>JACKOH010000001.1:0-510000 GCA_024234395.1 Pseudomonadales bacterium
TGAGCTGGCTCAAGGATCGTCAGGGTCGCCCATGTCATGACGCCACTCGTTTTTGTCGTACAGGCCAAAGCCAGAGTGACCTTCACGCCACTCTGGCTCTGCTTCACTGGCATCATTCGAGTTAAGAGCAGCCCAAACGACCAAGGTGCCTACAAGTAGGAACCCGACAATCCAGAACCCCGTGATCATCAAGGCACCGAGCACTCCGAACTTGAGGCCCCATAGCAACAGACGTCCCACACCAGCAGGCAGTCCTTTTGCAGCCAGCCAATGAATAGCTCGCGTCTCGCGACGAGCAACACCATGCCACATGCGCCCCAGCCATCGACCGGCGCGCTCGGTTTTCGTAATCGTCGGTGTTGCTTTCATCGCTTTAACCTCTTGGAGGTCTATCGCTTCTCCTTCGTCGACCAGTCGGATCGGCTTGCTGTCACGAGACTTTCCCAGTCATCCGGTGGGTTGCCTCGCTTGAGCATCTTTTCGAACACCGCGTAGGGGTCGGACTTGCTGCCGGATGACCGTAATGTCTGATCATCGTTGACCCAGGCAAACACGATGGTCTTCGACCTGGAGTCGTAGCGGAAGAACAGCCGGAAGCGCCTTCCGATCTTAGCTCGCCGCCAGTGCCGGTGCTCTGGCCCTAGCGTGTTGCCCTGCCGGTATTCATCTCGCCCTGGATCACTGGGCACGATCTCCAGGATCAACTGCGTCAGCGCCCTGAACAATTTGACGTTGGCGTTACTCTCGTAGCCTTTCGGGTCACTCCGCTGTGCACGCTCGGCGGCTGCGTGCAGCTTCTGCAATTGCTCCACGATGCAGTCATGGAACAACAGTATCCATCCATGGCGCTGCATCAAAGGGCTACTTCGCCTTCGATGTCCTCATTGATATCCACCGAGTGTTCCAGATTCGCCAGCATGGCCTGGGCAAGATCGTCCGGCAGGTTGCCAACGTGCTTACCCTGGCGGATGTCCTGCTCCAGCAATCCCAGGAAGGCACCGATGGCCGGGTCTTCATGTTTGGCGTCGGCACGGGTGACGATCACTTCGCCGCCGCGCAGTTCAAAGGACACCTTGCCCCCGGTGGTCACACCCAGGGCTTGTCGAATTGCCTTGGGCAAGGTGATCTGCCCTTTGGAAGTCAGGGTAGCTTGTTCATTGATGCCAGGCATGGTCGGGCTCCTGTCGGTGATACTCATGCCTATAGGGTAAGGATTATTCCTTACCTTGTCAATCCTGGCTTCCCCCGGTGTATTTTGCGGTCGCATGTCCCTCTCCTGTTGTTGCTGAAAGCACCGATGGTAGACAAGGTACAGCCAGCCTTCCGCAAACAATACGGAACCGCACGAATCCTATTTATTGTGGCTGAATACCATGGGCTAACTTATACCCTAGGGCTCATCAAGGGCCAAAGGGCTGGGAAGGGGCAAGGGAATGGTAGGAAGGGGAAAGGCTCTACCCGAAAAGGCCAAAAGGCCCCAGCCCGGTCACACTGTTCGGGGTTTCAGATGTTTTCCCTGTTCCAACGTAAAAGCGTCCGCCTGACCGCCGGCGAACCACAAGCCCCCGCCTCGGAGATGCCCAAAGGGCTGACGCGACCTGAGTCGGCCGCGTCTCTGCTGGCAACGCCTCGCCGGCGGAAACTGCTGGAACACATCTGGCAGCGGACGTCACTATCTCGTCGTCAATTCAACACTCTGTACCTGGCACCCCTGGAACGCTACGCGGAACTGGTCCAACAATTCCCGGCCTCTGAGGGGCATCACCACGCCTATCCTGGCGGAATGCTCGACCACAGCCTGGAAATCGTCGCCTATGCGCTCAAGTTGCGACAGTCCTACCTGCTGCCCGCCGGTACCACCCCGGAGACCCAGGCCGCCCAGGCGGAGGCCTGGACCGCGGCCACCGCCTATGCGGCGCTGCTGCACGACATTGGCAAAATCGCCGTCGACCTGCATGTGGAGCATACCGATGGCTCCCTCTGGCACCCCTGGCACGGTTCATTGCAGCGGCCATACCGGTTTCGTTATCGCAAGGACAGGGAGTACCGCCTGCACAGTGCCGCTACTGGACTCCTGTACACCCGGCTCCTCGATCGTGAAATCCTTGACTGGCTCAGCCAGTATCCCGATCTGTGGGCTGCCTTGCTGTATGTCCTGGCCGGGCAATATGAGCATGCCGGCACCCTCGGCGAGCTGGTAATACAGGCTGACCAGGCCTCGGTTGCCCAGGAACTCGGTGGCGACCCCGGCAAGGCGATCGCCGCGCCCAAACATACCCTGCAGCGGAAACTGCTGGATGGCCTGCGCTATCTGCTCAGGGAAGAGTTCAAACTTAACCAGCCCCAGGCCTCCGATGGCTGGCTGACTCAGGATGCCTTGTGGCTGGTGAGCAAGACCGTTTCCGACAAGCTGCGCGCCTATCTGCTGTCCCAGGGCATTGAAGGCATACCCTCCAACAACACTGCTCTGTTCAATATCATGCAGGACCACGGCATCGCACAGCCCACGCCGGACGACAAAGCGATCTGGAAGGCGACCGTGACCAGCGATGGGGGCTGGTCGCACAGTTTCACGTTCCTGAAGCTATCGCCGGCTGCAATTTGGGAAGCAGCCGACCGACCGCCTGCATTCACGGGGAACGTTGACGTCGATCAAGGGGAAGAGGATACGCCTGCACCCAGCGAAGGGAATGCCGGCCATCATGTGCCCGACGCCGATCTGGATCAGTCTGGGCCGGCAGAATCAGTTATGGCAGACGATGGCGTAAACGCGCTGCTCAACCTACTGGATGACTCCTCGGCACCTACAACAGCCGACCCGCCGCAACCTCCAAAAGAAGAAGTCGTCGCTCCAGTGCCGGATGAGGAGCCAGAGCGGAGAAATGCCTCACCTTCCGGCGAACACTTCATGGAATGGCTGCGTCAGCGCATCCAGGCTCGAAAACTCATCATCAACGACGCCAAGGCGCTGGTACACACCGTAGACGGTACCGTGTATCTCGTCAGCCCGGGGGTGTTCCAGCGTTATGCCCAGGAGCATCCCCAGATAGCGAAGCTTGCCAAGACAGAGAAGCTCTCAGACTGGCAGTGGGCTCAGAAGAAGTTCGAAAAGTTGGGACTGCACCGCAAGCAAGACAATGGGCTGAACATCTGGACTTGCGAAGTCACCGGGCCACGCAAGTCGCGGCGGTTGCATGGCTACTTGTTGGCAGATGGCTCGGTGTTGTTCAACGAACCAATTCTAAATAATCCGTATTTGACGCTTTCGGTTGGCGAAGCTCAGTCCAACAGTGGTGCTACATAAAGCTTAGCCCGCTCTGCGAGCACGAGCACCAATCTTCTTGGATGTCGGCTTGGAAGCTGACTCAGATGTATTTACAGCCGCCTCTTCTGCTGCCGAAAGATAATCAGCCCATGCCTGCATCATTTCACGGCGCTGGGAGAGCAGGATTGCCTTATTGTAAGTTGCGCGCACCTTGTTGCTTTCGACGTGGGCTAGCTGGCGCTCAATGGCATCGGGACGGAAACCCTGCTCGTTGGCCCAAGTGGAAAAAGTGGTTCGCCAACAGTGGGGTGTTGTTCTCGGCCCCAGATTCATGTCACGCATGGCATACGACAATCTGTTGGGCGTCGTGAACCCCTTGCCGCTACGGTGAGGAAACAGATAGCGCCCACCTTCGGTAATTGGCCGAAGGTCTTCGATCACCTGGATTGCCTGATCAGAAAGAGGGCAGACGTGGTCGCGTCCGGCTTTCATCTTCTCCCCCGGTCGGCGCCATACTTGTTCCTCAAAATCAAACTCGTTCCACTCTGCATCGGCTGCTTCGCCGGGTCGGCAGGCGGTTAATGCAATGAGTCGCAGACACAGGGCTGTTTCTGGGTAGCCACGGTAAGCCCGTAGCTCTCGATAGAAGGCGCGGGTCTGCTCGGCGGTCAAGACTGCCTTGCTTTGGCTGGGAGGTATCTTGAGCAGTCCGCGCAGCGTTGGTATCGGGTTGGCGTCGGCCAAGCCCCGTACGATTGCATACTCGAAAATTGCGTTCAGGTCGCCCTTCACATGAATCCCGGCCCAGGCACCGTGGGCTTTGCAGGCCTCCAGGACGGGACGTATCTCTTTGACTCCGATCTCACTGATTGGAATCTCGGCCAGCTTCGGTGCGAGATATTTCCGGATACGGCTTTCCTTGGCGCGGTACGAGCCTGGCTTGTAGCTCGCTTTCACCTCAGCCAGATAAGCAGCCGAGACTTTGGCAAAAGAGCTTTCCATGGCTCGCTTGCGTTCTTCGAGTGTCTCGATATTGCGCCGCTTTATCTCCTGGCGGTCGTGCGATGGGTGAATGCCTTGCTTGACGAGCTGCCGTGCCGAGTCCCGCTCCGTTCGGGCATCTGATAGGCCTACATCAGGGTAGGGGCCGATAGCGTAAAGATTCTCCTTGCCATCAATGCGGTACTTCCAGCGCCAGAGCTTGCTGCCATTTGGTTTGACCAAGAGGAACAGGCCGCCGCCATCACTGAGCTTATACGAGCGTGATTCCGGCTTCGCCGCCCTGACTTTGAGTTCGGTAAGTAGATCCTTTGGCATTGGCACCTCCAGGATGGGGGGGGGCGGTACCCCCAAAATTTTTGAGCAGTACCCCCAACTGTACCCCCAAAAATCCTGGAATGCAAAATCCAACAGTAGACGTCGGCGGCTCAGAAGACCCAGGCTTTTTCAATGTAAGCTGTTGATTTTACGTTATATGCTTAGTCTATGGGTGGCTACTAACGTCTACTGAGGTATAGGAGAAATGATCAGACGTTGAAGCGGAAATGGATCACATCGCCGTCCTGAACAATATAGTCCTTCCCTTCCAGGCGCCACTTGCCGGCATCCCTTGCCCCGGCTTCTCCCTTGTTGGTGACAAAGTCCTCGTAGCCGACCACTTCGGCGCGGATAAAGCCCTTCTCGAAATCGGTGTGTATCACTGCGGCGGCCTTGGGAGCCGTCGCACCGACCTTGACTGTCCAGGCACGAACTTCCTTGACACCGGCGGTGAAGAAGGTCTGCAGACCCAATAGCTTGTAACCGGCCCGGATGACCCGGTCCAGGCCCGGTTCTTCCATGCCCAGGTCCTGCAGGAAGTCGAGCTTCTCCTCGTCCTCCAGTTCGGCGATTTCGGCCTCCAGCTTGTTGCAGATTGCGACCAGCGCCGCACCTTCGTCGGTGGCGATCTCGCGTACCTTGTCCAGGTGCGGGTTATTCTCGAAGCCATCCTCGTCGACGTTGGCGATATACAGTACCGGCTTGACGGTAAGCAGGTGGAACTCGTACAGCGAGGCGAGCTCTTCCCTGCTCAGGCCCAGCGTGCGTACCGGTCTGGCTTCGTCCAGGTGGGTCTTGACCCGCTCCAGCAGCTGGGTAAGGCGCTGGGCGTCCTTGTCGCCACTCTTGGCGACCCGGGATACCCGGTTCACGGCCTTGTCGATGCTTTCCAGATCGGCCAGTGCCAGTTCGGTATTGATGGTCTCGATATCCGCCGCCGGGTCGATCCGGTTGGCAACGTGAGTCACGTTCTCGTCTTCGAAGCAGCGCACTACGTGGGCGATGGCATCGGTCTCGCGGATGTTGGCCAGGAACTGATTGCCCAGTCCTTCCCCCTTGGAGGCACCGGCCACCAGGCCGGCAATGTCGGTGAATTCCACTGTGGTGGGCACCACCCGCTGGGGCTGAACGATTGCCGCCAGTGTGTCCAGGCGCTCGTCGGGTACCGGGACGACGCCGGAATTTGGCTCAATGGTACAGAATGGAAAATTCTCGGCCGCAATGCCCGCCTTGGTGAGGGCATTGAACAGGGTGGACTTGCCCACGTTAGGCAAGCCGACGATGCCGCATTTGACGCTCATAGTTCAGTTCCGTGTTGAAAGGTGTTCAGTACGGGTTGGACCGCTCAGCTCTGGGTATGCAGCAGGCGCATGGCTTCTTCCCACTTGCCCGACACGGCCTGAGGCATTACCCGTAGCGCCGCATCGATGTCCGCCATGATAACTTCCGCCTCAGACTTGGACGGATCGGACAGGACATAATTAGCTACCATGGACTTGTGACCGGGATGTCCCACGCCGATTCGCAGCCGGTAAAAATTATTGCTTCCGCCCAGGGCATTGATGATGTCCCGGATCCCGTTGTGGCCACCATGACCACCGCCTTCCTTGAGCCGGGTGACTCCCACGTCGAAGTCGATTTCGTCGTAAGCCACCAGCAGGTTCTGCGGTTCGATCTTGAAGAAATGGCACACCGCGGCCACCGATCTTCCCGAGCGGTTCATAAACGTGGTGGGGAACAACAACCTGACTTCGTTGCCATCGATACTGGCGTTTCCGAATTCGCCCGCGAACTTGGATTCGTAGCGCATCTGGCCGTGATAGCGGTGGCACAGTTCGTTGAGAAGCAAAGCGCCGGCGTTATGCCGGTTGGACCGATGCTCGGGGCCTGGATTACCCAGGCCCACGATCAGCTTGATGGGATTGCCTTGCATAGGTGTTTCCCGTGCGGTCGGTCAGGCTGGTGATCAGTCCTCGTCGGACTCTTCTTCACCTGCGCCGGCAGCCGGTGCTTCAGGCTCTTCACCTTCTTCGGTGGTTTCTTCTTCAACTGCTCTCGGAGCCATGATGGTAACGATCACCGAGTCCGCGTCGTCGCCACCGTGCGCCAGCGCCACACTGGTAACGCCTTCCGGCAGGGTCATGTCGGAGATGTGCAGCGAGTCGCCAATGTGCAGCTCCAGCAGATCCACTTCCAGATACTCAGGCAGTTTGCCCGGCAGACAGGAAACTTCCAGATCGGTCAGGATCTTGTTGACGATACCGCCCTCCAGTTTGTGACCCTTGCACTTGTCCTCATTGAGGAAGTGAATGGGCACGTGGACAGTGATCTCTTCATCCGCCTTGATGCGCTGAAAATCGGCATGCATGAGGAAAGGCCGGGCAGGGTGACGCTGCAGATCCTTGATGATGACCTGCTCAGAGTCGTTGCCGACCTTAAGGGTGATGATATGAGAAAAGAATGCCTCGTTTTCCGTCGCATGCAGCATCTCGTTATGCGACAGGGTGATGGAAAGAGGTTCCTTGTCGCCGCCATAAACAACAGCGGGTATTTCATTGTTCAGACGACGCAGGCGGCGGCTCGCACCTTTCCCCAGGTCAGTCCGAACTTTGGCTTCCAGTTCAAACGCGTCAGACATGATGTCCTCCGTTAGTCGTGTAGCCGGCTTGCGACCAGCATGACTACACAGTCAGGGTTTCTGGTATAAAACCAGGGTTAAAAAAGACAGGAAGACCTCGCCAGTCTGCCTGTCCTGTACTTCGGCTCGATGTTCTTGAGTTTTTACTGCCTCACGCTACCTTTCGCCACCCTTGCTCGTTGAAAATGGCCGCTCAGGTATTGTCGAACATCGCGCTGATAGATTCCTCGTTGCTGACCCGGCGAATCGACTCGGCCAGCAGTTTCGCCATGCTGAGCTGGCGGATCTTGCGGCAGCGGTTTCCTGCCTCACTGAGCGGAATGGTATCGGTCACCACCAGCGAATCCATGCTGGATTTTTCAATATTCTCAATCGCCGCGCCGGACAGAACCGGATGCGTACAATAGGCCACCACCTGCCGGGCACCATGATCCTTGAGCGCGTCGGCCGCCTTGCAGAGCGTTCCGGCGGTATCCACGATGTCGTCCACGATCAGGCAGCAACGATCCTGAACGTCACCGATAATATGCATGACCTGCGCTTCGTTGGCCTGGGGACGACGCTTGTCGATGATGGCCAGGTCCACGTTGAGCTGCTTGGCCACTGCCCGTGCCCTCACTACACCACCGATGTCGGGCGACACAACCAGCAGATTTTTGTAGCGCTGTCTTTCTATGTCGTCGGTCAACACCGGCGACCCGTAAACGTTATCCACCGGGATGTTGAAAAAGCCCTGAATCTGCTCGGCATGCAGATCCACGGTCAGTACCCGGTTGATACCCACGGTGCTGATCATGTCCGCCACCACCTTGGCGCTGATGGCCACCCGGGCGGAGCGTACGCGGCGGTCCTGCCGGGCATATCCGAAGTAGGGAACCACGGCGGTGATGCGATTGGCCGAGGCCCGGTGCAGGGCGTCGGCAACCAGCATCAGTTCCATGATGCTGTCGTTGGTCGGAGCACAGGTTGGCTGGATGATGAACACATCCTTGCCGCGGACATTCTCGTTCAGTTCCACCGAAATTTCGCCGTCACTGAACTTGGTGATGCTGGCATTTCCCAGCGGAACGCCAATATGTCTGGCAATACTGTTGGCCAACGCCGGATTGGCATTTCCGGCAAACACCATCAAATTACTCACCACAAACTTTTCCTATCGGGGCAGGGGACTTATTGCAAGCTCTGACTGTTTATATCTGTGTTAACTGTCGCGTCCGCGCTTTTCTGTTCGGCCCGGTCGGTCCGGGCGAACTCCGGCCTGTTGCCGGCGCTCAGGAATTTGGCTGGGGTGGCTGGATTCGAACCAACGAATGCAAGGATCAAAACCTTGTGCCTTACCACTTGGCGACACCCCAGTAGAACGCGCTATTTTACTCGAGTTTTTCCCTAATTTCACATCCCGACGCGGCGGGCAGCCGGTTCAGGCTGCTGGCCATGAAGCCTTGAAACCGGGCCGGTACCTTACCCAGGACCTGTTTGGCCTCCTCGAGGTTGTCGAAGCCGACAAACACGCAGGAACCGGTACCGGTCAGGCTGGCTTTGCCAAACCGGCCAAGCCAGTTCAAGGCTTCGTCGACCTCCGGAACCAGTTTTCGAACCACGTTTTCGCAGTCGTTTCTGACCCGGCCGGCGAGAAAGTCGGCAATTTTGATGGCTGCGGAGTCCCGTGTCAATTGTTGATGGGAAAATATGTCGCCTGTGGCAACCTCGACCCGGGGCCACAAAACCAGGTAGTGCCGGGTCGGCAGATCAAGGGGTTGCAGCAGTTCCCCCACGCCCCCGGCCCAGGCATTCCGGCCCAGCACAAAGACCGGTACATCTGCGCCCAGGGACAGGCCGAGAGTCATCAGGGTTTGCTGTGGCAGGTCCAGCCCCCATAGCTGGTTCAGGGCCCGCAGTGTGACTGCGGCATTGGAACTGCCGCCGCCCAGGCCACCGCCCATGGGAATGCGCTTGGCAAGGGTGACAGCCGCGGCCAGGTCAGGTTTGCCGACGTGTTGCCGCAATAAGTCTGCGGCCCGCAGGATCAGATTGCCGTCCAGCGGTACCGCTGCCTGATCACACTGCAGGGACAGCACACCCGGTGGCAGTCCGCCAGTGCTGAAGGTCAGGGTGTCACACAGGTCGATCAGTTGAAAAACCGTTTGCAGGTTGTGATAGCCATCCGGCCGACGACCGGTAATATGCAGAAACAGGTTGATCTTGGCAGGTGAGAGTAGAGTCAGCTGAGGGGGATTCATAGTGCTAGTGACCGGAGTCTGACAGGTTAAGCCGGCGTCAGTTCAGGGGGTTTCCTACCGTCCAGTCCAGACCGACGAAGATCAAGCGGATATTGTTTTCCGTGCGACTCATTTCGATACGGCGCGGCAGACTGTAGTCGCCGAACAGCCGGTAATCCTCGTAGCGAACCGTCCAGCCTGATTGCTGCAGATGAATCAGTTCATTGAATTCACCCAGTTCCAGTTGATGCTGCTGGTCGGGAGTAGGCAGGCCCCGGATCCAGTATTCCAGTTGTGAAACCGGCAGTTCGTAACCGAGTTGTTCGAAAATCAGCGCCTCGGGACTGCTCGCGGTTCGAACTTCATTGCCCTGTTCCAATGTGACCAGGCCGGGACGGCCTTCGATGCGCGTAGCACCGGCGTTCAGTGTTCCCCACAGGCGGATGGTGTAGTGGTCAGCGTCCTGTTCCCAGCGGATCCTGGGAGTATGGGATTCATTCTGATAGCGGGCATTGACCCGTCCCTGCAATTGCCAGTGCGTCAACGCCAGCAGGTCCGCCTGGCGTACCTGCCAGGCGGTGGATTCCTCCAGCGGCGGAGCGGTCTGGCAGGCTGCCAGCAGGACTCCGGTTATCAGCAACAGGGTGGGAGTTCTGCCCGGTTTACAGCTGGCCACGATTCAACGTCACCGGGTCAGGCGCTGCATGGCTTCGCCGATAATGGGGCTGTCCGGGGTTTCCTTCAGGGCGTCCTCCCAGACTTCCATGGCCTCCTGCTCACGGCCCATCGCCCACAGTACTTCGCCAAGATGCGAGGCCACCTCGTGGTCGGGGAAGGCGGCAAAGGCACGGCGCAGGTTCTGCAGAGATTCCTGGTAGCGGCCGAGCTTGTATTGCACCCAGGCCAGGCTGTCGATTACCGCCGGGTCGTCGGGAGCCAGGCTGGCAGCCCGTTCCAGCAGTTCCAGGGCTTCCTGATACCTATCAGTCCGGTCGGCCAGCATGTAACCCAGGTGATTCAGGGCCCGGTAGTCATCCGGTTGCAGGGTGATGATGCGGCGCAGGTCCCGTTCGGCGCTGTCCATGTCGCCCAGATTGTCGTGCAGCAGAACCCGGGTGAACAGCAGATCGGTATCATTGGGATAACGTTGCAGCATGTCTTCCAGCACTGCCGCGGCACGGTCGTACTGTTCCATCTGCATCAGCAGATTGGCTTCAACATTGGTGAATACAACTTCCAGCCGCGGCTGGCCGCGGGACAGTTCCACCAGCCAGTCGTGGGCTTCGTCGAAGCGGCCCAGCTCCATGGCAAAGCGGGTTGCCTGCTGCTGGGCGGCAACAAAGTTCGACGCACCGATATCCACGGCCCGGTAGTGGGGTATTGCCAGCTCGGGCTGCTCGAGTTGCTCGTGGATATAACCCAGATAGAACTGGCAGTCGCTGACCCGATGGCCGGCCGTGATCAGTTGCTGCAAACGCTGCATGGCCTGGTCATAGTTCTCCAGTTCCATGTCCAGCAGGGCAGTGGAATAAATAACCTCGTAATCTTCCGGATCCTGCTCGATGATGATTTCAAACTGGCGGTGTGCCTGCTCGAAATCTTCCTGCTGGATCAACAGCCGCGCGTAGCCGAAACGGAGCGGCTTTTCGTCCGGAAACTCCCTGACGCCGTTACGCAGCACCCGCAGGGCGCGGTCCGGCTGTTCCAAAGTCTGCAGCAGCCGGGATTCGGTCAGCAGGGCGCGGGGACTCTCACCGTAGTTCTGCCGCAGAATCTGCAGTTCCACCAGCGCATCTTCCGGTTGCTGATTCTGGCTTAACAGTTCGACCACCGCGTACTGGATCGACTGCTGCTCTGGATACTGTTCGTGTAATTGCCGCAGGCTCTCGATAAGCCGGGAGCGACGCGCCGCCGGCAGCCGCTGGCTGCGGGCCGACAGGGTGGCAAAATCCATTTCCCCGCCCAGTTCGATGACCTGGGCCATATGACGTACCGCGTCTTCGAAGCGCCCGGCGTCCAGCAACTGAAAGCTCAGCAGCAGATGCGGGTCGACATTCTCCGGCTCCAGTTCGGTCCACAGCAGCCCCAGCTGCACCATCGCATTGATATCCCCGGTAGCCGCCGCAAACTGGCTGGCACGCCGCACGATTGCCACATCGCGGGTTTCAAACGCCAACCGGTAGTAATTGTCGCTGGCCTGCTCCAGATCACCTGACTGACCACTCAGTTCACTGACAATGGCCTGATACAATTGCTCTTCGGAAAATGCCCCGTAGTCGATAGCCGGTTCCGGCTCCGGTGCGGAGCGGGCCGGAGGACTAGTGCCGGCGGCCATTGTCGCGACTCCTCTGGACGGAGCCTGAGAAGGGTCTTGAGAAGTGGCGCCGGCGCAGCCGGTCAGCACAGTGGCTGCCAGAATCAGCAGAAACAGGCCCGACAGGAGGTCTGATTTAAAGGGATGGCTTGACAGGGTTGAATAAGGCATCGTCATATCGTTGAGTTCGGGGGTGACCGGATTGTAACAGGTTGACCGGGTCGCAACACGCCCTTTCCGGAGCTTCCGGCACCGACCTGGAGATCCGTAAAGAGGGGCGGAAAACGGTCTCCAGATAGACTTGGAGAGCGTCAACTGTGTAACATAGCGCCCTTTTTTCGGCAAAGCGTTGAAGCGGATCGCAACAGTCTTCAGGCTTCAGGTAACTTTCTTCAGGTAACTTCTAAAACCGTCAGGTAAGATAACAGACCGTCCCGGACGCAGCCCGATTTCAGCCTTCAGGCTGTGGTCAGGGGCCCGGTACAGACACCGACAGATTTCCCGGATAATCCATGGCGCTGGTTCTGGCAGGTATCAATCACAACACCGCGACGATCGAATTGCGCGAAAAGGTGGCATTTCCGCCGGAAATCGTGGCTCGGGCCATTGCCCAGTTGAGTGCAATCGAGCGGGTCGACGAGGTGGTTATCGTCTCGACCTGCAATCGCACCGAGTTGTACCTGTCGGTGGATCTGGCCGGAGACCCAGTAAACCCGGACCTGCGCAGCAGCGAGGAGTTGGCCCGGGAGGAGGATCTTGCCGCCATTCAGCGCCAGGTCACCGACTGGCTGGCACATTTTCATCAGCTGGAACCGGCCCAGGTCAGCAACTGCAGCTACTTCTACTGGCAGGAACAGATGGTCAGGCACCTGATGAAGGTCTGCGCCGGGCTCGATTCCATGGTCCTGGGCGAACCTCAGATACTGGGACAGATCAAGTCGGCCTACGCGGTTTCACGGGAGCTGGAGACGATCGGCGTCAACCTGGGCAAAGCCTTTCAGGAAGCCTTCTCCATCGCCAAGGAAGTGCGCACCGATACCGCGATCGGGGAAAACCCGGTGTCGGTAGCTTACGCCGCGGTGACCCTGGCGGAGCGCATTTTCTCCAACCTGCCGAGCCTGAGTGCGCTGCTGATCGGTGCCGGACGCACCATTGAACTGGTGGCCCGGCATCTGCAGGAAAAAGGCGTGACCCGGATCGTGGTGGCCAATCGCACCCTGGAACGGGCCGTGGAACTGGGCGGCCGGTTTGCAGGGCATGGCGTGCTGCTGTCGGAAATTCCGGACCAGCTGGTCGATGCCGATATTGTCGTGTCATCCACCAACAGCCAGTTGCCGTTGCTGGGCAAAGGCGCCGTGGAAAAAGCCTTCCGGCAACGTCGCCACCGGCCCATGCTGCTGCTGGATCTGGCGGTGCCCCGGGACATCGAGCCGGAAGTCGGGGAAGTCCCGGATGCCTACCTCTATAGTATCGACGACATCCGTGGCGTGATCGACGCCGGCGTTCGCAGCCGCAACCAGGCGGCCAGCGAGGCGGAGCAGATAATCGAGCGGGGCGTGGTCGATTATCAGCGGCATGTCCGCTCCCTGGGGGCCGTGGCGACCCTGAAGTGTTTTCGCGGCAGGGCCGATGCGGTCAGGATCGCGGAGCTGGAGAAAGCGCTGCGCGCGTTGGAAAAGGGCGATCCCGCGGAAAAAGTGCTGGAAGCGCTGTCGCGGGGTATCACCAACAAACTGATCCATACGCCCACGGTAAAAATGAAACATGCCAGTTCCGAAGGGCGTGAAGAACTGATTGAACTGGTGCGGGAACTCTATGACCTGGACGAGCAGGAAGGACACACGCCGTAAACGATGAAAGAGTCTATTCGTGCCAAACTGGAAGCCCTGAACGACCGTTTCGATGAAGTGGAAGGCCTGTTGAGCGACGCCGAGGTAATCGCCAATCAGGACCGGTTCCGGGAACTTTCCAAGGAATATTCGGAACTGGACCCGGTGGTGAAGAGCTATCAGCGGTTCCTGGCGGCGGCGGCAAACCTGCAGGGCGCCAGGGACATGCTCAAGGACGGTGACGCCGAGATCCGAGCCATGGCCGAAGAGGAGACAGGGGGCCTGGAAGCCGAACTGGAAACTCTGGAACTGGAGCTGCAGAAACTGTTGCTGCCCCGCGATTCCAAGGACAGTTGCAACGTGTTTCTGGAGATTCGCGCCGGTACCGGTGGCGATGAGGCGGCAATTTTCTCCGGTGACCTGTTCCGGATGTATTCCCGCTACGCGGAACGAAATGGCTGGAAGAGCGAGATCATCTCGTCACGTCCCGGTGAGCATGGTGGCTATAAGGAAGTCATCCTGCGTATCGAGGGTCGCGATGTCTACGAGAAACTGAAGTTCGAGTCCGGTGCCCATCGGGTACAGCGGGTGCCGGAGACTGAGACCCAGGGGCGGATTCACACCTCCGCCTGTACGGTTGCCATCATGCCGGAACTGGAAGATGTCAACGAAGTGGAACTGAACAAGAACGACCTGCGTATCGACACCTTTCGGGCCAGCGGCGCCGGCGGTCAGCATGTCAACAAGACCGACTCGGCTATCCGCATCACCCACCTGCCCAGCGGCATCGTGGTGGAATGCCAGGACGAACGTTCGCAGCACAAAAACCGGGCGCGGGCCATGTCGCTATTGCAGGCCAAGCTGCTGGACGAGGCCCAGCGGGCCCAGGCCCAGGAGGAGTCCGATACCCGCCGCCAGCTGGTGGGAAGTGGTGACCGTTCGGAAAAGATCCGCACCTACAACTATCCTCAGGGGCGGGTTACTGACCATCGCATCAAGTTAACTCTTTATAACCTGCCGGAAATCATGGAAGGCGATCTGGGCGCGGTGATCCAACCGCTGATCAATGAATATCAGGCCGACCAGCTGGCCAGTCTGGCCGCGGAAGGATAGTGCGCGCGGTGGTGGCGGAACCGCATGCGGAAGCAGCGGACATTGCCGGGTTACTGGCCCGGTCCGATGCCCTGCGCCAGGTCAGCGACAGCCCGGAACTGGATTGTCAGTTATTGCTTGCCGAGGTCCTGGGCTGTTCGCGGGCCAGTCTGCTGGCCCATCCGGCGCGACGTGTCGAGCCGGCCCGGCAGCAGCAGTACGCCGACCTGCTGGCGCGTCGCCGCCAGGGTGAGCCGATCGCCTATCTGCTGGGGCGCAAAGGCTTTCTGGATTTTGAGCTGGCGGTGGATCGGCGGGTGCTGATTCCACGTCCGGAAACTGAACTGCTGGTTGAAAAAACTCTCGAATGCCTGGCCGGCCGGGAGGCAGAGCCCCTGCACCTGCTGGACCTGGGTACCGGCAGCGGCGCCATCGCCATCGCCCTGGCCCGGCACAGTGGCAGCTGGCAGGTGGCTGCCAGTGACTGCAGTGAGGCGAGTCTCGAACTGGCCCGGCACAATGCCGCGAACCTGGGTGCCGGGCAGATCAGGTTTGTGCAATCCTCCTGGCTGGCGGCGTTCGGTTCACGCCAGTTCGCCCTGATTGTCAGCAATCCCCCTTATATCGCAGCGGACGATCCTCACCTGCAACAGGACGGTCTGCCGTTTGAACCGCGCCAGGCACTGGTTGCCGAACAGGCCGGCCTGGCCGGGATTCGAGACATCATCAGCCAGTCGCGGCGCTGCCTGCAGAAGGGAGGCTGGCTGCTGCTGGAACATGGCTTCGACCAGGCAGCGGCAGTCGCTGCATTGCTGATGGAGTCCGGTTACACGGAAATCCGGGGCTGGCAGGATCTGGCCGGATTGGATAGAGTTACCGCTGCCCGCATGTCTACACCGGAATAATTCAGCCAATGCAGGATCAGCAGCTTCTTCGCTACAGTCGCCAGATCATGTTGCCGGAACTGGACGTGGCCGGACAGCAACGGCTGCTGGATGCATCGGTATTGATTGTCGGAATGGGTGGCCTGGGTTGTCCGCTGGCCATGTACCTGGCGGCGGCCGGAGTGGGACACCTGACTATCGCCGATGACGACAAAGTCGAGCTGACCAACCTGCAGCGACAGATTGCGCATGGAGAGAAAGACATCGGCAAAGCCAAGGTGGAATCGGCTGCCGGTACCCTGCAAGGCCTGAATCCGGATGTGCAGCTTACCCTGTTGAATAAACGCCTGCTGGGTGTCGAACTGGAACAGGCAGTCAGTAACAAGACAGTGGTGGTGGACGCCACCGACAATTTCAGCACCCGTTTTGCGATCAATGCCGCCTGTCTGAAAGCCAGGGTACCGCTGGTTTCCGGTGCTGCCATCCGCATGGAAGGGCAGGTTACCGTGTTTGACAGTCGAAACGACGACAGTCCCTGCTACCAGTGCCTCTACCAGGAAGGGGACGACGAGGATGCCAGCTGCGCCCGCAATGGCGTCATGGCGCCGGTGGTGGGCATGATTGGAACGCTGCAGGCCATGGAGACTATCAAACTGGTCAGCGGCATTGGCGACAGTCTGGTGGGGCGCCTGTTGCTGCTCGATGCCTTTGCCATGCAGTGGCGTGAATTGCGCCTGCGCAGGGATCCCCACTGTCCCGCCTGTTCACAAACTCCAGCATCGCCACGCTGATTTCACCGACCTGACAGCGATCAGGCTTCGTCTTTATGATGCAGCGGTTGCAATGGCAGTGTGACCTGTGGCAATTTGAAAGCTGCACAGAGTTAACCGGACGGGGAAAAACGTGAGTCAGAAATCACTGGGAGTCGATGAAAATGTGGCCGCGCTGCTGGCCTACGTACTGGGCTGGATCAGCGGCCTGGTAGTCATCCTCATGGAGAAGCAGAATGGATTCGTCCGCTTCCATGCCATGCAGTCGATTATCACTTTCGGTGTCATCACCCTGCTCAATGTCCTGTTCACCAGTTTCCTGGTCTTTCTGATATTTCTGGTTCCGTTGCTGAATCTGCTGGCCCTGGTATTGTGGATTGTGTTGATGGTCAAGGCTTACCAGGGGGAGCGGTTTGCGCTGCCGGTAATTGGCGCCCTGGCGGAGGAATGGTCCGGTAAAGTGGATCTGTAACCGGATTCCGGTCAGCTCAGTCCACAATTCTGCCCCTGTCGCCCCTGGATGCCCTCCCTCAGGTAACAATCCGGGATAGCCTCGATACCCGGCCGGGACCGTGATATTTTGCGCTGCACCCGTTCTCGGTTATCATGCGGGCGCTCTTCAGGGACTCACACCGATATTTTCAGCACCTCCCTGACCGGTAAGGATCAGATGGAATCAGGCAGTAACGAAAAAGTTTCATTCGACACATTTAATCTGCAACCGCCATTGCGCCAGGCAATTGCTGACCTGGGCTTTGAATTTTGCACGCCTATCCAGGCACAGAGCCTGCGCTATACCCTCCAGGGAAACGATGTGACTGGCCGTGCGCAGACCGGCACCGGCAAAACCGCGGCGTTTCTGATCACCATTATCAATGACCTGCTGAGCAACCCGGCAGAGGAAGAACGGTTCGTTGCCGAGCCCCGGGCGCTGGTCATCGCGCCGACCCGGGAACTGGCGATCCAGATCGCCGACGATGCCTACAAACTGACCCGCCACACCGAACTGCATACGGTCACCCTGGTGGGTGGCGAAGATTATGCCAAACAGGAAAAGGCGCTGGCCCGGCAGCCAGTGGATATTGTCGTCGCCACCCCGGGCCGGTTACTGGATTTTGTCCAGAGCGACAAGCTTTACCTGGGACTGATCGAATTGCTGGTCATCGACGAGGCCGATCGCATGCTGGACATGGGGTTTATTCCCCAGGTCCGCCGGGTGATCGGGCAGACTCCGAAAAAGGACTGCCGTCAGACCCTGCTGTTCAGCGCCACCTTTACCCCGGAGATTCATGAACTCGGCGACCGCTGGGCCCAGGATCCGATCCTGGTCGAAGTGGAGCCCGAGAAAGTCGCGACTGAAAGCGTCGAGCAGATTGTTTATCTGGTAACCACCGAAGATAAGTACGATCTGCTCTATAACCTGATTTCCGAACCGGGAGCAGAGCGGATTATCGTATTCAGCAACCGCCGTGATCAGGTGCGCCGCCTGGCCGACAATCTGCACCGGAATGGTGTGGATTGTGGCATGTTGTCAGGTGAGGTTGCTCAGAATAAACGAATTAATACACTGGAAGGATTCAAGTCCGGCAAATTCAAGGTGCTGGTCGCGACTGACGTGGCAGGTCGGGGTTTGCACATCGAGGATGTCACCCACGTGATCAATTACACGCTGCCGGAAGAACCCGAGGACTATGTGCACCGCATCGGCAGAACCGGACGGGCTGGTGCTGTCGGCACTTCGATCAGCTTCGCCTGCGAGGAGGATTCCTTCCTGGTGCCGGCAATCGAGGAGAAACTGGGCTACAAGCTGGCCTGTGTCCACCCGGATGAAAGGCTGCTTGCCAAGGCGCCCGGATTCACCCGCAGTTCCAAGTTCAAGCCTGCCGAGAAAAAGAGCGGTCCCAGGCGACGTCACCAGTAAAGGGTCTACATCAGACCACACTCCTGTTTCGCGCTGACAGGTTCTTGACCGGACTGTCGTGATCGATACGGTTTCGAGTCGCTGGGAATCTCAGTTCAGCGAGCAAAGTCAAACAACAGATAGTAGGTCAGTGTTCCTTTTTCATGGGGAGTCGAGAACGTTACCACCAGCGACTTCCTGGTCGCGGTATCGTAAGCGACAGCACTGAACTTGAGGTCGACCCCGGCAACTTCTCCGGCCAGGCTGAAACCGTAGTCGCTGATGATTTTTTCCGCATCGTTTAAATCCGGTGTCGGTACGTTGGTCCAGACATAGCGATCAAAGTTTCTGAATGTGAGTCGGTATTCCGTAGGATTGTCCTGGGCTTCAACATATTCCGAATCTTCCGAATAGATGGTTCCGGATACGGTGAGGGTCCATAGGTTGCCGGCAGGGTCGGGAAACTCTCCCAGTAGTGCCAGGATGGCGGGAAAGTCCCCCACATCGATTATGTCAGTGCCAAATTCGCCTCCCAGCAGCCAGACCCTGTCATAGCCCACAGCCAGGTAAGTGTCGGTGTTGGCATAGTACCGATAATGGTAGTCGTCCAGGACCCGGGTTGTGGGGCCGGGCGGAAAATAGTCAGGCAGTTTCCATTCCGACAGAGCGAAAAAATCCTGCACCTGCTGGCTGGGATTCAGTTGAGCATGCGTGACCTGGAAACTCGACAGCAGCCACAGCAGCAGGTAGAGAAACCCCCGGTTCATGGCGGTGCGTGTTAATTGAAACGAAACCGGAATAGCTGTTCCTGGAGGGTATTTCACCTGGCTATCCCTGATTCTCGACATAACCCGTGACACGACTCTCGCCATGCCCTTGGTGAATCTCCCAGTTATTATCCCGGTCATGAGCCTAACCCCCGTGTCACCAAACCATATTTTTTTGATGTTTCGGTTGAGTTTCTGACGTTAACTCTCCTGCTGCACGATGTCCAGTCGCGCCCGGCCAGGAGCCTCGCTCCGGACCGGGAGCGAAATTCGCCGCGACGACGCTTCAGTTCATGCGATCTGCGTGGCACCGCATTCCGACACTTGTTAATTTCCACAGTTCCTTAACCACAGGTACTACAGGAGTTTTTCATGTTCCAACGTTTTTTGGCTTCCACCGTAATGATTGTCGGGTTTGGCTTGTCCGGGTTCGCACTGGCCCAGGATACCCCGGCCACAGTTTTGAATTATGAGATGGCGCAACGCGCCATGGATGCGGCGCTGGCCGAAGCCCGCGACAATGGCTGGAACATGACCATTGTCGTCGCCGACCATGCCGGCACACCGGTGATGATTCACCGGATGGACGGGGCTTCCGCCCGCACCTATGAAATAGCCCTGGCTAAGGCCAAAGTGGTTACCGAGACCGGGCTTTTCTCCGGTGAATACGGTCGGCTACTGGAAGCCGGAGAAATTGAAGAGGTCGAAGGCGGCATTCACTATGCCGGCGGGGTACCGGTTATGTTGAACGGGGAGCAGATTGGTGCGGTGACCGCCAGCGGGGCACGCGGCAGCGAAGACGAACAGGTGTCCCTGGCCGGGGCCACTGTCATCGGCAACTAGTGTCCCGAAACGTTTTAATGCCCGCGCCGACGTGCCGTCAGAGCGTCGCCCGAATTGTCAGGCGGCCGCCATCATGTAACCAGCATGTTAACGCCCGCCAGCAGGAACCAGGGTACGAACAGCAACGGTGCCGGCAACAGTAGCCAAGGCATCGCCAGCGCCGCCCCCGCGGGAAAGATGCCCAGCAGGATAACCAGGGGATGCAGCAGTTTTTCACTGCGGGCAAGCAGCAGGAAAAACATCAGAAACAGTCCCAGCATGAACACGCTGGCCACGCGCAGCACCGAGCGGATCACTATCACCGAGGCGAGCGAGGAGTCGGTAAGTGCAGCGCCCCGGGCAGCCACCAGGGTGGCACTGTCGACCGCTACAATTCCGATCAGACCCACCAACAGGAACAGGCCCGCCGCTCCTGCCGCGGTGACGCCGGCACAGCGGGTCGACAGCCTGTCAGCTGCAATCTGGCCACTGTTGAGACAGGCAGCAATCAGAATAAGTACCAGGGAATAGACAATTTCAGTCAGGTCGGCGATGGCCCAGATAGTTGAATCCCAGCCCTTCCGAGCCAGTAGGGGATCGAAGTAGTCCTGTGCTGTGGCAAATCCCATGCGGGGCTCGAAAACCAGGAGGGCCAGTGCCGGCACCACAAAGGCGATACCCAGCACAACGAATCCGCTACCCAGCCGTCGATGCAATGTCACGGTCCCTCCCAGTGGGCCGGCCGTGACTCCCAGGGCGGGAGAACAGCCGGTTATTCAGAACAGGGACCTTAAAAGTTAGCCCGGATAGCGGGGATTGTCCAATTCGGCAGCCGAGTCGCAGCAGGGCGTTCAGAGCTCAGCCGCGTCCCCGCCGCGCGCCGGCAGCTTCCAGTGCCGCCACATACTCGTCACTGCGCCGGTGCCGCGAAAGGTGGTCGAGGATGGTACTGCCATTGTCCAGGGTGGCATTGACATCCCGTCCGGCCGCCACGAACAGCGGTACGAAGCGCGCGAACAGATCGGCCGTCATGCCACGATAGGCTTTCAGCAGTACGGCATAATCTGCCGGCATACTGGCGGGCGGTTGCAGACCCAGAAACTCACTGAGCCGCTCGTCGCTCCATTCTTCATTGCGGGTGGCCGGTTGGGTGCGCGCGGCGCCGGTCTTCTTTTCTTCCTTCACTGATTATCCTTCACTTGAGTTTATCCCTGAGAATCTGATTCACCTGGGCGGGATTGGCCTTGCCCCGGGACAGGCGCATGGCCTGGCCTACCAGATAGCCGAATACCGCTTCCTTACCATCCCTGAACTGCTGAACCTGGTCCGGATTGCCGGCGATGACTGCATCGATGAGCTGCTCGATTTCGCCGCTGTCGGTAACCTGTTTGAGCCCCTGCTTCTCGATGATGGCGTCCACCTCCGCCTGATCCTCGATCATGGCTTCGAATACGGTCTTGGCGATCTTGCCGGAGATGGTATTGTCCTTGATGCGGGCGATCAGGTCGCCCAGTCTCCGGGCGCTGATCGGGGAGTCGACAAACTCCCAGTTGTTGCGGTTCAGCAGTCCCAGCAATTCGACCGTCACCCAGTTAGCCGACAGTTTGGCGTCGCCGCAGATAGCGACTACCTGTTCAAAGTATTCCGCCATTTCACGGCTGCTGACCAGCACTCCGGCGTCATAGGGGCTCAGCCCGAAATCCGCGACAAAGCGCTCTCGTTTCTGATCCGGCAGTTCCGGCAGTTCGGCACGCACCGCTTCGATGTAGGCATCGTCAATGACCACCGGCAGCAGATCCGGTTCCGGGAAGTAGCGGTAATCGTTGGCCACTTCCTTGCTGCGCATGGAGCGGGTCTCGTCCCGGTCACTGTCGTAGAGTCGGGTTTCCTGAATGATGCGGCCCCCGTCTTCGAGAATTTCCCGCTGCCGCATGACCTCGTAATTTATGGCCTTTTCCACGAAGCGGAACGAGTTGATGTTTTTGATCTCGGTGCGGGTTCCCAGCTCAGGGTCGCCCTGACGGCGGATCGACACATTGGCGTCACAACGCATGGAACCCTGGGCCATGTTGCCGTCCGAGATATCCAGGTACCGGATAATGGAGTGCAGCTTTTTCAGGTAGGCGACTGCTTCCTTGGCATTGCGCAGTTCAGGCTCCGAGACGATCTCCAGCAGCGGCGTGCCGGCCCGGTTCAGATCGATACCGGTCATACCGTGAAAATCCTCGTGCAGCGATTTACCGGCATCTTCCTCCATGTGGGCCCGGGTCACGCCGATCACTCTCTCGCTGCCGTCCTCCAGAGTGATGGTCAATGAACCGCGGCCCACCGTGGGGTGGTGCAACTGACTGACCTGATAGCCCTTGGGCAGGTCGGGGTAAAAGTAGTTCTTGCGATCGAATACGGATTTTCTGCCGATCTCGGCATCGATTGCCAGCCCGAAGCGGACTGCCATGCGCAGCGCTTCACGATTCATTACCGGCAGGGTGCCGGGCAGGGCCAGATCGTAGATGCTGGCCTGTGTATTGGGCTCCGCACCAAATTGCGTGGCGGTCCCGGAGAACAGCTTGCTGCGGGTGGAGAGCTGGACGTGAACCTCCAGGCCGATGACGGTCTCCCAGTTCATTTTGCGTCCTCCCCGGAGAGCGACGGCTTGCGACTGTGCCAGTCCGTTGCCCGCTGAAACTGATGCGCCACGTTAAGCAGCCGTGCCTCCTCAAAGTCTCCGGCCACGATGTGCATGCCCACCGGCAGGCCGTTGCTCTGGCCGCTGGGAATCGAGATTGCCGGCAACCCGGCCAGATTGACGGCAATCGTGTAAATGTCTTCCAGGTACATGGCCACCGGGTCGGATTTGGCGCCCAGCTGGAAGGCGGCGTGCGGTGAGGTAGGCCCGACGATCACGTCGACCTGTTTAAAGGCATCGAGGAAGTCCTGCTTGATAAGACGCCTGATCTGCTGCGCCTTGCGGTAGTAGGCGTCATAAAACCCGGCCGACAGGGCATAGGTGCCGACCAGGATACGGCGCTTCACTTCGTCGCCAAACCCTTCGCTACGGGTGCGCTTGTACATGTCTTCCAGGTCCAGCGGGTTGTCGCAACGATAGCCGTAGCGGACTCCGTCGAAGCGGGACAGGTTGGCGGAGGCTTCGGCCGGCGCGACCACGTAGTAAGCGGAAATCGACAGCTCATTATTAGGCAGATCGATGTCTACCAGGGTAGCTCCCAGTTTTTCGAATTCCTGCAGGGCGGCGCGAATTGCCTGTTCCACGTCGGCGTTCAGGCCTTCGGCAAAATGCTGCCTGGGGATGCCGATACGCAGACCTTCCAGCGACTGATCGAGACTGGCCGTATAGTCGGGGACCGTCAGGTCGACGCTGGTGGAATCCCGCTCGTCCAGCCCCGCCATGACGTTCAACATGATGGCGGCATCCTGGGCGCTTTTACAGATGGGGCCGGCCTGGTCCAGGCTGGAGGCGAAAGCGATCATACCCCAGCGCGACACCCGACCATAACTGGGCTTGAGGCCGGTGACGCCACAGAATGCTGCCGGCTGCCGGATCGAGCCGCCGGTGTCGGTTCCGGTTGCCATGGCACACAGGTCGGCAGCTACCGCCGCGGCGGAGCCGCCCGATGAACCGCCGGGAACCCGGCCCGTATCCCAGGGGTTTTTTACCGGACCGAAGTAGCTGGTTTCATTGGAAGACCCCATGGCGAACTCGTCCATGTTGGTCTTGCCCAGGGTGACGGCACCGGCGGCGTTGAATTTTTCCACCACCGTGGCGTCGTAGGGAGAAACAAAATTGGCCAGCATCCGTGAACCGCAGCTGGTGGTGACACCCTCGGTGCAGAAGATGTCCTTGTGCGCCAGAGGAATACCGCACACCGGACTGGTGTCGCCGGCAGCCAGGCGGCGATCGGCGTCCTCGGCCTGGGCCAGTGCCTGCTCACCACAGACGGTGATGTAGGCATTCAGATCCGGGTTCAGGCGTTCGATACGGTCCAGATAGGCACGGGTAAGTTCGACGCTGGACAATTCTCCTCCACGCAAGGCTCGGGACAACTCAGCGATTGTTTTAGCTAGCATTTTCAGGTGCGTCCTGTGTGATTAAGCATAATCGGGTTTGACCGGCAGGCAGGCCGATTGGCAGCTGCTGGCAGTCGCGGCTTATTCGATAACCTTGGGTACCAGGTACAGGCCCGCTTCCACCGCCGGAGCGATTTTCTGCAATTCGTCACGCCGGTCGGTTTCGGTCACCTGATCCGGGCGCAGTCGTTGCACCGCGTCCAGGGGATGCGACAGCGGCTCGATGTTTGCAGTGTCTACTGCCTGCATTTTGTTGATCAGTTCCAGGATGTCGGAAATTCTCCGTGCCACCTCTTCGGCTTCGCCGTCGTCCACATGCAATCTCGCCAATTGGGCGATCTTTGTCACTTCGGATTTTTCCAGCGCCATAAAATGTTCCCACTGCTGCCGTCACCGGAATCGGTCGGTGCGACTTCTGCTGAATTGGTAAAAGTCTGCAGACCCTGTATTTAAAGCCGGATGACTTTTGCTTGCTTGCTGACCGTTATCCCGTTCAAGACCATTATTCCGTTCAAGACTGTTGTCCCTTTCAAGACTGCTATTCCGTTCAAGACTGTCAGCCGGTTCAAAACTGTTATCGGTTTAAAGACTTCACTACGGTTAACGACTTTTATCTGGTTAAAGATTTCTCGGATTAATGGCTGCGTCCCGGATAAAAGCGCAATTTATTGATAGCAGGCTCTTGCTCAAAACTCTGCCCGTTGCTAGAGTGCGTACCTGTTACAAAAGGCGGGATTATACTGGAAATAAGCAGGTTTGGACCAACCTATTTCCTGCTTCGGGAATCACCGTCTGGGAAACGGGCGAGCGCCTGGGAGACTTCCCGGCAACCCGCAACCGATTGGACTTCTTGATCCCGAAAGCCAGAAGCCGAACACCCGATAATAATCTGGCCATGGAAATCCCGACCGACCGGCGCTGGCCGGACCCCAAAGGGATTTCTGCAAGATCGAGGCTAAGTGCCGTATTACATGAGGATTGCCGTGACTGGCTAGTAAGCTGCTGATGGAATGGCCGGCCCAGGCTAGAGGCTATAGATCTGCCCGGCGGGTCCTTATGATGCGCGCCTCGGTTGCTCTCCTGATTTTGAAGGATTCACACCAATGTTTAAGAAAATTCGGGGAATGTTCTCCAATGATCTTTCCATAGATCTTGGGACCGCCAATACCCTTATTTATGTGCGAGAGGAAGGCATCGTCCTGAATGAGCCTTCCGTAGTCGCGATCCGCACCCACAACGGTCAGAAGACAGTCACCGCGGTGGGCATGGATGCGAAGCGTATGCTGGGTCGAACCCCCGGCAATATCATTGCCATTCGTCCCCTCAAAGACGGCGTGATCGCCGACTTCCAGGTGACCGAAAAAATGCTGCAGCATTTCATCAACAAGGTACACGAGAACAGCTTCTTTCCTCCCAGCCCCAGAGTGCTGGTCTGTGTGCCGTGCAAATCCACTCAGGTGGAGCGGCGTGCCATCAGGGAGTCGGTGCTCAGTGCCGGTGCCCGCGAAGTGCGCCTGATCGAGGAACCGATGGCGGCTGCCATCGGCGCCGGACTGCCGGTGGAGAAGGCGAGTGGATCCATGGTGGTGGATATCGGTGGCGGTACCACCGAAATCGCCATCATTTCCCTCAACGGTGTGGTCTATTCTGAGTCGGTCCGGGTCGGAGGTGACCGGTTTGACGAATCAATCACCACCCACGTGCGCAGAAATTACGGCAGCCTGATCGGTGACGCCACGGCAGAACGGATCAAGAAGGAAATCGGCAGCGCCTATCGGGACAGCACTACTGAAATACGCGAAATCGATGTGCGGGGCCGGAACCTGGCGGAAGGGGTCCCCCGCAGTTTTACCCTGAACAGCGATGAAATCCTGGAAGCCCTGCAGGAACCCCTGTCGTCAATCGTGCAGGCAGTGAAAAGCGCTCTCGAACAATCGCCCCCGGAACTGGCATCCGATATTGCCGAAAGTGGATTGGTGCTGACCGGTGGCGGGGCTCTGCTGCGCGATTTGGACAAGCTGTTGTCGGAAGAAACCGGCTTACCGGTGATCGTGGCTGATGATCCGCTTACTTGCGTGGCTCGCGGCGGTGGGCGCGCCATGGAACTGATGGATTCCCACGAAATCGACATGCTGACGCTGGACTGACCCGGCGGCGGTGTCTCATAATTCCGCAGTTGACCGATACATTAGTGAAGGAGCCTCTGAGTCGACAGGTTGCGCGATCGGAGGCTCCTGACTGACCATTGACCAGATTCCACAGACAGAGGTGCTCAGGCCATCGATAAGACAATTTTTATCAAAGGCGTTGCACTGGAGTACCGTGCCTTCGCGTTTGTCTTTCTTTCCGTATGCCTGATGTTTGCAGATAACCGCTTCGGCTACCTGGAGCAGGCCCGCTTTGTGCTGGGATATGTGACCACCCCCATTTACTGGGTAGCCGATACACCGACCCGGATTTCATTCTGGATCGACGATGTGCTGGTATCGCGCAGCGACCTTATCGAGGAAAACGAGGATCTGAAGTTACAGTTGCTGCTGGTTCGGCAGCAATTGCAACGGCTGGAAACTCTGGAGTCGGAAAACAGGAATCTGCGCGCCCTGCAGGATTCCGCCCAGGTGATCGAGGGCAAGGTGTTGCCGGCACAGATTATCAATGTGTCGCCGGATCGCCTGTCCCGGCGAATTCTTATCAACAAGGGCGCCCGCGATGGCGTATTTGTCGGGCAGGCGTTACTGGATGCATATGGCCTGATGGGGCAGGTGGACGAAGTATTGCCCTTGAACAGCTGGGTGCTGCTGATCACCGATCCTCATCACGTGACTCCGGTCGAGGTAAACCGCAACGGCGAGCGGGCCCTGGCCCGGGGCAGCCGTACCGGAGCCTCCGAGCTGGAACTGGAATTCGTTACCCAGACTCAGGACATCACCGCCGGCGATCTGCTGGTAAGCTCGGGAATGGGACAGGTCTTCCCCAAGGACTACCCGGTCGCGGAAGTCACCAGTGTCTACCAGGATCCCGGACAGCCTTATCTGCTGGTCAAGGCCCGGCCCATGGCGGAGATCGACAGTACCCGCAACGTGATGCTCGTTTTTGACAACCAGCATGCACAACCGAAGGCGTTACCTGCGATTCAGCAGCAGTTGCTGGCGCCGAATTCCGGCTCCAAGGGGCAGGAAGGGGAGGGGGCCGAAAGCCTGGAGGTACCCGTCGATGCTTCGGCCGACCCCGGACAACTCATTCCCGCGGCTGCCGGCAGCCAGTCAGCCGCTGTCGAAGTTGCCGGCGAAGAGCAACCGGATAGCGCTTCCGAAATGACTCCCGCTGACAACGCAGTAGCCCGAGAATAGCTGCATGAACGGCAGGGCACAGGGCATGTGGGTCATCGTATTGACCTTTTTTATTGCTTATCTGCTGGCGATCGTGCCGTTTCCGGAGTGGGCCATGGATTACCGGCCCGAGTGGGTGCCCCTGGTGCTCATCTACTGGGTCATGGCGCTCCCCTACCGGGTCGGGATCGGCACTGCCTGGGTGGCGGGATTGGTGCTGGATATTCTGGAAGGTTCAATTCTGGGTCTGAACGCGCTGGCACTGGTGATAATCGCCTACATTACTCTGAGCCTTCATCAGCGCCTGCGTATGTTCACGATCGTGCAGCAAAGCTGGCTGATCATCGCCCTGGTGGGGCTGAACCTGATGATCTGCCACTGGTTGCAGCTGGCCACCGGGCAGACCGTGTCTACCAGCCTCATTTTCCTCATGGCCGCACTTACCAGTGCCCTGGTCTGGCCGTTCCTGTTTCAGATCCTGCGCCAACTGCGTCGTGGTTTTAGCGTAAGATAGGGGCTCGCATCAGAAAGCAGGGTTTGATCAGCTATGACTAGGCAAAAGCGGCCGCAAGTCCGCCAGGACGAAATTCTGCTGGCCTCCGCTTCACCACGCCGTCGCGAACTGCTGCGACAGATCGGTGTGCCGTTCCGGGTTGTTGAGCATACCATTGACGAGATTGTGTGGGACCAGGAGTTACCGCAGACGCTGGCCCAGCGGCTGGCCCTGGAAAAAGCCTGCAGCGTTCTGGAGCAGCACTCAGACGGGGCCGATGCTCTGGTGCTGGGTGCCGACACGGTGGTGGTATGCGGAAATCTGATCCTCGGCAAACCAGAAAATCGCGAGGACGCCCTGCGCATGCTGAAACTGCTGTCGGGGAGGCGACATCTGGTGCATTCGGCGGTGGCGTTGGCCTCACAGGAAAGACAACAGGTTGTCTTATCAACCACGGAAGTGGAATTTCGCCCCCTGGAAAGTGATGAACTGGAGGCCTACTGGCGCAGCGGTGAACCCCGTGACAAGGCCGGTGCCTATGCGGTGCAGGGACTGGCGGCAGTCTTCGTCAGCAGCCTGCGGGGCAGTTACAGCGGTGTTATGGGTCTGCCGCTGTTCGAAACGGCGCAATTGCTGAACAGTTTCGGTTTTACCTGCTGGCAGACCCCGCCGACTCAATCGGCAGGTGCGCAATGAGCGAAGAAATCCTTATCAATGTAACCCCCATGGAAACCCGTGTGGCGTTGATTGAGAACGGTCTGCTGCAGGAAATATTCATAGAACGGCCCGGCAGCCGTGGTCACGTTGGCGATATTTTCCTGGGCCGGGTGGTCAGGGTTATGCCAGGCATGGAAGCGGCCTTTGTCGATATCGGCCTGGAACGTGCGGCATTCATCCACAACACCGATGTCACTCCGATCGGCCCGGATGGCTTCGAGGTACGGGACGACAGTGCTGCGCCGGTCCAGCAATTACTGCGCGACGGCCAGTCAATTGTCGTACAGGTGGCAAAAGACGCCATCTCCAGCAAAGGCGCCAGGTTAACTACCCATCTGACCCTGCCGTCACGCAACCTGGTCTTCCTGCCGCGCAGCCGTCACATCGGTATATCCCAGCGCCTGGAGGATGAGCAGGAACGGGAGCGCCTGTTGACACTGCTGAACAGTTGCCTGGAAGAGGAGGGGGTAGCGGAACAGGGCGGATACATAATCCGCACCGCGGCAGAAGGTGCTGACGCCGAGAGTCTGAAATCTGATATCCATTTTCTGCACCGGCTCTGGGATGCCGTAAAGCGGAGAATCCAGCGCGGTGGTGAGGTCACCACCCTGTATCGTGACGTGCCGGTCTATATGCGCACCATGCGTGACCTGATCACCTCCAGCGTGGAAAAGATACGTGTCGATAACGAGGAGTCGTACCTGGAAATCACCCGCTTCATGGAGGAATTCATTCCCGATACTGCTGCCGTGGTCGAGCTGTACCGCGGTGACCGCCCCATCTTTGATGTCTACGGTGTCGAAGATGAAATCAACCGGGCTCTGAGCCGCAAGGTCAAGCTCAAGTCCGGCGGTGATCTGGTTATCGATCAGACTGAAGCCATGACCACAATCGACGTCAATACCGGAGGCTATCTGGGCAGCCGCAATCATGCGGAAACGGTGTTAAAGACCAATCTGGAAGCGGCCAACGCCATCGCCAGGCAACTGCGGGTAAGGAACTTGGGAGGCATCATCATCCTCGATTTCATCGACATGCAGGATGAAGAGCATCAGCGCCAGGTTCAGCGAATGCTGGCCAAGGCCCTGGAAAAAGACCCGGCCCGCACCACCATCACCGGCATTTCCCAGCTGGGGCTGATTGAAATGACCCGCAAACGGACCCGGGAAAGTCTGGGGCAGTTGATGTGCAGCCCCTGCCCGGTGTGTGAAGGGCGCGGTATTCAGAAATCCGCCGAGACCGTCTGCTACGAGATATTCCGGGAGATCATGCGGGTGGCAAAGGCCTTTGAGAATGACGTGCTGCTGGTGATGGCGTCCCAGCTGGTGGTCGACCGGCTGCTGGACGAGGATTCGGCGGCCCTCGCCGATCTGGAAGAATTAGTGGGCAAGACGGTCAAGTTTGAAGTGGAACCCATGTATACTCAGGAACAGTTTGATGTAGTCCTGTTTTAGCCCCGCCTGGAAGTGCAAGTGAAATCTGGCGTGAACGAAGTGAATGAAGGTTTCTGGACTATTGCCCGCCGCTATCGTGGGTTCCGCATCACCTCTTCGTTTCACCCCATAGCTCGGGAGGTTCCTTAAGTCCCTGTTAAGCCGCCACAACCGATAGTAGTAGCCGTTGCAGTCGGAACCGGGTCCCGTCAACACGATGTCATTATCCCCACTCAAATCCCTGGCCCGCTTACTGGTGATGGCATTCGCTGTACTGCTCATCCTGTTCGCGGCCTACCTGAGTATCGGCCGCCATTTCATGCCGGCTCTGACCGGTTATACCGAGGAACTGGAAGGCTGGCTGAGTGAGGCCCTGGGCGTACCGGTATCGGTGGCTACCTTCGCCGGTTTTTTTGCCGGTGCCAATCCCGCTATCGAGATCGAAGGTCTGCAGTTTGACGCCCTGGGCGGCGATACGGTGGGACCGGCCGAGCAGCCCGGCCTGCAGTTCGAGCGGGCCACGCTGTCACTGGATGTGCTGCAGACGCTGTTACAGCGGCGCCTGGTTCTTGATCAATTTATTATTCAGGGGCTGGATCTCAGTGTCCGGCGCCAGCCATCCGGCGGCTGGATGCTGTCGGGGATCAGTCTGCAGGGAAGTGGTAACCTGGATGCCGACCTGGTTTACGATACCATTCAGCGGGTCGACCGGGTGGAATTGACCGACCTGTCGTTCGAGTTGCAGCTGGACAGCGGTACCAGCAGACATTTCGAGGATGTGCAGGCCGTGATCCAGAATAGCGGCGGCCGTCATTTTATTCATGTCAACGGTGTTCTGGACGGCAGTGACGAGGAAATTCTCCTTTCTCTGGAGCTGGCTGGCGACTCTCTCGACACTATCGGCGGCACGGTGCATGCCAGTCTTCCATTGAATGATTATTCCAGTATGGCGGCAGCCGAGCAGTTGCCAGGGGTGGTGCTCGGAAAGCTGGAAGGCGGCGGGCAGGCCTGGTTGACCCTGGAACAGGGGGAGCTGCGTTCTGCCGTACTGGATCCCGATTTGCAACGTCTGGAGCTGATACCGACCGGTGGTGAACCATTACTGGTGACGGACCTCTCCGGAATTGCCCGGTTCGCACTGGACCCGCAGGTAGCCGGTTGGCAGCTGGCTGCCGACGATCTCAGCTTCGAGCTGGGCGACCTGCGCTGGGAGGCTGCTGACAGTCTGATTACCTACCGGGCTGGAAGTACGGTGAGAGTCTACGCCGAAACGCTGCGCACCGAAGTCCTGAGCGAAGTCATACTGGCTTCCGGCCGTTCTCCCGAGCTGCTGACCGAGCGCCTTACCGGACATCGGCCACGGGGCACACTGAGCAACTTTTCACTGGCATATTCGATGCAGGAAACCACCGCCGGAGACCTGTTTCTGTTTGCGAATCTGGAGGACTTGGCGGTGGACAGCTATCGCAATGCTCCGGCCATGACCGGTATCAATGGTTACCTGGAAATCGACTACGATGCTGACCGGCGGGTGGCAAACGGGCTGGCCGAAGTGGATTCGGAAAATTTCTCCATTTTCCTGCCGGGGCTGTTTTCCGAAAGCTGGCATTACACTTCCGTCAATGGCAAGCTGCGTTTCGAGGTGGAGAGTCAGGACGGATTCCAGTTGCGGCTGTCCAGCAGCCCCATTGTGGCCGAGTCGGATATCGTCGACGGCCGGGCACAGTTTTCCAGCTTTTACCGGCGTTCGGCGGACGGTGAAGTGGATTCCGATCTCAGTCTGCTGGTAGCTGCGCTGCGAGTCGACGGCAGCAAAAAAACTCCCTACCTGCCCAGTGCTCCAACCATCAATCCCGGCCTTTACCGGACCATGGAATGGCTGGATAGCGCACTGCTGGACGGCAATGTCTTCGACAGCGGGGTTATCTACCGCGGCCCCATTCATCGTGGTGCCTCGGAAGTGCAGCGGGCTTTCCAGGCATTTTTCAATTTCAATCAGGCCGATGTGAATTACATCGCTGCCTGGCCCGAGCTGAATGACGTGGCCGGATCGGTGGTGGTGGATAATCGCAGTGCCGCGATTCAGGTGCAGTCCGGTCAGACCCTGGGGCTGACCATCGGTCCCACCAGTGCTGCGGTACAGGAGGAATCCGGTGGCCGGCTGTGGCTCACTATCGATGGGTCGGCAGCGGGCAGCAGTCAGGCCGGGCTGGATTTTCTCACCACCGCCCCCCTGGAAGCAGCCCTTGGCGAAACCATGCTCAACTGGGAAGCCGGCGGTGATGTCGAGGCTGCGGTGGACCTGCGCATCCCACTCAATGGCACAACCCGGGAGCCGCAGGTGCTGATCAGTGCCGAAGTGCATGACAACACTCTGCTGCTTCCCGATTACCAGCTGCGGTTCGACGCTATCGACGGGGTGGTGAATTTCGATTCGGTGGCGGGGTTGCAGGATAGCCACCTCACCACCAGGCTGTTCGATGGTCCGGCCCGGGTAAGCCTTGAATCCCGGCGCACCGAAGCGGCCGGATTCGAGACCCTGGTGGCACTGCAGGGGGAGGCCACGGCTGCAGCACTGGTCTCGTGGCCGGGCCAGATACGCTTTGCCAGGGCCATTCTGGACCGTTCGGAAGGCCGGTTTGACTACCAGGCGGAACTGGCTATCCAGCAGGATTTCACCCGTTTGACGCTCAATTCCGACCTCGACGGTCTGGCCATGAACCTGCCGCAGCCGTTTTTCAAAGCAGCTGCCGATTCGGAGCCGCTGAACCTGCAGATAGATTTTTCCAGGCCGGTAACCCACCTGCAGGGCGTGCTGGGCTCCCAGCTATCGTTGCGGGTCGATGTAATCGGTCAGGATCTAGACGGCATAGTCTACGTCGGTACCATGCCCGGCATTGCCGATCCCTGGCAGGCCGAAATCGACGCACCGGGTCTGGAACTGCGGGGTAACCTGGACGTCCTCAAGGTCAGCGAATGGCTGGATGTGCTGAACAATACCGGAATCGTTACCTCACCATCCCGCGATCTGACCCAGTGGGTTTCGAGAGTGCGGCTGGGAATCGGGGAACTGGATCTGTTCGGTCAGCAACTGCAGACGGTCAATATCCGCATCGAAGACCTGCTGGGGACCGATTACTGGACTGTGGCGCTGGACAGCGAGGCGGTGACCGGTTCCGTGCTCATTCCGTTTGATTCCCGGGAGTACATTGAAGCCTACCTGGCCTACCTGCGCCTGCCGGGCAGCACCGCTGAGGATAACGCTGCCGGCGGGGAAGCAGCCGCGCAGCCGGTGGATGTGCTGGCCGGGCTGGACCCACGTAATTTTCCCCGATTGAAGTTCGCCACCGGCGACCTGAGTATCGGCGCCAGCGACTTCGGTCGTGGCCGTTTCACCCTGACCCCGGAGCCTGACGGTGCCCGCTTCAGTGACCTGAGTATCGATTTCCGTGGCTTTAAACTGGGCTATGCGGAGGACCAGCCGGAGTTCCTATGGCGCTACGACGGAAGTCAGCATCACAGTTACCTGGACGGTGTCATCCTGGCCGACAACCTGGCCGACGTACTGCTGGCCAACGGCTTTGCGGCCAGCCTGGAAAGCAGTGAGGCCCGTTTCGATGCCAGGCTCGACTGGCCCGGCAGCCCGGCTTTTCTGCAGGCGGAAAAGTTGAACGGGGAAGTGCAGTTGAAAGTCGAGGACGGGCGATTCCTGCAGGGCAGCGGTGGCCCGGGGGCCCTGAAGCTGATCAGTATTATCAACCTGGACGCCATCATGCGGCGATTGCGGTTCAGTGACGACCTGCTGCGTCGCGGCCTGGCTTACGAGGAGATTACCGGCAACCTGTCCCTGCGTTCGGGCGTGGTGACCATCAACGATCAGCTGGTTATCACCGGACCCTCCAGTGTTTATCAGATCTCCGGCAATATCGACCTGGGCCAGCAGACCATCGATGGCACCATGTATATTACCCTGCCGCTGAGCAGTAATATTCCCTGGCTCGGCTTGCTGGGCGCCATATCCGGAACCCTGAATCCGTCGCTGGCAATCGGGGCCTACCTGTTTGAACGGATATTTGGCGATCAGGTGGATACCCTGACCACCGCCCAGTACCGGCTGCGCGGTCCCTGGGAAGGGCTGCAACCGGAGCTGGAGCAGGCGTTTGGCACACCGCCGCAAAGCAGCAGGAGCGGAGCCGACCCTGCCAGCCAGGGACAGTGAACGTGGAGCGTAGTTGAGACCGGGATGAGGTCGCCAGTCGCAACAGAGCCCGGAGTTGTTAATTGGAGGAGTCATGAAACATCGAGTCGCAGCCGTGCAGATGGTGAGCAGCGGCAACATCGACCACAATCTGACGGCCGCCGCCGGACTGATCAGAGCAGCGGTGGAACAGGGTGCCGAACTGGTGCTGCTGCCGGAGAATTTCGCGGTTCTGGACGGTGGACCGCTGCGGCAGTTTGCCGAGCGGGAGGGGGCTGCTGACACCTTGCTGCAGGGCTTTCTTGCCGGGCAGGCCCGATCCCATGGGATTACCCTGATCGGCGGGACCATTCCGCTGTTGTCCCGCCCGCCCGCCAGTGATGGCAGCCAGCGCCCTGATCTTGACGATGGCAGGGTACGCCCGGCATCGCTGGTTTATGATCCCGAAGGCCGACTGATCGCCCGCTATGACAAGCTGCACCTGTTCGACGTGAAAGTGGCTGACCGGCAGGCCGAATACCTGGAATCACGCAGCTTCGAGGCCGGTGACGACCCGGTAATCGCCACTACCCCCCTGGGCCGGGTGGGCCTGACAATCTGCTATGACCTGCGCTTTCCCGAACTGTACCGAAAGTTACTCGAGGCAGGAGCCGAAATTCTCACCGTGCCGTCCGCATTCACGCGGACCACCGGGGAAGCACACTGGGAAGTCCTGTTGCGGGCGCGAGCCATCGAAAACCAGTGCTTCGTGCTGGCTGCCAACCAGGGCGGTGTGCATAATGAGTCCCGGGAAACTTATGGGCATACCATGATCGTGGATCCCTGGGGCAAGGTGCTGGCCCGGGTGGAGCGGGGAGAAGGTCTGGCAGTGGCGGACCTGGACCTGCAACAGTTGGTCCGTATCCGCCAGGACATGCCCATTGTCAATCATCGCCGCCTGTGATCCGGGTGGGGTCGGGAAGTGCGTGGTCCGTCAAGCGTGAGAATCAATAAAAGCCTGTTAACCAATCTTCTGGCACTGCTGCTGGTAGCGGGGAGCTATGTGCTGGGGGAGCCTCTCCGGCCCTATCTTTTCAATACCGGCCTGTTCGCACTTTCCGGCGGCCTCACCAACTGGCTGGCTGTCTACATGTTGTTTGAGCGGGTGCCGGGGTTCTATGGGTCCGGGGTCATTCCCCTGCGCTTTGAGGAGTTCAAGCACGCGATTCGCAACCTTATTATGGAACAGTTCTTCAACCGCAGGAGTCTGGATCGGTTTTTCAAGGATGCCACGGAAATTTCCGATCGCCTGGAGATCGAACTCAAGGCCAGTGTCAGAAAGCTGGATCTCGACTCGGTATTCGAGTCGCTGGTGGACGCGGTACTGCGATCATCTCTGGGTGGAATGCTGGGCATGCTGGGCGGGCGCAATGCCCTTGAAAGTCTGCGCGATCCCTTCAAGGAGAAACTGGAAGATTACTTTCAGGTGTTGTTCGACAAGGCCTCGTTTCGTCATCATCTGCAGGACGCGGTCAAAAACTCGGTGGAAAGCGAGGCCGTCCTTGGCAAGCTGGAGGCCATGATCGACAGCCGGCTGGAGGAAATGACGCCGCAGCTGGTCAAGCAGATTGTCCAGGATATGATCAGGGAGCACCTGGGCTGGCTCGTGGTATGGGGTTGTGTGGTCGGAGGGCTGATCGGTCTTGCTTTCAGTGTCCTGGTGACAGTGTGACTGCTGCCTTGAATAATAATGACAACAGGTTAATTTGACTGTTCGTTCACCCATTACCCTGAGTCGATCTGCCAGACGCCAGTTGACAGTGGGTGTCTGTGCCTGCGGGCCGTGTCGAGCTAAGCTACCGGAATTTCGGGGAAAAATGAGGAGTCTGGTGATCAGTGGGAGTTTATTTTCCATAAATTTGCCGCCCGGGATGTAAATAGCAACTGACTGTACTACAATAGCGCCTTTTTAAAATTTGGGTGCGGGCTGCGCTTGGCAGGCCTGTAAAGTCAAACCACGGCAAACGGAACAGTGGTTCCGAAAAGGATCAGTATCAGTTATGGCAAGACCTGTCGAATTCGAATACGAGAAAGTGCTTAACAGCGCAATGGAGCAATTCTGGAAGGAAGGGTACGAGGCCAGTTCAGTTCAGAAACTGCTTGACTGCACCGGCATCAACCGCGGCACCCTGTATAATTCTTTCGGTGACAAGGATACGTTTTTCAAAACCTGTGTGCAGCAGTACAACAAGGGCATTGAAGAGAATATCGAGGCCTCCCTCAAAAACAAGGATCTGGCGCCGTGGGATGCTATCAGCAAATATTTCGATCTGTCCGTCGCTGAGGTCAGCAACAAGCAGCGCGCACTTGGCTGCCTGCTGGTTAACTCGCTCTGCGAAAGCATCAACTACGACCGGGATATGAAGAAGCTGGTCCGCAGTTCGCTGGGTACCATTCGCAAGGCGCTGTTGAGCCGCCTTAACGAAGCGAAGAAAAAAGGCAAGATCAAGAAAGGCATCACTGCCGAATTTGCCGCCGATGTGCTGATGAATACCCTGCACGGAGTCCGGGTCAATTCCCGCGATGGCAAGAATGCCAAGCAACTTACCGACCTGATTCAGTTCACTGTCGGATCTCTGCAGAAAAAATAGCGGATTAACAGGTGGATAGGCGTTCTGAAGCAGGCTGTCAGGTGCCTCCCGGCGGGCGGGACCGGCTCCCGACCCGCTTCCCGGCGGGGTTTGCCGGCCGGGGCGTTTCCCTGCCCGGAGACTCTTTTTTCGGCGGCGATAATGCTGCTATACTTCAGATATCTGAACCTCCTTTAACGTAGCAGGACCTAGAAGCAGGACATAACAATGAAGAAGATCGCTGGCAAAAGAAAAGCTGACGAAACCAATATCGACCTGACCCCCATGCTTGACGTGGTGTTCATCCTCCTGATTTTCTTCGTGGTAACGGCAACGTTCCTGTCGGAATCCGCCATCAGCGCGGCCAGCAGCGAGAGCAATGACGCGCCACCACCGCCGAACCAGGACGAGGAATCCCAGAATATCCTGTTTGAGATCGGTCCCAACGACGAGATCATCCTCAACAAGCAGCCGCGGCCGATTATTCCGACCCAGGTGCGCTCCAATATCGACCAGTTGAAGGCGGAGAACCCCTCGGCATCGGTGATTATCCAGCCGAATAACAATTCCAGCGTCTCCACCCTGGTGATGATCATGGATGCGGCGCGACAGGCTGGCATGTACAACATTTCTGTGGTGGAGCCTCCGGCTCGATCCCGCTAATCGACCTGAACAACAGGAATGCCTGAAAACGCACCCAAAGGGTGCGTTTTTGTTTGTAGCACAGAGTACCGGGCGCCAGCGCCGGACAGCCAGATGGCGGAACTATTCAATGCAGAACCGATGGAATCAACAGGACGCGGATCAGCGGGCGGCGGACGCAGAGCTGGGCCTGCGCGTCTACACGTCCCGATTGCTGGGGCAGGACGAGGACCTGGTACTGCACGGCGGCGGCAATACGTCAATCAAGGGCCGGCAGGTTGACCTGTTTGGCGCCCAGCAGGAGGTATTGTACGTCAAGGGCTCGGGCTGGGACCTGAAGACCATCGAGGCTCCCGGTTTTCCCCCGGTCAACCTGAGGCGGCTGCTGCAACTGGGTGAACTGGAGTCCCTGAGCGATGCAGAAATGATGCGGCAGTTGCGGCTGTCGCTGCTCGATCCCACCGCCCCCACGCCGTCCGTGGAAGCCATTCTGCACGCACTGATTCCGCACCGGGTGGTGGATCACAGCCACGCGGACGCCGTGGTGGCAATCAGCAATACCCCCAATGGGGAAGCGATTCTGCGCGAGTTGTATGGCGAGCGGGTGCTGATCCTCCCCTATATCATGCCGGGATTCATCCTGGCCCGGCAGGTGGCCCAGGCCACCCGGAACGTCGACTGGGATAGCCTGCAGGGCATCGTGTTGCTGCATCACGGCATTTTTACCTTCGCCGATCAGGCCCGGGACAGCTATGACGCCATGATCAGGCTTGTTTCCGAAGCCGAGGATTACCTGCACCGCGCCGGTGCCACGACCGCCATCGCCAGGGCGGCCTGGCAGCCGTGCCGGGAGGATCTGCTGGCACTCAGTCGGCTGCGTCGGGAGGCCTCTGATCTGTTAGGCGCGCCAGCCCTGGTGAACTGGGACAGTTCCGCAGAAGCGGTGGGCTTCGCCAGCCTGGAAAATGCCGGTGAACTGGCCACCCGCGGCCCACTTACTCCCGACCATACCATTCATGCCAAGGCCTTCGCCGCGGTGTTTGCCGCCGACCCGGGTGCCGGCCTGCAGGAGTTTGCGACCCGCTACCAGGCTTATTTCGATCGCCATGCCGGTGCCGGGCACCAGCGGCTCGACTGTATGCCCCGCTATGGTGTCTGGGAACAGCGCGGGTTGCTGCACTTCGCTCCCGGTCTCAAGCGCTTGCAGGTGGTCCGGGATATTACCCGCCACACGATCCGCGCCATTCAATGGGGCGAGGCCCTCGGCGGCTGGCAGGCACTGCCGGCCAGCGACCTGTTCGACGTGGAATACTGGGAACTGGAACAGGCCAAGCTCAAAGGTGGCGGCAACGCGCCGGAATTCGAGGGCAGGGTAGTGCTGATTACCGGCGCGGCATCGGGGATCGGCAGGGCCTGCGTGGAAGAGTTTGTGAATCGCGGTGCCGCTGTCGTGGCCCTGGACATTGCTGACACGCTGGCAACTCAGTTCGCGGACCGGCATCAGGTGCTGGCCCTTCGTTGCGACGTTACCGATTCACAGGCCATTGAAGAAGCGCTGCTGCGCGGCGTACAGGAATTCGGCGGCATCGACATGCTGATCAGCAACGCCGGCAGCTTTCCGCCGGGAGCGCCGATTGCCGAACTGGATGACGCCGGCTGGGAGCAGTCCCTGCAACTCAATCTTACCTCCCACATGAAGGTGCTGCGCAGTTGCACACCCTACCTGGCCAACGGGATCCAGCCAGCAGTGGTAGTGATCGGTTCCAAGAACGTGCCGGCGCCGGGTCCGGGTGCCGCTGCCTATTCAGCAGCCAAGGCAGGACTGACGCAACTGGCCCGGGTGGCGGCCCTGGAACTGGGCCGGCAGGGAATCCGGGTCAATGTACTGCACCCCAATGCGGTATTCGATACCGGCCTGTGGACCGAGGAAGTGGTCCGCTCCCGGGCCGCCAGCTACGGCCTGACCGAACAGCAGTATCGGTGTAACAACGTACTGGGAACCGAGGTCACGTCGGCCCAGGTGGCGCAACTGGCTGCGCTGTTTGCGTCGCCCCGAACTGCCGCCACTACCGGTGCCCAGATTCCGGTGGATGGCGGCAATGAGCGGGTTATCTGAGTGGCCCCGGTCGTGGCTCTGAAAAGCCAGGGTATGGCAATGCCGAAGATGAGGGAAGGCTCTTGTTAGTCAATGGCAGGCCCTACCGCAGCATCTGGTTCGATAGTGACGTACAGGAAGTGCAGATCATCGATCAGACCCTGCTGCCTCACCATTTCGAAATCAGGAGTGTGCAGAGCCTTGCCGACATGGCCGAGGCGATCCGTGCCATGCGGGTCAGAGGCGCGCCACTGATCGGTGTCAGTGCCGCTTTCGGACTCTACCTGGCGCTGCGCGAGAACCCGGTTGACCTGGATACCCCCATTGCCATCCTGATCGCCACCCGGCCCACGGCGGTGAACCTGGCCTGGGCCATGAACGCAGCGCGGCTGCTGCTCAGCGGCCTGCCGGTTGCCGAGCGGGCCCAGGGTGCCCTGCAGTTTGCGCTGCAGCTGGCGGAACAGGATGTCGCCACCTGTGAGGCAATCGGCACTCAGGGCTGCAATTTGCTGGAGCAACTGTGGCAGGCCAGGGGTGCCACTTCGGAGCCGCTGCAGATCCTGACTCATTGCAATGCCGGCTGGCTGGCAACAGTGGACTGGGGAACCGCGCTTTCCGTGATCTACAAAGCCCAGGCCCGCGGTATCCCGCTGCACGTCTGGGTCGATGAGACCCGGCCGCGCAACCAGGGCGCCTTTCTGACCACCTGGGAATTACAGCAGCAGGGCATCGACAATACACTGATTGCCGATAACACCGGCGGCCACCTGATGCAGCATGGCCTGGTGGACCTGTGCCTGGTGGGTAGCGATCGTACTACCGCATCGGGCGATGTGTGTAACAAGATAGGCACCTATCTAAAAGCGCTGGCGGCCAGGGATAACAATATCCCGTTTTACGTGGCGTTACCGGTTTCCACCATCGATTTCGAGCTGCATGATGGGGTGCGGGAGATTCCAATCGAACAACGTGACGCCGACGAGGTGTTGCGGATGACCGGACTCGATGCAGACGGCGTGCGACGCACCATCAGCCTGAGCCACATCGATGCCCGGGCCGGCAATTACAGCTTCGATGTCACGCCGGCGCGGCTGGTGACAGCCCTTATCACCGAACAGGGAGTCATTCCGGCTGAAGCGGCGGCTATTGCCACTCTGAAGCCCTGAAGCCAGGGTAACCCAGTGCTGGACAATGGCATTGCTCGCCAGTACCTTTGTAAGACCGTACCAGTAACAACAAGCTGATATAATTGCGGTCCTGCCCCGGACGGCCAGGTTTAGACCAGATTGAACCTCAGCAGACCGGTCACGGCGCTGGGTTGATCCTGGCCCCGGTCGACAAACCCCAACTTAAATCCGGCACTTGTACGGCGAAGTTCTGAATGCCACGACCAGCCTGCTGCTTTGTAGCGCTGCGCTGTTCAGGAACTGGATCCAGGAAAGGCTCCAGTGCGACAGAATCGATGGCTTTGATAATAAAACCAAGAACGAGGGAACAGTCATGAACAATACAATAGTCCGTTTATTCAGTGCCGCAGTCCTGGCGCTATTGTTTAGCGGGTGGGTTCAGGCAGAAGAACTCCGGCAGGTAGACCCGGACCGGGTAGGCATGTCGGCGGATCGCCTGGCACGGCTTGACGGGATCCTGGAATCCTATATCAAGGAGGACAGGATCGCCGGCCAGGTGGTGATGGTGCTGCGTCACGGTGGTATCGTGTTTGCCGACGCCAACGGCTGGCGGGACAAGGCAGCCGGTGCGCCAATGACCCAGGATACCATCTTCCGCATCGCCTCCCAGACCAAGGCGATTGTCAGTACCGGGATCATGATCCTGAACGAGCGTGGCCTGCTGGATATCGCCGATCCGTTGAGCCGCTATTTTCCCGAATGGGAGGACCTGCAGGTGGCGGTCGCCGACGGTGAGGGGGGGTACACGCTGGAACCGGCCCGGCAGCCCATCACCCTGCGCCATCTGCTGACACACACTTCGGGGGTCAGCTACGGCAGTGGTCCGGCCCAGGAATTGTGGGAACAGGCCGGTTTCCAGGGCTGGTACTTTGCCAACAAGAACGAATCGATCGGCGAGTCGATCGCCCGCATGGGATCCCTGCCGATCGATGCGCAGCCAGGAGAGAGCTGGATCTACGGTTACAATACCGACATCCTGGGAGCGGTCATCGAAAAGGCCAGCGGCAAGGACCTGTGGACCTTTCTGCGCACCGAAATCCTCGAACCGCTGGATATGCACGACACGCATTTTTACCTGCCGCGGGAAAAAGCCAACCGACTGGCGGTAGTTTACCGTCCGGGCCCGAACGGGAAAGTCGAGGCGATTCCGGAGCGGGACGGCATGGAGAGTCAGGGCCTCTATGTCCAGGGCAGTGGACCCAACCGGAGTTATTCCGGCGGTGCCGGCTTCCTGTCCACGGCGCGGGATTATTCCCGTTTTCTGCAGATGATGCTGAATGGGGGAGAGCTGGGTGGCGTGCGGATTCTGTCGCCCAAGACAGTCGAGCTGATGACTACCAGTCATCTCGGGGACATTCCATTCCGCCCCGGTCAGGGTTTCGGACTCGGTTTCTCGATAGTTGAAGACCTGGGGACACGTGGCACGGTGGGTTCGGAAGGAGAATTTGGCTGGGGTGGCGCCTATCATTCCAGCTACTGGGTCGATCCGGAGGAAGACCTGGTAGTCGTTTACCTGACCCAGATCATCCCGGCCACCGGCCTTGACGATTACGCCAGGCTCCGTAACGGGATCTACCAGGCCATCGTCGACTGAGTAAGCGGGTTCACCGGCCGGGTTACAGTTAGCAGCCCGGCCGGGAACCGAGCCATCCTGGCAGCAGGCTGCTAGCCTGGTGGCCAGGTCATGTGGCGGCCGCCCAGCAAATGCAGATGAATGTGGTGCACGGTCTGGCCGCCGTGATTGCCGGTATTGATTACCAGCCGGTAGCCGTCGGCTTCCAGCCCCTGGTCCCGGGCAACTTCACTGGCTTTCAGCACCAGTTCTCCCAGCAGACCGCTATCCTCCTGCCGCGCCGACTTCACGGCGGCGATATGCTTTTTCGGGATTACCAGTATATGGGTGGGAGCCGCCGGGTTGATATCATGGAAGGCCATGAGGTCGTCGTTTTCAAAAACCTTGTTAGCGGGTATTTCCCCTGCGATAATTTTACAGAACAGACAGTCATCGGACATGGTTAGACTCACGGGAATCAGGCTGAAGTGACCATTGTAGACGGCTACGAATTCGAATCCAAACGGACCCACATGACCAGACTGTTGCGACTTTTCGTTACCCTCCTGTCCCTGCCGATTCTGGTCGGTACCCAGCTGGCCAGCGCGCAGACGCCGGTCTACGGCTATGAGGTGATCGGGCGTTTTCCCCATGAACCGACCGCCTATACCCAGGGGCTGCGTTTTCACGATGGCATGATGTATGAGGGTACCGGAAGGCGTGGCCAGTCGCTGCTGAAGAGATACCAGCTAGAGGACGGCCAGGTGGCGTTGAGCAAACGGCTGGGTAACCGCTACTTTGGCGAGGGTATCGAAATTGTCGGGGACCGGATTTACCAGCTTACCTGGCAGGCTCACATGGTATTTGTCTATGATCTCGAAACTTTCGAGCAGTTGGACACTTTCTTTAACCCCACTGAAGGCTGGGGCCTGACCTATGACGGTTCCCAGCTGATCCTCAGTGACGGCTCTGCCAATCTGTATTTTGTCGATCCGGGGAATTTTGTCACCGACCGGAAGATCCAGGTCACCCTCGACGGCAACCCTGTGCCGTCGCTAAATGAACTGGAATATATCGATGGCGAAGTGTGGGCCAATATCTGGCAGACCGATTTTATTGTGAGGATTGATCCTGCATCCGGGAAGGTTAACGCACTGGTGAATCTGACCGGACTGTCAGCCCAGACTGTCCGCACCGACCCGGAAGCGGTACTTAATGGCATTGCTTACGATGTGGAAGGTGACCGGTTACTGGTCACCGGCAAGCTGTGGTCGGATATTTTTCAGATCAGACTGGTCGACCCGCAATAGACTGAGAGCTGTCGTGTCAATGAGTGGGGGGATGGTCTGAATGTGGATCCAGAAAAACATACGTCTGAGCGCGAAGCCCCGTGGCTTTCACCTGGTGACCCGGGAAATTCTCAGACAGCTGCCGGAGCTGGGACAGATCCATGTAGGGCTGGCGCATTTCTTTCTGCAGCACACCTCCGCGTCCCTGAGTATCAATGAAAATGCCGACAGCAGTGTGCGCCGGGACATGGAGTCCCATTTCAATGTACTGGCACCCGAACACGCACCCTACTATGAACACATGTATGAAGGTGCCGACGATATGCCGGCTCACATCAAGTCCACGCTGATCGGCTGCCAGGTAACCGTGCCGGTTCATCATGGTGAGCTGATGCTGGGCACCTGGCAGGGCCTGTATCTCGGTGAGCACCGGGATAATGGTGGCCGCCGCCGGCTGGTGGTTACCCTGTCAGGAGAACCTGTCGGTCCCCGGAGCTGAGCGTGGTCATTCCGGTCCCGCTGCAGCGAATCGGTAAACTGGGTGTCGTAGTGCTGGTGATGACCGGGCTGGTGGCCTGTGAAACGCTCGGCTATTACGGTCAGGCCGCCCGTGGTCAACTGGGTATCCTCTGGAGCCGCGAACGGATCGCCAGGCTGCTCGAAGATGACAGTCTGTCTCCGGAACTGCAACGGAAACTGCAGACCGTGTTGGACATTCGCGCGTTCGCCGGGACGGAACTGCACCTGGATGCCGGGAACTCCTATCTCAGCTATGTCGAACTCGACCGTGAACATGTGGTCTGGAATGTGTTCGCGGCCCCCGAATTTTCAGTCGAGCCGCTCAACTGGTGCTATCCCATCGCCGGGTGTGTCAGTTACCGGGGGTACTTTAACGAGGGCGCGGCCCTGCGTTTCGCGGGTCACCTCGAACAACAGGGCTTCGATGTGTATACCGGAGGGGTGGATGCTTATTCCACGCTGGGCTGGTTCGACGATCCGTTGTTAAGTACCGTCATTCAGCGTCCGGATTATCAATTGGCGGGTCTGCTGTTTCATGAACTGGCTCATCAGCGCGTGTACGTGCCGGGTGACACCACATTCAATGAAAGTTTTGCCACCCTCGTAGAGCAGGAGGGTCTGCGGCGTTGGCTGGACCGCCAGGGAGACAGCCGGTCACTGCAACTGGCACGACTTGAAGCGGAGCGGAGTCAGCAGTTTGTGGAACTGGTGATCGACTATCGGGAACGCTTCGCCGACCTGTACCGCCAGGAGCTGACCGCCGCTGAAAAACGCCGGCGCAAGGCCGCGTTACAAAAGGACCTGCGCGCCGCCTATAGCGAGCTCAGAGACAGCTGGGGGGGCAACGGTGCTTATGACCGCTGGTTTGGCAATTCCCTGAACAATGCCCAGCTTGCCACCGTTTCTGCCTACAATCAGCTGGTCCCGGCCTTTGAGCAACTGCTTCAGGGGGTGAACGGCAATCTGGAGGACTTCTACCGGCAGGCAGACCGGCTGGCGGAAATGGACCAGGCGTCACGAAATCGGCAGTTGGGGCTGACCGAGCAGGCCGATGATCCGGAACCGTGAACCTGCCGGTCACCAGACTGCCGGACCAGGAAATTGGTGCTGCGGTCGAAGCCGGTCCGGTGTGGACATTGGACCGGCCGGCTTTTATGCTTGAATGCCTTCTGGCTGGCAGAACCTGAATTTGTCCTGGCAGAAGTTCAGATAAAAAAACCAATAACAGAGGATTCTCTGAGTCATTACTCAGAGCATTCCAAGGAGACTCTCATGCTGAATCTGGCCAGCGTCCGACGCCCGGTTTCCCTTTTTTCCGCTGTTGCCTGCGGTCTGCTGCTCAACGCTGCCCAGGCGCAACTGGTGGTCAATCCAACCAACGAACACCCCAACCCCTATCGAACCATCAACGATTATTTCGATCTGCCCGGGGGCCGCGACTGGGGCTCCACCAGCGCGGTCGACATAGACCCTGACGGCGAGTCCATCTGGGTGGCCGAGCGCTGCAGCAGCAACAGCTGTGCGCTTTCAGATGCCGACTCCATCATCAAGTACGACAAAGATGGCAACATCGTCACCTCGTTTGGTGGCGGCATGCTGATCTGGCCGCATGGAATCCACGTGGATCGGCGTGGCAATGTCTGGATTGCCGACGCACGGATCGCCAATGCCCGTGAGCTGGCTCAGAACCCCGATGCAGCCGGTAAAGGCGGTGCCGTGTACAAGTTCAGCCCGGAAGGGGAGCTGCTGATGACCCTGGGCAGCCCTGGAGTGACCGGTGATGGAACCGGGCCGGTGCTCAGCGAGCCCAATGACGTGGTGGTGGGTCCCGATGGCAGCATTTACGTGGGCGACGGTCATAATGGCCAGGGTGCCGATGCCGATCTGTCGACGGTGGCGCGAATCGCCAAGTATGATCCCACCGGTCGCTTCCTGGAGTCGTGGGGGCAGATCGGTACCGCGCCAGGTGAATTTCGAACGCCCCACGGGCTGGCGTTTGATTCCCGGGGCCGGCTGTTTGTGGCAGACCGTGGCAATGTGCGGATTCAGATTTTTGAACAGGACGGGACCTACATTACCGAATGGAAACAGTTCGGGCGGTTGAGCGGTATCTATATCGACGAGAACGACATTCTCTATGCGGCTGACTCCGAGTCCAGCCCGACCTCCAATCCCGGTTGGCGGCGTGGCATTCGGGTTGGCAGCGCCATCACCGGACACGTGCTGTACTTCATCCCCGATCCGCAGCTGAATCCGGGTGGCACCAGTGCCGCAGAAGGGGTAGCCGCCGATAAGCACGGCAATATTTATGGCGCCGAAGTCGGGCCCAGACAACTGGTCAAATACGTCCGCGCAGACTAGCAGCCTGGTGAAAAACACCTCAGTTGGCACATTGCGGCATTAAGATCTGGCTCAAAATGCTCATTTACTGCGTTTAAACTGCGCTTATTCGCCAGAATTTGCCTTGTCTTGCGCCAGCCGAGAGTTTTTCAACTGACTGCGAGGTCAGCAGAAAACCGGCAGCCTGCTGAAGCGTTTCAACGGGCTGCTAGTGTCCTGTCCGGTTAATTCGCTGAAATGCGACGAATTAACCGGACAGGACACTAGAGTTTCATCAGCGCCCGGATATGGGCGGCCGCACTCAGGCCCAGGGCCTTGAGGTCGTAGCCGCCTTCCAGGCAGGATACGATCCGGCCCTGCGCATGGCGGTCCGCCAGCTCCACCAGTCGGCCGGTTATCCAGTAGTAGTCTTCGGCAGTAAGGCGAAGTTCGGATAGCGGATCGTTGCCGTGAGCATCGAAGCCTGCGGAGATCAGGAACAGATCGGGCTGATGGGATTCAATGGCCGGGAACCAGGAGTCGGCCACCCGGTTGCGGAAATCGATCGAGCCTTCGCCGGCCTGCAGTGTCACATTGATGATGCGCTGGCTGTCCCTGGCGAATGGCTTGTCAGGGTAATTGGGATGCTGGAAACTGGAACAGATTATCACCTGGGGTGAATCCTGGAAGATTTCTTCGGTGCCATTGCCATGGTGCAGGTCGAAATCGACAATCAGTACTTTGCGAATCTGCTCCTGCTGAAGGGCGTGAGCCGCGCCCACTGCCACGTTGTTGAAGAAGCAGAAACCCATACCCAGGTCATGCTCGGCATGGTGGCCGGGTGGCCTTATATTGCAGAATGCGTTATCCGCCCGGCCCGACATCACCAGTTCCACGCCATGGACCACCGCCCCGGCCGCCCGCCGGGCTGCTTCCAGGGTGAAGGGGTTCATGATGGTTTCGTGGTCCAGTTCCCAGTTGCCTGCGAGCGGAGCATGGCTTTCGAGGTAATCGATATAGGCCTTGTCATGCACCCGTTCCAACTGCTGCCGGGTAACCCTTGGGGCCTGGCAATGCATGAGCAGGTCGGCGATTCCCGCTTCGATCAGGGCGTCATTGACGGCGCCAAGCCGGGCCGGGCGCTCGGGATGAAAGCGGCCCATGTCGTGTCGCGAGCAGGCGGGGTGGGAAATCAGGGCTGTAGTCATTGGTGACTCGTCACAGTTGTGTTGAGCAGTGCGCAGTTAACCTTCAGGCCGGTTCCGGGCGGCGGGTAATTCGCACTTCCACGGGATAACCGCACGAATTTGCGCCAACGCTCCAGGCAGGAAGGATTATGAACCAGATCAACCGGGATTTCAGAGAAACCTGTCGGCTGGCAGACGGTACCGATGTGGTAATCCGTCCCATCCTGCCGGAGGATGCCGATATCGAGTGGGAGTTTGTCCATGGCCTGTCGGCACAATCCCGCTACTACCGGTTTTGTGCGGGAACCAGGGACCTGACCCCGGCAATGGTCAGCTATTTTACTCACATCGATTTCAGTGTTCACATGGCGCTGATTGCGGTCATTGTTAAACCGGACGGCAAAGAACGGGAAATCGCGGTAGGCCGCTATTTCAAACTGGATACCGGCAATGGTTGCGAGTTTGCCATCGTCGTGGATGATCGTTACCAGGGGCTGGGCGTTGGGCATCGTTTGATGGAACTGTTGATCGAGGACGCACGAACCAAGGGCTATGCGGTGATGGAGGGGGAGGTCGTGGCAGACAACAGGCGCATGCTCGATTTCGTGCGGGAGTTGGGGTTTCGTGTCAATCGGGCGGCAAGCGAGGGTTCACTGTTGAAGGTGGAGTTGTCGCTGGCCTGATCAGCCGGTCCTGTGGCTTTCCAGCAGCCGGTTTTTTACCGTCTGATCCAGTAAGCGCAGGGTGGGGCTCGACAGTGCAAACAGGGCGGTCAGCACCACCAGCAGAATGCAGGCTCCAGTGATGGCATTGGCGGCGCCGATCCGGTCGGCCGCGATCGCCATCGGAAAGACCCCGATCGGGGTGAGGCCGAACGACATCATCATCAGGCTGCTCATTCTGCCTCGCATTTCGTCATCGGTCAGAATCTGGATGGACGCGTTGTTGACGGTCTGCGCCGCGCTGGCACAGGTATTAGCCAGCAGCAGTGGCAACAGGGCCAGGGTAAAATCCGGAGTGCGGGAAAACAGGCCAAGAAACAGGCCGAATGCCAGGGTTGCGCCGATCATGAGCCGCAGCCGGTTCTGGGATTCCCCCTGTTTGACGATCCAGATGGAACCCAGTACACCACCGATCCCGCCGATTGCCATCAACGTGCCAACTCCGCTTTCGCCTCTCTGCCAGGCCTGTTCCGCCAGCATCACCAGAATATTCTGGAACGGCATGGCCACGAACATGGGCAGCAGACCGAAAATCAGGCAGATCAGCATGGGGCGATTCTGGCGCAGATAGGAAAAGCCGCCGGCAATATCCGCCAGCAGGTGTTGACGGGGTTTGTTGGCGTTGGAGGAGCGACTGGTGGCGACTCGCAGCATGCAGAGTATCGCGGTGACATACAATGCTGACGAAACCACGTAGGCGGCCTTTACCGAGAACTGGGCGATGACGATGCCCATCACTGCCGGTCCCGCTACCCGGCTCAGATTCATTACCGCCCCGGAAAATGCCATGGCGCTCTGCATGCGCCTGGGACCGACCACGGACGCTGTGATCGCCATACGGGCCGGCATGATGAACGGGAAGGCGCATCCGGCCACAAATGCTGTACAAAGCATATGCCAGAACTGCAGCTGATCCAGCAACAGCAGGGTCAGGATGAACAGTTCGTTGGCAAGAATCAGGACCTGTCCCGTGACCACCAGCTGGCGCCGTTCGACGCGATCCGTGATGGCGCCTCCCAACAGCGAGGCAAACAGCAACGGTACTGCAACCACCAGGTTGATGTAAGCCAGCGAGGTTGCCTGTCCGGTCAGTTCCCAGGCAAGTATGGTGCGCGTCAGCATCTGCCCCTGCATGGCGAAAAAGAACGCCACGTTGCCCAGGAACAGCCAGCGAAACTGCGGCTCGGAAAACACCGCAAAGGCGCCTTCCGGAGCAGGGGGTGACTCAGTGGTCGGCGTGTTAATGGCCAGGTCCTCCAGCAGCAGCGGCGGCAGTATAGCCCAGGCGGTGGTAATTGGCACGGGAGAAGTAAGCGATGGCTGAATACCGGTTCCGGGATTGATTACTGTCAAACCGACAGGAGGTTGGAGTTGACTGCGTTTGCAGGGCGGATTTAGGATGGCTGCACTACCGGCGAAGCCCGGTTGACGCTGGATTAATTCTCAGCCAAGGAGTCGACACATGAGCCACCGAAAAGACCACGAAGAAAAGCTCAAAGCCAAGCTTACGCAATTGGAGCGGGATATCGACGCGCTCAAGGCCAAGGTGAAGGATGTGGAGGGAGACCTCGAGCACGAAGAGAAAGTGGAAAAGCTGCATGAGATGAAGGAAGAGGCCAAACACCGGTTGCACGAGCTGATGGAGGCCAGCGATGACGCCTGGGACGAGCTCCAGGAAGGCGCGGAACATTATTGGACTGCGCTGGGCAATGAGGTCAAGGCATTCGAGAATTTTTTCAAAAAGTGAGCCTGACCGGGGCGGCGGATTATGCCCCCTGAACTGGACATGCACTTCTCACGGCGTTAAATTCCAAAGCTGATCCCTTTCACAAGAATATCGGGAGATTGGCTATGCGAATTCTCACTGTCTTGCTGTTGCTGATTTTCGCCAGTTCGGTTCAGGCCCAGGGCTTCCTGGATTCCATCCGCCGGCGTGTTAACGACACAGTTAACAACGCCGTGGATGAGGTACGTTCCGTTACCAACCAGGAGATCGGCGACGTCAATCAGGATGTCAGCGATTCCACCGACGGCATTGTCGACGATGTCGTGCCTCAGGTGCCGTCCACGGTGGGTATCTCCAGCACGGGGATTTCCGGTTCCACCACCTCTTCAACACCTGCCGTTGTCGCGTCGGGCCAGGGCGGTATGCCGGCCAACCTGTTCTGGGGTACTCCTTCCGGCAACGATCTGCTGGCGATAAACCAGGAGATCCAGGGGCTGCGCGTCGGCATGCCGGCCATGTACGTGGATCAGATCCTCAAGGACCGCGGCTATGAGAGTAATGCGCCGCAGTTCTATTTCAAACAGCAGAAGACCGACGACGGTCAGATTATACGAACCCAGCGCATTCAGTATCTCACTGTCGAACCGTCCCAGCAGTTTATTGACGAACTGCCGGAGGGTGAGCTGAAAGATAGGGTGCTGCAGGCCCAGCAGGTTGTCAGCGAGAATCAGCAGACTGTTGGCAGTTCCAGTCGTCAACCTTCTGCCAGAGAGCTGCGAATTGCAGGCACCGATGCCAGGGACATAAGTGCCAGACGGAGCGCCAGCGCGCCGGCGGGTCCCAGAAGCCTGGAACTGGTTTACCTGATTCAATATGACCAGATATATAACCAGGACGTTCGAAAGTTTGATCTGGAAACCATGATCAGCCAGGCCCGCGGGGCTTTCGGGCCATCCACCTTTCCTGACGACATTTACCGGAACGGGATGGCCTTTCGTTCCTCACCGGATACCACACTGATTTACCACGATGCATCGCTGTTGTCTCCCGAATATAAGAATTCGCTGATCGAGGCCGTGCCTGACCGCGGCATGGGGCACAGGGAAGCGGTTTTCGATGCGCTCAAAGCGCCTTGTGGCGGTCCCGAGAATCCCTGGGGGGCATCTGGGGGTGGTGGCTGTCCCAATGGCTGGCTGGATGCCATCCCTGATAATTTTGACAAGCAGATGGAGCTGGCCAGAGCAGTTCTCAGCCCCTATATGCGCATCAATCTGTCGTCTTCAGGAGCCGGAATAACCACCCGCCTGGAATGGAGTTATCTGCAGGGTGAACGCGGCATGCGTGAGCGCAATGCCGAACAGGAGGCGCGCGACAACGCGCCGGCGGCGCAGTTGGATTTTTAATGACGGATTGTTCCAGCGCCTGACAGTAGAGCGCATTGCCACATCAGCCCCATCAGCCACATCAGGAAAGTGCCGGCCCTCGGAATGAGGGCCGGTCTACCCGGGAAAGATCCCGTGCTGCCGATTGCTAGCCAGTTGCAGTCAGGGCCGGTCAGGAATCGTGGCCAGTGATGCTCTGAGGGACTGCGCTGGCGTTCCAGCGCAACACACCACCGAATATATTGGCAACCCGTTCGTGTCCGGCTTCCTTGAGAACATTGATTGCCAGGGCTGACCGCTTGCCGGAGCGGCACAGGGTGACCACCGGCTTGTCTTTCGGTACCTCGTTGACCCGGTCCCGTAGCTCGGAGAGCGGAATAAAGATCGCGTTGTCCAGGGCCTTCATGGTTTCGTCCAGTTCCTCTGGTTCCCGGACGTCGAGTATGGTGACAGACGGCTGATTCTGCATCACCCAGATCGGTTCCACCTCGGGAACCCCGGCATAGCTGATACGCAGGTCTGCCCAGTCCGGTTCCGGCGGCATTTCTCCGGATTCCGGTTTGCCACAGCGCAGGTTATTGGGTACTGCCTCGTCGATTTTTTTCGGGTGCGGCAGCTGCATGGCGTGCATGTACTGAACGAAATCGTTTTCATTGGCTTCTCCTCCAACGCGCGCGTTGAAGGCCTTTTCCTCACCAATGGTGGACTGGGTGCGGCCATTGTAGTCATGGGCGGGAAACACCGCGCAGTCATCGGGCAGGGTGAAGAGCTGTTCGGTAATCGAGTGGTACAGCCGTGACGCATTGCCCTGCTGGAAGTCACTGCGCCCGCAGCCACGGATCAGCAGGGCATCACCGGTGAACACCCTGGTTTTGTCAGCCAGCACAAAGCTCATGCAGCCATTGGTGTGACCCGGAGTGGAACGCGCCTCCAGAGTCACTCCCTGCACACCGAAAGAATCGCCGTGCTTCAGGCCAATATCCATATTCTCGGCGCCGGCGTCCGCGGAAATGGCAATTTTGCAGCCGGTTTTTTGCTTCAGCAGCCAGGCTGCGGTGATATGGTCGGCATGGGCATGGGTATCCGCAACCAGCTTCAGGGTCAGCCCCAGCTCCCGCAGCATCGCCAGATCCCTCTGGAACTGCTCAAACACCGGATCGATAAGCAACGCCTCCCGACTGGACTCGTCAGCCAGCAGATACGTATAGGTTGAAGAAGTGTAGTCGTACAGTTGTCTGAAGATCATGGGAATCACCTTGCGTCCGTAAACACCATAATGATGGGGACAGATTTATTTTCCTGGCGAAAGAAAAATAAATCAAAGAAAAATAGATCTGTCCCTATTTCAGGGGAAAATAAATCTGTCCCTATTATGGATTATCTAGGGCCTGGCTTCGATGATTATTCAGTTTGAATTGTTCCGGCGTTGAGTTTGGGCGGAACAGGAAGGGATACTGATTCCTCAACGTGTTAGACTCCAGACTGGAGTCTCAGTCAGGGCAGGTTCCATGATCAAACTCAAAAACGTCTATAAGCGCTTCGAGGGCAGTCGGACTCACGCTGTTGAAAACGTCAATCTCAGTGTCCGCAAAGGCGAATTGCTGGGCCTTATCGGCGAATCGGGCTGTGGTAAGACCACCACCCTCAAACTGATTAACCGCCTGGAAGAACCCTCGCAGGGAGACATCCTGGTGGCTGGCGAGAATATCCGCAAGCATCGCCCGGAACAGTTACGACGCAATATTGGCTACGTGTTTCAGGGCATCGGTCTCTTTCCGCATCGCACCATCGAGGAAAATGTGGCCGCGGTGCCGGAGCTGCTCGGCTGGGAACCTGAGCAGATCCGCCGGCGCTGTAACGAGATGCTGAATCTGGTCGGTCTGTCCCGCAGTGAGTATGGCGCCCGGAATCCCACGGACCTGTCCGGTGGCCAGCAGCAACGGGTCGGTGTGGCCCGAGCCCTGGCGGCGAAGCCGGAGGTGATGCTGATGGATGAACCGTTCGGCGCCCTGGACCCGATTACCCGGGCCGGTCTCCAGGATGAGTTCAAGAATATCCAGTTACAGCTGGGACTGACGGTCATCATGGTCACCCATGATATGACCGAAGCACTGCTGATGGCCGATCGGATAGCCGTCATGCGCAATGGGCGAATTCTGCAACTTGGCACACCTGCTGAACTGCTTAATGATCCGGCTGACGACTATGTTCAGGAATTTGTGGACATGCCGAGACGTCGAGCGGAACGCCTCGAACAGCTCATGAATTGACACCGAACCCATGAATCAGAATCTGCAGGAACAACTGCTGCTGTTACCCGGGTATTTACAGGGCCACCTGGCCCTGACACTCAGTGCCCTGATCATCGGAACTCTCATCAGTGTTCCGCTGGGTATTCTGGCAGAGCAGTCCCGACCTCTCAGGACGCCGTTGCTGACAGTGGTAAGTATTATCCAGACGATCCCCAGCCTGGCGATTCTGGCGCTTACCGTCGCACTTCTGGGTGGGCGGATCGGATACCTGCCGGCGTTCATCGCACTGACTCTTTACTGCATGCTGCCCATCATCCGCAATACCCTGACCGGGCTGGAGACTGTGCCGGCCGATGTGGTGGAAGCTGCGCGGGGTATCGGCATGACCGAAGCCCAGGTACTGCGTAAGGTGAGACTGCCACTGGCTATGCCGGTCATAATCGCAGGCATCCGTACTGCCACTGTCTGGACCGTGGGCCTGGCGACACTTTCCACGCTGGTTGGTGCCACCAGCTTCGGCAATTACATCTTTACCGGGATTCAGACCCGCAATCTGGTCGCAGTGACCGTGGGTAGCATTGCGGCCGCGCTGATGGCTGTGACATTGGATGGCCTGATCGGAGGCGTGCAGTGGATATCCGAGAGACAGGTCAAACGCCGCAACACGCCAGAGGAAAAATGGATTGGCAGGACAGTGTTGGCCGGTCTGATTGCTGTAGTCATTGTTGCTGCACTGGCGCTGATACCACGACCTGAACCGGACTTCATAATCGGCGGCAAACCGTTTACCGAACAGTACATAATCGCAGGCTTGCTCGCTGCCGAACTGTCCAACGAGGGGTTTGAGGTGGAGCAGCGGTTGGGGCTGGGTTCCGATGTGATCTATGAAGCGACCCGGAGTGGCAATGTGGATGTCTACATGGATTATACCGGTACTCTGTGGGCCAATCAGATGCAGGAAGAATCGAATCCAGGCAGGAAAATGGTCCGCGAAGCAGTATCCGATTACATCGATCAGCAGCCGGGAACCGTGGCAGTCGGTGCGTCGGGATTTCAAAATCTGTACGCACTGGCCATGCGCCGGGATCGGGCTGCAGAACTCGGTGTGGAGTCAATCGAGGACTTGATTCTAATCGCCGACACGCTGGCCTGCGGGGCGGATCTAGAGTTTTTCGGGCGCCCGGAATGGGTCTCCCTGCGCAATACCTACCAGATCGATTTCGCCCGTAAACTGACTTTCGATGCCGCGTTAATGTATTCGGCAGTGAACGAAGGCCAGGTGGATCTGATTACCGCGTATACCACAGACGGTCGGGTTGCCGCTTACGACCTGCTGATTCTCGATGATTCCCGCGATGCATTACTTCCCTATGACGGAATCTACATCGCTTCGGAACAGGCAGCCGTTAATCGCCGGTTCATGGCAGTGGTTGCCTCCCTGGAAGACAGCATCAGTGACGGGATGATGCGGGAAGCCAACCGTATCGTCGATGTGGAGGGTAGACCGATCACTGACGCAGTGGCTTATCTGCAGGACCGCCTTGCTACTGTCCAGTAACAACGGGAGACACTGCTGGCAGTTCCGATCCTCCTGGTGATCGGCCAGTCAGTCCCAGCGTAGAAACCGGAACCACGGGCGGGATTTCGTGCGCACCTCAAACTGTCTGATCGTATAGACGCCCGGAATAGTCCCCGGGTCAAGCCGCAGCCGGGTAACCGGAGAGTCTTCGTTGAGACCGATGGCAAGGCGGTTGTTGCCGGCTTCCACCGGCCTGGAAACCCTTTGTTCGGCCGCAAAGCCTGGCTTCGACCGGGTGGTATAGAAAACCTCCAACACCGAGTTGTCCGGCACATCCAGGTCGATGAGAATGTTGATATCCTGATCGGGGTCCTCGAGAGGAGGAAAATTGAAGTAGGGATCTTTGCCGCTGGCAATCAGCTCAAGCGTACCGGCCGGCAGTGCCTGGATGGTCAGCTGGTTGGTGGTGAATTCAGCTGGATCCAGGTTTGCAGACAGTGAATAGAGCACATCGGACAGTTGGAAAAAGTCCTCGATCTGACGCTCGGATTCACGGCTGCGTTCCTGTCGAGCCTTGAGTAGCGGGCTGTCTGCTGCAGTCAGAGTGGTGGTGGCTTGTAGCTCCCTTTCCCTGACTGTGCTCAGGGAATCGGTATAGATCTCACCGACCTCAAGTGATTGCAAATAAAGCAGGTCGGCGTACTCATTCACAGTGTGAACATAGGTGCGGAGGCCTATTGCATTCAGTTCCCGTGGCAGCTGTTGCTGGGCTCGATCGGTATTCATGGTCACCGCCCACAGTTCCATGGCTGGCGCCACCTCCAGCACTGCGCGGGTTCCCCCCGGATATTCATACAGTGTCCAGATTACCCTTTCAAATCCCAGATCCCTGACTGGCTGGTATTCCACGGGCTGGTATATTTGCGGTATTACCCGCTGCCGGAACTGCGGATAGTCGGCACTGAGCAGGGAGAGTGCATCCAGGTTCCCTTCCTTGAAGTCGGTTATCAACAGTGTGTCAGGGTGATTGGCAAACCAGTCCATAAAGCTGGCGAGAGTGCATTTGGTGAATTGAGAGTGGTCGGTTACCAGCTGTTCGAACTCACCCAGTGAAAGCGGTGGACCAGGCGGCAGGTCGAAGCTTCGCTGGAAACTCTCCTGCCAGTCATGCAGACAAACCAGTTGTCGATCGGAAGTCCAGCTGAAGTCGATTTCGAATGCACGAAAGCCAGCTGCAAAGTTCTTATTCAGGGCCTCCAGTGAATTGGTGTACGTGGCACCCTCTACCTGCCCACCGGCATGAGCGATGCGAGGCAGCTTATCACCAGGCTGGGCAAAAAGCTGAACACAGCACAGCGCTGAAAAAAGAAGCGGGATCTTTGGAATCAGGCAAGTGTAGATCATGGTCGTCGTTTCAGACCTTCCCCGCGCAAAGCAGGGTAGTTTTTTCCATGCAAAATTCTTCACCGTTATTGCGATCGTATCTCCAGCCTGGAAATCTGAAAATGTCCCGGATTGATTCCCGGATCGATGCGCAGGCGTCCACTGACGGCAAGCAAGTCGAGGCTGAAAACCAGTTGATTTTCGCCCTTTACCGTCGTGCCATGCAGGGTGTGAGCTTCAGAGTAGCCGGGTTCATCCTCGGTTGGATAGTAGACGGTAAACGTGGAGGCCTGTTCGGTTTCCAGGGTAACGTACATTCTCACCTGGTCCGCTTCATCAAGGGTCAATTCGGGCAATAGAATGAATGGATCGTCGCCAGTGGCGGTGAACAGGAGACCATCATTCACCCGCTGCTGCTCGCTGACATCGTCAGAAAAGTCCAGTTCGAAGAGCCGGCTTGTTGCCAGAGAGTACAATAACTGTTCGTTGTTCCTTGAGGAAAAATAATTGCTGTTGATATAGCGAGCCGCCTCGCTGCGATCAGCTTCTATCCCGGCGTCTTCCGCTTGCAGATTTTCCGCATTCAGGAGGCTCGACCCGGCGAGAAACGACGCCTGTTGTTGTACAGACAGCAAATCGAGGATCGTAGGTGCGAGATCCATGGGCGTGGCAATAACCTGCCGCTGTTCCTGGTGACCGGTATTCAGTGCGGTGAAGTATAGGCGTCGCTCATAGTAATCAGGGAACAGGGAGTAGGCATTGTTGCGCATTCCCAGGTGATCGGAAACCAGCACCACGACAGTGTCCTGCCAGGCAGGATGATGCTGCATAAAGTTGACGAATTTTCCCACCAGCAGATCCGTACAGTGAACTGCATGCAGTATGGAGTTGTCGATTTGTTCATAAGGCGGACAGCCGGGTGACGGTTCGCCGCTGGGGTGATGCGTATCGACAGTCAGCAGCGTCAGGTTGAACGGGCTGCCAGTGGCTGCGAGGCGTTCGAACTCTCCGGTCGCCAGATCGAACAGCGACTCGTCAAAGAGTCCCCACCCGCCCAGCCGGTCCGGATTTGCCAGTCTTGGCGCGAGTTCCTCGCGCCCCAGAGCTGTATCGAAGTTGTGTGCTTCCAGAAACTCTCCTTTTCCCGCAAATTCCAATGAAGCGCCACCCATAAAAGTCTGCCGATAGCCCGCTCTGGCAAGGAGATCCGGCACACAGGTCGCCTGGTTGAGGAAGCCGGTAAACATGACAACATTGCCGTCGAGGCCGAGATCGTGAAGCAGGGGAGTTCCGCACAGTGTGGCCACCAGGCCACCCATGGTCCATTCACTGCCGGGAATCTGAAAGACATTGTCGAGTTGCCAACCCTCGTTACCGAAACGCGTCAGGTTGGGGGTCAATTCCGGAAATATCGACTCTTCCGTATAGAGTTTTTCCAGTCCCTCCATAAAGACCAGAACCAGGTTCTTTCCGGCGCTTACCGGTGCGATTGATGCGTCCAATGCCGCCTTGTTTAATTTCAACCGGTTCCAATCGACTTCCGACAGGGAGGTGGGGTGATCGGAATCAGTATTGGACAATGATGCGATAGCCGTCTGTCTCAGTCCGGGGTCAAGAGCCAGCGCAGCAATCAGCAACAGGGTCAATAGTGCCGGTGCCGGCCTCAGCGTGTCGAGGCGATTTCGGAACCACAGAAAACAGCTCCACAATAGCGCCAGCCAGACACCGAACAGGGCTGCCAGGGGCCAATAGGCTGACCAGGTTTCTGTCAACGTGGCCAGGTTCATATGAAAATAGAATTGCTGGTTGATATAGCTGCCCTGCAGATAAAAGCTCAGAAACTGGCCGAAAAAATACAGTGCCAGGGTTGTGGTTGTTGTCAATCCGACGGCGGTGCGGACCATGCCGGGTCTGAGTCTGGCCAGGACCAGGCTCAGGAACACGACCAGAGCACACAGCGACAGCACGGCGGAGAGCAGGTTTGCAGGATTCAGATCGAGGCTGAAATACTGGGCGGCCAATACCGGCAGGGAAAAGAGTAGCAGAAAGAGGGTCTGCATGGATTTCACGGACTGTTTTGCATACCTCCTGGCAGCGGCATTACTATGGAATTTGCACACAGGCTCCCATTCTAAAAGCGGGAGAAATAATCCGATAGTAAAGAGTTGTGGAGGCATAGTCCAATCTATCGGGACGTGCAGTGACGAAACAGGGATGGGATGGAGAAATCAGGCCAGGGCTCGTTGATCTGTTAAATTGTTCAGCCAGCTGTATTCGCCAATGTTGCAAGTAAACTGGCGGCCTGCCAGGCAACCTCTGATTAATCAGGGTCCCCTGCGTAAAGATTGTGAGCGGGAAGGTGCAAATATGAAAACTGAGATCAGGCGCATTCTGGGTGAAATTGCCGCCGATGCGCGTTTCACTGCCGCTGAAACCGGCCGTGACAGCTTCAGCGACAAGGTGATGAAGGCTATGGCCGCGGTGGCCCGTGATCAGTTTGTACCCGATGAGTACCGTCTCGAGGCTTACACCAATCGCCCCCTGCCGATCGGCCACCAGCAGACCATCTCCCAACCGTTTATTGTGGCATTGATGACTGACCTGCTGGAAACGGCTCCCGAACAGCGGATACTGGAGATCGGAACCGGGTCAGGCTATCAGGCTGCCATTCTGTCCCGACTGGTGAAGGACGTTTACAGCATCGAGCGGTTGGCAGAACTGGCCGAGTCAGCCCGGCAACGGCTGCAGACCCTTGGTTACCATAACGTCCATGTACGTTGTGATGATGGCAGTGAAGGCTGGCCGGAGGCGGCACCGTTCGACGGTATCATCGTGACCGCTGCTGCCAGTGAAATTCCCGCGCCGTTACTGGATCAGTTGGCACCCGGAGGACGGCTGGTCATCCCGATAGGGCGCCGCTGGGGGCCCCAGGAATTGAAACTGATCCGTCGAAGCCCCGCCGGAGACCTGGAAACCCGCTCGGTATTGAGAGTTGCTTTCGTGCCTTTGCTGCCAGGCAAAGTCTGACTGTCCAGTGCCTGCTTAGCTGCTCTGAGCCCGGACAATATTCCGTAGAGGCCGGGTTGCGCAGGAAAACGGAATTGCGTCAGAGAAAAGTAGTTTGATTCTAATCAAGCCTGTAAACACCTGTTTAATCCTATATTAAGGAATCTCTGATTAAGTGTAGAGCAACTCTGCTGATTCATTGCAGAGTTGCTCTGGTAGAAGAACGGCCATATTTTTTCATAAAGCAGGAAATGACTGATGATTCGCATCTATTATCGAAGTGTCTTGACTGGAATATTTCTTATCACGCTGGCCCGGACCATCAGTGCCCAGCCGGGACCCGGGCCTGGTTATGGTTGTCCAAGCTGCGGGGTTGAGTATGCGGACACCCAGGTGATGATCGAAATTCTCAGCGATTTGCTGGATGTGTCGCCGGGGATGGTCAACGTGGTCCAGGGGCAGGAGCCTGGCGTTTACACTGTTACCCTGCCTGATGGCACGACCCTGAGCCTGTCCCCGGTAGGACCCACGTTCCGCTATCAGAATGCCGTACAGAGGCGGTTGGAGCACACTGAAGAGGGAGGCTTAAGGTTACGCTCCCAGTCCCGGGCAGAACTGCAGATTCGCAGCGCCATACATCGGCAGGCGGAGCTGATCGGAGAACTGTTGCGGTTGGGATGGACCAATTTTTACTGGTTTCAGCAGGGGCTGGAAATGGAGTCTCCGGCTGGTGAGCGCTACTGCTTCGGGCCTGACCTGGTACTTGCCAGCGTCAATGCGCCGGGGGTGATCAACGTGGAAATCGATGCCGAGGGTAACCTGTGGGTCACGCACCCGGACGGGATTCGACAACGCCTGCATGCCTGCGCGCATGATTTCTTTCAACTGCGTGATCAGGTGCGGACTGCCGTTCAACAGCAATTGATGTTGAATGCGGATGGTACCTTTCAGTTGATGTTTGGAGAACAGACCCTTAGGTTCAGGCTTAATGCCGAGCTGGCCTGGACCGATGAACTTGACCATCCCGGATTCTATACCGAAGGCGACAGGATATTACTGCGTTACCGTGACGGCTGGGCGCAGGAAGTGGTGTTACTGGACCAGTAGCAGTGTGTTGGAACGGTGGCGATCCGCGGCTGGCTGGCTCTCACCAGGGGCCGGCTCAGCTGTCGTCCGCACCACGTTTCCGGCTGAAGTCCCGCAGGGTATTGGACATCGAGCGCAGTTATTCTTCGACCAGGCAGTTTACCGTATTCTCGGGAAACCGGTCTTTATCATCGCGAACACCGGCTGCCCGGCCGGTCAGAATTTCCATAGCCTGATCCGCGTTCGCTACTGCATGGACATGGAAACTGCCCGTCCGCACGGCCGCCACCACCTCGTCGCGCAGCATCAGGTGCTTGACGTTGGCGGCCGGGATAATGACCCCCTGCCGGCCATCAAGTCCGCGTTCCCGGCAGATGTCGAAAAACCCTTCGATTTTTTCATTGACTCCGCCGATCGGCTGGGCATGGCCGAGTTGGCTGACCGAACCGGTGATAGCAAGGGATTGGCGAATCGGCAGTTGCGCCAGTGAGGAAAGCAAGGCGCACAGTTCGGCCATCGAGGCACTGTCCCCCTCCACCTGACCGTAGGACTGTTCAAAGGTCAGGCTGGCCGACAATGAAAGTGGTGCCTCCCTGCAATAGCGGGATGCCAGGAAGGACGAAAGGATAAGAACACCCTTGGAATGAGTGGGGCCGCCTAATTTGACTTCCCGTTCTATATCTACCACCTTGCCACTTCCCGGTCGGGTTGTAGCAGTGATTCGGGTGGGATAGCCGAACCGGTAATTGCTGAGATCGATGACCGCAAGTCCATTGACGCAGCCGATCTGCTCGCCTTCTGTATCTATCAGGATAGTGTTTCTCTGAATTTCATCGCTCAGGCGTTCCTTGAGGCGACTGAGTCTAAAGACCTGTTCATCAATGGCCTTCTGTACATTTTCTCCAGTCACTACCGGAAAACTGTTTTTCGTTGCCCAGTGCGCAGCCTCCTGAAGCAGGCCCACGATACTGTGCATGTGAGTGGAAAGTTTTTCGGAGTCGCCTGCCTGTCGGGCACTGTACTCGGTGATCCTGGCCACCGCCGATGCGTCGAAAGGTGGCAGGTTTTCCTTTTTAATGAGATGGGCAAGCAATCTGGAAAATTGTTCGATGTTTTCGCTGCTTCGCAACATCTCTTCTTCGAAGTCGGCGGCTATTTTGAATAACTCATTGAAACCTGGATCGAATTGCAACAGCGCGTAGTAGAGATGGCGCTCGCCCAGCAATACGACCTTTAAATCAAGGGGGATCGGTTCCGGTTCCAGGCTGGCGGTGTCCATCATGCCGTACAAGGTGCCGATTGACTGAATTGAGATCCGATTGGCGTAAAGTATGCGCTTAAGGGCTTCCCAGGCAAATGGCTGTCGCAGCAGTTCCAGGGCATCCAGCAGCAGGTAGCCGCCATTCGCGGCATGCAGAGCGCCTGGCTTGACGTGGGTGAAATCGGTGACCAGCGTGCCCATTCTCGACTCATATTCGACCCGACCGGTCAGTTTCGGGTAGGCCGGGTTGTCTTCGTAAATAATGGGTGCACCCTTGGTCTCCTTGTTATCTATCAACAGGTTGACCGCATACTTCCGGAACCGGGTTGATCCGTCGCTGGCCAATTCCAGCAGATCCGCTGTGGATTGCTGTTCGATGAAGTCATCGACGTTGTCAGCTATGTCCTCCTTGACCTTATGCAGGTAGCTGCAGACTTCCGGCAGAGACTGATATTTCGCCAGCAGGCTTTCAACCAGCACTGCAACAGTCCGGTCAGCAGTCTCGCGTTCCAGTTTGCGAATCTCGGTTCGTTCCTCCCTGGCCAGTTGCGGCATTTTCTGGAGAAGTGAGTTAACAGCCTGTTGAAAAACTCTCAGCTGGCACAATACGGCGTTAAAATCTGGCTCAAAATGCTCATTTACGCCATGTAAACTGCGCTTTTTCGCCAGATTTTGCCTTGTCTCGCACTCATCTGAGAGTTTTTCAACAGGCTGTTAAGCCGGTCCTCGTACTCCCCGATCAGGGTATTGATCCGTTGTTGGTCAGGTTCCGGCAGCTTGGTAAATTCCTTGTGATCAATGGCCTTGCCATTGACGATCGGGGCGAGGACAAAACCCTGGGGGCCACGAATCAGTGCAATATTACTGGCCGCGGCCTGTTCACTCAGTTCATTGAAGGGTTGGCTGCGCCGTTGCTCATAATATTCCTGAATTCCCTGGAGCTGTTTCTGGTAGTTTTCCGCCTCAAACGCTACCGGCATCGAAGTTCTGGTGTCATCCACCAGCTTCTGCATGTCGAGGCACAGGGAGTGCCCCATACCGGCAGGCAAACGCAAGGCATTGGGTTTCTGAGGGTTCTCGAAGTTGTTGACATAACACCAGTCGTCGGGTGTGGGTTGCGATTCAGCCCGCCTGGTGAGGTACTGCAGGATGGTGGATTGCTTGCCGATTCCCGCCGGTCCCAGTGCGAACAGGTTAAACCCTGGCCTGCAGACCTCGATAGCAAGTTCAATGGCCGAGATAGCCCTTGCCTGGCCTATTACCACGTCAAGGCTTTCCAGATCCTCTGTCGTTGCGAAAGGCAGTGTGGCGGGGTCGGTGCCCGTGAAAAGTTGTTCTGGGGTAAGTTCGTATGAGGCTGGCATGGCGCTGTTTGTTGAACTTTCTTTAAAGACCTTTTCTAATAATTTTTCTTCAGTGATCAGGGGCCAGGTATTACCAGACCGGAGGTTCGTAAGGTTGGTCGTTTTCGGATCGCGGCGGAAAGCATTGTTAATCTGCCATCCGGCTGGAACGCCTGTTTCACACGTTCCCCGATTATAGCTCCGGTAACAGCGGCTGCACAAAATGCTCGATTTTTAAGGATCCTTATTATGGACCTGTGCAACAAGCCCGGAATTCCTCACTGCCGACACTGGTGTAGTGTGGCATATTGCGCCGGATCCTCATCCAATAAGAACAATACCGGACAGGTCGTATTACCAAAATGATTCTTTCGTTTTGATTATTCCTATTGGTTTCCCAGGATCTGTCGGCAGGCAGTTTTGCCCAGACGGCGACACTGTACGAAGCTGACGAACTGTTAAATTTTGCCGAGCGGCCGGACAGCACTACCTTTTCGCCACCTGCCGCTATCAAGTAGGTAAGTCAGCTTGGTGCCAACTGGTTTGTCTGTACCCTCACAAAAAGTAGTCTTTCGATCAAGTTCGATATCAATGGTACCTGGTCCTTCTTTGCCGGCAGGGTCTAAGTGATCGGCAGCCCATTCGGTGACTAGGAACACATCATCGATACCCTCGCCAATCTGGTTGCCTTTATTGAAAGCCAGGCTCCGCAGGACGATGACGATCTGAATTACGCCATGGATCAGTGCCAGGCAATGCCGACTGGTGAGCCGGTGAATGCCCGGGGTTGCGGCACCTCACAGAACAACCGGGGTGAGCCGCAAAATATCATTGAACAGGGTAGCAGTGCCTGGCAGCGTCCTCCCAACGTGATCTTCGCCGCAACTTTCTGAAAAACCACCGGCTGTCAGCCGCCTGACATGGAATATCTGCCCCATGTCTGCAACACTGCAGTTTTCACCTCTATGACCCGTTGCGCCGCAGCAATCCTGGCTGCGAAACAGGGCTGCGCACGGATCGCTGGCTGATTGTCGGAAAACTGCATTGCAATATCGCTCGGAAATCGATGGGCTGCGGGCTGTCGCCGTCATTCCTGTCATACTCTTTCACGCCGGCTTTGACTCATTCAGCGGTGGCTTCGCTGGTGTCGATATCTTTTTTGTAATCAGCGGTTACCTGATTACCACTATCATAGTCTCAGATCTCGATCAGGGCCGGTTTACTCTGCGCCGCTTCTACGAGCGTCGTGTCCGCCGCATACTTCCTGCTCTGTCAGTCGTATTGGGGATTTCTTTTCTGCTCGCCTGGCTGCTGTTGTTGCCGGTTGATATGCGGTCGTTCTCCCGCGACCTGCTGGGAGTTGTTCTGTTCGCCTCCAACTTCCTGTTCTGGGCCGACACTGACTATTGGGGCGCCGCTACGGAGCTCAACCCGCTGCTGCATACCTGGAGCCTGGCTGTGGAAGAGCAGTTCTACCTGGTCTTCCCTCTGCTGCTTATGTGGATCTGGAAATGGCAGCAGGGGAACAATTTCCGCCGTGGACCCGGGTGGCGGAGGATTTTGCCACTGATCATATTTGGTGTACTTGGTGTGGGCAGTCTGGTGCTTTCTGAATGGAGCACTTCTCGGGCCCCGATGGCAGGTTACTTTCTGCTGCCAGGGCGAGCCTGGGAACTGCTGCTGGGGGCGATCATTGCACTAAGCGGCAGCCAGACGTCCCGGGCCGGGGCAGTGGACCCGATAAAGCAGATAGCGATTCCCTTAAGGGAGCTGGCGGGGCTGACCGGACTGGTTATGATCCTGGTATCGATACTGGTGCTGGACGACAGCGTGCCGTTTCCGGGACTGCGTGCGCTTTTACCCACGCTGGGTGCCGGATTGATTCTGCAGTTTGCCAGCAGTGAAACCCTGACCGGCAGGTTACTTTCCCTGCGGCCACTGGTGGGATTTGGTCTGATAAGCTACAGCGCCTATCTCTGGCATCAACCCCTGCTTGCCTTTCTTCGCCATGTATCGATAGGGGCGCCAGACACGCTGATAATCGTCGTCACGCTTGGTGTCACTTTTCTCCTCGCCAGTCTCACCTGGCTACTGGTGGAGCTGCCATTCCGCAAAGGAAGAGTGCTGACCGGGGTACCACTTTTCCAAGCCGCCTTGGCCTGTTCCCTGGCGCTGATCGCGGTGGGAATTGCCGGGCAGAAATCCTATGGTTTCATCAACCGGGCGGCAGGGGCTGAGGTGTACCTGGCCTGGGCCGACAAAACCCGGATCAACTTCGGGTTGCATGAGATTTGTGACGGTCGGGACCTCGATGCCAGCCAATGCCGGACCAGTGCCAGTCCGGAACTGCTGATCTGGGGTGACTCTTACGCCATGCACCTGGTGCGCGGGATACTGACCGCCAATCCGGCTGCCGCCATGGTGCAGATGACCCGGAGTGCCTGTGCACCGTTCCTGAATGTTGCCAGTCTTCAGTCCGGCTCTGCAGCGGCTGAATGTCTTGAGTTCAATCGCCAGGTGGCGATGCGGATTGATTCACTGCCGTCGCTGAAATATGCAGTTCTGTCGTCGCCATTCAGCAGTTTTTTCGGAGCCAGTCCCCGGCTTGTCAACAATGACGGAGTTTCGGTCAGGGCGACCGGTCAGCTGGTAGACACCGAGTTCAGAAAGACTCTTGGTTTTTTGTTGGAGCGGGGAATCGTCCCGGTCATCTTTTCACCGCCGCCGGCCAATGGCGGTACCAATATCGGTCGGTGCCTGGGTCGCGCCGAATACTTTGCCAGGCAGTTGAGTCACTGTAACTTCGCCCTGGATCGGGGCAGCGAGGAACAGAAACAGGTGTTTGCCTGGCTGAGGGAACTAAACGAGGAATTTCAAGTGGTGTTCCTGGATCAGCTGCTTTGTCCGGAAGGACTTTGCCGGGCTCATGATGGCGAGACCTTCTTCTACCGGGACAGCGGTCACCTGTCCGTCGACGGATCCGGAACTCTGGGACACCAGGCTGATTTTTATAATCTGATAGCCGGCACCGGAAACCCTGCGATTGCGCAGTCTCCCTGATGGTTCAATGGCGCTGCGGTATTCAGATGATCGGAGGTTCGTCGCCCGGGGCCCGTTCGCCATCAGGGTTGTACTCTTCCTGAAACGCCTCGACCGATTCGGCAACTATCCTGGGCTCGGAAAACACTGCGATGTGGTACAGTGCTTCACCCTCATGTACAAGCGGGAGATTGTTGCGGCCAATAACAATCCCAGGCACCGGAGCCTGAATCTCTGCTTCCCGTTCGCCGAATGGATCCGCCACCCAACCGATGGTCTGATCTTTCTGGACGTGAGCGCCCAGCGGCACGATGGAGCGCATGATGCCGCTTTGTGGCGCGCGCACCCAGCGGCTGGAATTGGCGATCAGCGGTTTGGGAACGGGGCTCTTGTCTTTCCTCGATGGCAGCATTTCCAGGTGCCGCATGACCCGCGTTATACCCTTGACCCCGGCGCGGATCGCGACTTCGTCGAAACGTAGCGCCTCTCCGGCCTCATAAACCAGTACCGGAATCTTTTCAGCCACCGCGCGACGTAGTGAGCCTTCAACGATTTCGGAATTCAGAATCAGCGGCGCACCGAAGGCATGAGCCATCTGCTCGGTCAGCGGTGCATTTTCAATACGGGCGCGAATCTGAGGCAGGTTTTCCCGCCCGATGGCACCGGTGTGCAGGTCGATACCATGACTGCACTGATTGACAATCTGGTTCAGGAAGGTATCGGCTAAGCGGCCGGCCATGGAGCCCGTGTCCGAGCCCGGGAACGCCCGGTTTAAATCGCGTCGGTCCGGAAGGTAACGGGAACGGGTAATAAAACCATAGACATTGACCACTGGCACTGCGACCAGAGCCCCTTTGATTTTGTTGACTGCTTTGGTTCTCAGCAGCCGGCGGATGATTTCCACGCCATTGATTTCGTCGCCATGAATGGCGGCACAGACGAACAGGACCGGGCCGGGTTTTTTCCCGTTGATGACATAGACCGGCAGTGAGACCGGTGTATGGGAATAGAGGGCTGGCAAAGGCAGTTCCAGCGCGCGCCGCTCCCCGGGTGCTATCCGGAAATTCCCCAGCCTGATTTCCTGGGTCATGGTCAGCCTTTTCCCTTGGTGGCAGTGCGGCCCAGCTTACGATTGCTCTCGATAAATGCGATGATAGCCCCGGCTACATCCTTGCCTGTCGCTTCCTCAATGCCCTGCAGGCCGGGCGAGGAATTCACCTCCATGACTACCGGGCCATGATTGGAGCGCAGCAGATCGACACCGGCCACGTTCAGGCCCATTATTTTGGCAGCACGTACCGCCGTCGAGCGCTCTTCCGGGGTGATGCGAATCAGGCTGGCACTACCGCCCCGGTGCAGGTTGGAACGGAATTCACCCGGTTGCGCCTGGCGCTTCATCGAGGCGACAACTTTTCCACCGATCACGAAACAGCGAATGTCGGCTCCGCCGGCTTCTTTGATGTACTCCTGTACCAGAATATCTGCCCCTACCCCCATGAAGCCCTCGATTACGCTTTCGGCAGCTTTCTGGGTCTCTGCCAGCACCACGCCAATACCCTGGGTGCCCTGCAGTAATTTGATCACCAGCGGTGCACCGCCAACCATCTTGATCAGGTCCTTGATGTCGTCAGGTTTGTTGGCAAACCCGGTAACCGGCATGCCGATGCCCTTGCGGGACAGCAGCTGCAGGGAGCGCAGCTTGTCCCGCGAGCGCGTAATCGCCACCGATTCGTTCAATGGGTAGACACCGCCCATTTCGAATTGACGTAAGACCGACGTGCCATAATAAGTGACCGATGCGCCGATGCGCGGAATGACGGCATCGAAATCACTCAGCTCTTCACCACGATAGTGAATGGTGGGCTTGTGTGAAGCAATATTCATGTAGCAGCGCAGCACGTCGATCACCTGAATCCGATGGCCGCGATTTTCCGCCGCCTCCACCAGTCGCCGGGTGGAATACAGGTTCTTGTTTCTGGATAACAGGGCTATTTTCATTGTTCCTCGCTTAGGGAAAGCTCTGGTGTTCTCGAGGTCGTAATTGACGTATTCAGGTTGACTGACCAGGGTCAGGTGCCGTAAAGCGTCCTGGCATCGAGTTTGCCACACAGGTAGGAAGCACCCGGATCGACCAGAATACGCTCTTCCATGGCCTTGCGTCCCAGCAGCATTCTGAAGCGCATGGTGTCGCGGTTGGTCAGGGTCAGTTCTATCATCCAGCGCTGCTCGCCGAGGAACGCCTCGGTTTCAATCACAAAGCGTTTTTCCCGATGCCCGCCGGAATCCGATACCCGGCGGATATCGATCAGAACCGCTTCGCATTGCACGACCAGCTTACTGTTGCCCTGCAGTGGATGCATGCCAAATCTGACCAGGTCTCTGCCGTCTCGCTTGAAGCGTTCCGTCTCGAAGGCATGCAGTGCTGAAGTGCGGGCGCCGGTATCGATCTTTGCCTTGATGGCTGGCAGTTTCAGGTCGGGCAGGGCAAGCCATTCTCTCCAGCCAACTGTCTGCATGGTCGGTTTGTCCATTCCGGATTGATTGCTCGAAGCAGCAGGTTGCTATCGGGTCACTTCCCGGCCTGCAGCCCAGGACTTTCATCTGCAGAGAATTCCGGCAGGGCCAGTCCTCTGCAATTGATCGGCTGTTCAGGGCGTGGGCTTGGGCAGTGAGTCGTCCGGGCCGCGCAGCGCATGGCCTTGTCGTCAATCACAACATAAAAGCGTTATGTTAACACGCCAACCCGGGGGTGAATACCGGTGCTTTGACGCCGGAACGGCGCATAATCTGAGCCGCAATCCAGTGTGCCATGCTGATGAATCGGCTGGACAGCTGCGGGCCGGCTGACTATCCTAGCAGGTCAATGGGTATTCTGGAGGCAATAACAATGAAAAAAACTAACAGGATGGAAAGAGCCATGCTGATCAAAAAAATGAATGTTCCAAAAAATCTGAATGCCATTCGAAAATTGACCCTTGGTGCGGCCGCACTGTTTACGCTGGTCTCCGTCGCGCAGGATTTCCAGGCGCATCCATCGACCCAGGATCCGGATGTCCGGGTAACTCTGGAAACGCTTGCCCGGTGGGAGAACGAGTTATCCAACTGGGGGCGCTGGGGTAACGACGACCAACGTGGCACCCTGAACCTGATCACGCCGGAAAAAACCCGCCAGGCCGCCGCTCTGGTCAAAGAAGGTATTACCGTCACTCTGCAGCATTTCGTCACCCTGGACAAGACCATCGATTCCCAGACCTTTGGCCCCACCGAACACCGGATGAGCCGTCTGGACCCGGAAACCGGGCTGCCGACATTTGCACTGGATGAAATCCGCTTTTCCCTGCACGACGGTATGCTGTCGCACCTGGACGCCCTGTGTCATTACCGCACCGAAATCGATGGTGAATATGTAATATTCAATGGTTATCCCCAGAACCTGACGGCGACCGGTTGCGAGGACCTGGCCGTGGACCGGATGGGCACGTCCTACGTCACCCGGGGGGTACTGGTGGACATGCCGCTGTTGAAAGGCGTTGACTGGCTGGAGCCAAGTACGCCGATTTATGTTTCCGACCTGGAAGCCTGGGAGGAATTTGCCGGAGTCAGGATTGGCAGTGGTGATGCACTGTTTATTCGCACCGGCCGCTGGACCCAGCGCGATACCGAAGGGCCCTGGCGCTACGGGCAGGGTGGAGCAGGCCTGCACGCGTCCGTGCTGCCGTGGTTGCGGGAACGGGATGTGGCAATTCTGGTCAGCGACGCGGTCAACGATGTGCAGCCCTCCGGCGTGGACGGAATCAATCGCCCCATTCACCAGTTGACGCAGGTGAATATCGGCTTGCCGATAGTGGACAATGGCTACCTCAAGGATGTCGCGGCAACGGCTCGACGTCTGCAACGCTGGGAATTCATGACCTCCGTCCAGATCAACCCGGTACCGGGCGGAACCGCCAGCCCGTTTAACGCGAATGCGACATTCTAATCGGTCACTATTCCAGCCGGTCAGAATTCTCATCGGACTGAAAAAAAGCTGATCCGATCGGACTGAGGAGCGGGTAGTGAAAGGCAAAGGAAAGCTGACCAGCTGGAATGACCAGAAGGGGTATGGATTTATTACTCCACTGACCGGTGGCAGCCAGCTGTTCGTCCATGTCAGCGCGTTCGAGAATCGTTCAATACGCCCGGCAGCAGGACTGGTGCTGACCTATACCGAGTCCACCGATGCCAGGGGGCGTCCCTGTGCAATCGGTGTCAGGTCCAGCAGGGATTACCTGCGCCGTAAGCCGACCGGCAATTCAGGCCAGCTTCCGGTCGTGGTGGCACTGCTGTATTTTACCGGTGTTGCGGTCGCCTGCCGGCAGGCCGGGCTGCCGTGGTGGACTGCCGGCCTGTCCCCACTGCTCAGCCTGATCACCTACCTCGCCTATGCAGCGGATAAGTCCGCTGCCAGGCAGGGGGCCTGGCGGACCCAGGAAAACACCCTGCACCTGCTGGCTCTCGCCGGTGGCTGGCCGGGGGCGTTGATTGCCCGGCACCGCCTGCGTCACAAATCCAGGAAGCCCTCTTTTCGGCTGATGTTCTGGATCACGGTGGTGGTAAATTGTGGTGCCCTGGTCTGGTTGTTTTCGTCGCCTGGAGTCCAGCTGTTACAGGCGTTGACGGGATAGACGGCCAGTCTGCTGACCTTCTATCCCGTCGTTTCCTTGTTTGCCAGCCGGCATTCTGACAAACCTATCGCTGAAGACGCCGTGGCTCGGCGGCCGATATCCTGTCTTCCGGTTCCCGTTGCTTCGGCAGTCAGCGGGCCAGCGGGTCAGGTCGCAACTGGAAGTGGTAGACCTTGCTGGTGGTGCCGGCCCCTGTTTCCATGTGAAACGGCGCGCGGCTGGAGATAGTGGCCCAGATGCCACGACCCTGCCAGCCGGCGTCCGGATCGTCGATGCGGCCGTCCATCCATTTGGTGTAAAAGCCCAGCGGATAGGGCACGATCAGGCGTACCCACTCACCGTCATTGAGTGCCAGCAGTGCTCCGGACTGATTGCCTGTATTGATCGGCGTATTGGTCCCCAGGCCCAGCGTGTCGAACTGATCCACCCAGGTGAAATAACTGCCTTCCGAGCTGCCGGATTGCTGAATATTCTTGAATTGTGGCAATGGCTCGGTGAAGAAGCTCCAGCCTTCCGGGCAATGCTGCCCGGTAGCCTGTGGTCCATTGAGCGGTGCGGTGCATTTGCGTCGGTCAAAACTGCCCATATGCCCGCTGGCCAGGGCTACCCAGGCAACCCCGTCACGGTCGATATCCATGCCGCGTGGGGAGAATCCCTCGATGGCATTACCGTTCTCATCCAGCGGCAGTTCATAGTACTCGGTAATCGCCGTATGGACCGGGTCGTCACCCGGAACTATGCGGACCACCGCGCCGGGATAGCTCAGGTTGGAACCCCAGATTGACCCGTCGGGTGCCGGAGCGACGGCGTAGAGACCGGAATTGATACGCTTGTCGAGCGCTGGATCCACCGCGTCGCCGGGCTCTACATAGGCATCCCTCTGGCCATTGCCGTTGGTGTCGAGGATAAAGGGCGTCCAGCCCTGGGCCGCGACCGGATCACCAGTTTCCAGGAACTGTCTGGTATTGAACCAGCCCACCACATTGCCGCCACCGCTGGTCCACAGGGTGTTGTCTGCATCCTCGGCGAACATCAGGTGGTGGGTACCAAAACAGGTGTTGATCGGCGTATAGACATCGGTCCCGGGATCGTAAACGCCCAGGTGCCGACCGGATGGTCCCAGGGGAAACTCCTGTGCTGACGGATGCTCCGATCCCTCCCTGCAGAAGTCGGGAACATCACCCGGCGCCCGGGCCCGGGAAGTAATCCAGACCCGGCCCTCGCTGTCCATCATCGGGTTGTGCACCGTGGTGGAGGTATCCCATACCACCTCGTCACCCCAGTAAGGCGAGGGTGCCATGGGCGGAGGGGGATCCGGATTGTAAGCGGGATCTTCAGGAAACACCGGTACCTGATCGGTAGAGTGGTTGACCGGGTCCAGCACCGGCAGGTAATCGGCGCTCTCTTCCAGGGCACCGTAGAGTTTGCCAAAGGAGTTTACGGTCGGATCCCGTCGGTCGGTAGAAACCAGATCATGAAGATAGGCTTTAGGATCGGCCCAGTCCCACTGCGTGATAACCACGTTGCGCTCCAGCCCCTGAGGGCGTTGCGGTGCGGGAGGCAGTTCTCCGGCGGCAATACGGTCGGTCCAGTCGGCGTACATCTGCAGGGTCCGGTCACCCATTCCAGCCAGCGTCCGGCTCATGAAGCCGCCGGCCTGTCCGGACCGTACCCGCCGGTTCCAGGCATCGAAACTGGTTTCCGCAGTGGCGAACAGATCGGGTATGGTGCGCGTCGCGGCATTACCCATCTGATGACAGACCACGCAACCGCCATTGGTGACCCGGCGGATATAATCGTCCTGGGTCTGTACCTCGACCGCAATTCCGTTGCCGTCCGGACCGGTACCGGGAAACTCATGTTCCCCAGGGATTTCCAGCAGGGAGTACCAGTAGCCCGCCGGATAGTACTGTGCGGCTGCCGCTGCGTCCGGGGCGATTTCCGCAGTGAGGTTGAGCTGTTGGCCGGGTTCTGACGTGATACGGGCGGAATCCACCAGGCCGTAGCCTCTGACCCAGACTTCGTAGCTGGCGGTGGGCAGATCGGGGATCACGTAGCGACCCTGGTCGTCGGTGACCACTGTTTTGGAATAAAGTGTCGGTAGATCACGGGTTTCAGCAATTACCCAGACGCCGGCCTCTGGACCGTTGCTGCTGGAGACCACGCCCGCGATCGTATCGTCATCGACAGCCTGCATGCCGGCAGCGGCGCCAGATTGAGCTGTCGTTGGAGAAGTCGGGTTGCCGGTATCCGCCTCGCCGCAGGCGGTCAGGGCCAACACTGTCAGGACGGGAAGCACGATTCGAAAGGAGCAGACTTCAGACATGGTGACCTCGTTATTATTTTGATGAGGGAATCCACACTCTACTGTGATCAGACCCGGGTGGCAATGCAGGGTGGCTGCGAACGGTAGTGGGCAGGCGGTGAACTGCTGGTATTGTCAGTCAGGCGGTAGGATAATGCGCAGCGACCCGGTCTCCCTGGAGCAGCAAGCCCTCTGGCGACTCACCTTTTTCCCCGCGGGAAACCTCTGTTGACAATGACATCCACTGTATCAACTCCAGTAACTGAATCTGTCAGGGTACGGCCAGCCGGGCTGGACGACCTGGAGCGTCTTTATGCGCTGGAAGTGGCGACTTTTGAAACCGACCGGTTAAGCCGCCGCCGTATGCAATACTGGATCCGGGCGGAAAACGGTATCCTGTTGCTGGCCGAGCAGGGCGAGAAATTGCTGGGCTACTGCCTGACCCTGCTGCATCGGGGAACCCGGCTGGCGCGACTTTATTCACTGGCCGTGAGCCCGGAGGCGAGGGGGCAGGGTATCGCCGTGGAGCTGATTCAGCGGCTGGAGAAACTGGCGGTTCAGCGCGGCAAGCTGTTCATGCGCCTGGAAGTCGCCAAGGACAATCAGGCGGCGATTCAGCTATACAAGAAGCTTGGATTTGTGACATTTGGCACGTTCGAGGATTACTATGAGGATCACCGCGACGCTCTGCGTATGCAGAAGCGGATTCGTCATGTCGAAGCGAATCTGCGCCGTCAGGAGGTTCCCTGGTATCAGCAGACCACCGGTTTTACCTGCGGGCCGGCGGCTCTGATGATGGTGATGACGGCACTGGACCGGAGCATCCGGCCCAGCCAGGAGCTGGAGCTGGATATCTGGCGTGAAGCGACCACCATCTACATGACCACCGGACATGGAGGCTGTCATCCGATCGGTCTGGCACTGGCTGCGCAGTCACGGGGATTCGAGGCCAGTGTCATGATCAATAACACGGAACCGCTATTTGTGGAGGGAGTCCGGACTACCGGGAAAAAGCAGATCCTGACGGTCGTGCATAACCATTTTGTTGCCCAGGCGGTGCAGGCAGGTGTGCCCGTCACTCACGCCAACATCACCCAGAAGCAACTGGAACAGTTCCTCGACGAAGGGGCACTGGTGCTGATGCTGATCAGTACCTATCGCATGGATTCCAGAAAGGCACCCCATTGGGTAGCGGTCACCGCTATCGATGACCAGTGCCTGTATGTGCACGATCCCGACCCGACCGAGGACGAACAGAGTGCACTCGATTGTCAGTACCTGCCGATACTGCGCCGCGATTTCGACCGCATGAGCGTGTTTGGCAGGAACCAGCTGCGCACCGCTGTCATTGTCAGGAAGCAATCAGCCTGATCAGTGCGCTTCTGGACTCCGGGGGTCAGGGCCCGGCGCCTTTCTGCAGGTGCGCCGAGTAATCCTGTTCCCGGATCGGCCAGTGTAACAATGCCGCCAGGATACCCAGGACAATTCCGGCCATCCAGATGCCGTCGTAATTTCCCGTGCGTTCGTACAGCCACCCGCCCAGCCAGACGCCGCTGAAACTGCCCAGCTGATGACTCAGAAAGACGATGCCGTAGAGAAAGGTCATGTAGCGGGTGCCGAAAAACAGTGCCACCAGGCCCGAGGTTGGCGGCACGGTGGCCAGCCACAGAAATCCCATGGCGGCGCTGAACAGCAGAATTCCGGGGATTGTGGTTGGGGCCATCAGGAAGATGGCGATTATCACGGCCCGGGCCAGGTAGATGAAGGCCAGCAGCCGGTGCATGGGTCGCTGCCCGCAAAGCGTTCCTGAATAATAGGAGCCGAACACATTGCACAGACCGATCAGGCTGATACTCCAGGCCCCGATAGCTGCGGGAAAGCCCAGGTCCACTACATAACCGGGCATGTGAACGGTGATAAAGGCCACGTGAAAACCGCACACAAAAAAGCCGAATACCAGCAGGGTGTAGGAGCGTACCTGAAACGCGTTGCCGGCAATTCGGGCCAGGCTGGCCCTGACCTGCGCGTCATCCGCCTCGTTCTGAGGGCCGCCGTAGCGGGCCAGGGGGATCGTGAACAGGGCCATCAGGAATGCCGACACCCCGAGAAACTGCAGGGCCTGAAACCAGCCGACTGAGTCGACCACCAGCTGGATCAAAGGTACCACCAGGAACTGGCCCATGCTGCCGGCCGCAGTACCCATACCCAGCGCCCAACCGCGCCGCTCTTCGGGCACGGCCCGGGCGATGGCGGGCAGCACAATCCCGAAGGAGGTGCCGGCGACACCGGCACCCACGATCAGGCCGGCAGTAGAGATGACCTGCAGCTCGGTGGTGGAGGAGGCCATGAAATACATGCCCAGGCCATACAGCAGCACTCCACTCAGCAACACCCTGAGATTGCCGTAGCGATCGGCGAGACCACCGGCGATTACCGCACAGATGCCCCAGGAAAGGTTCTGAATTGCCAATGCCAGCGCCAGCACGTCCCGGCCCCAGCCGTTGGCCTGGGACATGGGCTGCATGAACAGGCCGAAACCGGCCCGATAGCCGAATGACAGGACCAGCAGCAGGCAGGCGCTGATCAGGACCGGAAGGTAGGCCCGGGAGGCTTGGTTCATGATTGTTTCCTGGTTATTGGTCAGCCGGGTCGCCGGATCGTTGCGATACTGCAATCCATTGCATCTGATTGCATCCTGGCTGTTGAATACCAGGCAGTATGGCAAAAAAGCACAGTGACGGAAACGGCCAGTGCGTTCTCGAAACCGGACCGGGGTGATGCTATTATCATCGGTCCTCAAAGGGTAACGGACCGGCAGTGCTTTTATGACCATTCGCGTAGCCATACATCACAAGACCACCTATCGCTTCGACCGGCTGGTCGAGATCGCTCCCCATGTAGTCCGGTTGCGACCGGCGCCACACTGCCGTACACCCATTCAAAGCTATTCGCTGAAAATTGCTCCTGCGGAGCATTTCATCAACTGGCAGCAGGACTCGTTCTCCAACCATCTGGCCAGGCTGGTATTTCCGGAGCGGGCCAGCGAGCTTTCCCTGGATGTCGAAGTGATCGCGGACATGACGGTGATCAATCCGTTCGATTTTTTCCTCGAGGAAAGTGCCGAACACTATCCGTTCAAATATGACAAGCAGTCAAAAAGAGACCTGGCTCCCTATCTGGTGATATCGGAAAAGGGGCCGAAGTTGCAGGCCTGGATCAAGAATGTGGACCGTTCGAAAACGCCGATTGTGAACTTCCTGGTCGGTCTCAACGCCGAGTTGCAGAAGCAGATCGGCTACCTGATCCGTATCGAACCCGGCGTGCAGAGCTGTGAGGAAACCCTGGAGAAAGGTACTGGATCCTGTCGTGACAGCGCCTGGTTGCTGGTACAGATACTGAGACACCTGGGCCTGGCGGCACGTTTCGTATCTGGTTACCTGGTACAGCTGACAGCGGACGTAAAAGCGCTGGACGGCCCATCGGGCCCGGAAGCGGATTTTACCGATCTGCACGCCTGGGCGGAGGTCTACGTGCCCGGCGCCGGCTGGCTGGGACTCGATCCGACTTCCGGATTGTTCGCTGCAGAAGGGCATATCCCGCTGGCCTGCACCCCGGATCCGGTCAGTGCCGCACCGGTCACCGGCGCAACCGGGGTCTGCAAGGTGGAATTCGAGTACGAGAACAAGGTGACCCGGATTCACGAAGATCCCCGCGTCACCAAGCCGTTCAATGCCAGCCAATGGAAGCATGTGGATGCGCTGGGCAGGAAGGTCGACCGGGAACTGAAGAAGCACAAGGTCAATCTCACCATGGGTGGCGAGCCCACTTTTGTCTCCATCGACGACATGGAGAGCGCACAATGGAATACCGCGGCGCTGGGCGAAGACAAACGCCGGCTGGCCGGAACCCTGTTGCAGGCGCTGAAGAAAAAGTTCACCCGTGGCGCGGTCACCCATTTTGGCCAGGGCAAGTGGTATCCCGGCGAACAGGTTCCGCGCTGGGCACTGGGGCTGTTCTGGCGCGTGGACAAGGAGCCGTTGTGGCGCAATGCCCAGTTGCTGGCCGATGAAACCAAACCCGGCAAAACGCCTGACAGAATCGCATCACAGTTCATGCAGACCCTGGCCGGTAACCTGGGAGTCAGGGCCGGGCACATCGTTCCCGCCTATGAGGATCGCCTGCATTACCTGGATGTCGAGGGATCGCTCCCGGCCAACGTGGAGATCGAGGACAACAAGCTGCAGGATCCGCTGGAACGCAAACGTCTGCAGAAAGTGTTTGCCCAGGGGCTCGACAAGGTGGTCGGCTACACGCTGCCGCTGGCCTGGCTGGATGATCGCCGGCGCAAGGGCTGGTACAGCTGTGACTGGTACTTCAGAAGAGAGGTGATGTACCTGATCCCCGGTGATTCCCCGATGGGCTTTCGCCTGCCGCTTAACAGCATTCCCTGGACTCCTCCCGAAAAGAAACACCGGCAGTTTGAGAAAGACCCGTTTGCCGAAGAAGAGCCGCTGGACACTTCCGCCGCGCAGCAGGGCGGGGAAGAGGACGAAGCGGACAGCATTTTTCACACTGCCCTGTGCGTGGAAATCCGCAATGGACATCTGTACGTGTTCCTGCCGCCGGTGGAGCGCCTGGTACATTACGTTGCCCTGTTACAGGCGGTGGAGGATACCGCCGCTGCGCTGAAAACGCCGGTGATTCTGGAAGGCTACGAGCCGCCCCGTGACAGCCGGTTGAGAAAGCTGATGATCACGCCCGATCCTGGTGTTATAGAGGTCAATATTCATCCCGGGCATGACTGGAAGGAACTGACCTACATCACCGAGAATCTGTACGAGACTGCCAGGCAGTGCCGCCTTGGTACCGAAAAATTCATGATCGACGGCAAGCACACCGGGACCGGTGGTGGCAATCATGTCACCATGGGCGCAGCCAGAGCGGAGGACAGTCCGTTCCTGCGGCGTCCCGATCTGCTCGGCAGCCTGATCCGTTACTGGCAGAATCATCCGTGCCTGTCGTACCTGTTTTCCGGGCAGTTTATCGGGCCCACCAGTCAGGCACCCCGGGTTGACGAGGCGCGTGATGACAATCTCTACGAACTGGAAATCGCCCTGCAGCAACTCAGCGAAGGGGAAACCCGGCAACCCTGGCTGGTCGACCGGATCCTGCGTAATTTCCTTGTTGACCTGACCGGCAATACCCACCGCGCGGAATTCTGCGTCGATAAACTTTATTCACCGGACAGTGCCAGCGGTCGACTGGGCCTGGTCGAATTCCGCAATTTCGAAATGCCGCCACACTGGCAGATGAGCGCCCTGCAGATGTTGCTGTTGAGGAGCCTGGTGGCACATTTCTGGCAACATCCCTATCACAAACCGCTGATCAACTGGGGCACTGAATTACATGACCGCTTTCTGCTGCCTCATTTTACCTGGCAGGATCTGGGCTGGGTGGTCGACGATCTGCGCAGCGCCGGTTACCCGTTTGAACTTGAGTGGTTTGCGCCGTTCCAGGAATTCCGCTTTCCCCACTATGGCACGATCCACGTTGCCGGTATGGAGTTGGAAGTGCGAGGTGCCATCGAGCCCTGGCACGTGCTGGGTGAAGAAAGCAGCGGTCAGGGGACATCCCGCTATGTGGATTCCTCGGTGGAACGGCTGCAGGTGATGGCCCGCAACATGACCAGCAACCGCTTTATCGTTACCTGTAACGGACGCAAGCTGCCACTGCAGTTTACCGGTCGCGAAGGAGAATACGTAGCCGGACTCAGGTACAAGGCATGGGCCCCTTACTCTGCCCTGCATCCCACCCTGCCGGTCAATTCACCGCTGGTGCTGGACGTGGTGGATACCTTCAACAACCGGTCCCTGGGTGGCTGTACCTACCATGTTGCTCATCCGGGGGGGCGCAGTTATGACACCTTCCCCGTCAACGCCAATGAGGCCGAGGCCCGCCGCGTCGCCCGTTTCTGGCAACACGGCCACAGCCAGGGCGAGCAGGATTTTCGCACCGAGGCTCCGCATCCCTCGCAGCCTTATACCCTGGATCTGCGTTACGGGGCGGGCGACCGGGACAGGAAAGTTTCCCGCGTTACGGGGAGCAAGAGAACACCGGGGTAAAACAGGGGTAAAGCAGGGTTAAAACAGGGGTAAAGCAGGGTTAAAACAGAGGTAAATCAATGAGCAGACACATCAGACTGGGATTGATTCAGATGTCCTGTTCCCGGGATCGGGACACCAGTTTTGCGACTGCCAGCAGGCTGTTGGAACAGGCGGCGGAGCAGGGTGTGCAGATTGCCATCATGCCGGAACTGTTCGCTTCGGATTATTTCTGCCAGACCGAAGACACGGCATTATTCGATATTGCCGAACCGATACCCGGCCCCACGACTGAATTGCTGGCCGCATGTGCCGCCCGGCACAAGCTGGTGATCGTCGGATCCGTTTTCGAGCGCCGCACTGCCGGTATCTACCACAATACCTCGATGGTCTTCGATGAGCAGGGCGGCATGAGCGAACTGTATCGGAAAATGCATATACCCGATGATCCGCTGTTTCTGGAGAAATATTATTTCACCCCCGGCGACACCGGATTCAAGGCCCACCAGACATCCCATGCCCGTCTCGGCACCCTGATCTGCTGGGATCAATGGTACCCCGAAGCTGCCCGGCTCACTGCCCTGCAGGGCGCCGAGATACTCTGTTACCCCACCGCGATCGGCTGGCACCCGGCCGAGAAAGCGGAATATGGGGAGGCACAGGCAGGCATGTGGGAGACTATTCAGCGTTCGCACGCGATCGCCAACGGTTGTTTCGTGGCGGCGGTCAATCGTATCGGTCACGAAGGCGCGGCGGATGGCGGCATCGAGTTCTGGGGCAGTTCGTTTGTTGCTGATCCCTATGGGCGCGTGCTTGCCAAAGGCAGTGTCGACCGTGAGGAGGTGGTAATTGCCGAGGTGGATCTGGGACTGATCGAGCGGACCCGGCAGAACTGGCCATTTTTCCGTGACCGTCGTATCGATGCCTATCAGGGCCTGTTGAACCGTTTTGGGCGCTGACTTCATGACCGGATTGAAAATGCCGGCCGAGTGGGAACGTCAGGCTGCCATCTGGCTGGCCTGGCCGCATCAGCGACGGGACTGGCCGGGTAAATTTGCCACCATCCCGTTGGTATACGCCGAAATTATCCGCCACATTACCCGTACGCAACCGGTGAAACTGCTGGTCCGGGATGCCCGCATGCGCGAACAGGCGCTGCAGTTGCTGGCGGACGTGAACGCAAACCTGGACAACCTGCATTGCCATGAAATAACGACCAACCGCGTTTGGTTGAGGGACTCCGGGCCGATTTTCGTCAGGCGGGGCCGCCGCAAACTGGCACTGGACTGGAAGTTCAATGCCTGGGCCAAGTACCCCGACTGGCGGCTCGATAACCGGGTGCCGGAACGGATAGTGGATCGGGAAGGACTGGAGTCAGTGCAGCCGCAACATCGACAGCGGCATGTGGTGCTGGAAGGCGGTTCCATCGATGTCAACGGCGCGGGAGCTCTTGTGACCACCGAGGAATGTTTGCTTGACCAATCGGTTCAGTGCCGCAATCCCGGCTTCGGTCGGGAGGACTACGAAGAAATTTTTGCCCGCTATCTGGGCGTCGATCAGACCATCTGGCTGTCACACGGCATCGTCGGGGACGATACCCATGGGCATGTGGATGACATCACCCGATTCGTGGACCGGCAGACTGTCGTTACTGTTGTAGAGCCGAATCGTCGCGATGACAACCATCCGATCCTGAAGGAAAATTTAAAGCGTCTGCGCCGGGTGCAACTTGATGGCAGCCCCCTGAATATTATCGAGTTGCCCATGCCGCGGCCCCTTTACTTCGAAGGCACCCGGGTGCCGGCGTCCTACGCCAATTTTCTTATCTGTAACAAGGTAGTGCTGGTGCCGACTTTCAACGACAGTAACGACCGCCTGGCACTGGGAATTCTGGCCGGGTGTTTTCCTGGCCGTGAGGTGATCGGGATACATGCGGTGGATCTGGTATGGGGGTTCGGCACACTGCATTGTATGAGTCAGCAGGAACCTTTCTGATCCGCCATTAAGCGCTGGCCGCCGCGGGAGTCATCAACCAGGGCGCGGCAGGTTCAGTTGCGCAGGGAGTTCCGGGGCAGGTTTCCGGATCGGGGTACCAGATGGCGGAGGTTGGAAGCCAGCAGAGCAGTCAGTGCCAGGCTGACAATAACCCACTCCAGGTTCGCGCCCAGTCCGGCGCGGTTTTCGATTGCTAAGTCGTGATTGATGGCCTGGGCCTGGTGCCCGGCAGGAGTGTGCTGCACTGCGTTGTCGAGGAAGCGGATTTCATCGCCGCCCGCTTCCAGGGTGGCAGCCAGCAACAGATCCGGAATCGCGACCAGGATTACGAACAGCAATATTGCATAGATCGTGCATGGCGGTAGCAATTGGCGTAGGTTGTTCATGGCGGATTCTTTCCCCTTGGTTCTCAGCCCCTTGGTTGGCAGTCCTTTGATTGGCAGCCATCTTGATTGGCAGACCACGTAATCTGGCTGACGTTCGGCTTATTTCTCTATTTGCCTTGGAGCATAAACTAGCAGGTCAATATGGCTGCCACTGGTGGCCGTGATGACAATCCGGGGACGAAATGTGGCGCAAAAAGGGCCTTCCGGGCCAGTTGGCGCTGTAAACTCCGTTTCCACCGGCTGACACGGCACACTCCGGACCTGGTACGCGGACTGTGTGGACCAGGCTGTGGGAGCCTGGCGGTGGGAAAACTGTCGCCGCAGGTCTGGTTCTGCTACCGCCGCGGCAGTTGCGTCAGGGATATCGGCAGAGTATCCTCCTCAGCGCTTCTGGTTACCAGGCTGTTACTTAAATTTGCTGGCGTGTGTTCCCGATTCCGGGCGTCAACAGGCTCGCGGCTCTGTTATGTTTGTGTTCTCTGTATTGCTACCGGTGTTAGCTATCTCTCTTGTGGGATACCTGACTCTATCAATGCGGTGGTTCGAAAGTCGCGATGCCGATACGCTGACCCGGTTCACTTTCAACCTGCTGATTCCCTGCCTGCTGTTTGTCAGTACCTCAAGATCGGAATTCAATCTTCGCGAAAGTCTTTCCTTTCTGGCCGCCTATTACCTGGTGGTGTTGTCGATGTACTGCCTGGGTGTCCTCGTGGCCAGCCGGGTGTTCCATTACCCGCCGGAGGAACAGAGTGTTTATGCCATGGGATGTGCCTACTCCAATACCACCATCGTAGGTATCCCGATCGTCGCACAGGCGCTTGGGGAAGCCGCACTGGTACCGCTCTTCTTTATCATTTCCATTCAGAACCTGGTGTTGTTCGCGGTCGGAACCATCGCCGCCGAACGCGCCCATATGTCAACCGGGTCGATACTGGGGGCGATCAAACGATTGCTGAAGCAACTGCTTGGCAGTCCCATCACCGCCAGCCTGTTGGCCGGCCTGGCAGTCAATGCGTTGGCCATCCCGATCTGGGAACCGCTGTTTGCCAGCGTCGAGCTGCTTGCGCAGGGCGCAGTGCCGGCGTCGTTGTTCGTGCTGGGGATGTCGCTGGGGCAGTATCACCTGTCCCGGCAGATTGTGCCGGCGGTGGTTATGACGGTCTTTAATATCGTGTTGTTGCCACTGGGCGTGTGGATCGCCATGTTCCATGTGTTTGACGTCGACCCGGTCTGGGCGGGTGCCGGCGTGCTGGCCTCGGCGATGCCGGTTGGCATGAGTGCGCTGGTATTCGCCAACCGCTACCGGACCGGGCATGGTGTGGTGGCAGCTGGCTCGCTGATTTCATCGGTGTGCTCCGTGTTTACCCTGACACTGATACTGCTGTTGCTGGCAGGCCATGCTCCCTGACCACACCCGGGAACGCCTGGCCTTCGCCAGGTCAGGGACGACAGCCAGGCTGACGCTGAGCAGTGTGTTCTGGCCGTTCCGGTTCAGGCCGCTTATAAGTCGCCCCGAGAGGGCCTGAGGTCTAAGTCCAGACGCTGTAGTGTGCTGCCGGCGCGTTACAAAGAGCCCGGGACTACTGACACGGGGAACAGATTTTACGTTATCATTATCCGTATCAAGTTTGCGGAGCCAAATCATGAAAAAGCTTGTTCTGGCAGTGCTTCTGGCAGGCACCGGTCCGGTCGCACTGGGCGATACCGGACCGGCTTCGCAACAGGAAATTGAGAAAGCCTGGCTTGAATTCAGTAATGCCAAAGGGCAGCCTTCGCTGATCCTTGGCGATGTGAACCACCCTTCGGCAAATGAGGTGTTCCGGGTTATACCGGAAGTCGGGGCAGATTCCCTGGACGACGAGAAACTGCAGCTGGGGCTGGATCTGTTTCGCGATCCGAGATTGTCCCGTGACGGATCAATAGCCTGCGTTTCCTGCCATGTTGACCTGATGGGAGGTGTCGATCACCGGCCGGTGTCCTTTGGAGTAGGCGGTGCCCAGGGGAAGCTGAATGCCCCGACCATCTTCAATGCCGCGCTGAATTTTCGCCAGTTCTGGGACGGCCGGGCCTTTAACCTGGAGGAACAGGTCCTCGGACCGATTGAAAACCCACTGGAATTTGACCAGGACCTGGACAACGTCGTGGCAATACTGAAGAGCCTGCCCGAATATTCCAGTGTATTCGATCACCTGTACCCGGACGGTGTTACCGCAGCGAACCTGGGCGACGCCATCGCCTATTACGAGTTGATCAATTTTACCGGTGTCAGTTCCCCGTTCCTGCGCCAGTTCGAGGATCCGCCCGAGCCCCTGAATCGGCAGGCACAACGGGGCATGCAGCGGTTCGTGGAAGTCGGCTGTGCCAGTTGTCACAACGGCATCAATCTGGGCGGGAATTCCTACCAGCAGTTGGGCATCGCAGAACCCTGGTTCGGCCCCCTCAGGGTGGCTGACGAGGATGACGACGGTCTGTTCGGACGCAGCGGCCGCGACCAGGACCGACATGTGTTCAAAGTGCCGACTCTGCACAATGTGGCCGCCACCGGCCCGTGGCTGCATGATGGCAGTGTCGCCTCTCTGGCTCAGGCTGTGGATCTGATGGCCCGTTACCAGTCAGGCCGGTATCTGGACGACAATGACATTGATGATATTGTTGCCTTCCTCAACGCCCTGGGCGACCGGCTCGGTCTGATCGGAGATTGTTCGGTGAGCGGTAATTACGGCGTCAATATGGACTGCAGCATGAGCAAGAAGGGAACCGGGGCTGAAGCAGCCGGCCTGGCGTCGGGAATGGCTGCTGCCGGAGCCCGGAGATCTGACATCCCGGCGGATCCGGCGGCACTGGCCCGGCGCCATCAGCAGGAATACGCCGCAGCGCAGCAGCGCGTGAGCGAGGCGCCGGCACGGATAGATCAGGAAATGCAGCGCATTCGTTCCGGCCAGGTGGCGCACTTCGATTTTCTGCAATACGAGCACATCGAAATGCTCCGCCAAGCCAGGGCCCTGTCGTTCCCGCCGACTACGGTGGAAACGGCGCAGCGCAAGACACTGCTGTCGGAAGCCACGCAGTGGCAGCAGTCCGCACAGCAATATGAGTTTATTATTGCCGACTTCCTGCGCAACCAGGCGATCGTCAGCAATGCCAGGACCAACTTCCAGGATCTGCTGCACAGCTTTTCCCTGAATGCCGATGAGAAAGCCCAGTCACTGCTGGCCCGGGCGGAGCGCAGTGCCCTGGCATTTTACGCCCGCCCTGCCGCCGACACGCGACTGGCCCTGGAAAGCGCAACCCTGGCTCTCAATGACCTCAACCTGAACCCGCAGCGACTCGAGGAGCTTCAGTTACAGGTCCGCATGCTGCTGGAAAATGTTTCGATCCCCCAGGTGTAACCCCGTCTCAATAGATTGATTCCCTGTTACACCGGGGCCTCTACACTCATCATCGGAGCGACCCTGTTATGACACGCCCCACAATTCTTCGGCTTCCCATACACCTGATGCCCCTGCTGCTGGCTCTGGCTTTCGGTTCGGCAGCTGCCCAGAACAATTTCAATCTCGAAGCACTGAATCCCGGCGAGATTCTGGTTAACCTGACGGTAAACGAGCAGACTCAGGTGGAGCAGGATACTCTTCACGCCAGTCTTTATTATTCCGCGCAGGGCCGGGATCGGATCGCGTTGCAGGACTCGGTGAATCAGCAGATGGCACAGATCCGGGCACTGCTCGAAGAAGGTGATATTGAATACTCCATTCAGAACTACCGCGTTTATCAGGTGCAACCGGATCGCTCCGCCCGCAATTCTTCTGAAAATATTTTGTGGCGGGCTCAGCAGTATGTGCAGTTGACCGGCCAGGATAGCGAGGCCGTACTGGACCTTACAGCACGCCTGCAGGGGTTGAGTCTGACCCTGTCCGATCTGCGTTACTCCCTGTCTTCCGAGCGGCAGGAAGCGGTGGCGAACGGCCTGATGACGGCAGCCCTGGACAAACTGCGAAGCCGGGCCGCTGCGACGGCGACCGCGCTGAACAAGAGCAGCGCTGAAATCCTGGAGATCTCCATGAACAGTGGCGGTAACCAGGATGTTTACCAGCGTTCCATGAACGTCATGGCCATGGAATCTTCGGGCGTAGCAACCCCGGTTGCCGAGCCTGGGCTCACCACGGTAACTTTCTATGTAAATGCCCGAGTAGTTCTGGTTCCATAATTCCAGAACCCGGCGCTCTACAGTGAAACACCAATTCGGTTTTGCCAGGAACTGGTCCGTGCGGGAAGGCGTGGCATTCGGGCTGCGGCAATCCGCCATAAGCGGCCGCCTGGGGGTAAAAACTGTTGCGCCTGAAATCCTGTCCCGATTGGAGTCGGTGCTCGCAACCCAACTCCGCGAAACCAATCCCGCAGCGGGGCCGGCAGCGCGCCGTCCCGATCCTTTGACACAGGTAGCTTGCGCCAAAGGATCAAAACGATTGCGATCCGGGAGTTAGCCGGTACTTCTCCAGCTTAGATCACATACTGTTTCAGCGGCGGGAAGCCATTAAATTCAGTGGCGCTGTAACTGGTGGTGTAGGCTCCGGTGGAAAACCAGTACAGGCGGTCGCCAATATCCAGTTCCATCGGTAGCGGGTACTTGTTGTCCTCATACATGATATCGGCGCTGTCACAGGTCGGTCCGGCGATAACACTTTCCTCCATTTCGCCCTGCCTTTCCGTGTAGATCGGATAGCGAATCGATTCGAACAGGGTTTCAATCAGGCCCGAAAACTTGCCCACATCGGTGTATACCCAGCGATGCAGGGAAGTCGAGGACTTACGGGACACCAGGACGACTTCACTGACCAGCACGCCGGCATTGGCGACCAGTGAGCGGCCCGGTTCGATGATGATCTCAGGCAATTCATCGCCGAAGTCCTCGTGCAGAAAATGCTTGATTTCCGAGGCATAGGTTTCCAGGTCATTGGTACGGCTAAGGTAGTTGGCCGGAAAGCCTCCGCCCATGTTGACCATCTTCAGTTTGATGTCATTCTCTTCCTGAAGACGGTCGAAAATAATCTTTACCTTGCCGATGGCGGCGTCCCAGGCACCGATATCCCGTTGCTGGGATCCCACATGAAACGACAGGCCATAAGGCTCCAGCCCCAGGTCTCGGGCCAGCACCAGCAGTTCCACGGCCATGTCGATCTGACAGCCGAATTTTCTCGACAGGGGCCAGTCTGCGGTATGGCTGCCCTCGGCCAGGATTCGCACATACACCTTTGAGCCCGGTGCCTGTTCGGCGATATTGCGCAGATCGGACTCGGCATCGGTGGCATACATTCGCACTCCCTTGCTGTAGAAGTAGGCTATATCCTTACGCTTTTTGATGGTATTGCCATAGCTGCAGCGGTCCGCAGTGACACCCAGCTTCATGATCTTGTCCAACTCGTAGGTGGAGGCCACGTCGAAGTTGGAGCCACGGTCACGCAGCAGGTTGAGCACCTGATCGTCTGGATTCGCCTTGACGGCATAGTAGACCTTGGCATAGGGAAACAGTTCGATCAGGCGTGCGTAATGCTGGTCGATGATCTTTGAATGGACCACGAGAAACGGGGTCGGGTGCTGGTCGGCGAAGGACTTGATCTGCTCAAAATCAGCGTTCGGGTAATAATCTTCAATACAAACAGCGTCGTTCTGCATAAAAAGCCACCAGGGAGTTACGCCGCCGTGCAGCGACGAAGCAGTTGTTAATAGTCAGGGTTCGGTATCTGTGCATAAGACCGGAGCAACCCGCAAGCGGCGATGCCTCGAAGGGACGGTGTCAGGAACACGTGTCCCGCCCCGAAACGGATAGTCGGAGCTGGTACGGGGAAATCGCTGTGCAGGGATGGCCCGGCAATAAACCTCTTCAGAACAAAGGCGCAGTCGGCTGACTGCGCGCGCATAATAATCGAGACTGGGATCTGGACAAAGAAAAATTTTGCCTGCAGGCATTCCGGCTAAGGCGGGCACTGACTGCCTGGGTTTCAGGCAGCCAAGCAGTAAAACTGGCAGGTTGACAGGGCGAAGGAAAACCACGACCGTGTCGGCTTGCCCTGGCTCCCGGTTGCCGCTGCAAGTGGAACTCAGTCGATGTGAGTCTCCGGAAATAAGGAAATGTTTCTCCGGACTGACGGAAAAGTCCCGGCAGTTCTCCACACGTAGCGTCACGCTGTCGGGTCCCTGTCGCCGACCTGTCGCATTTGCTGCGTCTATATGGCGGGCAGTGACGTTATAATTCAAAGTGAATATCGCCACTATGCCTCTACGACAGACGTCAGGGAAATGCCATGCTGGTACGTAAACTGAGATTGAAAAATGGCTGGTCACAGGACCATCTTGCCGAGCTTACCGGATTGAGTGTGCGAACAATTCAACGTCTGGAGCGTGGTCAGAAACCTTCGCTGGAATCGGCCAATGCCCTGGCGGCAGTCTTTGAAGTTGATCTTGAGTCAATTACTGAGGAGGCAGATGAAATGCAAACCGACAGAGTCACGATCAAGCCGGATGAGGAAACAGTGTTACGCCAGGTGCGCGATATCAAGGGTTTTTATGCTCACCTGCTGGCCTACGTGTGTTGTATGCCCGTTATTATCGTCATCAATATGATCTTTTCTCCGGGCCACTATTGGTTCATCCTGACCGGACTGGGTTGGGGGCTAGGGGTGCTTTCCCATGGAGTCTCTGTTTTCGAAATATTCAGTATTTTCTCTGTGAATTGGGAAAAGAAGGAAATCGAAAAGCGCCTGGGCCGCAGGCTTTAAGAACCATCGGTAGCTTTAGCATGAGTGAGGTAGCCACAATTGACTCTTAGGGAACCTGAGTTGAGCAGTATTCTGTTCGCACTGTTGCTGCTCACGCAGTGCACCAGTCTGCCCATGGTGCGTGTGGATTCGACCAATTAGGACAGCCGCATCGACTGTTAGGTCATTCATGCCACCCGACAGGCTGCGAGGAGAACTTCGCCGAGTCGCTGCGCTTTTGTAGTCTTTCCGGCCTGACCGGATAACACGGGACTGTCTCAATCCTTCACATGCAGTCCAGCAATGTTATGCTGTGAACTTGCATTCTCTGGAGGTCCCATCATGCGCCTGATTCCGATATTTTTCGCTCTCCTTGCCGGCGCAGCCTTGGCACAGGATGACAGTCGCCCGCGTGCCCGGGATGTGGGGCTGGTAGTGGGCATATTCGAACCCGGACCCAATAATGCCATCACTGATGTAGAGGGCGTTCTGGTTGGCCATGAGACGGTAATTCGCGGTGACACCATTCGAACGGGGGTGACAGCGATCATACCCGGCCCTGGAAATCTGTTTGCCGAACCGGTGCCGGCCTGGATTCACGTTGGCAATGGCTATGGCAAGCTCATCGGAGTGACCCAGGTGCAGGAATTCGGCGAGCTTGAAACTCCGATTCTGCTCACCTGTACGCTTTGCGTCTGGAGCGCTGCCAATGCGCTCAAAGAGTGGGTCTACGACAACATGGAAGTCGGTGAGAACACGATCAACCCGGTGGTGGGTGAAACCAACGATGGCCGCCTGAACGACATGTGGGCGGATCCGATCCAGAGACCTGAAGTTTTCGCGGCGCTGGCTAACGCCAGCTCCGGGCCTGTCCAGGAAGGTTCGGTAGGTGCCGGGACCGGAACCCAGGCATTCGGCTGGAAAGGGGGTATCGGAACCTCCTCGCGCAAGTTGCCTCCGCAATTGGGCGCCTACACCATTGGCGTGCTGGTACAGACCAATTTTGGCGGCATCATGAGTATCAACGGTGCCCCGGCAGGCCGCGAACTGGGTACCTATCCCTACCGTTTTCTGCTGGCACCGCAGGACGACGGCGATCGGGAGGATGGATCGATAATGATCGTGGTGGCCACCGACGCGCCACTCAACCCGCGCAGCCTGGACCGGTTGGGCGTACGGGCCATCATGGGGCTGGGACGTACGGGCTCCTATGCCAGTAATGGTTCGGGCGACTACGTGATTGCTTTCTCCACCCATCCTGAGGTGCGCAAGCCCCGCTACAGTGACAAGCCGCTGCTGACGCCAGAGCTGAGTAATGGCGCCATGTCAGCGCTATTCGCGGCGGTGTCAGAAGCTACCGAGGAAGCGATCTACAATGCCATCTTCAAGGCCACGACTGTAACCAGTGCACGGGGTGAACTGACTGCTGTGCCAATCGGGGAGTTGCTGACTATATTGCAGAAATACCAGGTTCTGGACTGGGATGAAACGCTGCCTCACCGTGGCCAGTGAGTTAAGAAAGCTCTGATTACATGGATCTGCTCTGCTGGAGTCTGTCGCGCGCTGCGGCTCGGCGTCGTGCGCAGGCAATGGCCTTAGCCCTTGCCAAGCGCGACAGCAACACAGAAGCGCCCGACATGCCGCGCCCGGCGGGGCCTTCAGACGAGCACACTGACTTCGTTGACTTGCCTTGACAGGCCGACGCATGCCGGCGGCAAGTCGCCTCATCAGTAAACTCGTCTGCAGGCCAGAGCTGTTCAATAATTACTCAGAGATTCCTTAAGACGATGATGTTGATTGGCAACCTGCAGGTTATCACTGAACATCTACCAACAGGCTGTTCATTTCAGGTTCCTTGACCCAGCCGGAATGTCCCGTTTCGGAACTCTTTACCGACTCAGTCGTTACAGACTGATGTTGAGAGAGAACTCCCACGTAGGGAAAGAAGACCACAGGCTGGATTTAACCACGTCATACACTGACGTAATTGACGCTATCAACACCAAGAGAGAAAGATGTTAATAAAATTCAGCAGCAATGCAGCCGGGGGATTCTCCATGTTTGGCGATGACGCCATGGCGTTAATCAGGTTTATGACTGGAACAGCTCAGCATGAGGGTGCCTTACATGGTCAGGCTATCAGTGATTCGCTGCGCCGGCTGCAGGCCGGAGTGAAGGCGCGTAAGCCGTCGGAAACAGTGGCGCCTGACGATCCGGACGACGATGAAAACGAGGAACCGGTACGAGTGTCTGCACGAGCGACACCGTTGCTTGAAATGCTTGAGAAAGCAGCGGCAGAGGTACGGGCCGGCGACCCGGAAACCTATGTGATGTGGCAGCCGGAGTAGCCCGTCTGAACCGGCAGGACTTGCGGGACAGGAAGCGATCCCAGTGCAGAAAGGCGATTCAATCCTGGAGAATAAACCGAACGGTTTTGTAAAGACGGTTTTGTAAAGAATGGAACTGGATTACATAGAAATGTTGAAAACGCTCGCCAAAATCGGCGCGGCGTATGTGATTGCTCTCCCGGTGGCCATTAATCGTGAATCCGACGCGGGACACAATGCCGGCCTGCGCACGTTTCCATTGGTCGCCACTGCCGCATGCGGGTACATGGTGCTGGGGATTCAGGTACTCGACACTACCGAGGCCGAGGCTCGGGTACTGTATGGCATTATCACCGGGATGGGTTTCATAGGCGGTGGTTCTATCCTCAAAAACGAATCGGGTGTCTCCGGGACAGCTACCGCTGCCAGCCTGTGGATTACCGGCGCTATAGGACTGGCAGTAGCTTACAATCGGTTCGAGATTGCGATTGCCCTGTCGTTAATCACGTACCTGACGCTGTTGATTGTTCCCACGTTCAAAAACAGCGCCTTCAAGTGAACTCCGGAGGACAGATAGGGACTTTGTCAGTCCATGACGGCTTCGACGCATCCCGAATCCGGATTACTTTTCAGGCAGGCCAATTCAACCGTGAATTTTTTTTCGCTGGTCTGAAGAGTGCTCAGCAGATTACCGCTTGATTCCATGAAATTAATATCGGCGCGTTCTGCCGTAAAGGTCACCACCGGGAAGCCCAGTTTCTGATCCAGCAGGGGAGCAACCTCCGGGTCTGCTTCCAGTAATTCCCGGGGCGAGGCGCCGCCTCCTCCAGACACCAGGTAGACGGGTTCCCTGCCTGTATCAGGACGGACCGGAGAATTCTCTATCAGTTGCAGATTGTGCGAGTGCCCGCTGATATAAAAATTTACCTGGTTTGCCATCAGGGCCGGCATCAGGGAATACTGCAAGTCGTCATCGTCATGATACTTCTCTGAATACGTTCTGATATTGTAGTGCCCGACAACCACCCGCCAGATTGCCGCATCCGGATCCGCGAATGCGGTTTCGATCATTGCGATCTGCTCTTTCAGATCGGTCATAGTATCCACAACGACTATTCTGACCAGGGCGCGTCCATCGACCATTCCGTGATCGTGTATGTAAAAGTTTGCCGGCATCTGCCAGCGACCCGTGCCGTGGTTCTGATACTCCGACTGGGCAGCAATGGATCCGACATAATCATGGTTTCCCAGGGCGGCGAAAAAACGCGTCTGCATCAGGCAGGGAGTGTCGTAGACAGATTCAAACTTCGAAGTCCATTGAGGATCGTCGATGTCACTGACTCCGGCCGAATAAAAATTGTCTCCTACCGTCTGAACCAGTTTCTCCCCGACGGCGGACCGGCAGGCTTCTTCCAGCATTGCCGCTACCCGCCGTTGCCGGAAGTTGGCTTCTCCGAAATCCCCCAATGTCAGCAGTGTGACTTTATCCGAAGAGGACGGAGGAGGGTTCCAGGGTGCACGGTTTTTGAAAGGCAGAACCTGCATTGCTGCGATGACCACTAGCAACAGAGCCAGGCCGCTTATCGCGATTGGGATTTTTCTGGTTGGTTTCTGCATCTGTTGCTTGTCCTCTTTTCAGGACCCGATGTGATCGCACTTGACAGGTATCCGGGCTGCTGATGAGTTGCGGGATGGGCCTCTCGGCAATTCATGAAAACGCTAACCGGTGACCGTTACCTGAACCCAGCACCCAGACCCAACACCAGTAATCGTGGCGATCCGCGTCATCTGGGCCTCCAAATGCAGATTTCTGGTAAGATCACCCGGATGATACCGCAATCCTGCGTGAATACACCTGGATTCTAACCTGACCGGAATTCTTACTGAAAGCACATGGATTTGATGGCCTGGATGGAAATGGCAGTCTTGTTCGGCTTGCTTTGCGTCTGGCTGGCCGCAAGGCAGAACGTCTGCTGTTGGCACACGGGACTGGTTCAGGTATCCCCTCGCGACCATCTGTTTGTGTGCCTGTGGCAGCAGCCTGAAAGAAAATACGAATAATCGACTAATCTCGCTGAACAGCCAGGTTCGGTCATTTGGCCACCCGCTAAATTAGTGATAGTCTCCCGGTGGAAATAAACAGAGTTCCGGCGCTTAGGGTTGATCGTCATGATTACGTTGAGTATCCACAGTTTTCTTCCTAATCTCATCCTGACTATGGCTGTACTGCACGCATTGCCGTTGCCCACCCAGGCCCAATCGAGTGTTTATTACAATCCCTTTGCGATTACCGACAGCAGTTACCCCATTCTGCGCTCCTCCTCATCAAACGTATTCGATAGTGACACAGGCAGATTACATATCGGCCGGATCAATGCGGTTGGTGGCGTTTTGGACGGCGAGGTCGTATACAACGTGGTGTTCAGTCTCACAGATGACGGCAACTTCAAGCTGGAGGATTTTGAGCAGATAGTCCTGGATCCCGACGAGGAATGTACCGTCAGCGAAGTGCTTGATGCGATTCCCTTTCTCTCGCTGGAGCTGAGTATCGATGAAGCCGAGCAACTGATCGGGTGCCGAGCCAATTACTCTGCCGGTTCGGTGACACTTGAATCCGGGCGTCGGGTCTCCGTCGGCTGGCAGGGTGCCAACGGTGTCCCCAATCCGGCGCCCGGCAGCACGTCGGACACCTGGGTGCCTCTCAGCGGTCTCTATCCCTCGGCTGGCGTAACTCCGGTGCCAATTTCCCTGACCACATCCCGCCCCCGAATCACCATGCATTATCTCGACGGGGAGTTTGAAAGCTTCTCCTATTTCGACGGTGCGGAGACTGAAAACTGCGAGGAAGGCGGGTTACTCGAAGGCTTCATGCAATTGGAGACCGGGATGACGGTGCAGGATGTGGCGGAAACCCTGGGCTGTTCAGGCAACCTGCGCAACACCACCATTTCCAGTCAGGAAGCCGTGACCGAATATAGGTGGGTTGCCGGCGATTCGGGCAGTTACGTGCCGATAGGCTACAATCCGTTCCTGCCATCCAACCGTGACTCGGAAACTATTAATGCCTCTTTCATTGATGGCCGATTACAAACCCTGAGCTATTCGGGCAGTACCTCGGATTCAACCGTGGCTCGCTGTACCCCGGAGGAAATGGATGGCGCATTTCAATTGCTTCAGGAGGGAGACATTGAATCGGTGACTCTGGATCGGATCCCCTGTGAAGCGCAGTCGACATCGACCGGTATTGCCGACGGGTCGGTCACAAGGCGGTATTCCTGGGAGACCGGGGTCTACCAGACCACGATCTTTGCAGCGCCGAACCGTGCCCTCTCTGTGTCTGTGGTGGACGGTGTCACTGACAGTTTCAGTTTACGGCGCTTCTAGGCGGGGCCGGGCCAGTGTCGTTGTTTCCGGGAAATTTTGTGACAGTTTTCGACATAGGTAGAAAGTGACTACCAATAGGCATACCATGACTGACGATCCCTGGTGGATATGAACCAACGCACGAGGATGACATCGTTATGAAACACTTAATCTCAACCACTTTCTTCTTTCTTGGCCTGGTGCTGGCAGGCAGTTCCACTGCACAGACCAATTTTAACTGCGCCACCTGTCACGGTGCGGAGTTAGAGGGCAATATGAGCATACAGGCGCCGCAACTGGCCGGCATGGAGCCGTGGTACATGAAGCGCCAGCTGGAAAACTTCAAGGCCGGCATCCGCGGATCAGATCCGCAGGATATTCACGGCATGACCATGCGACCCATGGCAGCCATGCTGAGTGATGCCGACATCGATGCTGTCATCGAATGGGTCGGGACTTTCGACGCGGCTTCTCCCGCCAATACCGTTACCGGTGATACCTCCAAGGGTGCCAACGCTTACCGCAGCTGCGCAGCCTGTCACGGCGCCCAGGGAGAAGGCAACGCCACGTTCAATGCCCCATCCCTGGCGGGGCAGAACGACTGGTACCTGGTCAATCAATTGAAGTCCTTCAAGGCCGGTCACCGGGGTTCCAATGCACAGGATACCTACGGCAAGATGATGATTCAGATGGCCGGCAGTCTCGCCAACGACCAGGCTATTAACGATGTCGTCAGCTACATCAACACGCTGGGACAGTAAGTCCCTCTCCACAGTTCAGGAACAGGGCGGATTCCATCCGGATCTGCCCGGTTCCTGAAACTTATTCGTCGGTAATGCGCTTCGTTAGAAGAAAGTCGTCCTGACGACCAGCTTCTTACTGAAGCTTTCCGATGTCCTCTGCCGTAATAATGAGAAAACCATCCTTGCCATCGTCTGGGCGATCGGACATTGTCCACGTTTTGCCAGTTCCCGCTGGTTTGCTGTCCATCAGACTGGCTTTTCAGGCGCTTCACGTATTTGTGGAACTGTTTCTGATAGTACTGGTAACGAGAATGTGCTTGAGAGGCGGTTTGACCAGGCCCTGTTGCACTGAATTTATCTGAATCAGCAGAATAACTTTCAAATCCCTGACTGCGTCGAAGATTCATTGGGTTCTCAGGTAACTTCACTGTAACTACGGTATTTTTACTCTGACCCCAATTATTTATTGGTGCTGGTGGGCGGAAGCAGCCTTCCCTTGGCGCGGGATTTACGGTAAAAAGCCAGGTCACGTGTAAAAATTCACAAACAAAACGCACACAAACAAAACGCATTAGTAGCGAGAAGGTGATAATGAAGCTTTTCCTGATTCTTTCCATCAGTATCTTATTGATCAATTCCGGCAGCACGATGGCGCAGAGCAGTGAATCCGGGCTGCCTGATATGCGCCCGATCAGTATCACCTGTGAAGATTGCCCTTATCCCTACCCCAGCAAATACCTGCCGCTGACCTTGTACGGGCAGGATGTCCGCATGGCTTATATGGACGTTTCGCCTTCCGGTCCGGCGAACGGGCATACAGTCGTGCTGATGCATGGCAACAACTTCGCCGGCTTCTATTTTGGCAACATCGCCGAGGCACTGAGCCAGGCCGGATTCCGGGTGATCATCCCGGACCAGATGGGTTACGGTCGTTCCTCCAAGCCCATCATTCCCTACAGTTTCAACGACTTTGCGCGCAATACCCGCGATGTGCTGCAGTCTGAAGGTATCGAGAAAGCGATGATCGTCGGCCATTCGATGGGCGGCATGCTGGCAGCCAGATTTTCCACCCAGTATCCGGAGATGACCGAGAAACTGGTGCTCTATAATCCGATCGGACTCTCGGATGGCCGCTTCAGTCGTCCCGCCGGCAGTGTTGATGACAGTTACCGACGTTCCCTGGACAATGCCAACTTCGACTCCATCAAGGCGAGTCTGGAGCGGTACGTTGCCCACAATCCGTCCGCCTGGAACGACATGTTCGAGACCTATGCACGGATTCGCTATGGCTGGACGCTCAGTGCCGACTGGCCAAGACTGGCGATGGTGCAGTCGCTTATCAGTAATCTGATTTATGCAGATCCTGTGGTCTATGACTGGCCTCATATCCAGGCGCCGACACTGGTTTTTGGCGGCGCAGACGACTACCTGGCGGGTACTCCGGCAAATTTTCAGGCCCGTATGGCTTACATAGCCGAAACGATTCCCGACAATCGGGCGCGTCTGCACCTGCTGCCTGGCCTTGGGCACGTACCTCACCTGGAAGATCCGGAGACGACAATTCCACCGTTAGTAGAATTCCTTGCGGAAGGACTCTGAGACAGGTTGAATCAATAGGCGCTTTTTCAAAGCGTGGGTTACACCATGTAGCCCACGCCAGCGCGTGAGCCCGTATTCCTACCTGTGTCGCATGCTGCCTGCGAACTCTCACTGAGCTGGAGAATTCCCTGATCTCCTGGCGTCCTTAGTTAGGACTATAAAAGGTTGTGTTGAAACGAGCACATGGCTCGATGCCAGATACACACAGCGGCATTTCCAGAACACTTCGTCCAGAAAATAGATCTGTCCCTATATAATTTTGATCCTGGCGCACATGTGAGTGATTCGATGGTGTGGTTCTTAAGTTGACTCGATCGTGGCATGTACCGGAATTATAAGTAGTAGAAACAAACAGATGACCAGTTTTCCCTTTGCTGATCCGGCAGCGGGAGTTCGCTGAAAGCAACAAGGTCTTAGTGCTTGTATCCCGTCTGATTTTCAATCAAGCTAACCGGATAACGATAATGATAAACCGGTATAAAAATGAAATTACTGACCAGGCTGACACTAACCCTCATTGCTCTGTTCCCTCTCACTGCTGGCACGGCACAGGATGCCCGCGACTGCGAACGCGACTGTATCATCGCCATTGTCTCAGACTACGTAACTGCACTGCTCGATCATGACCCGACCGGCCAGCCGTTCGCTGACAATCTCAGAGCGACAGAAAATGGCGTGACGACGGAGCCGGGCAGGGGAGTCTGGCAGACCATCAGCGCACGCGGTGGCTATTCGCAGATTTTTGTCGATGACGGTTTGCAGGATGCGGTGTTCTTCGGTGCCTTCAGCGAAGGCGACGATCCATTGCTGCTGGCTATCCGGTTCCGTATCGAGGACCGGAAGATCACTGAGATAGAAAATCTTGTTTCCCGACCCGATGCACGCAATGGCCTGATCAACAGGCATCAGCTCAGAGAACCGAATCCGGCCTTCGAAATTCCGTTGCCCCCTGAACAGCGGTTAACCAGAAACCAGTTGATTGCCTATGGGCATGCCTACTTCGACGGCATCCAGTTCAGCTCCGATGCTGGAGTGCCAATGCATCGCGAGTGCCTGCGGCGAGAAAATGGCGTCGTGTTGTTGCGCAATCAGAATCCGCAGACCGAACCCTGCCCGGCCGGGTTTCAACGCTTCAACTACATAACCTCGGTGAGGGATCGTCGCGTCGCGGTAGTGGACAGTGAGCATGGGCTGGTGCTGATGTGGGCATTCTTTGATGTACCAGGCAATGTCGAAGTGGAGGACCGGCGCGGCGGTCCGTCGGACGTGGGTGGAGCCAATGCCGTCGACACTCGGCGGATTCCGCGCAGCCTTTACATCGCCGAATTGTTTCGGGTGGTGGAGGGTGGCATCAGAGACATTGATGCCGTAATGTTCAATCTCGACCTTGGCGCCAAGTCAGGGTGGGAGTAAGGAACCCCGATGGCCAGAAAAGTTCTTATTGCAGGAGCCGGTCCGGTCGGGCTGACCCTGACCCTGCTGCTGCACGAAAACGGCATAGACGTAGAACTGTATGAATCGGTAACGGAACTCAAGCCTCTGGGTGTGGGCATCAATCTGTTGCCTCACTCGGTGCGTGTTCTGCATCAATTGGGTCTGGAAGCGGCGCTTGACGACATAGCGATTCGCACCAGCAACCTGCAGTACTACAACAAATTCGGACAATTGATCTGGTCCGAACCTAGAGGCCTGGCGGCCGGCTACCAGTTTCCGCAATACTCCATACATCGCGGCTATTTTCAGCAAATGCTGCAGCAGACAGTTCAGCAGCGGCTCGGCTCCGATTGCATAAAAACAGCTCACAAGCTGGTGGGTTGGAGCGATTCCGGCGACGGTATTACTGCCCGGTTTCTGCAGGGCGATGGTAATCTGACCGAGGTGGCAGGCTCCTGCCTCATCGCGGCAGACGGCATCAATTCCAGTGCCCGCCGGATTTTATATCCGGATGAGGGGGACCCGATCTATGGCGGTAGAGTACTCTGGCGCGGTACCTCCTTGGCAAAGCCCTTCCTCGACGGCCGCACCATGTTCATGGCAGGCCATCAGGACTGCAAGTTTGTGGCCTATCCAATCGGCGAGCAGGCAGACGGTGCGCAGTTGATTAACTGGATCGCGGAGTTGACAGTTACGGATTTAAAGTCCGAAATGCAGAACTGGAACCGTGAAGTCAGCACCGATAAATTCGGCGCTGCTTTTCGAACCTGGCGCTTCGACTGGCTGGATATTCCGGCACTGATCGATCAATGCAACCATGTTTATGAGTTTCCCCTGTCTGACCGCGACCCCCTGCCAAAATGGTCATTCGGCAACATGACGCTGATCGGAGATGCAGCCCATCCCATGTACCCGATCGGTTCCAACGGAGCGTCCCAGGGGATCCTGGATGCGGAAAACCTGGTAGCCGAGCTGACCCGTTCACAACCGGTCAACGAGGCGTTTATGAGTTATGAAAGCGTACGCCGTCCCGCTACTGCGAAAATTGTGTTGCTCAATCGGCAGAACGGGCCGGAGCAGGTTATGCAGCTGGCGGAAGAACGGGCACCTGACGGATTCTCGGATATTGAAAACGTGATTCCCCGCGTTGAACTGGAGGAAATCGCCGCCCGCTATAAGCAGACCGCGGGCTTCACCGTCGAGGCAGTTAACCGATAGGTTGGTTTTTCAACTGACCGCCCGGGCCGAAGCAACTCCGGATTCTTCAGTGTCATTGGTCGCGGTAGCCAATTCGTCATCGTCGAGGCTGGCCTGAGCTCTGTCGAGCCTGAGAAAGAGCAGAATACCTGCCGCCAGCACCGAACCCATGGCCATCGCAAACGCCACCCCCGCAAGCCCGATTCCCGCTTCAAACAGAATTCCGGCCAGGATTGGTGCCAGCACCGATCCACCGCGACCTACGCCGATGGCAAAGCCGGTACCGAAGGCACGCACATGGGTGGGAAACGCGTGGGCGAAGATTGCGTACATACCGACAACGCCTGCATTCGTGCAGAAGCCGGCGATGGCGGCAAACGCGGATAGCGCTTGCAGATTGTCGGGGCTGCGACCAAAAATGCTGACCGTGATACCGGACAGGACCAGGATCGCAAGGGTCAGTGATTTCACGTTATAACGCAAGGTCAGCAGTCCGAACAGGGCGCCACCGATTGCACCACCTACGTTGGCCCAGACCAGTACGCCCGCTGCACTGGAGGCCGCGAATCCCATGTCCGCCACGATCTTGGGTACCCACTTGAGGATGAAATAGAACGTGGTGATGTGGAAAAAATACGCTGCCGTGACGATTACCGTGGTGACTAACAGACTACCTGTGAAGATGTCACCGATCGATCGCCTCCTCACCCCTTCGGAGACAAACGGCAGTTTACTGACCGCCTGATGACCAAAGCGGCGCAGGGTGCTATTGACTCTTGCAAGCGCGGCGGCAGGTTGTTTCTGCACCAGCCAGTGGACCGATTCAGGCATGCAGAAATAGACAATGGGAATGAAGATGAGGGTGGTCGCGGCACCGAAGTAGAACACGCTGCGCCAATCGAAGGTGCCGAGCAATTGTGCTGAGACACTGCCGCCTATTACTGCTCCGATGGGGTAGCCTATCGTCACCAGGGACACACAAAGATGACGTCGCTGATCGTTCGAAAATTCGGCGGCCACGGCAGTTATGGCGGCCAGCACGCCGCCTATACCGATGCCGGTGACTACCCGCCACAGCGAGAGATCGACCAGCCCTCGCACCGTAGTCACCATAAACATACCGATGCTCATCACCGCCAGACAGATCAGTACTACGGGACGCCTGCCTACCCGGTCAGCCAGTGCGCCGAGTAAGATCGAACCCACACACATACCGATCAGTTCCATGGACAGCACGATGCCCAGAGTCGCGCGGTCGATACTCCACTCGGCGGCAATGCCCGGCGCCGCGAAACTGATAGAGAGCACGTCGAAACCGTCGAGCGCATAAAGTCCCACTGCCGCGGCGATAACCAGGATCTGGGCCCGGCTCATGGGCGAATCTGCCAGCAGTTTGCGTGGATCTGACGGGTTGTTGTTCTTCACGGTATTACCCTGATTACCGCCTTGCGGAGCAGATGATCTGCAATGCCGTTTCCGCGCAGATAACCTGGCGATGCTGAGACACTGAACAGGTCCTCGTCAAAACCGGCTTCGAGAAAGATGGTGTGCAATTTCTCGGCCCTGGACTCGGCAATATGAGCCTGTTCGATCAGTTCCTGCCCACCGGTCAGCAGTGACGAGGCCCGATATGCGGTAATTTCGATAGCGGAAGCGTCAATCTGCCTGGCGTATTGAAATGCCTGCGAGATGATGCGGGTAACAGTGCCCCGCATTACTGCGCTGTCAAAGGTAAACGAAAGCACAAATTCCCTGGCTTCGAAGGGCGGTTCCGGCAGGGGTTGTGGTGCCGCTCTTTCCCGGGGCTCCAGGCCGTCGTTGGAGGGCCCGGCACCACGTTCATGGGGTGGAGGTTCAATGCCGGGAATTGCCGGCACCATCTCGTTACATTGCAGATCCATTTCCGGCAGCACTGAAATCGTAACCGGATGAATGACCGGCGCTCCGCACAACCGGTACCCGTCCAGAATTCTGCCCTCCACCAGCACCCGATGCTTCAGCTGCGGTGGATGAAAGGCAGCTCCGATATCCTGCTGAATGCCAAGAAAATAGCGGGTGTCACCGTGATCGGCGAACCAGCACGGCACCGTACTGGTATCCTGAATGGCCGGACAGGAAACGAAACTGATGGGCTGGCCATTCGTGTTGTCCGGCAGCACCAGCTCTTCATGTTCGGCAGCGAAGGCGCCTTTGCCGACAGCAAGCAGAACAGTAAGACACAGCACCTGAATGGTAAACTTTTGCAGAGTTTTCATATTGTTATAATGGTCTTCGGCAAATGTCTGGGGAGCCTCTGATCTTTCAGACGGTCCCTGATTAAAGAACGCTCAGGAAATTAACCAGATCCTGCTTCTCCTGCTGGGAATAGCCGATATTGAAGCGCCTGTCATAGAAATCAACGATTTCCCGCAGTGAATCAGCAGATCCATTGGCAAAATATGGCGCCCTGGCGGACAGTCCGCGGAGTTGCTGCATGGTAATAGCCCCGATGTCGGTACACAAACCGGAAATCAATGCCCGCCCCGGATCATGGGTATAAATGACCCGTCCTAGAAAGGGATGTGGGGGAGCCTTGTCGTTGCAGGTCAGCTTAAAGAGTGGCAAATCCGGCATGTTATTGGCGGTCGGCATGTTAGTAGTGCCGAGATCCACATAACCGGGTGCCAGATCCATTCCGGTGTTTGCCATATTGTGGCACGTGGCACAGGTGCGCTTGATTGGATTTCCCAGGCCGATTGAATTGATGTGCACGGCGTCACTGATCCAGAAGCTGCGCCCCATGTAGATGTCGTTGCCTCTTACCACGGACTCCCTGAATTCCTGCTGTGCGGGAGTTTCCGCTGCCGCTGCGCTGGCATCACGCCAGACATCGAAGTAACCAAATACGGGTGTCTGAAAATCGTCACCCAGGCCCCTGCGGCCTTCCAGCAGGGATAGTGGCCCGCCAGTTGCGCCGTTGTCAGACAGGCTGCCCGCCTGAGTCTGGAACGATTGGGCCATAAAGACCTGCATCTCAAAATCGACGATCTGTTGAAGTTGCTGCTCGCTGAGTTCCTCTTTGCGCTCAAGATGGGTTCTTGCCGCATCTCTGGCCTGCACCCGCAAGGTCGCGGCACGCGCATCGGACATGATGTTCATGCCTACACTGCGTCCGGATTCAGGATCCTTATCCAGGGGCATACCGGTCTTGATGTTGAAAAAGCCACCGGTCGAGGCAATGTATTTCATGTTGGCGACCGGGCGTGGCCGACGATAGACTGAAACAGTGGGATTGGCACTTTGCAGTCCGTACTCCGGATGGGTATTGCATCCGGTGGGGTCTCTGACAACCTCGATCGTAAATTCGGGCGTAATCAGCTTCCCGTGGCTATCTTTGCCGGGCCAGGGCAGGGGAATTCGGAACAGTCCTTTCTCCAGCAACAGGGAGTGCGACGCGGCATCATCCTGCGGAAGGTGGGGGCAGTTGGACCCGTCAACAGCTGCGAACAGCGGATCGTTACCCGCTGTCACCTGCCAGCGCTCCTGAATGGTGGCCACCGACAGACTCATGCCATCGGCCGGCTGGTGGCAGGTCACGCAGGCCCGGCCATTGCTGCCAATTGCTTCGAAGAAGGCATGGCCGTCAGTGACTACCGGCGCATCATCATTTATCACGCCCAGCATACCCTGGGAGTTGGGATAGGCTTTTTCCCGTGGCAGCACCTCGTCCTGGCCCGGAGACCACCACTGGTCCAGTACAATGCGTGATTCCTGGGCCAGGGAGTAGGCGGTGGCAAGAATCAGGAGACAGCCGCCGATTGTTATTTTTGGTTTCATAGACCGTAAGCTTCCGATACGTTTCCAGAACCGCATTCTACACAACTTGGCGGTAGAATCTGACAGTTTAGCCTCTGCCGGTTCAGGGATCTGGCTTCTGCGGGTCTTTTTTCAGTTTCCAGCCGGTTTAGCCTGTTAACCCAGTTGGTAAAGGTCGATGACAACACTTCCCGCCCGTCGACAGCCGGAACCGATAAACAGGATTTTATTCAGCCATGTCAGGTCGCTGGCGGAGGTCTCCATGGACAGACAGGTGCGGAAATAATACTGACCGGGATCAACATCCTGGCCCTGGGCCAGTCTTGCCATGACAAATTCCGGCCCATGGCGATAACCCCGATCCTCTACGTAGAGAATGCTGCCGTTCCCGGTTTGCAAACAATAACGGGCGTGTATCTGGATACATCCATCCGGACGAATCCAGATCGCATCAGACCCTCCAGCCAGCACACTTCCGTTGATCTTGCCGGCAAAGCTGCCGCCGGTGATGGGAACAAGCTTGCGTTCCCCATTGGCATCGGCGCCGGTGGCGGCAGGTTTTCCCACCTCGATGTGCATTTGAATAAAATGATCGAGGGTCGGTGTTGCCGGATTGTAGAGGTTACCTTCTGGCATGGGTTGGTCGGGTCCAGGGATTGCTCGGAGCGAGAACAGTGACAACGGAACGCGAATCAGCAAATTCGAAGAATCAAGGCTATCTCTGAAGAGTGGCCGTGTCCAGTTGGGTGACCGCGATGCTGCGGAAACGATTCTTGTAGAAGGGCACGAAAGACGGGATTTCAGACCTTAGGGCTATTGATAGTCGGGCAGCCACTGGATTGCGGCTGCCCCTAAAATAAATCTGTCCCTATATGCGTTTATGCGAAGCTTGCTTAACATGGGCGGAATTTATCACAGTCGCCCAAATGTAAAGTTAGCTTTACATATGGTCAGATAGATTTAACATTATCAGTTTAGAAAAGGGTTCCTTCAGCGAGACTGATAACACTTTGGGGGCTGGAGCAGTAATACGGAAAGGAGCAAAGGAGCGACCCTTTTTCTGCTGGTCCGTGATCTGGGCACTAAGTTTGGGATTCAGCCTCAATCTGATTCGCTGAGAATGGCTGACCGGGCCGGTGGCTTGGATGTTTCCCTGTCTGACAATCTGGCTGGTCATTGAGCAGAGAAAGGTGAGGGGGCCGACCAGATGGATGGCGCGGCCCCTCTCAATCAGATCCGTCAGGGCATATCGGGTTGTCGCTGAACCAGTTCGACACTGGCGCCGCGCGGACCGGCCATGTAGAAAAACTCGATCATACCGTTAGGCAGCTGCATCTCCCTGGGCAGGTTGGTTACGTAAGCACCGCGGCCCTTCAACTCGGCCATAGTCTCGGCGGCAGTGCTTGCGCGGAAACCAAAGTGATCGATAGTACCTTCCGTACTGGGGAACGTATCGCCTTCCGAAACCAGTATCCACACATTACCGGGGTATAGCAGACCAGGCAGCCGACCCTTGAGATTCAGGCGGACCCCGCCAAACATATTTTCATACCAGTCCAGTGCCTCACCGGGATTCGGATCGCGCAGATGAATGTGGTGGAGACCCAGGTGCTGAAAGTCTTCAATCAGTTCCAGGCGAGTACCCCAGGGGTCTACAACGAAGGCTAGCTTGAACAGCCCGGGTACTTCCCGGATCTCGCCCTGCAGGGTTGCACCGGCAGCCTGCAGCTGTGCCACCTTGGCATCCAGATCCAGAAATGAGAAGCCGAGGTGGTCGACGACACTGCCCTGGCTGGGTCGGCGAGTGTTGCCCCGGTCGGACAGCCACATAATCCGGGTACGATTGAACAACAAGCGGTCGGTTCTTCCATCAACCCATTCTCCGCCTATGTTCTCCAGATACCAGGCTGCGGCCGCCTGGGGATCGCCAACAGCCATATGAATGTGATCAAACAGTTTGCTGGGTGTCTGGGCAGCTACCGTGCCGTTCAGGCACAGCAGGGCGGCGGTAAAGGCTGCCAATTGAATAATTGCTCTTTTAATCATGTTTACTCCCGATTAGTGCTGAACCAGTACGGTCCACATTGCGTTAAATCCAAGAAAACGCAGTTTCACCCGTTCTGAAAACAACTGTCAACTGAAGAAATGACCAACGATCTGGTCAGCACTTCCCTTCGTGTGTGGAATGTCTTGTTATCGTTACTGAACCCGCCCTCAGTGCCTGTCTTCAACGTCGGGCGGGCCGGTCGGTTCGCGCAAACTGCGGTTGGGCATTATAACGTTTTGAAAGTCCTGATCGATGATCATCTCGCCATCGACCACCCCGTAGGGCTTGCCGCAGGAGTACGATTCACATAAGTCAGAGCAATTGGTTTCGCTGACTGTCACTGCACAGCAGCGCGATATCTGCCGGGCGCATTCTTCAGGTAGAATTACGACAATTCAGGTGCAAACGAGCCAGATTATCATGAAGCAGTTCTATTTTAATGCCCGCCGTCGGCTGCAGTCGACTGTAAAGTTCCTGATCCTGTTGCTGTCCTTACTCAGCGGGGGAGGCGCTATCCATGCTGCCACTGTAGTCGATGTGCAAACCCTATTTGGTTTCTTTACGCTCGAGCTTTTCGAAGAGCAGGCCCCAGAGACCGTGGCCCGCTTCCTCGAAAACGTGGACGCGGGGGTGTATGACCTGACCTTTGTGCATTGGGCCCAGGGAGGCGTCGTACGGGGTGGACTGTTCAAGATGAATTCCTGCGCCCAGGGTCCTCTTGAGGCCGCACCTGGCGTCAGTTACCCGGTTGAAGTCACGGGCCTCAACAACGACTTCGGAACTCTGGCAATGCGTCGTCACCCGCTCGATGCAGGACAGATCAGCAACGAATGGCAGTTGAATCTCGTCAGTGGCGCTGAAGACGACGCGTCGGGTTCGGCACCGGTGGTAATCGGAAAGATCATTGATGGCCGGGCAGTGGTCGAGGACATCCATGCCCTGCCGAGAATTGCACTCGGTTCGGTGCTTCCTTTCATTCCTCTGGTTAATTATTGGATTGATTACGGACTCTACAACTGCAGCTTGATTAACCGCGATAACTTTACCTACGTGGTCATGAAAAGCCGGCAGGTAGTGAATGTTTTCGATCCTGTTTCGGAACAGATACATGTGCAGGTTGACATCGGCGAATCCGCCTATCTAGGCCTTTCGTTCCAGATAGAATCGCTCGAAGAGGGCACGATCAGAGCTTTGCCGGATTCGATTGTCGCGCTGGATAGCGGAAACAGGGGGGTAACTGATTTCGACGTTAACACAGGTGAGTTGTTTCTTCCTGAAATAGCGGTGGGCGATGATGTGCCGTTTGTCGATGTCGTCTTCAAGCTGACGGATCCCGAAAACCTGATCTTTACGCTGCAGTCACTGGAAAACCCGTGATTGGGTGGGGTTTGGTGTGAGCCTCTCACAATCAAGGGTTCCCGGTTAGGATTCTGTCTCGAAGAGTTGTCTGGTTTGAGGACTGTTCATCTAACATCTGATTACCTCTTCTATTCAAGTAGTTAGCGAATGATTCTGTCCCATAAGTGGGTTAGTAACGTTCCACGAAACTTCTAATCAAATTACACGGTGCAATTGTCAACGGTAAAAACCTGAAGCGGATAAGAAGCTAAAAGTAAGTTTCACAACTTTATTTCTACTTTGACCTCCTGTTCAGGACACTAGACCATGCTGTAACAATTGATCACCTTTGACGTATTCATAATTGGTCAGGTGCATCCGCACAAGGTCAGCATCATGACACTATGTCTCTTCAGCCAAACTTTTTAATACCCGCGGGTCGAACTCATCCTGCGTTCTACCAGGAGAATAGCCGGCGGAAACAGTGCGCCGATGAATGATTGTGGTGTTATTGTCATGCCACGATAATAGCGGTATTCTGCCCTAAAGACTTGAGGGACCTGCACCTGAAACCACTTGTCATCATTCACGGCTGGAGCGACCACGCCGAATCCTTTCTGCCATTGGCCAACGCCATCCAGCAGGCTACCGAGCGAACTGTCAAACACCTGTACCTGGGCAACTATGTTTCCCTGGACGACGACGTGCAGATGTCCGACCTCGTGTGTGGCCTCACGAAAGCCTGGCAGGCACAGGGGCTTCCTGAGTCTTCAAAGGCTGTGGACGTGATCATCCACTCCACTGGCGGGCTGATTGTGCGCGATTGGCTGCATACCGAATTCGCCAGCAAGAGCAGAAAGCCGCCAATCAACAATCTGGTGATGCTGGCTCCAGCGAATTTCGGTTCACCATTGGCTCACAAGGGTCGGGCGTTCTATGGGCGGGTGCTGAAAGGCATCAGAGCAGAAAAACGCTTTAATACCGGTACTCACATACTCAAAGCACTGGAAATGGCCAGCGAATACAGTTGGGATCTGGCTGACAATGATCGTTTCAACAACAATCTGTTTTCAACCACTGGTGTGCGCACGACAGTGATCGTAGGTAATACCGGCTACAAAGGCATCAGCTCGATCGCCAACGAACCCGGCTCCGATGGCACCGTGTATGTGGCAACCGCCAATATGAACTGTGCCAAGGTAGAAATGAGTTTTCCGGCGGGTAATCGCAAGCCAAAAGTAAAAGCCATCAATGAATCACGAGGGGATGTGGCCTTCCTGCTGGTAGACGGGGCCAACCATTCCAGTGTGGCGCATAAAGATGATAATTTCCCCGGCAATACGCAATTAATCAAAGATATTGTCAAAGCGCTTGATATCAGTAATACGGAGGGCTTTGAAGTCTGGCTGGCGCAGTGCGCAAAGCGCACTAAAAAAGTGATGGATATTAACGCTGAAGATTCAAGAGATTACAAACACGGATTTCAGAACACCGTGTTCAGGGTGCGTGACGATCAGGGTTTTGATGTGCAGGATTACGTTATCGAGTTTTACAGCAATGAGCAAGAAGGTGAAGATACCCTGGCAGAGGAATTCAATCGACGCGCCATTCGCAAGGTACATGCCTGGGGCGACAATGCCGCCTATCGCAGTTTTCTGATCAATATAAATCGGCTTAATGAAGTGATGGACAAGCCTGACGAAATTCTACGCATCAGTCTATCCGCGGTCCCGGATCTTGACGACGAAAAAAACTACGTAGGGTATCGCACCTTCGGCGATAGAGACATTGGTGAACTTGAGTTGACATTTGATCAGGTGCGCCAATTTTTCCAGCCTAACCGCACCCTGTTTGTCGATATTACATTGACCCGTCAGCAGAAAGAAGGCTTGTTCTGGATTCGCAATAAACAGGATGTCGAGTGAGTATAGGGCGCATAAAAGGTATCTCTGAAGCAAGTTATTGTCCAGTTTAATGATCAGTGATCCCTATTCATCCGAAATTCTGTCAGAACCTCCAGGAAGTCAGTCGCTTTTCATGGTTGGTCTGGCCATAGCACCACTCGAAATTCCACTCGTGCGATTACCAGGCCAAGCGCCCGGCCGCCCTCCCTGGCAGACTTGCAATTCACTTCTTTCCTCATGGTAGTCACGTTTCTTTGAATAAACAGAGCTGAGGCGGAGCCCGCTCAGGCGGCAGTTGCGCCTGCGAATCGATTGCCTCTCTCTTTCTCACATATTCCAGAATCTGTCGAATCATCGCCGGGTCTTCCACGCAGGCGACAATCCTGACCGGCCCCTGACACTTCTCGCAGGTTTCGATGTCGATCTGGAATACCCTGTTCAGGCGCTGAGCCCCGGTTATTGCCATGGATGGCATGTATGCCGGTTTTGCAGGAGCAAAAATCCGGTCATGGAGGCATGTCGCTCGGTGGATTTCCATGCCCGGGTACTTGACCTGGCAATCATCAGCTGGTCGGCCAACGAAGGCATCAACACGGGGTTGGGAAGCGAGAGCTTGCTCGGTCTGTATCCGCCCGCCAACCCTGGCTCCATGAACCATCTTTGCATCGGCGTAAACGACTACGAACCGGAGGCCATGGTAGAAAAACTGCTGGGGCAAGGTATAGAGGTCCGCATCAACCGCAATCCGGCCAACCGCACCAGTGGCAATGACCAACGGTATCTTAAACACCCGGACGGCATCACTGTGCAACTGGTGCAGCATGGCTATCTTGGCCCGGCCGGACTGAAGTAAACTAGTGTCCTGTCCGGTTAATTCGCTGAAATGCGACGAATTAACCGGACAGGACACTAGCTGGCCCCTTCCTATCTGGCTCGCCGGCTGGATTGACTGTTCCAGCCCAGCATGTCTCCCCTGACAGCAGCACAGCATGCCGGCGAGAGCCGGTGCTGTGCGTGGCGGCGCAGGCAGTCAGTGTGGAAGGATTCGTTGGCTTTGGCCCGTTCGGCGGAATTGATTATGCACAAAGATTCTGTTTTCAGAATAGTTCTAGCTGCTCTGTGCTTGATAAGTCTGGCCGACTGTGGCGGCACCAAGCTACTAAAGGCACCAAATCCGATCTCACTCGAGCAGCCGCTCCTGTCAGTCTCGGACGCGCAGCTCAACGCCCATCTGGATGGCGTGATCGTGCGGGACGGGCCGGGAACGTGGGCCAGAAACGCCGACTGGGATGAATACCTGGTCCGAGTCGAAAACGTGACAGATACTCCAGTGACGATCAAGAATGTAAGCGTCTACGATTCGACGCTGACCCGGCAACAGACGGAAGAGAGCCGACGCGCGCTGGTTGCCGCCTCCCGGGAAACCACGCGGCGCTATGACGACATCGACCTGGAAGTCAAAGCCGGAATGTCCGGTGAGGCACTCTTTGCCGCTGGAGCCGTGGGTGGCGCCACGGCCGTGGGCGCCGGAGCTGCCGCCCTGTACATGAGTTCGGCGGCGGCGGTCGGTGTGATCGGAGCCCTGGTTGCCGCGCCGGTCCTGGTCGCGGGCGGCATAACCAAGAGCGTCAATCAGAGCCGGGTGGATGACGAAAACCAGCGCCGGCATACCGGCCTGCCCGTCACGTTGCAGGCGGGCGAAGTCCGTGGGCTGGACCTGTTCTTTCCGCTCTCCCCTTCGCCCCGTCGTATCGAAATACTCTATCGGGCGACCCGGGACGAGTTAGAACATATACTGGAACTTGACACCAGCGCCTTACTGAACGGCCTGCATATCGTCACCGAGTGAGAGAATGCAAAGTCGAAGACTTTTCCAGACTGTCACCGCCATCGATGACCGGGGAACAACCCGCCGAACAACGACGGCTTACGATTGCGGCGGCATGAGAATTCCTTCAATTCTGAGCATGACTATGCTGAGACTCTTCTTGATATTCGGCAAGCCCGGGCTGGTAACAAGCAGGCAGATTGAAATCAGGCATTCCAGTGAAGAATGTCGTGCCGATAGCGGGCGTCTGCTGGAACAGGAAATACAGGGGGCAGCGTTCATTGCGGCAGAACAAATTTTCAGTTTGCTCTGCGAATATATAAGTAACGGGCAGACTGGGCGGCGGGTCTCGGTATGGTAGATGCTGTGATTACCAATCAGGCAGTGCATGAGCTGCGGCATAAACGCCATGCGCCGCAGTTGCACCAGCGAGTTTCTGACCTGCTTGGCCCGAATGGCATTTATCTGGTCGCCGATCACTATTCCGGTACCGGCGGGCTGCAGAACCCACAGCTTTTCATGAGCGTGGACGAGCAACGCCAGGCACTGGAACAGAGCGGTGTTAACGTCACCTTGCTGGGTACCCTCGGAACTCTGGCGCTCTACCGTGCAGAGAAAGTTCGGTAACGCGTTGAAGTTACCAGGACAGACAAGCCTCAAATGCAATGAAACCGCCAAGACAAATGGAACACAGCGAATCGATAAATACACGGTTTGTCAGCACTTCGGACATCAGTGAGGCGCAGCGCGATCAGCTCAGGCAGCAGGGCTGGGTTCTGATCAGCAGCGCCCTGACCCCGGCGCAACTGTCGCAGATGCACAGCACCTGGGATCAGCACAGTAGTGAGGACAACCAGAACCGGGAGCTTGCGCAGCTGTCTGCTTTTAAACCGTGCCAGGAATCCCTGCTGGCGGAGTCGGCGGTCAGTGTCTTGCTGGGCGAGCGCTTTCGATTATTGTCATTGCGGGGGCGTTCACGCAAACCGGGATTGGGGCAGCAGGGATTGCATGTGGATACGGTGGGCCCGGTAGACCCGAATCGGCAACAGCTGGCCAACGCGTTCTGGTTGCTGGACGACATGTCGGCTGACAATGGCGCCACCCGGCTGGTACCCGGTACGCATCGGTCCTAAAGTATTCCCAGTGGCACCTATGCCCAGCCATTGGGAACGCATCCGGACCAGATTCTCGTGACAGGCCGGGCCGGCGATCTATTAGTTTTCAGTGCCCACCTGTGGCATAGTGGCAGCAGAAATACTACCGGCGCACGACGACGCGCGGCGATAGCCCAATACGAGCGCAGCTAACGCACTTTGCCGGCAGGGGTGAGCGACAGGCGCTGTTCACAGATGGCGGGCCTGGCGAGGTAGCGGCACAGCCGTTCGATCTTGTCACATTGCTCGGCCCGGGCGGCAACCCCGGCATGGAGGCTGAACCCGGCCAGCTTAGCCACACGATCGTAGCCAAATGGCAGCTCAGGCCTGGGCGGAATGGTCTGCAGGGCGAATACCTGGCGGCCCTTCTGCGGGTCTACTGCGATGCGGTAGGCGACCGAATGACTGTGGATATCCTGGAGGGGATCTTCTTACAGGCCATCCAGGGTCAGGTAGCTGTTGTCCACATCGCGTTCCAGGATGCCGCGCCGTTCCAGGAAGCGGGCTACCCGCTGGCTGATGATATGGAGCAGGTCACGAAGCTGTTCGACGGCTGGGGGTGGGATGCGGCGGAAGCCGTATTCGCCATTCGGGTCCTGTACGTAGACTCCTTCCAGAAACAACCTATGGAAATGGATGTTCAGGTTCAGGGCCGACCCGAAGCGCTGGATCAGGGAGACCGCTCCGGTGGGAGCTTCACGCCTGGTCAGCCCGGCCTGGTGGGCCAGGTGGGTTGAGATGGCTCGGGTCACGATGCCCAGGACTCTTCCCATCAGTTCCGGGTAGGCGGCAAACAGGAAGCGCAATGGGAACGGGACGGTCAGCACCCACTGGCGGATGGGTCTGGCCGGTGACACCTCGTCCACCGGCAGGGCGGCGCTTTCCACCATGCGGCGGGCGCCGCAGCTGGGGCAGAAGCCTCTGCGCTTACAGGAGAAAGCCACCAGTTTCTCATGGTGGCAGTTCTCGCAGCGGACTCTGAGAAACCCGTGTTCCAGCCGACCGCACTTCAGGTTGTCGGTGAACTCCTGTTGCACGTAACCGGGCAGCGAGCAGCCCTCGGCTTCCAGGTGTGTGAGAAAAGCCGGGTAGTGCTGCTCGACGATACGGTACAGCAGCGTCGTTTCCGGCTGGTGGCGCTGGTAACGGGTTGGCGTACCGGCCGCGAGAAGCCCGCCGGGCGAGGTGGCTGGCAAAGACACGTCGAAGTCCTTTTCGACAAGTTAGCAATGCCAGTGTAGTTCAGCGTTCGGTGAACTTCGTAACCGTGGTGAGATTCAGGTGGGTGTCGTTGACTGGGAAAGAGTATCTGATTCGAAGCCAGTTAATCTCACTAGCTGGTAGGCTGTTCAGAATCACGTTCCCTTTGCACATAAAAAAACGGCCGCACTGTTGAGTGCGGCCGTTGTGCCTGAAGTGTTCCTGGCGGGTCTTGCCGGGGAGACTCTAGTTCTTCTGGGCAGCGGCCTTTTTCTCTTTCTCGCGTTCAATGACTGCTTCGGCGACGTTGGCAGGACATTCGCTGTAGTGATCGAATTCCATGGAGAACTGGCCACGACCTGAAGTCATGGTTCGCAGTGTGCTGATGTAACCGAACATTTCGGCCAGCGGCACATCGGCTTTCACGCGGACGCCCGTGTTGGTTTTTTCCTGATCCTTGATCATGCCGCGACGACGGTTGAGGTCGCCGATCACATCACCCACGTTATCGGTGGGTGTGAATACGTCGACTTTCATGATGGGCTCAAGCAGTTTTGGAGTGGCTTTGGGCATGGACTGACGGAAGGCCGCCTTGGCAGCGATTTCGAATGCGATCGCTGACGAGTCGACTGCGTGGTAGGCACCGTCGACCAACTCGATTTCCACATCCATCATGGGGAAACCTGCCAACGGACCGGTTTCCATCATGGACTTGAAGCCCTTTTCGATCGCCGGGAAGAACTCTTTCGGGACGTTACCACCCACTACTGTAGAAAAGAATTTGAAGCCTGTATTCGCTTCACCGGGACGGATCTTGTAGTCGATCTTGCCGTACTGACCCGAACCACCAGACTGCTTCTTGTGGGTGTAGCTGTCGTCGATCTCGCTGGTGATGGTTTCGCGGTAAGCCACCTGGGGTTGTCCCACAACAAGTTCGACACCGTAGGTACGTTTCAGGATGTCGATCTTGATATCCAGGTGCAGTTCGCCCATGCCCTTGAGGATGGTCTCGCCTGAATCCTGGTCGGTTTCAACACGGAAAGTCGGGTCTTCTGCCACCAGTTTGCCGATTGCGATACCCATCTTTTCGTTGGCGCCCTTGTCCTTGGGCTGCACAGCGATGGAGATCACCGGCTCGGGGAACACCATGGCTTCCAGTGTACAGGGGTGTTCAGGATCACACAGGGTGTGACCGGTCTGTATGTTCTTCATGCCTACAATGGCAATGATGTCGCCTGCCTCGGCGTGAGTCAGTTCTTTACGCTCATCGGCTTGCATTTCCACCATACGGCCAATACGCTCTTCCTTGCCGGTGAAGCTGTTGAGGATGGTGTCACCCTTGTCGAGCGTGCCGGAATAGATACGTACGAAGGTCAGGGCGCCGAAACGATCGTCCATGATCTTGAATGCCAACGCACGGAATGGCTCGTCGGCCGACACTTTTGCAAACTGGCCGTTGGGGTTGCCTTCCTCGTCGGTAAGGGGCTGTGGGTTCACTTCGTGTGGCGCCGGCAGGTAGTCGACTACGGCATCGAGCACCAGCTGGATACCCTTGTTCTTGAAGGCCGAGCCACAGTAGGTCGGGAAGAATGCCAGATCCAGTGTGCCCTTACGGATACAGCGCTTGATGTCCTCAATTGAGGGCTCCTCACCTTCCAGATACTGGGTCATCACATCTTCGTCCATTTCGACGGCGGTTTCGATCAGCTCTTCACGGTATTGTTCCACCTGGTCGACCATGTCGGCAGGGACAGGCTGAATCGTGTAGTTCTCAGGCTGGCCGGAGTCGTCCCACACGTAAGCCTGGCGGTTGAGTATATCCACCACGCCTACGAAGGTGTCTTCAAAACCGATAGGCAAGGTCATGACCAGAGGCTTGGCACCCAGAATTTTCTTGATCTGGGCGACCACCTTTAAGAAGTCGGCACCAATGCGGTCGAGTTTGTTGACGAAAATCAGTCGAGACACCTTGGAATCGTTGGCATAGCGCCAGTTGGTTTCGGACTGGGGTTCAACACCGCCGGAACCACAGAAAACGCCTATTCCGCCGTCGAGTACCTTCAGTGAGCGGTACACTTCCACGGTAAAGTCGACGTGCCCGGGGGTGTCGATGACGTTGAAACGGTGATTTTTCCAGAAACAGCTGACGGCAGCCGACTGGATGGTAATACCCCGTTCAGCCTCCTGTTCCATGAAGTCGGTAGTGGATTCACCCTCGTGAACCTCGCCGATCTTGTGAATCATGCCTGTCAGCTTGAGGATGCGCTCTGTGGTGGTGGTTTTTCCGGCATCCACGTGGGCGAAAATGCCTATGTTTCGGTAAAGAGATAGATCGTTCATGGCGTTTTTAGTCCGTCGATGGAGATATTGAGTAAAAAACGGCGCAGCATACAGGAAAGGCAGCAGTTTTTCAGTCTAAGTTCGCAAATATTTTTACTGGCGACCCGGGCCGCCCCTGCAGACATCGCCTGGGGGGCAGACTGCTCCTGATTTCGGCGATCTGGCCGGGCGGGGCAGGTGAGGAACTGCAGGGGCGTTGACCTTTCAAGGCAGGTCAACGAAGTGGGTATGGACGATGGGTGTTCCTCAAGGTTGACCTTGTACACAACCTGCGATCTCACTACCTTACCGGCTGACCAAGCCACACCTTTTCTAGATAACTGCTTGATTTTAAATCGCTTATTTTGGCAAGCCCAGTGAGATTGATTCACATCTAGACTGAGCCAAAATGCTCACCCCTTCGGGGCAGCCATTGGCTGTCTGCGCCACTTAGCGGCTGTCGAACTCCCGACCAACTGGTTCGAAGATTTTTGGATAGATGTATAAAACTTTATAAATCAATAAGTTACAGCCTTTTTCAGCTATAGCAATTAATCTAATTGAGCTAATAAGAGTGTCATTCAGTACATTTTTTACTACAGTAGCATTGCTCTAACACCTTGATTAATACTTTAGGGTTTATGTCGGCTTTTAAACCCGAAGCTGACGTTCAATACTCATCTACAGAAGTGCTCGTTTAGCCTAACCTGCATACTAGATGCAACTCTTTTATGTGAAATGGGGCAAAATGCGAGTGTGAATGAGTTGACACAAAAATCGAAATAGGCAAGTAACTCAACTTTTGCCTGATTCTGTCGGACTATTTTGAACTGCGTGTCTTACAAATGAAGAAATTCTACATTTTCTGGTTTGTCTTTTGTGCTGGCTGGGGTTTTGGTTTTATTATCCAGCCAACAGAACCAGATAAATTTACGCTATTGAAAGCGCCACTAACGTTTCTGGGATCAGCGTTTTTTTCGTTCATTCCCCTTTTTTTCTCGCTTCTAGACAAGAAAACCAAATTGGATCTTCCTTCATTGAATTTGAAGCCATCAGAATCTTATCCGGTTGGATTGGTTACATTCATTCTTGTCACGTTTCTTTTTATAGGTATCTGGGGGATCATTTTTTCTATCGGCTCCTACGTAGTACTATCGACACCAATACTCACGACGATATCAGTACCTATAAACATTATTAGTATGGCCTTGGGAGCCGCAACAGGAGGATACGCGGTTACCCAAATTCTTTGGAGTAGGTTTAATACTTGATCCAAGCTCGGAAGTTAGTAGCTATCACTTGCATCGAACTTTTCTTTGCCACGAAGCATACTCACGACCGCTAAGAAGCCGGTAGCGGATGTTGAATGACAACAAACGTAGTTCCGGAAATAAACCCGAAGCGGAAGTGGTTTTTTGTGCAGTGACTATGCCCGCATTCGCGATATTATCCTTCTAGTTCCGATATGTTCGTTACCGGAACTTTTTTGAATGGCTCTGTATAAATGTGTTACAAGGCCGAGGATTCTTACTATGAAAATTTGCGATTCCCCACGGACGGTGGGAGATGCTTGTAGCCCATGATCGAAAGGCTCGCCTATCTAACGATCCCTTGTGCCGTCTACGGCGTCCTTTTTGGAATCTATTATTTCGGCTGGTCGCGGCCAACTCCGGGATTTGTAAGTGAGCCGTTCTGGGACAGAGGAAAGATTGCAGCAGGACTTATTCTAGCTCTTGTGCTAGCACTGTATGTGATTTTCGGTTCCGAAGATATGAATAGACGGGGTCTGACAATTGGTTTTATTTCACTAGCATCGATTTGGTATGCCGACGTCATGTTAGACCCAACGGTACAATCGTTTGAAATGGAAATTCCAGATACCGTGAGAATATCAGGTTGGGTAGTTCATAGTATTTGGGCAATTTTTTTCTTATACCAAGTACTTTTCAGCGGAATCGAATAGCGTGCCGTTCTCGACTGACAAAAATATGTCGCAATGACTTTTGAAAAAGACGCAAAGTCCACGCCAACATACTTGCGCGTCTGAACTACTGCAACTACATTTGTCATTGCAGCGACTGCAATGAAGCCGAATGCGGAAGTTCTTCACCCTTACAGCTTCTTCTAAAAAATACTCTTTGCATTTCTTACTACATACGAATCAATCGCTACCCGGTCTCTCCCTATAACCCTTTGAAATTGATCAGTTTCTGAATTGAAGCCCGACTTCGTGTAGGTAATTCGAAGATTTATCCGTAATATTGTAAATATATTAATAACAATGACTTACGGCCTTGGTCGACTCTTGCGTTACCCTCAATTACGCCTTACTGAGGGTGAATTAGCTCAGTTTTGCTACACATTCTCTGTTGAAAACAGCCTGCCACTTTACTAGTTACAGGCAGGCTAGTCGCCGATTCTCGCTTTAACCTCCAATGGAGGATAGAATCATCACGATATCAGTGGGTTTTCTTCCCCTGATTTCAACCAATTTGTTAGAGGTCAATGAATTGACTATCGTGGTGTGCCCACATTGCGGAAAGAAGGGTATCGGCCTGTTAAGTAAGCTTTGGTCGGGTTCAGCTTGCCCGTCAACATGTTCTATTTGTGGTCAATTGTCGTATTTTCCTACAATGCGGAAACATTCTATAGCCGTCCTATGCAATTTCTTAGGTATTGTTGCACTTATCACCTCATTCTTTTTCGCTACCTGGCTACCCCTTATAGCGCTGGTCGCAGCAATTATTATTGGCTATACGGCTGCTGCGGTTAGCATTCCAGGCATTCCTATTTCTTACGCACAAGTTAAGATCAATAAGCGCAACGGAAACGTATTTCTTCTACTGTTAGTTGGTATCGCTATAGCTGTAGCGATTTGGAATGAATATGCTATTGGGTAGTCCTCCCAAAAATCAACAGGAGTTAAAAATACAGAATTTTTGTAAACTGACAACAGAGGTTTTCTATGCTGGATACCTCCTAGTCGTGCATATATGCACACAGTTCAACAATGGGAGTTATACACCCTAGGCGCTTCAGTGAAACTTTTTAGAGCTTCAATAACAACGTTAGCTGCAATGTTCACCCTCGTGGTCTCACTATTTTGGCTCTTTGGTATTGGCAGCCAGCTTCAAACAGTGGCAGCACTTTCAGCAGCATTGGTAGCAGGGATAGTTCTCCCACCAATCTTCTTGCTGTGGGGGTTGCCAATTCATTTTATCTTTCGGCGATTCAATCTCAATAACTTGGCGTGGTATGCCACCGCAGGTGCGTTACCTGGAGCACCATTTGTGACAATTTTTACTCCATTTGGTAACGATCCGCTAAGCGCCCAAATTTGGAATTCAATGCTTTTTAGCTACATTGGTGCAGCAGGAGCCGTTTTGTTTTGGTTTCTCACTGTAAGGAATGATGCATCAATTTTTTTCGCCGATTAGATGTTCAGCTGCTAAAGGCTACTCTTAAATAGGGCGCTATGTATGTAACCGAGATTGAACCGTGCCATTGACCTCTAATACATTGTCAATTTGGGATATCGCTCACCGGTGGGCCGGGCGTGATCCTGACAACTTCCGGATAACTCACTCTTAGTAAAAGACTACTCTAGGCTTCTGGTCAAAGCCGTGCTTAATGGCGAATTGTTTTGCGAGACATTGACTCTTGCGTAACCGTCCGGGCATCACACCTTGCTATTCCGGTTGCCAGTTATGTGGCAACAGTTCATTAATGCGACTGGCCTTCTGAGTCGGTAGCCTGGCCATGACATCTTTTAGGTATGTGTAAGGATCAAGCCTGTTCATTCGGGCTGACTGTATCAGGCTCATCACAGCAGCCGCGCGCTGACCACTGCGCAGCGATCCGGCGAACAGCCAGTTGGAACGCCCCAAGGCCCACGGGCGGATCTGATTCTCGACCCAGTTGTTGTCGATAGGCACCGCGCCATCATCGAGATACCGGGTCAAGGCACGCCAGCGTTTCAGACTGTAATCAATGGCTCTGGCCGTAGCCGATCCGTCCGGTACCTTTTGCCGCTGCGCCAGCAGCCAGGCATGGAAGTTCTCCAGCAGTGGGCCGGCCCGTTGTTGTCGCAGTAGGCAACGTTGCCCGTCATCCAACTCTCTGGCTTGACGCTCGATCTCGTACAACTGACCGATGGTTTCCAGCGCACTGGCCGCCAGGGTGCTCTTGTTGGTTGCGTGCAGCTCAAAGAACTTGCGCCGGGCATGAGCCAGACAGCCGATTTCGGTGACACCCCGGCCGAAGCCAGCCTTGTAACCACTGTAATCGTCACACACCAGCCTGCCCTGCCAGTCGCCCAAGAAGGTGCGGGCATGTTCCCCGGCACGGCTGGGCGCAAAGTCATAGACCACTGCCCGGGTCTGGGCATAGGGCGTTGTGCAGTAAGCCCAGATGTAGGCGCGGTGGGTTTTCTTCTTGCCCGGCGACAGCATTGGCACCGGCGTCTCGTCGGCATGAACCACCGGGTGGCTCAGGATGGTCTCGCGCAAGGCATCCGCCAGAGGCTGCAAAGCCACACCGCAGCGACCCACCCATTCGGCCAGCGTGGAGCGGGGAATACCCAGCCCGGCACGTTCGAAGATCCATTCCTGACGGTACAGCGGCAGGTGGTCGGCGTACTTGGCCACCAGCACCTGTGCCAGCAGGCCAGTGGTCGGCAGACCTTTATCGATTACGTGCGCCGGTACCGGTGCCTGCACCAGCGTTTCGCAGTCTTTACACACCCACTTACCACGAACATGCCGCTCAACGGTGAACTCACCGGGGGTATAGTCCAGCTTTTCGCTGATGTCCTCGCCAATCCGTTGGAGCTGACAGCCACACTGGCAGTGGGTGTTGTCCGGCTCGTGCTCGATCAGCCGGCGTGGCAGCTCCGGTGGCAGGGGTACACGCTTGGGTTGTTGTTTCGGCCTGGACTGTGAGAGGGAGTCAGCCTGCGCCGCCTCCAGCTCCGCTTCGATGCCGCCCACGTCGGCGTCGACGATGTCTTCCAGGAGAGTGCGTTGCAGAACGTTCAGTTGTTCACTGTGTTTACCGAAGCGGTGACGTTTGAGTAACGCCATCTCGTGGGTCAGTTTCTTGTTGAGTGTTTCGAGGTAACTGACGCGGTGCGTAAGGCTGTCGTTGCGTTCAGTCCGCTGCTGAAGTGTCTTCTCCTGCTCGGCGAGGCGCGAGAACAACGAGGCAGTCAGGGCTCGTAGTTGCTCGGCATTAAGCTGGCTCACGTCGGGATGTGACATGGACCAAGTATGCCACCGATGGTCGGTCAGTGCGACTCAAAGAGGCCCGGCATTCACTACAAAGCACGAATGACGCCCGCCTCACCGAGGCGCTGCCACGGCAGCCCCTGAACCAGCGCCTGAAGTTGCTCTTCATCCACAACCAGGTGCTTGCCGCGCCAGGGTTCGGCCCAGTGGAACTTGCCCCGGTTCAGGCGTCTGGCACACAGCCACAGTCCCAATCCATCATGCACCAGAATCTTTATCCGGTTGGCGCGCTTGTTGGTAAAAGCATAGGCACAATGGGGCCTGGCACTGCCGAACACCTGAACCACCCGGGCCAGCGCCTTGTCCGGTCCGGCGCGCATATCCAGCGGCTCGGTGGCCAGCCAGATCTCCTCAATACGGATCACTGCAGCAGGTCACGCAGCAGCGCCAGACAACGATCCGACTGAGAGACTGGCCAGCTCACCTTGATCGATTGTAGACGGAAGGGAATCTCCAGGCGGACACACTCGTCCACTCCGCCACCTAAACTGGGCCGTGGCGCTTGCGTCGAGTTGACCGGTAGTGCTACAAAAGCTGGCGTAGTTACCGGCAACGAATTCGCCTTGGTCTGACGAATCCACTTATGGACCAGGTTGGCATTCAGGTCGTGTTCCCTGGCGATCCTTGCAACCGACGCACCGGGTTCTTTGCAAGCTGCTAAGATCCTGTGTTTGAAATCCGGGGCAAACCTTCGACGCTTAACAGGTGGAGTGAATACGCTTAACTCGTTCATGATGGTGTCCACTTAAAAATAGGTGGACACTATCGATAGATCAGGCAGAACTAGCAAGATGGGTTTACCGGACGGTTACGTATGACTCAGTGGGCGACAGACAGTAATGGAGTAGTTACACCCCAAACAGGTTATAGGGACAATATTCCAGTAAATGTTGGTATAAAAAGCAATACTACAATAGTAATAGGGGAACAAATCGATTCGGCATTTATTTGGGATATTCCTAATGATGCCAGTAAGGTCGATAATATTTGTCTTATGCAACTCCAGCGTGGAGTAGGGTGTTAAATGCCAAATAATTATTTGAGTATATCAGGTCTCGTAACTACCATTGCGATATTGTCGATTGGGATAACTGTATTCGTTGAAAGGTACTTCTTAAATTCTGCCCACTATATAAGTGGAGAAACTCATAGTGTGGTAGAGAATAGGGTTTTTAGGGCCCCGATACCACGGAATTGCAATATTTCTGCTAACTTTATTTCCGAGGGAGCTCCATTAGGATTGATCGCAAGTGTAAAAATAATTGACTTTAATATGAGACTAACTAGTGAGATTTACGGAACTCGGTATTTGGAAGTAGAGTATGCTCGAGGTAATCAATCAGAGTTATTTGATCATATTCATAGAAAGTACGAAGGTTGCTTATTGAATACATTCAAAACGTATAAATCACTTGAAGAAATGTTTGGTGATATTAGTGCGTTTTATTCTACTCCCGCTTTCCAGAAGCCGATGTATGCGATAATTGATGAAAGTGGGGCGAAATTGTTTTTTAAATTATTATTACCTGCTTCTCCCGCTAATTGATTAGTCGTCTCATCAATTAAGTTGAATAACAAGAGATGGAGTATAGGAACTATTAACACTATATCCAATTGAATCGCCCCGGGTTTACCGGATGGCCGGTGGCTCTTTATATACATTATTATGAGTCTATCCAAGAGTGTGTTTAATTGAACGTAAAAGTAGAAATTTTCAGAAACAGGTTTGTAATATCAGGTAACGGAAAATATAAAGAATTTTTAGCAAACCCGGAATTTACTTCAACTCGACTTCTAATAGGAAATTTTCAAGCTGCTGAATATTGTTTGAAAAATGGACTTGAAGCGCTTGGGATTAAGAAATCGATTTTATCTGGTAAGCCTGTTTTGCATTTTTATCCCAGAGAAATGATAGAAGGTGGACTGAGTGAAGTGGAGAATCGAATATTACTGGAAGTCGGATTTGCCGTAGGAGCCAAGAAAGTTGAAATCCATGTGTAATAAGACACATAACGAGAGCATGCAGTCGAACAACTCGCGCTTCGCGCGGTATATTCGCTGATGACGAACGTTAGTTGACCTTCGTGGAAATGCGCGCAGGATTAATGATATTTACGGCAATTCTCACTGGATGCGTGAGCGCCCCTATGAACTTCTCAACACCCGTCCTACTTGAGGGTGTCGTGACGAATCTGGCGTTCACCGGTTGGGAAAGAGACATTTGTCGTACTGGGCTGCCCGTACGCGAGCGACTTATCACCGAAGACTGTATTCCGTTCGGCGGTGAGATCTTTGAGGCTTCGCTTGTTCGTCCGGGAACACTTGCTGGGGAACTCGTCGGCTCTCGCTTAACGATCGCGTATCCAGGACACACACTGGCGCGAAGCTATCGAAAGCGTACTGATCTTTTGTTGCAGCGTGCTCCAGAAGAATTCAGCGAAGCAACCGGCACAATGTATATCGCGACAGCAATTGGCAACTTGGCTGAGTCGAGGGAGTGTCTCATTGAGAACGGCTACGGTAATACGGACAATGCGCTTTGTCCCGATTTATCGTTTCACTCTGAACATTTTCAGGAGTGCCTTCCTATCGCAGAGTTTCTTGAGCATTACGCGGCGGGCACCTAATAATTGGATGGAGAGGACGTTAGCCATCATGGGCTCAGCCAATGACACCGACACTTAGTTACCAAGTCACTTAGCTGTTCAAACTTGGCTGCCGAGATTTTAAAGTCACATGGAAGAATAGTGTCATGGAAGACGAGAATTTATCCAGCATCCTCATTCCATAACAATGCCAGCGCAGAGATTTAAAGGGCTGAGACATGCGGATTGAGGACATGAGCCTGGAGCAGCTATTCGAGCTCAACGAGGTTATCTGCCGCCGCATCGATGAGCTGAGGGCGCAACAGGACTTTACCGTCTTGCGTAAACTTCGTATTGGTCAGCAGGTCAATTTTGACAGTGCGGAAGGTAAGACTTTTGGGACGATTATTAAGATCAATCGGAAAACATTGATCGTATTGGGCGAAGACCAGAGGCAATGGAAAATCTCTCCTGGGCTTCTCAATATTATCGAGAACGTCAAGTGAGGTTTGGTGTCAAGATCGCTTTAAAATGAACGGTTACACTTTCTCGTTGTATCACGAGGCCGATGCGCAGGCGGCTTGCGACAACGCGAATCTGCCGAGGCAGGGGTTCACCATAATGCAAGTGGTTCCAAATACCCGCGGGAAAGACTGCTATTGGCAGCGTAGTGGGCAGCCCTCGTCACCTGATAATAACAGCCAGGCCACGCTTGAATCAGCGATCAGGGCATCGAGAACCCGTCAGCAGAACAGTCTGCGGGAGATCGAACAATCACGTAACGATGGCTGGACGATTTTCTGGCGCCATTTCAACGGCTGTGGCGGCGAGCCACCTGCGAATCGGAAGTTATCAGGGCACGGATTACCACAGAACGAGATCTCGATGCGGCCGTGGCCCGCGTCAATCAGCAGTTTCTGAGTGAAATAGAAAAGCTGCGACAGGCCCAGATTCGTCGGGAACCGTCCGCCGGGGCGCCGGCACGGAGCTGACTCGGTCTGCGTGACCAGGGGGAACTCAAGTGTCAGTCATGCAGCCTGGGGGTCGAGGGTCCAGGTGGCTGTGCTTTCGATCGTCTGTGTCGGCTGCGGTGACGCTCCTCATACTTAGTCTCGCTCGATAGCAGCGTATGACACCGAAGCCGGCAAGTCGGGACTCGAGCGAAGCGACAATCTGACGTCGCATGAGCATTCGCCGAGTGCCCGGTTTCACTGCCTGGCCGCTGGCCAGAAGTGGATAGACTGGAAACAGCTCTGAAGAAGTGAGTGTGTTTCAACGAGCTATTGTGGTGTGTTACTCAAACCAACCTGCCATCCACTTCATGAACTAACCAGCGTTAGTCCGGCCCTGAGTTGGACATGCGGAACGGAATAATGGATTACCCATCGCGTGATCTATTGGAATTCCGATTTCAGTGTGTTTTAATCGGATCGATTAATCGTTATCCCCGAGGTATTAAAGCAATCGGTCCCTGTGCATCATAGAGTCCGTTCTCGATCCTGATACGAGTATTCCAGAAGGAAATTACACTGTGAAGACGTCATCCTTGTTACTGATTAGCGTTTCATTCCTTGCGATGCAGATGGCTGCAGCCCAACTTCCTCGAACGGGGATAGTAAGAAGTGCTTATGAGCACGAAACATTACCAGGTGTATCGGTACAGGTTAAAGGCAAGAATACAGGGACGGTCACTGATCTTGATGGCAGATATGAAATCAACGCCGAAGAGGACGATATACTGGTTTTTCAGCTTGACGGGTTTTGTTTGTTTGAGGCAAGGGCGGGCGCCTCACAATTGATTGATATACGCCTGAACCCGAACTGTAATTTAGAAGAGATTCTATTCTTTAGCGATGATGCGCCAATCCTCAATGCGTTCGCTGTAAATAAAGTCACAGTGCCTGGTGAGGTTGAGAGTGCTAATCCCTGGAATTCAACAGACAAACTGAGCGCCTTGTTCCCAGCGGGGTTATTTATTCTGGCTTCCAGGCTAGATCCCATTAATGCCAATGGCGATCCCCTGGCCGCGATGCAAGTGATCCAGTTGAACGATACTACCTATGAGTTCACGCAGTTTCCCAGCGGACTGATAATGGCGGTGGACATGGAACAGCAGGTACTGCTGCTTGCCGGCGCCGCGTACGGGGAATCGATTCATGATTTGGGCGATATCTCAACTTTGTTGATAAGTTCGAATACCCCCGAGCAACAGTTGCTAACAGGATCACAGGAGGAATTCGTGGACGTGTTTGCCCTCTATCCAGAGCTGAGTCAGCCCTTTCTTTCCAGAAGTACCGTTATCAATTCCGCTCAAACACCTCCTGAGATTCTGACCACACTAGTCGAAGAGACGGTTACAGGCCGCGACGAGAATAGTGAAACTCGTTTGCGCACTGAGATCGCCGAAATTAATGGCCTTCTCCAAAGAGCGGAATCGGTCGAGGTTTTTAATTTTACTTCGGAAGGCGAAGCCCGATTTCTGCAAAGCATCGACAGAACCGTGGAAATTTATGTTGACGATCAGCTTGCCCATGCTTATACAGAGTCCAACATCGCGGAAAAGCCCCTGTTAACCCAGATCGAAGCTACTGTCAGAACCGGCTCGGTAGTATTGAATACCGGTGCGGAGTACAAGCAGGTGCGTGAATTCACTTGGCCCAGTCCGGGTGTAACGCAGGACGTGATTAAATTCAAACCCACCCTGACGATCACACTTGGGGTGGATGCACGGTACGATACTGAGAATCCGGAACGCATCGGCGTCGAAATTATAGACGTGAGCCCGGACGGAATCGTACATCAGATTATCGATCGGGAGTCTGGCCAATTGGTGCAGCTCCACAGTTACTCATACCAGTTTGAGAACTTCGATCTGGATCAGGATAACTCGCTGAATGGGTTGGATTATTTTATTCTTAGTTTCTGAGCAAGCTCGAGATAACGACAACTCAATAAGCACCGCATGAATTTGGCTTTGAATAGCGTTCTGCCAGGTTAGCCCGTAACCTACAGGGGTGAGTATAGGAACTGAGTATAGGAACTATTAACACTATATCCAATCCTGAATTCCGTTGGATTTTCTGAGCTGGTGGCCTGCATTCAGGTATGCTCCTCCGGAAATCAGCCTGAAAAGCCGCAATTCGTCCTGTAGTCCACCCGGAGCATCACCACGCTGGCCCTTCAAGTCCGGGATTCTCAAGGCTCAGACAGAGACCTACCCCGCCACCTTCCCTGGCAGCCATTCTGGTTTCCGCTAATTGATTTTCATGCCTGGTCAAATAAGCCAGGCTGTGGCGGCGCCCGCTCGGGCGGCAGCTGCGCCTGGGGGTCAATGGACCCCTTCTGCCTCAATTGCTCCAGAATCTGGCGGATTGAATCGCCCCGGGTTTACCGGAGGGTCTAATTCTTGAGAGGATAGACCCCTATGAAGAAAGGAACAAGATATTCACCAGAGTACCGAGAACGCGCTGTTCGGATGCTGTTTGAACAGCAGGATCAACACAGCTCGCAATGGGCAGCGATTAATTCAATAGCCGCAAAGGTTGGTTGTACGCCTGAGACGTTACCTAAGTGGGTCAAGCAGGCAGAGATCGATCAAGGCAAGCGAGACGGCTTAACTAGCGCAGATCGAGATCGGCTTAAGGAACTGGAACGGGAAAACCGAGAGCTTAAGCAAGCCAACGAGATTTTGCGCAAGGCATCAGCTTTTTTCGCCCAGGCGGAGCTCGACCGCCGACCAAAGAAATGATTGCCTTTGTCGATGCTCACAAAGAACAGTACGGAATCGAGCCAATGTGTAAGCAGTTGCCGATAGCTGTCTCAACTTACTATGAGCATAAAGACCGGGAATCTGATCCAGACAAAGAGTCCAACCTATCAATACGGGACCGTCACCTGAAGCCCGAGATCCAGCGCGTGTGGGACGAGAATCAGCAAGTGTATGGCGTCAGAAAGGTCTGGCGACAAATGAAGCGCGAGGGTTTCGTTATTGCCCGTTGCACGGTAGAACGATTGATGAAGCAGCTTGGTATCCAGGGTGTAAGCCGTGGTGGTGCCAAGTGCTGGACCACAATCAGCGATGACAGCCAGGACCGGCCCTCTGATCTGGTAAACCGTCAGTTCGTTGCTGAGCGGCCTAACCAGCTTTGGGTAGCGGACATTACGTTCGTAGCCACTTGGTCAGGGTTTGTCTATGTGGCGTTCGTGGTAGATGTCTATGCACGCGCTATCGTCGGCTGGAAGGTAAGCCGATCACTTAAAACAGAACTGGTACTGGATGCCCTGGAACAAGCAATCTGGGCCAGGAAGGAGACTGACAACCTGATCCACCACAGCGACCGTGGCAGCCAGTACCTATCGATCCGTTACAGTGACCGCCTGGCAGAAGCCGGCATCGAATCCTCGGTCGGCTCTGTGGGTGACTCCTATGACAACGCGCTGGCCGAAACGATCAATGGCCTCTACAAAACAGAGGTCATTCGCAATCCCAAACGGGGACCTTGGAAGACTATCGACGACGTGGAATACGCTACCCTGGAGTGGGTCGAGTGGTTTAACAACAGGCGGCTGCTGGAACCGATTGGAAATATTCCGCCAGCGGAATACGAAAAGCAGTACTATGACAAAATTGAAGAGTCTGCCATGGCGGCATGACTCAAACTAAACGCCCTCTGATTTTCCCGGGGCGATTCATACCTTGACTCGTCGGATTATTACGGGCGTTGATGATCTAAATGGACTTCAGTGCTAAATCAACAACAGATCTTTACAGTGGAAGGGAAGCTGACCGCTCGTGGATAGATTTGTGCTCCACTAGTCTTTCCCCTAGAGGTAAAGATATTGCAGATATTGGATGCGGTGGTGGAATCTACACTTTTGTATTTGCTTCCTTGAGAGCCAAATCTGTTGTAGGAGTAGATAAATCTGGACCATACATAAGGACAGCAAATGCTATATTGAACAAACCAACAAATGTATATTTTGTGGTAGGAGATGCGCTATCTACAGGACTTGATAGCAATGCTTATGATTTGGTTTTTGAAAGAGCGCTTGTACATCATCTCTCAAAAAAAGAACAGATACTTAACGTCGAAGAAGCAAGTCGGATCTTGAGAAAAGACGGAATATTAGCTGTTCAAGATCGAACATTTGAAGATGTTCTGGATGATGACCCGAGACATTGGATTAGGTCGATACTTTTCAGATGTTTTCCGGAGCTCTATGAATTTGAACGAGCAAGGAGACCTTCTGAGGGCGAGTACCAAAAAATATTGGATTCTTCGTCGTTGCGGAGTCAATCTCCAATAAAGTTTTCTGAGCTTAGAAAATCTTATACATGTTTGTCAGAATTGAAACAGGAGATTCGAACACGCAAAGGTAAAAGCATTTTGTTTGAGCTAACTGATGATCAACTGGAGTTTTATTGCGAGGAGCTTGAAAAGGCTTCAGTAGGTAAATCCCTCGAAGAGATTGATCAGTGGACGTTATGGCTTGCCAAAGCTCATTAACAGTCAGCGCAATACGGGACGTGGCTCTGCGTGTCACGCACATTCGCAAGAGCGTTAGGTTTCTTGGGTTTGCACCAGGATGGTTATGAATCGAATCAAGACAATAAAGGCATATTGCTATAAGTGCGCCACTGAAACGAATCAAGTTATTGAGTATGTAAATAGTAATTATGATACCAATGCAGTTTATGCAGCAGAAAAAGAAACAGAAGTCGGGTGGGTAGTTGAAAAAACTGACTATGTTTTTTCAGCGTGCAAGGGATGCGATTCGTACAATCTAGGAATTACCACCTACCATATCGGCCCTGATCAAATAAAGAGAGAAGTTAACAAAAAGCATTTACCCGGCAAATCAAAGAAACAGGTTGAGTCTTGGATATTTAGGCTAAACACTCAATATATTGAATTGCTCTCCGAGGTTTACGCAGCATTTAACAATTCCAGCTACCGACTGGCCATGATGGGATTGAGAACGATAGTAGATATATTTATCGTAGAAAATATTGGTGACAAGGGTTCTTTTAAGCAAAAGCTACAATTACCTAAAACTGAAGGCTATGTGAGCAACACTACATACGGGGCCTCCTCCATACCCAGCGGAAATGGAGACCCCTTCTTTAACACTAATGTCATTTTCCAGTGAGAATTTTTATGGCTTTAACTAAAAACACATCAATCTTCCTAATGTTAAAACTTGGGGTTCTACTTTTTCTTGTTCCCTCTATTAGTTCAGCACAGGATTCAGTTTTCTATATGTGGAATGATTTAGTTAATGATCCAGATATGACGGAAACGAATTTGTTAATGGTTGCTCAAGTTTCAAGAATCGAGTTACAGATTATGGGGCTGTATGTTGATACTTGCCAGGAATTTCAGCCCGAATCTGACGAGGCTGCTAATTCTCTGAAGTCGAAACTGGCGGAAATTGGAGCTAATGTTCATGAATTCCTAAACAGGTACACGACGGAAGAGATAAATGCTCTTGGAGCACGAATCAATGACATGGTTCAGCAAAATTATGAAAATCAGAGAGAATCTGCTCCTGAATTTGGAAATAGGGATGCTGCGTTCCAAGAACAATTTTGTTCTGCGATTCGTACTGGTATTTTGGAAATGGTGCCAGCAGTTAGAGTAGAAATTGAAAAGGGAATATAACAAACAAATCAATTGATCCTTCGTGCCTATAGGGTGCAGCTGATGCTACGCCTATTATTAAAGGCGTCAATGACCGCTCTGGCTTAATGCTGAAGTTTTAGGCCATAAGAAAAATTAGGAGTTTTACGTCATGGATGACGGATCAAAATGTCAGTTGTTGGCTCTTCTCAAGAAACTACTGCCAGAATTTAATGACATTCTCAAACAGGTTAAAGACGGGCGCGGTTTCCTTCACTTTCCCACAGGCTTCGCTGATTGGTTGATCGCTGATGGCCTGCCCCCGTGGTCACACTTCTACAAGAATAAAAACGCATTCAAATCTCTTGGCGTAAGGGCAATCACTGACCCAACTTACCTGGATGAGCTGAAAGCATCTGGTTAAGGTCTTAGTTCTGAGTATGTGAATGAATTGAAAGAGGAAGTGATCGAGGATGTTCTTGTTGGGGATTTTTTCGATGTCTCTGACGAAGAACTTCTCGATTCTCAGGAGGCTATTGAGCTTCTGGAAGCCCTCAAGGCGGCCTCACCTTTCATCAGAGCGTATATCCGCTTGAAGCTTCTCACAGGACTTCGTAGAGGCGATCTGCTGTCGCTTAGGCTATCGGATCTCAAGGACGATGGTATTCACGTCACCCCCAGCAAGACCGTTCACTCAAGCGGTAAGAAAATGATCTATGAGTGGAGCGATGAGCTTCGGGATGCGGTCAATGGGGTGCTCAAGCAACGCAAGAAAATTCTGTCAGTCTGGCTATTCCACACCAGTAAGGGGCAGCCCTATCTTAAGCCTGACGGAACTGCAAACGGGTTCGATTCGATCTGGCAACGATTTATGGCAAAGGCCATTGACCAAACCGGCCTGGTTGAGAGATTCACGGAGCACGATCTGAGAGCAAAGGTCGGATCTGAGGCTGAGCCAGGCCATGCCAGGCAGCTGCTCGGGCATGCCTCTGATGTTACAACTAACAGGATATACCGTCGCAAACCCGAGATCGTTAAACCTGCCAAGTAGACCCCACAACCAAACTACACCAGGTACAAGTAGCTAAAATCCTGCGTATTCCAGACCAAGTCTGCCACTGATTCCACGCGAAGCCTGCCACCCATTCCACGCGAATGCTGCCACTGATTCCACGGCAAAGCTGCCACCCTGGCAGCAAGCCTGACGTCACCCGGCGAAGTTTACCGACGCAGGATAACTAACCGGTATTCTGACCTTTTCCCCAGGGAGAGGATCAGATGCCTGCGAAGAGGTTATCCATGCGTAAAATCAAAGAAGTGCTGCGCCTCAAGTGGGTCAGTGGACTGAGCAATCGTAAGATCGCCGCCTCCTGCGGCATTGGCCGGCCCACGGTCAGCGAGTACCTGCGGCGGGCTGAGTCGGCGGGCCTCCGATGGCCCCTGCCTGATGATCTGGACGAGGCGCGACTGGAACGCCTGTTGTTTCCGCCACCTCCGGACCTGCCGGCCCAGCAACGGGGTATCCCTGATTGGGCTAACATCCATGGCGAGCTCAAACGACCGGGCGTCACCCTGTTCCTGCTCTGGCAGGAGTACCGGCAGGCTCATCCCGATGGCTACCAGTACAGCTGGTTCTGTGAGCACTACCGTGCCTGGCAGGGCAAGCTGGACCTGGTCATGCGCCAGGACCATCGGGCCGGCGAGAAGCTGTTTGTCGACTATGCCGGCCAGACTGTCCCGGTCATCGATCAGACCACCGGCGAGGTCCGTCAGGCACAGATCTTCGTTGCGGTGCTGGGAGCTTCCAACTATACCTATGCCGAAGCCACCTGGACTCAATCTCTGCCGGACTGGATCGGCTCCCACGTGCGCACCTTCAGGTTCCTGGGTGGCGTACCGGAACTGGTGGTGCCAGACAACCTGCGGGCCGGCGTGAGCAGAGCTCACCGGTACGAGCCCGACACCAATCCCACCTACCAGGACATGGCTTCACACTACGGGGTGGCGATACTGCCCACCCGGGTCCGCAAGCCACGCGACAAAGCCAAGGTCGAAAGCGGTGTCCTGGTAGTAGAGCGCTGGATCCTGGCTTCTCTGCGTCATCGCCAGTTCTTCTCCCTGGCAGAGCTCAATGCCGCGATCAGTGATCTGCTGGGCAAACTCAATGCACGCTCCTTCCGCAAGCTGCCTGGCTGCCGGCGGGAACACTTCGAACAACTGGACCGGCCGGCGCTGCGGCCCTTGCCAGCAGAACCCTATGTCTATGCCGAGTGGAAGAAGGCCCGGGTCCATATCGATTATCACGTGGCGATCGATGGGCACTACTACTCGGTGCCCTGCGCTCTGGTCAAGAAAGAGGTCGAGGTCCGACTGACCCGTCATACCGTCGAGTGCTTCTACCGGGGTAACCGGGTAGCCAGCCACCGGCGTTCCGATCAGAAAGGCCGCCACACCACGCTCACTGCCCACATGCCGGAATCCCATCGCCAGGCCGGGGAGTGGACACCGGAGCGTCTCCAGCGTTGGGCTGCCAAGACCGGGCCGGCAACGGAGAAACTCATCCTGGTGGTGCTGGGTTCACGCCAACACCCCCAACAAGCCTATCGCTCCTGTCTGGGCATTCTCCGCCTCGGCAAAGCCTACGGCGATGAACGACTGGAGGCCGCTTGCCGCAGAGCCCTGGTCCTGGGCAGCTGCCGTTACAAGAGCATCGAATCCATCCTGAAACTCCGCCTGGACCAACAGCCTCTTGAAGGTCAGCAGGAGCTGGCTTTACCCGATGCCCACGACAATATCCGCGGTCCCGCTTACTATCACTGAAGGAGAACATGATGTTGAAACACCCCACCCTGGAGAAACTCCAGGCACTGAAGTTCACCGGCATGGCGGCAGCCCTGACCGACCAGATGACTACACCGGACATCGATGAGTTAGGCTTCGAGGAACGCCTGGGTCTGCTGGTAGACCGAGAGATGACCGAGCGGGAGAACCGCCGTCTGGCCAGCCGATTGCGCCGAGCCAGGCTGAGGCACAACGCTGCCCTGGAAGACATTGACTACCAGAACCCCAGAGGGCTGGATAAAACACTGATCCAATCACTGGCCGCCTGTCGCTGGGTGCAGGAACACCTCAACATCCTCATTACCGGACCCACCGGTGTTGGTAAAACCTGGCTGGCCTGCGCCCTGGCGCAGAAGGCCTGTCGCGAGGGGTATACGGTGCAATACGTCCGGCTCAGTCGACTGTTGAGAGAGCTGATGATCGCCAAAGGTGATGGGCGCTATCCCAAGCTGCTTGCCAACCTAGCCAAGGTTGATGTGCTGATCCTCGATGACTGGGGCTTGGTAAAACCGAATGCTGAAAACCGGCGGGACCTGCTGGAGGTGCTGGAGGACAGACACGGCCTTCGTTCCACCATCGTGACCAGCCAGCTCCCTGTTGAAGACTGGCATGCAGTGATCGGAGATCCGACTCTGGCGGACGCCATCCTGGATCGGCTGGTACACAACGCTTACAAGATCAACCTGAGAGGAGAATCCCTGCGCAAACAGAAGACAAAGTTGACGAGAGACACTGATTCTGAGTAACTACAAAACCCTGCGTCGCTACGCTCCGATGGGTGGCAGCTTTGCCGCGGTCCAGGTGGCAGGCTTCAGATGGAATGGGTGGCAGACTTCAGCGGTTTACGCAAAATCCTTGACGAAGGGGAGATCCGCATGGTCCCGGCCTGCCGACCAGCCGGGCGCAGCCCGGTAGGTCGGGCCTGAACTTACCGTGCGGATCAGGGCCCCTTGGTCAAGGATTTTCGATATTTGTAATGGTCTGACAAGTGAGATCTGCAATGCTGCTCTATTTACTATTCCACAACACGAACTTGTTTTTTGCCATTTCCTAGGTCAGCTATCGTAATTTTATTGATGGTGTCATCAACTTGAATGTAACCCCTTTGGGCTAATTCATAAGGATTAGATATTGGACTGTCGGGGTTGTTGACCATATTGTTATCAAGTTCAGCAACCATAATCGGATAGATCAACGAACAATAGGAAATAAATGAGTCTTCGTTATCATCAGCCCCAAAAGAAGAACAAATCACACCGCAAGCTGATCCAGCTTCGTTAAAAACAGGACCTCCACTCATCCCCCCCATCAAACCTCGCGCTGGTTCTAAATACAGGAAAGTTAAGTAATGCGGTGTCTCTGCGCTGAGGATGTATTTCTACAATCTCGCCTTTCGTAAATGCTGTATTCTGGCCATACTCCAATTTTGTTTTACCCTCGGATTGTCCTACTTCGTCACACTTCATCTTGTAATAACCAAAACCCAGTACTTTCTGTCCGATTTGTGGTATTCCAGGACTGAGCTTTACGACAGGAAACTTTAATCTTTCGCCATCACCTTTGACTATTCCGCGGAGTCTGCAGAATGCAATATCCGATTCGCGTGGGTAAGAGACGTTGGAGATTGAGATAAAGCCACCGACGTTGTGTTCATTGTTGGGCCCATGTTTTTCGTTTGTAATGTAGAGTGCATAAAGCTCCATTTCAATTTCGTGGTGCTTGCCATCTTCCGGTTGCTTACCCATAACCCTGAAGTAAGCTTCCTGAATTACGTGAGCAGCGGTCATCATCAGACCATCAGGGCTAATCATAAAACCGGTTCCAACAGGCCAATACCGACCCTGCTTCGCGGCAATTATTGGCATAATCGCTTGTTGCGTAAAATGCCCGAACTCATCTAGCGGCTGAAAGTTCTCAGTAATTTGAATCATTTGGCGTTACCTGAAGCACTCTGCCTGTGAGTATAAGGACAACAGTTCCTGAGCTGAATGGGACAAAAACGAATCTTTGGGACAATCGAAACTTTCGATCAGGCTGGAAGCCGCGAGAAATGGCACGCCCGGAGAGATTCGAACTCCCGACCAACTGGTTCGAAGATTTAACCGTAAATTTGTAACTTTATTAATAACAATGACTTACGGCCTTGGTCATCGCTTAAAACTAGCCTATTTTCTTCTAATTTAGCCTGGATTAGTGCATTTTCTGCTACATACCCTGAACAGCCGACACTGAATTGCACTCTGAGTGATTGCATTATGATCGCAGCTGATCAAAGAAGTATTTTAACGTGTAGAGCCCCTATCAGGTGGAAACTTCCGCTGTAGACACCAAGTGGAAGCTAGCTGTACTCGTCTCCTAGGCACGATTTTCTATGTGGGCAAAGTAGAATTCTCTTTATTTCAGTGGGATACTGACCGCTGTAAGTTACATATGGGGACCCCCTCCATACCCAGCGGGAATGGAGACCCCCTCGTTAACACTAATGTTACTGCGTCTTGGGAACTGCAGATCAGAGACTCAGTCACCAGTGCAAGTAGTTAGCCGGAGATTCTAAAGTCCTGGCGCAGAACCGTTGGAACAATGGCCTCGACGAAGGACTGCACTGCGAGCGGAGAGTTCATCGCAGACAATAGGCGCTGATCATCACAGATCGTTAGCAAGTCTAGTTGGTTAAGGAATTGAGAGTTACTATTTTGGGGCAGTCAGTAATTGGCAGCAGTAAACGAGGAAGCGAAGTGTCCTTTTCGACGTGGCAAGGATCGCGCCAAGAGAACCGGGATGGGCCACAGTAACCATTCTTTCAATAAGGGATACGGCGCTGCGCGCCGCACCCATTAACCTCGGCGTTATGCATAAAAGCGGATCGAGACATGGAAACGTGTGCGTGTTGCGGATATAAAACAATTGTTGAAAAAGGGTGTTACGAAATATGTCCTATTTGCTACTGGGAAGATGATTCTGTTCAAGAAGCAGATCCGTGGTTTAAAGGTGGTGTCAATTCACCGAGTTTGTACGAGGCCCAAGAGAATTACCAAAAATATGGTGCAATGGAAGAGCGGTTTATCTCAAATGTAAGGGCGCCAGGAAAAACTGACGAAAAAGATAAGTCATGGCGCCGATTGAATGAAGCAGATAAAGAGTATTGCACCACTCCCGCCATAATAGAGAAAGTGTGGGGTAGCAAAGAAGCAATATCCTACAACTACTGGGAGAGAAATGCATAACAAGGCCATCAAAAACCGCTCCACTTCGTTCCGCTGGACCTCCTTACGCTGCGCTCCAGTCGGCCCTTTATGGCGACGTTATGTGTAAAAAGATGCACGAGCACTATCAAATACAAGAAGCTCTCCGCCCTATGCTGGAACAAGCTGGATTCACAATTGAGTCGGAAAAACCGGAACTTGATTATTACGGCTCACTCAGAACAATATTTGTGGCGGGAGAAAAGAGGGTTCTTCTCGAATGGGATGGAGAAGAAGGCTTTGGGTATGCCGAAGTCTGGAAGAATGGCGAATGGGAACAGTTGCGAACCAATGTACTGGAGTCCAAAGAATCTGAATTCCGAAAAGCCATTGAAACGTTGGCTGAAGAAATTAAGGAGTACATTTGAATGTCTGAGCAACACATAACAAGTAGCTCTAGTCGTTCGTCACTCCGTTCCTCACTGAGACGCTCCGCTTCGCTACGCGCCCCTAAGCATGGGCGCTATGTGTGCACGTAGACCGACAATATGATCGAGCTATTTACGTTTCTCTCCGCATGCTTATTTATGTCCACAGTAGTACTTGGCGCTCGTTTCTTGGACCTTTGGAAGAAGGAAGAGCCAGAATTGTGGAGGCGCTGGGGTTCGCCCAACATGGGCTACAACTTCGGCATGTATTTTCCTGTCATATTCGGTAGTGCTTTAAATCAGTCTAAAGCAGTGCAATTGCTCAAAGCCCGCAAATTTCTTCGCGTGTCTTTTGGTGGTTTAGCGCTGTCATTTGTAGCTTTGGCGTTAGTGCTTTGAATTGCATCGCACAAGTTGGTCAATACTACTCTGCTACTTCGTGGCTGCGCGGGGCATGATAAAGCATGCCCCTTGCCAACGGATTAATGAACGCTTTGGCTGGTTGCTGACGGTAGGCTATAGAAAAAATTAGGAGTTTAACGTCATGGATGACGGATCAAAATGTCGGCTGTTGGCTCTACTTAAGAAGCTACTGCCTGAATTTAACGAAATTCTCAATCAGGTTAAGGACGGGCGCGGTTTCCTTAATTTTCCCTCAGGCTTCGCTGATTGGTTGATCGCGGATGGCCTGCCTCCGTGGTCACACTTCTACAAGAGCAAAAACGCATTCAAAACCCTTGGCGTAAGAGCGATCACTGATCCCAGTTACCTAGATGAGCTGAAAGCTTCTGGTCAAGTTCTTAGTTCTAATTATGTGAATGAATTGAAGGAGGAAGTGATCGAGGATGTTCTTGCTGGGGATTTTTTCGATGTCTCTGACGAAGAACTTCTTGATTCTCAGGAGGCTGTTGAGAACTGGGAGTCCCTCTTAGAGGACAAAAGAATTCACGATTAAAAACGACATACCTGTTGTTTTACACGATCGTTACTCAGTCGGCATACTTCATGTCTCTTGTAACATTCGGGCGACATATATGCGATCTGGTAGCCGACGCCGAGAACGGCGACGATGAAGCCTTCTGCAAAGCCGTACAGATCGACAAGACCATTCTATTTGGTATTCCTTATTTTCATAAACGTCTAATCCGGGCTCAGCTTGGCAGTGAGCCGGAGTTTTTACACAAGCTGGCTCTGGCCCTGGAGAGTCCCTCCCTTGGCCGGAGGATCAGCTACCCCCAGCTGATGTTTGTCTTTGCGATTCTGGACGATGAAGGGTTGCTGGATATGCCCCTGGACGAACTCCTGACATTCTGTGAGGAACTGGGCGTCTATGGTCGGGAGTATGGCGTTGAAGATACCGAGAGCCTTCGAAAGCGCCGCAAGTACTATCGAGATCGTACCGGACGCCGAATCCTGATTTGACGTCCTTCGCAACCTCCAAACTCAGCCATAGTATCGGAAACCGTCTAATTGCGGCGGTTTGGCACCGCCTTACTTTATCAAGGTGGTTTATATGTCTTCCGATACTTCTCCCCAACAAAGCAACAACACAAGGGCGGCGCGAGATGCTGCCCCGCAGCACCGGCCCGCCCCTGATGGTGGTTCTGGAAAGGGTACGCAGTCTAGTAACACAGTACCCTCTAATTGCATTGATACCTGTAATACCAGGATTCTCCGTACCGGTATTGATAGCCTGTACCTGACCTATCAGGGCCATTTATCCGATGAGTCGTCCATCCGGCTGACCAAGCTCAAGAAGATGGCACAGTCCACCAGCGCCTCAAGCGTGAACCTGGCGCAATTCCGTGTTAAGAAGCATGTGTTTGAGGTTAAAGGTAATGGCAGACATCCCTTTGCCTACATCCTGGAAGATGGCACGTTCCGGATCGAAGCCGCTAAACAGGACGCCAAGCAAGCGCCCCTGGCATACGCGAAAGTGTCTAGTGAGCTGCTGACAGTCGCTGGACCTAAAAAGGCCCTCAAGGTCTTGAAGAGGGTTGTCGACGTGCTGGGGCCTGTCACTGCCGGTCCGAACGTCGCCAGGGTCGATCTGTGCGTTGACTTCCTCACTGATTACCCCTTGGAAAATATCACCGATGCCGAATTTGTCACCAAGGCCAGAACCCTGGCACGACATTCCGACATGCGGCAGTTCTCTGGAATTTCCTTTGCGCCCAGGGCAGACCTCTCGGCCCGACTCTACAACAAGACCATAGAGATGCGGTCGAAGAATAGTCCACGTCCCTACTTGAAATCGCTGTGGCGAAAAGCAGGCTGGGATGGTGAGCAGGACGTCTGGCGGCTGGAGTTTCAGCTTCGTCGACCAGCGTAAAGGACACTGGACATTGTGACCTACGGGGAACTGAAAAAATGTCGTGGTGCTCTCTGGCAATACTGCACTAATCAATGGCTCAAGCACACCTTTCCAAACCTGGCGGATCAGACTCAGACCCGCTGGCCGGCCTCTTCGTTTTGGGAGGTTTTGCAGGGCGCTGATTGGGGCAAGTCTGGTCAGACTCTGTTGACCCGGCACAAGGTTGAACGGGGTCGCCCACCCTCCGACAGGCACCTGTTCGTCAACGGCCTCAGTCCTCTGACCTCGTTCTCTGCCCGTGAAGGTTACACCCATGCCGGGGAAGCCTCTGAAGCGTTCCTGAAGGCTGCACAGGACTACCACGATGGCACGTCCCAGATCACGGGCGTCAGCTTTGACGACTACTACCGGACCAAGGTCGAGGAAAAACGCCGCTTCTACAACGCAGGCCCGAACAAGCCCCTCGGAGACGGTCCCCATCCGGCAGACAAAGCCGTATCCCGCGAATACAGGAAACGCAGCGATGGAGACTACTAACCATGAGACTCTCGATCTCCAGGAGGCCGCTGATTTCCTCAAACTACACTGGCAGACAGTCCGGGAGAGAGCCAAATCCGGTGATATCCCTGCCGCCAAGCTGGGACGCCGCTGGGTGTTCCTCAAGGCTGACCTTGTGCTCTACCTGCAATCACACTACTCTACTGGCCGACCAAGGCCGCAAGTCCAGCAGAATGTAGGAGATGCATTATGTTGTACAAACGACCGAATTCGCGTTTCTGGTGGTGTAGCTTTACCGCACCTGACGGAACTCGAATACAACGCTCTACTAAAACAGTAGACAGGCCCCTGGCACAGGAGTTTGAGGATAAGCTCCGTGTTCAGTACTGGCGGAACGCCCAGCTGGGTGAGAAGCCGAGAAGGACCTGGAAAGAAGCAGCGGTCAGATGGTATCGAGAGACCTCCCGCAAGTCGGTGGTGAATGACTTAGGTCATATCCAGTGGCTTGATCCTTACCTGGGGCATTTGTTCCTGGATGAGATCACGCGGGAGGTCATCGACCAGATCACGGAAACCAAGGTTAATACCGGCGTGAAACCGGCAACGGTCAATCGCTTGTTGGAACTGGTCAGAGTGATTCTGAATACGGCTGTGAAGCAATGGGAGTGGATTGATCGGGCACCCCATATTCGGATGCTGAAGGACCCGGCCAGGCGTATCCGGTGGTTAACGCGGGAGGAGGTAAGAACACTCCTGTCGAATCTGCCACCTCATACACAAGCCCTGGTGCGGTTCTCCCTGGCAACCGGATTGAGAGAAACCAACGTCACGCGGTTGCAGTGGTCGCAGGTTGATCTTGAACGGCGTGCCGCCTGGATACACCCGGATCAGTCCAAGACAGGACGTCCAATCGGGATACCGTTGAACAAGGAAGCGGTGGTGTTACTCAGAGGTGAGTTAGGTAAGCATCCGAAATACGTGTTTACCTTTAATGGCAGACCCATCAAGCGGGCCAATACCAAAGTCTGGCGTCGAGCGTTAGAGCAGTCTGGTATAGAGAATTTCCGCTGGCATGATTTGCGGCACACCTGGGCAAGCTGGCACGTTCAGAACGGCACCCCGATGCATGTGTTACAAGAACTAGGAGGTTGGTCAGATATTCGGATGGTGCAGCGTTATGCTCACCTGGCACCGGAGCATCTGTCACCGTATGCCGAAACCTTGTGTGAGCTGGAACCTGTTACTACATTTTCCACTACACATGAAAGAGCGAAACAAAAAAGCAGCTACCCCTTTTCGAGATAACTGCTTGATTCTAAATCGCTTATTTTGGCACGCCCGGAGAGATTCGAACTCCCGACCAACTGGTTCGAAGCCAGTTACTCTCCCCGCCTCATAAGTTCTTCCTACCCCAAAAAAATAAGCCAGCCCAAATCACTCCCTGCTTTCGCCGACCGCGCGCGCTGCGACCAGGTCGATCTGCGGTTTGAAACTGTCGGGGTCGGCGGCTTTCCACCAGTCCGCGTAGTGGGTCTCTTCCGGGGCATCGAGGAGGGCTTTGTCGGGGATGAAGTTGTAAATTCGGTCTATGGCACTGGCTCTGGTGGCGCCGATTCTATGAATCAGGTGATGGGGCTGCAGGTCTCTGGGATGGGTCAGTCCGGCAGCAGCGACGATGTCGCTTAGCGCCGCCAGGGTTCTTTCGTGGAAGCGTGCTGCGCGGTCGGCCTGGATATCCACTACCAGACCCCGCTGGCGGCCCGGATCCTGCGTGGTGATGCCGGTGGGACAGGTTCCCAGGTGGCAGCGTTGTGCCTGAATGCAGCCGATGGAGAACATGAAGGCCCGGGCCGCATTGCACCAGTCGGCCCCGATGGCCAGGTTGTGGGCCAGACCGGCAGCGGAGTAGACTTTGCCACTTGCTGCCAGCTTTACCTTGTCGCGCAGGCCGGTACCTACCAGCGCGTTGCGCACCGTAATCAACCCTTCGGTCAGCGGCATCCCCACATGGTTGGAGAGTTCCAGTGGTGCCGCTCCGGTTCCCCCTTCGCCACCGTCCACTACGATGTAGTCAAGGTAAATGCCGGTCTTCAACATGGCTTTCATAATAGCCAGAACTTCATGAACCTGCCCGACGCAGAGTTTAATACCGATCGGTTTTCCACCCGACAGTTCGCGCATCCTGGCAGCGAATTCCAGTAATTGAACTGGCGTGGAAAAGGCCGAATGGCCACGCGGTGACAGGCAGTCCTGATGGGCGGGAACCAGGCGGATCCGGGCAATTTCCTCGCTGACCTTGGCGGCTGGCAGTAGGCCACCATGACCGGGCTTGGCCCCCTGGCTGAGCTTTATCTCGGTCATTCTGACCTGATCGCTGCAGGCATTTTCCCGGAACAGCGCCGGGTCGAACTTTCCCTCCGGGGTACGGCAGCCGAAATAACCCGAGCCTATTTCCCAGACCAGGTCGCCACCGTGTTTGCGGTGATAAGGGCTGATGCCGCCTTCGCCGGTGTCATGGTAAAAATTCCCCAGTTTTGCGCCCAGATTCAATGCTTCGACAGCATGCGCCGAAAGGGAGCCGAAACTCATTGCCGAAATATTGAAAATCGAGGCGTCATAGGGCGCTGAACATTGAGGGCCGCCGATGCGAATGCGCGGAGCCTGGTCCGGGTTCTCGCAGGGAGCTATGGAATGACTGAGCCATTTGTATTCGTCCGAATCGGTATCCCGCTCGGTACCGAAAGGGTGGGTGTCAGTCTGCCCGCGGGCGCGGGCATGAACCAGCCTGCGGGCTTCCAGGCTGAACGGTTTGCCTTCCAGGTCGTCTTCTACGATATAGGCCCGCAGATAGGGGTGCAGATCATAGAACAGCCAGCGCAGGCGGGCCGCGATAGGGTAGTTACGCGTCAGCGTCCAGCGCTTTTGCGTGTAGTCGTAAATTCCCAGAACCAGTAAGGGCAGGCTGATCGCCAGGCCGATGAGCCACCATGGGCTGTACAGGAGCAGAAAGCCAAACAGCAGGGAAAAGACTGCTGCAAGAATCAAAAGAACGCTGCGTTTGAGGGTGTCCAGCATGCGCGGAGCCGATTTTTCAGTGTCTGCAGTTGCCATGGGCGGGCTGTTCCCGGTCGAGGAGGATTGGCAGCCTGTTGAAAACCACACAGGAGAGTGAAACACAAGGCAGAATCTGGCGAAAAAGCGCAGTTTAGATGGGCATTTTTAGCCAGATTTTAGCGCCGTATTGTGCCAGCTGAGGGCTTTTCAACAGGCTGTCAGAGTCCCGTGACCCGAGTATAACGATCAGTGCAGCATACCCCAAATTGTCAGGTGAAACCGGTACGGCATCAATTGCGCGGCGCTGTCTTCGGCCCCGTCAATTGGCCGCGGCCCGTTCCTGCTCCAGCTTGGCTTCGGCATTGGCGAGCAACTCATCCATCCAGTTATAGAAACCTTCCGGGTCGACAAACGGGTGCGGTTCGCCTTCCTGTCTGTTCTGCAGTTGTTGATAACGTTCGAAGACGTCTCCGAGCCCGGGATGATTGGGGATATTGACTTCGATATCGGTAATTTTCTGGATGCGGCGAATACTGTCGATATAAGTCTCGGTGCGCTCGACACCACTGAAATTGAGGCCTGCACCACCGAACAGGAATGCAGTATGGGGATAACCGTCATCATAGACGGTGAAAAACGCTGACAGCACGCCCGGTGTGTGACCGGGCGTCTGCATGAAATGGACCCGGGTGCGGCCCAGGTTGATGACGCCACCGGTGGTGGCCGACAGGTGACGGACCGGTGTCGGGTACTCACGATATTCCGCCGGTTGGGTGGTCATCTGCCAGTCCTGTTCGGTCATCATCACTACCGGACTGAATTCATCCTGGAACCGGCGGGCACCACCCACATGGTCGTAGTGTGCATGGGTAATGACCAGGTAGCGGATGTCGTTGGGATCGAATCCCAGTTCGCGGATTCCGTCGATGGCGATATCGGTGAGGTCGCCGTACAGGGAATCGAACACAATCAGTCCCTGATCGGACACCAGCAACCAGGCTGCTACCCATTTAGCGCCTATGTAATACAGATTATCGAAGACCTGAAAGGGGGCGACCCGCTGGATCGCTGGATCGTCGTTGTCGTTTGTCGCCTGGGCCTGGCCGGTTTTCGGTAACTGCAGACAGGCAACGATCAGGGTGAGGCAGATAAAGGTCTTCTTGTTATTCATGGCAGGATTCCTAGTTGAGCAAACCGTCCAGCAGTCTGTTTAAAAACCATCGGCTGGCACAAAACGGCGTTAAAATCTGGCTAAAAACGCTCGTTTACGGTGTGTAAACTGCGTTATACGCCAGATTTTGCCTTGCCTTGCGCTCACATGAAAGTTCTAAGCCAGGTTGCTGGCCCTCAATTCTAATAGCCCTTAATTCTAATCCCGATTACAAAGGATCGCACTTCCAGGCGGGCTATCAGTGCTGAAATCCTGACAACAGGAAGCGGTAAGCGTCTCTGCCGCTGTCATAACGGGCATCAAACCGGGACGGCTGGCGGTCAAGTCCGGGAACCGGGGGAATTTCCAGGCTGAAAGAATGCCTTCCCAGCAGAAAAGCCCGGGACACCATCGGTTCGAAGAAGAGGGGATTCCCGTCGTAATAGCCGATCAACAGGGTTGCGGAGAATGGTTCGGTCCCTTCGGTTTCGCTCAGTCTGAAAGCGTGCATTCCCATCTGCGGGACACATACGCCGATCAATTCGTCGGTACCGGTCAACGCGGCCATCTCCGGTGGCAGTGCCAGATCCGGCAGCCCATAGCCCGGCGGCATCAGCTCCGGTTTGCGGTTGTTCAGGCAATCGATCGCCGTGCGCTGCTCCGGGTCGGTCAGGTAGAAGTGGAAATCAAAATGCGGAGTCAGAAACGGAAGCGGCGGGTGTCCCATGGACTCCCAGTTGATGGTCATATGCTGCAGGCCGGTGGCGGCCTGCACTGGTTGCGGATAGTGGATAGCGGCAGCAGTGGCGGGTGGCCAGGTCATTTCGGTTGTCGCGGGAGCCGACTCGATTGCTGCCAGTGGAATCTCCACTCCCAATGCGGTCAGCCTGCCCGCTTCATTGATGGTCCAGGTACAGACGTTGGCGCCAAACAGGGCCGCGCAATCGCCAGGTAATTCCTCTGCCGCCAGATTTCCGGCAGGACCGGCAAGGCAGAGCAGCACAGAATAAAGCAGTGAGTAATTCTTGATACTTTGCATAGATGCATCTCCAGGATAAAAATCGGGAACCTCGTCAGCACCCTCGGTCCAGCCATTGTTGTGCTGACAACGGGTAAGGAGCCGGATCGAAGCACCCGGCACAGGATCAACCGGCGGCAACGGCCTGCCAGAGGGTGTATCCCGCCATCACCAGCACCGAGACCGAACTCAGCGTCCAGAAAGTGGCCCGCACGTCATGAATCTGGGCAGTCAGGTACGCAAAAAAGTGGGCGAGCCGGGCCAGTACATAGCCCCAGAGCAGGCACTGCGCCAGCAACAACGGGGGTTCGACGAGAACAAACAGAAACCCTGCAACCAGGAAGGCGGGGATGCTTTCCAGGTCATTCAGGTTCATCCGGCGGGAGCGCTCCACGTATTCATTTACCTCCAGTTGCGAGGCGACCGGATTGGGGTTGATGGGGCTCTTTTTTATGTCCTCGGGGCTGCGGAAGCCCGCAGACACTTTTAACATCCTGGCAACCGTCATCCATGGTTGCAGCATCAGTTTGAGAAGCATAAGGCTGGCGGTTGTCAGGTAAACCTGAAACAGTGGGTTTTGCAGGTTGAGTAGAACTTGTTCGCTGGCCATGATCATTGGCTCCTGAGTGGTGGACTTGGCGACCTTGTGTGGATATAATTAAACACTGTTAAAAAAATTGAACAAGATACTATTTTTGAAATATGCAACGCATGAGTGACCGATGAGTAAAACGAGCAGCAAGAATTCAGACGACCGGCGTAAGCTCAGAATTGAGCAGAAGCATGCCCGCGCAAGGCAGGAAATCCTTCAGGCTGCGGAGCAGCTACTCGTCGAGAAGGGGCTTGAGGCAGTCACTCTCGCCTCGGTGGCAGGCCGACTGAATCTGTCCAAGCAGGCCTTGTATCACTACTACTCATCCAAGGAGGCGCTGGTCATCAGCCTGACCGCGGCCCTGCTGGACAATGAAATCGATGCCATCCTCGCCGCACTGCAACAGGCGGATCCAGATGAGGGCTGTCTGGGGGTCATGATCAGGACGTTTTATGGCCATTACATAGCGCACCTCGATGCATTCCGCACCATCTATTGCCAGTCACAGCTCACCTCGTCGGTCGCGCTGCGGCCTGATGAGCAGACCATTCGCGAGCGGGTCAATCCGCGTACCCGGGAGCTATTCAGCTACCTGGAGGAGCGGCTGGCGACGGAGGGGATGAGCAAGAAGCAACGGGCTGCAGTCCGGCGCCTGGCCTATTCTGCCTGGCTTGCCGCTCTGGGCCTGGTCACCATGCTGGGTGTCGCTGAAAGTGCCGGCGATCCGCTGGTTCACAAGGATAGCGACCTGGTGGAAACGCTGGCCGGGGTGTTCAATGCCGCTGCTGAATCGCTGGGCGCGCAAAAAACAGGCTGATCAGGCGAATTCTCCAAGTCTGGCATTTATTCGACAAAATTCATACTTTTTGCAGAAGATCCCGGTATTTCCAGCTCTCTAGACAGCAATATTAACCGTTAATTAACGGTAAATTTGCATCAATCGGCCGCCTGTTCCGGTAGGGTTATCACTGAATCGAATGAAACCGGGTCCTAGCAACCTGGTTCAAAAGACACTGAGTCATAAAAAACTGGCGGGTTGTGTGCCTGTCTCACCGGGGAGAAACCTAAATTGAACTATCCTGAGCCGAGCGAAGAGTCACAACTGCATCAATGGAGCAGGCAAAGGCAATTGGGGTCGCAGCGGGAGGCACAGCAGGAACAGGCACAGCAGCAAGAGGCAGAAAGGCAATACGACTCGCACGACGTGTTGCGCTGCAGGCTGACTGGAGAATTGCCAGGAGTTTCGTCGGACCAGTCAGGACTGCCCCGGGTCAGGCAATCGGCTCTGATGGTCGCGGTCCTGACCAGCCTGCTTGCCACTGCGGCATCGCGGGCGCAGGAGCCGGACCCGGTCGAGGAAATCGTGATTTTCGGCCGCAATACTGACCTGGTGGGACGGGCAGACTCAGCAAGTGTGGGTTATGTCGGTGGCGCGGACCTGCTGATCCGTCCTCTGGTCAAGACCGCCGAACTGCTGGAGTCCATGCCCGGCATGGTGGCGGTCCAGCATTCTGGCAGCGGCAAGGCCAACCAGTATTTTCTGCGTGGCTTCAACCTGGATCATGGCACTGACTACACGGTACACCTGGATGGCGTGCCTCTGAATCTGCGGTCCCATGGTCATGGACAGGGCTACCTGGATGTGAATGGCGTGATTCCGGAAACCGTGGACGGGATCGATTACCGGAAAGGTCCCTATTACGCGGACCTGGGGGATTTTTCCCTGGCCGGCGCCTCTTTCATCAACACCATCGACCGGCTGGAACAACCATTCGTCTCGGGTGAATCCGGAGAGAATGGTTGGGGCCGCTATGTCGGCGGATCCAGTTTCGATCTGGCAGATGGCACGCTCACACTCATCGGTGAATACAAGAACTACGACGGCCCTTGGGATCACGGCGAGGATCTGAATCACCTCTCGCTATGGAGCAAGTACCTGACCACCACCCGGTTCGGAGAGGCAGCCTTCACACTGTCCGCCTATCAGGCGGACTGGGAACCCACCGAACAGATTCCGGAGCGGGCCATCGGCACTCCGGTCTGCCCTGACTCGTTCTGCAGCCTCGATCCGACAGCCCAGGGCGAGACCACGCGCTGGATCGCAGCCGCGGACCTGACCGGAAATAACTGGAGCGCCAATCTTTACGGGCAGTATTACGATTGGACCATGTCTTCCAATCCGACCTACGACGCCCAGATCAACCAGTTCGACAAACGCTGGATAGCGGGTGGCAGGGCGGACCGGACCGTACTCGACAATGACAGGTTCCAGATCACCACGGGCGCCGAATTTCGCTATGACCAGGGCAAGCGGATCGGAGTCGAGGCCTACGAACGGGGCGTGTACACCGGAGATATCGCAGCCAACGAGATCGCGGAATTTTCGGTCGGCCCCTTTGTCGATGCCACCTGGTACGCCAGCAGCAAACTTCGCGTTAACACAGGCCTGCGATACGACTACTACGACTTTGACGTCACCGCGCTCAACGGGTTGAGCGCAGCGGGTCAGAAAACGGACAGTGAAGTGTCGCCCAAGATCGGTCTGGCCTATACGGCGCTGGACAATCTGGAACTGTACTACAACTGGGGGCAGGGGTTTCATTCCAACGATGCCCGCGGCGTGGTCAACCCGGTGGACCCGGTCCCCGGTCTTTCCACCGGCACGGGTTACGAAGTCGGCGGTCGGCTGACGCTGGGAGACTTGAAATTCACCAGTGCCTACTGGTGGCTGGATCAGGACAGTGAGCTGATTTTCGTGGGAGATTCCAATTCGGTGGAACCCAAGGGCGCATCGAAGCGGGATGGTTATGAGTTGACGATGTTCTGGCGCCCGGTGGACTGGTTCGCCATGGATGCTTCGTTCAACTCCAGCGATGCCCGTTACCTGGATAATCCGGAAGGCGATTATGTGGAGCAGGCCGTAGAGGAAGCCGCGCAGTTGGGTCTTTCCTTTACGCAGCCTGACTGGGATGCCAGCCTGAGGGTCCGCTACCTGGGTCCCTACGCGCTGGATGCCACCAATTCCCGGCGTGGAGAAGCACTGACCACGGCAAATTTCCGCAGCGATTACCACTTCGATTCAGTCACGCTGTTCCTGGAAGTGATCAATCTGTTCGACAGCGATGGCAAGGAAATCGTCTATTACTATCCTGCCTACGTGGACGGCCTCGATCCACCAGGGCTGACTTCAGAGGATATTGACTGTGCGGTCACGAATTGCTTGATGAGCCGGGCTACCATGCCGAGGGCTGTCAGGGCAGGAATTAAATATTCGTTCTGAGCAACCGGTTTCAGTCCGTCAGTTCTCTGACCCGATGCGGGTCGGGCATCCCCTGGGCGACTATTTCCGGCGTGTCGCCGGCTGTATAGATTTCAATTGTGCCGACACCGAAAATACGGTTCATCAGGGATTGCCGGACTTTGACAGAGCGAATGCTGGACTTGTTGATTTCCGAATGCTCTTTACTGAGGATACCGGTCTCGTAGCGGATCTCGTTCTCGTCGACGGTAAAGACCGTGTTGCGGGCCGACAGATACCACCAGAGCAGGATAAACAGACCCAGGCCCAGCACCGGGATCAGCAGGATGCAGCCGATAAATCCCAGCGGATTACCTTTGAACATGGTGGGGTGTTTTGAATAGGTGTCCATGATTGCAATCCTGAGTTACCTGCCGGTCGAATAAGCGCTTAAGGTAGCGGCAAGATCGGCATTTGTCCAATCAGTGCGGTCCGGCACAGGGTCAAGTGCCTCATGGGCCGGAACTTCACTGCGCTGACAATCAATACTCGGAAATTCCCAGCACCGCCTGTGCTGCACCTCCGTCATAAGTTCCTACCCAGATCATGTAGTCGCCGGTCACCGGGTCGTCTATGGACACGCCGGGGTTGAAATCGCCGTGGCTGTCATCGTCACAGGCCCAGCCCTGGGGAGTCAGAATTACCAGGGTCGCGTCGACATCGGACTCGGCATACAGATACAGGCCGTAGTCCGGTCCGGCGGAATAGCTCAGGGTAACGTCCGGCTGGGCTGAATTCACGTTACCGGCACAATTGGCGCCCAACAGGTCCATGGCCGTGCGCTGCCCCCCTGCCAGCAGTTCGACGGTATGCGGGTCGGGAGTGAAACCGGTGGCCAGCGTGACCCGCTCAAAGCGTGGATCGCCCAGGAAGTCCGGTTGCATGACGACCGCTCCCGGATCCTGCTGTCCGCCGACATCGGGGGGGCTGATCATGGCCATGAGGTCGTCGACCGTCGCCAGTTCAGTGCCGTTGAGGGTCACGCTGCCGTTTCTGATCAACAGGGAGGTGGTTATTGCCGAATCGGTTATGGTGACAAAGCCGGTGTCCTGCAGTGAGGCAACGACCTGCTGGTAATTGGCATCCACAGCATCATCAAGAGCACTGCCCTGCAGTGACGGATCGGCCATGGCCAGGCCCGCAGCGAGAAGCTCACGGACCGCGGGCACCGCCAGGTAGACTTCACCCTGGATATCCAGCCCGGCCAGCATTTCCTGGGGTTGCAGCAGGTCTTCAAGGGCCGGCCCGGTGTAGGTGACCGAAGTTGAGAGACTGATGTCGTTGGGTTCCAGTACCGACAGTGATAACCGGTCCAGGCTTAATACCGGCTGGTCGGCCAACAGCCGGTTGATGCCATCCAGGACCGACTGCAGAATGAAATCCGGGTCAGCCTGGGACGGATCGGTGCTGGTGGTGAGCAGCATCAGGTCGCTGTAGGCATCCAGATTGATATTGTTCAGGGAAAAATCCACGGCAAAGTCGTTGACCACGTTGTTGCCCGCCGTGATCCGGGCCACCAGTGATTCGCTGCTGGCCTGGTAACGACCGTTATCATCAATGCTGGCCTGGCTGGAGCCGCTCAGGTCTCGCAGTTCACCGGAGACGCCGTACACCTCGAGGGCGATCCGCTCCAGGGTACCCTCACCACCACCGAGCCAGATGGAGGGGCGTTCCCGGGTCATGACTGAATGGCCATCCAGGTTTTCCACCTCGAGACGCGTCGCAGTCAGTTCTGAATTGACCAGAAACCGTCGCATTGCCGTATCGACCCTCAATGCAGTGGCAGTCCCGTCGTCAATCCCGAGGTCGAGCAACAGATTCTCGATCGCCATATCGACTCCTTCGGGAGCCAGCCGCAGGGTGTCCACCGCAAAAAGAATGTGGGTGGAACTCAACTGGGGATCTATATCTACATCGACAGTCAGTCCGGACAGGGTAAGTTCTGCGGAGTCGTTGTCGATGCTCAGGTCGCCGGTATAATCCATTCCGGCGAGATGATTATGCAGCGAGCCATCGAACCTAAGTACGCTGCTGATTGTGAACAGCGGTGCATCGGCTGGTAACTGAGGCAGGCTGTCACGCAGCGCCTCGGGAAGTCGATAGGGCAGTTCCATGCGGGCCAGGGCAATCGGCTGGGAGCCGCCTACCAGGGGGCCGTGACTAACCTGGGCGGTGCCGCTGAAGCGGAGGCTGACGCCCAGTTCCTGCTGCAGGGCGTTAACAAAGGCAATCGCCTCACTGTCAGTTCCCGGTTGAATCTCCAGGTCGTAGTGCAGTTGTCCATTGAAAAGGCCGGGCTCGTAGTCCAGTTGATGGACCGCCAACCCGCCGGATCGGGTAAACAGGATTTCGTAGTCAGCCAGTGCCGCTTCAATCTGGCGACCGATATAGAACGCACTGGCCACCCACCCGACCACCAGCAGAGTGACGAGTATCAACAGTCCGGCGACGGCTTTTTTCATGGTGGTTCCCCCAGGGTGATTTTGTTCTGGCCGGCAGTGTGGCACAGGCCGACAGACCCGTCCAGAAAGAGGGAGTGGCACGAGTGGATTCTGTGACAGACCGTTGGAAAAGCAGGTTGTGAAAAAGTGCAGCCAGAGCGTTCACTGGCGGTCAGGGCATCAGGCCACTCATGAACCGGTCGATGGCGGCCAGCACTTCCGCTTCGTGGGAAACAAATATCCAGTGATTGGCGTTATCCAGTGCAAGGGCTTTCGAATCGGGAATTTCGCTGTCGAAGCGTGCCATCTGGGCCAGCTTCTGCTGCCGTTCCATGGTGTACAGTTCAGTCACCGCCGCCTTCACCTCGGGATCGTCCTGATCGTACCAGGGTTCCATCAGTGCTTCGGGGGAGACCGGCACTGCGTAAATTCCCAGGGCCGGGATGGTGATATGCCGGTAATCCGGCGCCTGCAATCCCATCATTACCGCGTCGAGATAAAGTGGGTTGTGCCTGATGGATCCGCTGACCAGGTCGTAACTGGCCAGGATTTCGCCTTCCGGAATGGTGCGCGCGCGTCCGAGGCGCCGCGAATAATCAAGAAATGCTGCATAGGAGCGTGTTTCAGCCGGTCTAATCGGCGGCGCTTCAGGCAATGAGACGCTCAGTTCACGGTAATGGTGACTGAACCCGGCGGTGCGATCATAAGCCGCATCCAGATAAACCAGTCCGGCGAAACGCTCCGGAAACCTGGCCCCCAGATAGCTCAGTTCTTCACCGGCGATGGAATGGCCGACCAGTACCGGCTGCTCGATCTGCAGAGTAGCAAGAACCTGCAGGACATCCTGGCTGAGGCGCGCAATGTCGTAACCGTGATCCGGTGCGCTGGAGCCGCCGATACCGCGCCGGGTGATAGCAACCACATTATATTTTTCCGCCAGTCGTGGTGCCAGTTCGTCGAAGGAATGGGCCGTGGCTCCAAGGCCATGCAACAGCACCAGCGTCGGTGCGTCAGCAGGATTGTGCTGGCGCCAGTCCAGCACTTCCAGCCGCACACCCTGTTCCACCGCGACTGAACTGATTTCATGGGGCGATTTGTCGCTCCAGGTGGATTGTTCAATAGCGTCATGTGTCTCACTTTCCTGCAGTGGGCAAACGGCCGGCAGGTCACCAAACAGTCCCTGGGTGACCAGCTGTCTGTGCACTATTCGCCGGGCATTGAATGCGGTCAGCATGATCGCGGAACTGTCGGTCAGCGTCGGCGAGTCGATCGTCATGCGGTAATGCTTGCGACTCAGGGTTTCCAGCCAGTCGGCCTTGTAGGTCGGCCGAAAACGGCTGTAGACCCGGCTGCTGTCGATGCCGATGAGCTGTGCGGCAACCAGGGCCGGCTGGGTGCCGTTTTTTACGCAGTCTATCTCGATCTGATTGGCATTGAGATCCGTCTCGGCGCGGCAGCTGCCCAGTTCGGGTATTTCATGGCGTTGACCGTCGGTCGGCAAACGGTAAGCATCCGGGTCCAGCAGGCCCAGGTCAAAATCCAGGGTCAGCCGGGTGGTGGGATCATTGGCCAGGGCCTCGACAGCCGTACCCGGAATCAGCCAGTAATGGGTATCCGCGGCGGAAACCGGGTCGTAACGATTGAGAGAGCGGTTGGCGGGAATCAGCGCCACATCCTGCTCCAGCGAGTCGGCGCTGAACCGGCCCTGCACCCGGATTCGATCGACAGCCCAGGCCACTGGAACCTCCTGGCCCGCAGCGTCGGCAGCAAACCAGTCCACCAGAATTTCACGATTGCTTACCGGCGTGGCGAAAACCAGGGCTCCAGGACCGGCCCGTTCGACGATGTCCTCGTATAACCCGGCCTGTGAAAGTACCGGATCGGAGGCGAGAGAGTCGAGCCGGGCGGCGGCAAAGCAGGCACTGTCGTGCTTCAGGCTCACTGCCTCATCAAGCACGTTCTCGTCCGGCAGATCGCGGTTAAGAAACGCGCGATGAATGGCAATTGCCTGATCCCAACCGTACAGCGACGGCGGCGTAAAGACGGTGAGAAAATACAGTGCCACGCAGCAACCCAGTACCAGCCAGGCGCGGCCACTCTGGCGGCGGGCATAGCGCAACCAGTAGATCAATCCTGCGGCCGCGCATCCCCAGACAACCAGGGGTAATGCCTGCAGCCACATCAGGCCGTCATAGTCGGTACCCAGATCGATGCCGAGCAGATCGAACAGCGGCCGGCTGACATCCCAGGCGGGCCCCAGGAAAACCATGAAGATCAGCACGCTGACCAGCAGAAACCGGCGCAGTGTAGGTGTCATCAGGGCTACCGAGAAAATCAGTGGAACCGGCAGCAGGGCCGCCGGGTTTTCGATGGTCAGGGCATAACCCAGGGTCCGCAACAGACCGTAATCGTTTCCCAGGTTAAGAACCAGGCGGGCCAGAACCACGGGAGCATAAATGGTCACGAGCAGAAACAGCAATTTGGCCATCAGCCAGTCGGTGCGGGTCACGGGACGAGTCAGCCAGTCGTGGTTGAGACTGTCGGCGGGATCGAGCTGCAATACTGAAATCAGCAGAAGCAGAGCGATGCCATATCCCAGCCAGTAGAAATTCCCCTGCAGCGTGATCCAGAAATCGGACGCACTGTCCAGGTCCATTCCGGCAATTACCGGTTGAATAAAAAACACCACGAATGCGAGCAGGATCATGGGTAACAACCCATGAACGTCCTTTTTGAGAATGGCACCGATGACTCTGGTGTGCATGGTCAGGCAGCTTCTTCTGCGAATTGCCGGTTGCCGCGTGCATTGCGGATAAGCACTTTGCTGATCTCCCGCAACGTCATGGGCTGCTCGTCAAACCTGACGGCACCGAAAACAGTCGATAACTTCTGGTACAAACGTTCCTGATCGACGAAGTCCGACTCGATAAAGCGCAGCGAGTGGCCACTGAGCTCCGGCGTAAGCCAGCTGGCGGGACAGTCCTCCGGCAGTTCCCGATACGCCGAGAGAGTGACCTGGACCTCCCGGAATCTGGCCCGCAGCGTCTCGATGGATTCCTGAAAGTACAGTTGACCGTGATCCATGAACGCAATGTGGCTGGTGAAATTTTCGATCTCGGCCAGTTCATGGGAAGAGATGAGGATGGTGGTTTCGTCCGCCTGATCCAGCAGGCCCTCCACCACCTCGTCGCGGGTCAGTGTATCCATGCCGCTCAGAGGCTCGTCAAGAATCAGCAGCCTGGGCCGGAATGCCAGTCCCGCCACCAGTACGGTCTTCATGCGCATACCATGGGAAAGTTTGCCCAGTCCGCGCCCGGGCGGCAGGTCCAGTTTCCGGCGCAGGCTGGTTTCCAGGCCGCGATCCCAGTTCTGATACAGGGGACGCAGGTAATCGAAGTATTGAGCAATTGTCAGGCGTTCCGGCAATACCTGGTTCTCCGAAACGTAGCCGATGTAATTGAAATCGGCCGGCTTCAGGCGACGGGAATCGATGCCCAGCACCGAGGCGCTGCCGGAACCGGGCTGAAGGATGTTAACCAGGATGCGCATGGTAGTCGTCTTGCCAGCGCCATTGGTACCGACCAGGGCGAATGCGGAGCCTTCCGGCACCTGCAGATTGATATCGCGCAGCACTTCAACTTTGCCGTAACGTTTGCCCAGACCGTGGGTGTTAATTATCATCGCCAACCGCCTTAAGCCGGTCGAGACTCTTCCAGTGGTTCTCGATGGATTCCAGGACCTGATCCAGGCTGGCACCGACGCGCCGGGCTTCCACCACCAGTTGTTCGATGTCCTGGCTCAACAGCCGTTGCCGATCGCCACTGCGCGCCTGCGGCGGGGTAGCCACGGTAGTGCCCCGACCCGGGCTGGCGATCAGCCAGCGCTCCTGGATCAGGTGCTGGATTACCTTGTGTGCGGTATTGGGGTGGATTTTCAGATCGGCGGCCATGGTGCGGACCGAAGGAAACGGTTCGCCCGGCTTGAGCGCACCGCTGAGGATGGCCTTGGTGGCGGCATAGACCACCTGGTCAAAGATGGACTGCGAAGAATCCGCTTTCAGTCTGAATGGTGTCATGTGTGTAGTGTGACACCTAAAACGGAAGTGTCAAGCGTTAAACGCCTGCACAGCCGCTTTTCCGCTCAGCCAGGTCGCTGCCGCCGGCCTTGAAGCTTACTCGTTGGGTGCCAGGCTGCCGTCCTTGAGTGCCATTTCATAGCGTAATCGGGCCAGGTCCAGGTTGCGTTCACTGTCCATCAGGAAGCGGGTTCGCACGTCGAAATTTCCGTTCAGCACCAGCAGGTTACCTATCCGGACGGCGGTACGCGGATCACCGCGGGCAACCAGGTTGCCGACACTCAGTCCCAGAGAACAGTGGCCGCCTCCGAACGGGACGTAATGGTTACGGCCGCTGGCAGCCGCGTCCTGAAACGACTTGGCATTGTCGGCGCTGGAAAAACACCAGGTGACACCCTGGTAGTCGACACTGTGTGCTCTGCAGTCGGCAATTACGATCTGATGCTGATCGTAGGCCGCCACAGTGTCATAAGCGACCACCTGCCCTTCCTCCATGCGGGAAAAGCCGATGCCGTTGTTTTCAATGATGGCCTTGGCCACCGGGTCCGCGGCCTGCACTGTCAATGACAGGGCTGGTAACAGAAACAGACTCAGTTTGATGAAGGTTCGCAATAGCATGGTTTAGATCCTCATTCTTGGATTGATGGTTATTGTTTCGATTAAAGTCATTGCCATGGCACGCTGCCGGCAGTGCTGGCCCGAGGCGTCGGGCTATTCCTCCCTGGAGTCTGGATGGATACAGAAACGCCTGTCTTTCAAGGTTCCAGCCGCGCCCGCAGGTTTTCCACCAGGGTGGCATAAAAGTCGGAGTCCGGATCCCGTTCTGCCGCCTGCTGGTACTGTTCGAGAGCTTCCTGCAGACGACCTTCCTGCTCCAGGAAGCGCCCAACGGTGCGATAGAAATAGGCGTTATCCGGTCGGGTTTCTATGCCGGCCTGGTAAATACGGATTGCCTTGTCCGTGGCGCCGGCATTGTTATAGGTGTTGCCCATGATATGTACCAGGGAATCATTACCGGGATCCAGTTCGATGGACTTCAGATCCAGGGCGATCGATTCCTCGAAGTTGCCGTCCTCCCGTTCCAGGTCGCCCAGGGTTGCAATGGCGGTGCGGATCGCCGGAGTGGGTTCCTGGTCGAGAGTGAGAGCAATGTACCTGGCGAAGGTTGGCTTGGCTTCCTGAAAACGTTCCAGGGAATAGTAGGTATTGGCCAGGCTACGATAGGCTTCGGCAAAGTTCGGGTCGGCGACTATGCTCTTTTCGAATTCTTCAATTGCCTGGTCATAACGTTCCAGATTGCTGTAGGTATTGCCGCGCCGGAACAGCCGCTGCGCCAATTCCGGTTCCACGGTCGGTGCCTTGCGGATTGCCCCGGGGTATCGGGCCAGCACCGTGCGCAGAGAGACAGTTTCTTCCTCTGCAGCCTGTGTCGGGTTACCAGCCAGGCTATTTATAGCCAGGACGCCCATAATCAGCAGTGTTCTGAAAGTCATGAAGTTCCCCCTGCCAGGCATTGTTCAGTCGTCGCACAGATCGGCTTGTCGCTGACCGGAAATCATAGTCCCACCGCTGTTGTCACACAACCGCACCTTGAAAAACCCGGAAGTTCCTGCGGTCAGGTAATGCGGATGGCTGCCTCGGCGCTGCCGGACTCAGTGACATGGCCGATGATGCGAGCGTCCGGATAACCCAGCTGTTGCAGTTTCTCGAGACAGCGACTCGCCTCGTTGCCTGGTACGGCTGCCAGCAGGCCGCCGGCCGTCTGCGGGTCGAACACGATATCCAGCAAGGGATTGGCCGCCGCTCCCTCGCCGACTTCCATAATCTTTCTGACCTGGCTGTTGTCACTATGCAGGGAGCTGAAAATTTTTCTCCCCAGGCACTCTGCCGCGCCAGGCAGCACTGGCATCGCGTCCAGTTCCAGGCTGGCGCCGACCCTGCCGCCGGCCAGCATTTCCGCCAGGTGGCCGGCCAGCCCGAACCCGGTAATGTCGGTGCAGGCAGATGCGCCGTGATTCACGAAGCAGTCGGCGGCGCTTCGGTTGGAGACCAGCATCTGTTCCAGGGCGGTTTCCATCCAGCTGCCCCTGGCCTTGAGACGCATGTCCGCTGCCAGCAGCGTACCGGTGCCCAGCGGTTTGCACAGTAGCAGCGCGTCGCCGGGCTGAGCACCGGTTTTGGACAACAGTCTTTCCGGGTGCCCATAGCCATTCACGGTCAGGCCGAAAGCCAGCTCCCGGGCTTCGTTGGAGTGACCTCCGGCGAGAGCCGTGTCGTGCTCGTTCAGGGTTCTCACGCAGCCTGCCATCAATTCATCAAGGGTTTCCTGCATGATGGTGGCCGCCGCGAACGGCACGCTGGCTATGGCCAGTGCCGTGTGAGGTCGGGCACCCATGGCATAAATATCGCCGACACAGTGATTGGCGGCTATCCGGGCGAACAACCAGGGATCATTGATAAAGGCGCGGAAGTAGTCCACTGTCTGCACCAGCATCCGGTCGCTGCTGAGCCGGATCAGGGCAGCGTCCTCCGCAGCGGCAAGATCGCCTTCCAGATCCGGCTGCCGATGGGGTTGCAGACTCTCCAGAACGGCCCGCAGCGTGCTGCTGCCCACCTTGGCGGCGCAGCCCGCGCAGCGAATGACATGCTCCTGCAGGGCCTGTTCGGTTGCTGCATCGGTGAGGCCCCGTTTAAGCTGCAGTTCCGGTTCGGGAGTCGGCAGGCGGGCATACCTGTTCATGAAGTCCATGTCGATCTTGTGTTTGAGTGCCCACACCCAGCGACCATGGAAAAACCAGTTGCGCCGTGAAGCGATTGCCCGGTTGTCACCGGTATACATCAGGGCCAGAGCATGTCGTTGCGGGATAAATTTACGCAGTTTTCTGCCCGTTACAAAGCGCACCAGGTTATGTGCCAGCGGCATTCCCTGCCGGACCGCGAACACCCCCGACTTGGGGCGGGGGTGTCCCACGATCGACGCCGCGTCACCACAGGCAAAGACGGCCGGGTGGTTGATGCTCTGCAGGAAAGTGTTGACGGCAATGAATCCGTTTTCATCCACGGCCAGGCCGCAATCAGCCGGCCATTGCGGAATACTGGCTCCGGTGGCGAAGAATATGCTGTCTGCGGTTACCGGGTCCTTGCCATCACAGATGATGGTATTGGCTTCAAATTCGGTAACCCGGTGATCGAAATACAACTCCACACCGCGGCGTTCCAGTTCTGCCCGGGTAAAGTCCTTGACCCGGTTGTTGTGGAATTTGAGTAACTGCGTGTCGGCAGTGACCAGCTTGATGGCCAGGGACGAGGTATCGTCTTTTGCGATTCCGGCCGCCTTGCGGATGGCGGTCTGGGCGGAGAATGCCAGCTCCACACTGGCGGGACCACCACCCACGATGGCGATTGCGTAGGGTTCTGAATTGCGAACCTTTTCCGCCGCCGTGTCGCTGACCTGCTGCCAGCTTTCCAGAAACCGGTCTATGGGCTTTACACCTATGGCAAAACGGGCGGCTCCGGGTATTTTCGCGACGTCTGGACGGGACCCGATATTCAGTGATAGCGCATCGTACCTGATGGGGGGGCGATCCTTACACAGTACCCGCCTGCCTTCCAGGTCCAGGTGCTCGACTTCCTGATGAATAAGCCTGACTCCGGCAAACTGACACAGCGGCCGCAGATCGATATGGATATCGTTGAACTGGTAGACGCCGGCGATAAAGCCCGGCAGGGCGCCGGAATAGGGAGCCTGGATGTCGCGGGTAATAAGGACCACTTCCAGGCCCGGAACTGGTTTCATGCCCAGGTGCATCAATACCGCGAGATGGCTGTGCCCGCCACCAATAAGAACCAGGCGCTTGACTGCGGGGGAGCTTGGTGCGAGATTTTTCATTGCGGTACTGCCTGCTGCATGGGCGCAGTGTACCTTATTTCAGCGGGGTGCTGAATCCGCTGATTCCTTGACAGGCGTCAATCCGGACCGCCTGAATTGACGCTATAAAACTACCTGTCGATGGGAGGAGAGGAAATGAGCGACTCTAAAGACAGAAGCGATCAGCAGTCACATAAACTGGGCGCCGATCGTCACGATCCGGCCAGCAAGCCGTCCCGTGAACACGGCAGCCACAAGACTTCGAAAGATGTGCGCGAAGACCGCAGTATCCGGCAAAGCAAGCTGGGCAAGCACAAGAATTAATCAGAGGTTCCCTGGTGGTAACGGCTGCGGTCGCTTTACAGCCATTTGTCGCTAATTGAGAGCCAGAAACCGACAATGCGGCCCAGGGTGGACAGCATCAGCCCGGCTATCAGTGCGGTGACGGCGAAACCGGGAGTCAGGGGTAACAGAAACCAGCTTCCGGCCAGGCAGCCCAATACCCAGTCGAACTTGTCCCAGGGCAGCCAGGGTCTGCCAGGTGCGATCTGTAACTGGCGTTTGACCAGGCTTTTCAGGGCATCTCCCAGCAGTGCGGTAAATCCCAGCCACGCTCCCAGCCACCAGTACTGGTAAAACTGCGGAGAGACTGCCAGGTCCGCCAGGCTGGCAGACTGATGCGCCAGCAGAACCTGAACCTGGTGGGCGAGGGCGCCCATCAGGGTGCCGATGACCAGGCCCCGCACGGTCTTGTGCGAGCCAAGCAACTGCCGACCACGCCAGTGCAGTCCGAAATCCAGTGGCGTGCTCCAGTTTGGCATAACCCTTGCGGCAATGGGTGGAATCAGGTTGGCCACGCCGGCCGGGATCAGGAACCAAAGTACGTTCAATAACTGCATCATGGCCGATCTCTCTGCTGCTCCCTGCAGCTCAGTCCAGCAGCCGGCAAAGAGTATTTCAACTTTCTGCTCGCCGAATCAGGTAAATATATTGCAGGGTGGCGATCAGTCCGATCAGCGCGGTCAGCAGCGCCAGCGGCATGACCAAGCGAACGTTGCCGGTCAGCACTGCCAGGAACAGCAGGTACTGGAACGCCGTCGTGATCTTGCTTGGCAGTCTGGCGGGAACGGATCTGGTGGAACGGATCCGACCAATAGTCAGCAGCACGAGAAAGATCAACAGCACGCCGAAATCCCGCAGGGCGAACAACAGCCACTGCAACAGAGTAATTTTGCCGAGGACGATCCAGGTCACGCTGACGGAGAGAACAAACAGCTTGTCGGCAATCGGATCCAGAACCTGTCCCAGATAGCTGCTCCAGTTGTAGAGTCTGGCCAGAAAACCGTCCAGAAATTCACTGGCAAGGCCGATCAGAATCAATGGCAGCTGTGCGGATTCCGGGCAGAAAGGAAAAGCGGCCGCGATAACGATCCGACAGGAGGTGATGATATTGGGAATGTGCCGTGAAAAGCTGTTCCGTTCGTCGGCAGTGGGCGGATTCACGGGCATTGTTCCTGGTCTTCTTATTCCATTATTCGTCTGATCTTGTCAATCAGGAGCTGCCAGGCAGGCCTATAAAGTCTGCCGCTGGCCTGATTAAGAATCTCTGCCCGTCACAGTAGTCAGGGCGTTAATTTCCGCGTAAGGAAGCTTTGCTTAACTGCCAAACCGCGCTGAGGGTGGCAGCCACAACACGAGCGTCAGTACGGATTTACCAAAAAACACACTAACAGGCTGCGAAGACGGATGGCACCCTGGCTGTGTCCGAGACAGCCATAAGCTATCATAAAGCAGCCCGGCATGGGCAGGCAGTGTGTTTTTTTACTCGTTAAGGGTCAGACGGGGAAGACAGAGTTTACAGATGGCAGGGGAATCCTGCCTTTACGATCGAGGATCAGGTTATGATTTTTGGAAGAAAGCGTGGTAATGCTGCAGCGACCATCGGAACCATAAAGACATCCCGCTACGGGTCGGTTGTAATTTTTTTACATTGGCTCACTCTGATTCTCATGGTTGCAATCTACGCCACGATTGAGATTCATGAAGCGATTCCCCGGGGTAATCCCATGCGCCGGGCCACCGAGGACTGGCATATTTACCTCGGTTTTGTTCTTCTGTCGCTGGTTCTCTTCCGACTGTTCAATGCCAGTCGTAAACCGCGCCCGCCGATCACACCCAGTCCGGCGGTATGGCAGGAGAAGCTGACCTATTTGATGAAGATTTACCTTTACGTACTGATGATAGGAATGCCACTGCTTGGCTGGATTTATCTGAGCGCCGATGGCGCGGCAATCAATGCCTGGGCCATACCTCTGCCAGCCATTGCCCCGCAATCAGTAGGACTGGCGGATTTTGCCGAAGAAGCTCATGAGTTACTGGGCGTCTCCGGTTACGTGTTCATCACCCTGCACGCTTTCGCGGCCCTGTTTCATCATTACCTGCTCAGGGATGACACACTGACCAGAATGTTGCCGCGATTTCTGGTGAAAAGGTGATCATCTTCCGGCAATAAAAGGGAATGAGTTGACCCCGGGGTGTAGTGATAGGGAACAAGGGTCGGGTATACAGGCATCGTTACTTTATTCCATACCCAAAGCACACAGAAAGCCGCCATCCATCCGGTTGGCGGCTTTTTTATTCCTTGGTTTTCTGTTTCTTAAGGAGGAACTGTATTCAACATAACGATATGCTGCTTAGAAAAATTCATTCGCAATTTTAATAGCGGACTTGCTGGCTTCAACAAGGGAACTTCCGCCTCTGGAGTAGACCCCTATCCTGCGCTGTGTAATAGGTTTATCCTGTCCCTATGCAATCCCCAATTACAATCATCCTGTTGCTGGCCGGCATCACGGCTCTCCACCCGGTTACCGCTCAAGGCAAAGAGTCTGCAATCATCCAGGCGACTGCGTATGTGATCAGAGGGGATCCAATCAATGTAGATGCCGTCGCCATCAATGAGGACTTGAGTCCGCAAAAACCCCTAACCCTGCTGATCTGGCGGCCGGCAACTCGTCGCTGGAGTTCCCTTGGCTCCAGTCATTCGGCGTTCGAACTGGGTTTCACCAAGGTGGCAGGCAACAAAGTGATGTTCACATTTACGGACACAAACGCCCTCGACCCTGGCGCTACCTTTCTGGGCACCACCCGAAGCTGTACCGCAAGTGGAATCTGTCCCCTGGACGTGGAGCCCGATGCTGCAGTGCGGATCATCATCGCTCACTGATAATTGAGGTGATAATCGGGGTCAGAGTAAAGATACAGTGGTTCTGGAACACGCTGCATGTTTGCTCTGACCTCAATTAGCTGCCCCCATGGATGCATTGATATCATGTCAAACAGATCTATTCAGTGGCGCAGTGTGCTAATCGAAGCTACGGTTATTTTGGTCTCAATTCTGCTGGCTTTCGCCATCCGTCGCTTACAAAAATTACCAGGACCAGCGTCAGGAGCGCGCGATACTGGTCAGCCTCAGAGACGACCTGGAGGCCGGCCACGGCAATTTGAGCGCTTCCCAGATAAGATTGCCGGGTTTTGAGGAGCTCAGCAGGCAAGTTCCGACTGCTCTGGATGCCGAGGAAACCCGGGCGCGAGCGTATCTGGATCAGGAAGCAGTCCTGCTGCTTGCCAGGCTTTACGGAAGCGGTGACGTGCGTTTTGATTCGTTTAGCCTGGAACACCTGGCATCTTCCGGACGGGTAGAGCTGTTACAGGTTGCCGAATCGAGAGACTGGATCCTACACAGCCTCCGGGCCAGCGACGCGGTTGACCGGTTGCAGCTTGATTGGGGTTATGAGCGGGCCGAACGCCTTATTCCCGCGTAGTTGCAGGTTGGCGTCAAAGTCTCGGTAGAGACTAACATGGGCCGCAACCTGTCGCCAGAAAGCCGGTCCGGCGTTAACATGGACGACATAAGTGAGTCGAATTTTGCCGGTATTCTGCGTTTTTATATTGCTACGACAAGATCGCAGGTCTGGCGCGTAACGCACTGGAAGATATAGAACGCGCATTCGCACTTTGAAACATAAAAATATCGACGACTGCTCTAAAGTTACGTACTATCATCCTTCCACTAGATAATAATAAGAGGCGTCGCACAAATGCTGAATTCGAGAGAGAGAATTGGTGTTCGCAGGAAATTACTTTTCAGTGGTATCGTTCTGGCCTTATCCCAGTCAAATCTATTGATTGCACAACAAGACCCCGATATAGAAGAGGTCGTCGTAACCGGTTCCTTTATCCGTAATAGCTCCTTCAATGGTGCTTCCCCGGTTGAAACGCTTACTGCGGAAAGCATTTCAGACGCCGGCACGGCCAGGATCGGGGATTACATGCGTGACCTTACGTTCACAGCAAATACCGATACCGTATCCAACGTCCTTGGCGGTCCCGGAGGCGGTCAGGATGGCACCTCCACCGGTTTCAACTTACGTGGTCTTGGTGACAGCAGTACTTTGACCCTGCTGGATGGAAGTCGAGTGGTTGACCAGTCGGAAGTTGGCGCCTTGCTTCCAAGTATTGCTCTTTCCAGAATGGAAGTGGTTTTGGACGGCGGTGCAGCACTGTACGGAGCAGATGCGGTGGCCGGTGTGGTCAATATTATCCCTATCAAGGATTATAATGGGATCAAGGCCAATGCCTTCTATCAACGAGATGATGGCGGGGATACAGAACAGATGAGGAGCTCGGTATTGTACGGGGGTTCCTGGGAAAATTTGAACTGGGTCGTTGCTGCAGAAATTTCAAAAAGCACACCTCTGATGCGTCATGAGCGATTCAGATACCTGGCAGCGGATAATGACGAGTTTCAGGATGGACCCGCCGGTACGTGGAGAACTACTACTTCAGGCGCTTCACTCGTCGACCCGTCTTGCGAAACCTTTAACCAGGGGAATGAGGTCAAGGGCCGGCTCGGCTTCGCCCCGAGCGGCCGGTTTACTCCCATAAGCTCAACACAGGATCGCTGTGTTTTCAACTACGGCCAATGGATTCAATATGTTCGCCCGCAACAGGAACAAGCCTTGTGGGCAAATCTCACCTGGCAGACTACTGACTGGCTGCGGACCGATCTGCAATTTGGCTATAACCATCGTCTGTCGACTTTTATTACAGAGCCCATGAGTCCCGTTTCCAGTGCCTGGAAGCCCTATATGGTAATGCCCGCAAGTCATCCTGCTAATCCCTGGGGAGAGGATGTTTATCCGCTTGCCCTACGCTTGGTCAGTGGGCACGGCCAGGGACCGGGAACCACCCCGAGCTACGTAAATGGTGTTGGATCAGCGGAAGATGACTCAGATTTTATAACAGACCGCACAAAATTGAGCTTTAATTATAATATGGGTAATACAAGCTGGTCTGGTGAAACTTCATTCACCTATCAAACCAGAAGATGGAATTATCAAACCTATGAGCCTCAATACAGCCACTGGGTAGCGGCCATGAATGGCAAGGGTGGCCCTAACGGTAACGAGTATTACAACCCTTTACTATCCTCAGATCCCCGGTCACCCTACTATGTCGCTGGTGTAACCAGTAATTCACAGGAAGTATTGGACTGGATGTTTACCAATACAGACCAGGAGCTGAATCGTGACCGGTTGTTGACCTTCGATTCCTATGTAACGGGTGAAGTACTTGATTTACCGGCCGGACCTTTACAGATGGCCTTTGGTGTTCATGCCAGAAAATTTATCGATACCTCGCAACCAAGGTACATTGACAGAATCGGCAATAACTGGACTACCACACTGGGGGCGCCAGGACGTGGAACCCCGCCAAAAACCTACGATACGCAGTATGTAAAGTCGACGTTTCTGGAATTGGAGATTCCCATCCTGCAAAACCTTTCCGCACAGGTAGCAGGCCGATACGAGAAGTTTGAGGAGATCGGCATCCCGACAGCAACTCCGAAATACGCACTACGCTATCAACCACTTGAGTCCCTGGCCATACGAGCCTCCTACGGAGAAGGCTTCCTGGCACCCGAACCATCTCAGATCGGGGCTTTAAGGCTTACCAATTGCGGCACCGAGCGTGATGGCGCAGACCCGATTACTGGAACTACTCTGTTAGGTGTAGAGTCCTGTAATTCGCCTAACCCTGACCTGGATGTGGAAGAGTCAAAAATCATTAACGTTGGTTTTACTTACGAACCGATTGATGATCTGACCTTCAGCGTTGACTATCAGGTCATTAAATACGATGGCCGCATCGTGTCCCCGGACAGTATTGACATTGTGCTCGATGACTTTGCCCGCATGTTGAAAGCGACGGGGTATACCGTAGACAATTATGATCCAACTCCGGGAACCCCAAGTCGAATTGCTGCCAACGCCTGGCTTGATGCGCACCCCAACCCGCTGGTAACCCGAAATGCCGACAGGAACGCGACATTGTTTATCGAGGTACCGGAGAATGTTGAATCGGTTTCTGTTAAAGCTTGGGACTATGCCGCCAGCTATCGCTGGACTATGAATGACTTGGGTCAATTTGGCGCAAGCATTCGGGCATCATATATCCATGAATATATCTTCGATACCCTGGACGGTTCCTTCGTCGCAGTTGGCTACCAGAATGGTCAGACTGCCAAGGCGCCGCCATTACCGGCATGGAAAACCAATATAGGTTTTGACTGGCTCATTGGAAGTCATCGAACTCACGCTACCGTGCGTTATACCTCGGACATCAAGTTCAATGACAATGCGCCCATTACGACCCCCCGAGCCGGGCTTCCTGAAACGCTTAACATCATCCGACCTACCACGGTTGAAGGTGGTTATCAGCTTGACTTAAATTACAGCTATGACATTGGTAGCGTTTTTGGATTTGGTCAGGACGTTACGTTGGGTGTAAATGTGAATAATGTCTTTGACTGGATGCCGGATGCATTACCGATTCCCGGTGGACTTGAAACCAGATTGTATGATCCGTTCGGAAGAACGCTTTCACTAAGTCTGGATTTTGCCCTATAAAACCGGCCATTTATGTTTTGAATGGACGTCGAACTACGTGTAGTCGGCGCCCATTCCTGGCAGCAGTGCCAGACAGACTCCCGCAGAGCATTCCCATGTAATCCGATATTCCCCGGAATTATTCCGATTACCAGGCAATTGGTCGTGCTGTATAGAGATTAACCGGACAGGACACTAGCAGCTTGTTGGTTTACCGGACAGGGGGTTAAGCCGTAATCAGGGCAATGATTGATAAGTAATAAAATTGATCCGTAATAAAAAAGCCGCTACCCGGAGAGGGGTAGCGGCTTTCTAGTGTGTGCAACCTGGGGGCTGGATCGTGCCTGTAACGCCCGCACTTTTCCTGCCACCACAGCCCGGGACGTTGGCCCCTTTTATTCTGCCGGACAGCCACTCGCTGCGATCTTGGGGTAAAAACCTCAATCGCACGATGCAGCCCGGCACATAGACCTAGACGCCGGAGTGTTCGAAAAACGAGAAAAATATCGTCATGATGATCGAACAGACCAGCAGCGTGATCAGCATGGCCGGGGTGCCTTTCCGGAACCACAGCCCCGGGGTGATGGCCAGGGTCGGGTCGTTCTGATCGCGGGCCATCTTCTCTGAAATCGTTACGATAAAGACATTCGCGGTGGAGCCCAGGTGAGTCCCGTTGCCGCCCATGCCCACACCCGCGGCAAGTGCCCACCACAGCGGCGAAACATTGATCCCTTGCGCTTCCATACCCAGGATGATGGGGATCATGGCTGCGGTAAATGGAATATTGTCGATCGCTGCGGAGAAGATCGCAGATACCCACATTAGTGCGATGGTGGATGCGAGCAGGCCGAATTTTTCAACAAACGGAACGATAAATTGACCCAGGTAGCGCAGAAATTCGCTGTGCTCCACTCCGCCGACAATGATGAACAACGACAAAAAGAACATCAACAGAGCCAGTTCGATGTGTGCGAAGGTTTCCTCGACGTCGACCTTGCGGCCGATAAATACCAGCACGGTCAATCCCAGGCCAGCAACAAACCAGGGCTCCCAGTTCAGCGAGTTATGCAGGACAAATCCTACTACCATCACGCCCAGAACCGCCAGGGCACCATACCAGGTGCGGGAATCGGTGAGGGGTTCACGATCGGAGATATCCAGTGATGCAGGAGTGACCGCCAGTTCCTGCTTGAACAGGAATTTTAGTGTTATCAGGATCGCTATCCACGCTGCCAGCACCAGGCCGCCCATGTGGAAGATGAAGGTGTTGAAATCGATACCGGCAGCCGAGCCGATCATCAGATTAGGCGGATCGCCTACCAGGGTGGCGACGCCCCCGGTATCCGACAGCAGGGCAGCTGCCAGCAGCATCGGAATGGCGCTGACTCGAAGGGACTGGCAGATCAGGATAATCAGCGGACCGAATATCACCACGGTGGTGACGTTATCCAGCAGCAGGGACAGCCCCGTGACCAGGGTCCCCATCAGGGCCAGCAGCAGGAACAGCCTGCCTTTGCTGAAGTCGGCAATGGCATAGGCCATCTGCTGGAAACCGCCGGTGGGAATCATGATTGCCACAATGGTCATCATACAGCCGAGCAGGAATACCACGTTCCAGTCAATGGCTTCGACAGCCTCTTCTGGCGAGTAGAATCCGAAGATATGGCCAACGATCATCATCGTGGCGGCGCCGGCCATGGCGCATTTCACCCGGTGAATACCGTGAATACCTTCGGTAAAGATCGCGACAAAAGTGAGAACCAGAACCAGTCCCGAGACCAGCATCTCGGTATTCCAGACGAGCGTTTCCATAGGGGCACCTCAAATCCACCGCCTTGCGCGGTGAATCTAATACAAGCAGAAAATATAAAACAGTGCTGCCAGGACGGCAGCACTGTCACTTACTTTATCGAAATCCCCACCGCCCCTTCAGTAGTGGTTCGATCAGTCCTCAGACGCCAGACTGCTCGAAGAACTCCCAGAACAGTGCCATGATGATGGAACAGGATACCAGGGTAAGAAGCATGACTGGAAGGCCTTTTCTGAACCACAAACCCGGGGTGATGGCCAGAGAGGGGTCACCTTGATCTTTTGCCATCTTCTCGGAAATTGTGACGATAAAAACGTTCGCTGTGGAACCCAGGTGGGTTCCGTTGCCGCCCATACCGACTCCGACAGCCAGGGACCACCACATCGGTGATACGTTAATGCCCTGTGCTTCCATGCCAATTATGATTGGGATCATGGCGGCGGTGAACGGAATGTTGTCGATGGCAGCGGAGAACATTGCTGACACCCACATGAGGAGAATACAAGTGGTGAACAGACCATAATTCTCAACGAAAGGTACGACGAACTGTCCGATGTAGCGGAGGAATTCGCTGTGCTCCACGCCGCCGACGATGATGAACAGCGACACGAAAAACATCAGCAGGGCCAGTTCGATGTGAGCGAAACTTTCTTCCACGTCGATATCGCGACCGATAAAAATCAATGCGGTCAGACCGAGAGCGGCAACGAACCAGGGCTCCCAGTGCAGAGAGTTGTGCAGTACAAAACCTACCACCATGATGCCAAGCACGGCGAGGGCGCCATACCAGGTGCGCGGATCAGACAACGGCTCCCGATCGCTCATGTCCAGCTTTGCAGGTTCCACCGCCAGTTCCTGTTTGAACAGGATGCGCAGGAAAAACAGGATAACCAGCCAGGCGGCCAGTACCATAGGACCCATGTGGTAGACAAAGGTGTTGAAGTCGATACCAGCCGCGGAACCGATCATCAGGTTGGGCGGATCGCCCACCAGGGTGGCAACGCCACCGGTATCGGAAAGCAGTGCGGCAGCCAGCAGAAAAGGGATCGCACTGACTCGCAGCGACTGGCAGATCAGGATAATCAGCGGCCCGAAAATGACAACGGTGGTGACATTGTCGAGCAGCAGCGAGAGAACGGTAACCAGCGTACCCATCAGCGCCAGTAACAGGAACAGCCTGCCTTTACTGAAGTCCGCGATGGCATAAGCCATTTGTTGGAAGCCACCCGTGGGGATCATAATCGCCACGATGGTCATCATGCCACCCAGCAGAAATACCACGTTCCAGTCGATGGCTTCTACAGCTTCTTCCGGATGATAAAAGCCGAAAATCTGTCCGGCCACAATCATCATAGCTGCGCCACCCATGGCACATTTTACGCGATGAATACCGTGCACACCTTCGGTAAAAATCGCGATGAAGGTAACCGCCAGAATCAGGCCGGATACCGCCATATCAGTATTCCAAACAAGTGTCTCCATGATAAGCAACAGCCTCGCTTTCGCCGGTTGCGCGGCGCATTTAATTGACGGATTAGTTTCCTGAGTGAATCCGTATTTAGTTATTGTTAATCAGTTGATTACGGGGATAACTACGGCCGCTACCCCAATTTTTGAATAGGGGATACTATAGGTTCTGACAGAGGTATTCAAGAAAATTCGGTACCTTACGTGGCAATTGTAGGCTTGGACAAATTGCCATGCTAGAATTCCCGGATTGACCCCCCGTGTTGCCGCAAGGAAACAAATCAGAAGACATTTGGAGAGGCTGGATGAGCACTAAGAACAGAATACTGATTGTACTCGATGTGCATGAGGACTTTCGTCAGGGACCGGACGATTTCCCTATCGAGATAGAAAAAGCACTGCGATTTGTTTCCGATAAATCAAAGACTGAGCTCATCATTATAGGTTGTGGATTCGAAGAGTACCTGCACGAAAGTTATTCCAGTTACGCCAGGGACGAAGTGGATATTCGCAAGCAGTATATCCAGAAACTCGAAGAGCGTCTGGCCAGGGTCACCCAGCATCTGAATGAACAGGGTTACCGGGTCACCAGCAAGATCCACTGGGCTTACCCACGCTATGAGCAGGTGGCGCGCGAGGCGGATGAATTCGACGTGGATCTGGTCGTCCAGCATGTCAACAGAAACGAGGATGAAGAGCATCCGGTGCTGTCCAACGACACCTGGCAACTGGTCCGTTCCTGCAAGCGCCCGCTGCTGCTGGTCCGCGACAAAGCCTGGCCCAGCAAGCCGGTGCTGCTGGCGGCGGTGGATCCGACCCACAAGGAACAAAAGCGCATTCAACTGGACAACCGGATCATGGAAGCCGCACTGACTGCCGAACAGGAACTGGATGGGGAGTTACATGTTGTTCATGCCTGTTCAGCCGGCGCCCATCCCTTTTCTTCCCCCGACAAGATTGTCGCCGAGCATCAGGAAGCCCTGGACGAATTCATGGGGGGCTATGACATAGCCCAGGGTTACGTTCATCTGTCCAAGGATAAGCCGATCATGGCGCTGCTGAACCTGAAAAAGGAATTGCATGTGGACGTCATCGTGATGGGCGTCATTTCCAAGTCCCGGATGTCAGAGGCGCTGGTCGGGCATACTGCCCAGGGTGTACTGGACTATCTGCATGCGGACGTCCTGGTGCTCAGACCCTAGTCTGCTGTCCTTTCCTTAATAAGAAAAAAGCCCGGCTTAGCACCGGGCTTTTTTTTGGCTGAATTTGCTTTCGGGGAATTAAGGCAGCCGGTTCGGCGACCGGATCCTGTCGTGGCTGGTATCAGGTGCCTGGCATCGCCAGCCGGGTTTCCACTCCGGGCAGGGGATGGTCCGGGATAAGCTGTCCCAGCAGCAGTGAGCAGACGGCGATGGCTGCACCAATAAGGAACACGGCACCGGGATTCACTATCCAGATCAGGCCCAGGGACGCAGGTAAAATTACCGCAGCGATATGATTGATTGTGAAGCTGATGCCTGATGTTGCTGCGATGTCACTCGGGTCGGCAATTTTCTGGAAGTAGGTCTTGATAGCAATCGCCATGGCGAAAAACAGGTGGTCCAGCAGGTACAGCATGATGGCGATGGCAATGCTGTTGACGAAGGCGTAGCTGACAAAGATTACGATCAGTCCCAGGTATTCCAGAGTCAGGGCACGACGTTCACCGATGACTGAGATCAGACGCCCGGTCCGGGGTGCAAGCCAGGTGGTCATGGCCGCATTGATAAGGGTAAGCAGCACCATGTTCTCGACCGGAAAACCGAATTTTTCCACCAGCAGGAAGCCGGCGAATACGACGAATATCTGTCGCCTGGCTCCAGAGAGAAAGGTCAGCGCGTAATAAAGCCAGTATTTCTGTCGCAGGAACAATTCACGGCGCTGTATTACCGTGTCCTGAAAATGGGGCAAGGACAACCAACAGAAAATTCCGATTGCCACACAGGTACAGCCTGCCAGCAGGTAAACCGCCAGGTAGTTGGTTTCAAAAAACAGGAAATACAGATACAGCGCGCCCAACACCAGCAGGCTGGTAAAGGAGCGGGCACTCAGGATCTGTCCCATTACCACAGGAGCTTCCTGCCTTTCGAGCCATTGCAGGCTGAGAGAGTTCTGCAGGGTTTCCAGGTAGTGGAAGCCGACCGACATTAACACGGTAGTGAAGTACAGCCACAGTGCCTGGGGATAAAATGCCGTGATTGCAGTGCCTGCGCCCAGAACAATCAGGGACAGAATGGCAAAACTCTGCTGGCGAAGTATCAGCAGGACCCAGACTGCGGTAAAGGCGAGAAAACCCGGAACTTCACGCAGGCTTTGCAGGATTCCGATTTCTTCTCCGCTGAACGAGGCCCGTTCGACCACGTAGTTGTTCAGCAGTACCTGCCAGGTGGAAAAAGCAATGGCGTTGCCGATGGCCAGCAGGAACAACAGGGTCTTTCGTTGTTGCAGGATAGGGGTGTCAGTTTGCATTGGCGGCTCGAAGGCAGGGGTTGCGAAGATGCTCTCAGGGATTGGCTTCCGGGAGGGCCCGGTGCTGACGAATTGTGCCGCAGCCAGCCGGTGCCTGGAACCGGACAAGAGTATATCATAGCCGCTATGAATGCCCTTTCGTTATACGCCGGGCCCAGGGCCATGCAGCAGATCCGGGAGCAGGGATTGCAGGCGGCGCAGTTCAATGTTCTGGCCGGTGCCTCCGGTGGTCCCAAGTGGTTCGTGCTTTATGGGCTGGATCGCTATCTGTTTGGAGAGTTTTTCGCCACCCGGCAGGACGCCCTGGCCACCATCGGCTCCTCGGCCGGGGCCTGGCGTCTGGCCTGCCTGGCAACGGCGCAACCAGTTGCCAGCTTGGATCGGCTGGCTGCTTTGTACAGTACGGAAAGATACTCCGAACACCCGACGGCACAGGAGGTGACTGAAAAGGCGCGTGCCCTGCTACGGGAAGTACTCGGCCCTGACGGTGGCAGCTATCTGGTGCAGAACCGAAGGGTGAAAACCCACATCATTGCGGATCGCTGTCGGGGATTTCTGAATCGCGACAGCAGGGTGCTGCTGGGTATCGGCCTGGCATTGGCTGCGACCTCCAATCTGATGTCCCGTCGTGCTCTGCGATACTATTTTGAACGGGCAGTATTTAATAATCATGAGCACAGCTGTGAGCTGACTGGCATGCAGGATATCCGCACGCTGGATATCAAGCTGACCGAGCAGAATATTCACGACGCACTGATTGCCAGTGGTTCCATACCTTTTGTCCTGGAAGGCGTGCGCGATATCGTGGGAGCGCCGCGTGGCCTGTACCTGGACGGTGGCATTACCGATTACCACTTCGATGTTCCGTTTCACAGCAATGACGGACTGGTGCTCTATCCTCATTTCTACCCGGATGTGGTGCCGGGCTGGTTCGACAAACACCTGGTCTGGCGGCAAGTGGTCAGGCACTATTACGACAATGTGCTGTTATTGGTGCCGTCCCGGGAGTTTGTTGCAGCTCTGCCTTATGGCAAGATTCCTGACCGGCAGGATTTCATAAAGCTGGATTACCAGCGCAGGGTGCAGTACTGGAAGACCGTCCTGGCTGAGAGTGAACGTCTGGCGGAGGAGTTTGCGGAACTGGTCGATGGTGGTCACGCGGCCAGGCGGATTCAGTTGTTTGATCCGGCAAGAAATGCCCACTAGCAGCCAGGTTGGTTTCGGGCATCCGCTGCGGGACTACCGTTAACGGAGATTGACGATTGCCGGGTCAGCCGCTGACCGGATACAGACCGGCAACTCCTTCGCACTGACCGGGAACAGGCAGGAACCGATCAGCCAATAAACCAGATAACCAGTTCTTCGAGGAGCCGGGAAAACCATGAAATTAAGGCCGGATGACTACGACATTCCAGCGGACTACCAGCACTGGCACGGTGACCGGGCAGAGGACTTTCTGGGCCCGTTTTTCTTCAGGGTCGAGGCTGACTCTATTGACACGGCGTTCCGGGTCGAGGCGCGGCACTGCAATGCCCATGCGTCCCTGCACGGTGGAGTCATGATGGCCTTTGCCGATTATACGCTGTGCCTGGCAGCCAATGGCGGAACGCAGCAGAGCGTGGCGACTGTCACCTGCAACAACGAGTTCGTGGCGCCGGCCCACGAGGGTGACCTGGTGCTGGGCCACAGCGAGGTGGTGCGCAAGGGGCGGTCGCTGGTCTTTACCCGGGGGGAACTGACCGTTGACGATCGGATCATTCTGATCTGCAGCGGGGTGATCAAGTTGTTGAATTCATCTTCCGATCAGTCTGCCAATCGGTAAACCCGTTCTGCGGTGCCGTAAAACAGGGCATGCCTGTCCTGGTCACAGAAGTCGGCAACCATCTTCTTGAACCCATTCCACAGCACCTGGTAGGAAAGCGAATAGCGGTCCATCGGGAAATTGCTTTCAAACATACACCGTTCAGGACCGAAGCAGTCGATGGTATGCAGGTAATAGCGCTTCTGGGTGCTGACAAACTCATCCGAGTCAGGTGGTCTCTCCCGTTTGTGCCAGTCGTAGCCATTGTCCGGCATCGCCAGCCCGCCCAGCTTGGCATAAACATTCGGGCAGCGGGAGATAGCCCTGATATCCTCTTTCCATTGCTGAAAGATTTCGTCCCGGCAACCGCGGTAATTACCCACGCCGAGAGGCGTTCCGAAATGGTCAAGGATCAGCGTGCATTCGGGGACCGCCTGGGCCAGTTCAAGAAAATCCTGATTCTGGTGATGGTAATGCCAGGCATCAAAAGTCAGGCCCAGTTCAGCCAGTATTCTGAGGCCCTGGCGGAACGGCTCCTTGCCATACAGATACGATGGACTGCGCGGGGTAATGAAGAAGCGGTCGGCATTGCGGTCGTGTGCGCCGATATGACGAATGCCCCGCAGCAATCCGCGGCCCGCTGCAAGGTGCTGTTCCAGGACCTCCCGCAGCAGCGACTGCGATTTGCCAGCCAGAGCCAGGTCCACATGCCCCACAATCGCCGCAAGTTGCGGATTGCCCTGGTCACTGGCGGCAGTCTGCTGCGCCAGTCCGGCTATGGTGCGTGTTTCTCCCAGTGAGCGCAGATGACGGGGAGCGTCCCGATCATAAAAAGCATGACACTCCACGAACACGGTTTTTCTGACATTATGGCCGGAACCGGTGTCCTGCCGGAATTCATCAAGCAGGTAATCAAACCCCAGCCCCTGTTTCCACAGGTGATGATGAGGGTCGATGATAGGCCGCTCGGGCTCAAGGATTTCCTCTTCTACCAGGGCAAGCCATTGCCGGGAAACCGGCGCAATCTCTAGCATGTTGGTGTTCTCCTGGCCAGGCTCTCATCTCTGTGCCGAACAGCCTGGACAAGTTCTGCCTGGCGGGGGCGTCACGGTGAGTCGGGGTCTTTGTGTCCGCGCTTCTGCAAATGGTGTAGTATGGCCGGCCACAGGTCAATTTGAATTGACGCAGGTCAACGCGGTATTTATGTCCGCTGCATCCGGCGCCGAATAGTGAAATTCCGGGCCGCGCTGAGGGTAATTCCGTCCTGGAGTGCCAGTGCGGAAATAAGCAGCGCGAATTGAGGGGGAAGTGTGGACAGTTCCGCAATCATATCAACTGCTGTCATCGTCATTTATCTGCTGGGATTCACTGTTTTCGGAATACTGTTGAATCGGCGCAATCGCAGTTCAGACGACTGGGCCACTGGCAGTTCGACGCTGGGCCTGTGGATGCTGGCTGCCGGTGTGGCGGGAACCCGTATCGGTGGAGCGGGCACCTACGGTGTCGCGGGCGATGTGGTTACCGGGGGGCTGGGTAATCTGTGGTATGGAGTCAACTCCTTTGCGGCTCTGGCACTGGTGGGGATATTTTTTGCCATCCCGTACCGACGCCTCAGATTGTCCAGTGCCGGTCAGGTTTTTGACCTGAGATTTGGTTCCAGGCGCTGTCAGTGGCTGTCCTCTCTCTGTGTTCAGACCGAGTACCTGATCGTCAATATCATCGAACCGTTTGTCATCGGGTCAATAGTCAGCGGCGTGACTGGACTGCCGTTTGGGCTTTGTGTATTCATCGGCGGAATTGTCATCTTCACCTTCACCGCCACCGGCGGACTGAAGGGCACCGGTATAACCAATATTATCCATTGTGCGATCACTATCGGCGGCCTGGCCCTGGTGGGACTGGTTGCAATGCAGAACATGGGCGGCTGGTCCAGTATGATGGACCGGGCTGACGCAATGCTGGTGGAAAACAATATACCCCAGCAATCCTGGTGGAGTTTTACCGGTATCGGCTGGGCCAGTATTATTGCCCTGTTTTTTTCCGCGACGCTGCATACGCCGGCGGCCTCGGTATATTGCAATTATTCCACCTCGGCACGCCATGAAAACCTGTTGCTGCCGGGCTTCGTGCTGGCCGGTGCCATGGCCGCAGTGATGCCGTTTCTGGCCGGATTCATCGGTATCGGTACCCTCGCTGAATATGGACCGGAGAGCGGACTGAGCAGTTATCGCAATATTACCCAGTTGGCTACGGATGTCGGTCCGATTATCGGTGGCGTCGCACTGGCGGCAATTCTGGGGGCGCTGATTTCTTCCGGTGCCCCGATACTGCTGGGCAGTGCCACCCTGTTTGTAAATGACTGGATTCCCGGCTCTAAAAACTTTTCCCAGGAAAAGCGCCTGCGTGCCTACAAGGTTACCACCGTAGTTTATGGCCTGGTGGCAACCACTATCGCCTGGAAGGCCGACATTTCCTCGGTACTGCAGTTGCTCTTGCTGGGCTTTGCGATGGTGGTCCCGCCGGCGATTGCGATCGGATATATCTTCTACTGGAAAGGCACCACCGAGCGTGGCGTATTCTGGGGCATGGTAACCGGTTACGGTGGCGGGCTGCTGCACTGGCTGCTGAACACTCTGTTCGAAGGGGCAGAAAATGCCGATGTCGGCGGATTCGCCCAGCTCTGGTATGAGTTCTGTCAGTTTCTCGGTGAGTGGCGCGACCCCACATTTGCCGCGACGCTGATTCCCCTGGTGGTCATTCCGCTGGTAAGCCTGTTGGTACCCGGGCGCGGTGAAGACCACCAGTCGGATAGTTTTTATACAGCCCTGAAGAGCGCCAGGGCCTGATTTCGCACAAGCCATTGCCGTAGCGAACAGTCATGAGCATCGAGTACTTTTCCTTCCTCCTCGCGTCACTGGTAATAATTGTGATACCTGGCCCTAATGTCCTGGTTATCGTGGCCGCCAGTCTGAGTCGGGGAAGGCGGAGCGGTTTGCAAACGGTGGCGGGTACCAGCCTGGCCATGCTGATACAACTGGTTGTGGCGGCGCTGGGCACCGGGCTGCTGGTGAACACCGTGGCTGCGGGGCTGATCTGGTTGAAATGGGCAGGTGTGAGTTACCTGCTATACCTGGGTATTACTAATCTGGCAAGCCGCACGGATACGGCCGCACAGGCTGTTTCACCGGGCCTGATTTTTGGGCGCGGTTTCTGGATATCCCTGACCAATCCTAAAACCATCCTGTTCTTTGCTGCGTTTCTGCCTCAGTTCGTTACGCCGGAGAAGGGTTATATTGCGCAGATCGCAGTGCTTTCCCTGACTTTCTGGGTGTCGGCAGTGCTGCTGGATTCCAGTTACGCCCTGATCGCCGCAAGGCTGGGACAGCGTTTCCAGAATCTGACCCGCGGCAGCCTGGTGAAGCACTGCTCAGGTCTGGTCTACCTGGGTGCGGCGGCACTGCTGGCCGTATCAAGGCGCGCCTGATCGGTCATTCCGAAGTCTGCGAACCCGGCTCCAGTTCCAGCCGTCCCCGCGCTGATTCACGCCGGCCCTGTGCCGGGCAGAGTTTGCCGGCCGCACCGAGACCGAATGCCGGCATGCCACTGTAAACCGCCTCGTAGTCGCCGTTCCTGACCAGATAGGTTTCATGCCAGATACCCACATCACCACGACTCCTGCCGACCCGGCGATTAAAATCCGACCAGGCGGGCAGGTGAGTGTGTGATGGATCGCGGGCATAATCCTCCAGAGCGGAAAAAGACTTCCAGTACTGCACAATCACCGGACCCAGTGAGGAATGGCCCAGGCAGCCCAGTTCCGGGTTGGCATCCAGTTCCTTCAACATACGAGGCATGGCGCGGAACACAGGAAACCATTTATGGATCTTCCAGGGTTTGTTAACCCGCATGCCGATCAGGAACAGGACGAAATCTCCGTCCATTTCAGCTGTCATTCGCTGTTGATAGATTTTTGTCATAGTCTTGTTTTCCTGCCTGATCTCCGGCGCCTGAGTAAAATCGGTGCGGCAACTGTCAGTTGGAAAGTTGCCTAACTGCCTGTTAATGGGAAAGGCGATATACGCTCTGGCCGCATTGAGGACCGATCAATCCATCCCTGTAATCGTAACGTACCCGGAATCATGAATCGAGAACTGCTCTGACTTGTCGACTGATGAACCTGTTCCAGAAAAAAGCGTATGCCTTGCTGACCGGTGATGAAGATGCCCGGGTCTGTCGTGATATCCCGGACGCTGCCTGTAAGGAGCAGCCGCGCAACTACCTTGTGCACCTGGCGGCCCTGGCACTGACCAAGTCCGGCGATAAGTTCATCGATCCCAAAATTACCCTCGCCTGGTTGACTGCGGCACTGGGAGCACCTGCGGCCCTGTTGTCGCTGCTGGTGCCGATTCACAATGCCTTTTCGCTGCTCCCGCAACTGGTGGTAGCGGGCTACCTGCGCCGGGTGCCGGTGCGGAAGTGGTTGTGGTGCGGCGGCGCGATGGGTCAGGGACTAGCAGTAGTCGGCATTGCACTGGTTGCTGTCTACCTGACCGGCGACGTGGCGGGGTGGTCCATTATCGGTTGTCTGCTGATATTCAGCCTGAGCCGGGGTGTGTGTTCCGTGGCTCACAAGGATGTACTGGGAAAAACAGTTTCAAAAACCCGTCGCGGCAGCGTCAGCGGTTACGCCGATGCCGCCGCGGGAATTGTCGCTATTGCTCTTGCCGGTTGGCTCATGACAGGCGGTGGACGCAACCTGAACGCGGTGGTAGGCATACTGTTGGTGGCTGCCGGTTGCTGGGTACTGGGGGCGCTTGTTTTCGGCCGCATGGCAGAGCAGGCGGGAGCCACCGAAGGCGGAGACAATGCCATTCGGGAGGCGCTGCAACAACTTTCCCTGCTTCGTACGGCAGGCAAATTTCGGCGCTTTGTGATCAGTCGGACCCTGCTGTTGGGGACCGCCCTGTTGCCTCCCTACCTGGTGGTCCAGATTCCCTCTCTCGACACCGGGCAGACAGTGGGACTGGGTAAATTACTGCTGGCGGCCAGTATCGCCGGTTTCGTAAGTGCGCCGTTATGGGGGAGATCTGCAGACCGCTCAAGTCGGAAAACCATGATCCTGGGCGCCACCCTCAGTGCCATGGCAGGGCTTTTCAGCGTTCTCATGGCGCGGCTGGGGACGGCCAGTGAATTGACTCTGACCCTGTCACTGTTCGTGATTTATGTAGGACATGCCGGAGTCAGGCTGGGCCGCAAGACACACCTGGTCGATATGGCCAGCAGCGGTAACCGGGCTTCCTACGTAGCCGTATCCAATACGGTAATCGGCGTGGCACTGCTGGTTCTGGCGGCTATCGGTGCATTGGTGGATAATCTGTTCGCAAATGGAGGGCTGCTGTTTTTTTCCGCCATGGCCCTGGGTGGCGCACTCACGTCGACAAGGTTGCAGGAGGAGCAGCAACGACCCTGAGTCTTACCCGGTCCATTCTCCATGGATTACAGCCATGAAACTTGAGTTCGAAAACCTTGCTGACCGGCCACGTGATATCCCCAGAGTGGTAGCCTGGTGGCACACCGTGTGGGGTGAGCGCATGGGTGAAATCGAGGTGTTCACCGACAAACTGCTGGCGACGCTCGGTGGGGAACAACTGCCACTGACTCTCGTCGCCGTGGCCAATGGTGAACCGGTGGGAACCGCAGCACTGAAGGATCACGAGATGCTGGATGTTTTTCCCGGTTATCAATACTGGATGGGAAGTGTCTATGTGCGGCCGGAGTGGCGTGAGCGGGGCGTAGCTTCGCAGCTGGCCGGCCACATAATCGAGTTGGCAGGGACCAGGGGGCTGCCGCATCTGTACCTGCAGACTGTCCATCCGCAGGGCGGTCTGTATGCCAGACTGGGCTGGGAGCCGGTCGAGCGGCTGCTTTACCGGGGAGATGAAACGCTGGTAATGAAGAAGTCAATGACTGAAAACTGATCAAGCCGGGCACAGGCGATCGATTGAAAAGCCTGCCCGAAAGTCTGTCCCTGTAATTAAAGCCGGATCTATCAGCGTTGCAGCTCTCCGTTCGCCTGAATCAGGAAGGGGCCAGGTGTCCGGTAACTCCTTTCGAGCAGGTCGCTGAATTGTTCCGCGGTTTCGGCAACCGCCCCAGGCACGCCCATACTGCCTGCCAGCGCCACCCAGTTGATTGAGGGATTGGAAATGTCGAACAGGCTGGCGGCGATGGATCCCGCCTGCTCGACGCCCAGCCGGGCATACTCCACGTTTAATATGTTGTAAGAGTTATTGGCGAAAATGACGGTGGTTACATCAAGGCTTTCCCGAGCCTGGGTCCACAGGCACTGAATCGTGTACGCCGCGCCACCGTCACCCAGTAATGCCACGACGCGCCGCTCCGGGCAGGCCAGGGCAGCGCCGGTGGCAGCCGGACCGCCCTGACCAATGGATCCGCCGGTCAGGCTGAGCCAGCTGTGCGGTGCCGTGTTCTGACAAAAAGGATAGGCGGCGTTTCCGCCCCCGGAATCGGTGCAGACAATAAGCCCTTCCGGCATGGTCGCGGCGAATGCCTGGATAATGCTGCGATTGGACAACTCGCCGCTGGGCCGGGGAATTTCCTGCCGCTCAAAGCGGGTTACCTTGGCGTCAGCGGCACCCAGTCTTTCAGCCAGTCGCTGCAGGGCGTCGATGGCGTCTTCCTCCACCCGCGAGAGTCGATGAACCTGGCAGCCGGGCGGGATCAGCTGGCTGGGAATCCCCTGGTAGGCGAAGAAACTTGCCGGAACCTGGCCGTTAACCAGGATCAGGTTGTCAGTGCCTTCCAGTGTTTTCAGGATCTGTTCGGGAAAGTAGGGCAGGCGCTCCACGGCCACCCGTCCCGGTCCACCGTCGATCCGGGCCGGAAAGGTACCGGTGAGGATTCGACAACCGCAGCGGGCGGCAATCCTGCTGGCTGCCTCCAGGGCAGCCGGTTCCAGGGCGTGATGCTCCAGCAGCAACGCGGACTTGCCGCCACCAGACACGACTTTCGCGATTTCGACAACGGCGCTTTCGTCTACCTTGGCCCGGGTTGGCAGGCTGTTGGGTCTGACCGGTCCCCGTGCCTCGCCCCAGGCAGCATCGGCACCCATGATCAGGGTAGCTATCTGGCCCTGGGAATCGGGAGTCTGACGCAGGGTGGCGGTAAACGCATCGGCCCCATCCCTGGCCAGCGTATCCGCAGTGCTGTTGGATTTACTCCAACTGGAAAAATTGCCGGTCAGGGTATCGATATTCGAAGTGAGCGGGGCGTCGTAACCGATATGATAGTGGGGGTGATTGCCGACGATATTGATGATCGGTGATCTTGCCTTGCGCGCGTTGTGCAGGTTGGCGATGCCATTGGCCAGGCCTGGGCCCAGGTGTAACAGGGTGGCTGCCGGTTTGCCGGCCATGCGGCCATAACCGTCGGCGGCGCCGGTGCAGACACCCTCGAACAGTGCCAGTACCGAGCGGAGTCGGGGAACTGAATCCAGTCCCTGGACCAGGTGCATTTCCGAGGTGCCGGGGTTGGCGATACAGAGTTCGACGCCGCAGTCGGCGAGGGTGGCAATGAGCGAGTGGGCGCCATTCATGGTGGTTAGTTCCTTAGTCTTTCCCGCAGTGCGGTGTACAAGGTGCCGGGGTTGATCGGCTGTTACTGGTCCGGGTCCAGGGAAATCATGTGGGAACGGGCATACCGGTCTCCCAGTACGCGACCGTTGCTGAACAGGTCACCGGCCGCCTGCAGATCAGCGGGTTCGATTTCCAGTTCTGCGGCGGCGGCATTCTCCGCCACGAACTTTACGTGCTTGGTGCCCGGAATAGGAACAAAATCGGGGTCCCGGGCAAGCACCCAGGCCAGGGCAAGCTGGGCGCTGGTGCAATCGTTGCGCCGCGCAATTTCCGCCAGCTGATCCACCAGGGCGAGGTTGTGAGAAAAATTGTCAGCGCTGAACCGGGGCATGGTCTGACGCATGTCATTCTCTTCCAGCGCGCTCATGTCGCGGATAGCGCCGGTCAGAAAAGCCCGGCCCAGAGGGCTGAAGGGAACGAAACCGATTCCCAGTTCCCGGCAGGTGTCGAATACCTTGTATTCCGGATCGCGGGTCCACAGCGAGTATTCCGATTGCACGGCACAGATCGGATGTTCCCGATGGGCGCGCCGGATAGTCTCCGAAGAGCACTCGGACAGCCCGATATAACGGATTTTACCGGCGCGCACGAAGTCAGCCAGGGCACCGACACTTTCCTCGATGGGGACATTGAAGTCGCGTCGATGCAGATAATACAGATCGATCACCTCGGTGTTCAGGCGCTGCAGGCTTTCCTCGCAGGTTTTTTTGACGCTGGCAGGGCTGCAGTCCACAACCCGTTTGCCATCCCGTGCAGAGATGCCGCATTTACTCGCCAGCACAAATTCGTGGCGGCGTCCGCCCAACACGTTGCCGATCAATTCCTCATTGTGTCCCAGGCCATAGAGACTTGCCGTATCGAGAAAGGTGTAACCCAGGTCGAGCGCGCTATGCAGGGCCCGCTCCGATTCGGCGCGATCCGCCTGGCCATAGGATTGGGACATGCTCATGCAGCCGAGTCCCAGGGCGGATACCTGCAACGGTCCGAGTTGTCTTTTCTGCATGGACGGTACCTGGTTTCGGTGGGAGAAACCTGCTCAGTCTAACACGGATAGTCACGGGTTCCGTTCATACTCTGTTCAGCCATTGCCCGCTAATCTGCAAAGCGTAACGGAAGCCAGGTGTCATCAGCGTCCGCTCCTGCTCTTCAGCGGACCGATAGGAAACATCCCGCTGCCTGCACCTCATCCTGTCAGGCAGGCAGCAACCCACAGGCACCGACTGGCATCCCGTAACTCCCCGTCAGGCTATGGCGGATAGCCGACGGGGATTTTTTTGTCCGCGTAAAACTCAGTTTCCAATGCCCCACCGCGTTTTTGCAGACCGCTCACCGCTTGCTCGAGATCGAATCTCTGCTACCATTGCACACTTGTCCCGACAGGGCAGAATCCAGCATTCAGGTTTACAAGTCAGTCCGACAGCTGGCAGGTTATGTGGCACGGGTTACCAGTAAAAACAACACAACAGGAATCACTCGGCCGTCGACCCCGCACCGCTGAATGCTCCCCCGTCGACCGACCCGCAATAGTCAGGTCGGCAGTGCTTATTCTCAGTCTGTTACTGTTGTGCGTTGGCCTTACCCGAAGTTTCGCTCTGGAAGCAGTGGAAGGCGTTCCGGATTCCGCCCTGCCTGCTGATTTCAGCCGTGTCCACTTCTACCTGATTACCGTCGATGTCAGCGACAATGTCTGGGACAACTTCGGACACACTGCACTGCGAGTCGTGAACGAGACTGACAATACCGACACGGTATACAACTGGGGACTGTTCGATACCAGCGGCGGGATCGTGCAGTTCTCATTCAATTTTTTCCGCGGCATCATGAATTACCAGCTGGGTACCGGCAGCCCCGGTGGCGAATTCGGGCTCTACCGGCAGCAACAGCGCACGGTGTGGCAGGACACCATCAACCTGAGTAATCGGGAAAAGGAAATTCTTTACCGACGCCTGCTCTGGAATATCAGGCCCGAGAATATTGTTTATCCGTACCAGTACTTCTTTGATAACTGTACTACCCGGGTCAGGGACTACCTGGATGAAGCGCTGATGGGCAAAATTCACGCGGCGACGGAAGCTGTAACCGACAACACCTTCCGCGACCTGGTGAAGGTGCATTACCGATCGACTCCGTTGATTGAGTTTTCGCTGGATCTGATGATGAGCGCCAATATCGACCGACCGGTTTCGCAATGGGAGGAAATGTTTCTGCCTCTCAGTCTGCGCGCGCGTCTGATGGGCCTGATGTCGGATGTGGCTATCGCTGGAGAGCGACAGCCACTGCTGTCAGACCCGACGGTTATCATGGAGTTTTCCCGTCCCCCGGAGAGGTCCAATCCCTACTACCTGGCCGGCACATTCCTGCTGGCGCCGGCGCTGTTTCTGCTGCTGTTGCTGCGCAAGGTTTCAATGTCCTATTTTGCCACGCATTCGCGCATCACCCTGAAGGCTCCGGGATTCAGTTTCCGGTTGCTGGGAGTTGTGGGTCTGGTGACCTCCCTGTTCAGCGGCATCTATGGCTGCCTGATGCTGGGAGGCTGGTTTTTCTCGGGCCATGTGGATCTGTACAGCAATGTGAACCTGTTGCTTTGCTGGCCCACTGATCTGCTCGGCATCCTCGTCGCCGGCCGTTGGCTGCTGCTGGCAAGCCCCTGGCCATTGACCCATAACAGCGCGCCGTTTATCAATTACTATATGCTGGCGCGCCTGTTTTCGGTGGTGGCCTATGCAGTAATTGCCGGATTCCAGTTGACAGCCCAGTCGGTGTTTCCATTCCTGGTGACGGTTACGCCCGGTCTGTTTCTGCTGATTCTGCTGATCTGGATCGTCGGATTTGAGCCTGCCAAATCCAAGAACCTGCTGCTGTAAGAGTCGAATACGCCGTTCCGGTCGGAGTCGGATATCGGGAATCATCCCGCTGAGAGTTGGCGGGCAGCTGGGAATTTTTCAACAGGCTGCTAGCCAATAAAAAAGCCCCGGACTCCTGGGAGCCGGGGCTTCGGCGAGAGCTGAGAACTGGTCAGCGGGTGACCAGTTCCACGCGACGGTTGCGCTGATAGGCGGCTTCGCTCGAACCGGTATCGGCGGGCCGCTCTTCACCGTAGCTGACGACCTCGATCTGGGATCGGGCAGCGCCATTGACGATCAGGAAATTCATGATGCTCTGGGCGCGACGCTCACCAAGGGCCAGGTTGTACTCCCTGGTTCCGCGTTCATCGGCGTGTCCTTCGAGGCGGACCCGTTTGTTGGGATTGGCCGACAGATCACGGGCATGATAGGTGAGAACATCACGGTCCGCGGGTCGGAATTCTGCAATATCGAAATCAAAATAGAAAACCGTTGTCTGCAGTGCGGCACGCTCGATCTGCGCCTGCTGTTCGGCAGCACGACGTTCCGCTTCACTCTGCAGTTGTTGGGCGCGCTGGGTGGCAGTGTCGATGCCGGACAGGCCGGTATCGGACTCCCCACCTGCCTGTTCTTCCATATCACCGCTTGAGCTACAGGCAACCATGCCGGTCAGGGCAATCAGAACTAACAGGTTCCGGACATACTGGGTAATTTTCATTTTGTCTCCTGAGTTGGATGTTCCTACTGTGTGTCCTGACGCAACCCGGCGATCGGGTCGTCAGGTGCGCGCAACATACAGTAATTGACGACTCAGTACTATTGATCGGCGCATAAATCATTTTTTTGACATTTTTCTCGTCGGAGCGCCCCCGGCGCCCCGACAGTGTCAGGATTCGAGCGCGAACCGGTGCAGCAGCATACCGCCGATCATGGCGGCAAAAAACAGCCAGACCGAACCGTTCAGAGTCACCAGCGAAGTCAATGCCGGACCCGGACACAGGCCGGCCAGACCCCAGCCGATGCCGAACAACATGGCGCCACTCAACAAACGTTTATCCACATCCTTACTGGTAGGCAGGAAAAACCGGCTTTCCAGCAGGGGTCGGTCACGCTTGAGTACCAGCCGGAAAGCCGGCAGAGTGATGGCTAGACCGCCGGCCATCACCAGTGCCAGGCTGGGATCCCAGTTCCCGGCCAGATCGAGAAAGCCGATTACCTTGGCTGGATTTACCATGGCAGAGACCGCCAGGCCCAGACCGAACAACAGCCCGGAAACAAAGACGGAAATCAGCGCGAGAGGTTGGTTCGGCCGTTCATTCATGATCCAGCTCCCAGTACGTGGCGGACCAGAAATACGGTGATTACCGCCGTAATCATGAACATCAGGGTTGCGGCAAAGGAACGCTTGGAAACCCGGGCAATACCGCAGATACCATGACCGCTGGTACAACCGCTTCCAAGACGGGTGCCGAAGCCGACCAGCAACCCGGCGACGATGCTCAGCAGAGGGGATGCCTGAGGGGCAAGTTCGATAGGTGCTCCGCGCACCAGCATAAAAAGCAGGGCCCCGCTGAACAGCCCCAGGATGAAAAGGATGCGCCACAGGGCATCGGTTTTAACCGGGAACAGTACGCCTCCCAGGATACCGCTGATGCCGGTGATACGGCCGTTGATCCACAGCATCAGGGTGGCGGCGATACCGATCAGCGCGCCTCCCAGCAGGGCGCTGAGTGGGGTGAAGTTTTCCATATGGGTCAGTACCTGTGTGGCGATTTATAGCGGCGATTTTAGCAGTTTGTCGGTCAGCGGCGAGAACAATTGTTTGAGGTTGGACAAACCGGGGTGCCGGGAAAACTGTATGCTGGCCTGGTACAAGAGCAGTGGCGGCGGGACGGTACCGGTTAAGGTTACATCTCGTTACAATCCAGATTGCCGGAGAATTCCTTAATTTGTGGTATAAGGCCATCTTCAAATGCACCCTCGTTTATCAAAACCGGAGGAAGTAAACAAAATGAATTATGTGAAACGGATGAAAGCAGCACTGCTGATAGTGATGCTGGTGTTCACAGGTTGTGCCCAGACGGGTTTGCGAATTGGCAATACGGTCACCCTCTGCTGTCCGGGAAATTATGCCGATTACGATGCCTATCGTCTGCAGACCGAGAACATGCCGATCTTCCTTCGCGACTGGATCGTCGACATGTTCGACACGGCATTTCAGGAACACGGCATGGAAAGGAATGACCAGGTCAACGACCTGATCGTAACGCTGACTTATCAGCATGTGAACCTGGATCCGGAGACCGAGGATATCAATCCGTTCATCCGGCAGGAGTCCATCGATGTGGAGCTGCGTTACATCGCCGTGGTGAATGTTTCCATGCGCGAAACCAGAACCGGCGAAGAAGTGTGGGCCGGACAAATCAGTCGCATCCATACCGTTTCACCGGGTGAATATATGCACGAAGGCAACGCCCGGGTAGCCTTTCTGGAAACCTTCCGCGATCTCCTCAGCAACTATCCGGGGCGTGATTAACCCTGTCGGCGACGCATAGAGCAACTGTTCGATATTTGTTTATTTGCTCTGTCCAATGATGTTAAAGTGCTCCTTCTTCAGGGCCGGGTGACCCCAGGTCGCCCGGCTTCTGTTCAGTCCCCGGCAGCCGGCCGGGCTTCGGACTGATCAATCACCCTGACATTAAAGGAGTTTGTGGTGAACGCTGATTTCACGAAGGAAGAGCTTGCCTTTCAGCACGAGGTGAGGAATTTCCTGGAAAGCGAATTTCCGGCGGATATTCGGGACAAGGTCGACCGCAATATCCGACTCAGCAAAGAGGACATTGTCCGCTGGCAGAAGATACTCAACAGGCAGGGCTGGATGGCCCCCAACTGGCCGGAAGAGTATGGCGGCACCGGCTGGACCCCTACCCAGAAATATATCTTCAATCAGGAGATGGGCCGCATCGGCGCTCCTGAACCGGTCGCGTTCGGAGTCAAGATGGTGGCGCCGGTAATCCTTGCCTATGGATCCGAAGCTCAGAAACAGCGCTTCCTGCCGGACATCCTGGAGAGCAATGTCTGGTGGTGTCAGGGATATTCAGAACCCAACGCCGGTTCTGACCTGGCTTCGCTGAAAACTACTGCAGTGCGCGATGGCGATCACTATGTCGTTAACGGTACCAAGACCTGGAACACCCTGGGACAGTACGCCGACTGGATTTTCTGCCTGGTACGTACCGACAACACGGCCAAGAAACAGGAAGGGATCAGTTTCCTGTTGATTGACATGGCCTCGCCCGGGATCAAAGTTAACCCGATTGTCCTGATGGACGGCAGCCCGGAAGTCAACGAAGTGGTCTTCGATAACGTCAGGGTCCCGATTGAAAACCTCATCGGCGAGGAAAACAAGGGCTGGACCTATGCCAAGGTGCTGCTTACCCATGAGCGTACCAATATCGCCAGAGTTCCTTATACCAAGCGTCGCGTTAACGAGCTGAAATCAGCAGCCGCCAGCCGTGCCGACGGCAGCGGTGGCAGCCTGGCCGACGACCCGTCGTTCGCCAGTAAGGTGGCGGAGCTGGAGATTGACCTGTTGGCACTCGAATACGCTGAACTGCGGACTCTGGCAGCAGTCACGGTCGGCAAGGCTCCGGGACCTGAATCCTCCATCCTCAAGATTGTCGGCACCGAAGTGGCACAGAAAGCCGATGAGCTGTTTCTGGAGGTGGCCGATTATGACGCTCTGCCGTTTGTCCCGGAACAGTTTGAAGCCGGCTTCACCGGAGCGGCGCTGGGCGACGGCTACCTGGCATCGACGGCACTGGACTATTTCAATCACCGCAAAGTTTCCATATACGGCGGTTCCAACGAAATTCAGAAAAATATAATCTGCAAGGCGGTACTGGGCCTGTAACCGGTTCCCGAGCAAACGGATCAGGTCGATTTCAGGCGCATTAAATTCGAGGACCAGACAGTGGACTTCTCTTTTACTGAAGAGCAACAGATGTTGCAGGACAGCGTGCAGAAATTCGTGCGCGACAACTACGATTTTGAAACGCGCAGAGAGTTGCTGGCCAGTGACCGGGGTTACAGCAGTGAGAACTGGAATCTGTTTGCCGAACTGGGATGGCTCACCGTGCCGTTTCGGGAGGAAGATGGCGGGTTCGGTGGCTCCGCTGTGGATCTGATGGTGATGATGGAGGAACTGGGCCGGGCCATGGTGCTGGAGCCATTCGTTCCTACTGCGGTTATCGCCGGAGGTTTGATCAGTGAGCTCGGGACCGATGATCAGAAACGGGAACTGCTGCCACGCATCATGGGCGGTGAGTTGCAACTGGCCTGCGCCATTTCCGAGCCGGGCAGTCGTTTTAATCTGGCCAACGTGGCCACCCGGGCCGAGGCTCAGGGCGAAAAGGTTATTCTCAGCGGCAGCAAGGTGGCGGTGCTGAACGGCTCTCATGCCGACCAGTTGCTGGTGGTGGCACGCAGCGCCGGCTCTCAGCTGGAACGTAACGGAATCTCTGTTTACCTGGTGGATGCCGGTGCACCGGGCGTGAAGCGACATGGCTATACCAACGTGGATGGTCACGGCGCCGCAGCCATCGACTTCGACGCGGTGGAAGTGTCCTCTGCCGCCTGCCTGGGTGCTCCGGGTGAGGCCTACGCAGCACTGGAAAAAGTAGTGGACCGGGCAACCGTCGCGGTAGCCTCGGAAGCGGTGGGAGCGCTGGATTCGCTGCTGCAGAAAACCGTCGAGTACAGTAAAACCCGCAACCAGTTCGGAGTTCCGATCGGCACCTTCCAGGCCCTGCAGCATCGCATGGCCGATATGTTCATTGAATGTCAGCTGGCCCGTTCGATCGTAATGATGGCGGCGATGAAGCTGGACAGCAGTGCTGGCGACGACGAAAAGGCGAAGGCCGTGTCGGCAGCCAAGAGCCGGTTGGGCCGGGCGATCTTCAAGGTCGGGCAGGAGGCCATACAGCTGCATGGAGGCATCGGAATTACCGATGAACTGGATGTTGCCCACCTGTTTAAGCGGGTCACCGCCATCGAAACCCTGTTCGGTAATACCGATTATCACACCCGTCGTTTTGCCTCATTGTAGCTTCTTAGCCCATGAGTGAGCTGGTATTCGTTCGCCATGGCCAGGCATCGTTCGGTGCCGCCAGTTACGACAAGCTGAGCGATGCCGGACTTTCGCAGGTGCGTCAGTTATCCAGGCACTGGCAGGAACTGGGTGAAACCTTTGATCATCTCTATTCCGGGGACTTGTTGCGGCAACGGGAAACTGCTACAGAACTGTTGCCCCATGTCGAGCAGTCCGGGCGGGAAATCAAAATCAATCCGGCCTTCAATGAATACAATGGCGACCCCCTGATTGCCATTTTCCTGCGCGATCATGCCGGCGCAGCCGGATTTGAGCAGGGCCTGAAATTACCTATTTCCGAACAGCGTCTGTTCCAGAAGGTTTTCGAGGCGGCTACCGCACGATGGATAACAGACCGGCTGATTCCCACCGCGGCGGATCAGGGCTATGAATCCTGGCGGGATTTTCAGCGTCGCGTACATGGCGCCATGGATGCCCTAATGGAAACTCATCAGAACGGCAGCAGGGTACTCATTTCCACCTCCGGGGGTGTGATAGCATTGGCGCTGCAACGGGCGCTGGGTTTTCCGGACGAGCAGGCCATCGCCACCAACTGGATGGTGCACAACAGCTCGGTTTCCCGGATACGCTATGGGAACGGCAGGATCTCCCTGACTCAGTTCAACAGTCTGGCGCACCTGGAGAAACCCGATTTGCGGCAGCTGGTGACTTATCGCTGAGATTGTCAACCGGTCGCTGAAAACCCGTTCAGGAATACGGAAAGGACAGTGTAGTGGCAGATTCGAGCCTGGTGGACAAAGCCGGTGCAATCCGGGCGGGAGAGGAGCTGGACACCGCTAAGCTGAAGGAGTACCTGCGCCCGATCCTGGGAGAGCAGGTGGAGAAGCTGGAGGTTCATCAGTTTCCCGGCGGTTTTTCCAATCTCACCTATCTGATCAGTTGTGGGAGCGACAGGTGGGTGCTCAGGCGTCCGCCGTTCGGCAGCAAGGTCAAATCGGCGCACGACATGTCCAGGGAATATCGTATTCTCAGTGCCCTGCAGGATGTCTTTCCCTACGGGCCCAGGCCTGTGCATTTCTGCAACGACCATTCTGTAATCGGCTGTGATTTTTACCTGATGAATTACATCCAGGGGCTGGTGATCCGCAAGGACTATCCGCCGGAACTGGCCCTCACCCCCGATCAGGTCCGTCAGCAATTGCTTAATTTTTTTGATGTGCTCAGTGAGCTGCACTCCGTGGATCTGGCAGCAGCCGGGCTGCAGGACTTCGGGCGTCCGGAGGGTTATGTACGGCGCCAGGTGGAAGGCTGGAGCCGCCGCTGGGAGGCATCCGTGACTCCGGATACCGTTGCCATGGAAACTGTGATTGAGTGGCTGCACGACAACATGCCTCCGGAGAGCAGCCTGGCCAGTGTGATTCACAACGATTACAAACTGGATAATGTCATCTTTTCAATTGACGACCCGCTCAGGGTGATCGGAGTTCTGGACTGGGAAATGTCCACGGTGGGAGACCCGCTGATGGATCTGGGATGTACCCTGGCCTACTGGGTGCAGGAGAGCGACCCGGAATGGATGCGTGAGTACCGGACCATGCCCAGCGACACCCCTGGGGCACCGACCCGGGCGGAGATCGTACAACGCTTCAGTGCGCGCACCGGGCTGTCAGTGGCAAACTTTCCGTTCTATTTCTGTTTCGGGCAGTTCCGCCTGGCCGTCATCGGTCAACAGATCTATTACCGCTACTATCACGGCGTCACCCAGGACCAGCGCTTTAAAATGATGGTTGAAAAAACCCGCATCCTCAAGCAGATGTGCGACCTGATCATCAGCGGTGAGGTTACCAGTTAGCCACTGTGGCGATCGCGGCCGCTCGACGCGTCGTGACTGCTGCGGCTAATCCAGTTGGCCAATTTCGGCCATCACTTCCTGTCTTCGTGCGCCGGCCATAATGCCTGGCATGGCGTAATTGCCTTCATGGCAGGCGTACTCGTACAGCTGGCCGTCCAGGGCGTGGTAGCTCAATTCGGCCGTCCAGGGCTGGCGATAGATGTTGTCGTCCTCCACGGTAAAGCGGTAGACAATTTCGTCTTCCGAGCTGGGCGTGAAGGTTTCGATGATTCGGCCCTGCTTGGTGATGGGAATTGAACTCTCGCTCAATTGCAGCGGCTTGATATTGACTGTCTCCACGATCAGGGAGCCGTCTTCGTACCAGCCCACCGAGTCGCCGAACCAGGGTTCCAGCGCCATTGGCCGGCGGTGGGCGCGGGCCTGCTCGGCATTGTCATAGATCGGAATGATGCGGGTGTCATGGACCATTTCGACATTGATAACCACGTAATCGTCGGTCTGGATAAACTGGTAGGAGCTGTTGTACAGGGTCCCCAGCATGCCCGGGCCCGCGGTGTTGCCGAAGCCGATCAGGCAGCGCTCTTCCAGAGGCAGTGCCTCCGGGCCACTGGCGTCACCGACGCCGGTCAGGTAGCGCGCGCCGTAGCTGGTTCGCTTGAAGTCCAGTTGCGGGTCCTCGCGGCGGGGAATCTGGCCATTCTCCGGATCGATCACCAGCGAAGTCCGGTATTCGCCATTGATATAGGCCAGGGTGGAGCCGGGATCGGTCCACACCAGGTTGTAACCACGCAGCCCGAAATCCTGGGCGCCGGCAGGTGGGGCTCCGGTCGCGGAATCGATTGCGGGCCCGGATGCGATATTCTCTGCGGAAATGCCGGCGATAGACATATTGGCGACAATCTGCTCGGCTTCCTGTGCGGAAACCACCAGGCGCTCGATTCCTCGGGGGCGGGTCAGTGGCGTCCGTGATGCATTGGTCCAGGTACCCTCCAGGTTGGGGATGCTGGCGTTCTGGGCGAAGCCCACTGTCGCTGCCAGCATCAGGGAAAGCCCCAGCGCGGTACTGATGGGCCCCAGCCTGGTATTCGCTTTGACTGACACAGTTGCCACTGATTTCATGCCTGTTCTCCTACTTTCTCGCTTTCTCGCTGTCTCGCTGTCTCGCTGTCTCGTACCGGCATTGGACACGGCCGGGTCTGACTCAAAAGTATCCCTGTGAGCCGGTTTTGTAAAGGCCGGGCCGGTTCCGGGGGCAGTGGAAGAAATCCGCGCGGCGTCCCCGGGTCGGAAACCGCGCCTCCTCGGGGCTAACCCTGCTACCTTGCCGGGGCCGCGATTGGAGCGCTGCTATAACTCAGGGGGCCGTCAGCAGAAACTCGCTCAGTGCGTCGATCCGGTCGCTGTTGATCAGGTCGACGCCGGCTTGGTTCAGCACTTCCCATACCGGCGGTATGTCCGGCGCATTCCAGAACCGCAATTTGACATCGTTGTTACGCGCCATGGTTACCAGCGACTCAAGATACTGGCGCTGATCGTCGGGCATCGTATCCGATCCGCGCCAGCTGAATACATCCTTCCAGTCGATACTGACCAGGGGAATGAAGGACGGGTCCAGTGAGCCTCCGGTCAGGTCCGAAAGGCGACCGTCGTAGCCGATAAAGCGCTCGGATTGGGACTCCATCAGCTCGCGGGGACGATTACCCGAGGCGATTACCGTCACTGCGCCGGGCTCCACGACTCCGTCGTCGGTGAATCGGGTCAGGAACCGCTCGTAGGGATACAGGGCCCGCTCCAATGCCTGATAGGTCTGGTCGGCATCGGACTTGATATCCACCAGCAGAATCAGCGGCGTGGTGGTTTCCGGATAAAGCTGTCCGGCTCCCCGCATGACCAGCAGGCGCAGCGGCTCCAGGTACAGATTGCCAAGGGTCCGCCCCTGCATCAGATCTCTGGCATCGTGACCGACGCGCAGTTCATCGTCGACCAGATAGATATCCGCCTCGACGCTGGCAAAGCGCAGTTGCAGGGCACTGAACAGTGGCCGCGGCCGTTCGTAATCATTATGGGAATGCGCCGGCAGGGGGATACCGGTCTGTGCGGTAGCCAGACTGCCAGCCAGGCTGCTCAGTACGACAAGTGCGCTCAGCAGGACACTAGATCGGCGGTTGGACATAAGTGGTTTCCTCATTGCGGTTGGCGGCGATGCGTTGAAACTCCCGGCTCATCAGGTAGGCGCTCAGCGTCGAGATAACCGCGAACCCTGACAGGATCAGAAACACCTGCGACCAGCCCAGGAAGTCGGACAGATAGCCGGCGCTGAATGCCGCGATCGCGCCACCGATATAACCGAGACCGTCGATTATCCCGGTGCAGGAGCCGGCTCCCTTGGGACCGGCGATATCCAGGGTCAGACAGCCGCTGCTCATGGAGTAGGGGCCGAGCAGGAAGAACCCGCTGGCACCCAGAGCCAGCATGATCAGCGGGAAATTAGGGGTTTCCGAGCTGCTCAGCAGGGTAATCAGCAGCAGGCAGATGACCAGAAACAGCAGCATGATCCACATGGTCCGGGCGCGATCGCCGTTGTCGGCATAATGGTCCGTGTACCAGCCGATAAACACCGTACCGATGACGCCGAGAAACGGAAAGATGGCGGATTGTAGTATCGCCGAGCTGGCACCCAGACCGATATCGAACAGGAACTTGGGGGTCCAGAAGAAAAACACCGAACGCAGCAGCGTGGTGAGAAAACTGAACAACAGCAACTGACGATAGATAGGCATACCCAGCAGGGTACTGAGAATGGTTTTCACGTCCAGCTGGGTTTCGTCGCCATAGTCCGCCAGCTGCTTTCGGCCCACTTCGCTGCGGCCGAAGGAAGCACCGGGTACCACGTCCTGCGGGTCGGCCCGGGAAGCCAGGATCGACCATAACAGGATGCCGGCCAGGACCAGGGCAGGGTACACAAACAGTCCCTGCCAGGCGACTCCCTGGGTAACCAGAAAACCGGCAAACAGTGTTGCAGCCACCCCGCCGAACTGGAAATTCACGCTGATCAGCCCCATCACCGTGCCGTTGCGTTCCGGCGGATACCAGTTGCCGATAGTCTTGGTCAGGCCACCCCAGCCCATGGACAGGAAGTAGCGACAGAAGCACCAGACGATGATGAACGCGGTGAGGCTGGCTGACAGGGAAAAGATCAGGTTCCAGAATATGGCGCCGCCCATGCCGATCAGGAATATGCGCCGGCCTCCCACCTTGTCGGCCAGCGGTCCATTGACAAGTTTGCCGATTGCATAGGCAATTTCGGACAGGGAGGCGATCAGTCCGAGTTGGGTATTGGAATAGCCGAATTCCTGTTCCAGCAAGGGAAATGCCGCCGACAGGTTACCGCGACAGAGATAGTAGCCCACATAACCCACCAGCATGACCCAGAATGTGGATATCCGCCAGCGCAGCAGGCGGCGATGCTGGTCCTCGGTAACAGGCCGGTACTGGCCATTTTCTTCGCTGTAAAAAATCACGATCTTCCCGGTCTGCAGTGCCCGAGCCACGGGGGTAAAAGTATCCTGCGGCGCACCGCCTGATTTCGCACCTGAAGCATAAAAGCGGGGCTGGCAAAAGTCCATATAGTCGCCTTGGCCCGAACGCCAGTCCGGTCGGCAGCTCCGGTATTGTCCGGTGTGGCCTCCGGGCGGCGAGTGAATCCTGCGGTGAAGCCCGTGCAGCCGCGGCCAAACGGTTACCGTCCAGGGGATAGCATTGATACACTGACCGCGAGGGTTCGGCGCGGGTCTGGGGCGCGGGTCTGCAATGGCAGAACGGTTCCGGGTCTGCCGCAGGCACCGTAAAAGCACTTTGAATCAGGCTGCCCGGATGTTAAGTTACGGACCCGGTTCCGCCCGCCGGTTTCCAGGAAGAACAATTCGATTGCTGCGCGGATTGCAGCCAGGATAGAGATTCCAGCCAATGACACCCTTTCATCATACGCTACTTCGAATGACCGTCCTCTGTGTCGCTTTCGTCAGCGGATTCTGCATTATGACCATCGAACTGCTGGGCGGGCGGATCCTCTCACCTTATTTCGGCAGCAGTGTCTACGTGTGGGGCAGTATCATCACAGTGTTCATGCTGTCGCTGTCGTTCGGCTACCTGGCCGGAGGCAGACTGTCCATGCGTAAACCCAATCCGGTTACCTATGCCCTGTTTTTCGTCTCCGCAGCCGTGCTTATCCTGCCCCTGGTGCTGTTCGCCGAGGCCATCATGGAACAGGTGTTCCTGGTGATCGTGGATCCTCGTTACGGATCGCTGATCGCCTCGCTGATGCTGTTTTTCATTCCCACCGCGATTCTGGGCATGATCTCGCCCTATTCGATTCGTCTGCTGGTGAGGAATGAAGAGCATAGCGGGCATATCGCCGGCCAGCTTTACTTTGTATCGACCATGGGCAGCGCACTGGGCACGCTGGGCACTTCGTTTTATTTCGTACTGTGGTTCGAGGTGAATTTTATTCTGTGGGGAGTGATTCTGACCCTGATTGCAGCGGGAACCACAGTGCTGGCGGTCTATTACCTGCCGCAACGCACATCAACAGGAGTACAGCAATATGAAAGCTAGTCAGGAATACGACCGCGCCCTGCGACGGGCAATCCTCCTGCTGGCTGTGCTGGCAGTGGTGCTGCTGATCCCATTGCTGTTTTCAGTTTCGGTCAGCGCTGAAGTGATTCACGAAGAGCGGTCTTTGTACAGGGACATCACCGTCGTCCAGAACGGTCCCCGCCGCTGCCTGATATTCAATATCCGGATCGGTGACCGGAATCAGACCTGCGTCGATGTAGACGACCCGGAAAAGCTGGTTTTCTCCTATACTCGCATGAGTTTTGCCGGTCTGCTGGTGCAGCCGGAACCGCAGCACATTCTGGTCGCAGGACTGGGGGGTGGAAGTATTCCCATGACACTGGCAGATCTGTTTCCTGATGCGCAGATGGATATCGTAGAAATAGACCAGGCGGTCTATAACGTGGCGAAAGAGTATTTCTTCTTCACCGAGACTGACAATATGTCAGTGACAGTAATGGATGCCCGGGTATTTGTGAAGCGGGCGGGTCTGCAGGGGAAAAAATACGACTATATCGTATTGGATGCTTTTACCGGTGACTATATTCCCGAGCATCTGTTAACCCGGGAATTCCTTCAGGAGGTTCAGGAGATCCTTACTCCCGACGGAGTGCTGGTGGCCAATACCTTCTCTACCAGCCGCTTTTATGACCACGAATCGGTCACTTACCAGTCGGTGTTCGGTGAGCTGTTCAATTTCAAGCTGCCATCTTCCGGCAACCGGATCATTATTACCGCACTGCAGCACCTTCCGGAGCGCGGCGAGCTGATGATCCGGGCCCGGGATTTTGCCGAGCGGCTGAAAAAGTACGATATCCCCATTCTCGAGTATCCGGCCCGCATGTCGACCGCGGTGGACTGGGATATGAGCCGGCGCGTGCTTACCGATCAGTTCAGTCCTGCCAACCTGCTCAGAGACAATCGGTTGTAGACTGGCTGGCCGGCGCTGCGTTCATTTCTTGCGGGTGTAGCGGGCCAGCAGACTGGAAGTATCCCAGCGGCCGCCGCCCATGGACTGGACTTCTTCGTAGAAGCTGTCGACCAGCTGTGCCACCGGCAGCTCCACCCCGTTGCGCTGCGCTTCCTCGAATGCGATACCCAGGTCTTTGCGCATCCAGTCGACCGCGAAGCCAAACTCGTAGCTGTCCTCGAGCATGGTCTTGTAGCGGTTCTCCATCTGCCATGAACCCGCCGCGCCCTTGGAGATGGTTTCCACCACCGCCTCGGCATCGAGACCGGCATTGACGGCAAAGTTCAGACCTTCGGCCAGACCTTCGACAACACCGGCAATGCAGATCTGATTGACCATTTTCGCCAACTGTCCACTACCCGCCGCTCCCAGCAGTTTGCTGAACCTGGCGTAGTGATCGATAACCGGTTTAATCCTGGCATAGGTGGATTCCCGGCCGCCGATCATGATGGTCAGAACGCCATTCTCGGCGCCAGCCTGGCCACCCGAGACCGGTGCATCCATGAACTCCTTGCCCTGGGCACTGGCGGCGGCATCGAGTTCCCTGGCCAGGGTAGCCGACGCCGTCGTATGGTCAACCAGAACGCTGCCTTCAGCCATGCCCGCCAGAGCGCCGGTTTTGCCCAGTACCACTGACCGCACGTCGTCGTCGTTGCCGACACAGACGAAGACGATTTCCGCACCGGTGGCAGCCTGTGCGGGCGTGTCGGCCATCTGTCCCCAGAACTCATCACACCATTTTTTCGCCTTGTCACTGCTCCGGTTGTACACGCAGACATCCAGTCCGGCGCTCTGTAAGTGGCCTGCCATGGGGTAGCCCATGACACCCAGTCCGATAAATGCAACTTTCATGATTTCCTGCCTCGATCAGTTGGTGTGATTGATGAATTATTCTGCGGAAGGAAAAATATTGTCCCTGATCTGCGGTCCTGATGCCAGGCCGGTTGCGGCCGCTATCGCGCCGGACCTGATCCGTTCCATCCAGACGGGAGTAGCACGCTGTTTTCGGTCACTCTCAGAGCGTGGCAGCGAGCCGTGTTGCCTGATCGATGGCCCGCTTGGCGTCCAGCTCCAAGGCCTCGTCCGCGCCACCGATAAGTCGATAAGGTACCTGCAGGCCGGTGCAAAGTTCGCGACGCGGCTCCTGTCCGGCACAGATGACAATCGAATCAACCTCGAGCAGGACCGGTTCGCCGTTAACTTCCAGGTGCAGACCATGGTCGTCTATTTTCCGGTAGTGACAGCCGGCCAGCATTTTGACGCCACGCTGCTTAAGCTCCGCGCGATGGATCCAGCCAGTGGTCTTGCCCAGCCCGGCTCCGGGTCTGGACTGCTTGCGTTGCAGCAGGAAAATTTCCCGGGGCGACACCTGGTGACCAGGCGCAACACCTTCAATGCCTCCGCGCGCCTTAAGTTCGGGATCGATTCCCCACTGCCACAGGTAAGAGCGGATGTCCTGGTTCTCGGCTTGAGACTCGCTTGAGAGCAGCTGTGCCACGTCGAAACCGATACCGCCCGCGCCAATGATTGCCACACGCCGGCCGATTTGCACTTCACCCCTGATCACCTCGACATAGCCAGCCACGCAGGGATGATCAATACCATCGATGTCCGGTTTTCTGGGTACGATTCCGGTGGCCAGGATTACCTGGTCGAATTCTCCATTGTTCAGGTCTTCAGCGGTAATGGCCTTACCCAGGCGCAGTTCGATACCGAGCAGCTGCAGTTGCCGGGTGAAGTAGCGGATGGTTTCCTGAAATTCCTCTTTGCCGGGAATTCGTCTAGCCAGATTGAACTGACCGCCGACCTGCGAGTCAGCTTCCAGCAGGGTGACACGGTGACCGCGCCTGGCGGCTGTGACAGCTGCCGCCAGACCTGCCGGTCCGGCTCCCACCACAGCCAGTTTGCGGGGTAACTGCGCTGGAGCAATTTCCAGTTCGGTTTCATGGCAGGCACGGGGGTTCACCAGGCAACTGGTCAGCCGACCGCTGAAAATATGGTCCAGGCAGGCCTGGTTGCAGGCAATACAGGTATTGATTTCGTCGGCTCTGCCGGTTTCCGCCTTTTTGACAAATTCGGCATCGGCCAGAAACGGGCGCGCCAGGGATACCATGTCGGCATCACCTCTAGCCAGCACGGACTCTGCAACTTCCGGAGTATTGATCCGGTTGGAGGTAATGACAGGCACATCAACTTCGCGCCGAAAGCGCGCGGTTACCCAGGTAAATGCGGCTCGCGGCACCATGGTAGCGATGGTCGGTATGGGCGCTTCATGCCAGCCGATACCGGTATTGATGAGCGTGACACCTGCTCTGACCAGCTCCCGTCCCAGCTCCAGAACCTCATCGAAGGTGCTTCCACCCTCCACCAGATCCAGCATGGACAACCGGAAAATGATGATGAACCGGTCGCCGGTTCGCTTCCTGACCCGCCGCACGACTTCCAGTGGCAGCCGAATCCGTTTTTCGTAACTGCCGCCCCAGGCGTCCTGCCGTCGATTGGTGCGTTCGACAATAAACTCGTTGAGAAAGTAGCCCTCCGAGCCCATGATTTCGACACCATCGTACCCGGCCTGCTGACTGAAACTGGCAAACTCCACAAAGGCGTCAATCTGCTGCTGAATCTGCTCTTCACTGGCCTCGATCGGGACCGTGGGATTGATCGGTGCCGCGATGGCGGTAGGTGCCAGTGCCCGTCCGGTTCTGGAATAGCGCCCCGTGTGAAGAATCTGCAGACAGATTTTACTGTCGTGGCGATGCACCGCATCGGTAATCAGCCGATGTCGGGATACCTGCGATGCGTCCCGGAACAGCGGTTCGATCCCTTCCGGCAGACAGAACTCGCTGGCCATGAAACCACCGGTCACGATCAGGCCGACACCGCCCCGGGCCCGCTCCGCATAGAAGGCGGCCAGGCGCCGATGGCTGTCCGGGATGTCTTCCAGCCCGGTGTGCATGGAGCCCATCAGGACGCGGTTTTTTAGGCGGGTAAAACCCAGATCAAGAGGTTGTAAAAGGGTGGGATAATGGGAGTTGGATTGTGTTTCGCTCATGCCTGTTATTCTGGTTACGGCCCTGGCCAAGGCAGGACCAGTTGTTATTGTCTGGTCCCGCAACCAGTAACGCAGTCGGCTAACTGGAGATGATTGCCTTCAACCGGTCGAATTCGAGGATCTCGATTTCCTTGTTCTTGACTAGAATGATGCCTTTTTTCTGCAGGCCGGTAAAAATTCGACTTACTGTCTCCAGGGTAAGGCCCAGGTATTCGCCGATGTCACCACGCGTCATGTGCAACAGGAATTTATCCGGTGCCAGGGACACCCGCGCATAGCGGCTGGACAGGCTTAGCAGGAAAGAAGCGATACGCTCTTCGGCCGAGTAGCTGCTGAGCAGAGTGTGGATCTGCTGGTCCTTGGCTATTTCATTGCCCATGATGGCAAAGAAGTGATGCTGTAGATTGGGCAGTTGATGACTCAATTTTTCCAGCTGGGAAAAAGGAATTTCGCAAACCGAGGCATGCTCCAGCGCCACGGTGGAATTGGAATAGGCCTTGCTGGCGATTCCATCCATACCCACGATTTCGCCAGGCATGAAAAACCCGGTCACGCGGCCCTGACCGTCCTGACCGAGTACATAGGATTTGAAGCTGCCTGATCGAACTGCGAAAACAGACCTGAACGGATCGTTCTGACGATACAGGTGATCGCCTTTTTTCAATGGCCTGTTACGCTGGACAATTTCGTCAAGCTGATGGATTTCCGACTTGTTCAACGCAATCGGCAGGCACAGCTCACTCAGCCGGCAGCTGGCGCAGGAAATCGACGGATTATGTGGACAGGGCCTGGGGCTCCTGACTCCGACTGATTCCTGATTGGCAACGCGTATACCAGTAGGTTGGCCTGGCATAGTCATCGGCATTCCTCGAACTGTTACAGGGGCTCAATAGTGCCACCAAACTGTCAAATAAACAATCTCTTAGAATAATTGCCCGATCTGCTTTAAGATAAGGTTTTGCTGGCAGCGGGCCAGCAGGTATCAGCACTTTAAAAGCCGAAAAGAAGAAGATAAAGTCCAGATAAAGACCAAAAAAGGCCATAAAACATAAAAAAATCAGGGAGTCTTTCATGCTAGAACTGAACAAAATCCTGGTCGTTATAGAACCGGGAGTTGAAACCCAGCCGGCCCTGGAGAGGGCTCGTCAGCTGGCCCGGTTTGCCGATGCGGAACTGGAGCTGTTTCTCAGTGACTACAGTACCTACCTGGAAGACGGTTATTATTTCGATCCGGTCAGGGCCAGAGAACTGCGCCGGGAACACGGAGAAAAAAACCTGGCGGAGCTGGAAGGGTTGGCCGGACCGTTGCGGGAAAACGGTCTAGAAGTGTCCTGTGCAACGGCATGGGGTAATCCCCCTTACGAAGAAATCATCCGGCGTGTTGATGAGCTGAAACCGGATCTGGTGATCAAGAGTACCCGGCCGCATGAACGTCTGGCCCGATTGCTGCTATCCAACGAGGACTGGGAGCTGATTCGTTATTGTCCGGCACCGCTGTTGCTGGTCAAGGATCGGGACTGGAGTACTCAGCCGGGATTTGTGGCGGCGGTGGATCCGGAACATTCACACGACAAACCGGCGGCGTTGGATCACAAGCTGGTGCGCGCTGCCCTGGAGCTGGCCCGGGTCGCGAATGGTTCGGTTCATCTCTACCACTGCACTCACCTGCCACCCCTGTCCGGTATGTACCCGATCGAGAGTGATTTTCAGGTGGATACAGCCAAGGTGAAAGACCTGGGAGCCCAGCACAATATTCCTGACGAACACTGCTACGTCAGCGACGTGGAAATAACCCGTTCTCTGCCCGAGTTGACCAGTCTGATTCAGGCCAGCGTGGTGGTAATGGGCGCCGTTTCCAGATCACGGCTGGATCGCATGCTGATCGGCAATACCGCAGAGAAGGTGCTGGACAGGCTCGAGTGCGACGTATTGATTATCAAGCCTGACGAAGTCAAGGCACACGAGCAAGTTCTGCTGTGACGATTTGCGCGGACCAGGGTCGGGCTCGAACCAACCCTGGTCCCGGGTGAATCAATCGGCCTGCTTGCCGACCAGTACGGTAAGCACATCACAGCAGGCGCCATGTAGCACTTTATTGGCGGTGGAGCCGAGCAGAATTTTCCAGCCGGAATGTCCATGGCTGCCGATGACGATGGCGTCGGCGCCCAGTTCCTCGGCAAGATTCCTGATCTCGATAGACGGTGCGCCCAGCAGCGTGTGCTGATGATCCTCGCTGATACCACTCTGTGCGGCGATCTTTCCCAGGTTCTCGGCAGCGATTGACAGGGCTTCCTGTTGCAGTTCATTGATATTGATTGCGTAGGCGTCCATGCTATAGGCGGCCGCAATGGGTTCTACCACGTGAACCAGGTGCATTTTCCCCGCGTCTCCGCCAGCCACCTTGAGCGCGGTGTCTATGACTTTCTGCGAGTCACTGGATAGGTCTATCGCAACCACGATCTTGTTATATACGCTCATAGCATTTCCCTTATCTGATTTTCAGCACTACTTCAGCATCCGGTATCGGCACCTGGTCGCAGCACCTTGTATTTCTTCCCGGCATTTAATTCCCGCATTTTCAATTTCCGGCAGTAGCACTTTGTCAGCGCCGATTGCGCCTGCCCGCACCGACTGTTGTCGGGCATTAATCGATTTTGACCGGCGTCTGTCGAAACCATTGAACGGCATATGTTCGAATAGGGAATTGACCTATGTCAAGCGGCACGAGCAATCTGCCGTCAAGCCTTAAAGGTAGGGTGTGAAAAGCCAGGCAATCGCATTGCGGATTCTGATCGGCAGGGAGATCGAGCCAAGCACGGCGCTGGTCAATCTGCTGGAAACTGCCAGTTTCTGCTCCATATGGCTGGCCAGCTCCTGATTCAGGGCAGAATCGAATATCTCCACTGCCAGTTCGAAATTGAGGCGCAGGCTGCGGGCATCCAGGTTCGCTGACCCGATCAGCGAGTAATTGTCGTCGATGATCAGTGCCTTGGCGTGCGCAAACGGGGCCGGCTGAAAAAAGACTGCAATATCCTTTTCCAGGTAATAAGGCAGAATGTGCTGATTGGCCCAGTGCACCAGAAATATATTGTTGGTGGACGGCAGGACGATCTTTACGTCGACACCCCGCAACCGTGCTCCTACCAGGGCCGCGACTATGTCCGGGCCCGGCAGGAAATAGGGTGTCATGATCCAGACCCGGTGTCTGGCGGTGGAAATGATTCCGACCAGCAGATCGTTGAGCTGGTCAAGGTATTCACTGGGACCGTCCAGAACCAGTCGGGTCCAGATGGCTGAACTGCGGGGGTTGTCATTGACCGGTTTAAAGGAGCGGATATCCTTTTTTCCATAGGCGTGATACCAGTCGCGGAGAAATGCCCGTTCCAGTTCGTCGACGATCTTCCCGGAAAATTTGAAATGCAGGTCGCTGGCGCGATTGGATATCGAGGTTCGCCCGGCCAGCTGGCGATTACCGATATTCTGTCCGCCGGTGAACGCCACACGACCGTCTACTACCAGAATTTTCCTGTGGTTACGCATGTTGAGGTACAGGGTCGGAGGAATCAGGGTAATGGGGTTGAAGCGGGCAAAACGGAGGTTTTCCTGCTTCAGCCTGTGACCGATTCGTGAGCGTGGAAAGCACATGTATTCTCCCAGGCCATCAACGATGATCCTGATATTCACCCCCCGGTCCCGGGCTTTGCTCAGGGCGGTAATGAATTGCTCACCGGTCTCGTCGTTATCGAAAATGTAACTGGCAAGATGGACGTGCCGCTCAGCGGATTCGATGGCCTGTAACATCTCCGGAAACAGTTGTTCTCCGTTCTCTAGCAGGGTCACTGACCTGGCCGCACGCAGTCCCTTACCGGTTACACGCTCTCCGACGGTGGACATGGGCCGCAGATCAATATTTTCGGGGTCGAGAATGCTCGGGGATTCGTCCACTTCGAGGCTGGCTAGATAGGCCCGGTGGGCCCGCTGATTCACGCGATTGATACCGAACACCAGATAGACCAGCGGTCCGGCAACGGGCAATACCAGGCAGAAGCCGATCCAACCAAAGGCAGCCTTTGAATCCCGCTTGGTGAGAAGCGCGTGCAGGGCTGCCGAAAAGCCTGACAGCACGACGAGCGTTGAAATGATCAGGGTCGTGTTCAATGTCTTCTCAAGTGAATTGCCTCCCGCGCCGTCAGTAGCGCAGGCTGAGACCGGCGAGCAGGGCGCAGTGATCGGATATCCGGCGCCATTCGGTGTTGCACATGATTTCGCAGGTTCTCACCTGAAAGCCGCGCAGGTAGATTCTGTCCATCGGCAGGATAGGTCGGAACGAGGGGAAGGTCCTGGCGACGCGTTGATTCAGGTTCTGATGGGCGTCCTGCAGATGGAGTTCCCTCACCAGCAGGTTGTGGATGCTTTTGCGCCAGTCATTGAAGTCACCGGCCAGAATCAGCGGGGCGTTCGCAGGGATAGTCTTGTTGATGTAATCCACCAGCTTCCTTGCCTGGGAACGTCTCTCGCTTTCAAACAGGCCAAAATGAATGCACAGCAGGTGTATGTCATTGGCGGTAACACCGTGAAGGATACCGCGCTGGGAAAAATTTAGCAGGGAAACGTCCAGGTTATGCCAGGACTTGAAAGGCACTTCGCTGAGTATGGCGTTGCCATGGTGGCCATGCTGGTAGATGGCATTCTTGCCATAGGCGTGGTGAGACCAGACCGAGTCGGCAAGGAATTCCAGTTGATTGCCCTGAGGCCAGCCTGGAACCTTGCGGGCCAACTGACGATGCTCGCCGACCACTTCCTGAAGAAACACCACGCTTGCCTTGCTGTCTCGGAGACAATTGCGTATGTTTTCCAGGGTGAAGCGGCGCTGGCCGGTTGAAAATCCTTTATGGATGTTGAGAGTAAGTACGCTAAAATCAGTAGAGATCATGCTGCCAGCGGGGTCAGGTGGTGGGTCCGGGTTGAGATGGGTCAACCTCTATAATAGGTGTTTGAATTAGATTAGAAAACAGGTAGTTGGCCCGGCAGGGAGAATTAGTTCATGAATCTGCAACAAGTCAAAGTGAATCTGCTGGAAAAGAAAGCCGAGATCGAAAGCCGGCTGGAGCGCACGCACAAACACATCTACCATAAGGATGAGCCTGTCAGTGCCAATTTCAACGAGCAGATCAAGCAGACGGAAAATGATGAACTGGTCAGGGCTCTTGAACAGGAAGGCCGCGAAGAACTTCGCCAGATAAACAAGGCTTTGCAGAGACTGGACAGTGACGAATATACGCTTTGTACCGGTTGTGGAGGCGAAATAGGAGAACAGCGGCTGCTGGCCATACCGTATACAGACCTCTGTATAGAATGCGCCAGTGCTGCGGATTCGTAAGGAACGTTTGACCGGGTGCCGCGAAATTCTGCGGTGTGCAGGCAAGGGTTTCATAACATCAACACGTCGACCCATTACGGTTACAGATCCGAGAAATCTGCAGCCATGGTCTGGGACTGGGAGAATCAGGTATGCAGTCTTTTAACAGGATACTGGTTGTGCTCGACGGGTATGAAGAGCTGCCGGCAGGAGGCGAAGGACTACCGATCGAAGTGACCAAGGCTCTGCATTTTGTCAGTGACAAACAGGAGTCGGAAATCTTTCTATTGAGCTGCGGCTACGAAAAGTTTCTTCACGACAGTTACTACAGCTTCGGTGACGAAATGAAGGAACTGCGCGAGGAGCACTGCAGACGATTGGAAGACAGCCTGGCCAGGGTGGCAGGGCAGTTGCGGGACCAGGGGTACCAGGTGCAATCCGAAATGGTCTGGGCATTTCCCCGCTACGAACAGATCGTCAGGAAGTCCATCGATTATTCCGTAGACCTGATTGTCCAGCATACCCGGGCTTACGCCAAAATGGCCCGTGCGTTTCTGACCAACGACAGCTGGCAGCTGGTGCGCTTCAGCCCCAAGCCTCTGTTGCTGGTGAAAGACCGGGCCTGGAGCAGGGAGCCGGTGATCCTGGCAGGTGTGGATCCGGTACACAGCCATCACAAACCCCTGCAGCTGGATCACAAGATTATCAGTACCGCCCTCGGTATTGGCGCGCAACTTGGCGGAGCGGTTCATGTGCTGCACGCGTACGCGGAGATCGGTCGCCCGTTCGCACTGCCGGACAAGGTTCTCAAGGCTCATGAACACGCCTTCGAAGAGCTGCTTGCCGATTTCAGTCTGGATGCGGAAAACTGTCACCTGGTGGATGAATCGCCGGTGTTCGCGTTACAGAACTATGAGCAGAAACTGGGTAGCGATATTATTGTCATGGGCGCGCTCTCCCGGTCGCGCCTGGCCGATGTCCTGATCGGCAATACTGCCGAGAAAGTGCTGGATTACCTCGATTCCGACGTGCTGATTGTCAAACCGCGGTCAATCACCTGAGCGGCAGAAGGCAGGACTGGCATTTTACCCGCACCCGGGTCTTAAAGAGGGACATGCTTTGCAGCGGGTCCGGCCACATCAGATGCCAGGTGTCAGATGTCAGATGTCAGATGCCAGATATCAGATATCATATCTCAGATTATAGTGCCACAGCGCTTGCAGTAGCTGGCGTCAGGATCATGCTGGGATAGGTTGCAGTTATTGCAGACCTTGTGTACGGTTTCCGCGGTGATCGGCCCCTGGCGCTGAAATTCGTTCATGATTTCCACTCCGACAATACCGGTAGGAACTGCGATGATGGCATAGCCGCAGATCATTGCCAGTCCCGCTATCAACTGACCCAACGCCGTGTGGGGTGAGATATCGCCATAGCCTACAGTGGTTACCGTAACGATTGCCCAGTACATACTCCTGGGAATGCTGGTAAATCCGTTGGCCGGTCCTTCGACGACGAACATCAGGGTGCCAAATATCACTATCAGCGTCAGTACGCAGAACAGGAATACAAAAATTTTCCGGCGCGCATTCACCAGCGCCTGAAACAGTACGTTAGCCTCCCCGATGTACCTGAACAGCTTGAGAATTCTGAATATTCGCAGGACCCGCAGAACCCTCACCACGATCAGGTAGACCGACTGCGGAAACAGAAATGCAATGTAGGTCGGTAATATGGAAAGCAGATCGATCAGCCCGTAAAAGCTGAAAATATAACCGCGCGGATGTGGTGACGAATAGATGCGCAGGATGTATTCGATGGTGAAAGCAATTGTGAAAAACCATTCCAGCGAGCTGAGCAATTCGCCATGGCGCAGGTGAAAGGCGCCGACCGAGTCGAGAACCACGGCGATTACGCTGACCATGATCATGATGATCAAACCCAGGTCGAAGATGCGCCCGGCCCTGGATTCGTAACCAAAAATTACCTCGTAAAGGGCCTCTTTGAATCCGTGTCCGCTGGCGTTTTCCGTGGTCATGGCTATCCGTCTGACTCGTTCAATCCTAGTGGTAATGTTAGCAATCGTATTGCGGTTGTAAAACCTTCCTGCTGGTGAGCGGAGGTCATTCGGTGGCTCCTGGAATCACCGCCAGGTTTTTGTCCATCCGCAGCATCAGTTGTTCGGCAGTATGGCCAATCAGCAGTTCACCCAGGCCATGCCGGGCCGTATAACCGACCGCCACGAGGTCAGCGTCGAGCTCGTCAGCCAGTCGTCTCAACACTGAAGCAGGGGTTCCTGCGCTGACCAGGATCCCTTTGCATGGCAGGGACAACTCCTCCAGCATCTGGCGGATTACGGGTTCAATCCTGAGCCGCATTCTGGACTCAAGTTCCATCAGTTGCTGAATATCGGTATTGGTCAATGGATCGCTGGCTTCCACGCAACAGGCTATATACAGCGCGTAATCCTGGTCCCGGACCCATGCGGCGGACCAGTCCAGAACCTTGCGGTCCAAGGCTTTCTGCGTCGGGCTGTGGCTTTGACTGTCGAGGGTAACCAGTAACTTGCGCTGTCCCGACCCTTGCCGATTCACTGCGATGATCACCGGGCAGGGAAGAGATTTCAGCAATCGCCAATCCAGTGGAGTATAGAGGGGAGGCTCAGAACGATGTCCTGCCTTGACTACCAGGTCAACCTGGTTCTGCCGGCAGAAGTCTGCGCAATAGCTGGCTATGTCCAGAGTGGAGACAAGCTCCAGTGACAGGTTAGGGCGCCGTCCCAGGATTTTCGCGGCGGTAGATAACAGTGCTTCCCGCTGTTCACGCAGGCTGATTTCCTCATCATTGCTGCCACCGGTGTCGATAAAGGCCAGCACGGTAATTTTCGTGTCTGACTCCCCGACAAACTCACTGGCCCTGCTTAGGGCAACGGAGTGGGAAAGCTGATGATCGGCAACGACGAGAACATGTGTGCTCATGGTCTGCTGGCAGCTCCCGCTCTCAGCGCGGCTTGATGATCAGTACATCACAGGGACAGTCATCGAGGATCTTTTCGGCCGTGTTGCCGACGATTGCCCGTTCCAGAATATTTCGCGACAGGGCGCCGATTACCAGGATATTGGCCTGACATTTTTCCAGGAAATGAATGAGCGAGGGAACCAGGTCACCACGGGCAAGCTCTACGTTCTCCGGTTCGATATCGTGGCTGGCCAGCAATTCATTGAGCTTGGTTTCGTGCCTGTTTTTCAGCTCCTGCATCTGTTCGGAAGTCTCCGTAGCCGTGGGGAACATGGTGCCCACAAACGGGAAGTAGCAATGAAACACTCTTGCTGTCTGTTTGAATGCCCTGGCGATGGTCTGGGCTGTCTCGATGAGGCGATGATCGAGCTGGGTCTGCGCAGCCTTGGCATGGAGAGGGTCTACCGAGGCGACCACACTGCCGTTTTCATACCAGCTGCGAGGCTTGACCAGCAGCAGCGGTTTTCGGCATTTCCGGATCAGTCGCCAGTCGGTGTTGGTGATGATCGACTTTCTGAACACGTTGTGGTGATGAGTACTTTTCAGAACCAGGTCAGGGTCGAATTCCCGTACTTCGGCGAGGATCGCTTCTGCCAGGTTATGCTCCTCAGTGAAGGCCGAGGTGGCACTGACTCCGAGTTCACTGAATTCCTGAACCAGATCCTGAAGGATCTTCTGGTAGTGCTCCACGAACAACAGCCGTTGTTTCTCCAAAAAATGGCCGTCCATCCCTTCGTAGGCGTAAGAGTGCTGGGTCAGGGTATTGGAGGTGTTGATGAAGAAACGAACCGATGCCTGATTGCGTGAGATGATTCCCTTGAGGCGGTCGATTACAAAATCATGTTCAACAGTGGGATCGACGATGACCAGGATGCTGTCGATGGTTGCCATAGGGAATCCTTTTTGTGTCATTGTAAAGTCCCGGCCTCCGGTCGCACGATGTCCGTGTCGGTCAGGAGTATGACCGGTGCCTGTCGTTTGAAAGTCAGGCAGACTCCGGGCTGGCCTCAATCATACCAGCCCCCGGAGTGCGAGTGTATATCCACCTGGCGGCTAGCCGATATCGATTTTATAGGAGTCGGGTGCAGCGCGATCCTCAACTTTTCTGGGGATGGTCAGGGTCAGCACACCGTCGCTGAAAGCGGCTTTGATGTCCTCCTGTCTGATCCCCTCATCGACGCTGAAACTGCGGCTGAATGCGCCGCTGCTGCGTTCCTGGCGGATCACCTTGCCGTGCTTTTTCTTCTCGCTGGCGGTTTCCTTGCTGGCATTGATCGTCAGCACATGGTTCTTCAGGGTGACGGAAATGTCTTCCTTCTTTACGCCAGGCAGTTCGGCGGTAATTTCATAGCCGGCATCGTCTTCATGGATGTCGACGCGCATGGCCGAGAAGCTCCTGGCCAGATCGGATTTTCCCATCAGAACCGGGAAGCCGGTGAAGAAATCATCAAACAGGGAATCCAGGTTGCCAAGCTGATTGCGTGGAATCAGGTTCATTGTCATATCCTCCAAATCACTAGTTCTCCGCAGAGAATCAAAATACCCTTCAGACTGCCGAAATGGTGGGGTTAAACTGTCGGGTAGTAGTGCCGGCTTTCGGGTCCGACGGGTCCCTGCAACAGTCATTAAAGTCCCCATGGAATATATGGGATTGCCGATAAACTATTTCAAGGCAGGGTCACCTGCTCCCGGTATGGCGAAATGTGCAGGGCTTGCCTTGTGCGTCAAAAACTGGTGACATCAACAGAATTGGGAAGGATTGAATGTTATGAGACGTAAGGCATTGAGAAGCGCGGCTGCGTGGTCTGTCCTGGCAGGACTTGGTGCAGCATTACTGTCGGCCTGTAATCCGCCCGCCGATCAACAGGTGGCGCGTGAACCGGTGGTCAATGTTCCTTTCGTTCCGGATATCAGTATCAATGAAATCATGGTGGGCCAGGTAGACCATGCGGCCAATCAGATACTGAAGCTTTCCATGGCTGATCAGGCCCGTCTGACCATAGGTGACTGGCAGGAACTGGAACACAGTGCCATTCAGCTAATTTCCAGTACTTCCGCTATTACCATGGGTGGCGCCGGCGTTAACGACGCCATGTGGGTCGCCCAGATCGGCTGGCGTGACTATACCAGTCAGTTGAATACCGCGGCGACCAGCGCCCTCCGGGCAATTCGCAGTAAGGATCTGCCTGCCCTGTTATCAGCTGCGGACGGCATCCGGGAAAGCTGCGATGGCTGTCATCAACAGTACAAGCCGGACACTCCGACCGAAGGGTTCTACCGGGCACACTGACGTCAGCGTTACTGAAATCAATCCGCCCAGATCCGTGATCTCCTCCCGGATTGGCAGCCTGACAGTGGTTCATACCGGTGATTCAGGAAATCTGGAGTTGATTCCCTAGAACAGCAGCCAGTCTTTGGCCAGGTAGAAATTATAGAAGCCCTTTATGTCAGCCAGGTAACCTTCCTTACTGATTGCCTTGGTAATAGCCCTGCCGATTGAAAAGTCGACAGGGTTGGAAAACACCAGGGCGGCGCGAACTTCCGGTCGGGAGAATCGCTTCAGTTGATTCACATTCGATTTAATGTGCTTTTTTTCCAATGCGGACAGGTTAGCGTGACGAAAGTCAAAAATAGCCTTGGATGTGGGATCATCCAGTTTCAATGAGGCGAGGAATTTTCCTATTTCACCCTGGGCCACGTCACCGACGACTTCAACAACAGTGAGGTCGCTGCGCGTTTCTCTTATTATTTTAAATTCAGCCATAGTATTACGATCGACAGATTGGTTTTAGGAATTTTATTTTATTGCACAAAAATGGATCGCAGAAACATTCCCCCTCTTGATGCTCCTGTTAATCCACTTGATTCACTTGGTTCACTTAATCCACCAAAATCACTTAATCCATTTACCTCTGTACCCCCTGTCTCCATTGGGGAACAGTGAAAGTTTAATGGACTGTCAGCGCTTTCGCCACCAAAAACTGGGTAAGATTCCATGCACTTTTGATCGACATTAAATACACTGGTTTTCCACAGGATATCGACAGGCTGAGCGCACCGGCAATTGCGAAATCTGAAGTTGGCGGTGAGTGAACCGGTCGGTCAGGAAGCATCCCGGATCATGTTGCGGGCGATGATCAGCTGTTGGATCTGGCTGGTCCCCTCATAAAGGCGGAACAGCCTTACATCCCGGTAAAACCGTTCCACGGCATAATCGCTGACATACCCGGCGCCACCGTGAATCTGCACAGCGCGGTCTGCCACCCGACCGACCATTTCGGTGGCGAAAAGCTTACAGGCTGACGACTCTGTGCTGACGTTATCACCGCGATCACGGGCTCTCGCAGTCTCCAGGACCATGCAACGGGCTGCGTAGGCTTCGGTCCGGGAATCGGCCAGCATGGCCTGAATGAGTTGATGTTCTGCAATGGCTTTGCCGAATTGCTGGCGATTGAGCGCGTAGCTCAGGGCATCGCCGATCAGGCGATCTGCGACGCCGACACTGACCGCGGAAATGTGCAATCGGCCCCGGTCCAGCACTTTCATCGCAGTAATGAAGCCTTCACCTTCCTCGCCGATCAGGTTGACAGCCGGTACCGGGCAATCCTCGAAGATGACGTCGCAGGTGAGAGAGCCCGCCTGGCCCATTTTTTTGTCGATTGCTCCCAGGCTAATGCCCGGTGTTCCCTTTTCCACGATAAAGGCGGAAATTCCCCTGGCACCCCTGATTTCAGGGTTGGTCCTGGCCATTACATTAAAGGTGTCGGCGACCGGGCCATTGGTGATGTAGCGTTTGGTACCATTGAGGATGTAGTGATCGCCTTCGCGGCGGGCAGTGGTTTTCAGGGCCGCTGCGTCGGAGCCGACATCCGGTTCGGTAAGGCAGAAGCAGCCGACCCACTCACCACTGGCGTAACGGGGTAGAAATCTCTGTTTCTGGGCGTCGGAGCCATCGAAAACCACCGCAGCCGAACCGATGCCGTTGTTGGTGCCGAGGATCGAGCGGAATGCCGGTGAAGTGTGTCCCAGGGCCATGGCGACATGCACCTCCTCTTCCATGGTCAGGCCGAGGCCGCCGTATTGTTCGGGGATCGTCATACCGAACAGGCCCAGCTCCTTCATTTCCGCAACGATATCTTCCGGAACCCGATTTGTCTCTGCAACTTCGTCTTCGGCCGGGATCAACCGTTCACGAACGAAGCGCTCGACAATGGCCACCAGCTGGTCGAGGATTTCCTGGTCTCTGATCATGATTACGGTCTCCTGCCGGGGGCCCTATCATAACGTTGTTCTGAAAGTGAGTCAGGCCGGCTGTGGTGTTTGTGACTAGACCCCGGATCGGCCCGAATTCCACCCTCCGGGACCCTGTGCTAAAATGCCTGCCCTGAAATTGCTGGGCCGGCTGAAGGGGGAGCAGTCCGGCGGGCACCCTGGATGTCATGTCCCGGATCCTGCTTTGTCCCCTGCATCCCGCTTCTACAGCTCGCCCCGATGACTCCGCAAGAGGAAGATTGATGGCCACGAGCAACTCCAGAGAAGCCTTTATCTACGATGGTGGCAGAACTGCCTTTGGCCGGCATGGCGGGGTCCTGGCGACCGTCCGCCCTGACGATCTGTTGGCGCACACGATCAGGGAACTGGTAGCGCGCAACCCGTTTGCCGCTGAAGACTTTGAGGATGTGGTGGCGGGCAATACCAACCAGGCTGGCGAGGATTGTCGCAATGTGGCCCGGTTTGCCTCTCTGCTGGCAGGACTTCCCACCAGTGTTGCCGGATTGACCGTCAATCGCCTGTGTGCCTCGGGGCTGGCTGCAGTACTCGATGTATCCCGGGCGGTGAGGTGTGACGAAGGGGAGTTGTTCATTGCCGGCGGGGTGGAGTCAATGAGCCGTGCCCCGCTGATAGTGTCCAAAGCGCAATCGGCCTTTGACAGGGGGCAGCAGATTGCCGACAGCACCCTCGGCACCCGTTTCCCCAATCCTGCCTTCGTTGCCGCGTACGGTAACGACAGCATGCCCGAGACCGCGGACAACATCGCCCGCGATCTGGAAATTTCCCGCCACGACAGCGACACGTTTGCGGCAGCTTCTCAGGCCCGTTATGAGGCAGCCCGGGCCGCCGGGTTCTTTGCCGACGAGATAATACCGATCGAGGTATCCCAGGGGCGCAAGAAGCCTGCGCTTACGGTAGACGCCGATGAACATCCCCGGCCCGGGACGGACCTGCAGGCGCTGAGCGGATTGCGGACCCTGTTCGAGGGCGGGGTGGTCACGGCCGGCAATGCGTCCGGCATCAATGACGGCGCTGCTGCCTTGATCATCGGCAGTCGCGCAATCGGCGAGAAATACGATCTCAAACCACGTGCGCGGATCGTGTCCGCCGGTGTCGCCGGCGTCGAGCCCCGTGTCATGGGGCTGGGGCCGGTGTTTGCCGCCCGCAAGGCCCTCGATCGGGCCGGGCTGACGCTGGCAGATCTGGATGTAATAGAAATCAACGAGGCGTTTGCCACCCAGGTGCTTGGCTGCCTGAAACTGCTGGAACTGGGTTTCGACGACAGCCGGGTTAATCCCAATGGTGGTGCCATTGCCGTGGGGCATCCCCTGGGTGCCTCAGGCGCCCGGATCGCGATCACCACACTCAGGCAGTTGGAACGCAGTGGTGGCCGGTTCGGTCTGGCCAGTCTCTGTATAGGGATTGGTCAGGGCGCAGCTGCAATTATAGAACGACTGGATTAGTATCGCCGGTATAGGCGGTTCTTGAAATTACTCCTGCCAGACAAGAAGGAAAACCCAATGTCAAACGTAGTCAGCTATGAACTGGTCGACAACATCGGCGTCATTACAGTTAACAACCCGCCGGTAAACGCGCTATCACACAGTGTCCGGTCAGGTATTCAGAATGCTTTGCAACAGGCCCAGGACGACGACAGTGATGCCGTACTGTTGATTTGTGAGGGCAGGACTTTTATTGCCGGAGCTGACATCACCGAGTTTGGAAAACCACCGCAGTCCCCGTCGCTACCCGAAGTGCTGGTCAGTATCGAAAACTCCAAGAAACTGGTGGTTGCGGCAATCCACGGCACCGCATTGGGTGGCGGCTTCGAAACTTCACTGGCCTGTCATTATCGCTGTGCGGTGCCGGGGGCAAAAGTCGGCCTGCCAGAGGTCAAATTGGGGTTGCTGCCCGGTGCCGGTGGTACCCAGCGGGTGCCCCGTATCGCCGGAGTGAAAGCGGCGCTGGATATGATGACCAGTGGCAATCCAATCAGCGCCCAGGCTGCCAGCGACATGGGCCTGATCGATGAAGTGATCGAGGGTGGCGAGTTGCGTGGCAGTGCGCTGAATTACGTCAGGGATCTGGTCGAATCCGGTGCGCCCCTGAAACGGATCCGGGATATCAATATCGACCCATCCTCCATCGAACCGGGTTTTTTCGAAAACTATCGCAAGCAACTGGCCCGCAAGGCGCGTGGTCAGATTGCCCCGGAACGTATCGTTTCCTGTGTGGAAGCGGCTGTTACCATGCCCATGGACCGGGGGCTGGAGCGGGAACGAGAGCTGTTTACCGAGTTGGTGCAGTCGCCCGAGTCGGCCGCCATGCGGCATATTTTCTTTGCCGAACGGGAAGCGGCCCGGATCAAGGACGTAGCCGGCGATACGCCGGTGCGCGACATCCGCAGAGTGGCAATTATCGGTGGTGGCACCATGGGTGGCGGGATCGCCATGAGTTTTGCCAATGCCGGCATTCCGGTCACATTGCTTGAAATCAACGACGAGGCATTGCAGCGGGGCCTCGGCATCATTAGAAAGAACTACAGCATTACGGTCAAGAAAGGCAAGCTGAGTGAGGCCAGGGTTGCGGAACGTCTCGAACTGATTTCCGGGACCACCAGTTACCTGGACCTCGCCGATGTGGACCTGGTGATCGAAGCGGTCTTTGAAAACCCCGACATCAAAAAGGAAGTCTTCGCGAAGCTGGATTCGGTCTGTAAGCCTGGCTGCATACTCGCCTCCAACACTTCCTACCAGGACATCGATGACATCGCCACTGCGACCGGGCGTCCCGAAGATGTCTGTGGCATGCACTTTTTCAGTCCCGCCAATGTTATGAAACTGCTGGAAGTGGTACGTGGAGAAAAAACCGCCAAGGACGTGCTGGCCACGGTGATGAAACTTGGCAAGAAGATCGGCAAGGTCTGCGTGTTGTCCAAGGTCTGTTATGGATTTATCGGCAACCGTATGCTCTCCGGGTACGGCCGCGAAGCACAGATGTTGCTGATGGATGGCTGCACACCGGCTCAGGTGGATAGCGCGCTGGAGAATTTCGGCATGGCCATGGGGGTGATTGCCATGAGTGACCTGGCGGGGCTGGATGTGGGATACAAGGCCCGTAAGGCCCGCAAGGACCTGCCAGCGGATCCGAAAGGCTATATCGTGGCCGACACGCTGGTGGAAATGGGCCGGCTGGGACAGAAATCGGGAGCCGGATTCTATCAGTATGATCCGGCCACCCGGGCCCGGTCTTCCGACCCCGAAGTGGAAGCGCTGATTAGGGAAAAGGCCGCTGAACTGGGTATCGGGCAGCAGCAGTTTTCCGATGAGGAAATTCTGCAACGGTGCTTTTTTCCTCTGGTCAACGAAGGTGCGTTGATCCTGGAGGAGGGTATAGCCCAGCGTCCCAGCGATATCGACGTGGTTTACGTCTACGGTTATGCCTTCCCGGCGGCCAAGGGAGGCCCCATGTATTGGGCCGACCAGGTGGGGCTGAAAGTGATTTACGAGCGCATCTGCGAGTTCCGCGACCGCTATGGGGAGCAGTACTGGAAGCCGGCACCGCTACTGGAACGCCTGGCCAGTGAAGGTAAAACCTTTGCCGAATGGGCAGCGAGCAACGACTGATCGAAGCAGATTTAGGAGCCTTGAGATGACGGGAGACGCCGGATGATAGCTTACGAAACTACCACGCCAGGCGCACCGCTATCCCCTGTGGAACGGGAAACCCCCCGTCCCGTGGGTACCCAGGTACTGTTGCGAACCGTGGCCTGCGGAGTCTGTCATTCCGACATCCATCTGCACGATGGTGCGTTCGCACTGGGCGATGGCAAGACCCTGGATGTCGCTCAATCCGGCCAGGTCCTGGGCCACGAGATTTTTGGCGAAGTCGTGGCGACCGGTCCGGATGCTCAAGGCGTGAATGTCGGTGATCGACGCGTGGTTTATCCCTGGATTGGTTGCGGCCAATGCGCCGCCTGCCAACGGGGCGATGAACACCTGTGCACACCGGGACAGGCGCTTGGCATTGTCAGACCAGGTGGCTTCGCCGACCATGTGCTGGTACCGCATGGCCGCTACCTGTTCGCGAAAGGCAATGTTCCGGACGCACTGGCTGCCACCTACGCCTGCAGCGGCCTGACCGCCTACAGTGCCCTGAAAAAACTCGGCGAACCGGGTGCTCTGGATCGGGTAGTGATCATCGGTGCCGGCGGGGTCGGCATGATGGCAATTCAGATTGCGCTGTCGGTGTTCGGCATTCAGCCCATCGTAGTCGATATCGACGAACAGAAGCTCGCGGCAGTCAGGCAACTGGGCGTGGAGACTACCTTTAATTCCTCCGATCCCCAGACCGCCAAGGTGCTTCGTAAAAGCTGCGGTGGGGCGTATGCGGTGATCGATTTTGTTGGCGCCGAAGCCAGTGTCAATTACGGACTCGGATGTTTGCGCAAGGGTGGCAGACTGCTCATCGTGGGTCTCTATGGAGGCTCGCTTACCTTACCTATCCCGTTCATACCCATGAATGCCCGGATAATCCAGGGAAGTTATGTTGGAAAGCTGCAGGAAATGGATGAGCTGATGGGGCTGGTTCGTGATGGCAGGATTGCACCTATCGAGATTCACGAGCGCCCTCTGGCGGAAGTCAGTGAGGCGCTGACCGACCTCAAAGCCGGCAGGGTGAAAGGTCGACAGGTGTTGATGAACTACTGATTCAACGCGGCGTTAAGGAAAATACTGTGAGTAATCTTGAGCAATTCAGAGTCAGCGCCAGAACCTGGCTGGAGGAAAACTGTCCACCCTCCATGCGCACGCCGATGATCACCGACGAAATTGTCTGGGGCGGGCGCAATGCCTCGTTCAGCAACCCGGACAGCCGGCTGTGGCTGGAACGCATGGGTCGTAAAGGCTGGACCTGTCCCACCTGGCCAAAGGAGTACGGGGGAGGTGGTCTCTCTCTCCAGGAAAGCGCGGTGTTGGCAGAGGAACTCCGGCGCATCAATGCCAGACCGGCCCTGAGCAGCTTCGGCATCAGCATGCTGGGACCGGTGTTGCTGGAATACGGCACTCACGAACAGAAACTGGAACATATTCCCAGCATCGTTCGCGGTGAAATCCGCTGGTGCCAGGGGTATTCCGAACCCGGCGCCGGATCGGACCTGGCCAGTCTGCAGACCCGGGCGATCCTCGACGGCGACGACTATGTGATTAACGGATCCAAGGTCTGGACCAGCTATGCCAATGTATCCGACTGGATCTTCTGCCTGGTCCGGACCGACAGCGAGGTACCCAAGCATGCGGGGATCAGCTTTATCCTTTTCGACATGCAATCTTCAGGAGTCAGCACCCGACCGATACAACTGATCAGCGGTGCTTCACCATTCTGCGAGACGTTTTTCGACAACGTGCGGGTACCGGCCGGCAATCTGGTCGGCCGTCTCAATGACGGCTGGACTATTGCCAAGCGGTTGCTGCAACACGAGCGGACCATGATATCCAGCTTTGGTCTGGCAGGAGGGAATATCGATCGGGGTGCCAACAACATGACCCTGGTCCAGGCTGCCAGGCATTATCGTGGTGATGGCAGCAGGATTTCGGATCCGGTGCTGCGCGATCAGATCGCGCAGTTTACGCTGGATGCCGAGGCATTTGAGCTGACGTCGAAGCGCTCCCTGGCAGAGTCAAAGCAGAGTGAAGGCCCCAATGCGACGTCATCGATGCTCAAGTATTACGGTTGTGAATTGAACAAGCGCCGTTACGAGTTGATGTTGTCTGCCATGGGCAATCGGGCGCTGGGCTGGGAAGGCGATTCGTTCGACCCCGGCGAGTTGGCAATCACCCGCGAGTGGCTGCGTTCCAAGGCCAATTCGATTGAAGGCGGAACCGCCGAAGTGCAGTTGAACGTGATTGCCAAACGGGTGCTTGGTCTACCTGACCTGCTGACCCTGGTCAGGAATTAGGAGTCGGGACATGGCGGCATTGGTACTGGATGACGATCAGCGCCTGTTGAAAGAGGCCGCTCTCAGCTTCTGCCGGGAAAATGCGCCGTTAAGTGTTTTGCGTCGTCTCAGGGACACCCGCGATCCGTTGGGATACGATCCCGATCTCTGGCGGCAGATGGTGGAGCTGGGCTGGACCGGCATGACTGTTCCGGAAGCCTACGGCGGGTTCGATTTCGGCTACCGTGGACTGGGTATTGTCCTGGAAGCCTCCGGTCGCAGCCTGTTGAATTCACCGCTGATTTCCACCGTGTTATTGTCCGCCACCGCACTCGATTTCGGTGGCAGTGAGGCCCAGAAACAGGAATTTCTGCCGGCCATTGTCAACGGCGAGATGATTATGGCACTGGCAGTCGACGAGGCCCCGCACCATGCGCCCGCGAATGTAAAGCTGACCGCCGAACCCGGTAACGACGGATTTGTTCTCAATGGCAGCAAAGTCATGGTGCTGGATGGGCAAATTGCCGACAAACTGATCGTCAGTGCCCGCACTTCAGGCAGTGGTTCAGAGCAGTCCGGTATCAGTCTGTTTCTGGTCAATGCCGGCTCGGTGGGCGTTTCCGTTCGGCAGACCGGCATGGTGGACAGCCGTAACGCGGCAACCATTACCCTGAACAACGTGAAGGTGAGCGGGGACGACCTGCTCGGACCCTGTGATCAGGGCTTGCCCCTTCTGGAGCGGATACTCGATACCGGTTGCATCGGATTGGCTGCAGAGATGCTGGGAAGTATGCAGGAGGTTTTTGAACGGATCCTGGACTACCTGCGTCAGCGGGAACAGTTCGGGGTGCCGATTGGCGCTTTTCAGGCCCTGCAACATCGCGCCGCAGCAATGTATTGCGATATTGAATTATGCAAGTCCGTCGTGCTGGCGGCACTGGATGCTCTTGATAACGACTCTGAACAGGTCCCCCGGCTGGCGAGCCTGGCCAAAGCCAAGTGTTCGGAAGTGTTTTTCACGGTCAGCAACGAGGGTATTCAGATGCATGGCGGCATCGGTATGACCGATGAATTCGACATCGGTTTTTTTCTCAAGCGGGCACGTGTCGTGCAAACTCTGTTCGGCGACCAGATCTTTCATCGGGATCGCTATGCCCGGCTGCAGGGGTTCTGATCGCCGGTGATTCATGCTGTGGTGATAGCAGTCAGGGTTTGAGGAGAGCATGGCATGACGGAGCATGAACTGGAAGCAGTCATGGCGGACTATATGTCCGGCCGGGTCAGTACCGATCCTGCTCACGATATTCTCCATGTCAGACGGGTGGTCAGCCTGGCCCGCGCGCTTGCCGAGAGCGAGGGGGCGGACCTGAGAGTCGTGCTGCCGGCCGCCTGGCTGCATGACTGCATTACCCTGCCGAAGGATTCCCCCGACAAGCACCGGGCCTCGACACTGGCGGCGCAGGAGGCAATCCGGTTTCTGAAATCCATAGACTACCCGTATGACTGTCTGGAGGGTATTTATCATGCTATTCAGGCACACAGCTACAGCGCTGCAATCAGGCCCCGGACTCTGGAAGCCCGTGTGGTTCAGGATGCCGACCGGCTCGACGCTCTGGGGGCAATCGGTATCGCCCGTTGCATACTGGTAGGAGGCGCGCTGCATACCCCGCTCTATGAGCCGGACGATGCCTTCTGCGAACGGCGCCAGCCGGCCGACCGGCAGTACGTACTCGATCATTTCTATACCAAGCTGTTGCACCTGCCCCAGAGCCTTCATACACCCAGTGCCCGCCTCGAGGCCCGGCGACGCAGGCAGGCAATACTTTTCTACCTGGACGAACTGCGCCGCGAACTGAGCGTCAGCCGGATTCGCAACGAACAGTACCCGTTACTGTAGAATCCGGAACAGGTGTTTATCATTGCAGCCAAGTAGTGTACAAAGTGGGTTATGGATGAATCTTTGAATGTTTTCGACGAGCCGCTGGAGCCCTGCGGCAATGATCCCAAAACCGGGTTTTTCCGCGATGGCTGTTGTAATACCAGCGACGATGATCTGGGCTCACACACGGTCTGTGTGCGGGTAACCAGAGAGTTTCTGGAATTTTCCCGGTTCCGTGGTAACGATCTGTCTACACCCGTACCCCAGTTCGGTTTCCCCGGCCTGAAGCCCGGCGACTGCTGGTGTCTCTGCGCGGCACGCTGGCTTGAAGCTTATGAGCACAACCGGGCGCCGAAAGTCTTTCTGATGAGAACCCATAAAAAAGCGCTGGATATCGTTCCTCTCGAAAAGCTCAAGGAGTTTGCTGCCGATCTTAACTGATTCGATTTTCCAGCGGGAACAACTACCGATATGAATGCAGCGCGATTCCCGGAACGCACCCACCACTATCAGAATGCCCTGTTCAATGGTTCGCGTTGGGATCGCTTTGTTTCCAGGACGGATGACATAATCATTGCCACCTCCTACAAGGCCGGTACCACCTGGATGCAGGGCATCTGCGCTGCGCTGGTGTTTCAACAGCCGCGGCCACCCTTGCCCCAGGATGCCCTGACTCCCTGGCTGGACGCCAATTTTGCTCCGCTCGACCGGGTCCTGGATCTGCTCGAAGGATTGCAACACCGGCGCTATATCAAAACTCACTTACCGCTGGATGGTTTGCGATTTCTTCCCGAGGCCAGGTATATCTATGTTGGCCGCGACGGACTGGATGTTTTCATGTCGATGTGGAATCACTGGCATAACATGCTGCCGGAACGGATCGAGGGACTTAACAATGCCCCGGATCGACGGGGACCGATTCTGCCACAGGCCCCCGACGATATTCTGAGCGCTTTTGACGACTGGCTGAGCAGGGGAAGTTTTCCCTGGGAAAGCAACGGGTATCCGTTCTGGTCACATCTGCATCACGCACGAAGCTGGCTGGAGTTTCGCCATCTTCCCAATATTCATGTTGTGCATTTTCAGAATCTGCTCGACGATCTGGGCGGAGAGATGCGACGTATAGCCGCGTTTCTGGATATTCCCGTCGACGAATCGATCTGGGATTCCCTGGTGGCGGGTGTCACCTTCGATGCGATGAAGGCTAACGCCGCAATGATGGCGCCGGGTGGGTCAAAGAACAACTGGAAAGACACCGGCAACTTTTTCCATCGCGGCACCAGCCGCCGCTGGGAAGGTGTGCTTGGCGAGGCGCAGGTGCGCAGCTACCGGGAGTTGTCCGAGCGTGAGCTGGGGGTGGATCTGGCACAATGGCTGGCCCATGGTGGGCAGCTCAACTGACCTTCACAATTCAATCAAACCTGATCAACAAGGGGAACAAGCATGAATAAGAAACAATTGAGAAGTGTCCAGGCCCTGGTAATGGTTGCCGCGGTGATTTCAGCACTGTCTCTGAACGCTCAGGACTATCCCGACCCGACCCGTTTCGAAGAAACTATACAAGGCTTCGAGGCTCAGGACCGTATCAGCCCGCCGCCGGAAGGCGCCATTTTGTTGACTGGAAGTTCCAGTATTGCCCGATGGAATGGCCAAGCTCCGGCAGCACTGGCTCCATTGACGGTGATACCCAGGGGATTTGGTGGGTCCATCATGCACGACGTGGTGCATTATCTGGATCGTGTCGCATTGAAATACAAACCGAGGGCAATCCTGATTTACGAAGGGGACAACGATACCGGGGTGGCACGTTACGGCATCGACAAGGGGATGATTCTGACCGATCTGGAACAGATTATTGCCCGCATCCACGAGGAATTGCCGGCAACCAGGATCTACGTTCTGTCAGTCAAACCCAGCGTGCTGCGCGAAGCTATCTGGCCTGAGGCCCAGGCAGTCAGTGCGGGCTATCGGGCGCTGGCCGAACGCGATCCGCTGGTATTCTACGTGGATGTGGCCACGCCGTTCCTGAATGTCGACGGCAGCGTGATGACCGATATTTTTGTTGCCGACAATCTGCATCTTAACGACCTGGGTAACGCGATCTGGGGCGCTGCCATCAAGGCGGCCCTGATGCCCATGGAAGCGCGCCAGGAAGCTGAATTCAAATAGCCGGGTTGTGTGCGATTGCCGGCGGCTAGTGTCCTGTCCGGTTAATTCGTTGTATTTCAGAGCCTGCATAAAGCGCTGTAGTGAGGCGCGATCCGCAGGGAATACTGGTTGTATTTCCAAGGGTCGCAACGCTGCTACAGTGCTTTATGCAGGCTCCCGGAGGGCGTGCCAGCCAAGACCCCTGGCCGCGTTGCGCCTTTTGACAAGGGCTACGGCCATTGCCTGCAAGGCGCGCCTTGCCAGGAACCTTGGCTGGCACGCTGAAATGCGACGAATTAACCGGACAGGACACTAGCCGGGCAGAGCCCAGGCTGGAAACTCACCCAGTACACCGAATGTGAGATGCCCCAGCGTGTAAACGAAGGCTGTGAGGAGCACCACCGACATCAGGTCCAGCCACAGGCCGGCAATGACCATTTTCATGATCGGAACCCGGCCGGAGCCGAAAACGATGGCATTGGGAGGCGTGGAAACCGGCAGCATGAAAGCGCAGGAAGCGGCCAGTGTGGTTGGAATCAGCAGCAGCAGGGGGTGGGCACCGATGGCCTGGGCCAGGCTTGCCATGATCGGAATGGCCAGTGAAATCGTCGCGGTATTGGACGAGACTTCGGTCAGACCGGTGATGAAACTCACCGTACTGATCACGATTACCAGCGGGTTGGCATCGCCCAGCAGCGATTGCAACTGACCGGCAATGTAATCCGACAGACCCGACGTGCCAAAGCCCTTGGCGATTGCCAGGCCGCCACCGAAAATCAACAGGATTCCCCAGGGCAGTTTTTTCATGTCGTCCCAGTCCAGCAGCCTGCCGCCCACTGATTTACCGGCCGGGATCAGGAACAGGGTCAGCGCCATGGCAATGGAAACGGTACTGTCATCGATCATGTATCCCACCTGGGGGCTTCCCATGGCTGACAGCAGGCGGTCTAGGTAATAACTCCAGCCAAAGATATCGATATCGTCGCCGAACAGACGTTCCTTGCGCGTTATCCAAAGTAACGCGGCGGTCGCGAAAACTACCGCTACCTTCTTTTCCTCATTGCTCATCGGACCCAGCCTGGCGAGCTCATTGTGGATGAACTGCCGGCCACTGAACGGCGTGGTCGGGGGCAGAGGAAACACAAACCGGGTCAGCAGCAGCCAGGCCGCCAGCAGATAAACGACACTGAGCGGCAGTGCGAACAGAAACCAGGTGGAAAAAGTGATCTCTGGCGCGTCAGGAAACAATTGACTCATCTGCGTGACCAGCACTCCGTTGGGCGGTGTGCCGATCAGGGTGGCGAAGCCACCGATGGATGCCGAATAGGCGATGCCCAGCAACAGTGTCAGAGAAAAATTGCTGGATCGGGAGTCCACCGTGCCGCCATTTGCAGCGATGTTGGCATTCAGTTCCTCGTACAGGAGCACCAGTGACATGCCCATCGGCATCATCATCAGGGCGGTGGCCGTGTTGGACAACCACATGGAAAGAAAGCCGGTGGCTACCATAAAGCCCAGTACCAGCCGGTGCGGCTGACCGCCGATCAGCCGGAGGATGTTCAGGGCAATACGCTTGTGCAGATTCCACTTCTCCACGGCCAGAGCAATGATGAACCCACCCATGAACAGCAGGATTATCCAATCCATGTATTGATCGGTCACATTGGGAAACACGATATCCAGGCTGCCTGGCGAAACTGCTGAAGCATCGACGTCAATACTGAGCCGACTGTCCGCCGGAGTCTCTCTTGCCCGCATCAGTCCCAGCAGAGGGAACAGCACGATCGGCAGCAGTGCGGTGGCGGGCAGCGGAATGGCTTCGGTCATCCACCAGATAGCCATCAGGACTACCACTGCGGCCATTCGGGTTACCAGGGGGTTGGCAGGGTCGAGATCGACGAACAACAGCATCAGCAGAAACACTGCCGGTCCCAGAAACAGGCCTACGCTGCTGACCGAGATTCGACTGTTCTGATCAGCCCCGGTTGTTGCATCGTTATCTTTGTTATCTGCCACGAAAACCTCCCGGTAATCTGCTTAGATGATTTCGCTGGCTCGCAGTGCATCGATTTCCGATGCGCTGAACCCCAGTTCTGCAAGGATTGCATCTGTGTGTCCGCCAAGTGCCGGTACGGCTCCCACCACAGATTCGTAACTGTTGTTATTACCGGGAGGACGGAATCCCTGGACCGGCCCGGCTGGTGTGTCCACTTCCACAAGGCGCTGCAAGGCGAGCAGCTGTGGATGGTTCCATACCGCCGCCATGTCATTGACTGTGGAGCAGGCAATTTTTGCCTGATTCAGCCGTGCTGCCAACCGGCTTTCGGTAAACTGTGAAAATTTCTGCTCGATCAGTGATTTCAGTGCGTCCCGATTGGCGGAGCGTCCGGTATTGTCGGCGAAGCGCCGGTCTGTTACCAGTTCCGGAAGTTCCAGTATCTCAACGCAGAATGTCTGCCATTCCCTTTCATTCTGCAGGCCGATAATAACGGTTCTGCCATCACCGGTGCGGAATGCTCCATAGGGGTAGATGCTGGCGTGATCGGTGCCCGATCGCACTGGTGGAGAGGCACCGTCGTAGGCGTAGTAGAGCGGGTAACCCATCCATTCAACCATGGCCTCGAGCATGGAAATATCAATTCTGCTTCCGGCTCCAGTCTGTGATCGCTTGATCAGCGCTGCCAGTATGGCCGCCTGTGCCTGCATGCCGGCGGCGATGTCGGCAATCGAAATTCCACTCTTGGCAAGGTGATCGGGGTCGCCGGTCACTGACAGAAACCCCGCCTCGGCCTGTACCAGCAGATCGTAGGCCTTGCGGTCGGCATAGGGACCGGAGCTGCCGTAACCGGTAATATTGCAGACGATCAGGTGGGGATAACTGGCGCATAAATCGTCGAAGGTCAGCCCCATTCGATCGGTTGCCGATGGCGCCAGGTTCTGCACCAGCACATCGGAGCCGGCGAGCAGCCGGTGCAGTATGGAGCGGGCAGGCTGTTTCTTCAGGTCAAGAGTAAGGCTTTGTTTGCCACGATTGGTCCAGACAAAGTGTGACGACTGCCCCCTGACTCTGGAATCATAGTGTCTGGCGAAATCCCCGGTCAGGCGCCGTTCAATTTTGATCACGCGGGCGCCGAGCTCAGCCAATTGCCGTGTACAAAGCGGGGCCGCAATTGCGTGTTCCAGGGAGATTATCTGAATACCTGAAAGTGGTGCCGAAGAATTCAAACTGGTAAGGAACCTCTTATTTTCTGGAGTGACTGCCTGCACGGGTTCGCTTGTGTTAAGGTTTCCCCTTGACTACCCCCCACTGTCAGCGGTTAACTTGCGGGGTTCTTCTAACCGGTTCAGGTGCCGGCTGACTCCGGATAAACTGTTTTAATTCAGCTGGTTAATAACAATTATCAACGAAATGCAGGGCTTCAGGCAATGTCCAGGATATCTTTGAGCAGGCTGTTCACTGGGATCAGACGAATCACGCTGCTGCTTTTGGTTCTGGCAGTCAGCCAGTCCGGCAGCGCCCAGCAACCGGTGAATGTACTGATTGTCTATTACACCATGACCGGGACCACGCAAAGCCTGGCGAGACTGGTGGCCGAGGGAGCCGATGCCGTCGAGGGAGTGAATGTTTCGCTGAAGCCGGTGGAATCGGTCACTGTCGAAGATCTGCTCGAAGCGCGGGGAATCATTCTGGGTTCGCCCACTTACTACGGTAATATGGCCGGCCCGATGAAGAGTTTTATCGACAGCATCGGCCTCGTACATGGCAGTCCTTTCCTGGCTGGCAGAATCGGCGGGGCTTTTGCGACCGGAGGTGGATCGGCAGGAGGGAAGGAGCACGTCATCGTCTCGCTGTTACTGGCCATGATCAATACCGGTATGATGGTGGCAGGTCCCACCTATGGCGATGGACAGAATGGCTATGCGTTGCCAGGCGCGGCGGCCATCGATACCGGTAACCCAGACGAATTTTCCGCTACCGAGATAGAAGATGCCCGCCGGCTGGGACGGCGCATTGCAGAGATTGCCGTCACGCTGGCCGACTGAGAATTCAGCCGGGGCTTGACTCGCCTGGCTGATTCGCGCATCATCCCGCCCACTATGAACAGACAAAGTTATTTCTGGTGGTTCCGAAACCCGGGCCGCCAGACGAAAATTCGTTAATCCCTTCCCTGGCCGCCCGATGTCTGTGGCGGCCGTTTGCTTGAAAATTCAGATACCTCCACAGTTTATCGGGCTCCCAGGTCACCAAGGCCGAACAGGAGAGTCCAACAGTGCAAACCATTACTCAGACCAGCTACCAGACCCGTGGTGGCATTCAGGTGCGGCGATCCTGTACCCGGGAAAACTATCAGGACGCCATGCCGCGACTGGCACGGCAACTGGATAGCCAGCGCGGACTGCTGTTGTCCTCGTCCTATGAATACCCGGGTCGCTATACCCGCTGGGATGTGGGGTTTGTCAATCCACCGCTGCAGATCACCGCCCGTGGCAGGCAGGTCACCATCGACGCGCTCAATCAGCGGGGAGAGGTGCTACTGCCCGCGCTCTATCACGCTCTGCTGGGGAATAGCGAGTTAACCGCAATAACCCTCACCGAAACGGCAATCAGCCTGGTGGTAGTGCAAATCCGGGAGTCGTTCAGTGAGGAACAACGCAGCCGTCAACCTTCGGTATTTTCCGTGTTGCGGCAACTGGTTGAGCTTTTTGGCTCGGACCAGGACTCCTATCTCGGCCTTTACGGAGCGTTTGGTTACGATCTCGGGTTTCAATTCGAGGATGTACAGCGTTATCAGCAGCGATCAGAAACGCATCGCGACCTGGTATTGTACCTGCCCGATCAGATTCTGGTCTCCGACCATCGACTCGGTGAAACCCTCTGTCACAATTATGAATTCGTGTGTCGAGGCCGCCACAGCGAAGCCCTGACCGAGACCACCGGAGGACTGAAGCGGCGTGGTGTCAGGCAAGCCTATGTGCCGGCCGTCCGCTGCGACGCAACAGGTGATCATAGTCCCGGTGAGTACGCCGCAAGCGTTCGCAAGGCAATTGCAGAATTCAAATGTGGCAATCTGTTTGAGGTGGTACCCGGTCAGGTATTTTTCGAACCCTGCAGGGACACACCATCAATCGTATTTAACCGTCTGAAACAGAACAATCCGGCTCCCTACGGAGCCCTGATCAATCTCGGGGAGCAGGAATACCTGGTCGCGGCATCCCCGGAAATGTTCGTGCGTGTCGACCGCCGCAGGATCGAGACCTGTCCGATTTCAGGCACTATCAAACGGGGTGAGGATGCCATTGATGATGCGTCGCAGATCCGCAAGCTGTTGAATTCGGCCAAGGACGAATCGGAACTTTCCATGTGTACGGATGTGGATCGGAATGACAAGGCCAGGGTTTGTGAGCCAGGCAGCGTCAAGGTGGTTGGCCGTCGCCAGATTGAGTTGTATTCACGCCTTATCCATACCGTGGATCATGTTTCCGGGACCCTCGCGCCCGGATTCGATGCTCTGGACGGATTTCTGGCCCATACCTGGGCTGTAACTGTAACCGGGGCGCCCAAACATGCAGCCATGCAGTTTATCGAGCAGCAAGAAAAATCGCCGCGCCGCTGGTATGGAGGAGCAATGGGGTTCATCGGTTTCAACGGTAACCTGAACACGGGTTTGACCCTGCGTACCATGCGTATCAAGGAGGGTATCGCGGAGGTCCGGGCCGGTGCCACGCTGCTGATTGATTCGGATCCGGACAGTGAGGAAGCAGAGACCCGTCTGAAGGCATCGGCATTACTCGATGCAGTCAGGGGCAGGAATTCACCCGGAGCGGTCAGCAACACCGACCCGGAAATCGAAGCGGTCCGAGACCGGTTGCGCCTGGAGGGCGATCTCAGCGTATTGATGATCGATCACCAGGACTCCTTTGTACACAACCTGGGAGCCTATTTCCGTCAGTGTGGTGCACAGTTGCAGACTTTGCGGCCTGAAGCAGCCAGGCAGGCTTTACAGAGCCGGTCTTTTGACCTGGTGGTGTTGTCGCCAGGTCCCGGACGCCCTCAGGATTATGCCATGAGTGATTCCCTGGCCTTGTGCATGCAGCGTCAGATTCCCGTATTCGGCGTCTGCCTGGGGCTGCAGGGGCTGGTTGAGCACTGTGGCGGCGAACTGGGGGTTCTGGACTACCCCATGCACGGCAAACCCTCTGAAATTGAAAATCTGGGTGGTATCCAGTTACAGGGCCTGGCGGCCAGTTTCCAGGCCGGCCGCTACCATTCGTTATATGCCAGTCAGGTTCCGGAATGCCTGAAGGTGGTGGCCAGAACCGCGGATTCCGTGCCCATGGCGGTGGAACACCGCAGTCTGCCACTGCTGGCTGTGCAGTTTCATCCCGAGTCTATTCTGACCTTGCGCGGCAACGCGGGACTCCGCCTGGTGGCGAATGTTGTACACTATGCGGCAGAACACAGATTGAACGCCACCCGGGTAAAGCATGGAACAGTATGATCATTGCCAGCGTTTTCTCTTTGAAGGCCTCGATATTCGTGGTGAAATCGTGCGTCTCAGCGAGAGCTATGAGGAAATACTTGCCAACAAGGAATATCCGCCTGCGGTGCGTGAGTTGCTGGGCGAATTTCTCGCTGCCGCAGCCCTGCTCAGCACCACCGTGAAATTCGATGGCAGACTGGTGTTGCAGGCACGCAGCCAGGGACAGGTGCCGCTGATCATGGCGGAATGTACCAGCGATCAGCAGCTGCGGGGGATTGCCCGCTTCAGCGAGGATCTGCAACCGGAGGTAGCTGAATTTTCCGACCTGCTGCGTTCCGGTACGCTGGCAATCACCATTGAACCTGACCAGGGTGAGTCCTACCAGGGCATTGTCCCCCTGGAACAGCAGAGCCTGGCCGCCTGCCTTGAGGAATACTTTGCCCGCTCGGAACAGCTTGAAAGTCAGCTTTTTCTGGTATGTGACGGCCAGACCTGCGCGGGGCTGCTGTTGCAGCAGTTACCGGCGCAGTTACTGCGTGACCGGGACCTCCGTCGGGAAGAGTGGAGTACCATCAGACAACTGGCGGCAACTCTGACCGGCAATGAACTGCTGAAGTTGGGCAACGAGGATATTTTATACCGTTTATTCCACCAGCACCGGGTCAAGCTTTACGATCAGAAGCCCGTGATATACCACTGTAGCTGTTCGAGGGAACGAACTGCCAGGGCTCTGCATGCCATCGGCGAGGTAGAGATCATGGACATCATTGAGGAGCAGGGCGAGGTGGAAGTCACCTGTGAATTCTGTGGCAGGCAGTACAGCTTTTCCGAAGCCGAGCTGGAACTGTTGTTCGAGAGCCCGACCCGCAGCAAGACTCACTGAGCGGGATCATCCGATTCCTCAGGCCGGACCGCAACGAATCAGTCAGTCCGGCCTGAAGATTCCCGGGTCGCGTGGACCCAATCAATCGGTCCTGCCAAGCTCCTGCTGAACCTCCTCACGTCGTGCGCCGGCCAGAATCCCCGGCAGCGCATAATTCCCTTCGTGGCAGGCATATTCATAAATCTTATCGTCCACCGCGTTCATTGGCAGTTCACCTGACCAGGGCTGGCTGTAAACCCCGGGGTCGTCGACCGTGAACCGGTACAACAGGGTCTTGTCGTCGAGACGGATAAATCGCTCGGTGACCACTGCCTGGGGTGACAGGTAAATATAATGACGCAGCGAGGCTCTGAAGCTCTGTTGCGGGTGGAAGTTGGTGGTCTCCACGACCAGTGTGTCCCCTTCATAATGACCGATGGAATCGCCCAGCCATTTTGGCAGGTCAGAATGGTCTTGATCGCCGATGCGGATAATGCGGGCATCATGGTTCATCTCGGCAAGAATCAGCACGTAGTCTTCAGTCTGCACGATCTGGCTGTGATTGTTGTAAAGAACCGGTAACGTGGGAGGACCACCGGATGAGCCGAAACCAACCAGGCAGCGCTCTCCGAGCGGACGGGCTTCCGGTCCGTCCATGGGGCCGCGTCCCTGGCGACGGGAACCGAAAATGGCGCGCTGGGCGCCCTCTGCCCAGGGCAGTCTGCCGTTATCGGGATCGACAATGATGGAAGTGCGGATCTCCCCGTTGATCACCGCCATCCGCTCGCCCGGATCCATCCAGAAGGTATTGTAGCCCCCGACATCGGGGGCGGCGTCGGTATCGCGTGCGGTCAGTTCGTCGAGATAACTTTCTCCGGTAGTGCCGATCCGGGCTGCTTCTGCCGCGGAAATAACCAGTTTTCCGCCGAACTGATCACCCCGTTCCAGCATGGTCACGGTGGCGATGTTGTAGGTTCCCTGCAGGTCAGGGGCACCGAAAGCGGTGCGTGGTGCCTGATAATCCTGGGCGCTCGCCGGCAGGGCCGCCAGCAGGCTTAACAGTAGCGGCAGGATCAGCACCGCCGATCGCTCCGGGATCAGGTAAAAAGTCTTTGTATTTCGGTAAACGGGAATCATTCTGCAGCCCTCATTCAAGTGGGAGACCGCCATCATACAGTGTGCATTATTCCCGGCAGATACCGTTCGCGATGCGACGAGTGGCCCCCAGGCTGAATTATGGAATCTTCAACCCGTTATCGCAATGCGCGGTAGCACCATCAGACCAGGCCGTGCCCTGCGGCGGGAAAACGGGTCGAGCAGGATATTCGCCGGACTTATAAGGAATGCCTGCACCAGTATGGCCCAATGTATTCTGCCTGCCGCGGCAGTGGGTCCGAAGCAGGGGCGCGGGATCCGGGGAGTATGCACTGGTGGCGCTGAATCATGATTTCGGGCATGTTATGTGCATAAGAGATTTGCATTGCACATAAAGCATGAAGCGAATGGCCTATGGCTCAGGATTACCGGTCATAGTTGCTGCGGTACAGATTTGAAGTGTACTCCTCTGTTTATTTTTAAAGGTCACGTGGGTTGTCATGAAGCGGTTGTATATTCGGGTTAATTTTCTCGCAGCGTTGACGGTGCTGACGGGTTTTTTGCTGTCTCACCATGCTTTGGCTGCTGACAGCGAGGGCGACTTTGACATAGTCGAAGCCAGCATTCTGGATATGCAGCGGGCGATGGCAGACGGAGAAATCACCTCCCGGGAACTGGTGGAAAAACACCTGATCCGGATCGCCATCTACGAAGAGCGGGTCAATGCATTGATCGCAGTTAATCCCAATGCCCTGGCCGAAGCGGACCGGTTGGATGCCGAGCGGGCCAGAGGGCAGGTACGTGGCCCCCTGCATGGAATTCCTGTGGCACTGAAAGACAATATTCATACACTTGAACTGCCTACCACCGGAGGCGCGCTGGTATTCCGGGATTTCACGCCTCCCTATGAAGCGACTCTGACCCGGAACCTGCGTGAGGCCGGTGCCATCATCCTGGCCAAGACGGTTATGACCGAACTGGCGAATTACGTCGCCTCGGGCATGCCCGGCAACTACAGCGCGATCGGCGGTTATGGCCTGAATCCCTATGACCCACGGCGTGATCCGCGCGAAGAGTTCAATGATGGACGTCCGGTCATGAGTGTGGGAGGGTCAAGTTCCGGAATCGGTACCGCAATGAGCTTCTGGGCTGCCAATGTGGGCACTGAAACCTCGGGTTCCATCCTGTCGCCGGCCAACGCCAATATGCTGGCGGCGATCAAGCCTACGGTCGGTCGTATCAGTCGTTGGGGGATCATACCGATAACCGCTGACCAGGATACTGCCGGCCCGATGGCGCGTACCATAACCGATGCGGCGTTGATGTTGGGAGTGCTGGAAGGCGCGGCTGCGGATCCCAATGACCCGGCCACCAACCGTTGTCGGGCACCTGTCAATAACGATTACCGCCCGCACCTGCTGGCTGATGGTTTGCAGGGTGCCAGGATCGGCATCCCGCGGGCCTACTACTACGATCCGGTCCAGGTTCCGGGCAGCAGCGAGACCCGCACCCGACTTCAGGGTGAAGCGGCGGAGGCCATGGCCGAGGTAATCAAGTTGTTGCGGGAACAGGGTGCGGTCATTGTCGACCCGGCCGACATCCCCAGTATTATCGATGACAATCCCAGTCAGAATCTGCTCACCGCCCCGGACAGTAGCGTGCTGCCTTACGGTATGAAGCGGGATTTCAATGCCTGGCTGGCCACTCTTGGCCCGGACGCACCGGTAGGCAGCCTGACAGACCTGCGTCGCTGGAATCTGGACAACCGGGAGCGTGGCGCCATCAAGTATGGCCAGGCACGTCTCGACGGTGCCGATGCACTGGACCTGGTTGCAGATCGTGCTGCCTATCTGCAGGACCGGACTCTCGATCTTTTCCTGAATGCGACCCACGGTATCGATGAGGTCATGATTGATCTGGACCTGGATGCCCTGCTGTTTCCAGGTTCATCGGGAGCCGGCATTGCCGCCAAACCAGGCTACCCGACGGTCATGGTGCCGTTTACGCTGGTGTCGGAGGAGTCCGACCCGGCTTTTCCACCAGGCTTCGAACCCAGGCCACAGCCGTTGGGAGTCAGTTTTACCGGGATGGCGTGCAGTGAGGCCCGCCTTATCGAGTTGGCCTATGCCTTTGAACAGGCAAGCCGGGGTCGGATTCCTCCGCCTGACCTGCCCTGACCATTGCGCGTGTGGGCTGCCGATTTACATCCGCCAGCAGAGATATGTGCCCGGGACCGCGGCTTCTTTCCGGTGGGGCGTCAAGCTATATTTCGAGCCACTCTGCCCGGACCGCGTCGGCCTGCTTCAGGGATGTCGGAGTGCCTTCGTAAACCACTTCCCCATGCCCCATCACATAAAGCCGGCTGGAGACTCGCAGGGCGATATTGAGTTTTTGTTCAACCAGCAGAATTGCGACCCCTCGATCGGCGATTTCCCTGAGCAGGTTCCCCACCTGCTCCACAACCTTGGGCGCCAGGCCTTCAGTAGGTTCATCGATCATGACCAGCTCCGGGTCGCCCATCAGCGTGCGGCACATGCACAGCATCTGTTGCTCGCCTCCGCTCAGTACGCCGCCCGGAACATCGGCTCGCTGTTCCAGATTGGGGAACATCCGGAATAACTCCTCAATACTCCAACGGCCCGACCTGCGCATTGATTTCTGTCCCAGGATCAGATTCTGTCGAACTGTCAGGGTCGGAAAAATGTCGCGGTTTTCCGGAACATAGCCGATCCCGAGTTTGGCGATACGGTAAGCTGGCAGACCGGCGATCTCCTGACCTCGAAAGCGGATAGAGCCCTGTGGCGGGACTTCGCCCATTATGGATTTAACCGTTGTAGAGCGCCCCACGCCATTACGTCCGAGCAGGCTGACGATCTCGCCTTCCTGGATGTTGAAATTTACCCCCTGGAGAATATGGCTTTTGCCGTAATAGGCATGCAGATCTGTGACTTCAAGCACCGGCAGTTTCCTCACCAAGGTAGGCTTCCTGAACCCGCGGATTGTTGCGAATATTCAGGGGTGTATCGGTGGCGAGTATCTGGCCGTAGACCAGGACACTGATGCGATCGGCAACATCGAAAACGATATTCATATCATGCTCCACCATCACCAGGGTTTTGCCTTCGGTGACTTTTCGAATCAGCTGTACAGCGCTCTGAGCCTCGCTATGGCTCATTCCGGCTACCGGTTCGTCCAGCAGGATGACATCGGCACCACCGGCAATGGCAATCCCCAGTTCCAGGGCCCGCTGCTGGGCATAGGCAAGTTCTGCAGCCGGGTAGTGAGCGCGGCTGCTGAGCCCGATCTGATCGAGAACGGCATGGGTTCGATCATTGAGCCTGGTAGCCTTACCCAGCAGATGCCAGAATGAATAGCGATAGCCGCTGCTCCACAGCAATGCACAACGAACGTTCTCAAATACATTCATGTGGGGGAAAATATTGGTGACCTGAAAGCTGCGTGCGAGTCCCTGTCTGGCTATCTGGTAGGGAGGGCGGTTATGGATCGGCTTTCCTTTCAATTTAATAGCGCCAGACGTCACTGAATAACGGCCACTGATGAGATGAAACAGGGTAGACTTGCCGGCGCCATTGGGACCGATAATGGCATGCTTTTCTCCTGCCTGGATATCAAGATCGACACCCCGGATAATGGGTGTGGCACCGAACTTTTTGGTCACCTGCTGCAGGGAAAGGATAGTCATTTCGCGCGCTTCCCTTCGGTGTTGGCTGCATGCCAGGCATCTCTCAATTGCGGAAGGGATGACCGGGTTGCGTAACCGGCGCCCAGAGTCAGCAGCACCGGCAGTGCCCAGCTGACCAATTGATCAGGGTTGAGCGGCAGGCCAAGGAAATGAAATATATCAGCCTCGGTGTGACTCATTTCAATCAGGCCGATCAGGCTGGCCGCACACAACAGCGCCGGTACCCCGGTGACCAGGTAGGGCAGTGCCAGGGTTTTCAATCTGCCGTGATGCCAGGCCAGCTGATGCAGCATGATGAAGCCTGCAAAGCCCCGGGGAAGAAACATGACGGTCAGCACAAACATGATACCCAGATACAGCATCCACAACTCGGTGTAATTGCTGAGCAGCGAATTCATCAATGTCAGTACAACAGCGCCGATAATAGGGCCGACAAAGTAGCCAAGACCGCCAATATAGGCCATCAGCAGGACCCGGCCGGAGGTGGCTGCATTGAGATTCTCTTCGGTCAGGAATTCAAAATTCATGGCAAACAGGCCGCCGGCGATACCGGCAAACAGACCGGCTGCGCAGAAGGAAATGAATCGGACCCGCCTGGCACTGTAGCCGATAAATTCAGCGCGCTCAGGATTGTCCCGTACCGCGTTCGCCATACGACCAGCTGGAGTCTGGGTGAACAGGTACATGAACAGCGTTGCAATAAAGACCCAGAAAGCGGCGAGATAGTAGACTTCCACGTCCTGGGCAAAATCGACGCCAAAGAAAGGGGGACCGAACGTGCGGTCGCCTATCACCCCGGCTTCACCGCCAAAGAAATCAACGAAGATCAGCGAAGAAGCCGCGATCAATTCACCCATCCCCAGGGAAATCATGGCAAACACGGTACCGGCCTTGCGGGTTGAAAAACTGCCGATAAAAATTGCAGCGACCAGTCCGAACAGGCCGCCTACCATGGGGATCAGGGTCACTGAAAAAGTCACTGTCTCAAATTCGATCATGACCAGCGCATGAACCGCCATGAACCCGCCCAGGCCAAAATACACCGCATGTCCGAATGACAGCATGCCGCCCTGGCCGAGCAGCATGTTGTAGCTCAGGGCAATGACAATGGCTATCGCCATCTGGTTGAGAATGGAAATTCCCATGATGGAATCAAACAACAGCGGCAGGATGAGCAGGATGGCCAGAAACACGACCCAGATACTTAACTTCTTCAGCATCGGCCTACTCTTCCCGCTTGCCGAGCAGGCCGGTAGGACGGAATATCAGAACCAGTACCAGCAACAGAAAAGGCAGGATCGGGGCAATTTGGGGCAGGGTCAGTGTCCACAAATCATTGAGCGGGTGGCTGCGTTCGAATGAGACTCCCAGCAGGGCGAGCAGATCTTGCATTCCCAGGTCAGAGGCGATGGCATAGGATTGCAGCAGGCCGATCAACAGAGAAGCAATGAAGGCACCGGCAAGAGAGCCTAAACCACCGATTACCACGATCACAAAAACGATACTCCCCAACACAACGGCCATGCCCGGGAAGGTGGTAAGTACCGGCCCCGCGATAACGCCGGCCACTCCGGCCAGGGCGGATCCAACGCCGAACACTCCCATAAAAATCAGTGGAACATTGTGTCCCAGGCTGGCGACAGTGTGGGGGTGGGTAATGGCGGCCTGGATAATAATTCCAATCCGGCTCCGGGTAAGCAGGTAGTACAGGCCAATGAAAATCAGCACCGATATGAAAATCATGAAGCCCCGGTATGCGGAAAACTCCTGGCCGAACAGGGTGAACAGTGGAAAATCAAGAATATCCGGCTGCTGGTAATTTTTGGTATCCCGACCCCAGAAAAACTGCACCAGTTCCTCGATCAGGAATGCCAGCCCGAAGGTGAACACCAGTTCCGCAACATGGCCGTGGCGATGGACATGACGAAGCCCGTAACGTTCCACCAGCGCACCGAGTATGCCGACGATGACCGGCGCTAGCAGCAGGCCGATCCAGAACCCCAGGTAGGAGCTGATGGAATAGGCAAAGTAAGCACCCAGCATGTAGAAACTGGCGTGGGCGAAATTCAGCACCCCCATCATGCTGAAAATCAGGGTCAAGCCGCTGGCCAGCATGAACAGCAGCAACCCGGTGACCAGCCCATTTAGAGTTGCAAATAGGAATACGTCCAACATTCTCCCATGCTCTCAGCGCGGTTCCTGTTATTGTCAGCGCGGTGAATTCAGCGTCGGGGGCGACTCATCCTGCAGCTGGTTTCCCGAATGGTCTGCTCAGCGGGAACATGATATTCACTGTAGAGTCCGAAACCGGAATTGTCGGCGTCGAACTCGATGCCTTCATTGGTATGGACAGAAATATGCAGTGACTGGAAAATCTGGTGATCGGCTCCGCGCATCCATACCTCCTCGCCGCTGAGCGTGGTATGCCGCCGGTCCTCCAGCGCCAGGGCGATATCATAGGGATCGGTACTACCACTGTCTTCGATGGCTTCCACCACCATGCGCAAGGCGTTGATGATCCGGGGTTGAGTGACATCGTTATCCGGGTTGGCGGCTTTGAAGGCACGGATGAACTGCTTTCGTTCCTCGGTCGGAATCGGGTTCGAAGTTTCGTTGTGTACCAGGTAGACCAGGCCCTTCGCGTCTTCGCCGAGAGTCGCGGTGATACCGTCATAGGCGGCGTAAAACGTATATATGGGGATCTTTAAGCCCGAATCGATGATCGAACGTGCCAGGGAAACCATATCGGCTCCGAAGTTACCGGTGATGACTGCGTCAGCTCCGGAGGCCACAATCTTGGTGACATAGGGAGTGAAATCCTTTACCTGCCCGATGGGGTGAAATTCATTGCCGACGATGTCGATGTCCGGCCGTTTTGCCTTCAGCATGGCAATCGCATTGTCCGAAACCGCCTGCCCGAAGGAATAATCCTGACCTATGATATAAACGCTCTTGATGTCGTTGTTCATGGCAATGTAATCAGTCAGCACCTCCAGTTTCATGATCACGTGTGCATCGAAGCGGAAATGCCAGAAGCTGCAGTTTTCTTCGGTCAACACGGGGTCGACGGCGGAATAGTTAATTTGCAGCACCTCCTGTCCCGGGTTGCGACGATTGTGTCTGATGATTGCTGAATTGAGCGTATTGGCGACCGCGGAACTGTTACCCTGGAAAATGATCTGTATGCCTTCACCGACCGCACGGCGGAATTGCAATTGAGTCTCAGTTGGACTCTGCTTGTTGTCCAGGGGAACGATTTCTATCCGGCGCCCGTCAAGGATGCCGCCTTTGCTGTTGTAAAAGTAATCTGCCGCGAACTGCAGTTGTTTGAGACCGTTATTACCGATTGAGGCGAAAGAGCCCGACAGTGGATCGATAAAAGCGATTCGCAGCGGCTCCTGTGCCAGACCCGAAGAGGAAATGACGACCAGGCTGATGGAAATCAGGCACCGTATGAGTACTGTCTGCAGGGAGTTTTTCATTGTTTTCAGTCCGTGACTTGATCAGGGTAATGCCGCCGGAACCAGGTAAATAAGTAACCGGTTCAAGGGGTTGCCGGGGACTGCCTATTATTATGTTAATGCTTCGGACATTAACCCAGAGTTGCGAGCCAAATCAAGAACAGAATAATAGGACGGGACAAATGCGGGGAAAATTGGTATCAACGGGACGCAGCCCGGGTAAACAGGTCCGGTTACAGTAAAATAAGCTCGTGGGGCCCCGGAACAATCAGGGACTCCTCAATCAAAGGCTCCTCGTTATGAGACTGGCAGGTTACGACATTCCTGATCATGAGATCGATCTGCAGGCAACCCATGCCAGCGGGCCGGGCGGTCAGAACGTCAACAAGGTGTCCTCGGCGATTCATCTGCGTTTCGATGTTTCCGCCTCCAGCCTGCCGGATTTTTGTAAGGCCCGGCTGTTGAGTATTCACGACCAGCGGGTCACCTCGCAGGGTGTCATCGTCATCAAGGCACAACGCTACCGCTCGCAGGAATTGAATCGACGCGAGGCCCTGCAGCGACTTGAGGAATTGATCGGCCGGGCAATGCACCGGCCCAGACCCAGAAAGGCGACCCGACCAAGTGCTGCTGCGAAACGGAAACGGGTTACCGAAAAAAAGGCGCGAGGGCGGATCAAAAGGTTGCGGGACGCTCCCGGAGCGGGAGAATCCTGAACTGCCTACAACCCCTGCCGGGTAGGGAAATTCCTGGACTGTTGCCCTGCCAGTTGCTGTGGATTGCTGAGGATTTAAATAAGGTTAAAGGTTAAAGGTTAAAGGTTAAAGGTTAAAGGTAAGAGGTTAGGGGTTAAGGAATAAGGATTAAGGGTTAAGGCTTAAGATAGCCGGGTAACGGAGGAAATCCACCAGTGATTTTACGCAATTTGCTGCTGTTGTGGCTGTTGTCATGGGCTTTTTCGGCAGCCTGCCTCGCCCAGAACGCAGAGGAAATCGAACGCTTTGCAGACGCGCAGCAGACTTTCAAGTTCATAGCCAGGACGCTGCGCGACTATGACCGCAATGGCGAAATTGATCAATCGCTCGACATCGAACCCGGGGCAAGAGACACTTTTATCGAACTGCTAAGGCACTATTATGCCGACTTCACCGAAGCGTTCAGTCCCGACAGCAATTTCTGCCGCTTTTATCAGAATCCCCGCAACGCCATTATGGAAATAGAAGAACGGGCGGCGCTGGCATTCCAGTATCTTCGTCAGCCGGCCGACCGGGTGCAACGCTATGCTGACTTAGCAAGTCAGTTTGGCGAGCAGGTTCGGGCTGAACTGGGCGATACCGTGGCCGCTGCCATTGAGCGCCTCAAGACCGACGCTTCCAGTTTCGAATATCTGCCGGGATTTGAAATGTATAGTGCGGAACGGGTCAACTTCGCAGATACTGCGTGTCGGTAAAGTTTTTTCGCATACCTGACCGGAAACCGGGAGTCGGATCATGATAGTGGGAGTACCCAGGGAAATTAAAACCGAGGAGCACCGCGTGGGAATGACGCCGGCCGGTGTGCGGGAGCTGTGCGGTCATGGTCATGAGGTGCTGGTGCAGGAAAATGCCGGAGCCGGCGTCGGTCTGACAGACTCGGCATACAGACAGGCCGGAGCACGGATAGTCGCGGATCGCGACGAAATTTTTTCCCGTGCAAAACTTATCGTCAAGGTGAAAGAGCCGCAGCTGGAGGAAGCTGCACTTTTGGGCAGCGACCAGACCCTGTTCACGTATCTTCACCTGGCCGCCTTTCCGGCACTTACCGATGCCCTGCTCGAGTCTGGAGTATGCGCCATTGCCTATGAAACAGTTACCGATCCGGAGGGCAGGTTACCGTTGCTGGCTCCGATGAGCGAAGTGGCCGGTCGCATGTCGATTCAGGCAGCCGCACACTTTCTGGAAAAACCGCATGGCGGCAGTGGCGTATTGCTGGCGGGAGTTCCCGGTGTTGCACCCGGGCGGGTGTTGATCCTTGGTGGTGGCGTGGTGGGGAAAAATGCCGCCCAGATCGCCGTCGGTCTGGGTGCGGAAGTTACCATCCTAGATAGGACTGCTGTCAGGATGCGGGAGCTGGAAGCATTCTTCGGAAATCGGGTAAGAACCCTGTACTCCTCCCGCGAAGAGATTGAACAACAACTGGCTACAGCCGATGTGGTGGTCGGCGCAGTGCTGATTGCGGGAACATCAGCCCCCAGACTGGTTACCCGGGACATGTTGTCATTGCTGCGGCCGGGGTCGGTAATCGTCGATGTGGCCATCGACCAGGGTGGCTGTTTTGAAACCAGTCGGCCGACTACCCACAGTGATCCGGTATTCGAAGTGGACAACATCATCCATTACTGCGTAGCCAATATGCCCGGAGCGGTCCCCAGAACGTCCACTTTTGCTTTAACCAGCGCCACGCTGCCGTTTATCCAAGCGCTGGCAGACCGCGGGTGCGAGGCACGCCTGCGCGAAGATGTCCATCTTCGACACGGGCTTAATGTTTATAAGGGCCAGGTAACCCATAATGGGGTGGCGGAGGCGCTGGGCAAAACCGGGATCGCGGCTGAAACGGCTCTGGGTATGACCCGGGATACGCGCTGATCGCTTACGGGATATGGGTCACAGGGGCCCGACAGGCCCCACAGAGCAATCCCATAATTAGCAGCCTGTTGATAAACTCCCGGCTGTTAATCGGAGGTTCCCCAATTCTGCTCAGACTGTCAGTAGACTTCGAACAGTCCGGCTGCCCCCATTCCCCCACCGATGCACATGGTACAGACAACAAATTTCGCGCCACGCCGTTTGCCCTCGATCAGCGCATGACTCACCATTCGCGCACCGCTCATGCCGTAGGGATGGCCGATGGAAATAGCACCGCCGTTGACATTCAGCAGCTGATCGGGAATACCCAGTTGATCGCGGCAATAAACAACCTGCACCGCGAAGGCTTCATTGAGTTCCCACAGTCCGATATCGTCCATGGCCAGGTTGAATCGGTTCAGCAGTCTGGGAACTGCGTAAACCGGTCCAATACCCATTTCGTCAGGGTCCAGACCGGCTACGGCGATGCCCCGATACGCGCCTAGCGGTTGCAGGCCTTTGCGTTCAGCCACGCGGCTGTCCATGAGCACTGCCGCCGAAGCGCCATCGGATAACTGACTGGCGTTGCCGGCAGTGATGCTGCCACCTTCGATAACGGGCTTCAATTCGCTCAATCCGTCCAGGGTGGTTGAAGGCCGGTTCCCCTCGTCCTTGTTCAGGGTTACCTCGCGATCATTCTGTTGACCGGTTTCCTTGTCCATGATCACCATCCGGGTGGTGACGGGAACAATTTCATCATCCAGCCTGCCCTCGACCTGTGCTGCAGCAGTCCGCTGCTGACTTTGCAGGGCATATTCGTCCTGTTGCTCCCGGCTCACTTTGTATCTGTTTGCCACTACCTCGGCGGTTTCCAGCATCGACATATAAGCGTGACTGGACTGGGCAATTACGTTGGGGTCCTGGGCGCGGTAACTGTTACGATGTTCGTTCTGCACCAGGCTGATCGATTCCAGCCCGCCGCCGACTACGATGGGCATGTTGTCGATAAGAATCTGTTTTGCCGCAGTAGCGATTGCCATCATTCCGGAGGAGCACTGGCGATCGATACTCATGCCGGAAACGGTATTGGGAAGTCCCGCTGCGACCGCTGCGGTGCGACCGATGTTGTAACCGGATGAGCCCTGTTGCATGGCGCAGCCCATGATCACGTCATCCACTTCGCCCGGGTCGATTCCGGCGCGTTTTACCGCCTCACGAATGGCGTAACCACCCAGCGTAGGCGCTTCAGTATTGTTGAAGGCGCCCCGATAGGCCTTGCCGATCGGCGTTCTGGCAGTGGAAACAATTACGGCTTCTCTTGTCATGTTGGATACCTTATCACTGTCATTGTCGCAAAGAGATCATTGCGACAATTTTCTCTATGGCCTGTTGTGCCAGTTGCACCATTTCCTGATCCGTTCGGTCCTGAATCGGGTGCGCTACATACACACTGGCCGGATTGATACCCAGTGACCTGGCCTGGGCTCTGGCGGCATCGACAAACTCGGTGGAGGCCACGAAGCCTGCTGGAATACCGCGACTCTCAAGGGTCATGATGTCATGCAAACTGCACGAAGTACACGACCCTCAGTCAGCCAGCCCTTCAATAATGGCGTCGCATTCGACGCTGATCTGCTGGCTCAGTTCAGTAGGTGCGACCCGGGTGAATGTTGGCTTTGTGTAGCGTCTCACCGAGGCACCGAGTCGGGTCAGTTGTAACTCCACTTCATCAAGAAATTCCCTGCCCCGTGGTTTGGATATATCGAGCAATCCCACCGTTGCTCCGGCCAGCGAAGGTAGCCGCTCGTTAAGCTGGCGTATGGCCGGCTGAAGCTCCGAAGTGGGGTCCAGCAATGTGGTTGTCATTTATTGACCTCCTGTTCCTTATCATGCAGTTTGGGGGCTTGGACACTATTTGTCAGGGCGCGGACATGCGCCGTGAGACCAGCTGGCTGCCTTTCTCGCCGGAAGCGACCCAGCCCGGAATGATGGCGGAAAACAGACCGGCAGTGCCACCCGCGGTGGTGATGTGAAGGCCGTCTTCACGAAACTTGTCGACAAGCCGGTCCTTGAATTGAGCCGGTATTCCCTCGGCAATACCATCGGCGCCACGAATCAGCTGATCACCGGAGCAGCGCAGCGCTTCGTACAGACTGTCACGGACGTCGGCTTTCTGCCAGCCGGCTTCGCGGTAGACCCGCCGATGTTCGGGAGACAGTACCAGCAAGGCATCGGTCTGCATAAACACTTTGGCGTGTGACACGGTGCGAAGGCTGGCGGCCAGGCTCCTGGTCAGCGACTCGGGAGTCCGGGACTGCTGGTCCATGACCGGCTGGACCCCGGCGCCGGCGAACAGACTAACCACCGAATCTGCACGCTGATAGCCGCGGTCCATTGCCAGACTGGGCCAATCCAGGTCGCTTTCGTCTTCGGCAAAACAGAAGGAATACTTGCCTGGTGTACCCAGGGTGGCCCGATCGATGCCGCCGGGCCGGCCGCCGCCTACATTCTGAATCACCAACTGCAGACTTCTGCCGATGGTTGCATTGGCGCGATTACCCTGACCCAGTGCATTGATTCCCGAATTCATGCCGATCTGCTTCGCTATCGGTCCATTGACGATCACCAGCGGTGAGGAAAAATAGGTTGTGCACAGCAGCCCGTGCATACAGAACGGCTCCTGTAGTGCGGCCTCGATGGTGGTCAGCAACAGGGGGAAATATTCCGGCTTACAACCTGCCATGACCGCATTGATGGCGGCTTTCTCGACACTGCACGGTGCATAATCGGGAGGGATCCTGCCCAGCAGCTGGTCGGCAGGTCGGTCGGTGGCCGTGAGCATGCGTGTGACACGCAGCGGGGTAGGTGGAACTACCGGCAGCCCGTCTGTCCAGCCCCGCTCGTAACACGCCTCCATGATATCTTCATCATCCTCGATGACAACAGTCCGGGCAGAGTTGACCGCGCGACCGAACCGGACTGCCAGCAATTCCTCCATTCCCGGCTCCCGGGTCTTCGAGCCGCATCCCGGTTTGAAGTCAGGAAGGCCATTGCCGAGTTCCGGCATGTCCAGGAAAGTTTGCCATTGCCGCTTATCCCAGCCGTAGATACGTTCCAGCTCGCGGTCTGCTTTGAACCGAATCAGGGTGGGAACCACTTCGATCTCGTGCTGAAAGGAGAATTCAAGCTCACGGTCGTCGATCCGGTTGGCCAGCTCTGCCGGGAAGGCCGGATCGTCCTGAACATAGATGCTGAGGCCATCTTCAAACCGCTGGCTCAAGACCCTGGCGACGGGCTCGATCAACCGGCAGGTTGCACAGTCCTTCTTTACGATCAGGGCGTAATGGCAGTCCATCGAAGTATCCACAGGTTTGGCCCCCACCATTGCATCTGCTGATTCTTTTTATAGACTGTGTAGTGTAACTTACTGGCTGGAACGTAAGCAAAGAAGGCTTTCTGTCTCATGAGCGCGACCGCACTGATGTCTTTCGTGACTCTGCTGTTGATTCTGGCCGCAGTGGTTTTCTACGTCATCTACTGGCCGGAGCTGCGTCTGCGGAGAATCCTCGCCCTGGAGTTTCCCTCCGCCTGGCGTGAGATAGTGGCCCGTCGTCTACCGTTCTTTAACAAGATGCCGGAACGATTGCAGAACGAACTGCAGGATCTCATCAAGGTGTTTCTGCATGACAAGAATTTCGTGGGTTGCGCCGGGCAGGAAATCGACGATGAAATTCGAGTGACTGTGGCGGCCCAGGCCTGTCTGCTGTTACTGAACCGGGAAACCGATTATTACCGGCATCTGGAATCAATACTGATCTACCCTTCAACCTTCGTGGCCACCCGTAGCGTGCGTGATGAACTGGGTCTGATTTCCACCGACCACGCGGTACTGCTGGGTGAATCCTGGGACCAGGGCAAAGTTATCCTGTCCTGGGATAGCGTGGAGGAGGGGGTTCGTAATTTCCACGACGGCCATAACGTGGTCCTGCATGAATTTGCCCATCAGCTGGATCACGCATCGGGTTCCAGTAACGGAGCGCCTTTGTTAAGAACCCGCGGAGCTTACCAGAGTTGGGCTCACGTATTGTCCAGCGAATTTGAAGAATTGCAGAGAGATGCGGAACATGGCAGGAGAAGTTTGCTGGATCACTATGGGGCAACCAACCCGGCAGAGTTCTTCGCGGTGGCGACCGAAACATTTTTTGAACGGCCGGAACAAATGCGGGAAGGACACCGGGAGCTTTACCGGGAACTGGTGAATTTCTATCAGGTGGATCCAGCCGAGTGGTGGGATGCTCCCGGGCAGGGCTTGTAACCTGCGGGGGATTCAGGGTCTTGCTTTAGCAGACTGAATCGAGCCCAGCAGCCTGTTGCAAACTCTCGGCTGGCACAATACTGGGTTAACATCTGGCTCAAAATGCTCATTTACGGTGTGTAAACTGCGCTTTTTCGCCAGATTTTGCCTTGTCTTGCACTCACCTGAGAGTTTTTCAGCAGCAAGCTAGTAGATAAAGCCGAGCGCCGTAATGCCGACCAGGATATTGATGATCATGAAAACTGAAGAGGTTCTCGACATGACCTTCCACAGTTGCGGACCCTTGTAGGCTGCCCGGATTCCAATCAGAAGTACGGCCGTATAAGCCAGCATTACCGCTACCAGGATAAGAAAGCGGATCCAGTTTTCGCTGTCAACCGCCCGGCTGCCGGTGATAAAGAAAATTCCAGCCCCGATAAAATAAAAAATCCAGTAAGTAATGGCCAGGCCATAGTCGCCGGCCAGGAGCCTGGCAAGAAAGGATCTGTCGTCGAGCTGTTCCAAAACCGGACTCCCTCGCTGCAAAGTTTTGAAGTGCGTAAGTCTAACCGATCAAGGGTTGGGTTAAAAAGTAATTATTTGCAACCGGATTATTCTGTTGTTCTTGCATGGACTGTGGCTTTTTACTAGCCAGGCCGATGTTTTTTCGCTCGTTTTTTGGCAACGGTACGGCGCTTGGCAGCCGCAATCTTTGCGTTCAGTACCTGTTGTGCTGCTTCTTCGCGGATTTTCTTCTCCCACTGCTGTTCAAATTTTTCCAGAGCCTTGGCACGGGCTGCCAGCTTGCGATCCAGCAGTCTGGCGGCATGCAGCTGACGTTGGGCAGTGAGCAGCACTTCTCTCACTTCGGCCAGGGATTCCACCAGTGCCTGTTGTGAGGCCCGGGCTTTTTTCAGTTGCGCTTGGGATGCTGCAGTATCGGCTTGCCGGGCCTGGGAGGCGGCCCGGGCGGTTCTGGCCCGCGCCTTGGTTAATTCGGACTGGATGCTGCCTGATTTGTCACGGGCCTGTTCCACTCGCAGTTGGTGGGTGGGCAAGAAGCGCTTTCTGGCCTTGGTAACTTTCCTCTGCAGCATGTGAAATTGCTTTTCCAGCTCTTCCAGGTTCTGGCTGGATGAGTCAGATTTTGTGCTGAGGGTTTTATTCACTTTTTTTATCATTGCCAGTGACCGGTCGGATCACACTTTGAGCCAATCAAGTATGCCTTCACTGTATCGGCCATTGATCGGCAGCCCATTAGGCTGCGGGCAAGTGAACACGGCTTGCAGGCCGGGAAAATTCGTCGCATCAGCAGACCCGGCGAATCGACTGTCTAGCCTGGTTACTCATATCGTAAGGCATCTATGGGGTCCAGATTAGCTGCCTTGGCTGCTGGAAGAATGCCGAACAGAATGCCGACAAAGCCACTGAAACCAAGTGCCAGGACCACAGCCCAGAAGGGGATCGCGGCAGGGGGAAATGAAGGAATACTGCCGGCGATCAGCGAACCCAGGCCATAGCCTGCAGCCAGGCCTATCAGGCCACCGAATAGTGAGAGTAGCATGGACTCGATCAGGAATTGCAGGAGGATATGGTGCCGTTTGGCGCCGATCGCCTTGCAAATGCCGATTTCCCGGGTCCGCTCGGTTACCGAAACCAGCATGATGTTCATGATGCCGATTCCTCCCACCAGCAGGGAGATTCCCACAATCCCGCCGATGACGATAGTGACGACTGCGAGTATGGAGTCGAAGGTCTGCATCATCTGCTCGGCAGTTTCTATTACAAAATCATCTTCGTCAGAGCTGTCGAGGTCATGTGCATTGCGCAGTAACAGGGACAACTGGCCGGTTACATCATCGATCTCGGCGTTCTCGCCCAGGCTTAACTGGATCTGTATGTCGGTGCGGGCCTGATTGCCCTGCAAACTCTGCATGGTCGCATAGGGAACCAGGACGATATCGTCCTGGCTGAACCCCATTACCTCACCCTTGGGCTCCAGTAGTCCGACTACCTTGAACCACTCGCCACCCAGTTCCACGAATTCATTGACCGGGTTTTCCGGAAGGTTCAGATTTTCCCTGACTGTGTCGCCAATTACCGCCACCCGGCGCCTGGTCAGGTTGTCACTGTTGGCGAGGAAGCGTCCTTCGGTAGTGAAAAACTGGGCTACATCCTGGTAGGCATAAGTGGTTCCCATAATCTGGCTGTAAGCCGTCTGAGATCCATACTTGATCTGAGAGGCGCGGGACGCAAACAGGATTGGTGTAATTGAGGCAATACCGTCCACCCGTTGCTCAATCAGGCCGTAGTCCTCCGGTGTCAGGCGGGCATTGAGACCCTGCATGCGATCTTCCAGCGGGGTATAGGACCTGACAGTCAGGCTGTTGGTGCCGAGCGAGGCAAATTGCTGGGAAACGAAAACCCGTAATCCCTGGGTAACCGAAACCACGGCAATAACGCTCGCTACACCGATTACTATACCGAGCGTGGTTAGAACGCTGCGAAAACCGTGGGCGATGATGGAGGCCAGGGCGGAGCGGCTGCTTTCAAGTAGTGAGAACAGCATTTCAGTGCAGCTCGCCAGGCAGGTGCGCGCTGTCGCGAAAGATGTGGCCATCCTTCATCTCAATCACGCGCTGACAGTGCGCTGCGATTTCATCTTCATGGGTAACCATGATTACGGTGTGGCCCTCGGCATGCAGCTCGTCGAATAACTGCATGATCTCTACTGTGGTTTTTGAATCCAGATTGCCGGTCGGTTCGTCGGCCAGCAGAATGGAAGGATGGGTTACCAGTGCCCTGGCTATAGCTACCCGTTGACGCTGTCCACCGGACAGCTGATTGGGTAGGTGGTCGGTCCGATCCCCAAGGTTTACCCGTTGGAGCGCTTTCCGGGCCAGGTCTCGACGCTGCCGGAACGGTACATTGCGATAGATCAATGGTTGCATCACATTGCCCAGCGCAGTCGCTCGGGGCAGCAGGTTGAAACTCTGGAAAATAAACCCGATCTCCAGGTTACGGATTTCCGAAAGCTGGTTTTCATTAAGGTTCGCAACGTTGTGATCATTCAGGTGGTATTGTCCGCTGGTCGGTCGATCCAGGCAGCCCAGAATATTTAACATCGTCGATTTACCGGATCCCGAGGAACCGATAAAGGCCACGTATTCGTTGCTGTCGATAGACAGGCTGATGCCGTCCAGTGCCTTGACCAATTGGTTGCCCATCTGGTAATGCTTGGTGATTCCCTGCAGAGCTATCAGTGACATGGCAATCAACCGACCAGGAGTCTGCGGCTGGCATGGTTTGGGTACAGGGAACCGCGATTGAATTCCCGGTTGTCAGTTGACACGGGTAGCCTCAAGTCGATCACCGTCAAGTAGATGCCTTAACTCCCGGTTGGGCCCCACTACGATTTCAATATCGCCGTCAATCTCGGTGGTCAATTCCTGATACTGGTCATCGGAAAGTCCCACTTCCACCTGTGTTTTACGGGCAACTCCGTTGTCATTAACAAACAGGAAGTGTTCGCTGCGCAGCTCCGAGCGGTCTTCCTCGAACAGGATCGCCTCGATGGGGACAGCGGTCACTTCCCGGTCCTGGCGGGTAAAAATTTCCGCGCGACAGGACATGCCGGGGCGTAATATCACATCTCCGGAATCGGTAATGTCTATCTTGACCGTGAACGTAAGCCCCTGCCGTCCGGCTTCCACTTTTGCCGTATTGGCAATATAGCGGACAACTCCCTGCATGGGTTGATCGGGATAGGCAATGGCGACAATTTCCGTACGTTGCCCTACGGCGATAGTAGCGACATCCGCCTCGTCAACCAGCACCTCCACGTAAATACTGTCAGGATTGGCGATGGTCATCAGTGATGACCCCGGGATATTGGTTGAACTGGCAATTGCCGTTTCACCCACCTTGATATCCAGGCTGGTGACCACTCCGTCAAGCGGTGACACGATCTTGGTCTTGCTCAGCTGGTCAGTAATCTGGTCGAGCTGTGCCTGTGCCTGCAACAGGCGTTCCTGGGCAGACTTAAGATCGATTTCGGCCAGTGCCAGCTGGTTTGCCAGGGTATCGTATTCCTCGTCACCCACCATGTTGCGCTCGTAGAGGCTGCGGGTTCGTTCAAACTGCCTGCGCAGGTTTTCGATTCTCAGGTCCTGGCGTTCAATGTCGATGGAATTCAGGCGAACAGCAGCTTCACCCTGTTCGAGGCCGGCCAGCAGATTACGGTCATCCACCTGTAGAACCAGCTGCCCTCGTCTGACCCTGTCACCTTCCTCCACAAGCAGTTCGGAAACTTTTCCGATGATTTCCGAACTCAGCAGAACTTCCTCGTCGTGAGCCAGAAAGCCGGAAGCGAGGATGGACGGACTTATCACCCGTTTACTTAGGGTAGCCACTTCTACTTCTTTTGGGTTGCTGCCAAACAGGGCGCGATTAATGAACGGCAGGCCGAAAACGGCGGCTGTGATGAGGATGACCAGTAGTAGTTTTCTGGTGTTCATCCCGGCTTTACTCTCCTCTCGGTGCATTACCATTGCTCAGCAACGGCGTTCAGGCTGGAATAGAAAGCCTGGATAAAGAAAATAACATACGCCACATCAGGTGAGCGCAAAATACGTCCAAACCCCGAAAATCAGCAGATAGGGTGCAAAAACTACCGTCACAGCGCGCGGCAGGGTAATTGCCAGCCAGCTTCGGCAGGCGGCTGTCAGCAGGCATAAGCTCCACAACTGAACAAGATTGACGGCAGCCAGTACCTGATTCAGAGACGGATTAGATGTTTGCATTCCGATGCTGTAAAAGCTGAGCGGATTCAGGTCAAAGTTACTCAACTGACCATCCGGATTGAGCAGGATTGTGGCTGCCATGGCGAGTGAAAGAAACAGATTTGGCAGGCCGGCCCACGCTACCAGTGAAAACCACTGGCGGAAACGCAGGTCGAAACCGCCTAACGCCGTAACCAGGCTTAGATAGGTGGATTGCAGCAGGTAAATTACCAGCATTGCCAGGGGGCTGCCCAGCATGCCAAGCACCGCCATACCGCGCTGTGAAAGCGCCTGCATACCCTGTCGTGCTTCTTCGAGTTCGCTGCCCTGCAAGTCGGGCACTCGGGCGAGTGTGTCGTCGATATACCAGCTGAAATCGAGAATACTGAAGTACCAGCCAGTCACCGCCATGCTGCTCAACAGAACCGCAAACAGGGGCAGGGCAAAGCTGGGATAGCTCCTGATCGATGCAAATGCCAGGGAGGGTGTGCTGATGAGGTCGATGGCAAGTGTCAGTGCCTGGGGCCGGTCCGATTGGCTGCTATGCTGTGGAGAGGAGGGGGCAGTCATGACGTGATTCAACAGCCTGCTATTCGGTTAATGAGTCATCCACAAAACGGGACAGCCGACGTCGAAGTATCCGGTTTTCCCGGCGTAGTTGCTCTCGCTCATCCAGCAATTCAGTAACCAGTGCGACACCGGACCAGTCCAGTTCCAGGTCCCGGTGCAGGCGCATGGCCCGTTGCATTGAGGAAAGCATCTCCAGGTCGAATGTCCATTCCGCCGGCCTTGGACCGACCGGAGAGACAATGCCGTATTCCACCAGTTCGACACAGAGACTCTCACTCACCTGCAGACGGTGACAGACATCGGTCAATGTAAAGGATACGTGGTACTCGGTCACAATCAGCTCCCCAGGTTTTTTCTTGGATTGAAGTCGGCCTGGTCGGCCAGTTGTTGCCACAGTTTCCGGTCTTTCTCGCTGGACCTGTCAGGCATCACCACTTTGAGAATAACATACAGGTCACCCGGACTTTCCTTGCCTGGCAGTCCTCTGCCTTTGACCCGCAATCTGGTGCCGGTCTGGCTGTCAGGTTTGATGGTCAGACTGATCTTGCCCGTCAACGTGGGAACTGTCACCGAGGCACCCAGGGCAGCTTCCCAGGGTGAAACGGGGAGGGTCAGGTTCAGGTCATTGCCAACCACATCATAAAGCGGGTGCGGAACCAGCCGGATGCGCAGATACAGATCCCCGGCGGGACCGTCTCCAAATCCCGGGCCACCCTGGTTGCGCAGCCGGATTCGCTCGCCGTCGGTAACACCTTTGGGAATCTTGACGCGCAGAGTTTTTTTAACATCTTCCAGGCGCCCGGATTCGTCGTAATGAGGAAGTCGGTACTCGATGGTTTTCGCTTCTTCCCTGAGCGTATCCTCGAGAAATACGGGCATTTCGATTTCCACATCCCGACCACGGGTGGAATAAAAATCCTCAGACCCTGCAAAACCCCGGCTGCCACGTTTGGCACCGGCAAAGCCGGCGCCGAAGATGGTTTCGAAAAAGTCCGAAAAATCACCCTGCTGGGACGCTCCACCCGTTCCTGAAAATCCCTCCCAGCCGGGCGGCGGAGTAAAGCTTTCCCCTTTGCGTCCATAGCGCCGCAACTGGTCATACTCGGCGCGTCTGGTATCATCGCCAAGAACTTCATAAGCTTCCGAGACCTCTTTGAAACGGTTCTCGGCGTCGTGTTCCGAACTGACGTCCGGGTGGTATTTGCGCGCCAGGCGACGGTAGGCCTTCTTGATAGCCTGCTTGTCATCATCGGGTTTTACCCCGAGAATGTCGTAGTAGTCTTTAAATTCCATTCCAGCTTCCCGCTGACAGTCCAGTGCTGCCTGCCGCCGTTATCGAGTCGACCGGCTCCGCCTATGGTAGGTAACAAGCACGTAGGTAACAAGCAGCTTCTCATCAACCGGAATATGATGTCATGGAAGGTCAAATTCAATGACCACCACCGAGCCAGTCAGTTACGGCCTGATTATTCGTCGTGCCTGGCCGTTGATTCTGGCTAACTGCTCGGTACCGTTGCTGGGGCTGGCTGATACTGCAGTGCTTGGTAATCTCGGCAGCCTGTATGACCTCGGCGCAATTGCGCTGGGTGCCCTGATCTTCAGTTTCGTCTACTGGGGATTTGGCTTTCTGCGCATGGGCACAACCGGTTTCATTGCCCAGGCTGACGGTCGCCAGGACCCGGCCGAGGTACGTGCCGTCATGATTCGCTCTCTGGTACTGGCAACGGCACTGGGAATTCTGCTGACCTTACTGCAGGTACCGCTGGCTGGAGTCGCCTTCAACTTATTGGGCGGCAGCGAACAGGTCGAGGCAATTGCCCGCAGTTATTTCCTGCTGCGCATCTGGGGCGCGCCGGCGACGCTGGGAACTTTCGTGCTGGTCGGAGTGCTGATCGGACTGGGGGAAAGCAAGCGGTTGTTACTGGTGCAGCTGTTTCTCAATCTGCTGAATATTGCACTGGATCTCTACTTCGCCGGTTACCTGCGGCTCGGCGCCCAGGGTGTTGCCATGGGTACGCTGGTGGCCGAATGGAGCGCGTTTGGATTTGCCCTGTGGCTGGTGGTCAGGTTGTTGCACAAACAACACCGGGACAGCGAGAAATTTCTGGTTCCTGACCGGCTGGGAGACGCTAAGCGCATGCTGGCCATCCTGTCAGCCAATACCGACATTATGATCCGGACGGTAGTGCTGGTGTTTTCCTTTGCCTGGTTTACCAACCAGAGCGCCAGGTTTGGAGACGTGGTCCTGGCGGCCAACCACATACTTCTGCAACTGGTGTCGTTTTCCGCATTCTTTCTGGACGGTTTTGCGTTTGTCGGAGAGTCGCTGGTAGGCAGGGCGACAGGAGCCGGCAATGGCAGACTTTTTGATCTGGCTGTCCGGCGCACCACCGTGCTGGCATTCGCCACTGCCCTGGTGCTGGCAACACTGGTGGCGACCGGAGGCAACCAGTTAATTGCGGATCTGACCGATATCGCCCTGGTACAGATCGCGGCCATGGATATGCTGTACCTGGCAGTCATTTACATTCTGGTCTCGTTCGCCGCGTTCCAGCTGGACGGAATTTTCATCGGTGCGACCCGTACGGTGCAGATGCGCAATGCGTCGCTGGCCGCGGGACTGATTTTCCTGCTGGGCTGGTGGCTGCTCAGCAGCCGGTACGGGATCACCGGACTGTGGTTGTCCTTTATACTCTATGTCTGCGCGCGGGCCTTGACCCTGCTTTTGTATTTTCCCGGGCTGAGAAAATCAATCCACTGAGTGGCCGATACTGTCCGTGTCCCCGGAGTCGGGAAGAACATGCGGTTCGAGTTCGATCTGCCGTGGCCGGCGGCCGATCATGACAATCAGTCCCTGATAGCGGACCTGACCCGTTGACGAGAATTCGAAGCGGTACTTGCGGCGCAGGCAGACTCCGCCCGTCTCGTCCCTTACTGGAAATACACCCTTGATCACCATCGACTGATCCAGCAACTGCAATCCCAGCCGCTGGCAATGCGCACCGGCAAGTTTCAGTGCCTCGTTCTTGACTAAGTCGCTGTGCCACCAGAATACCGCTACTCCGGCGAGCACTGTAAACCAGATGAGCAGGGAAAGATTAAGCATGCTTCTATATCGCTCAGCGAGGCCGGAAGGCGCCTGGCTGTCCTGGTGTGCGCAACCGTGCAGGGACCCGCCGCTAACGGAGAGTCAGGCTGACCGGTGGGCAAGGTAACGTCGGATGTGGGGTTCCAGTATTTCCAGCGCAGTCTGATCACAGGGAGGCAGGGTGGCGTCGCTGGTTTTAAGTGGAACCACCCCATCTCCCCATTTTACCAGACCCGCTCCCCAGGTCAGTCCCGCACCGAACGATGCCATCAGAACATAGTCGCGTGGTTTGATCCGCTGCTCTTCCAGTGCCTCGGTCAGTGCGACGGGGATAGTCCCGGCTGAGGTATTGCCGTACTTGTGGACGTTGACCATGACTTTTTCTTCAGGAATATCGAGACGCCTGGCCAGGGCATCGAGGATCCGCTTGTTTGCCTGGTGAGGTACCACCAGATCGACGTCCTGCACGCCCAGACCGGTCTTTTCCAATACATCCTGGCAGGCCTGAGCCATACTTTTCACCGCGCGCCGGAATACTTCCTGACCATCGAAGTTCCAGCCCACATAGAGGAACTCCTTGTCCAGCCGGCTATAGCTGCTGCCCAGATTGGTAATCTGAATGGCATACTTGGCATCGGCTTCACAGCCGATGCTGGCCGCCAGCAAACCGGTCTCCTCCTGACAGGCTTCCAGTACGACCGCACCGCAGGCATCGCCGAACAGAACGGCAACGTCACGCCGTGACCAGTCCATGTAGTGGCTGATGTATTCCCCGCCGATGACCAGTATTTTGCTGTGGGCACCGGCCTTGATCAGGTTGCTGCCGATATGCAGACCGTAAAGGAAGCCGGTACAGGCGGTATTGAGATCGATTGCCGCGGCGTGCCGCGCGCCCAGTGCGTCCTGAATGATCGACGCGGTGTTGGGGCAGAGCGAGTCCACGGTCAGGCTGCCCACCAGAATCAGATCGAGTTCGCCGGGATCCAGGTCGGCGGCAGCCAGCGCATGGCGGGCGGCAACCACAGCCATGTCGGAAAAATTACAGTGGCAGATTCGACGCTCCCGGATTCCGGTCCGGGAGGTAATCCATTCGTCCGAGGTATCCATGAATGTTTCCAGGTCTGCGTTGCTCAGTACGGCCGGCGGGATACACTTGCCCCAGCCCGTTATCTGCGCAAACTGCATAGTCTTACTCCCCATTCGCCCCGGCATTCTTTATCATGATGCTTGATGTGCTTAATTAATCGAGGATACTGTATTTTCAGGGAATTCGGTAGTCACACGATCCGCCGGAGCGGATGGTGGGAAAGGCTGCGCCTGCACGCGATGCGCGGCGTCCTGCTGGCCGGATTGTTGTTATTGTGGGGTGGTGCCGCCTGGGCGGCCGGTCCTGAATTCGACCACGACCATACGCGTTGGAACCAGTTGTTAAGCCGTCACGTCTGGATGTTGGAGGAGGGCAGGCAAAGTCAGGTGGACTATGCCGGCCTGCTGGAAGAGCACGACAGTCTTCGCCTCTATCTCGAGGAACTCGCGGCGGTCGACAGACCCCGATTCGATGGCTGGTCGGAGCAGCAGCGGCTGGCATTTCTGATCAACGCCTACAATGCCTGGACCGTGGAACTGATTCTGGGTGAATATCCTGATCTGGACTCCATCCGGGATCTCGGCTCGTTGTTCCGCTCACCCTGGTCACGCCGCATCGTGAACCTGTTCGGTGAAAGCTTGTCACTGGACTATGTCGAACACAGACTGATCAGGGGCGCGCAGGGATTCGGGGAGCCACGCATTCATTTTGCCGTCAATTGCGCCAGTATCGGCTGCCCGGCCTTGCGGCCGGAAGCCTTCGTTGGTGAACGTCTTGAGGAACAGTTGGAAAACGCGACCCGCCTGTTTCTTGCCGATCCTTCCCGCAACCGATTGCAGGGCGACACCCTGTGGGTTTCAGAACTGTTTGACTGGTACGCCGAGGATTTCCGGCAGGGGTGGCGTGGAATTCGGTCGGTTTCCCAGTTTCTCGCCCGCTATCGCGATGCCATGCAATTGCCCGCCGGGGTGAGCCGGGATCTGGCGCAGGACCGGGTTCGAATCCGCTACCTGGACTACGACTGGCGACTCAATGACCTGACACCCTAGACCTGGCTCCCTGGAGTTTACCCCTGAGCCTGGAAGGTGTCACAGGCATGGTCATGGTTTTGCCTCACCCGTCCTTGTGCTAGACTCGATGGCGGAAGAGCGTCATCCCCGGTGGGGTGCCCGGACTTCAAACCCGGTGAGATCCGACACAAACGGGTCTGGTGGGTTCGACTCCTGCCTCTTCCGCCATCACCTCCTCGTATTCAGGATATTGCAATGACTTACTGTGTTGCCGTCTCGGTCAACGACGGCCTTGTGTTCTGTTCCGATTCGCGCACCAATGCCGGGATCGACCAGATCAGTACCTACAGCAAGATGTTTCGCTTCGGGATCGATGGTCAGCGCCAGTTCGTGGTTTTGTCAGCTGGCAACCTGGCCACCACCCAGGCCACCATTGCCCAGATTAAACTGGATATCAAGCAGAATTCAGAGGTCAACCTGCTCAACGTGGCAAACCTGTTCGAGGCGTCCGACTACCTGGGCGATGTGAGTCTTGTGCAACAGCGGAAACACGGTGGCGGAAATGGTTTCGAAGCGAGTTTTATTATCGGCGGCCAGATTGCCGGCTATAAACACGAAGCGATCCTGGTGTACCCGGAAGGCAACCATATCACTACTTCGGACGATACTCCCTATCTGCAGATCGGCGAGAGTAAATACGGCAAACCGATTCTGGACCGGATTCTGAAGCCGAAGTTGAATCTTGATACCTGCGCCCTGTGTGCCCTGGTATCCATGGACTCAACCATGCGCAGTAACCTGACTGTGGGTCCGCCCGTGGAAGTGCTCGTGTATCGGACCGACAGCCTGATTCTCGACGGCCATCATCGCTTTTCCGGCGACAGCGAGTTCCTGCGGCAGATCGGTAAAGCCTGGGATGAGAGGCTCAAGGATGCGTTCCGTCAGATGCCTCCGCTGGCCTGGGCAGCTAGCTGGGATTCACCAGCGAATGAACAAAACGAATCTTCCTGAGAGTCAGGTCTGACAGAATAAACGGATAGGCGTCGCCCATACCCATACTGCGGTTCAGCGCATTCAACATCAGCGTCAGGTCACCCCAGCGGGCCAGCATGCTGTCGATGGTACTGCGATCCGCGTCCCCCTGCGAATTCCTGATGTTGAATGCCTCTGCCGTTTCCAGTGTATCGATCATGTGCAGATAATGCGCCCAGCATTCAGCCCAGTCTTCCAGAGGATGCGATTGCGCATAGTGGCTGATCATGCGCGGGTCGCGGGTCATGCTGTCCCGATTGGCGTAATAATTGTCCATGGCCTGCTGATAGTCGGCTGTCTCATCGCCGAACAGATCCCGGAATCCCGCCCTGGACTGATCGTTGTTGATCAGTTTCCAGAAATAATAGTGCCCGCTCTCGTGACGGAAATGCCCGAGCAGGGTGCGGTAGGATTCGCCGAGAGACTGGCGTGCCTGTTCGCGTTTGACGCTGTCGGCTTCTGCGATATTGACAGTAATCAGACCGTTCATGTGGCCGGTCAGGACCAGTTCATTTTCTACATTGGGATTGCTTGATTTATCCTCGATGAATTCAAATGCAAGTCCGCCTTCGGGGTCGTTCTCCTTGTTCACCACCGGCAGGCCCACTGTCAACAGCGTATACAATAATTTGCGTTTGGCCTGTTCCATCCGTGCCCACCAGTCTCTCCTATCCGGTGCCAGCAGATTGGGGATCATGTGATTGAGGCTGCAGGAAAGGCAGAAATCGTTGTCTGTCGTTGTGACCAGCCAGTTGCAGACACCGTAATCGATATCATTTTTGCAGAGTCGGACTTTATTCCCTTCGGTATCGGTTCCGGATCCGGTACGCGGGTTGAAAACGGTCAGGGTCAGGATGCGGTTCTGAAGTGGATCGTAGGCCAGTCTGCGCAGGCAGCTCAGGCAATAGTCATTTTCAAAATAGACTGTCTGGCCGCAGGCACACTCGAAGTTCTTCATGGTGAAAAGCGTAACGGCTCAGGTGTGCGGCAGAAACCAGGTTTTCGCAACCTGATCGTGAATGCCGGCGATTTCCACCTGCAGATCGTCGATATACTGGAACAGCCCATCGCTGAGCAGTTCCTTAATCTGCGCCTGGCGCGTATTGCGGACCACCTTGCGAACCTGGCGTAGTGCCCGACTGTTATCTGAAAGTCCGTTGATACAGCCTTTCAGGCGTTCCAGGCAGAAAGCGACGGAGCGGGGGAATTCCGAATCCTGCAACAGGAACGCTACCACGTCATCGGCGTTCACCCGGTCTTTGACATTCTGCCGATACATCTGGTAGCCACTCAGGGAACGTAACACGCTCATCCACAGGGTGTCCTGGTAGGGCTCATTGGAGTCACCATCGGTCTTGTTATCCAGGTTCAGATCCGGTAACAGGCTGCCGGAGCCGACATCGACGATCCGGGTCGTCATGTCGGCCCGTTCCAGGTACCTGCCCATTTCAATAAAGCGATGCACGTGATTGTGGCTGAGACAGCCTTCCAGCATGCCGGTCAGTTGCTGGCAGTGGACTATGATCTCTTCCAACAGTAAATTTCTGGCGCTGCGGGATACCTGTCCGGCACTTTTTTCCCGAATGTTAAGATAGATGTCGTTGATCTGTTCAAACGCTTCGGAAGGGATGATCTCCCGGGTGGTCCGGGCGTTCTCTCTGACCATCGCCAGCACGCTGAGCAACGAGATACCGTTCTGTTCTGACAGCAGAAAGCGAACCACCGAGCGTTCGTCGTCCGAGCGGCCGGTGGCGGCAAATTCCTTGTTCACGCCGGAAATATCGATCAGGGTATGCCAGCCGACCTTGGTGCCGCGGGGCAGATCCAGCAGCAGGTTGGAATACACGTTCATCAGGCGCGCCGTATTCTCGGCTCTCTCCAGGTAGCGCGCCATCCAGTAAACCCGTTCTGCGACTCTAGATAACATTGTTGTCCCTACTCATCCACAATCCAGGTATCTTTGCTGCCGCCTCCCTGGGAGGAGTTGACCACGTAAGAGCCCTTGACCATCGCCACGCGGGTCAGTCCGCCGGGCGTGACATAGGAGTCCCTGGCCTGGAGGATAAAGGGACGCAGATCGATGTGCCTCGGTTCCACATTGCGGTCTCCCAGTATCGGCGCGGTGGAAAGAGAGATCAGCGGTTGTGCCATGTAGTTACGGGGATTGGCCTTGATCTTGCGGGCGAATTCCTCGCGTTCCTCAGTGGAAGCCTGGGGGCCCATCAGCATGCCGTAACCACCTGACTCATTGGCTGGCTTGACCACCAGTTTGTCAAGGTTCTGCAGCACGTGCTGGCATTGCTTTTTGTCGGAGCAGATGTAACTGGGGACGTTGGGCAGGATGGGATCTTCACCCAGGTAGTACTTGATCAGTTTTGGTACATAAGTATAAACAACCTTGTCGTCTGCCACGCCGGCACCCGGGGCATTGGCCAGCCCGACATTACCCTTGATCCAGGCCTGCATCAGGCCTTTTACACCCAGCACCGAATCCTTATTGAATACCGAGGGATCAAGAAACAGGTCGTCAATACGGCGGTAAATGACATCGACTCGGGCCAGACCATCGATCGTGCGCATAAAGACACAGTCGTCCTGAACCACCAGGTCGCCGCCTTCCACCAGCTCCGCGCCCATGCGCTGGGCCAGGAACGAGTGCTCGAAGTAGGCAGAGTTGTAAATGCCTGGAGTCAGCACAACGACTTCGGGATTCTTGATCCGGCGCGGGGAAATGGCTGCCAGGGTATCGTACAGCTTGGTTGGATAGTCCGTGACCGGCAGGATATCGTAATTTTCGAATAATTCAGGAAATACCCGTTTCGTGACGGTGCGATTCTCCAGCATGTAGGACACCCCGGAAGGTACCCGAAGGTTGTCCTCCAGCACGTAAAACAGGCCGTCCCGGTCACGAATCAGGTCGGTTCCGCAGATGTGTGCCCAGGTGCCGAAAGCCGGCTTGATGCCCATGCACTCCTTGCGGAAGTTGCCCGACTCCAGAATGAGATCCCTGGGGACTATCTTGTCCTTGAAGACTTTCTGGGCGTTATAGATATCGTTGATGAACAGGTTCAGCGCGCGGACCCGCTGTTCGAGCCCTTTGCTGGTGACGTCCCATTCCTTGCGGGGAATAATCCGCGGGATGATGTCGAAAGGCCACTCCCGGTCGATGTTACCGGCGTCACTGTAAACCGTGAACGAGATGCCCATGGTCTTGATCGCCAGGCTGGCTGCCTGCTTGCGATTACTGACTTCGTCGGATTTGAGCGAGCGAAGATAGCTGACCAGGCGGCGGGCATGTTTGCGCGCGAAACCTGGGGAGCTGATGGTTTCATCGTAAAAAGCTCCCGGGTTATAAGATTTCCAATCCACGCGCATAGAAGGGGTGCATCTCCCTGAGTGACAGTCGCCCATACCTTACTGCAAGACGCGACAACTGGCAAATCAAAGCTGGAGCGTTACACCTCCCGTTGCAGTGACCGCCAGTCAATTCCTTCCAGCAGGCCCAGCAGGCGCTCAGAATAAAATTGCCTTTCGGTATTCAGCCGGTCAATCAGTGATGCACCGTTTTCGAGCAGGCTGGAACAGTCATTCAGATATTGTATGGTCACATCACAGTCATGAATTTCGCCGGCAACAGTATGGATTTCCTTGATTTTCGTCATCCGGGCACGCCGATTCTGTCCCCAGGCAAGTTCGAGAAGGTAATACAGTTTCTTGGTCTGTTTGCGCATGTTATGAAGCGCTTCGCTGTTACTCGGGTCAGCGACGATACGCGGGATGTGTCCCAGAATGCTTTGAACCCGGTGCCGAATCCGCCAACGCAGGCGCTTTCTCAGCGCCCGCTTGTCGGCGGACAGGGTCGGAGGACTCAATCGGGCCAGTTGCTGCGCTGCTTCCATGGCGGCGACCTCCTGATTACGGCGGCGTTTCAGCAGGCTGGCAGTCAACCGGTTCCGGTCCGGGTCCGCGCCAGGACCGTGGTGGTCCAGTTTGTCCAGCATGATGTCGCAGTCGCGAATGAGGCTGTTGAGTTTGAAAAGTTGCCTGGCAAGTTGCAGGTACTCGACTGCGGCGTTGGATCTTGCCACCGGTGGATAGATGGAATAAGTGGCCTGCAGTCGCCGGAACGAGGTTCTGAAGTCGTGGATGGTGTCGGCATCCTGGCTCTGCAGATACCGGGACAACTGACATCTGAAATGATCGAGCCGGTCAGTGAACTGGTGCGGCAGTGAAGTCAACTGCTTGCTTGAACGCATGGCGAACGCACACCGGTATCCTATAGATAAAGGCTACTGAGAATCCACGAATAGGTCAGCCACATGATAATGGTCAGTGGTAAACCGACTTTCAGGAAGTCGTTAAACGTGTAATTGCCGGCACTCATCACCAGCAGGTTGGTCTTGTAGGACATTGGTGTGGCGTAACTGAGATTGGCTCCGAACAGCACCGCCAGCACGAAAGGTTCCGGCGAGACACCCAGTTGCTCAGCAATGCCGATACCGATTGGAGTCCCGATCACCGCGGCCGCGTTATTGGAAACGATATTGGTGAAAATGGCGATCAGCAGGATCAGCGCACTGAGGACAGTTGATGGCGCGGCGTCGCGGGTAAAATACAGGAATACTTCGGTCATGTAGTCCGAAGCGCCGGTGAGGAGCAGGGCCTGGCCCAGCGCCAGGCTCGCGACCACCACAAAGAAAACCGATGAACTGACGGCACGGATAGCGGTACCCAGATTGAGACTGCGGGTGGCTACCATCACGATCGCCCCGGCCAGGCTGCTGACGGCAATCGGCAGCAATCCGAAGGCCGCGGTTACCACGACCGTCAGCAGGATAGCCAGCGCCAGCGGGGCGCGCTTGGTACTGGGGACCTCCTCCGACGCGTCGAGAACCAGAAATTCGGTACTTCGCTTAAGTTTCTTGATTTCTTCCTTGCTGCCCTGGACCAGCAACACATCCCCCTGTTCCAGAATCACGTCCATGATTTCCTCGCCCGGTTTCCAGATATCCTTACCGGCCCGGTGCAAGGCCAGGACAAACAGCTGATGGAAATGCAGAAACCCTGAAAACCGCAAATTGGCACGGTCCAGGGAGGAGCCTGATACCACCGCAATTTCCGCCACCGTCTGGTTCTCGGCCCGCAGCGGGTGTTCGTCGTCGACCCGGGTATCGCCGGAATACAGGGTTGCTTTCAGGGCAGTGGCGGCATCGCGTATTTTTTTCGCGGTGTCCATGACCCGGAGCCGGTCACCGGCCTGCAGTTTTGCATCCGGTAGTGGATAAATCTGGTGGTCCCCGCGGTTGATCCGCACCAGGTTGATGTCGTTACCGGCCAGTTTTTTCGTTTCCGCAACGGACTTGCCAATGCAGGGGCTGCTCTCATCGAGGTGCAATCTGGCCTGGAACAGCCGTGGAGAACTGTCGGCCAGATCGATTTCGCGTTTTGGCAGCATACGTGGTGCCAGCAGCCACAGATAGGTAATGGCAACGCCGCTGGCAATTGCCGCCGGGACCACAAAGTCAAACATCTGCAGACGGGGCTGACCCAGTTCGCTGGCGACACTGACGACCAGCAGATTGGTGGAAGTGCCGATGGTGGTGCTCATGCCGCCGACCAGGGTGGCAAACCCCATCGGCATGAGAACCTTGGACGCAGGAGACTTGGTGCGCAGGCAGACGCTGATCAGAATTGGCAGGAGCAATACGACGATCGGTGTGTTATTGATGAAAGCGCTGAGAACGGCGCTGATAACCAGTGTCGCCAGCAATGACAGGAATGGTGAAATGGCCCAGGCCCGGGTGAGCAGTCTGCCTACCGGTTCCAGGGCGCCGGTTGTCACCAGTCCCTGACCGATTACCATCAGGGCACAGACTGCAATCAGTGCTTCATGGCCAAAGCCAAGGAAAAAATCAATGGCTTCGAAAGTTTCGCCATCGTGTTCGTACGGGAACAGGGAGAAGACTACCGCCAGGATGCCTAACAGGCCCAGGCTGGAGATTTCAAGGGGCAGGTTTTTGCGGGTAAAAAGAAACAGCGCGAAGGCTGTAATCAACATGGCGAACAGGGCGTGTGCATTGGGAATGGTGGGAAATGACTCGGCCATTAAACAGGCTCGCCCTTAATCAATTGCTTATTCAATTGCTCCACAGCGCACCACGATGTGCCCTGGCAGGTTGCCCGGATGATACTATGGGTACTGGCTGGAATACACCTGTCGGCAATGGTCTCCGAAGGTTGCCTGGTTACCCGTTCTGGTCTGACAAGCCTTCTGCAGTGCTGAATATCTTATCCCTGGACCCACGCAGAAGGCGCACATTGTCCGCCCGGCGTGTATAGCCGATACGGTCGAAATATTCGAGTATTTCGATGCACAGGTTGCGACCGATTCCCAGCCGGTCACGGAACTGGATAACCGAGAAACCATCGCGGTGTTCCCGGGCCAAGGATTCGGTAAATTTGGCAAGCCGGGCGATGGTTTCGGGCAGGTAGTGACGGTTACCCGCGACCTGGATCAGGTTGCCGGTTTTACGCGCTGCGGCGAGCAGTCGCTCCAGGGAGCCCAGCTTCATGGCAGTCAGATCCGCCAGTTCCCGGGTCCTCGGTGGCACAAAACCCGAGTCTTCCAGCAATGGTCGGATGCGCTCCAGGAAAAGTTGCTCCTCCGCCGATCGTTGCACCTGGTGATCCGGTAAAGACAGCAGATTGCCAGAGCGCCTGAGTCTGCCGGATTTCACTAATTTGCCAACGATCGCGTGCGACAGCAAGCGTGAGTTTTCGAAGTTCGCACGGCGACTCAGCAGCGATTCCTGAATGCCGGTGTGACTGGGATTTTCCTGGTGATAATCCGCCATCACGGCAACAATGTGATGGATTGCCTGTTGCAGGAATCGATCGTGCAGGAGCAGAGTGGCTCCGGTCTGTTCCAGTTCCAGTCTGGCGAATGGCAATGCTTCCTCCTGAAGCGATGCGACCAGTTCTTCGCCCCGGGCCCGGTCCAGGTTTCTGCAGCACAAAAACTGATCCAGGGATACACCGCCGGGCTGGCTGTCCAGCAGTGCCCGGAGAGCCAAGTCGTCGTCCCTGTCCATCGCTTCCAGAAAGCTCAGGCGTGCCGGGGTATTTCTGCCACGGCGGGGTACGAATGTGTCCATCACCGTACCGCCGCCAATGGTCCGTTCGCAGGCTGGATCGCGAAGGATGAAACGGTCGCCGTAATTGGCCAGCAGGGGTTGCTCGCTGAACAACTGAAAATAGGGGCTGGAGTCATCGCCCAGTTGTCGGACCCGTACCAGATGATGGGCGGTGCCATGATAAAGGTGGTATTCCGCTCCGCCCCGAAAATTTACCGGTTCGAGCAGACTGAGACGCGTATCGAGCCGCTGAGTCGGGCGATACAGTGCAGTGTCCAGTAACCAGTCGCCGCGTACCACCTGCTGGTAGGGTAGGGTTATGTTGACAGCGATCCGTTCACCGGCACTGGCGCCCGATACACTTAAGTTGTCATGCCGGATTCCCCTGATCCGCGCTTCGAGGCCGGTACCCGAATGGACCAGTGTGGTAGTGCTGTCTATCTTCCCAGCCAATACTGTACCGGTGACTACAGTACCGATACCTTTCACGGTAAAGGATCGGTCGATGGTGAATCTGGTCAGCTTCGCTCGATTCAGGGGGTATTGGACAACCTCGTTAACGAGGGATTCCAGGCGCATCAGCAACGAGTTAATTCCCACGCCCGACTGAGAGGAAAGTGCAATCACTGGCGTCGCTGAGAAACTGGTGTCCCTCACCAGTTCCGCAATCTCGCGACGAGTCTGGGCAATCCTTTCGTCAGCGACCTTGTCGATCTTGGTAATCGCTATCGCACCGCCCTGCAGACCCAGCAGGTCCATGATTGCCAGGTGCTCACGCGTTTGTGGCATGACTCCATCATCCGCCGCAACAACCAGCAGGGCAAAGTCGGCGGCACCGATACCGGCCAGGGCATTATTGATGAAATCGGTATGTCCGGGGACATCGACAAATCCAATGGACAGAACGCGGGAGCTGTCTGCTTCGGTATCAGATTGGTCGTGCGGTTGCTGCGAATGGTGCAAATGCTGTAAACGGCGATACGCAAAGCCGGAATTGATACTCAGGCCGCGGTTTTTCTCTTCGGCCAGGGTATCGGTATCGGTCCCTGTGATAAGGCGAACCAGGGAGGTCTTGCCATGGTCCACATGTCCCGCGGTGGCAATGGTGATGGAATGTCTTGCTGGCAGGCTGTTCATGTCCAACGTGGCGTGAGCGCATCCTGGTTGACTGCTTGTCGTTCCTGCGGGCTACAACAGCCGGTTCAGGGGCTGACTGGATCCCGTCAGTTCAGACTTTCACCGCAGGTTCAGTCCGACTCCAGCCGGTGACAAAGCGTTGGGCATCAGGACGCTGATTGAGGCTCCTGGTCCAGGAAGACGATGATGTTTCAACTGACACCGTCTGGCAAGTAACTCTTTCTGGCAAGTGATTTTTTCTGGTAAGTGATTCTTTCTGGATAGTCACCTGATTCATGAACAACCAACACTCAGCAGTTCTGCACCGGCAGTATTCTGCAACCGAGGTGGCTGCCTGTCGCAATTGGTCAGGGGATTCCGATTCCGGTCCGGGTACCACCATCAAAAATCATCCGGGAGCAGGAGGCCGGATGATTTTCTTAATCTGGCGCCGCCTGAGTAGCCGCGGGTTTGCGCCCGTAGCGGATAATCAGATAAACCATGAAGGCGGCAATCAACCCGGCCAGCAGGAATCCGGCATTGAACAGACCACTCTCGTGATTGACGATGCCGTAACCGATGGCTCCGGTGAGCAGGGCATAGTAGAAAAACGGCAACAGCGTCTTGCGAATCACCGCTCCTTCCTTACCGATCAACCCGACCACTGCCGAGGCCGCAACCACGTTATGCACACAGATGATATTTCCAGACGCACCACCCACTGCCTGCAGGGCGACGATCCAGGTGGGGTCAACGGAGATTCGCTCGCCGACACCGAACTGAAACAGGGAGAACATCATATTGCTGACGGTATTGCTGCCGGCAACGAAAGCGCCGAGTCCACCAATGAAAGTGGAAAAGAAGGGCCAGGCCGATCCGGTCAGTGCCGCCACGCCTTCGGCAAGCGCCAGCGGCATCTGTTCATATCCGGTCGCGCCACCGCCGGAATTAATGAATACCTGTACCATGGGTACTGTAAAAACCAGTGCGGTGGATGCCGGAAGCAGAGTCGCTCCGGATTCCCGCCAGGCCTGCCGATACGCGGAGGCATCCATGCGATGAAGAAAATAGGTGGCAAACGAGACCACGATGAATATGGCTGCCGGTGACCAGAGCGGCTGAAATGAGGCATTGATGCCGCTGCCAAGGATATCCGACCAGCTGATAGTGACAAACTGATGTTGCAGAAATCTGGCCATGTCCAGCCACGGCAGGCGGGTAATCACCAGTAGCAGTGCGACCAGCAGATAAGGTGTCCACGCCCGAACGATCGGCATAAGCGTTTCCGGTTCCGAGGTTGGCTCATCCCGTTGCAGCCCGGTCCAGTCTTCGTCCCAGTTTTCGCGACTGTCGAAATCCCACGCCGACTCCCGGGGCGGCACCAGAAATCCTTTGCGAGCAGCACTGACAACGATGGCGAGTCCGATCAGGCCACCAAACATGGAAGGGAACTCGGGCCCCAGCAAATTGGCGACAATCAGGTAGGGAATGGTCATCGAGAAGGCAGCAAACAGCGCAAACCGCCAGATCTGCAATCCTTCAGCAAATGAGCGGTTCCTGCCAAAAAAGCGGGTCAGCACTGCAGCCACAATCAGTGGAATGAAGGTTCCTGCGAGCGCGTGAATCAGGGCGACCCTGGTGGCGATGAAGGCAAGAAACTGACGCCATTCCTCAAAGCCATTATCAGCCGCAAACTGGACGAGATTCGGATCCGCAGACAGGCCGGTACTGACCCCAACCAGGATCGGCGTGCCCAGCGCCCCGAACGACACCGGGGTACTTTGAATTATCATGCCGGACACCACAGCGGCCATGGCGGGAAAACCGAGACCCACCATCAGTGGTACCGCAACCGCGGCCGGAGTGCCGAATCCCGCGGACCCCTCGATGAACGATCCAAACAGCCAGGCAATGATAATCACCTGAATTCTCCGGTCCGGGGTGATATCCGAGAAACCCTTGCGGATCGCGTAAATGGCGCCGCTCTGTTTCAGCGTGTTCAAAAGCAGAATCGCGCCGAAAATGATGAAAATCAGTGAAGCAGCGACAATCAGACCGTTGATAGTGGCGGCCAGTACCTGGGCAAAGGAGACCTGCCAGACCAGCAGGGACAGCAAAGCCGCAACGATATAGGCGATGGGCATCGCCCGGCTGGCAGGCCAGCGCAAGACTACCAGGAAGATGGCAACCGAGATGATCGGGAGAACCGAGAGCAGAGCAAGCAGGCCGGTATTCATAGTGTTATTCTTCTTATATCTGATTATGGCTGAGTCTTTTGTCGTCGAGCTTAGCAGAATGTTGACAGGGGTGACACCGGAAATTTGTGAACCGTTTCAGGGCTCGAGCCACGCAGTATGGACAGAGTTTGGTTAAAGGGGTTTAATGGCACAATAATTCCAGCACGGAGTCAGCCAAATGGGAATAGCCGCGATTGTTATCCTGGCAATACTCGCCATCGTTGTTCTTTATTTTATCGGGGTATTCAACAGGCTGGTGAGCCTGAAAAACCGCTATCAGAATGCCTTCGCACAGATTGAAGTCCAGCTGAAACGCCGCTACGACCTGATTCCCAACCTGGTGGAAACTGCCAAAGCCTATCTCAGTCACGAACGGGAAACCCTGGAGGCTGTGACTACTGCCAGAAACGCTGCTTTGGCCGGATTGAAGGCAGCGGCCGCCGATCCGGGAAATGCCGCCGTCATGGCGGATCTGGTCAGTAAAGAAGGCGCATTAACGGGAGCACTCGGGCGCCTGAGTGTAGTGATGGAAGCTTATCCCGATCTGAAGGCCAATCAGAACATGATGCAGCTCAGTGAAGAGTTGACGAGTACTGAAAATAAAGTGGCTTTTTCCCGGCAGGCGTTCAACGATCAGGTGATGGCCTACAACACTTTCAAACAGAGTTTTCCAGCCGTGATGGTGGCCGGTATGTTCGGCCATGCCGAGGACGCCAGCCTGCTCGAATTCGAGGACAGCGAAGCAATACAGGAAGCGCCAAAAGTCTCTTTTTAATAACTGCCGGTCTGATGATGTTCCAATTGTTCGGCTGGAATCCTGGCAGGTGACATGAATTTCTTTGAATCCCAGGATATTGCCAAACGCAAGACCGGGCGTCTCATTTTTCTGTTTGCGCTGGCGGTGATTTCCCTGATTGCGATCACCAATATTCTGGTGATTGCTATTTTCGGGCTGATTCCACTTGACAGTGTTTCGGTCAACAGCGTGTCGGTGAGGAATCCGGCTGCCGGCTACGACTGGCGGATGTTTGTTCTGGTCAGTTTTGCCGTGCTTGCAGTCATTGTGCTGGGCAGCCTTTACAAGCTGGCCGCACTTGCCGGAGGTGGAGCCAGGGTGGCGGAAATGCTGAATGGCCGGCTGTTGCTTCCCGAAACTGAAAATTTCAATGAACGCCAGTTATTGAATATAGTGGAAGAGATGGCGCTGGCTTGCGGTACCCCGGTACCGCCCGTGTATCTTCTTGAGGAGTCCGGTATCAATGCCTTTGCCGCCGGCTACTCGCCAGGGGACGCGATTATCGGTGTGACGCGCGGCACTGTGGAAGATCTCAACAGGGACGAATTGCAGGGGGTTATCGCCCACGAATTCAGTCATATCCTGCATGGTGACATGCGTATCAACATTCGGTTGATAGCCATTCTTCACGGTATCCTGGTGTTGGGGCTTATCGGCTACTATCTGATGCGAGGTGGCACCTACAGCCGCAGGTCACGAAATGGCAGCGGCATTGTTTTACTGGGACTGGGATTGCTGGTACTCGGCTATGTGGGTACTTTTTTCGGCAACCTGATCAAGGCGGCAGTCAGTCGCCAACGGGAATTCCTTGCCGACGCTTCGGCTGTGCAATTTACCCGGAATCCGCATGGTATCGGCGGTGCGCTGATGCGGATTGCCACACACCAGCAACGCTCCTATCTGAACAACCCGAACAGTGTGGAAATCAGTCACGCACTGTTTGAGGAAGGTTCGTTCAGCCGGCTGAGAAGACTGTACGCAACACACCCGCCAATTGACGTTCGAATCAAAGCCATTCTACCGGACTGGGACGGAGTCTACGATCTGGATCGCCTGGTGAATCAGGAGCGCCGTGATGCCGAGCAAGCGTCCGGTTCCGGAGCCGCAGATGCCCAGAGTCGCGCCGCCAGAATGACGCAATTGGCTGCTTTGGCGCTGGCCGATGCGATCGTGGAGCAGATTGGAAAGCCTGGTGTGGAGCAGTTGGATGAAGCGAAACGACTGCTCAGGGAAATCCCCGACGGGTTGCTTGAAGCTGCCCACTCGCCCTCGGCTGCCCGGGCGTTAGTCTACCTCATGATCGTGGACGGCAATGAGGTTATCCGCGATTCGCAATTGAACTACCTTGAAACATCCGCGGAGCAGGGTATCGCCGCAGAGCTGAACCGCCTGCTGGGGGAATTCAGTGAAATACCCACCCAGTTCCGGCTGCCCCTGCTTTCGATCGGGCTGCATAGCCTGAGGCAACTTTCTTCCCAGCAGTACGAACGTTTTTCAGCCAATCTGCTGCACCTGATCAAGTTGGATAAGCGCGTTAGCCTGTTCGAATGGGCGCTGCTGAAGATTGTTGGGAATACGCTGGATCCTGTGTTCAGGAAAAAATCCGCCAGATCGATAGGACGCAGGGAATTAAAAGACAGTCTTCCCGAACTGGAATGTCTGCTCTCCATGTTGGCGTATTCCGACCTGGAGAGTGAACTGGAGCCGGCGCAGGCCTTTGCCCGTGCCCGGGAGAAATTGCTGCCATTGCAGCTTGATCTGTGGGAAAAAGGGCGACTCGACTTTGCTTCGCTGGATCGGGCATTGGATCGGCTGGGGGAATTGAAACCGCTGCAAAAACCCGCCGTCCTGAAAGCCTGTGTCGCCTGTATCATGGCCGATACGAGGGCCGCCCCGATCGAGATTGAATTGTTGAGAGCTATCGGCGGCAGCCTCGATTGTCCGATTCCACCACTGCCGCTGCACTGACAATCAGCCAGCGGTATTCATTGGTTAACCACTGAACACCTGTTGGCGTCTCCGTTTATCAATTACGGCTCCGACGGGCCATTCCCACACGGACCGTTACTGAATCGTATTCACGGTCTGGTGATGACTGACTGATAACGGCCAGTCAAAGGTCAATGTAATCAGAGGTTAGCAGCCTGTTGTTTACCTTCCGTAAATGAGCATTTTGAGACATATCTTAACGCCCTATTGTGCCAGCTGAGGGCTTTGCAACAGGCTGTTAGCTAGTTTTTCTCTCTCAATGCAGCCTGAGCTGCCGCCAGCCTGGCTATGGGTACCCGGGGTGGTGAACAACTCACATAATCCAGGTCGAGATTGTGGCAGAAATCGATAGAGGACGGATCCCCCGCGTGCTCGCCACAGATACCAAGTTTCAGGTCCTTTTTCACTTTGCGGCCATTGGTAGCGGCAAAGTCCATCAGCTTGCCCACGCCGTGCTTGTCAATGCTGGCGAAGGGGTTCTGACTGTAGATTTCCTTTTTCTGGTACTCGTCATAGAACAGGCCCATGTCGTCACGACTCAAACCCAGTGCTGTCTGGGTAAGGTCATTGGTGCCAAAACTGAAAAAGTCGGCTATCTGAGCTATCTCATTGGCAGTAATTGCGGCACGGGGGACTTCCACCATGGTACCGACCAGATAACTGATCTTGACGCCGCGCCGCTGCATTACTTCTTCCGCCACTCTGTGAACGACCTGCAACTGATCATCCAGTTCAGCCTTGAAACCCACCAGTGGGATCATGATCTCGGGATTCACCTTGACCTTCTTCTTGGCTGTCATCACCTGGGCGGCAGCTTCGAAAATCGCCCGGGTCTGCATCTCGGTAATTTCCGGGTGCAGGATACCCAGTCGGCAGCCACGGCAACCGAGCATCGGGTTTTCCTCATGTAATGCCTTGATCCTTTCGATCACGAATTCCAGGGGCACGCCGAGCTTTTCCGCCAATTGCCGGCGAACCGCATCATCGTGGGGCAGAAACTCATGCAGCGGCGGATCGAGCAGGCGTATGGTAACCGGTCGTCCGTTCATCTCTCTGAACAGGCCGACAAAGTCCTTCTTTTGGAAAGGCAGCAGTTTTTTCAGGGCAGCCCGTCGTTCCACTTCGTCCACAGCCAAAATCATCTGCCGCATCAGGTCGATGCGGTTGCCTTCGAAAAACATGTGCTCAGTTCTGCACAGGCCGATTCCCTCGGCACCGAAGGCAACTGCCTGGCGCGCCATGGACGGCGTATCGGCGTTGGTGCGGATTTTCAGACGGCGGTATTTGTCCGACCACTCCATCACCGTCTGGAACAGCTCGAAAGTATAGCTTTTCTCTGGCTTCATGCTGCCTTCAAGCACCCGCTTGACTTCCGAGTCGGCGCTTTCAATCATGCCCTTGTAGATGGCGCCGGTAGTGCCATCGATAGATATATAGTCACCTTCCTTGAGAACCACCTTGCCCGCGGTCAGGGTCTTGCGCTCGTAATTGATGGAGATATCCCCGGCTCCGCAGACGCATACCTTGCCCAGTTGACGGGCCACCAGCGCAGCGTGGGAAGAAACGCCACCCCGGGAAGTCAGAATTCCCTGTGAATGCAGCATGCCTTTGAGATCATCCGGTGAAGTCTCGGTACGGCACAGGACCACCTTGTTGCCACGTTTGATTTCCTGTTCGGCGGCTGCTGCGGTAAAGGCGATGCGACCGGTGGCGGCACCTGGCCCGGCGGGCAGTCCATTCCCGATGAGGGACGCGGCTTTCAGCGCCTTGGCGTCGAAAACCGGAACCAGCAGGGAGTCTATGGATTCAGCGGGAATTTTCAGCAGGGCAGTCTGTTGACTCATCAGGCGTTCACGTTGCATTTCAACTGCGATCCGGACTGCGGCGAGGCCGGTTCGTTTGCCGTTGCGGGTCTGCAGAATGAACAACCGTCCCTCTTCAATAGTGAACTCGAAGTCCTGCATGTCCTTGAAATGCCGTTCCAGTTTACTGCGGACCTTCTCGAGATCGCGGAAATTTTCCGGCAGTTCTTTTTCCATGTAAGCGATGGAATGAGGGGTTCTGACTCCGGCTACAACGTCTTCGCCCTGAGCGTTTACCAGGTACTCACCATAAAATGCCTTTTCGCCGTTGGCAGGATCCCGCGTGAAGGCGACACCGGTTGCGCTGGTCTCGCCCATATTGCCGAATACCATCGCCTGCACATTAACTGCCGTGCCCCATTCAGCAGGAATTCCGTACTGCTGTCGATAAAGTATCGCACGAGGGTTTTTCCAGGATTTGAACACCGCCCCGATTGCCCCCCACAGTTGCTCCATGACATCCTGGGGGAAAGTCTTGCCGGTTTTTTTGCGGATCAAGCTCTTGTATTCCTTGACCAGTTCCTTCAGATCTTCTGTGGCCAGGGCGTTGTCCGAGTCGATGCCGAGCCTGGATTTCAGACGGTCCAGCACCTTGTGAAAGGGGTCGTCATCCTCCTCGCTCTCGGGCTGAATACCCAGCACGACGTCACCATACATCTGGATGAAGCGGCGATAGCAATCCCAGGCGAACCGGCTGTTTCCGGACCCAGTCGCCAGTCCTTCGACGGTTTCGTCATTGAGGCCCAGGTTGAGGATGGTATCCATCATACCAGGCATAGAATCTCGAGCGCCTGATCGGACTGAAACCAGCAGTGGGTTGGCGTTGGCACCAAATTTTTTACCCAATTGCTTTTCAATCTGGGCGACGGCGGCTTCCACATCTTTAATCAGGGACGGTGGATAGGTTTCCTTATGAGAGTAGAAATAATTACAGACTTCCGTACTTATCGTGAATCCAGGCGGAACAGGAAGGCCGATGGACGCCATTTCAGCCAGGTTGGCGCCTTTACCGCCCAGCAACTCTCGCATATTGGCGTTGCCTTCGGTTTTCTTGCCGAATGCGTAAACATACTTGTCAGCCCGTTTCTGTGGCTTGCTTTTAGTGGCAGTTTTACGAGTAGTTTTAGTCATGCGAGTATTTTGTCCCCATCTAGCCAGTTTTCATATAGCGACGTGCCCAGTACCCATCCCTCAGTCGGCATGAAGCCAACCACCATTGCCCGGTACAACGGGCTGGCAGGAGTCGGAAAACGACCCCGAACGGGGAAGAGGAGGATAAAGCACCTGTCCGGCAAAATCCAGCCTTGAAAAACTTCGAAACGGGTGGAAGTCACTGATAATGTGCCAGATTCGGCGGGGCGCACCATCCCGGGGCGTTGGTGCATAGGTAGCTGCGCCCACGGGTTGTGGTGTCAGGGATTTCGGGGCATTTGATTGTTGTTGGAAGTATGGGTGTATTGGTTCGGTTATTTTATTGGTTCTGGCTGACTTGATTCTTCCTGGACTACAGTATTTATGCGAGGAGTACTAAAGATTGGACGGCGTTGTCTCTTTTCTCGCTTTTTATATTCATTCCAATAGCTGTGAAATCCTCGTACTAACTTCCATCTAGTAGTAAAGCTTATTGAAATTTCCTGATGTGTCGAGAGCCCTTGTATTAATGACGGAGTTCCCATGTATAGTAACGTAGGATTAGTCAAGCTATGTATGTGGTCAACGTTTTTGTTCTTTGCATTACGCATTAGTAACACGTATTTTTTTCCGCTGAAGAAGACGTCTTTCAACAGATTTTTCCAAACTGAAAATTGAAGCTTAGCTGTTTTCAGAGTCGGACTAATCCAAACGCCATTTACTTCCATCATGTCATAAGGGTCTAGCTTAAAAAATTTATCAGTGTTCTTAATTGAGTCTGGTACAAACATAGTAGACCTGAATGGTGGTTTTGTGACGATTATATATCCACCTACAAGTCGTTTTTGTAGGAAAGCTCCTACTACTTTATTTGCTAATACATATGGAAGTGGGAGTTGTACTCCAACAAAGTTCCCGAATCGGTCAATGAACTGTTCTATTTCGTCTTGATCGGAAAGAGTCCGAAAAACCAGTTCTTCCATTGCGTAGCCTTAGGCAGAAACATTCCAATTTCATTTTTATATTTTTTATAACTTGGTCCTAGCGTTGTCCTTTCCAATTGTTGTTCTTCAGAAAATGCTGCGACCACATAAAAAGTAAATAGCATAGTTAGTGTAATCCACAATGATGCTAAGTTAAACACCAATGTACTTGTTATCCAGGTAATTATGTAAGACAGATAAAAAGGGTGCCGAACAATCAAAAAGGGGCCTTGTGTAATAATATTTCCTACTCCTGCGCCCGTTGCAAAACTTAATTCTTTACTGCTCTTTATGGACCACCAAAACAAGCTAAGAGAAGTTAGGTAACCAATAGATAACTCGAATGACTTCAAAATGGATAATTCACTAGGGGCAAAGGAAAGAAAGCAATAAAATGTAATAAATATTTGTACAGCGACAACTAGATCATAAAGATAGGCAACATATTTAGTTTTGTTCGAATTAATTTGGAAGAACATATACCTACCCCAGATGTAGCTTCCGATTAAAACAATAAAAACTAATAACGGGAGAAGAGTGGCAATTGATAACACGGTGAATGCCTAAAGAATAAATAGGGTGCGCCGTTTATAGCATTTGTGTAGATCCATATGAAGTACGTAACTGATAAATTTCATTAGCAGTCAAAGTAGATTTCGTAGGGTCCAGATAACACATTCACTTGTATCCACTTAATTGGGAAAAGTTCTTGAAGATTAACAAAGACAAGTATTTCAATTATTGTCAAGAACACAGAGATGAATTTAAAAGTGAGTTGAGGGACGAAGCATCCCGAGCGCTAAGTGGATGGCCGTGTCGAATCGCGGCACTTCTATTGGCCACTTCTTCGTTAGTGACATACTATCATCCAGCCAATCAAGATAACCCGATGTTGCTTTACAGTTTGTTTGCATATGCAATTCCGATTGCAATAGTAGTTGTATTTAGGCCTCTCACATTACTATTTTCAACCCTTAATAAATATAGCCCTATAATTTTAGACTTTTTAATTTTTTCTGGGCTAGCTGGCTTTCTGGCAACATTGAGAATTTTGCTAGGGGAGTTTGAATTAGACGAAGATATTCAGGCTGTAAACTTAGCTTTACTGGGGCAGATAAACTTTGTGCTTCTTTTAGCTACAGCTTTTTCTTATCACATAAATTACTTTGTAACGTTTAACAGAAATTTATTTCTCACATTAATGACAGCCACCTCATTGGCCTTGATCAGTTACGACTTTGTCTTATTGAACTGGATTCAGGTACTTCAAGGTTTTATGGCAGGCACCATATTTAGCTGGATTTTTTTTATTTCTATACGTACCCGCTTCTACCTAAAGTCAACTGATGCAGACATCAGGCAGCATCTCTATAATCAGCTTTCCAAGCTTGTCTACCCTCACCAACTCGAAAGAATCAAGTTGGGGGATGAGCTCGAAAGTACCATGCCATTGAAAGAGGGAAAGGCAATAGTCAATGTGTTTGATGTTCAAAAATCCAGTGAGATAAGACATGAGCGTACGCGTGAATTTTTTATGGGTGTCTTTCAGTCTTTTTTGCAGATATGTATGCACGGGTACGAGCACAATCCATTGCGTTCCCGTGCTTTCCGTCTCAAGGAGACAGGGGACGGGTTTATCAGTGCCGTAGGCTATCCGTTTTTGCCGATTGAATCGAGGTCGTTGGCGGACAGTGCTGTTTCGGCGGCGCTGGATATGTTCGAGGCATTTAATGGAGAGGTGGAGAAATTTAATTATTCCCGGCCTATTAAAGCGGCTATGGGGCTGGCTTACAATTCAGTGCAGGGCACCTTCCAGTCAGGCGGTATCCGGGCCTATGACCTTTTTGGCGATGCGTTGATCCAGGCCGCTCGTTATGAGGAACTGCGCAAGCATCCTTTGCTGCAGAAGTTGATTGCGGAACAGGCAGTCCATCAGGGACTCGATCACTACCATATCCTGATAATTCAGGAGGTAATCTATAACTCCTTGAGTCATCCCTTCCGTGATCTGTTTCGTGAGGTGGATCTTTGGAGCGACTACTTCAAAGGACACAGTTTTCAATCATTACATGACAACGATGCCCGCTATGTTTACTTTCATGTTCTGGAATAAATCTGCGTATCTTGCCTCAGCTAGCCGCAGGAAGCATGTAGCCAGAACAGTGCAATAAATGAACAGAGGTTCAGCGGGTTGTTAGATAAAAATGCCTTGATCGAAGTGGAATTCTTCGCGAGCCGTAATCAGCCTTATGGCACAGGTGTTTTCAACTGCTCACCTGCCTGCCAGGCCAAAAGGTTTTCTATTACCAGGTTGCCCATCGCGGTGCGTGTTTCGACGGTGGCGCTTCCAACGTGCGGAAACAGCACAACGTTGGTCATAGATAACAGTTGCTCACGTACTGCCGGCTCGTTACAGTAAACGTCCAGCCCGGCGCCGGCTATCAGTCCCGACCGGAGTGCTTCGATCAGATCATTTTCGTTAACACTTGACCCTCTTCCGACATTGATGAAAGTACCGTTCGGGCCCAGGCTTCTTAAGACTTCCAGGTCGATGATGCTTTCTGTTTCCGCGCCACCTGGCAGCATGCACAGCAGGATGTCGACATTTTCACAAAGACTGTGAATGTCGGGATAGTATTTGAAAGGAAGGTCTTTGCGATTGCGGTTGTGATATGCGATTTCCAGTTTGAAGGTCTGTGCACGAATTGCAATATCTTCACCGATACTTCCCAGCCCCAATATTCCCAGAGTTTGTCCGGCCAGGCTGTGCGACAAAGGGAAAGGTCCTGTGCTCCAATTCCCGGACCTCACATATTGGTCTGCATTGATGAGATTTCTTTGTGTTGCCAGGATCAGCGCCATGGCGATATCAGCAACTGCGTCGTTAAGCACATCAGGGGTATTGGTAACAAAGATTCCCCGGGAGCGGGTAGTGTTAAAATCTATCCCGTCCACTCCAACTCCGAAACAGGAAATTACTTCCAACCCGGGCAGCTCATAGATGAGTGGATTGGTTTGCCACGAGGCGGTCGCTACTGCCCTGCAGACCGGCTTCAGGGATTCAATCAATTGAACCTGCTGCTCCGGTGACTGCAGCCAGAGTTTATGAGTTTCAAACAGGGAATCCAGTCTGCTTACTGTTTCAACATGGAACTGATTGGCAATCAGAAGCGGAAGTTTCTTTTGTGGTTCGCTCATGGATACGGGTATTGTCACATTGCATGGGGCGCGAGCAGAGAGTCAGCTGGCTATCGGATCAGCATCATTCGAGCTTAAAAGACGCATCAGAACAAACAGTGTTCGCGCTGGCAAGTGCACGCTAACAGATTCCAGGGCCGATATCCACGCTCTATTGCATGGTTGGGATAATTTACGTAGATTGTAAACCTTCCATTTCTTCCTGCGAAATCTCCCCCTTCGAATGACTGGATCTGAGAACAAGAATTTGCGAAGGCTGCCCTCCATCGACCTGTTATTGAGGTCGAAGGAACTGGCTTCTGCCATCGAAAGGTTCGGCCGCGAGGTGGTTCGGGAAGCGGCAAGGGAAGTGCTTGATGAGGCGCGAGAGTCGATCAGGCAGTCCAGTGGAAAGGGCTTTATATCGTCTGACAATTCCGAATCCGATTTGGGGTTGATAGACAGAATCTGCATGACTGCGGCGGCAAACTGTCATCCGGCATTGATTCCCGTATTTAATCTTACCGGAACCGTGATTCATACCAATCTGGGACGAGCGTTACTGCCGGTGGAAGCCATGGATGCTCTGCGCGAGGTGGCGGGCCAGGCAGTGAATCTGGAATACGATCTTGCCACGGGTACCCGGGGTGACCGTGAGTCCCAGGTGGAAAAACTGATCTGCGTACTGACAGGCGCCGAAGCGGCCACAGTGGTCAATAACAACGCCGCAGCGGTGGTACTTGTCCTTACCTCCCTGGCAGTGGGAAGGGAAGTTGTTATTTCCCGGGGGGAGCTGGTAGAGATCGGCGGTGCGTTTCGCATACCCGAGGTCATGGGGGGTGCTGGATGTCAGCTCAGGGAAGTCGGGGCAACAAATCGAACTCACCTTGCCGACTACGCCGGAGCAATCGATGAAAACACCGCACTATTGATGAAGGTGCACACCAGCAACTATGAAATCAACGGATTTACCAGTGCCGTGCCGGAACCGGAACTGGCTGCCCTGGCCAGGAAATGCCAGTTGCCATTCGTGGTTGACCTGGGCAGCGGTACACTGGTTGACCTGACCCGGTTCGGATTACCGGACGAGCCCACTGTGGGAGACTGCCTGGCGCAGGGAGCGGACCTGGTTACCTTTTCAGGGGATAAACTTCTGGGTGGCCCTCAGGCGGGAATCGTTGCCGGCAGCAGGGAGCTGATTTCCCGACTGAAAAGTAATCCGCTGAAACGCGCCTTGCGCGTTGATAAGCTCACCCTGGCAGCACTTGGCGCAGTGCTGCAACTGTATCGGAATCCAGGGAGTTTGAGCCAGAAACTGCCAGTGTTTCGTGATCTCACCCGGAGCCTGGAAAGTATAGCCCGCGTGGCTGAAGAAGTATTGCCGGCCGTGAACCGGTTTTTGAACGGTGAAGCTGAGATTGCAATTGTTCGTTGCATGAGTCAGATCGGCAGTGGTGCGTTACCGGTGGATCTTCTGGAAAGCCGCGCTTTGCAGATTACACCATCAGGAAATGATCGATCCGACAGGAAATTGCAGGATCTTGTCAGCAGATTTCGAAAACTCCCGACTCCGGTAATCGGCAGAGTGCATGATGGCAGTTTGTTGTTCGATTTACGGTGTCTGCAGGATACCAGTAAGTTCTGCCGGCAACTGTATGACTCACCCGGTCCAGCGGGCGGATCTTCATAACCTCCTGTCCGCGTCAGCCTCCAAGTGAGCCCTGGCCAGTAAGTGTGCTCTAATCGGCCCGCGTGACCGGCCTGCCCACACCCAGTCGAAAACTCAGCAGTGAAAACAGTGACGCCGTGAACATCAGTAATAACAGCGGGTAAGCCGTGCCGTTGAATATAATCGCGACCAGTTGCGCGGCGATGGAAGACAGCCCCATCTGCAGGAAACCGGTTAATCCCGAGGCCGTGCCGGCGTGCCTGGGGAATTCATTGATAGCGCCGGCCTGTGCGTTTGGAAGCGTAAGGCCACCGCCGAATATCGCCACGGCAATTGGCAGGAACAGAAATATCGGGTGACGCAGACCGCTCCACTGCAGCGCCAGGGTCAGGCTGATTCCAGCCAGTGAAATCTTCGATCCAATGTCAATTATCCGAAACGTACCGAGATGATTGCCATAACGCCTGGACACGTAGTTGCCCGCCATGAAGCCGGCCGGAATCATGACAAAATAGTAACCGTACTCGGTAGCAGGACGATGCAGTACCGACACCATGATTTCCGGCGCGGCTGAGATAAAACTGAAAAACACCACGGAAACGAAGGCCACGCTGAATCCGTAACCACGGAATACAGGACTTTGCATCAGTACGGCAAAAGTACGGAACATGCCCGATAGTCCCTGGAATACCGCGGGCTCGGCCAGCGTTTCCGGTAGTCTGAAATAGAGAGTGGTCAGAATGAGCAGGCTGAACGCGGCAATAATAAGAAAGACCGATCGCCACCCGAACAGGAACATCAACTCACCGCCCAGGGCGGGCGATAACATCGGAATCACCACCATGACCATTACCAGAGTCGAAATAATCTTCGCCGATTCCTGAGGACCGTAAACGTCCCTGGCGATCGCTCTGGCAACCACCAGTCCGACTGCTCCACCAAAAGCCTGGACGACGCGGCCAAGTATTAACAACAGTACATTTGGTGCGATAAAACAGGCCAGTGAACCCACCAGAGTGATAATAGATCCTATCATCAGGGTCGGCTTGCGGCCGAATCGATCCGAGACGGGTCCATAGACCAGTGTGGCAACGGCTATGGAGAGCATGGAGAGGCTTAAAGTAAGTTGTGCAACCCCGGTGGAAACTCCAAAGTCCTCTCGGATAACCGGCAGTGCCGGCAGCAATATCTGCATGGCGGCTGGCCCCAGCGCCGACGCGCCAGACAGCAGCGCTATCATTAACAGTGACAGCCGGGTAAGTGAGGTTTGCATAGGAGTCTCTTACTGAGAAGAGCGCTATTCTAACAGTGCAGAAGGTAAAAGGTTAGGGGGGCGGGCGCAGGCTGCCGGCGGCTTTGCTATTGTCCTGTGAATCGATCCAGGCTGGTCTGCGATCCGGACTGGGAACGGGATTGCATGATAACACTGGACCCTCTTAATAACGCCATCTGGGCAGAGCTGATTCCATAGCCCAGATCAAACAGTTCCTGGTGCAGACCCAGAACCAGCTGCCGGGCGCTGTCCCTCGCTGACTGACCCGGTTCCGGGGTGTGAGTGAAGCAGGCCACAACTTCTCCTTTCGGTGCATACAGGCAGACCGATGGCCCATCGGGGGAAACTTCCAGAGGGAATCCGTCCGCCACCTCCCTGAAACGCGGTGACTGTTTCATAAAGTGCGCGGTGGCCCGGGCCAACTCACTGTCGTCGTTGGCGAAGGTAATCGGCAACGAGGCATCCAGTCGTCTCAATATACCCGGGTCCAGTTGCATGGCCTTCTGGTAGGCTTCGACAGCCAGTTCCCTTTGCCCGATTTCCCAGGCAGAGGCACCAATCCGTGCCTGTAGTCGTGCCCTCAGGAGAACCTCCCGGTCGGGTAGCAGTTCCAGGGCCTGCAACCCGTTTTCCAGCACCTCGTTGGGACGCTTCTTCAAAGCGGCGATTTCAGTCGCATAGCTGAAATAGTAGCCTTCATTCAGAAGGAAAGCCCCACTGGTCCTGGCGCGTTCCAGCAACCCTGACATGACACCGGTACCCAGCAGGCGCACGATTTCCGGTTCTATCCATTCCGGAATGTGCACATCGAGGGGGGCATAGGGACGCAAACGATTCAACAGCACTGCTTCATCGGCGAATAATGAAGCCGCATGTCTTGCTGCCAGCCAGGCGGCGAAGCGCTGCCTGTTGGCAGCGAGCCTGGCTTGCGTGCGGTCCATAAAATCCATTGTTGCGGCCTGTTCAAGTTGCACCTGGTACCAGGTTTCATTGGCCAGCATGTGCAGCAGCGCTGACACGGAGTCTTTCTGCGCGTCGTCGGCGCTGAAGGAGCCGTTTCGGTCTGGTTCGGAAAGTGCTGTGGAAGTAAGTCGGGCCGCCTGTTCGCCCTGTCCGGAAAGGATCAGGAAGCTGGCGCTGACCATGAGATGCTCGGCACGATTCATAACCGTCACCACCGGCACCTGGTTCTCTCGCCACAAGAGCATGCGATCCATGGCTTCCCTGGCCTCCTCGAAACGCCCCTGATTCATGGTGATATAAAGCTTGTAAATCCAGGGATCGGCCACGCTTTCTGGGTTGAGAACCCGGGTTGCCCGGTCCAGAAAATTCTCCGCCTCCTCCATTTCCAGGAGACTCAGTGCCACCTCGGATGCATTGGTCAGATAGACAGTATCCCCGTCATTCTCCGAACTGGCGATGTTCTCATCTTCATCGATGGCCCGATCACAGGCGACGATGTTTTCATTCGGCCTCAGGCTGGCCAGTTCCACTGCACATAAGGTATTCCAAGCCCGGGCCCGTTCCCGCTCGCTGCTGCTGGTTTGCAGTACTTTGTTGGCGCTCTCCCGGGCCGCTTCGAAGCGGCCCATTTTGATCAGTGGCCAGCCGCGTAACGACTCAACATCCTGGCCATAGATTTCCTCGATTTTGTCCAGGTAGGCCAGCGCGTTTTCCTGGTCCCCGATAATCTGGTAAATAAAAGAAAGTTGCGACAGTGTGAGGTAGTGCCACTGGATATTTCCGGACGCCAGCGCCCGACCCAAAGACCGGTAGTTGGTCAACTCTTCAGCTTTGCGGAGGTGGAACAGGGCCCTGGGAAGATTGGCTTCTACCGTATAGAGCACCTCGGCCAGGGCAAACTGGGCAGCCGGGTTGTCGGGTTCTGCGCGTACCCAGTTTTCGCTCAATTCCCTGGCCCTGACATTCTCCTCGAGGTTCAGAGCGTCACAGACGGCAAGGGCTTCCGGGTCGGTGATATCCCGCATACCGAAACACAGGGGCATCTGTGCCGGGGGAATCTGCAGGGCATCCAACTGCTGATCCATGTTGGTGTCGGTGTTTTCGGAAGCGGTTTCCGACCGGTCCTGGGCAAAACCGGCTGCCATGATCAACATCAGGGCAGCCCCGCCGACAGCGGAGAGACCTGGTGTCCAGAGGTGTTGCCGGATTCTGCTCAGGCCGGGAGTGAACATGGCTATTTCAAAGTGCTGCGCGCCAGCATTTCCATGGGGTCGCGCATGCAGTCGTTAAGCACCTTGCGGAAATCAGCGACACCCGGCGCCAGTTCGACCCGATGTTGCAGGATGTAGGGGGCGAGGGATTCAATGTCGGCGGCACTGACATAGTCTCGGCCATAAAGCGCTGCACGAACCTGTAGTGCCGGCAACATCAGTACCAGGCTGCGCGTTGAGTTCCCCTGCATGACCCGGTCGTCCTCCCTGAGATTAATGGAGAGGTCTACCAGCGCGGTCTTGATGGCAGCGCTGATGCTGACGCCCGAGTCGATGGTTTTACGGGCCTGTAAAACCTGATCGCGGGAAACGGTTTCTTGTGGCGTGGTTTTTTCCCGTCGCGACTGCCAGGTGTCCAGCACTTCCAGTTCCGCATCCCGTTCGATATGTTGCATCGAGATCTTGAACAGGAACCGATCAAGTTGCGGGGTCGGCAGTGGATAGGTCCCTACCAGGTCGAGTGGGTTCTGGGTGGCGATGACAAAAAACAATTCGTCGAGAGGGTAGGTAACATTGTCGACCGTAACCTGTTTCTCTCCCATGGCTTCCAGCATTGCCGACTGGACTTTGGGCGATGTGCGATTGATTTCATCGGCCAGGACTACATGGGCAAAAATCGGCCCATGACGAAAATGAAAGCTGTTGCTTGCCGTGTCGAACACAGGAACTCCGGTGACGTCAGACGGCAGCAGGTCCGGAGTGAACTGAATACGGCGGAACGGCACGATATCCTCGCCACTGTGATCCGGTGGTGCAACGATTGTCTCTCCGAGTGCCTTGGCCAGAGTGGTTTTTCCAGAGCCGGGAAAGTCCTCCAACAGCACATGGCCGTCTGCGACCAGTGCAATGATAGCCAGTTCGATCACATCATCGCGGCCCAGGACCTGACGTCTTACATTGGCCTGCAGTTTCTTCAGTACCTCCACGGCATGGTCGAGTTCCGGGTCGACCTGATTCAGTTCCGGTGACACCTGGCCGTTCTCCCCGGCTGGCACGACAGCTTCGGGTTCGCCGGCTGCTACCTGATAAGACTCCACGTTGCTGTTCCCTGTGGCTGTTTCAGATGTCATCGTTTACTCCGGTAGTTAGTAGAGGTAGTGGCGATATCAGGCAGTCGGCTAGCGAGTGGAAACCCAGGAAAAAGGATTCAGTGCGCCAAGCACTTTTTTCCAGCCAGGCACACCGGTACTGATTTGTGTGGAAACCTGCTTGTCGATGGCGGTCCAGTTGAATACCGCTGTATCGGCGGAGCTGTCACGGACCCCGCCCAGTGCGTCAGCAAGGTGGCGATTGGTTGCGGTCTCGAATGCCGGCGACAGTGCAGCCATGCGGGCGGCAAAGGACTCTCGGCTTTCCCCGCGTCGCCGACGGAAACCGAGCGCCGAAAGGCGGTCCAGGATAGCCCGGTATCCGAGCCGGTACTGGACCTGCCGGTTGGCCCTGGCCGGAATCCAAAGACGGTAGTACTTCACCGCGTAGCCGCCTGCCACAGTCAGCAGAAGAATCGCATAAACTGAATTGAGAACAAGCTGCCAGGGGAATGCCGAGTCCTGCCCCGAAGCCAGGTAGTCATCGAAAGACGCTTCATCGCGCAGCATGTCTCCGAGCAGTTGCTGCAGGTTATTCTGCGGGTCGGTGGTCATATCCACCAGAGTCTGTTGCGGCGCCGGGTCGATGATCACCCAGCCGTAATCCTTGAAGTAGACTTCCGGCCAGGCGTGTCCGTGAATTGCCTGAATCAGTAATGCTGATCCACCGGCCCGGTTACTGGCGGGAACCGAGTAACCGATCCCCACTCTGGCAGGAATGCCGAGGCTTCGGTACAGGTAAGTGGCCGCGAAGGCGAAGTGCATGCAGTAACCGGTGAGATCTCCGAACAGGAACGAGGCGGCCGGATCGGGTTCGTAGGCATGTTCGTTCTTGAGACTGTAGATGCCGTTTTCATCAAGATAAGACTTGATCATGAACGCTTTGGCGAAAGCATCGTTTGCGTATTCCGGCCGCAGGTCGCTGATCAGGCGCTGGGCCAGCTCACGGTAGCGGGGATCGTCCGGCAGTTTCAGGTATTCCTCCCGGACCTCTGCGGACCAGTCCTCCGCTCCGGTTTCCTGGCCGATCAGATCGTCGAAGGGAAATGTCGGTACCAGGGAGACGACATCGTAGGTCCGCTTGAAACGCAGATTGTTCGGGTTCGGCGTGTCGGTATAGGCGCTGGGTGTCTCCAATCCGAAGGGGTGGCGATGTGGTGTCAACATACCGACGCTGGTGCGGACCGGCTTGCGGGACAATTCACTGACCAGCCCTGCTTCGACCTGGATCGTGGAACTGGTGAAATTTTCCACCAGGTCCCGGTCCATGTCATCCCGGCCGGTGATGTCCAGTAATTTGCCGTTCCATTGAGAATAGGCAGTCTCGCGGAAGTAGTAGGAACCGCTGGCCGGTTCATAATCGTCGCGAAACAACACGATGGCGACCGGCGCCTGCAGGTTGTCAGGATTGTTTTCGCTGTCCCGGAACGGGTTGTCGTCCTGACTGGAACTGCCAGCGGATTCGGCGCCGGTGAGACCAAGATCATCGGTGTAACTGGGAGTCGGCAGGCCAAAGAACTGCACATAAGCCAACAGGGAAAAACACAGCAGGCCAAGCACTGTAAAATGCCAGGGCAGACGTCGATGATTGTTTTCCATCATCAGCAGTGCTGCGAGGCACAGTACTGCCCCGCATCCCATGGCCAGGAGAATTGCAGCGGGATCGATACCCCGCATGAGGGCGAAATCGCCAATGAAATAGGGACGGTGAATCATGCCATTACGGTGTGCAGACAGTGTAATGATGAACGCACTGGCCACGAACAGGATTTCCAGCACCGCTCCCCAGCTGTAGCGCAGAGCCAGGAAGCGCAGGCCGCAGGTAACCGTGGTGCCGATGAACAGCCATTTGATGAACTCGCCGGCCCGGTAGCTGCCCAGTGGCGACAGCATCTCTGCGACCAGGGAGCTGCCGGTCAGCAGGTCGCTAAGCACCAGCCCGATAAGTAATATCAGCGCGCAGCCGGCCAGCACAACCGGTGTTCTGGAACGTCTGAACAGGGTGGCATTGAGGCGTGTGTCGGCGAGGACGCAGGCCAGAATACACCCCGCTGCGGCAGCTATGGAGCCACTCAGGTCGGTCAGTGACAGGCTGAGTACCCAGTAAGCTGCCGCGATGATCAGGGCGCGAAAGCCGGTGGGCAGGAATTGTCTGCCGCTAACTGTCGCATTTCTTTGCATTATCCCGTCAGTCATAGCTAGATTTTCCGTAAACTCCGGTCGAAACTTGCGCCAGTGGTGCGGTCCACTACCAGGGTCGATTCTACCGACTGGCTGATTTCGGTCAATAATTGTCCCAGTTCGCGCCGGCCCGTGGTTGCTCGAGCGCCGCCTGGCGAGTCTGTCATTTCGTCCGCCTGGAATTCCCGGAACAGCAGGCGGGTCCAGAATCCGGCATCGCCTGGTTCATTGAATCCGTCAGTGGCAAGCACCAGGGAAAACTGGCCGCGGAATCTGCTCAGAGTTTGTCGTAACGAACTGATCCAGGGCCCCGTTTCAGCCGTGGCGAAGACAATACAGTGACAGCCAGTCTGACCGCTGGTGCGGCGCAGAAAACTGTCCAGTCCATAAGCAAACGGTTCATCCAGCGCGCGTGATGCCGCCACCGCAACCAGCGCCGATTCCAGGTCGTCACAGGGAAGTTCTGTGCCGTCCGCACCGAATGTCCAGTTGTCTCCCAGGGCTCCGGATTCCAGAGCGACCCGGGCAACTGCGGCAGCAGCTTCGTCGTTCGGGCCCGACAACAGATAGGCGATCGTGCGGTTGCTCTGGAATACGCTTTTCTCCGCCAGCCGGACGTTGAGTTGTCGGTTGCGGGCGTAGGATTTCCACATGATGTTGCGAATTGAATCACCGGCCACATACGGGCGGATTTCCATACGGTCACCTTCCGGATTGCCGCTGGGGCTGGGAATCCCATCTTCGGAAGTGAGGGAACGCAGGATGGGCAGAGTTTTGATGGAATTGCAACGGGGCAGAGCCAGAAGATCCAGGGTCTGGCTTTGTCTCCACGAATACCGGCAGAATCCCAGTACGTCGCTGACGGTGAAAAGGCGAGTGATCCGGCCCGCCCGACAACGTCGTCCGGGGATGATTTCCTCCACCAGACGGTTGCTTTCCGGATCCAGTCGCAAACGGGTCTGCAGGTGGTCAGGATAAACCACTTTCCAGGACAGTCGGATCAGCGGAAAGTAACCAAGGTCGGGCAGGGAAAAACCGGTCTCATTCGGATATCCCGCTTCCAGTTGCACTCTGCGACTGCTGCCCTGAGCGTCGAGAATTTGTCTGCGTACGCGCAATTGCTGAAGCAGACCTCCAAAGATCACGCAGAACAGGGAGAATAAGAGGATCGCAATAGCGCAGATACTCAGGGCGAATACCACCAGATCCATGGCGCCATAGCCGAATACCCTGAGGGCAAGCAGGGTTACGGCCAGGCTGAGAACCCCCTGGATAGTCAGCGGGAAGTGCTCCCTCAGCCGCTGCAACAAGGCAATCAGGTAATCAAAGTAACGGGTCACGGCAGTAAGTCACGATTGGGGGGCATGCTAGAAAGAGTCACGGTAAAGGGGCGTGGAAATGGATCACACGATAAAGGACCATGGGAATCAATGACAGGTAAGCCGGGCTGGCGGACCTCTTGGCATGGCACTGATTCGGAATACGGTTGTCGGCAGCCCGGGTGCCGGCGCCTTCGGGCGTAGCTCTTAGAGAGAGACATGTTCACGCCCGATATTCTTACACGTCGCACCATACTCCACAAACGCGACCGGAACGGAGCCAACCGGATCAGGCAGCTTATTTTGCCGTCTCCTTCAGAGCGGCTCCGGTTAGCCGCTGGCCAATCCACTCCGACAGCGGTTCCGCTCCCAGGCTGCGGTAAAAGTCGATAGCTGGCTGATTCCAGTCCAGCACTGACCATTCCAGGCGCGGACAGCCGCGTTCCACGGCGATACCGGCGACCTGTTGCAGCAGCTTCTTGCCGAGGCCGATCTTGCGCCAGCCAGGCCGGACATAGATGTCCTCCAGGTACAGACCGGCTTTGCCGGTGAATGTGGAGAAGGTTGAGAAATACAGGGCATAACCGGCGGGTTCGTTATCGACCTCGGCAATGATGGCGGCAGCAGCAGGTGGGCTGCCGAACAGGCTTTCCCGCAGAATCTGTGGGGTCGCGGTAACCTGGTCGGCGAGATTTTCAAAGACTGCCAGCTCCCGGATCATTTCCAGCAGCAGATCACAATCCTCCGGCGTTGCGGCTCGCAGTGTCATTGACGTCGGTTTCGATGGTGGTGTCATACTGTCCCCGGATCAGTAGCAGGTTCCTTGGCGAATTTGCCGGGATTAAGGTATCAGACCTTGGCTGCCGGCGACACCGGAACCTGCTTTGACAGCGGATCAACCAGGCTGCGGGTACCAGGTTGCTGGAAATATGGTAACTTAGCAGGATAGTCTCGAATCAGCACACCCGGCTGCTCGGACCGATCGACAGCAACAAATCATCGCAAAAATTGATAACAACAATGCACCATTACACCGACCGGGGCTCGCCATGACACTTGCCGCTATTTTTAACCTACTGATATTCATCGTTATTCTTGCCTTTCTTGTCCAACTGGGCAGGCAGCAGATCGGCCTGTCGCGCCGGGTGCTTGCCGGGCTGATCGCAGGCGCCGCATTCGGGCTGTTTCTGCAACTCGTCTATGGCAGCAGTCCGGACACCATGGGGAGTACGCTGGAATGGACCAACGTGGTCGCCAATGGCTACGTGAATTTGTTGCGCATGATCATCATGCCGCTGATCCTGATTACCATGATTGCCGCCGTGCTGAAAGTGGAAGAAATCAAGTCGTTGGGCAAGATTGGTGGTTCAGTGGTGGGCCTGTTGATTTTTACTACCATGATTGCCGCACTGATCGGGATCGTCATGGCGCTGCTTTTCGGCCTCAATGCAGGTGAGCTGGTGGCGGGTTCCAGAGAATTGGCCCGGGCAGAGGTGCTGCAGGCTCGCCAGGGCAGTCTCGCGGACATGAGCATTGCACAGTTGCTGGTCAGTTTCGTCTCCAGCAACATCTTCGACGACCTGACCGGCTCCCGATCCACCTCCATCATCAGTGTGGTGATTTTCGCGCTCATCTTCGGTATTGCCGCACTGCTGGTCTGCGAGGAGACACCGGAACGGGCCAAGCCGATAAGACAGTTTGTCGATACCACCCAGGCCGTTGTCATGCGCCTGGTCAAGCTGGTGATGGGATTGACTCCTTATGGCGTTGCCGCGCTGATGACCCGGGTGATAGCCACTTCGGATGGACAGGCAATTTTGAACCTGATCAGTTTTGTGATCGCCTCCTACCTGGCCATCCTGATTATGTTCGGCGTCCATGCCGTTTTCATCACCATGCTGGGAGTGAATCCCCGCAGTTATTTCCAGAAGGTCTGGCCAGTGCTGACTTTCGCCTTTGTCACGCGCAGCTCGGCGGCTACCATCCCACTGACTATCAGAGCGCAGATAGAAGAACTGAAGGTACCCGCACCCATTGCCAATATCGCCGCCTCGTTTGGAGCCACAATCGGCCAGAACGGGTGTGCAGGAATCTATCCGGCTATGCTGGCAGTCATGGTGGCACCAACCATGGGCGTCGACATCGATATCAGCTTTATTGTCAGCCTGGTAATCATTATCGCCATTGGTTCCTTCGGCATCGCCGGAGTGGGTGCCGGAGCAACCAATGCAGCACTGGTAGTCTTGCCGGCCATGGGTTTTCCAGTGGAAATCGTGGCACTGCTCATCTCCATTGAGCCCCTGATCGATATGGCAAGAACCGCGTTGAACGTCAATGGGGCGATCACCAGCGGCATGATTACTGCGAGGTTTCTGGGGAAAACAGTGCAAACCGGCGCCGGTGCCGAAGTTGAGAGTCGGCTGCAAAGCCAGTCCTGAGCGGAAATTTCTGCATTAACGGGGTTCGATTAAAATCCGTGTAGTTACGGAGTTGGCGATAAAGCAATGTTCATGTGCTGCATGATGCAGCTGATCGAGAACTTCCGGGTCGGGGACCGCGGGACCGGAAAAGGTAATCCGGGGCCTAAGCGTGACCTGAATAATGGCCTGCTTTCCCGCGTCGTTTTTTCCCATTACCCCGTCTGCGTCATCGTGATAACTTTCCACCGCTAGGGCCTGGCGTGCGGCAAAGTGCAGGAAGAACAGCATGTGACAGGACGCCAAAGCGGCGACAAATGCCTGTTCCGGGTCCACGTTGGCAGGTTCCGACCAGGGTGCCGGAACGATACCCGGGGCGGCTGTGGCATTGACGGACTGGCCGCCTTCGAAGTGCCACTGGTGCGCCCGGGAATACTTGCCGCCGGTAAAGTCAGGTCCGGAATTGAACCAGCTGATGGTGGCTCGATAACTGCCCATTGTCATTCTCTCTCCACGGCCATCGCTACCCCCTGGCCACCACCAATGCATAGCGTTGCCAGGCCCCGGTTAACGTCCCGTTTGATCATTTCATGCAGCAGAGTGACCAGTACCCGGCACCCGGAAGCTCCGATCGGATGGCCCAGGGCAATGGCGCCGCCGTTTACATTGACCAGGTCGGTATTCCATCCCAGTTCACGATTGACAGCAATTGCCTGAGCTGCGAACGCTTCGTTCGCCTCAATCAGGTTCAGTTCGTCCAGTTTCCAGCCGGCTGTTTTCAGGCATTTCCTGGTCGCCGACACCGGCCCGATTCCCATGATCCGTGGATCCACACCGGTACTGGCGGCGGCCCGGATCCTTGCCAGGACCGGCAGGCCCAAGCTCGCTGCCAGGGTGGCGCTGCTGACTACCACGACGGCAGCGCCATCGTTGATGCCGGAGGCATTACCTGCGGTTACGCTGCCCTCGTTCCTGAATGCCGGCTTCAGTCTGCCCAGGTTTTCGGCGGTGGTGTCGGGCCTGGGCCCTTCATCAACTTTGAAGACCAGCTCTTCACCACGGCGCTGAGGGATCCTAACGGGGAATATTTCCGCGTCGAATTTATGATTACTCTGTGCAGCGGCCGCTTTCTGTTGCGAGGCGGCGGCAAAGCGATCCTGCTCCAGGCGGGTGATGGCATATTTCCCGGCCAGGTTCTCAGCCGTTATGCCCATGTGGAAATCGTTGAAGGCATCCCAGAGGCCATCGGTCAGCATCGTGTCAATGGCCTGCCAGTGACCCATTTTCCGTCCCTGGCGGGAGTCGGGAAGCAGGTGACCGGATCGACTCATGCTCTCCATGCCTCCGGCCAGTACCAGTGAGGCATCGCCGGTCTGGATCGCATTCGCAGCCAATTGGACGGCCTTCAGTCCTGATCCGCATACCTTGTTGATGGTCATGGCCGGAACAGCTTCTGCGAGTCCCGACTGCAGGGCTACCTGACGGGCAGGATTCTGGCCACAGCCCGCAGTCAATACCTGCCCCAATATCACTTCATCGATGAGAGCGGGGTCCAGCTGGTATTTCTCCAGCACCTGGGTTACCAGCTGGCTGGTAAACACCGTGGCGGGAAGACTCGCCAGTGAACCATTGAAGGTGCCGATGGCGGTGCGCCCCGCTGCGACAATTACCGGCTGCTCCATTAACGATTGGCCCGGTTATCGATCAGGTCCTGCACCACGGCGGGGTCCGCCAGCGTGCTGGTATCGCCCAGATTTTCCAGCTCGTTGGCGGCGATCTTGCGCAGTATTCGGCGCATTATTTTCCCGGAGCGGGTTTTGGGGAGACCTGGCGCAAACTGAATGTGCTCCGGTTTGGCGAAAGCGCCGATTTCACTGGCAACATACTGGACCAGTTCGGCGTGCAGTTCCTCGGAATCCGCTACCCCGCTCATCGGTGTCACGTAGGCATAAATCGCCTGGCCCTTGATGTCATGGGGGAACCCGACCACTGCAGCTTCCGCCACTTTGGGATGCAGCACCAGAGCGCTTTCAATTTCGGCGGTACCCAGGCGATGACCGGACACATTGATAACGTCGTCGACCCGGCCGGTAACCCAATAGTAGCCATCGTCGTCCCGCAGCGCGCTGTCGCCGGTGAAATAGTAACCGCGGTAGGCGGAGAAATAGGTGTCGACACAGCGCTGATGATCGCCGTACACCGAACGGATCTGGCTGGGCCAGCTCTGACACAATACCAGGTTGCCCTGGGCCTTTCCCTCCAGTACTTTGCCATCGGCATCAAGCAATGCCGGACGTACGCCAAAGAATGGCAGGGTTGCCGAACCGGGTTTCAATGCGGTGACCCCGGGCAGCGGGGTGATCATGATGGCTCCGGTTTCCGTCTGCCACCAGGTGTCTACAATCGGACAGGTCTCATTGCCAACGACGTGGTAATACCATTCCCAGGCTTCCGGGTTGATTGGTTCACCAACCGACCCCAGCAGTCGCAGTGAAGCCCGGGATGTTTTTGTCACCGGATCGTTGCCGGCTGCCATCAGAGCCCGTATCGCGGTGGGTGCCGTATAGAAAATATTAACCTGATGCTTGTCGATTATTTCCCAGAAGCGGGAAACATCGGGATAGGTGGGCACGCCTTCAAACATCAGGGTAATGGCGCCATTTGCGAGGGGGCCATAGACAATGTAGGAATGTCCCGTTACCCAGCCTACGTCGGCGGTGCACCAGTAAATGTCACCATCGTGGTAGTCGAATACATACTTATGGGTGATCGCAGCACCCAGCAGATAACCGGCGGTGGTATGCAATACCCCTTTGGGTTTGCCTGTGGAGCCGGAGGTGTAGAGAATAAACAGCGGATCTTCAGCATCCATGATTTCCGGAGGGCAATCCGCATCCGCCTGCTCCACCGCATTGTAATAGCAGACATCCCGCTCGTCATGCCAGGGTACGTCGGCATTGGTGCGGCGTACTACAAAGACAGTGTGAACATCGGAGCAGCTCTTCAGGGAGGTATCGACATTCTGTTTGAGTGGAATCAGACGTCCACCCCGGACACCCTGATCGGCTGTAATCACAGTGCGGCAATCGGAATCCAGTATCCGGTCCTTCAGAGATTCCGGCGAGAATCCGCCGAATACCACCGAATGAATGGCACCAATCCTGGCACAGGCCAGCATGGCGTACGCAGCCTCCGGTATCATCGGCATGTAAATGCAGACCCGATCGCCTTTCTTCACACCGCGGGCTTTCATGGCGTTGGCAAACTTGCAGACCTGCCGGTGCAGTTCCTCGTAACTGATGGTCTTGTCCTGATCGGGCTCGTCGCTTTCCCAGATGATTGCCGTCTGTTTGCCACGTTTCTCCAGGTGCCGGTCAACGCAGTTATAACAGACATTCAGCTTGCCGCCGTTGAACCAGCTGGTCTCGGCTTTGCTGAAATCACCGCTGTAGACTTCTTTCCAGGGTTGGTGCCAATGCAGAAACCTGCCCGCCTGTTCGGCCCAGAATTCGTCCGGATTCTCAATGGAGCGCTGATACATTTCCTGGTATTCGGTTTGGGACAGCAGACTTCTCGAAGCCGCCTGTTCACTGACCGGATAGACTTTGTGTTCCGACATGTTGATGTTTCCTGTGACTTTTTCTGATTATTGATCAGAGATAGCGTGGATTTATTATTACTTTTGGCAGCTGGTCTCAGAGCCATAGCATTGTGCAAGAGAACCCGATTCTACTAAGACCGGGCTGTTACAACCAGTGCGCTGTCAGCCAGCTAGCTGCCTGTTGGAAAACTCTCAGGTGAGTGCGGGACAAGGCAGATTCTGGCGGAAAAGCGCAGTTTACACGCCTTGAAAGAGCATTTTGAGCCAGATTTTTGCGTCGCATTGTGCCAGCTGAGAGTTCGTCAACAGGCTGCTAATCCGGCAGAGTCAGGCGGATGTTGTCGATAAGTCGGGTTTTGCCCAGAAAGACTGCTGCGAGGATGGCCAGAAACGAGTCGGTTGGCCGGGCCGGGAGCAGCGTATCGCCGTTACAGATGGCAACGTAGTCCGGAGTCAGCCCGGCTGCGATCAAATGCTGTTTTGCCGACTCTTCCAATGCTCCGTATTGCCGGTTGCCGGCTTCAATCTGGGTCCGGACCTGCATCAGTGTCTGATAAAGAGCGGGTGCCTGGCTGCGCTGGTCTGGGGTCAGATAGCTGTTGCGCGAACTCATGGCCAGTCCGTCTGCTTCGCGAACGGTTTCGACGCCAATCATTTCCAGGGGAAACTGCAGATCCGCCACCATTTTCTGAATGATCAGGTACTGTTGATAATCCTTCAGTCCGAAAAATGCCAGATCGGGCTGGCACAGATTAAACAGTTTACAGACAACGGTAGTGACACCGTCAAAGTGTCCCGGTCGACTTCTTCCACAGTGTTCCAGACCCAGCCTGGGAACGCTGACAATGGTCTGGGTCTCCAGTCCCTGTGGATAGACTTCACTGGCTGCGGGGTGGAACAGGCAGTCACAGCCGGCTGTCTCGAGCCGCTCGCGGTCTGCGTCCAGGGTTCGCGGATAGGCGTCCAGGTCTTCTCCGGCTCCAAACTGCATGGGGTTGACGAATATGCTGCACACTACCCAGTCCGCGCTGAGACGGGCCGCTTTGATCAGCTCCAGGTGACCGGAATGCAGGTTACCCATGGTAGGCACCAGGCCGATCCGTCTGCCGGAAACGCGTTGCTCGCGAATGACCTGTTTCAGCCCGGTCAGGGTGTCGATGCTTTGCATAGTGTCAATCTTCAGTCGCTTACTCGAACCAGTGTTGCTGGGCCGGAAAGGTTCCTTCCTTGACGGCACGGGCATAGGCCTCGATGGCGCCTGGAATGCCATCTGACGACTCCGCCAGGAAATTTTTGACGAATCGGGGTGTGATAGGTGAGATGCCGAGCAGATCGTGCAGCACCATGACCTGACCGGTTGTATCGGGCCCCGCGCCGATGCCGATCACCGGGATTTCCAATGCCTCGGTAATGGTCCTGGCCAATGCCCTGGGAACACATTCCAGCAGCAGGATGCTGGCACCGGCATCCTGGAGTACTCGCGCTTCGTCAATAATGAGCTGGGCCTGATCGGTATCCCGGCCCTGCACATGGTAGCCACCGATACGGTTGATGGATTGTGGCGTCAGACCCATGTGGGCACAAACGGGAATGCCGCGCTGGGCCAGCAGCCGGGTGGTGTTGGCGATCCAGGCGCCGCCTTCCAGTTTGACCATCTGCGCGCCGGCCCGCATCAGTGCGGCAGCGTTCTCCAAGGTCTGGGTTTCCGAGGCATAACTCATGAAAGGCAGATCGCCCATCAGCAGCGCACCCCGATTGCCGCGTTTGACGCATGCCATATGGTAGACCATGTCGTCCATGGTTACCGGCAGGGTGCTGTCGTGTCCCTGCAATACCATCCCCAGCGAATCCCCCACCAGAATGACCTCCACTCCAGCGGTACTGACCAGGCCGGCGAACAGGGCATCGTAGGCGGTCAGGCAGGCAAATTTCTCGCCTTTCCGGCGCCGGTCTATCAGGGTTTTCAGGGTAACCGACTTCCCCATCGCATGTTGGCTCACAGGATAATCCTCAGGGTTCAGGCACAAACCACCGCTTCGTTACAGCAGGGTCGGCCTGGGATTGTAGTAATGAGTGCCGCTGGGTAGCTTGAGAATATAATCTACCAATTGTTCGTAGTCGCTGTCATTTCCGACCAGATCTATCTGGGTGCTGTTGACGATCAGCAGGGAAGTGGCATCGAAGTAATGGAAAAATTCCGTGTAGGCTGCATTGAGCTGGTCAAGGTAACTGCGCTCGATATACTGTTCCGAGGTAATCCCGCGCCGTTGAATTCGATGCAGCAGGGTATCGGTAGGGGCCTGCAGGTAGATAACCAGATCCGGTCTGGGGGCGTCCAGGGTCAGGTGTCGGTAGACATTCTCATAGATCTCGAATTCATCGGGATCCAGAGTCTGGCGGGCAAAAAGCCGATCCTTGTCGATAAGAAAATCCGCCACCCGCACGGCACTGAACATATCCTCCTGACGCAGTTCCTGAATCTGCTGGGCTCTTTGAAACAGGAAGAACAGCTGCGTGGCCAGAGCGTGTTGTCGCCGATCCTGGTAGAAGCGATCCAGGAACGGATTTTCATCGCTTTTTTCCAGCAGTAACTGGTACTGAAAGGTAGCTGCCAGGCGTTTGCAGAGGCTGGTTTTTCCCACCCCTATGGGCCCTTCCACAGCGATGTAGCGGGGGGCTCCACGGGTCAGTGTGCTGTCACTCTTCACGAGTCGTTTCCAGACCGCTTGCGGCGGGGTTTGCGGCGACTGCGCCGGCGCCCGCCCAGGGCATTGGCCAGCGTCAGTTGCTGGTCGGCATCACTCGACTGGAAGTCGGTCCACCACTGGCCCAGCCCCGTCAACTCCTCCCCGGATTCTTCGCGCAGCAATAGAAAATCATAGGCTGCCCGGAACCGGGGGTGCTGATAGGCACTCAGAACACTGCGCTTATTGCGGCGCTGCAGCCGTAACTGCAGTTCCCACATTTCCCGAATCGCAATGGTGAACCGCTTTGGTATGGCGGTGTACTGCAGTTGCCGGTCCAGTACCCGGTTGGCAGCGTGTTGCAGCTCCGGAAGTCCGGGAGGTGTGGAGACCAGGTCGTGGCCAAGTTCCTTGTGCAAGGCAGGCCACAGCAGCGCGGCAAACAGAAAGGCCGGTGTGACGGACTTATCTGCGGCCAGGCGTTGGTCGGTATTGCGCAAGGCGAGGCTGACCAGGAGGTTTTCCGGACTGTTCCCGTCCGCGAGGCTGTCAAGCGTTGCTGGAAACAGAAAATTGCCGACCCGAAACTGCCGCAGCAGGGCAAAGGTTTTTTCGCCATAACCGGCGCTCAGCAGCTTGAGAGTCTCGTCGAACAGGCGGGCCGGGGCAATTGATTCCAGCAGATCTGACAACTCGTCTATGGGTTTGCGGGTTTGTTCCTCGATGTCAAAGCCGAGTTTGGCGGCAAAACGGATGGCTCGCAGAATGCGTACCGGGTCTTCTTTGTAGCGGGTAACAGGGTCGCCGATGATGCGGATCAAATGATTCTCGATATCCTCCAGACCTGAGCTGAAATCCAGAATGAGGAAGTTTCTGATCGTGTAATAAAGCGCATTAACGGTGAAATCCCGGCGCACCGCATCCTCATTGATATCACCATAGACATTGTCGCGCAGGATCATTCCAGAACTGGAATGGGCGGAATCAAGGTTTTTAAGCGCCTTATGGCTTCTGTCGCGGCTGACCTGTTCCGGCTGGTGATGAGCCCTGAAGGTGGTCACTTCGATGATCTCCCGACCAAAGCGGATATGCACGATCTTGAAACGCCTGCCAATAATCCGGGCGTTACGGAACAGTTCCCTGAGCTGTTCGGGCGTGGCATTGGTGGCGATATCAAAATCTTTCGGGGTGCCGCCCATCAACAGGTCGCGGACACTGCCGCCCACCAGAAAGGCCTGGTAACCTTCGGCATCCAGTTTATAAAGCACTTTCAGAGCGCTTGGCGAGATTTTCTTGCGTGTGATGCAGTGATTGTCGCGGGGCACGACCTTGACAGTGTCGGCGTCCAGATCAGCCAGCAGCGGGTCTTCGATCAGTGGATGCCCTGACGGCGCAGGTTTGCTGTCTAGAGAGCCTTCAGGCGTATTGCTGCCTTTTTTTACAGAACGTGGTTTGAAAAACTTGCTTAGCATCCTTGATGAATTCTGTTTTGTTACCGGCTGACAGAATGACCTGTGCGATCGGCCTGACGGCCGGGTGTGACAGGGATGGGCATAATACAACGATCGGCATCAAAATAGCAGAGTGATGCGGCCGAGAGGTAGCGATAGTTTGTTTCGGCAGGAAGACTTTGCAGAAGGGGAAATACCGAGGGGGTGAATTACACCCCCCAAGGAAGGTAACGTTTTATTATTATTGTTGTTATCTGTTTATTCTTATTGTTGTTCAGCGGGAGCCGAGCACCGGCTCCACCCAAGCGTTTAAGACGGTATTTCTAGGCGAAGTAACAAGGTGTTTACTTCATACTGCTAAAAATCCGAACCTTGTTTTTATTTAAGCACTAACCTTCGTTCTTCAACTCAGTAATGCAATTCTTGTTTTTATTTCGCGATTATTATTCTTGTTTATTGTTATTGTCTCGGTAATAAGTGCACTATCTGTGCCAATTGTCAAAAAACTATAATAATCAGTAAGATAAATGTGATCTGGCTAACATCGCAGTGTCCGACTGTCACGATTTGTTACTAAATGTCGCGAATTGGGTGTGTAGAAAGGTAGCAGTAACACTTTTATGACACTTTTGTGGCAGTTTCAGGGAGCAGGCTACGCCATTCATGGCTGGTCGCTGATAGCGAATTTCGCCTGTTTCAGGGCTTACCGCTCAGGCCTGGCTGACCTGCTTTTTCTTGCGTGGCAGACCGAATCGCTGACGCCGTTCCCACAGACATTTGCGACTGATCCCCAGCTTCTTGGCAAGTTGCGTTTCAGTCATCGAGTCCTGGTGTTCCAGCACAAAGCGCTGAAAATAGTCTTCCAGTGAGAGTTCTTCGCTGGAGTCGGCACCCGCTGCGGATGCGCTGTCCCTGCGGCTGTCCAACTCCACGTCGCCGTGATCAAAATAATCCGAGTCGATGGCCAGCAGATCGGTGGTAATTTCTTCGGATTCTGCCAGCACCACGGCCCTTTCAATGGCGTTTTCCAGTTCCCGGACATTGCCGGGCCAGGCGTAACGCTGAATTGCGTCTCTGGCGTCCTGACTGAACTGCAGACGCTGTGTTTTCAACCGTGTGCAGGTGCGTTGCAGAATAGCCTCTGCCAGCTTCTGGATATCCTCTTCCCGTTCCCGTAACGGAGGTATCACCAGAGTCATTACGTTGATCCGGTAATAAAGGTCTTCGCGAAAATCCCCCTCATTGACCAGCTGTTTCAGGTCCCGGTGGGTGGCAGCTACCAGCCTGACATCAACCTTCCGGGACTGCACGGACCCGACTTTCCGGATTTCATTTTCCTGTAGTACCCGCAGCAGTCGCGCCTGGGCCTCAAGGGGAAGTTCCCCGATCTCATCAAGGAACAGGGTGCTGCCATCGGCGGCTTCAACAAGGCCGGTTCTGGTCGATGTGGCGCCGGTAAATGCACCTTTCTCATGGCCGAACAGTTCAGATTCAATGAGGTTTTCCGGGATGGCCGCACAGTTTACCGAGATCATGTCCTCGTGGCGGCGGCTGCTGAGCTTGTGTATTGCCTGGGCTACCAGTTCCTTGCCGGTGCCGGATTCGCCATTGATAAGTACCGTTGAGTCGGTCATGGCGACTTTGCTGATGCGCCGGAACAGTTCCTGCATCGGCTGGCAACTGCCGATCATACCGGGAATGACCGGCTCGTTGAGTTCGGGTTGGCTCGGCGCTGAACCGGCAGTTGCTACTGGTCTGGCGACAGGCTTTTTCCGTTCCCGGATAATACGGGCGACGGTTTCGATAATTTCGCTGTGTTCAAAGGGTTTGGCGATGTAGTCGACGGCCCCCATTTTCATTGAATCAACCGCGGAACGAAGACTGGAGTAACTGGTCATGATCAATACCGGAGTGCTGGTGGCCTTGATCAGATCGGTCCCCGGCGCACCGGGCAGACGCAGGTCACTGATGATGACGTCAAAACTGTCCACATCATAACGTTCCACTGAGTCCTTGACAGATTCCGCTTCCGAAACTTTGTAATCATGACGCTCCAGCAGGCGCCGCAGAGCAGTCCTGATAATCGGTTCGTCTTCAACAACTAGAATCTGATTTCCGTTTGACATAGGAACTTATCGGTTACTGATCTCCGCCCGCAATTGTGCAATTGATTGCATTCTAAGTACTCAATTTTCTGGCCCGGTATGCTCACGGATTTCGCCATTCCAGAAGGCTTTCTCTTCCTGCTGCCCGGGCCGGGGATCTTCACTTGATCCGCCCGGAAGCGTCACTATTACGCGGGTTCCGCGGTTGGTATCCCGTTGTGCCGGACTTATTATATCAATATTACCTGCCAAATCTTCCACTATACTGTAAACCAGAGAAAGTCCCAGTCCGGTGCCTTTGCCGGGCTCCTTGGTAGTGAAAAACGGGTCAAAGACCCGATCTCTCACGGCGGGAGGTATGCCGACACCTTCGTCTTCTATCACAATGGCGACCTGGTCGCTGTCACCGGTGCAAAGAATACGAACCGTGGTGTCAGGCTGACTGGCGTCACGGCTGTTGTTGATGAGGTTGAGCAGCACCTGCAACATGCGCTGAAAGTCGCCCCGTATCGAGATTGCCTGCGGGCAGTCGATCTCATAGTTGATTGGCTTTCCTTTTTTGTCGAGCGAAATCAGCGTGATGGCTTCGTCAATACAGTCCCTGACGCTGAACACTTCCGAAGCGGACTTGTCAGTAGGTGAGCCCGCGTGGGCGAAATTGACAAGCGATTGCACAATCCTGGATGTTCTTTCGGTCTGTTCGACGATCTGTCTGGCCATGTGGCGTAATTCTTCATCCTGATATTCGTCACGGATGTTCTGGGCAAGGCAGGCAATTCCGGTTATCGGGTTACCGATTTCGTGTGCCACTCCGGCCGCCAGGCGTCCGATTGAAGCCAATCGCTCGCTATGGGTGAGGCTTGCTTCCAGTATTTCGACTTCAGTCACATCCTCCAGCAGGAGCAGAATGCCGTCGTTTGCAGGATCTTCTGACAGGCTTCCGCCGATCAGGGATTTATGCAGGTTTACCGTTCTTTTTTTACCATTAAGTTCGAAACTCTGCTTGTAGAGGTGAGTGTAGTCACTTTCGACGAAGTTATGCAGCAGGGACAGCCAGGGCTCCTCAAGGTCGGTCAGTCTGGTTCCCTGGATCTGCTCTGCACTGATCGATGTCATTCTTTCGAGAGCACGGTTCCAGGTGATTATTTTTTCATCTGAATTCAGGGCGCAGACCCCAAGGGGCAGGTCTAACAGTATTTGTTTCTGGTGCTTGCGAAGGGCCCTGATTTCCTCGGCCATCTTTTCCAGTCGGTCCGTGTTGTGTGTACTGCCAGGCCGGGATTTCTGGTCGGGAAGCGATTGGTCACGCCTCTGATAGGCCCAGATAACGATGATGGCAACCAGCACCCCCAGGGTAAATATTTCCAGCAGGGGTGCGCTGGGCACTCCCGGAAGCCTGGAAATTATCAGCACCAGTGCAGCGATGAAGGCGGTGGTGGTGATCAATGGGCGGGGTATTATCACACCGGTTTCCTTAGGAATCTAAAGAGGTAGACCATGTTGCGGAATAGTAGCCAACTTGGGTATTGCCTGTATATCCCAATGTTCGATTGCCCAATCCAGTTGCTCACTGACGCCAAGCTCATGGTGTTTCCGGGGCGGATTCTGCCCCAGAAATCTGATTGCCGCGTGTAGAATCGAACGTCTTTCGCTGCGGCTGACCGGATCGGCAAAATGCTGCTTACTCAGTTTCTGGCCGAGTTCATTGGTAATGACCGGGACATGCCCATAGACAGGGCTCGGGTAACCCAGACACGATTGTAGAAACATCTGACGTGGGGTGGAATCCATTAGATCGCAGCCGCGAACTATATGAGTAATGTTCTGGTAGGCGTCGTCCACTACTACCGCCAATTGATAGGCGAACAGCCCGTCCTTGCGCCTGACGATGAAATCGCCTGTTTCCTTTGCCAGATGGTAGTGCCGGACACCCTGGATAAGGTCGTTGAATTCGATGAGTTGATCCGGCACCGCTATCCGGATGGCCACTTTTTTACCTGCTTTGGGAGGATGAAATCTGCAGGTTCCGTCATAAATGGCACCCATCTCCCTGACCTGTTGCCGGGAACATCCGCAGGAGAAACACAGGTGGCGATCCTGCAATGTTGTCAGGGCCGCCTGATAGGCTGCCAGCCTGGAACTCTGATATAAGACCGGTTGATCGGACTGCATGCCGTAGTCCGCAAGTTGCTGCAGAATAATCCCGGCAGCACCCGGTGGTTCGCGGTCGGGGTCGAGATCCTCCATGCGAATCAGCCACAGCCCCCGGTGGGCCCTGGCATCCAGATAACTGGCAACGGCCGTCACCAGGGAACCGAAATGCAGGGGGCCACTGGGAGAGGGAGCAAAGCGCCCGATATATCCCGTGGATTGGATCGATTCACTCATGGGGGGATGCGGGTCTGCGGGAGCGAAGAATCAGGCAGGCGCAGTCATTTCTTAACAGACGAGGTATTCCGGGAGGGTGGTTCTCCACCCTCCCTGGCTGGCCGGGAGACGGCCGGATCAGGTGCGTAACTGCTTTTCCTTGATTTCGTCCAGGGTCTTGCAGTCGATGCACTTGTCGGCGGTTGGCCTGGCTTCCAATCTTCTGATACCAATCTCGATCCCGCAGGACTCACAGTAACCGTAGTCGTCCTGGGCGATGGCTTCAATGGTATTGTCGATTTTCTTGATCAGTTTGCGTTCCCGGTCGCGGGTACGCAATTCCAGGCTGAACTCTTCTTCCTGCGTGGCACGATCTGCCGGGTCCGGGTAGTTGGCTGCCTCGTCCTGCAGATGATGTACCGTACGGTCAACTTCCTGCATCAATTGATTGCGCCAGTCCAGCAGGATTCTCTTGAAATGCTCCCGCTGTTTTTCGTTCATATAGGTCTCGCCCCGTTTGGGTTTATACGGAACGAAGTTTTTCAGCACTGGACTCGATTCGCTAGTTTGAGCTTTGGACATAATTCACAATGCCTCTTTAACCACAGGGGTTAACAAGTGACCCCGATGACATTCTGTTCAATGACAACCCGGGATCCGGAAAGCCGGTCATTCTGTTTCGTGGTGCCGGTTGCTCTGCTTCATGGAGAGAGTACGCTGCCTGTCCAGCACCACCCCGATTCAGGTGATTTTCAGAAAGCTGCGTAAACTACCAGATTCTCCTGCCGGATTCCATAAAAAAATTCGTTTCTCCGCGCATCTCGAGACATTGGTCAAAATTCAGAAATATCAGCAGGTTAAAGAAACTGTTTAGTGGCTGTTAGACTTACGGCCGCCGATTGAAAAGGGCTGGGCTCAGGCAGGATTATCTGCTGAGGGTCCCGGTAACGGGAATGCTACCGGCAATTCAGGCAGACAGGACTGTGAATTTCGTGAAGATTGCAAAGAGAACCAGGGCCATCAGCCCGTTTCGGGTAATGAAAGTGCTGCAACGGGCCGGTGAATTGGAAGCAGCAGGCAGAAAAATTGTCCATATGGAAGTTGGCGAACCGGATTTCACTACGGCGGCACCGATCATGGAGGCCGCCCGACAGGCACTCGGCAATGGTCATACTCACTACTCCAATGCCGCAGGATTACCGGCGTTACGGGATGCCATCGCTGGCTTTTACCAGGATCGTTATGACGTCATCGTGGACGCCTCGCGCATCTTCGTCACTCCGGGAGCCAGCGGCGGTCTGAACCTGCTCGCCAATCTGCTGATCGATCCCGATGACGGCATTCTCATGGCTGACCCTGCTTATCCCTGCAATCGGAATCTGATCCGCCTGATGGGCGGGGAGGCTCAGTTGATTCCGGTAGACGGCGCAACCGGTTTTCAACCTGCCGTAGGTCAGCTGGAGCAGGCGCGGACTGCCAACAGCAGGGGCCTGTGGCTGGCCTCGCCAGCCAATCCCAGCGGCACCGTTATCGGTCGCGATCATCTGCAGGAACTGCTCGACTGGTCCGCTCGATACCGGCTGCATACGGTTATGGATGAAATCTATCATGGCCTGCACTATGTCGAGGATCTGCCCTGCCTGCTGGAACTGAGCGATGACGGATTTGTCGTAAACAGTTTTTCCAAATATTTCGGAATGACCGGGTGGCGTATCGGCTGGCTGGTGGTTCCTGAATCCTGCATCGAGTTGACCAATACGCTGGCGCAGAACCTTTTCATCGCCGCGCCCACGCTGTCCCAGCATGCCGCTCTGGCGGCTTTCACACCTGCGGCCATGGAAATTTTCGAGACACGAAGGGCAGCATTTCAGGAAAGGCGCGATTTTCTTTATCAGGCTCTCACTGAAATAGGGTTTTCCATTCCTTCTGCCACCGAGGGCGCGTTCTATCTGTATGCGGCGATCGATCGCTTTTCCGAAGACAGTGAAGAATTCTGCCGCCAGATGCTGGAAACCCATGGCGTGGCAATTACGCCGGGAACTGATTTCGGCGACTATCAGGCCCATCGCTATGTGCGGTTCGCTTTTACCACCGACATGGATAATCTGCGGCTGGGGGTTGACCGGTTGGCGGCGGCTCTGGGGAGTTGAACATGGAATTCAGCCCCCGCTTGCAGGAGGGAGTTCTGATCAGGCGTTACAAGCGCTTCCTGGCTGACGTGGAACTGGCCGGAGGAGACGTGATCACCATTCACTGTCCCAATACCGGCTCCATGCTCAATTGCCAGGATTCCGGCAGCCGGGTCTGGTATTCAACCTCTGACAATCCAAAGCGGAAATATCCCTGCACCTGGGAACTGGTGGAAACTCATGCCGGTGACCGGATAGGTATCAATACCGGGCGGGCGAACAGCCTGGTGGAGGAAGCGCTGCGCAACAGGGTGATTACCGAATTGCAGGATTATCAGCACATCCAGAAGGAAGTCCGGTTTGGTAAGGAGCGGAGCCGGATCGATCTGCTGTTGAGTACTGCGGATGGCGGCGGGGAGCGAGCGCTTCCCGATTGCTATGTGGAAGTCAAGAACGTCAGTCTCGGGATGGGCGGGGGACTGGGTGTGTTCCCGGATGCCGTCACCACACGAGGCCAGAAGCATCTGCGGGAATTGATGTCTGTCCTGGAGCAGGGATATCGCGCAGTGCTGTTTTTCTGCGTTCAGCATTCGGGTGTGAAACGATTATCTCCGGCTGATCACATCGATCCGGAATACGGACGCCTGTTGCGCCAGGCGGCTGCGGCGGGGGTCGAGCTGCTGGCGTACCGGGCCAGCCTGTCACCTGAAGTCATCCGCTTGAATGAATCGTTGCCGATAGTGCTCTGAATTATTTTTGCTTGTCTTGCTTATTCAGCAGAGCGTCAGAAATTACGTTTACCCAGATTGGCCTCGTCAACCATGATCAGGCCGTTATCCAGCAAATAAGGGATCTTCTGCAGATTCTGCCCCAGGCAGGGACCGGCAATACAGTGCCCGGTTTCAATTTCAAACAGCGCGCCGTGCGTGGCACACTGAATCAATGCGCCGTCCGGATCCAGAAAGGTGTCTTCCTCCCATTCCAGGGGGGTACCCAGATGGGGACAACTGTTGCGGTACAGGAATATCCGATCGTCCCTCTTGACTGCAAACAGGTAGGCGCCTTCAACCTCCAGTCCCTTGGACCGGCCTTCCTCAATATCTGCACTGCTGCCGACACAAATCATGATGTCGTTATCCTGTAATTCAACACGTGAATCGAGCTCTTCCAGTAATCAATCTTCAGCCCGGCTGGTCAGCCAGGGCCTGTTCAAAATCTTCCACAAGATCGGCAATGTCCTCGATACCCACCGAGAATCGGATCATGGAGTCCGCTATGCCCATGGATGCCCGACGTTCCGCTCCCATCTCGTAATAAATGGTATGCGCGACGGGGATGGCCAGGGTCCTGACATCACCGAGGTTGCTGGAACTGATAACGCAGTCAAGCCGGTTCAGGAAGTCAAAACAGTCCAACCGGTCGTCCAGGTCGATGCTGAACAGGGCGCCGAAGTGGGAAAACAGGGTTTTCGCCCGTTCATGCTGTGGGTGTGACGGCAGGCCGGGATAATACACATTTTTGACTCCCGGATGGTTGGCGCAGAAGCGGGCCAGCTGCAGCGCATTACTGCAGGACCGTTCCATGCGCAGTGCCAGGGTTTCTGAACCCACCGCCAGGTGATGGGCTGCCTCCGGACCCAGGCTGGCGCCGATGTCGCGGAGTCCCTTTTTTCTAATCTGGGTAATTCCCCATAGAGAGGGTGATCCGGTTTTATAGTTCTCGTACAGATTGGGATATTTTGTCCAGTCGTAACAACCGGTGTCGGTGACGCAGCCCCCCAGCGCATTGCCGTGGCCTCCAATGTACTTGGTCAATGCATTGACAACCAGGCTGGCTTTGACGACCCGGGGACGGAAAAGATAAGGTGAGGTCATGGTGTTGTCGACACAGAAAAGCAGGTCGTGTTGCTCACACAGCTCACCGATTGCCTGCAGATCGGCTATCTGGGTCACCGGATTGGCAATGGTTTCAACGAAGACCAGCCGGGTATTGTCCTGCAGTGCCGCAGCCACATTCGCCGCATCGGTGGCATCGACGAAACTCACCGCAACACCAAACTGTTGCAGGGTAAGCAGCAGGCTGTTGGTATTGCCAAATAGAAAAGCGCTGGAAACGATATGATCACCGGCCCGCAGGAGGCTGAAAAAGGTCGATCCGATAGCTGCCATGCCGGTAGCAAATGCTGCACTGGCGATACCGTCCTCCATCTTGGTTACCCGCTCCTGCAGGGCGGTTACCGTGGGATTCAATTGCCTGCCATAATTGTAACCAGCGCGTTTACCCTGAAAGACTTCGGCAAGTTCCCGCGCGTCCGCGTAGCCGTAAGCGACCGAAGGGTGGACAGGCTTGTGCAGAACGCCGTGTTCCGGATTGCCGCGACGGTCGGAATGCAGATTGGTTGTGGTAAAGCCTTTCTTGCTCATGGTTGAAAAACCTGGGATGGGGGTATCGCGAAGGGCGTTTTATACAACAGGCGTCTGGATAATGGAAGCGAGGTCCGGAGGCATCAGAATCCTCTTCCGGTACGGCACGGATGCCCGGTCCCTGTCGCCAGTCTCAATAAATGGGCAGGCCGTGAAACAGCGGCAATCCAGCGATCAACTGATCGATTTCCTGCAGTCGCAGCTGATAGTCGCTGCTCTTTTCATCCCGGTAACGGGCTGCGAAATCGAACTCTGTCATGCCGTCAAGGTTGCTTTCCAGCAGTGGCAGATAGTCGGTGTCACCGGTTACTGACACCATTCGGCGCTGCATTTCCAGCGCCAGCTCCGGGGAGCGTGTGGCAAGGGTTCCCAGCGACATGCCGGCACGATTGGCGGTGAGGTCGGAAAAGCTGAATCCGGTCCGGTATCTGGCGTCATAATTTTCTTTTACGCTGGAAAGTATCTGCGCGACTCCCAGGCCGGCGGAAGCTGAAATCGCAGCGCTGGAGACAACGTGCCGGGCCAGATCCAGGCGGCGTTGAATCCGGACTTCTATTATCCTCGGTTTCGGTAGTCGATCCGCAAGCTCAGGAGTCAGCCATTGCTCAATGCCTTCCTGGTTCACATAGGCGGCCAGGGTAAGCAGCAAAGCGCGGTTTTCAGCCACCGGATCGCTGCCCAGTAATGACTCCTGCCGGGCGAATTCGAATAAAGGTACCAGCAGTGTGCTGAGAGATATCGCCCGGGAACTGGCAGGGATAGTGTCGATCAACCTGGACAGTGTCCGTTGATAGCTGACTATACGGCGTTGGTCGGATTCCGAGATCAACAGCTTCTGAGCCTGGGTCCTGACCTGGCTCAACAATCCGGGTTCCCAGAGGAAATCCAGTTCCAGCCGGTCGGATTCGATGCCGATGTACTTGACACTGTCCAGTAATTCCAGAAATTCCCGGTAGCCGGATTGCCTCTGTAGATAACGTATTTCAACCTGTTCAGCCAGGCTGTTCACGAGTTTGCCAGGAATACGCAGGCGCCCGAGTTTCAGCGAAGTGAGCTGCAAATTTTCGTTGTCACTGGAAAAATCCGCGCTCAGGTTCAGAAACAGGGGTACGAAGGCAACGGAAACCGGTACCGAAAGATCTGCGATCAGATGTTCTCCCGGCAGTTGTATCCGGGTATGAATTCCGGATTCCGGACCCACCATTTCCGCCGCGTAGCGCAGCAACAGGTCCAGTTCAGCATTGCTCAGCGAAAGCTTGCGCAGTTCACTGCTGTTTACGTCACCTGGAGCTGAATCCACCAGCAGTTGTTCGACCCGGGATATTTCTGAGCTGGTAAGGGCTGGCGCCGGTACCACGCTGGCATTGCGCTGCAATGAGAGAACAAGGATTACAACGACCAGGCCCAGCATGAAAAGCAGAGCTATTCTGATAAAATTGGCAGGTCGCATGAATGAATTGGCCATAATTACATCGGTATGTCGGCCGACAAAAGCAAAGGAAAATATGCCGCGCGGGGGGTAGAATCCTTCCGGGCAGGACACTATCCCGGTCAGCCGGGGTGGCCGGGACGCCATTCTACTGTTTCCCGGTAAATTTATCGCGTTCAAAGTATGACTAAAACCACAATTTTGCGGTTAATTGTTTATTAATCAACAGGCTGACGTTAACATCGACACACTGAGGAGCTGACCGTGCGCTTGCGGCCGGCGCCTCGGTCAAGTCAATCGGTCGGGCAGGGCGGTAATCATGATTAAATCAGCAGGATCAACGGACTACTTGAAATTACTCGGCAGTCGGCATCTGCGTCTGGTCGCAGTACTGATGGCAGCGCTGGCGCTGGGAGCCTGTACTTCGCGTGCAGCAATGGAGGCGGAACAGGCCGCTGCGGAGCAGCAGCGCATAGCGGCCGAGCAGGAAGCGGCCCGGGTCGCGGCGGCGGAAGCACAGCGCCAGGCCGCGGCAGAGGAACGGGCCAGACAGGCACGGATCCAGGAACAGCAGAACCTTGAGGCGGAACGCCGCCGCCAGGCTGAGTTAGCCAGACAGGAAGCGGAACAGCGGGCGGAACGCGAAAGGCAGCAACAGGACGCCATCAGACAGGCCGAACGGCAACGGCAACGGCAACGGCAGCGGGAAGTGGAAGCCCTGGCACGAGCGGAAGCGGAGCGCGAGCAAAAATTGGCCAGAATCGAGGAGTTGCAGGCGCAGATCGCCGATCTGGAAGCGGAAGTTGCCGCCACGGAAGATGCCAACTCGAAGTATCGCGAAGCGATCTCGGTAGCGGAGGAACTGGTGAACGCGCTGGCCGACGAGCAGTCCAAATATGACAATGTGGACGATCAGGGTAATCTGCTGGAACCACTGGCTCCGGAATTGATAGCCGATCTGGAAGCACGCAAGAACAGTCTGGTGGAGGAAGCCCAGGCAGCCCGCTAGTGTCCTGTCCGGTTAATTCGTCGCATTTCAGCGTGCCAGCCAAGGTTCCTGGCAAGGCGCGCCTTGCAGGCAATGGCCGTAGCCCTTGTCAAAAGGCGCAACGCGGCCAGGGGTCTTGGCTGGCACGCCCTCCGGGAGCCTGCATAAAGCGCTGTAGCAGCGTTGCGACCCTTGGGAATACAACCAGTATTCCCTGCGGATCGCGCCTCACTACAGCGCTTTATGCAGGCTCTGAAATACAACGAATTAACCGGACAGGACACTAGTTGTTAGGCCCGGCTCCTGAGCATTGTCAGTCAGGGGGGGGCACTAAGGAACCTGGCCGGCAGCAACCGGCCGCCGAAGTTTTTACCCGCTCAGTTCCGGAAAGCCCCCCGGCAGGCTGACAAAGCCTTGATGCAGCCAGCTGAAAAGCAACCCCCGGCTGGCTGCTCTCCCCCAACCGGGACCTCAGACCTGGCTAACTCACTGAAATTTCATGATTCGCTCACCTTAGTGGGGGCCGCCAACGTGCTTTGTTTGTAGACCTTGTTATGGTAAAGTGCGCGCCTTTCATTTCAATCAATCCACTGGGGGATAAAGGTAGATGACGGGCATAACAATCACCTTAACAACTATCCTGTCGCTTCTGGGCCTGGGTATCGCGTACTTCTACATGAACAAGGTCAAATCAGTACCTCTTGACCTGGGACTGGAAGAAGAGCAGAGCTCGCGACTGAAGTACATCCACAGCGCGATCGCCAATGGCGCGATGGCGTTTCTCAAGCAGGAATACAAATTCCTGACAGTGTTCATGCTGTGTTTTGCCCTGATCATCGCCATACTGATCGACGACCACCACACAGCTGGGGTTCGGGAAGGAATTTTCACCGCTATTGCCTTCATTTTTGGTGGCTTTATTTCCATCGCCTCCGGTTACATCGGCATGAAGGTGGCCACTCAGGGCAACGCCCGGACAACCGTATCAGCGAAGAAGGATATTTCTGACGCCTTCGAAGTGGCTCTCAATTCCGGTGCCGTAATGGGATTCGCCCTGGTCGGTCTCGCAACCCTGGGACTGGTCGTCATCTATGTGGTAATGAATTTACTGCTGCCTGCCGATCTGCCTAATTACGTGCGGATGGAAATCATCGCCGGCTTCGGTCTGGGCGGTTCCACCATAGCGCTGTTTGCCAGAGTGGGTGGGGGTATCTTTACCAAGGCCGCCGACGTAGGAGCCGACCTGGTGGGCAAGGTGGAGCAGGGCATCCCCGAGGACGACCCGCGCAATCCAGCCGTTATTGCGGATAACGTCGGCGACAACGTCGGCGACGTTGCCGGCATGGGTGCCGACCTGTTCGGATCCTGTGCCGAGAGCACCTGTGCTGCGATGGTAATCAGCGCCATTGCATTTGCCGGAGATCCCAACGCACTCCTTTACCCGATTCTGATTTCCGCGGTGGGGATCCCGGTCAGCCTGATAACCAAGCTGCTGGTCAAGGTAAAGACCGAAGCGGACGTTGCCCCGGCCCTGATGAAGTTGTTGATTATCTCCAGTGCCATTATGGCGGTGGTGATGTACTTCTTTACGACCATGCTGATTCCCGAGTCGTTCCTGCTCAACGGCGAACAGTACACCGCCATGGGTGTCTATGGATGTTTTCTTTCCGGTCTTGTCGCCGGACTGGCGGTGGGATTGTTGACCGGGTATTACACTTCCGAAAACTACAATCCGGTCAAGGAAGTGGCAAAGTCCTGCGAAACCGGGGTAGCTACCAACATCATTTACGGCCTCGCCCTGGGCTACAAGAGCACCGTGCTGCCTTACCTGTGTATCGCGGTAAGTATCTTTGTCTCCTGGGAACTGGCGGGAATGTATGGTGTGGCAATCGCCTCTCTGGGGATGCTGGGTACACTGGTAATCGCCCTGACTATCGACGCTTATGGCCCGGTTGCCGATAACGCTGGTGGTATCGCGGAAATGGTTGGCCTGGAGAAAGAGGTGCGACGCAGAACCGACATTCTCGATTCGGCTGGAAACACCACCGCGGCAATAGGCAAGGGTTTTGCCATTGGCGCGGCCATTCTGACTTCGTTGGCGCTGTTCGCCGCCTTCATCACTACCGCGTCAAACCTGATGGAAGAGAACGGCGCCAGTGAACCGCTGGCTATGAGCCTGCTCGATCCGGTCGTTTACGTGAGCCTGTTTGTTGGTGCAGTACTACCGTTCCTGTTCACGGCCATGACCATGAAGTCGGTTGGTAAAGCCGCCTTCGATATGATCGAAGAAGTGCGCCGTCAGTTCAAAACCATTCCCGGTATCATGGAAGGAACCGGCGATCCGGATTATGCTGAATGTGTCGCCATTTCTACCCGTGCCGCACTGCGCGAAATGATCGCCCCGGGCATCCTGATTATGGGAACACCCCTGGTAGCAGGATTCCTGTTCGGTGTTGAAGCCGTAGGTGGAATCCTGGCCGGTTCCCTGGTGGCCGGTGGTGTGCTGGCTATTGCTTCTTCCAACAGTGGTGGCGCCTGGGACAATGCCAAGAAGTTTATCGAAGCCGGTAACATGGGCGGCAAGGGTTCTGAAGAGCACAAGGCAGCAGTGGTTGGCGATACTGTCGGCGACCCTCTCAAAGACACCTCCGGACCTTCGCTGAATATTCTTATCAAACTGTCGGCGATTCTGAGCCTGGTATTTGCACCGTTCTTCGTTCAGTACGGTGGGATTCTGCTGGGCTGACAGGAAGCAACAATCTGATGTCGGGAATCAACCGATCCGGCATCAGATGTCTAGAGTACGGAAAGGGGGCCAGTGGCCCCCTTTTTTATTCCAGGTGTTTTCTGTCGATCTGCTTTTCAGGCTGCTAATTGGAGAGGATTACTCTCCGCCGCTTCTGGTGCTGGCGTGCTGGAGTCAACCGATGGTTTCTCAACCGTTGGGTCGGTTTTCAAAATGATAAAGAACCCACTCGCTATGGACTTTTTCTTCGCTGGAACTGGTATTTATCCAGTGAGTTCTGACTTCGGAGATGCATTGGTAAATCCGGAATGCACTGGTGTCCTGAATGATCAGCCGTCTGACTGATGGATTAAGTGTGTAATTAGAGATCTCCACCAGTCGCCAGTTACTGTTCAACGTCGCCGTCGCGCACTGATTGATTGCGAGCAGATCGGTATAGGGCAGATCGACTTCCGCCAGGCTGTTGGCGGCAATATCCAGGTCTATTCTGATGCGCTGTGATTCCCGGGTTGCGATATCGGACTGAAATTCCAGGTCGACCAGCCTGATCGGAGTGCCGGTCTGGTTGTCCACCACCAGATGCAGGCCGGCAAGCAGGTTCAGGCCTGACTCAGCACCCCAGGAAGGCGAGTACAACGCGAACTTGAGGGAACTTTCTCCGCCTACCTGGCTGGTACCGGTAAGTGGGACTAACAGCAAGGCAAGTGCCAGGATCCTGTACATTGATCGGCAAGGCTCAGGTTGGGAAACTTTCCCGTTCAATGGAACACCAACCCGATGAGCATTTCAAGTCCTGCGACAGCACCAGCCTGTCAGGAGGTAGTGTTTCTATGGCTGGTGATGACAGGATCCTTACCGGTCGTCAGCTTGGTTTTTAGATCGGAATCAATGATAATCCCAGCCATCAAACGCCAGGAATCGTAGAGGAACCTCAGATTACAGACTCCCATAGAGCAGGTCCCTGTAATCTGAGATTCCCTGAATTATATTGATTAATGAAGGCACGCATTGTCCAGTCTGAGCAGCGTTAAAAATATTGTTTGTGTGGCATCCGGTAAGGGTGGAGTCGGCAAGTCAACCACGGCAGTCAACCTCGCCCTGGCATTGAGCCGACTGGGTTTGAAAGCCGGACTTCTGGATGCCGATATCTATGGCCCCAGTCAGCCTTTAATGCTGGGTGTTGCCAAGGATGTCAGACCCGTTGTCCGGGACAGAAAACTGGAGCCAATAGTTGCTCATGGAATCGAATGCAGTTCCATGGGATTCCTGATCGACGAAAAAACTCCCGTCGTCTGGCGGGCCCCCATGATTATTTCCGCATTCAATCAGATACTGAACGATACGCTCTGGTCCGACCTGGACTTTCTGATAGTCGACATGCCTCCCGGCACCGGCGATATTCAGTTGAGCCTGGCGCAGTCTGTGCAGGTAACCGGTGCCGTGATCGTAACGACACCACAGGATATCGCTCTACTGGACGCACGAAAGGGTATCGAAATGTTTCGCAAGGTCGGGGTGCCGGTACTGGGTGTGGTGGAGAATATGAGCACTCACATCTGTTCGAACTGTGGTCACGAGGAAGCGATTTTCGGTCAGGGAGGCGGTCAGAAACTGGCCGCAGACTATGCTGTCGATGTCATCGGGTCGTTACCACTGGACCTTAAAATTCGCGAAGATACCGACAACGGCAATCCCAGCGTCGTGGCGTCTCCCGGTAGCACGGTATCTGAAGCCTACCTGGGGCTGGCCCGTAACCTGCTCGCTAGAGTTGAGTCACTTTCATCTGACAGTCAGCAGCCCAGGATTTCGATAACCGACGACTGAACGTTCAGCAAATCATAAATCGGCGAGGTGCAAGCATTTGGACTCGATCAATAATTTTCTGTTGTTTCTGGACGGCTTCCTGGGCAGTGCCCCCTGGTTCCCTTTCTTCCTGCTGGCGGTGGGGATCTTTTTCACAATTTACCTCAAATTCCCCCAGATCAGATATTTCAGGCATGCCGTGAAGGTCACGCGGGGCAAATATGACACGCCGGGAGCCGTGGGCGATACCAACCATTTTCAGGCCCTGTCCACAGCGCTTTCCGGAACTGTTGGAACCGGTAACATCGGTGGCGTCGCCCTTGCTCTCCACCTGGGCGGCCCGGCAGCATTGTTCTGGATGTGGATGACTGCCTTCTTTGGCATGACAACCAAGTTTGTCGAAGTAACTCTTTCTCATAAATACCGTGACACCACTGAGGATGGAACTATTTCCGGTGGCCCCATGTACTACATGGAGAAAGGCCTCAATGCAAAATGGCTGGCGATGATTTTTGCCCTGGCTACCGTGCTCAGCTCGTTTGGTACCGGAAACCTGCCACAGATAAACAGTATCGCGGCGGGTCTTGAAAATACGTTTTCAATCAATCCCATTATCACCGGAGCTGTCCTGTCAGTTCTTCTCGGACTGGTAATTATCGGTGGAATCCGCCGTATCGCGCTGGTGGCATCCGCGCTGGTACCGAGCATGGCATTTATCTACCTGATCGGTGCCTTTGCCGTGATTCTGCCCAACATGGGAAACATCATTCCCTCCTTCCTGGGCATCTTTTCCGATGCCTTCACTGGCTCAGCTGCATCAGGTGGCTTTCTCGGTGCCACGTTTGCTTTCGCGCTTAATCGCGGAGTCAACAGGGGCCTGTTTTCCAATGAGGCCGGTCAGGGTTCGGCACCTATCGCTCACGCTGCCGCGCGAACCGAGGAGCCGGTGGACGAGGGCATGGTATCGATCCTCGAGCCCTTTATCGATACGATAATAATCTGTACGGTCACCGGCCTGGTTATTCTTTCTTCAGGGGTGTGGAAGGAAAAGCACGAAAATGTTTTCCAGCGGGCGGATATGGTGTTTCTTGCTGGTGTGCACACCGACAGCAACCCGCAACAGGTCGAGGAACTGTTCACTTACCTGAGTGGCGGTGACTCCGATATTGGAGTTTTCAATGGCGATATCCAGGTAACCGGTGGGGTGGCGGTCAACACTCAGGCATTTACTCTGATTAATTCCCGTTCGGTAGCGGAAGATGTTACATATCAGCGCGATGGCGCACCACTGACCGGGATGCTGTCAGTTATCGACGGGCAGCTGGTGGATTCAACTGTTGAAGTGTCGGGCAGGTCGCTTCTGCATTCGGTCCCGCTGACAACCGAAGCTTTTACCCGCGGGTTGCTGGGTGACTACGGTCAGTATGTCGTTTCGATAGGCCTGTTGCTGTTTGCTTTTTCAACTGCGATTGCCTGGTCCTATTATGGAGACCGGGCTATCACCTATCTGTTCGGGCCCATGGCGGTGTTACCATACCGCGTGGTCTATGTGGTCGGATTTTTCTATGCCGCGTTCGCCGACACGACCGTGGTATGGAATGTTTCTCTCATCACTATCGTGTTAATGACATTGCCAAATCTGGTAGGCATTCTGTTATTGAGTAGGGAAATGAAACAGACCACCGATGATTACTGGAAACGCTTCCACGACTAGTGTCCTGTCCTCAAGCGGCCAGATAGTGCCTTTTCTTGTGCTCACCTGAGAGTCTTTCAGCAGGCTGCCAGCGAGAGTCAGGCGAAATGGAATCCCGGCAGTTCCGGGGATTCCATGCTAACGCCTCGACAGTCTGTCAATGTTCCATTGCCTCACCGGGCAGCCGGATTGTTTCGACAATCTGTTGCACCTCACGGGGTGGTTCAGCCGTAAATCTCGCTACCGAAAGTGATACCACCAGGTTGATCAGGGTCCCCAGGGTACCTATACCTTCCGGAGAAATGCCGAACAGCCAGCCTTCGGCGTTGTCTGCAGCCGGGTCGATGAACTTGAAGAAGATAATATAACCGGCGGTAAACAGAAAACCACATACCATGCCGGCAATCGCCCCTTCCTTGTTCATCCGCTTCTGGAATATGCCCAGCACAATTGCCGGAAAGAAAGATGCCGCCGCCAGACCGAACGCGAAAGCCACCACCTGGGCGACATAGGCTGGTGGATTGATGCCGTAATATCCGGCAATCAGTACGGCGACGAATATGGCAATCCTGGCGTATAGAAGCTCCTGCTTTTCCGAAATATCCGGCATCAGGCTGCGCTTCAGCAGATCATGAGAGACGGCCGTGGAAATTACCAGTAACAGGCCCGCCGCGGTGGAAAGGGCGGCAGCAAGCCCGCCAGCCGCCACCAGGGCAACTACCCAGCTGGGCAGATCGGCAATCTCGGGATTGGCCAGGACCATGATGTCGCGATTAACCTGCAGTTCGTTTCGCTCCGGATCGCCAACGTATTGAATCCTGCCGTCGTTGTTCTTGTCGGTAAATGCAATCAGGTTAGTGCTTTCCCAGGTCGTGAACCATTCGGGAACTTCGGAGTATTCTATGTTATTGACGGTATCGATCAGGTTGGTTCGCGCGAAGGCGGCCACTGCAGGTGCGGTAGTGTAAAGGATGGCGATAAACACCAGTGCGAAACCGGCAGAACGACGCGCGTCCCTGACGTTGGGTACGGTGAAAAAACGGATGATGACATGGGGCAGTCCAGCGGTGCCAAACATCAGTGCCGCGGTGATGAAAAACACATCCTGGGTTGATTTCTGTCCTTCCGTGTAAACGGCAAAGCCGAGATCACGACTCAGATTGTCCAGTCGGTCAAGGAGATAGCCGCCACCAAATTCGTCAGTCAACTGGGAACCGAACCCTAACTGAGGAATGGGATTGTCCGTCATCATCAGGGAAATGAAGATGGCCGGCACCATGAAGGCGAAGATCAGTACGCAGTACTGGGCAACCTGGGTGTAGGTGATGCCTTTCATGCCACCCAGCACGGCATAAAAGAAGACGATCGTCATACCGATCACGACACCGACCGTCAGATCAACCTCCAGAAAGCGGGAAAACACGATGCCGGCTCCCTGCATCTGGCCGCAGACATACACGAAGGAGATGACTATGGCGCAGAAGACAGCAATCAGGCGAGCAGACCGCGAGTAATAGCGATCCCCGATAAAATCGGGGACCGTGAACTTTCCGAATTTGCGCAGATATGGAGCCAGCAGCAGTGCCAGTAGCACATAGCCCCCGGTCCAGCCCATCAGGTAAAAAGTCCCGTCGCGACCAAGGAAGGAAATGAGTCCGGCCATGGAAATAAACGAAGCTGCGGACATCCAGTCAGCAGCAGTTGCCATGCCGTTGGCGAGCGGTGGTACGCCACCACCAGCAACATAAAACTCATTGGTTGACGAGGCTCTTGACCAGATGGCAATACCGATATACAGGCCGAATGACAGAATGATAAAGGTAAAGGTCCATATTTGTACGCTCATTCCATCTCTCCCCTTGCAGCATTGTCGGAGTTGGTAGAGCTGTCTTTGTATTGAGCGTCCAGCCTGTCCATCAGTTTGATGTAGACGAAGACGAGAACTACAAAGACATAAATTGAGCCTTGCTGGGCGATCCAGAATCCCAGTTTGAAGCCGCCAATGCGGATGGAATCGAGGACATCCACCAGCAGAATTCCGCAGACAAACGAGATGAAAAACCAGACCCCGAGCAGGGATAAAACTATCTTCAGGTTACCTTTCCAGTACGAGTGGGCACTTTCGTCAGACATCGTGAACCTCTTTATTATTCTTATGTCGTTATTCTTATGCAGTTATTCTCACGCAATTATTATTTTGCAATCACAATGGTCCGGGCCGGGCCTGTTTCGGCGTGAACCCGGTTACTGATTATCGGCTTGATGGTATCACTTATGACCAGGCAGGTATAGCGAAGCACCGGGCGGTTCGGAGGCTGCATAACAGGTAGAACAGGTCTCTGCAGAATCGCAAAGTAAGATCTGGCGGGGGATAAGCTACCTGACAGCCCCCTGATTCAATCTGCCTTTCAGGTAGCCGGCCAGCTTTTCACGAATCCGATCGGGCCCGGCTTCGGAACCTTCCCGTTCCGCTTTCTGATAATCCAGGAACAGACGCCGGAGGATCTGCCGGTCCAGCTGTCCGTGCTTCCCGATCAGCTCGATGATACCGTCATCTCCGCCGGTAAGAACCTGATGACATGCTTCTTCCAGCAGTTTGCGGTCGTGGCTGGACGATTGCGGGGGGTGCAGAATCCGTTCGATCTCCTGCTCGATCTCCTCCAGTTGGAAGTCCCGCATCAGGCGTCCGATAAATTGCATCTGGCGACGGCGCGCACCGTGACTGTTGGGAAGCCGGTTGTATTCCCGGATAGCGTTTCGCAAGCTGTCGGGTAATGTCAGCTTGTTGAGCTGGGCTTCGGAAAATCCGGTCAATCTGGCGCCCATAGCCTGCAAGGCATGCATCTCCTTTTTGCGCCGGGTTTTACTGGGCTGTTCCGAAATGTCTTCGTCGTTTATTTCCATGACTGATCGAATCTGCAGCTGGTAAGTGGGTTGTTGTCAGAGTTACCGTAAGGCGCCGGGTCACATATAGAAGATGGTGGCCAGGCCCAGAAAAGCGAAAAAACCTACCGAGTCGGTGACAGTCGTCAACGCAACCGAACCGGCGAGCGCCGGATCGATGTTGATCCGTTTCAGGAACAACGGAAGATAAGCGCCCGCCAGGGCTGCGGTTATCAGGTTGAGGATCAGGGCGACAGCAATGATACTGCTCAACAGTGGGTCACGGTACCAGACATAGGTGACAGTGGAAATAACCAGCGCCCAGAGCAGCCCGTTGAGTGCCGCTACTCCCAGTTCCCGTGCCAGCAGCCATCGGGTGTTGGACTGGGTGATATGTCCCAGTGCCAGACTCCTGACCACGAGCGTCAGCGTCTGACTGCCGGCAACGCCGCCCATACTGGCTACAATGGGCATCAGGACAGCGAGATAAACCACCGAATCAAGGGTGTCCTGGAACAGATAGATAACTATCGATGCATAAATCGCGGTCATCAGGTTGACACCCAGCCATACCGCGCGTCGCCGTGCAGTCTTCAATACCGGTGCAAAGGTGTCGTCTTCCTCGTCGAGACCCGCCATACTCATCAGTGAATGCTCGGCGCTGTCCCTGATCACATCGACGATGTCGTCGATTGTAATCCGCCCCAGCAACTTGCCGTCGTGGTCCACAACCGGCGCCGATACCCAGTCGTGCTGCTCGAATAAATGAGCGATCTGAGTGGCTTCCATGTCAACCGGAATAGCCTCAATATCAGTTGTCATCACTTCGCGAACCGTGGTGCCAGGTCCTGAGACCAGCAGCTTCCTGAGCGGCAGGATTCCCACGAACACATCGTCCCGGTTGACCACCAGGATGTTATCGGTCATCTCCGGCAACTGCGCGTGTCTGCGCAGGTAACGCAGTACCACATCGATGGTATGTCTTGGTCTGACAGTAATGGTATCGGTATTCATCAGACCGCCAGCGGTGTCCTCGGGATAGGACAGCACCTGTTCCAGGCGCTGGCGATCCTGCAGGTCCATGGACTGCAGGACCTCGGCCGTGACCTGCTGTGGCAGTTGCTGCAGAATATCGACCTGATCGTCGGTTTCCAGTCCCTCTGTCAGAGCGACGACTTCCTCAGCATTGAGCTGTTTCAGGATTTCGCTCTGAATGTCCTCGTTCAGGTACTGCAGTACCTCACCTTCCGACTCCTGGTCGACCAGTTGCCAAAGGACATTTCTCGCTTTGGGTGGGGTCGATTCGAGCAGATGGGCGATGCCTGGAGCCGGCAGGGTATTCAGCATATGCCGTACCTGGAACACAGAACCGCTGTCCAGGGCTTTGGTCAGCTCCAGAACGTGATCCTTGTGCAGTACGTTTTCGATGCTTTCCGACATCGCTGATATCCTTCGACGATGAGAAATCCGAACTGGCGGTTCGGATTTCAGGAACTTGAGGTCAGGGAGCTGGCGATTAGAAGCCGGTTAATCAAAAGCAACCCGGGTGGTCGGGGTGAATCGCAGTAGCTCGGCCCCGAACTTGGCAGGGCTTGATTCTACTCCAAAAACGGCCCAGTTAGAATTGAGAAACCGGGTTGGCAAAGAGTTTCGGGGCCGGGTAAATTTCAGCTTATTGCGCTTCCTCGAATCGGTCATTGACCAGTGCGATGATGGCGGCCACGGCTTCTTCCTCGTCTTCTCCTTCGGCAACGACTTTCAGGTTGGTTCCCTTGACTGCCGCCAGCATCATCAGCGATAGAATGCTTTTGCCATCCACCATTTTTTCATGGCCAATTTTTATGCTGCTGCTGAATCCCGAGGTAAGCGCAACCAGCTTGGATGCGGCGCGGGCGTGCAGTCCGGCCCGGTTGATAATCTCGACGTTTTTCTCAATCATAATCTTCCTACCGGGGTAATTCGCGATGCCGAATCTGAACGTTTTTAATCTGTTCCCGGAAAAACTGTCCGAGTTTCTCGCACAAGTAAACGGAGCGGTGTTGCCCACCGGTGCAACCAATCGCCACCGTGATATAGGATCGGTTGTTCTCCTCGAATCGTGGTAACCATTTCTGCAGGTATTCCTTGATATCGGAAAACATATACTGAACTTCCGGTTGTGAATCCAGGTAGTCGATCACTTTTTCGTCGCGACCTGTGAGTGCTCGCAGTGGTGCCTCCCAATAAGGATTTGGAAGACACCTGACGTCGTAGACGATATCCGCGTCGACTGGAATTCCATTTTTGTATCCAAAGGACTGGAACAGCAAGGCCAGGCCTACATCAGACTGTTCCACGATCCGGCACTTGATGGCATCCCGTAACTCGTGGAGCGACATGGCACTGGTATCAATATTCAGACTGGCCATCAGTGAGATGGCTTCCAACAGTTCTGTTTCCTTGTCGATCGCTTCACGCAACCCGACTTTGTCGTTTGAAAGCGGATGTTTGCGACGGCTTTCGCTGAAGCGCCGCAATAGGGTGTGACTGTTGGCATCCAGGAAAATGATGTCGATGCTGAGGTCTTTCTGTTTCAGTTGTTCGATTATGCGGGGAACATTCTGCAGGTCCGCATAGATATTTCTCGCGTCAATACTGACGGCGACCTTGGTGGCCGCGGAACTGTCGGATGTCAGTCTGTCCGCCAGCGACGGTAGCAGGCTCGCGGGCAGATTGTCGATACAATAGTAGCCGCGGTCCTCCAGGATGTGCAGGACGGTACTCTTACCGGATCCGGACCTGCCGCTGATGATTAGAAGTTTCATGCTTCCAGGCTGCCGCCTCGATGGTTTTTTCTAGTGAGTGATGGCCACGCTGTACAGGTCGTCACCGTTGTGTGTGTTGCGCAAAATAAAACAGAAATTTTCGTCGTTGAACAACTCGGCTACCTGCCCGAGGATCTTTACGTGCGTATCTGACTGTTCGTCTGGAACAATCAGTATGAACAGCAGGTCCACGGGTTTAGAGTCCACTGAGTCAAAATCAACCGGCTCCTCAAGGGTGAAAATGCAGCCGATTACTTCCCTGCATTGCGGAATCTTGCAATGAGGGATGGCGATGCCGTTGCCAAGGCCGGTGCTCCCCAGTCTTTCGCGGGCCATCAGTGCGTCAAATATCGTATTGGCGTCGAGATAGCCGACATTCTTCTCAGTGTATTCACTGATGGTTTTCAGCAGACGTTTCTTGCTGACGCCCTTGACGTCACAATAACATCGCTCAGGCGTAAGAATGTCTTCCAATTGCATGTTGGCTTACCTTGTCCTCTTTCTCTTTACATTACTGTCTGATCAGCCTGGTCAGTCAACCAGGCGCTTTCGTTCATTGGAGGGCGGAATTGACAGGGACTCTCTGTACTTGGCGATGGTGCGCCTGGCGACATTGATTCCCTGTTCCTCCAGCAGCTTGGTTATCTTGCTGTCGCTGAGAGGCTTCCGGACATTTTCTGCCGCGATCAGCTTCTTGATAATTGCCCGAATTGCGGTTGATGAGCACTCGCCGCCACCGGCCGTGGAGACATGGCTGGAAAAGAAATATTTAAGCTCGAATATACCACGGGGAGTATGCATGTACTTCTGTGTCGTCACCCGGGAGATAGTCGATTCATGCATCTCCACCATTTCAGCGATATCGTGAAGCACCAGTGGCTTCATCGCCTCTTCACCGTACTCGAGGAAATCCCTTTGATGCTCGACAATCCGCGTGGCGACTTTCATCAGAGTCTCATTGCGGCTCTGCAGGCTTTTCAGGAACCAGCGTGCTTCCTGCAGGTTGTCGCGCAGATAGTTATTGACGTCGCTGCTGTCGGCCCGTTTAACCAGTGCCGCGTAACCGGGATTGATGCGAATCTTGGGGGCAATATCCGGATTCAGCTCCACTCTCCATTTTCCGGATTCAGGCTGCTTCGTGACAATAACGTCCGGGACAATATAAGTCGTAGTCGGTGGCGCGATATCCGATCCGGGTCTTGGATCGAGACTTTCAATGATCGCAATGGCACGCCTCAGCTCCGGCTCCTTGAGCTTCGCTTTTCGCATCAGCTGCGCGTAGTCCCTGGCCCCCAGCAGAGTCAGGTGATCAGCGACGATGGTCCTGGCATTCCTGATGTCGGCCTCCAGTTCGGGATCATCCAGTTGGCTGAGCTGAATAAGCAGACATTCACGAAGATCACGGTAGCCGACACCCACCGGGTCGAAATGCTGGATCCGGTGCAGCACCGCGAGGACTTCATCTTCATCCACGTCCAGTTCAGTCGGCAGGCCTGCATGGATCGATTCGATATCCGCGGTCAGCATTCCGTTGGCATCGATCGCCTCTATTATGCTGTAGGCAATCTCCTTGTCCGTGTCGGACATCGGGGTCAGGTTGAGTTGCCAGAACAGGTGATCCTGCAGCGTTTCAGACTCAGCATTACGGGATTCGAAATCCGGCGCTTCAGGCTCCGGTGAGCCACTCCCGGTGGTATAGGTGGTCTGGTATACGTCGTCCCAGTTGGTATCCACCGAGAGATCGCCGGGAATGGTTTCCGCCCACTCAGGTTCACCGCTGTCGGTAGCGGAATGGTCGGTGTCCCGGCCTTCCCGCGGTTCACCACCGGAGTTGTCGTCGTTGCCAACCTCGTCGCTGTCCTCAACCAGCTCCAGCATCGGGTTCGACTCCAGGACCTGGTGAATTTCCTGCTGCAGGTCGAGCGTGGACAGCTGAAGAAGCTTTATCGCCTGCTGCAGCTGCGGCGTCATGGTCAACTGCTGACCAAGCTTAAGCTGAAGCGAAAGTTTCATGTTTCAGTCATCTACAAAAACGCTAAGGGGCCGATCCCGTTGGCGGCTGGACATTACAGTACAGTGTGAACCCTCCTCGTCGCTACCGACTGGGAGTTGGTCGAGCGGCTAGTATAGCAAGTTCCATGCCTGCCATGCATACAATTATGCGCGCCTGAATCCCGTTCCTTAAATGTGGAACTGCTCACCGAGGTAAACTTCCCGGACCAGCTGATTGCTTACGATTGCCTGCTCATCGCCTTCGGCGATGATGCAACCCTCGCTGACAATATAAGCCCGTTCGCAGATATCCAGCGTCTCGCGAACGTTGTGATCGGTGAGCAGGATACCTATTCCCCGTTCCTTCAGGTGCAGGATAATCTGCTTGATATCATTGACGGAAATCGGGTCAACACCGGCAAAAGGTTCGTCGAGGAGGATGAACTTGGGTTCCGCGGCCAGGGTCCGGGCGATTTCTGTGCGGCGGCGTTCCCCGCCTGACAGGCTCATGCCCCGGTTCTTGCGGATGTGGGAGATGTGAAATTCCTGGAGCAGCGCTTCCAGTTTCTGATTGCGACTGCTGCTATCCAGATCTTTGCGGGTTTCCAGAATTGCCAGGATATTGTCTTCTACCGACAGGGTGCGGAAAATTGAGGAATCCTGGGGCAGATAGGCAAGGCCCTTCCTGGCCCGTTCGTGCATGGGAAGCGGAGTGAGATCGGTTTCATTGATTTTGATGTAACCGCCTTCGGCACCGATCAGCCCGACGATCATGTAGAAACAGGTGGTTTTACCGGCTCCATTGGGGCCCAGCAGGCCGACAATTTCACCACGGTTTACCCGCAGTGAAACATCCCTGACGACCTTTCGCCCCTTGTAATTTTTAGCCAGGTGAGAAGCTTGAAGAATATCCATCGGGGCCCGTCAGTTAGATGGCGATCCGGTCAGGGTTGCACGTCCCGAAACGCCCTCGCAGGGGCCGGTGGTCTCTGTGAAGCGACTGTCTGTATAGTACTTGATCGCGGCACAGCTCAGCACGTCGCTGGCGCTGCGTAAAATGGCGGACCCTACCAGCTCTATGATCGGTTCCCCATCCACGTAATAATAGATGGAATCACTTTCGCCCTCGACGAAATCGTCATTTTCATCCAGTTGCTGTCGATAGCGGGCAGGCGTGCCCTCCATGGTCACTCTGCGGATGGCGCTGGATCCGGATTCGCTTTCAAAAACCGCGTTGTCACCACTGATCTGCATGGAGCCTTGTGTCACTTTTACATCCTGCTCCAGGGTAATTATTCGCACGTCTCCTTCCAGGCGGCTGGTGGAGCGTCCCACAGAACTGTAAACGATATCCTGTTGCTGGTCGGATTCAAGACTGCTGACACCGGTTCCGGTCAGAGTGAAGACCAGGATAGCGAAACTGAAACTAGTTTTGCGTAGCTGCATACCTGCCCTTTACATCGCGATAAAATAGGTAATCTTCAGTGTTCAGGTTCAAGCGCATACCCGTAGCGGACTGCTCGAATCCGTCACCCATCATGGTGACGATCGCATTGGTACTCAACACTTCACCGGCCGGATCGATATCAAGAGTGTCGGTCAGCAGTACTATTCTATTGCCGGTATCGTCCAGTTGTTTGACCTCGACATTGCCACTGAATACGATTTCCTCGATATCCTCGCTGACTTCCGACGCCTGCCGATTGGCCATGATTCTGCCCGATCTGGCAACGATATTCCAGCGTGAATCATTTTCCTGGTAGAGCTGAATGACCGGTTCCTCAAGTGCGGTTTCTGAATTGAGATAGCTCACCTGGCGGCTCGCACTCAGGGTATAGCGGATTTTTCCCGCCGCATCGAACTGTACGGAATTTATGCCTTCTGAGTAGCCATTAAAGGCGATTGGGGGTGGAGTCGTCTCAGGATCGGTGCTGTCCCGGTTTCGATCGACATAATCCAGCCCCAGGAAAATGACGACTGCCAGTAAACCGGGAATGAGAAGGAATCGGATCAGTTGCATGATTTTAAGCCGGTCTCAGAATTTGTTACCTGGCCGGGTTCGATCAGGAATCCACGGCCTGTTCTATGCTCTGCTGGTAGTTGCCTTGTGCCTGCAGAAGGAAATCGCAGATTTCCCGTACTGCACCATTGCCGCCCACGGTTTCGGTCAACAGATCGGCGCGCTGACGTGCTTCCTGGTGCCCATTGGGAACGGATATGGCCAGGCCGACGCGGGTCATGACCGCCAGATCAGGCAGGTCGTCTCCGGCATAGGCGATCTGATCATTGCTGCAGGTCCCATTAGAGGTGATTTCCTCCAGTACCGCCAGTTTGTCTTCCCGCCCCTTGTACAGCAGCTGAATGCCCAGTTCTGCGGCTCGCCAGCTCAGTGCCGGGGAATCCCGTCCGGATATGATTCCCACCTCTATACCGGTCCTTTTCAGCATCTTGATGCCGTGACCATCGAGTGAATTGAAGACTTTCAGCACTTCGCCGCTACTCCCGACATACAGCTTCCCGTCCGTCAATACCCCATCCACATCGAGCAGCAGCATGCGAACATTCCGGGCTTTCTGCTTCGCTGTCTGTTCGTCTATCTGAAAAATCATCCAGTCCGGCTCCCGGGTCGTTCAGACGACATTGGCCTGTAACAGATCATGCATTTTAACGATCCCGGTCAACTGCCCCTGTTCGTCCTTGACCAGCAGTGCGTAAACGCCATTATCCTGCATTAACTTGGCGGCCTCTGCGGCCAGGGCGTTTTCGGTAATGTGCTTGTAATTTCTGGACATCACTGTTTCGATCCGGGTGCTCTTGATGTCCTTGCCCGAGTCGATTGCGCGGCGCAGGTCCCCATCACTGAATACGCCACACAGTTGCCCCTGCTCATCGGATACGGTGGTCAGGCCGAAGCCTTTACGGGTAATTTCTAACAGGGCATCGCTTAACGCAGTATGAACAGGCACCCTGGGGATATTCTCGCCACTGTGCATTATGTCGGAAACTTTGAGCAGCAGGCGGCGGCCCAGGCGACCGCCCGGGTGGGAAACTGCGAAATCCTCACTGGTAAACCCGCGTGCTTCCAGCAGCGCCATGGCCAGGGCATCGCCCAGGACCAGTGCAACTGTGGTGCTGGATGTGGGAGCCAGGCCCAATGGACAGGCTTCTTCAGAAACCCCGACGTCAAGCCGGACCTCTGCTGCCTTGGCCAGGGGAGAAGCGGGATTTCCGGTCATGCTTACCAGCGGGATAGCCCTTCTCTTCAGAACCGGCAGCAGCGTCATCAGCTCGTCGGTGGTACCAGAGTTTGACAGCGCGATTACCAGGTCGCTGTCGGTAATCATGCCCAGGTCACCGTGGCTGGCTTCGCCAGGGTGGATGAACATGGCGGGCGTACCGGTGCTGGCCAGGGTGGCGGCAATTTTCCGGGCAATATGCCCGGATTTGCCCATCCCGGTGACAACCACGCGACCCCGGCAATTCAGCAGCAGGTGGCAGGCTCTTTCGAATTCACCGTCAAGACGACCGAGTAGTGACTTGACTTCACGGAACTCGATTTCGATCGTGCGCCTGGCGCTTGCAAGAAATTGGCTGGTCGGGTTCATTTGCTGAGCATAGCGGGCTTACATCTGGAATACCATGATACCGAACCAGACGCAGTAGGAAAGAATCAGCGTCGCTCCGTATGCACGGCCGATCATGCTGTCGTGTTTAATGGTTTTATAACAGAACCAGGCCAGCAGAAGCGTCAGGAGCAACATGGCCAGGTAGTCTCTCTGAAAAAGCATTGGCTCCAGTTCCACGGGCGCGAACAAGCCCGGAAAGGGCAATACTGCAAGCAAATTTAGAATGTTCGATCCAACAATATTGCCGATTGCCAGCTCATGGTGCCCTTTCAGGGCGCAGGCAGCGGAAGCGGCCACTTCGGGAAGGCTGGTGCCTAGGGCGACGACAGTCAGACCGACGATTGCTGACGACACGCCGAGTGCATGGGCGATATTGGAACAGGCATGCACTATCGCATCGGCACTCAACACCAGCAGGGCCAGGCCCAAAGCCAGGTATATACCTGCCCGGACATTGCTGAGGTGCATCAGGTTATCGTCCTCAATCTCCGGAAGCCCACTGGATTTAACCCGGTTTCGGAACAGTTTGTAGCCGAAAAATACGGTTATCGACATCAGGACGATGGCGTCCATGAAGCCGAGATACAGGTTGGCAAACAGCAGACCAGTCACCACAGTGACCAGTAGCAGTGCCGGAATTTCTTTGTGAAACAGTGACTTTGGTGGCTTTAGCGGGCTGATGAGGGCGGCTATGCCAAGCGCGATACCGATATTGAAGATATTCGATCCCAGCGCGTTGCCGATTGCGAGTTCCGGTTCGTTTTCGGCGACCGATGCGGCTGAAGAAAAGATCTCCGGAGCGGATGTTCCGAACGCCACGATGGTAAGACCAATCATCAGAGGTGAAACCCCGAGATTTCGTGCCAGGGCTGAGGCTCCGAATACAAACTTGTCGGCACCCCAGATCAGTCCGACGAAACCCAGGACGACTATGACTGCGTCTAACACCATAGAAATGTCTAGTGGAAATTTTGATAAAGCGCCCAATTACAATGGCGTTTAACCCAGTTTGCAAGTAATAATTTATTGGCGCGGTCAAATATTGTAAAATTCCCGACGTCTTGCCCTGCAACAGTGGCCCTGCCAGTCGGAAAGTCCAGCGCTCCGTCGAATGGTATGAGGTTGATCGGTACGAGGACGTTGCACCGGGTTCATTGGTCGGAGATAACCAGATGAATATATTGAAGAAGTTGTTTTTAGTCACGTTGCTTTCGCTGGCCGGCACCGGCCAGGCACAGGAACCCCCTATGACCGCACTGGCAACGGTGCAGAGCGGGGTCCAGGTGTTGCTGAGCACGGTCCAGGAATCCAAGCCCTATTTTCTTACCGATCAGCAGCGTTACTTCAACGACATCGAATCCGCCCTGAGCACTATCGTCGATTTTGACGCCGTGGCACGGGTGGTAATGTCGCGCTATGCCGAGGCTGCCACCGACCAACAGGTCAGCCGCTTCGCGGACATTCTCAAAACCACACTGACCCGGTTCTATGGTTCGGCACTGGCATCCTACAACGGCCAGGAACTGGTTTTCATTCCGTCCGACAATCAGCCTTCCGATCCCCGCGCCGACCGCGTGGTGGGCATGGAAATCAAGGGAATCGGCAATGGAAACGGCAATGGAAACGGTGCTTTCAGGCTACAGTACCAGATGTTTCTCAATGAGAATGACGAGTGGAAACTGAAGAATCTCAGTCTGGGAGGCATCAACCTGGGTCGCCAGTATTACACTCAGTTTGCGGCGGCAATGTCGCAATACGATAACGACATCGACCAGGTTCTGGATAACTGGAAGTAACCGACCGAGGCCCGACATTGAATTCTGAAGCTATCATGCAGCTGCTGGCTGCAGAACTTCCCGATTGTGAAGTAAAAGTCGAAGGTGGAGACGGCAAATACCTTGTCACAGCCATCGGCGACACATTTGCCGGTCTGAATGCGGTAAAACGCCAGCAGGCAGTCTATCGGATATTGAACCCACACATCGCCAGTGGAGCCATCCATGCCGTCACCATGCGGCTCTTCACAAGGGACGAATTCAACGCACTCGCCTGAGTGCTTGAATTCTGAGGAGGGCTACAATGGACAAGCTGATCATCAAGGGCGGCGTATCGCTGAATGGTGAAATCCGTATCGCCGGAGCCAAGAATTCGGCGTTACCCATCCTGGCGGCATCGTTGCTGACCCGGGATACGGTTCAGATCCGCAACCTGCCGCATCTGTACGATATAACCACCATGCTGGAACTGCTGGGTTGTATGGGCGTCGAGCCCATCGTCGACGAAAAACTCAGTGTAGAGATCAACAGCGGCACCATTAACAGTTTCAGTGCGCCCTACGAACTGGTAAAAACGATGCGGGCTTCAATCCTGGTGTTGGGGCCATTGCTAGCCTGCTATGGCCAGGCTGAAGTGGCATTGCCGGGAGGGTGTGCTATCGGCAGTCGGCCGGTCAACCTGCATATCAGCGCACTGGAATCCATGGGTGCTTCCATTCGCGTGGAAGACGGCTATATCAAGGCGACCGTCGATGGCCGCTTGAAAGGCAGCCATATTTTCATGGACCTGGTCACCGTCACCGGCACAGAGAATGTCATGATGGCGGCCACGCTTGCCGATGGCAGGACGGTCATCGAAAACGCGGCCCGTGAGCCGGAGGTTGTGGATCTGGCGAATTGTCTTATCGAGATGGGAGCCAGAATCGAGGGGCAGGGTACCGATACCGTAATAATCGACGGGGTTCCGGAGCTGCATGGGTGCAGTTACTCGGTAATGCCGGACCGGATTGAAACCGGAACTTATCTGATAGCGGCGGCGGCAACACGAGGACGGGTGCGGGTCAAGGATACCCGTCCCGACATCCTGGACGCGGTGCTGGCCAAGCTGGAACAGGCCGGCGCCGACATCAAGGTCGGAAAGGACTGGATCGAACTCGACATGCACGGGCGGAGACCGCGCAGTGTTTCTCTGCGTACCGCCCCCTATCCAGCATTTCCCACGGATATGCAGGCCCAGTTCACGGCCCTGAATGCCATCGCCGAGGGCACCGGATCCATTACTGAAACCGTGTTTGAAAACCGCTTCATGCACGTTCATGAAATGAACCGGATGGGTGCTGCCATCCGGGTCGAGGGAAACACGGTAATCGTGGATGGAGTTGAAATGTTGAAAGGCGCGCCGGTCATGGCAACTGACCTGAGGGCGTCGGCCAGCCTGATCATTGCCGGACTGGTGTCGGATAATGAAACCTCGGTGGACCGTATCTATCACATCGATCGGGGATATGAATGTATCGAAGAGAAACTGCAACTGCTGGGGGCCAAGATCCGGCGGGTTCCGTCCTGACGGACTGCCTGTGAAAACCGACTATGAGTGATCCTAAACTGGTAATCGCGCTGACCAAGGGGCGAATTCTCGAAGGAGTGCTGCCACTTTTCGAGCATGCGGGCATTATCCCGACAGAAGACATCTTCAACAGTCGCAAGCTGATTTTTCAGACCAGCCTTGCCAACGTCAGCCTGATGATCATTCGCGGCTCGGACGTTCCAACCTACGTTGAATTTGGCGCGGCGGATATGGGCGTGGTGGGGAAAGACCTGATCCTGGAATACGGAAGCGAAGGTTTCTACGAGCCCCTGGACCTGAAACTCGCTACCTGTCGTCTGATGACGGCGGCTCCGGAAGGAGCCGATCTGAATGCGCTGCGCCAGTCCCGAAGCCGACTTAGAGTGGCAACCAAGTTTATCAACATTGCCAGGCGCTATTTTGCTGAGCAGGGCCGTCAGATCGAGCTGATTAAACTCAATGGTGCCCTGGAACTGGCACCTTCGATGGGGCTTGCGGACGCCATCGTAGACATTGTCGATAGCGGCAAGACATTACGCGCCAATGGCCTGGAGCCGCTGGAGTTGATTACCCACGTTAGTTCCAGGGTCATCGTTAACAAGGCGTCCTTGAAAATCAAGAATGCGGCGATTCGCGAAATACTCGGCAAGCTTAAATCCGCGATCGAGACCTGAACCACGTAAGCCGTCCAGGTCTCAGCGGCTCTCGAACCAATCTAACCAGTCTCAAGGTACCAAGATCCATGTCAGCTGAACAACTTTCAATCCGGATGCTGGATTCCGGTGCAACCGGTTTCTCCGCCAGGCTGGAGTCGGCCCTGAGCCGCGACAGTCTGGTTACCACTGAAGTGGCCGGGACAGTTGCCAGCATAATCAGTGACGTCAGGGACCGGGGTGATGCCGCGCTGGTGGAATACAGCAACCGCTTCGACAGACGGTCGGCGACTAGCATGCTGGATTTGACGGTATCCAGAGAGCAGTTACAGGCCGCATTACAAAGCACCGGAGAAGCCGATGCGCAGGCATTGCGGCACGCTGCGACCCGCATTCGCAGCTACCACGAAAAGCAGAAACAGACCTCCTGGCGCTATGAAGAGGCCGACGGATCGGTTTACGGACAGAAGGTGACCCCGCTGGCCAGTGCCGGAGTCTACGTACCGGGCGGTAAAGCCAACTATCCTTCCTCCATGCTGATGCTGGCGATTCCCGCCCAGGTCGCTGGTGTTGGAGAAATTATCGCGACCGTGCCAACCGACTACCGTCTGGGTGATCCCGCCCATAATCTGGTATTCGCCGCCGCGGCACTGGCTGGTGTCGACCGGGTGTTTACCATCGGTGGGGCACAGGCGGTCGCAGCACTTGCCTACGGGACCGAGTCAGTACCCCGGGTGGATAAGATTACCGGTCCCGGCAATATTTATGTAACCGAAGCCAAGCGCCAGGTGTTCGGAGACGTTGGTATCGATATGCTCGCAGGACCCTCGGAACTCACAGTGATCTGCGACGGCAGGACTGACCCGGACTGGATTGCCATGGACCTGTTTTCCCAGGCGGAACATGATGAGCAGGCCCAGTCAATCCTGATCTCCCCGGATCCCGGTTTCATCGTTGCGGTTCAGGACAGTATCAGGCGACTGCTTCCCGACATGGAACGGCGTGACATCATTCGTGCTTCGCTGCAGGATCGGGGCATTATTATTCAGACCCGGGATCTTCAGGAAGCCGCGGAAATCAGCAACCGGATCGCGCCGGAGCACCTGGAGCTGTCGGTCGCGGATCCTGACAGCCTGTTGGAACATATCGAGAATGCCGGGGCAATTTTTCTTGGCAGTCATACTGCCGAGGCCCTTGGTGACTACTGCGCCGGTCCCAGTCACGTCCTTCCCACCTCCGGCACGGCACGGTTTTTCTCGGCCCTGGGAGTTTATGATTTTCAGAAAAGAAGTTCGGTAATCAACTGCTCACCGGCCGGTGCCGCCAGGATTGCCGGTACCGCGGCCACGCTGGCCAGACGCGAGTCGCTGCAGGCCCATGCGTTATCGGCGGAGTACCGCATGAATCGCAACGACTGAGTCAGGGAGCGAACACCATCGCCTGGCCGAAGCCGAGCACGGTAGGCAGATTAAGGTAAAGTCCTTCGCGGTAGACCTGTACGACCACCCTGTCTCCAGGGCGCTTGTTCTGGAATTCCAGGATAATCGTTTCCTCGTCCACAACCGCAGTGTCGTCCACCCGGGTTATCACGTCACCGGGTAGAATCCCGGCGCGCTGTGCCGGACCTCCCTCATCGACGTTCTCCACCAGCATGCCGCGGATATCGGGAACGCCGAAGAACAGCCGGCTGGTTTCCTCATTCAGCACTTCACCGGTGAGCACCCCCAGGTAGCCGGGATTGTTGGCAATTGCCTCTGCCACCAGTTCCTCCATTATCGTTATGGCGGTGCTTACCGGAGTGGCAAATCCAATGCCTTCGAAGCGCCCGGTCTCGGAGAAAATGGAGGAATTGATTCCGACCAGGTTGCCATTTCGATCAATCAACGCACCACCGCTGTTACCGGGATTGATGGCAGCATCAGTCTGGATAAGAGTGGTATTGCCGTCGGCGTCATGGTTGTCGACAATGGCACTGATTATGCCCTGGGAGACTGACTGGCCGATATTGCGTGGATAACCGATAGCGAAGACGACATCACCCACCTCCAGTTCCCGATCGTTGCCACGTGGAATGGGTGTCAGGTCATCCATATTAATGTGGAGGATGGCCAGGTCGTTGGTTTCATCGAAGGCAACCAGTGTGGCCGGTGTGCTGCGCCCGTCTGCGAGAGTGACCACCGTTTCGAACATGAGTTCGCTTACCACATGGAAATTGGTCAATACAAAACCTTCGGCGTTGACTATCACCCCGGAACCCAGGCTGCTGTCCTGTTCGCCGAAACGGAATCTGACCTGATCTTCGGAAATCTGCTCGACGCTTTCCAGGACCGCGGGAGTCGCGTGTATGCTCACCACAGCAGGAGCGGCACGGTTGATAGCCTCGGCAAAAGTCAGCGTCGCTGGTGGCTGGGGAGCGGGCGTGGTCAGCAACTGGCGGAATTCGTTAAGCTGCTGCATCTGCTGATATTGCATGATAACCACCGCGACCAGGACACCGGAAACTACCGGCCAACTGATAAACTGGAGAATTCTTTTCAGTTGTTCCATCATGCTTTATCCGCTACCCGGGCTGCAGATCGCCGCCGGCACAGTGTGTCCCCAGTGGACAGGGTGGCCGCGACGGCTGACTGCCACCTGTCAATATACCGTGTCAGAGGAGTTGTTGTCATGCCAGCCACGCGCAAAGCTATCGAGTCGGAACTGAGAAGTCTGCTGCGACCCGAGCAATTCAATGACTACTGTCCCAATGGCCTGCAGGTGGAAGGAACAGAGCAGATTGGCAAACTGGTGAGTGGAGTCACTGCCTGTCAGGAGCTGATTGACCGGGCAGTCGCCACCGGAGCCGATATGCTCCTGGTGCACCACGGTTATTTCTGGAAAGGCGAGGACCCCACCATAACCGGGATCAAGCGCTCCCGCATACAGGCGTTACTGGCGGGAAAACTGAATCTGTTCGCTTATCACCTGCCGCTGGATGTGCATCCTGAACTGGGTAACAACGCCCAATTGGGCAGATTGCTGGGTTTGCGGGTCACCGGAGAGTTCGCCGCGTACCAGGGCCGGAATGTCGGCCTGCTGGGAGAGTTCACCGAACCGATGACGGTTGGGGCTCTGCATAATCTGGTAACCGACCGACTGAATCGCAAGCCCCTGATCATCGGTAAAGAATCGGCAAAGCTGCGAACGGCGGCCTGGTGTACCGGGGCTGCCCAGGGTTACATAGGGGAGGCCATCGATGCCGGCGTCGACGTGTTCATTACCGGTGAGGTATCAGAGCCCACCGTGCACATCGCGCGGGAAACCGGACTCTGTTTTGTCTCGGCAGGTCACCATGCCACGGAGCGCTATGGAGTGCAGGCGGTGGGTAACTATCTGGCCGACAGATTCCAGTTACAACACGAATTTTTCGATATCGACAATCCTGTCTGAATTTCAGGGCGCACTACGCCCGGGCTCACGCGGCAGAACTGCAGCCATGCGAGAAGTCAGATTACCTCGTGATCTCGCATCAGTTTCAGAACCTGCTGCAGGCAATCCTCCACTGTCAGGCTGGACGTATCCAGTTCCAGATTGGTGTACTCCGGCTCGTCGTAAGGGAATGACAGTCCCGGGACATCTGCAGAATCACTATTGTCGGCTGCGGCGTAGAGCCCGCTCGGGTCGCGCTGTATGCAGACTTCCATGGGAGGATTCAGGTACACGATCAGACAGTTATCCTTGCCGATTACGCTGAGCGCATGCTCCCGGGAATCCCGGTTCGGAGCAACAAAGGAGGCACAGCAGATCAGGCCGGAATCGTTCAGGAATTTCGCTACATTGGCGCTGCGACGCAGGTTTTCGGCCCGGCCTTCTGCGTCGTGCGGCAGGTCTTTGCTGATGCCCAGTCGCATGGTTTTACCATCCAGGACGGTACTTACTCTGCCCATATCGAACAGGCGGCGTTCCAGGCCATGGGCCAGGGTGGACTTTCCGGATCCCGACACGCCAATGAACATGACCGTGATCGGACGTTGTCCGTATCGGGCTGCCAGTTCTTCGCGAGTGACGTGGCTGATGCTGTGGCGCTCCGGACTGCTTTCGCCGGTCCGCTTTCTGCCGCTGACCATACCGGCTCCGACCGTAACGTTGGTCAGCCTGTCAATGATGATAAAGCTGCCCGTGCTGCGATTGCTTTCGTAACTGTCGAAACAGACCTTGCGGTCCAGTGACAACTCACAGAAGCCGATTTCGTTTAGCTCCAGTCCCGGCGCGGGATGCTTCTTGAGGGTATTGACGTCAACCCGGTGCCTTATTGAGCTGACCTGCCCCGTTACCAACAGAGTATTCAGTTTGAAATCGTAGGGCTTGCCCGGCAACAGCGGCGCATCGGTCATCCAGACGATGGTCGCCTCCAGGGTATCTTCCAGAGCCGGGAGGTTGTCAGTATGGGCAATCAGGTCACCCCGGCTGATATCGATTTCGTCTTCCAGGGTGAGGGTGACGGCCATGCCGGCATGGGCCAGTTCCAGTTCCTCGTCGAAGGTGACGATCGATTTGACCCGGCTGGTCCGGGCCGATGGCAGGGCAGTGATCTCGTCGCCTTTGCGTACCACGCCCGACTCGACGGTTCCGCAATAACCGCGGAAATTGAGATTGGGACGGTTGACATACTGCACGGGGAAGCGCAGATCCTGAAAATTACGGTCTGCGGCAATTTCCACAGTTTCCAGAGTCTCCATCAATGGCTCACCTTCGAACCATGGCATGTTCTCACTGCGATTCACGACGTTGTCACCAAGCAACGCGGAAATCGGCAGAAAGCGTATGTCGGGAATATCCAGTTTGCTGACGAATTCCAGATAGCTCTCGCGGATCTGTTCGAAAACCTCCTGGCGAAATTCCATCAGGTCCATTTTATTGATAGCCACGATGACGTGCTTGATACCCAGCAGCGAGGCGATAAAGCTGTGGCGCCGGGTCTGGGTCTGCACACCGTGGCGGGCATCAATCAGAATTATGGCAAGATCACAGGTGGAGGCACCGGTCGCCATGTTGCGGGTATATTGTTCATGCCCCGGGGTGTCGGCAATGATGAATTTACGTCGGGCAGTGGAAAAGAACCGGTACGCCACGTCTATGGTGATTCCCTGTTCCCGTTCCGCCTGCAGGCCATCCACCAGCAGTGCCAGGTCGAGACCGCCCTCCACGGTGCCGGTCCGGGCACTGTCTGCCTTGATGGCAGCCAGTTGATCCTCGTAGATCATCTTGGAATCGTGGAGCAAGCGCCCGATCAGGGTGCTCTTGCCATCGTCCACGCTGCCGCAGGTCAGCAGGCGCAGCAGTTCCTTTCGCTCGTGCTGGGCCAGATAGGCATTGATATCGGTGGCGATCAGTTCGGATTGGTGTGACATGGAGATTTCATTCAGCCAGTAATAACGTGAAAAAGTAGTACCGTAAATAAGTGACAGCCAGGAGGCGGAAATTGAATGGCTCAGCGGTTCCCTAAAAATAACCTTTGCGTTTCTTTTCCTCCATCGAGCCGGCAGTGTCGGTGTCGATCAATCGTCCCTGGCGTTCCGAACTGGTTGTCAGCAGCATTTCCTGGATAATTTCCGGCAGCGTGGTGGCATTGGATTCCACCGCTCCGGTAAGGGGGTAACAACCCAGGGTGCGGAAGCGGACGGTTTTGATCTTGATCTGACTTTCGTCGGCGATGGGCATACGGTCGTCGTCAACAAGGATATCCACACCGTCCAGATTGACTACCGGGCGGGGTCTGGCAAAGTAAAGCGGAACGATATCGATGTTGTTGAGGTGAATGTATTGCCAGATATCCAGCTCGGTCCAGTTGGACAGTGGAAATACCCTGATGCTTTCTCCCTTGTTGATTTTGCAGTTGTACAGATTCCACAGCTCTGGACGTTGATTTTTCGGGTCCCACTGATGGTTCCTGTCGCGAAAGGAAAATATCCGTTCCTTGGCGCGTGATTTTTCCTCGTCCCGGCGTCCGCCGCCAAAGGCCGCGTCGAAACCGTATTTGTTGAGTGCCTGTTTGAGCGACTGGGTTTTCATGATGTCGGTATGCTTTTCGCTGCCGTGGGTGAACGGACCGACACCGGCTTTAACTCCTTCCTGATTGATGTGAACAATCAGGTTCAAACCCAGTTTTTCCATCTGCCGATCCCGGAATTCGATCATTTCACGAAACTTCCAGGTGGTGTCCACATGCATGAAGGGAAAGGGTGGCTTGCCCGGATAGAAGGCTTTAAGTGCCAGGTGTAACATGACAGAGGAATCTTTCCCTATCGAATAGAGCATTACCGGGTTGTCGAATTCTGCGGCAACTTCCCGAATAATATGGATGCTCTCAGCTTCCAGTTGCTTAAGGTGAGTCAGACTGTATTCGGCCATCGTTGTTACTGATAAGGTCGAAAGGCGGGTGGTGGCAGGGTGGTGCTATGGAGTGCGCATGATGCAGAGGCAGTAATCCGCCCCTGCAGTGCTGCTTCCGGGCTATTTGTCATCGCTGAGCCCGTAGCGGGATTTCTTTTCTTCTTCTGACTCGTCGTCTGACGCTTCATCCTGATCATCTGTTGTTTCGTCTGCATCCTGATCATCATCCTGATCCTGCTCGTCATCCTCGCCGACTTCCGTGTCATCCGCCTGTTCGTCTTCCGGATCAGCGGCCTGCTTCAACCGCTCATCTTCATCTTCATCCTCATCCTCTTCCAGGTCGAACTCTTCGATGTCATCACTGGATGCTGCTGTCTCGGCATCCTGCTCTTCAGTGGACTGCTCGTCTGCGACCTGTTCGTCGCTCTCGTCCGCTACTGCCTGACTGTCACCGGCCTGCCACTCCGAACCGGCGTTCTCAGCCGCTTCCTGCTGCTCTTCATCAGTGTCCGATCCGGCGACCGGCTGCTCACTCTCGTCGGCAGCACTGGTTTTCTCAATGCCAAACTCTTCCGACAGAGCGCCTTTCTGATCGGGGGACTGCTTGGTGGCGTAATCCTTGGGCGGGGTAAAATCCAGCGCCTCGTCACGCTGACTGGCGGTGTCGAACACGGCATCCGCACCGGCTGGAAGTAATTTATTGGCGACCTCGGCAGTGCAAAGGTCCTGTGCTCCGGTTGCCAGGTGCTGATAAACATCCCGGTAACTCTGGGTAAGTTGCTGAACCAGGTCGGCAGTTACGTTGAAGTGTTCGCTGACGTCGTCCTTGTATTGATCATGACGCTCTTCCAGGCCCTTGACCTGTCCTTCAAGCTCCTTTATTCGGGTAGGGGTGCCGCTCAGTCGATTGGCGGAAAGTACACCGACAATTATGCCCAGAGCGAGGCAACCGATTGCGATTAACCAAACCATAAATTATGCAGCCTTTTATCTTGTTGGATTTATTTTAATAGTGGATATCGAGAGCCGGGTAGTATAACCGGTCTCACAGCGTTTCGCCGTAAAAACTTTTAATTTACAATCCCGGATTCGGTATTTTTCCTGTCTCTCTTTTTTAATTCGGCCAGTCATGACACCGCTGCAACGCTATCACCGGGATCTCGATGAAGGATTGATTCAGGAGGATGCAGCGCAACGTTCCGCTATCGCCAAGCTGGAAGCGCTGTATCAGCAGCTGCTTGCGCAGCGGAACGGGAAACCAGGGCTGTTGCAAGGTTGGTTCGCCAGATTCCGCGCTGGGGACCGGCCGGCCCCGCCCCGGGGTCTCTATTTCTGGGGTGGTGTGGGGCGGGGTAAAACCTACCTGATGGATGTCTTTCACGATGCGCTGCCATTTTCCGACAAGCAGCGCACTCATTTCCATCGCTTCATGCAGCGCGTGCATCTGGACCTGCGTGACCTCAGGGGCGAAAAGAATCCTCTGCGTCAGGTGGCGGCCGGGATAGCCGAACAGGCGACGGTTTTCTGCCTGGATGAATTTTTTGTCTCGGACATTGGTGATGCCATGATACTGGCCGGTCTGCTCGATGCCCTGTTCGAGCAGGGGGTGGTGCTGGTCACCACGTCCAACAGCGAGCCTGGCAGGCTTTACGAGAATGGTCTTCAACGCGCCAGGTTTCTGCCCGCCATCAGGTTGCTGGCTGAGCATCTTGACGTGTGCCATCTGGACGGCGGTACCGATTACCGGCTCCGCAATCTCAGTCGTGCCGAGTTGTACCACCATCCCCTCGGGGAGGACAGCGACGCGTTGCTGTACCGGAGTTTCAGCAGTCTGGCACCGGATTTTGCTGAAGCCGAGCAGGATACCGGTGTGGAGATTCTGGGTCGCAACGTGCCCTGTCGCTATCTTTCGGATGATGTTGTCTGGTTCGATTTCGATCAGCTTTGTGGTGGGCCCCGCAGTGTTCATGACTACATCGAACTGGCCAGGATATATCATGCGGTGCTGGTCGGGAATGTGCCGCAACTGGGGATTGAGCGTGAAGATCAGGCACGCCGCTTCGTCAACCTGGTTGACGAACTGTATGACCGTGGCGTAAAACTAATCTTGACCGCAGCGGTACCCCTGACCGATCTGTATGCTGGCAGCAGTCTGCAGCAGGAGTTTCAGCGCACCATGAGCCGTCTGCTGGAGATGCAGTCCCACGCTTATCTGGCCCGGCCGCACCGCCCGTAACCGGAGCCCGGAGCGGGTCCAGCGGATAGCGCCGGAAGCAGGGAGCGTTACTGGCCTGCAGCGCGGATTGGGCGGGCGGTTGGGAGAGGAATTTTCTTGGTGGCAAGTCTTGAATAATAACGACTGCTCCGGTAGTATTCGCGCTCCTTGTATCAAGGCTCCAGAACATTAGGCGTTAGACAATGAAGACTTACAGTGCAAAACCGGGACAAGTAGAGCAAAGCTGGCTGCTGATCGACGCAGACGGTTTGACATTAGGTCGTATGGCGACGGCGATCTCCGCTCGCTTGCGGGGAAAGCACAAACCCGAGTACACCCCACACGTGGATACCGGGGACTATATTGTGGTAATCAACGCTGACAAAGTGCAGGTGACCGGCAACAAGGCGACGGACAAGATGTATCACGAACATTCGGGGTTTCCGGGTGGTCTGAAAACCAATTCCTTCGCTGAGCTGCAACAGAAAGCCCCGGAAAAAATAATCAAGCTGGCGGTAAAGGGAATGCTGCCCCGCACGCCGCTTGGACGGGCCATGTTCAAGAAACTGAAAGTTTACGCCGGGCCGGAACATCCTCATTCCGCTCAGCAACCACAACCGATTGAAATATAAAGAGGTAATCGCGCTTTATGGCTGCGACTCAATATTACGGAACAGGTCGACGCAAAACTTCGACAGCACGGGTCTTCATTAAAAGTGGCTCCGGCAACATCACGGTGAACAAGCGTCCCCTGGACGGGTTTTTTGGCCGTCAGGTGGCCCGGATGATTGTCAGACAGCCCCTGGAACTGGTGGAGATGGCAGACAAGTTCGATATTGACGTCACCGTTCGCGGTGGTGGCAGTTTCGGTCAGGCCGGCGCAATCCGGCATGGTATTACCAGAGCCCTGATCGAATATGATGAAGAGCTGCGGCCGACTCTGCGTAAGGCAGGATTCGTCACCCGGGATGCCCGCGCCGTGGAGCGAAAGAAAGTCGGCCTCCGCAAGGCGAGAAAGAAGCCCCAGTTTTCCAAGCGTTAGACAGACCGTTTTTTCACAGCTTTTGTCTATTGCAGCGCCGGCCCGCTATGCGGGTCCGGCGTTTTTTTTTATTCATAAACAACGCGTTAGCCCCGCCGTGATGAGGCTTGTCGGAGCCCTGTCCAGTAAACTCCACTTGAAAAAAACAGCAAAATTAACTAGAATGCGGCCGGTTTTGCTGGCCTCAATGCGGGCGACCATAATCCGATTCCACACTCGAGTAAACTGATCCACACAGCGGCTCTCCCGGTAATCTGAAAGCTGCCCACCGGCTCAATGCTCGAATTTGAATTAGCTAGCTCTGATAGGAGATTTTAAGGTGACTGACGACAGTACTAATACTGGCCGCAGGCGTTTCTTGGTGGGTTCAACCTCTGCCGTAGGGGCAGTGGGAGTCGTGGGGGCAGCCGTACCCTTCGTCGGTTCCTGGAACCCCAGCGCCAGAGCGAGAGCAGCTGGCGCCCCGGTACGTATCGATGTAAGCCGACTGCAGACAGGTGAGATTCTGGGTCCTATCCCGGCCTGGCGTGGCCGTCCGATCTTCGTAGTGAAGCGAACGGAAGAGGCGCTTGAGGCACTGCCTACCCAGGATGACCGGTTGACCGATCCGAATTCGGAACAGCCGGAACAACCCTCCTATGCACAGAACGAATACCGATCGCGGCGTCCGGAAATCCTGGTACTGGTAGGTCTCTGTCCGCATCTGTTCTGTTCACCAACTCCACATATCGAGCTGCAGCCCGAGCCATTCGACCCTAACTGGAAAGGGGGCTTTTTCTGTCCCTGTCACGGCTCCCGTTTCGATCTGGCTGGGCGGGTGTATACCGGTTCACCGGCGTCCCGCAATATGGAAGTCCCCCCCTACTCATTTGAAGGTGACAATGTTCTCGTTGTCGGCGTAGACGAGGAGAACCCGGCATGAGCGATATGAATGAGACTCAGAACGTGATGAATGAAACTCAGACAGGATCCGTCGACAGCGCAGGCCAGAACAAACTGGTAACCGGCCTGATCGGGCTCAGGGATTGGGTGGATGCGCGTCTTCCCATCGTCACCGCGTGGGAAAAACACCTGAGCAAGTATTACGCTCCCAAAAATTTCAATTTCTGGTATTTCTTCGGCGTGCTGTCGATGGTGGTACTGGTCATGCAACTGCTGACAGGCATCTGGCTGACCATGAATTACACCGCCAGCGCCGACGCCGCTTTCGCTTCCGTCGAATACATCATGCGTGATGTCAATTTCGGCTGGATACTGCGATATCTGCACTCCACCGGTGCGTCCGCATTTTTTCTGGTGGTCTACCTGCATATGTTCCGTGGTCTGATGTATGGTTCCTACAAGAAACCGCGTGAACTGATCTGGGTATTCGGCATGGCCATCTACCTGATCCTGGTGATGGAAGGTTTCATGGGTTACGTGCTGCCCTGGGGCCAGATGTCATACTGGGGTGCCAATGTAATTGTGTCGCTGGTCGGTGCAATCCCGGGGATCGGTGATGGTCTGCTGGTATGGGTCAGGGGCGATTTTCTGATTTCCGATGCCACCCTGAACCGCTTTTTCGCCCTCCACGTCGTGGCCCTGCCGATTGTGCTGCTGGCGCTGGTAGTGCTGCATATCCTGGCGCTGCACGAAGTGGGTTCAAATAACCCTGACGGTGTGGATATCAAGAAAAACAAGGGACCGGACGGCGTACCGGTGGATGGAGTCCCGTTCCATCCGTACTACACCCTGTATCACGATCTGCCGGCTATCGTCGTGTTTCTGTTCGTGTTCTGTTTCGTGGTCTTTTTTACACCTGAAATGGGCGGCTATTTTCTCGAAGTGGCAAACTTCCAGGAAGCCGACCCACTGAAGACTCCGGAGCACGTACCGCCGGTCTGGTACTACACCCCGTTCTACTCGATGCTGCGGGCAGTGACCTACCCGCTGTTCGGAATCGATGCGAAATTCTGGGGGCTGATCGTAATGTTCAGCGCTATTGCCATTCTTTTCGTGCTGCCCTGGCTGGACAAGAGTCCGGTCAATTCCATGCGCTACAAGGGCTGGTACAGTCGGGTCGCTCTGCTGCTGTTTGTGGTGAGCTTCCTGATCCTAGGCGTGCTGGGGACTCAGACCGTGAGCCCGGGCAAGACCTTCCTGGCGCAGATTATGACCGTTGTGTACTTCGGCTACTTTATTCTGATGCCCTGGTACACCAGGAAAGAACGGACCTTCCCGGTACCGGAACGGGTCACCATGGGACGCTGGATTACCCTGCCGCAACTGGCGATTACACTGGCGTTACTGTTTGTCCTGGTGTTTATCCCTCTCAGCGTGGTGGCGTCCGAAGCCGGGAACCTGGAACTGGAGCATGCCGAGGTCGATTTCGACAACAAGGATTCGCTGCAAAGGGGCTGGCGCAATTACATGAATTACTGCGTAGGCTGTCATTCGCTGCAGTATGCCAGGTATCTGCGCACCGCCAACGATCTGGAAGTCCCTACCGATCTGGTAACTGAAAACCTGATTTTCAGTGACGCTGCCATCGGCGATCTCATGGACAACGCCATGACCGTTGATGATGCCAAAGTGTGGTTCGGCGCCGCACCGCCTGACCTGACCCTGATTGGTCGGGTCCGTTCGCCGGACTGGCTCTACACTTACCTGAAATCGTTTTATAACGATGAGTCAAGACCCTTCGGTGCCAACAATACGGTGTTCGCTAATGTGGCGATGCCGAATGTTCTGCATGGACTTCAGGGTGATGTCGAATGCGAAGAACATGCGGATGAGCATGGCATCGAATCCTGTGAGTTGAGTCATGTGGAAGGAACCGGGTCCCTGTCCGAAGAAGAGTTCGATCAGGTGGTTAACGATATCGTGAATTTCCTATATTACATCGGTGAGCCTGTCAGGGAGCACCGCAAGGACATCGGTATCTGGGTCCTGCTTTTCCTTGCCGTGCTCTATGGATTCGTCTGGGCGACGGCCAGGGAGTTCAGCAAAGATTACCACTGACAGGTCTGGGGCAGGGGATAAATTATGGGTGTGGTAGCTAAGCGGTCTTCGATGACCTTTTATTCCGATGGCAGGAGTCACTATAGTCATCGAGTGCGGATCGTGCTGTCGGAGAAAGGCGTCACTGTCGAGACCATCGATGTGGATCCCGACAACAAGCCCGAGGACCTGACTTCGCTGAACCCGTATAACAGCCTGCCCACCCTGGTGGACAGAGACCTGGTGCTTTACGAGCCCAATATCATGATGGAATACCTCGACGAAAGGTTTCCGCATCCGCCACTGTTCCCGGTCTATCCGGTAGCCAGGGCCCAGAGCCGGCTATGGATATACCGTATCGACCGGGACTGGTGTGCCATGGTGGATACACTGATGTCTGGGAAAGGCAGCGCTGCTGCCCAGGAAAAGGTACGCAAGGAACTGCGTGAAAGCCTGGTTTCGATTGCTCCCATTTTTGCTGAAAAGCCGTTCTTCATGAGTGACGAGTTCAGTATCGTGGACTGTTGTGTGACTCCTATCCTGTGGCGTTTACCGGTCATGGGAATTGAGTTGCCGAAAACCAAAGCGGTCAAACCCCTGCTGGATTACCGCGATCGCCTGTTCGAGCGAGACTCTGTGCTGGCCAGTCTCTCAGAGCAGGAAAAAGAGATGATTTAACCCCCGCGCCTGCTTGCGGGTATAATCAATCCGTGGTTTTTTCACGCTGGCAGCATTGCCTGTCGCGAGCAGGGGTTATGGCATGACAATGAGCTCAAGTCGCCCGTACCTGGTCCGGGCTCTCTACGAATGGATCCTCGATAACGACAGCACTCCTTACATCCTTGTTAATGCACTTGGCGATGACGTAGAAGTGCCAAGAGAGCATGTCAAGGATGGCCAGATCATTCTTAATATTTCACCCACAGCGGTACAGGAATTGAACATCGACAACGATGCAATTCAGTTTCGCGGTCGATTCGCCGGAATACCGTTTCAGGTGCATGTCCCGGTCGAGGCGGTGCTCGGTATCTATGCCAGGGAAAACGGGCAGGGGATGTTTTTCGAAGTGAACGAAAATGAACCTCACCCCCCAAGCCCGGGGAAATCTGCCGAAAGCCAACGCCCCAAGCCAGGTAAACCTTCGCTCAGAGTCGTGAAATAGTCCGGCAGCACCGGACCAGCCTATGCTGGCAGGCCCGGGTTTTCAATTAATGTATTCGAATACCTTCACTACCCGGGTTACTCCGGAAATATTCCGCGCCAGGTTAGCGGCATTATCGCCCTGTTGCTGGCTGACCATGCCCATCAGGTAAACCGAGCCGTTCTCTGTCACTACCCGTACCTGAGAGGATGGAACCGATTTATCGGTCAACAACTGAGCTCGCACCTTGGTACTGATCCAGGTGTCATTGCTGCGTGATAACAGGCCGGTCTTGCCGATGACTTCCAGTTCATTGTGAATCCGCTTGATTTTGGAGCTGGCCTGGGAAGCAATTTCCGTGGCTTTCTCTTTCATCTGTTCGGATTGGACCTGGCCGACGATCAGCACCACCCCATTGTGAGAAACCACATCGAAATTGGCATTGCGGAATTGCGGTTCCTGGGATTTCATGTTGACCACGATTTTGGTTTCAATTGCCTGGTCTTCGATTCGGGCACCTGTAGTGCGTTTGCCCGGGTCTTCCTGAATACCTTCAGGACCTGTTGTTTCTACCAGGATAGTGGTGCAGCCTGTGGCTGCAGTCAGACATAACAGAATTATCAAGGCGTTCAGATAACGCATCAGTCGTCACTCCCGAATAATTGCATATCAATAAGGTCACACAGACAATGCAGCGCCAGGATATGCACTTCCTGGACCCGCGCAGTGGACTGTACCGGTACGCGGATTTCGACATCGCTGCCTGTCAACATGCCGGCAATTTCTCCCCCATCGCGGCCGGTCAGGGCGATAACCTTCATGTCCCGCTCATGCGCGGCCTGCACTGCCTGTGCGACATTGGGTGAATTTCCGCTGGTGGAGATTGCGAGTAGCAGGTCACCCGTTTTGCCCAGGGCCCTGACCTGCTTGGAAAAAATTTCCCGATAGTCGTAATCGTTGGCTATCGACGTCAGGGTCGAGCTGTCTGTGGTTATCGCCAAAGCCGGCAGTCCCGGTCTTTCGATTTCGAAGCGATTGAGAAGTTCCGCCGCGAAATGCTGGGCGTCTGCCGCTGAACCACCGTTACCGCAGCAGAGAATCTTGTTGCCATCCAGTAACGCCTGAACGGAAAGCAGGCTGGCATTGCTGATGGCGGGAGCCACGAATTCCAATGATCGCTGCTTCGCTTCGATACTGGCCTGGAAATGTTGCGCGATGCGCTTTTGTAAATCCACCTGTTAACTTCCTCGTGCTGATCGCGGGCAACCTGGAGTTCCCTACAGGCTATCGGCAGCAGTCCCAACTTGTTTGGTTCATCCAGTTCCAGACACTGCTGGCGATTGCCGACAACGAGCGGTTCCCCGGATACTCAGTTAACCGGGAAACTGAAAGGCATCTTTCAACCAGTGAAACCTGTATCCGCACCAATTATCGGCCGGCACTACGCCGACAACATCAAATCGGCAGGGAGTATCGCTGAATTGAGGACTGTTCATCAGGTAGTGACGGGCGCAGTGAATAATGCGCATTTGCTTGCTTCGGGTGACCGTTTCCACTGCGGTCCCGTGGCGGTCACTATGCCGCATTCGCACTTCCACAAACACCAGGAACTCGCCATCTTTGGCGATGAGATCGATTTCACCCTGGCGGCAATGATAATTCAGGGTCAGGGTTCGCAGGCCCCGGGCTGATAGATACCTGGCAGCGAGCTTTTCGGCCCTGCTGCCTGCGCTGCGTCGCAAGTGGTGAGAAAGTTTCACTGGCTCGTCCCTGAGCAGTTGTTTCGCCTGGCAGGAATTGTCAGTTCGGGTCCTGCCCCTGACCCTGGTCCAGAAGTATCGCTTTGCCGTCCACGAAAACTGCGGTCTGCGGAATCCGCTGGATCACACCGCTGCCATTCATTGATAGCACGCCGGTGGCGCCGCGAAGATTGACCACTTCGCCATCCGCCAGCTGCCCCAACCTGGCATAGAGCCTGAAACTGTCCACTCCCAGTGCCCGTAACCGCTGCAGAGCGCCTTGAGCAGGACGCAGGCTGCCGGCAATGGATTCTTTAAGCGGACTCTGCTCCAACAACCACGGTGCATCGGTAAAAATGATGCCATTCAGATCCTGATTGGCCAGTTGGTTGTTGCTGCCATCGTAGATTGACGGCAGCGCATAGACCGGAATATTTTCGGCAAAATAGAATGCCAGGGTGGGTTTGATCTGTCGGCCCTGCCGGGCATTCGCCATCAGGAAAATAAAGTCAATATCGCTGCGCCGGATCGGAACGAACTGAATTTCGTCGCGCGGCAGCAACGCCTGAATACGAGCCGCCCGTGCTTCGCTGGCATTGATTGCAAGCAGGCGTTTGACGGTATCGCCATAATCACCGCCGTCACTGTAATTCACGGTGCTGACAACATGACCTCCCAGGTTTCGCCAGGTGTCATCGAATGCCTGCTTCAGGCGTTCGTAGTCGGTGCTGTCGGGCGCGATCATGGCGGCATTGCGCAGACCGGCTTGCCAGGCCTGGGCGGCGGCCCGGCGAATCTCGTCTTCGGGGGCCAGCCCAAACTGAAAGAGGGATTCAATATTGCGGGTCGGGTAGTCGGTGTAGTTCAGTGCCAGGGCAGGAACCGGCAGGGCTGGCTGGTCGTCCAGTTGCCTGACCAGGTCCTTGTTAAGCGGACCGATGACCAGGTCGGCTCCCGATTCAACAGCAGCCCGGTAGAGTCCCTGGATCCCGCTGGAGCCACTGGTATTGAAAACACTGATCTCGGGCACCTCGCCATCGGTTTCCAGGGCCTGATAATAGGCGGACAGAAAACCTTCCTGAACTGCACGTCCAATCTGATCCTGCAGCGGCAACAACAGGGCGATATGCCTGGGACGTCGCTCCCAGGCCGCTGCCAGTTGCTGCAGTGCAACCGGCAGCAGGTCAGCTGCCTCATGGCGATTCCATACCGACTGCCAGCGTTCCAGTGCGGCAAGCTGGGAGGGAATGCTGTACTCCCGACTTCGCATAGCGCGCGCCAGCTCCACCCAGCCGCGCAGCTGGTAGGTTCCGGCCTGATCTGCCAGCGTGGTCAGCTCCGGGTCGGTCAGTTGTTGCAGTGCCTGCCAGATCAGGTCATGGGTATGACGGATTTGCTCGCGCTGACGGTTACCATCGAACTCTGCAAGGGTCAGCACCGATTCGCCGAAGCGACCGGTGGCCATCAGTGCCTGAGCGCGCAGTTCATTGAATTGCAGGCGAATCGCGGGAGGTTGTCGCGACAGGCCGGAAGTCAATTCACTGTCGAGAGTCCCCAGTGCCAATTGCGGGTTACCGGAATCCAGTGCCAGTTCGGCCCGTACCAGGGCCAGTCGAACCTGCATCTGGGTATTGAGGTCCCGGCCTTGCCGAATCTCCGCAAGCACCTCTCTGGCCCGGTCAAGCCGTTGTTCCTGCAGCAGTAATTCCGCGGCGGTAACACGATATTCGTCCGCCTGGGGTTGATCGCTCAGCTCGGCCAGTTCCAGGAAACCTTCTGCCGACCGGGGTGTGACTACCTCAGGGTCCGGGGGCAATTCGGTTGGCTGTTCGGCAACGTTGCAGGCACTCAACAGGAGCAGTGTCAGCAGCAGACCGGGTAATGGTTTGCGGCCATTTCGGAGAGCGATCATGAGTTTTAACAAGGGAATGGCAGTCTGGTCATGGGTCGAAAACGCGTGTCTTAAGAGACTAATACAGAAGTAGCGGTACAGCAACAAATCGGCGGCTATCCTGCGTTGAATCGATAAGTAATAATGCGTGGTGGAATTTTGAATCATGCCGGGCCGGGGATCGAGTTCCGAACCGGCTGGTACCGGGCACCAAGGTTGTCCGTACCGTGCACAGGGAGAAACCAATCTATGTCGGGGACCGGGGGCGATTCAGGTGTGCTTTACGTGGTGGCAACTCCATTGGGCAATCAGCAGGATATTTCTTCCCGCGCTATCGCCACACTCGGGGAGGTGGACCTGATCGCCGCGGAGGATACCCGCCATAGTGCCAGGCTACTCGAGGCGCTGGGCATAGGAACGCCGCTGATTTCCTTTCACGATTTCAGCTCGGAGGAGCGGCTTGCCGGTCTTATACAAAGACTGCAGGAAGGTCAGTCACTGGCGCTGGTATCGGATGCCGGAACCCCATGTATATCGGATCCCGGCTATGAACTGGTCAGGGCGGCACGCCATAACGGCATCCCGGTACTTCCTATTCCCGGTGCCAGCGCGGCAATAGCAGCACTGTCGGTCTCCGGTCTGCCCAGCGACCGTTTTCTATTCGAAGGTTTTCTGCCGGCGCGCTCCCAGGCCCGAATTACCCGGCTTGACCAGCTGGCTCAGGAAGATTGCACGTTGATCTTTTACGAATCGCCGCACCGGATTGTTGATTGCCTGGAAGATTTACTGACGGTGGTGGGCCCGGAAAGAGAGCTGTATCTGGGTCGGGAATTGACAAAGAAATTTGAAACTTCGCGGCTCGGCAGGGTTGCGGAAATTCTGGCCTGGGTACGTGCGGATCCGCAACAGCGGAAAGGTGAGTTCGTGCTGGTGCTGGCCGGCAGGAAGCGGGCGGACAGCAGAGAGGAAAAGATTCACGAGGGATTGCGGGTGCTGCAGCTGCTGGCGCCGGAACTGTCGTTAAAGCGCGCGGCCAGGCTGGCCGCAGATATTACCGGGGCCCCGAAAAATCTGCTTTATCAGGCTGCACTGCAGAGCGCCTCGAACGCTGAGCCGGGGCAGGATGATTAAAGTCGAAACTGCTTGTGAGGTGGAAATAACTGCAATAGACTGGCGCCGAGTCAGCCGGACAGTTGCTGCCCGATATCTCTCAGGAGGTGCCGGGGGGAGGAAAGTCCGGGCTCCGCAGAGCAGGGTGCCAGGTAACGCCTGGGGGATGTGAATCCACGGAAAGTGCAACAGAAAGTATACCGCCCACACCTGGTTGCAGGTGTCGGGTAAGGGTGAAATGGTGCGGTAAGAGCGCACCGCGCGACTGGTAACAGGACGCGGCAAGGTAAACCCCACCCGGAGCAAGGCCAAATAGGAATCCCATGGTGTGGCTCGCACTGGATTCGGGTAGGCTGCTTAAGGTCCGTGGCGACACGGATTGTAGATGAATAACTGTCCTCGACAGAACCCGGCTTACAGGCTGGCTCAAACTTTTTCCTGACGGAATCATCCCGGTTAACGGGTGCCGGTTTTGCAAACCGCGCCCGGGCCGGGTTTCCGCCTGGCTGCCGCCAGAGTGCGAGTACCCGTTGTTTGTTCCCTTTCCCTTCTTCAGGCGCACAGCCGCAGCAACTGCGGAAACTGCCATTTTTCGATGGAGCCAGGGGAGAATTTTTCTGACAGGCGGAACCAATTCCTGTCGTCCGGTTCGGGCGATTTCTTTAATTTTTTTTCAATTTAGTTCTTGCACTAACCCTGGCCTGCTCCTATAGTGTCAAAAAGTGGGAAAAAGTGGGGATATTTGCAAACCAGTGGGATACTGGTGGGTAAATAGGGAAAAATTCCCCAGCTTCCAGAACCAGCAAACGACGGGGAAAGCAGTGTTTCGTGGTGTAAACACCATAAACCTTGATGCCAAGGGGCGTATGGCTATGCCTGCTCGGTATCGGGATCAATTGCAGAGCCATTGCAATGGCCATCTGGTAGCGACCATTGATACCAGCGCCCGCTGCCTGCTCCTTTACCCCATTCACGAATGGGAAGAAATCCAGCGCAAAATCGAAGCGCTTCCCAGTTTCAATCCAACTTCACGCCGGGTTCAACGTTTACTTATCGGGCATGCCACCGACCTGGAACTGGATAACAGTGGCCGGATACTGTTACCTCAGGCACTGCGCGAGTATGCCAGTCTGGAAAAGCACGTGGCGCTGATTGGCCAGGGCAAGAAGCTTGAACTATGGGATCTGGACAGCTGGACCCGGAATCGGGAGGAATGGTTGTCGGAGGCGGAAGCTGCCGGTGACGAGTTGCCCGAAGATCTTCAATCGCTGTCTCTGTAAGAGCGAGATGTCATGAACGATGAATTTGCTCACCGGAGTGTGCTGCTGGAGCAGGCTGTTGATGCCCTGCTCGTGGATCGTTCCGGCTGTTACATCGATGCTACGTACGGCCGTGGCGGACATTCACGCCTGATTCTGAACCGGCTGTCAGCGAACGGCCGGTTGTTTGCCCTGGATCATGATCCGGCGGCAGTTCAGGCGGCTGAGAAACTGGCCAGTGAGGACCCGCGCGTTACCATTACCCGGGAAAGTTTCGTCAATCTTGCCGGTTTTGCCGACCGCTATCAGTTGACCGGGCAGGTCAGCGGGGTGTTGCTGGACCTGGGCGTATCTTCACCCCAGCTGGACGATGCCAGCCGCGGATTCAGTTTCCTTCACGATGGACCTCTGGATATGCGAATGAATCCGGATGCCGGACCCAGTGCCGCTCAATGGGTTAATTCCGCTTCCGAAAAAGAGATCGCCACGGTACTTCATCATTACGGCGAGGAGCGCTTCGCCCGCCGCATGGCAAGAGCAATTGCAGCGGCCCGGGCCGAGCAGCCGATCGAGCGTACGGGCAGGCTGGCGGAAATCATCAAGCAGGCCAACCCCAGCTGGGAGCGGGACAAGCACCCGGCAACCCGTGCCTTCCAGGGAATTCGTATTTTCATTAACCGGGAACTCGATGCGCTTCGCCAGGCGTTGGATGATGCGGTACAGGTCCTGCGCACCGGTGGACGCCTGGTGGTCATAAGCTTTCATTCTCTGGAGGATAAAATAGTTAAGAATTTCATGTCTTTGCAGACTAAAGGGGATAACTTTCCGAGAGATCTGCCGGTCATGCACAGTGAATTGCATCCAACCCTCAAGACAATAGGGAAAGCCCTACGGCCCGATGCAGAGGAAATATCCCGGAATCCACGCTCCCGCAGCGCGATCATGCGCGTCGCCGAGAAGATAGCCTGAACGGCTGCGGAGTGTATCGATCATGCCAAAAGCCACCAACAGATTACCTGTCCGTCCACCCAGGGCTCCGGCATCCGTGCTGTCCTGGTTGGGGCTGCAGACTCCGGCATCGGTATGGATCCTGTTCCTGCTGGCCCTGGTATTGGGCTCCGGGCTGTCAGTGGTCTACCTCACGCACCGGGACCGGGTGTTGTTCAACGAATTGCAGGTTTTGAAAGAAAAGGCCAATGAACTGGATGTGCAGTGGGGCCAGTGGATGATCGAGCAGAGCACCCTGGGCGTGGGAGATCGCGTTGAGCAGCAGGCAACTGAAATACTGAATATGCAGTTACCGGAAGTGGGAAAAATCATCCTGGTGAAATGAAAAATGAACAAGCAAAATAATGACAGGATGGCAGGCACCTGGCGTCTGTATCTGGTGTATTTCACACTGACACTGTGTGTCGGGGTCATCGGCTGGAAGGTCAGCAGCCTGCATATTGTGGAACGGGACTTTCTGCAGGGGCAGGGTGACGCAAGGACCATAAGAACCGAGCCGATCGTGGCACATCGTGGCATTATCACCGATCGCAACGGTGAACCACTCGCCGTCAGCTCACCGGTTCAATCGATCTGGCTGAATCCAAGGCAAATCAATGGTGATCTGGAGGCAATCGGTCGCCTGGCCCGGGAAATGGGACTGAATCCGGATGTTCTGGCCAATAATATTGCCGCCAACCCGGAGCGGGAATTCCTGTACGTAAAACGGCGTCTGCCCCCGGTCGAGGCGGAGCGCGTACTGGGTCTCGGTATTCCCGGAGTCTACGCCCAGCAGGAATATCAACGTTACTATCCCCAGGGTGAAGTGGTTGCCCACCTGGTGGGCTTTACCAACGTTGACGATCAGGGACAGGAGGGCCTCGAACTCGCCTTTGACGACTGGCTGAGTGGTAAACCCGGCAGTCGGCGGGTAATGAAGGACCGGCGTGGAAACATTATCGAGGAACTGCTGATTCTCGAAACTGCCGAACCAGGCAGGAATCTGCAACTGAGTATCGATTCCAGGATTCAGAACCTTGCCTATCGGGAACTGAAAGCTGAGTTCATCAAGCGACGGGCGAAATCCGCCACTGCCGTGGTGCTTGATGTGCAGTCCGGCGAAGTGCTGGCGATGGTCAATCAGCCGTCCTACAACCCCAACAACAAGGCTGGTATCAGTGATTTCGAAGTGCTGCGGAATCGGGCGCTTACCGATACCTTCGAACCAGGCTCCACGGTCAAGCCATTCACAATTGCGACAGCTCTCGAAAGCGGTCTTTACAACACCGCTTCAAAGATTGAAACCCGCGGCTGGATGATGGTCGGAAAGTATGAGGTCAAAGACAGCCTCAACTACGGCGAGCTGAGTCTGGAGAGGATCATCACCAAATCAAGCAACGTAGGGGCTGCAAAAATAGCCCTGCAACTGGGCCCGGAAACGATCAGGGACATGCTGTCCCGGGTTGGATTCGGCACCGTGACCGGAAGCGGATTTCCAGGTGAGCGGAGCGGAGTGCTGCCACCGATCCGGGTCGGGTGGAGTCGTATAGAGACTGCGACTCTGTCGTTCGGCTATGGCCTTACTTCTACCGCCATGCAGCTGGCGGAGGCTTATTCAGTACTTGCGGATCGGGGACATCGGAAACCCGTCTCGTTGTTGAAGCTTGATGAGGAAGCCATTGCCGCCTTGCCCCGCGAGCCTGTTATCAGCGAGAAAATCAGCCGGCAGGTGACGCAGATGCTGGAAACCGTGGTGGATCCCGGTAAAGGAGGTACTGCAGCCGAAGCCAGGGTGCCTTATTACTCGGTGGCCGGGAAGACCGGTACTGCCAGGGTCGTGGGCGAATCCGGATATCAGCAGAATGTGCACAATTCACTGTTCGTCGGAATGGTCCCAGCCCGGGATCCTAAGATTGTGGTAGTCGTTATCGTCAACGAACCAAAAGGCGATGAACATTACGGTGGACAGGTCTCCGCACCGGTGTTCTCCCGAATTTCGTCCGGAGCCATGCGGCTTCTGAATGTCCCGCCCGACCAATTGCTAGATGGCAAAGAAAGCAAAGATAACAGGGGGGCAGGTGAACCCTGAAACAATGTTATGAATACGGCAGAAGACGTCATGGGCAGGATACAACTGGGGCAATTGATAGCGGGATTGGTAGAGTTGCCACAGCCACTGCCGCAGGAACTCATGGTACAGGTATCCGGTGTCAAGATGGACAGCAGAAAGCTGCAGCCGGGAGACCTCTTCATTGCCTGTTTCGGGCGTAATCATGACGCCCGTGAATTCGTTGGTTATGCGCTTGCGGCCGGGGCCAGCGCGGTGCTTGTCGAAGCCGGAGGTAAATGGCAGGGGCTGCAGATCCATGAGGGAAAACCGGTAATTGCCGTAGACAACCTGGCCGCCCGGATCAGTGAGATTGCCGGTCGCTATTTTGGTAATCCCAGCGCCAGCCTGAAAGTGATTGGTATAACTGGAACGAATGGTAAGACAAGCTGTAGTCAGTTCATCGCTCAGGCGCTGGAAGCGGTCGGGATTCAATCTGGCGTTATCGGAACACTTGGCTATGGACAGATCGGCCAGCTGCGCGAGACATCCCTGACTACCCCCGATGCCGTGTTCACGCAGCGGGCATTGGCCGAATTGCTGCGCGGTGGTGCCAGGGCGATTGCCATGGAAGTTTCATCGGTGGGCTTGCACCAGAACCGTGTTAAAGCCGTGCATTTTGATACCGCAGTATTTACCAACCTGTCCCGCGATCATCTTGATTATCACGAAAGTATGGAAAATTACGCGGAGAACAAGCGCAAGCTTTTTACCTCTCCGGGACTGCAGGCTGCGATCATCAATCTCGATGACAGTTATGGTCTCTACATGATGGACGCGGTATCCCGTGACGTGCGTATTTACACCTACAGCCTGAATAACCATACGGCAACAGTGCACGCAAAAAGCATAGAGCTGGATCGGCACGGCTTTCGGGCTACAGTGGTGACGCCTCACGGAGAAGGGGAGATCAGCTGCCCACTGTTCGGCAACTTTAATATCAGCAACGTGCTTGCCGTCATTGCCGCTCTGTTGAGCTATCACGAACGGATGGGTAACGTGAACCTGAAACAGCTGCTGACGGTAGTTTCTTCGTTGAAACCCATCAACGGGCGCATGGAAATTGTCGGTAGCAGTGATGAACTGACCTGCCTGGTGGACTATGCGCATACTCCGGACGGTCTGAAGAGTGCGCTACTGGCAATACGGGATCATTTCGATGGTGAGGTCTGGTGTGTATTCGGTTGCGGAGGCAATCGCGATCGTGGCAAGCGGCCAATGATGGGCGAGATAGCCAGAGCCTATGCCGGCAAACTGGTTATTACTGATGACAATCCGCGTCTCGAGAGCGGTGAGGATATTGTCAGCCATATTCTTTCCGGTATCGAATGCGCAACTGATGTGGAGGTAATTCGTGACCGGGCTGAAGCCATCGATCACGCTGTCGAATCGGCGCAGACAGGAGACATTGTATTGATCGCGGGGAAAGGCCACGAAAATTACCAGGACGTGGCAGGCAGGAAAACCGTATTCAGCGATGCCAGCCAGGTGAGACTGGCGCTGCAGAAACGCGCGCAACGGAAAAAGTCGGGTAACCTCCAGTGATCGAAGCGATGCGACTGAGCCAACTAGTGGAACCTCTGGGTGGGCAATTAAAAGGAGCCGATACCGGGTTTATTGCCGTGTCTATCGATACGCGGAGTCTGCAGCCCGGGGATCTGTACGTGGCGATCAGGGGAACCAACTTCGATGGCAATGAGTTTGTTGCCGAAGCGGCATTGCGGGGTGCCTGTGCGGCCGTGGTCAGTCGTGGTTCCGACGTTGCCTTGCCACAACTGCTGGTTGCGGATACCAGGCGGGCTCTGGGGAAACTGGGTCAACTGAACCGCCTGGCATCACCGGCACGAATCATCGGGATCACCGGTAGTCAGGGCAAAACGACAGTCAAGGAAATGACCGGCGCAATCCTGGCAGTGGCAGGAAAGACTCTGGTTACCAAGGGAAATCTGAACAACGATATCGGCGTTCCTCTTACCCTGCTGCAACTGGAAAAATCTCACCGCTACGGCGTCATCGAGATGGGTGCGAATCACGCCGGTGAAATTGCTTACAGCGTGGATCTGGTCAGGCCGGATGTGGCGGTGATCACCAATGCTGCCCGCGCGCATATCGAGGGTTTCGGCAGCCTGGATGGCGTCGCCCTCGGCAAGGGTGAAATCATCGATGGCGTCAGACCGGGCGGAACCATGGTATTGAACCGCGATGACAGGTATTTCGAAAGCTGGCTCAGGCGGGCCGCGGGCCGGCATGCAGTCAGTTTTTCCATCGACAATGCGCAGGCGGACTACTTTGCCAGCGATCTGAGCGACGGTGAACAGAAAGGACTGCGATTCAAGTTACATACCCCGGCGGGTGAACAGACTGTCACTCTGAACCTGTCCGGTCGCCACAATGTCGGCAACGCTGTCGCGGCAGCGGCGCTGGCACTGGAGGCTGGTGCCGGTCCCGATGCAGTGCGCCGCGGCCTGGAAAGTGTGATGCCGGTAAAGGGTCGGCTCTGTCCCGTCGATAATGATACTGGTGCCCGGCTCATCGACGACAGTTACAACGCCAGTCCAGAATCCTTCAAGGCGGCCATAGACGTCCTGGCGGGATTGTCGGGGCAGCGGATTCTGCTGATGGGGGATATGGCGGAACTGGGAGATATCACCCTGTCGGCACATCGGGAACTTGGAGAGTATGCGCATCAGGCAGGTGTGGACGAGCTCTGGAGTCTGGGGCAGTCAAGCCGGGAAAGTTCCAGGCTGTTTGGTCAGGGAGGACGGCATTTCCGTGATCGTGACGAGGTCATATCCCATTGTCGCAGCAATCTGCGTGAAGGAATGACGATCCTGATCAAGGGCTCAAGGAGTGCCGGTCTGGATCAGGTGGTCCGGGCGCTGGAGTCTGACAGGAACGTCGGTACTGGAGAGAAATAGAGGCCAATCATGCTCGTCTGGTTATCTGAATATCTGATGCAGATCAACAGTAATTTCGCTGTGCTGCAGTACATCACAGTACGCACGATTTTCAGCGTGCTTACCGCGATGGGCGTTTCCCTGATCATCGGTCCGCTCATGATTCGGCGACTTAATATGCACCAGATCGGCCAGGTGGTCAGGGATGACGGACCGGAAACTCATTTCAGCAAGGCCGGCACACCGACCATGGGTGGAGCCCTGATTCTGATCAGTATCGCCCTGAGCACGCTGGTCTGGAGCGATCTCGATAATCACTATGTCTGGATAATTCTGCTGGTGACCATGGCCTTCGGTGCGGTTGGCTGGGTCGATGACTACCGGAAGGTTTTTCACAAGAACCCCAAGGGGCTGTCGGCCAGGTGGAAATATTTCTGGCAATCGGTTATCGGTCTGGCAGCCTCCAGCTGGCTTTATCTGTCCGCACAGGGTCCGGCCGAGCTGGCCTACATCATTCCCTTTTTCAAAGATGTTGCCCTGGACGTGGGGTTTCTTTACATCCTGGTCAGTTACTTCGTCATCGTCGGCAGCAGTAATGCCGTGAACCTGACGGATGGTCTGGACGGTCTGGCGATCCTGCCGACCGTGATGGTCGGGGGGGCACTGGGAGTCATTGCCTATCTCAGCGGGAACGTGGTTTTTTCAGGGTATCTGAATATTCCCTACATCGTCGGGGCCGGAGAAATAGTGATTTTTTCCGGTGCCCTGTGCGGGGCAGGGCTCGGATTTCTGTGGTTCAACACCTACCCCGCCCAGGTTTTTATGGGCGATGTCGGAGCGCTGGCGCTCGGCGCAGCTCTGGGAACCATGGCAGTAATCTCGCGCCACGAAATTATTCTGTTCATCATGGGTGGGGTATTCGTGATGGAAACCGTATCGGTCATTCTGCAGGTTGCTTCGTTCAAACTCACAGGCAAACGTATTTTTCGCATGGCACCGCTCCATCACCATTTTGAATTGAAGGGCTGGCCGGAACCAAGGGTGATCGTTCGCTTCTGGATTATTACGGTGATGCTGGTGCTGTTCGGATTGGCAACCTTGAAATTGCGTTAGTGACGGTTTGTAAGTTGGTGACCAGAAACGGAGAAGAGAGAGTAGCTGTGATCGTGGGACTGGGAAAGACCGGATTGTCGTGCGCCAGGTTTCTCCGCGAGCGGAGTATTCCCTTCCTGGTGGTGGACTCCCGACCGACGCCGCCCGGCCTGGCCCGCTTTACCGAGGAGTTTCCCGGAGTACTCTGCGAACTTGGCCCGTTCCGCGATTCGACATTCTGTAACGCCGCCGAGCTGATTGTCAGTCCCGGCGTCAGCCTGCGAGAAAAAGCCATACAGCGAGCAATTGACCAGGGCGTGCCGGTGACCGGTGACATCGACATGTTCAGCCGGCTGGCGAGCAAACCGATTGTTGCGGTTACAGGTTCAAACGGCAAGAGCACGGTTGTCACTCTGGTGGCTGAGATCCTGCGCGGCGCGGGGCTGAAGGTGGGGCTGGGAGGCAATCTCGACGGAGACAATGCCAGACCGGCTCTCGATCTGTTGCGCGCAGGACAACCACAACCGGATATCTACGTACTTGAGCTGTCCAGCTTTCAATTGGAAACTACCCGCGAGCTTGGCGCTGAAGTAGCGGTACTCCTTAATCTCAGTGAAGATCACATGGATCGCTACGAAGATCTCAAGGAGTACCTGCAGGCCAAGCAACGTATCTTCCGGCGGGCCCGCAAGGTCGTCATCAACCGGGACTGTCCGTTCAGTCAGCCGCCGCTGGGTAGCGATCCGGAGATGGTGGAATTCGGTCTCGAGGCGCCAGGGCAGCAAGGCTTCGGATTACTGGAGCAGGGTGGTGAATCCTTCCTCGGTTTCGGCAGCCGCCCCCTGCTCAGAGCCACTGAGCTGAAAATCTTCGGACGTCACAACGTGGCCAATGCTCTGGCAGCCATGGCGATCTGTTATGCCCTCGATGTGGAGATGAACGCCATTGTTGAGGGAGTCAGAAAGTTCCAGGGGCTGCCCAATCGCTGCCAGTGGATTGCCAATATCGATGGTACCGATTTCTATAACGATTCCAAGGGTACCAATGTAGGGGCCACCGTCGCGGCAATCGACGGGTTGGGTCGGACAGTGTCTGGCAAAGTGGTACTGATCGCCGGCGGGGTTGGAAAAGGAGCGGATTTTTATCCGTTGCGAAATGTCGTTGAACGCTTTGTCAACACGGTGATTCTGATCGGTGAAGCGGCCGGCCAGATTGCCGCTAAACTCGATGGGGCTGCCAGGATAATGCGCGCCACCAGCCTGGAAAACGCTGTCGTTATGGCAGCGGATGAAGCCAGGCCTGGTGATGCCGTATTACTGTCCCCGGCCTGTGCCAGCTTCGACATGTTTACCGATTTCAATCATCGAGGCCAGGTTTTTGTGGCCGCGGTCAGGAGGCTGCAATGACCACAAGAAGTGCCGGCGCAAGGCTGGGACCCAGGTTTGCCCCGCAGGTCGAGAATGCATTACCGATCAATGGGCTGTTGCTGATCACTTTGCTGTTGCTGGCGGTGGGGCTGATGATGATGACATCGGCCTCCATAGAAATTGCCAGCACCCAATACCACGACCCACTTTATCTGTTCAAAAGGCAGTTGATTTTCAGTGTCGCCGGCCTGGTGATTCTGTTGACCACCATCAACATACCCATGCGTTACTGGTATTCCGCCAGTGGACTGCTCCTGTTGCTGGCTTACGGACTGCTGGTGCTGGTGCTGATTCCCGGCGTCGGTAAGGTTGTCAATGGCAGCGCCCGCTGGATCGATCTGGGATTGTTCAATCTGCAGCCTTCAGAGCCTGGCAAACTGTTTCTGGTCCTCTATCTGGCAGCATTTCTGGAACGTCACCACGATGAAGTACGCGAACGCTGGTCAGGGTTTATCAAGCCGTTGCTGGTCATCGGCGCTGCCGTGGTGTTGTTGCAGCGCGAACCCGACCATGGGGCGATTGTTATTCTGTTGACGACCGCATTCAGCATGGTCTTCCTGGCCGGAGCCAAGTTGCACAGGTTCCTTCTGGTGCTGGCAGTCTGCATTGCCGGAGTTGTGGTTCTGGCAATCAAGTATCCCTATGTTATTGAGCGCTTCACTTCGTTCATGAATCCGTGGGCGGATGAATATGTGTACGGCAGCGGCTACCAGCTGACGCAGGCGCTGATTGCGTTTGGACGTGGCGAGTGGTTCGGAGTAGGGCTGGGGAACAGTATTCAGAAACTTTATTTTCTGCCCGAAGCGCACACCGATTTTGTGCTGGCGATCCTGGCTGAAGAACTGGGGTTGGTTGGCGTTTCAGTTCTGCTTGGATTGCTGGCGCTGCTGGTGTATCGGGGATTGACCATTGGCAAGGAGGCGGAACAGCGCGGCCTGTTTTTTCAGGCTCATTGTGCCTACGGGATATCAGTGGTGTTCGCCAGCCAGATACTCATCAATGTAGGCGTCAACACCGGGTTGCTGCCTACCAAGGGACTCACGCTGCCATTTATTTCCTATGGCGGGGCGAGCCTCATGGTCAGTTGCATGATGGTGGCTCTGCTGATCCGGATTCAGTTTGAAACTGCGTCGGCACCGGTTCGACCCGCCGCGCCTCGAGCCAGGAATTCCTGACCCGTTGATAATGAGTAAACCGAAAAGGACAGTATTGATTATGGCGGGTGGAACGGGTGGACATATTTTCCCGGCGCTGTCGATTGCTGAAAGACTGCAGCGGGACGGCGTAGAGGTCCATTGGCTTGGGTCCGACGCCGGCCTGGAACGGCAGCTTGTGGGTAAGACAGCCATTCCCCTGCATCTGATCAGTGCGCGTGGTCTGCGTGGCAAGGGCCCGTTGCGTCTGCTGCTGGCGCCTCTGATGATGCTGCGGTCCACATTTCAGGCCTTGCGGGTGTTGGTTCGTGTCGATCCGGATTGTGTCCTGGGGATGGGGGGCTTCGTGACCGGTCCCGGCGGAATCGCGGCCAGGCTCAGCAGGCGTCCGCTGCTGATCCATGAACAGAATGCCGTGCCCGGGATTACCAATCGACTGTTGGCGCCGCTTGCGGCCAGGGTTCTGGAGGCGTTTCCGGGGACGTTCAAGCCATCAGCCAGGACCGTAATGGTTGGCAACCCGGTACGCCGGATCATTGTCCAGGCGGCGAACGGTACCCGCCCAGGACGGCAGGGTTTACTGCGGGTTCTGGTATTGGGAGGAAGTCAGGGAGCACAGGCTATCAACGAAGTGATACCGGCGACCCTGATTCGCTGGCCGATTGAAACGAGACCCCAGGTGTTGCATCAGGCCGGCAGCAGCAAACAGTCTGGAACAGAGGCCCGATACCTGCAATTGTCCATCGAGACCGGGGCCGACGTACGAGTGGTGGAATTTATCGACGACATGGCAGCAGCCTACCAGTGGGCAGATCTGGTGGTCTGTCGCTCGGGGGCAAGCACGGTGGCCGAAATCGCAGTGGCAGGGTTGCCCGCGGTGCTGATTCCATACCCTCATCACAAGGATCAGCAACAACTGAAAAACGCCCGTTGGCTGGCCGATGCCGGGGCTGCGATTATCCTGGAGCAGCAAGACCTGACGCCCGCCCGGCTCGGCGACCTGTTGGTTGAGTTGAACGAAGACCGGGAAAAACTCGCCGCCATGTCTGCCGCGGCAGCCCGGGTTGCCGTGTTTGATGCTGATACCAGAATTGCCGGCTACTGCCTGGAGGCTGCCGGTGGTTGACGCGAAGCGTATGTATCAGATCCCCGAAATGCGGCGGATCAGAACCATTCATTTTGTCGGTATCGGCGGTGCCGGCATGTGTGGTATCGCCGAGGTATTATTGAATCAAGGGTATAATATAAGCGGTTCCGATATGCGTTCCTCGGGCAATACCCGGCGGTTGGAAAATCTGGGCGCACAGATATTTATCGGACATCAGGCCGACAATGTTCAAGCCGCTGATGTGGTTGTCTATTCCAGTGCCGTGGCAGGCGACAACCCGGAACTGGAGGCTGCCAGGGAGGCGGGCAAGCCCATAATCGCCAGGGCTGAAATGCTGTCGGAACTGATGCGATACCGGCACGGTATCGCGATAGCAGGAACCCATGGAAAAACCACCACCACCAGCCTGCTGGCCTCAATTTTCGCTGCTGAAAATCTGGATCCGACCTATGTTATCGGCGGCCTCCTCAATAGCTCGGGAAGCAATGCCAGGCTCGGGGAGAGCCGCTATCTGGTGGCAGAAGCCGACGAGAGCGATGCCTCGTTCATGCACCTGCAGCCGATGGTGGCGGTGGTGACCAACATTGATGAAGACCATATGTCCACCTATGAAGGTGATTTTGACCGGTTGAAAAACTACTTTGTCGGTTTTCTTCACAATCTGCCATTTTACGGACTGGCAGTACTGTGTCTGGACGACCCCGTGGTGGCCGATATCGTGCCCAGGATTTCGAGGCCGATACTGACCTACGGGTTTTCCAATGATGCGGATTTCCGGATTCAGGATCTGCGGCAGCACGGGCGGTTGACGGAATTTACCGTGCACAGACCGGATGGCAAGGCGACTTTGCACCTGGCTCTGAATATGCCGGGCAGGCACTATGCTCTCAACGCCACGGCAGCCATCGTCGTTGCCACCGATGAAGGGGTTTCCGATGCCGCCATCGTGACGGGAATCAATGGTTTTACCGGGGTTGGCAGGCGTTTCGAGGTGCTTGGTGATTTCTCGCTTGCCGCCGGTGGAACCGCCATGCTGGTGGATGACTACGGTCACCACCCACGCGAAGTTCAGGCGAACATAGCGGCTGTCAGAACCGGATGGCCGGGGCGGCGTCTGGTGATGATATATCAGCCACATCGCTACAGCCGAACCAAGGACCTGTATGAGGATTTTGTCGAAGTCCTGACAGAGGTGGATGTGTTGCTGATGCTGGAAGTCTACAGCGCCGGTGAAGCGAAAATACCAGGTGCCGACTCCAAGAGCCTGTGTCGTAGTATTCGACTGAGGGGGCAGGTGGACCCTGTTTACTTGCAGAAACCTGAGGAGTTGCCGGCGCTGTTAAGTACGTTGTTGCGGGATGGGGACATTGTAATTACCCAGGGGGCCGGCAGTGTCGGGGCCTTGGCAAAACAGCTTGCTGAAGACGGTTTAAACGACGACCTGCGTCGGTGACCGGAAACTGAAATGATTACCGGATTGTTGTACTGAGCCTATGGAAACTGAAGAAAAAGCAGAGTTGATCAGGAAAGCCGGCCGTGTGGCGGTGCTGATGGGAGGCACTTCTGCCGAGCGGGAAATCTCACTATTGAGTGGCAAACAGGTCATGTCCGCGCTCACCGCAGCGGGCCTCGATGCCGTTGCCATCGACGCAGCCTCTGATTTGGTCAGCCAGTTGCACGAAGTGCAGCCGACCCGGGTCTTCAATATTCTGCATGGCCGGGGTGGGGAAGATGGAGTTGTGCAGGGGTTGCTGCGCAGCCTGGCCATTCCGTTCACTGGCAGCGATGTGCTGGCGTCAGCGTTGGCCATGGATAAGTTACGCAGCAAACTGATCTGGCGTCAGCTTGGTTTAAGCACGCCGGACTATCTGCTGCTGGACGATCGTTCCGATTGGGACGGCATCATCCGGAAGTTTGGTGCCGTGGTGGTTAAGCCGGTCAATGAAGGATCCAGCATTGGCATGTCAATCGCAAGCGATCCTGGCCAACTGCGGGAAGCCTACCAAACCGCCAGGCAGTATGACCGGATCATCCTGGGCGAGCAGTATATAAGGGGTGATGAATACACCGTGGCGATCCTGCAGCAAATCGCGTTACCGGCGATTCAGTTGAAAACGGATCATGAATTTTACGATTTCGACGCCAAGTATGTGGCCAACGATACCCAGTATCTGTGTCCCGTGGACCTGGTTCCTGAAGATCTCGGAAAACTCAATGAACTGGCGCTGGGAGCATTCAATGCCCTGGGTTGCGAAGCCTGGGGCAGGGTTGATCTGATGCGCGACCAGCAAGGCAGGTTCTATCTGCTGGAGGTTAATACCGTTCCGGGGATGACCGATCACAGCCTGGTTCCGATGGCGGCCCGGCAGGCTGGAATCAGTTTCGAGGATCTGTTATTGCAGATCCTGTTCGCCAAGGGAATCGAAGAGGGGTGATGGCAATGCGGACTACACGACGATCGGGCGGTCAGAAACTGCCAAACCGGGCCGGGAACCGACCTGCTTTGGGAAATGACCAGCCATTGCGTCCGCGCCGGGCCGGTTGGAAAGCGTGGACCGGCGTTTTACTGGTAGTCCTGGTCCTGGCGATACTGGCAATCCCGAATCGGGCTGCCATCGGCTACTACCTCAATCGTCCGATCGAAGTGGTGAAGCTGACGTCGCCACTTAATCGTGCCAATGAGGGTGAAGTTACGCGACTGCTTGCCGCTTATATGCAAGAGGGTTTTTTCGATATCGATGTGGCGGCAGTGAAGCGGCAGCTTGAGTCACATCCGTGGGTTGCCAGGGCTGAAGTCAAGCGGCTCTGGCCCAATGCGCTGGCAATTTCCCTGACCGAGGAAGTGGCGATTGCCCGTTGGGGAGGGAATTCCCTGCTTAATCAGTCCGGCGAGGTGTTTACACCGTCGCGGCTGGAAGATTCCACCTCCCTGCCGTTGTTGTCGGGTCCGGCAGGAACGGAGGCCCGCATGATGGAACATTTTCAGGCCTTCAATCAGATTTTGTACAGCGCCGGCCTGCGGATAGAGAAACTGGTCCTCAGCGAGCGCAGCAGTTGGGCAATCGAATTTAACGGCGGGGTGAAACTGGTGGCGGGACGCACCGACGTGCGCGACAGACTTAAAAGATTCGCTGCTATTTATGATAAGCGGATTGCAAACGATATAGCAGACATCGAAACGATTGATCTGCGTTACAGCAATGGCTTCACGGTGAAACGGAAGCCGGATGAACTTTCAGGGGTAGCGATCAGGTGAAGGCACCCAGTGTCATTGGCCAGGTTGTATTGGCGCCGGCGGCGTCAGTCATTATTTCAGGATTCGATTCATGAGCAACTCGGCCGGGGAAAATATCATTGTCGGCCTGGATATCGGGACTTCCAAGGTGGTCGCCATCGTGGGCAATATCAATGCGGATGGCAGTCTTGATATTGTCGGGATCGGCAGCCATCGCTCCCGTGGTCTCAAGAAAGGTACCGTCGTCAACATCGAATCCACGGTAGATTCAATCCAGCGGGCGGTGGAAGAGGCGGAGTTGATGGCAGGCTGCCAGATCGGTTCCGTCTACGCCGGGATCGCCGGCAGCCATATCCGCAGTATGAACAGTCACGGCATTGTGGCAATTCGTGATGGCGAAGTCATGCGGGCCGACATCGAGCGGGTCATAGATGCAGCCCAGGCGGTAGCCATCCCGGCCGATCAGCGGGTTCTGCATATCCTTCCCCAGGAGTACATCATCGATTCCCAGGAAGGGGTTAAAGAACCTCTGGGAATGTCCGGAGTCCGGCTTGAAGCCAAGGTGCACCTGATTACCTGTGCCATCAATGCCGTACAGAACATCGAAAAATGCATCAAGCGCTGCGGACTGGAAACCGAGGAAATCATTCTCGAGCAACTCGCATCCAGTTATTCGGTATTGACCGAGGACGAAAAGGAACTGGGTGTCTGCCTGGTGGACATCGGCGGCGGCACTACCGATATCGCCATTTTTACCGAGGGAGCGATTCGCCATACCGGAGTCATCCCTATTGCTGGAGATCAGGTGACCAACGACATCGCCATGGCGCTGCGTACACCCACCGAAAATGCCGACGAAATCAAGATTAAATACGCCTGTGCCCTGACCCAGCTGGCCAGTCCGGAAGACCGGATCAAGGTTCCAAGTGTAGGAGACCGTCCACCTCGCGAATTGTCCAGGCAGGCGTTGGCTGAAGTGGTGGAGCCCCGCTATGCGGAACTGTTTACTCTCATTCAGAACGAACTGGATCGCAGTGGCTACAGCAGCCTGCTGGCGGCCGGCATTGTCCTGACCGGAGGTACCAGCAAGATGGAGGGAGTGGTAGACCTGGCCGAGGAGATTTTCCACGCGCCGGTCCGGATCGGGGCTCCTCATAATGTCAAGGGATTGGCCGATATTGTAAGAAACCCGATCTACTCCACAGGCGTGGGATTGCTGCTGTATGGACTCAAGCAATACCAGGAACGGGAAGGCTTGAATACCAGAAAGGAACCTCAGATCCAGCTTGTCGACCGAGTCAAAGGCTGGTTTCAGGGGCATTTCTAGCAAGGGGGGGATCACCGGGGAAAAACCGGAAAAGAATTGCAATACCATCAGACAGGCGTGATTCATCAGGGCAAATGAAGTTGACCGACGCTGTCTGCAAGGCTTACTAACTAAGAGGGTTATACGATGTTTGAACTGGTCGAAAATGTACCTGAAAGTGCAGTAATCAGGGTTATCGGCGTTGGTGGAGGTGGCGGTAACGCGGTTGCGCACATGATCAGCAACGAAGTCGACGGAGTTGACTTTATCTGTGCCAATACCGATGCGCAGGCGCTCAGCAATCTGAGTGTCAAGCGGGTGCTGCAGATGGGAACCAGTATCACCAAGGGTCTCGGTGCAGGCGCCAATCCCATGATCGGTCGGGAAGCCGCCCTGGAGGATCGGGACGAGATCGCCGACGTCCTGACTGGAGCGGACATGGTGTTCATCACCGCTGGGATGGGTGGCGGAACCGGAACCGGCGCCGCGCCCATCGTCGCCGAGGTGGCCAAGGAATTGGGTATCCTGACCGTGGCCGTGGTAACCAAGCCGTTCCCGTTTGAAGGTAAGAAACGCATTCAGGTCGCTAATCAGGGTATCGAACAATTGCAGCAGCATGTGGACTCGCTGATTACCATTCCCAATGAAAAACTGCTGGATGTGCTGGGAGCCCAGGCAACGCTGCTGGAAGCCTTCCGGGCTGCTAACGATGTGTTGCTCGGGGCGGTCAAGGGCATAGCCGATCTGATCATTAATCCGGGGATGATCAACGTGGATTTTGCAGATGTCCGGACAGTTATGTCGGAAATGGGCATGGCCATGATGGGCACCGGCTTTGCCAGCGGGGAGAACCGGGCGCGGGAGGCCGCTGAGGCTGCCATCAGAAGTCCGCTACTGGAAGATGTCAACCTGCAAGGCGCGCGGGGTATCCTGGTCAACATCACCGCCGGAGAGAATCTCTCACTCGGGGAGTTTTCGGAAGTAGGCGACACCATTGAGGAATTTGCTTCCGACGACGCCACGGTTGTAGTGGGTACTGTCATCGATCCGAATCATAAAGAAGACATGCACGTCACCGTAGTCGCCACTGGTCTCGGACAGAGTTCAAGCCGTCCCACCAAAGTGATAGACAATAGCGACATCATGATAGACAGGGACTACCGGCGTCTGGACAAGCCCACAATTATGCGTAGAAGCGAGCAATATGCACCAGCCAGGGAACCTGTGAGGGCAAAAGCTGTCGGAGAAGTACCGGACATGGATTATCTGGATATCCCGGCCTTCCTCCGCAAGCAGGTGGACTGAGCATATCAGGGGCAACAGGTTTACCGGGGGTAGCGGCTCGGGTCCGCTGCCCCGCCCAGCTACCGCCCTGGCTTAAGCTCAGCGATTGTCACCAAGCTGACACAGATGCTTGGGTTGCCTGGTTAATGGTGGTAATATGCGCGACGATTTCGGGGTACCACGACCTGGGGCTTGTTTTACTTACTTTTTTCAAAGGAGCAGACAGACCGCCACGCCAACAGCAGTCCGGTTGGAACGGTCAAGCGAATAATATTACATGCTAAAACAAAGAACTCTTAAGAACGTAATCAGGGCTACCGGCGTCGGACTGCACACCGGCAAGAAAGTTTACCTCACCTTGAGACCCGCTCCCGTCAATACCGGGATCGTCTTTTCGCGAGTCGACCTTGACCCGGTCGTCCAGATACCGGCCAAGGCCTGCAATGTCGGCGATACAACACTCTCCACCACGCTGGTCAAAGGGGATGTCCGCATTTCCACCATTGAGCACCTGATGTCAGCCATGTCGGGGCTTGGCATTGACAACTGTTACGTGGATCTGAGTGCGCCCGAAGTGCCCATTATGGATGGCAGTGCCGGGCCTTTTGTGTTCCTTATTCAGTCGGCGGGAATCGAAGAACAGCAGGCTGCCAAAAGATTTATTCGCATCAAAAGACCCCTGAAACTTGAACAGGGCGATAAATCCGTAAGCCTTGAACCGTTTAACGGATTTAAAGTAAGTTATACCCTACTTTACGACCATCCGGTTTACCGAAAGTACACGAAGTCGGCAACCATAGACTTCTCCAGTACGTCTTTTGTGAAAGAGGTCAGCCGGGCCCGGACATTTGGGTTTATGCATGAGTTTGAGGAACTGCGGAATCGTAATCTGGCACTTGGCGCAAGCATGGACAATGCCATTGCCGTCGGCGATTACAAGGTGCTCAATGAGGATGGACTGCGTTACGAAGACGAATTCGTGAAGCACAAGATCCTCGATTCAATAGGCGATCTGTATCTGCTGGGTAACAGCCTCATCGGCGAATTCAAAGGTTATAAATCTGGACATGCGCTGAACAATGCATTATTAAGGATGCTGGAAGTGAATGAGGATGCCTGGGAAATTGTCAGCTTCGACAGCGACAGCAAGGTACCAATCTCCTATATGAAGCCGGTACTGGCTGCCTGATCCTGTTCAGGTTGTCGAACTTATCTCCTAACTTGCTGATCAGATTCAGATTATGTTAGGCGAAGGCCTCTCTGCTTCTCTGCCCAAGTTTGTCCTCCGGGTCTGATAGGGATTCGCTTAGCAGTCTGAGTAATGAAGATAATTCTCGTAGATCAGCGTCACGGCCGCTCCCGTACGATCGTTCTTAAAGGGTGGCTGAAATCCATACTGTCCCTGTGTCTGCTGGGAGCCCCGGTTGCGCTCGGCTTCCTTGGCTACCAACTCGCCATTTCCCACAATCCCGCCAACTTCGATGAGCAGGCTGCCATCAACTGGGAAACCCGTTTACTGGAACAGGGAGAGCAACTGGATCTGATTCGTGAGCAGTCGCGTCAGGAACTGGAGGCTCTGACCCGCCGGCTTGCCACCATGCAGGCACAGCTGCTGCGCCTGGATGCAGTAGGCGAACGGGTGGTCGAGGTAGCGGAACTGGACGAGGAGGAGTTCGATTTCAGTCAGCCGGTGGCAGTCGGTGGCCCGGAGTCCAATTACAGCGTTGATTACACTGTTCCTCAGTTTATGGATGCCATCGAACAGTTAGAAAGTCAGCTGGAAGATCGACAGCAACAACTTGAAATTCTTGAAGAAGTGCTAATAGGACGACAGGTTCAGGCAGAGGCCAAAGTCGATGGTCGGCCAGTGGAAAAGGGATGGATTTCGTCCCGCTTCGGGCGCCGCGCCGATCCCTTCACAGGACAGCTTGCCTACCACCCGGGAATCGATTTTTCCAGTGAACAGGGCAGTGATATCCAGGCCGTGGCGGGCGGCGTGGTGACGTGGTCGGCACAGAAGTCCGGCTATGGCCTGACCGTGGAGATCAATCACGGCAATGGTTATGAAACCCGCTATGCCCATGCTGAGCAGTTACTGGTGGAAGTCGGCGATATCGTCAAGAAAGGCGAAACCATCGGCCTGGTTGGCAGTACCGGGCGCTCCACCGGACCCCATCTCCACTTCGAAGTTTTCAAAAACGGCAGGGTTGTGGATCCCGCCTCTTACATTAACCGCACCGTGCGGTAACGCCCCCTTTCGCAGTAATTTTACGGGCTGCGTCCTGCAGTAAGCTGGACGGGTCCGGCCACCAGTTCCCGGGCTCCAGCCCCTGACATCCTGATTATCAAGTACGAAACAACATCATGAGCGGAAATCTGTTAAGCAAAATCTTCGGGAGCAGCAACTCCCGAAAACTGAAACGAATTCAACGAAAAGTCAATGCAATCAACGGCTTCGAAACTGAAATTGAAACGCTCGCCGACGAGGAGTTGAAAAGCAGGACAGCGGCCCTGCGTGAGCGCTACGAGGGCGGCGAGTCACTGGACGACCTGTTGCCTGAAGCCTTTGCCCTGGTCAGGGAAGCCAGTAAACGAACTCTCGGCCTGCGTCACTTCGACGTGCAGATGATCGGGGGGATAGTGCTGTATGAAGGGGACATTGCGGAAATGCGAACCGGTGAGGGCAAGACGCTGGTTGCCACCTTGCCTGCCTACCTGATCGGATTGACCGGTGAGGGAGTGCATATCGTTACCGTCAATGACTATCTGGCCGAACGCGATGCCAACTGGATGCGCCCTGTCTACGAATTTCTTGGATTGACCGTCGGGGTGATCAAGGCCGGCCAGAGTCCTGAAGAGAAACGGGCCGCTTATCAATGCTCCATCAGTTACGGAACCAACAATGAATTCGGTTTCGATTACCTGCGCGACAATATGGCATTCCGTCTTGAAGACAAGATGCAACGACAGCTCAATTTCGCCATTGTCGATGAGGTGGATTCAATTCTGATCGATGAGGCCAGGACGCCGTTGATCATTTCCGGCGCAGCTCAGGACAGTTCCAGACTCTATCAGGCGATCAACAAGCTGATTCCGAAACTGGAAAAAGGCGAGCTGTCCCCGGAAGAGCGGATGACCGCCAAGCTGGATCCCAATTTCAAACGTCAGGAAAGTGGCCATTTCACCGTCGATGAAAAGACCAGGCAGGTGGAACTCACCGAGGAAGGACATGAATTTGTGGAGGAACTGCTGGTCAAAAACGGGCTGCTAAGCGAGGGGGAAAGCCTTTACGCCGCGACCAACCTCAATCTCCTGCATCATGTTCACTCGGGACTGCGTGCCCATTATCTGTTTCACAAGGATGTGGAATACATCGTTAAGGACAACCGTATTGTTCTGATTGACGAACACACCGGCCGCACCATGGAAGGTCGGCGGCTGTCCGAGGGACTGCATCAGGCGCTGGAGGCAAAAGAAGGGCTGGAGATCCAGAGCGAGAGTCAGACTCTGGCTTCAACCACCTTCCAGAACTATTTTCGTCTCTACAAAAAGCTGGCCGGTATGACTGGTACTGCGGATACAGAGGCGTTCGAATTCAAGCAGATTTATGACCTGGACGTGGTGGTCATCCCCACCAACAAACCTATGGTGAGAGTGGATGCCAACGATCTGGTGTATCTCTCCATTGAAGAGAAATTTGACGCCATCGTGCGGGATATTCAAGAATTCAGCGCCAAGGGCGCACCGGTTCTGGTGGGTACTGCATCCATCGACACCTCGGAGATACTTTCGGCCAGGCTGAAAAAAGACAAGATTCCCCATGAAGTATTGAACGCCAAGTTTCATGCCCGGGAAGCTCAGATCATTGCCCAGGCCGGCAGGCCCGGTGTGGTTACCATTGCTACCAATATGGCCGGCCGTGGCACGGATATCGTGCTGGGAGGTAACTGGGAAGCCGAAGTGGCGACACTGGAGAATCCTTCGGAAACCGACACTGCCAGGATAAGAAGTGACTGGAAGAAACGTCATGACCAGGTGATCGAGGCCGGCGGATTGCACATCGTCGGCACCGAACGACATGAATCACGACGTATCGATAATCAGTTGCGAGGCCGGTCCGGGCGCCAGGGCGACCCGGGTTACTCACGATTCTACCTGTCCCTGGAAGACAATCTGATGCGGATATTCGCCTCGGAAGGTGTGCGCAACTTCATGCGCAAACTGGGGATGGAAAAGGGCGAGGCGATTGAGCACAGGATGGTCACCCGCTCGATCGAAAAGGCGCAGCGAAAGGTTGAGGGAAGGAACTTCGATATCCGTAAGCAATTGCTCGAGTTTGACAACGTTGCCAACGATCAGCGAACCATCATCTATCGCCAGCGTAACGAACTCATGGCCAGCGAGGACGTATCGGAACTGGTGACTGAAATGCGGGCTGACGTGGTCAGTAACCTGGTCGATTCGCACATCCCGCCGCAGAGTATTCCCGAACAGTGGGATATCGAGGGGCTCGAAAATGCGATTGAAACCGAATTCGGCAGTAAGCTGGAGATTCAGCAGTGGCTGGATACCGATGACAATCTTTACGAGGAAAGGCTGAAAGAGAAAATCAGCACAACTCTGGCCGCGCAGTACGCCGAGAAATGTGAGCCGGTCGGTGAGAAAATGCGCATGTTCGAAAAGCAGATTGTGCTGCAGATCATCGACAATCTGTGGAAGGAGCATCTGGCCACCATGGACTCGTTGCGCCAGGGTATCTTCCTGCGCAGCTACAGCGGCAAAAATCCCAAGCAGGAATACAAGCGCGAAGCGTTTGCATTATTCCAGGAATTACTGGCCAACATCCAGGCTGAGGTAGTGAAAATGCTCAGCCTGGTGCAGGTTCGGCGGGAGGACGAAGCGGATGCGATTGAGCGGAAGCGTCAGCAGGAGCTGGCGCGGGAGCGCATGCAGTACCAGCATGCCGAGGCCGCCCCGCTGGCTCAGGAGCCACCGGCTGCCCAGGGTCAGCCCGATCCACAGCAGGAGGGCTCCAACTCGCCTTTCGTCAGGGAGGTTCCCAAGGTAGGCCGCAATGAGCCGTGCCCGTGCGGTTCGGGTAAGAAATACAAGGTCTGTCACGGCAGGCTGGACTAGCAGCCCCATGGTATTTCAAGTTGGATTAAACTGTTGAATCGGTAATTTTCTATGGCTGTAGCTTCCAGAATTCAGGGGACCCCGTCCCCGGTTAAAGGTGTCAGATTTGCTGCGGTGCAGGCTGGTATCCGTTATCCAAACCGGACTGATCTGGTACTTTTTCAACTTGCTCCGGGGTCTCAGGTAGCTGCAGTTTTTACCCGCAACGCCTTCTGTGCGGCGCCGGTTCAGGTTGCCAGGCTTCATCTGCAGGAAGCAGTGCCACGCTATCTGTTGATCAACACCGGCAATGCCAACGCGGGAACCGGAGCGCGCGGGCTCGGCGACGCCCGGGCCTGCTGTGATGCACTGGCTGCGGCGGCTTCCAAGTTGGAAGAGACTGTCCTGAATGGTTCTGACATATTGCCTTTCTCCACTGGTGTCATCGGTGAACCCTTGCCGGTTGCGCGGATTACCAGCGCTATTCCCCGGGCTCTCGCCAGCCTGCAGGATAATGACTGGATGGCTGTTGCCAGGGGAATAATGACCACCGACACCCGCCCCAAGGCCGTGTCCTGCGAAGTTTCAATTACTGCCGACAGCAAGGTAACCGTCACCGGTATTGCCAAGGGAGCCGGCATGATCAAGCCCAATATGGCTACCATGCTGGCGTTTGTGTTCACAGATGCGCAGGTGGAAAGAACTTTACTCCAGGAAATATTGGGACGAGTGGTTAATAAATCGTTCAATCGAATCACCGTGGACGGCGATACTTCCACCAATGACAGCTGCCTTCTGGTTGCCACCGGTGCGTCCGGCGTCGTTGTGTCCCAGGAGCAGGATTGCAGTCTGCTGGAACAGGGCCTGGAGCGGGTGTTCCTGCAACTGGCCACGGAATTGATTCGTGATGCCGAAGGCGCGACCAAATTTGTCTCGATCAGGGTGGTCAATGGTGTCGACAGTTCCGAATGTCTGGCTGTCGCCTATGCGATTGCCGAGTCACCACTGGTGAAGACCGCCCTGTTTGCCTCGGATCCGAATTGGGGGCGGATACTGGCGGCAGTCGGACGGGCAGGTCTGAAGGACCTGGATATCGAACGGATCACCATCGATCTCGGTCAGACACGGCTGGTGGAAGCAGGGGGCCTGGCCCACACCTATACGGAAGAACTGGGGCAGGTGGAGATGGACAAGGAAGATATCACTGTAACCATCGATCTCGGACGCGGGGATCGTGAAGAAACAGTCTGGACTTCGGATCTGTCAGAAGACTATGTGCGGATTAATGCTGACTACCGGTCCTGATATTTCAACCTCGGTTAGACATGCCTGTTAGCATCCACGTCGCTGTCGGGGTCATCTTTGCAGATGATGGGCGAGTACTGGTCGCAAAACGGCCACCGGAAGTACATCAGGGAGATCTGTGGGAATTTCCCGGAGGAAAACTGGAAGCCGGTGAAACAGTTCTGCAGGCCCTGCAAAGAGAATTGGAGGAAGAACTGGGTATCCAGGTAGATCCAACCCGTTGTTTCCCTTTCCGAAAGATTTCACATTGCTATGAAGACCGTTCGGTGCTGCTGGACGTCTGGCGCGTGAACGGCTATCGGGGAGACGCGCAAAGCCGCGAAAATCAGCCGCTGGCGTGGTGCCGGCCTGAGCAGCTGGACCCGCTGAAATTCCCGGCTGCCAATAACGATATTATCCGCCTGTTACAATTGCCCGGATTCATCGCCATAACCCCTGCCTGTAACAGTCAGGCAGAGTTCATTCAGGCCATCGAGAGGATGCTGGCGAGGGGTATTCGCCTGATTCAGATTCGCCAACCCAATCTACCTCTGGAAACTGTCAGGCAATGGGTAGAAGTAGCCCGGCAGTTATGCGACCCCCTGAATACCCGCATAATGGTGAACACATCGCTGGATTGGTTCCGTCACTGTTCCGGTCACGGCCTCCATCTGAGTGCCCTCCGCCTGATGACCTGCCGGCAGAGACCGGTGACTGAGGAGCAGCTGTTCAGCGCCTCCTGTCACAACAGCGCTGAACTTGCCCAGGCTGAACGACTGGGAGCCGATTTTGTCCTGGTTTCTCCGGTCCAGGCCACTGCGAGCCATCCCGGGGCGGATATCCTGGGGTGGAGTGGATTCCAGTCTCTGGTATCCCGATTCAGTATTCCGGCTTATGCTCTGGGTGGTTTGTCCGAAACCGATCTCGAGTTGGCCCGGCAGGCCGGGGCCCTCGGTATCGCTTCAATCAGCGCTTTCAGCCACTGAAACGATACCGAAAGTGGCCCTACTGTCCAACCTCATACCCCGGCAGTCATAAAGAAATCTATTCAAGGGCGGATACAGCAAAGGAGGGACGGAATCGGCTATCGACCCTGGCGGGGATTTATCGGTAGTGTTTCCGTGCCGCTTTCCAGCAGATTTACTTGCGTATTGTGAAGCAGGTCACTCTTCGAGAGCCTGTAACCCTTTGAATTTAGTAGAATAAATTGCATAATTTCAGGTCAAATACGTGAGTTGACAGGCTCTGTCTGCCAGTTTTCAGGCGAATGCCGGGGAGTCCCAGGAATCCCGGGCGACGGCAAGGGAATTCTTTATGCGACATTTCAAAATCACTGTAACGTTTGGTCTTCTGGCGCTGGTCGGACCACTTTCCGCGCTGGCCGATTCGGCTTTCCCGGTCGATGAAGCCGTGATGGTGAGCAGGGAAATCGACCCACAGGAGCAGGCGCAGACGTATCGGGCGACCTATCTGAGTAGCGGTGGTTTTGCCGTTACCAGCTCTGAATATATTGATGCGGTTGGGATTTCCTTCGACCTTGGCAGTACAGTCAGTGTCGCTCAGGCGACGCTGCGGTTGCCCATCATCGAATATTACTCCCTGGCGGGTAGTGTCCCTATCAAGATTTATGCCTTCGCTGACGATGGCGCAATCGATCTTTATGACTATAAGGCTGGATTCTCGGTCCCGGTTGGTAGCGTGGAAGCCATTGGCAGAGCTGAACTCGTGCTAGACGTTACCGGAGCCGTGAATGGCATTCTGCAAAGTAGTCAATACGCCGGTTTTCGTATAGTTACTGGCTGGACTCCCCAGGAGATAACCGGTACAACATTTCCGGCTTTTAAAGGCGCCAGGTTTGATTCGATGGCCTCTAGACTTGAGTTCACTCCGGGCTCTGCGCCTTCCAGCGGCATGGACGCATCCTCATTCGATGGGTTCCGCCTGAGCTTGCCGGGTATCAGCGTGGACGAGCTTGGCGTCGTCGACGCAACATTTGAACTGACTGATCTTGATAGCAGTATTTTTACCCTAACCGCGGCTGAATTGTTTCCTATTCAGAGTGGTTCAACCGGACCCGTGTCAGGTACGGATCTCTTGAATTGCAGCGCGTTCAATCCGCCCTCGATACCGAGCATTACCGGCGACCCAGCCAGCTTTTCTTACTCATCAGGGTTGCTTCACGCACCGAATGTCAGTTTTCAGGGACAGCAATGGGACATGGTGTTTACACTGGTCGATGACAGCCCATCCATCCGGTTTCGACTGGTATCCCTTGAACTGTCACCACCGACTCCGCCATTGAATACGGTCGCCTCACTGGGCGGCACGGCGATAATCGAGCCCAGCCAGGATTTTATTCCTCTGTGTCATGGCTGGGTGCTGATTGGCGATTCATCCAGAAACCGGCTGGTGGAGAGAAATGTGATAACCGGTGAAACTGCCAGCTCCTATTCTTTCAATACCCAGCCGGATCAGTTAACCCTCGATGATGAATCGGGTATTGTCTATTTTTCCACGCACCCGGAAACCGAGCGTCTCTACAAGCTCGACCTGAAATCCGGGATCATCAGCTATAACCGTATTATAGAAGGGGAACGTCAGTTCTCACCGATTGATATTGTTCCTGGAGAGGATGGCAACCTGTTCGTCCTGTTGCATGACAGGTCTACTGGAGAATCGCCGGCGGCCAATGGCCTGTGGATGGGGATTCTGGACAGCAGTGCCGATCCGGTTGTGCCCAGCCTGCCGCTCGACTCACCGATCCGGGTTGTTTATGACCGGAATCAGCAGCGTGTATTTGTTACCACTGAATCCAACCTCGCCACATTTCTGTTTTTTCCGCAATCCAATGAGTTTGCCTTCGTGAATGACACAGATATTCCAGTCGGCAGCGGGTGTACGGATTTCGCCGTATCGCCGGATGGCAATCGTCTGGCCTACGCCTGCCCTAACGGCAATAACGAGGAGGTGACTCCGTTTGCAATCCACGATCTGGATCCGGTGGATTATCACAATCCAGACGGCGAATGGTACCTGGGGTCGTCTCCGGTCAGTGCAACGTTCAACGCAGCAGGGGACGTACTGATTGCCACCGATGGCAGTCAACTGTTCTTCTTCGATGTAGTGACACACCTGTTACTGGAGAAGTACGATCTGGGCCTCTCGGCAGGAGACGCGGTCCGCAAGATTCGACTCTCCAGGGATGGCAATCTGCTTCTGGTATTTATGCAGAATGAACTGGATTCCGCTAACGGCAAGATGTTATGGATGCCGATGCCTGATATCGAGGCAACCACGCTTCCCTGATTGGCAAAGCCAGCCGGTTCCCTTGTCGCGTGGGGTACCGGCAACCCTGATCTTTGGTGCTGAGGGTATCTTTTGATCCGGGCGCCAGCACAGCTTGTCCTGACGCTCAGGGAAACAGCGGTGCCGGAGACAAAGCAGAGCGGATCCGCTAATTCCTAAAATTCATCCGAACCGGCATGCCCGTGGTCATCATCATGCACGGATACCGGTTCACCGGCAATCACATTCCTGCCACTGGCCCAGTCGCCCAGATCCAGCAGTTTACAGCGTTCGGAACAGAATGGTCGGTACGGATTCGAAGTAACCCAGGGCACCTTTTTCAGGCAGGTTGGACAGGCTACTGATTTCACGTTATTCATATTGATTTCCGTGACGTGTCGCCGGTTCCGGCAAGTTCAAGATATCTGCTGTGCAGTGAGTCTACCAGAGGCATCAGATCGGCAAGACTCCCTTCGTTATCGATCACGTCATCGGCTGCTTCCAGACGGGCGGTTCTGGATATCTGACTGTCGATAATTGCCTCTATGGTCTCCCGCGAGCTATAGTCGCGTCTGAGCGAGCGTCGCAGTTGGGTTTCCCTGCTGACATCGACCACCAGCACCCGGTCGGCCAGGTCTTTCTGCCGGGTCTCCAGCAGCAGGGGGGACACGAGAACGCAATACGGGGAGCGGGTTTCGGCAAGCAGCTTGTGGATTTCCGCGTTAATCAGCGGGTGGAGCAACTGTTCCAGCCACAGGCGTTCTTCAGGCCTGGCAAAAACCAGTTCCCTTAATGCCTGGCGTCGCAGACTGCCCGCTGTATCCAGTATCCCGGCGCCAAAGTGCCCGGCAATCTGTTGCAGCGCCGGCTTTCCCGGCTGCACGACCTGGCGTGCTATCAGGTCGGCATCGACAATCTCTATACCCTTGTCGGCAAACAATTCGGCAACGGTGGATTTGCCACTACCAATACCGCCCGTGAGGCCTACTACCAACATCTGGAAAACCCTGCCACAATTCTGGAACGGAAACTCTAGCAGACTTAGAGCAGAAAAGTCTGTCGGTAAAGGTCGGTGATCTGCGGTCCCCAGATCAGCATGATAAAACCGGCTCCGGCCAGAAATGGCCCGAACGGCATCGGCGCTGTCTTGTCCCGTCTCAGAATCAGCACATTGAGAATACCGAATCCGGCACCCACTACCGAGGAAAGGATAACTATTGGTAACAGGCTCTGCCAGCCCAGCCACGCCCCCAGGGCCGCCAGTAACTTGAAATCACCGTAACCCATACCTTCCTTGCCGGTGAGCAATTTGAAACACCAGTAGAAGCTCCATAGGGAGAAATAGCCGGCCATGGCACCGATGACGGCGTCGCGCAGGGAGATACCCATGCCCAGATCAATTGTCTGAACCAGCAGGCCACCCCACAACAGTGGCAGAGTGAGGTTGTCCGGTAGCAGTTGTTCATCGTAGTCAATCAGTGTGAGAGCAATCAGATACCAGGTAAAAAACAACAGGGCCACCGTCAGCCAGGTGACACCAAATGTCCAGCCGACCAGGGCCGTCATCAGGCCGGTGACGAATTCAACTGATGGATAGCGAAGCGAGATCGAGGACTTGCACTGCGAACATTTCCCACGCAGCAGCAGATAACTGACTACCGGAATATTTTCCAGGGCGGTGATCTTGTGCTGACAGGCCGGGCAATGAGAGTCTGGCTTCATCAGGTTAAATACCTGAAAGCCAGCAGCCTGATCGGCACCGGACGGCTTAACGTCCTCCAGCTCCAGCATTTCCTGGCATTGAGCGGTCCATTCCCGATACAGCATGATGGGAACACGGTAGACCACAACGTTAAGGAAGCTACCGACCAGAAGTCCGAGCACCAGAGAGGAAACGACCAGCAAGGGTGTGCTGGTCGCTAGCAGTTCAAAAAACGTCATTCGGTTTGATGTCGACTTATACGACCTGGCCGAGCTGGAAAATTGGCAGATACATCGCGATCATCAATCCTCCGACCAGGACCCCCAGGACGGACATGATAATCGGCTCCATCAGCGCAGTTAACCCGCTCACGGCGTTATCGACTTCGGCCTCATAATAGTTAGCGCATTTATCGAGCATATCGTCCAAAGAGCCTGACTCTTCACCAATACCGATCATCTGCGTCACCATAATCGGGAACAGACCGGTGTTACGGATGGAGAAACCCAGCTGTTGACCGGTGGCGACATCGTCCCTGACACGCCGGGTGGCCTTGTAGTAGACCACGTTTCCAGCCGCCCCGGCTACCGATTCAAGAGCATCGACTAGTGGCACACCGGCGGAAAAAGTCGTGGCCAGGGTCCGTGTGAACCGGGCATAGCAGGAATTGTTGAGAATGGGACCGATTATCGGAAGCTTCAATGAAGCCCGTTCAATCGTCTCCCGGAACTTTCGCGATTTCAGCATCGCCTCCTTATACAGGAAACCAAGTCCCACCATTAGAAACAGAGCCTTCCACCAGTGTGCGATGGCGAGGTCTGACAGGCCCAGTACAAAGAGTGTGAAAGCCGGTAAATCGGCCCCGAAGCTGGAAAAGGTTTCCGCAAACTGAGGCACCACCTTGACGAGCAGAATGCCTGTAACAATGATTGCGACCAGAACGACCGCAATCGGGTAATTCATTGCCTTCTTGATCTTGGCCTTCAGGGCCTCGGATTTCTCTTTGTAGGTCGCCAGCCGGTCCAGCATGGTTTCCAAAGCGCCGGACTGTTCGCCTGATTCCACCAAATTACAGAACAGGTCATCGAAATAGCGGGGATGTTTGCGAATACTGTCGGCGAAATTGTTACCGGCTGCCACATCGTCGCGTATCTTTGATACCAGCTCGCGCATTGAAGCATTTTCCAGACTCTCACCTACTATCTCGAAGGCCTGCACCAGCGGAATTCCAGCCTTCATCATGGTTGCCAGCTGTCGTGTGAAAACGGCGACATCCATGGGCTTGATCTTCTGCTTGCGTTTTTTAAAAAGTGCCTTCGGTTTTCGTTTTACACGAGTCGCGACAATACCCTGCTTGCGCAGTTGTGCCTTTACCAGCGCCTGGCTGTTGCCCGGGGTTTCCCCATTGGTTTTGTTACCGTTCTTGTCGGTACCTTGCCAGATATAAATTGCCTGTACGGCTTCAGTTGCCATGGAGTACCTCGAATTTCAGGTTTCATTAAACGGCAGCACATCGCTATCCGTTTCCGCCTTGTCTGACGATGTCAGCGACTACTGTTTCAATTATAATTTCCTAGGAGATGCGGAGGACCTCTTCAAGGCTGGTCAGCCCCTCGGCCATCTTCGCCAGTGCTGATTGACGTAGACTCGCGTAGCCTGCATTCCGCGCCTGTTCAGCAATTTCCAGGGAATTATTTCCGGCAATGATAGTACGGGACAGGGCATCTGAAATGGGAACCACTTCATAGATCCCGATTCTGCCCTGGTAACCTTCGTGACAGTGGTCGCATCCTCTGGCTTTGAAAAACCTGCCATTCCCGATCAGGCTTTCACCACCATGCTGCCCAAGCAGCAGTTCCGCAGTCTCAGGGGCCGGCTCCCGGCAATGTGGGCATAGTCTGCGCGCCAGGCGTTGAGCAATAATCAACGTCAGTGACGACACCACGTTATACGGTTCAATTCCCATTCCCAGCAGTCTGGTAAGGGTTTCCGTGGCGCTGTTGGTATGTAGAGTGGACAATACAAGGTGGCCGGTCTGAGCAGCTTTTATGGCAATATCCGTGGTTTCCCGGTCGCGGATTTCGCCAACCATGATCACATCCGGATCCTGGCGTAAGAAGGCACGTAGAGCCGTGGAAAATCCCAGGCCAATAGCGGGCTTCATTGGAACCTGATTGATACCGGGAATGTTGAGTTCTACCGGATCCTCCGCCGTGGATATGTTTCTCGATGTGTCATTGAGCCGGGTCAGGGCACTGTACAATGTGACTGATTTGCCACTCCCGGTTGGGCCGGTTACCAGAATCAATCCCTGCGGTCTGATAAGGGCTTCATGTACAAGCTTGTTCTGGACCGCAGCAAATCCCAGTTGATCCAGTTCCAGACGCGCCTGGAGTGGGTCCATAACTCTCAGGACCGTCTTTTCGCCCCACAGTGTGGGTAATGTGCTGATCCTGAAATCCACCGCACGCTGGCCGTCCCTATGTAATCTGATCCTGCCATCTTGTGGTAAACGGCGTTCCGAAATATCCAGTTGAGCCATGATTTTGAGGCGGGAAACCAATCGACCCGCCAGGTGGATTGGCGGACTGGCAAATTCTCTCAGTACGCCATCGACCCGGATTCTGATGCGAAATGTCTTCTCATATGGCTCAAGATGGATGTCCGACGCTTTGAGAGCGGTTGCTTCCAGCAGCAACCGGTCAACGGCCCTGACCACGGGAACCTCATTTTCGATCGAGGGTAAGATTTTTTCTTCGCGTTGACTGTGAAGGAAATCTGCCTTTCGCACATTCTCTACTGAATCTGTCAGCCCGGATTGAGCTCGCGAACGGGTTTTACGGGACGACTGTCCGATTCTTGCGATCAGTTGGCCGTATGGAGCGATCACGAGGTCTGCCGCTTTACCGCTGTGAAATTCGATTTCCCTGATCGCCTGAGTCTGGCTCGGATCGGAAACGGCCAGGACCAGCCGGTTTCCGCGATATCCCAGGGGCAGGGTGACAGTTTTTTCCTGCAGAGCGCGGGTTATAAGGCGATCCTGAGGCAACCCTTGATGAAACTGATCGAGATCCAGCAGCGGCAATCCAAAGACGGAGGAGATTGCACTTGCCAGCCGCGCATGGTCCACCAGTCGCTCCTGGCAACACTGGCGAATAAAGGATTGTGATTGATTTCTGGCGCTACGCATGGTTTCCAGCGCCTGGTCCTGGGTCAATTCTCCCAGTTCGACCAGCTGCCGGGCCAGTCCCGAGATGTCGGTATTCATGAATAGCCCCGGAATTCAGGAGAGTTGCCCCGGATCCTGAAATGCAGAAGAAATTGATGTGGTTTCCTAAAGTTTGAACCTGATAAACCAATATAGACTTAACTATAGATTAGTATTCAGATTTCACCAGAATAGCTGGAAGTTGTATCAGTCTGACATTACTAAGGAGGATTTTGGAATGAACAGATGGGCGGCATTTTCGTTTCACCTGACCATAAGCCTGGCAGTTTTTCTGGGCCTGTTCGGGCTGGTAATTGCACTCTGGTATCCCGGAATTTTGTTCAGGATTGACGGTGGCTGGGCCGGATTGAAGCTGATCACCGGGGTCGATGTTGTGCTCGGTCCCTTACTTACTCTGATCGTGTTCAAGGCCGGCAAACCGGGCCTGAAGACGGATTTGGGGATAATTGCCGCTCTACAGGTTGCCTGCATGGCGGCAGGAATCTGGATCGTGTACCAGGCACGGCCGATCGCACTGGTGTTCGCCTATGATACCTTCTTCAGTCTTTCGGCAAGCGAATTCAAGTCCTATAAGAAGGATCCGAATGTGGTTGCCGGCTTCCCCGGTCCGTGGCCGAAACTGATCTATACTGAATTACCGGAAACCGAGATTGGAGCAGAGGTAGCCAGTCTTCGCAGCCAGTTCGTTGGTGATCCTTTATTTATGCAGACAGATAAGTTTGCCACACTGCCGCTGAATAACAGCGAAGTTTTTTCCCGCCAGGAGGGTGTCCGCAACGATGCTTTGAATCTGGTTGGTGAAGCAGTGGAGGAGACTGGATCAGACTGTATTCTCAGTCGCTTCGCTTCAGCGCATGCCAATGGGTTTGTCTGCTATGATGCGCAGGTGGGTAAACTGACCCGCTTTTTTCCGCTGCCTTCCTGAAGTTTGGTGATGGGCCCGTCTGCGCCAGAAGCGATAAGTTAGAGTTGCGCGCAGGCAGTAAGGGGTTGATTGCCAGCCGTCGTGGTTAAAAAAAAGCCGGCAGATTGAAGCTAGCGTTACCGTGTGCAGACAGTTAGCACGTACAGAAGAATATTGCTTGAAGAAAACAGCACTTAAAAGTGGAAAGTGTTCTTTAGCAATAGCCAAGAGGCTTACAACTGCCGCCTTCAGCCCACCCTACCGGCGGAACAATCCCATCGGCCTGCAGCGTGTAAGTGACTCCATCCAGATCGGTTCCATCGTTCTTCCAGGTAACCGTAACCAGGCCATCAACGAGGTCGAGCCCGTGCCGAGTGCTGGTCCTGGGTACCGTGGCAGGCAATCCAAAACTTCCGGCATCGACATCGGTAATGGCAGAGAAGCGACGCATGGTTGCATGGACAACTATCATATTGCGGTAATCGTCAATCTGCAGCATGGCTTCCGCAAAACGGGCCCGGTCGGTGTAGAGACGGTATGCCGGCAGGGCTACGGCGGCGAGAATACCGATGATCGCCACGACGATCATGAGTTCAATAAGTGTGAATCCAGCTTGAGATTTTTTCAACAGTGTGGTCTTCATGATGTTTCTTACGTCTCTCGGTCTGTATCTTAGGTACCCTGATGTTGAAGCTGTTCAAATTAACCGACTGGAGGAACTTGAATACTGGTCAGTTGAAGTCGGTTAAGTTGAAAAGCCTGTATAGAAGAGTGAAACGGCGTCGAGTTGTAATCTATGCTGAGAATCTCTGCTGCAGCCACTTGATTGCGTAACTGCAGCAGAGAGACAACGCTTAGCAGAAGCCGTTGGTCAGGCAGGTGCCGCCTTCTGTCCAGGCGACCGGAGGATTAATGCCACCGGCAGTCAGGGTGTAAGTAATACCTGCCAGATCGGAACCGTCATTTCTCCATGTAACAGTAACAATACCGTTAGCAACAGCGATGCCATGCAGGGTAGCAGTCTGAGCCTGGTCAGCAGGGATACCCATGACACCGGCGTCCAGATCCGCCAGAGCCGTCGGTTGACGAGTCTGAATGGCCAGTTCCAGCGCAGTTTTGCGAGGAGTAACGGAAAGTACCGCTTCAGAGAAGCGCGCACGGTTTGAGTAGTTCTGATAAGCAGGCAGTGCAACAGCGGCGAGAATGCCGATGATGGCTACCACGATCATCAATTCGATAAGGGTAAAACCTTGTTGGGTCTTTTTCATGTCAATACTCCAATCTATAAAGTTAACTTCAAGTTTTTTTAGCGTTATTCCAAAAGCGCTCTTGCAGGATGCTTTGAGAACAGTCAAACCCGTCTTGTTTCCAGAACGGTTACCGGTCCTTTATCAGATTCCGTGCCAGTTTTTTCCAAAATCCTTTAACACATTGTAAACAAAGGGAAATAAAGGTTATCGCGTGGCTTTTTGATGGGCGTGAGGGTTGGCCTGAAAGTGAAACACAGTGTTGGTGACTGACAAAAAGCGTCACATTTTGTCAGTCTGAGAAAGGGATCAACGCAGCGGCTGAAATATCCTGGAAAATGGGTGCCTTTACTACGCTGGCTTTCCCTAGACAAGTCTTGCCGGAACTTGCCGAAAACCCTAAGGAAGCTTAACTCTACAATGACCAGAAACATGAACAACTCCTATCCCGGGGCTGCTGTTATAAAAAGTACGGATGAGAAATCCGGCAGGCTGACCTTACTTATAGCACTTGCGCTATTGTCTTTGCTGACACTGCTTGTCTATCTGCCGGGAATCAAAGGTCCTTTCCTGCTTGACGACCTGGTCAACCTGCAGCAATTAGGAGACGGCGGTGGGATCACCGACCTGCGCACCGCGCTGGGTTTTGTTTTTGGTAATCTCAGTGGTCCGGCGGGGCGACCGGTTTCCATGCTCAGTTTCCTTCTCAATGCCCGGAACTGGCCTGCCGAAGTCGTAAGTTTCAAGATGACCAATCTGCTTATCCATGTGGTGAACGGATTGCTGATTGCCTGGTTGAGTCTGCTGCTATTCCGGGTTCTGAAAGTGTCGGAAAGCCGGGCCGGCTGGTCCGCGTTTGCGGTAGCTGCATGCTGGTTGCTGCATCCATTGAATGTCTCAACGACCCTTTATGTCGTGCAACGAATGACTCAGCTGATGACTTTATTTTCCCTGGCTGCGCTGATCTTTTTCGTAAAGGGCAGATGTGTGCTGGAAAGTCAGCCGGTTCGGGCAATTTTGTTGATGTGCATCGGCCTTTTTCCGTTCGGCCTGCTGGCCGTGTTGAGCAAGGAGAATGGTGCTTTATTACTGCTGGCCATCGCGGTTCTGGAATTTACCCTGTTCAATAATCTGGCCCGCAACAGGATTTACCAGGCCTGGTTCGCACTTGCAATAGTGTTGCCACTGGCAGTCATTGCCGTGTACCTGTTGGTAAACTTTTCCGCGTTGACTGCCTCTTATCAGTTCAGGGAGTTCAGCCTGAACGAGAGACTCCTCACTCAGAGCCGGGTGGTTGCGGATTATTTATTCAATATCCTGGTGCCACAGATTGGCGGGTTCAGTCTCCAACATGACGACGTGGTTATATCAAAAGGATTACTGCAACCGATTACAACGCTTGCCTCTCTGTTGTTGCTGATAGGCATGGTTGCGGCTGCCTTTGTGTTCAGAGTCCGACAGCCGGTAATGGCATTCTCGATATTCTGGTACCTGGGCTGGCATCTCCTGGAGTCGGGTTTTCTCCCTTTGGAGCTTTATTTCGAACATCGCAATTACCTGCCCATGATCGGCCCGCTGTTTGCCATTGTCTATTACGCCGGACTCTGGCTGGAGCGATCCGGAACCGCGAACAGCAAACGGGCAGCACGAATAGCCGTGGGATTGGCAATTATTGTATTGTCACTTCTTACCGTACAACTGAGTACATTGTGGGGGAATAACCTGGCCCTGGCAGCACACTGGGCAGAGCGACATCCCACGTCTTTCCGTGCCCAGACCGAATACGCGTATCTGCAGATTGCAACCGGTGCGGATGAATCTGCGTATCGAAATATCTCAGCACTTCAGCAGTACTATCCCGATGAAGTGGCGCTTCAATTGCAACGCTGGAATTTTGCCTGTAACTCAGGGATGCCTGCCCCTTATCCGCTGAGTTCCGTTGCAGCTGACGAGGGTCAAGTGTACTACCGTGCTGACCTTACTGCCGAAGTAAAGACGTTGCTGGAAAACCTGTTCAACAACAGATGCGAATATCCCCCACGCGCTGTGATCGAAAATCTGATGTCAAGGCTTGCTGAAGTGCCCATGCGGCGCTACGAAAATAGCGTGTTTCACCTGCTGTTTTCCGATCTGTACGTGCATTACCGGGAACTTAACCCCGCTCTGGTCCAATTGCGTCAGGCATTCGACATAAGGCCCGATCCCGCCTATCCGATTCGGCAGGCTATCCTGGCAGCCTCGGCCGGAAACTATGAGGACAGTCTGATATTCTTGCAAAGAGCCAGAGAGGCCGATGAGAATAGAGCGCTCTTCACTCCGTCCCGGCTGGAGGAGATTGAGGAAATGGAACAGGATATCAGAACCAGATTGGGACCGGGCTGATCGCGGGGGCGAATGATGACAGTGGGAGAGTTGACAGTTTCAGTAGTGATTCCGGCCAAGAACGAAGCACGAAATCTGGAGCTGATGTTGCCGAAGCTGCTAAGTAGTGGTGAGTTTCTTGAATGTATCGTTGTTAACGATGGCTCCAGCGACGACACGGTAGCGGTGTGTGAGGCAAATGGAGTTACCGTGATCACCAACCCGTACAGCAAGGGAAACGGCTCGGCTATTAAAACCGGGGCCAAAGCTGCCCGTGGGGACATCATCGTTTTTCTTGATGGCGATGGGCAGCATCGCCCCGAGGATATTCCTCGGCTGCTGGAAAAAATGACCGAGGGTTTCGATATGGTGGTAGGTGCGAGGGGGCGAAAGTCGCAGGCCGACTCCTATCGTGCCATTGCCAATGGCATATACAATCGGCTGGCCAGCTGGATGACGGGTCAGAAGGTGGATGATCTTACCTCGGGCTTCCGGGTGGTCAGGGCGAACCGGTTCCGGGAATTTCTCTACCTGCTTCCGAATGGCTTTTCCTACCCGACCACCTGTACGATGGCCTTTTTCCGCTCCGGGTATTCAGTAGGCTATGTGAGTGTCGAGACTGAGCGCCGCCTTGGTGATAGTCATATCAGTCTTCTCAAAGACGGTATCCGATTTCTGATTATCATCTTCAAGGTTGGTACTCTCTATTCCCCGTTGAAAATATTCTTTCCTGTAGCGGCCGGATTTTTCGCCACCGGTATCTGTTACTACCTCTATACGCTGACCACTCAAGGTCGTTTCACCAATATGAGTGCAGTCCTGTTTATGACCTCTGTGCTGGTATTTCTGATCGGACTGGTATCCGAACAGGTCACCACCCTGATGTACAAGGACGCCGACCGCTGAATTCAGCACACTCGCGACGACGAAATTCCAGTTTTGTGCGACCAATGTCCGGTCCGACTGATTGCCGATGAAGGTATTAAGGGTTCGTTCATATTCAAAGCCTTAGACTGTAATCACAGTAGCCGGTAAGCCGTTGAAACGGGTGACAAAGTTAACTGTAACAAAGTGTGGGCGGGCCCCGGTTCGACTTGATTAGCCATTCGATGTGGTTTAAGGTTAGGCTCCGTTAAAAGACCGACCTGGTCCCGGAAGGCGAAGCTGGCGAATCAAGTGACCGAAGCCGCTGGCAGGCGCTGACATTCAAGCCCGCACACCGTAACCACTGCAACGTATGGACCGACCGGAAACCGAACGGGAATCCGCTGGACATAGAATACTGTTACCGCAATTGAAGAGCGACCAGGAATGAACAGGATAGAGCAGTGATTTATCCTCAAAGTAAGGAGTAGGAAATGAACAGATCAACCACACGATTTTTGAGTACATTGGCAGTTGCCTCCAGTCTGCTGGCAGCGCCTGTTGCGTTTGCTCAGGACAGGACGCTCAGGGATGGTGTGTATACCGAAGCCCAGGCCAAGGCAGGTGAAACGGTTTACGAGTCCACCTGCAAGAACTGCCATGATATGAAGTTTTACGAAAACACACTGCGGGCCTGGAATTCCCAGCCATTACTGTATCTGTGGGAAACTGTGATGGGCACCATGCCGGCGGACAATCCGGGCTCCATGATGTTCGAGGAATATACTGACGTGCTGGCCTATATCCTGTCTCAGAATGGGTTCCCGGCTGGAGATGCCCCGCTGGATCACAACCAGGGAATGGAGTCGATCAGTATCGTCGCACCCTGATCCAGATATAAGAGTAAAAAACGGACGCCGAAGGCGTCCGTTTTTTTGTCTGCAAAAAGTAATGTGGACACTATTCGGGACAATCCCGCAATGTCCGGTAGAGGGCGTTGCGATCCCGGGTTTCCAGTTGCAGCTCGTATTTTTCGGCAATAGCCTCCCACGCCCTAGCGTACTGACACTGGAATTCTTCGCGTGGTGGAAAGTAACTGGCGGGACCGCGATCGCCTTTTCTGCGGATTTCACGTTTCTCGACCAGCATCAGGTTGATCGGATCATTGGAAAACTGCAGTTTTTTACCGGGAGGCCAGCGATCGCCACCGTGGGTATGGGCGTACATTCGCGGGATAACATGATCTATATCAATCTGCGTGGCGACCGTAAAAGTCTTGCCTGTGTACTCGTCGAACCACTCGCCGGTTCTGACTACACAATTGCGGGGGTTGGTAAAGCTGGGGGTGGCCCGGCTGGTCAGGATCAGCATTTCCTGTCGCGTTGACTGGCAGTCACCGTCATAGTCCTGTTCAAAGGACCAGTCTTCCTCATTGAAGAATTTTTCTCTGTCTCGGTAGTCGGTAAAAGCCCCGTCGCGACCCAGGCGGTCGAAAGTATCTGGAACTTCACAGCCGGGCAGATGGCAATGATAGGAATTACCGAGATAATGCCCGCCATTAAGATCAAGAGCGCCCGGATGAGCCCAGGCGAGTTGTGCCGCCCCGCTCAGAGTCAGCGCGGTGAATAGTGAAACAGCATAACGTAGAGTCATGGGCGTACCTCTTCGATGTGTCCGTTGAGAAAATCCGTTACTGGCGGGACCAGGCTGTTTTCCCTGTTCAATCGAAACGCAGGGACAGGTCGATCGCCTCACAATTTTTGGTCAATGCACCGACTGAAATAAAGTCCACGCCGGTTTCCGCAATCTGCACCAGGGTCGATTCATCTACGCCGCCTGATGCCTCAAGTTTGACGCGGCCGGCATTGATTTTCACCGCTTTGATCATCTGCTCAGTCGAGAAGTTGTCGAGCATCACTATACCGGCACCGGCCGCGATCGACTGCTCCAATTGTTCCAGGGATTCGACCTCGACTTCAACTGTCTTGGTGGCGTCGAAGTCTCTGGCTGCCTCGACCGCAGCGGCAATGGAACCGCAGGCGCTGATATGATTTTCCTTGATTAAAAAAGCATCATACAGGCCCATGCGATGATTGGTGCATCCACCGGTACGTACTGCATATTTCTGCGCACTGCGCAAACCGGGCAGGGTTTTGCGTGTATCGAGCAGAGTGACGGAGGTGTGTGCCACTAGGCTCCGGAGGCGCGCGGCAAAGGTGGCGGTGCCGGACAGGGTCTGGAGGAAATTAAGCACACAGCGTTCGGCAGTCAGCAGGCTTCTCGCCGGACCGCTGAATGTGGCCACAATATCGTTAGCGATCAGGCTGTCACCATCGCCAAAATACCATTCGACATTCATTGCGGGATCTATCTGCCGGATAACCTCCCTGGCCCAGGGGAGCCCACACAGAATTGCGGTTTCCCGGGTGATCAACCGCGCTTCCGCCATTCTGTCTGCCGGTATCAGCATGGCACTGATGTCTCCGGATCCAATGTCTTCCTCCAGCGCCCGGGTCACCGTATTAGCGATATCGTTGGGAAGGGTTGCCATGGTGAGGGCCCTAGTACACCGGTAACTGGCGCAACGTCAACGCGTCGCCCCGTTGACTGAATTCGATGTGTCGCAAGGCGCTCATTCCCAGCAGAATGGTATCTCCCTGCATATTGGGAACGATACTGGCGTCGACATCATACAATTGAATATCTCCCAGTTGCAGTTCGTCGATGCGGGTATCGTAAATAACCGTGGCACCGTTGGCTGTAGAGGCGCGGCTTTCGTAACCCGGTGCCAGGCCAGAGGATCTGGCCAGCTCCAGCGGAATCGCTACATCGGTCGCGCCGGTATCGAGCAGGAACCGGACTGGCTTCCCGTTGATTGCGCCACTGGTTACATAGTGACCTTGCCGATTCTGGCGCAGCACGACCTCCCGAACTCCATTCTCATCAATGCGGCTGGCTGGATTGGTGTTGGGATTAATCTGTCGGTCCAGCAGCCCGTCATAGAACAGCGTCAGCAGCCCCAGGCCCAGCACACAGGCAGCGATCATCATGCCGCGCCCCATCGTTCTGGTCGACTGGTGAGGAAATTTTTCGTTAGTCATCGAGGGGTGTGACTGCTCGCAAGTGTGAATTGATGATCGGATTATCCCCAACCCAGCGGCAATAATAAAGCGACCGTCGGGGTTCGTCAGGCGTTATCTGCGCAGCTCTGTCGGGGAGTGTGAACTGCTTCAATGATGTCGAAACTGGCTCATGCTATAAATCACAAATCGCTCCCAAGGGCATGAAAACATGGCCAAACCTACCGCCTCGGCGACATCCGGAAATACCCATTTACGGGACCGGGAAACGCTGGAAAAAATTCGCTGGTCGCTCCGGCAGCGGCTTTGCGAGCATATGCGCCGATTAAATACGGATCTGTTTGACGAAGTGGACGATTTTCTGTTTCACAGCGTTCAGCCCGACGAACTGGCGGAAGGCAGCACGCAGTTGAAACTGGTTCGCGAGTTTCGTAATAAGAAGCAGCTGTTCGAAGAGAAATTTCTGGCCTCCATCGATGGGGCGCTCCAGTCGACACTAGTACCCGGTTCCAGTAACAGGAAAATCTCGGCTCGCGTAGCAGACGAGAAGACAGTCAGCTCGGCATACGAAAAAATGGAAGTGGATCTGGCACTGGAACGTATGCAGCGCAAGGCCTTCAAATTTTATGCCGCTCGCATCCGCGAACTCGGGGATTCGGAACGGGAAGCCGAAGAACACGACGCCAGTCGGCAGTTGTTGCCGGAAAACAGGGATTTCCTGATCCGAAATACGTTGCGGGCCCTGGCCGGGTCGCAGCGGGTTTTCCGGGTATCGCTGGATAGTCGCCTGGTGTTCCTGAAACTGTTCGAGCAACATTTCCTGCTGAAAATGGACAGGCTTTACCAGGATGTCATAAGCATCATCAATAATCAGGCCAATCGAAAATTCGTTGAGCGGCTGTATGCCTCGTCCACTTCGATTCACCAGCGCCGTAACCGAACCCAGCCACCCGACAAGGCCAAGGACGCCGGAAGCTCTCCTGAAGCCGAAGCTCTGTCAGTTTCCCAGCGGATTACCGAAAAGGTCACTGACCTCATCGAAGCCTGGTGTGGAACCGCCAACCTACCGGATTTTGTCGAGGCCATGTTGCGTGAAGACTGGCAGAACGTGATGTTTCTCATGGGATTGAACAAGGGAGTCGAAACCCGGGAGTGGTGTGAAGCCCGGGAGACTGCAGAATTGCTGTTGAAACTGGCTACCGGCAACCCCGCTGAGGAAAAGGTTGATGCGAATCAGCTCGTTGCGCGCCTGCGTCAGGGATTTGACCTGTCCCAGACGGAACGGGAGTCTCAGGACACCTTTTTTAATGGCCTTGGCGAGTTACTGGAAAAGCGGCGTTCGGAATCACGGGAGCAGCCCGCCGACTCTTCGGGCAACGAACCCAATCGTAAAATCGAAGTGGCTTCCAGCAATTATGCGGCGGTCAGTGAAGCCGGCAGAAAAATTCTCGATAACAGGGATCTGGACGACTTTATCGCCCTGTTGAGCGACGACCAGGAGCAGGCGATTGCGGAAGTGGAAGAGGAAGCCATATCCATGGATTACTATCTGAACATGGTCGATGCCATGGCCGACGACGTGAGCGCCCAATTGAAGTCAGCGGAACGGGAGTTGCGGTGCACAATTCAGAAATCCACCAGCATCCCGGACAGCTACCAGGTTCTCGATGAAACCGGTCAGGTGCTGCTGACACGCGGTCGCGTCGGCCTGGCAGTTTCCCTGCGCGCTGGCGAAATCCGACTCGACGGACAGGAAGATTTCGGCGCAGCGTATTCTGCCGGTCCCCGTTCTTCATCAGCCGCCCGGAATACCACGGGGCATCGCACAACCCATTAAGGGGCGGCGGACTGAGGATCGGTCCGTCGACTGTTGTGATACCATCTGCTACCTGTCACCGTGCGTGCGGAAATACTCCATCAGGTAGCAGCCATTGCGGGAATTTGTCGCTTACCCTTCATTCTCTATTCGGGATCAGTTCCTGGTTCCTTCCCGGCACCTGGTTTCTCCCAATCAGAGCAGCCGGCCGGACGGGGTCGAAATCAGCCTCCTGGTTATTCATAACATCAGCCTGCCGCCCGGGGAGTTTGGTGGTGGACATGTGGACGAACTGTTCTGCAATTGCCTGGATCCAGAGCGCCATCCTTACTTTGCCGAAGTGGCCAGCCTCCAGGTTTCAGCGCATCTGCTGATCGATCGCGCCGGCACCGTCACCCAGTATGTTCCATTCGATCGCAAAGCCTGGCATGCAGGACAGTCCTGTTTCCAGGGTCGTGACAACTGCAACGACTACTCCATAGGCATCGAATTGGAAGGCACCGACGAACTCGAGTATTCAGACCACCAGTACGCAGTGCTGACTGCGATCACCGGGTTGCTGATGAACCGGTTTCCGGCCATTAACCTGGAACGGATTGTCGGCCATAGTGACATTGCGCCGGAACGCAAGACTGATCCCGGGCCCGGTTTTGACTGGCAACGTTACCGGAAGACGCTGGCCGGATAGCGGTAATACCCCAATTCCTGTTATCAGGTGCCTCAATGTGGGTCGCATCAGGCCTGTGATCCGGGCCGGGATTCTGACATAAGTCATTAATGTGTATTAGAAAAATAGCTTTCTTGAGGGTAGAATTCCCACTCGATGTGATGAATTTACGAGACATTGAAGAAAAAATGGGCGAAAATCGGAAGACAGGCCACTATTTACAAAAGTAATTACTTTAATAAAGCGAGAGCGTATTCGATGAGCCAACAGGATCAGGACAAAAATCCCCAGGAAACCCAGGAATGGCTGGACGCCCTGGAATCCGTAATCGATAACGAGGGTGAAGACCGGGCTTACTATCTGTTGGGGAGGCTGGCTGAACGGGCGACCCGTAGCGGCGAGGAATCACCCTATATCTCGGTTACCACTCCCTATCGCAATACTATTTCGCACCTGAACGAAGAACGTATGCCCGGCGACATGTTCATGGAGCGGCAGATTCGCGGCATCATCCGCTGGAATGCCCTGGCTATGGTAATGCGGGCCAACAAGAAAAATCCCAACCTGGGCGGCCACATTTCAACATTCTCATCTGCTGCCACGTTGTATGACGTGGGCTTCAACTATTTCTTCCACGGGCCTTCCGAAGAGCGGGAAGGGGACGTGATCTACTTTCAGGGCCATTCCTCGCCGGGCATCTATGCGCGCTCCTACCTGGAGGGTCGCATCAGCGAAAAACAACTGGATAATTTTCGTCAGGAGTCGGAAGGAGGCGGGCTGTCTTCTTACCCGCATCCCTGGTTGATGCCGGATTACTGGCAGTTTCCCACCGTTTCCATGGGCCTGGGACCACTACAGGCCATCTATCAGGCCCATCTGATGAAATACCTCAGTAAGCGCGGGCTGATGGATAACAGCGAACGCAAAGTCTGGTGCTTTATCGGCGATGGTGAAACTGACGAGCCGGAAACACTTGGTGCAATAGGCAAGGCCGGCAGAGAACAACTGGACAACCTGATCTTCGTCATCAACTGTAACCTGCAGCGACTGGATGGTCCGGTGCGGGGTAATGGGAAGATCATTCAGGAACTGGAAGGCATTTTCCGGGGGGCTGGCTGGAACGTCATCAAGGTGATCTGGGGGCGGCACTGGGATCCGTTGCTGCAGGCCGATGAGGACGGGGTCCTGCAGGCTCGCATGGACGAGGTGGTCGACGGGGAATACCAGAACTTCGTTGCCCGCGGAGGTGCCTACACGCGCGAGAATTTCTTCGGTAAGGATCCGCGTCTGGCCAAGATGGTAGAACATCTGTCCGACAGCGATATCATGGCACTCAATCGTGGTGGGCATGATCCCTATAAAGTCTATGCAGCCTATGCGAAGGCAGTTAAATCCAATGGCCGTCCGACCGTGGTCCTGGCAAAAACCGTGAAAGGCTATGCCTTCGGTTCCAGCGCGGAAGCACAGAATACCAGCCACCAGGTCAAGAAACTCGATATCGAAAGCCTGAAGCGGTTCCGGGATCGATTCGGCATTCCCATCAAGGACGATCAGTTGGAGGAAGTACCTTACTACCGGCCCGCTGAGAACAGCCTGGAATTGCGCTACATGCGCAAGCAACGGGAGCGACTGGGCAGCCCGGTCCCGCAGCGGCGTGCGGCCAGTTACTCACTGAAGGTACCGGAACTTTCCCTGTTTGAAACCCAGCTCAAGAGCAGTGGTAACCGGGAATTTTCCACGACCATGGCTTTTGTGCGGGTGCTGGCCAGCCTCTGTAAGGACAAGGAAATCGGTGAGCGCGTTGTCCCCATTGTTCCGGATGAGGCACGGACCTTCGGAATGGAGGGTATGTTCAGGCAGTTAGGTATCTATTCATCGGTAGGTCAGCTTTACGATCCGTCCGACTCGCACCAGGTTGCCTACTATCGGGAGGACATGAAAGGTCAGATGCTGGAAGAGGGGATTTCCGAGCCCGGAGCGCTGTCCACTTGGCTGGCAGCGGCGACCTCGTACAGTGTCAACAACTACCCGCTGATCCCTTTTTATATTTATTACTCCATGTTCGGCTATCAACGGGTGGGTGACCTGTGCTGGGCCGCGGGTGACAGTCAGGCACGCGGTTTTCTGATTGGAGCGACCGCCGGTCGTACAACCTTGAATGGGGAAGGCCTGCAGCACCAGGACGGTCACAGCCACATTCTGTTCTCTACCATACCAAACTGTGTGACTTACGACCCCACTTACTCCTACGAGCTGGCGGTAATCATTCAGGATGGATTGCGCAGGATGTACAAAGAGCAGGAGTCGGTTTTCTATTACATCACCACGATGAATGAAAACTATGAACATCCGGAACTGCCGAAAGGAGCAGAGGAAGCAATCATCAAGGGCATGTACCTGCTCGAGGACGGCGACAGCAAGGAGTACAAGATTTCCGGCAAGTCGGTCACCGATTCGCGCGTCAGGCTGTTGGGCTCCGGTACCATTCTGCGGGAAGTTCGCGAAGCGGCTACCATTCTGCGCGAGCAGTTCAAGGTTGGCGTCGATGTGTGGAGCGTTACCAGTTTCAACGAGTTGAGAAAGGAAGGTTTGTCGGTAACCCGGGATAACCGCATGAACCCGTCGCGTAAAAAGGTTAAGGTGCCTTATGTCACCCAATGTCTGAGTGAAAGGAAAGGGCCGATCGTCGCATCGACCGATTACATGAAGCTGTACGCAGACCAGATCAGGGAATTTGTTCCGGATCGTTATACGGTTCTCGGAACCGATGGTTTCGGTCGTAGCGACAGTCGCGAAAAGCTGCGCCATTTTTTCGAGGTGGACCGTAAATTTGTTGTGTTGGCAGCCCTTTATGAACTGCAGTCGGAAGGAGTGATCAAGGCTGAAGCAATCAACAAATTCATGAAGGAAAACGGGATTGATGCAGCTAAGATTGACCCGGTAACCAAGTGAGAGATTTCCACTAATAAGTTCAGGCAACGGTGCTTGCGGTGAATGCAGGATCAGTTAGGAGTAACAGCCAGTGGCAACTGAAACAATAAAAGTTCCCGATCTGGGAGATTCAAGTGAAGTCGAAGTGATTGAACTGCTTGTCAAGGTGGGACAATCGGTGGCAGAGAATGATTCACTCCTGGTTCTGGAAAGTGACAAGGCAGCCATGGAAATTCCCGCGCCTACCAGTGGTGTGGTCAAGAGCATCGCCGTAAATCTGGGTGATCAGGTTTCCACCGGGAGCGAGATTCTTACGCTTGAAGTAGAAGGTGAGAGCAGCAGTCCGAAAGCCGAAGAGCCGGCCGAAAAGGCTCCGGAGCAGGTCACGGAAAAACCGGCGCGGGAGGATGAGGGTGCCGGGAAGGCGCAGGATACCGCGCCCGGGACATCCACCCGGGAGCCCGAGCTGAGAACGATCGAAGTGCCAGATCTTGGCGGCGAAAGTGATGTCGAAGTCATTGAAATTCACGTATCCGAGGGGGATACAGTCAAGGTAGACGATTCGCTGATCACGCTGGAATCGGATAAGGCGGCAATGGACGTGCCGTCGACACTGGCCGGCGAGGTGAAAACGCTGAAGCTGAAGGTTGGAGACAAGGTATCCAAGGGATCTGCGATTCTGGAACTGCTTGCTCAGCCTGAAGAAGAGCCCGAATCTGCTAAGCAGGACGCCAAGCCGGCACAATCGGTGGCGGACAGCAAGCCTGATGAAAAACCGGCCTCGGCGCCCACGGCATCGTCCCCAGTCACCGATACGCGACAGGACCAGAACGTCTCCGCTGGCGGTGCTGACGTGTATGCGGGACCGGCAGTCAGAAAGCTGGCGCGTGAACTGGGCGTTGATCTTTCGCAGGTGAACGGCAGCGGAGCCAAAGGGAGAATCATCAAGGAAGACATCCACGAGTTCGTCAAGTCAAGATTGTCTCAGGGGCCGACGGCTTCGGGGACCGGGTTTGCCCTGCCGGCGGTACCGGATATCGACTTCAGCCAGTTCGGCGAAGTGGAACAGGTTTCCATGAGCAAACTGCACCGGGTTACGGCTGTCAACATGCAGCGTAACTGGAGCACGGTGCCACACGTCGCCCAGTTCAATGAAGCCGATGTCACCGACCTTGAAGAATTCCGCCAGGCGCAGAAAGCCGAGGCAGACCGGCGGGATGCCAAACTGACATTCCTGCCGTTCCTGTTGAAGGCCTGCGTCAAGACTCTGCAGGAGTATCCGCAGTTCAATATTTCCCTGCACTCCAGCGGCGAATATTATATCCAGAAGAAGTACTATCACATCGGTGTGGCAGTCGCTACTGAGGCGGGTCTGGTAGTTCCGGTTATCCGTAACGTGGATCGCAAATCCCTCTGGGAACTGGCTGCGGAACTGGCGGAAGTCTCTGACAAAGCCCGACAGCGCCGTCTCAGCAAGGAAGACATGCAGGGCGCCTGTTTCACGATATCCAGCCTTGGCGCAATTGGCGGCACCGGATTCATCCCTATTATCAACGCCCCGGAAGTGGCGATTCTGGGGGTGGGCAAGACGGAAACCAAACCGGTATTCCAGAATGGAGAATTTGTGCCCCGCAGCATGCTGCCGCTGACCCTTTCCTATGACCATCGTGCCGTCAATGGCGTCGATGGCGGACTGTTCTCCACTTACCTGGTCAAAGTACTTGGCGATATCCGCCTGCTGCTTCTGTAAAGGATAGACTGCCGCTGCCCTGTTTCCGCGGGGCAGTCGCCCTAGCGGGGAAGGAAATAGCGTCGGCCTTCGCTTTCGACTACTGCAATCGGGCAGCGAAACGCCTGTTCCAGATTGGGCTGGATGAGCACCTCCTCCGCAGGGCCTTCCATAATTACACCGTCTCCCATCAATAGCAACGCACGCTGACAGTAGCGTGCCGCCAGATTGATATCATGGCTGGCCATGATCAGCCCGGCGCCCTGCGATGCAATGCGTCTTCTCAGCAAATCGAGAATCCGGCTCTGGTAGTCGATGTCCAGGTGATTGCTGGGTTCGTCAAGAAGATAAACAGAGGGACTCTGAACCATCAGCAGGGCGACCGCCAGGCGCTGCTTTTCCCCTCCGGATAAGCTCGAAACCTGGCGTTGAGCAAGATCGTCCAATCCGACCAGTTGCAGTGTCGTGGAGGCAATGTTCAGGTCTTCAGCGGAATCCCACAGCAGATTGTCGGAATGGGGGTGCCTTCCCAGTAACACGGTTTCCAGCACCGTAGCCGGCATAGTGGAATCGCTTTCCTGAAACAGCAGTCCGATCCGGCGCGCCATATCCCGTCTGGATCCAGTGTGGGGCAAGTGGCCGTCGAGGAGTATCCGTCCCTGGTCGGCCCGGTGAAATCCCATGAGTGTATGCAGCAATGTGGTTTTACCGGTTCCATTACGTCCAAGAATTCCCAGCATCTGCCCGGCACGCAGTTGCAGGTTGAGGTGATTGCAGATCGGCTGACCGGCTATCGAGATCTGTAAAGACTCAAGTTCCAGCAAGGTCATCAGTGATACCTTATGGTGCTGCGGAGAATGACCAGAAAAGCAGGAACGCCAATCAACGCCGTCACCACTCCGGTTGGAAGCTGCTGCGGTGCGATCACGGTGCGGGCCAGACTGTCGGCAATAACCAGGAAGCTCCCTCCCAACAGCGCCGCCAGCGGTACCAGTAATCTGTGATCCCTGGCGCCCAGTAACCTGAGCATGTGTGGAATTACCAGCCCCACGAAACCGATTGCCCCGGCAATGGTAACAGCGGTTGCAGTAAGAACAGACGCGGTGAGGTAAAGCACGATACGCAGCCTGCTCACGTTGACACCGAGCGAAAGTGCCGGCAATTCTCCCCTGACCAGCACATTCAGCTGCCTGGCGACAACGAGACCCACCAGCATGCCGGCTGCGAGGATCAGCATTTGCCATATGCCGATCCTGCTTTGACTGAGATCACCCATCAGCCAGAACAACATGCTTTGCACGGTGTTGGTTGCGGAGGACGCTAACAGCAGATTGATTACAGCCCCCCAACCCGCCGACACCACCACGCCGGTTAGCAGCAGACGGGTAACGGACCAGCGGCCCCCGGCGCTGGCCAGGCCGAACACCAGCAGTATCGAGCACAGGGCGCCGGCAAAGGCAGCCTGGGGTATCCAGATGGCGCTGGCTCCGGTCAACAAAAGTGCCAGTGCTGCGGCCGATGCCCCGCCCGAAACACCAAGGATATAGGGGTCTGCCAGGGGATTCCGCATCAGGACCTGCATAATCACGCCGGACAGGCCGAGCAGACCGCCGGTTACCAGTGCGGCCAGCGTTCTGGGCAGGCGCAGGTCCAGGATTACCTGACGCTGCAGGGTTGCTTCCCGACTCGTCAGCGCCTCCCAGGTCTCGCCCAGGCCGAGATCGATACTGCCGGAAGTCAGGGATAGGAGGACCGCGGCCAGGCAAAGCAGGGTCAGCAGGCAGATGAGCAGCAGGAATTTGCCGTTAGTCGCAGGCATGCTAGAAAACTGTCCGGTGGTGAAGCCGCAGGTTGGGGATGATTGGATTTCCTGCCGCCGAAGTCTACTGGAAAAACTATCGGCCGGCATCTTTCCGGCGCTCAAAGATGGCAGTCTACCACTGGCCTATTGCCAGATTACGCGAGCAATTTTCAGCTGATTTGTCTCGGGCATAGGATCATTCCTGCAGCGGTGCTAAACTGCCGTCCATCATGACGTCGGGACGTCGTTAGGTTCCTTAGTTTCTTTTTTGACAGACCCTGGAGGTGGCCCCATGCCGTCCTTTGACATCGTCTCTGAAGTTGACATGCACGAGTTGAACAACGCTCTGGATCAGGCCAACCGTGAAGTTGGTACCCGCTTCGATTTCAAGGGTGTGGATGCCAGTTTTACTTTATCAGAACAGGTTGTCACCCTCAGCGCCGAGGTGGATTTTCAACTGCAGCAGATGCTGGATATCCTGAAGGGAAAACTGGTCAAGCGCTCTATTGACGTGTCCTGTCTGGACGAAGGGGAGACAGTCATTTCCGGCCGTCGCGCGACCCTGCCGGTAAAAGTTCAACAGGGGATCGACTCCGATCTGGCCCGTAAGATAGTGAAGCTGGTGAAAGACACCAAGATAAAGGTACAGACGGCGATCCAGGGCGACAAATTGCGGGTTACGGGTAAGAAACGGGACGATCTCCAGCAGGTTATCGCTATGCTTAAAGAAGCCAGCCTGGGGATTCCCCTGCAATACAATAACTTTCGTGACTGAGTTCCCGGCGGCATAACCTGAACGCCGGAGTTGAATCGATAGAGAGAGTCCATTGTCGACAGTAACTTCCCTGTCAGACGCGTTGCGTCAACTGAAGGACATACGCTTCCTTAATATTCTGCTGCTGGGCTTCTGCAGCGGCTTTCCCTGGGTGCTGCATGGTTCGGTTCTGACCCTCTGGCTGCAGCAGTCCGGGCTTTCCCGCTCGGCTATTGGTTATGTCGGTGCTATAGCGACGGTGTACGCGATCAACTGGGTCTGGGCGCCATTCGTGGATCGAATACGGCTGCCGTGGTTATACCGGTGGCTGGGGCAACGACGTTCCTGGATAGTCCTGTGCCAGTCAGTGATCGTGCTGGCAGTGATTTCATTAAGCACTACCAGTCCCTCAAATAATCTGCCCCTGGTCAGCCTGCTGGCATTGCTGGTGGCGATAGCTTCCGCAACTCTCGATATTGCCGTGGACGCCTATCGTATTACTATTTTTCACCAGGATGAGATGGATGAGAAAATGCCCTATGCTGCGGCGGTGAGCACGACCGGGTGGTGGGCTGGCTATGGGTTCATTGGCGGTGCCATTGCGGTTGCTCTGGGCGGAGAATCCATCGGTCTGGCGTGGTCACAGGTTTATCAGGTAATTGCCCTGATGTACCTTGTTCTGATCGCGCTGATACTTAAAGTGTCAGAACCACAGGCTCCACCTGACGACCGTGACGGGCTCGTGGCGGGAGAATCACAGCGCTTTGAACTGACCCAGTGGTTGCAGTCCTATGTGGTTCAGCCATTCCGGGAATTCTTTAACCGTTGTGGGTTACAGCTGGCAGTTTCGGTGTTGTTGCTGTTGCTGGTTTTCAGGCTCGGCGAGGGCATGCTGGGCCGCATGTCGCTGGTGTTTTACGTGGAGGTCGGGTTCAGTACCGACCAGATCAGTTTCTATTCCAAGTTTTTTGGCGGTGTGGTTACCGCAGTGTTTTCGTTGCTGGCGGCCGCGCTGAATACCCGCTTCGGCGTCATCAGGGGCCTGTTTTTCGCAGGCGTCGCCATGGCGGCCGCCAATCTGCTCTATGCCCTGTTGGCAGTGGTCGGTCCCAGCGGCAACCTGCTCATGCTGACCCTGTTGATCGACAATTTTTTTCAGGCTTTCGCAACGGTGGCGTTCATTTCGTTTATTTCCTATTTCACCAGTCGGACCTATACCGGCACGCAATATGCGTTAATGGCATCGATCTCAAATTTCGGTCGAACCACCCTGGCAGCCGGCAGTGGGGCAGTAGTGGATTTTCTCAACGGCGACTGGTCGTTTTTCTTCATTCTGACGACTCTGATGGTTATACCGGGATTGTGCCTCCTGCTTTGGGTAAGCCGGTTACTGAAACCGTTCCAGGAACGACGCGCCAATCCGGGCCCTTGAATTTCAGACAGGCTGCTAGTGCTGAATGGCGAATTTTCGTAGCGACAGTCGATCGTTGACGAACACGACACCCTCAGACTCGAGCAGGCTGCGTTGCAGCTGATACTGACTGCTCATTGCCGGGAAGGAAATTCTCCCCTGGGCATTGACGACCCGATGCCAGGGCAGGTGACTGTCATCGGGTAATTGTTTCAGCACGGTCCCCACGTAGCGTGCATACCCGGGCAGGCCCGCCAGCCTGGCGACCTGGCCGTAAGTGGCGACCTGGCCAGCCGGTATACCGTAAACTACACGCCAGATTTTTTCGTTATTTTTCATTGCGCGATACTCTGAAGCCGCCAATCCGGAACGGCGACGCCGTCGTTCACCATACTTTTTTGGGTCCTCTGGTTTGAACTCCGCTGGATTGAGATCCACAGTTTTGAGCTCCGCTGGTGGACCGTCCCCCTGGAAAGTTACCAACCTCGCTGTGATTTCCAGGGTGGATGCGGGCTTTCGGTAATCTCATGACCGGCATCGGGACCCTGTCAGCCTGTTGAAAAACTCCCTGCTGGCACAACAGGGCGTTAATATCCGGCGCAAAATGCCCATTAGTGTTGTGTAGACGACTTTTTCGCCAGATTCTGCCTTGTCTTGCACCAACCTGAGCGCTTTCCAACAGGCAGCTGGTTTTATCGCGTTTTACCGGGCAGTCATACGATAAATAACCGCAGGGGTATTGTAAAACCCGGAAGTGTCGCCATCTTTTCCATGAGGACCGGAGCCGGCACAATCTGGATTGAGGAGTACCGGACTTTGCCGATCCGTTAACACTGGCGACGGTTACCCGGAAGGACGCCGTTCAGTCAGACAACTGCTATGCCGTCACCAGGAGTTTTAATGCGCTGGATCCTGCTGTTTTTTATTGCCGTACCACTGGTCGAAATGCTGCTGCTGTTCAAGGTGGCGGGTCTAATCGGCGGACTGTGGACTATCGGCCTGGTAGTGCTGACCGCGGTGCTAGGCGTGCAGATACTGAAACGACAGGGATTTTCAACTCTGCTACGTGCCAACCAGCGCCTGAATCGTGGCCAGTTGCCGGCCCAGGAAGTCGTGGAGGGCTTTTTCCTGGCCTTTGCCGGGGCATTGCTGCTGACCCCGGGTTTCATTACCGACACGCTCGGCTTCCTGTGTCTGACGCCGCCGGTGCGGCGTGCCATGGCGAAAAAGTTTATCGATTCCGGGGTCCTGATGTCAGTCAGCACCGGCTCCGGGAACGGGTTTTTCTGGACCTCGCAGCGAAGCACCGGCGGCAGAACTGGTGCCAATGAAAAACGCAGCAGCGGATCCACAACCATAGAAGGCGAGTTTTACGAAGAATCGGGATCCCGCCTGTCCCGCCGTAATGACGACAGCAGGACCCGCTGACGCCAGGGTTGGTCGGCTGCGATGATGCGCGTAACGGCATGAAAATGTCCTTCACCGGCCCGATTGTTAAAAAAATCCCCAGGTTTTGATTTTTGCCCATTGAATTTTCACCGACTATCCCCATGTAGGAGCCTCACAGGGCAGTCCTGTGGCCCTATCTTTGTCTTGGCACAGGGATTGACGATTTTTACCGGTCAGGTCCAGCGGCGGGTTTTCCTCCGTGAGGCGCCTTGATCGTGATAAAAACGAGTTAGGTAAATCGATTTTAGGAGAACAAAATCCAATGAAGATCCGGCCTTTGCAAGATCGCGTCGTGGTGCGACGCACCGAAGAGGAACAGAAAACTGCTGGTGGTATCGTGCTGCCCGACAGCGCAACCGAGAAACCGGCGCAGGGTGAAGTGCTGGCGGTAGGTCCTGGCCGTTTGCTGGACAGTGGCGATGTCCGCCCTGTTGATGTCAAAGTTGGCGATATCGTGGTGTTCGGTAAATACGCCAGCAATACCGTTAAAATCGACGGTGAAGAGCTGCTGATCCTCAGCGAGAGCGAAATTTACGGTGTAGTTGAAGACTAGGATGCAGAGCTAGAGACAGGAATTCAGACCCAACGATTATTAGATAGGAAGAGTGAACAATGGCTAAAGACGTAAAATTCGGTGATTCCGCCCGCCATAAACTGCTTGCTGGCGTGAATATCCTGGCAGATGCGGTGAAGGTAACACTGGGCCCGAAGGGGCGAAATGTAGTGCTGGACAAGTCTTTCGGCGCTCCGACCGTTACCAAGGACGGTGTTTCAGTTGCCAAGGAAATCGAGCTGGAAGACAAGTTCGAAAATATGGGCGCCCAGATGGTCAAGGAAGTCGCTTCCCAGACTTCGGACGTGGCTGGTGACGGAACCACCACGGCGACAGTCCTGGCCCAGGCTATCCTGAATGAAGGCCTGAAATCGGTTGCCGCCGGCATGAACCCGATGGATCTCAAGCGTGGTGTGGACAAGGCGGTACTGGCGCTGGTGGACGAAGTGGGCAAACTGTCAATCCCCTGCACGGATTCCAAGGCAATCGCGCAGGTGGGGACAATTTCCGCAAACTCCGATAACCAGGTTGGTGAGATTATCGCCGAGGCTATGGAGAAAGTCGGTAAGGAAGGAGTGATCACGGTAGAAGACGGCTCGGGTCTGGAAAATGAGCTGGAAGTGGTCGAGGGCATGCAGTTCGACCGTGGTTACCTGTCAGCCTATTTCATCAACAATCAGGACAATATGAATGTCGAACTGGACGATCCGATGATCCTCCTGGTCGACAAGAAAATTTCCAATATCCGCGAAATGCTGCCGTTGCTGGAAAGCGTCGCCAAGGCCGGGCGACCGTTGCTGGTAATTGCCGAAGACGTGGAAGGCGAAGCGCTTGCCACCCTGGTGGTTAACAACATGCGTGGCATCGTCAAAGTCGCTGCGGTGAAGGCCCCGGGATTCGGAGATCGCAGAAAAGCGATGCTTGAGGATATCGCCATTCTGACCGGTGGTACGGTAATTTCCGAAGAAGTCGGCCTGAACCTGGAAGGTGCCACTATCGATGATCTGGGTTCCGCCAAGCGGGTCCAGGTATCGAAGGAAAATACCACGATTATCGACGGCGCCGGCAGCCCGGAAAAAATCTCCGGCCGGGTAACTCAGATTCGTGCTCAGATCGAGGAAACCTCTTCAGACTACGATCGTGAAAAACTCCAGGAGCGAGTCGCCAAACTGGCCGGCGGTGTAGCCGTCATCAAGGTGGGTGCCGGTACCGAAATCGAAATGAAAGAGAAGAAAGCGCGTGTCGAAGATGCGCTGCATTCTACCCGTGCCGCGGTCGAGGAAGGGGTGGTACCGGGAGGTGGTGTTGCTCTGGTTAGAGCGTTGCAGAAGGTAGAAGGCCTGAAAGGCGACAATCATGACCAGGACGTGGGCATCAGCCTGTTGCTGAGAGCAGTAACCGCTCCGCTGCGGCAGATCGTGCAGAACGCCGGCGAAGAAGCTTCGGTTATTCTTGATAACATCAAGAATGGGGAAGGCAACTACGGCTTCAATGCCGCCACCGGCGAATACGGCGATATGATTGAAATGGGCATTCTGGATCCGGCCAAGGTAACCCGTACCGCCCTGCAGGCCGCCGGCTCTGTGGCAGGTCTGATGATTACCACCGAGGCCATGGTTTCGGAAATTCCGGAAGAGAAGCCGGCTGCGCCGATGCCTGATATGGGGATGGGCGGAATGGGCGGCATGATGTAAAAATCGCCGTTTATGACGGTCTAAAGGCTCCCTGACTTCGTTGGCCTGGAACTTCCGATGCTCACGTAGTATTCACTACGCTGCGCTTCGGGTTTCCAGGCCGCCTCGCCGGGAAGCCTTTATCCTCGCCCTAAACGGCGATTTTCCAGCCGTCAGGAGCGTGGATTCGATCCAACAAAGAGCCTGCCGATGAGCGGGCTTTTTTGTTCCCGGATTTCGATGCTCACATAGTTTTCACTACGTTGCGCTTCGGGTTTCCAGGCCGCCTCGCCGGGGAGCCTTTATCCTCGCCCTGAACGGCGATTTTCCAGCCGTCAGGAGCGTGGTTTCGATCCGACAAAGTGCCTGCCGATGAGCGGGTTTTTTGCGTCAGGATTCATCAGCCTGTTAGTTTGCCAAAAGAAAAAGGCCTGCTCTTGAGCAGGCCTTTTCCGGTTCTGGTTCTGAATGTCTGAGGTTGGAGTGCTCAGGCTTTTGCCAGGTTCTGGTTGGCGAAGTCCCAGTTGACCAGGTTATCCAGGAATGAAGCCAGGAAATCCGGGCGTCGGTTCTGGAAGTCCAGGTAATAGGCGTGTTCCCAGACATCGCAGACCAGGATCGGAGTGGCACCTTCAGTCAGTGGAGTTTCTGCATTGGCGGATTTCACGACTTTCAGTTTGCCGCCGGCAGCGACCAGCCAGACCCAGCCACTGCCGAATTGTCCTACCCCACCGTTAATGAACTCGGAGCGAAACGCGTCGAAACTGCCGAAATCCTCGTTAATCTTTGCTGCGATTGCACCACTGGGTTGACCACCGCCCGTGGGGCTGAGGCTGTTCCAGAAAAATGTGTGGTTGTAGCACTGGGCAACGTTATTGAACAACGGCCCCTTGTGGCTGACTGTGGCTCTGACCAGTTCCTCGAGATCGTCGCCCTCAATTCCAGCGTCTGCCAGTAACTCGTTTCCCTTGGTCACATAGGCGTTATGATGCTTGCCGTGGTGGAAATCCAGGGTGTTTGCTGACATGTGGGGTTCCAGTGCATTTTTTTCGTAAGGAAGTGCAGGGAGTTCTAAAGCCATAGTAACCTCGTGTTTAGTAGTCCATTAGTGATATCTTACCGGCGTCCGTCGTAATCTGTTCCTGTCAGCTGGATTTCAACCGAAAAGTCGATTTCAACTGTCAGTATAAACTTCAGTGTTGGCAGTTTATCCATTGACAGCTGCCTTGAGCCGCTTTCGACCCGTAGTCATTCAGATTGGGACGTCCTTTTTCTGGTAACTTCTCTGCTCGTATCTGCTCGTATCTGCTCGTAACTTGCAGCATTGCCTCGCGGTCTTGTGTTCTGGCTGATGGTCTTTACCAATTCAACGCAAGTCTGCGGCAACAGTTCCCCGATCGCCAGCCGCCCCGGGTTCCATGTCTTGAGTTTACAGCGATTGGCCGGTGATTAGAAGCAAGGTGGCCGATGACGGCAACAGCCCGGGACTAAAATTTTTCCGGTGCCGGAGGTCGTTGCAGGTTCGCGCCATCCGGTCGCGATCGGCGCCTGCATTCATCCGTCCGGAAGCGGGACCTGTCGAGGAGGTGACGGCAGCAGTTGTGGCCGGCTCGGCGCTGGCGTTAAAATCGGGCCTGCTGCGGATTCATTACCCCAACTTTTCACCATTACGCTGAATTCAGGAACATTGCCTTATGCGAGATTCTGACGACTTGAACGATATCCCTCCCATTGTGCCGAGCCGGGACGACGTGACCACCCATCAGCAGTCGCGCCTGGGGCAGTCACGGGAGATCGTCAGGCCAGCTTATGCAGTGGAAAAGCGCAAGGTCAGTACCTGGCCGGTGAGGATCATGCTGGCACTGCTGACGCTGGCGTTTATCGGTGCCGCGGCGGGCGCCAACTATTTTTATGAACAATATCAGAACGCCATGCAGCAGGCAGATCTGCGCTTATCCGATCTGGAACGAAGGCTGGCACTGGTCGGGGAAGAATCTGAAGACACGGTACTCAACATTCAGGAAACCCTGGACTTCCATTTTTCGGAAATCGACAAATTGTGGGCGGCCCGCAACGCCCTGCGCTCCGAGGCCACAGACATTCGCTCGGAGCTGGCCAAGCTGGCCCTGGTCAACGAGGGACAGGATGAAACAGTGGCGGCACTCACTACGCAACTCGAAACCGCCCGGGGCCGGGTCGGTGCCAATGAAACCCGGGTCAACACCCTGAGCTCGGAGCTTGACGGCTTATCCAGTCAGATGGCTGACATAGATGCCTCAATGGACGCTCTGGCGGCATTACGCAACGAATTGCAGGCGGTACAGAATTCCCTGAACAGCGGAGACAGCACCCTGTTGGGAGTTGCCGGTCGGGTGGATTACCTTGAGGAGTCCATGGAATCAGTCAATGCCCACCGGCTGCAGATCAATGAGACGCTGTTCCGGTTACAGGAACGTATCGATGCCATGCAGCGACAACAGGGTTCCGGCAACCTTTGAGCCACCGGTCCTTAGCATGCCCATCACGCCCTGCCAGGGCCCCGGTACCGATGTTGGGGCCGCCATTGCAGTAGCTTGATGACAGCCAGCCCTTTCAAGCCAGCTTGAGTGACTGATTTCCAATTCACCCTGTCCTTGGCAGCGGGGATTCATTGGGTATAATACGCGACCGTCCGGAATGCCATGAGCATTCCGGGCGATACCTTTGCGGATGTGGCGGAACTGGTAGACGCGCTGGATTTAGGTTCCAGTATCGAAAGGTGTGGGAGTTCGACTCTCCCCATCCGCACCAATGACTTTTCGGCACCGGTTTTCAGACTTTAACCAGGTTGAACCACGCCAATCCGGCAGCATCGACCCACTATGCAGGTACGTTCGGCAACAGCGGCAGATACGGGCGCCATTGCGGCTTTGCATCGTGATGCGTTCGGGCCCTGGGAAGGTGATGTGATCGCCGACCTGGTAGCAAAACTGCTCACCGATAAATCCGCATTGCCGCTGCTGTCCCTGCTGGCAGAAGAAGAGGGCAGGGTGGTTGGACATGCGCTGTTCAGTCGGGTTGAGCCGGGTGCAAAGAATCCGGGCGTCGCGGCCCGGATACTGTCCCCGCTCGGTGTGGCATCACGCCATCAACGCCGGGGCATCGGTGAGGCCCTGGTTCGAACCGGGCTGACCCGTCTCCAGAATGACAGGGTAGGCCTGATTTTCGTGCTGGGGAATCCGGACTATTATTCCCGTTTCGGTTTCGTCGCCGCGACCGGACTGGGGCTGGATCCTCCCCATCCGCTGCCTGAGGACTGGAGGGATGCCTGGATGGTGCTGTTCATGGATGCCGGGCTGAAGGACCGGATCAGCACGGGCACGGTACTCTGCTCACGGGTGCTGGGACAGGCCCACTACTGGCAGGAGTGAACGGCGCAGTAGTCGACCTGTAGCCTGTCCATTTCAGTCATGACGATCGAGCCTGGAGACGACCGGGAATGTTGCCTGAACAGGATCGTCTGGGCTATGCTCGAATCGCCATGAAAGACCTGTTTAAAAAATCCAGCGGCCAGGTTACCCGCTCCCGCTCCGAAAAACCCGCGGTCTCCGGGACCAGGGAGGTGCAGGAATTCCTGCACAAAGTCGGATCGCTGCCGGCACCGGGAAGCCGAAGCGGCGATGCGCATCTGATTTTTGCTCTGGATGCCACAGCCAGCCGTCAGTTCACCTGGGATCGCGCTACCCGCCTGCAAGGTGAAATGTTTGTCAGTGCCCAATCCACTAGTGGTCTGCAGGTTCAACTCTGTTATTTTCGCGGTCTGGGAGAGTTCTACCATAGTGAATGGCACAGTGACGCGGACAATTTGCTGAGGCAGATGTCCGGGCTCCAATGTCAGGCCGGCATGACCCAGATTGAACGCCTGTTACGCCACGCGATTGCTCAGAACCGTGAACAGCGATTGCGGGGGGTGATATTTATCGGCGATGCCATGGAAGAAAATAGGGATGTGCTGTGTCAACTGGCCGGCAAACTTGGCCTGTTGAACGTTCCGTTATTTATCTTCCAGGAACGCCAGGAGCAGGCCGCCCGGCAGACTTTCGTGGAAATGGCCAGACTCTCTGGAGGTGCCTATTGCCAGTTCGATGCAGCCAGTGCTGAACAGCTGAAGGATCTGCTGAGGGCGGTTGCGATTTATGCGACCGGTGGTCTGCAGGCGCTGGAGGATTTCAGCCGTAATTCCCATCAATCGGTCAAATTACTTGGGCAACAACTTAAGTAGCCTGCCTGGATACCACTGGCGATGATATTCAGACTCCTGGCATTACTGGTGTTGCTGTTCCTGATTTACTGGGGCATGAATTCGCTGTCGAGGCGGTTCTCCCTGACGAGAAATCAGGCCAACGGTTTGCTGGTGCTGGCGATCTCACTTACAGTGATTGTGGTACTGATCGTCATGGGCCGGATACCCGTGCAATTCATCCTGGCTCCCCTGGGGGTGGCGGCGACTTTCCTGCTGCGGGCGCTGCCGGCGGTTGTGCGCCTGATGCCATTCTGGCAGATGCTCAGAAGTAAATATCCCTTCCACAGGCGCCGGTCCGGCAACAGTGCCAGTAGCAAGTCGGTGATACGCACCGAGTACCTGGCCATGGAGTTGCTACACGGCAGTGGCGAACTCGATGGCCAGGTACTGAAAGGCAGGTTTTCCGGACAACGGCTGTCCTCCCTGGACCGTCGGGCACTAATGCAGTTGGCCGGGGAGTGCGGCAGTGATCCGGATTCGGTTCAGGTCCTGGAAGCCTATCTGGATCGCATGCACAGTGGCTGGCGTGATGAGATCCATCAGCACCGGGAGCGGGAGGAATACCAGGAAGAACCGGCCATGAACCGACAGCTGGCACTGGAGATTCTCGGGCTGAATGAATCGGCCAGCCGGGAAGACGTGAATCTTGCGCACCGCAAGCTGATGCAGAAAATGCATCCCGATCGGGGTGGAACTGAATACCTGGCCAAGAAAATCAATGCGGCACGGGACTATCTGCTTGAACACCTGTGATAATGCTGTGTCACTTCTTCCGGTTCAGAAATGCTTCGATGATGGTCTGGGCTTCGGGAGTGCGCAGTAATTTTCCGAATTCCTTGAGCTCCAGGTTTATGGTGTCAGGTAGCACATTTTCTAAGTTGCGTTTCATCAGTCGCTTCGATACCTGCAAAGCGTGATTAGGCAGGCTGGCAAGCTCCCTGGCTTTATCGGTAGCGAACTGCAGCGTTTCCTCCGGTGGCAGTACATTATTGATCAGGCCGTAAGCCCTGGCGGTTTCGGCACTGAAACGATCGCCCAGCAGCAGTAATTCGGCGGCGCGCTGATGGCCGAGGAAATAGGGCAGCAACAGGCTGGACCCCAGTTCCGGACACACGCCCAGGCGGGAGAAGGGTAACTGGAAATGGCTCTGTTCGGAGGCATAGACCAGATCGCAATGCAGCAGCATGGTGGTACCGATGCCGATCGCGGGTCCGCTGACGGCCGCCACCACGGGCTTCTGAGCCTGGCTGATTGCCTTCATGAAACCCAATGAAGGTCTCTCGCCCGGCTCGTCCGCACCGCTGACAAAGCTGTTGACGTCATTGCCGCTGGTAAAACAGTCGTCTGTTCCCCTGATCACTATTACGTTGATAGAATCATCGCTATCCGCATAGCGCAAAGCTTCTCCAAGGGCTGTGTACATGCCGGGAGTGAGGGCATTTTTCTTGACTGGTCGATGAATCTGCACAAACAGCAGTGAGCCATCGGTTCTGGTCAGTATGTCCGGGTCAGAAGAAGAAAAGCTCATGGCAGAGGGTAGGTTTTCTCATCAATTAGTCTGAATAGGTTCAAATAGGTTCAAGAGGAACCCCTAGCTGATCCGGTCATTGAACCTAAAATAGAGGGTACTGGCAAGCACAATGCATAAAGACAACCGGCTGGCAGACTATATCCGTTCCGCAACCCTGGTGGAGCGCCAGGAGTTGAAAAGTGTCATGCTGTCATTCGGGTTTGTGTTTATCCTGATGGCAGCCTACTACATGCTGCGACCGGTCAGGGATGCGCTGGCCAGCGACTGGACCAATACCGAAATCAGTATTCTCTGGAACATCCAGGCTCTGCTCAGTTGCGCGGTGGTCATTGCATTTGGAGCTGCCGCGTCGCACCTTCGTTTCCGCCACCTGGTTCAGTTTGTCTACATCTTCTTTGCCGTCAGCTTTATGGTTCTGCATTTCGGATCCGGGCTGATCGAAGACCCGGTACTGGTAAACAAGGGATTTTATCTCTGGGTCAGTCTGTTCAGCCTGTTTCATGTTTCCGTGTTCTGGAGCTTCATGGCAGACCTCTTTAATCGGGAGCAGGCCGGCAGACTGTTTGCGTTTATCGCCGTGGGAGCCAGTGCCGGGGCCCTGGCAGGACCGCTGATTGCTGCGCTGGTGGTACGTTTCCTGGGCTCCGAATCCCTGGTATTGGTGGCGTCGCTGTTGCTGCTTATACCGGTTCCTATGGTCTTTTACCTGCAGCACCTGAAGCAAAGTGAATTGCAGAACCAGGATGTCAGCGTCGATCTTGCCGACTACAAGATCGGGGGTTCTGCGCTGGCCGGTTTCCGGGACTTTGTTACCAGCCCCTACCTGATCGGGATTGCCGGCTTTATTCTGCTGTATACCGCTATCGGCTCGTTCGCCTATTTCGAACAGACCAACCTGTTACGAGGCTACCAGCTGGATCGGCGTACCGAGATTCTGGCCTGGCTGGCGCTGGTTGTGAACATCCTCACGTTTGTGCTCGGCTTCTTCGCCACCAGCCGGCTGGTTACGCGCTTCGGTATGCCTGTCACCCTGGCAGTCATGCCGGTGTTCATGTGCCTGGCATTGCTGGTACTGGCACTGGCCCCCATCCTCACCGTATTACTGGCTCTGCAGGTGTTCCGTCAGGCTGGAAATTATGGCGTCACCCGCCCGGCCCGGGAAATGCTCTTTACCGCAGTTTCCCGCGAGAGCCGATTCAAGGCAAAGCCAGTGGTGGACGTGGCGATGTACCGCGGCGGTGATGCCCTGTGGGGTGTCTCGTTTGCCGCGCTGACCGATGGCCTGGGTCTGAACCTGGCGGCTATGGGCGCAATCGGCGCCGCGATAGCTGCCCTGTGGGCGCTGGTGGGAATTTATCTGGGGCGTGCTTTCCGACGTAAGCAGGTGAGTCCGGAGTCCACGTCGAAAGCTGGCGGTGAGACACTGGATAACCGCGTCCAGACTGTCTGAGCGGAAATCTTTCAGGATTTCCACTCTGCTGCCGCATCGTCTCATTACCCCGCATCGAGCCACCTTCGCAGAATTCGTGCCGGGATCCGGGAGTATCAGGTCGGGCTGATCCCAGGCCGGTCGCTCGTGTTAGAATCCGTCCCGTTTTCCTATCTGAACATGCGCAGGGTTTGAAGATGACTGTAATCCGTCAAGAAGATCTGGTGCAGAGTGTTGCCGACGCACTGCAGTACATTTCCTATTACCATCCTCTGGATTTCATTAAAGCCGTACATGAAGCCTACCTGCGAGAGGAGTCTCCCGCCGCCCGCGACGCCATGGCACAGATCCTGATCAATTCCCGACTCTGTGCCGAGGGCAGGCGTCCCATCTGTCAGGACACCGGGATTGTCACCGTGTTTCTGAAGGTGGGAATGGATGTGCGCTGGGAGGCTACATTGAGTGTGTCGGAAATGATCAACGAGGGAGTGAGGCGAGCCTACCTGAATCCGGACAACGTGTTGCGTGCCTCGATTCTCACCGATCCGGCAGGTGCCAGAAAAAATACCCGGGACAATACTCCGGCAGTTATTCACATGGAGCTGGTTCCCGGCGACAAGGTGGAGGTCAAGCTGGCAGCCAAGGGCGGCGGTTCGGAGAACAAGGCCAAGATGGTGATGCTGAATCCCAGTGACAGTATCGTCGAGTGGGTCAGGAAGACGCTGCCAACCATGGGGGCCGGCTGGTGCCCGCCGGGCATGCTGGGTATAGGTATTGGCGGAACCGCGGAAAAAGCCGCTGTGCTGGCCAAGGAATCCCTGATGGATCCCATCGACATTCATGAATTACGCGAGCGAGGGCCTGGTAACCGGGTGGAAGAACTGCGCCTGGAAATCATGGACGCGGCAAACTCGCTGGGCATCGGTGCGCAGGGTCTGGGCGGCTTGACCACGGTGCTGGACGTCAAAATTCTCGATTATCCGACTCATGCCGCTTCGCTGCCGGTCGCCATGATTCCCAACTGTGCGGCAACCCGTCATGCACACTTCACCCTCAACGGTGAAGGACCCGCTGAGCTGACACCGCCGAATCTGACTGAGTGGCCCGAGATAAGCTGGGATCCAGGTCCGAGAGCCCGGCGTGTCGTTCTGAATACCGTAACCCGTGAAGAAGTGGCGAGCTGGGAGCCGGGTGACACACTTTTGCTGTCGGGGAAAATGTTGACCGGGCGGGATGCCGCACATAAGCGACTCATGGAGTTGCTGAACAACAACCAGCCCCTGCCGGATGGAGTCGACCTGAAAGACCGGTTTATCTATTACGTGGGGCCGGTAGACCCGGTTCGGGATGAGGTTATCGGTCCGGCAGGGCCGACCACAGCCACCCGTATGGACAAATTCACCGAACCGCTACTGGCCGCTACCGGTCTGCTGGGTATGATTGGCAAGGCGGAACGGGGGCCGCTGGCCATTGAAGCGATCCGCAAACACCGCGCTGTCTATCTGATGGCCGTGGGTGGCGCCGCATACCTGGTGTCAAAGGCCATTCGCAAGGCGCGGGTAGTTGCTTTCGAGGACCTGGGCATGGAGGCCATTCACGAATTCGAAGTACAGGATATGCCGGTCACCGTGGCGGTGGATGTCAATGGAACCTCAGTGCATGAGACAGGGCCTGCAGAGTGGCGAAAACGCATCGAGGAGCGGACTGTCGAAGTCAGCTGATCCATGCAGGCCGGTGACACTGTGGAGAGATAAGTGGGGCGGCCAGCAGCTGGCGCCGGTCACAACTCTCGGATCGGTTAATCCGAGCGGCGGGACACTCAGTCCCGATCCTGCAGATATTCCCGATAGTGATCGGGTACCTGCAGGCTGACTTCCGGACCCCGGCCACGGACTTTCAGAGCCACACTGTTCAATTCGATGTCCGCATCGTCCAGGACATTTTCACCGAACTGGTAAGTGGTGCTGAAATTTCCCGAGCTGGCCGCCGTGTCATAGTCGTGTACCCGTTGCAGTGCCGATTCCCGGCGCTGCCGGTAAGCGGACATGGCCGTCGTGCCATATCGATTCGTAAGCAACTGCTCGGTCTTTACCGGCGAAAGCACCGACGCTGAGGCATTGTTGCCACCAAAGCCCTTGGAATTGATAATCACCGCCTCGATGCTGTCTGCGTCGACTTCCTTGTGTTGCAGAAGGATATCCAGACCGTCGGTATGCACGTCCCCGGCAGTTTCGCCGATCGTGGTGATGCCGGGAATGAATCCATAGCGCCATACGCCAAGGCTGGTAACCAGCTGATCACCGGCGGCACTGGCCAGGGAATGGCCCAGATAGGCCTTGACCGCGGTAACCGGCCAGTCGCGGATTCCGAACGTCTCGGCAACCCGACTGAGAATCCTGGACTCGGTAGTCCGGTTTTGCGGGGTGCCGGTTCCATGCGCCTGTACATAAGTTCGTTCCCGCAATCCCTGCTCACCCAGCAGGTTGCGGGTAGCCGCGGCGGCCTTGGCCATGGTCAGGTAATTGCCTACACCGGGACCGGCGATTGACTTTTTAAAGCCGTCGGCATTCACAAAGACGTCGTTCACCGCACCGTGTATTGGTGCGCCCAGCTCCAGTGCCAACTGGTCGTCGAACAACACCACGAATTGCGCGGATTCGGCCAGCGTAAAGCCGACATTTGTGCCGAACGGGCGGCAGGCCCGCCGATGAAATGGCCGCTCGCCGCGGGACAATCCATCCAGCTCACGCAGCTTATTGTCGTCCGCCAGGGCGCCCATGGTGGTGAAGCCATCGAAAATCTCGGCGACCAGCGGGGCCTCACTGGTACCAATGATAGCCACCCGGTGAGTACCACTCTGTATGTCGCGTATGCCCTGTCTGAGATTGTAAAGAAACGTCGCGCAGGCGGCCACATTGGTACCGGTAGTGCCCAGGTTGCCCAGTATGTAGGCGTTGACGAAGTCGGCAGGCATTTCCGCATAGCCCAGGGGCAGCTGCTTGGAGGTCACCTTGCGTCCACACAGCCGCGCCTGAAGGAGACCGCCGAAACCGTTATAGTCCAGCTGGCTCATCCCGCTGCCCGCGTAAACACTGACCTGATCCGGAGCCACATGGCTGGTGACCGTCTGCCAGTCGATACCGAGCGAATTGATAGCGTCGGAGGCGGCAAACACTGTCATCTGCAAGCCACGGGGATGGCTGCGGGCCGGATAGAGCACCTCGGGATCGAAACCGCTGGGCAGTTGTCCCGCAGTATTGACATCCGACTCGCGCTGGCAGCTGAGCAGTACCTCCAGATGGTCGGTAGCCACCACGTGCAGTTTACCGGGATGGTCGGGATCGTCGCTGACTTGCCAGCCTTCCGGCAGTGGTTCGGGCAGGTGTCTGCGGCTCAGCACAAACTCCACTGGTTGCGTGTTGCGGCCCGACAGGGTGATGCGCTTGTGAAATGGTATGTGGTCCGGGTCGAAAAGATTTTTTTCCAGCCGGCGTATCAGCGTTCCTTCCAGAATCCGGTCGCTGATGGCGTCCAGGAAAGGATCCAGGTCCACTTTGTCACCGAATTGGTCAGTCCAGCTGTCGCCACGTTTCCCCACCAGACCCATCAGGGTAGCGAGACTGAGACGGGTTTCCCGGGCCGCAGCGGTAGTGAGACGGTCCAGCACCAGGCGACGATAGCCATGGTGCAGGGAGCTGCGACCGGCCGGGCTGATGCCACCGAAACCCACGATTACGGGAAGTCGCGCCATTGTTTCTGTCTCCACTGCAGGCTGGAACAGCACCGGACTATACTCGCGCGAGGCCATGTTGGCTATGGCAAAATAGCCAACAATGCAGGTAATCTGGCCATAGCAGTTTTCCCGGCAGAGGAACTCTCACTCACAGGTCGGTGAGACCAGGCCTCAGTTTGCGGGTCTGATCAGCGGCAAGAGATGTGATAATCTGCCGTGAAGAGGCCCCATCAGCCCGCGTATTCAACTCCCTCTGGAGAATCACAGCCGGGTAAAATGACATCGGGCACGAATGACTGATGATGAACACAGGACCCATGGCGGGAATTCCAAGAAGTGAGTAGTTGGAGGGACAGGTGGCGGCGACGACAGAGTTTCTGACGCAGCTTAGGCAGATACACCAGGATCTGGGAATCCCCGCCAGCTATCTGGAGCAGCCCCCGCTGCCCCTGTGCAGGGAGCCTGAGGTGCTGGTGGATACCAGCCCGGATTTCTACCAGCGGCCACAGAAGCTGATACCGGCGGCTCATCAGGGCTGGCTCGAAATGCGGGCGGCTGCGGCCCGGGAGGATGTGGTACTGCATCTTATTTCAGCGTTTCGCGGTATTGCCTATCAACGTGACCTTATTCACAAACATCTGCAGAACGGACGGCCACTGGTCGAGATTCTGCAGGTAGTGGCAGCCCCGGGATTCAGTGAGCACCATACCGGCCGGGCCATAGATCTCGGCACCGACAATTGTCGGCCACTTCAAGAAGAGTTTGAAAAAACCGATGCTTTTCAATGGCTTGTGGAAAGGGCCGGGGAGTTCGGATTCGCCATGACTTATCCCCGCGACAATCCATTCGGAATATCCTACGAGCCCTGGCACTGGTGTTTCCGGGATCAGCAATAACGTTCATCGACTCTTAGACAAACCCACCGCAAGCAGGTATCTTTGAAGCTGTTGACATGGAAATGTCACGGGATTGAAATCATTTTGATCGACCACAAAATCTGACATTCCAACGGAGGTAATAATTACGTACGTGAAGACTGGTTTGACCGCCAACACTTTGAATTAACGGAGAAAAATCCTATGAGTAATGACTTCCAAGTAGTTTTTCACAATATCGATCATTCCGATGCCGTTCTTGAAGCTGTCAATAAAAGAATCAGTAAACTGGAAAGATATAGTGATCAGATCATTGCCGGCCGGGTGGTACTGGACTGCCCGCACAATAACCATCACAAGGGCAAGGTCTATTCAGTGGGATTGGAAATTCATACTTCACAGAGGGAAGTCAGGGTCAACCAGGAACAACATGACAATCATGCGCACGAAGACCTTTATGTGGCCATTCGCGACGCCTTCAATGCGGCGGAGCGCCAGTTGAAATCCATAGACAAGAAACATCGCGCCAATCCCATGGATTTCGTCGAGAACGAAGTGCTTGCCGACGTGGTGATGGACGACCAGGAACAACTCACCGGGACCTGAGAATTAGCGAACATGAACCTGACTGAACAACAGCAACTGGAACTGGAGGCGGCAACTTTTCGCCGCCTCCTCAAGCATCTGGATGAGCACAAGGAAGTCCAGAATATCGATCTGATGAACCTGGCCGGCTTCTGTCGTAACTGTCTGTCGAAATGGTACGTGGCTGCTGCCGAGACCAAGGGGATTACCGTAGATTACGAGGATGCCAGAGAACGGGTTTACGGCATGCCTTATGCCCAGTGGAAAGCCAGTTACCAGCAGGAAGCCAGTCCCGAACAACTGGATCGATTCAAGAAAGTCACCGGCTGACACAGAGCCGGCAGCGTCCTGCCAGCCGACGCCGGCTCTCCCTTACTCCTCCACCCGAAAAAGTTTACTGCGGACCAGGGCCCGATATTCGGCTGGTGCGATTCCCGTTACCTTGCGAAACAGGCTGCTGAAGTGGCTGGAGTCCTGATACCCCGTCTTGAAACTTACTTCCGCGATAGTCAGGTTGCTTTGTTTCAACAGCTGCTTGGCCTGGTTGACCCGGATTTCCTGAACATACTGTAAAGGCGTCTGACCGGTCGCGGACTTGAAGCGCCGGTTCAGAGAACGCACGCTCAATTTGAAATGTGCGGCGACCGAAGGCAGTCTGACTTCCTCTGCATAGTGTCCCTGTAACCACTCCTGTACCTTGATTATCACTTCGTCGTGATGGGTATCCTGCCGTTGGTAGGACAGCAGCATCGATTCATAGGAGCGCTTTATTTCATGGGTAAAGTGTTTGGCAATTTCAGTAGCAATGGATTCACCGAATATTTCCTCAACCAGGTGCAGGGTCACATCGCGGGCAGCATTGACACTGCCGGTACAGTAAAGACGTTCCTCCAGGGTGATGAAGCGCCGACGATCCAGTCTGACCGCCGGGTAGCGGGACTCGAAATCGTCAAAATAATACCAGTGAGTGGTCGCACTTCGGCCGTCCAGCAGGCCAGCTTCGGCAAGAAAATAACTGCCGGTCACCAGACTGACCAGAGTGCTGCCGGCAGCGTGACAGGTAGCTAGAGCCCGAAGCAGGCGCGGTGATTTCCGGACCGTTTTCAATGGGGATCCCCAGAGTCCCGGAACGAAAATCAGATCGGCACCCGGCAACTCTTCCAGGCGGGCTGTTGGCACCAGCTTCAGGCCACCGGCCATGGTTACCTGCTCAATTCCCGGACCGACAACCTGAAGTTGCAGGTCACTGTTTCTGCCACCTTCCACCAGGCTGATGGAACGGGCCGCAAAGAGCATTTCCAGAGGGATGGTAATACTGCTGGCGAGAGCCCGGTCCAGAGCAATCAGACAGATCCGCATGCTCAATCGTACCTGATTTCCACCAGGATGTAGCGGCGCGTTCCGGCAGGAGTCTGCAGCTCGATTTCGCTGTCGATGGACTTGCCGAGCAGCGCTTTACCCATGGGGGAGTCGATGCTGATGGCTCCGGTGCCGGGATTGATTTCATCGGCTCCCAGAAGGCGGTATTCGACCAGCTTACCCTGTTCGTCTTCCAATGCCACCAGGGCTCCGAAATAGACACGGGAAGTGTCGTCGGGTTTTCGATTGACGACCGTCACCTCGTCGAGGCGCTTGTTGAGGTAGCGGACACGCCGGTCTATTTCTCGCAGGCGCTTCTTGCCGTAGATGTATTCGGCATTTTCTGAACGGTCGCCCAGCGCTGCGGCCTCCGCTACCGACCGGGTAACCTGCGGGCGTTCCACCTTCCAGAGAAACTGCAGCTCTTCCTTCAGTTTTTTTTCACCGGCGGCACTGATATAGCGGGAGCTTGGTGTGGCCGGGGGGCGGTAACGGCTCATGTTGAATTCCTTAATCCTTGAACAGGGCCAGCTGACCATCATGCGGAGCGGAATCAGGGATTAAGTCATCCGTACCGGTTGCAGGAGCAGGCGCCTGGATTGCCGCCGGCGCTACCCGGACTCCGATACCGACCAGCCTCACCGGCCGGGAGCCGCGCTCAAAGCCGGCCTTCAGCAGTTCCTGATATTGACCCGGGTCGGCGTGTACAGAGCGGGTCTCCACTGTGGTTGAAACGAAATCGTTGAACTTGAGTTTCACCACCTGGCCGGTAATCCGGTACTGTCCGTGCAGCCCGTTCAGGCGTCTTTCCAATTGCTGCAGCAGACCAGGGAGCGCGTCGAGACAGGCCTGCTGATCGGGAAGATCCGCGGCAAAGGTATTTTCCACGCTCACCGATTTACGGATCCGGCTGGGCTGGACAGGCCTGTTGTCTATGCCGCGGCTCAGTTCATAGAGGCGATTGCCGAATGAGCCAAAGGCCCGACTCAGTTCTGACCGATTCAGCGCTCTGAGATCAGCGCAGGTCTGAATACCCAGTCGGTGTAACCGGGCAGCGGTAACTTTGCCGACGCCGTGCAGTTTCTGTACCGGCAGTTCCTTCAGGAAACCGCCAACCTGGCCAGGTTCAATAACGAACTGACCATTCGGTTTATTCCAGTCGCTGGCGATCTTGGCCAGAAACTTGTTTGGTGCAATGCCAGCCGACACGGTAATCTGAATTTCCCCGGCAATCCTGGCCCGGATCTCTGCTGCAGTGCGGCTGGCGCTACCGTCATGCCGGTCGTTAGCGGTCAGATCCAGATAGGCCTCATCCAGTGACAGCGGCTCGATGAGATTGGTGTAGTCACGAAAGATGTCGTGAATCTGTTCCGAGACCTGGCGGTAACGGGCGATGTCCGGTCTTATGATGATCAGGTCCGGACACAGCCGGCGGGCCGTTGCCGAAGCCATCGCCGAATGAATGCCGAACTGACGAGCCAGGTAATTGCAGGTGGCGATAACGCCGCGCCGTTCCGGCGCACCACCTACTGCAATTGGCAGTGCGGCAAGTGCCGGGTTGTCCCGGGTTTCGATCGATGCATAGAAGCAGTCGCAATCGATATGCACTATTTTTCTGATCACTGACATGGCGCAAAGACAATAGCGGTAATGCCGGGCGTTGTTTGAAATGAATTGCGGGCAATGTACAGTATGCACTTGGACAAGTAAATTTACCCATTCGCAGCCACACTCAGGCTGTGTGGCTGGCGAAGGCCGGCGGGGGCTGGTGGAAGCAGGCCGGTGAAAGGAGGCTGGGGAATGAAAGGAGACTGGGGGAAATGGTGGGTGTGAATTCGGGGGCAGGATAATGAATTTTCGCAATCTGATCGTTATTGCTGGCACGCTGCTGGGCATGCAGATGGCGGCACTTTGGCTGGATTCGCAGCCGCTGTTGCCAGGGTCTGTTTATGCCCAGTCTGCATCCAGCGCTCCGCAGCAGGATTCCGACTATGCGCCGCAGGGGGCCCAGACCTGCCTGACCTGTCACAATAATCCTGTTGTCACGTCCATTCTGCAAACGGGACATGGAAATAGCAATATCTCCGGCTCGCCCTTTGCGAATCGGGCCTGCGAGAGCTGCCATGGGGCCAGTCCCGACCACGTCAGCGCCCTGCAGGAACCGGCGGTGGTATTCGTGGGCAGCGGCAGATTTCCCGCCAGCGACGTGCAGGTACAGAACCAGATGTGTCTGAACTGTCATCAGTCCAGGGAAACCGTGCACTGGTCGGCCAGTGAGCATCAGGCGGCGGATCTGGCCTGTGTCTCCTGTCATACCATTCACGCCAGCCAGTCCTCGGTGACGAATGAACTGCGGGATCAGAATCTCTGTCTGACCTGCCACCTGGAGCAGCGCTCCCAGCTCAATCGTCGCAGCCACCACCCGGTCAACGAAGGACTGATGAGTTGTAACGATTGTCATAATCCACATGGTTCTCCAGCTGTCGGGATGTTAAGCCGCAATACTGTCAATGAAACCTGCACCAGCTGCCATGCGGAAAAACGGGGGCCATTTCTCTGGGAACATCAGCCGGTCAGCGAAGACTGTACTGTTTGTCACAATCCTCATGGTTCCACCCAGGACCGGATGCTGGCGGTACGTCAGCCGTTTCTCTGCCAGAGTTGTCATTCGGAAACCTTCCATCCCAGTTTTCTTTACAGCGGTGACGACATCGCTGCGGGGAACCCCGGGCAATCCATGGTGGGTTCGTCCTGCACCAATTGCCACTCCCTCATTCATGGCTCAAATCACCCCTCCGGGGCGAGACTGACGAGGTAGAAGAGCGAATGAGCGGGTCGCTTAAAAGTTATGTGTTCCTGGTTGGCGGTTTTCTGGGCGTACCCGCTGCGGTCGCTCAGTCGACAAGTATCGAACTGGGGGCGGGAGCAAGCAGTGAGGACTCCTATCGCTTTGGTCAGTACTCGGGAATAACCAGCCGCGGCGGGTTCATGCTGGGTGGATTCAACCTGCAGAATTCACCGGATCCTGACAGTGCTGCCTACTGGCAGGTAACAGGGCAGGAGATCGGGCTGGAAACCGGCCGCGTTGCCGCCGGTTTTGGCGAGCGGGGCAGTTACTCTGTGCAGCTCAATTTCGATCAGATTCCCCGTTATCGTTTCAACGACGGCAGCACACCGTTCAATGGCGGCGGCGGAGTCAACCAGACGCTGCCGGCAGGCTGGGAAGGCGGGACATCGACCTCCGGTTTCGCCGTGCTCCAGGACAGCCTCAAGCAGGTCAATATCGATACCCGGCGTCAGCGCTACACCGGGGGTTTCAAGTGGCGGATCGATCAGGCCTGGGAACTGATGAGCGAATTTCGCCATGAAACCAAGCAGGGTAATGAAACCCTGGGCGCCATCTTCGGTTCCACAGGGGGCAATCCACGGGGTTCCGTTGTGGTCAGGCCAATAGACTACCAGACCGATGAAGCGACTGTGGGGCTCAGTTATTCCAGCCGTTCCGGTCAGTACAACCTCAGCTACAGTGCCATGCTGTTCAGCAATGAAGATCAGGCGCTGCGCTTCGAAAATCCGTTCAATAACGAGGAGTGGGCAGCCGGTGCCGGATTTGACGCAGGGGGTGTCGGGCAGATCAGCCTGGAACCGGATAACCGGTCCCATCAACTGGCGTTCTCCGGAGTGCAGTCACTGGGTGGCACGACCCGTCTGAGCGGTAATCTGGTAATCATGCGGCTGGAGCAGGACGATAATTTTCTTCCTTACAGCAACGTTCTGGCAGATGAATACCCGTTACCGCGCACGGACCTGAACGGCAGGGTGGACAGCCTGACCGGGAGTCTGAACTTTTCCACCCGGGTGAGCCGGCAGACTACCCTGCGACTGCGCTATAACTATCGGGAACGGGATAACAGGACGCCGCAGAATAACTATCAGCGCATCGCCGGCGACGCCGAGCCACAACAGCCGTTACTCAGCGAGGGGACCCGGGTCAATCGCCTTTACGATCTTCAGCAGCATCGCTACAGCGCCGATCTGACCTACCGGTTGGCCGGCCGCAATAGGCTATCCGGAGGCCTGGAATGGGAAACCACGGATCGCAGCATGGTTGATGTCGCCAAGACCGATGAGACCAGCGGCTATCTGAAGTGGGATTTCGCACCGTCGGCTACCAGCAATGGCTGGCTTAAGCTCAGCCGCGCGGAACGGGATGCCTCACGGTATGACACCACGCAGCCTTTTATCTCCGGGCACAATCCGGATTACGTGGCTACCCTGATGGGAAATGAGCTGTTTGAGAACGACCCACTGCTGCGCCGCTATCACCTCAGCGATCGGGACCGTGACGAGCTCAGTGGCAGCCTGAACTTCTTTCCCTCAGACCTGGTGGGCCTGAGTTTGCTGGCCAAACTGTCCAATAATGACTATCCGGACGCAAGAGTCGGTATTTCGGAGTCGGAGAACGGAAACTTTGCGGCCGACCTGTCCCTGACTCCGCAAGCATCCTGGAAAGCGTCGCTGTATTACAATTTTGATCGCTTCGACAATACCAATCGCGGCTATACCCGACTGGGATTTCCGTTCAATACTCCGTTCTATCCCGCAGCGCTTCGCAACCCCGATCTGAACTGGAAAGTGGAAACCCGGGACCGGGTTCACAGCCTGGGCGGAGGTGTTGACTGGGAATTGCTGCAGGGGCGCCTGCAACTGTCACTGGATGCTTCGTACACGGATGCGCAAACCGAAACCAGCCCGGCCAGTGGCAATGGGTTTCTGCCCATTCCCGGCGCCACCACTGACGATCCATTGCCGGATGTCCGCACTGAAATCAGCAGTATTTCCCTGCATGGCAGATACCAGCTGCAGCCAGGTCGGCAGTTGGCGGTGAGATATTATTTTGAAGACTACAATTCAGCGGACTGGGCTATCGACGGGATCGACGTCGACTCGCTGGCCAATGTGCTGTTGCCTGGAACCCGCAGTTTCAATTATTCCGGACACCTGCTTTTCGTGTCCCTGATTTTTGACCTGGCGAACTTCTGAATTGTAGAGAGTACCGTAGGGCGTGCCCCGGCAGAACAGGCCTGCCGGGATTCAGTGGTTTGTTTTTCAGGCGCCAGGCAGGGCAGGTGTCCCTGCCCCTGACTTTTTCCTGATCCCGCTACCCGTAGTCCGTTACCAACCCGCGACCGGGCAGGTCAGTTTCCAGTCTGCGCCGGGCAGCATGTTCAGGCTTTCGAGCGTTCAAACTCGGCCATGAAATCAACCAGGGCCTGACAGCCTGCCAGGGGCATGGCGTTGTAGATTGAGGCTCTGGCACCGCCCACCACCCGGTGACCCTTGAGGGCGTACAGGCCGTTCTTGAGAGCCTCGGCCAGGAAGCTGTCAAGCAGACTCTCGTCAGTCAGGTTGAAAGTGACATTCATGATTGAACGATGGTCCGGGTGAGCGGTTCCACGGTAGAAATCGCTGTTGTCTATAGCATCGTAAATGAGTTTCGCCTTGGCTTCGTTACGCGCTTCCATGGCGCCGACACCCCCTTCGCCCTTGAGCCACTCCAGCACCAGGGACATCATGTAGATGGCAAAGGTATTGGTGGTATTGGTCAGGGAGTGATCGTCGGCGTAGACCTTGTAATTCAGCAGCGATGGGGTGTAAGGCAATGCCAGACCCAGCAGGTCTTCGCGGACAATCACTACCGCCAGCCCGGCTGGGCCAAGGTTCTTCTGCAGACCGGCAAAAATAATCCCGAACTTTGAAATATCGAGTTTCCGGGACAGGAACTCTGAAGTCATATCGGCCACCAGGGGTATCTCCCCGGTATCCGGAAAACTGTGCCAGCGGGTCCCGAACAGGGTATTGTTGCTGGTGATATAGGCGTAGGAATTGTCCGCATCAAGAGTGGCCGGGTCGAACTCCGGGATCCGATCGAAATTGGTGGCCTCGCTGGTCGCCCCGCTCAATGCGGTGCCGTAGCGGGCTGCTTCCTTCCTGGCCTTGACCGCCCAGTTACCGGTCTCGATATAAGTGGCTTTTTTCGCATCATTACGGGCCATCAGATTGAGCGGCACCGCGGAAAACTGCATCTGTGCGCCACCGTGGACATACAGGATTTTATAGTTGGAAGGGATGTTGGCGAGTTCGGTCAGCAGGGCATCACAGGAATCCAGGATTTCATCGAACTGCTTGGACCGATGGCTGATTTCGATCAGGCCAGCGCCCAGGTTATGGTAGTCAAGAAACTCGGCCTGCGCCTTTTCCATGACGGGGATGGGGAGCATGGCGGGACCGGCACCGAAATTATAGATACGTGTCATGTGTTTTTCCTGTAACGAAAAAGTAAACGGAATTCTTTGGGCCTGTCATCACAACAACGTAACCTTGATGACATGCTCGATGCCGGCTATGGCGGTCAGCGCCTCCTTTGAAGGCTCGGACTCCAGGTCGATGAGGTTGTAGGCGATATCCCCGCGACTTTTGTTCAGCATATCGATTACATTGATATTCTGATCGGCAAGTACCGAGGTGATCTGTCCCAGCATTTTTGGAACGTTCATATTGGTAATGGCCAATCGGGTTCCCCTGGCGGCAGTCGTTGAGCGATCCAGGCTCAGAGTCGGGAAATTCACCGAGTTGCGAATGTTGCCGTTTTCCAGAAAATCGATCAGCTGATCGGCCGCCATGACTGCGCAGTTCTCTTCAGCTTCCCCGGTGCTGGCACCGATATGCGGCATGGAAATAACATTGTCCCTGCCGATTAACTCCGGCCGTGGGAAATCGCTGATATAGCGGGTCAGCTGACCGCTGTCGAGAGCCGCCAACAGGGCCCCGGTATCGACTATTTCGTCACGGGAGAAATTCAGCAGACAGGTGGAGCCGTGCATCGCCGCAAACAGATCGGCGTTGAACAGCCCACGGGTGGATTCCAGCACCGGCAGATGCAGACTGATAAAATCAGAACTGCTGACCAGGGCGGTCAGGTTTTCTATGCGCTGCACCTGGCTGGGAAGACGCCAGGCCGCCTCAACGGAAAGGGCAGGATCGTACCCCTTTACCTTCATGCCGAGCCCAATAGCCATTTCCGCCACCAGCGATCCAATGGCACCGAGTCCGATGACACCCAGGGTTTTTCCGGAGATTTCGTTACCTTTGAAGCGCTTTTTCTCCGCTTCCAGCAGTTTCGACATGGCCTGGTAGTCATCCATGCCGGTGAGTGAATTGACGAATTCGATTCCCGGCAGGATCCCCCTGGATCCCAGCAGCAGACCGCACAACACCAGTTCCTTGACGGCGTTGGCATTGGCACCTGGCGTATTGAAGACAACCACACCGGCAGCTGTACAGTCTGCGACCGGTACATTGTTGACACCGGCGCCGGCCCGGGCCACCGCTTTCAGGGTTGGCGTGATAATATCAGCGCTCAGTTTTTCACTGCGCAGCAGAATGGCATCCGCGCTTTCGATATCGGCTGAAACATTGTAGGTATCGGAACTGAAACGGTTAAGGCCATTTGCAGCAATATTGTTATAGGTTCGGATATTAAACATTGAGCACTTCCGGACTTGCGCAAGGGTTGTTCGATTGTGGGTATCAGGGTGATGATGGTTTCAGAAATCGACCGGGGTCGATTTTTCAGGGCGGCATTTATAACGCGAAACGGCGTTAAAAACCAGTTGAATTTCGAATTCAAGGGGCGTCAGGTCAGCAGGAGGTATCCTGGACGATGACCGAACTCAGGGCAGGTGAACCGGTCAGGGTGGCGGGCAGGACCGTACCCGTTATAAGGCTGCTGGCCCCTAACGCCGGTCCCATGACCGGACCCGGGACCAATACCTATCTGATAGGTGAGCGGGAGCTCGCGCTGGTAGACCCGGGGCCCGCCGAGCAGGCTCATATCGAAGCGATACTGACAGCAATTGGCGACCGACCACTGCGCTGGATACTGGTGACTCATACACACGCCGATCACTCACCGGCGGCGCTGCCGCTGGCCAGGGCAACGGGTGCGGAACTGATCGGGCTTCCCGCCCCGGAAGGCGGGCGTCACGATCGCAGTTTTCAGCCTTCCGGAAGCTTCGCTCACGGCGACTCGTTAGCCGGCGCCGAGTTCACGATTGAGTTGATTCACACGCCGGGCCACGTGTCCAACCATCTGTGTTACCTGCTGCAGGAAGAGCAACTGTTGTTTACCGGCGATCACATTCTCCAGGGCACCACTTCGGTTATCCTGCCTCCTGACGGTGACATGACCGATTACCTGAGGTCTCTGCACGAGCTGAGAGCCTGGCAACTGGCCTGTCTGGCCCCGGGGCACGGTCAGTTGATTACCGACCCGGAGGTTGCCATCGAAGCGCTGATAGCCCATCGCCTGCGCCGGGAGGACAAGATTGTGCGGGCCCTGGGTGCTGGCGTGGAGGCCGACCTGGAATCCCTGACACTGCGGGTCTACGATGACGTGGCCCCACATCTGTTGCCGTGGGCCCGCCTCACTCTGGAGGCGCATCTGATAAAGTTGGCACGTGAATCCAGGGCTGTCCAGTCACCAACAGGCTGGAAACTGCTCCCATGAGCGACAAAACAGCCGGCGGGGAGCCTGCGCAGGGCTGGATGCTATACATGCTCAGAAGCGCCGATTCCCGCCTGTATACGGGGATTACTACCGATCTCGGCCGGCGCCTCGAGGAACATCGCCAGGGCGGCAGGCGCGGCGCCAAGGCCCTGCGGGGCAGAGCGCCTCTCGAACTGGTTTATAACTGTGCCTTCAGGGATCGCAGCAGTGCCTCCGTTGCTGAATACCGGGTCAAGCAATTGAGTCGGATCATGAAAGAACGTCTGGTGGCGGGCGATATAAGCCTGCAGACACTGATCAGCGACGACGAGTCTGAAAATGGCTGCTGAGCGTTATTATTATGATGTGTTCGGTTCTATCATGCGGGTTGAGCGACAGGATGGCGAGTGGGCGCTGTTCAGGGTCTCGGCGGACGGCAAGTCAGCCCGGGTATACGATATCGTGATTCCCGCCGGCCTGACGGCCGCCGAACTGGAGAGTTATCTGGACGACATGTTCCATGAGTCTGCCGGTCCCCTCCATAGCGCGGTGACCCGGTTACGCTGAAACAGAATTCGAGACGGAGAGAAGGCAGGTGTTGCCATGAAAAAATTAGAAAATTGGGCAAATTTGGCGGCCAGTATCGGGGTCATTCTGGGTATCCTGTTCCTGGGGCTCGAAATCAGGCAGAACACGGAAATGATGCATTCCCAGGCCCGTGACGCCATTACCGACAAGCAGATGATGTTCTCCGAGTGGGTTACCACGGAGCCGGAAATGGCGGTCGCAATCGTTGCGGCCGCAGACGGGCTGCAGAACATGAGTCCGGAACACCGCATCATGTATGTCTATTTCCTGGCTGGCGTTTGGCGTGAGTGGGAAAATTCCTTTTACCAGTATCAACGCGGACTGTTCGATCTCGAGGAATTCGAACCACGGATGCTGCGCTGGCGTTCCCAGATGGAAACCGATGCCGCCCGCGTGCAGTGGAAACTCACTCGACAATGGTATGCACCGGGCTTTCGGGCTGTCGTAGACAGCTATGTGGCTGAAATCGAGGCGGAGCAACGCCGGCGTGAGACCGGCGAAGGGATCAGGTAGCGAACCGCCCCGGCCGGCTGCAGGACAGAGAAAGTCTATCAGGAGTAAGGCTCATGAAAATTCCCGTTGGCATCAGCAGTTGCCTGTTGGGAGAGAATGTCCGCTTCGACGGTGGCCACAAGCAGCATTCCTACGTGCAGCAGACCCTCGGCCAGTATTTCGAGTTTCGTCCTTTCTGTCCGGAAGTGGATATCGGGCTGGGAATACCCCGTAAACCTATCCGCCTGATCCGCAGGCCGGGCAGTGATGAGATTCGCTGCGTCTCCACCGTGGATTCGGGACAGGATTTCACTGACGCCCTGACGGAAAGTGCTCAGCAGCAGGCTCACTGGCACCAGGAACTTTGCGGTTACATTCTCAAGCGGGCCTCGCCCAGTTGCGGCATGGAGCGGGTCAAGGTCTACACCGACAAGGGCATGCCGATCAATGACGGCGCCGGAATCTACGCTGCCACGATGATGAAGAATTTCCCGGAACTTCCAGTCGAAGAGGAAGGGCGGCTGGGCGACTCCCGCCTGCGGGAAAACTTCATCCAAAGGGTTTACGTGATGTGGCGCTGGAAAAGGCTGCTCGAGTCCGGAGTGACTGTTGGCAGGCTGGTGGATTTTCATGCCCGACACAAGCTGATCATCATGAGCCACGATCAACAGGATTACCGGGCGCTGGGCAAACTGGTCGCCGCGATTCGCAAGGACAATCTGGAGCAACAGTTACCGGACTACCTGCACGGTCTGATGAAAGCGCTGAAGAAAATCGCTACCGTGGGTAATCATGTCAACGTGCTGCAGCATATCCAGGGGTATCTGAAACAGAACCTGGACCGGGAGGACAAGCAGGAACTGGTGCAGGTTATCGAGGATTACCGCAGCGGAATCGTGCCGCTGATCGTTCCCATCACCCTGCTGAATCACCATTTCCGCAGGAATCCGGACGATTATATCGCCCGCTCCTGGTACATGAAGCCGTATCCCTCCGAACTGAGTCTGACCAGTGACATCTGAATCGGGCGCTCCGCCGCACAAACTGGTTATCCAGGGCATCGATCACGTCGTACTTCGCACCACCAGGGTTGCGGAGATGCTGCATTTCTACCAGGAGATACTGGGCTGTATCCTGGAGCGTGAACTGACCGAACTGGGCCTGCTGCAGTTACGCGCCGGTAGTTCCCTGATCGATATTGTACCGGTGGACAGTGAACTGGGCCGCCTGGGCGGAGGTCCGCCGCGTCAGGATGGCCGCAATCTGGAACATTTCTGCCTGACCCTGGAGAACCTGGACGAACAGCAGCTGCTTGAATTTCTGCGGCACCACGACATCCCCGCCAGTGAAATGGCTGTCCGTTATGGCGCCGGTGGCTTCAGTAATTCGGTGTATATTAACGATCCGGAGGGGAACGTGGTCGAATTGAAGCTGCAGCCCTGATTGCCCGATTGCGGTATCTCCGTCAGGCGGGTCGGTCTTCCGCCACTGCGACTCCGTCATGGGCCGGGGCAATCTGAAAATTCAGCATGCCGTAGGTGGCGCTGACGAGTGGATTGATCAGATTGAAAAAGCAGAACGGCAGATAGGCCAGAGTGGCCACTCCCAGGGTGCCACTCATGAAGGCACCGCAGGTGTTCCAGGGTACCAGCGGAGAGGTGATGGTGCCGGCATCTTCCAGGGTGCGTGACAGGTTCTTGACATCCAGCCCGCGTTTCTGAAATTCCAGTTTGTACATGCGTCCCGGCAGCACGATGGCGATGTACTGGTCGGAGGCAATGATATTGGCGCCAATACAGGTGAGCAGGGTGGTGATAATGAGGCTGCCGGTGCCCCTGACAGTCGACAGGGCGTAGCGCACCAATACCTGAATCAGGCCGGTCCGGTCCATCAGGGCGCCGAAAATCATGGCACAAAAAATCAGCCAGACGGTATTGAGCATGGAGCTCATGCCGCCCCGTGACAGCAGGTCGTCGATTGCCGCGTCGCCGCTGTCGATTACATAGCCATCGAACAGGGTCTGCCAGATGCCTTTGAGCGTGGCCAGCGTGCCATTATCCAGGTCGGCCTCCATGGCGCGGATTGCCGGCTGTTGAAACAGAAAAGCGAACACCACCCCGACCAGAGCCCCGGTAAGTATGGTTGGCAGTGGCGGCAGTTTCTTGTTGGCCATAACTAGCAGCACTGCAACCGGCAGCAACATTCCCGGGTTGATGCGGAAATTGGCCTGTAACATGTCCAGGGTACCCTGCAACTCGGCGGTCTGGCTGGTGGCATCGATATTGAAACCGATGATCAGGTAGAGGAACAAAGCGATACAGATGCTGGGAATGGTAGTCCACAGCATGTGATGAATGTGTGTAAACAGATCGGTACCCACCACCGCCGGAGCCAGATTGGTGGTGTCCGAAAGGGGCGACATCTTGTCGCCGAAATAGGCCCCGGAAATGATTGCGCCGGCAGTGATTTCCAGTGACAGGCCCAGCCCCGCCGCCGCTCCGATCAGGGCTACCCCGATAGTTCCCGCCACAGTCCACGAGCTGCCTATGCTGAGAGCCACTACGGCGCAGATGGCGCAGGTGGCCGCATAGAAAAAGGCCGGATCCAGGGCCAGCAGGCTGTAGTAGATCATGCTGGGAACCGTGCCGGCCATGATCCAGCTGCCGATCAGCAGACCGACCGTAAACAGGATGAGAATGGCACGCAGCGCCACGGTAATCCCCTGCACCATGCTGGATTCCAACTCGTGCCAGCTGATGCCATTGCGCCAGCCGATCAGACCGGCAATGGCGGCTCCGATACACAGGGCGATCTGGTTCGGACCGTAGCTGGAATCCTCGCCGAACAGGTAAACGGAAAAGGCCAGCAGGCCGACCATGACCAGAACCGGGATGATGGCCTGCAACAGGCCCGGAGTCGCCTCGTCCGGGGCGTTGGAATTCTCAGGGGGAATCGGGTCGGGGTTCATTGCTGCCGGAACCGGTGGTTATGCTGCCAGGTCCCAAGAATAAGCCGTTTCGGCGGTTGCTGTCTAATTGCTTGTGGGTCACGCGGCCATCGCGCGATCGGCGCCACCTGGCGCTGCAGCGAATTTACCGGGTTTTCTGCCAATTGCGGTATAATTTGGCTCTCTAAACCCTGGCAGAGCCCCGGTCCACGCCTCCTGACAGGCGCGAAAGGTCGAAACAAGGGAAAACAAGCGTGTGTAGAGCAAGAGAGACAATCGGATGTTGAATCAACGGGAAGCAACGGCGCTGGATATCGATGCTTACATGCATGAGCTCGGAGAGCGGGCCAGAAGCGCATCCTATCGCATCGCCCGGGCCAGTACCGCCCAGAAAAACGAGGCGCTGCTGGCAATCGCCGCGGCCATCGATGCCCGGCGCGGGGAATTGATGGCGGCCAATACCCTGGATCTCGACGCCGGCCGGATGAAGAATCTGGATGCTCCATTGCTGGATCGACTGGAACTGACGACTGCCCGTATCGATGCCATGATCGAAGGGCTGCGACAGGTCGCCGGACTCGACGATCCGGTGGGCTCGATAACCGATCTCAAGTACCGGCCCAGCGGCATCCAGGTCGGTAAGATGCGGGTACCGCTGGGGGTCATCGGGATTATCTACGAATCCCGGCCCAATGTGACCTGTGAGGCGGCCAGCCTGTGCCTGAAATCGGGCAATGCAACCATACTTCGAGGCGGTTCCGAGGCGATCAATTCGAACCGGGCAATTGCCGCCTGTATTGCTGCCGGGCTCGCTGAGGCGGGCCTCGATTCCCGGATCGTACAGGTCGTGGAGGTTACCGATCGCGAAGCGGTGGGCAAATTGATCACCATGCCCGAATTCGTGGACGTGATCGTACCGCGGGGTGGTAAAGGCCTGATCGAGCGAATCAGTCGCGATGCCCGGGTACCGGTGATTAAACACCTGGATGGCAACTGTCATGTCTACATCGATGCCCATGCCGACTTCGAAAAAGCAGTCGCAATCACCATCAATGCCAAGACCCAGCGTTACGGGACCTGCAATACTCTGGAGTCCCTGCTGGTGGATAAAGCCGTCGCGACACAGATACTGCCGGCACTCGCCGGCCGCTTTGCCGAATACGCGGTTGAATTACGGGGCTGCGAAATCACCCGCAGCATCCTGCCCGATATTGCCGTGGCCAGTGAAGCAGACTGGAAAGAGGAATACCTGGCTCCCATTCTGTCTATCAAGGTTGTGGAAGGCCTTGATGAGGCAATCGGCCACATTAATGCACACAGTTCCCAACACACTGATGCCATCGTCACGGAAGATTATGGCAGTGCCCAGCGCTTCCTGAGGGAAGTGGACTCCAGTTCGGTGATGGTTAATGCCTCTACCCGCTTTGCCGACGGCTTCGAATACGGTCTCGGTGCTGAAATCGGCATCTCGACGGACAAGCTTCATGCCCGGGGACCGGTGGGTCTGGAAGGTCTTACCTCGCAGAAATACATCGTGCTGGGAGACGGTCACATCCGCAAATGAACGAACGTATCGGCATAATGGGCGGTATGTTCGACCCGGTGCACGTCGGACACATCAAAGTAGCCCTGGCCGCGCTGAGTTTGTTGCAACTGGACCAGGTTCGACTGATTCCCTGTGGCGTACCCAACCACCGGGATCCAGCGCTGTGTACCCCAAAGCAGCGCGTGGATATGCTGCGTCTGGCTACCGGTGATTGTCCCCGGTTGATAGTGGACGAACGGGAGCTCAACAGACCCGGGACCTCCTATTCAGTAGACACCCTGCTCTCTCTTCGCAAGGAATATCCGCTGGCAGGGTTGTATTTCATCCTCGGAATCGACGCCTTTGCGGCCCTGCCTGCCTGGCACTGTTGGCGGGAGTTGTTTGAATTGTGCCATTTCGTGGTAATCGAACGGCCAGGCTATGCCGGGACTCTGCCTCCGGAACTGGAGGAAATCTGTCGCCACCGGCAGGTGACGGATGTTCAGCGGCTGCATAGCTCGAAGCATGGGCTTGTTTTCAGCATGCCCGGACTGGACAGTCCGGTCTCTTCGACTCAGGTCCGCGCCAGCATCGCCGACCGGAAATCCCTTGACGGTCTCCTGGATTCGCGGGTTGCAGACTACCTGCGGCAGCACCTGCTATACCTGGAAGCCGTGACCAAACACCAACATGAGAATGGGAAAGCACATTGACGAGTAAAGAATTGGCAGAATTGGCTGTGACGGCCCTGGAAGACCTGAAAGGGCAGTCGATTGTCAGCATCAACGTAAGCCGGTTGACCCAGATTACGGACTACATGGTGATCGCGACCGGAACCTCCAGCACTCACATAAAGGCCCTGTCCGATGAAGTGACCAAACGGGTCAAGGAGTCGGGCGGCAAAGTTTCCGGTGTGGAAGGACGGCTGCAGGCGGAATGGGTGCTGGTTGATCTGGGGGGAGTGGTTGTCCATATCATGCTGGCCCCGGTCCGGGCCCTCTACAATCTGGAAGACCTGTGGAATTTCGAGCCGGAAAACGGCAATTCCGGAACCGGGAATAAGGCCAGGCAGTGAAATTCTCATTGCTCGCGGTCGGTACGCGCATGCCGGACTGGGTTCAGGCCGGGGTGCAAGAGTACCTGCGGCGCCTGCCGTCCGACTTTGGCCTGCAGGTGCATGAGATTCCCCTGGCGCGGCGGAGCAGAAATAGTGCGCCCGGGGCCGCCATGGCAAAAGAGGCCGAGGCGATCCTGGCCCGGACTCAGCGAACCGATTACCTGGTAACTCTGGACGTGCAGGGCAGGCGTCTGGATACCGGCGCTTTCTCCCGGCGCCTGGACGGATTGCGCCAGGCCGGTCGGGATGTGGTGATCGTGGTCGGCGGTCCGGATGGCCTGGACCCGCAGGTGCTGCAACGGGCCGATGAAAGCTGGTCACTCTCGGATCTGACCCTGCCGCATCCACTGGTGCGCATCGTGGTCGCCGAACAGTTCTATCGCGCCTGGAGTCTGCTTCATAACCATCCCTATCATCGCGAGTAATTTCCGGCTGATTATCACAAACAGGACAAACGGGACGCAGATCTGAAAAATCCGCAATTTACAGGGTAAAATTGATTTCCAATATCGGCTAAACTTATGCACTTGCTTGTGGTCTCAATTGAGACAACGAGACTTCAGGGCGACCCCTTGCAGCCGATTAATCGAATTAACTTTTCGTGAATTTGTTGATAGAACCAATCAAACGGTCAGATTCCTAATTTATGGCAGAAAAATGGCAGGTTAAGGATCACGAGAGCGAAAAGCGCCTGGTGAACCGCCGTCTGGTAGTGGCCGGAATGTTCGTCGGTCTGTTGTTTATTGCGCTGTTCAGCCAGATGATCTACCTGCAGGTGTTGCGTTACGACTATTTCGCCGCCCGCTCCGACGACAACCGCCTGCATTCCCAATACGTCCCTCCCACCCGGGGGCTGATCTTCGACCGTAATGGCGAGATCCTGGCTGACAACCAACCCATCTTCAACCTGACCGTGGTCAGGGAACTGGTCGATGACATGGACGCGTCCCTGGAGACAGTGGCCTCCCTCATCGATCTGAGTGAGGACGATGTCGAACAGTTCAGGAGCCGACTCAGCCGGCGTTACGTTCCCCATTCCTCGGTGCTGCTTCGCTATAAGCTTAACGAGGAAGAGATGGCCAGGATCGCGGTAGCCCAGCACCGGCTGCCGGGCTTCTCCATCGAGGCCCAGCTGGTGAGACATTATCCGCTGGAAAGCCTGACCGCCCACACCGTCGGTTATGTGTCTGAAATCAATCGCGCCGAACTGGACGGGATGGATGAGATGCAGAGGGAAAACTACGGCGGCACCAACCACATCGGCAAGTCGGGTATCGAAAGAACCTACGAAAACCTGTTACATGGACAGGTAGGCTATGAAACGGTTGAGAAGAACAATCGTGGCCAGGTGATGCGGGTGCTGGACCGGACCGACCCGGTGGCGGGCAGGAACATATCCCTGCATCTGGACGCCCGGCTGCAGATTGCGGCAGAACAGGCGCTTGGTGACTATCGTGGCGCAGTCGTGGCCATGGACCCGGAAACCGGTGGCATACTGGCCATGGTAAGCAAACCGGGTTTTGATCCCAATCTGTTCGTTACCGGCATCAGCAACAAGGACTTCAACCGGCTGATTACCGACAAGGTAAACACCCCGTTATTCGACCGGACCACCAATCCCTATCCGCCGGGCTCGACACTTAAGCCGTTTATCGGCCTGGGTGGACTGCAAACCAAATTTGTCGACTACGAGTTTGCTATAGAGGACCCGGGTTATTTTCGCCTGCCAGGCGTCCGCTATCGCTGGAATGATTACACATTCCGCACGGCAATCGGTGGTGGCCACGGGCATACCGACCTGAAAAAGGCCATCTATCAGTCCTGCGATACATTCTTTTACGACCTGGGCAATCGCATGGGCATCGATACCATGCACGACTTTCTGTCCCAGTTCGGCTTCGGGCAGAATCTGGCCCTGGACATACCCTATGCCAGAACCGGCGTGCTCCCTTCCCGGGAGTGGAAGATGGCCAGCCGGGGCGAGCCCTGGTACCAGGGCGATACCATCAGTTCCTCGATCGGTCAGGGCTACATGTGGGTGACTCCGTTACAGCTCGCCACAGCCATCTCGATCCTGGCCAATGAGGGCAAGGTGGTCAGGCCGCGCCTGCTCAAGGCTATCGAAGGAGAGGCCTTTGAACCGGCTGAAGAGACCCGGCTGCCGCCCCTGGTACTGGATGATCCCGGTTACTGGGACTATATTGAGGACGCCATGACCGAGGTAGTGCACCGGCCTTTCAACAAAACATTCCGGGATTACGGCACCGCCTATGAAGCAATCGCCCAGATTGACCCTGACATGACTTACAGGATGGCCGGCAAGTCGGGCACCGCGCAGGTGGTCAGCATCGATCAGAGCATTACCAAGAGCGGTGATATCGATGTTGCTGATATTCACAAGGATCACGGTCTTTTTGTTTCCTTTGCGCCGGCCCGTCATCCGACCGTAAAACCGAAAATCGCACTCGCCGTGTTTGTCGAGAACGGCGAGCATGGCAGTTCCGTGGCCGGCCCGATCGCCAAGCAGGTGACCGATACCTACCTGCTGGATATTCTGAACCTGGACCTGGAAGTGCCCGAGGAGCCCGAACTGGACTCCGATATGTCGCTGATCTCCAAGAATGATTAACCAGGATTTTACCCGCCAGCTGGTGGACCATGCCGGTCCTGCCCGAACGGAATTTTCGCTGTGGCGCCTGTTGCGGATTGACCCGCCGCTGTTCCTGGCATTGCTGTTGTTGAGCGGATATGGCCTGCTGGTGCTCTATAGCGCCAGTGGCGAGAACCTTGCTGAAGTAAAGCGTCAGTCCATGGCGCTTGCCATGGCATTCGGCGTGATGCTTGTGGTTGCTCAGTTCAGCGCGCATTTTTACCGGCGCTGGGCCCCGACATTGTATGCTGCGGGAATCGGCCTGTTGATCGTGGTGCTGTTTATCGGCGTCGAGGCCAATGGTGCCCGCAGCTGGCTGGACCTGCCCGGACTGCCCAGCTTTCAGCCCTCCGAAGTCATGAAGTTTGTGGTGCCGATGCTGCTGGCCTGGTATCTGGGCAGCCGGCCATTACCACCGCGCTTCAAACATCTGTTCTGGACCGGCGCCATGATTCTGCTGCCGGCGGGCCTGATCATCACCCAGAACGATACCGGCACCGCGATCATGGTGACCATGTCCGGCGTCTTTCTGGTGCTGCTTGCTGGAGTGTCGTGGAGGCTGGTGCTATGGGGTGGCTTTGCGGCATTGCTGGCCTCTCCAGCCTGGTTCCTGTTCCTGGCACAGGAACACCAGAAAAACCGTATCCTCACGTTTTTCGATCCTTACCGTGACCCCACCGGGGCAGGCTACAACATCATCCAGTCCCAGATCGCCATCGGCTCGGGTGGGGTGTATGGCAAAGGCTGGCTCAATGGCGCCCAGTCCCAGCTGGATTTTATTCCGGAAAGCAACACCGACTTCATTCTTGCGGTATTGGCCGAGGAATTTGGCCTGTTAGGGGTGCTGGTGCTGATCCTGTTGTACCTGTTTGTGCTGATCAGGGGCTTTCACATAACCTACTACGCCAGCGATATGTTCAGCCGTCTGCTGGCCGGCAGCATCACGCTGACCTTCTTTTTCTATGTGTTTGTCAACATGGCGATGGTTTCGGGCATCATGCCAGTCATCGGCCTGCCTCTGCCGCTGATGAGCCGGGGCGGGACGTCGATACTGACCCTGTTTATCGGCTTCGGCCTGTTGATGTCCATCTCCGCCAGCGGCCGCAGGCCGGTTGCCTGAGCCGGGCAATCAAACTGCCGGAAAATCTGGCGTTAATGTGGCGATTGTCTGGCAATTCCGGGAATTTTGTTTTTTGCAGTTAAAAATCACTGGCGCAGCGCCGTTATGTGGTTGAAGCCGGAAGCCGGAAGCCGTTTAGCTGGCGGTTGCCGACGGCTCATCAACTTTCCTGAAAAGTGACAATGACACCAGACAAGAAAACTCGAACTTACGCAGGCAACTCCAGGCACTGATCTGCCTTACCTTCACCGGACTGAGCGATCTGACCCCGGGCTGAAACAGATTGCTATCAAGTACCCGCTTGTGCAGATGCCGGATTACAGCCCTGGTTTTGATTGGAGCCCTGCCGGGTTATGTCGATATTCAGAAAGTAACGGGTGTTGCCGATTGTGACTTAAAAGTCGCGAGCCTGAAGCCGCTATCTAGGGTAAGTTGGCCGAATAGGGCTGGAAAAAACTTCAAACATATTGAATACTTGGAAAAATGAGTTCACGAGAAAGATTAGGACGGATTTCGTGCGCAGTCGGATACAGTCACTGACAATACTGGTGTTAGCCGGTCTGTTGCTCGGTTGTTCCAGCGGGCCACAGTACCCCGCTTCGAGCAGTCGTTACACGATCGATCAGGATCGTGCCCCGACTGACGGGGTCCTGGATATTGCCGCAATCCCTGACGTGGTGCCGGAACCGGTACATCGAACCCAGGCGGGCAACCGCAGTCCCTATACGGTGCTGGGTAAAACCTACCGGGTCATGGCGACTGAAGAAGGCTATTCGGCGCGCGGCGTGGCGTCGTGGTACGGGGAAAAATTCCACGGCCACCAGACCTCTAACGGTGAAATTTTCGACATGTACAAGGCCTCGGCAGCGCATAAGACGCTGCCCATTCCCAGTTTCGTCAGGGTCACCAACCTGGACAACAATCGCAGTATCATCGTCAGGGTCAACGACCGGGGTCCATTCCACGGTGATCGGCTGATCGACCTGTCCTACGCGGCGGCCGTCAAGCTGGGCTATGCCACTCGCGGCACCGCGCGGGTACAATTGGATGCGATACTGCCGCCGGCGCAGGCGGGTGAAACACGTGGGCTGGCAGTAGCGGCCATTCCGGTAGCGCTGCCACCCGTCTCGGGCGGAGAAAAGTGGTACCTGCAGGTGGGAGCGTTCAGCGATGCCGGCGCTGCACAACGACTCAGTACACAATTGCGCGAAATCACCACGCTGCCGGTCTTTATTCAGGAGGTGGTTAGCGATTCCCGACAACGTCTGCACCGGGTCCGGGTCGGCCCGATCCTGGACAGCAATGAAATCAGGGCCATTACGGAACGTGTGGTTGCCGCCAATCTGGGTAGTCCGTACACTGTCATTGAATAATGGCTCCGGCGAAACCACCGCCAGTTTCGCTGTCTTCCCGACCGCCTGATTCAATCTGGAAACGAAAATGGATAAACGCGTTATGTCATATTCAAATTCAACCGAAACTGGCATCCGTAAGCTGCATAAGCTGCTGATCGGACTCCTGTTCAGTGGACTTGCCACGGTGGCCGCGGCGGCGCCCGCTATCATTCCGCGTCCACCGGAAATTGCTGCCAGCAGCTATATTCTGATGGATGCGAAGACCGGTTTTGTGATCGATGAGAAAAATGCCGATGAATCATTGCCACCGGCCAGCCTGACCAAGATCATGACCGCCTACATCGCCGCGGAGGAGATTAAACTGGGCAATCTGTCCTGGGATGATATGGTCCATATCAGCGAGAAGGCCTGGCGCATGGAAGGCTCCAAGATGTTTGTCGGGGTCGATACCCAGGTCAGGGTCGACGACCTGATGCGGGGGATTATCATTCAGTCCGGCAACGACGCCAGTGTGGCCATGGCCGAGCATATTGCCGGCAGTGAAGAAGCGTTTGCCGACATGATGAATCAGTATGCCGAAGTGCTGGGCATGAGCAATTCCTTCTTCATGAATGCCAGCGGTCTCGATACCGAGATGTACTATAACCGCATGTCGGCCAGAGACCTGGCGACTCTCGCCCGGGCTACCATCGAAAATCATCCCGAGCACTATGCCATGTACAAAGAGCGGGAATTTACCTACAACGGTATCACCCAGCCGAACCGGAATTCACTGCTGTTTCGTGATCGTAACGTGGACGGCATGAAAACCGGCTGGACCGATGCCGCGGGGTATTGCCTGGTTGCCTCTGCGGAACGGGACGGCATGCGTTTGATTACCGTGGTCATGGGAACTGCCAACGAGGAGGCCCGGGCAGTGGAAACCCAGAAGCTGCTGACTTACGGGTTTCGCTACTATGAAACCCACAAGCTTTATGACGCCAATCAGCTGGTCAGCAATGTGAAAGTCTGGTCCGGTGAACAGAATTCCGTGGATCTGGGGATTACCGACGAGGTTTATATCACCATACCCCGGGGCCAGGCTGAGGAAATGAGTGCCTCCATGGAACTGGATGAAGTGATTACCGCACCGTTGGAACAGGGCCAGGTGATGGGAACCATTAACGTGGTGCTGGAAGACGATCTGCTCTATCAGGGCGACGTAATCGCCCTGCAATCGGTTGAACGGGCCGGCATTTTCAAGCGCTTCATCGACTGGCTGACACTGATGTTCACCAACCTGTTCAGTTGACAGCTCATGCGATTCACCGACATCGACCAGGAAGCACCGAAGATCGAGTTCCCCTGCGACTACCCGATCAAGGTGATGGGCATTGCCAGTGAGGGGTTTCAGGCGGAAGTCATGGAAGTCATTCACCGGCATGCCAGCCCGGTACCCGAGGATCGCATCTCGGAACGTGCCAGTGCCAGAGGCAACTATCTTTCCATTACCGTGGTGATCGAAGCCACCGGTGAAGCACAGCTGGCCAGTATCTTCCGGGAACTGATGGACCAGGCAAGCGTCAAGATCGTGCTGTAACGCCCTCCGGTCACAGGATTTTTCAGTCGGTTTCACACTTGCTGCTTCACGATTACAAATTCCATAGTCTGCCCTCTGTTCAACCCGGCCAGGGAGAGGAGGGCGTGATCACCGTCAGGCGACTGGGACTGCAGGACTACCTGCCAATATGGAAGGTGATGCGCTATATCGCCGATCATCCGGAGCGAAGACGGGGCGACGAATTGTGGCTGCTCAGCCACAAGCCGGTGTTCACTCTAGGCCAGGCAGGCCGGCAGGAACACCTGCTAAACCCAGGTGTCATTCCGGTAATACAGACCGATCGGGGCGGCCAGGTGACTTATCATGGCCCGGGTCAGCTGGTTATCTACCTGCTGCTGGACCTGCGCAAACGCAAGATGGGTGCCCGTGACCTGGTCACGCTGATAGAGTCAGCGATCGTGGAACTGCTGCAGGACGCCGGCATCAATGGCGCGGCACGCCCCGAGGCTCCCGGAGTCTACGTGGAAGATGCTAAAATAGCGGCCCTGGGGTTGCGAATCCGTAAGGGCCGAAGTTATCACGGGCTGAGCCTGAACGTGGATATGGATCTGGAGCCGTTTACCCGGATCAACCCCTGCGGATATCAGGGACTACAGGTTACCCAACTGGCCGACCTGGTTCCTGACCGCGACCGACTGATGCAGCGAACCGCCGTGCAACTGGCCAACAAACTGGCAGCGCGGCTGGGTCATGAGCAGATCGACCACCAGAATACCCCACCAGGAATTGTGTAATGGCGGAAAGGAAAAGACGTAATACGCTGATCGAAGGAGAGAAACTGCGGGGTGCCGAGAAGGTAAGACGAATCCCCGTCAAGGTTATTCCGACCGACGAACTGCCCCGCAAACCGGACTGGATACGAGTCCGGGTTCCCACCTCGCCGCGAGTGCAGCACATCAAGCAGAAGCTGCGCAGCCACCGCCTGGCGTCCGTCTGTGAGGAGGCCTCCTGCCCGAACCTGGGTGAGTGTTTTGACAACGGCACGGCCACCTTCATGATCATGGGGGAAATCTGTACCCGACGCTGTCCGTTCTGCGACGTGGCCCATGGCAAGCCCAAACCTCTTGATGAAAATGAACCGCGGGAACTGGCTGAAGCGATCGCTGAAATGGGCCTCGAGTACGTGGTAATCACCTCGGTAGATCGTGACGATCTCAAGGACAGCGGTGCTCAGCATTTCGCGAACTGTATTGTCGAAACCCGGCGCTGTAATCCCGGCATCAAGGTGGAAGTGCTGGTTCCCGATTTCCGCGGTCGCATGGATATCGCGCTGGATATTCTGCAGCAGACCCCTCCCGACGTCTTCAATCACAATCTGGAAACCGTGCCCCGGCTGTATCGTCAGGCGCGCCCGGGAGCCGATTATCACTGGTCGCTGGAACTCCTGTGCCGTTACAAGGAACGGGTTGCCCAGGTGACTACCAAGTCCGGGCTGATGCTGGGTCTGGGAGAGACGATCGACGAGGTCAAGGAGGTCATGCGGGACCTGCTGGCGCACAAGGTCGACATGGTTACCCTTGGTCAATATCTGCAACCCAGCCGCGATCACCTCAAGGTGGAACGATTCGTTCACCCGGACGAATTCGAAGCCTTGCGTGAATACGGTGAGAGCCTGGGATTCAGTCATGTTGCCAGTGGGCCGCTGGTGCGCTCCTCTTATCATGCCGACAAGCAGGCTCGTGGCGAAGAGCTGTAGCATAGCGGGATGACCAGATCTGGAATTATCATTCTGGTGCATGGGCTGCTGCTGTTGCTGGCGGTGCTGACTGGTGCGCTGTTTCTACTCTACCCGGTCGAACTGGGTCGCCAGCCGCTGGAACTCAGGGCCACCCTGGGGTGCCTGGCTGCCGGCTTGCTGGTTGCTGGTGCCAGGCCGTTCGTACCGTGGTTTTCCCGCCGTTTGCCAGCCTATCTGCTGCTCATCGGACTACCGCTTCTGGCGATCAGTCCCTGGTACTTTTTTTCCTTCCTGCCAGCCCGGGCCGGCGTCGGCTTGGACGGTGAGCAGCTGGCCAGCAGCCTGATCACCGAGAGTACCAGCAACGGCATTGTGGAGGTCGGCTTCGCCTATCCGATCTACACGCCGACGATCCGTCTGCATAACAATGAGCTGTTCACCCGGGAAGTGGATGTTTATCTGCGCATACTGGATGGCAACAACGAGCCGATTCTGTTCCGGGCAGTCAGGAATCAGCTGCCGGATGCCAGGCTGAGTGTGGAGGCCAGCGTGCGCGGCCTGCTCAGTAACAGTGACGGTTACCTGTTTATCCCGGTAGTGCTGCCTCCCGGTGCAACCGTTGAAGGCCAGGTGGTTTTTATTATCAGCAATCTCAATGACGGCTCCACTTTTGACCAGGCCCTCGGTCGGAGCTACCCGGCCGAATTCCAGATTCGCGATCCGGCCAGCGGTGATCTGCTGGAATCGTTTCCGATGACTGCGATCTGATCAACCGGAGCTAAGCTGCCGGTTTGTGTTGAATTCCCGCAGGTCGTCGTATACCCTCTGTCATCGACCCTTGAGCAGCATCCCCTTGCGAGGTAATTATGAGAGCAATAAGGAATTTTTCATCAGGGAAAACCGTTTCGAACCACCGCTGGTCGTCTCTGACTGCAGTTGCCACCCTGGCACTGGCCACTCTTTCTGTACCATTGGCCGGTCCGGCCCTCGCCCAGGAAAACGACTGGGGCGGTCAGCGGGTGGTCAATATTCGCCAGGAACCGCGTCACCGGACCATGCATAAGGACGGCGATCTCTACCTGATTGACGTGCAGATCAATCCGGGTGATCAGACGCTGCCTCATACCCATGATTCAGCCATCATGTACACCTTCATCAGTAATGGCGACGGGCCGCTGGGGGGCCGGGTGTCCAGCAATACCGACTACGTGAAAGAGAACTATACGCATCAGGTATCCAATGAAGGCCCGAATCTGTTTCGCATTATAGCGTTCGCCAATTACGGATCCGGGCAAAGCAATCTCAGTGCCGGCAGGCCGGCTGGAATAAGCGCCGAACCACAATTGGAAAATGAATGGTTCCGCTCCTACCGGATTGAACTGGCGCCAGGTGAAACCACGACCCTGCAGACCCATCAGAATCCGACCGTAGTCGTTCAGGTGAGTGACGGGTTGACGCACGTGAGTCGCCAGGACGGTATCACCGCTGAGTTGGATGCCATGGGTGACTGGGCCTGGCGCGATGCCAACAGTCCGTTCCAGATTCACAACATGGGAGCGGTACCGGTGTCCATTGTGGTGAATGAGGGACGTCGCTGAACCAAAGGCATCGGTTCACGCAGTTCCCGCAATCCCGGCCCGGGGTTCTGATCCGGTTTCAGAGCCCTCGCCGGAGTCGCATCGGCAGATACTCTGTGCTGGCGGTTGTCGATGGCATAGCCACAGCCGGTTCTATAACTTCCGGCTTCCGGCGACAGACAAACTCGCACCGAGACCCCGGAATTCGGCGATAGCAAGACCGGCGGCTACGCTGGTAAACGGATCGTGTTCGATCACCTTGCCAGGAAACATCCGGTCCAGGATAGTCTTGACCGCCGGTATCAGCGACGAACCCCCAGTGCGGATTACCAGTTCCACCTGATCCGCCCCGATGCCGGCCAGCTCCAGCGTATCCTGCACCGCTGCTTCGAATGCCTTCAACAGATCGGCTATTATCAGCTCAAATTCGCTTCGTTTCAGCACCACGTCCACGTCGATTTCGGGAATGTCGAGGTGCGCCTCCTGTTGTTCTGACAGCATGGCTTTCAGGTCCTTGATCGCCTGAAACGCCAGGTAACTGTAATTGTTTTTGATCAGTTCGTAGAGACGCCGGAATTTGACGGCGGCCGCGTCACCCTGTTCTATTCGTTGCATGACCGGTGTCGTAAAGCGGTTCTGATTGAGCCGGTAACTGACCGCCCAGTTAAGCAACAGATCTTCGTATTCCTCGAACGGAAACAGGGTTTCGATTTCCCGGTCTTCACCCTTGCGTCGGAATCGCTCACCCTTGCCGAGCAGCGGGAACAGCACGGCGCGAAACAGCTCCTGGTCAATATGGTCGCCGCCCAGGCCAACTCCGTGAGTGGCAACCACCTCGAACTCCTCACCCTGATGCCGAAGCAGGCACAGATCCAGCGTACCGCCTCCAAAATCCACAGCCAGCATGGTCCGGCTGCTGAGTTGCGGGAAATCGAACAGGTAACTGATTGCTGCGGCAATGGGTTCCGGGAAAAACCGCTGGCGCTCAAATCCCGCATAGCCGCAGGCTTCACTCAGCCGTTCCAGCGCTACCTGATTGTGGCTTTCCGCCCGACCCTCAAAGTTCACCGGGTGGCCGATGCAGGCATGCCTGGCGCCGGAATCCCTGCTCATCGACTTCAGGGTAGTGCTTAATGCCTGCCCAATCCGCAGCAGCAGGGGAGTCACCAGTGCCACCAGGCGGAACGGCCGATCGAAAACCATGAGCCGCGCCACGCTGGCGTCTCCCAACAGGCGCTTGACACCCCGGAACAGACGACCCTTCTCCCCGGCATCCACGAATGACTGGCCGAAGAATTTTTCCGTACCCGCTTCTTCGGGCAGCCCCGTTTCTCCAACCTGGCCGGTGGAAGTCCGTCCTTCGCCCAGGTATTCGGCACTGAGTTCCACCTTGCGCCCGCTGTTGGAGGCGATGTAGGCATCGATGGCCGCCTGCCCGGTGGTGATCTGAAACCTGCGATCGACATAGGTGGCCGAAGGCATGATGGTGATATCGCCTTCCAGTGGCACCAGCGTTACCGTGTTGCCGTCGAACACGGCTGCTGCACTGTTGCTGGTACCGTAGTCAATCCCGATGCCAATGCCGATATCGGTAGACGGTTGAGGGGAGGGTGGGTTAGTCATTGTGGTTGTTGTAACAAGTCTGACTGGAACAGACCGAATCTCTCCTCCGAAAGCCCCTGTAACGGTGTCGAAAAAAGATCGATTTATAGCACAGTCGGCTTGAATTTCACCAGCAATCCTCGGATTCAGAGTGGCAGAACAGAGACGCTGGGGGGCATACCTTGGCTGAGCCTGTATATCCCCAGTAAGCTGTGCAAGTCGCCTGGTACAGTGTGGTCGGACCATTGCTTGAATAATCCAGACACATACCCTATTCTGCTCCATTTCAGAGCCAGCCAGCGATAATTGTCCGCTCTAACAGAGCCGTCGCAACTGGTTGAATGCAGGTCGCTGCAGCAGTTGGTTTGACAGGAGAAAACATGCCGGCTCGAATGACAGTCAAGGGGAACAGTGGGGTCGGGTTTTACACCCGGAAATGTGCCGGCCGATTGGTTGGCGCGCTGTTGTTGAATCTGTTGCTCCTCGGTGCCGCGTCAGTTGAAGCCGGCACCATTGTCCGGGTCAGCACCACTGTCGGTGATTTCTCCATCGAACTTTATGATGCCGTCACCTGGCGGACTGTCGCCAACTTTCTCGGTTATGTAAACGGCGAGGCACTCGATATCAACGGGGATCCGCTTGGCGGGACTGTCAATTTCAATCAGACCTATTTACATCGAACCCAGAGTGCCGAAACTCAGGGCATCGGTATAGTTCAAGGGGGAGCTTACCGCTTTCAATCTTTTACCGGACCGATACCCATAACGACGTCGGGGCTCATACCTAATGTTCTGAACGAACCCCAGTATTCCAATACCCGGGGAACCATCGCCATGGCTAAAATTGCCGGGAATCCGGACAGCGCTTCCTACCAGTGGTTTTTCAATACCTCGGATAACAGTAATCCGCTCGACATCGATAATGGAGGGTTTACCGTTTTCGGACAGGTGTTGGGGGGCGCAGACGGTTCAGACACGGAAGCTGGCATGCAGGTGCTGGATACCATCCAGGGGCTGCAGAAATACCGGCCCTGCGTTGTCTCTGTCGCCTGTCCGCGGGCCGACTTTGCTCCTATAGTTACCGAAGAATACGGGGGCAAGCCCGACGAGGAATTCGTTTTTGTCAGTATGGCGGTGGTCAGTCGCTACAGTCAGGCAGTTAACCTGTTCGAGCCCCTCAGCCAGCAGATAATGGGGGCAGTGGCAGTAGACGATGTGGCTGCATACAGGATCAGATTTCAGGTTCTGGTAGTCGATAACCAGATCATACTGGATCCGATTGTGGACTCGCTGCTGTTGCTTCGCGACATTCCGGCTGAGGCAGCAACCTTTTCCAGTGGCAGCAACCGATTGATTTTTCCCAGTATCGAATTGAGTGAGAGCGATACACTTTGCAACGTAGAGTTTGAGCTGTCTGACCCACAGGCGCCGCAGTTCAGGTTGCTGGGAACGCCGGATTCCTGTTAGGAATGCTGAGTAATAAGCAGAGTAGCAAGGAGGCGAGCGCACAATGAGTGCTGCCCGGGGTGAGTTCAGTTCCAGGTTCGGATTTCTGATGGCGGCATCCGGTTCCGCGGTCGGCCTGGGCAATATCTGGGGATTTCCAACCAACACCGCCAGCAATGGTGGCGCAGCCTTTCTTTTCACCTACCTGATTCTGGTCTTTCTGCTGGCTTATCCGGCCCTGATGGCTGAATTGATTATCGGGCGCCATGGGCATTCCAATGCAGTGACGGCATTGCAGGGCTTGTCCCGGGGCCGGGCCACGTATCTGCTCGGCACAACGGTAGGATTTGTCGGCATTGTCACCGTCAGCCTGATTCTCAGTTTTTACGTGATCGTCAGCGGCTGGATGATGGCCTATCTTATCGATCCCCTGGCCCGACTCGCCGGACTCAATTCACTGGCCGGCTGGCTGACTGGTGACGGCCTGGTCCGTGACAGCCTGTTCGTCCTGCTATTCATGGGACTGACGATCTATGTCATCAGTGCCGGCGTCAAGGAAGGCATCGAGAAGTGGGCTTCACGACTTATGCCGTCGCTGATTGTCATTCTGATACTGCTGATCCTGTATGTGGTCACGTTGCCGGGAGCCAGCGAGGGACTGCGCGCCTACCTGGTGCCGGACTTTGGAGTGGTGGCAAACCCGCACCTTATTATCAACGCCCTGGGTCAGGCGTTTTTTTCGCTTTCCCTTGGCGTAGGCACCATGCTGATTTATGGTTCCTACGTCAATAAGCGCGAAAATCTGGCACAATTGGGCAGTCTGGTGGCGTTGCTGGATGTCGGCATCGCCTTTCTGGCCGGACTGCTGATTCTACCGGCCATGTATGTGGCACAGAACAACGGGGTCGCCATCTATGATGCCGCAGGAGGTCTGATTGCCGGGCCCGGTCTGATCCTTTCGGTGCTGCCGGCGTTATTCAACAGCATGGGCCCGATCGGGCTGCTGGTTGCCCTGGCGTTTTTCCTGTTGATGACGATTGCTTCCCTTACCTCGTCAATCTCCATGCTGGAAGTGCCGGTAGCGTACGCAGTGGAAAACCATGGCGTGGAACGGAAAAAGGCTACCGTCGCGATTGGCGCAATAATAGCGGTCATCTGTCTGATTATCGTGGCAAACTTTTCAGTGCTGTTCGACCTGACAGTCACAGTGACCACCGAATGGAGTCAGCCTCTGGGTGGACTGTTTTTCTGTGTCTTTGTCGCCTGGATCTGGAATCGCAATGGTTTGTTACGGGAAATAAGTCAGGGATATCCTGATGTCGAACAGAGCCTGTTCTGGAAGATCTGGCCGTTCTACGTCAAGTTCATCTGCCCGGTGGCGATCCTGATGGTTTATGTCCAGTTACTCGGATTCCTCTAACAGTCTGTTGAAAAACTCACAGCTGGCACAATGCGGCGTTAAAATCTGGCTCAAAATTCTCTTTTAGGCCGAGTAGACTGCGCTTTTTCGCCAGATTTTGCCTTGTCTTGCGCTCACCAGAGAGTTTTTCAACAGGCTGCTGGTTCCGATTACGGAAATTGTGGAACTGCTGTTGATTGCCTGAATTAACTGCGAGGCTGATTCAGGTACGCGATAAATCGATCAATTTCCTCCACCGTGTTGTAGTAGTGCAGAGAAGCGCGGCAGACATCTCCCACCTGCCTGACATTGGAATCCAACTGGGCATTAACACGTCTGGAAACACTGATATTGATGCCAGACCTTCGCAGCCTCTGCTGCAACCCGGGAGCTGATTCCCGGGCCAGGGAAAACGTTACGATACCGGACCGGTTGTCACTTTTTTCATGCACAGTGACGCCAGGTGCTTCCCGCAGGCGGTTTGCCAGATGACCGGCGACTACGCTGATTCTGGTTTGAATCGCTTCCAGACCCAGGTTATGCGCGTAGTCGGCCGCGACTCCCAGACCGATCTTTCCCGCCACGAAGCACTCCCAGTTCTCGAACCGGCGGGCATCGTCACGGAATTCAAAATTATCGGGACCCACCCAGCGTGCCGAGTGCAGATCGATGAATGGTGGACTCAGTTCATGCATTCGATTCCTGTTGACATAGAGGAATCCGGTGCCGCGCGGCCCGCGCAGGTATTTTCTGCCGGTTCCGGTCAACAGATCACATCCTAGTTGTTGCGTGTCCAGTGGCAACTGCCCCGCCGACTGGCAGGCATCCAGCAGGTACAGGATGCCATGACCCCGGGCAATGGTGCCGACTTCCGCGGCCGGCTGAACAGTCCCGATCTGGCTGGGAATATGGGTGAGGGCGATAAGCCGGGTTTTCCGGTTGATGTGCTCCCGGAGTGAGTCGAGATCGAGCATGCCCTGGGCGTCGTTGGCAATCACCACAATTTCAATGCCCAGGCGTTTTTGCAGTTGCAGCATGGCCAGGTAGTTGCTGGCATATTCCGCCTGGCCGGTAATGACCTGATCGCCGGGCTGAAAAGGAACGGCGTAAAACGCCATATCCCAGGCCCGGGTCGCGTTCTCGATAAATGCCATTTCAGCGGGATCGCAATTCAACAGGCGGGCAAAGGCCGGATAGAAATTTTCGATCTGCCCGGCGGCCTGCTCGGCCGCCTCGTAGCCGCCGATCAGTTGTTCCAACTGCAGATGCTGGGCAACGCTTTGAGTCACAATCGAGGGCGAGAGCGAGGCGCCGGCATTGTTGAAATGAATCAGGTTTTCGCAGGCCGGTGTCTCCGCCCGTAGCCGGATGATATGAAGATCAGTTTTCATTCAAGAGCTTCGTGAGTAAATCGGTGCCGGATTTCCGTCAGCCTGGTCAGGATTCGGTGATGTTAGCAGATTGTTGTGGTAACGTATTTTGCCAGAGCCGGTCTGGCATGGTTTAGAGCCCGGCCACACAATTTCCAGGGTATCGCAACCTGTTGCCTGTTTTCAGAAAGGAACAGGTAACAATCCATAACCGGCAACAATCAATAAAAGAAGAGGGATTGACCATGAAAAAATCGCTTTCGGACTCCCCGCACAGTCTGCACTTTACCCGTCGTCAGCTATTTTCTCTCTCGTCTGGAGCGCTGATCCTGGGTGCGGGTGGGTTAACGGCGTTGTCAGTCAAGGCCCAGACCAGTGCTGGAGCGGCCGGACTCGCCGATGTTCAGGCACTGATCTTCGACGTGTTCGGCACTGTGGTTGACTGGCGCTCCTCAATCATTCGTGAGGGTCAATTGCTGGCGGCCCGCAAGGGATTCCAGGTGGACTGGGGCGAGTTCGCCGACCGCTGGCGCAGTGGCTATGGCCCTGCCATGAATCAGGTCCGTTCCGGTGAGTTACCCTGGACCAAGATAGATGATCTGCACCGCATGATTCTCGACCGCCTGGTGGTTGAATACGGCATGGGATCACTATCAGAAACGGAACTTCGGCACTTCAATAAAGCCTGGCATCGGTTAATGCCCTGGCCCGATACGGTAGCAGGCCTCAATCGCCTCAAAACCCGCTACGTGATTGCCACAATGTCCAATGGCAATGTCTCGCTGCTGCTCAATATGGCCAAAAATGCCGGCCTGCCCTGGGATACGATTCTGTCCGCGGAGCTGTCGCAACATTACAAACCCGATCCCGAAGCCTATCTGAAAGCCGCTGAACTGCTGAGCCTGGAACCTGGACAGGTCATGATGGTGGCAGCGCACCCCGGTGACCTGCGGGCTGCCGCCGCACTGGGATTCCGAACCGGATACGTCTATCGCCCGCTGGAACGGGGACCGGAACGGCTGGTGGAACGGAATACCACGGATAGCTATGACATTCGTGCCGAGGATTTTCTCGACCTGGCAGAGCGGCTTGGTGCGTAAGTCATCAGCATGACCTCTGAGGTTGAGGCACCTGTTTGTCATAATTTGCCAGGTTGTAACCAATTTATGGCAATAGTTGGGATGTGCGGGCAACATTCAGCTGCCACTTTAGAGTGCTGGGAAAGTGGTTGTGAATAAGGTTTATTAAGTTTGAATAAAAGCAGCACAGGCGTGACAAATCAGCTTCAAATCGGGAGAATACGGGGGTTGTCAGGAAAGGTGGTAGTACTAATTCGGCTGCGCCTCATTGAATGGCGAATGGCAATTTTCCGAGTGTCAGGAAATTTTACAGATTAATGGAGTGTGGTAGGTGAGTACAGAACGACTCAGGGAATTGATGGCTGAACTGATCAGCGAGATCCAAAAAATCGATAGTGTGGACGAAGAGACAATGCAAGTGGCCAGAAAGCTCGAATCGGATATCGATGACCTGGTCAACCCGGCTGTAGATACGGCGGATTACAATGTTCTTGATGATGCTATTGCCCTGGAAGCTTCTTTTGCCATTGAGCATCCAATTGCTGAACGAATAGTGAGGGAATTGATTAATACACTCAGTCGGCTGGGAATATGAGAATGTTCTAACTAAGATGGACCGATCCAGATGAGGGCATGATAGGAAAAATCTGAGTCGAGCTTGCCCAAAGGATTTCAGGCTAAATTATTTGTCAAAAATTTTTACACACAAAACACGCCAATGGCTTCTTTTCACCTAAAACCAGTCAAATGTGCGGGAAAGCCTGGTTTAGATTAGTAAAAAATTAATAAAATCATGAGCTAATTTTTCAATTAACGGGTTGGCTTGGAAATTGCTTCATGCAGCAGCAACTAGTATTAGCTAGCTTAGATTCGTAGCCGCTAAGTTGGATAGTAAATAACTTTATCTTCAGGTGAATATTCAATGAGTCCGAAAATCCGTCAGATTTTCCCCAGTTTGATTGCCACAGGATTTTTGCTCCTCGGTACGAGCACCGCATCGGCGATTCCAGCACTGTAACTTGGTGTCGATGGCTCCGGGTACTATGATGCAGGAAATGAAGACGTGGTTCCCGCCGCTAATCCTTTTACCCTTTATGCTTATGGACAGATAAGCAAACTTAATCCACTGGATTCGTTTTATATCTCAGCTGCCGTGCGAGGAACCAACGTTCCCGGTGGTTTTGGTTCTTTCAGTATTGGTGGCACATCGTACACTTACTCGGATCTGATTTATGGCACACCGCCGGTATTATCCGGAGATTTGCCAGGTCACGGTATTTTCCCCGGCTACTTCGCTGAGGTTGCGTTTGCTTGGGATACTTCCAAAAAGACAGGGTCGGTAAATACCGAAAATACTCCCCAGTTTGATCCAACAGCCAGTCCGGGTACCGACTTTTACTATTTCCCGTTTGCGGTTGATGTTTCAGGCCTCAGCACCGGGTTCAGTGTACACTTTGATCTTTACACTACACACGCGGTATGTGAAATCAGGCAGGGGAATACTTGCATTCAATACAGCACTACCGTTTTTGAATTGGGAGATAAAGCTCCTCCGTCACACGACGTATCTGCATATCCCAATGGCTCGACACCTTTGCCTGTGCCGGTGCCTGCACCCGGTGTATTGAGTCTCCTGGGGCTTGGGTTTTTGTGGCTGGGTCTCAGTCGTCGCAAACTGGCTACTCTAAAACTCGTATGATAGACAGTGGTCTAATTCAGAAAATCATTTTGAAAAGCCGCCGTGAAGGCGGTTTTTTTCTGCATTAAAGTTAGGTGACGTAGCCCTATTGGTGTAAGAATAAACAAAGCAATAGATGCGACAGCAACTGACATAACGACGCCTGAATTAGGGCTTATACGTCTGCTTATGAGGCAGGGTTGAACTGCTTTCACCCACAATCAAAGAACCCTGGCGGGTAATCATTCACCTGAATTGCCAGATCCCTTGCCTTTTCAGCCTTCAGGAAGTCGTCCGCTGCCGGCTGTTCACAGACTCCCAGTTTTACCGCAATCGTGATCTGTTCATTGAGGTCATGGGTGTCCGGCACACTTCCATCCTTGACAGCCTGTCGTATAGCCTTTCGGGTGTCGCGGGTTGCCAGTAGTTGTTGGAAAGCATTTTCGACAATGAAGGCCGGGTCATCTTCTTTATCCCCGATATAAGTCAGGCTGGTGACTCGGTTACGTAGTTCGTTGTCGGTGAACATGGCCTGCACCATGGCGTGTTCAAGTCTGTCATCGGGCAGGCGGAATGGGCTGCCGAACGGGAACACGACGAGGCGCAGCAGCCAGGCTACAGGACGATTGGGCAGGTTCTCGAAGAATTCCTTGAGAGCTACCTGGCAGTTGTAAATTGTGGTCTGCAGGTTCCAGTCCACGTAGGGGAGGTCTTCAGACTGACTGCCATTGTCCCGGTAATATTTAAGTACCGCGCAGCCCAGGTACAGATTACTCAGCACGTCGCCCAGCCGAGCCGACAGTCGTTCCTTGCGCTTTAGGTCCCCTCCCAGCAGCATCATGGCGATATCGGAAACCAGTGCCAGCGAGGAACTCATGCGGGTCAGCCGGCGATAATACTTTGCCGTGGGTCCGCCTACTGGGGCGGGACTCAGCAGGCCACCGGTCAGGCTCAGACTCAAAGTGCGGACGAAGTTACTGATGGTGTAACCCACATGGCGGAAAAACAGGCTGTCGAAATCCCGCAGTCCGGTTCTTTCATCGGGATCCTTGGCGGCCTGCATTTCGCGGAATATGAAGGGATGACAGCGAACCGCTCCCTGGCCGAAGATGATCAGGTTGCGGGTGAGGATATTGGCGCCCTCCACGGTAATCGCAATGGGCGTGCTCATGTAGGCATAGGCCAGGTAGTTGTTCTGACCGAGGATCAGGCCGCGTCCACCGTGCACGTCCATGGCGTCCTGGATCACTTTACGGGAATTTTCTGTCATGTGGTACTTGGCAATGGCGGAGACCACCGAGGGTTTGATGTGCTGGTCGACGGCGCTCGCTGTCATGACCCGGGACGCTTCCAGTTGATAGGCATAACCCGCGATGCGGGCCAGAGCTTCCTCAATACCTTCAAAGTTACCAATTGCCAGATTAAACTGGCGTCGAATGCGACTGTAAGCGCCGGTCAGCCGGTAGCTGACCTTGGCAATTGCGGTACTCAGTGCCGGCAGGGAAATGGCCCGGCCTTCGGACAGGCATTCGACCAGCATCTGCCAGCCTTTACCGGCATAATCCACGCCGCCGATGATCCACTCCAGGGGAATGAATACATCGTTGCCCTGGGTCGGTCCGTTCATGAATGCCATGCCCATCGGGTAGTGGCGGTTGCCGTGGATGACGCCTGGATGGTTGGTGGGGATCAGTGCCACGGTAATTCCCAGGTCCTCCTGCTCGCCGAGCAGGTGATCCGGATCGAGCATTTTGAAGGCCAGTCCCAGGACCGTGGCCACCGGTGCCAGTGTTATGTACCTTTTGTTCCAGGTCAGGCGAAGCCCAAGACATTGTTCGCCGTTATATTCGCCACGGCAGACTATCCCCAGATCGATTATGGCGCTGGCGTCGCTGCCGGCTTCCGGACTGGTCAGTCCGAAGCAGGGAATTTCAGCGCCACTTGCCAGACCCGGCAGGTAACGCTGGCGCTGCTCCTCGGTGCCGTATTTCATCAGCAGCTCTGCCGGTCCCAGGGAATTGGGGACCATGCAGGTTACGGCGGCGCTGGCGCTGCGGGTTGCCAGTTTGGTGACAACGCAGGAGTGAGCCAGCGCGGAAAATCCTTTGCCGCCGTATTCCTTTGGGATAATCATGCCGAGAAAGCCGGCCTCTTTCAGGTACTGCCATGCTTCCGGCGAAAGGTCCTTACGATGCTGAACGATGTCCCAGTCGTTAAGCATGGCACACAGCTGTTCAGTCTCGTTATCCAGGAAGGACTGCTCCTCCTCATTCAGTTGCGGTTTCGGGTACCCGAGAAAAAGCTTCCAGTCCGGATCGCCCTGAAACAGTTCGGCTTCCCACCAGACGTCGCCGGCTTCCAGCGCCTCCATCTCGGTGCGGCTCATGGGAGGTAATACTTTCTGGAAGAACCGGTAGATCGGCCGGCTCAGTAATTGCCGCCGCAGACTATCGATAAAATAGAACAGTGCCACCAGTGTCAGTATGGACCAGGGCAGCAGGGCGGGGGCCCATATCCAGCTGGTGGCCAGCAGTGCCAGGGTAAGCAGAGACAGGATGGTCGCCATACGGGCGCGTCTGAAGGCGAGAATCCAGATGACGGCGAGAGCGATGAGAACTTGAAACAGAATGTTCATGATGTCTCCTTGAAAAGTTGCTGACAACAGGCAACCTGACACTGACGACCTGCGGTCCGCAGGGTTACCGGCTTATTGTAGCGGTTACGCCGGAGCCAGTCAGGCTGATCCCGGCAGACGGGAAATTGCTGCGGGAGAACCGCTGAGGCTCAGGAACAGGCTTTCCAGTTCCAGCCAGGGATCGGCCGGGCTCAATCCTTTAACCGCATAATCCACTGCCCGCGCCTGGTCCAGTAACCTGTAGATCTGGGCAGCGCGTAAGCGCTGTAATGCCCGGGATACTGTTCCCTTACGTTTAAAATTGCGACCGACCGCCTCGTCGGCAACCCGGGCGACCGCTTGACCGGATGCTACCTGATGTAAGCGTGGCAACAGCCGGCGCAATTCCGCGCACACGGCACCCAGAATCGCCAGCGCCTCGGTACCTTCCTCCCGCAGTCCCTGGAGAATTTTCATTGTCCTTACCGGATCACCGACCAGAGCCGCATCGATCAGGTTGAACGCGGTGTATCGGGAGCTGTCCGCGACTGCCTGCAGAACCTGGTCTGCATCAAGCTCGTGACTGCTGTCTCCAGCCGGGTTCACAAGTAGCTTGAGTTTCTCGATTTCCTGAACTGCGGCCAGCAGATTACCTTCAATTCGTTGCACCAGCAGCTGAATTGCCTCCGGAGTTGCACGCAAGCCCGTCTTGATCAGCCGCTGTGCCAGCCAGTCTGGAAGCTCGTCTATACCAAGCGGCCAGACCGGCAGAAACCAGGCGCTTGCCTCAATTGTCTTGAACCAACGGGTATTCATGGTGGCTGGTTCCACCCTCAGACTGGTGATCAGGAGCAGGTAGTCAGGGTTGGGCGACTGCAGGTAGTCGAGCAGGTATCCGCGGCCCGGCTCTTCCAGCCTGGGTGAGCTGAGTCGCAACTCGATCAACTTTCGGGTAGCGAACAGGGAAAGGTTATCCACGGATTCTTTGAAGGAATTCCAGTCGAAACTGCGATCGACAGTGAAAACTTCCCGCTCCTCAAAGCCTGTTTCCCGGCGCAGGCTGCGCACCGCGTCAGCACTTTCCTGTAGCAACAGCGGTTCGTCGCCGGCTATCCAGACCACAGGCTTGAGGTCTTTTTTCAGGCTGGGTATCAGTTGTCCCGCTTTATTGAGTTTCATTGTTGCCCTGGAGGTTAAGGTCAGTTCAGGACACGATATTGCCGGCGGCTGCGGCTTCCAGTCGCCGCAACAGCTGATTAACCAGTTCCCGGCGCAATTCCGACTGAATAATTTCCCGTTCTTCGATTGTGCCGGTGATATTGCCGGTATTCTCGTAATAAACCTGTTGAATCGACAGGTCTTCGGGCCCCAGTAACCGGTTCTCACCCAGCAGCAACTGCACCGGCAGCACCAGTCGTATATCGTACTGCGCTGCCCTGGCCCTGGGTGTGACGGTTATGGGCCGGCTGCGCATCTGCTCCGCACCCACCACCAATACCGGTACACTGCTGTCCAGCGTGTCGGGTTCAATTTCCTGAATGGCCACATTGGCACCTTCGAGGGCCTCGCGCAGCAGGCGTGCCATTTCTCCTCCGGGTTCCTGCAGATACAACTGTAACCGGGGCAGATTGCCTGACAGGGTGTCGCTGCCACGCAGGCTGAAACCACAGCCGGTAGTCACCAGCAGAATCCAGGTCAGCAGTACCGCATTGACAAACCGGCTCCGCATCTGGCTGTTCCTCAGGCCACCACGATATTGACCAGGCGCCCGGGTACGACGATAACCTTTCGTACTTCCCCCTCGCTGGTGTAACGCTGCACAGCCTCGTGCTCAAGCGCGAGCTTTTCCAGGCGCTGGCGATCGATATCCTTGTCCACTTCGATCTTGGCGCGCAGTTTGCCGTTTACCTGCAGGACGATAAGCAGGGTGGATTGTTTCAGGGCGGCTTTGTCGAGGGTTGGCCACGGCGCGTCGATCACCGCGCTTTCATGGCCCAGGTGGTGCCAGAGCACATGACAGATGTGCGGTACCACCGGCGACAACATGGCCACAACGGTGGACAGCGCCTCGGTGATCAGGGCGTTGTCCAGATCGGACTCACTCTGCTCGACAAACTTGTAAATGTCATTGACCAGGCCCATAACTGCCGCAATCGCGGTATTAAAGGTCTGGCGGCGGCCATAGTCGTCGCCGACTTTTTCCAATGTGCTGTGAATAGCATAGCGAAACTGCTGCTGCCGTTCATTCAGATCGCCGTGATCAAGCTTGCCGGGATCGACGGGCCGGTGATCGGCCACCACTTTCCAGAGCCGCTTCAGAAATCGATAACTGCCTTCCACACCGCTGTCGGACCATTCCAGGGACTGGTCCGGGGGTGCCGCAAACATGGTGAACATGCGCACGGTGTCGGCACCGTACTGCTCGATAAGAGACAGCGGGTCCACGGTGTTGCCCTTGGACTTGGACATCTTGCTGCCGTCCTTGAGAACCATGCCCTGGGTCAGCAGGCGGGTGAATGGCTCGTCCGACTTGACCAGCCCCTCGTCACGCATCAGTTTATGGAAAAAGCGGGCATAGAGCAGGTGCAGAATAGCGTGCTCGATACCCCCTATGTACTGGTCGACCGGCAGCCAGTAGTCAGCCCGCTCATCGAGCATGGCCTGGTCCTGATCCCGGCAGGCATAACGTGCGTAATACCAGGACGATTCGACGAAGGTGTCGAAGGTATCGGTTTCCCGTTCCGCATCGGCACCACAGTGAGGACAGGAAGTCTGATAGAATTCCGCCATTTTCTTGAGCGGTGAACCGCTGGCATCGAATTCGATGTCGGTAGGCAACAGAACCGGCAGGTCCTGTTCGGGAACCGGCACGGTGCCGCAGTCCGGACAATAGATGATCGGGATCGGAGTGCCCCAGTAACGTTGCCGGGACACTCCCCAGTCACGCAGCCGGAAGTTAACCTTACTCTGTCCCTTGCCCTGCGCCGCCAGAAACTTCTCCATGGCCTCGAACGCCCGGTCAAAATCCAGGCCATCGAATTGACCTGAATTGATCAGGATGCCTTTTTCCACAAACGCCGCGGTTTCCAGGTTACAGGTTACATCACCCTCGTGCGGTCGGATTACCTGTATTACCGGCAGGCCGTATTTCCGGGCAAATTCCCAGTCCCGCTGATCGTGACCCGGCACCGCCATGACCGCACCCGATCCATAACTCATCAGGACGAAGTTGGCAATGTAGACCGGCACCTGCTCGTCGGTGATTGGATGAACTGCCTTGAGGCCGGTGTCGATGCCCAGTTTTTCCATGGTCGCCATGTCCGCTTCCGCGACCTTGGTGTGAGACTGTTCCTCGATAAAAGCGCGCACGGCCGGGTCGCTGGAAGCGGCCAGTTCCGCCAGCGGATGCTGGGGCGCCACGGCCACGTAAGTGACGCCCATCAGGGTATCGGGGCGGGTCGTGTAAACCGTCAAGGACTGGTAAGCCGGATCGGTCTGACCCGCTACCCCGAAGGTCAGTTCCAAGCCCACCGAGCGGCCGATCCAGTTGCTCTGCATGGTGAGCACCTGTTCCGGCCAACCGCCGAGTTTTTCCAGGTCATCGAGTAATTCCTGGGCGTAATCGGTGATCTTGATAAACCACTGGGGAATCTTGCGGCGTTCCACTACGGCGCCGGAACGCCAGCCGCGGCCGTCCACAACCTGCTCGTTGGCCAACACCGTCTGGTCCACCGGATCCCAGTTCACCTCGGCTTCCTGCTTGTAGACCAGGCCCTTGCTGAACAGCCTGGTGAAGAACCACTGTTCCCAGCGATAGTAGGCCGGGTGACAGGTAGCCAGTTCCCGGTGCCAGTCATAGGCAAAGCCCAGCTGTTTGAATTGCCCACGCATGTAATCGATGTTGCTGTAGGTCCAGCCCGCCGGCGGCACCTGCTTCTGAATGGCAGCATTTTCGGCCGGCAGGCCGAACGCGTCCCAGCCCATCGGCTGCAGAACATGCTTTCCCTGCATGCGTTGAAAACGGCTGATTACGTCGCCGATGGTGTAGTTGCGAACATGCCCCATATGCAGGTGTCCGCTGGGGTAAGGAAACATCGAGAGGCAGTAGAATTTCTCTTTGCCGGTGTTTTCTTCAGCGCGAAAGCTGTCGTTGGATTCCCAATACTGCTGGGCTGCGGATTCCACCTCGGCAGGGGAATAGGTTTTGCTGATACTGCTCATGGCTGGTTACATTCGGTTAGGACTGAATTGGAGACTGACTGACAGGCGTCGGGCCGGTGCGGAGACAAGGATACCTCAGGCCCCGGTTTTCACCAAGTTTACAGACTGGGTTGGATTATCCCGAGGCGGTGCTTCCAGCCGCTCAGTTGGCGGCTCTGCATAAGCGTCAGCGGCCCAGTTTGGCAACCTTCTGATGGTCGGCTTCGAGCAGGCTTGAGGTTACCTTGAGAAGTTTGATCTGGCGGCTGTCGGCATTCAGAACGGTGAACAGGAACGGCCCGATATTGATAGCCTCGTCCCGCTCCGGGATATGACCGAAACGTTGCAGGACCAGTCCACCGATAGTCGAGAAATCCTGTTCACTGAACGAGGTGTTGAAGTGCTCATTGAATTCGTCGATCGGAGTCAGTGCCTTGACGATGTGGTTGTGATCATCGAAACGCTTGATGTAGCTGTCGTCATCCACATCGTATTCATCTTCGATTTCGCCGACGATCTGTTCCAGCACGTCTTCGATGGTCACTGCGCCGCAGACACTTCCGTACTCATCGATGACGATGGCCATGTGATGACGGGTTTCCCGGAATTCCCGCAGCAGAACGTTCAGGCGTTTGCTCTCCGGGACAAAGGTGGCGGGTCTCACAATATCCTTGATGGAGAATTTATCGATATTCTGTTGAAGCACCAGTGGCAGCAGGTCCTTGGCCAGCAGAATGCCAAGCACATTGTCGATGCTGTCCCCGATCACCGGGTAGCGGGAGTGAGCTTCCTCGGCGACCTGCTCTATGATTTCCTGGGGTGAGAGGCGGGCAGATACCGTAACCAGTTGCGAGCGGGGGATCATGATCTCCCTGACCTGCATGCTGGAAACCTGCAATGCGCCTTCGATAATACTCAGGGCATCGGAATCCAGTACCTTGTCCTGTTCCGCATTGCGCAGCAGCGCCAGCAGACTTTGCAGGTCGGTCGGCTCATCAGAGAAAATCTGGGCAATTCGTTCCAGCCAGGAGCGGGTTTTCTGGTCTGATTCCGGTTGGTCGTCGGTCATTTCCGCTAATATCCCGTATAGCTATCGCTGTCAGTTGATAAGATAGGGATTGGGAAATCCCAGTTCTTCAAGGACCCTGATTTCCAGGGACTCCATGGCTTCCGCGTGTGGCGCGGTGTCGTGTGTGAAGCCGTGCAGATGCAGGAACCCATGGGTTAGCAGGTGGGCCCAGTGGGCCTCCTGGCTCTTGCCCTGATTGCTGGCCTCGGCGTCCACTATCGGGGCGCAGATTGCCAGGTCACCCAGCGGTACCCGTTTGAGAGTGTCGCTTACCAGAGCAGGTAAATCACAGATAAACGACAGTACGTTGGTAGGGTAATCCTTACCCCGGAAGTTGCGATTCAACGCGGCGGAACCGGTTTCGTCCACAATTCTGATGCCGATCCGGGCCGGCCTGGGGTGACCAGGCAGTTTATGGCTGGCAGCACTGAGCCATTTTTCCATCATCGTAACCGAGGGAATCCAGTGCCCGGGACAGGCATTGTCCAGATCAACTTTCACGCTGGTCACGGTCGTTGCTGGACGCATTGTCCTGATTCAGGTTGGAGATTGCCTTGCGATCGCTGGCATCATAAGCCTCGACAATTTTCTGAACCAGGCGGTGGCGAACCACGTCCCGGGCATCAAAATAGGTGAATCCGATTTCATCGATGTGCTGGAGCACCTTGGTCACGTGCACCAGACCGGAACGGGTACCCTTGGGCAGGTCGATCTGGGTGACGTCACCGGTAATTACCGCGGTGGAGCCGAAGCCGATCCGGGTCAGAAACATCTTCATCTGCGATGCCGTGGTGTTCTGACTCTCATCGAGAATAATGAACGAGTTATTCAGGGTTCGGCCGCGCATATACGCCAACGGTGCCACTTCGATAACGTTCTTCTCAATCAGGCGGCCGACCCGTTCGAAGCCCAGCATCTCGTACAGGGCGTCATAGAGCGGGCGCAGATACGGATCGATTTTCTGAGCCAGGTCCCCAGGCAGAAAACCGAGCTTCTCGCCGGCTTCGACGGCCGGTCGCACCAGTAACAGCCGGCTGACCCGCTCCTGAACCAGTGCTTCCACGGCGCAGGCGACTGCCAGGTAGGTTTTTCCGGTGCCGGCCGGTCCGATACCAAAATTAATATCGTGGCGATGAATGGAGCGGACGTATTCACGCTGGTGCCGGGTGCGCGGCTTGACTGAACTCCTGGGAGTTCGGATTACCGAGCTGTCTTCCGTTTCATCGGTCTGGTCAACCGGCTGCTGGGTCTCCCGCAGTGCCAGATGCACCTGGTCAGGGCTCAGCGGTTTGCCATCCACGGTGGCAAGATAAAGGTCCTCCAGGACCTTGCCACCTCCGGCTATGGCGGCTTCTGAGCCGGAGATCCGGAACAGGTTGCCGCGCTGCTGGATTTTCACAGCCAGAGATTTCTCGATCTGGTGGATATTTTCGTTGAGACGCCCGCACAGACTGGCCAGACGCTGCGCGTTGTCAGGGAGCAGGGTAATGCTCCGGGAATGGATCTGTTCGGTCATGAAAGGGGAATCAGAACCTCATGCTGATATCGGTAGGGTTAGTATACCAAGATGGACCGGAATGTAAGCACTTTAATGCCAGGTTCGGCATGATTTCCCCAACTGGCCTGGACCCCGGGTGGTTGGCCCGGCGGGGGTTACACCTGGCCGCGCAGGGAGTTCGGGTAGGCGTCGAGGATTTTTACATCGACGAAATTACCGATCAGGCTGTGATCGTCGCTGCGGAAGTTGACTACCCGGTTGTTCTCGGTGCGGCCCTGCAATTCCCCGGGGTCCTTGACTGAAGGACCGGTAACCAGGATGCGTTCAGTCCCGCCTACCATAGCTTCAGCGATAGCGCGCGCCTGCGCGTTGATCTGGGATTGCAGGGTGGCGAGCCGGTGCTTTTTCTCCTGTTCAGGTGTGTCATCCCTGAGGTCGGCAGCGGGTGTACCCGGGCGGGCACTGTAGATAAAACTGAATGACAGGTCGAAGCCGATCTCGATAATGAGATTCATGGTGTCTTCAAAGTCACGGTTGGTCTCGCCCGGAAAGCCGACGATGAAATCCGAAGAAAGACTGATATTGGGGCGGATGGCCCGGATTCTGCGGAGTATCGATTTGTACTCCAGTGCCGTATGGCCGCGCTTCATGGCGGCGAGGATGCGGTCCGAGCCGCTCTGCACCGGCAGGTGCAGATGATTGACCAGTTCCGGCACCTGGGCATACACATTGATCAGGTTGCTGGTGAACTCCACCGGGTGAGACGTGGTGTAACGGATACGGTCGATGCCATCGATACTGGCTATGTAATTGATCAGAGTGGCCAGATCGATAATTCTGCCCTCGTGGTTCAGACCGCGATAGGCGTTGACGTTCTGTCCCAGCAGATTAATCTCACGGACGCCCTGCTCAGCCAGATGAACCGCCTCGGCCAGCACGTCGTCCAGGGACCGGCTGACCTCTTCGCCGCGGGTGTAGGGCACTACACAGAAGCTGCAATACTTGCTGCAGCCCTCCATGACGGTCAGAAAAGCCTGGCAGCCAGTCACTTCCGGCTCCGGCAACCGGTCGAATTTCTCTATTTCCGGAAAGCTGATATCGACGACCGGCGCGGATCCGGTTGCCGAGGCCAGCATTTCCGGCAGTTTATGCAGGGTCTGGGGGCCGAAAACCACGTCCACGTAGGGCGCCCGTCTGCCGATCGCATCGCCTTCCTGGCTGGCGACACAGCCACCCACAGCGATTTTCAGCTGTGGATTGAGCTCTTTCAGGGCACGCCAGCGGCCCAGTTGATGAAAGACCTTCTCCTGGGCCTTCTCGCGGATCGAGCAGGTATTGAGCAACAACAGGTCGGCCTGGGCCGGGTCGTCCACCAGTTCGGCGCCCTGCTGCGCCCTGAGCAGATCCAGCATGCGCGAGGAGTCGTACTCGTTCATCTGGCAGCCATGGGTTTTGATATAGACCCTACGGGGCTGCCGGGTATCTTCGAGCGGATCTGTGTCAGAGATTGCCAGGTTGTCGGTCATGGCCGTATCGCTTGAGGTTCGTTGCATAAATGTCGAGACCGGACGGGACCGGCAAGGAGGCGCAAGTATACCAGCAAATCAGCGAACCGGGCCTGCACCTTGAAAAACATCGCAATACCCTGATATTCGCGTTAGGCTAGCGGAACATGAACTGACCGCGTCCGCGGCGCTGGCTATCTGCCGCCGCACAAGACAGCAAGAGTAGGAATTCATGGGTAAACCAACCGAAATTTACAAAATCACCTTCCTCAACAAGGGTAAAGTCTACGAAATCTTTGTGCGCCAGGTGTATCAGAGCGACCTGTACGGATTCATCGAGGTCGAGGAATTTGTTTTCGACGAGCGCAGCCAGGTTGTGGTGGATCCTTCCGAGGAAAAACTCAAGGCGGAATTCAACGGCGTGAAACGCAGTTTTATTCCCATGCAGGCGATCATGCGCATCGATGAAGTGGAAAAGGGTGGTGCCAGCAAAATCTCCAGCGGCGACAATATCACCCCCTTCCCACTGCAATTGTTGGGCAGCAAATCCGATACTACCGGTGGAGATCCGGTCTGAGGACCGCTAACTTTTCTCCAGCGACCGCTTCAGCGTAGCCAGCTCCACGCACAGTGTGAAAATCTTCATGGCGGCGGCTATTTCCTCCAGTTGGGGGAACGAAGGCGCCAGTCTAATATTGGTATCCTGCGGGTCCTCACCGTAGGGCCAGGTAGCACCGGCGGGGGTCAGTTTCACACCGGCCGCACCGGTCAATCGCACCACTTCCCGGGCCAGACCGGGCTGGGTATCGAACAGGATAAAATAGCCGCCTGCCGGCCGGGTCCAGGTACCTATGGGGTCGCCACCGACACACTTGCCGGTGAAGGCGAGATCCAGATGCTGCAGGACCAGGTCGAACTTCGGTTTCAGAATCTCCCGCTGCTTCTCCATGTGTGCGGCGATAGTGGCGTTATCCTGCAGAAATCTGACATGCCGTAACTGGTTGACCTTGTCCGGTCCGATGGTGACATAGGAAAGGTGCCTGGCCAGGTTTCTTATATTGGTTTCCGAGCTGGCCAGAAAGGCGATACCGGCGCCGGCAAAGGTGATCTTGGAGGTGGAGCCGATCGCATAGACATTATCCAGGGTGCCGACCTGTTCGCTCAGGGACAGTAAGTTGGCCAGTTCGGGCGGGTTCTCGACCAGGTGATGAACCGCGTAAGCGTTGTCCCAGATAATCCGGAAATTGGCGCCGGCCAGACTGCCCAGCCTGGCCAGACGTTGCACGGTGGCTTCTGAATAGACAATGCCACTGGGATTGGAATACTTTGGTACGCACCAGATGCCCTTGATAAGCGGGTCGGCCTGAACCAGCTTCTCCACCTGGTCCATGTCCGGCCCCTCTGCATTCAGCGCCACCGGAATCATTTCGATCCCCAGTGCCTCGCAGACTGAAAAGTGCCGGTCGTAGCCGGGTGAGGGACACAGGAACTTTACTTTTCCGCCACCGGCTTCGCGGCTCCAGGCCGCGCCTTCCTGGTCGCCGAACAGGTGGTTATACAATACACACTGATACATCAATTGCAGGCTGCTGTTACCACCCACCAGGGTCTGTTCGGGTTTGCATTCCAGGTAATTCGCCGCCAGTTTACGGGCTTCGGGAAGTCCCAGACCACCACCGTAGTTCCTGCAGTCGGTACCGTCCGCAGCTCTGAAATCGCCCTGCAGAATCCCGTCCAGTGCATCGCTCAGGTCGAGCTGGGCTGTTGAAGGCTTGCCGCGGGTCAGGTCAAGGCTGAGGCCCTGTGTTAATATCTCCTGATATTGTGTCTGCAACTGTTGCAAGCGTTCGGCAGCTTGCGCTTGGCTGGCGGTTGGATCTGAATTCAAGTCGGGCTCCTGAAGTTAACAAGAAGTAAAAAACTGTCAAATGGCATGCGGGGCATGGAAAGAAAAGAACGTGGATAAGTTTACCCAGTCCGTAATCCAAGGGCCAGAGAGCAGACTGACATTTTCTCAGTCGAATCAGGGCACGGGGCTGGCTGAAGTCGAGTACAACCGGTGACCGTTGTAACGGATCCTTCTTCCCACCCTTATGATGCGCTGACTCCGGATCGCGTGATGACAGCACTCGAGTCGCTGGGATACCAGTGCGACGCACGCATCTATCCACTCAACAGCTATGAGAATCGGGTCTACCAGGTAGGCCTGGAAGCGGGTGGTTGGGTGGTGGTGAAATTCTATCGTCCGGGGCGCTGGAGTGATGCCCAGATCAAAGAGGAGCATCAGTTCGCTCTGGAACTGGAGGCACTGGAGATACCGGTTGCCGCACCGCTGATATTCAATGGCTCGGATACTCTGCTGGCGGACGGACTGTTCCGGTTTGCCGTATTTCCCCACCTCGCAGGACGGGCACCGGAACTGGACGATCTGGACAGCCTGTTGGTCATCGGCCGCTATCTGGGGCGGGTTCATCTGGCTGGCGCCAGGAAGCCCTTTTTAGCACGGGAATCGTTGAGTGTCGCAAACAGTGCGGGTGCGGCACGGAAATTCCTGTTGGATAACAATTTTATTCCTGCCGAGCTGCTGCCAGCTTACGAATCGCTGACTGATAACCTCCTGACCCGGATTGTCGAGGAATTCAATCCTGAATTAACCGCCAAACGGCAAAGAATTCATGGTGACTGCCACCTGGGCAATGTGCTCTGGCATGGCGGAACCCCGTTTTTCGTCGATTTCGACGACGCCGTCATGGGTCCGGTAGTGCAGGATTTCTGGATGCTGATGTCCGGGAGCCGCGATCAGCGCCAGGCTCAGTTGCTGGAATTGCTGGAGGGTTACACGGAATTTGCTGATTTCGCCCCGGTCCAGCTCAGACTGATCGAAGCCCTGCGAACCCTCAGAATCATCCACTACAGTGGCTGGCTGGCGAGACGCTGGGAAGATCCGGCATTTCCGCGCAGTTTCCCCTGGTTCAATACCGTGCGTTACTGGTCAGAACACATTCTGGAGTTGCGGGAACAGCAGGCGGCGCTGGACGAACCGCCATTAAGATTGCCTGGCTGATAACCCTGTTACCCTGTGAAGGCCCCGGTGTTAAGGCCTCGGCCTATTGGTCCAGTAGCGCGTTGATCTGCTGCTCAATCATTTCGATGTCTCCCTCTCGAAACCCTTCATGCACCAGACGGATCACTCCCTGCTGATCGATAAGGTACGAGGTGGGCATGCCGTAGACGTCGTAAAGTGTCGGTGTCTCCCCGTCGGGATCAGCCGGGATAGTGAAATCAAGAGGTGTATCGAGCAGGAAGTCCAGGCCGTCCTCAATGGGGTCGTCGATGTTGATGCCGACAATTTCCAGTCCCCGGTCGCGGTACTTTTCATACAACTCATTGTATAGGGGCAGCGATAACAGGCAGGGCGCACACCAGGAGGCCCAGAAATCCAGGTAGACAACCTTACCCCGTAATTGGCTGAGGGTGAAATCCGGCTGATTTTCATGGATGCTGGTCAGGGTAAAGTCGGGGGCCTGCTCACCTTCCTCCACTGCCAGAGCGGTTGACAGGAGGCTGAACCCCAGTGTGAATACTGCCAGCCTGATGCTGATGGTTCTGTTCATAATGTCGTTCCCGAATACTGTTAGTGAGTCTGTTAATGAGTGACGCCTGGCTGAACCGCAGTCAGGTTCCCGCCATGGCCGGATTGGCTAGATTCTGCAGAATAAACTCCCAACGCTGACGTTGTACCTTGAGCTTATACTGAACCTCCCGGTAGGCATCGCGGATGTGCAGCAGGTCAAGCTGACTCAGGGATTCCTGCAGGTTGCGGCTGCGGGCCTGGTACCAGGACTGGCGATGACGATTCCAGAGCTTCAGGGTGCGACAGATTTCCTGGTACTCGTGCTCAAGATGCTGGCGCCATTTTTCCGGCAATTGCAGCAGATCACACTTTTCCGTGGCCTGACGGAACTGTTGCTCGAGGCGGGCAGCTTCGATGCGGGCCGGATTGCAGCGTCGCAGATCGTGGGTTAGTCCGATGAAAGACAGTCCGCGAATCAACCATTTGGTAGGATCCCAGTGCCACCAGCGAATTCCGTTCCGGTAGTCCCATTGAAAGGCGTGATGATAGTTGTGGTAGCCCTCGCCATAAGTAACCAGGGCAAGAATGCCATTGTCCCGGGCCGAATTAGTCGTATTGTAGGGTTGTCTGCCCCACATGTGGGCCAGCGAATTAATCAGGTAGGTGACATGCTGACTGAGGACCAGGCGCAACAGACCGGTCAGCAGCAGGCTGGCCACGATGTCACCGTGCAGCCAGCCAATTAACACCGGCACACTGATATTCATGATCAATACCAGAATCAGATAGTGTTTGCGTTGCCAGCGTAGAATTGGATCTTTCTGTAAATCCTTGACGTTATTCAGATCGGTAAGTCCACTCTCATAGCGTCGCAGAATCCAGCCGATGTGGGAGAACCAGAAACCGCGCCCCGCGGAATAGGGGTCGCGCTCGTTATCATCCACGTGCAGGTGATGTCGCCGGTGATCCGAAGCCCAGGTCAACACATCGTTCTGCAGCGCACAGGCACCGCCCAGGGCGAACACAAATCGCAGTAATGGATGGGCCCGATAGGCTTTGTGGGACCAGAGTCGGTGATAGCCTGCGGTGATGGAAAAGCCGCAGAATGCCATGAACAGGACAAACATTCCCCATTCGAAAAAATCATAGCCAGAATAGAAACCGTAGAGAGGGACCAGGGTCACCGCAAACAGTGGGGTAAGACTGAACAACAACATATTGGTCCAGTTAATGGGTGCCTTGCTCATAGATCGGAAATCCTCTTCATTAAACCCGTGCTGAAGAACTGACGGACTGACGCCTGCAGTAATTGCTTTTCATCTGGCAACGGCGACATCTTCTGCCTGGAGCCCCTTGGTGCTTTCACTGATCAGAAAGTCCACACGCTGGCCATCTTTCAGGACCCGATGACCTTTCCCGCGTATTGACCGGAAATGGACAAAAACATCTTCACCGCTATCCCTGGTGATGAAACCGAACCCCTTGCTGGCATTGAACCATTTTACGGTACCAAGTTCCCGATTTTCATCAATTGAGCTCACATTTGTCTGATTTTGCGACATACCGAGTCGGCTGCCGAGCCAGGCAGACAGCAGGGAAACCAGGAAGGTAATCACTCCGAGCATTCCCAGCAGGTTGCTTTCCGGAAGTGTGACGGGATCTGACAGGAGCAGGAAGGCCGGGACGATGACAATTACGCTGCACAGCAGGCCGATAGTAATCAGGCGGATAAACATGTCAATTCTCTTTGATTTTTCTGATTTTTGTTGATTGAGTGTATAGCTTTCAGGGGCAATTCTAAACCAGCCTATTTGAGAAATAAAACCAGGCGGGCAGGCGTCGAACACTGAAAAACCGGGCCGGCCTTCAGGCTGGATTCAGCTTGACGGGATTAAAGTTGCAATCGTGGATAGGGAAACCTGTCCAGAAACTGAGCTGAAAACTGAATCTGGAGTTAACTGGCCATGAAAAAACACTTCACGAAAGCAGCGCTTGGCCTGGCAACGCTGGTTGTCGCCGGAACAACACTGGCACAGGTGGAATATGACTATGCCGAGGTTGTCGATGTACGCCCCATCGTCCGGGTAGTGGAAATTTCAACACCACAGGAACAGTGCTGGGAGGAAGAATATCTGGTGGACCGACCTGCCCGCCGCAGCGAATCCGGGACCCCGACGATTGTCGGCACCATAATCGGTGGAGCGATCGGCAACGCGGTGGGACACAACAAGTCCAATAAGCGGGTCGGCACCGTGGTGGGCGCCGTATTGGGTCACTCTATTGCCCGTGATATCATGCGTCAGGATACCGGAACCGGGGTGCGCGAGGTGGAAACGGTACAGCGTTGCGAAACGGTTTACCAGTCTCACGAAGAAGAGCGCATCATGGGATACAACGTCACCTATCATTATAATGGTCAGGACTACACAGTACGGACAGACTCCGATCCGGGCAGTCAGATCCGGGTCAGGGTATCGGTGGAACCGGTGTTGTGAACCGGGACCGTGAGTCAGGTAAGGCCTCATAACCTCATCAGGAGATGCTATAGATGCGATATGAGGAGAGGCTTAAAGAGGGCATTCCGCGAGTAGGCGCGAGTAGGCGCGAGGCGAGTAGACGCGAGTAGATGCGAGAGGACACGAGTGGAGAGGCCCAAGAACAGGTCCCCTGAATCCTGAGTCAGTGAATCAACTTCGCGCTTAAGCGCGCACCCGAGGTATGCATTGTTTAACTTCTGTAAGTTGTTTTTGATTAATGCCCTGCTGGTAGCCACCATGCAGCCTGGCCTGGCGCAGGTGGCGCCAGCGCTGCAACCGGGCCAGTTGGACATTAACAACAATGCTTCCCGCGACGCCAGGCAGTCCCAGGTTCCCGCCCCGCAGATCAGCGAACGACAGGCGGTCAACCTGGCCCGTGAACAGTTTGCCGGGAACGTGCTGCGGATTTCCCTGATCGGTCAGGGGCAGGACCTACGCTATCAGATCCGGATGGAGAACGAAGGCAAGATTTTCACGGTGTTCGTCAATGCCAATACCGGTGCGGTCAGTGGCGGGTAATGCCCGGTCGCCCGCTGCCAGGTCGGTAACCGTCCCGCAACAGGAGCTAGCCTGCCGATGAAATTACTGGTAGTCGAAGATGAAAGTCTGCTGTGTCAACAGCTGGTCAAATCCCTTACTGACAATGGCTATGTGGTCGATGCCGCTGAAGACGGCCGTGCCGGTCTTTATTATGCGCAGGAATACCAGTATGACGCGGCGATCATCGATCTGGGATTGCCGGAGATCGACGGTATTGAACTGATCGCCACGATCCGCAGGGAAGGCGGGCAGTTTCCCATTCTCATACTCACTGCCAGGGGCGACTGGCAGGACAAGGTGGCTGGCCTGGACGCCGGTGCCGACGACTACGTGGTCAAGCCTTTTCAGATGGAGGAAATCCTGGCGCGCCTGAATGCCCTGTTACGTCGGGCCGCGGGTTTTGCCAGACCGCGGCTGGAATTCGGTCCGATCAGTCTCGATCTTAGCGCCAAGTTGCTGACCGTTGACGGGGATAAAGTGGACCTGACCGCCTACGAATATAAAATGCTGGAATACCTGATGCTGCACCCCGGGCAGGTGATTTCCAAGTCCGAGCTGACCGAGCATCTCTACGCCCAGGACTATGACCGGGACAGCAACGTCCTGGAAGTTTTCATCCGACGTCTGCGCCAGAAACTGGATCCGGAGCAAACTCTGAACCCCATCGAGACCGTGCGCGGCCAGGGCTATCGCTTCAGCCTGGGCTGAAACGGGGCCGGGCTGGTTGAGATCGTATGGCGATTGAAAGCAAGGCCGCTACTTACTCCATTCAGAACCGACTGCTCACCGGTTTCAGTCTGCTGCTGGCGTTGTTTCTCGGCCTGACCGGTGTGGTTCTAGACCGAGCATTCCGTGATAGCGTTGAGGCCGGGGCTGCTGAGCAGCTCCAGTTGCAGATTTATGTAGTGCTCGGTGCCATCGACGAAGAAGGTGGCGAGTTCTTCCTGCTCGAAGATCTCCGGGAACCCCGTTTCGCGCAGCTCAACTCCGGCCTCTACAGTTTTGTCAGCAGTCCTCAGCAGGGCGAGTTGTGGCGCAGTGCATCCGCCCTGGACCTGCGACTAACGGATCCTGATGTTCTGCGCCTGCAGGTGCCTGTAGGTGAATCCGTGTTCACCACCACCACCAGTGAAGATGGCGAGGAACTGTTCCTGCTCAGTTACGGAATCCTCTGGGAAGACGGTGTCAGTGAGTATAACTTTTCGGTACTGGAAACGGCGGTACCCTTTTACTCGGAAATTTCCGAGTTCCGGACCAGTCTCTGGTCCTGGCTGGGCGGGGTAGCGTTGCTGCTATTGATACTTCAGGTAGTGTTTCTGCGCTGGGGGCTCTCCCCATTGCACCGGATGGCCAGGGACTTGAAGTCTATCGAAGCCGGCGAGAGCGAAGCCCTGCAGGGCACTTATCCCAAGGAACTGATTGGCGTGACCGACAATCTTAATCTGCTGATCAAAAGTGAGCGGAAGCAGCAGGCTCGCTATCGCACTACTCTTGGTGACCTGGCCCACAGCCTGAAGACTCCCCTCGCGGTAATAACCGGAGTGACGGAAAAGTTGAGCCGGGATAAAGCAAGCGGTCTGCCAGGAGAAACGGTAAGGCAGATCGAGACCGTGGAGGAGCAGCTTGAAAGGATGAACCAGATAATCGGTTATCAGCTGCAGCGTGCCGTACAGGCCAATGGTGGAAGTGCATTGGGGCGACGGGTGAAAGTCGGTACTGTTGTGACGCGGATTCTGGCCGCGTTGGACAAGGTATATGCCGGTAAAGGTATCCAGCACCAAGAGAACATCGACGAAAATGCTGTGTTCTCTGGCGACGAGCGGGATCTGATGGAAATCCTTGGTAATGTCCTGGATAACGCTTATAAATATGGGCATAGCAAGGTAAGAGTCTGCGTTCAGGTCATCAGTGCGGGTAGGGAGCAACTGAGCCTGGTAGTTGAAGACGATGGGCCTGGGGTCGCCGCTGAACAACGGCATTTTATTTTGCAGCGTGGTGCGAGGGCCGATACTTTAGCGCAGGGTCAGGGAATCGGACTGGCAGTTGTGACTGATATCGTGGCAAGTTATGGTGGGTTGATTGACGTGAACAATTCCGAGTTGGGCGGAACACGTATTCAGATCGCTTTCGAGAATACAGCATAATCCGGGCGTGGCATGGAAAAAGAGCACAGCTCCGGAGACCCTGACAAGCCTAATAGAGTAGACTTGCCAGACAGGAAACCACAGTCATAGCGAAAAGAAACCATTTCAAGTATACCTGCGGCAACTTGACGGCGACTCTGACCGCTATGTAGGCACCGAGCATGGACCCGGCAGCCAGCACCAGGCCCGGAATCCACCAGACCAGATCGAAGAGTATAAAAATTATCAGCGCAATGCTGGTGAAAGCAAGCGCGCAGACAGTTTTCAGCGCATTAGCGCGCAATAGATCATAGCGCAGGCCACCTGCCAGTGCTGCCAACAGGATGAATCCGACACCGGCCTGTACAAACCCTCCATAGAAGCCGGCACCAAACAATCCCAGCCATGCCGCGGGACTTTGTTTTGGAGCAATAGTTGGAGTTCCAGGAGGAGGTGCAATGGCTCCTGGCTTGAAGAGAATGATAAGTGACATCCCCAGGATACTGCCCAGCAATAAGGGCTTGAGGACCAGGCCTGGGAGTAGTGCCGCAAGCAATGCACCACTTCCCCCGCCCAGCAATGCAGGTACCAGGATAGGCTTGATTGCTGCCCGGTCCAGTGAGTTATAGCGGTCATAGCCCGCCACACTGACCACGCACTGAAGAAATACCCCCACTCTATTGGTTCCGTTGGCGACGTCTGCTGGCAGCCCCAGTATCATCAGCATGGGTAGAGTCAGGTTAGATCCTCCCCCTGCAATAGTGTTTATTCCGCCTGCTACGAATCCTGCCAGGCAAAGCAATACCAGAATTAGCGGTTCATAGTGGTCCATTGAAGTTCCTGGCGAATCGATCTATCGGTCATATCGCGACACTGATTGACAGGGATTCATGCACTTCCGGAGCTGGCAATTGCGCATGGAAATCAAGTAGTGTCTCAATCTGAATTATTCACTGAAGTTCGCAGGATGCGAGCGGTATCTGTTGCTGAGAACGAGCGCACAAGGGCGTGCGTTTGCGATCTTCAGCTACAGATACCGCTCGTATCCCCGTCCACAGAAGCCGATTTCAATTTGAGACAATGCCGGAAATCAGGGAAGGTGGACAGGCTCATAATGACTTTCATAAAATTGGACGGCAACGCGCGACAACGCCAAGTAGCGCCAAGTAGCGCGTAGTGCAGGGTAAGCTGCCGGTGCCAATGATAGCGCAACTTGAAACCCCGCTGCCAGATCGGCATCAGCTGATAAGCTGGCTCTTAAGTTCTGACCCGCGTGACCCGGACGAGATTATAGTCAGCTAGTGAAGGAAGGCATGCAGGATGTAGAGGAGGTTCCCTGGTGGTTTGGGCACGGGCAGGGCACTCTGTTATTGTGCTACAACGAAAGTCGAAGCAACCGCAAGCAATGCCTTTTTTAAGCCCATCTGAGATTCCGATGGTTGCGGTAATTTTCTGGTGTGGTTTCGCACACGCGTGCTCACTCTTTCACGCGCACACACACTCTCTCATTCTTTCTTTCACAGCAAGGGGATTCAGCGTTGCCAGCATTCTTCCACGCTTCCCCCGGTAGCCCCGCGAACACCGATATTGCTTAGGGTCAAAGTCGTACAGAGGTCGGAGGATTGCTGATTCTGACTTGTTGCGGTGGCTACAAAGCAATTACCTATGGCGCCACCGGCACAAGCAGCAACGCTCACATTGTAGTAGCCGTTGTCGGATTCTCTTCCGTCGGCCACGCCAGTGAGAGGAAAATCATTGGTAGTGTAGGAATTGTTGCTGGAATAGAAGCGCTCCTGCTCGGAAGCGACCTGTAACAGCATGGATTTTGCCTCCGCGCGCCGGGACCGGCTTACGCTGTCCAGATACGACGGGATTGCTATCGCAGAAAGCAGTCCGACTATTGCCACTGCTATTAACAATTCCAGGATCGTAAACCCGCCCAGGTTCCTGTGAGGGTGGGAACAGGGATTATTTCTCTTTTGGCTCCACATAATCTCAGCTCTCTTTAATTTCAGTGACCAGATTGCGGGGGCCAAGAATTTCGATGGTCTCGAGAAATCCCTGAGCGTTTACTGTATACCGCACAATCATTCCTTCAGATAAGTACTGCGAACCTACCTCTTTGTCGTCCAGTGTCACCAAAACGATATTGTCTGAAAAGTGGAAATCCCGACCTGAAATGCGAATTATCCCCCCGTCCTGCTGGAGTGATTGAATCGTGCCACGCGCAGGTAGTTCCGCTCCCATCGATATCGCAGAAGTCAGAAAAGTCGTGATCAACAGGATTGCTGCCGTTGCTGACTTAACGGACCGGTTAGTTCTGATGAATGAGTTCATTTCGTAATTTCCAAGGTGCAAAAAATTGACTTTATGAGGCTATTCCACTTTACGCCAGGATTGCCTGCCATAGCCCTGGCTGCCTATATTGAGCTCAATCACATCAATGTCTCCGCTGGCACCACTCGCATAGGCCACGTCTTCACTGCCGTCGTACATGATGCTCACAGTCGGCATGATGCCAACAGTCGAGGCCCGACCGGAAGCATCCGTATCCTCTTCCGTGTAGCTGCCATCGCCGTTCAAGTCGAAAGCCGGGTAGGGCAGTTTGCCACCGTCGCGATAGTCCAACTCCATCAGAAAGCTCATTCCACCGTATTCACATTCGAGCTGTGACGGGAGCAATGTGCTGAAAATAATGCGTCCGCCGCGGACTATCGCATTGGATACCTGGCGTTCGCCAAAATTACTGCTGTTGGCGATACCTTCGATTTTCTGAGGCTGCAACTGTAACTTGAAGCCCTTGTGAACATCCCAATCGATTTCATTGTCGGACATATCTCTCAACAAATATTCACGGTCATCGACACCATCATCGTCAGTATCGAAATACTCGACGTGTTGATCCTGTATGGTTTGAACCAACAGGTCGCTCGAAGACACATGATCATATCCACTCTGATTCTTATCCCAGATACCATAGAATGCCTGGGTGGTTTGTCCAAAACTTTCATTATCATCTATTTCAAAATACTTTCCTGTCCCGAAATAGATCATGAAACCGCCCAGCTTGTCGGGATGAAAAGCTGCCTGTGGCTGGGTTGTAATCGGCTGTCCGCTGGCCGTATTGAACAGCGGTTCCGGGGCACCCGACGAATAAGAGTGGAAATCCCAACTCGCCGGGCTTGAACTTGTTACGTCAACCTTCCAGAGATTGCCCTCCAGATCGCCGGCATAGATATAGTCAACCACATAGTCGGCGTTCTCATCGATCAACAAGGGTGTAGCAATGCCGTTTGGCGTGGAAGAACTGCCTGCTTGCGTGTCAAGCTTTTTCAGAATTGAGCCATCCTGAATATCGACTATATAAATGACTCCATGGCCCGTGCTGCTTGAGTGTCCATCGGATTCCGTATTGTTGTAGCCGTTGCCGAATACTGCCACCCAGGAACCATCGGCCATCTTTGCTATCTGTGGTTTGCCGAACGTATAGCCAAGGTCTTGATCGTCAGAGTCATCAAACTCCCAAAGAATGATATCACCGGCATTGCTTTCATCGAAGGTCCCCGGATCGGTAACATCGAGTGCATAAATAGCCTGACCACCCGCCCCAAGGCCACCTGCCAGAACCGTGCGCCAGGTTCCGCTGGCAGACGTGACCGGATCAAGCATGCCGGCAAAGTATGCATCTACAACATTCGGGCTGCCATCGACGAAATACCGATGTATGTAGTCATTGGTCGCCAGCTCCGCCAGATTCTGGTAGACGGCATTTGGAACGAATCCCATCAACTCCGCGCCTGTTTCACTGCTGAAAGCATGAAGAATTCCATCATTGCCTCCGACATAGACAACACCCTGGCGATTCTCCCAGCTATCCGCAAAGTCGCTGTAGACATTACTTTCCATGCTGTCCGGGTATCGAAAACCCGGCGGACCAACATATTTCGGATCTGAGTTTACGATGTCTCCCATTACGCTGTTACGGTGCCGGAAGCCCCGTCCAATACTCTGATTAGCGGTATCGCCACGCAGGTAATTGAGGATATCCTCCCCAAAATCCTGGTTTTCGGCGCGCTCGGCTGAATTCGTAGTGGTGATTGAGTAAGGCGCATTGGCGAACAGGTTCTCGATCTGTTGAGTCGACAATTCACTGGAAGTATTCGGAGACGAATAGTCAGAAGGGAAGCGGAACGGAATGCCTTTACCTTCAGGACTTCCTCCCGGAATTACATCAATCTCAGGATTCCAGGTAATGAGTTCTCTTCCTGTGTTGAAATTCTGCGCATCGAGAATGTCGCCTGCATCCCATTCAGGCTCAGGTTGAATGGATCCATCGGGATTAATGTCGTATTTCAACAATTCTCCTCGCCAGTCTGAGCTGTCAAAGCGAGCCTGAAATATTGCCGATCCCGCCTTCAACGATCCTGTATTGGTTGCAACCGATGCGGACGAGCCCACTCGGTCGGCAATTTCAGACAGGGCGACAGCTAGAGCATTGATTACTTCCTCGGGGGACTTTGCCGATACAAAGTATCCTTTACTATTGAAAGCAGCGTGCCACAAATCATCGATTTTCTCTGGTTCAGTGCTGAATGGATTGCCCCAGTCACCGTTCTCTGCCAAAGGCGGGTTCGGGTAGTTATCGTTGTCAGTATCCACCAGGTCACCGGAGACACCGAAAGCAACGGTAAAGGTGACCATATGTTGTTTGTTGTTGTCGTCGAGAATTGTCGTGGCAACCTGGTTGGGTAGCGGGCTCAGGTCTTTTTCATAAAAGTACCTTGCAACATCAGCCACGGTATCATTGATGCCGTCACCATCCTCATCCGATATGGCACTGGTATAAGGAGAGCTTCCATTCCAGTATCCGTCTGTAAAGAGAAGCGCGTAGTTCTGTTGACAGGAAGCGGTGATAGGATTGCCGTAACTGGAATAGTAATTTGAATAGTAGCGCCCTACACGTTCCAGCCCGCGTCGGAGTGGGGTTCCATAGGCATTCCATTCATAGGACATCAGGTCCTGTATCAGGTCGGCATTGTCGTCCGCATAGTTGTTGTCTCCTGCTGCCGGCACCTCCACGAACAGGCTGCTGTAATCATTGATAACACTCAAGCCATAGCGAAAGCCACCGTAGGTGTTGATGACGCGTGCGATAGCCGCCTTGGCAACAAACGATCTTTTTCTATAGTACTGATACCAGTTTGCAATATTCTGCTTGGCCTCGGAGAGCGTCCTGCCGTAGCCATCGACGTCCGAGCCAGACAGAACTTCAGTGGTTTTGGCGGTGCCGAAGCAGTCCTGATAGGGTGGGTCATCCTCGGCATCCGCAAGGTCACAATCGGGAAGAGCCTGAATGCCGGCCGCATTTGCGGTGGTGAATGTTTCCTTGAGCACGTTGCTGCTGTTCACTGTGTAGGCGATGTGTGAATCATAAAGATCCACTTCGCCATTCGGCGCATCGATTACGTCATTCGGCCCATCGGCCCGGGAACCGTTGTAGCTGTGGTCGTCGATATAGACTTCGTATTTGAATCCGGTCAGGTCGCGTAATCTGCTGTAGCCGTCGCTACCCGATTGCGGATTGCTTCTTGCAGATGTAAAACTGGCATTGGGGTATCCTACCCATGGCGCGTAGCTGACCGCCGGGTTGTAGTACATCACGTTCAGACCAGCGGAGCGTACCCGCCAGTCACGCTCTTCTACCAGAGAATTGTCTTCCAGAACCGAGTACGAGCAACTGTTATAGACATTGTCCCACTCGTCAAAAATGTAGGCGTAGTCTCTGCGACCGGAACAGGTGCCGGTGTCGGCATAGCCGAGAAACATGCCGCTTTCAACCTTGGCGACGTTGTTGTCGCCCCAATAATTGAAGTAATACTCGTATTTCCTGGTCAGAACCTCCCAGTCCATTGATCCCGAATCATCAAGCATGAAGAATACATTGGGGTCGATGAGTGTACCGAGATACAGTGGGCTGCTTGCCAACGTCAGTTCGGCAGCTTTTGTCGTATCAAGTGTGATGCTGATTCCGACTACCGAAATCAGCCACGTTGTAAGAAGTTTAAAATGTGTTGCAATGTTCATTTTTACCTCCGCCCAAATCAATGCTTTGGTTTATTCGTAGTACTTTACAAAAGTGGACTGAAGCATTACTTCGGCTGTTCCGGTGGCGCCTTCGGCACGAGATGTTATTCGATGAAAGACTCGAGGTAGCGGTGTATCGCCGTTACCAATTGCTATGGACTGACCTGCGGTGGCTTCCAGCAGATGTTCGATAATGTATTCCGGCTGGGAGTTTACGGTGCTGAAGCCACTCAACGAAATGGAATTGGAGTTCCACCAGGACGAGTTTCTGCTGGAATCCTGCCACCAGAACAGTCCATCGCCCGTGTTGGGATCCATTGAATCCCTGAGCCACACGCTGGTGGATCCATTGTTACTTGTATCAGGCAGTTCGATTTGCCCATCCAGCCAGCTCTCAGCTGCCTTCAGCGAAGACTCCGCAGCCTGGAATGCCGAGGACTGATCCATTAGATTTCCAGACATGCGTTCCTCAAGTACGCTCGATTCCATTCCCGCTACTGCCATCATCGTAAGTACCAGCAGGAAAACCAGGCAGAAAGGCAGAATTGCCCCGCGCTGGTGCTCCGCGAGCATCGCTACGGGCGCTTGCGTACTTCTGTATTGGTAGATCTTCATAAAAAGATATTCCAGGTTGAATTAGAGGCCCAGCGCTCTGTTTCGCAAACTCAGTGTTGAGATGAATGAGCGGCGGATGCGTGTATCCTGTGGCAGGTTGCCATTACCGCCGCTGCCATCGTATGTTGACCCGTTGAATTGATATGCCTGCGGCGTGGAAGTGACGCTATCTACTTCGGACTGCAGCAACAGGCTCGCCCTGACACTGATCACTCTGCCCCAGTCGCCAGCAGCGATCTGATCGGCCGGCAGGTAGGTGTCAACGGTGTTTCTGTCGTCCTGGTCGGAATTGATTCCGTAGAGCAGTTGCATACTTTCCACGCCGGGAACGAGTTCTTCCACGACAGCTGGAGATGCACTGGCATTCAGTCTTGCGCGCATCAATGACGGCGGATTTGCTGCTGTATTGTTGCGCTTGCCCACATAGATCACCGTGCCTTCAAGTTTGGTAGCCTCTGCACCAACATTGGTAGTTACGGTGAGGTTTGTTCTGTTACCCGGGCTGCAGGTGTCTCCGAGCCCAACATTCAAAGTGCCGCTGGCTCCATTGCTGATAGAGCATGCCTGAACAATATCTATGTGCTCGCAATCGTTCAGAATCAGAATATCCCCGACTGCGATGTTCATGGACGAAATGTTGATCGATGGATTGGCGCCATTGGTTACACTGTTCACCCTGCTGATTTCACCGGACGTATTCCAGGTTCTGACAATATCCGAACCGGGCATGACCTGGAGCGTTGGCAAGGTGTTTGTGCCACTGGTCGACCACCCACCTCCAGCACTGGATACAGTTGAAATCGCGTCCAGGCTATTGAAAATATCTCCGGGATCGGTGCCATTCGCTTCCCACCCCTGCAGACCAGTTTCAGGCTGAAAATGCGCAGGCGGTGAATCAAGACCGATATTAAGATTCAGTCCCTGATTGCTGCTATGACATCCAAAGTGTCCCGCGGAGTGGATTTCCTGGCCAAGGTAATTCAGCGCGAAACGCCCGTATTCCTGCACGCGCTGGGCGGCTTCCCGGCCACGTTCAGCCCCTTCGTTTCCTGTGTATACTTCAATCACACCGGCTGCGAGTCCGAGGCCAAGCACCATGGCTACGAGCAGTTCGACCATGCTGAGACCGGTCATCCTGTTGCTCAGAACCGGCTTGAAGTTTCGTGACTTGTTCATTGGCTACTCCGGGCTCAGTTCCAGCACTACACGTTGTTCTGCAGTGCCATCTCTATCGTCGTCCCACCAGACTTTCACTGCGTAAATGTCGCCACCGCCAGAACAGCCGGTCAATGCCGGTGTGCCATCGTCTGGCGACGAGTCCAGGCAAACTACCGCAGCGCCTCCGGGCAGGGCTGCGGCGATGGCAGCATTCCATTCGAAGACATCATTGGCAGCCATCTGTGCGGGAGTACAGTTGCTGGCGGTGTAGCAGGATCCTGTCGAAGTCCCGGTCACATCATCGTAGCTGCTTGAGGTTACTCCCCTGATGTTGGCCCGCATGCGGTCAGCCATGTCATTCGCATAAGAGATTGCCTGAGTGCGAAAATAGGCACTCTGGTTTGCCACGATACTGCTCGACTGCAGTGCCGCCATTCCAAGTAGACCGAAAGAAAAAATTAGCAGTGCAACCAGCACTTCTATCATTGTTGAGCCGTGCTGTAAGTGGTTCTTGAATGTGTTTTTGCACCTGTTCTTCACGGGCATTCATCCTCGGTAACCAGCGGTCGTCCGATTATTGAAAGTTCAATGCATCTGGCATGCGACGCAGCAGTTCCGTAAGGAAGGATTTCAATCTGTTGAATAGCTCCGGTGGCGTTGAATCCCATGGTGTCAAATGTTACCAGCGGTGCAGTGATGGTTATCGCCGAAGCGTTGCGTCCGGTACCGAATACCCGGATTATTTCGTCTCCTGCGTCGATCGAACCCGTACTTCCGTCGGCATCGCCATTGGCGTCTTCAAAAACTATCCAACCTCTCGACCACTCATCTGTCTCGCAATCACTGCCAGCGGTGTTTGTCGCACAGATATGAATCTGTGTGCCGCGCTTTATCGCTTCACTGCGAGCAAGACCAAAAGTCGTTATCATTTCATCTACACGAGAATCTGTATTTACACCATCGAGTACATCTTGAAAGCTGGGAAGACTTATCGCCAGCAGAACGCCCAATGCCGCAAGAACGATCATCAGTTCAATCATTGTAAAGCCGCGACATTTCGCCTTGCTCTTCGAGTCAACTTGCGAAAATGCTGAGCCCCAATTACTTCTAATCCGGTATCTTACGGTCTTCATACAGGTTTTCCTGATAGGTCCGATCAAAAACGGGTCAAAATATGCTCGTTTAATGTTATTGCTGGCTTTTCCTAGGGTGCAATCATTGCTCATTGAATTGCACTGTGTCAGCTGTCTGTTCTGCGATTCGTGACCGGAATCACAAAGAAACATTCAAAGTGCTTCTACAGTATTTCCGCGAGGAGGGATGCTTTGTTCGCAGTCTGATTTTATTGCGGCCTCTGTTTAGGAAGCCTCATATAAATTGGCTGGAAGATTATAAAATGCCAGCTGCGAGTTTTATCAGGCAGATTCGGCAGTGGTTGTTTACCGATCTTAGATTGCAGGCGGTTTTCATGGGATCTATTGAGATATCCTGAGTGTCCTGGCGTTGGTCAGCGATATGATAGTCTGCGGGTTGGATCGCTGGGCTCTGAGCCTGGTGATCCGCCTGAGCCAGACTTGGGTGGTCTGAAGAATGGCTCTGTAGGTGACTATTCTGCCTGTCTTGTTGGTGACGGAAATTTTGTGACTAAGCAGGCAGACATCAGGAATTCTGACAGCCAGTAGACAGCCTTTAAAGGAGCCTCAAGCAAGCTGCAAATCGGAGTGAAGCTGAGATGGCAGGCGACCGTGTAGATCGCCTGCCATAATTCAGTACCGTGGCATAGGCGGACTATCTGTACCTATTGTGGTCTTCACCGCCTCGGTGACTCCTGCTGTTTTTGTGATCTCTATGATCTCAGCGATGTCGCCGCTCATGGTGTTTCTTTCTTGAGTCGAGTTTAGTGATCGCCCAGGTTGCATCTCCGTCATCAAGTTTAGAATGCTGAACATTCACGAACATAGTTTTCGGATCTATGCCGAAGTAGATCCCGGTCCCTTCCGCTCCGTCATAGGTCAACGAAGCAAAGAGATTAACTTCGTCAGCGGCGCCGTCATTGTCGTTATCGGGGCTGGCAATCCAAATATCAGACGGGACATTGTCTTCTGCAATGACCAGCTTACCGTCAGGTGTTTGTGCCAGGTTGTCTGGATTGTCGAATCCGCTTGTATCATTGGATTCAATAGGAACGTTCAACCCCGGCAAAACAAAATTTGTGACTTGCAGAGAAAACAGGTTAACTGCCAGAACCCGGCCATCAAACAACTCGGATGACCTGCCGTCACGGGGACCTTCTGTGACTGCCACGTAAAGTGTGTCGCCGATAATTTCCAGATCTTCCGGGCGGTTGTATCCAGTGCCACCAGCAGCCGTTCCATCGAAGCGGGCAAATTCCGGATCAATCGGTCCGACCCATTCGCCTTGACCGGTACCAAAGTCGCCGCCCGTGACCTTCAGTACAAACAGTTCACCGCTGCCCAAGTCACCGTAATGGTCTGGAACGAATTTGTAAATGCCACCGCCAAAGCCTTCTCGTTCACCACGGAATTCATCCACGACATAAACCGACCCATCAGCTCCGACGGCTATGCCTTCATGAGCGAGGCGTCCTACCTCAGGTCGATCGATAACATCAATAGCGACAGTTGGATCATGTCTGTCTACAACCAGTTCGAACATGCGTCCACCGTCGGTTTCCTCGGCAAACAGCAGAGTACCCCAGGGTGTCCATTCAATGCCGTCCAGGGCATCGTAAGTCGGGTTTTCGGCAATGACAGTGGTTATACCGGATTCCAGATCAACAACACTGACAGCCCCACCTCGTTCAGCATTACCGCGGACCTCGTGGGTGCGATAAAGAAAGCGTCCGGCTTTTCTACCCGTTTCATTGACTGTGTTCATATCGTGCCAGTCATTGCTGTTGGAACCGGTCGTCGGTTCAGTATAGATATTCAAGTCGGTTTCATCGGAAATAATATATTGAGCAAATCCTTCCGGAATCAGCCAGGGCGCGGAGCGATCGAAATCGCTTCCGTCACCTGCTGCCGACTGTGCAATGGGATTAAAGCTGAATGGGCCGCTAGCACTTTCTGGGTGTGCGAAGGAATAAGTTGACACTGTAGCGGCGATAGTGCACGCCAATATACGCTTGGAAATCATAGGATCCTCTGTTTCTTACTACTGGATTTGGAAGCAGCCGCGTTCGCGGCAGTTGGTTGCTTGAATTGAGCGGATGCCATACTGGGGGATCCAGGTTACAGGTTTGTGATAAAAAAATTGCAGCACGATTAAACTTTGATGACTCAACACCCTCGAAAAGTGCAGATCGACCAGTCACGATGCTTGGAATCTCCGTTCTAGCTCTAGGAACCTCTTTCAAGGGACATCTCTGCGGGAGTTTCTCGAGTGCGGCTGCCAGGCGTCGCGTTCTGCTGGCGCCACAGTTCCTGTAAATCGCTACTACAGCTCAACAGTGCCCATTAGGCTATACCTGGTGCTTCAAGTGAGCACTGTAACTTAGTTGACCTGTCTTGACGGGCGGGCCCATGCCGGCGCCAGGTCGCCTCGTCTGAAGTCCATAGCAATTCCTTAGTTAACATAAAGTTTCCAGAAAGGATTTCTATAAATTGCTGACGGGTTAATCGGGCACATTCGTCCCGGGTTGTCTACACTTCTTAGAGCAAAGAGGTTCAAAACATGAACAGCGAGTTCCAAGGAATCGATTAGACATGGATTGCCGTTGTAAGGGTGTGAGTTTAATGGAGCTGATGGTTGCACTTGTGGTCCTAGGCACAGGTAGTTTGAGTATGGCTGCCTTGCACACGCTTGCCAAACGTTCCAATTTCGAAGCCGTACAACGTACTACTGCGGTAATGCTAGCTCAAGATATGGTTGCGCGGATGCGAGCGAATACTGGAGTATTGGAGGCATATCTGAGTAATGGTGTCGGTGGAGGAGTAAAGTCCGTCCCGGCACGGAACTGTGGCGCTGGCGTCCCCTGCACGCCGCTGCAACTGGCGGTGTTCGATCTTTATCAGTGGGAGCGGGCTATCGACGGAATCTCCGAGTCCCGAACCATCAGCGGTACGCTGACTCAGACCGGGGGGTTGGCCAGTCCAATGGCCTGTATCGATGGCCCGGCGCTTGGTGGGCCGGGTATCTATACCATTACCATCGTCTGGCGCGGGTTGGCAGAACTGACCAATGTTTCCGCGAGCGCCTGTGGGGCCGCATCCGGTAATTATGGGGCGGCACTTGAATTTCGCCGTATTCTCAATTTCAACACATACATTTCGTCCTGAGGCTGTGATGAGAATTCTCCACCGACAAGCCGGCTTCACGATCAGCGAACTGATGATTTCCCTGGGGCTGGGTGTGGCTCTGATTTCCGGAGCGGTGAATATATTCGTCCAGAACAATCGCAGTGCACTGCAGGACGAGCAGATTTCCATCATGATGGACAATGGACGTTTTGTTTCGCGCCTGCTCAGCAGGGAACTGGCAATGGCCGGTTTCTGGGGCAAATACCTGGATGTGGCCACTATCTCACAGCATGCTTCAGTGAGTGTGGGAACCGATTGCGGTAATGGTATTGACGACTGGGCCATGGAGCTGCAGGGCCTGGAATTGCAGCCGGATGTCAGTATTGTTGATGTCGCGGCCAACTTTCAATGTCTGCCGGCACTGCGCTTCGTCGCGGGCTCTGATGTGCTGGCGGTCAAACGCGTCGCTGACAGCGAAACAGCCGATGGTGATGTGCAGACCGGACAATTGTACCTGCGTACCAATGGTGCCGGTGCCCAGATGTACCTGGGAGGAGGCTCTGGTACCCCACCGGTACTGGGCGGTACGGAAACCAACTGGGCCTACCTGCCCAGTATTTTTTACCTGCGCGACTATTCCGTGACCGTGGGTGACGGCCTGCCCACCTTGTGCCGGGCCTATCTGAACACTGGTGCCACACCATCGATGACCAATCAGTGCCTGGTTGACGGCATCGAAGATTTACAGATTGAACTGGGCGTGGACGATGATCGGGACTTTATCGCGGACTACTACACCGACTCACCTTCCACGTCAGAGCTGACTGATGCCGTGTCGGCGCGCATCTACATTCTGGCCCGCAGCATCAGCGAAGTGCCCAATTACACGAATGACAAGACCTACCTGCTGGGTACCAGGGTCGTGGCTGCAGCCAACGACGGATTTTACCGGCGGGTATTCAGTACCACGGTGGTGTTACGTAATCCGTCCAATCTAGCAGGAATAGGTACATGATGATCCCAGACGCGCAAAACAGAACCAGTCTGCGGCAACGGGGCAGTGTCTTGTTGCCGGCTCTGATATTCCTGCTAATCCTGACGCTGGCAGCGACTACTACTATGCGCACCAGTACTTTGGAATTGAGAATGGCGGGTAACGAACAACAGCGGGTGGAAACCTTTGAGCTCACTCAGTCCATTGTGGACGAGGTGGTGGGCAATCCCGATAACATCCGTGTGTCGGGAAACATAGGCTATGTCAATTGCACACCTGGCGTATCCGGTTGCAATGCCAACGACGTTGCCATCAACAATAATCTGCTGCCATCCGCAAAAGCGGGCAATGCGACAGTCATGGTGGAACGACTCGCGCCGGCCCTTTCTGCCCCACCGCGTGGCATTAATACCAGCTCCGACGCCTTTTCCGCAGCCCGCTTTGAGGTGGATACAACTTACGACGGCACAGCCGAAAATGAAGGCAAAGTTGGTCTGGTGCAGGGTGTGCTGGTATTGGTGCCACGTGGCGCACAATAAACGATTCGCTAGGCAACCGCTGCCTGAATAATATCCAAGGAGTGCGAGATAATGAAACTGAATACAATTGCATGGGGAATTGCGGTGTTCGTGACCATGCAGATTCCAAGCATCGCTGACGATACGGATATCTATATCAATGCCGCGCCTGCAGGCAGTGCCGAGCCGATGGTGTTTCTGTCGCTGGATTATCGTCCCAATCTGGGTTCCACTCTGTGTTCCGAAGTGAGCCCGCAGGACCCGAGCGGACAGTGTGGTTCGCTATTGGGGGAGGCCTATCCCAACCTGGACACCGGTCCGGGAACAGTCACTCTGTTCGACGGACTTCGTGCCGTGTTCAAAACCGTCTTTGATGAACTGGACGGGGTACAGGTGGCCTTCATGATGAACCATGACAACAGCTGTACAGGGGGCAAACGGGGAGGTGGGCCTGGCGTGACCGGTTGTTCCAACGGAGGTTACTTCCTGCGCGGTCTGAAAAGCTTTGATTCCACGGATTCCAATGGTGCCAAGGCGGACATGCTGGCGGCATTAGCGTCCATACCGGTTCCTTCAGGTAACCTTTCCCACAGTTACCAGGGGCAGGAGCTTTACTTTGAATTATTTCGCTATCTTACCGGGCAGGAATGGCATAACGCTCATACCGGCTGGACCGATTTCGGCACCAGCAAGAACCAGAATCTTGACTCGGACTATCCTCTAGCGGCCTGGGATACCACTATTGAGAGCGGCAGTAACTATTTGACGCCGTTTACCGCTTCGACGGGCTATGAATGTACCCGCCTCTACGCTATCAATATGCTGTTCCAGGTCTCCAACCAGGACAGCGACAATCAGGACGAGGTAAAAGCCTCAGTGGCCAATGGTGGTCTCGGTATCACAATTAATAATCCTGATTTTGATGACATCATCGAATTCATGCGGGATACGGATCTGGCTCCCAACGCCTCCGGGGATACCGGATACGGATACTGGCCGGATGTGGACGGCAACCAGAACCTGACTTCCTATTTTGTCGCCGCGCAGGTGAACAATACCACCAATGGCTACGCCAGCGCCGGGGGTACTTTCTCAGCGCTGCCCCTGACTGATCCGGCCGTTTTGCTGGATGACCTGCGTAATATTTTTCGGGAGATTCTCTCCATCAGTACTACCTTTGTGGCAGCTTCGGTTCCTGTGAACGTGTTCAACCGATCGGATATCGTTGACAACGTGTTTATCGCCCAGTTCAAGGTGGACCCGGACGGAAGGGCCAATTGGAACGGCAACCTCAAGAAACTGAAGTTACTTGAGTCCACTGACAATCTGGGTAGTCAGACCCTGACCGTGGTCGATGCCAATAACCTGGATGCGATCGCATCAGACGGACGGATCTCCTATAACTCTCTGACTTATTGGACGGATTCAGCCTCACTTCCGCCACCTGAAGGCGACGAGTTGGACGGTAAGGACGGCCGCTCTATTGCACGTGGAGGGGCCGGGCAGCAGATTCCGGGTTACCTGGGAGGCGCGTTTACCATTGGCGATAATAATTCCTCTAATACCCGCACTCTCTACACGGAACCTGCCACGGGCACTATTCTGATGGACCTGGAGGTCTCTAACGCTGCCTCGCTGCAGACCGATCTCAATGCGGCCTCGGTAGCTGCTGCGGAGGAAATGATCCGTTGGGTCAGAGGGCAGGACGTGGACGATCTGGATGCTGACGGTGACCTGTCGGAAGCGCGGCCCTGGCTACTGGGGGCGCCGTTACATTCACGGCCGTTGCCGCTGAATTTCGGTGCCCGCGGTAGTTACAGTGTTACCAATCCGGATATCCGGATCTTCATGGGATCCGAGGACGGTATGATGCATATGTTCCGCAATACCACCAGTGGTGGAGCGGAGTCCGGTGTCGAGGACTGGGCCTTCATGCCCCGCTCGGTGATGGACAAGATGGATATTCTGCGTACCAACTCGCCGGGCAGCCATCCCTATACCGTGGACGGAGCACCAGCAGCCTTTGTGCAGGACGGCAACGGTGACGGCACAATCAACGGCACCGACAAGGCGTATCTTTTCTTCGGATTGCGACGCGGTGGTAAGGCCTACTATGCACTGGATGTTACCGATCCTGATAATCCCAGCATGCTGTGGAGCATCGACAAGACCGGCGATTTCGCCGAGCTGGGCATGACTTTCTCCAGTCCCCGGGTAGGCACAGTAAAATTCGGCGCTACGTCAACACCGGTGGTAATTTTTGGTGGCGGCTATGACGAGGACAAGGACACTGGCGCTTCTGATGACAATGAAGGCAATGCCATTTACATTGTCAACGCGGTGACCGGCAACCTGGTCTGGAAATCGGTCTATGGTGCGACTACCGGTTCGGTGTCTTCAACTGTCTACAATCACAGTGGCATGGTAGACAGTATCCCGTCAGATCTTGCTGCTCTCGATACCAACTCCGATGGCAACATTGACCGGCTCTACGTGGGTGATACGGGCGGTACGATCTGGCGTGTTGATCTGCCAGAGGGAACTACCGATAATCGTAGTTCCTGGTTTGTCTCGGAGCTGGCCAATGTCGGTCGCGATGACATTTCCGGAAACCACAAAGCCAACGATCGACGCTTTTTTCACCGCCCTGATTTTGTTCCCAGCAGCGACGATCTTGGAGCATTCGATGGCATCCTGATCGGGACGGGCGACAGAGCCGATCCGAAAGACACCGGTGCTGATAACTATTTTTACCTGATCAAGGACCGCGATGTACTTACCGGTAGCGTGGCCGGTGTCACCTACAATCACAGTGACTATAACGCGTCCAGCAATGCCAATGGCCTGGGTGATGTCACCAACACCTGTATCGATAATTCCTCCTGCACTGCCAACCTGGACAATGGCTGGAAAATGGCTTTGGAAGGTGTAGGTGAGAAAGCTCTTGCCCCGGCGATTACGGCGTTCGGTACTGTTTATTTTACTTCGTTTCTCCCTCAAGGCGGTACTGCAGATGCCGGTACCAGCTGCGCGCCCAGTGAGGGTGGTGGTCGCCTTTATGCGGTGAACATGTTTAACGGTGCTCCGGTCAAAAACTACGATACCAGTGACGGCAGCGACGATATAAATCTCACCAAATCCGATCGGTTCGACCCTTTGAGTAGTGGTGGTATACCCGCTGAAGTGGTGCCGATCGGCGGTTATATCCTGCCGCCCGACCTGGAAGCGGAACCGGTCGAGGGCAGGGAATTCTGGAAAACCTTCTGGTATGAAAAGGACGTGGATCCGGAAAGCTGATAGAACCTATTTTAATTACTGTATGTGAGGGAACCATCGTGAGCAACAAACAGAGCAACAGATTCGCCGCTGGCCGGCAGCAGGGCTATACACTGATAGAAATACTCATCGTCGTCGCGATCCTGGGGATCCTTGCTGCCGTTGCAATTCCATCCTACCAGAACAGCGTATTGACCAGTAACCGCTCTGTTGCCCATGCCGCACTGCTGGATCTGGCCAATCGCCAGGAACAGTTTTACCTGGATAATCGCACCTACAGTACGGACCTTACCGATCTGGGCTATCCGGCGGCGATGGTATTCAGCAACAGTGGTAGTAGTGCTGTTGCGATCAATGACAATCATTCACTGGTCGCCTCTACCTCAACCGAGCGTCTTTACTTCGTTCAGATTGATGCCGGAAATGCCACCACGTTCGCTCTTTCCGCGGTACCACAGTTGACCCAGGCAGGCGATAGCGAGTGTGGAACCCTCGGGCTCAGCAGTACCGGTGTCAAGGCAGAAACCGGGAGTGGCTCTGTTTCTGATTGCTGGTAGAAAGCAATGCCGTGTCAGTTCGGACAGTCGATAGGACTGCCACGGCTGTTTTCCCTCACACCATCTCCGTCCAGATCCTTTGCAAACCGCACTCGGCCGGTTCTATTGAGAATCAGCTGATGGGCATTCTGCGGTACACCTGAATTATCGCACCAGGTAAAACTGCCATTCTGATAGCGGGTAAATCCCAGTGGTGTAATCTGCAGAAAGGGTTTACTTCGAAACGCCCGCCAGCGCAGGGTACCGGAGAGCTTTTCATATTTCAGGTAGTCAATTATCTCGTCGCTACCGTCTGGTAGCTGATTGTCATTCCAGTCCACATAGACCAGCACACCATCGTGCCATTGGCCATCACAATGCAAACCGTCTGTGGTCGGGCACAACATCGTCATTGTTTTCCAACGGGCCGCTGCGGTCCGTGCCAGGTAAATACTGTTGGCCAGGCTCTGCAACACCAGGCTGCCCTGGCGGTGTCGGAGTATCTGGGTGAGATCCGGCAACCCAATCTGCGTCAGTATTGTTAGAATAAAGATGGCAATCAGGCTTTCCAGTAGAGAAATCCCTGTCTCGTGGTGTGCTGGATTCATGCTGTACCTCGATCCCGCAGGAAAAATGGTATCTCCTCCAAGTGTAGTCTGTTTATTCCTTTTCAGTAGTCAGATTTACCAATCAGAGTATGGCAATGGACTTTCTTATCGTTGGTGCCGGTATCAATGGCCTGTTGTTGGCCAGGGAACTGGCTAATGCCGAGCCGGGAGCGGAAATTCTATTACTGGAAAGAGGTGAGTGTTGTCGTGAAGCGTCGTGGGCCGGGGGCGGGATTGTTTCGCCTCTTTATCCCTGGCGTTACGGTGCACCGGTAACAGCACTCGCCAGTTGGGCTCAGGCGTTTTATCCACAACTGGCCATGGAATTACTTGAGCACACCGGTGTCGATCCGGAGTTGGAGCAAACCGGCCTGTTGATGCTGGATGCTGAAGATGAAAGCCAGGCCCTGGCATGGGCTGCACTTAACCAGCGCAGCATGAAAAAGGTCAGGCCGGAGTTTTTCCATCGACAGGAACCTGGGCTCGCTATCGGCTTCACCAGCGGTTTGTGGATGCCCGATATTGCCAATGTTCGCAATCCCAGGCTCGGTCTGGCATTGCTCGCGGATCTGCGTTCCCGCTCGAATGTTACGGTCAGGGAACACAGCCCGGTGTCAGAATTTGAAACGGCTGAAGGGCAGGTCACGGGAGTTGTAGCCAGAAGCGAAGGGCGTGAGGAACGTTTCAGGGCCGGTCAGGTTATCCTCTGCAGCGGAGCCTGGAGTGGGGAACTGGCGGCGACCCTGAATCTGAATCTGTCAGTGGAGCCGGTTAAGGGGCAAATGCTGCTTTACCGGTTTCCCAGGGCTCCGGTGAATGGCATTGTCCTGACTGGCGGACGCTATCTGATTCCTCGTCGAGATGGGCATCTGCTGGTTGGCAGCACTCTCGAATACCAGGGTTTCGATAAGAGTCCCACTCCCGAGGCAAATCTCAGTCTGCGAGAATCTGCCGGGGCGATGTTACCGTTGCTGAGGAGCGCCGAACCGGTAAGACAGTGGGCGGGTCTGCGGCCGTCTGCTCCGAACGGAGTGCCCTATATTGGTAAACTGACGGGGTATGACAATTTTTATGTCAATGCCGGGCAGTTCAGAAATGGTCTGGTGCTGGCGCCAGCATCTGCCCGTCTGCTGGCCGATATTCTGTTGGGGAGGGAGCCGATAATCGATCCGACGCCGTATCAGCCGGTTCCGGCCGGGTAGGGATAGGTTCTTATTCCAGACCCAGTTTCTTAAGCCGGTAGCGAAGCGATCGGAACGACATGCCCAGTTTTTTGGCTGCCTTGGTCTTGTTCCAACGTGTCTCTTCCAGGGCTTTCTCTATTGCTTCGATCTCGATGTTTTCCAGGTGCTTCTCCAGCGAGTAGTTAGCGGGTTGAGTCTGTTGCCCGGAATTATTCGCTGCCTCAACAACGGAAGAGCGGCCTGTGGTCTCCGTTTCCAGGTCAGATTCCTGGCCCGGAGGTGTTGGCGCATGCGTGAGTTCCAGATCGTCCGCAGTCACGACCTGCTGATCGCACAACGCAACAGCCCGCTGCAGGATATTCTCCAGTTCTCTGACATTGCCGGGAAAGTCGTAGCGGGATAATTTGTCCAGTGCGTCACCGGCAAGTTGACAGGCCGGCTGTTGGTTCTCCTCCGCGATTTTTCCCAGCATTATCCTGCACAGTGCCGCAATGTCCTGCCTGCGTTCCCTTAACGGCGGCACGTTCAGTTCGATTACGTTGATCCGGTAAAAAAGATCCTGGCGGAATCTTCCGCTTTCCACCTCGTGGGCAAGGTCCTTATGGGTGGCGCTGAGAATCCGCACATTCACCGGAATCTCCTTCTGAGAGCCCACCGGCCGGAAGGATTTTTCCTGCAATACACGCAACAGTTTCACCTGCATATGGAGTGGCAGATCTGCAACCTCATCAAGGAACAGCGTTCCGCTTTGTGCGGTCTGGAACAATCCCTCCTTATCCTGGTCTGCACCGGTAAAACTGCCTTTCAGATGACCAAACAGTTCACTTTCCATTAACTCATCGGGGATAGCTCCACAGTTGACAGCGATAAAGGGACCATGTTGCCTGGCGCTTTGACGGTGAATGGCGCGGGCCGCCAGTTCCTTACCGCTGCCGGACTCGCCGCTGATGAATACTGGCGCCTGACTGCGGGCCAACTTGACGATCTGTGACTTCAATATTTTGATACGGTCACTGTCGCCGATAATCTCGAACTGCTGTTCGGCTTTGCGTGGTGAGAATTCACCAGCGGAATTGACGTCGGGTCGGGATAGCTGCAGGGCGGAATCGACCAGGTAGCGGAGCTTTTGCAGATCAACCGGTTTGGAGACGAAGTCGAAGGCGCCATTTTTCATGGCACGGATAGCTGTTTCCGTGCTGCCATGCGCGGTAATTACCGCGACCGGCATCCGATTGTACTGTTGCTGAATATGTTCCACCAGTTCCAGTCCGTCCCCATCCGGCAGTCGCATGTCGGTGAGGCACAGGTCGAAGTGGTGGTTTTCCAGTTTGTATCGGGCAGTGCGCAGGTCGCCAGCACTCTCAGTTCCCAGCGACATGCGTCCCAGGGTGATTTCCAGCAGCTCCCGGATGTCCGGCTCATCGTCTACGATCAGTACTTTGCCTTGCATTGTTTTCACTCGTCAGATTCTCTGGACGATTATTCTGCCTTCCTGGATCGGGGGTTGTTAGTGCTGAAGTTGACCGTAAAACAACTGGTTCCAGAGTCAGTAACACTATAGTCAAGAGTGGCCTGGTTAGCTTCGCACAGTTCCTTTGAGATATAAAGGCCCAGTCCAGTGCCGCTGGACTCCGTAGTGTGAAAGGGCTCAAACAAACGGGATTCGGCCTCTTCATCAAGACCGGGGCCCTCGTCAATTACGCTGACAAAGGGCTGCTTTCGGTCCCCGGCTCCCTGTTTCAGTCCGGCTAAAATGCGCAGGCTTGCCTTGCCGGTCGCTTTTCTGCTGTAGCGAAGCCCATTATCGAACAGGTTAGTAAACACCCGTTCCATTTGGCTGGTTATCAGGCGCATTTCCAGATCTTCACCCTGGTACTCGAACGTCACTTCGTCGCACTCCCGGTTGGAAAGTCGATACTGTGAGACGAATTCGCTGACCCATTCCCTGAGATTGATCAGCGAAGGTGCAACGTCCTTGTGTCTCGAGACATCAAGCACTTCTTCAATGATCCTGTTCATGCGCCTGCTCTGATTCATGATGATCTCGAGCATTCGTTTCTGTTCATCGGAAATCTGCTCTGACTCTTCGAGAATCTGAGTTGCGTGGCTGATTGCTCCCAGTGGGTTCCTGATCTCATGAGCGATGTTGGCAGTCAGCCTGCCGAGGGATGCCAGCTTTGTCTGTCTTATACGTTGCATGATGCGGGACTGATTTTCAATAAAAATCAGAATATCTGAATCCGTTTCCTGGTTGAGGTAGGCAAAGTTGGTCTGCAGACTTATGTTGGGGCCAGGAATTTTCAGCAGGTCTCCCTGCATCAGCGGGTTGCGGCGCCACTTCACCAGTTGCTCCACCAACTGGGACGGCAGCGCTGGACGGGAGCCGGTAGTGGTCTGTTCAGTTTCAAGTACTGGCCCAAGCAGGCTTTTTGCGGCGTTATTCAACGTAATGATTGCATTCTCGGCATTCACTACAACAATGCCGGTGCGCATTCGCTGAATAATCTCATTATTGAGCTTTTCCAGATCAACAATGCTGGTGGCCTGTTCTTCAGCCAGTCGGGCCGCATCCAGCGCGCGGCTGCTGGCGGTCTGAATATAGAGAGACGTGGCGAACAGGATGATACCCAGGATTCCAGCCTGCAGAAACTGTCCTTCGAAATCATTCAGGCTCAAGGTCAGATAGACTTCGCAGAAGATGACGGCGAGGGTAGCCACCGCAGCGACAAACGTGCCGACGCGGCCGCGGGTCAGCATGCTGGCAAATGCCACATTGACAATCAGCAGCAGCGATAGCCCACTGACTACACCATGGCTGAGGTAAGCCAGGAACGTCAGAATCAGCACGTCGAGCAGAAGAACCGCAATCTGCAGACGCTGGTCTTCAAAGGCATCCGCCCTGAGGGTTGAAAAAATCAGTGCAGCCACGCCAATAAAGGCATAGGCACAGGCGACAATAACGAACAGGCGGGGATTCAGAATGCCGAGACCCGGGGAACTTGAATTGCTCAGATAAGTGAGCAACAGAACCAGGGGCAGCACGATTCGATAGGCATTGTATACCAATGAAACGTTTCTGATCTGTTGTCGGTATATGCCGTTTCCATTCGGCGTCAAACCGGTCAAGGAACCCTGCTCGCTACTGCTCACCGTCCATATACCCTATAATTGCCGCTGCTCGAAATTTTCAAATGATTGTTGTTCCGGGTCGTCTTCGGCCTCGCCCGGGGAGCCCGGTGCGGGTAGTTTCTCCATTTCGACGGGCCTAGTACGGTTATCGTTCGATTGAAGCTCTTTTGTAATTCCGGATAGTGTTGATATGTCGCAACAACTGAAGATAGTCATGGCCCAGTTGAACCTGACTGTTGGTGCCATTCAGACCAATACAGATCGGGTCCTGGAAGTTGCCAGGGAAGCAATCGACAAGTATGACGCCGATCTGGTCGCCTTTCCGGAGCTGACACTGACCAGCTATCCACCGGAAGACCTGTTGTTGCGTTCCAGTATCAAGAAGCGGATCGACAAGGCGCTGAAGCAACTGTTGGATGCCCGGCTGGACATCTACCTGGTGGTGGGTTATCCCCATAAAGTGGGAGAGCGGCTATACAATGCCCTGTCCGTCATCCGCGGCGGCGAAATTCTGGCAACTTATCACAAGCAGCAACTTCCCAATTACCAGGTGTTCGACGAGCGCCGCTATTTCGACGCCGGTGACAGTGCCTGCGTCATCGATATCAAGGGAGTCCCCACCGCATTCACTATCTGTGAGGACATGTGGCAGGATGGCCCCACCCGGCAGGCACGGCATGCCGGTGCCCGGCTGATGATCAATATCAACGCGTCACCTTATCACCTGAATAAAGTTCGCGAACGACAGCAGTTGCTGGAACGCCGGTCCACGATCGGCAACATGCCAATCGTGTATGTCAATTTAGTGGGGGGGCAGGATGAACTGGTGTTCGACGGTGCGTCCATGGTGGTGGACGCGGACGGGCAATGCCGGTTGCTGGCAGCAGGCTTTCAAGAGGCGCTGATTCCGGTGGCAATTCAATTGACCGGAGAGCCGGCCTGTCCGGTTCGTGTACCGGAACAGTCAATCGTGGTACCCGGTCTATTGGAAAAGGACGTTTACCAGGCTCTGGTTCTGGGCGTTAGAGACTATGTCAACAAGAACGGTTTCAGCGGTGTGGTGATCGGTCTGTCGGGAGGTATTGATTCGGCCGTTACGCTGGCGGTTGCCGTGGACGCACTGGGCCGGGAGCGGGTGAGGGCGGTGATGATGCCGTTTGAATACACTGCCCGGATCAGTCTTGATGCGGCTCAACAGCAGGCAGACACGCTGGGCGTACACTACTCGGTCATTCCCATCGGTGACGCCTACCATGCATTTATCAAATCCCTGGAGGGGGAGTTTGCCGGTCTTCCGGTGGATGTATCCGAGCAGAATATTCAGGCCCGTTGTCGTGGTGTGCTGCTGATGGCTATCTCCAATAAAAAGGGACTCCTGGTCCTGACTACCGGGAACAAGAGTGAAATTGCGGTAGGGTACTCCACCTTATACGGAGACATGGCCGGTGGGTTCGACGTACTTAAGGATGTATCCAAAACCCTGGTCTACCGTCTGGCCCGCTATCGGAATGAACATTTCGGAGACAGGCCACAGCAGGTTATTCCGCAAATCGTTATCGATCGGCCCCCGTCGGCGGAATTGGCACCGGACCAGGTGGATGAGGATAACCTGCCCCCGTATTCTATTCTGGATCAGATCCTGGAGTTGTACGTGGAGCAGGATCTGAGTGCCACCGATATCATCGAACGAGGCTTTGACGAGGCAGTTGTCAGGAAAGTGCTGCGGCTGGTGGATTTGAATGAATACAAGCGTCGTCAGAGCCCGGTCGGGGTGCGGTTAACGCGTCGTGGCTTTGGCCGGGACCGGCGCTATCCCATAACCAATGCCTGGGAAATCGGTGATTGACCGGAATTGTTAGCGGCGCGGACCGGGTGGCGGACCCGGAGGCCGGGTCCTGACCGGGCGCTGTGGGTCGAAACCGGGTCCTGGTCTGGGATCAGTGTCGACGCCGGCTCCTCCGTCCGGCCGCGTTTCCGGCCGGCGAGGTGTAGCGCCGAGATTGCGATCGCGAATTTCACGTCGTCTTTCAGCCCGTTCTTCGCGTAACTCCTGGCGTTGTTCCGCCTGGGCTTCGAACCGTTCCCGCAACCGTTCCCGTTCCTCCTCGGGAAGATTGCGGAAACGTCTCTGTATATTTCTCAGTTGCTGCTGCCTTTCGCGTTCCAGTTGATTGAAACGCTGAAAACGCTGGTTAATCTGTTGCTGCTGCTGTGGGCTCAGGTTCTGAAAACGGCGCTGAATCGCCTGGGCTGATTCCCGTTCTTCGGGACGCATCTGCAGCCAGCGCAATGCACCCCGACGCAGCCGTTGTTGACGCTCCGCACTTAGCTCGTCCCATTGTTCTTCCAACTGCTGCAGAACCTGCTGCTCCGGTTCACTGAGATCCGTCCAGGCCAGCTTGTCCTGCGCATGTCCCAGCGTGCTGCAGACAAGTAACAGGCTCCCCAGGAAAATTTTGAACCGCTGATGTCTCATAGTTGGCTGCTCAATTGTCATCCTCAGTGCTGGAATCATCGGGTTCCGGCGATGGGTTCAGGGCCGCGGCATCGGCCAGTCGTTCGGGACTGGTACGGATCACCTCCAGCAGTTGCTCGAACTCCGGCTGCATGATTTCGCCAGGCGCAATCCACTCGCCGGCATCGGTCTCAAAACTGCCCAGAAACTCCAGAAATGAGGGGTCCGGCGAGTTTCCGCCATTTTCTTCCTCTGCTGAAACAGGCCCCGCTGGAAGAGCAAAAAGCATCAGGGCGAGCATGGCCAGAAGCTCCTTAGTTGGGGAGTCCACTGTCTGCCAGCCACAGATAAAATTCCAGGTTGTCATACAGTTCGATCTCGTCACTGGACGCAAACAGCAGTACGTCACCGTCCGGTGAGCTGTTACCCGGTTGCTCCGGTGTCCGGTAGAACAGCGTTATGGCCGCAACCAGTATGCAGGCTGTCGCCAGCGTTCTGCCGGGCAGACTGGTCGCGAACCGAGCCAGCAACAGATTCCAGCCCCTGACCATGTTGGTAAGCAGATTCCGCGACTCAACCTCACCATGCTGCTCCAGCGCGGCACTGCGCGACTGCTTCAGTCGCCTGCACAGGGCCGGATCCAGGTTGGTGACACTGTCGTCCAGCGCCACCCGGACCGCTTCCAGCAGGTTTTCCTCACTGTCATTGAGCGGTTCGCGGACCCGTTCCCGCTGCAGTGCCTGATTGCGAATAGTCTCCAGCCGCTGCGTGGTGACGGAGTCAAGCCGATCAACGTCTCTGTCCAGCAGTCCACGGATGTGGTGAAGCATCTTGTCGTGATCGTCAATATTCATGGCCAGAATTCCCCCAGTTGCTCACGCAGGCTGTGAACCGCCCTGGAGTAATGGGTTTTGACACTGCCCTCGGCACAGGACATGGCCTGGGCCGTCTGTTTCACATCGAGCCCCTCCCAGGCGCGCAGCAGGAATGCCTGTTGTTGTCGCAATGGCAGGTTTTGCAGCGCCGATTGCAGTTTTTCCATACTGGCATCAGCCTGTAAAACCTCCTCGGGGGTTCGGCCCTTGGGATCGCGGCTGGTTTGAATCGGGTCTTCGTCCTGCTCATCAGAGTTGCCGCCCAGTACGGTCAGATAGCGACGACGGACACTGTTGCGTCGATACCAGTCGTTAATCCGGCTGTGCAGAATTCGATAAAACAGAGGAGGCCATTCTTCGGCAGGACGGTCACTGTACTTTTCCACCAGTTTGAACATGGCATCCTGAACCACATCCATGGCGTCCTCGGTATTGCCAGTGGCAAGTTGTGCCATACGGAAGGCCCTACGCTGGACTTCAGCCAGAAAGCTGTCCAGCTGCGTCGTATTCTGCAGAACGCGCTCCCGATCCAAGCGTTGACTTCCCACGTGCAGGTATTCCTGATTGTTCCCGTTACGGCCTCAGTCACGCTATCGACAGTCGGCTGCCAGATCGCATTTCCGGCTCAGATTGGCAAAAGTCTCACCAGCAACTCTCATGACCAGTAAGGCCTATTGCCAGATTGCTCTGTTAGGTGACTAACGCACCGCCCGTTCAGCGGTTGACAAATTATTGGGGTAATACTGCGATTCGGCGACGCCGTCCGTCGTGAATGGAGTCATTCTAACAGCCTGTTGTAAAGCTTCCAGAGAAGTGCAATACAAGGCCAAATCTGGCGAAAAAGCGCAGTCTACACACTTTAAAGGAAATTTTGAGCTGGATCCTAACGACCTGGTGCCGGCCGGGAGCTTCTCGACTGGCTGTTAATCGAGAATGCCGAAGGTAATGATGCTTAGCCAGGATCGCCCCTGTTGCTGTCCACCCGGCTCTTCCTGGGCGTTGATAATTTCCTGGCTTCCAGAGGTTCTTGGCCTAGCGACCGGTGCCAGCTGGGTTTCGCTGCGGTTGCTGCCCAGCAGGCCAAACGTGGCGGTGTAAAGCAGGGTTGGGTCAGTGACCACTGAGCTGACGATAAAGTCGCCGTCGTCATCAAGAGAAGCGTGTTGGGGGAAATTCTCCCGCAGAATTGCCAGTGAGGTGTCCGCCAGGTCGTTAAGCCCCAGTCGCAGGTAGCATTCCACCATGATTGCCATGCCGTCGCTGACCGAGGGTGTGCCCTGAAAATTCTCGACCACGTACTTGGCGCGGTTCAGGGCCCCAATGTAGGCGCGGCGCGTCAGGTAATAGTCGGCGACATGGATCTCATATTGAGCCAGGCTGTTGCGCAGGAATACCATTCGGGAGCGGGCATCGGCCGCGTAAGGGCTGTCCGGATACAGTGCCAGCAGCTGGGAAAAATCGGCAAACGATTCGCGGGCCCGCCCCGGATCCCGCTTGGAGGGGTCGGTGGGGAGAAACCGGTCCAGAAAGCTGTCGTCGGCGGTAAAGTTGGATAACCCCTTCATATAATAGGCATAATCCACATTGGGGTCTTCCGGATTGAGGCGAATAAAGCGGTCAGCGGCCGCGATCGACGCTTCCAGGTCGCCGTTTCGATAGTAGGCATAGACCAGCTCGATCTGTGCCTGAGTGGCAAAGCGGCCGAATGGAAAGCGGGACTCCAGAGCCTGGTAGGTGGCAATGGCACCCCTGAAATTCTGGGAGTTCAGCTGCTGAGAAGCACGGCGGTAAAACTGCTCTTCGGTGCTCAGGTCGGCGAATTCATCCTGGTCATCGCCGCCGAACAGACCACAGCCCGTCAGCAGCATTGCGCAGGTCAACAGAACTGCGAGTCGAAACTGAAACTGATGCAAAACGTTGCCTTCCAATTGTTCCCTGTTTAGCGGAGTGGTTGCCTGGCTGTTGAGGGCGACTATTTAACCACAGGCGTCCTGCGAAGCCCATAGTCACCGTGCCCTGGCTGGTACGAATACAGTATGATTGCGCGATGAATAACCAGATCACCCAACAGGCCGAGGTTACTGACGACGTGTCAGGTATGCGCTTAGACCAGGCGGCGGCCAGATTGTTTCCGGATTTTTCCCGAGCCCGGCTCCAGAGCTGGATAACGTCCGGCAGCCTGCGCGTCAATGGAGAAACCAGGCGTAATCGCGACAAAGTATTCGCGGGAGACCTATTGAACGTGGAGGCCGAGCTGAGCGCCGAGGACGAATGGACTGCCGAACCCATGGCCCTGCAGATCGTCTACGAGGACGCCAGTGTCCTGGTCCTGAACAAGCAGGCTGGCGCAGTAGTTCATCCGGCGGCTGGACACCGGGCCGGAACCCTGCTGAACGGGCTGTTGCATCACTGTCCGCAACTGGAGCTTGTGCCCCGGGCAGGCATTGTACATCGTCTTGACAAGGATACTACCGGTCTGATGGTGGTGGCGAAAACCCTGCAGGCCCATACTTCCCTGGTGAAGCAGCTTCAGGCGAGAAAGGTGAGCCGGGAATATCAGGCAGTGGTCAACGGCCTGCTGACTGCCGGGGGCACGATCGATCAGCCATTGGGCCGACACCCGGTCCAGCGTAAAAAACAGGCGGTGATTAAGGACGGCAAGGAAGCAGTAACCCATTACTCGGTGATTCAACGCTTCCGGGCCCATACCCAGGTCCGGGTCAGACTGGAGACCGGCCGTACCCACCAGATCCGCGTGCACTTCGCCTATCTCCACTATCCCCTGGTGGGCGACCGTGTATACGGAGGTCGACTGCGCATTCCGGCCGGCTGCAGCGAGGCCCTGAGTGAGATGCTGCGCGGCTTTCCCCGACAGGCACTGCATGCAGGAAAACTGGGCTTTTTGCATCCGGAACGCGCAGAGCTGGTCAGCTGGGAGGTGGACCTGCCGGGTGACATGCAGAACCTGTTGGCAATCCTGGCTGAGGATGCTCTGGAATGAACCGGGAGCAACAGCCACCGTCGTACATCACGCCAGACTGGTCGGTTCCTGATAGCGTGGTGGCGCTGACCACCACCAGGGCAGGGGGCTGCAGCGAAGGCGCGTTTGCCAGTTTCAATCTGGCCCTGCATGTGCAGGACAACCCGGTTGCCGTGACGCGGAATCGCAGACTGCTGGCCGACCGGCTGGCCGGGGACCTCACATTTCAGTGGCTGGAACAGGTTCACGGTACCGACGTTTTACCGGTGTCGGTGGCCGGACCGGCGCGGCGCGCAGACGCCGCGTTCACTACCCGCCGCAAGCTGGCCTGCTGTGTTCTGACAGCAGACTGTCTGCCGGTATTTTTCGCCAGCAACAAAGGCGACGCTGTGGCTGTGGCCCATGCCGGCTGGCGGGGTCTGGCGGCGGGCATACTGGAGCGGACCCTGGCGGAATTTCCGTCACCACCCGACGCCACCGCTGTGTGGCTGGGTCCAGCCATCGGTCCCTGCCATTTCGAAGTGGGAGCGGAAGTAAGGGAGGAATTCCTGGCCGCTGCCACGGGTAAACTGGCTGAGGAACTGGCGGCCTGTTTCAGCGAAGCTCCTGGAACGCGTAAATACCTGGCGGATCTTTACGGCCTGGCCAGAACCAGGCTGCATCACCGGGGAGTTGTGTCAATCACCGGAGGCGGTCACTGCACATTCTGTCAGTCGGAGCAGTTTTTCTCGTTTCGTCGACAGCCTGAAACCGGTCGCATGGCCAGTTTGATCTACCTCAAAACCTGAGTGAATATAAGCCGTCGCGTCCTGCTCACTGAACAGTTGTTGTTGAATTTCCCGTTGCCGCCCTCATTTTAGACTACCTGAATGGGGGGTCCCGAAAGAGAAACCGGATAACTTCCGGTTTCGGGTGTACCCGGGCGAATGGCCGCTAGATTGAGGAAATTCCATGACTCTTGAGAAGTTCACCAGCAAGTTACAATCCGCCCTGGGTGAGGCCCAGTCCCTGGCATTGGGTGGCGACAACAATTTTATCGAACCGGTGCATCTGATAATTGCCCTGCTGGATCAGAAAGGCGGGTCGGTCAGGCCGTTGCTTTCGCAGACCGGGTTCAACGTTGCCGACCTGCGCAGGCAATTGCAACAGGTGCTCGATGATCTGCCCAAGGTGCCTGGTCACGAAGGTGATATGTCGTTCTCCCAGGACCTGGCCAGGATGCTGAATCAGGCTGATAAACTGGCCCAGAAAAAGGGTGACAAGTTCATTTCCAGTGAAACGGTTCTCCTGGTGGCAATGAACGACAAGGGGCCGGTAGGCAAAGTCCTCAATTCGTTCGGCGTCTCGGAACAGGCCCTGGAAACTGCGATCAGAAACCTGCGTGGTGGAGAAACCGTCAGCGATGCCGGAGCCGAGGACGCCTGGCAGGCGTTGTCGCGCTATTGCGTAGACCTGACCGAGAAAGCTGAAAGCGGCGAACTGGATCCGGTCATCGGCCGCGACGGCGAAATTCGTCGTACGATCCAGGTTCTGCAGCGCCGCACCAAGAATAATCCGGTGCTTATCGGTGAGCCTGGTGTCGGCAAGACGGCAATCGTCGAAGGTCTGGCGCAGCGCATTGTCAACGGGGAAGTCCCGGAAGGCCTCAAGGACAAGAAAATACTGGCCCTGGATATGGGCTCATTGATTGCCGGTGCCAAATTCCGCGGCGAATTCGAGGAGCGTCTCAAAGCGGTATTGAACGAGCTGTCCAAGCAGGAAGGTTCGGTGATTCTGTTCATTGACGAGCTCCATACCATGGTAGGCGCAGGCAAGGCCGAAGGCGCCATGGATGCCGGCAATATGCTCAAACCGGCCCTGGCCCGTGGTGAATTACACTGTGTTGGCGCAACCACGCTGGATGAATACCGCCAGTACATAGAAAAGGATGCGGCCCTGGAACGACGCTTCCAGAAGGTGCTGGTGGAAGAGCCTACGGAAGAGGATACCATTGCCATTCTTCGCGGGCTGAAGGAACGTTATGAGGTTCATCACGGCGTGGAGATTTCCGATTCCGCCATCATCGCCGCTGCCAAGCTGTCACAGCGTTACATCACCGATCGTCAGCTGCCGGACAAGGCCATTGACCTGGTGGATGAGGCAGCCAGCCTGATTCGCATGGAAATCGACTCCAAGCCGGAGGAGATGGACCGCCTCGAGCGCCGTCTGATTCAGCTCAAGATTGAACGGGAAGCACTGAAAAAAGACGAGGACGAAGCCACCCTGAAGCGCAAGGCCAAGCTGGCTGAGGATATCGCCAGGCTGGAAAAGGAATACTCGGACCTGGAGGAGATCTGGAAGTCCGAGAAAGCCTCACTGCAGGGCGCACAGACGTTTAAAAGCAACCTGGAAAAAGCCCGCCACGATCTGGAAACAGCGCGTCGGGCAGGAGACCTGGCAAGGATGTCGGAAATCCAGTATGGAATCATTCCGGATCTGGAGAAAAAACTGGCACAGGCAACCCTGGCAGAGACCCAGGAAAAACAGCTGTTGCGTAACCGCGTTACCGAGCAGGAAATAGCCGACGTGGTGTCGCGCTGGACCGGTATCCCGGTAAGCAAAATGCTGCAGAGTGACAAGGAAAAGCTGCTGCGCATGGAGGCCGCTTTGCACAAGCGGGTAATCGGCCAGGATGAAGCCATCAGTGCCGTGGCCAATGCTGTCCGCCGCTCACGATCAGGACTGTCAGACCCCAATCGGCCGAACGGATCGTTCCTGTTTCTGGGGCCCACTGGCGTAGGCAAAACAGAGCTGTGCAAGGCGCTGGCCGAATTCCTGTTCGACACCGAAGACGCCATGGTGCGTATCGATATGTCCGAATTCATGGAGCAGCACTCGGTGGCGCGACTGATAGGTGCCCCTCCCGGGTATGTGGGATACGAGGAGGGTGGATACTTGACCGAGGCAGTGCGACGACGTCCCTATTCGGTGTTGCTGCTGGATGAGGTCGAAAAAGCTCATCCGGACGTATTCAATATCCTGTTGCAGGTGCTTGACGATGGTCGACTTACCGACGGGCATGGCCGGACCGTGGATTTCCGCAACACGGTCATTGTGATGACTTCCAATCTTGGTTCCGACCGGATACAGGAAGCAATGCAGGGTGGGGTGCCGGATGAACAGACCTACGAAACGGTCAAAAACACCGTGTTGTCGGTGGTCGTAAAACACTTCTCCCCCGAGTTCGTGAATCGTATCGATGAGACCGTGGTGTTTCATCCGCTGGTTAAAGAGCAGATTCGCGGAATTGCCGAAATACAGATCAAGCTGTTGAACAAGCGCCTGGCCGACAACGAGCTGAGCCTGGAGGTTTCCGACGCCGTTCTGGACAAGATTACCGGCCTGGGTTACGACCCGGTATATGGCGCCCGGCCCCTGAAACGGGCTATTCAGAACTGGATAGAAAACCCGCTGGCACAACAGGTAATCCAGGGCCTGTATGGTCCGGGTGACCGGATTCTGGTGACAGTCGATAGCGACGGGGAGTTCAGCTTCGGGAAGGGCTCCCCGGATAGCGCCGCAGCCTGAGCAACAACGACAGCAGGCGGACCGCTCACGGACCGCCTGCTGTCGACCACTATGGTCCCTTGACTTTGAGCGCCAAACTGGGAAAATACCCGGCTGCTTTTCGGCAGAGAGTGAAGGCAACCCCTCATCCTATCTGCTACGATTCCGGTACTCATCCTGACTACCCCGGCCGGAGTCGCTCTAGGTGTCAGAAAACTTCCACCTAAGGCTTCCATCACGTTATCACGGAAGGGGCCGACATGAAGCAGGGAAGGGTTTTGCGACCGTGGCCGGTCGCAGAAAGCAGAACCTTCCACGCGCAGGGCTTGCGCTGACGCTTTATGTGACTGAATACACTCAAGGAATTTTTGCAGAGTCCAGTACCGCAGCCAGGTGTGCGGAACTGGAGTGATTAATTCTTTATCGAAACCAGATTGAAACTACGTAAGCTAGAGGCAAAGAAAGTGGACTTACTCTCCGGTGGTGAAATGTTGATTCGTGCCCTGCACGACGAAGGCGTCGATATCATATTCGGATATCCTGGTGGTGCTGTGCTGCATATCTATGATGCAATTTTCAACCAGGACAAGGTCGAACACATTCTGGTGCGACACGAACAGGCTGCCACCCATGCAGCCGACGGTTACGCCCGGGCGACCGGTAAACCCGGTGTGGTGCTGGTGACATCCGGTCCGGGTGCGACCAACGCCATTACGGGAATTGCCACTGCCTACATGGACTCCATCCCGATGGTGGTTATTTCCGGCCAGGTGGAAAGCAAGTTGATAGGATCGGACGGCTTCCAGGAAACCGACATGGTGGGAATTTCCCGACCAGTCGTAAAGCACAGTTTTATGGCTCAGGATCCGGCCGAAATTCCCATGCTGGTCAAGAAGGCGTTTCACATTGCCACTACCGGTCGCCCCGGCCCGGTGGTAATTGATATTCCCAAGGATGTCACGGATCCCAAGGTCAAGCTGCCCTATCAGTATCCGCGGTCGGTAAAAATGCGCTCCTATTCGGTCCCGGCCAAGGGTCACAGCGGTCAGATCAAGAAAGCAGTGGAAATCCTGCTGGCGGCCAAGCGCCCGGTTATTTATTCGGGAGGAGGCGTTATACAGGGTGAGGGTTCCGCGTTATTGACCCGTCTGACTAAAAAACTGGGTTACCCGATTACCAATACGTTGATGGGGCTTGGTGCGTTTCCCGGTACTCATAAGCAGTTTCTTGGCATGCTTGGGATGCATGGTACCTATGAGGCCAACATGGCCATGCACTATGCTGACGTGGTTCTGGGTATAGGTGCCCGGTTCGACGATCGGGTGACCAATTCCGACGTCTCGAAATTCTGCCCTGATGCGAAGATCCTGCATATCGATATCGATCCGGCATCTATCTCCAAGACGGTCACTGCCGATGTGCCGATTGTCGGATCGGTCTCGGCCGTACTGAAGGAAATGCTGGAGTTGATCGAGAGCTCGGAACAGAAAGTGGACAAGAAGTCACTGGGTGTCTGGTGGAAGCAGATCGATCAGTGGCGTGAACGGAATTGCCTGCAGATTCCGGAATCCACTGGCGGGATTATCAAGCCACAGAGTGTGATCAGAACCCTCTACGAAGTCACCAAGGGTGATGCTTACATCTGTTCCGACGTTGGACAACACCAGATGTTCGCGGCGCAGCACTACCCCTTTGACAAGCCGCGGCGCTGGATCAATTCCGGGGGGCTTGGAACCATGGGCTTCGGGTTGCCGGCAGCAATGGGAGTCCAGTTTGCCTTCCCCAAAGCCACTTCCGTGTGCGTGACCGGTGAAGGCAGTTTTCAAATGAACCTGCAGGAATATGCCACCTGTATGCAGTATCAGCTGCCCATCAAAATTGTCTGTCTGAATAACCAGGCGCTGGGCATGGTCAAGCAATGGCAGGACATGCAGTATGGGGGGCGCTATTCCCACAGCACCTATGCTGAGTCGCTGCCGGATTTTGCCAAGCTGGCAGAAGCCTATGGGCATGTGGGCATAAAGATTGAAAAAATGTCCGAACTTAAGAAAAAGATGGAACAGGCGTTCGCACTCAAGGACAAGCTCGTGTTTGTGGATGTCCTGGTCGATCCCGAGGAGCATGTGTATCCGATGGCGATCAAGGGTGGCGCGATGAAGGACATGGTATTGAGCAAAACGGAGCGAACCTGAGATGAGGCATATTATTTCCGTATTGCTGGAAAACGAGCCTGGTGCCCTGTCACGTGTGGTCGGGCTGTTTTCTCAGCGCAATTACAATATTGAATCGCTGACTGTCGCTCCGACCGAAGACCATTCACTGTCGAGGCTGACGCTCACCACGGTTGGTGATGACCGCAAGATCGAGCAGATCACCAAGCATCTGAACAAGCTGGTGGATGTCGTGAAACTGGTGGACCTGACGGAAGGCGCCCACGTGGAACGGGAACTGATGCTGATCAAGGTGAAAGCCAGCGGGGCGCAGCGTGCTGAGATAAAACGAACGGCCGATATCTTTCGCGGGCAGGTGGTGGATATGACTCAGAATACCTTCACCATTCAGCTCGCGGGCACCAGTGACAAACTGGATGGGTTTATCAGCGCCATCGGCCCTGCTTCGGTCATGGAAGTTGTACGAACAGGCGTTTCGGGGATTTCCCGTGGCGAAAAAGTGCTGGGGCTCTAGCCTGCACCCGATCGACTGACAGACGCGTCAATGACACCTGCGATCGTATCTACAGGCTGCCCGGAGTTTCAGAGCGATCTGTATCAGAGCCTCAAGTGAGGCCCTGATACAGTGCCTGATAACTCGGCTTCAGCGGGTTCGATAATTCACCCTGGTCGATCCCCAGCGAAAGGAAGGATAAGGAGCTCAGAGCGAACCTCACTTTGACAGCTAGACCAGTTTCTTCATCGCTGTCATATGCGTGCGCAGTTTCTTGCCCACCACCTCAATTGAATGACTGCGAATCCGCTCGTTTACAGCAATAAGTTCGGCGTTGTCGACACCGTGATCGGTCAGTTGCAGACCCTGGCCGATGACATCGATATCGATATCCTTCATGAAGTCCTGAAGCAGCGGGACACAGGCATTGGCAAACAGGTAACAGCCGTATTCCGCGGTGTCGGAAATCACCTTGTTCATTTCATACAGCTTCTTGCGTCCAATCAGGTTGGCTATCAGCGGCACTTCGTGAAGTGACTCATAATAAGCCGATTCGTCTATGATCCCGCTGGCAGTCATGGTCTCAAATGCCAGCTCCACCCCGGCTTTCACCATTGCCACCATCAGGATACCGCGGTCGTAGTAATCCTGCTCGCTGATATCCATGTCACCGGCAGCAGTCTGTTCGAATGCGGTTTCGGCAGTTTCCTCCCGCCAGGTCAGCAGGTTTTTGTCATCGTTGGCCCAGTCTTCCATCATGGTGGCAGAGAATTTACCGGTGATAATGTCATCCATGTGTTTCTGGAACAGCGGAGTCATGATTTCCTTCAACTCATCCGCCAGCGATTGGGCGATCAGCTTGGCCGGGTTGGAAAGGCGGTCCATCATGTTGGTGATGCCGCCGTGCTTAAGGCCTTCGGCAACGGTTTCCCAGCCGTATTGACACAGTTTGGCCGCATATCCCGGTTCCATGCCTTTTTCCACCATCTTGTCGAAGCACAGCAGGGTTCCGGTCTGCAGCATGCCGCAGAGGATTGTCTGTTCGCCCATCAGGTCGGATTTCACTTCTGCGATGAACGAGGATTCCAGAACCCCGGCCCGATCGCCGCCGGTTGCCACGGCATAAGCTTTGGCGATTTCCAGGCCATCGCCGTTGGGATCGTTTTCAGCATGTACTGCGATCAGCGTGGGGACGCCGAAGCCGCGCTTGTATTCCTCCCGGACTTCCGAGCCCGGTGACTTGGGGGCGACCATGATGACAGTGATGTCGTCCCGGATCTGCATGCCTTCCTCGACAATGTTGAAGCCATGGGAATAGGCCAGGGCCGCGCCGTGTTTCATCAGCGGCATAATCTGTTCGACTACCGCGCTGTGCTGCTTGTCAGGAGTCAGGTTGAGAATCAGGTCAGCACCTGGAATCAGTTCCTGGTAAGTGCCGACGGTAAAACCGTTTTCGGAGGCGTTTTTCCAGGATGGGCGCTTTTCCGCGATGGCGGCTTCACGCAGAGCATAAGCGATGTCCAGTCCGCTGTCGCGCATATTGAGCCCCTGATTCAGGCCCTGGGCGCCGCAGCCAACGATGACTATTTTCTTGCCCTTGAGTTTATTGACGCCGTCTGCGAACTCCGATTGGGCCATGAAACGGCATTTGCCCAGCTGTTGCAACTGCAGGCGAAGCGGCAGGGTGTTGAAATAATTCATGAATTCTCTCCGTCTGGTGATTGTTCTGGAGTTCCGGGGTGATGGCGCTGCCCAGGGAAATCCGGGAGCGGCATATTAGGTCATTCGCGTCATTGCGTAAAATGATATATTTGCAATAATATGTTTCTAATAATGCAATAAAGCCTCTCGGCAGTCTTGCATCAGGACCCTGCCTGACATGGATACTCGTGAACTCCAGATATTTCAACACCTGGCCAGGAATCTGCACTTTGCCCGCACCAGTGGTGAATGCTTTATCAGCCCATCCAGCCTGACGCGGTTGGTGCAGCGGTTGGAGGACGAACTGGGAGTAACGCTTTTCGAGCGTGATAACCGGACAGTCCGCCTGACTGAAGCGGGAGCACTGCTGCGCGATTATGCCGATAGCGCGTTACCGGAATGGGAGCTGTTGCAGCGTCGGTTGCAGCGTCGTTCGGACAGTCTTACCGGTTCCCTCAGTGTCTTCTGCTCGGTGACTGCCAGTTATTCTTTTCTGCGCGATCTGTTGGATCAATTTCGCAGCCACTATCCTGGTGTGGAAATCCAGTTACATACCGGCGACACCGCCCTGACCATTCAACGGGTACTGGAAGAGCAGGAAGATATCGGCATCGCAGCACGACCGGATCAATTGCCGGGGAAACTGCAGTTCAAACCGCTTGGGGAATCACCGCTGGTTTTTATCGCACCGGCAACGGATTGCCCGCTTAAGCGGCGGCTGGATGAGTTTCATGCCCGCGGGCAGCCATTGCCATGGAGCGAAATACCCATGGTGTTGTCGGAGACCGGCCTCGCCAGGCAACGGGTCAACAACTGGTTTCGGGAGCAGAGTATTACGCCTTTCATTTATGCCCAGGTGACAGGAAATGAAGCCATAGTCAGTATGGTCAGTCTGGGTTTTGGAGTCGGAGTGGTTCCCGCCCTGGTAGTGGAAAACAGCCCCAAGCAGGCTAATGTGGTCGGCCTGGAGGTGGAGCGGCAGCTCAAGCCTTTCTCTATCGGAATCTGCTGTCTGCGGCGTAAGCTCAGCAACCCGTTGATAAAGGCATTCTGGGAGCTGGTCGGGGATACAGAGACAGTTACTGCGGCGTCATCGTAACTGTGAGGAGTAAACCGGGATGCGGGGATCCGCAAGAGAAAATCGGTTTCCATCTGCCAGTGGCGTTATAATGGGCGACACGTTTTTTTTCAGCAAGCTATATTGGGCAATATTTGATGGAAAAACAAGAGGATAGGAAGCATACTGAAAGTGTTCTCCCGATTGATGAGCACGAGGAATATGTTTCTGAAGGCGGCAGGCGGGTGCGCAGACAGGGAATTTACCTGCTGCCGAACCTGCTGACGCTGGGGGCCCTGTTTTCCGGCTTCTATGCCATCATCGCCGGCATGGGAGGGGATTTCAATGCCGCCGGCTGGGCGGTATTGATTGCCTCGATATTCGATGGTCTGGACGGTCGCGTGGCCCGGCTTACCGGCACCCAGAGCGCTTTTGGGGCCCAGTTCGACAGCCTGTCCGATATGGTTTCTTTCGGCATGGCGCCAGCGCTGATTGCCTTTTCCTGGGGACTGTCTTCACTGGGCAATCCGGGCTGGGCGGCAGCCTTTATTTACATGTCCTGTGCTGCCCTGCGACTGGCTCGTTTCAACGTGCAGCTTGGAACTGTCAGCAAGCGGTTCTTCGTGGGTCTGCAGAGTCCGGTGGCAGCTGGCCTGGTCACGTTCTGCGTCTGGGTGGCGGCACTCTATAATATCAGGGTTACGCCGGCGATCGCTTATTCACTGGCCGGGGTGACCGTGCTGGCCGGATTGCTGATGGTCTCCAACTATCGCTATTTCAGCTTCAAGGAAATGCATTTCAAAGGCACCGTCCCGTATGTCGTTTTCCTCATGGTTGTGGTGCTGCTGGTGCTGGTCGCCCAGAACCCCCACGAAACCCTGTTGGTCATGTGTGTTCTGTACGTCCTGTCGGGTCCGATATTATGGATTTATCGTCGCCAGGGCAGGGCACCTGAAACGCCGGACAGTGGCGCGGGCGGGACTCAACCTTCTCAGGGCGGCAGACCTGAATCTACCCCCTCCGCAGGCCATGTAACAGCCAGGTCCGCGCCCCGCCCTCAGGCCGGGTCGCGAGATGAACAGACCGGATCAATTACGGGCACCAGATCTGAACCGGCAACGGAAGCAAAATCAGCCGTAGCAGAGCAGGCAGAACAGGATGCAACCGGGAAACCGCCAGTAACTACAGAAGCTGCCCGGGCAGCGAGTCCGGGTGGCGGGCAGACGATTGGCAGGCCGTTAGCTGCCTCAGGCGAAAGGGGAGCCGGTTTCCGGGCGGCCAACAATTCAGGGCGCAGATTCCGTAGCAGAAGTGTACGGCGGAATGCTGAGCAGTCGGACTGGAGAAATCGATATAGTGCCCATAACCGGCCCGGCAGAAAGAAATCTGCTGCAAAACGGTCGCTTAAGAAGGTATCCAACGTACTGCTGGCCAGAAAAAGCGGACTTCTCAGCCAGCCGGGTTCGGAGCTGCTCAAAAGCGACTACAAAAGCCACAAAGTTGAATCGCCAGCAACAGATTCGATGAACAGAATGGGCGGGATAGGCACGGATAATAGGAAGCAAGGCGAAAATAGTACCGAGAATGACTGATTACGGGCAGAAGTTCTGCACCCAGGTCAGATCGCTCGCAGAAATGCTGAAACGCTCACTCAGATAGAGAACCGGGCAGGTGCTCCAAGGCGTATCTGTAATCAATCCAACTTCAAGCAAGCCACAGACTTGAAGTCAAAAGTCAAAAGTCAAAAGTCAAAAGTCAAAAGTCAAAAGTCAAAAGTCAAAAGTCAAAAGTCAAAAGTCAAAAGTCAAAAGTCAAAAGTCAAAAGTCAAAAGTCAAAAATCAAAAGAGAGATGAGCAAGTCATGTTGATTAAAAAACCATCAGACATAAAGCCCTCCGAAATCACCCCTGAATCAGTGTATCGAAACCGTCGCCAGTTCATGGCAGACACCGGCGCTCTCGCTATCGGTGCCATTGCTGCAGGTGGATTGCCAGGCCTGGCAATCGCGCAGGATGGCGATGCTCTGAAAGCCAGGGCTCCAGTGAGCCTGTCCCGATCGGCGCCAGCTGCCTGGTGGGAGCCCAAATTTGCCAATATCAAGCCGGCTCCGGATTCCGGTCCGTTCTATACGGGCGAGGCGTTGACTCCCTATGAAGATGTCACCCGCTACAACAATTTCTATGAGTTCGGCATGGACAAAGGCGATCCCAGCAGCAATTCCGGACGCTTTGAGGTGGATCCCTGGTCAATAGAGATAGCCGGCGAGTGCGGCCGTCCCGGCACCTATACCCTGGAGGATATTCTCAAGCCTCACGATCTTGAGGAGCGTATTTACCGATTGCGCTGTGTGGAAGCCTGGTCGATGGTGATCCCCTGGATTGGTTTTCCGCTGGCCGACTTGCTCAAACGATTCGAAC
>JACKOH010000001.1:515000-2206352 GCA_024234395.1 Pseudomonadales bacterium
GCGCGAAGCGCTGGTCAACCGCCAAATGAGGTAGGGCCCTTAGTGATGGGGTGACTGCGTACCTTTTGTATAATGGGTCAGCGAGTTATTGTCAGTAGCAAGGTTAACCGTTTAGGGGAGCCGTAGGGAAACCGAGTCTTAATAGGGCGTCTTAGTTGCTGGTAATAGACCCGAAACCGGGCGATCTATCCATGACCAGGTTGAAGGTGCCGTAACAGGCACTGGAGGACCGAACCGGGATCTGTTGAAAAAGATTCGGATGAGTTGTGGATCGGAGTGAAAGGCTAATCAAGCTCGGAGATAGCTGGTTCTCCTCGAAAACTATTTAGGTAGTGCCTCGTGTTTGACTACTGGGGGTAAAGCACTGTGTCGGCTAGGGGGTCATCCCGACTTACCAAACCGATGCAAACTCTGAATACCAGTAAGTTTTATCACGGGAGACAGACGGCGGGTGCTAACGTCCGTCGTCGAGAGGGCAACAACCCAGACCGCCAGCTAAGGTCCCAAATATCAGTTAAGTGGGAAACGATGTGGGAAGGCTTAGACAGCTAGGAGGTTGGCTTAGAAGCAGCCACCCTTTAAAGAAAGCGTAATAGCTCACTAGTCGAGTCGGCCTGCGCGGAAGATTTACCGGGGCTAAACTGATAACCGAAGCTGCGGATGCAGCACTTCTCTTAACTACATTGAGACATTGAGCGCATACCGAGACCTGGCGTCAGCCAGCCGAGGTACAAGCGCCCCCGAACGTTGAGTCGGGCGTGACGTGGGCAGTCTGCTCACCGAGGAGTGTAGTTAAGTGAAGTGCTGCATGGTAGAGGAGCGTTCTGTAAGCCGTTGAAGCTGAATCGTAAGGTTTGGTGGAGGTATCAGAAGTGCGAATGCTGACATGAGTAACGACAAGGGGGGTGAAAAACCTCCCCGCCGGAAGATCAAGGTTTCCTGCCCAACGTTAATCGGGGCAGGGTGAGTCGGCCCCTAAGGCGAGGGAGAAATCCGTAGTCGATGGGAAATCGGTTAAAATTCCGATACCGGTACTTACTGCGATGGAGTGACGGAGAAGGCTAGGCTGGCACGGCGTTGGTTGTCCGTGTTCAAGCGCGTAGGGAGTGGACTTAGGTAAATCCGGGACCACAATTCTGAGACGTGATGACGATCCCCTGGGGCGACCCTCGGGAGAAGTAGTTGATGCCCTGCTTCCAGGAAAAACTTCTAAGCTTCAGGTAAGTACTGACCGTACTGTAAACCGACACAGGTGATCAGGTAGAGAATACCAAGGCGCTTGAGAGAACTTGGGTGAAGGAACTAGGCAAAATGGTACCGTAACTTCGGGAGAAGGTACGCTCCCTTTGGTGAACTATTTACTAGGTAAGCTGAGGGGAGTCGCAGTGACCAGGTGGCTGCAACTGTTTACTAAAAACATAGCACTCTGCAAACACGTAAGTGGACGTATAGGGTGTGACGCCTGCCCGGTGCCGGAAGGTTAATTGATGGGGTTAGCTTAGGCGAAGCTCTTGATCGAAGCCCCGGTAAACGGCGGCCGTAACTATAACGGTCCTAAGGTAGCGAAATTCCTTGTCGGGTAAGTTCCGACCTGCACGAATGGCGTAATGATGGCCACGCTGTCTCCACCCAAGACTCAGTGAAATTGAAATCGCTGTTAAGATGCAGTGTACCCGCGGCTAGACGGAAAGACCCCATGAACCTTTACTATAGCTTCACACTGGACTTTGACCTTATTTGTGTAGGATAGGTGGGAGACTTTGAAGCGTTGGCGCCAGCCAGCGTGGAGTCGTCCTTGAAATACCACCCTGGTAATGTTGAGGTTCTAACTCTGGTCCTGAAACGGGATCGAGGACAGTGTGTGGTGGGTAGTTTGACTGGGGCGGTCTCCTCCCAAAGAGTAACGGAGGAGCACGAAGGTACCCTAAGGGCGGTCGGAAATCGCCCACTTAGTGTAATGGCATAAGGGTGCTTGACTGCGAGACTGACAAGTCGAGCAGGTGCGAAAGCAGGTCATAGTGATCCGGTGGTTCTGAATGGAAGGGCCATCGCTCAACGGATAAAAGGTACTCTGGGGATAACAGGCTGATACCGCCCAAGAGTTCACATCGACGGCGGTGTTTGGCACCTCGATGTCGGCTCATCACATCCTGGGGCTGAAGCCGGTCCCAAGGGTATGGCTGTTCGCCATTTAAAGTGGTACGCGAGCTGGGTTTAGAACGTCGTGAGACAGTTCGGTCCCTATCTGCCGTGGGCGTTGGAGATTTGAGAAGAGTTGCTCCTAGTACGAGAGGACCGGAGTGAACGAACCTCTGGTGTTCGGGTTGTGTCGCCAGACGCATTGCCCGGTAGCTATGTTCGGACGGGATAACCGCTGAAAGCATCTAAGCGGGAAGCCCCCTTCGAGACTAGATCTCCCTTGGACGTAAGTCCACTGAAGTGCCGTTGAAGACGACGACGTTGATAGGCTGGGTGTGTAAGCGTTGTGAGGCGTTGAGCTAACCAGTACTAATTGCACGTGAGGCTTGACCATATAATCGCAGGTTTTTAGGGACTGACCCTGTGGGTCTGTCCCTGCTGAACCGACGAGTATAGAAGGCAAGCAATCGTTAGACTTTGACGACAGGTCAGACTTGTGTAACAACAAGTAGAAAGTAGACGAAACAGCATACGCTAGGCTTCATTCATTGAATTGTTAAGACAGGGAGAGGGACAGACCCAGAGGGTCTGTCCCTTTCAAACCGAATTGCCTGACGACCATAGCGAGTGTGAACCACCTGATCCCATCCCGAACTCAGAAGTGAAACCGCTCAGCGCCGATGGTAGTGTGGGGTCTCCCCATGTGAGAGTAGGACATTGTCAGGCATCCAAATAAAAGGGACAGTCCCTCAGGGACTGTCCCTTTTTTTTGGATGCGCAATGTCGGCGTTGCTTTGCAACGCGACATTGTGACTCGCCTTTTGCGTGGGCGCAAAAGACTCGCCCCTCGTAGACTCGGGGCCGCCTGCGGCGGTCTGCGCCGCTGCGCGGCTGTCAGGCATCTCATGAGCAGTGGGCAGAGCACCTAAAGGGGACAGTCCCAGAGGGACAGTCCCCTTTTTTGGATGCGCAACGTCGGCGTTGCTTTGCAACGCGACATTGTGACTCGCCTTTTGCGTGGGCGCAAAGCCCTCACCCCTCGTAGACTCGGGGCCGCCTGCGGCGGTCTGCGCCGCTACGCGGCTGTCAGGCATCCCGTGAGTAGTGGGCAGAAAAGGGACTGTCCCTCTGGGACTGTCCCTTTTTTTTGGATGCGCAATGTCGGCGTTGCTTTGCAACGCGACACTGTGATTCGGTCTTTGCGTGGGCGCAAAGCCCTTACCCTCGTAGACTCGGGGCCGCCTGCGGCAGTCTGCGCCGCTGCGCGGCTGTCAGGCATCCCGTGAGTAGTGGGCAGAAAAGGGACTGTCCCTCCGGGACTGTCCCTTTTTTTTTGGATGCGCAATGTCGGCGCTGCTTTGCAACGCGACATTGTGATTCGGTCTTTGCGTGGGCGCAAAGCCCTCAACCCTCGTAGACTCGGGGCCGCCTGCGGCGGTCTGCGCCGCTGCGCGGCTGTCAGGCATCCAGTGAGTAGTCGGCAGAGCTCGGAAAAGGGGACTGTCACTCCGGGACTGTCCCCTTTTATCTGTGCGGTCTCAGATACTTCCTGAAAATAGGGACCGTCCCTATTTTGACTAGTTATCGTCAAAGAGCGAATCTCAAAAGTGTAAAGAATCCACCTACCCTGGTGGAGATGGCTACTGACCCTCGTCCATCCCGTCAATGTGGGGTAGTCTGAACTCCAAATATAATGACTGTGAATCAGGGGGCATGAGCAAAAGTGTGATAGTGGATCGATGAGACTGGATTGCCGCTATTCCACTTGCTTGGGCTAGAGCCGAAAGGCTGTAAAGTTGCAGTGCGTTCAAAAGACTCGCCCCAGTTTGCCACTAAAGAAAGAAACATGGCGCCTTTTTCCCAATCCCAACGGATCCTGTTGACAGCGAATATTTCACAGACTGAAAGTTACACGTTTTTCTAGGTGTGTCACGATTTATTGCAAAAGTGGCTTGAAAATACCACTTCCTGGTAATCCGCCAGTTGTTAATAATCGTAGCAATCTTTCAATCCAGCGCGATCCATCTTCGAGATGAGGGATTATCTGGTATTTTCCAAGAACTTATTAGCCGGTAACAGAGTGACCATGTTTAAAAAACATTCCTTTCCTCTAAAGACCCTTGCGTATGCAGTTTTTACCATGCTGTTGCTGACCGCCGCTTCGAAAGGAGTGGCCAGAGACCCGGATAGACTCGTAAATTCCCAACCTCTTCCGAGAGCAGGGGAGGCGTTTTCGTCGCTGCAAAAATCTGCTCAGGGTTTATCTGCTGCATTGCAGACGATTAACGTTCCTAACGGCTTTCAACTGGCGCAGCAATCCGATAGTGATGTCCCGATGGCGCGGGGCAACAGTGATACCGCAATTGTTGCAGAGGAGTCACTTGACGAAGGACTGACCGACGCACAGGATTCCACGGTAGTCTATGACGCATCCTACTTCGCTTCGTACAACCCGGTCTCGGTCAACGACATGCTGGACCGTATCCCGGGGCTTGACCTGGGCGGGCGCGGAGGCGGTGGTGGTGGCGCGCGAGGTCTGGGTACCGGCGGTAACCTGCTTATCGACGGTCAGCGAATCGCCGGAAAAGGCAATTCGGCGCGTGACCAGTTGGATCGCATTCCTGCGCAGGACGTTGAGAGGATCGAGATTATCCGCAATACCTCCGGTAGCCTGGCGGTACGCGGCGCCGGCCAGGTCGTGAATATAATTCTAGGCGACAACCAGTCGCGCTCCAGCACCACCGCGGAAGTGGTAGCACGTCATAACCATGATGACACCTTCGAGGCCGGCGCCAATCTGTCACACAGCCGCCAAGTGGGTAATTTGCAGGTGCTCATGACGCTTGAAGCCCGTCCCAATTATGAAAACCGGGATACCAGGGAAGTGCGTATCGGACCCACGGGGGACGTTGTCACCACATTGCAGGAAACCGAGATTCGTGATCAGGACGAGTATCGCTTCAGCACCAACATGAGCTGGATCGATGGCCCGCACCGGATTCAGTTCAATACCCTGATCGGTGACCAGAGCCATCCGAACCCGATTCGACGGGATTTTGTCGACTTTGTCGATGGACAAGCAATAGGCCGGGCGGAAGAAGAACAGGTAGATAACACCCAGGAGAATTGGGAGCTGGGCGGCGAGTACGAGTACACTTTTTCTAATAACGCCCGTCTGCAGGCGTTGCTCGTCGCCAACGAGGAGGTTCGGGACAGTGTGCGGGAACGCTTCGCGACCGCCTCCGGCGATCCTCTGGGAGATCTGGATAAAATTCTGTTTATTGAATCCAATCGCACTACCCGGGAACGGATCGTGCAGGGCAACTACAGTTTCCCTTTGACTGACGCCCAGAGTCTGCGTGTGGGGCTGGAGCGGGCGGATACTCAGTTGGATTCCAGCCTGTTTATTGGAAGTCGTTCCGGTAGCGAGGCACCTTCTGACCGAACTGGTGGTCTACCGCCATTAATCGCTCAATTTAATCCTGGCACTCAGGTACAGGAGATCCGCTATGAAGGATTCGCATTTCACAACTGGACCCTGAATGAGCGTATGAGTCTGGAGAGCAGCCTGGTCTACGAGACCTCGGAGATCAGCCAGACCGGACAGTTTGAAAAGACCCGGGATTTTCAGTTCTGGCGGCCGTCGGTGGATTTCCGCTTCAATATAACCGACAGCTTCCAGCTACGGGCTTCCGCCCAGCGCAGTATTTCCCAACTCAGTTTTTCCAACTTTGCTGCCACTCAGAATAACGATGATCGTGATCAGAACACCAATGCCGGGAACCCGGAGCTGGTGCCGGAAAAACGCTGGCGATATGAAACTGAGCTGGAATATCGGTTGCCGGATGATGCAGGTGTTTTCAACGCCCGGGTATTCTATGACGACATCGAGGACACCATCGGGAAATTCAATGCGACCGTTGATCCGGAGACTCCGTTGTCTGCCACTGGTAATATAGGTCCATCCACCCGTTGGGGAATGTTCAGTAACGCCAGCACCCGATTAGGCTATTTCGGTTTACGTGACGCCATTCTTTCTGCCGATCTGGCGCTATTTGACTCGGAAATCGTAGACCCTTTTCTGGGCACGAAGCAGCGGACGGGTGGTCGTGGCTTCAGCAGCGTCAATTTCCGGCATGACGTGACCGATCTGGGCATCAGCTATGGCGCAGAATACCGCTACCCGCTCGTGGGTGGCTATTACGAGATCGACATAAACACCATCACCCGCAATGACGGTCAGCCGTCGCTGGATCTGTTTGTGCAAAAGGTACTGTTCGACAATGTGACGTTTCGACTGGAATCGGACAACACCCTGGACGACGAGCGCTGTCGGTTACGGCAGCGATTCAATGGCACAACCATAGATGGTGATTTGCGCTGGACTGAGGATTCCTGCAGTACCCGATACCGGCGGCTGACTCTGTCGGTGCAGACTACGTTCTGAGGCTCTCAAAAACAGGGATAAAATAGGGACAGTCCCTGAGCAGCCGTCCCTGTTTTTTTGTCAAGCAGCGCGCGCCTGGCAGATCGAAAGCAAAGGTAGTACCGGCGTGCAGCTTGCTGGAGACAGTAATCCGGCTACCATGCAGGTCGAGAATTTTCTGCACGATAGCCAGGCCCAATCCTATCGAATCGTCATCGGAAGAGCGGTTGTTCTGTTCACTACGATAAAAGCGGTCAAAAACCCGATCCAGGTCTTCCTCGGCGATCCCGCAACCGGTGTCGGCCACCGATATACCAACGCTGTTCGGACGCGGTTCAATTTTCACCGTTACGGTGCCACCCTGAGGGGTATGGCGGATAGCATTGCGTAACAGATTTTCGAGGACTCGCTGTACCAGGCCTATGTCGGCATGAACGACTGAATTTTCTGGATCGCCGTCAATTCGAAGATCAATCTGTTTGCGTCCAGCTTCCAGCAGGAATTCCTGGGTAACATCGTGCAACAACTCCGCCAGGCTGAAGTACTCCAGTTGAGGTTTGATAGCGGCCGCTTCCAGTTTGGACAACTCGAACAGGTCGTTGATCAGCTTTTCCAGTCTGAGACTGTGCTTGCGCGTAATCTCCAGATAGTGACGGCGTTCCTCCGCGCTCAACTGGTCATTCTTGATAAGCAGGGTCTCGACGTAACCATGCATGGAAGAGAGGGGCGTTCGCAGATCATGAGATACATTACTGATCAGTTCCCGACGCAGCCGGTCAGTTTCCTTCAGTTCTTCGAATTGCTGAAGGATCTTGTCCGCCATGTGGCTGAACGCCGTACGTAACTGGGTGATTTCGTCGCCATCTCCTGGGTTTTCTTCGGGGAGGCGATTGTAGTCGTTTGCTGCACCCGCATAGCCAGCCGATTCCGAAGTGAGTGTTTCCATGAGGGTATCGTTCGTGCTGCAACTGTCTCCTGTAACTGGTTTCCCTCGTGGCTCTGTCCGAAGGGAAGTCGCCAGGGGCGGGGCGAATCCGCATTCGGTAAACTGGCGCACCTGACGGGTCAGATTTACCAGTCGTCGGGTCAGCAGGTTGAATACCAGTAATCCGACTCCAAAGGCGGTGGCGAGTATTGCCAACAGAACGCCAAGGCTCAGCTGTTCAACATAACTGCCTCGAACTGAATTAACCAGGGCGTCGTACTTCTGGCCACCGAGCACCGCGTATACGTAACCCTGCAGACCGTCTTCCTGCAGTACCGGCCAGGCGGAAAATATCTTGGCCCGGTCGCTGCGTGGGTCGGTACCCCGCAATGGCAGGCGAGCCCTGCCATCCAGCAGCTGTCGTACCGGACCCAGATCGACGCTGTCGGTTACCAGGTTATCCGGCTCACCGTGGCCGAGAATATGCCCCCGGGCATCCAGCAGGTAAATCTCCACGGTAGGATTGATTACCATTGCCTGCATAGCCACATCAGCCAGCGCCGCGCGATTTACTTCACCATTTTCGATCAACTGGCTCTGTCCGGTGATATACATGGCAATAGATTCGTTGAGCCGCTGGGTAATTTCTTCGTGGTAGGTTCGGGTGCTGAATTGATTCATTACAAAGAGTGCGCCGCCGGTTATTACAACGATGGCCAGCAGAGCCAGGGACAGGCGGGTAAAGAGAGTGTTCATTGTATCGTCTCCTGACAAGGCATTCGGTTTCTGGAATTCTTATTGCCGGTACATCTTTTCCAGTTTGCTCTGAATTATTAAGCAGGTACTGCGAACTGGCAGTTATATGCCCACCTCAGTTTCGCGGTCAGTCAGGAAGCACAATTTATCGAGCGCAGTAAGGGACGATTACGGGATTTTTCTGGTGCGATCTCCAGTTTATAACCCACGCCCCAGACCGTGGTGATCAACTGCGGCCGGGCGGAATCCGGCTCAATTTTCGCCCGTAACCGATTGATGTGAGAATTGACGGTATGTTCGTAACCTTCATAACCATAACCCCATACCGCGTCCAGCAATTGCACTCTGGAAAATACCTGACCCGGATGGCGCACGAAATGGTTCAACAGATCGTATTCACGTGCGGTGAGGGCGACGGTCTCTCCGTTCAGGTTTACCTCGCGACCTCGGGTCGACAGGCGCAGTGGCCCGACTTCCAGTGTTTCGTCTGAACCGACAAAGCGTTTCTGAAAGGATTCCACGCGTCGGAAAATGGCCTTCACCCGGGCCATCAACTCGGAAATGCTGAATGGTTTGGTCAGGTAATCATCAGCTCCCAATTCCAGTCCCAGCACCCGGTCCAGTTCCGACGATTTGGAGGTGAGCATCAGTATCGGCACGTAAAGTTGTTCTCGGCGCAGTGCCCGGCAGATACTCAGGCCGTCAGGTCCCGGCAGACGCAGATCGAGGATCACCAGATCCCAGGGGCGGGCAAATGCCTGGCGCATACCCTCATGGCCGTCCGCGGCTAGCGTCACAGCGCAATCGGCATCGCACAAATGCATTTCCAGCAGCCGGGCAATGTCACTCTCGTCCTCGATAACCAATACCTGGTGCTGTTTGCCGTCATCCGGCTTATTCATATTGTTGCCTCTATGCGAGCGTCAGTCGCCTGAACATAATAGATCACATTCGCCGGCTTTCCGACTGGTTCTGCCTGCCGTCCCAAGAATCTAGACCAGCAAGTTCACGAAATTATCACGGTAAGGATCAGATGAAGTGGATTAATTCTTTCCTGTCAGAGGGTTAGCTCTTAGCGGAGTTCGAATTTATGGCATTGCGATGTGGAAAGTATGTGAGAATTCCTATCCAGTATAGACAAAGAAGCCGGCGGTAGGGCCGGAATGGACTCACCGATTTTTTATGGGATCAGGCGCTAAAGTGACATCGCGCTGCAGAAGTCGACAGGAAAGTAGGGACAGACGCTTGCTGGACCTGAATTCGTCCGCCAGCAGCCCATTCCGATAGACGTCCAGGAAACAATTGTCCGAAGGGTCGAAATAATGCTCACGTAAAAATCCCTCCTGTGTAAATCCCAGTTTGATCGAATTGGCCTGGGCGCTTTTATTGTCCGTATAGACGTGGCTGATCAGCTTGTTGAGTCCAATCAGATTGAAAGCAAATTCCATTACCAGCAGGCTGGCTTCAAGGGCGCGGCCCATTACCCGGTCTGCCTCGCGCGGAATGCCGATCATCATTTCGGCATTTTTGGTTTCAGGAAGGTAATCGATCAGACAGGCGAGTCCAATCGGGCGTTTGTCATTTCCGGTCGTCTTGAATATGACCCATACAAGATCGTCTCGTTGGTCCGTACTGTTAAGGCGTTCCTTCTCCAGCCTGGTCAGCAGCCGGGTGCGGCTCAGATTATAGGGCTGGATAACTGGGAAGTGGTGCCGGAAATTTCGGTCCTTCAACGTCTCCAGCAGGTAACCAACGTGCGCCGGTCCCAGCCGTTCCAGCAACAGACGATGACTGCGCAGTGTAGTGTGAAGGTTTCCAGAGGGGAGCGAACGACTCCAGATGGAGGTCATGGTGCTGAACTGTTGTGGCGGAATTCAAAGAATGCCCATGATACCCAAAATCCAGAGCCGGGAGCAGAGTCCAAATGAATATCAGTTAAAGGGTATCGTCCATGTTCAGAGGAGCCGTTGCAATCAGCCTGATACCATCGTGTTCTGGTTGACCCGTTATGTAACAACCCCCGCCAGTCCTGTCGGCATGGTAATTAGCAGAGTTCATCATTGTATTATTAGCATCGCATTCTCCGTCCCGATATCGCTACCTGCGCAGCCAACGTCGTCGCCAGGCGAATTTACGATAGATAAGGCGAGAGGCGGCGCCCAGCGCCGCCCATCAGAACGTGACTATGGACTATTCCTCGTCGTCGCTGCCTACCGCCGCGATCGGTGTACCGTCTTCGTTCAGTCCCAACACGTCATAACGGCGCCAACCGGCCAGGATTCCGGTAAGGCCGTGATTGCCCTCGTGGCAGGCATACTCGTAGATGGGATCGTCGATACGTCGCATTGGTAGTCGGGCAGACCAGCTGCGGTCCCAGGTTTCCGGGTCCTCCACGGTGAAGTCATTGTCCAGGGTGTTTTTGTCCACCCGGGTGAATCGCTCCACTACGTGCATGGCCGGAGAGGTATTGCGCCAGCCGTACCAGTAATAGTAGTCACGGGTATCGATCACCAGCGTATCGCCTTCCCAATGGGCGATGGAGTCGCCTTCCCACTTGGATGGTTTGTCGCTGTGTTCGTCGGCGAACGGGATGATGCGGGCATGGTGGATCATTTCGCTGAGAATCATCACGTGGTCTCTGGTTTGCACCAGCTGCATGTTGTTGTTGTAAGAGCCGGAAACCATCGGTGGACCGGTCCGGGCGTTCATGACGCAGCGATCGTTCAGAGTACGTGCCTCGGGGCCAGCGCTGAGTCGGCGCATTTCGTTAATTCTCGCCGAGCGGGCCCGGCCGGCATCGTTCATGGGCGGTAATCGGCCATTGGGCGGATCGTAGATCATCGAGGTTCGCAAGTCCGCCACTGTATCGTCGCCGCGTTCGTACCAGAACTCGTTATAGGAGATCACGCCCGGTGGATAACCGGCGCCGCCAACCGAATCAATGATCAGGTCGCGGTTCTGGCGGCGGTTTTCATAGGCTGCCCATTCCTCGGCTTCCTCAGGAGTAAGCACTGCTTTGCCTGCCAGCTCAGGTGGCCGCTCCAGTGGCGTGATGGTGCGGAACGTATAGGTTCCCTGCAGGTCGGGGTAGCCGTATGCAGTACGCGGCAGGTTGTCTGACTGTGCCCTGGTGCCGGGTGACGCGAGCAGTCCGGTGGAGAGCAGAACGGTCAGGCAGAATATGTCGAACAGATCGGCCGGCAGGGTAATGTGTTGCCGGAAGGCACCGGGAAATACCGGTCGGGTGGGATTTTTCATAAAATCCTCCTTATTATTCACTGGCGCATGGCGCGATTTCTTCAACTTACTCCTTTCCGCTGCAATGTTAAAGACCCAATAGCCTGGATTCCATTGCCCCCGGCTGTATCAAAACAGAAGAATGCACATGAATTACCAGGAACAGGGGATGCCGTGTCGGGATGTGAGCAGTTCAATGCTGGACAAGCGCGATGCACGCCGCTAACTTGATCGCTTTTTTGCCGTCGCCGAAGTCGGGTTGCGAAATCAGGCTGTCTACCAGCAAAAGTTCAAGAGATTGTGTATGAGTAATTCAGGTACCCCTACCTGGCGGGCAGAGAACGCCGGTCCGCAACATCAGCCGGCGATCCGGTCGCTGTTTCAGTCGGTCTTCGGTCAGCCCATGTCCGATTCCCACTGGCACTGGAAATACGGCAACGGGCGCGGACTGGGTGTCGTGGTTCTGGGCGGCCAGGATCTGGTGGCGTTTTTTGGTGGCACCGAGCGGCGGGTAATGTTCAATGACCAGCCTCTGGTTGCCATGCAATGCGGGGATTCCATGGTACTACCATCCCAGCGTGGCATCCTGACCCGGAAAGGGCCGTTTTACCTGTCGGTGACCTCGTTCCTCGGGCAATACGTTGGTGCAGGACTGCCGTATTTACTGTCCTACGGATTTCCCAATGCCCGGGCCATGCGCCTGGCTCAAAGGCTGGCACTGTATGACGATGTGGGAGCGATGCTGGAAATAGACTGGCATCCGCTGGGCTCGTCACCGTTTCAGGCGCAGACCCTGGACTTTGACGCAATAGAACACCACCAGCTGGTAGATACGCTTTGGAAGCGCATGGTCGCCGGATTTTCGGGCCGGGCAATCGGAATCCGCGATTTTGCCTACATCAGGCAACGGTTTTTCGACAATCCGACATTGGACTATCAATTTGACCTGGTATCGTCCACCGGGTCGGAAGAGGTGATCGGCCTGCTGATCACCCGACATACGGGCACCGATCTATTGCTCGTGGATATGGTGGCGAAGAAGGAAAATCTGCAGTACCTGGTGAATTTTGCGCGGTATCGGGCCGCGCAGCTGAATTGCGGTAAACTCTACGGCTGGCTGACGGAAGTTGACCGCGACCTGATCGAAGCGACAGATCCGGTTATAGAAAAGCCGCCTCTGCGACTGCCGCTGGGAGTCTACAGTCCAGGGCTGAGCGCCGATGAGGTGCGGGACAAATGGTTTTTCCTCTGTGGGGACAGTGATTTCCTTTAACCTGACCGGGACGTTTCGGCGGGTAATCCCTTAAGCTGACATTGTGGTCCTGGCCGGTAGTCATGGCCCGAATAAGAGTAGAGAAGATGATTCTGGAAGAAAGCCAATTATTGCCTTACAGCACGTCGGAAGTTCCCCCCGGTCCCTGGGTGGTGTTCGCGCCCCATCCTGACGATGAAACCTTCGGTATGGGCGGCTCCCTGCTTCTCGCCAAACAAAAGGGGATTCAGACGCATGTCGTGTTTGTTACCGATGGCGCATTGGGCGGGGAAGGGGATCGCGAGGCACTGGTGGCGAAACGAATTGCAGAAGCCAGGGCCGCGACTTCGGTACTTGAAGTGACTTCCATTCACTTTCTCGGCGAGCCCGACCGGGGATTGCGCCTGTCGGAGTCATTGCTGCAGCGGACCACGGATCTGCTCCGGGAGCTGCGACCGGCCAGCGTGTTTTTTCCCACCCCGATGGAATACCACCCGGATCATCGCGTTACAGCCGAACTTGCCTGGCAGGGCAGCGGCCTCATCGGTGAATTTCCGCCTGACTGTTACAGCTATGAAATAAGCACCCTCGCTCCGATCAATGTCCTGCTGGACGTTTCCGAATTTGCGGGAAAAAAGTATGAAGTCGTGAAGATGTACGCCAGCCAGCTGACCCAGGCCAAGTACCTGGCCCTGGTGCAGGCAGTGGACACTGCCAGGACTTTCTCACTGCCAATAGACCGGATAGCAGCGGAAGGATTTTTTCACTTTGCTGATCGTAACGCGACACTGCAACAGCAGGTAGCCCGTTGTCTGCCAGCGTATTTTGAAGGGGTCGACCTGGCCGTCGATTCATGAGCCGCGTCCAGGCAACTGAACACCCAAATTCGGTAATTTGAAACGGCAGGTGTCACCTAATTCCTGAACAAAAAAAAGCGCCGGATTGCTCCGGCGCTTTTTTATTATTCCCAATCCCTGGGCGTACAGCCCTATATCAGAAGTTATAGTTCACTCGAGCGTAAATTACCCGCCCCAGAGGATCCTGCAGGGAGGCCTCCACGCCTGCGATCATCCCGACCTTCTGTGGCATGCGATCGAAGAGATTACGGGCACCGACTGAGAAGTTCATAACACCGCCGAGGGCTTCGAAATCCCGGTAGGTGTAGTACGCGTCCAACTGGCTCCAGGCGCGGATCACGTCGGTATGTTTCCAGGTGCTGCCAGGGAAGAAGCGCTGGAAGCTGAATTCGCTGGCATCGAAAGTGACCTCGTCCACGTAGCGGGCCGTCGCGCTGACACTGTGGTTACCCAGCATCCAGTTGATGCGCAGGTTGGCACGGAGTTCTGGAATTGCGGGTACCGCACCGTAGTCGTTGTTCTGATTACCTACCGCTTCCCGTTCCGGTGCGTCGGCCGACAGCTGGAAGGTATAGGTATCGACGTAGGTGGCCTGCAGCAGCAGGTTGATATCACCCCAACCATTCAGACCCACATCATCCAGCGAGAAGCCGTAACTGACTGATGTATCGAATGCACGCACCAGCATGCTGGATGCGTTGCTGTCAGACTGCAGCAATCTGACCGGCTCCAGCGTGTTGTTTCGAATGATACGAGGATCCGCCAGGCCGCTGTCCAGCCAGGCCTGCAGCTGTGCCGCTGTGGGTTCAGGCTGGGCGTCGGTGGGGGTGAACCCGGTAGCGGCACGGAAGTTCCTGAAGTCGCTGCGGGCGATATCCTGTGTTGTAGTGCTGACAATCCGGTCTTTGAAGTCGGTCTCACTCCAGGTCAGTGACCAGACCAACTCATCGAACAGGGTCAGGTCGAAGCCGAAGGACAGGCTGTCCGAGGTTTCCGAAGAGAGGTCGGGGTTACCGGTGATACAGGAGGTGATGAAGCCCTGGGCTGTGGTGAATGGGTCATCAAAGTTGCTTAGGACGCACTGTTCCGGGCGATTCAACTGGTTCAAGGTGGGGACGATGAACGCCTCGCCGGAGGTGGCGCGCAGATTCAGCCAGTCCACAGGAGCATAGGTTAATCCGTACTTGCTGATTACTTTACCCTGACCGGTACTGAAGCTTTCATCACGAACCGACGCGGAGACCTGCAGATTCTCCAGAATCGGAAAGCCGAATTCGGCGAACCAGGAGTCGCTGGAGCGTGAGTCACTTTGCGGAAGTTCCTGGTTCCCGATCAGCGAGTCGTTGAGGATGTCTCCCAGCGGCGGGATGGAGTCGTTCTGTTCCTCGCGACGCTGATAACCAACCGCCATGGCAATGGGACCGCCGGGCAGTTCAAACTCGATGGGGATGTCGCCGTTGAGAATTACATCGAAAGTCTGCAGGTAATTGGTATTGTCTTCGGGGTACAGGGTGTAAATGGCATCCGCTACCTGTTGGGAATTTCGGAAGCGGGGATCGACTGCGGCAAAAGGATTAAAACAGGAGTCCACGTCGTTGATGACGTCGCAGTTCAGACCCTGTTCCACAGCGCTGTAACTGAAGTCCTGCTGGGCAATATCTCCTTGATGCATGCGGCTGTAAGTATAGAAAGCTGTGCCTTCCCAACCATCGATTACGGGTACGGTGAAATCGGCGCCGAAACTGCCGCGGAAGGTGCGCTTGTCATCCTTCTCCATGTTGAGCCCGTTATTCTTCTGCATCGTGGTGGGCAGAGTGTTGGGGATTCCCTGCTTGCCAAACGGTAACCAGGCAGTCAGCCGCACGTCTTCATAGAACGGTATGCCGCCCAGGGGGTCATTGTCGATGGAAGCAAACCGGTCATCAGCCAGAACCACCTGACCGTTGCCGTCGCGATAAGGCAGGGGGCGCCCATAGCCGTCGAGGACTATATTGCCGCCAGCATCTCGCAAGGGCACGGCAAAAAGCGGTGTACCACCAGAAGTCGTTGCCCGGAACGTGTTACCTGGGAGTTCTCCACGCACGGTAGGAAGATCGTTCTCCCGGAAGCCAGGATTACCTGGATTTTCGCGGCCACGAACGATCTGGCGGTTCCACATGAACTGGGCATTGAAGGACAGGTCATCACTGTATTCCCAGTTCAGATTGCCATACAGGTTCGAGGAGTCGATTGCCTCCATGAAGTCCCGGGTATCACCGAAGCTGAGCCAGCAGCGGCCCAACGCAGGCACGTAAGTGCCCCACGCCGAATTGCCGATTTCTGCCTGGTTATCACTTTGGTCCGTACCACAGGCAGGGTCAGGCCTGAGACTTGTCGAGCCAGTAAGATCTCCGTTGGCATCCCGCTGAGGTACCATGAAGTTGCCCGGATTCGAGCCACTGTTATGCGTCAGGCCGGCGCGCACATACTCTGGGCGGTCCATCCATCTGAGCGTGTCATTTTTCTGGAAGGAGCCGGCGACCACGACGTCAACGGAGCCAAAGCTGGTACCGCCAAGGAAGGAGGTTTCCGTCTTATGGTAATCTCCGCGGTCGTCACCCTCCTGATACAATTCTACCTTGAAACCGTCATAAGACTTGTAAGGCACGAGGTTGACCACACCCGCCACGGCGTCAGTACCATAGATGGTGGCCGCCCCGTCGGTTACGATATCCATGTTCTGAATAGCCATGGTGGGCAGCAGAAGTTGGACGTTGCTATCAACTACCCGTTTTCCATCCACGAGAGTCAGGGTGGCCCGATCGCCTAGACCGCGCAGGTTGAAGCTGGCGATCTGGTTGGTGGTGCCCTGGATCGAGTTGGTGACCCCTGTGCCGTTGTTAAAGGTCAGATTCTGGACGACCTGGGCCATGTTGATAGTGCCCTGGGCTTCGATGTCTTCTGCTGAAAAAGTCGTTACCGGAGAGGCTTCAGCGAAACCTTCGGAGCGTCTGATATACGAACCGGTCACGATCACTTCTTCAACTGTGTCATCCTGTTGTGCAGATACCGTATTGATACTGCCAGCGAGGGCAAGTGAAACAGCAGTGGTCAGTAAGTGAAGTTTTTTCAGGCGAGCGTGAGGGTACTTTATGACGTGGGGTGACATAGTCGAATTCTCCCTTTGTAATTGCGCGTATGTTGTTGTTTATATAGCTTTTATAATTAGGAGTAACTGCTTGCGTTTTTGCTTGTTGTAGGTAGATTTGACGCAATACTCAGGCAGTAATAAATCATAATTTCGCACATTTTACCAGTTAAAATGACGCCCGGACGAGATTATAGAAACTTGAGTATTTAGGTGTGAATTAGGGGCCAGTGCCGGTTCGTAAACCGGAAGCCGGGGTCTGGGGCGCGGAGAATCTGATTCTTGCGCAGGGTCGGTAACACCCGATTTGAGTATCTCCTTTGCGGCATGGAACTTGGCAGTGGAAACGTGATGATTTAGGGCCAGTTATTTTCTCGCAGTCCCAAATTCCGATCCGCCGAATATAACAGTCTAAAAGCTGGGTTGGTGAAACAGGGCGAATTCCGTGTCATTGCAGAGAGCTGAAATTGGCCTATGAGATAGGCGTTCCAAAAACTGAGGAGAACTGGGCCAGCCCTGGATCTACCAAGAGCCCACTGGCAGACATGAGCTATCCGGCCTCGGTGGTAGAAAATTCATACCGGAGGAAAACAGGAGGGTAAGACAAATGAATTGGGAGGCATTTGGCGCCATTTCAGAAGCGGCCGGGGTGGTTGGGGTACTGATCTCACTTTTTTATCTGGCGACCCAGATAAAGCAGAATACCCGGCAGATTACTGCCAGTATCGAAGCGAACAGGCTGTCTGCTTTTGAGCGTAATATAGAGTCCGGTAACCGGATCAGGGAAATGTTTATCCTCAATCCGGATATCGCGGAATTGTATGAGCGCGGTAATCGTGATTACCGGAGTATTCACGGTGCAGATCGGATTCGATTCGAGATGCTGGTGAGAAATATCTTTTCAGCCATACAGGGCGCCTATGTCAGGCAGCAATCTGTGTCTCATGACCCGGATGGAACCCGGGGCTCGGAAAAACTGGTTGATGAAATGCTGTCCAGTCCCGGGGTCAGTCAATTCCTGGAAAGTTACGAACCCGACTGGCGTCCGGAATTCTCACATTTCGTTAAAGCCAGGATGCAAAAACGGAAAAGTGGTAGAACTGAAAATGGACAGTAATCCTTATAACAGGCCCAAAGTAAATCACAACTGAGGTGTGAAGTATGCAGCCAGGATCAGGGCACCAGCTCAACTTCGGTGAAATGAAATTCTCGGATTTACAAACTGCTGGTTCATTGTTCATATTTGACGGAGCAGTGTTTCCCAGTTAGTAAATTTATTCCGCTCTGTGTCGTGCTGGTCTGGATTCGGATAGAGATAGAGATACAGATACAGATACAGATACAGATACCTATAAAGAAAAGGGATCAAGCCAATATGAAGCAGATCCCGAATCTCGGTCATCCTTAACAGTCCACCACGCGGGTGGGAATGGTTAGTAAAGTTCTGTAGACACATTACTCACGGCGGGCATGACCGGGTGTGTTTGATAGGGCCAATATCCGCGCAATCCAGACCGAGTGCTTTCAAAGTGATGTTCTGCCAGTCCTGGATCTGGGTCGTTCTAATGCCTGTCATCCCGCGGTCGGCGAAATAGCGTCAATGTCGGTCATTCGCCACTCTTGGCCCATCCATTTGCTGTTCTGGACGGGCAAGTTCAGATAATCCAGACCCATATCCTCCCCCAAAGCGGTTGAGTTCCAGAAAATAAACGAGATACGCAGAAGGAATTTCTCGAAGGTTAACGGAAACCGGGTCTCAGTCGGCTGGATCTTGCCAGCGCAGTTCCTGGACCTTGCCGAGGTCTATCGAATCGGGGTTGTAAGAATTTCTGTCAGGACTTTGAAAAACTGTCTTCTGTCTGTTTACAGTATTTGTACAGGTATGTTTCGGGTAGTGGGGAAAAACTTTACCGTTTCGCAGGGCTCTGTGAATGGCTTTACTATCAAGGTTGCAAAAACAACCCGTAAACTGTGGTCAAGAGTGAGTATGGAGCGATTATTCGATCAGGTGGCCTAATAGCAGACAACCAATTGGAAACCACCAGTGTCTCGATGGTAAGCCCGAATATTGCTATAAATTCTTTAAAAACAGCCAGTTTCGTCTTTTTCTAGCCTGAGGGGCAGGGTTATCTGCTGGTCGCCGTGGTTGACCCCTGCCCAATGACGGCGTATTACAGGTTAATAACAGTAACTATCTTGCCGGGAATCAGGATGTATCTGATGCTTTTTCTGGAAGGTATCCAGAGGAGGAAAAAGTCTCATGAGAAGACATCCAGAACTTGGGAAGAAACTGCAACTCCTGTACTCGCTGAGATTGAATCCGGCGTTAAAATCTCACGCCGATCTTGCCGAAATTCTGGGCATTTCCCGGCAGGCAGTAGGAAAATGGGCGAGAGGAACCGAGACCAGTCAGGGGGACGCAATACCGCTCTCTCAGGTTGAGAATGTCGCCACGATTTTTGGCATCAGCGAACATTGGCTGACACTCGAGTTTGAAGATTTCGAAGCCAAGATTTACGAAAAGCTTGAAGCTGAAAGCCGATTGGATATCAAGAAACCTGAAAAAATATCAGTATCTCTCTTACCTAACACACCGGCAAAGATTTTTGGACGGAAAAATGACCTCAGGAGGCTCGATTCAGAGTGGAACGAAAGGCAGACTAATATTCTGCAACTGGTCGGCTTTGGCGGTATGGGAAAGAGTTCTCTATTGAACGCCTGGTTATCCCGACTCGATCAAAAAGGATATTGTGGAGCCCGCAGGGTATACGCCTGGTCTTTCTACTGGCAGGCAGCTAAATCCGAAGTGAGATCATCCGGTGATTATTTCATAGAACATGCCCTGGACTGGTTCGGTGATGAAACACCGGCGGATGGAACTCCCTGGGAGAAAGCTACCCGTCTTGCAAACCTGATTCGGTCACGTCGAACACTTCTGCTGCTGGACGGAATGGAAGCCATGCAATATCCACCAGGGTCCAGACATGGCCTGGTGGAAAATCCCGCTGTCGCGTTGTTGCTGAAGGAACTGGCCTCAGACAATAGCGGCATGTGTGTCGTCACCTCCCGATTACCTGTTGCAGATCTGACCGCTTATGAGGGAACAAGGGTAAGGACCGTCGAGTTGGAGCCTTTGTCCGACAAATCAAGCATAAAAATGCTTAAATCTATAGGTCTTCAAGGTTCCTATCATGAATATGTCCAGGCGGTGAAGGAGTATACCGGCCATCCTCTGAGCCTTTCCCTGCTGGGAGGGTATCTCAATGTTGTTCACAAGGGCAGGATGGGCGATTTCAGGAAGATCCGCTCATTGCTGGATGAACAGGAAATGGGCATCGCGGCGAAAAACCTCATGCACAATTATTTGAACTGGTTTCAAGGAACGCCAGAGCGAGCTCTGCTATTCGCAGTTGGCTTGTTCGACAGGGAAGTCAGTGTTCAGAATATTCGAAAGATTGCCGAAGAAGACACCGAAATCTCCGGCCTGACTGAAGAACTCTCAAGGCTCTCTAATCTGCAAATGAGCTATGCAGTGGACAGACTGAAGCAGGCTAATCTCATTACTGTACGGGAAAATGGAACCGCCTCCCTGCTGGATTGTCATCCCCTGGTCAGAGATTTTTTATCTGATTTTCTGAATGAAAACCATCCCTCGATATGGAAGCAGGGACATGTGCTCATTTTCAACTTTCTGAAGGAACAGGCAATAGATAATCCGAATACAATTGCCGATATTGAACCTCTATTCAGAGCCGTTATTCATGGCACCCAGGCCGAATTGTATGAGCCAGCTTTCGAGCTTTATTTTGAGAAGATTAAGAAACGATTCATTATGCTCTCTAAAGGAAGTCACCATACCGATCAAATTTGCATTCATAGCTTTTTCGATGCCTCAACTGAACTTCCAGTCTCCGTATTGCCCGAGAACGCAAAGTTTTACCTGATATCAAGTGCCGCTGCAAATCTAATGTCTTTGGGTGATGTTGATGAAGCCGTGGAACCAAGTTTGAGATGCATTAACTGGTTCGTTAAGAATAGTAAGTGGCTGGAAGCGGCAAATACTGCTGGTCCATTTTTGTCAATGCTTATCGCTGTTGGAAAGCTGAATTATGCCCTAGATTTGATAGAAAAGCTCGAAGACTGCGTTCGTAATACTAAAAACAGTGTGATAGTTGCAAATAGTTATAGTTTCAAAGCACACGCCCTTCATTTAAAGGGAGATGATGAAGATGCAGGGAAGTTATTTCAAAAGTCAGAGGAAATTCTGACCCTGGAAAATCCTGGGGCGCCAGTGTCTTTTCCGACTATCAGCTCATACTACTGTAAATATCTGCTTGATACCGGGCGTGCGAGCGAAGCGCTGGAACGGTCGTTGAAAACCTTTAGCTGGCGTAGCAAGAGCTCCTGGCAGGTCGCCATCGACACGACTTCCCTGTTGGCAAGCGATATGCAAATTCTTGGTCTGGCTTATCTGGCGCTTGGTGATAAGGCCAATGCCAAGATTTATCTGAACCGGCAGGTGGAGTTATTGAAGGAGGCTGACGAATGGCTTTACCTGCCGTCGGGGTTAAACGCACGAGCTAGTTTTTATAATGCTACCGGAGATTTTGAATCAGCTAGGGGGGATCTTGAAAAGGCACTGGAAATATCCCGAAGGACTGGTGCCAGATTCGGAGAATGGGAAACTCTGATAAATCTGAGCCATCTTTATTTACAAGTTAAAGAGCCCAGAAAGGCCAGGAACGCAATCAAAGAACTGGATCTGGTTGGCGACATGTCTATTTATGCCTACCGGCGGCGGGAAGTCGAGCAATTGCGAGAGGACATTCACTGTGCGGGCAATTCGAATTCAGTTACTCCTCACAGAAAGGCATTGAACAGGCTTAAGAGCCCAGCGTAATCAGCTATCTGCCTGCTGAAAAACGCCCGGCTTTCACAATTCGGCGCGAAAATCCGGCTCAGAACACTTATTTACAATATGTAAACTACGCTTTTCGCCAGATATTGCCATGTCTTGTATTCACCTGAGAGTTTTTCAGCAGGCTCCGGGAGGGCGTGCCAGCCAAGACCCTTGGCCGCGTTGCGCCTTTTGACAAGGGCTACGGCCATTGCCTGCAAGGCGCGCCTTGCCAGGAACCTTGGCTGGCACGCTGAAATGCGACGAATTAACCGGACAGGACACTAGAAGCGACTGAGCTATCCCGGGCTCGGATGTAATTCAGGTAAATTTACAGGATTAGTGCCTTTCCGTCCTCCAATCAGAATAGCGGTCAATGTGTCCCCCTGGAAGTGTTGTCAATTTCTAAATTCAGTATGCTCAACTGGTCTGTTCGGGTAGACAAGGTTGAAACTCCCAGCGGTCTGGCAAGGGCATTTCAGTTGACTCGCGATCGAAGAGTAATACTCTCAGCAAACTGAAGTCAGAAGTGCTGGTACGGGTCGAATCCGATTCCGCCAGCGGTCGACAGAAGCGGGTTAAGTTGGCTGGACAGGGTGGGTAAGTCCATGGTCTTGCCATACTTGCCACGCGTCGCTCCTGGTAGAATTGGAGCAGGTGCTGTCTTGCGCCCGGACTTAATATCAACTGCCACTGTGACAGCGGGTGCGGCGCGGTCTTGATGATTATCGCTATGACTGAGAAAGGTTGACGGGGAACTCTTCATTGCCATATTACTCTCCCCGTAGGGGTATTTGGGAATCGTTTTTTTAATAGAAGAATAATCAGGAGAGGATAATGGTTTGTTGCAATCGAAGGAATTTATTGAAGTATTCGGCTGGTCTGGGTATTTTCTCATTCGCTCCGTTTCGCACATTCGGTCAGTCGGTTCCCGTAGTGACAACAATAGCGGGCACTGGCCTGGCCGGTTATGAACCTGAAGGAGTCGCTGGATTGCCTGGTACCCGTACACCGGTTGACAATCCTTATGGTATCGTCGTCGGGCCGGATAATGCGCTCTATTTCTGTGAAGTTGACAGTGGCCGTACCCGCCGCCTGGACCTGGTGACCCAGCGATTGACTACGGTAGCAGGCGATGGCCGGAAAGGATACCTGGGGGACGGCGGGGCAGCGCTGCAGGCAAGCTTTTCAGCACCTCATGAAATCCGTTTCGACCAGCGCGGAAATCTATTTATAGTTGAACGCGATGCCCATGTGGTGCGGAAAATAGACTCGGGAAGCGGTTTGGTTTCCACGGTGGCCGGAACCGGTGAGGCGGGATTCGGTGGTGACGATGGTCCAGCCTCGGCAGCCCTGCTGCGCCAGCCTCACAGCATCGCCTTCGATTCTGCAGGTAACCTGCTGATCTGCGATATCGGTAATGGCCGGGTTCGCAGTGTGGCTCTGGATTCCGGAATCATCAGTACACTGTCCGGCACTGGCGAAAGATCGGCCACCCCGGACAGCGCAGCTCTCAATGGTACCCCGTTACTGGGGCCCCGCTCCATCGATACCGATCCGGATGGCAATGCCTACCTGGTACTGAGAGAGGGCAATGCGGTTTTTCAGCTGGATATTCGCAATAACCGCCTGCGGCGGATTGCCGGGACCGGGGAGCGCGGCTACAGCGGTGACGGCGGAACGGCTTTGCTGGCCACCTTTAATGGGCCCAAGGGCATCGCCTATTCGGAATCCGACCACAGCCTCTACGTGGTCGATACTGAGAATCACGTCATCCGCCGGGTAAGCCTGGAAACCGGTAATATCGAGACGGTACTTGGCAGCGGCGAGCGGGGAGACGGGCCGGATGGCAATCCATTATCCTGTAAGCTCAATCGTCCCCATGGAGTCTGTGTACATCAGGGAATCGTTTACGTGACTGACAGCGAAAGTCACCGGGTTCGGGCCATTACCGGGCTTCTGGGTTAAGCAGATTCTCCCCGACTGGTGGCGCAAAAAATTTAGCTACAAAAAAGGCCGGTTGGTCACCCAACCGGCCTTTTTCTTAGTGCAATTCAGTCAGTGACTGATCAGTTGCTGGCCTGCATACGATCGGCGAGCAGCTTTTCGTAACCTTCGTCGTCCAGGTGAGTTACAGCAATCCAGGCGTGGGACATTTCGTCACCGGTACGGCTGCCGCCATATACCCACTGTTCCGGGTCAGGATTGTTGGGGTTGTCGGCAGTATTGTCGTACCACTGCTTAATTACCAGTACGGCGCCAGCGGGCAGCAGAGGAGCTGCGTCACGGTCGTACAGGTGGCTGTGGTGCCAGGTTGCGCTCCAGTTGGAGATCTGGCTGATCTGCTCGGTACGACCGGTTTCCGGATAGTAGATTTCCAGCGAGGCAGCCCGCATACGCAGGTGGCCGTGCGGCTGGAAGCTGTCGATACGGACCGGGTGGTCGAATGAGTGGAAGCCCTGAGTCATGACAGTGCCGTTCGGCGGAATGATCAGGTGACCATTCTGGTAACCTTCACGCATGCCGTACAGGCGCAGATCCTGGTTGTAGGCAGATTGCTCGTAACCCGGTTCGTGAAACCAGACACCGATTTCAACTACGTTGTCTTCGATCATTTCACCCTTGGCAGTGGCACCAACCCCGCCCGGGAACATGTGAATGTCCCACAGCACGTGAGAATTGGCCGGCATCATACGACAGACGCCGTCACCGGGGATCTCGCCCCATTTGCCCATGGCGTATTCAGTCAGCTGGCCATAGTTTTCCAGCTGACCGTCTTCACCTTCGATGTAGACGTCGGAGTTGGCGTGATGCACAACCGCTGCCGCGTCACCGCGTGGCTTGACCTGAACAGCTTTGATGCAACGATCTTCGGTCAGACCGGTTGAGACGAATTCCTTGCTCCACAGATCGTTTCCGGTAGACGGAATGTCGTAAGGGGAAGAAGGAATGATCAGATCCGGCTGGCCGAACTCTTTAGCGAAAGTCCACTGGTTCGGATCCGGCAGGTCGGCAGCTGCAACAGTGACATCGGCGTCACCGAGCGGAGCACCGGCATTGGCCCAGCCCACGATGGCATCGATTTCTTCCTGTTCCAGGCGCCAGTCGCCCTGCAGGTCCTGAATACCAATGTGCTGGTCATAAGCGTAAGGAGGCATTTCCCGATTGGCCACGCGCATGGAAATCAGCGGTGCCCAGGGACGTACCTGTTCGTAAGTTTCGAATTGCATGGGGCCTACGCCACCATCACGGTGACATACCACACAATTGTCGTTGATGATTCGGCCGATACCACCAGTGTAGGTTTGTTCTGCACTGTGTTCCTGAGCCTGGGCAGACGCCTGGAAGCCCAGGGCCGCTATGGCAGCGACTCCCAGCCATACAGCTGACGCGCGTTTAACTTGTGGGTTATCCACTTTTTTCATAACAATATTCTCCTCGTTACTGGTGTCACCGGTTGCAGGCCAATGACAGCTAGCAAGGTACCCTCAGTCGAGCTATAAGTCCATAAAAATCGAGCAATAAACTGCAACAAAGTTGTAACGGGAAAACGGTCATGAAAAAGGCCGGTTGGTCGCCCAACCGGCCTTTCTCAATTCAGTTCAAATCCCTGAGCAGGGCAGGTCAGTTGCTGGCCTGCATGCGCTCGGCGAGTAACTGCTCATAGCGCTCTTCGTCCAGATGGGTGACCGCGATCCAGGCATGAGACATTTCATCGCCAGTGCGGCTGCCATCATAAACCCACTGATCCGGATCCGGATTGTTGGGGTTGTCAGCGGTATTGTCATACCACTGTTTGATTACCAGAACCGCGCCGGCCGGTAACAAGGGGGCCGCATCCCGGTCATACAGGTGGCTGTGGTGCCAGGTGGCACTCCAGTTCGATATCTGGCTGATCTGTTCGAGACGACCGGTTTCCGGGTAGTAGATTTCCAGCGAGGCGGCACGCATACGCAGGTGACCGTGCGGTTGGAAACTGTCTATACGGACCGGGTGGTCGAACGAATGAAAGCCCTGGGTCATGGCGGTACCATGCGGCGGGATGATGAACTGACCGTTCTGATACCCTTCACGCATCTGGTAGGCCTGCAGATCCTGTTGAAAGACTCCAGCCTGCTTCTCGTAACCGGGTTCGTGGAACCACAAGCCGATTTCCACGACGTTGTCCTTGATCATTTCGCCCTTGGCGGTGGCACCGACGCCGCCTGGGAACATGTGGATATCCCATTGAATCATGGCTTCAGCGGGGAGAGTCCGGCAGACTCCATCACCCGGAATCTCACCCCATTTACCCATGGCGTACTCGGTCAATTGCGCGTGACGCTGCAATTCACCATTTTCGTCGGGCAGATACAGGATGGAGTTGGCGTGATGCACTACGGCAGCCGCATCGCCCCGGGGCTTGACCTGAACGGCCTTGATGCAGCGGTCTTCAGTCAGACCGGTCGAGACGAACTCCTTACTCCACAGGTCATTACCGGTAGCGGGAATGTCGTAGGGAGAGGAGGGTACGATCAGATCCGGCTGTCCGTATTCGGCAGCAAAAGTCCACTCGTCCGGAGCAGGAAAATCAGGGGTCGGTACGGAGACGTCGGCGTCACCCAATGGTGCACCAGCGGCAGCCCAGCCCACGATGGCATCGATTTCTTCCTGAGACAGGCGCCAGTCACCCTGCAGATCCTGAATACCGATATGCTGATCGTAGGCGTAAGGCGGCATTTCCCGATTGGCGACGCGCAGTGACATCAGCGGCGCCCAGGGTTGTACCTGTTCATAGCTTTCAAACTGCATGGGTCCGATGCCTCCCTCACGGTGGCATACCACGCAATTCTCATTGATTATCCGCCCGACTCCACCGGTGTATGTCAGTTCTTCACCGTGATTCTGGGCCATGGCGGGTGCCTGAAAACCAAGCGTGGCGAGGGCGGTAAGGCCAAGCCATGCTGCAGGCGAGGGGGTTCTTCGGGGGGATTTAGCTCGTTGCATTGTCGTCTCCTCTTTTCGGGGCGTTCTTACTTGTTATCTGAGTTTATGAGCGCAAATTTAACGCTTTGTCAATACAATGTCCAATTTTTACTCTTGTAGTTTCAGGGGGCATTAAAAAAGGCCGGTTGGATACCCAACCGGCCTTTCTGAGTCAGATCAATTGATCCGCTTAATTGCTGGCTTGCATACGCTCGGCGAGAAGCTGTTCATAGCCTTCTTCGTCAAGGTGAGTTACTGCAATCCAGGCGTGGGACATTTCGTCACCGGTACGGCTGCCGTCATAAACCCACTGATCGGGATCAGGGTTGTTCGGGTTGTCAGCTGTGTTGTCGTACCACTGCTTGATCACCAGCACGGCGCCGGCAGGCAGCAGAGGAGCTGCGTCTCGCTCGTACAGGTGGCTGTGGTGCCAGGTTGCGCTCCAGTTGGAGATCTGGCTGATCGGCTCCAGTCGACCGGTTTCCGGGTAGTAGATTTCCAGCGAAGCGGCACGCATACGCAGGTGACCGTGCGGCTGGAAGCTGTCGATACGGACCGGGTGGTCGAAGGAGTGGAAGCCCTGAGTCATGGCAGTGCCGTGAGGAGGAATGACCAGTTCGCCATTCTGATAGCCTTCACGCATAGCGTACAGAGACAGATCCTGCTTGTAGATCCCCGGCTTTTCTTCATAGCCAGGATCCTGGAACCACAGGCCGATTTCGACCACGTTGTTCTCGATCATGTCGCCTTTGGCAGTCGCACCGACACCGCCCGGGAACATGTGGATATCCCACTGAACCATGGCGTTGGCAGGCAGAGTACGGCAGACGCCGTCACCGGGGATCTCACCCCATTTGCCCATGGCGTATTCGGTCAGCTGGCCGTAGCGCTGCAGCTCGCCGTTCTCGTCTTCAACGTAGACAGAAGAGTTGGCGTGATGCACAACCGCAGCAGCATCACCACGCGGCTTGACCTGAACGGCCTTGATGCAGCGTGCTTCGGTGTTGCCGGCAGACACGAATTCCTTGCTCCACAGGTCATTACCGGAAGCCGGAATGTCGTACGGAGAAGAAGGAATGATCAGATCCGGTTCACCGAACTGGTCAGAGAAAGTCCACTGGCCGGGATCCGGCAGATCTGGCGCGGGTACAACCACGTCGGCATCACCCATCGGGGCGCCGCCGTTGGCCCATGCTACGATCGTGTCGATCTCGTCCTGCTCCAGGCGCCAGTCGCCCTGCAGGTCCTGAATACCAATGTGCTGGTCGTAGGCATACGGAGGCATTTCCCGGTTGGCAACACGCATGGAAATCAGCGGTGCCCAGGGACGTACCTGATCGTATGACTCCAACCGCATGGGTCCAACCCCGCCTTCCCGGTGGCAGACCACACAGTTGTCATTAATGATGCGGCCAACATCACCAGTGTAGGTAGGTACACTGTGCTCCTGAGCCGCTGCCTGCGCTGTAATGCCCAGAGCCGCAATAGCTGCGACACCTGCAAGGGCTTTGCGCGCGAATTGAGTCTTCATATGTGTCTCCTCGTTATGAAAAAGTGGGTGGACAACACGACAAGAGTAAGGCCAGTCACTGAAAAAGTCCACTGATCCGTCCCTGTTTTGGGGCAATTTATGCAACAAATTGCAACATTGCCTCTTTCCATATATCGACTGGTTTTTCAGTGTCTTGCACTAGATATTGGGTGCAGCCACCAAATATTCAAGACAGAAGCGGCCGGTTTGGTATAACCGGCCGCAATCCTGTGTTTCGGGGTCGGGTTACCTGACGGTAACGCGCTGGTAAACGTTGGTCCAGCAGCACTGGTCGCCCTGGGAACTGTCCGGAGCCTGCCAGTTTTCGACCATGGTGCGAATCAGGTATTCGCCGGGGGTTGAGAATGTCGCCCAGACCTTGGCAACACCGTTACCGCCTTCGATGCTGGCCTCGCGGGGATCAGCTTCCCAGCGGGCGTAACGGGGGTCGCGCTCGTTATAGGGATTTTCAGGCTGCGGGGTTTCCGGGTGGTAGCTGAAGGTGACATTGCCGGGACCCTGGTGCTTGGCCCAGTGCACACCCAGATCCAGCGGCTCCTTGAAGCGCGGATCGCTGGGGTCACGAACTGAAGGATCCATCGCATTAATGGCCATTTCAATGCGCTCACCGACCCGCACGATGCGCGGATAATCGGCGATCACGGCCATGTTTTCGGCGGCCTGGGCACCGTCCACTCCGACCCCAACCAGCGGACGCAGGGCGCCTTGCGGACGGGGACGAATGAAGTCCAGTTCATAGGCGCTGGCGTTGGCTCGACCGGGTACCTTCAGAAGCTCGTTTTTGTCACCGGAGCGAATATACCACCACACGTCTTCGTCAGCCCGATCCGGAGGCAGGATCACGGAAAATACCTGCGCTCCGCGGCCGGATGCGAAATGGCCTGGTTGCATGCCGTTGAATTCGGCGGGTTCGATGTAGTTGTTCTCACCAACCGGGACGTCGACTTCGTCTTCGTTACGGTTGATATAACCGAAAATAATGGTCCTGGAACCGTCGTCGTTGCGTACCCAGCCCTCCAGCAGAGGGACGATCGGAAAACCTTCCGGTGGGGACAGGGTCAGGAAGCGCGGCGGCTGTTGGGCCTGCGCGTTGAACGAAACAGTTACAAGCAGCCCCAGGGCAATACTGATCACTGTTCTAAATTTCTGAGTCATTGCTGTTCTCTCCAGTAATTCGCCAGTAGTTGGTGTATTCCAGCGCCGTTATTTCTTCATCCTTGCTCGGTTAACCAGAGTGAGGTGGCGCGTTCTTGTCAGAACCGGGCTAAGACCCCTAAAATTCCGAGGCACGTAGGATAATGGCCCTTGGTCGTGGAGTCTAGTTATGCTACGAATCGTCACAATTTTTCTGAGCAATATCAATATACCTGCTTTAGGATGTGCTATTGAAACCTGTTATCGGGACCTATTGACTATAGAGAGAATCCGCCGGCGTGCCATGGTACGGCCGGTTTAACAAACCTCCCACCTGGAGAAAACCCATGAAAACAATTACAAACCGGTTTTTTACGCTGGCCTCCGGACTGCTCCTGGCAGCAGGGGCCGGCTCTGCTCTTGCGCAGCGTGATTACAGCAATGTGGAAGTCGTTCCCCACCATGTTGCCGGCAATTACTACTACCTGGAAGGCGCCGGGGGCAACATCGGCGTATCGATAGGCGACGACGGGGTGATCATGATCGATGATCAGTTTGCGCCCCTGACCGATAAGATCCTGGCGGCAATCCGCAGCCTTGACGACGGCCCGATCCGCTTTGTCATCAACACCCACGTACATCCCGACCACGTGGGCGGTAACGAAAATCTGGGACGCATGGGGCTGCTCATTCTGGCCCGTGACGAGGTCCGGGTCCGGCTCGAGAGCCAGTTGCCGGAAGTGGCGCTGCCGGTTATGACTTACAGCGAGAGTATCACCATCCATCTCAATGACGATGAGGTAACCACCATTCCGGTTCCTCCGGCTCATACCGACGGTGATAGTTACATCTATTTCCGCAATGCCGATGTGATCCATGCCGGCGACGTGTTTCGCACGGTCGCCTTTCCAGTCATCGACCAGGGCAATGGCGGGACTCTCGATGGCACCATAGACGGTCTGGCGCTGCTGATCGGCATGGCCGGACCCAACACCATGATTGTGCCGGGCCATGGCGTTCCTTCCAGCCGGGAGGATGTCATGGAATTTCGCGACATGGTGCTCGACGTGAAAGCCCGCGTGCAGGCACTGGTGGCGCAGGGAATGAGCTTCGAACAGGTGATGGCGGCCAGACCGACTGCACAGTATGAAGCCAAATGGGGCGATCCGGAACGCTTCCTTACCGCCGTTTACTCAGAACTTTCCGGTAACTAGCGGACCTCAGCAGGCTGGCATCGATCAGCCCGCGCGCCTGGCATCCGGCGACCGCAACGGTCGCCGGACACGCCGGCCGGGCAATATTAATCGCCCGTCGAAGCCCATTTCATTGTAAAATTCCGCTCCGTTTAGAATTTCCAATCGCATAATCCTGGGCTGAATCTCCTGTTGAAAACTCAATTCCTCGGTAAGACCCTCTCCGGACCTTTTACCATCCCTTCCGGAATCGTCACCTGTTCCACATCTATTATCCAGCGGGTGCTGGACAGCATGCCCGAAGTAGGGGTGGTAACCACGAAAAGTATCGGGCCTGAGCCGAGACTGGGATACCGGGAGCCTATCCTGGCTCAATACAGGCCAGGCTGTTTTGTGAATGCGGTCGGACTCACCAACCCGGGGGCGGCCAGATCCGCAGAAATGCTGGCGGCGCTGGAAGTCCCCGAAGACCGCTTTCTGCTGATATCCATATTCGGCGGCAGTGTTGCAGAATACGTGGATGTCGCCAGGCAACTGGCGCCATTTGGAGACGGCCTGGAACTTAATCTTTCCTGCCCCCATGCCAAGGGTTACGGCATGGCCATGGGGCAGGATCCGGAACTGGTACGGGAAATTGTCAGTGCGGTAAGAGAGGCAGTGACTATACCGGTGATTCCGAAGTTGACGCCCAACGTCCCTAATATCGACGAGATAGCCAGGGCCGCGGAGCAGGGTGGTGCAGACGCCATCTGCGCCATCAATACCATGGGCCCGGAACGTTTCACCGCCTTTGATCACGACGTGCTCAGCAACGGCAAGGGAGGTATGTCCGGTAAAGAGGTTCTGCCGACGGCATTACATTGTGTCCGCTCGATAAGTCAGGCGGTCAACTGTCCGATAATCGCCTGCGGTGGTATCAGCAGCGCCGCAAATGTCAGGGACTTCCAACAGGCGGGCGCCACGATAATCGGGGTCGGCTCGGCACTGGTCGGCATGACCACAGAGGAAATCGCCCGGTATTTCCAGGTCCTGGAACGGGATATCACGGCGGGTACCGACCAGGCTGAAGCGCTGGTTCATTATGACATCGACATGAGTTTTCGCCCGGTAACTCTGGTCGAAAACGAGCGCGTAACTGACGATATTGCGATACTGACCTTCGATCGCAAGGTAAATGTCCAGGCAGGCGAATTCATCTTCCTGTGGATACCGGGTCTGGGCGAAAAGCCATTTTCTGCCCTGGTGGACGATCCTTTCCGCCTGGTGGTGATCAGGCTGGGACAATTCACTGCAGAACTGATGGATCTGCAGCCGGGCACTGAAGCGTATGTGAGGGGACCTCACGGTATTCCCGTGCAACCGCCAGCAGACAGTCGAATCATGGCGGTGGCAGGAGGTACCGGGTTGGCGGCGGTTTATCAGATTGCCCGGGATTTCGGCAACGCCGAGATCTTCATGGGAGCCAGGACCAGCGAACGATTGTATTTTTCCGAACAATGCGCTGCAGTAGCCCGGTTGCACATCGCCACCGACGATGGCAGCCAGGGTCATCATGGTCTGGTTACCGAGCTGCTGGAACAACGCCTGCAGGAATTGAACAATACGGAGCTCGAGCAACTGGTATTTTACAATTGCGGACCTGAACCCATGGTTCATGCAGCTGAAGCGGTACAGCGAAAATACTGCAAACCGACACAGATTTTCAACGCCATAGACTATCTGACCAAGTGCGGCGTCGGTATCTGCGGTGCCTGCGGGGCGCCGGATGGCAGAAGGCTTTGTGTCGACGGGCCTTTTCTGCAGGCGCTGACCGACAGCCGGGTCTGAGCCCACCACCAGTTAAAAGCGGCAATTGCGGGGCTGGGCGATGCTATACTCAACGTGCCCTCGATTCGCAAAGGTTGGGCGTCGGGACGTTTTTACTGAACCAATCGACACAATAACAACGTCATAACAACATCGACAGGAAGATGACATGAACAAAAATCTGTTGATTGCCGTACTCGCCGGGATGCTTGCCACACAGGCAGGCGCAGCGGAAAACGAATCGCTTCAGGGCCTGGTTACCGAATTCTGGAACGCAAGGTCTGACGAAGAACGGGGCGAAGTCGGACAGCGACTGCTCGCGAGTCAGGTGGGGACGGATGCACTTTACCGTCAGTTCCGATCCGGGCCGCGATATTCTGACGGCGTCGCCGTGGGGTATCAGGACCTGGTCAGGGAAGCACCGGACGGCACCCGCTTTCCCTATGTCCTGCTGGTCCCGGAAAGTTACGATCCGACCGTCAGTTATCCGGTCGAATTCATGTTGCACGGCGGAGTCAGCCGTCCCTATCCGACCGAACCCGGCAGCTGGTGGCGACGCGGCTACGATTCGTTACGCAGTGAAGAAAAGATCGTGGTGGTGCCGGCAGCCTGGGACGAGGCTTTCTGGTGGTTTGCCAATCAGGCCGAGAATGTCAGCGAGATCCTGCACGAGGTGAAGCGTCAATATAATGTGGCGGACAATCAGGTCACGCTGACCGGAGTATCCGATGGCGGTACCGGTGCCTATTTTTTCGCCTTTAAACAGAATACCGAGTGGGCGGCTTTCATGCCCTATATCGGGCACCCGGGTGTGCTTCGTAATCCAGCCGGAAAAGTCAGCTATCAGTTGTATTTCGAAAACCTGATGGGCAAGCCACTCTATATGGTCAATGGTGAAAATGATCCCCTGTATCCGGCGTCATCGCTGGAACCGTTTGTCAATGTGCTGCGTCAGGCCAATATCACCCACGTTTTTCGCGTCATTCCAGGCGGCGGGCACAACACTGACTGGCTGCCGGAAGAGAGTCCTGCTATTGAACAGTTCAAGTTGGAACATCCACGCGATCCGATTCCGGACAGCATACGCTGGGTCGCCGATTCCGAAGAACTTTACAATCGCAGTCACTGGGTCATCATCGATGATCTGGCCAATGATGATGAGTCTGGCATGGTAAGAGCGTCACGTGATGGCAATACCATCAGTGTTGCCACGGTGAACGTGGATGGCTTTACGCTATTACTCAGTCCGGATGAAATCGATTTTTCCCGGCCCGTAGCGATCTATATCAACGATTCACTGCGCCGCAGTGAAAGGTTGCAGCAGGACTCCCGAACCTTGCTCAAGTGGGCAGCACGGGATCTGGATAAGTCCATGCTGTTTACTGCCGAGCTCAATCTGCGGGTGGGTGAATAATTGCGCCTGCCTGCGGCCTGGGTTTCGCTGTTCAGGGTTGCCGGACCCGAAGTGCTGCTCCAGGTATTGGAGCCCGGTTCAGGGTAGCCGGGCCAGCAACTCGGTCCAGATCCGGGGAGCCCGGGTAACTTTTCCCCTGGTGTCGGTCCAGACATGCTTTGTGTATCCACGCACTAGCGGTTTGCCGGTCTTTACCGAAATCAGTTCATAGGCAAACGTCAGTTGCCGACTGCGGGATTCCTCCAGCCAGGTGCGTATGTTCACCATGTCCCCATAGGCGACTCCGTACGAGTAACGCAGGTGCGCCTCGGTCACGGGCAAGCGAAATCCACTGGCTTCGATATCGGCGTAATTGCTGCCCATGGTGCGCATGAAATGGCTGCGGCCCTCCTCGAAATACACCAGATAGGCGGCGTGATGGACAACCCCCATGGCATCGGTTTCGGCATAGCGTACATGAACTTCGGTTTCCACACTGTGTGGAATCGATTCTGACATCATTGGCCTCGGCAAGTTAATCTCGGGCGGAACAGTATACTGGGATTTGCCGGCGCAGGCGCACTCTCTCCAGTCGGACTGGCGGGGTTCGAATAAATCCGCTGAATAGACAATTGCATCGGGTAGCTATACTCTCCTTACCCAGTTTCGTCTGACACACTGGTAGGGGATCTGACACGCTTATGGCAAACCGCAATACGACCGGGATCTATTACGGTTGGAAACTGGTCGCCGCCCTGCTGGTAATGCTCACCTTTGCAACCGGATTCAGTTTTTATAATCACGCTGTGATTCTCAATGCCCTGGCACGGCAGCCGGCTTTCACAGTAGGGTCCGCCTCTGTGGCGGTCTCATTATTTTTTCTCAGTGGCGGTGTGGCAGGCCTGTGGATTGCCCGCTGGGTGAACGAGTTCGATCCCCGTTACTGCATCTGCGCCGGAGCCGTGTTGAGCGGTCTGTCCCTGGCTTCCCTGTCGCTGGTTACCTCGGTCTGGCACCTGTATCTGGACTACCTGTTTTTTGGCGTCGGCTTTGCGGCGTCCAACCTGGTGCCGGCTACCACACTGGTGACCCGCTGGTTTCACAAAAGACGGGCCCGGGCGCTGTCCATAGCATCGACGGGATTGTCTCTGGGTGGAGTCGTTATAACTCCAGTCTGTGCGCTGCTGGTGGAAAATCTCGGTCTGGTCCGGGCGGCTCCGATCATGGGGGTGATGTACCTGCTTGGAGTGATTCCGGTAGCCCTGATCTGGCTGCGTCCCAGCCCGGAATCCATGGGTCTGCTGGTCGATGGAGAAACCCCACCGGGGGATCAGACAGCGGGCATTGACAGTTCGACGTCCGGTGTTCTCAAGCCGAAACCACGACAGCTGACCAGGGCCGGATCAACCGGCATGTTACTGGAGGGCATTTCCTTTCGGGAGGCGCGGCGCGGCCGTTTGTTCTGGTGTATCAGTCTGGCTTACATTTTTCTGATGATGGCCCAGGTGGGGGGGATTTCTCATCAGTATGGACTGGCCAGAGAGCTGCTTGACGAGGCGCAGACGGTCCTGGTTGTCGCGATACTGCCAATCGCCAGCATCATCGGGCGACTGGCAGGTGGATGGATCGTCGAACAGGTATCCATCCGCGCATTTGCGCTCGGTATGATGCTGTTGCAGGTGTCATCGCTGGCCCTGTTATCTGCCGAATTCAACCCCTTCAGCCTGTGTCTGGGGCTGGCACTGTTCGGGATCACGGTCGGGAATCTGCTGATGCTGCAGCCGTTGTTGCTGGCCGAGGCATTCGGTGTTCGTGAGTACCCGCGAATTTTCGCCATGAGCAATTTCATGGCTTCCTGGGGAACGGCATCGGGTCCGGCGGTGCTGGGATTGGTCTATGCTGCCAGCGGCGATGTCTACGGAGTGGCCTACCTGGTGGCTGCCGCGGCCGGACTGGCCGGCTTACTTCTGTTTCTGGCCGGTGGGCCGGTTACACATTCCCAGGTGGGAAATGGAGCGGGCGACGAGATTCGAACTCGCGACAACTAGCTTGGGAAGCTAGGACTCTACCAACTGAGCTACACCCGCCCTGATTCAGGCGACAGAATACTGGCGAATTGTAGCTTCCCGCTTAAAAAAACTGAATCAGTTTTAGCAACCCCGGACCAAGCAATCAGAATTTGAACCGCTCTCCTTGAAAGGGCATCCGACAGTGGATGTCATGTTCCTGTGCCAGCTTTTCGGCAAGGGCCTGCATGGCATCCTCTTCGCCGTGCACCAGGATCCTGTGCTGCGCGGACTTGAAGCGGCTGATCCAGTCAATCAATCCCTTTTGTCCGGCGTGAGCTGAAAATCCTCCCAGCGTCTGAATGTCCGCCTTGACCGCGAATTCCTCTCCGAACATGCGAATTTTCTTGACCCCATTTACCAGGATACGGCCCAGAGTTCCGTTGGCCTGGAATCCAACAAAAATGATGGTGTTGTTGGAATGCCAGATTCGGTGTTTGAAATGGTGACGGATTCTGCCACCGGTACACATGCCGCTGCCGGCGATTACCAGGGCACCCGATTCTATCTTGTTAATGGCCATGGACTCTTCCGGGGTCACACAAAGATTCAAAGACGGGAGGAATCCCTCCAGGCTGGAACGATGAGTCTGAGTCAGCTTTTTAACATCATCGTGGTCAAGAATCTGCAGCCAGTTGTCATAGACTTTGGTCACTTCAATCGCCATCGGGCTGTCCAGAAAAATCTTCCAGTCGTCCAATAGACCCTGCTGGTGTAGCTCACCCAGATAGAAGATCAGTTCCTGGGCACGACCAACGGCAAACGAAGGGATGAAAACATTGCCATGCCGCTGCCAGGTGTCAGACAGTATCTGCTGCAGTTCCTGAAGAGTATCCCCTTCATTTCTGTGCTCGCGATTTCCGTAAGTACTCTCCATGAGTACCACGTCTGCTGCCGAGAGTTCTTCCGGATCGTTCATCAGAATGCTGTTGCGTTTACCCAGGTCACCGGAAAAAACCAGTTTTTTAGTCGTTGAATCCTCCACCAGGTCCAGCTCAACAATCGCAGAGCCGAGGATGTGTCCGGCATCATGGAAGGTCAGTGTCGTGTTTTCGCTGATGGCCACCGGTTTTCGGTAGCGCTGAGTGAGGCACTGCCTGAATACCTGCTCGACATCCTGCTCCGTGTATTCGGCTTGCTCGGGTTCCTCACCGCGCCGTTTGCGTTTCATGTTGTCCCGCTCCAGGTCCTTTTCGTACAGACCCAGGGCATCGTAAAGCATTATCCGCAGCAGATCCCTGGTAGCGGTGGTGCAGTATATCAGTCCGGTAAAGCCGCGATTGACCAGCTTTGGCAGCAGGCCGCTGTGGTCAAGGTGAGCGTGAGAAAGAATGACAGCGTTGAGAGCAGCCGGATCAAACTGGAAATTATCCTGCTTGATACGTTCAGTGGCATCACCTCCCTGGTGCATTCCGCAATCCAGGATGACCTGTCCGAGCGCTGGTGATTCCAACAGATGGCAAGAGCCGGTTACTTCGCGGGCAGCACCCAGAAAGGTCAGAGTAGCCATGTTGAGTCCTTGTTATTGCGGAAACCAGTTGCCGGAATAATAGCGAATCAGTCTGCCTGGCGCACCTGTGACGAACAGTGACCAGGGACCTTGAAACTTGTTCGACTTACTGCCCGGGAATCAGGTGCCTTCCGGGAGCCTGGAGCGAGAACAGGAAGAAGTAGCGAGCGGTAAGCGGAGAAGGGGTTTGTTACGGGTTGTTCCGGGATCGCGTTGCAGGATCCCGGTGCCGGTTCAGGCTGGCCGTTAAGCGGTTGGGAAACCCTAGTGCTGCGCGAGAGTAGCCTGATAGGCCGGGTTCGACTCCATCAGGTCCAGCAGTTCACGGGGACCCATGTAGGCACTGCCGGGGTTCGCCGCGGCATTCGGGTCCGCTCCGAAGCTGGTGCGTAAAAACAGCGAGTGGTCGTAGCGTTGCCAGCCCAGGCCATAGTCGACAGTGCGCTGGTCGGTGTCCCGTTCAAAGCCGATGCGACAGGAGCTCAATTGACAGGCAGCATCCGCCAGTATGTCGAAGAAGGAGCGGTCGAGATAATAGACGGTATGGGCCAGTTCGTGACCGATAACCCCGGTCTGTGCATTGAACGGCTGATTTCTGAGCAGCAGTTCCGCCCGATCGTCATCCCGCCTGGAATCGATCACCACCAGGTAAGTGCGCTGTGCCGCCGACCGATACAGGGTGGCCCAGTAGGGGCGCGAGGACAACGGAATATTGACGTCGTCCATGATGAAGCGAATTCGGGTTTCGCGCAGCTCGGGGTAATGACTCAGTGCCAACAGGGCCTGCAATTCGTAACCCTCCGGCAATTCCTTGTTGCGACCGAATTCCTGAAGCAGTTGCTGATAGCGCGGGCGTTGCTCTGCGGCAACGTATTGCCTGACAATGTTCACCGCGATCGGATCTGGCTGCCCGACGCCCTGGACAGGTCGTTCTGTTCCCGACCAGAGCCAGGCCAATCCGATTACAGCGCTGCCTGCCAGAATGCACTGACGGATCAGGAGATGGTTGTTGAGAAACCGGGTGTTCATTGCCAGGACACTCTGAACCGGAGACTGGTTTGCTGTCAAGGCGGGCAGTCACCGGTCTGTTGTCGGCAGCAACGGAAATCCGCTGGCCGGCAGCAGGTGGACGGTCGGATGCCGTTCAAATCAGGAGCAAATTGCTTTATGATTCGCCTTATGAAATGGCGTACCCAATTAATCACTCTGGTACTTTACTGTCTTTCCGTCCTGGCCTGTCTTCCCGCACTGGTAGTTGCCCAGCAACAGTCTTTCACTGACTGGCTGGTAGAACTGCGTGCCGAGGCGCTGGCCGATGGCATCAGTGAGGCGACCCTGACGGCGGCACTGGACGATCTGGAACCTGTCGATCGGGTGCTGGAACTGGACCGCAGCCAGCCGGAATTCGTGCAGACCTTTACCCGGTATACCAATCTGCGCATCTCGCAGCAGCAAATTGATCGGGGCCGGGAACTGATGAGGGAGCACGCCGGCCTGCTGGCCGAGGTGCAACGCCGCTACGGGGTTCAGCCGCATTACCTGGTTTCGTTCTGGGCACTGGAAAGCAATTTCGGTCGTGCAACCGGGGGGTTCACTGTCGTTTCAGCGTTGGCAACCCTTGCCTATGATCCCCGGCGGGCCGATTTTTTCCGCCAGGAATTACTGACCGCATTGCGGATCATCGATGCCGGACATATTCCCGCAGACCGAATGACCGGATCCTGGGCCGGTGCCATGGGACAATTACAGTTCATGCCTTCGACATTCCGGCGCTATGCCGTTGACGGCGATAACGACGGACGTATCGATATCTGGAACAGCCTGCCCGACGTGTTTTATTCAGCCGCTAATTTCCTGTCCCAGTCCGGCTGGCGCGGAGACGAACGATGGGGCAGGGAAGTGGTTCTGCCGGCCGGATTCGATTTTGCCCTGTCCGGTACCTCGATACGCAAAACCCTGACCGAATGGCGGGAACTGGGCATCACTCAGGTGGATGGCACCGCACTCCCCCGGGTCGACAATATGGAAGGATCGATCGTGATCCCCGCCGGAGCGTCCGGACCTGCCTTCCTGGTATACAACAACTACCGTACTACTCTGGTGTGGAATCGCTCGATGTTCTACGCAATTTCGGTAGGACACCTGGCGGATCGTCTGGTGGGCGGGGCGCCCATTCAGAACATGCCGGCCAACGAGCAGGCGCTGAGCCGGGATAACGTGCTGGAATTGCAGGGACTGCTCAACAGCCGCGGCTTCGATGCCGGTCCCGTGGATGGAATCCTGGGCGGCCAGACTCGAACCGCGATTCGGGATTACCAGCGCCAAAGTGGTATTCCCCAGGATGGTTACGCCTCCTTTGCCCTGCTGGAAACCTTGCGAAACTGACCGGAAGTGGGATAGGTGTGCCGGGAAAACCTGCAATTGTCCACCGCAGAACGGCAGTCAACAGGATATAATTCAACTCCGTTTCAACAGAACTTATTTCAGCAGTCATGATTGAGCAAGATTCAACCACCCTCCGACGTTATCGCCGCTTCGCCTGGATCACTATCGCCGCAGTCTATTTTCTGATCCTGGTGGGAGCCAGTGTACGAGCCTCGGGCGCCGGGATGGGCTGCCCGGACTGGCCGACCTGCTTTGGGCAATGGATCCCACCGACCAGTGAGGCGCAGCTGCCGGATAATTATCAGCAGATCTATGCGGAACTGGGCTACGCCGATACCCGGTTCAACGTGTTGAAAACCTGGACCGAATACACAAATCGCCTGGTTGGAGTTTCTATCGGGATACTGATTTTCCTGACTGCGCTGTTTTCCTGGTTCTGCCGGCGTCATGACCCGTGGATTTTCCGGGCTTCGGTGGCGGCTTTTTTTATGGTCGGTTTTCAGGGTTGGCTGGGAGCCAGGGTAGTGGCCTCCAATCTGCAACCGGGCATGATTACCCTGCATATGCTCATGGCGCTGGCCATTGTTGCGGCGCTGTTGTTTGCTCTTGCGCAGTCCCGGCGGGGCATCTTGGCGGCGCAAAGTATTGCAGGAATCGATCCGCGCTTCGAAAAGTGGTTGTACGTGGTTATGGGTCTGGCTCTGATCCAGATCAGTATGGGTACCCAGGTCAGGGAAATGACCGACCTGATAAGTCGCAGCCAGGGAGAGGAATTGCGCTCCAGCTGGATCGAGGCGATGCCGTGGTTCTTTTACGTACATCGCAGCTTTTCTGCGGTAGTGCTGTTTGCAAATCTGTGGCTGCTTGCCCTGTTGGTCAAATCGCTGGGCTGGCAACACAGTCTTACCCGCTTTACCACGGCGATGATAGTGGTAACCAGCCTGGCTGTTCTGTCAGGCGCTACGCTGGGTCACTTGGGCATGCCGGCGCTGGTTCAACCCACTCATCTGCTTGCTGCAGCACTGTTGTTCGGTTTTCAGTTTCTGATCTGGATGGGCTATCGCCATGCCAGAAGCGGCGGGAGCTCGGAAACCGGCAGTTCCCGGCCGCTGCCAGCCTGAAGCAATCAGTTCCCGGGCTCCATCACAGCGAGCCCTATCCGCACCGGTCGGTAATGATTCAGAACAGTCAGGGGTAAATGACGGTCCTTGGCATCGTGGTCTGAACAGGCTAAGCTTCTGGCTCTTGAATACCTGAATTCGGACAAAAACAACAATATCGATGGCTCCTTCACCCGGCCACAGGTAGTTCACAAGGCCAGTTGTCCGGTCTCGTGCCGCAGTAATCTGGCAATAGCGACATAGCTACGGGGAGCAACATTGTCCGATCCAGTCCTGTTATTCACGATCCAGCTGATTGCAATCAATTCTCTGCTGCTGCTGGCGATCGGCTACCTGAAGGCAGAACCCCGGGCTGCCAGTGCCAGGATTTTCGCATTGCTCGCCGGTTTCGCTGTCCTCTACGTGATTGACGGGATGTCGGCACCCCATATAGATCCCACTTTTCGCATTGATCTGTCCCGCTGGGATCTTTTGATTCACACGGCAATCGCGGCGATTCCCGGACTGTTCATGATCTACAGCTATCTGGTCTTTCAGGAGCGGCGGCACTTTCCGCTGATTCTGGGCATCCTGTTCGCCATTCAGATTGTCCTGGAAGCCACCCTGTCGCTGATTGGCAGCAGCGGGGCCGGTCTGGCCCTGGATCTGCTGGCCACGGTACTGGATATCATGCAGCTATTATTTGTGGGATTTGCCATCTACTGGACCGTAAAAGGCTGGCGTTCCGATCTGGTCGAGGACCGGCGTGCCTTGCGCATGATGATTATTTCATTGCAGGGGGCGCTGATCTTTTTCGTTGTCCTGGTAGAAAATTTCCTGATGGCTACCGGTGCGATCAATGCCACCGAAGGTGACTTTGTGCTGGTATTGGCCATAGCCGTGCTGGTCACGGCGATGCTGATTGCGACCATGCAGTTTGACTACGTCTCGCTCGGTAACGTGATCCGCAAGGTCAGCGTCTTGAAGGAGGAAAATGGTACCGAGAATTCAGCGGATTTCGATATCGATACGTTCAACCACCAGTTCCGCGATGCCAGGATTTACCGCGAAGCCGGTTTGACAATTGCCAGCCTGGCAAAGAAGCTGAAGATTCCCGAGTACCGGCTGCGAGCCTTTATTCACAAGACCCTCGGTTTCCGTAACTTCAATGCCATGCTGCATCAGTATCGGATCGAGGATGCCTGCGAGGCGCTGGCGGATCCGGAGAACCGCGGTGTGCCAGTTCTCACAATAGCTTTGACAGTCGGTTACCAGTCCATCACTCCTTTCAACAATGCCTTCAGAGAGATCATGGGCGTCACCCCGTCCGAATATCGCAAACGCAAGTTAAACGGTGATTAGGCGCCAGGATACCCACCTGGTACCGGGTAAGGAATTGTGGATTTGCGAATCCTGCTGGGGTATTCTTTCGAAGCCCGGTGCACCGCACCGACAAGACAGATAACCTAGCGATACCGGTATTTCCTCTCGCTCCCGGTGCATATGAAAAGCCGGGCTTCAGGGCTGCTCTGCAGTACCTCTGTCAATCCAGTGCAATCGGGTCCCGGGACACTGAGTCTTGAAGGTTAGAAGACGCTAAGTCTTGAGGCTTTTAGAAGACCCTAAGTCTCAATGGCTAAAAGGCGCTAAAAGGCGCTCAGTCGAGAAGCCTGAAAGGCAGGTCGGTGGTTGCTGACAGAAAGATCGATGCAGACTGACGATAACAAGAATAAAGCAGGAAAATCTCAGAATATCAAAGACTCAGCAATAACTCACAGTAGGCTGAAACGGGGCCTGAAAACCAAACGGCGCGCAGATGGCGCGGAAAGGAAAGCCTGTGACAGCCATTAGGAGTTTGATTAAACTCAATACGCTGTGCGCAGATGCTGGTATTTTACGTCGTACTTAAATAATAACGGGTCGCCAGGCATATGCCTGCAACAGTCCCGCACTAAGAATAAAATTCAGAGGGGAGGTCATCCAGGGTGAATGAGCTTTTTTACAATGTTGCAGTGTGGCTGGACTCACAGGAATTGAGCACCCGGCTGCACGAATCCTACTACATGTATAACTGGATCGAGTCGACCCACGTTCTGACCCTGATGTTGTGTCTGGGTATGCTGTTTCTCATCGACCTGAGGATGGTTGGGGCAGCTTTCACCAATATTCCCGCCAGCACTCTTGCCAGACGGCTCAACCTGCCGATGCTGGTTGGATTCAGCGTCATGGTGATCACCGGCGTCACGCTGTTTTACGCGGTTCCGGTTCGCAACACCCAGAGTCTCTGGATGCGCATTAAACTGATACTGCTGCTGGCGGCAGCGGTGAATGCGTTGCTTTTCCACCGGAATATGCTGAATGCCACAGGTGATTGGGACACCCAGGCCAGGGCTCCCGACAAGCTGCGCCTTGGCGCCACCCTGTCACTGGTATTCTGGGTATCCATCGTCATCTGCGGTCGACTGATTGCCTATGACTGGTTTGATTGCGAATACACCCAGCCAGGCATCATGCAGACCCTGTCCGGGTGTGTACCAGGCCAGACTCAATTCTAAGGAAACCAAGATATCCAAGCTGAGCGGAAATCCTGGCGGTTTCCGAATCAGATCAAGGAGCTACCAATGTCAACTATAGCCGCAACGTCAATGCTAGGAACTTATCGACGCACCATTATCGTCAGCGTGGTGGTGCTGGGAGTGTTGTTCTTTTCCATGGTACCAATCTGGCCGGCCCAGGAATGTGTCAGTTCCGGGGGCAGTGACTGCCTGATTACGCTGAGACGCCATGTCTGGGTCAACCTGTTCGGTTTTTTCGGCTGGATGGAGACCACCTGGTTTGGCGTGATCGGCAAAACCTGGGGGGCCGCTTTTGCGATAGTGGAGGCATTCCACCTGCTGGCCATGGCGTTGCTGGGCGGGGCGGTTTTTGTCGCCGACGCAAGATTGCTGGGTATCGGTTTTAAGGACATACCGGCCGACGAAATCGTCGAAAAGGCGCACCGGGTATTTGTCTGGGGGCTGGGCGTCGTGCTTTTCACCGGCGTGTTCATGGCCTGCGGTGTGGCCGGCAAGATCTATTATCTGCCGGTGTTCTGGTACAAGATGCTGGCACTGGCCACCGGCATCCTGTTTGTGTTTTTCATCAAAAGGCCATTGCTGGCCCGTGGTGTCGAGAATATCAGTCCGCTCACCACCAAAGTGATCGCTGTATCCTCTATCATGGTGTGGGTGACAGTGGCAGCGACCGGTCGCTGGATTGGTTTTGCCGGGAGCTGATTTTCGCTCAGCCGGCGTAACCGGAAATAACTGCAAATTTCTGTACGACACCGACAGTCCGGTACGCGTTCAGGCTAATTGGAGAATGACATGACTGAATCGGGAAACTCTGAAAACAAGCGCGATGACCTGGAGACGGCAGCTTTGGCGACGTCAGCCACCATTATCGTGTTTTTTCTGATCTACTGGGCGGCGCAGATTGAAAGCGCCTATTCACTGCTGGCCCTGGCATACGACTGGTAATCGCCGCGCCGGCTATGCCATTGCCGGCGCCCCGCCGGCCGACGGCGTTTCATGCAGACTGTCTCAGGAGGTTCTCTCGAATATCGCAAGCTGCAGGGAATGCAGAATTTTAGAGCGTTTGACTTCACCGTAGAGCCTGAAACCATGCTGAGTGAAATACTGCTCCAATGCTGCCAGTGAATCGGGGTATTGCTTTAACGGTCTGCCCGAGACACGCCTCCGTAAGCGCCGTCTGAGCGCCGTTACAGACATCGGTGAAAAGTAGGAAATCACCACAAACCTGGCCGAGACCCGGCACAGTTCACCGATAAGCCGATTCTTCTCCTCTGGTTTCTCGAAATGGTGAAGCAGACGGAAACAGACTGTGCAATCAAACTGTCGATCGGCATAGTCCATGGCCATGATATTGTGAATCTCCACCTGGCCAGGCAGGCCTCGCTGCCGAAGCGCATCCTGACTCAGTTTTACCGCAGATTCCCCCAGATCTACGCCAGTGACCCGGTATCCATGCTGGGCCAGCCACACACAGAGCCTGCCGACTCCACAGGGCGCATCAAGTACCGTCTCCACGCCATCCTCGGGAAGTGAGCCAAAGGCCTGTTCAACCAGTTGCATTTCGCTGCGGTGCTTGCGGGGTTTCCGTCGTGTATAGAGCTCGGCGCTCACGGCATCGGATTTCACCCGCGCACTGTTGGACAGGGTTTCGGGATTGGATTGATCTATTTCAGACTGTTCTGTTTGCATGATAGTGATTAACCAATTGTTCGGTCAGTTTCGGGAACTGCCGACGGTGAGAAGCCAATAACTGTTCCAGCGCGGAAACAGGCATTACGGAGGCTCTTTTCAGGAACTGATAGAGGTCTCTTCTGACGGCCGATGCAGCGGTCAGGCAGCGACGTGACCTCTCAAAGTCAATAAGGAAGACCTGGCCGGAAGTCGGATTAAGATAAAGATGGTTGGGGTAAAATGCACCGTGACTGATTTTGTGCAAGTGCATGTCGCAGAGCAGGCTGCCCGCCTTTTCCAGCAGTGGCATCAGCTGTTTCCAGTCGGGCCTTTGCGAACTGATTTCAGTCAACGATTGTGCCGGCAGCTGTTCGGTAATCAGGATTCCCCGCCGCTTTTTTCCCGCTCTCTGTAGACCGATTCCGGCCACCTCTACGGCTGGCAGCCCCAGGGAAAGATTGGTTTGAATTGCCTCAAGTTCGAACTGATAAGTAAGGATACCCAGTGGATGAGCCGGTGAGCGGCGCAGCTGATTTTCCTGCCGTTTGATAAAAAATATCCGGGTGCCCTGGTCTGTCGTCACAGATAACCGGGTTACCGCACTCCAGCCACCGCGTCGTTGGTTGACTTCATCCACATAGTCTGCGGGCAGATTCCAGCATGCTTCGAAGTCGACCAGCCCGGCAGCGGCAAAGTCCTTTTCCAGTTGCGGTTGCAACCGAAATATTGTGTCGCCGTCCCGAAGTCCCGGTAAGGCGGACTCGAACGGATTGTTGGGGGAACAGGTCATCAGTAGTCACAGTGTATTCAGGCGGCATTGCGGAGTAATGCGCGGATCAAAACTCGAACTCCAGCATGAAACGAAAGGTAGAATCAGGCGTAGTGTCATTGAGAGGGAACAGGACACCTGCTTCCCAGTAGAACTTGCGGGCGATACCAAGTCGTTCGACGCCTTGAAACACCGGACCCAGAGCAGAGGTGAATTCGTCGGCATAATACTCGACGGAGGGTTCAAAACGCTCGGAAAATCGATAGCGAAGTTGAGCAGCCACGTCGAAATCCCATTCATTGGCGATATCGGAGCCGAACTCGTATTCAGTGCGGAAATTCATCGTCGTGATCCACGATGGCGAGACTTCCTTCTCCATCAAAACCACCGCAGCAGTCTCGGTGATACTTTCACTGCGCGCTCGTTCAAACTCGAACAAGAGGCCCCAGTCAGCCCAGTATTCGCCCTGTTCGGTTAGCTGGATCTTGGTTTCCAGTTCCCAGCGGTCGAGGTAAAAGTCGTCCTGTGGGGATTCCTTCCCGATCAGGTACCCTTCGACAAATACCCGGTCCGTCAATGCTCTTCCGATGGCAAGGCGATGCCTGGAAACGCCGTCTTCCAGTGACTCGCCGTCGGTCTGGTAAACAGAGCGATACTCAATCTCTGTTTCCAGCGGCTGAACATAGGGGTGATAGACCTTGTCGACGCCATTGTGCTGAAAGGGGTCGTCCGCCAGCGCGACAACCGGGAGGACGCAGGCTCCAACCAGCGGAAGCCGAAAAAGGCGGCCACGGCGCAGGGAATCTGTTGTTTTCTGTTCAGGCATATTTCACCGAATTATTCTGGCCGGAGGCGGCGAGCCGACTTACCAGCAACATTCCCAACAGCATCACTCCCACGGTGGACACATAGAAAGCCACATGCAGTGGTGTGGGAGTCGCCTCATAGGAAAACAGAGAGAAAAGTAACTCGCCAATTACGGAATCTTCCGGGATCAGACTGGAAGTGTCCCAGAGCGGACTCTGGGCTGGCAATTTGTCTGCCTGCATCAGGTAGGTAACCCCCTGCAGGACCAATCCGGCACTGATCGGTACCAGCACTATGCAGCTTACGATCAGGCTCTGCCGTCGTTTCAGGTTACTGACGGCATAGTAGATCAAGGCGCCCATGCTGAGGGCGATGCCAGTCCCCAAAGCTCCCCCGATTAAAATTGGTTGCACTGGTTCCGGAGACAGCAGATAGCCGGATATATAAATATAAATCTCCACAACCTCCCGGGTGATCGCCAATCCTATGCTCCCGAACAGCGCGATGATACCGACCCATAGCGGGAACAGCGGGGCCGCTGGCCTGAGTTGCCCGATCAGGAAAAAACTGAAAAACATCAGGCACAGACATACGCCGAACAGAGTCGTGGCATTAGTCAGTTCCTGACCGACGCCGTCAAAGGCATCGGAAATTGCATCGAAGTAGTCAGCGTACAGGCCGGCACCTGCCAGCCCGATCAGGATGGCGACCACGATCCAGCCACGATTCATGCCGATGCTGCCGGTTGCCGCCATCAGCAGGCTGATGATCAGCATTGCCTCGACAACTTCACCTAGTATGATAATCAGGGCACTGGTCATGGCAGTTGGTTTCGTCCGTCAGATTTCATCCACCACGAGGATTTTGCCCTGTGCGGTTTTTGGATAAAACTCACCGAAAAAAGGATACTCCCCGGCTGGCAACGGACCGATAAAAACCGTACCGCTGCGGCCTCCGCGGATCACTTTTTCCCGATTCAGTTCATAGCTTTCGAATTCCTCAGCTGTCGCGTCATTATTCACTATTCGCAATTTGATTTTGACGCCGCTGGGAATGGTGAGCTCCGAAGGATAGAACAGATGGTCCTTGATCTCGATTACGAATTCAGGAGTCGCTCCCCGGGTCGGGCTCATTGCGGCCATCCCTATGATGGCGATCATGAGGGCCGGAATTCTGGTTTTCATATTACGAGCCCTGTCCGGGTTTACGAAAGCGTACTTTAACACAAAGACCGGTTCCGGACTCAGGCGTACCCAGTGTCAAACTGGCCCGATGCAGGTCGACGATATGTTTGACGATCGCCAGGCCGAGTCCACAGCCGGGCTGATTGGGTGGATTGCGATCCTGGCCCGAACGGTAAAATCTTTCCAGTGCCCGCTCCCGTTCAGCGGCAGGGATGCCGGGTCCATTATCGGAAACGGTGAGGATCACTTCCTTATCCTGACTGCGCACCCGAACAACGATACTGCCATCCTCCGGGGTGTACTTGGAGGCATTGCTCAGCAGGTTTTTCAGCATTGTGGAGATGGCGAACCGGTCGCCCCGGATCAGGCCCTTTTCTCCCAGCAGTTCAAGAGTCTGATTCTTGTCCATAAACTGTTCATAGGAGTCGCTGACAACCTCCTGACACAGCTCGAAAAGATCCAGCTGTTCAAATTGTGCCATGTAAAGATCCGGGGAGGTCCGGTTCAGATCAAGAATCTGTTCCACCAGGTGTCCCATACGATCGATGCCGATCTTGAGTTGCTGAGCCGAAGGCGGTGGGTTCTGCCACTCCTCCAGCAGATTATGAATCTGCACTTTCAAGACGCTGATGGGCGTGCGCAGTTCATGGGCCGCATCGGCAGCGAATCGTTTTTCTCTTTCGAATGAGGCTTTCAGACGGCTTAACAGTTCGTTGGTGGATTTCTGTAACGGTGCCAGCTCTTTCGGTGTCGCCTCCAGAGATACCGGAGACAGATCGGTGGCTTCCTTATTCTGCAATTCCTCGGCCAGCCTGATTACCGGTTTCAGGCCGGCACCGATCAACAGCCAGACTATAAAGCCGGCCACCGGGATGCTGAGAACGATAGGTAATACGGATTGTAAGACCACCTGTTCAGCCAGGGTGTATCTGATGTCGTAGCGTTGCGCAGTCAGGATCCATCGCTCGTTGGCCGTGTCCCGGTAGGTCAGGGTATGCCAGCGATAGCCGTCGAAATTGACATCCCGATAACCCGGTTCCAGAACTGTAATCGCAGCCTGGGCCTCGGTGTTGAAGCTGAAGGTGAGGTTGCCCTGGTCATCGACAACCTGAATTACCAGCAGGGACTGAAATCCGGGCGTGTTATCCAGCCGGGGATTGACACTCAGTGGAGGCAGTGCTGCCTTCTCCCCCGCCGGTGCACCAACCGGCAGGGTCGCGCTGATCAGCAGCGCATTTTCGAGCAGCTGTTCGTTAAACAGGGTCTCTGCCTCGTCCATGCTCTGACGGTAACCACGGACTGAAGAGAGGAAATTGACCAGGGTAATAATTGCAATGATGGTCAGGGTCAGAAACAGGCGGATTGATCGCATCAGCTCCCACCAGGGCTGTCCGGCTTTGGAGTCCTGATGATATAACCAACCCCGCGCACAGTCTGAATGAATCCGTCCGGGAGCTTTTTACGCAGATGGTGGATATGCACTTCGACAGCATTACTGCTGATTTCCTCACCCCAGCTGTACAGCTTATTCTCCAGCGACTCCCGGGTCTGTATCTTATTGCCGCTTTCCATCAACGCTTTAAGCAGCATGTATTCCCGCCTGGCCAGATCCACCTGATTGCCATCAACCTGAAGCTCATGGGTATTGGTGTCCAGGCTCACATTGCCGAGTGCGATGATGGCGCTGGAGGTTTTGCTGAGCCGCCGTTCCAGCGCCCGCAACCTGGCCAGCAGTTCGTCGATATCGAACGGTTTCGGCAGGTAGTCATCGGCACCGCTGTCCAGGCCCGTTACCCGGTCCTCTATTGAGTCCCGGGCGGTCAGAATAAGTACCGGATTGGCGAAACCCTGGCGACGAAACTTGCGCAGTACGTCGATGCCATCCATATCCGGCAGGCCCAGGTCCAGGATCACGATGTCCGGAGGGGTGGTTTCGGTAACCAGCAGGGCATCCTTGCCATTGCTGACCCGATTGATGGCGAAGTTATGGCGCTTCAGAGCGACCACAACGGCATCCGCGAGGAGATTATCATCTTCAACCAGTAGAACTTGCATGGTGTCGATGATAGCCGCTTGCAGCGGTCCGGGAAAGCCGCAATGCGGCCCCTTATTCCAATTCAGCAAGCGCTCTATCGATGTCGGCCTGGCGTCCCTGATCGGCAATCTCGCGTCCGGGCCGCGCAGGAGCGGACTGCGCTTTCAGATAATAAGTCCGGGCGGCATCGTAGTCCTTCTGATCCCGTTTGAATTCGGCATAAAAGTAATTGGCATCGATGTCATCGGGTGCGATTTCCAGCGCTTTGGACAACAGCTCTTCAGCCTTGTCGTCATCGCCGAAACCGACCGGCCAGCCGGGAACGCTGTAGTAAAGTGTGCCGAGGCTGGTATAGGCAGAGCCATTCATGGCGTCCGCGTCGATATCCATGGCTTTTTCAAGATCCCGGCGCGAGGCCTTGGCCAGTGACAGTGCGCCAAGTCCACCTTTTGCTCCGGCATAGGTGGATTTAATGATGCCGCTCCAGATCCAGGCTTCCGCTGATCCAGGAAACTCGGCAGTGACCTGATCGGCCTGCTCTGCCAGCGCTTCGAAAGCATCCTCCTGTGCATCACCATTGAGCTGGTAATTGATTTCGGCCCAGCGGGTTTGCAGAGCCAGGACTTCGTCATTCATTTCCGCGGCTGCATAGCCGCTGTACAGGCAGGGTGCCAGTAGGATCAGCAGTAAGGATTTTCTCAAAATAGTCATGGGATGATTCCTCCACAGGGCTTGCGGTTCAATTAGCCGGTTTTTCTACCGCCCGGGCCTGGATAAATTCACTTTCTTCCCGAGCGGCCGTCTTGATCAGTTTCAGATTCTTGCTGAAATTGCGGTCCACCAGGCCAGGAAACAGGGCATTGATCTTGACGAAAAGTTTTTCCGGCCAGCCAACACAATATTCACCGAAGCGGTCTTCCTGCAGCTGTCTGATCAGCAGGCTGGCAACCTGTTCCGGTGCATCGGACTTGTTCCCCAGTTTTTCATTCAGGGAATTGACGGCGGCCGAATTCATCCCGGTTCTTACCACCCGGGGATTGAAGTGCAGAACTTTCACCGGGCTGTCCGCCAGTTCCCGGCGTAAGGTTTCACTGAAGCGGGCTAAACCGGATTTACTCGCGCAATAAGCACTGTACCCGGGATTGCCGATTGCTCCCAGCACCGAACCGATATTGACAATCAAGGCTTCCTTCCTGGTTTTCAGCAGCGGCAGAAGACGGGCTGAAAGCATTACCGGTGCTACCAGATTCACCATAAACAGCCTGGAGGTAGCCTGGTAATCATGGTCTTCCGCAATGGCGAAGCGGTTAAGACCGGCGCTGTTGATCAGGCCATCGATACCATTGGGTAATTCCTCACAGAATTGCACCAGTTCGTCGATACCCTGTTCCCGACTCAGATCCAGGTCCATGGGGCAATGGTGACTTTTACCGTTCCCCAACTCCCGGGCCAGATCATCCAGGACAACCTGGCCGATACCGATCAGCACCAGCCTGGCACCTGCGGCCGCGAGCTCTCTGGCGATTGCCTGGCCCAGGCCGCCATTGGCACCGGTCAGGACCAGGGTTTTTCCGTTCAGATCCATGTCTTCACCTCAGTTGATTGGCTCAGTGCCTGATGCTTTCGAAGACACCGCGATAAAGTCGATAAAATGCCTGCGCCGAATGGATAATGCGTTGCTGATCTTCCGGCGCCTCGAAGCGGTTCATCAGGGTTTCCAGAAATTTGATATGTTCCTGATCCAGACTGCCATGCGAGCGCAGATAGCTGAACGCCCGTTCCGGCAGGTTAAGAACCCCCTTGATTCGATCAGCGGCTGAATCAGCCAGGTTCACACTGGTGCCCTCAAGCACCAGAACCATCCCGAAGAAGCCTACCGGATTCACCCGGTTAACCAGGTCGTAGGCGTAGGAAACCATGAGCTCGGTTTCAAAATTCGGGCTGCTGTTACGTACCGCTTCCTTATCGTGACCGCAGGCGGCGATATCATTGAGAACCCATTCCTGGTGTCCAATTTCCTCTTCGATGTACTCTGCTACCATCGTACGCAACCATTCCTTATCGTCACCAAGGCGCGCCCCAACCGACATCAGTAAGGGAACTGTATGCTTGACGTGGTGAAATGCCTGGCTGAGAAAGCGGACGTAGTCCTCCACCTCGATTTCGCCGGTGAAGGTGCGGCGGATCATTTCCGTGCCCAGCAGGGACTGGCGATCCTGTTCAGTTGCAGATTGCAGCTGTTGGTAAAAGCTCATAGTGATTGCTCCGAATTCACTGCGCGCCGGTGCGGAGATTTTCCACATCCGGATTTATCAAAGGTGAGGGAAACAGGGCATCGATCTGTTTCCCGTATCGGTTCAGGATGGCTTCACGCCGGGGTCTGCCGTTAGCGGTCAGAGTCCCTTCGGAAACGCTGAAAGGACTACCGATGCGTTGCCAGCATTTGACGCGGGCATAGTCGGGCAGGCGCTTGTTGACCAGTTCAATCGCTTCTTGAAGCCGGCTATCGTCCAGGCCGGGAAGGGCGACCAGCAGTGCGCCGAGATAAGGTTGTGCGTCCCCAGTCACAAAGGTCTGCAGGACACCCGGAATGGTGTTCAGCTCAGCCTCTATCCATTCCGGGGAAATATTTCTTCCGAACGAGGTGATAAGCAGGTTTTTTCTGCGTCCATTGATTGTCAGGTAGCCATCTTCGTCAAAACAGCCCAGGTCTCCGGTAGCCAGTTTTCCGGAGCCTGAATCCCGGGGTTCGCCGGTATAACCCAGACACAGCTGCCCGCCCACAAAAATCTCTCCATCGATTATTTCGATATCGACATGGGGCAGTGGCCTGCCGACGCTGCCGGATCGGTTTCTGCCCGGCAGATTCAGGCTCACCACCGAGCCGCATTCCGACAGACCATAACCTTCGTAAACGGGCAGACCGCGACGCTCTGCCTCCTCCAGCATGGCGCGGCTGACCTTGCCTCCGCCCACGGCGATAAACACCAGGCTGTCAGGAGGTTGCCATCCGGCACGGGTGGCTTCGACCAGGCAATCCAACAGCTGTGGAATAAGAATCATACTGTGAGGCCTGACCGTTCCAATTCCTTGCAGAAACAGTTGCGGAACAAACGAGGAGCTGCCCCGGAACCCCAGCGTGGCGAGATCCGGAACACAAATCTCGGCACCACGCAACAGGGGGGCGTAGACTCCAGCCAGGTTTTCCAGCAGAGTCGCGAGTGGCAGTACGCAAAGATGGCGTCGGATCGGGCAATCCCGGGTCGCATCAGCCAGAGTATTGGCCACCACGGTAATATGTTCCTCACTCAGGCAAACGCCTTTGGGATTGCCGGTCGACCCGGATGTATAGGTAACTTTGACAGTCCCGACCGGTAGCCGGTCGGCGGAAAGCAAGTTTGAATCGTTCCCGATCTGCCGCTGCCACAGGGACAGGGTCCCGGTTTCCGGCAGTGGATTGAGCAGTTCGTAGGTAGAAGGCAGAGTGACTCCCTGCGGAGCGATTAGGAATCCGGCTCCGGCATCGTCGAGAGCATGTTCACGCTGTTTCTCGGAGAAAAAAGTCGGTACCGGTATCAGGCAACGCCCGGCGGCCAGGGCGGCCAGGTCGGTGACGATCCAGTCGATGCCATTGCCGGCCAGCAGGCCAAGGGGTCCGGAATCAGGACTCAGAAAAGCATCGAGTTGCTGCAGATATTCGGCCAGCTTCTCAACCCGTTCCACCAGTTGTGCATAGTTGAGTGACTGACCCGAATCGGGTTCGCTCAATGCGATCGCATCCTGGTGTCCCAGGGAAAGATCGCTGATTTGTTGCCACAATCCCTGCATGACCGGTTACCCTGTTAGCGAATTTGTTGGCCTGAACGCAGACTGATCAGTTCCCGGGCCAGAGTCTCGATCTCGGCTTCGTGGTTGGACAGTAGCGTCCGCGCGAAGTGGTTTCTATGCAGGATAGCCATTCCTTCTGCAATACTGCCGGCCTGAACCATGGGTTGGGACTGGTAGTAACTGCCCCAGACCTGCTTTTTATTGACCAGTTTTGCTTCCCTGGCATCGCACAGGGTAAGCGGATGAAAGTCGAGTCTTGCCAGCAGCGCCCGAACCTGGGCGGTTGCTGTGAATACAACCCAGTCGTATCCGGCTCGGGAAAGAACCGCGGTGAGCAACATGAACATGAACTGGTTGCCGGAGCGGTAGCTGGATGCCAGATTACCGATTTCCATCAGCCTTTCCCGGCCCACGTCCAGGCCGCTCTGTTGAGCGATGGCCTGCTCCAGGGAGCTGTCGAGATACTGTTCGAGGAACAGTGGGCGTTCGGTTCCGGGTCGAAGCCCGACTACAGACGACAGTTGTTCATCGTCGGAGCGGGACAGCAAGAGTGGGAAGAACTCCACGATTGCGGCACCATAAATGGCATTGAATTTGTCAGCAATGAACTGCTCCAATCGGGTCCGACGCTCGGAGTCCGGGGAATTCAGCGTGAAATGGGTGGCAGCCGACTTGCTGGCTGAGGTGACGGAAATCGCGGGTTTACCTGTTGGATGCTTAACCAATTGCTGTAACTCGATGGCTGAGGTGGTCATGACGGTTTCCTGAGGTTGACTTCACGATAGCTAACTTACGCAGTCAAAATTAAGGGAAACTTAAGCGGTGAAGTGGCAATGCGAATCGAGTCAAAGCTCACGAAGTCCCCGTCACAAGTGGGCTACAGCCTTGATTATCAGATTCGGAACTTAAGCGGGAGTTAAGAATCAAAAGTTAAAGTTCCATTACAATGCCCGTCGAATCCCGGCCCCGGAGCTGCCATGACCTCAACACCTTTCGTTCGACCGCTGGTGGCCGTATGGCTGTTCGCAACCCTGGCGCTGACGGTCTATGCCTGGCCTGCGGTAACAGACTTTCAAACCGGTGGCTACCTGGTGGTCGCCTGTCTGGTGCAGGCCAGCCTGTTCAGTCTCCCCACCTTGATTCTGGTTGCCCTGGTCCAAGGGTTGAAAGTTGATTCAGGAGTGCGCCGCCTGCTGATAGCAGCATCTTATCTGGTCAGTTTTCTCACGGTCGGATTCCTGCTCGCCAATTTCAAGCTGTATTCCCTGTACGGCTTTTTCACCAATTTCTTTGTCATCAATATCGTCTCCACACCCGGCGGAATCGAGGCGATGGGTATAAGCAGCTCGACCTGGGTCAGTCTGGCACTGGCTACGGCGGCCCTGGCAGTGGTTTATGGACTGCCCCTGAGATTTGTCAGGCTGGAGCGGGTGTTGCCCCGCTGGTTGCGTAAGCGTCAGGTGGCGATAGCGTTGTTGGCCTGCTTTGTGGTGGATTCAGCAGTCTATGCCTATGCGGAATACCAGTCGAATCTGCCAGTGCTGGGTGTGGCTGACCGGATCGTCTGGCACACTCCGGTGACTGCCAAATCGTTTTTCCAGTCACTTGGTATCAAACGACGCGAAAACCTGGCCGCGGATCTGCATGAGGCTGGAGGCCGTCTCGACTACGACTTCAGCAATGAACTGGCAACACGTCCCGATAGCGGCGAACCCATTAACATCGTCTGGCTGGTAGCGGAATCCTGGCGTGCCGACATGGTTACCCCGGAAATCATGCCTGCCACCTATGACTTCGCCCGTGACAATCAGTGGTTCGCCAATCACTACAGCGGCGGCAATGGCACCCGCATGGGCATGTTTACGCAGTTTTACGGTATCTATGGCAATTACTGGTTCGATATGCTGAGGGTCTCTCAGCCGCCCCTGTTGATGCAATACCTGAAGGCCAGGAATTACGACGTCAAGGCGTTTACCAGTTCTGCGTTTACCTATCCGGAGTTTGATCGGACAGTTTTCAGTAATTTTGCATCCAGTCAGTTGCAGGAGTTCAACGAGGGTGAAGGCTGGCAACGTGACCAGAAAAACACCACTGACCTGATTCGGTTCATCAATAAAGCACGGGAACCGTTTTTTTCCTTCATGTTCTTTGAGTCAGCTCACGCCAACTATTATTTTCCCGACGAAGACATTATCGAGCCGGATTACCTGGAGGATTTCAATTATCTGACCGTGGACGTGGAGGATGAGATCGACCGGATAAGAAACCGGTACGTCAATTCAGTCCATCATCTCGACCGCCAACTGGCCAGGGTATACCGGGCACTGGAACGCCGCGGACTGCTGGACAATACCCTGGTGGTGGTGACCGGTGATCATGGCGAAGAGTTCATGGAAAACGGGCGTTGGGGGCACAATTCGACTTTCAGTCAGCAACAGATCCGGGTGCCGCTGATTCTGCACGTCCCGGAGCGTGCACCTGCTGAGTTCACCGCGATGACCAGTCATCTGGATTTGCCGGCTACCGTTCTCAATCTGTTGGGATATCAGGATCCGGATCAACCAATCAGTCATGGCCAGGATCTGCTGTCACCGGACTACAACCGGGACTTTAGCGTGGTGAGCGACTGGCATGGCAATACCCTGGTTACCGACGAGGCGAAGATGGTCTTCAGTCTCAAAGGGGCCTCCATGCATGCCACCGTAACAACCAACGACGATCAGCCCATGGAAGAAGATCTCTACGCGTCGGCATTGAGTAAGGTGCTGGGAGAATACACGACGGAGCTGAACCGGTTTTATAATTAACAGCCGGTTAATGAGATCCACTAAACCGGGAATTCCGCTTCGATGTCATCATCCTGGTCACGCCGCAGGTCGAGCAATCGAGCTACGATCTCCCGGTAATCCAGTTGCGATTCCCGGGACAGTGTATCCACATACAGAATTTCACTCAGATTCGGTCCGGTGGCCTGCCAGCGGCGAATGAAACGGGCATTACTGGTGCCGGCAAAAATGGTGAAGGTTCTGATTCCCTGGGCTGCCGCAATATGCTGACAGGCGGAATCGTAACCGATGAATTCATCGCTGCCGGCGATGAGGGCGGCGATTTCCGCTACCGAGCATTCCACACCCAGCAACCGGGTGGTACTTTTCAACTGTGCAAGGTCAGCAAAACGCAACGCCTGTACCGAGTAGCCACTGGCTGATACAGCCTGCAGGATGTCTTCACTGCGTTGTCTCTCTTCGCTGCCGAACCCCAGGTCCAAAATGACCCTGACCTGCGGGTCGCTCAGCAACGCCATGACCAGCAGGGTTTCAAAGTCTCCCTCTACGCGCTTGCGCAGGTTTCCGCCGACACCAAAATTCAGCGCCACAAGTGTCTGGTCGCTCCCGTGTTTCAATCTGCTGCACCCGTCATTGGCGTTGAGCATGCTTATAGGGTCCGGCCACACTGACGGATAGCAGAACGCTGACGTACCGAGGATATTGTCCAGCCACTTGTTGGTCAGTTGTGAAATGGATGCCTTGATCGCATAGCCGGGTTTACCGCGGCTGTTGAAAAAGCGATAGTTCTGTCCCGGTACCAGGGGCAATACCCCCAATTGAGTCAGGCGGGAATCGGGGTCCAGTACCAGGTACTGACTATCCGACAATGCGACCAGCTCAGCGCGGATTTCACGCAATAGATTCAACCAGGCAAGAAAACGCTCCAATAACCCGCCGCGGCGTGAATAGTGCAGATCCCTGATCCGTATTCCGGAATTCTCAGCGAAGACTTCACGCAGTTTGGCACTACCGGCCACGACGATCTCAGCATCTGGAAAGGCCAGGGCAATACGCTGGCAGATAACGCTGGTCACTGCCACGTCGGCGCCGATGGTCACCCGGGAAAGTACGATAATCCTGTCGGGTTTGAGTCGGCTGGGAAGGCGTTCGTCGGGACTGAGTCGAATCGATTCAATGCGCTGATAAAGCTGTTCCTCGGTCTCCAGGTGAAAATCATTCAGGGCCTGATTCAGTTCACTGCCTTGGGGTAACCCGCGAAGGTAGTCGACCACCTGACAGATCAGCCGGTTGTAGGTCTCGGTCTGCAGTTCCTCAAAATCGTCACACAATCGTTCAATAACGATCCCGAACAGGGCTCGCGCTGCGATCTGGTTAAGCGATTCTTCTTCGAAATGCGTTGCCATTTCGCACAGCAGTTGAATGTAATCGGCATTGTATTCGTCACTGTAGAAATAGCGGTCAACGAAGGTGGAAGCAACCCGTTGCGCCAGAGAATCAACAGCTTCGGCATTGGGTGCCAATTTCACCTGCCGCCACTTGTGCTGATAATAGGCCGGCCTCATGACAGCGTCCCTACCAGGCTCCGGGCAGCAGCCAGCACTGAGTCAGGCAGGATTTCCTGCATGCAGGCATGATGGCCAAGCGGGCAGGTTTTCTTGTGGCAGGGCACGCAGGGCAGGTCCCGCTGCAGGACCCGGGTCAGTTCCAGGTTGGTGGCTGTAAAGGCCGCATTGGTTGGCCCCATGACTACAACGGTGGGAACGTCAAAAGCGACGCCGTAATGCCGGGGTCCGGTATCGTTGGTTATCAACAGGCTGCAACGTTGCACCAGGGGCTTTAGCAGTGCCAGGTCGACCCGGTCAGAAGCAGTATTGATAAGTTCTGCCTTACTTTCAGAAACAATCCGCTCGGCAATGGAAGCTTCGCCCGGGCCGACCAGTAACAGCAACTTGCAGTGAAAGGATTCCTGCAGGAGTTCGGCCAGCCTGGCGAAATATTCCGGTGGCCAGCACTTGGACGAGCCAAAGCTGGCGCCGGGATTAATGCCGACCACCGTGTCGGAGTCGCTGATACCGTAGCGATACATCAGTTTGGCGCCCTGTTGCTTCAGTGCCTCCGGAATATACAGCTGCGGCCTGGGGTTTTCCGGTAATTGCAGGCCCAGGTAGCGGCAGATTTCCAGGTAATACTGCTGCATCGGCAAGGGTTTGATGGTTCCGCCTTCGCGGACCGGGTCAGGTCCCCCGCTGAGAAAGTGTTTGCGCAGGTTGCGTCGATACCCGTAAATGCGGGAAATACCAGCCAATCGGAAAGTCAGGTACGAGTGAGTCGTATTGGTGAGCAATATCCCCGCATCGGGCCGCCGTTGGCGCAGTTGTCGAACGGTGTCCCGCATCCCTGCAACAGACCGGTCCTGGATATCCAGAATTTCATCAAACCAGGGGCTGTCTTCGATAATGCCCCGGGCATAAGGTCTGATGCAGGCGATGATCCGGGCTTCAGGAAAATTCCTGCGCAGACAGGCGAAGGTCGGAGTAGCCATGACGATGTCGCCCACCCAGTTAGGGCAGCGCACCACCAGACAGTCGATGGAGGGCAGCGAAAGAGTCATCGTTACCGGTCAGGAGCGGAAACTGGCAGGTCAGCTCTGGTCCAGGGTATAGGCGACAGCTTCGGTCTTTTCCCCGGTTGCCAGCTGATCGCGTTCCTGTTTGATGTAATCGGAACGTACACCCATCACATTGGAGTAGCGAATGGTATAGTGAATCTTGTCCTGGGCCATCAGCTGTTCCGACAGGTCACGATCGTAGGCAACCAGATCGTCTCTTTCCCGCAACCAGGTATCCTTGTCCATGGCTTCCACCTTGGCGACCAGGTTACGGTAAATAGGGGCACACTCCCAGTCGGTTTCCGCATTGACATACCAGTTGCAGAGCTTGCCCAGTTTGTCCAGAAACAGGTCGTGGTCCTCGCCGAATTTGAGGCAGGTTCCATCAAAATAATTGCCCTGATTGGCGATCTTGGCTTCGTCGATCAAAGGTTTGGCGATTTCGTAGCCAGCCGTTCCCTTGAACGGGAAAAACAGCGCCCAGCGGAACCGGCCCATTTTAACTTTGGCACAGAGACGCAGGGTTTCCATGATCTCTTCGCGGGATTCGTAGGGCAGTCCGAACATGATAAAGGCGGAGCTATGCAGGTTGTTGGAATGGGCCGCTGCGAAGGACCTTTCGATCTGTTCATTGCTCATGTAGCGACGCAGTATTTCCCGACGGACCCTGGGCGAGCCGCTTTCCAGACCGAATTTGACAATAATACAGCCGGCATCCCGTAATGCTCTGGCGGCCCGTTCCTCAAAGCAGTTCACATGACCATTGACTACGAAGGGTATACCGACCCGGTGAGCCTTGTAGGCTTCACAGAATTCCACCACGTAGTCGGTATTGAGCGTGAACAGGTCGTCGTCAAAAATAAAAGTGTTGATCTCGGGGTTTTCCTTCAACAGCTTTTTCAGGTCTTCCATCATTACATCGACTGGAAAGTGGCGGAGAAAATCCTTGACGTTCTTGGCTGCACCGTCCTCGATATACTGATCAACGATTTCGATATTGAAACAGTAGGTACATTTGTAGGGACAGCCGCGGGACGTGAGTATTCCCATCCAGCCCCGGGTTTCTTTCATGACTGCCGGCATATCGAAAACGTTGTAATCAAGGGGCGGCAGTTTGGCCAGGTCAGGAAAAGGAGCCACCGGATTGGCAACCGGAACATTGCCCATCCAGGAACGAAAATTTGCCAGGGTGTGTGGCTTTTCGCCTTTTTCAAGGGCATTCATCAGTTCCAGCAGGGCCCAGTCTCCTTCCCCGACGCAGACATAGTCGAAGAGGCGGGATTTGTGGACCTCGTCCGGAACCATGGTGCAGTGCACGCCACCGATTACCTGTACCAGATCCGGGATAGCAGCCCGGATCGCCTTGCTCTGTTCCACAACCCAATCATATTGCTGTGACATCACTGAAAAACCCATCAGGCCCGGTTCGGTTGCCCGGATGTAGTCGATAAGTTCTTCACTGCTGGGCACCGGGCGATATTTCTCCGAGACATGCATCAGGTCCATTTCGTGACCATTGGCATGCAGTACCCCCGCCAGCGAGGCGATACCGTGGTTGGTACCGAGCGGTGCATCGATTTGGGGATAGATCATGAGTATTTTCATGGGTGCTGACTCTGGGCGTAATTGGATTGATGGTGAAATCTGCAACTGGATCTGGATGTTAGCATCGTTTGTGGTTCGGGCTAAACATTGCGATTCAGCGGGACTGTCTCAGTGTCCCGCCCTGTAAATTACGGCAAAATCCGTAGATGCCAGTATTATCGGCCGGTCGAAAGGGCTTCTCAACCCGGATTTGGTTTGCTGGAGCGGCGACGCTGCTCCATCCGCTTACGGCTCCCGCAACGGGGGCTTTAAATTGCGCTGGTGGCAATGGATGATCCGTTGAACGCTGCTGATGTGGAAGGCGTAGTCGATAATACACCCACATTCTGCAGGGGTTTTAAGAGCGCCATTTTTAAAATGAGTCATTTATTACCTGCCAGGGTCCGTCTCGAATAGCGTCGTAAATACGGGAAGAGGAAGCGTGCGCATTGAGTTTGCCGCGAGGCGGCATCGGATTGTCCCTATGGACTTGTATAACTCGGTGAAAGTTGTAGAGTATGTCAGGTACGTCAACCGCACACCGCGGCGGATTTCCCAGTGTTTCTGATGGCGTGCCCCGCCAGTCTGCCTGATTTGAATCTCGCAGCCGAGCGGCCAGCGGTGTCCGGGTGTATTTCCGTGCGAGGAATCTCGGCTGGACCATGACTTCCTGTTCAGATCATCATTTCAAACTCATCAGTCGCCACTGTGCGGTGGCAATGGTGAAGGTCGTATTTGCCTGTGGATTGTTGCTGGCCAGTGCGGCGACATCGGCGCAGACCAGGGAGGCAGAACGGTTGGATCAGACCGGTGCCCGCCTGGAAGCCTATCGTAACCAGCTGGAAACCATGGAAGTGCAGTTGGGTCGTTACGATCCACAACTGCTGGAAACTCTCGAGCAGTTGGCGGAAGCCAATATGGAGCTCAATCGGTTCGAGCGAACCGACGAGATACTGGATCGATCGATTCAGATACTCAGGATCAGTGACGGTCTATACACCGAGTCGCAGTTTCCTTTTCTGATATTGTCGATTCGTAACAACGTACGCCAGGGTAACTGGCGCGATGCCAATGAGACACTGGATCACCTGACCTGGTTGTACACCATGGTGCCCCGCGATTGGAACGACGCCCTGGTCAGAGAATTAAAGCAACTGGCGGACCTGCATCTGGAAGGAGTGGCGGGTGATGCCACTTTGATGAAGGATCCTCATTTCCGCGCCGCCGATCGGGTAAGCCGCGTCGCCATGCTGGGTGCGGAGCTGATCTGGTCAGCGTCAGACCCCCGGCTGATCGATCTTTACTACTACCTGTTATTGCAGAATCACATCAAATTCATGGCCCTCATTCAGGGTGGGCCGGTCGCTGCCGATCTGCGACAGGTGGCGGCCGGGGTAGGCTGGATGCGGCGTCGCCAGGACGTCAAGCATATGTATTTCTACCTGGGGATGGAAATGCTGAATCGCATGCGACGCGGCTACCTTATGGCCGACACGCCGAACCCGGAGGCGCTGGCCATGGTCGACGTGCATGAGGCGGACTGGCTGGTACTGTTTAACGAGGGTGACCCCGCAGCCGCCTATCGTCAGGCTTATGCAAGCCTGCGGATGGCGGGAGTCCCTGAGGAGACGCTCGGGGCATTTTTCAGTGTCCCCAGGATCCTGCCGGTCAGGCAGTTTTACCCCAGTGTGGCGCAGGCCATGAAAGCATTTGCCAGTGAAGCCGACGACGCTGACTGCAGAACTGCCTGCCAGGCTACGCTCCGCTTCACGGAATGGTCTTCAACGACTCCCAATGTACAGATGCCGTTGGAGCGTTCGCTACTCCTTGCGCAGCAGTACACCGCTATGAACACAGCGACTGTACAGATCAATCTCAAAAGTGTCGAAACCGTTTCGCAATGGATCCGGGGCCGTCTGGTGAGCCAGAAGAGTGTTACCGATGGATTCGAATGGCTGGCCAGTACCGGACGGGCAAGCCTGGACGCCGATGCCCTGGAAGACCGGCTACATTACCTTAATTTCCGTCCGGTGCTCGATGCGGGCGTGCCGCAGGATTTTAGTGGGCGGTTGGAATACCGCTACTTTCCGCCCGATCGGGACTAAGCAGGCTTTTTAAAAGTCTCCGCCAGCACAAGATAGCTTTAGAATCTGGCTCAGAATGCTCATTTACTGCGTGTAAGCACCGCTGTATCAACGGATTTTGCCTTCCTTTGCGCTTACCTGGGGGGCTTAAAGGGCTGCCAGGCAGAGAGTTTTTATTTACCGGATGCGGGAGCCGTTCGCTCGTCGTTGAGGATGTTCTGATCCATGGTCTGCGACGGCAATTCGGAACAGGGCTTGCCGACCACCCGTGCGGGTACGCCAACCACCGTGGTATGGGGCGGCACATCATTGAGTACCACGCTGCCGGCGCCGATCTTGGCACCCATGCCGACCTCTATGTTGCCGAGCACCTTGGCGCCTGCGGAAACCAGTACGCCGGTGCGAATCTTGGGATGCCGGTCTCCCTGTTCATTGCCGGTGCCGCCGAGTGTGACAGATTGCATGATCGATACATTGTCTTCGATCACCGAGGTTTCACCGATCACAATGCCGGTAGCATGATCGAACATGATTCCCTTGCCCATGACGCAGGCCGGGTGAATGTCGACAGTAAAAACTGCCGAGTTGCGGCTTTGAATAAAAAGAGCCAGGTCTCTCCTGTTATTGGTCCAGAGGAAGTGGGCCAGCCGATGCGCCTGAATGGATTGAAACCCCTTCAGATACAGGATTGCCGGCAGGTAAGAGCTGATTGCTGCGTCCCGGTCATACACGGCACGGATATCGCTGGCAGCGTAATCGATGATCTCCGGAGACTTTTCGTAAGCGTATTCGAACAGCTCGCGTACCATGATGGCGGGCATCACCTCGTCGGAGATCTTGTTGGCAAGGATAAAGCTGAGCGCCGACTCCAGGCTGTCATGGTTGAGTATGCAGGAATGTACGTAACTGGCCAGTAATGGTTCACGCTGGATAACCTGGCGGGCTTCCTCGAGCAGTTGCTCCCACACGTTGTTCGGCATACCTGATTTCCTGAATAATGGAGCTGGCTGGCCAGCAGAACCCTGTCGATATCCGTGACCGGTGTAGTCAGTAACCGGCTCCGGTTCAACGGCGTGGTATGGTAGCAGTTAACAGATTACAGAACAAAAGCGGTTGGTTGTACCGGCAGCTGTTCTTGGTTCATACTTCTCATCGAGTGTCGAGGTCTACTGCTATGCGTCTGGGAATGAAAATACAGGGAATCCTGCTGCTAATGCTGCTGGCCGGCAATCTTTGGGCCCAGCAGGCAGATGAGCATTACCGTAACTGGCTCGAAGTGGCGGCGGCGGATCGCGAATTCTCCCGGGCTGCCACCGAACGGGGCCGCACCGATGCGTTTCTCGACGTACTGGCGGAGGGATCGGTACTGTTCCGGGACGGACCGGTGGATGCCCGGTCCCTGTATCAGCGCAATCAGTCGTTATACAGTCTGGATCAGCTGTACTGGAGAGATCACTATATCGACGTGTCCAGAGCCGGTGATCTCGGCATCACGGTAGGGCCCAACCGCTTTACCGCCATTCAGCCGGGCCAGAACGGTGAGGAAGGGCAGCAGACTTACAGTTACCTGGTTAATGTGTGGAGAAAAATCGACCAGCGCTGGCAGTTGCTGGCAGATATGGTTGTGACCGTGCCCGGCTTCCTCAGCATGGACGTGGAACCGGAATATGACTACACGCTGGCAGTCATGGAGGAAACCGCGCATCCCGCTCTGACCGTGAACAATACCCTGGAAAGCCTGGCTGAGGCGGACAACACTCTGGGCCTGTCGATTAACTTTCGAGGCGGCCAGCGGGCCATGATCCGCTTCGGCCTGCAGAATCTTCGTGTCTATTTACCAGGGATGGCGCCGGGAGTCGGCATGGAGGCGGGCAGCGCCGCCTATGGTAAATACCTGGACAGCCGGGTGACCACTATCAACCCTGTGCGGATCGAGCATATGGGAGGCTTTCTGGCGGATTCGAAGGAACTGGGGGTCACCTATGGAATCATGTCCACCACCAATGAAGGTAACAGTTCAGGATTCCGCACCAATTACCTTAGGGTGTGGCGCTTCAGTCCTGTCAATGAATGGAAAGTGGCGATGGAGTTCCTGCGCCCGTTCTGAATCAAATTTCCGGACTTTTCCTCCGGTTCGATAACCGCTCAGGTAACCTGCACCACCTTGATCAGGTTCGCCGTGACTACCCGGGTCGAGAGGCTTCTTAGCCGGCTGATAAACAGCACCAGGACCGCCAGCATACCGGTGACCCACAAGGCGGAGAAAAGGGGGTGAGCAGGAAATGTTCCCAATTGGTAAATGCAGGTGGCAGTAATATAAGCCAGGCCGGTACTCCAGCCGAATACCAGCAGCATCCACCGCCAGCCAGCTTCCTTGTTGATCGCCCCCAGTACCGCCACACACGGTGCGTAAAGCAGTACAAAAACCAGGTAACAGAATGCCGCAAACGGGGTGACGAACAGACTGGCCATATTGGTCAAGGTCTGTGTCTCGACGCCCTGTTCGGCCGCCACGGCAGCAGAATCCGACACATCGCCGATCGAGATGCCCAGTGGATCGGTCAGGGTGTCGCCGATCGCCATCAACTCACTGCCTATGGATCCGAACGCCGCTGCCGCGGCGCCCAGCAGATCGGGTGGGCCGTCGCCGGCGCCGGCAACTTCCGGTTCACTGTACAGCGCATCCAGCGTTCCGACGATGGCCTCCTTGGCGAACATGCCGGTGAACAGGCCCACCGTAGCCGGCCAGTTATCCTGTTCGATTCCCAGCGGAGCGAAGGCTGGCGTAATGGATTTTCCGATCACACTGAGTACCGAATTTTCCGTGTCCTCATTACCGAAACTGAAATCGGTGCTGATGGAATTCAGGAAGCTGAGTGCCACAACCACCGTGATGATGGTCTTGCCGGCCCGCAGCATGAATCCCCGCAACCGGAACCAGGTGGTGATAAGAATATTCCGTGGCACCGGGACGTGATAGGCAGGCATTTCCTGGAACGAGGGTGTCATCTCACCGGTGAAAAGCTGCTTGCGGAATATCCAGCCGGTAAAAACGGCCAGGCTGATGCCCAGCAGATACAGCAGAAACACCAGGTTCTGGCCGCTTTGCTGGAAAAAGGTCGCAGCAAAAAGGGCATAGACGGTAAGGCGGGCGCCACAGCTCATGAAGGGCGCCATGGCGATAGTGAGCAATCGATCGCTGTCCCGGCCCAGACTGCGCGATGCCATCACCGCCGGGACATTACAGCCGAAGCCTACGATCAATGGGACAAAGGCATTGCCGGGCAGGCCGATACCGCCCATCAGGCGGTCGATCACAAAAGCGGCACGTGACAGGTATCCGGAGTCTTCCAGGATGGAAAGGCACAGGTAAAGAAAAGCGATGACCGGGATAAAGGTGGCTACCAGGGTGATGCCGCCGCCGAGACCCTGCGCAAGCAGGGTGATGATCACCTGCGGAGCGTAAATCTGTTCCAGGAGCCAGGTGGTACCATCAACCAGCACAGCGCTGAACAGGATGTCGAAAAAGTCGATGAACACGGCACCCAGGTTTACTGCCACCGTGAACATCAGATAAATCATCAGTAAAAACACCGGGAATCCGAGCCACCGGTTGATCAATACCGCATCGATCTTCTCGGACAGTGGGTGCCGGGTGGGGATCATCTCCACCGCACCGCCCACCAGTTGACGGGAACGCCGATAGCGGCGCAGCAATTGCTCCTCGTCGCCGGTCGCAACAGGATCGGCCAGGGACCGTTTTTTGACCCCTTCCGGGCTGTCGGCGTGGTTTTCCAGCATGACGCGCAGGTGCCGATACAACTCGTCCATGCCGCGTCGGCGCGATGCCACCAGGGGTACGACGGGCACGCCAAGATTTTCCGCCAGATTGTGGATGTTGATCTGGATGCCCTGCTGATCGGCAACGTCAAGCATATTGAGCACTACCAGAACGGGATGGTCCCGTTCCAGCAACTGCTGCGTTAATACCAGGCTTCGTTCCAGATTGGTAGCGTCGACGATATTGATAACCAGATCCACATCGTTCTGCTGCAGGTAGTTCTGGGCAATTTTTTCGTCGATCCCCTGAGCAGCCTGTTCCAGTGAGTAGATGCCGGGGAGATCCACCAGTTCAATGGCGAACCTGTCCACATGCAGGGTACCGAATTTTTTCTCCACGGTGACGCCAGGCCAGTTGCCAACCTTCTGGTTGGCCCCGGTCAGCAGGTTGAACAGGGTGGTTTTCCCGCAGTTCGGATTGCCTATCAGTGCCAGCTTATGCATCGTTCACTGTACCTCGATTGCAATTACTTCAGCCTCGGCCTTGCGAATACTGATATACGATCCGCCAACCCGGATCTGCATGGGATCCCCCAGTGGGGCGAAGCGCATGACTTTTAACTGGCACCCGGGGATAACGCCCAGGGCATAAAGGCGGCTGCGTAACTCTGCCGGTTCCGGCCTGATATTCATGACCAGGCAGGAATCGCCGGTCCGGGCCTGTGCTAACGTGGTTGTGCTCATGAAGACTCGCGACTTGTTGCAGCTGAAGTGGGTGCCGGGATTGTCAACACCAATGTCGAGTCCGGACACCGAAATTTACTGTATCAAGGTAACAGAATTTAATGTTGTTGACAATCATTCTCATTAAGGTTTACACTGCGTTACACAGTGAGGAAACACCATGTACGTTTGCATTTGCCGCCAGATTACAGATCAACAGATTCGCGATGTCTGCCGCGATGGCGGAGTCAAACTCGCCGATGTCCGGGCCAGACTGGGCGTTGCCAGCGAATGCGGCAAGTGCGGCCAGTATGCCAGGACCATTATCAGCGAGTTCAACAAGCCTGTGCCTTGCGTTAACGCAAGCTGATCCCACCTTAAGCTGTCACCAAATCCCTTCAGGATACACCTGAGAGCATTGCCGTCAGGCACCGGCAATTGCTGTAAATGGGATTGCTTCTTATTTATATTTCTTTTAAATTCAGTTAGTTACATTTTTCCTTCCTTGACAAGCGGGGGTTATTACGGCGATAGTCTGTGGATTGAATACAGGAGGAGTGTATGAAGTCCGACAGCACCGTAATCAAGCACCTTAATAAGGCGCTGGCCAATGAACTGATCGCCATCAACCAGTATTTTCTCCATTCTCGGATGTACAAGGACTGGGGGTTGACCAAACTCGGTGACAAGGAATACGACGAGTCAATCGACGAGATGAAGCACGCCGACCAGCTGATCGAGCGGATTCTGTTCCTGGAGGGGCTGCCCAACCTGCAGAACCTTGGCAAGCTGCTTATCGGCGAGAATACCCGGGAAATGCTGGAGTGTGACCTGAAGCTGGAAATGCTGGCCTGTCCGGACCTGAAGGAAGGCATCGCCTATTGTGAATCGGTCGGAGACTATGTCAGCCGCGATCTGCTGGGTTCGATCCTGGAAAGCGAGGAGGAGCATATCGACTGGCTCGAAACCCAGCTGGACCTGATCAACCGGGTGGGCCTGGAGAATTACCAGCAATCGATGATGTAGCGATGCTGCACCGTTAAGTGTCTTTGCGTGCCGGCCGCAGTTTGCTGTTAAACTGGCCGCTGGATGTATGAGCAGGAGTCTGTGCCGGTACCTAAGTGCACCGGATCAGACTATTCGAGCGGGTTTAGCGGCTTAATGTACGCGTGTATCGACCTTGGTTCCAACAGTTTCCATTTACTGATTGGAGAATGGATTGATGGCCGGATATCGATCATCGAGCGCTGCAGCGAAAAAGTGCAGCTCGGCGAGGGAGTGCCTGCCAGCGGTCTGATTTCACCGGCAGCGTTTCAGCGCGGCCTGGATTGCCTGCGGAACTTCGAAACACTGATGTCACGCCACGGTGTGCTGCGCTACTGGGCGCTTGGCACCAATACCTTCCGCATCGCTGCCAATGCCGATCAGTTCATTCTGGCAGCCGCCGATATTGGACTGGAAATCTCCATCATCAGTGGTGTGCAGGAAGCAGTTCTGATTTACGCCGGTGTCCAGACCGGTTTGCCGGAAGCCGGGGACAACAGACTGATCATCGATATCGGTGGCGGCAGCACCGAGTTGATCGTGGGCAGTGGCGATCAGCGTTTCATTACCCAGAGCCTGCCGATCGGCTGTGTCTCCTGGCGCGATCGCTTTTTCACCTCCCAGGAAGGAGCCGACCGGGCCCGGTTGGACGCGTCGCTGGCTGAGGCGAGTAACGCCGCCATGGGAATATTTCAATCGGTGGCTCCCGGAATCAATCACTATGACTGGCTTGAGGCCTATGCGTCGTCGGGGACCGCCAAGATGCTGGCCGCGATCTGTCAGGAGCAGGGTGGTCCGGAAGGTCAGATAGAACTGAAATCGCTGCAACGGTCGCGGGACCTGTTTCTGGATACCATCGTTTCCGATCGCGAGCTGGCCGGGCTGAAGGACAAGCGGCGCGACCTGTTACTGCCCGGCTATGCGATCATGGAGGCATTATTGCGGGCAGTTTCCTGTCCGCTGGTAAGCTTCAGTGCCACTGCGCTGCGGGAGGGGATGCTGGATTTCATCGTGCGCAGCGGCGAAACCACGCATCTGCTGGATCCTTCCAAGTTGCCGGATGTCAGTGATATCGATTACGCCGATTCGTAATTCTGGCTCAGTTTCTTCAACAGCAGAATCTGCACCGACTCGGATTTGTCGGACTGCTCCGGCACCAGTTTCAGATATTCACCATCCGCCTGCAGCAGCCAACTCTGCACCCGGTCTTCCAGGTACATGTCCAGTTCTTCCATGATCCGGGTCGCCAGTTTTTTCCTGAGAATGGGGAAGCACACTTCTATACGGTTAATCAGGTTACGTTCCATCCAGTCAGCACTGGCGCAGTACACCTGGGGAGAGTTGTTGTGGAAATAATAAACCCGGGAATGTTCCAGGAACCGGCCCACAACCGAGGTTACCCGGATATTTTCACTGACCCCGGGGACTCCCGGCCGGAGACAGCATACGCCACGCACAATCAGGTCGATTCTGACACCGGCATTGGAAGCCTCGTACAGGGCCTGAATGATTTCGGGTTCGGTCAGGCCATTGACCTTGGCAATGATGCGCGCCGGTTTGCCCTTCAACGCAAATTCCTTTTCCTGACGAATCATCTTCAGCAGTGATTTCTTCAGTTTGAATGGTGCATGCAGCAGCGCATCAGGAGAGATTTTCTTACCCATGCCGGTGATCTGCTGAAACACCTTGTGGGTATCGCCGCACAGGGTCCGGTCGCAGGTCATCAGGCTGTAGTCCGTATAGATCTGGGAATTCTTGCGGTGATAGTTACCGGTGCCAAGGTGCGCATAATACTTGGGGCTGCCGTTTTCACGCCGGACGATGAGCAGCATCTTGGCGTGGGTCTTATACCCCATCACTCCATAGACCACCACGGCTCCGGCTTCCTGCAGCACACTGGCGAACTGTATATTCTCTTCCTCGTCGAACCGGGCCCGCAGTTCGATAACGACAGTCACTTCCTTGCCGTTGCGGGCGGCCTCGGCGAGCGCTTCCACCAGCTCCGAGGATTCGTTAGTGCGATACAGGGTCTGCTTGATGGACAGTACGGCCGGATCGCGTGCCGCCTGTCGAACCCAGTCAATGACTGGAACGAAGGACTGGAACGGGTGTAACAGCAACTGGTCCTCCTGGGAAACGGCGCTGAATATACAGCTGTCTTCCTCCAGGCAGGCGGGTACACCGGGGGAAAATTTCGGGAAACACAGGTGCGGTCGGTCCACCATCCCGCGGATCGTCATCATGCGTTGCAGGTTCACGGGCCCGTCCAGGCGGAACAGTTCCTCGCCGGTCAGGTTGAATCGGTCGAGCAGGAAGCCAGTCAGCTCTTCCGGGCATTCGCTGGCCACCTCCAGCTTGGTGGCGGCACCAAACCGGCGGCCAGGCAGTTCACCCTGCAGGGCAGTGGCTACATCCTCGGTTTCCACGTTGGTCATTTCCAGGTCGGCGTTACGGGTGACCCGGAACTGGTGGCATTCCCTGACCTGCATCCCGGGAAAGAGTTCGGCAACACTGTCATGAATGATGGAGGACAGGAACACAAAGTTATCACCCTCTGAAATAATCTCGCGAGGTATCTTGATCAGTCTCGGCAGTGAGCGGGGCGCCGGAACGATGGCCAGGCCACTGTCCCGGCCAAACGCATCCTTGCCTTCCAGCGACAGGATGAAATTGAGGCTTTTGTTAACCAGCCGTGGGAACGGATGCGCCGGATCCAGCCCCAGCGGACTAATCACCGGCAATACTTCGTTATGGAAATAGTCATTGGCCCAGGATTTCAGCCGCTGATCCCACTCATCCCGATTGAGGATGCAGATTCCCTCTGCCCGCAGCGAAGGTAACAGGTCGTCGTTGAGAATCCGATACTGATCTTCCAGCGCGGCCCGCGAAATCCTGTGAATCTGTTTGAGTACCTGATCCGGATAACGGCCGTCCGGACCCTGTTTCTGGCGGCCTGACTCCAGTTGCTTCTTGAGGCCGGAGACGCGAATTTCGTAAAACTCATCCAGGTTGGAACTGAAGATCAACAGGAACGTAAGTCGTTCCAGCAGCGGATTGGCCCGGTTCTTGGATTCGGCCAGCACCCGCAGGTTGAACTGTAGATGGCTCAGTTCGCGATTATGGTAAAACTCGCTGCTGGCAAGGTCGGGTGGTGGCGCGTTCTGTGGAGCAGTGTCTTCCCCGGTGTCACCCGGGTGGCCTTCGTTGACGGCCTGCGACAAATCTGCTGTGGGTCGGACGGTTACAGCACGATCCTGGGTTCGGTTACTCATAAGTGTTACTGTAATTGACGGTTTGCGGGATTTGGTGCGGCGGCCAGGTTCCGGTGCCACGATACAACCGAATCACCCGGTGATTATTCTGACAGTCCCGGCGTCGAGCTTGCAGTAGCGGGATTTCGTCGCGACGGAGAAGTCAGCATACCACAGCGTCGGGTAAATTTCGTGGCACGGGTCGAACCTTTGGGAACCGGCAATTGTTACCGGATTGTCATATATCTGTAATAATTCGACCCTATAGTTGGGGCGCTGAAATCTTACCCTGATCACAAATCCCTGTGGAGACAAAAATGGTATTGCTGCGTGCATTGAAACTTTCCGGCCTGCTGGCTGCAATAATCTGGTCTGTTGCCGGCAGGGCACAAGGCGTCGATCCGTCACTGCCGGAGTATGAGCGGGTCGGCGGTATTGCCGGAAATCTGTCCAGTGTCGGTTCCGACACACTCGCCAACCTGATGACCCTGTGGGCGGAAGAGTTCAATCGGGCCTATCCCAACGTCAACATTCAGATTCAGGCAGCCGGTTCTTCCACGGCACCACCCGCTCTGACCGAACGTACTTCCAACTTCGGTCCGATGAGTCGCGAGATGCGCGATAACGAAATCGAAGCTTTCGAGAGCCGCTTCGGTTACCGGCCTACAGCGGTGCCGGTGGCCATCGATGCGCTGGCGGTATTCGTGCACAAGGACAACCCCCTGGAAGGGCTCACCATGGAACAGGTTGACGCGATATTTTCCTCTACGCTGCGCTGCGGCCATGCCGGCCCGGTGACCTCCTGGGGCCAGGTGGGACTGACCGGTCCCTGGGCTCGTCGCGATATTCAGCTGTTCGGGCGCAACTCTGTTTCCGGCACCTATGGCTATTTCAAGGAAATTGCACTGTGTGAGGGCGATTTCAAGAACAATGTCAACGAACAGCCCGGTTCGGCCTCGGTAGTGCAGTCGGTCAGCACCTCGATCAATGCCATCGGTTATTCGGGTATCGGCTACCGGACCTCCAGTGTCCGAACGGTGCCCCTGGCCCGGAATGACAACAGTCCCTATTTCGATGCCACGCCGGAAAATGCGGTGTCTGGCAATTATCCGCTGGCCCGGTTCCTGTGGGTTTACGTGAACAAGGCACCCAATGAGCCGTTACCGCCGCTGGAGCGGGAGTTCGTCAAACTGGTGCTGTCCCAGACCGGGCAGAACGTGGTCGTCAAGGACGGCTATATTCCACTCCCGATTCAGGTCATCGAAGCCACTCTGAGAAGCCTGGGTATGTAGCCTGGGCTTTCCTGCTGTTGTAGAATTCGACCCGAAAAATCAGCTCCAACCGGAGCTGATTCTTTTGTACGGGTCGAAAATCCGCGACTTTCGATTTTTCGGGGCGGTTCAGTTCAGTGTTGCGACCGATCGCCCGACACTGGCCGCCTTACGCGCAACGGAAAGGACTGACGATGAGTTCAACCCCTGGTGGTCAGAGTGCTGCCGAGCCAACGCACCCCTCCGGGCCTCCGGATGAGGAACTGGAAAAAAGCCTGGCACGTCAGTCCTTCCGACGCCGACTCCGGTATTTCAACGATCAGTTTGCCAGGGTTTCAATTGCCGCCGGCGGCATCGGTGTTATCGTCGCGATTCTGCTGATCTTTGTTTACCTGTTGCTGGAAGTCATCCCGCTGTTTCAATCCGCCGATGTCCAACAGGTGGCGGATTACCGGTTGGAGGGCGCCGCAGATGCCGGTTTGCTGCATCTGGCTGTCGAGGAGCAATCCGAGATCGGTATGCGTCTCGATGCCGATGCAGTGGTGACTTTTTTCCGGGTCGCCGATGGCGGTGTTATCGAGCGTCGTCAGCTGGCCCTGCCGCCGGGCGCCACGGTCACCGGATTTGCCCTGGCTTCGGAAGAAAGCGGCCTGTTTGCGTTGGGATTCAGTAATGGTACCGCCCTGATTGCCCGCTATGATTTCCAGACCCGTTTCCGGCAGGATGGAACCCGCGAAATCATTCCCCATATTGAATATCCATTCGGTGAAGACGACTTTATCCTGTTTGAGGATACGCCCATCGATCGTCTGGCCATCAGCGAACGCGCCGACGTGCTATTGCTGGCCGGAGTCAATACCGCCGGCAACACCAATCTGATTCGCATTACCCAGCAACGCAACCTGTTCTCCTCCTTTAACCTGGGAGGGGCAGCCCCCCAGTTCGAAGTGGAATCCCTGTCCCTTTCGATAATCGTGGGTGATGTGGACCAGTTGTTTATCGATGGTGATCAACGCTGGATGTATTTCATTACTGATCGGGGCCGCCTCAGCCTGGTCGATCTCAGGCCGGCGCTGCGCGGTCAGGCATCTAGTATCAACCAGGTGCTGGATCTGGTTGCAGAAGGTCGGCGCCCGACCCGCATTTCTCTGCTGCTTGGCGACATTTCCCTGCTGGTCGCCAATAATGCCGGAATCGTCTCGCAATGGCTGCTGGTTCCAGACAGTGAAGGTCAGATGTCTTTGCAGAGGGTGCGCAGTTTTGAAGTGGGTGACAGCCCCGTTATTGCCCTGTCACCGGAACAGCGGCGCAAGAATTTTGTGGTGGCGGACGCTGACGGCCATGTGGGATTTTACAACACCACAGCCCATCGCGAAGCCTACAACGAAATGCTGTTTGAAGAGGCTCCCGAGGCATTGGCAATTTCACCACGCGGTGACACGCTGCTGGCGGAACTGGGCGGCGGGGAGATCTCGGTATGGAGTGTGCACAACGAACACCCCGAAGTGTCCTGGTCGGCGCTATGGAGCAAAGTCTGGTACGAGAGTTACATTGAACCTGGGTACATCTGGCAATCGTCGGCCGCCAACAACGACTTCGAGCCCAAGTACAGCCTGGTGCCGCTGGCATTTGGTACCTTGAAAGCCGCTTTCTATGCCATGCTGCTGGCGACTCCGCTGGCTATCTGCGGAGCGATTTTTACCGGCTATTTCATGGTACCGGTAATGCGACGGCAGGTGAAACCACTGATCGAATTGATGGCTGCGATGCCGACCGTGGTGCTTGGCTTTCTGGCTGGACTGTGGCTGGCGCCGTTTGTGGAAACCAATCTGCTCGGCGTGTTCAGTACCCTGGTTATCCTGCCAGTCGGTATTCTGGTGACCAGTTTCGGCTTTGCCCAACTGCCGGATCACATCCGCCACCGCTTCGCCGACGGCTGGGAATCCGCCTTACTGGTACCCGTTGTCGTCCTGCTTACCTATTTGAGTTTCATAGTGTCATCGGGAATAGAAAATCTGTTCTTTGCCGGTGATATGCGCAGTTGGATCACCAATGATCTGGGAATCACCTACGATCAGCGAAACGCCATGATAGTGGGTCTGGCGATGGGGTTTGCAGTGATTCCCACCATTTTCTCAATTGCCGAGGACGCCATTTTCACCGTGCCCAGACATTTGAGTTACGGGTCACTGGCACTGGGAGCTACGCCCTGGCAGACCATGTATCGAGTGGTGTTGCCGACAGCCAGTCCAGGTATTTTTTCCGGTGTCATGATCGGATTTGGCCGTGCGGTCGGGGAAACCATGATAGTTCTTATGGCGACCGGAAACACGCCAATCATGGACATCAACATTTTCGAGGGCATGCGAACCCTGGCCGCCAATATCGCGGTGGAGGTACCGGAATCAGAAGTGGACAGCACCCACTATCGAATCCTGTTTCTGACTGCCCTGGTGCTGTTTCTTTTCACTTTTGTTTTCAATACTCTCGCTGAAATAGTCAGACAGCGATTACGTAACAAGTACAGTACGATATGAAACAACGGTTTAAACGCTGGATTCAGTCCGGCTCCCCCTGGATCTGGTTTAACGCGGGTGCCGTGGCGATCAGCGTGGTTATGGTGGTCGGCCTGCTTATGCTGCTGGCGGTCCGGGGGATGGTGCATTTCTGGCCATCCGATGTGGTGCGTGCCTCGTACACGGTACCGACTGCCAGCGGAGAACAACAGACGGTGCGTGTCATGGGGGAGATCGTCGATACCGAGACAATTCCCGCCAGCCAGATTATCGCTTCCGGAATTCCCGTCGAGGAGCGCACTTCAGGCTACCAGCGGACCCTGATGAAACTGGGCAACCGCGACCTGACTGGAGCTGATTTCCGCTGGGTGCTCAACGATTTTATTCACGACATGGATTCGCCTGCTCACGCGGTAGTTCTGGAACGCTTCGAGTGGGGGAATTTTTATGGCTTCCTGACCGGCATCCAGGAAGCTGGCGAAGCGGTTCTCAGTACTGCCGGCGGCAGTGACGATGAGGCATTATGGGAGGGGTTCAATCTACGCCTGGAGCGGGCCCTGCAGCTGCACGAGCAGATCGCCACGCTGGAAAAGGATGAAATCGGCAGGATAAATTATCAGGTGGAACGACTGCGGCTGGCGGGGCGACGTCTGGAATTGAGTGGCGACGATACGCCGGCAGCCATGGCAGACCTGGAACAACAGCGTGACGTGTTGAATCGCGAATACGATGCCATGCAGGCGCAACTGGTGGAGCTGTACAACCAGGTCAACCGGGATACCGCCAATTTTGAAACCGTGGACGGTCAACAGACCGGGATCAGCCTTGCGGATGTGGTTCGTGCTTATCGACCCAACGCGGTCGGCCTGTTCAGCAAGCTGGGAATTTATTTCAGCAAACTGTGGGAATTTCTGTCCCAGGAACCTCGCGAAGCCAATACCGAGGGTGGTATCTACCCAGCCATATTCGGTACCGTCATGATGGTGATGCTGATGTCGATTTTCGTCACCCCATTCGGGGTGGTTGCCGCGGTTTATCTGCGCGAATACGCAAAGCAGGGTGTCTTGACCCGTACCATCCGCATCGCGGTTAACAATCTGGCCGGCGTTCCATCGATTGTGTACGGAGTTTTCGGTCTTGGCTTTTTTATTTATTTTGTCGGCGCCGAGATCGACCAGGTGTTCTATCCGGAAGCGCTACCGGCACCGACTTTCGGTACCCCCGGGCTGTTGTGGGCCTCCCTTACGCTGGCATTGCTGACGGTACCGGTGGTGATCGTAGCCACCGAGGAAGGATTGGCTCGAATACCGAGAAGTGTGCGGGAGGGCAGCCTGGCGCTGGGTGCCACCAAGTTTGAGACTCTCTGGCGTGTCGTACTGCCTATGGCCAGTCCGGCTATGATGACCGGACTGATACTGGCAGTGGCGCGGGCGGCAGGCGAGGTCGCGCCACTGATGCTGGTGGGCGTCGTGAAACTGGCGCCGTCTTTGCCTCTGGACGGCAATTATCCCTACCTGCATCTGGATCAGAAATTCATGCACCTGGGATTTCACATTTACGACGTGGGCTTTCAGAGTCCCAATGTCGAAGCGGCGCGGCCGCTGGTTTATGCCACTGCACTGCTGCTGGTCGCGGTTATAGCAATACTTAACCTGAGTGCGGTAGCAATTCGCAACCGGCTGCGGGAACGTTACAAGTCTCTTGATATGTAAGTGGCTTGACAGCACTTCGGAACACGCTGAGAAACGGACAAATTTACGATGAGTGGACAAGGTGAAGCCAGGAACGTTGATGTGTCACAGGTACTGAGAAAAAGTACCGGTGACAGTGCGGACTCGCTGGAGGAATGCCTGGCAGTCAGGGATCTCGATCTTTACTATGGCGACAAACAGGCATTGAAAGGCATCAATCTTTCGATTCCCAGGCAGCGTGTCACGGCGTTTATCGGCCCCAGTGGATGCGGTAAGTCGACCTTGCTGAGATGCTTCAACCGCATGAACGACCTGGTTGATGGCTGTGTTATAGACGGAACCATAGCACTGCATGACATGGACATTTACCAGAAATCCGTAGACGTGGCCGACCTGCGTCGCCGGGTTGGCATGGTATTTCAGAAACCCAACCCGTTTCCCAAATCAATTTATGAAAACGTCGCTTACGGATTGCGGATTCAAGGTGTCAACAAGCGCCGTATTCTTGACGAAGTGGTAGAGAAATCGCTTCGCGCGGCAGCCCTGTGGGACGAGGTTAAAGACCGTCTGCATGACAGTGCACTGGGTCTTTCCGGCGGTCAGCAACAGCGGCTGGTTATTGCCCGGACCGTCGCCGTGGAACCTGAAGTATTATTGCTGGACGAGCCGGCATCGGCGTTGGATCCTATTTCGACCCTAAAAATCGAAGAACTTATCAATCAGTTAAAAACCAATTACACCATTGTGATCGTAACTCACAATATGCAACAGGCGGCCCGGGTGTCGGATTTCACCGCCTTTATGTACCTTGGCAATATGGTCGAATACGACAAAACCGATAATATTTTTACCAATCCTGCCGAAAAGCAAACTGAGGACTACATAACAGGTCGGTACGGGTAAATCCTGTAAGATATGACCTGATAATCGGTTCTACTCTCTTATCACTGGTATTGACTGACGGCCATTCGGCCAGCCGGTCCGGAATCTGACTCTATGATCCAGGAAGTGGAAAGCCACAGCCATCACATCTCACGACAGTTCAACATTGAGCTGGAGGACGTGAAGACCCGCATGCTGGAAATGGGTGGCAAGGTGGAGAAGCAGTTGCATGACGCGATCAATTCTCTGGTCAGTCTCGACAGTGAGCTGGCACAGCGGGTTCGTGACGACGATAACCTGATTGATACCCTGGAAGTCTCCATAGACGGCCAGTGCAGCCGGATCCTGGCCCGCCGGCAGCCTGCCGCCAGCGATCTGCGGCTGATTCTGGCAATTATCAAGACCATCCGCGACCTGGAAAGGATCGGCGATGAGTCGAGCAAGATTGCCAAGATGGCAATCCGGCTCAGCCAGGATGGAGACCTGCCCAAGGGGTCAGGAGAGATCCAGCATATCGGTGAGCTGGTCCGTCACATGGTTCATAACGCACTGGATGCCTTTGCCCGTTACGATACCGACTCGGCGGTAGCCGTTACCGATGAAGACGAGGATGTGGACGAGCAGTACAGCGCCGCAATCCGGGCCATGATCGACTGTATGCAGGAAGAACCCGCCAAGATTGACAGTTTTCTTAACTTGGTCTGGGCCCTGCGTGCTCTGGAACGTATTGGCGATCATGCCAAGAATATCTCCGAGCATATCCTTTATGTGGTTCGTGGCACCGATGTCAGACATGGTGGTCTGAACCGCTAGTGTCCTGTCCGGTTAATTCGTCGCATTTCAGCGTGCCAGCCAAGGTTCCTGGCAAGGCGCGCCTTGCAGGCAATGGCCGTAGCCCTTGTCAAAAGGCGCAACGCGGCCAGGGGTCTTGGCTGGCACGCCCTCCGGGAGCCTGCATAAAGCGCTGTAGCAGCGTTGCGACCCTTGGAAATACAACCAGTATTCCCTGCGGATCGCGCCTCACTACAGCGCTTTATGCAGGCTCTGAAATACAACGAATTAACCGGACAGGACACTAGGCAGCCCTCTACGCTGTTGCTTTCCACATTACCCTTCTGGCGGCTATGGAGAGACGCTGCTGAGTGAACCTGTGGTTGCCTGTCTGGAAAGACGGGTACGGTTCATGCTGCGCTGTCGGTATATTCAAATCCCATCAGGACAATTGAAACCGCGTTCAAGTGACTGCCAGGGCTCGGTCGCCTGAGCATTCCGGCCAGGCTCCGGTGTCTCCGCTGCCACAGTTGATGTCACATCTTGATGTCGCTGTTACTGTCACTTTGTATGAGCACTGGCGATACCGACCGGCAATATCGGCTCGAGAATCCACAACACCCGAATTTGCCGGGATGGATGGCGGACTAGCGTCCGGTGGTTGCTGAAACATTTTCTATAAACCTTGATAGGAGATAGATAAAAAGTAGCTATAACAATAGGTTAAGGTGGTTTTCTGAGAGTAAACACAAATTAAATGACGAAGCTGGACCACAGGTTGAAATATGTCAGCGGATTGACAAGGCTGTCACATTGTCATGTAACTGTCATATTTCTGTAATAGAGTGCGCGGAGTTCACAGTCGGTAGCCATAACCGACACGAATCCACGATAGACCGGAGACAGCTTCATGTACCGAACCACGGCACTCAAAACCCTTCGCAAATTAATTCTCGCTGCAGCCCTGGCGGACCTGTCGTCAGGCGCGCTGGCTGCGGACAAGGAACTGCTTGATATCCTGCTGGCCAATGGGGCGATAACCCAGGAGCAATACGATGGGCTGCTGGAACAGGAATCTCTCCGCAGTGAAGATATTCTGGTGCCGGCCCGTTCTGTGGAGGAGCAACCGGAGTTTCGGCAGGCAGTTGCCGCCGAGGTTGCCAGGCAGATCGATGATCAGTTTCCTGTCCAGGCCAGCCATGGTGGCAGCGGATTCCAACTGACAACCAGAGACGGCAATTGGGAAACAGAGCTGCAATGGCGCGCTCAGATGCGCTATACCACGCCTTTCGATTCCGATCCCCGGCAGATTTCCAGTTTCAATGGGGAAGATCAATCCAATTTCGAGGCCCGAAGGTTGCGAATGAAGATCGGCGGACACGGTTTTCAGCCCTGGTTGCAGTATTATTTTGAAGTGGACCTGCAGCCGTCCCGCGAAGTGGACGATCGCAGTGAAGCCGCCAGTGCCAGGGTCATCGACTGGCGGATCGATCTGGCCAAGTGGGACTGGGGTGGCATCCGGATCGGACAATGGAAAGTGGACCTGAACCGGGAGCGTGTGGATTCTTCAGGCCGTCAACAGTTCGTCGAGCGCTCTATCGCCAATCGTGTTTTCACTATCGACCGTCAGGTTGGTGTACAGCTCAGAGGGCACCTGTTCGAAGACACAGCTGCTGATATGCGCTATTACGCCGGTGTTTTCAACGGCGAAGGACGCGGCGTCAACAATGCCTACGACAATCTCATGTACATGGGGCGATTGCAGTGGAATTTCCTGGGTCGTGACCTGGCCTGGCGGCAAACTGACGTGGAATACACCGAGTTGCCCACTGGCAGCCTCGCTATCGCCGGCGTCACCAATACCAGCAGTTGTACGCGCTGGTCCTCGTCCGGTTGCGGTAATCTGGATGGATTCGAAAAGCCAGCAGATGCTGCGCCTGATCAATACGATATCAACCAGTTGGTGCAGGAATTTGCATTCAAATACCGGGGGTTTTCGGCCCAGGAGGAGTTGCACCGGAAACGTATCCGCAACCGTGTCACTGGCGAGCGCAGTGAACTGACCGGTGGCTATGTTCAGGCCGGCTACTTCTTCCACAATCTGATTCCGGCCATTCCCGCGCCTCTTGAACTGGCAGCCCGCTATGCCTACGTGGAGGAACCCAACGCAGTGGACCTGGGGTTCGATAACCAGCGAGAGGAATTCACTATTGGCGCCAACTGGTTCTTTGCCGGACACAACAGCAAAGTGACGCTGGATTACTCGCACCTCACTGTCGATGACGGGTATATTGGCCTGGACGAAGGTGACAACCGGCTGCGTGTGCAGTGGGATGTGTCTTTCTAGAGCCTTGCCAGGCCAGGGACCTGGTCAGGCCACGGATACAGTCAGGCCGCATCGGAAAGCGAGCGGTTGCTGAAGCGGCAGCAGAAACGGCTGCCGCTGCCGGGCTCGCTCTCTATGTGCAGGGTGGCACCGTGCCGTGCCAGGATATGCTTGACGATGGCGAGACCCAGGCCGGTACCGCCGGTGGAACTGGAGCGGCTGACATCAACGCGATAGAAACGTTCGGTGAGTCGGGGTATGTGGTGAGCTGCGATACCGATGCCATTATCTTCGACACAGACTTCCACGCCGGTGGCAGTGCGCCGGCCCCGGAGCACGATCCTGCCTCCGGCCGGCGTGTATTTGGCAGCATTGATGGAAAGATTGGAAATTGCGCTATAGAGCTCACCCCGGTCGCCGGTCAACATGAGGTTGTCATCGCACTCAACCGAGATTGAATGGTCCTTGTCTTCAAAGATATTGAGGGTGTCCCCCTTGATCTCTTTGAGCAGGCCCGACACATTCACCGGTTTCTGATCCAGGGAGATGGCGCGAGTTTCCAGCCGGGAAAGAATCAGCAGATCGCGCAGAATATTTTCCATGCGCAACGATTGCTGATGCATCTGTTCCAGCGCCTTTTTCCAGCGTGGTTCAAGAATCTGGTTGTTTTCCAGCAGGGTTTCCAGGTAACCGCTGATGACCGTAATCGGTGTTCTCAGTTCGTGTGAAACGTTGCCTACGAAATCCTTACGCATCATTTCCAGTTTCTGCACCTGGGTGACATCACGCACGATCATCAGCTTCTCATTTTCCCCGAACCGGGTAATGTTGAATTCCAGGATGATATTGTTGTTGACAGGAGCATTGACGATCAGGGGTTCGGTGTAATCCTGGCGGGAAAAGTAGCTGGTGAAGCGTGGGTCGCGGATCAGGTTGTAGGCGTTCTGACCGCGGTCGACAGGAAAGCGGATTCCAAGTAATGCCTCCGCCTTGGTATTCCACCATTCCAGAGCATTTTTGCGGTCGATCAGGATAATGCCGAAATCCAGTGCTGCCACCGATTTCTGGGCCCGTGCCAATATGTGCTGCACGTCTTCCCGTGCTTTGATGCCATCCCGATGCAGGCGATAGACAGCGTCGAAGAGTTGCCCCCAGAAGCCGTAGCTTTCCGGTGGTGGTGCCTGAGCACCTTCTTTGATCTCGCCCAGCCAGCGATCCAGTTTGCGTAACTGCAACACGCTGAAGACGACATAGACCAGCAGCGCCAGAAACAGGAACAGAGGGACGTTGCCGAACAGAAAGCCAAGCAGGCCCCCGGCCAGCAGCATAAAAAGGATCCGGTTGATTTCCAGGCGCCAGTCTTTTGCCACAATGCAGGTCTTCTATCAGTTTGTGGTTAGCTTATTTTTTGCGGCACTATAGCTAACAGACTGTTGAAAATCTATTGCGTCTTCCGATACTGCGGAAAAAACTGACCGACAATACTTGCTAAGAGACAATGGACAGCACTTTTTTGTCTGTATCTGCCGCGTCCTTGTGGTGAGCATAGTGTTATTCAGCAGCCTGCTGATATGCGAACCGAAATCAACGCTCCGGCTGCGATACCTGTGCCGGCTTGGGGTCAGGACGGCTTGACCGAGAAACGATAGCCGGCTCCCCGCACGGTCTGGATCAGCCTGGCGTAATTTATGCTGCTTTCGATGGAGCTCAGCGCCTTGCGCAGGCGGCGGATATGAACATCGATGGTGCGCTCATCCAGGTAAACATTGCCGCCCCACACCTGGTCCTGGATGCTGTCGCGACTGAATACCTTTTCCTGATGAGTCATGAAGAATTTCAACAGCCGGAATTCTGTGGGGCCCATTTCCACCGGCAGGTCCTCGATAGTGATGCGATGGCTGGCGGGGTCCAATTGCAGGTCATAGACGCGTAGCACCTTGTCCTGCTGCTTGCCATGCGACCGGCGTAAAACCGCCTTGATGCGGGCAATCAGCTCACGTGGTGAAAAGGGTTTGGTGACGTAGTCGTCGACACCGGCGTTTAGGCCCTGCACCTTGTTATCTTCACTGGCCTTGGCGGTGAGCATGATAATAGGGATATTTTCGGTCAACTCTTCGCGCTTGAGGCGCCTCGCCAGTTCAATTCCACTACCACCGGGCAGCATCCAGTCCAGCAGGATCAGGTCCGGTTTGCTGTCGACTACGGCCACGTGGGCCTGATGGGCTGATTCTGCTGAAACACTGTCGAAACCGGCCAGATCGAGGGTAATGGCAATCATGTCCTTGATCGCCGGCTCATCTTCTACAATGAGGATTTTTGCATCCGCCATAGATATTTACCCGGGCAACATACCCTGTTGATTTCCCGGCTATTTTACTCGTCTTAATATGACAAAACCATGACAAGACCAGGTGCTTCGGCCAGTCCTGGCAACCATTGGTCCGGAGCTGGCTGCAAAGAGTTTCAGTTCGGCCGATAAACGCGATACCCAGCATGCGTGGGCAACTTCGGGCGGATTGCCCAGGGTACAGTTTGATGAACCGGTAAGCACATCAAAAGGACAGAATGTTTCCATAATTTGTCAGCGGTTCCTTAATGGCAAGACTCGTAATTTTTCGTATAATTGTGCCTCCGCTAAGGCGGGCATCAAGGGAAACCCATACACACTACTTCTGGTGGAGATAATGCAGATAAATTTTCGCAAGCTTTGCACTTCCAGTGCATTGGCAGTATTGATTCTTCAGTCAGCCAACCTGATTGCGGCGGAGGGGGAGTTTTACCTGGCTCCCGGTTTTCAATGGATGAATTTCGATGATGAGTGGCATCTGGACGAAGGCACGGGGTATTTCTTCGGCCTGGGCTATGATTTCACCGATCAATGGAGCGCAGAATTCAATATCGCTGATTCGGATCCGGAGGATCCCAATGGCGACGATCACGATGTGGATTTGTGGAAACTGGATGTGCTTTACGGACTGAATACCCGCATCGGTCCGCTGCAGCCGTTCCTGGTCACCGGACTTGGTAATGCCAATATCGCCGGTGGTGACGAGTCGCTGTGGAACTACGGTGGCGGATTCCGCTGGGATTTCAGCGACCGGGTTTCCATCCGCACCGCATTGAGGAATTTCCATATTCAGGGCCGCGATCTCGAAGATAACGAAGTCGGTATCGAGACGGCATTGATTTTCCGCTTCGGCGGAGCACGCCGACCGGCTGCCACTCCGGCACCTGCGGTAGCCGAGAGCCGTGCGCCGGCTGCAGCACCGGAACCGGATGCTGACGGCGACGGTGTGCCTGACAGTCGTGACGCCTGCCCGGATACACCGCGCAATTATGCGGTTGATTCCCGTGGCTGCCCGATTCCCGTGGAGGAAGTCGCGCGGGTTGAACTCGACGTGCTGTTCGAATTCGATCGCGCCGAAGTGCGGGCACCGTATTTCCCGGAGATTCAGGAAGTGGCAGATTTCATGAACCAGTATCCGGATGTGATCGTCGAACTGGAAGGTCATACCGACAGTGTCGGTACCGAATCCTACAACCTGGATCTTTCCCAGCGTCGTGCTGACGCGGTTCGTCAGGTGTTGATCGATCGGTACAATATCCAGGCCAGCCGTATATCCGCTACCGGTTATGGTGAGTCGCAACCCGTAGCCAGTAACGAAACGCCGGCAGGCAGGGAACAGAACCGTCGAGTGATCACGGTCATCATCAAGACCCTGCAAAACTACCGGCCTCGATAAAACAGGTGCCGGATGCCGGACCGCAAGGGTCCGGCATCCGGCTTCCTCCCTCCTGTCTCTGCCACTATCCGGCAACTGCCCGGACCAAGAGAATTTCAGGTGTACGTACCCGAGATCAGTGCTTCCGATCTATCCTGGCGAAGCTCTCGACAGGTATTTCCGCGTCCGTCCCCCCGCTGGCGTCATTGGCTTCAGGATCCCGGTTCCCTGACTGAATCTCTCATCGCTCACAGTAATGGGTGTTTCCAGGTTCAGGTCGTGTCCGAGAACTGGTGGCAGGGATACTCGCCTTACCTGCATGAACTGTTGGGAGCGGGCATGGCCCGACAGCGCATGTGGTCCCGCAAGGTGGTTCTCGTGGGTCGCGACACGCCCTGGGTGCTGGCACATACCCTGGTGCCCCAGGCCAGTCTTCGGAGTCCGCTCGGGCAGGTGAAAATGCTTAACAGCCGCCCGCTTGGCGCATTCCTTTTTGCGCATCCCGGCCTGCATCGAAGCCGTATGGATATTGCCTCGACTGGAGAATCCTGGGGGCGCTGTTCTCTTTTCGAGTTGTTTGACAGACCCATCGTCGTTGCAGAATTTTTCCTGCCGGCACTGATTGAAGGTCACCCCGGATTACCCCCGGTTGCGACCTGATTTACCCCACCACTCCTGTACGCTTCTCTCTGGCGCATCGAACGCCGGCAACTATACTTGAAATCATTGGCGATGGATTGCCAGCGATGCTTTTTACCAGGGTAGTGATCTGCAACCAGGGATGGAGAACAGATGATTGAGGAAAATACCGACAAAATTGCCGATGCGGCCAATGCCGCCTATGACGCACTGCCACTTGACCGATCGCGTCGGGAAGCGGAAGCCTGCTCGGATGTAACCCGGCTTTATCTGCGCGAAATCGGTGCTTCGCCACTGCTGAGTGCCAGTGAGGAAGCGCGCCTTGCACGCCTGGCAAGGGAAGGGGATGCAGTCAGTCGTGATCGCATGATCGAAAGCAACCTGCGGCTGGTGGTAAAAATCGCCAGGCGCTATCTCAATCGAGGCCTCTCGCTGCTTGATCTCATCGAGGAGGGAAACCTGGGACTTATCCGGGCAGTGGAAAAATTTGATCCCGGGCGGGGATTCCGGTTTTCCACCTATGCAACCTGGTGGATTCGTCAGAATATTGAACGGGGGCTGATGAATCAGGTCCGTACCGTTCGACTGCCGGTACATGTGGTCAAGGAACTGAATGTCTGTCTTCGAGCCCGGAGAGAGCTGTTACAGCAGTGCGCGCGGGAACCCAGTGCCGACGAAGTGGCAACGCGGGCTGCCAGACCGGTAGCCACGGTCAAGCGATTGCTGGCGCTGGATGAGAAGGTGACCGCATTGGACGACCCTCAGAATACCGAGGCCGAGTTGCATGAAGGACGCGGTCCGGTGGGGCAACCGGAATGGCAGCCGGATGGCCTGATCCAGGATCACCAGGTCGCCGAGCGCCTGCATCTGTGGCTGCAGGAATTGCCTCCCAGGCACCGGGAAGTGCTGATTCGCCGCTTTGGATTGAACGGATACCGGGTTGAGACGCTGGAGAATGTGGGAGCTGAAATCGGCCTCACCAGGGAGCGGGTAAGACAGATTCAGATTGAAGCACTGAAGCAGTTAAAGCAGATCCTGGGTCGGGAGGGATTGAACAAGGAAATTCTGGCTGAATCCTGAGCCTCGCCAAATGGACCATGCGTGCTTTAAGCCATTCAGCCCCCGTCTGCCACCTACGGGATTCGGCCGGTCGCCTTGAACTCGTTCGGGCTCTGATCTATGCTTCCTCGCCTTCCCATTCAGAGCGCTGACAGGGCGCAAAAACAGCCCTTCAGGGAAAGGAGATTGAGCAGTGTCTTCCACCGGGTTCGGTTCGCTGGCCGGCAAACGGGTAATCGACCTGACTAGAGTTCTTGGTGGTCCCTACTGCACCCAGATTCTGGCTGATCACGGCGCCGAGGTCATCAAGGTCGAACCACCTCGCGGTGATGAAACCCGTGATTGGGGGCCCCCTTTTCATGAGGGGGATGCTGCCTATTTCATTGGTGTGAACCGTAACAAGCGCTCCATCGGCCTGGATCTGACTACGGAGCGTGGCCGTGACGTGTTGCTGAAGATGCTGGAAGGTGCCGATATTCTGGTGGAAAACTTCAAGCCGGGCACCATGGAAAAGTGGGGCCTGGGCTACCAGGAGGTATTGGCAGACAGGTTTCCCGGACTGATTCACTGTCGCATCAGCGGTTTTGGCAGTGATGGCCCGCTGGGCGGGTTCCCCGGCTATGACGCCATCATCCAGGCCATGGCTGGCTGGTTCAGTGTCAATGGCGAGCAGGGCAGTGCTCCGACCAGGCTGGGTCTGGCCATGGTCGATATGGGTACCGGGCTGTATTCGACAATAGCGATACTGATGGCCCTGGCTGAGCGGCAGCAATCAGGGCTAGGCCAGTACCTGGACATGACCCTGTTCGATTGTGCCGTGTCGCTGATGCATCCCCATATCGTCAATTACAACCTGTCGGGCAGGATCCCCGGTCCGACCGGCAATGCCCATCCCAATATCAGTCCCTACGATACCTTCCGTACCGGAACCGTCGACATCTTTATCGGCGCCGGTAATAACGGCGCATTTGCCAAGCTTTGTGTGGAGTTGAACCGTCCCGACCTGATCGATGACGATCGTTTCGTGAACAATATTGACCGGGTTAACAACCGGGACGCATTGAAGCAGGAATTGGAGTCGACGCTCAGGAACATGGATGGCAACGAGCTGTTTCCGCGCCTGCTGAACGCCGGCCTCGCTTCCGGCCCTATATACAATACTGAGCAGGTGGTGAACCATCCTCATACCAGGCATCGCCAGATGACCGTCGAGCAGGGCTGGTACCGGATGACCGGAACCCCGATAAAGATGTCGAGAACTCCGGGAAAGATCGATTCCCTGCCCCCTGGCTATGGGCAACACAGTCGGGAAATACTGCGCCAGTTTGATTTCAGCGACACTGAAATCGATAGTCTGATAGCAGCTGAAACGGTGCTGGAAAAAAGAAAATAACTATAAAAACAATAATTAATCTCAATTAATTCAGGTTATTTGTTGTGGGTGCGACAGGGAACTTTCTGTTGCAGCTGGTCAGCACAATTTATTTTCACACTTTTTTGACTCTGAATACTTGAATCCTTGTGTTTTGGTGTTATAGTGAACTACAACACTATAAGTGGTGCAGGCAGTGCAAATTTCCTGGAACGACAAAGAACCGATTTATCTGCAGTTGCGCGACCGGCTGGTCGAACTGATACTTGATGGCGCATTGCCGGAAGGCGAGCCGTTACCCTCGGTCAGACAGATTTCCAGTGAACAACGTATCAATCCAATCACCGTTTCGAAGGCCTTCCAGTTGATGGTCGATGAGGGTCTCGTGGAAAAGCGCAGGGGGCGCGGAATGTATGTGGTTACCGGAGCACAAGCTAAGCTTACCGATCTGGAGCGACAGCAGTTTCTGGACGTCGAATGGCCGGCAATTTTGCGCCGGGTTGCGAGACTTGGCCTGGCGGTTGATGAATTACCTGGCAGCCCGGCAGCTGATCCAGACCAGACTGCTGACCGGAACTGACGAGGCAGAGTGATGGAAGCCATTGTCAAAGCAAGTGGACTGACCAAATATTACGGAAAGTTCAAGGCCCTGGACGGTATTGACCTGGCAATACCCGCTGGGGCGATCATTGGACTTATCGGTCCCAACGGGGCAGGAAAAACTACCACCCTCAAGGCACTGTTGGGATTATGTAATTTTGAAGGCCAGCTCTCGGTTGTCGATCGGGATCCACGGGCCGCCCGTCACAAGCTGATGGAGGATGTCTGTTTTATTGCTGATGTAGGTATCCTGCCTAAATGGATGAAAGTCTGGCAGGCACTCGAATATGTCGCCGGTGTCCATCCCCGCTTCGATCGGGTTAAGGCGGAGGCATTTCTGGCCACTACCGAAATACAACGCCATAGCAGGATCAAGGCATTGTCCAAGGGCATGGTCACGCAACTGCATCTGGCCCTGGTTATGGCAATCGATGTCCGCCTGCTGGTTCTGGATGAGCCAACGCTGGGTCTGGATATCATTTACAGGAAGGAATTTTACGACCGCCTGCTCAATGATTATTACGACGGTGACAGGACGGTCATCATCAGTACTCACCAGGTGGAGGAGATCGAAACGCTGCTGACCCATCTGGTTTTCATTGACCGCGGGCGAACTGTTCTGGATCTGCCCATGACCGGTATAGCGGATCAGTTCGTCGAGGTGCTGGTTCGTTCTGAAGACCTTGAGGAGGCGATGAAATTGCAGCCTATTCACACCAGAAACCTGCTGGGCAAGAAAGCCTGCCTGTTCGAGAATCGCCCGCGCAGTGAGCTGGCCCGGTTCGGTGAACTGCATACCCCCGGTGTGTCGGATCTGTTTGTCGCCAAGCTGAGATCGCAGAAGCTGCGGGAGGGGGTGTAGTCGATGAACAGTCGGACTTTCGAGCGGTTCATGATACTGCTGAGACGCGAGTTGTGGGAAAGCAATCGCCTCTTTATCGCCTCACCTGTCGTTCTGGCGGGTCTTATCCTGGTCGCCATGCTGTGGGCATTGCTCCAGATTCCCGAACCAATGAAGCGACAGGCGATCCAGCAGATGGAAACCTACCTGCAAGGTGTCAGCCCGTTCCAGGTAATGCCGGTATTCATGGCACCCGCAATCCCGTTCGTTATTGTATTGTATGTCTGTGCGGTCATTTATCTGGTCAATGCCCTTTATCATGACCGCCGAGATTCCAGCATTCTGTTCTGGCAGTCCATGCCGGTTTCCAATCTTGCCACGGTGCTTTCCAAGGTTGTGACCGTCTGCTTCCTGGCGCCACTGTTTGCAGCACTTGCCTGCGGAGTATTGATTCTGTTCTCAGTGACGGCAATTTCAGTGCTGGCCGCCAGCTACGACAGTGTGATAGCGGGATTCTGGTCGCTGCTTGGTGCCGGCCTGTACAGTATTCTGCTGGTCTACCTGACTTCGGTCCTGGGTGCCTTGTGGTTATTTCCCACAATCGGCTGGATTCTGCTTTTTTCTGCCTATGTCAAAAGCCTGCCGTATCTGTGGACCTTTGGCGCCTTTATTCTGTTGTTATTTATGGAAGACCTTGTTTTTGGAACGCAATTTCTTGCCAATTGGGTGGAAAGTCGTACCAGCAACTACAATTATATTGTTTTCAGTGTCGGAGACTTTTTTCAACGTCTGCTCAGCTACGATATGCTGATCGGAGTAGCATTTGGGGCTGTGTTGCTGGTCGGGGCGGTGAATATGCGTCGCTTTGCGGACTGACCATTCCGACGGGCTGGAACAGTAAGGTCGGACTTTTCACATTTAGAAATCCCGAAAATTTTCAGCAAGAAATCTGCGGGAAATCCCGGAATAATCAGAGGTTCCTTAGAATAGAGGCTATGATGAATAAAATACTAAGCGTTCTGTTGAAAGACCGTCACCGTTTGTTGCTGGCAACAATCGCCGCCTATATTGTACTGGTGGTGATAGAAGGCGTGGTAATGGACAGGGAGTCCCGGGTATACACCTTTGAAAATCCGTACTTCGAATTGCAGCTTAACAACATTGAGGAATTTCAATCAAACCACTAAAACATTCGTTGACAGCTGTTCATCTTTCCAATAGAGTCTGCCGCTTCGAACGGTCGACCGGAACTTGGTCTGCCATTCAGGTGAATCAGTAAAGCAGGCTATTCCGAATATGAATCAGGTTAAGCAACCGCAGTTCTCACAGACAACTGCTCGTGCGCAGGTTCGCGCGGCGGCGTTGCGCGCACGCGCGGCCGCGCGTGCGGCAGGCTTACGCCTGTTCGGAGACCCTGGGAACTAGTCAGTCAAAGCCAATTCGGCAATCAAAAAACCTCCAGTGTCACCGCACTGGAGGTTTTTTTTTACCTGCTGATTTTCCTTTTACCTGAGGAACAACTTACCTGAGGAACATACCATGAGTGAGCAAGCAATGAATCCAGCGATCTGGAACGCCTGGCCGGCTATTGAAGAGAAGCCACTTTCGTATGGCGTGCTTAGATTCTCACAGGGTTACACCAGGCGGGCCAATTCGCTGATCGTTAACCCCGGATGCCAGTGTAACTACGCCGAAGTGGTCGCTGATGCCGAAAAATTTTTCTCCGAGCGCGATGTTCCGGTACGTATCTGTCTGTCTTTTACCAGGTCGATGTCGGGGCTGGACAGGTTTCTTCAGGCGACTGGTTATGAATTGATGTCTCCCTCTCTGGTTATGGGGCGACGCATCGAAGGCGTTACAGCATCGCTCCCGGACGAAGGCCAGGTGAGGTTGGATGCGGCGAGCTGGCTGGCGGTATACAACAGCATCATTCCGCTACCGGCATCACATCGTGACGCACAGCGGCAGATTTTGGCCAGGATCGATGACGAGAATTGTTTTCTTGTCATTGTCGATCATCAGGGAAACCCAGCCGGATGCGCACTGGGAGTTCTGCGTGGCAGTACTCTTTGCATTTTCAATGTCGCGACGATTCCAGCAAGACGTCGCCAGGGTGTTGGCTGCCGGCTGGTGCAGGGGCTGCTAGACTGGGGTGGTGAAAACAAGGCTGATCAGGCGCTGTTACAGGTGGCGCAGGCCAATCCTGCAGCGGTGGCTCTGTATCGCAAAATGGGTTTCGAAATCCTGTACCGGTACGGCTTCAGGGAAAGAGGAGGTATCAGGCTCGACCCGGGAAATTGAGTTTGCAGGAAGTCCGGGTGGACCGGATGAGCATGTTGCCCGGCTTTGTTGTCAGGCCGCGTTGCAGCCTTATGAGGAATTAGAGGTTCCTTGGAAAATCAGAACCAGAAAGGTAACAGCATGAACTGTATAGAAACTGATAACAACTACGCCATTCAATTCAGCGATCGTCAGAACCTGATCATTGATCGGGGCTTTGGAACCGAAGTCTGGGACCCACTGGGAGGCCGGTATCTGGATTTTACTTCCGGCTGGGGTGTCAGCTGTCTTGGACATGGTAATCCCGTAATAATTGATGCTCTGATATCGCAGGCGTCCAGGGTTATGCAGAATCCCAATTCCGGATTTACCTATTCGCCGTCAAGGTCCAGGTTACTTGAGGTGTTGCAACCCCTGCTGCCCGGCAACCTGGCCAGGTTGTTCTTCGTCAATAGCGGAGCGGAGGCCAACGACCTGGCTCTGAAACTGGCCAGGAAAATAAGTGGTCGTAAGCGGGTTGTATCCACACTCGGTTCTTTCCACGGCAGAACCTTCAATACGCTTTCGGTTACCGGCGGACCGGAAAACCAGCGCCGTTTCAGCAGTGAATCTCCGGCTACCGATTTTGTGCGCTACGGTGAATTTTCGGCACTGGTCAAAGCCGTGAGTGATGAAACTGCGGCGGTAATTCTGGAACCTGTACAGGGAGAGGGCGGTGTCCGCCTGCCGCCACCCGGTTATCTGGAGCGGGTAACTGAATTGTGCCGGAAAAAGTCGATCTTCCTGATTATTGACGAGATCCAGACGGGATTCTGCAGGACCGGCAAAATGTTTGCCATTGAGCATGGCGGAGCGGCAATCCGGCCGGACTTCATGACCATGGGGAAGGGCCTGGCGGGAGGATTCCCGATGGCGGCGCTGGCAGTTACCGGCCAGGTGGCGGAACAAATTCAGAAAGGTGATCATGGTGGAACATTCTGTGGTAATCCACTGGGTTGTGCTGTTGCCGCCGCGGTTGTCGATTTTCTGGCTGCCAATCAGATCGGAGAGCAGGTTACTTCCCGGGGCGTCGAATTGCTGGCGGGTTTGAACGCATTGCGACGCAGCTTTCCCGGGTTGATCCGGGAAGCCAGGGGAACAGGCTTACTCACCGCCATCGAACTGGTTGCCGAAGATCAGGTCTGGGAGCTAACCCGGCACTGCCAGGAGCAGGGATTGCTGGTAACCCCTACCCGCAACGGAATTGTCAGATTGATTCCGGATCTGTTGGTCTCGAGCCAGCATATCAGTGAGGCATTAAGTATTCTCGAGGGGGCCTTACAGCGGTTGGGTTCGCGGGTTGCTGCTGCTTCCCCTGCTGGGATAGACTGCGGATCACATTTCCGATTTGGTGGGGATAATAATGAAAAATACCCGAGTACTGCTGGCCAGGCGGCCGGTCGGTGAACCTGACGACAGCTGTTTTCAAATCGAACAGGTCGATGTTCCTGAATTACGGGATAACCAGGTTCTCATCAAGGTGTTATGGCTGTCGCTGGACCCGTATATGCGGGGCCGGATGAATGACGTCAAGTCTTATGCCGAACCACTTCAGATTGGTGACGTGATGATCGGTGAAAGCGCCGGTGTAGTCATCCGAACCACCTGTCCCGACTATGTACCCGGCGACTATGTTTGTGCTCATCAGGGCTGGCAGACCATGCTGGTGGTAGACGGAAATTCACCCAGGCTGATGAAGGTGGATCTGAACAATGGCAGCCTGTCGGCGCACCTGGGGGTGGTGGGCATGCCGGGCAGAACGGCCTACTTCGGGCTGCTTGAAGTGGGTAAACCCAAAGCCGGAGAGACACTGGTGGTCGCGGCCGCTTCGGGAGCGGTTGGCTCAGTAGTGGGTCAGATCGCCAGAATCAAGGGGCTGCGTGCCGTAGGCATCGCCGGGGGGCCGGAAAAGTGCCGCTATGTCAGGGAAGAACTCAAGTTTGACGAATGCATTGATTACAAGTCGGAAAACTGGCAGGAAAAACTTGCCAGTGCCTGTCCGGACGGGGTAGATATTTATTTCGAAAATGTGGGTGGAGAGGTCACCAGGGCGGTGGCACCTCTTCTCAATGAGGGGGCAAGAGTCCCTATTTGTGGATATGTCTCCAATTACAATGACGAGGATATTACTGCCGCAGAAACTCCATTTGATATTCTGAAGAAACTTGATCCGGTTCCGGAACATCGCTTCTTCGTAGTAACCGAGTGGATGGATCGCTGGATTCAGGCCACCAGGCAACTGGGAACCTGGGTCAGTGAAGGCAAGATCAAATATCGGGAATCAATTGGAGACGGAATAGAGAATGCTCCCGAGCTGTTTCGCGGTATGCTGAAAGGCAGGAATTTTGGCAAGCAGCTTGTAAGAATCGCTGAAGAGTAGTGATCATGCAGGAGGACTTCAAACTCGGTCAGCTGTTTTCGGTACAGGGCAAGAGTGCACTGATTACCGGTGGCTCGAGCGGTCTCGGTTTCAACATGGCCAAGGGCTTGTTGCAAAACGGGGTCAGGGTAATCATAGCATCCCGTAGTCGTGGCAAGTGTGACAGTGCCCTGGCCGAATTACAGGAGTTTGGTAACTGTATAGCAATTTGCGCCGATGTCACAGACCGGGAACAGCGCCGGCGTCTGGTATCCCAGGTCGGTGAACTGGAAGCTGGAAACGGGCTGAATATTCTCATCAACAATGCCGGCACCAATTGGGGCGCAAGCCTCGAGGATTATCCCGACCAGGGATTCGAAAAGGTGGTGAACACCAATCTCAACGCGGTATTTTCCCTGACCCGGGACCTGGTGCCTCTATTGGCGAAAGCAGGCACAATCGAGGACCCGGCGCGGATAATCAACATCGGTTCCATGGACGGCCTGCAGGTCCCGGTTGTGCAGCGGGTTCCAACCTTTGCCTACTCGGCCAGCAAGGCGGCACTGCATCACCTCACCCGGGCGCTGGCAGTGGATCTCGCCAGCCGGCATATTACCGTCAATGCCGTGGCGCCGGGTTTCTTCGAGTCGAAGATGACCGATCATGTGCTGGCAAATTATCGTCAGGATATCGAAGCTGATTGTCCACTGGGGCGAATCGGCCAGCCGGCGGAAATAGTCGGCATAATAGTGTATCTGGCCTCCCGTGCCGGTAATTATACCAATGGCACGGTAATACCGGTGGACGGTGGTACCAGCATCAGCAAAGGAGCCAGACCCTGGTCGGGATCTGCACCCTGAGCCAGGTCTGCGTGCGGATATTCTAATCTGGAATGAAAGATATAAATAATGGATTTATCCAGAGGGGGGAGCATGAATCTATTCGATCTGACTGGTAAAGTTGCACTGATTACCGGTTCGACCAAGGGGATTGGCAAGGCGATTGCGGTCCGCATGGCCGAACACGGCGCCAGAGTGGTAATCTCAAGCCGTAATCAGGAGGCCTGTGATGAAGTGGCGGCGGAGATTCGCGAACAGGGCGGGGATGCCATCGCCATAGCCTGTAACATAAACTACAAGGAACAGTTGGAGAATCTTACTGTACGGACAGTTGACCAGCTTGGGCCCATCGACATTCTGGTCTGCAATGCCGCACTGAATCCCTACTATGGTCCGATACAGGATATTCCGGACGGCGCTTTTGACAAGATTATGCATGCCAACATCGGCAGCGTGCACCGACTCTGTCAACTGGCGATTCCCGGGATGGCGGAAAGAGGGGGAGGCGCCGTGGTGATTGTCTCCTCAATTGGTGGTTTGAAAGGAACCGATAAACTTGGCGCCTACGCGATTTCCAAAGCAGCCGATATGCAGATTGCCCGTAATCTGGCAGTCGAGTGGGGGCCGAAGAATGTGCGGGTCAACTGCATAGCCCCCGGGTTGGTCCGAACCGATTTCGCCCGCGCCCTGTGGGAGAATCCTGATACCTACGCCGCTACCGTCAAACACTATCCATTGCGGCGGATAGGTGAACCCGATGAAATTGCCGGTGCCGCCGTGTTTCTCGCTTCCGCAGCTGGAAGTTTTACCACAGGTCAAACGCTGGTCGTGGATGGTGGTGGTACAATTGCCAGCTGAATCCGCGGCAAGTACAGAATTCGAGACTGAGGAATATTCGACATGATGAATCTGGGGCTGTCCGATGAGATGGCGGAAATCAGGGATAAAATCCGTACTTTCGTGGCCGAGAAAGTCGCAGCAGTGGAGCAGGAATATCAGGATCAGGTCAGCGTGGGGGATCGCTGGTCGCACACTCCGCGTCAGGAGGAAATTCTTAACGGCCTGAAGGACGAGGCGCGTCGCATGGGGCTGTGGAATTTTTTCCTCCCGGAAAGTCAGGGCGGCGCCGGCATTACCAATCTGGAATATGCGCACCTGGCGGAGATCATGGGGCGTAGCAGGCTTGCATCTGAAGCCTTCAACTGCAGCGCACCGGACACCGGCAATATGGAAGTGCTGGAACGCTATGGGTCTGAACAGCAGAAGGAACAGTGGCTGAAGCCGCTGCTGGCCGGTGAGATCCGCTCAGCTTTCGCCATGACCGAGCCGGGAGTCGCCTCCTCGGATGCCACCAATATCTGCACTTCAGCGGTGCTCGATGGCGACGAATGGGTGATAAACGGCGAGAAATTCTATATATCCGGCGCCGGAGACGCCCGCTGCAAGATCATGATCGTCATGGTGATCACCGATCCCGATGCACCCAAGTACAATCGCCAGTCACAGATTCTGGTGCCGACCGCTACCGAAGGGGTGGAGATCGTGCGCCCCATGGAGGTGTTCGGTCATGACGATGCGCCGCACGGGCACATGCATATCAAGTTTCACAATGTCCGGGTACCAAAGGCCAATATTATTCTGGGCCGGGGACGCGGATTCGAGATTTCACAGGGGCGGTTGGGTCCGGGGCGAATTCACCATTGCATGCGCTCGATCGGGGCCGCGGAAAAAGCCCTGGAACTGATGTGTCGGCGTGCGCTCAGTCGTGAGGCATTCGGTCGGCCCCTGGCAGAGCTGGGTGGTAACTACGACGTGATAGCAGACAGCCGTATTGAAATCGATATGTGCCGACTGCTGGTGCTGCGGGCTGCCTATCTGATGGATACCATCGGCAACAAGGCAGCACGGGATGCGATTTCGCAGATCAAGGTGGCGGTTCCCAATATGGCACTGCGAGTAATTGACCGGGCTATCCAGATTCATGGAGCGGCCGGTGTTTCGCAGGATTTCCCGCTGGCAGCGTTATGGACCAGCCAGAGGACCCTGAGACTGGCTGATGGTCCTGATGAGGTTCACCGGCGCGTTGTCGCGCGCAAGGAACTGGCCAGATACAACACCCGTTGAATAACAGTATCAGTGTCATCATTCCCACCTTCAACAGAGCCCGGGCCCTGCCCAGGGCTCTGAATTCCGTGTTGAGCCAGACCCTGCCACCAGCAGAAGTCATCGTCGTCGATGACGGCTCCACCGATGACACCGCAGCGCTGCTGGGCTCTGAATTTCCTTCCGTACGATATCTGCAGCAGCCCAATCGGGGCGTCAGCGCAGCGCGCAATCTGGGTGTTGCGGTCAGCCGCGGTCACTGGCTGGCGTTTCTGGACTCGGATGATGAATGGTTCCCGGAAAAACTGGAACGTCAGATGGAACTGATTGAACGTCATCCAGATGCCCAGGTCTGCCATTCCGACGAGATTTGGATACGCAATGGCAGACGCGTCAATCCCATGCAGAAACATACCAAACGTGGTGGTCATATTTTCGAAAACTGTCTGCCGCTTTGCGCCATGTCTCCATCCTCGGTAGTGCTGCGTCGGGAACTGTTCGAGGGACTGAACGGATTCGATGAAACCCTGCCGGCGTGTGAGGACTACGATCTCTGGTTACGGATCTGTTCCCGCTACCCGGTGCTGTATGTGGATGTACCGCTGTTACGTAAGTACGGCGGACATGACGACCAGTTATCGCGGCAATACTGGGGAATGGACCGGTTTCGGGTCGCGGCACTGCAGAAGATACTGGGCACCGGGATTCTCGACGAATCGCAGCAACAGGCGGCCCGCCGGACCCTGGTAGCGAAGTGCCGGGTCCTCAGCATCGGCGCTCTGAAACGTGGCAGGCGGGACCGGGCGGAGTACTATGGACGCATCGCCGCTATCCACTCTGAGCAGCTTGCCGGAGGTTCCGGGCGTGGCACCTGAACCGGTAACCGGCAGGGTCAACCTGGTCGTTGCACTGGGTTGTGAGGCGCGGCCCCTGATCAGGCACTTTGCCCTGCGACAGCAACGGGTGGTTGGCGGTCTGCGGGTCTATGGCAACAACCGGGGACTCAGTCTGCTGGTCAGTGGCGTGGGCAAGTCGGCGGTAGCAGCCGCCTGTGGCTACCTGGCGGGATTGCAGCAACAACAGTCAGCTGAGCAGGCTGCCTGGCTCAACGTGGGAATCGCGGGACATGGACGCCGGGCCGTAGGAGACGGAGTCTGCATCAATCGGGTGACTGATTTTGCCAGCGGCAGGATCAGTTATCCGCCCGTGCTGGTGGATCCCGGCGCCCCGCAATCGCAACTGGTCACCGTGGATGACCCGGAGACGGTCTACGCCGATGACGCTGCCTATGACATGGAGGGCAGCGTTTACCTGTCGACAGTAACCCGCTTCGTTACTTCCGAACTGTGTCAGCTGTTCAAAGTCGTCTCCGATTCTCCGGACACGCCGTCGCATTCGGTTACCGAGTCGGTAGCCGCCGGACTGATTGAATCGCGGCTGGAAGCGATCGATCACCTGGTTACACGTCTGAATGAGCTGGCGGCGGACTACAATGCCATCTATCGCCGGCCCGAGGAAGTCTCTCGATTACTTGAAAGGTTTCGCCTGACAGTCAGCCAACAGCTACAGCTGGATTCACTTTGCCGCAGATACCGTGCTCTCACGGGGAGCAGGCTGGATCGGCAACTGGATCTGAACACCATCGGCAGTGGACGAGAACTGATACGGCGGATCGAAGGGATGCTTCCATTGTTATGAAGTTTTCCTGTATCTACGTCGAAAGAGAAGTGCGCGATACACCGCGAGTCAAAGAGATCCTGCAGCGGGTCAGCGACACTGCTGTGGTAACGATTGAGCGCTATGGAGAGGTGTTCAACCGCCGGGCACAGAATTTTCGTCTGCAGAAAAAAAACCCGGCGCTGATACTGGCGAAAAAACATGGCAACCTGGTGCTACCGGCACCGCCTGGCTATGGGTTCGATGCTGATGCCAGTTTCTATTTTTCTCATATGTATAACTGTGTGTATGATTGCCGGTACTGCTTCCTGCAGGGTATGTACCGGTCCGCCAACTACGTCCTGTTCACCAATTACGAAGACTTTGCCGACCAGATTGCCGCAGCCGGTCAGGGTCTTTTACATCCGGTTTTTTACAGCGGTTACGATTGCGACAGTCTGGCTTTGGAGCCGGTCAGCAGCTTCATTGATTTTTTCCTTGACTGGTTTTCAGCCCAGCCACGCTTGACCATGGAAATCCGTACCAAGAGCACTCAGGTGAGAGGCCTGCTGCAACGACAGCCGCTCGATAACTGCATCGTGGCCATGAGTTTCACGCCCCAAACCACCTGGCAACGCTGGGAGCGGAAAGTGCCGACTATTGAAAAGCGTCTTGATGCATTGAGCCGGTTGCAGCAGCAGGGCTGGCCGATTGCCCTGCGCTTCGAACCACTGATCTATTCCCAGACTTTCCGGCAGGAGTATGCAGAGCTGTTCGCCACGGTGTTCGACAGGCTGGAGGCGGCCGATCTGCATTCAGTGAGTCTCGGTCTGTTCAGAATGCCGAAGAAGTTCTTTTCAGATATTGCCACTCTCTATCCTGACGAGCCGCTGTTTGCCCGGCGTTATAATCACCGGGACGGGCAGGTTAACCAGCTTCCGGAGCAGGAACTGGAAATGCAGAACCAGGTACAGGAGCTGCTGTTTCGGTATATTGACAAAAGACAGTATTATCACTGTGCCTGAATGACACACGGAACCTTGCAATGGGTCGAGCCATAGAAAAAATTGAGTTTGAAGAAGAAGACTATCAGCGTTTTTCCCGACGCCTGAGGGAGAATCTTGAAGTACTCCGATTATTGTTGGAGCGCCCCGGATTCGGCAGCGGGCCGGCGTCATTCGGTGCGGAACTGGAAATGTACCTGATCGACGGGGAGGGAAACGCGCTTTGTGAAAATCGTGAAATTCAGCAGCTGATGAATAATCCGCAATTGACGCTGGAACTGAACCGTTTCAATCTCGAATACAACCTGACGCCGTTTCCGATGGCGAATCGACCGTTCTCGGAAAGTGAGAAAGAACTGCTCGGGGCCATGTCGAAAATGCAGGAATGTGCCTCAGCCGTTAATGGCCGGGTGGTACCGATCGGAATTCTGCCCACCTTGCGGACCGCCGATTTCAATGAACATACCATGACCGATGTTCCCCGCTATCACGCCCTGGCCAACCGCCTGAAACGGGACAAGCCCGGTTCATTCAGGATCCAGATCAAGGGGCAGGATGAACTGCATGTGGAGAGTAACGACATTACTCTCGAGGGAGCCAACACCTCCTTCCAGGTTCATTACCGGGTCAGCCCGGAAGCCTATGCCGACACTTTTAATGCCCTGCAACTTGTGACGCCTCTGGTGCTGGCGATAGCCAGCAATTCACCCATCGTATTTGGCGAGCGACTGTGGCACGAAACCCGGATTCCACTGTTCAAGAAGTCCATCGATACCCGCAAGGATCAGTTGTTAATGAACGCCCCGTGGCATCAGTTACCAAGGGTGAATTTCGGTAATGGCTGGGTGCGGCAGGGAATCCTGGAGCAGTTTGCCGAAACCGTTCACCTCTATCCTGTGCTGCTGCCCATTATCGATGATGAAGACAGTCTGGCCGTGGTTGAGAGTGGTGGAATACCCAGGCTTTCGGAGTTGCGTCTGCAGCAGAGTACTGTCTGGCTGTGGAATCGACCTATCTACGACGATGCCAGCGGCGGTCATCTGCGAATTGAATTGAGAGCGCTGCCTTCCGGCCCCAGCGTCGTGGACATGATGGCCAATGCGGCCCTGGCCATCGGCCTTGCGGAGGGGCTGAGAACAGATATCAACCGGCTGATTACCGCATTGCCTTTTTCCTATGCCAACCACAATTTTTACCGGGCCGCTGAGTTCGGGATTCACAGCAGGATTCTATGGCCTGACCCGGATGCGTCAGAGTTGATGGATCACCCGGTACTCGAGTTGTTACAGCGGTTGTTGCCCGTTGCGGAAAGCGGGCTGCGTTCGATCGGTGTGGAATCTGCAGACATAAACTATTATCTCGGTATTATCGGGCATCGCATCGAGAAGGGTATCAGTGGTGCCGAGTGGCAGCTGCGCAATTACGATGCTTTGCGACGCAAGCACAACAGCAGTACTGCCTGCCGGATACTGCTGGAGCGTTACTACCAGCAGAGCAGAGCCAATCTGCCGGTTGCCGAGTGGGAATATAAGTAAGGACGATAGCGGTGGACAGCAAAGCACAGATAACTCATTTCGACAGCGCGGTCCGGCAGGATATCGGTAATGGGATCGATGATTTTCTGACGTTTCTGCCTGGACCCAGCAGAATCCATGTGCCCGGCAGGGATTCCAGCCGCTGCCGGATTCTGGTCACCCTGCTGCACGGAAACGAACCGTCGGGAATCCGGGCCCTTCACACTCTGTTGAAAGAATGTTTTTTTCCCGCCGTCGATATCTATTGCTACCTGATGGCGATCGAGGCAGCGGAACTGGCGCCACGATTCACCTTTCGCCAGGTACCCGGCAAACGGGATTATAACCGCTGTTTTCTGCCGCCTTTCGATAGCGACGACCAGGGACCGGTCTGTCAGCAACTGCTGGAGGAAATTCAGCAGTTGAATCCCGAGGCGGTAGTGGATATGCACAATACATCCGGCGAGGGTCCGTCATTCGGAGTCGTGACCCGTTACGATGCGAGGCATGACCGGATCGTTTCCTTGTTTACCGATCGCTGTGTGGTCACGGAACTGCGTCTCGGCGCGCTGATGGAAACGAGTACTGCACAACTGCCGGTAGTCACTGTCGAATGCGGAGGCGCATTCGAGGCGGCGGCGGACCGGATAGCACTGGACGGCATGACCCGTTATTTCGGGGTAGAGGCCCTGTTCAGGGAGGAACACCAGGACCTTGAAACCGAGGTGTTTTTCCATCCCATGCGGGTGGAAATGAACCAGGCGGAAATCATTGCCTGTGCCGAACATTACGTACCGGGTTCAGATATCACCCTGACCAGGGACATCGAACATCATAATTTCGGACTGGTGACACCGGACACCCTGCTGGGCTGGGTGGCCCCGGGTACGCTGGAAAAGATGGCGGCCTTCGACACCGAACGGACCAATCATTTCCGTTCGCTTTACCGGGAGGAGGAAGGTGGACTCTATCCCCGCTGCAACCAGAAACTGTTCATGATCACTTCCAATCTCGCTATCGCCAGAAGTGATTGCCTCTGGTATACGGCGCTGACGGATTGAGTTTTTTATGCAGGCTCTGAAATACAACGAATTAACCGGACAGGACACTAGTAGTTGCTGTCAGTCAGGCTGCGTCGCCACTTCAATGTCGGGTTGGGACTGTCTGTGTAGACCAGGCGGCCATCAAAATGCATGCGATCCACACCATAGACTTCGTAAAGTGCTTCCAGGCTGTTGGCGTTGTTCTCCGGTTGTTGCTCAAGTTCAGCCAGGGAATCCGGATCTGAGAGCGCCTGGGCTGTATACATCAGCCCGGCATCGCGCATGCCGGCGATAACCACAATCTGGTTTTCGCTGCTGGCGGGAAAGGTGGAGAAAAACCCGTAATCGCGAAATTGCTGACCTTCCTCCGGCAGACCGGCATCGCTGGTGTAGTAGCGCCCGCTCTGGTCGTTCAGCAATTCGTCATAGCTGCGACCCACCTGCAGATTGGATGCGGCAAACACCATATCGCTGAGCTTGTCCAGGGCGCTGATATAACCGACATAGACTATATGGTTTTCCCGCAGATCCACGGTGGTCAGGTCAGACATCATGGCGACATGCAGTCGTTTACCGCTGGCACTGAGCAACGGAACGATTCTTGATAGTGCATAGGCACTGCCTTCCGGGATATAGCTGAGATCGAGGTCCTGGTAATTGTGGGTGGTCTCCCAGTCGTTGAAATGACGATCTTCCAGGTCGTCTCTTGAGTTAATGGTGAAGTCCCTGACCATACGACCGATGTTACCCTGTTCGTTCAATTCGCCAAAAATATAGTAGTCGCCCATGACCAGCATGATCGGCAGGTCGTCCTGCAATATGGTGGCCCAGATCGCGGCCGGGGCATTGTGCCGGTCGACCTCGCTGCCGGACCGATTGCGGGAAATACCCCCGATAGTGCTGATCACGATCAGATTGGCCAGCAACAGCAGCACGATCAGCGCGGCCGGTCGCCGGCTGATCAACTGTCGGGGACCGGAAGGTTGCTCCGGGAGTGTGCCGTCCACTGATTCGTCGATGGCGGCTATAGTGTATTGGCCCTTGGGAATTACAATCCGATAGTCGCTTTCCGGCTCATTGGTGGTGTAGTACCGGTCCAGTTTTTTACGCAATTGATGAATATAGACCCGGACCGAGGAATCACGGGAAACGTCGTACTCGGGCCCCTTGCCCAGCACGTCCACGGCGATATCGACCTCCCTGGGAGTTTTGCCGGCCCGGGAACAGGCGAACAGGTAGTCCAGCAGGGCGCCATACATTCTCGACCGTCCCAGTTCGCCACTGGATTTGATGTTCTGCAACAGTCGATCCAGTTCGGCGGGGGAGAAGACCTGCTCCGGTTGCAGATAGGCAGACTTATCCGGTTGCCTGGTGGCCATGGTAAAGCTCTCGGGGTTCGACTGGGGTTGCGATGTGAATGGATCGGAATCCGGGAAAGTCCCAAGGAACCTAAGCTAAGGCCTGGCGGGGAATAAATCAACTTGAGGAACCGATTGTCTGTCAGGGCGCACCTGCCGGACGGCGTCACGCTGCCCGATCTGGCCCGGTTCCCGGGGCTTGCGACAATATGTCGCAGCACCGGCCGGACTGCCATTCTGGCTATGGCGGAGTGGTTACAGGCGATGGACGAATAACCTCTGAGAGCGCGCCGTTCCTCGGGTCGAGGGGTTTTCACACCATCCGGGGTCTGCATCTCGACGCCATGTTAAGCCTCACGGTACCGGGAGCGGACCCGATGTCCCGGCTCGCTCCAGCGCTGCATTCAGTATTCAGCCGACCCGGAGAGTGTCATAATGGCGGCCCGTAAACAAATTATGGTCAAATCTGGAGGAAGTCTCTATGGACCGAGGCAATTATTGGCGAAAAATGGTGAGAAGCATGCTGGTGGCGACCGCATTTCTCGGTTTCATGGTTACCGCACAGGCTCACACCGGCCTGCATGAATCAATCCCCGGAGATGGCGCGGTAGTGAAAACCGCACCCGAGCAGATCAGCCTGCAATTCACCGAGGCGGTGAGCCTGGTGAAGTTTGCAGTGCATGACCATCACGGGGATGCGCTGGATCTGGGATTTCAGCCCCAGACCACCCCCAGGACCGAGTATCAGTTGCCGGCGACCCTGGTGACAGGGGCCTATCACGTGGAATGGGCGGCTATCGGTGCTGATGGGCATACCGTGACCGGTACCTTCGGTTTTACAGTCGACCCCGATGCCGAAATGGATCATGCCGGACACCATGCCGAAGCCGGCCATCACGACGCCAGCTCCGGTCACCACGATCACTAGCCCCAACCCGTATCCGCTAAGTCACGCAGGCGCCAGGTAGTCGATGTTACCGGAACTTTCCGGCTGGGATGTCGTCAGCCTGGTCGCCAAGCTGTGCTGGTATTTCGGTGTCATCGCCGCGACCGGCGGCACCCTGTCGGTGTGGCTGCTGGACGATCAACGCCGGCGCGCGCTTTACTGGAGCCTGTTCTACAGTCTTGCCGGCGCACTGCTGGGTTTCCATGGGGTGATTTTTTACTTTCTGTCCCAGGTGGGAGCAGCCTCAGGATCGGGCCCGACGGGTATGCTGAACTGGAGCATGATCCGTTTTTATCTGAACCTGGGGGTAGGGGAGACGAGCCTGCTGCGAATGGCCGTACTCCTGCTGCTGATACTGGGGCAGGTTGCCGGCATTGCCTATCTTGGCCGACTCTCAAAACCGCCGGGGCAGGCCTTCTTCCGGCTCTTTTATCGTCTCAATGCTGCCGCAATATTGTTGCTGTTGCTGTCATTCCAGGCCACCGGACACGTTGCACCGCTGTCACTCGGTGCCCGGATCGCCATCGTGTTACATGTACTCTGTGTAGCGCTCTGGCTCGGGTCGCTGTTGCCGTTATGGCGGGCTACCCGAGTCTACGAGCCCGGCCAGGTACAGCAGATCATGTCCCGGTTCAGCAGTCGGGCGTCGATTCTGGTGGTCGTGCTGCTGGCGGCAGCAGTGCTGTTACTGACCCGTTTGCTGGAGTCTCCGGCAGAGCTGTTTAACAGTGCCTACGGTCTGGCGCTGTTGATTAAAGCTCTGCTGGTGGCACTGATGCTGGCGCTGGCAGCACTGAACCGCTGGTGGCTGGTACCGCTGCTGGATAAGCCGGGAGGTATTCTGCTCCTGCGCCGCAGCATTTCTCTGGAGACGGGAGTGGGGCTGCTGGTTCTGCTGGTCACGGTGTTTCTGTCGACAGTTATCGGACCGGCGTCACATGCATAGCCTGCCTGGATAGCCTGGTCCGATTAGCAGCCTGTCAGTTAAACCGATGCCGGCGGCTCCCTTGCTTCGGGAGTCTGATCGATCAACACCCGCGGTGTCAGCGTATCCAGATCCAGCATTACCAGATCTGCCGGGCGACTGCCGGAGTGCAGCAGGGTGGTTACGATTGCCGTGGGTTCCCTGGCGAACAGCAGGGCATTTCCAACCGGTGACCATTGCAGATTGTAAAGATAGTCGTCACTGCTGAAGATAGCTACCGGCCCGGTATCGGAGTCTGCTTCGAGAAGATAAAGTTTCGATTTTCCGTATTCGTGGCGCAGAAAGGCAAGGGTTGAGCCATCCGGTGACACCGCCATGGCAGAAGGGGCGCCGTTTTGATCCGCCACCGCCCCGCCATTCTGCAGAGAACTGAGGCTGAGCCGGGCGCCACTGATGGCGGTTCGTTCCCCGATCACCTGATCAAAGGCCGGCCCTGCAGCGCTGACAGGAAGCGTCCCGTGGTTGATCATGGCGCTGTTCCACCAGCCAAGGCCCAGCACCAGTGCCAGTGAAAAAGCTGCTGCCAGCATTGCCCGCTGAACAGGACGTGCCACGGGCGGATGCGTCGTTGCGGGTGCCATGATGGCGGGGATGATCGGCTGTTGCTCCCGGGCGACTGGCAGTCCAGTAACCGGTAATGTCAGTCGGTAACCTTTCTTGGGGATGGTTTCGAGGCCGCTGCAGCGCGGATTATCGTGGAGGTCCGGGTGTCTGAGCTGTTTGCGCAACTCGCTGACAGCCCGGGTGAGGGAGTTGTCATTCACGATAACCCTGGGCCAAAGTTCAGTGGTCAGCCGATCCCGGGTGATGACCCGGCCCTGATTGGCGGCCAGGAAACAGAGCAACTGCATCAGACGGGGTTCAAGGCTGCGCTGGCAGGTTGAATCGGTGACGCCGGAAAGGCGATTCAGTTCCGGGTTCACCAGCCAATCCCCGACCCGGAACGGTGTCTGCAGGGCAGTTTGTAAGGATGCCGGTGTCAATTCGCGGTCCGCGATACCGTTTGCGGGCCTGCTGACGGGTTCTGTCGGCAGCCGGCTTTCGCTCACTGATATTAAATCAATTTGTGACATTTTCGCTTTATCCTTATGAAAAATAAGAGAATAATCGAAAACTCCCGTGCTGAAAGTCAATCTCTGCCGCACGGCAATGTCGTCACTGTTACTTAATCATACAAAGCGCCAATTTTCCAGCCTGACCAGCTTTAAGGTGGCTTCCTTCAGCTTTTCTGGAGGTTTTCTTCCCGTTTTGATCAGGAATTCACAACCGGCCACAGGCAAGCTACGGATACCGGATGCGGATTCCGGCGCTGCCGGGTAGTTCGCAACCGCCACCAACCTTCATTTGAATCAGGAGCAGAGCATGAGTGTAAGACATTATTTCAGCGGGTTCGTAGTTGCCCTGGCCCTGGTGGCCGGTGCAAGTCAATTGTCCCTGACCAGTGCCCTCAGCGCCAATGCACTGGAGCAGGGTGTACCTTCCCTGGCGCCGATGTTGAAAGAGGTAACCCCCGCCGTGGTCAGCATTCGGGTGACTGAAATGGCCAATGCGGAGCAGGGATTATCTTTCGGCGGGCAGCTTCCGGAGGGACTGCGTCGCTACTTTGACTTTGATCAGATGCCCGGCCGGCCGGAGCAGCAGTTCATGCCCCGCCGGCAGGGTGCCGGATCCGGCGTAATCATCAATGCGAATGACGGCCTGATTGTCACCAATCAGCATGTGGTCGCCAATGCCGACACGATCAGCGTCACGCTCAAGGACGGTCGTAACTACCCGGCCGAGCTGGTAGGCAGCGATCCGGGAACCGATATTGCACTGATCAAGATCGATGCCAGGGATCTGGTGGCGTTGCCATTCGCAGACAGTGAGAACGCGGAAGTGGGTGATTTCGTGGTAGCTATCGGTAATCCCTTCGGGATCGGACAGACAGTGACCTCCGGCATCATCAGTGCGCTTGGCCGGGCCGGCCTGGATAATGAGAAATACGAGGATTTTATCCAGACCGATGCGGCAATCAACATGGGTAACTCCGGTGGCGCTCTGGTGGATATGCAGGGCCGCCTGATGGGCATCAATACCGCTATCATCAGCGCCAACGGCGGTGGCAGCGACGGCATCGGTTTCGCCGTTCCGGCCAATATGGTCCACACGGTGGTCGATCTGCTGGAGAGCGATGGCGAAGTCAGGCGCGGTATGCTGGGTGTGCAGATCAGCGATATTACCCCGGAAGTGGCCGACACGCTGAACCTCGATGCCGGTAGGGGTGCGCTGGTCGCCAGCGTCATGGCAGGCAGTGCCGCGGAAGCGGCCGGCATCCAGGTCTACGATGTCATTGTCAGCATCGATGAACGGGCTGTTGAAAACAGCCGGGATCTGCGCAATCAGGTTGGTCTGATACGCCGCGGCGAAACCGTGAAACTGGGAATTCTGCGTGATGGTCACGACTTGAATCTCAGTGCGACTCTTGGCGGCAGTGAGGAACTGGCCCAGGCTGAGAGTAACGGTGTCAGACAGTCGGATGCGGATGACTTTGTCGGTGCGACCCTGCAGTCGGCAGGCAGCGCTGCAGACGGTGTCGAGGTCGTCGAGGTGGCACCACGCAGTCCGGCCTGGCAGGCGGGTTTGCGCAAGGGGGACCTAATCGTCGAGGTGAATCGCAAAGCGGTCAACAACCTGCGTGAATTCAACAGCAAGCTTGCCGATACCGGTGATCTGGTGGCCCTGACAGTGCAGCGTGACAATCGTCGGCTGTTGGTCATGGTGTCCTGATAACTTCCTGTCCGGGTGCGCCGCCAGGCGGCTGCACCCGTCCCTGCGCCATCCCCAAGGCGCGCTGGCCGGTCCGATGCAGCATTAACGGACCGGCCTTTTTTATTCTGCAAACCAGGCGTTCCTGAGCTTCACGAATCCCAGATATTTCAGACTCGGGAAGCTGCCGGTCAGGACTTTGTGAAGGTCTCCAGCACGTGTATCATTGGTCGCCAGGCTGCCGCCGGGGTTGAACTGGTGGCATTAATTCTTGAGGCACCACACGGGTAAACGCTTTTTGTATTTCAGAGACCTTCGTCCGGCCCGACCCCGGGTGGCACTGCTGATAACGTTCCTGTCATTGCTGCCAGTTTTATCCGTCACGGCTCAGGAAAATCAGGCTCCACGCGAAGCGACAGGGTATAACGTCGCGGCCCTCCAGGCGCAGACCTCCAGCGCTTTTCTTGCCTGGCTCGAACAGCAGATTACCGAGCAGCACCTGCCCGGAGCTGCAGCGGCCCTGGTCAGCAGAGAACAGACTCTGGATCTGCGCACCTGGGGTGTCCGTAATGCCGACAATCCGCAACCACTGACGGAAGAATCACTGTTCAGAATCGCTTCGGTGAGCAAGACTTTTGCCGGCACCGTGGCTTCGTTGATGGTAAGCAACCACCTGCAGAGTTGGGAAACACCGGTCAGCGAGGTCCTGCCACAATTGCAGATCGGTACCGGAAGCGCTTCCCGGGCCATCACGCTCAGGAATATCGTCAGTCACACCACGGGCCTTATGCCCCACGCCTATTCAAACATGCTTGACGACGGGGTTCTCTACGAGAAGATCGTGAGCAAATTCAACCAGATCCCCACCGTGTGCCCCCCGGGCAGATGTTACGGCTATCAGAATGTTGTGTTTTCGCTGATAGCGGATGTGGTGGAGGTCTCGACCCACGAACCCTATGAACAATACCTCGATGAACAGCTGTTCAAACCGCTTGGCATGGATCACGCGTCGACCGGTCTGGATAACTTTGTCGGCAGTGCCGATGCCACAGCTCCCCATCTCCGCGTCCGGGGTGGCTGGCATACCACCAGTCTCAATCCGGCCTATTACTCGGTAGCACCCGCGGCGGGAATCAACGCCAGCGTTCTGGACATGGCGATCTGGGCACGGGCCAATCTTGGTGGCTTTCCGGAAGTTCTGTCGGAGTCCTTTCTTTCTCAGCAGCACACACCGGTGGTTGAAACACCACGTGGCAATTACTTCAATCGCTGGCCGGGGCTGGAGAAAGCCTGGTATGCGCTGGGCTGGCGGGTGTTTGATTACCGTGGTTTGCGCGTCATTCACCATGGTGGCGGGGTACGTGGTTTCCGCTCGGAGGTGGCGCTCGTTCCCGACCGGAATATCGGCGTGGTCGTATTGTTCAATGAGGAAACCACGCTGGCCAACGATGTGGTGCCGGCCTTCCTCGATTCACTGTTGCAATAAATCAGAATTCCAGACAATCCGGAGATAAAGCACTATGAGTTCCGTTATCGAACTGCTGAAATCCCATCGCAGTATCCGCAAATTTACCACGCAACCTATTGCCGAAGACCTGTTCCGGCAGCTGGTGGAAGCAGGGCAGGGTGCGGCAACTTCGAGTTTTCTGCAGGGAGGGACAATCATCCGGGTTCGCAGTCCTGAAAGCAGAGCGCAACTGTCGGTTCTGGCAGGCAATCAGTCCTATGTGCAATCAGCAGCGGAGTTTCTGGTCTTCTGCGCGGACCTCAAACGGGCCGGTAATTACTGCAGGGAGTATGGCAAACCGTTTGAGGGAGATTATACCGAGCATTTCATAATTGCCACGGTCGATGCAACATTAATGGCGCAAAGCCTGGTAACGGCCGCGGAATCGGTGGGGTTGGGGATATGTTACATAGGTGGTATTCGCAATAACCCGCGGGAAGTCAGCGATCTGCTGAAGTTACCGAAAGGCGTATACCCGGTGTTCGGATTGTGTCTCGGGTATCCTGATCAGAACCCGGAGCTGAAACCGCGCCTGCCACTGTCGGTGATACTGAAGGATGAGTTCTATAACGAGGACGGTGACGCGCAGGCGATCCGTGAATACGATAAAGCGGTACGGGAGTATTACCGGACCCGAACCGGAGGTGGGCACGGGATCAGCTGGAGTGAACAGGTTTCCGTGTTGTTATCCGAGAAATCAAGACCCCATATGAAGGCATTCCTTGCCGAGCAGGGGTTCACCTTCCGTTAGCGTGACTGCTGTCCCCGTAGACCCGGTGGTCAAAGTACACCATGCACTGGCGTGACAGTGCGCAGAGCGTTCCCTGTTCGGTGAACAGTCTGCCAGCCTGTTGCGTGTAGCCATGGGCCGCGTGTTCGATATGGTAGTCAAGATAAAACCAGTCCTCTTTGAGCAGTTCCGGTTCTGTCACAAATTCCAGAGACCAGGTTAGAGAACTGGCCGGTACCTTGGGCTCCTTATAGTGAGAAAGAATCACCGGTGGCGGAATATCCGCCAGGGCAATAATTTTCTCCACCGGGAACTCGCTCATGTCAGCGCGGTGACGTGCCCAGATTCCCAGACGATTATCCCTGCTGCCGCTGAACGGAATTCCCCCACCGGTCCAGGCACCTTCAAAGTAGTCAAGGAAAGGCGGCCCGGACCGGTGGCGATCGAAACTGCGTCGGCTGTCCCGTGGTTCAGGACTGAATGACTGTTGCGGCTGAACCGAATAGGTGTCCCGTGACCTGCCAAACACCGCCATCACCTGTAGACACAGTTCGCCCTCTGCCAGCAGTTCGGCTGACAGTTGCGTGACGTTGTTACCGCGCCGCTGCACGTGGGGTATGACAGTCACTTCGCCCGGGGGGATGGGTCCAATAAACGACACCATCAGCGAGCGCACGGGCTGGGGTTCCGGCAACAACTTGGTCAGGCCGCTCACGGCGATGGCGGTACTCAGACCACCAAAGGCTGAGCGCCCCTGGGTCCATGCTTCAGTGAATTCTGTGCGGTTACCGGGATCGTCCCGCAACTGCCTGAGGATAGCGGGTAAGTCTTTGTCTACCATATGGCGAGAGTTAACCTGTGTGTTTTCGGGACGCTGAAGAGACGGTAGAATGCAGGGAGCTTTTCAGAAGTCAAGTTTCATGCCACTTGCGGAGCAAACTATTGTGAAATACACGGCGAATACCAGGGCGAGGGCCAGACGATTCAATACCGGCAGGCGCCGCTTTGCCGACGCACTGCCGGCATTAATTCTGCTCCTGACGGCGGGCATGAATACTGCACAGGCGCAACATCAGGGCCATGGTGGACCGCAATTCGGCGTCAGTGCCACAACCGCTGGAATTATAGCAGAAACGGTCCCGCTGGATGACTCGGTGCTGACTGCCTCCCCGGGCCAGGTGATGTTAAACTTCGGCCGGCCTGTGGAACTGGTCAAACTGGTCCTCTACAACCATCGGCATGATTGGGTCGATATCGGCTTCCGCTACAATCCGGGGGCGATTACAGTATTTTCCTGGCCGGTTCCGGTCCTGCAGCCGGCGGATTACTACTCGGTGAGCTGGGCGATCCTGGATGATCAGGACCGGCTGGTTAAAGGCAGCTTCAGTTTCTCTTTTGGACCTGAAGCGGAATCGCCGTCGACAGTCATGGCCAGGGAAATGTTGCACATGAATCACGATCCCCTGTCGGAATTACAGCGCATGCAGCCGGAACCGGGTGGCATACGATTCAGCGATGATCCCGATCCCAGATTCGAGCCGCCGTTTGCCCCGGTCCTGGGGCAGCCACGCTGACTCATGGGTTCCGCAACAAAAACGGCCCGCCAGGCGCAGGGTCCGGCGGGCCTTAATTTATTGCGGGCTGTCAGGGTGTTACGGTTACCGTGACATACTGATCCTGGTACAGCCCGCCATCGTCAGCTCGTCCCCACAGAACGTAGGTACCCGGCGTGTCGAAAGTGACTTCGGTGCTGTAGATGCCATCCTCCGGCACGGCCGGGGGTTGCCACAGGGCACCCCACGGTGAATTGGCCGAAGTACGTGTATCTTCCCAGGGCTTAACCTGGGGTGGATCGAATTGCACCGATTCCTGAACCGAGCCGGCAGCGGAATCCGGGCCCCGGTAAACGTTCCAGGAAAGAAACAGACCGTTGTGCTTGCCCACCGTGATGCGGCTGGGCGGATTAAGCATGGCCCGGGTCAGCTCTTCCTGAGTGGAAATGCCTGCACGGCGGGGCTTGGGTATGCCGTCGTCCAGAACCTGGGCACGAATCTGCAGGGGCTGGCCAACCGATACCGTACGTCGTGAATCGCCGAGCACCGTGAGTTGCGGTGCGACATTGGCGCGTGATTCCGGGCTGCTGGTTCCGGCTCCCAGAGATCCGGTTTCCGACGCAATGACCACGTTATCGATGACATAATCGGTGGCCAGGGTCCCATAGGCGCGTCGCGTAACGCCATTTGGAGACGTCGTTTCCCAGACCAGTTCCTGATCACCCCAGTCGGCAGGGACCACAACTTCGAAGGTGAAGCGGTTTCGACGTGGCAGAAAATGTGTGGGTTGGCCCCGGTCCGGATCACCTGGCGAAAAGAAATTGTTCCCGCCTACCGGAATATCGATTTCCTCTTCCCAGTTCTCATTGAAGTAACCGAAGATAAACGAAAAGGTTCCGTCTTCGTTTTTTCTCCAGCCCTCATAAGCGGGTTCCACATGCTGACCTTTACGGTAGGACAGCTGACTGCTGGCTGCGGGACTCAGCACCAGAGCGACGCAGGCAAGCAACAGGCCGATGCGGGCGCTCGTAAACTTCGTGCCAGGGTTCATTCAATTCTCTCCTTTCAGTTTTTGTTGGTTCGAAATCTTGGCTTTTCAGCCCAGGCTCTCCGACCTTCGTGTGTAGCTGACGGGCCCGGGTCTGAAGTAAAAAAAACTGCAGAAAAAAACGCAAGGCCCACTCGTTGAGCCTTGCGTTTTTGTGGATTGGCAGTCAGGACAGTGGCCGTTCAGTTGGCAGCCACATCATCCGACAACTCTTCACCGACGTCACTGGTTTCAGGTATCGGGGCGACCAGCGGAGCCAGGCAGAGGGGGCATCCGATTACGTGGTCGTTTGGACCAAGATCCAGTACCTCGCGGCGGTTGGCCATTTCCTCGAAAAACTGATCTTCAGTCAGTTTTACCCGAATACCCAGGTCGATGAACATATTGGTTACCGACCGATTACCGGAGCCCTGCCAGTTGCGTGGGTCGGGCACGTTGGGATTGCTGTCGGTATTGTTCATATAGCCGACGATGTGAAGAATCGTACCCTTGGGAAGCAATGGTTCATAATTTTCCGCGAACGGATAGCCGCGTACCCAGTTGTGGTCATAGCCCACGCAAGACAGGGTTTCGACCGTATAACCCCAGATTGCCTCCAGACACATGCGTTCGCCGGGGGCATGCAGGTGGGGTTCGAAAGTGATGATCTTGGTGTGATCCTCCATGACTGCATAGGCGTGCAGTTCCTGGTCCTTTTCATTGCCGGCAATACTGATGTCCACGCCGTTGCCGAGACCGAATCGGGCAGTTTCGAACTTGGGTTCGTAGCCTAGCGGATGAAAGCGGAAACCGATTTCCAGATGGCCGGTGGTATCGCGGCCGTTGGAATGCATATGGACTGAGTCGGTAGCGAAGACGGAGCCGGCCCGCAGCAGACGACCGTTTTCCGGATCAAAAATATCGGGGTTTCGACCCACTTCGTGTACCGGCCAGCCGACTGTCCCGTCGGCCGTCGGGTTACCGTTCTCGTCATGGACTTCGGTACGCCAGATCATGTGGTGAAAAATGTAGCGACCACCGACAGTTTCCCGCCCGGTACCGGTGTTGGGAACGTCGTTGACTTCGACAATCTCGACGGACTTCACATAGCGGTCCTGTTCCAGGCCCAGTGGTACCCTGGCCAGTTCGCCCCACCAGTCGGGGCTGCCGGCCTCCTTAAAAAATTCCTGGGTATTGACCACCAGGTCGGGCTGACCCAGCGTCCATTTCACGCTGTCATCGAACACCAGAGGTGCCGGTGCGTCGGCCTGATCGCCCTCCGGGGCGCCGGTCCTGGCCCAGCGGGAAATCGCCGCAATTTCCTCGTCATTCAGAGAGGGGTCGTTTTTGAATTCCTGGATGCCGATGTCTTTTTCCACATACCAGGGGGGCATGGCACCGGCGCGATCCCGCAGGCCGGTCTTGTATTCGATCAATCCGGCAAATGGGGCTACCTGCTCATAAGTGACCAGCGGCATGGGAGCCACGCCGCCTTCCCGATGGCAATGCTGGCAGCTGCGCTGCAGTATCGGCTCGATGTCTTTATGGAAGGTAACCTGACCGGCATTCTGGGCCAGGCTCATGGCGGGCCACAGCAGAATGCCGCCAAGGATGCAGTTACCAGTGAACTTGAGTGACTTGAGGTTACGCATGGGTAATTCTCCCCGTGATTGAATGAGCACGGAATTATCCGATTCTGTTCGCTTTTTCGGGACAATCTGTCCGCCTCTGGAGTCGTCGCATTCCGATCTGCAGGCAGCCTCCGGGATCGGTAAAGTCAACGCATGGATCAGGATTATGGTTTATGTGCCGTACTAGTGCGACTACCTCAGAGCGGTTCTAGGATAGCTCACAACGTACCCAGGGGAAAGGCCGCTGGAACGGGCAATCCCGCGTTGAGCGACCGGATTTTCCCGGGCTTGGTCCCGGTGGGCCTGTAAACGATTGGTGACCGGTTTACCTTCAGCTCAAGGTATTGTCAGCAACCCTTTGTTATTTCTTGAATTTATCCTCTTCCGGGTCGCGCATCAGGGATAGCAGGTTGCTGCTGGCGAGGAGGGCGGCGATCGCCACCATGACAGCGAACGTGTACCACTGCAGGGCATAGGAAAGATGGGTATCGACATCGACGTTGGTTTCCGGCCAGTGTCTGACCAGCATGCCCGGTTGATCCTCGGTAAGACGGACCAGATAGGGAAACAGCGGTTCGCCCAGAATCCGCTCCAGTACATCAATCTCCACGCCCCGAACCCGCAGTGGCCAGTGGCTGGCGTCGATCTGACTCGCCAACACCGGTTCTTCCGGGTCCGGCACATGAATCTGGGCAGTCAGTTCCACCGGCCCTGAAACCGGACGGGTACTGGGCGGAGTATTGGGCGGGAGGATGCCGCTGGTCCAGCCGCGACTGACCAGCACCAGTCTGCCGCTGTCGGCAAGTCGGAAGGGCGTCACTACCTCGTAGCCGATCTGACCGTCAAAAAACTGCGCCAGTACCAGGATGGTATGTGCGTTATCATATTCCCCGCTCAGTGCCACATGCAGGTTTTTCAATTCTGAATCCGGCAGGGCCGACGGATCGACCTGATCCAGCGGCAGTGCATTCTGAAGCTGCTGTCCCTCAAATTCAGCCTGCGCCGCCAGTTTTTCTGCGGCGCGCCCCCACTGCCACATACCGAGGCGGACAAAACCGAAAATCGTAAGCAGCACGCAGGCCAGAATCAACCAGTTGATACGGATCTGCAGGCTACCCAGTGACCAGGTGAAAGTGGGTCCCATCGTGTCTATTGACCGCCGCCTGTCGAAAAAGCGCTGAGCCTAATGTACTTCCCGGGTCATTACAAGCGCCGGGAGTGGGGCGACCAATCTGCCTGCCTCTGTCTCAGACCCGGTCTGTCAGGCCAGCAGTGGGTCTATGAAAAGCTCCATTTCCCGGCGCAGTGCGCGGTCCGGTATCGGTCCGGTGGCGGCCTGAAGGTTGTCTGCGGCATGGTGCGGCTTGGTGGTGCCAGGAATCGGTATGACGGTGCCGCTATGGGAGTAAATATATTTCAGGAATACCTGCGCCCAGCTGGTGGCATCGATATCCGTTGTCCAGTCCGGCAGCGGCCGGTTGCCGACCGCAGAAAACAGTCTGCCACGGCCGAACGGCAGATTCACCAGTACCGCGATGCCCCGGTCCTCGGCCAGGGGCAGCAGACGCTCGGCGGCGCCCCGGTTACCCAGGGAATAATCCAATTGGATGAAATCCAGCGGGTAGTTGTGCATCAGACGTTCCAGGTCAGGATACTGACGATCATTGGAAGTGGTTACGCCGATATGCCGGAATCGGCCCTGTCCCTTCCAGGCCTGGAGAGTGGGCAATTGAGTCTCTACACCGCGCAGGTTATGAACCTGCATCAGGTCAAAGTGATCTCCACCCAGTCTGTTGAAGGAACCTTCCATGCGCTGAATACCGTCATCGATGGTCTCACGATCCACCTTGGTTGCTACCCACAGCTGCTCACGGATACCCAGGTCACGCATGAGATTACCGATTACCTGCTCGGAATTGCCGTAATTGGGTGACGTGTCTACCACTTTGCCGCCCAGTCGGTGATAGGTCGCAAAGGTATCCCTGAACTCAGCTGCCTGAGTCGGTGATTCAGGTCCACGGTAGTTCCGGCAGCCGATACCGACGGTGGGCAGGCACTGACCTGAAGACGGTATGGTCGCGAAATTGTAGTCAATATTCTGTGCACGGGCAGGAAACCCGGGCAGAACGGCTGGCACAGCTGCCATGGCGCCGGCTTTGAGAAGTTGTCGTCTGGTCAGTGTCATATCGGGATTCCTGCGTGGGGCGGCTGCCTGAGGATGTTCAGTTTACGGCTGTCGACCGGAAAAATCATCGTTCCCGGAATCGGTTTATCGTGTCAGCCGGCAGATTGGTCATCGACGCCAGGGGTGTGTGTCGGATAACCTGGCCCTGGCCAGGGGAGGCCACGAGTGCGCAAGGGCGGGATAGACGACAGCGATGACTGTGTTAGAATCGGGAGCCTTGAACGTCTGACCAAGCAGTATCTCAAGCCATGCCGACGCAAAGTCGAACTTAATGCAAAAAGTCGGATTTAAAATAGAAAAGCCGGACTTAAAATAAAAAAGCCGGATATAAAACAATAAGAAAAAGCTGATAGCAGCAAAAACAACAAGAAACAAAAACTATAACAACCAAAGGGTGGTAGCAATGACGCTTTCCAAGCTGCAGCGCAAGGCGCTGATTTTCCTGACTCCGTTGATTCTGACCTGCGCGGTTAACGCCGCGGAGGATTTTTCACCCCCACGAACCGCAGATGGTAGCCCTGATTTCAATGGAATCTGGCAGGCCATGGGGTCCGCACACTGGAATATTGAACCCCATGCCGCTGATTTTCCGCCATTGCCTCAACTTGGCGCCTGGGGTTCGGTGCCGGCCGGATTGGGGATTGTGGTCGGCGGAGAAATTCCCTACACCCCGGAGGCACGGCAGCAACAGCAGCAGAACAAGGACGGCTGGCTGGAGAAAGACCCCTACGTCAAGTGTTACATGCCAGGTGTTCCGCGGGCCAATTATCTGCCATTTCCGTTCCAGATCGTGCAGTCTCCCGACCATATTATTATGGCTTACGAGTTTGCCAGCGCCAGTCGAATTGTTTACATGAACAGACCGGATTTTGAGGCGCCGGTATACAGCTGGATGGGTCACTCAAGAGGCTATTTCGAGGGCGATACGCTGGTTATCGATGTGACGGACCAGATGCCGGATACCTGGTTCGATCACGCGGGCAATCACCATACCGAGGCATTGAAAGTCACCGAACGGTATACCCACACGGGGCCTGACACATTGCTCTACGAAGCAACCCTGGAAGATCCCAATGTTTATACCCGGCCGTGGACGATCAGGATGCCGCTGTACCGTCGACTGGATGAGAACATGCAATTGCTGGAATTCAAATGTGTCGAATTTGTCGAGGAAATGATGTACGGGCATCTGCGCCGAATCAGCGATGAAGATGATCAGCGACCCAACAACTGACAGGAATTGAGATAAAAAAACCCGCCTGCAGGCGGGTTTTTTTATTCAACTGTTCTATTGAATTACCGGCTCAGGCGGGAGCCGATTCTGATAAACTGACTCACAGGCCCACGACTTTGCGTTCTGTTGTTGCGGCACTGCTGGTTTTTGAGTGGTGCAGGCCGAAGTCGAAATCCTGTTCGAATTTTTCCACCGACAGTGAACTGTTGACTTTTAATTCGTAACCCATGCTCTGGCTTGCCACCAGAGGTTCCACGCACACGCCACTGAGAGAGATGGTTTTCTGGTTGTCAGTTGAAGAGATGCTGGCGATACGTCCTTTCTGGAACGCTTGTCCAGGTGCGGGCGGGAATATATCAGCCAGAACAAAAATCTTGTGGTCACGATTGAACGCAGTAACGCGACTGGAATAAGAACGCTTTTCACCTTCGAACTTGACTGTAACCGGCTTTCCGGAAAGTCGGAGGCTTTCCAGTGCGGTAGCGACATCGTGATAATCGCGTTGACTGGAAGTCAGTTCACCGAGTTTCTGAAATATGTTCATTTTACCGTCACTCCCAAATTCCATTTGATTGACTGTTTAGTTACTAAGTCGTAGCTGTTTCGTTATTCTTTAACGAATAGTACAGGTAAACCATTTATTCCAATGCTGGCTTCATTGCTGCGCATGAATGCCTGACTAACGGTGGTAATAATATGTGCTCCAGTGCCGGTACCGCTGTGAAATGGTTCACAAACCGGTAATTCGCCGGGAACGCTCGGAATTCAGGGGCTTTCAGCGACGTTTGCGGGGCTCGGAGGGGCTCCGGGAACGAGCGGGTGTGATGCAGGTCACGCTTTGCAGCCTGTGACTCTGACAGATTTTCAAGACTGGTTCAGCGTGGCAGGGGCATTTCCTGACTTTCGTCAGATCTGGCCGGTATGAAGACTGGTGCGGCTTCCGAACTGCGCACCTGCTCAAGCCAGAACACGCCGTCGTAAGGAGCACTGTTGCCGCGGGTGCCAAAAAAGTCGATATCGCCATCCCCATCGGCGTCTCTGGCAATAAATTTATCGAACATGCCGCGCTTGCGTCGGGAAATATCGTGACGTTGCCAGTCTTTGCCGGTGGCCCCGGGATTCTGGAACCAACCCAGTCTTCCCAGGGCGCCATCAACAGAGATACTGCTGTCGTTTTCACGGTCTCCAGCGCTGTAACTACCGACCATGACATCAATATCCCCGTCGCCATCGATATCGGCAATCTCCAGCCCGGTGACGGTGTCTGGTCTGAAACTGCCGATGTAGTGCGCGTTCCAGGCGTCATCGATGCGTTCAGGTTGTTCAATCCAGCCCAGGTCGCCCCGCGAGCGACCGATGATATCCATTCTGCCGTCGCCGTTGAGATCGGCATACTCCAGGTTGAACCCCTGCATGCTGCCATCATAGATCCCGATTGCATGTTCACGAAATTCCAGATGGCCGGTGCCCAGGTTTTCAAAAAATACCAGGCGTGCCTCACCGCGAGAGCCGACGACGATATCGAGGTCGCCATCGCTGTCCAGATCGATCGGCTCTGAGTTCTGCGGAACGCTGTAGTAACCCAATACGGTTTCCTGCCAGTTGTCCCCGCTCAGGGGGTCGCCATTTACCTTGAAGATCGAAACCGGGGTCGATCTGGCGAAATCCTCCGGTCCGGGTATCTGGGCGCCCTTGTTCGGCGCGACAGCCTCGGGTACACCGTCGCCGTCAAAATCCGCCAGGAATACACGAATGTAGGAACCGTGGCCCTGCGTCATGGGCAGAATCAGCCGCGGCCAGGTCACTGAACGCGCACTGGCTCCCGGATTCTGCAGGTAGATCAGGTGAGACAATTCTGCAGCGACCATGATATCGGCGTAGCCGTCGCCATTGAGATCGCCGGTAGCGGCATCCTCAGGGGCTGGCGCATCGGCACCTTCCGCCACGGTAATATTTACCCATCGATCTGGATCGGCGGAGCCGAAGGCGATCCTCACATGGCCGTCGGCGGGTGCTTCAAACCCTGGTTGATAGACAGCGGAGTTGTAGCTTGAATCGAATTCGTGTACCGAAACGATATCTTCATATCCATCCCGATCCAGATCCTCCATGACCAGCCCATCACTGCCGCTGAGCAGAAAGCCGGCCAGTGCCGGATCGTCAATAATGTGTTCGCGCCAGCGAATGAAGTTGCCATCGGCACTGCGGGCGTTGGAAGGCTGCTCGGCAACCGGTTGTGAATATGCCGGCGCGGCTACCAGCCAGGCGATCAGCGGTAGCAGGAAACTGAATACAGACCGGCCCCGCCCGATGGGGACTTCAGACGAGCCGACACGCTTCGTTGACTCACCTTGACAGGCCGACGCATGCCGACGGCAGGTCGCCTCGTCAGCGAATTCGTCTGAAGACCCGGGTAATTTCATAATTGATCAGAGGTTCCTCAGGTACTTGTCGGTTACCGCTCCTTCGGAGGCCGAGGACACAGTGTTCGCATATTTGGCCAGAACGCCGCGCGTGTAGCGGGGAGCCGGGCGCTGCCAGCGGGCCAGTCGGGCCTGGATTTCCGCCTCGTCAAGCTGCAGGGTCAGTTCACTGGTCTCTGCATCGATGGTAATGCGGTCGCCATTCTGCACTACAGCGATAGGCCCGCCTTCGATAGCTTCCGGTGTGACATGACCCACCACGAATCCATGACTGCCGCCGGAGAAGCGACCGTCGGTGATCAACGCCACGTCCTTGCCCAGTCCCTTGCCCATGATTGCGGAAGTGGGACTCAGCATTTCCCGCATGCCGGGTGCACCCTTCGGACCTTCATAACGGATAACGATAACCTCACCGGCGACAACCGTGCCGTCGAGAATTCCCTTCAGACTTTCCTCTTCGGAATGAAAAACCCGCGCTGTACCGGTAAATCTAAGCCCTTCCTTACCGGTTATCTTGGCCACCGCTCCCTCAGGAGCGAGATTACCCTTGAGAACCACCAGGTGGCTGTCTTTTTTGATGGGTTTGTCGAAGGGATAAATGATGTCCTGGCCGTCCGGGTAAGGCGGCACGTCCTGCAGGTTTTCGGCCAGGGTTCTGCCGGTTACTGTCAGGCAACTGCCGTCCAGCAGGCCCCGGTCGAGCAACGACTTCATCAACGGCTGAATGCCACCGATTTCAATGAGTTCGGACATCAGGTATTTGCCACTAGGACGCAGGTCCGCCAGCACGGGCGTTGATTTACCAATCCGGGTGAAGTCTTCCAGAGTCAGTTCGACACCGATGGCATGTGCCATGGCCAGCAGATGAAGGACCGCATTGGTAGACCCCCCCAGGGCAATGACCACCCTGATGGCGTTTTCGAATGCCGGCCTGGTCATGATATCTGACGGTTTGATGTCGGACGCTATCAGTTGCATGATGGCTGCGCCTGCTCTCTGGCAGTCGTCCAGTTTTTCTCGGGATATGGCTTCCTGAGCGGAACTGTTGGGGAGGCTCATACCCAGTGCCTCGATAGCTGAGGCCATGGTATTGGCGGTGTACATACCTCCGCAGGAGCCCGCACCGGGAATTGCGGTTTCTTCGATTTCCCTTAGTTGAATATCAGACACCGTTCCCCTGGCATGGCCGCCTACCGCCTCGAAAACCGAGATGATATCGGTGTGATTTTTACCGGGCTGTATCGTCCCGCCATAGATAAACAGAGAGGGACGATTGAGTCTGGCCATGCCGATCAGGCAGCCCGGCATGTTCTTGTCGCAGCCGCCGATAGTGATTATGCCGTCGTGGCCCATACAGCCGGAAACCGTCTCGATCGAGTCGGCTATGACTTCTCTCGATACCAGCGAATACTTCATCCCCTCGGTTCCCATGGAGATGCCGTCGGAAACAGTTATCGTGTTATAGATGACCCCTTTCCCATGAGCGCGGTCGACTGCTGCGGTGACGCTCTCGGCGAGCCTGTCGATATGCATATTGCAGGGCGTGACCATGCTCCAGGTCGAGGCGATTCCTACCTGGGGTCTGTCGAAATCCCGGTCCTGGAAGCCAACTGCTCGCAACATGGCGCGGCCTGGCGCTTTTTCCACGCCATCAACCACTGCCTGGGAATATTTTCTCGGATTTTTTTCAGTCATGAGAACTTTCGTGCCTATCCTGCTGGTGATGGGATGGTATTTTCCGGCATTACTGGCCTGGACCAGCGATATACCGGGTTGTGAGGATAACGCCTCCGCAATCCGGTCCCGGCTGCGACCTCTGGTATTATGACTTACGGCACTATACAGCAAAGTCGAAGCGGCTGGCCATGGTGTCTGTTTTTCCTCCGCAGCGACACCCTGTGACCATGATTGATGAGGTCCGAAAACAGCCAGAAAACGCAACTTCACTGTTGTAGACTTCGCTCATGCAACCCGGGAGTTTTGTAGTGACCGTTGACGAGGACAGGTATGAATTGGCGCGGCAGAACCGCGATCCGCGCTTCGACGGCCGCTTTTTCGTGGGAGTGCTGACCACCGGTATTTACTGCCGACCGGTCTGCCCGGTGCGTATCCCGAAACGCGAAAACGTGGTGCTTTACCCTTCGGCCGCTGCAGCAGCGGAAGCCGGCTTTCGTCCCTGTCTGCGTTGCCGGCCGGAAAGTTCACCAGGAACTCCCGCCTGGGTAGGATCGTCGGCGACAGTCACCCGGGCACTCCAGTTGATCAGTCGGGGCGGGACACAATGGGAGTCAACAGTGGCTCTGGCCGATTCCCTGGGAGTCGGTGCCAGGCAATTGACCCGCCTGTTCAGAAAGCACCTGGGAGCGACACCCAGGTCGGTATTACAGACCCACCGTCTGCATTTTGCCAAGCGCTTGCTGGATGAGACTGAATTGCCGGTCTCGGAAATCTGTTTCGCGGCCGGGTTCGGCAGCATACGCAGGTTCAATGACGTGGTGAAGGCAACCTACGGAACACCGCCATCGCACCTGCGCCGGCACCCTGCAAAATTGAGGCAGCAACCGCAGGGCATTCACTTGAAACTGGCGTTTCGCCCGCCATTCGATTGGGCGGCCATGCTGGATTTCTTTGCCAGGCGCGCAATCCCGGGTGTCGAGTCTGTTACCGGCAGCTGCTATCAGCGTTCGTTTCTGTTGCGAGGGATTCCGGGAGTCCTGCAGGTAGCCTTTACAGCCGGCGAAAATTGCGCTCGCCTGCAGATAGACTATCCTGATTCAGGACGACTGCTGGAAATCGTTGAACGGGTCCGGCAGATGTTCGATCTAAGTGCCGACAGCAGCTGGATCGATCAGCATCTTGGCCGCACACCACAACTCGCTGCCGTGGTTGCCAGGTATCCCGGAACCCGGGTACCAGGATGCTGGGACGGATTGGAAATTGCAGTGCGGGCGATAGTCGGTCAACAGGTATCGGTCAAGGCGGCCATCACGCTACTGGAGCGACTGGTGGCCAGGACCGGGAGCGATTTACCGAAAGTTGCGGAGCGGACTGGCGGTACTATTGTGCGGGTGTTCCCCGATGCCGGGCAACTGGCCGCTGCGGACCTGTCGGGATTGGGGATCACCGGACAACGGATCGAAGCAATAAGATCAATTGCCCGGGCCGTGGCAGTCCAGCGGCTGGAATTCGATGAACGACTGAATGCCGACGAGTTCAACCGGCGGGTAAGACAGATCCGCGGGATCGGTGACTGGACCGCCCAGTACATCGCACTGCGCAGCCTCCGCGATCCCGATGCGTTTCCGCACGGTGACCTGATCCTGCGCCGGGCGCTGGCGGCAGCAGGTTCGAAGCCGATGAGTTCAACGGATCTGCTGACGATAGCGGAAAGCTGGCGTCCCTGGCGTGCCTATGCCGTAATGCTATTGTGGCGCCACTACGCAGACGCAGGTTAAAACCGGTTGATGCTGGCTGATGCAACCTGATGAAGGGTAATGAGAGACACTGGAGCTTTCCCGGTGCCAGGAGGTGAAAAGATGGCAACTCTGTATTTCGACTATGTGAATACACCTGTCGGCAGTCTGCTGGTGGCCGGCGACGGCAGTAAGCTGATGGAAATCGGCTTTCCTGATGGCAAGGAGGCACGTCGTCACCAACCAGGCTGGGTGCGTGATAGTGGCCCTTTCGTGGAGGTTAGGCAGCAGCTGGCAGATTATTTTGCGGGGAAGGCCCGCGACTTTAATCTGCCACTGCAGCCGCGGGGAACGGCTTTCCAGCTTCAGGTCTGGGAGGCATTGCGTTCCATCCCGTACGGCGAAACCATCAGCTACGGTGAGCTGGCAAAGCGCATCGGCAGGCCAAAGGCCAGCCGCGCGGTCGGTGCCGCCAACGGGAAGAATCCAATTCCCATCATCATTCCCTGCCACCGGGTAATTGGTGGTAATGGCAAGCTTGTTGGATTCGGTGGTGGGTTGACCACCAAACAGGCGCTTCTGCAACTGGAGTGCGAGGTGGCGGCACCAGGTCGTAAACCGCAACCGACCGGTTCAGCGGCACTGAACCTTGTTTGAACGCAGTTACTGAATTACTTTCAAACCTGCACCAGTTCCATGTTATCCGCCAGGTCGATTTGACCGATCAGGCGCCCGGAATCCCTGGCATCCGCGGTGTTTACCATTACGCTGAGAATGCCGACCAGAACCATGATGGCGATTACATTCAGGAACACGATAAACATGTCCAGGCTTTTCTCTCTCGTCATTTTATTGCTCTCCCTGCAAGATTGTGTCGAGTAAAGAGGGATGCTGCAAAAACCGTACCTGAATAAAATAACTATAAAAAACAAAAGGATAAGGAATACCAGCAGGTGAGAATGTTAAAAAAACTGACGCATTCCCGGATATTTCCGGGGCTGTGTTAAATCAGACTGAAAACGAGCCTGAATGACCGGTTACGACAGATCGTACCAGGCCCTGTTTCAACCCGGCCGGGGACCCGACAGCTTCAGATTCGGAGCAGATAGACGGCCGGCGCTCAAGCCTGGATCGGCAGCTTTTTCCCATTCCAATGCCTGGTGGCTGGCAGAATGCTGCCGGCTCATGTACCGCATTGACGATCAGATAAAGCGCAGAAATCAGATTGGATCCGATGTAAAAGAAATCCTGGCGGAAACCGGGATAACGATTGACGCGGTATTTTCCCATGCCGAGACCTCCAGTCGGGCACTGCTGATGAGCGTCGCGGCGCTCACCGGACCAGCCCGGCGGGCACCGAAACTGTTGATATTCTGTGGTACCAATGAAGCGCGCGACTGGAAGATGAATATGCAGGCCGCGCAGCAGCGGTGGGGTGCAGTTGGCCGCGTTCATAGCGGGTTTAACAAAAGTTATAACAGCCTCAAGCGATGTCTGCCGCTACAACTTCTGGAAAATGCTGACCTGCTGGTGGCCGGTCACAGCCTCGGCGCAGCCCTGGCAACGTTGGCGACTGTGGATCTGACTCAACGCGGGATACAGGTGACGGCCTGCTACAGTTTCGGCAGTCCCCGCATCGGCAATAGCGGATTCACGGCACAACTGCCGAGCCTGCCGGTGCACCGGATTGTCAATGGCAGTGATGTCGTCACCGGGGTGCCGCTGACGCTGGGGCCGGTTGAATACCTGCATCCAGATAATGGAATCTACATCGATCCCCATGGGGAAATTGAACCGGGCCTGGACGACCGCGAAATTCAGCGCCGGCAGCTCGCTTTTATTCCCGAATGGAAACAATACGTCCGACCGGCCGCCCTGTTCGAACGGGTGAGGGCACTACCGGTGCAATTGCCTCGCTATCTGGCCGATCATTCCATCGGTAATTATGCCTATCGTTTCCATCAGTTGCTGATCCAGACAGGGCGTTCTCCGTAACTGGAAGTTACCCCCCGGGAATCTTCCAGTCTGATAGCGAGAGTATGTTCGCCATTGGCCAGGGATCGGGTATCAAGTTGATAGGAGAATCCCAGATTCGGAGCGTTGGGGTCGCTTGTTACCGCCATAACCTCAACTACGTCCGGCCTGCTCAGCCCGTAATTCAGAACGGCAATCTCTGCCCCGTCCAGAAGCAGCCTGATGGCGCGGATACCGATATCCTCCTTGTAGGCCCAGCCTTCAATCAGGGCAATGCCACTGAGCTCCGCTCCGGCGACCGGAGGCTCAATCCAGGCGCGGGCCGGGAATGGACAGCGGTACAGGTGCCGGGCTGACTCCCGGTCATTGGCGGTCAGGCGGGGAGCCCGGTAGTAACTGTAGCGCTTGTCGCCGCCGAACAGAGACAGCTTGGTCAGATTGTGCAGATCACTTACCAGACCGCACAGGGTGCCGACGTAACGCTCCTGGTCCAGGATGCTGAGGGTGCTGTCCTCGGTGACGAATAGAACTGGGTATCCGGCATCCTGATCGAGGGATGCCCCGGTCAGCCCCCACAGCTCCAGCTGCAGCCGTCTGCCGTCTCTGACCGACTTGTCGACATCGAGCGTGAATATTGCATTGTCAAGTCCGGCAAACTGCAACTGGGCCGCCGTATAATAGTTGTCGGTGATGATTACCGGTTCCCTGTTATGAAAATCCTGTTCCAGAATGGCGATTGTGGTTGCATCGAATTCCTTCCAGCCAGCCATTTTGGTGGACAGAATGCCGGGTCCAAGCCATGGTTGCAGAGTCTGGTGAAAAGCCTGTGAGCCGACCGCCGCCAGCGCCACCAGGGTGCCGCAGTAGCCGATCAGGGGAACGCCCCGGGACAGCAGGCGGCCAGCACCGGCTTGCCAGCGTCTGGAGGCCCAGTTCGCCATTGCAGCCAACCGCCCGGGTGCATAGACCAGCAACGGAAAGTAGCCCGATAGAGGCCAGTGGATGGAAGTGCTGGACGCGTCCGTCCAGGGAGCAAGAATCAGGTAAACAAGCAGATTTATCAGCGCGAAGGCCATCAGCAGCGCCGCCTGGCGGTCACCGCTCCGGGCCAGTCTGGTCATGTGCCAGAGGGTGAAACCAAGCAGTAGATAGAGGGGTGGCGTAACCAGGCCTGCCTGTTTTACCACATGCAGCAACCCGGTTGCCTGGAATGTCCAGGGATGTCTTTCCACCAGGTAGAAGCTGGCGCTGGCCAGTTGATTATTCAGATTGAACCAGGCCAGTGGTAACAGCCCGAGCGACGCAAGACCGGCTGCCAGCCAGAAACCCGGATTCCGCCAATGTCGATGCTCGGCCCGGCACAGTAACAGGTACAGCAGGGCGGCGGCCGGGTAAAGCAGAAACCGGTAATGAGTGCAGAGTCCCAGTGCCGTTGCAACCCCGGTTGCGATCCAGTAGCCGATGGCATCGGTACGCAGAGCGCGCTCGAAACTACCGATTGCCAGTAATCCGAAAAATAAAAGAGGGACATCGGGTACCGCCAGTAGGCCAAGGAATCCACCCAGGGGAACGCAAAGGGATAACAGTGCTGATGTCAGCGCCCCGTTCCGATCGGTTATGGGAAGGGCCAGCCAGTAAACCAGAAACGGAATGGCTGTTCCTAAAAGCAGAAACAGGGAACGCACGGCCAGAGTGCTACCAGATTGTAAGGCCGATCCCAGCCAGACCAGTAGTGAGGTCATGAAGGGGAGGTCACTGTAAGCCGGTGCCAGATGCGTGGACTCCAGCCAGTAAAAAACCTCGTCACTGTACAGATCCAGTTGTTGGGCAAGGAGCAGTTTGATTACCAACAGAAATCCGCCGGCTGATATCAGCAGGAAGAGTAGGCGTGGCGAGTCGTCTGTTCTGTTCACGATATATTCTTAGTGGACTGTGCTGTTGGAAGTCCCGGAATTGTTACAGTCATCGTAACTCCTGACAATGGCTTCTTAGACTGCCCTGCTAGCCAACGGGTTTGCCCAGACGTCACAGCAATACCGGGTAACCGCCGGTTCCTTAATTTTCAGCTGCCGGAGGAGGTCGGTAAAGCGATGCCTGGACGGCGCGATTCAGCAGTTCCGCCGCGTGAGCCGGATCCGGGTAATACAGGGATTCGCCTCCGTCGCCAGGCCAGGACGCGATCCCGGTTCTTAATCTGACCTGTTCGCTGTGCAGATTGCCCAGATAATAAAATGAAGCCAGGTAAAGCAGGGTGAAGCCTGTCAGCAGGAGCGGTCCTGCGGACCTTCGCAATAACTGCCGGTCCAGTCCCAGCTCCAGTGCGGAAATCGCTATCAGGGCGTTCAGCAGCAGGGTATAGACCTGGTAGCGTGAGGCAATCAGGTAACGGCTGCCGAGGTCATGGCGGAACAGTGCGACCAGCAACAATGACAACAGAATATAGAAAAACGTATAAAACAGGACACGGTTCCTGCGGTCATAGCGCAGCCTGATCAGGAGCAGGAAATAGCCGTTGACGAACAGTCCCCCCACCAGGGCCAGTGGAACAAAATGCAGATAGCCGGCGCAGGCGACCGGAAAGGCCAGCACCACCTGGAGTGCGGAGGCGAGAGTCAATGTGGGAGCCAGGGTGGCGCCAGGTGGGGAAGGCAGCAACAGGAAATAACCGGTAAAACTGAGCAGACTGCCGCCGACCAGGCCTGTCAACAGGAGGCCATGGTAGCGGGTTTGCCGGGATTCAATGCCGGACCAGACCAGCAGAATCGGTAATATCAGCAGGCCGCTGGCACTGATGTAGGGAGCGACGAGGCCCAGCAGAACAGCCACCAGCCGGCTGCTCAGGTTGGGACGATCGAACAGGGAAAAGCAAACCACGGCGGCAAACAGCCCGGTATAGTTCTGTACCGCGGCCGTCGCCCAGGCCATGTTTGACCAGTGGTACAGGGAAAACAGGCTGAGGCACAACAACAACAATGCCAGGCGGCGCTCCGGGATTCGTGGAACGGAGCAATACAGCACTCCTGCAGCCCCCACCAGGCACATCGCGCCGAACCCGGTGAGAGCGCGGAAATCGACACCCTGTCCCCATAACAGACTCACTCTGGCCAGCAGACGCGTAAGTGCCAGCCGGTGGCTGACATGCAGGTCAGCCAGTCCATTGGTAAAATTTTCCGTGGAACCAAGCAGATAGAACAGAATGCTGTCGTAGTCGTCCTGCTGGGGAATATTGACGCTGAAGAACACGACCAGACCGACAAACAGCAAAGTAATCAGTAGTGACAGGGTCAGATAGACTGAGTGTCTGGGCACGGCCGAATATCCTGAGCAGAAAAACTGGCCGCGATAATAGCGGGTTACCGCCCTGTATTGCCAGCTACGCGACTGGTAGCCTGTTGAGAACCCTCAGCAGTCACTGTACGGCGTTAAAACCTGTCTCAGAATCCTCATTTACAGTGTGTAAACTGCGCGTTTTCGCCAGTTTTCGCCTTTTCTTGCGCTCTCCTGAGATTTTTTCAACAGGCTGCCAGGCTGACGGATCTGCCGCTGGTAATCAGGAGTCGGGTAGGCGGTCCCGCAGAGGTTCCCTAAGCCATCGGCCCGGTGTAGGATGCTGCTGAACCGTATTGAAGGGGGCAGGAGACATGAACAGGAAATGGCACTTAGGCTTACTGATAGCGTTACCGGTGCTGGGTTCCGGGCTGGCGACGGCACAGACGTTTACACTTGGCGCCGTGTCCGGAGCCGAAATCCGGGAATACTGCAGCGCTGTCTGGCTGGACCGGCAGGCGCCTGACCGGCGGCTATATTCAGCCTGTCAGCAGGAACAGCAACAGGCGCTGCTCAGATTGCAGGTGATGGACAATCTTTACTCGGGTGAGGATTTCTTCCGTTCCACAGCCCTGTCACACTGCCGTCGGGAATCTGCTCAGGGTAATTCCCTGAACCTGTTGGAACTGTCCTTCTGCCTGGACGACGAGATCGACGGCTATCGCACTATCCAGGCATTGCGCCGCCACTACGGAAGCAGGCGGGTAGACCAGGAAGCCCGTGAAGCTCTCGCCATTGCCGGTTCCTGGTCAGCCGCGGCGAGCCTGCTGAAGCGCAATGCCGGATTGAAAACTGTCAGGGACGGCGGCAACAGCTGACCGGATTTCAGGTCGCCGTAGTCCTGGGCCTGCATCGGGAACCCCCGGGCCAGTTGCCGGTCAAATAATTGCAGTGCCGGGCTGGAAACCTTGACCGAAATCTCCCCGGCAAGCGGATTTTCAATGGATTTTAGCCGGGTTGACGCCGAAACAGACGGGGAATTGCTTCGGGCCGGGAGGAATCCCCGCCTGCTTTTCGCTGTCGCTGCCAGTCTGTTTATCCACGGCGGAGTGCTGATTGCGTTGGTGCTGGTGGCGGACGGGGACAATCGCCTTCCAGTCCGTGCTCCGCTGGCAATCAGAATTTCTCCGCTGCCGGCCTTGACTCCATCTGAACCGCCTGAATTTGAACAGTTGGTCAACCAGTTGGAAGGCGTCACAGCTCCGGTACCCGAAAGTCTGGCACAGGATTCCGAACCTTCGGGCAATCAGGCCAAACCGGAAGCTCGTTCAGCACCAGTAAACAATGGCTTGCTGACCGAATCCCAACCACCGATCGTCGAGCGCGCAGCGGCACCACAATCGGATTCACACCCGGGCGTACCAGCCACTTCCGAATCGCCTTCGCTGTTTTCGCTGCGTCAGGCTGTACAGCAACTGACCTCAACCTGGGAACGTCAACAGGGCCTCAGGCAGTGTTCTCCAGCGCAAAGGCGTAATCTGTTGCTGGACTGCGAACGGGAGCCGGCAGCCGGGAGGGATCCTGCCGTTCGGGATCGACTGACCCTGTCTTTTAATCGATTCGACCAGGACGATCAGACCAGACGCGCGATGGGCACCATCAACGTCAACCGGCAGCAGCTGCAGGACAGTATCGAAGCAGCGGCTATCGATGCGGCCACGGCGGCGTATCTGCAACAGGAGCTCAGGCAGGGGCTGGAAGTCTACGAAAACGATGGCAATGCGCCACTGAAGCGCCTGGAATCCCAGATTTACCGTAATGACACGACCTACCAGCAGGCGCAACGGGTGATGAATCCCCGTTGATCTTTCCGCCGAGTGACCCTGGTCACTCGAAACAGCATTTTTTCGGGACAGTCGCAATCCTTCCCGTTATAATCCCGCCACTTCTTTAGACAGGAGTCCGCTCCGATGGATTTTGTCCGCACCTGATATCAGGAATCCCTGAGGCTTTTCCCCAGTCACCCGTAGTGTAGTAACTGCGCCGGTAAGAACTGTGCCGGCTCCCTCCAGTAAAGCCTCTTCATTGCTAACTCTCAGCTGGCAGCGGCGCGCCGTTGTCGCGGAACAGTTTACCTGTCGGGAACGAAACATGTCTGAACAACCTAACGATACTCTCTTGACGCTCTTCAAGCAGGCCCTGGTCGGCAATTCCACGATCGACTATACCCAGGGATCAATTGCCCGGGCTACCTTTCTGCTGGCAGTGCCCATGATCATTGAAATGGCCATGGAGTCGATTTTTGCCATCGTGGATATCTTTTTCGTGTCGGGAGTGGGTACCGACGCGGTTGCCACCGTCGGTCTGACCGAAGCGGTGATCACGCTTCTGTACGCGCTGGCCATGGGTCTTTCCATGGGAACCACAGCGCTGGTTGCGCGCCGTATCGGCGAGAAAAATCCCGCGGCAGCAACTGTCACTGCCGCCCAGGCATTGTGGCTGGCAGCTTTCATGTCGCTGCTGGTAGGTATTTCCGGCATTCTGTTCGGGGCCGATATCCTGCGTCTCATGGGCGCTGAAGCGGAGGTGGTCGAAACCGGAAGGACTTACACGACGATCATGTTCGGCAGTTCGTTCACAATATTCTTCCTGTTTCTCAACAATGCCATATTCCGCGGCGCGGGAGACGCCAGCCTGGCAATGCGTACCCTGGTACTGGCGAATGTCATCAATATTGTTCTTGATCCGTGTCTGATCTACGGCGTCGGGCCGTTTCCGGAACTGGGGGTAACCGGCGCCGCGGTGGCCACCAACATCGGTCGGGGCTGCGGGGTAATGGTGGGACTGGTTTACCTGTGTACGGGAAACAACAGAATCTGTCTGCTCTGGAGTCATACGGCCATGCAGGCAAGGGTACTTTGGACTATCCTGCGGATTTCCTTCGGTGGTGTGGCCCAGATGCTGATCGCCACCGCCAGCTGGGTTTTCCTGATGCGGATTGTCTCGGAATTCGGTGGCTCTGCGGTGGCCGGTTATACCATTGCGGTACGCATTATGCTGTTTATCATCCTGCCGGCGTTCGGCTTGAGCAATGCCACTGCTACTCTGGTGGGTCAGAACCTGGGGGCCAATCTACCCGATCGGGCAGAGGCCACAGTGTGGAAGGTCATGCAGTACGTCAGTGTTTACATGCTGGCAACGGCGCTGGCGGCTCTGATCTTTAATGAATGGTTGATCGCGTTGTTCAGTACAGAACCGGAAGTCATGGAATACGGTGTCGCCTGCCTGCAGATATTCAGCTTCGGGTTGCTATTCTTCGGCCTGAGCGGGACTGCGGTGCAGGCATTCAATGGCGCCGGAGACACTATGACACCCACCTGGATCAATTTTTTCGCGTTCTGGATCGTGCAGGTGCCGCTGGCCTATGCGCTGGCTCTGTTTGGCGGCCTGGGTCCGGAGGGGGTGTTCTGGGCGGTGTTTGTTTCCGATGTGCTCGCTGGTATATTAGGCGTCCTGTTCTTTCGCCGGGGCCGCTGGAAGAACAAGCGTGTGTAACAGTCATTGAGATCGGAAAGCAGCGGAGTACCAGGTACCAGTCATGTTAAGCAGTCAACAGCACATCGTCGCCAGGGTCGCACAGTGGCTCGAAAACGGAAAATCCGTCTGGCTGTGCACGATATTGAAGACCTGGGGATCATCACCGCGGCCAATCGGAGCGATGATGGCCTGTACGCTCGATGGCGAGCTGGTGGGATCAATTTCCGGCGGTTGTATCGAGGAGGATTTTCTCGAACAGCTCAGAGACGGCAGTCTGAAAACGCGTTTTCAGGAAGAGGGTAAACCGTTTGTTGTCAAGTATGGCATCAATGCCGAGGAACAGGCACGCCTGAAGCTGCCCTGCGGAGGACAGCTTCACGTGTTGCTCGAATATTTTGTTCCCGGAGCGGATGTCAACAGGGTTTTCGCGCATATTGCCAGTGCCCTGGAGGAGCATCGTAAAATCAGCCGGATTGTAGACCTGGGGTCAGGTGAAATTCATTATGCTGATGAATCCACCGAAGAAGCCGTCGTTATCGAAGGAGACCGGCTGGTTCACAGCCTCAGCCCGCACTACCGGCTGCTGTTACTGGGAGCCGGAGACGTCGCGCGATATGTCGCCGAGCTGGCCCTGGCACTGGAGTACGATGTGACCTTGTGCGACCCGAGACCGAAGTACCTGGAGAACTGGCACGTGGATGGCGTTGCCACCACCTCCAGACTTCCGGACGACGTGGTGAGAGAACAGTACAGCAATCCCTACAGTGGGATTATCGCATTGGCGCATGATCCCCGCGTGGACGACATGGCGCTGATGGAAGCATTAAAAACCGAGGCGTTTTATGTTGGAGCGATGGGATCGGATCGCACCTCCGCCAAACGCCGTGAGCGGCTGCCGGAGCTGGGGCTGACAGAAGCAGAAATTGCCAGGCTGCATGCACCCATCGGTTTTCAGATCGGCAGTAAGAAGCCGGCGGAAATTGCCATCGCCATTATGGCGGAGGTCACTGCCGTTCGCCGGGGCAAGCTCTGACTGTGGTCGTGGGCTCGTGATCCGGGATCAGATAAGACGGACAGGCTAGCAGCCTGGCAGGGGGATATTCCATGCGCCTAGACACATTGCTTGGCCTGGCACTGTGGGTGACTGCTGTTCAGGCTTTCGCCCAGGCTTTACCCACGCTCCAGCAACCCCGCACTGAATATGGATTTCCCGACTTCCAGGGCAATTGGACCAATGCCAGCCAGACCCCGTTGCAACGGCCGGTGGAACTGGCGGACAAAGGATTTTACAGCGAGGAGGAAGCGGCGCTGATGGAGCGGGAGGCCCGGACCCGGGATACTGAAAAATCCACTCCGTTGTCCGCCAATCGATCGGCACCGGATTCTGGACTGACGATACGCTTCCAGGCCGACGAGAACTTTGCCAATACCCGGGTCAACCTGATGCGGGTGGATAATGAATATCGGACATCACTGATAGTGGATCCCCCGAATGGACGCCTGCCTTATCGGGATAACGGCCAGCAGCAGGATATTTACGGGCGCTGGCTGGCAGCGGGTGCCGGTGAGCTGGACGGGCCCGAAATCAGAAACCCCTGGGAACGGTGTTTTTTCGTCGGCGGTCAACTGCCACCTATGATCGCCTGGACCTATAACGCGAATTTTCAGATAGTTCAGAATCGCGACTATGTCGTGATCATGCGGGAAATGGTTCATGATGCACGCATTATCCGGATCGGAGGCAAACCGTTTCCTGAATCCCTGTACCAGTGGGCGGGTAATTCAATAGGGCACTGGGATGGTGATGCCCTGATTGTGGAAAGCAGGAACTTCCATCCTCAGGCGTCTCATCAGTTTATCCGTTCCTCTGATCAGTTCCAGGTTGTAGAGCGCTTCGAACTGGTTGGCCCTGATGCAATCCGCTATCGTTACACCGTGACCGATCCGGTAATCTATTCCCGACCCTTCACCGTGGAAATGACCCTGCAGCGTAAACCAGCCGGTCAGATACTCTATGAGTATGCCTGTCACGAAGGTAATTATTCCCTGCCTGGAATCCTGGCCGGTGCCAGACGGGAAGAAATTGCAGCTGACCTGGCGCGATGAGCGGGGTGGCAGCGAATCCGTTGCGGGCCAATTGAAAGTTTACACCGTCCAGAGCCATGAATCCGGAGCACTATGACAGCTGGTACCATACTCCCCGAGGGAACTGGATCGGCTCATGCGAGCTGGAGCTGCTTGTGGAGGCTATCGACGCGAAGTCCGGCGAGTCGATTCTGGATACCGGCTGCGGCACCGGCTATTTTTCCCGTCGACTGGCGACGTCCCTGAACAGATCCGTGACGGGTATCGATATCTGCTCAGCCCGGATCGGATTTGCCAGCCGGCAATCCTCCAACTCGAATGACTTCCTGATTGGTGACGCACTGGCATTGCCGTTTTCCGAGGCGAGTTTTGATCTGGTCGTGTCTATGGCGGCGGTCTGTTTCATGGATGATGAGGCCGTTGCGTTGCGGGAAATGGTCAGGGTGGCGCGCCGTCGTATTGCTGTCGGACTCTTCAATCGTCACAGTCTGTTATTTTTTGCCAGGGGCAGGTCAGGTGGGCGGGGTGGCTATCGGGGCGCCCACTGGCATACCGCCCGGGAAGTCAAAGAATTATTTTATGAACTACCGGTAAAAAACCTGCGATTGTTGAGTGCCATTCAGTTGCCAGGCGGGGGATGGATTGCCCGACAGGTGGAGAAAATCTGGCCGGCGCCCTTGCTGACCGGGGGGATTCTGCTGGCAGTTGCTGATGTGGATCGTGACTCTACAGGTCAGTGAAATTCTGAGTCCAGGTCTGAAATAAGCTCAACCAGGCCTGCTGTTTTCGGTCCGGAGAGGTTGTCTGTTCGCCCACTCGAATTCCACTTCCAGGCGCCTGCCCAGCTGCAGCAACAGGTCATCCCCACCCCAGCGGGTTGAAAGCAGGATACCGATTGGCAGCCCGGCGTTGCTCTGGTGCACGGGCAGGGCGGTGCTGGGTTGACCGGTGGCATTGAACAGGGCACAGAAACCGCTGTAGCTGTTGAAACGCTGCAGGTAGGTCTTCATATCATCACTGTTCATATCCAGCCAGCCCAGTGGTGCGGGAGGTTGGGCCAATACCGGCGACAGCAGTACATCGTAGCTCCGGAAAAATTCCTCCATCCGGATTTCCAGCTGCCGGAGGCCATCGACCGCTTCCACATAGTCCCTGGCCGTGAGTTCCGCGCCACGCTTCGCCATCCGCCGCGTGGCTTCTTCCAGCAGCGGAGTTGCCAGATCAACACCAAGCTTCTCCAATTGGGGAATTATCGCCTGGGCCACATGCACGTTGATGATTCGGCCTGCCAGCCGGCTTAATCGGCTATAGTCCACTGGTGGAGTTGCTTCGATTATCCGATGGCCTGCCCGAACCAGGGCAGCGAGCGTTAAATCCAGAGCTTTAAGCACTTCAGGATGCAATTCGGCACCCTGTGGATGAGTACGCTGCACGGCAATTTTCAGAGGCCGGACCTGGTCCAGGGTTGCCAGAAACGAAGCCGGGGAGGGCGGCAGCGGGTAGAGGACTGGCTGCTGCAATCTTATGGCATCCAACATGGCGGCGCTGTCGCGCACGGTTCGGGTCAGTACGTGACCGACACTCATACCACTCCAGCTGGCGGCCAGCTCCGCGGCCACGGGAGTCAGGCCCCGGCTCGGTTTGTGTCCAACCAGCCCACAACAGGATGCCGGTATCCGGATGGATCCCCCTCCGTCGCTGCCATGGGCTATCGGCACAATGCGCGCGGCTACCGCGGCGGCTGAGCCGCCACTGGAACCTCCCGTTGAATAGTCGGGGTTCCAGGGATTATGGCAGGGACCGGCATAAGCCGACTCGGTAGTGATTGTCAGACCCAGTTCAGGCGTATTGGTTTTACCCAGTGAGATCAGCCCGGCCTGTCTGAAAGCTTTGACGATGACCGCGTCATGGTCTGAGCTCTCTGTCGCGAATAGTCGGCTTTGGGAGGTTTGCGGGAGACCGCTTACGGCGCTGAGGTCTTTGAATAAAAAGGGTACCCCGGCGAACGGGGCAGCGGTCCGGGAAGTGGCCCCGTCCAGTTGCCTGGCCAGATCCCTTGCCTTTTCATAAGTCGGCCAGGTGATAGCGTTGAGTTTCGGATTGAGTGATTCTGCCAGCTGCAGGGCACAGTCCAGGATCTCAACGGCACCGAACCTGCGCTGGCGGATTCCCTCGGCAACCGCGATACCGTCAAGTTGTTGATAGTCGTCGCTGCTTGCCAAATCGATTCTCAATCGGGAGAAGCTTTACAGGCGGCGTTCGTCCTTGGACACCAGGGAAAGAATGCCGCTGTTTTCTTCATCTTCGTCGTAGACGGTATCTTCCGCCATGTTATCTTCCGAAAGCTGGATCCTGAGGCGCAGATTATTACGCGAATCAGCATTTCTGAGCGCTTCTTCGTAACTGATTTTACCGGCTTTGTAGAGATCGTAAAGCGCCGCATCGAATGTTTTCATACCCTGCTGTTCGGATTTCTCCATCACTTCCTTCAGTTCCTCGATCTTGCCCTGCTTGATGAGATCGCAGATACGGGGCGTGCCGATCATGATCTCCACGGCCGCGGTGCGCTTGCCGTCCGGCGTCGGTATCAGCCGCTGGGAAATGAAGGAGCGCAGGTTCAAAGACAGGTCCAGCAGCAACTGCTTGTGCCGGTCTTCCGGGAAGAAGTTGATGATTCTGTCCAATGCCTGGTTGGCGTTGTTGGCGTGCAGTGTCGACAGGCAAAGATGCCCGGTCTCCGCGAAGGCGATAGCATGTTCCATGGTTTCGCGACTGCGGATTTCGCCAATCAGTATCACGTCCGGCGCCTGGCGCAGCGTATTCTTGAGTGCTTCATCGTAACTGTGGGTATCCATGCCCACTTCCCGCTGGTTGACGATGGATTTTTTGTGGCGATGAATAAATTCCACCGGATCCTCGATGGTGATGATGTGGCCATCGCTGTTTTTGTTGCGATGATCGATCAGTGCCGCCAGGGAAGTGGATTTACCGGACCCGGTGCCGCCGACAAACAGGATGATGCCACGTTTGGACATTACCAGGTCTTTCAGCACCTGGGGCAATCCCAGATCGTCGAGTTGAGGAATGTCAGTCTTGATATGACGTGCGACAATACCGATTTCGCCACGCTGTTGAAAAATATTGACCCGGAACCGTCCGACGTCTTTTTCCTGGATAGCCAGGTTCATTTCCGGGTTTTTCTCGAAATCCCTGATCTGATCATCGCTCATGATCTGGTAGGCGATTTTCTTGGCGGCACCGGGGGGAAGACGCTTGTCAGTGACCGGTACCAGTTTGCCGTGCGCCTTGATAGTCGGTGGCGCGTTGGTGGTAAGGAACAGGTCCGATCCTTCCTTCTCGATAAGCAATTTCAGCAGTTCTTTGAAATCCATAGTTCACAACCTTGGCATAACCGATTGTTTTGGTTATACAAATTTGAATCTTCGGTCAGTATACCAGCCGACATCAGAAGAAGTATGGTCAATTGTGTGAACCACATCTAATATCAGGGCAAATAATGCCATTCGAATGAGAACTCCGTTGTCGGTCTGGCGGAAAATTGCCAGCCCCGGGTTCTGGTTGAGGTCGTTATCCAGTTCGTTGGCCTCGGCACGGGAATCCCTTGGCAGCGGATGCATGATAACGGTTTTCGGTTGACAGTAACGGGTATAAACCGCCTGGTTTAGGCGAAAGCGCCCGCGATAGATGTCAGCCTCCATCCGGTTTGTGAAACGCTCCTCCTGAATCCGGGTCAGGTAAACGATATCGTTTCCGGCCAGGCCGCTTTCCATATCCTCAGTTTCCACTACCCGGTGACCACGTTCAGCGAGGGTGGTCACAATTTCCGCGGGCATGCGTAATTCCTGTGGCGAGATCAGGGTCAACTCCACATTGTCATACTGAAGCAGGAGCTGGGACAGGGAGTGAACGGTACGGCCATGTTTAAGATCACCCACCATTGCGATCTTCATACCTTCGATTCCCCGTTCCTGCCCGGCCAGTTCTTTCTTGATGGTATACAGGTCGAGCAGTGCCTGACTGGGGTGCTCATTAGGGCCGTCACCACCATTAATGACCGGTACCCGGCTGGCCCGGGCGAATTCCTCCACTGAGCCAGCCTGCGGATGTCGCATTACAATGACATCACTGTAGCCGCTGATTACCCGTGCGGTGTCATAAAGCGATTCGCCCTTGGTGATCGACGAAGTCTTGACGTCGGTGGTCTCCCGGACATGGCCGCCCAGCAGATTGAAAGCGCAACCAAAACTGACCCGGGTACGAGTACTGGGTTCGAAGAACATATTGCCGAGGATAGCCCCGTCCAGCACCTTGGTCAGACGCTCCCGCTTGGCATAGGGACGCATGCTGTCGGCGACTGAGAAGACCTTTTCCACGTCTTCCCGATTGAACTGAGTAACGCTGAGAATATGAGAGCCGGGGAATTCCATGCTGATGCTGGCCTGATTCAGGTGAGTGGCTTTCAAGGCAGGTTCCGGGAAGCCTGCCCCGGATTGTTCCGTTGCCCCGTGCCACCGATAATCGTTATCCGGGAGGTCCGGAGTCGCGCTTCATACTACACTATTTGCCGGGTGGTTAGAACTCGCCCGCCACTCGTGTTACATTGCTTCTGGCCTGATAACCACTGACTCCAACCGCGACTGATCGATCCTTCCGGTGACTGCAAAATCAATTTATTGGTATGACTATGAAACATTCGGCAGCGATCCGCGAAGGGACCGGGCCGCGCAGTTTGCCGGGCTGAGGACCGACGAAAATCTGCAGATCATCGATGAGCCACTGGTGATCTACTGTCGTCCTGCCAATGATTTTCTCCCTTCACCGCAGGCCTGCCTGATTACTGGTATTACACCTCAGGAAGCGGCCTCCAAGGGTCTCGTCGAAGCGGAGTTTATCGCCAGGATTCTTGCTGAATTTTCCAGACCGGGAACCTGTGTTGCCGGGTACAACAGTATCCGCTTCGACGATGAACTGACCAGGCAACTGTTGTATAGAAATTTTTTCGATCCCTACGAGCGGGAATGGAAGGATGGCAATTCGCGCTGGGATATTATCGACATGCTGCGCCTCTGTGCGGCGGCGCGTCCGGAGGGAATCAACTGGCCCAGGGATGACGCAGGCAACCACAGTTTTCGTCTTGAAGCACTGACGGCAGCCAACAGTATTTCCCATGCCGACGCCCACGATGCCCGCGCCGATGTTTTGGCAACCATTGAGATGGCACGACTGGTACGCCAGCATCAGCCCCGCCTTTACGACTACGTTTACCAGCTGCGTAGCAAGCACGCGGTTGAAAAGCAATTGGATCTGCAACATCGGAAACCGCTTATTCACGTGTCGTCAATGTATCCGGCCAGCCAGGGATGCCTGGCCCTGGTTGCTCCACTATGTCGACATCCGGTCGACAGAAACGGTGTGATCGTTTACGACCTTCGTGAGGATCCCGGCAACTGGATCGCAGCCGACACGTCTGAGATTCGTCAGCGTATTTTTACCCGTAATGAAGATCTGCCGGCAGGGACCCGTCGAATTCCCATCAAGACTCTGCATATAAACCGCTGTCCCATCGTTGCGCCACCGGGAATTATCGACCAGCAGCGGGCTGCAGAATTGCAGATAGATGTCGACCAGTGTCAGCGCCATTGGCAGATACTGATGGAGGACAAAAATCTGCCAGTCAGGCTCAGGGAAGCGCTGGAACCGGATCGGGATGAAGGTGAGCAGGACCCTGACTTCATGATCTACAACGGTGGCTTCTTCAGCGAGGGCGACCGCAAACTAATGGCCGTGGTCAGGCAAAGTACTCCAGAGCAACTGGCCATGCTGAACCTGCCGTTTCGGGATCGCCGCCTGGCCGAGATGCTGTTCCGATACCGGGCCAGAAATTTTCCCGATACGCTTGGCCGTGACGAATTGACGCGCTGGGAGTCGTTTCGTCAGACTCGTCTGAATCCGACTGCCCTGCAACAGTTCGATGAGGAAATACAGGAAGCCCGTGCTCATAGTGGCGCAAGCACCAGAAGCGCCGCCGCCAGGGTTCTTGATGAACTGGAGGCCTATGTGGCACAGCTCCGGCTGCCGTCGAACGAGTGAATACAGCTGCCTTGTGCAGATCGACAAACGATTTATAACTTTCTGATATCTCAGGAAAACCTTTTTTTCTGACCAGCAGGCTCAGGTTGTCATCCGGGGCCAATGAAGCTAGAATTGCCGCCCGTTCCTGCCAGCTTCCCGGACTTCGGAGTCCTTCCCCGCATGGATGAATTCAATCAGATCAGACCCTACCAGGACGATGAGATTCGACCGGTAGTGGACGGATTGCTGACCAACCAAGAATTTATCCGCAGCATTGCCAGATATTACTATCCGCGCCTGTCCCGTTATCTGTTACCGCTGCTTGAAATACTGGCCAGAAAGCGGCTCGGTTCGCAGTTACAAACGGTGGTCGATGTGGCTACCATGCAGGATCTGATCGCCGAATACATGGACAAAATGATTCGCGACACCACTTCCGGGCTCACTCATTCCGGACTCGATCGACTCTCAAAAGACCGACCCTACCTGTTTATCAGCAATCACCGCGACATTGCGATGGATCCTGCTTTCGTTAACTATGTGTTGCATCAGGAAAGCATGGATACCTGTCAGATCGCGATTGGCGATAACCTGTTGAAAAAGCCCTTTGTTGCCGATCTGATGCGCCTGAACAAGAGTTTTATCGTGCATCGTTCGTTGAAAGGCCGGGAACTTCTGAAAGCACTGGATCTGTTATCGCGCTACATTCATCACTGCATCGACAACCAGCACAACGTCTGGATCGCGCAGCGGGAAGGGCGGGCCAAGAATGGCATCGATGAAACAGAGCCGGCACTGATCAAGATGCTGGCGATGGGGCAGCGCAAAGTTCCACTGCGTGAGAGTCTAAGTCGCCTGCATCTGGTGCCGGTGGCGATTTCCTACCAGTTCGATGCCTGTGACAAACTCAAGGCCCAGGAACTTTATCAGCTGGAAACCACGGGAAAATTCGAGAAAACCGATCAGAGTGACATTCACAGTATTGTCACCGGGATTATCGGCCAGAAAGGAAAGGTACATCTGGGTTTTGGTGAAGAACTGACCATTGACACCGATGATCCTGATGCGGTGGCAGCAACTATCGATGCCCAGATTCTCGCCAACTACCGATTGCAGGATACAAATTTTCTGGCCCTGAGACTGCTGAAAGAAAGCAGTCTGGTGACATTGCCGACTCTTGCCGACACAGCCTGGAATGCTGAAATCGATCCCGCCGTAGAGACCTGTTTCCATAACCGTCTGGCCGCTGTCGATTCAAGCCTGCACCGGCATTTTCTGCAAATGTATGCCAACCCGGTTATCCGGCGGTTCCGGATCGGCCAGGGATAATTCCTGGAAAGTCTTTGCTTGGAATCGCTGTAGAGAGTTGCCGGACAATGCCCCTAGAGCAACCGGTCCAGGATCCTGTCGGCGCGTTGCTGAAATTCCTCTCGCACCGGTTCCGACAAGGGACCGACACATAGCCGCGCCAATTGAAACTCCCATCCCTGGCGCTGTCGATCGCCAGCCTCTTCCAGAGCCGCTTTACCGAAGTTGCTCTGTAGCTGGCTGAGCTGCATTTCCATGCGCAGTGGACGATCCTGCTCGGGCGACTCCAGATTGGCACGGATTTCGGCATTCACCAGCATTCGACGTGCCAGTTGTTCTGTCTCGCCCTGCAGTTTGTGCAGTTTTTCGACGCTTCCAATCTTCAGCAGTGCGTCCAGACGCTGGTTCATCCGCTGTTCGAATTCCGGCGTCCCACTGTCTTCGAGTGCTTCCCAGGCTGACCGGTCGAATTCCGCAAGCGACGCCTGCAGAGACTGATCGTCGCTGCAGGCGAGCAGCTGACGTTCCAGGTTCAGACATAAACCGGACCTGGCTTCCAGGGCCGCGAGTGCCTGCAGTTGTTTCTTATCCGGCAGTTTGCGAAACCGCGCTTCAATTTTACGAATCAGGCCATTGAACTGGTCCTGCAATTGACGACGTTCTTTTTTGAGCCTGGGACTGAAATTCTGATTGAAGTCCCGCTGCAGAGAGGCAAACAATTTACGCGAATCGCGCAGTGTTTCCTCGTCTATCGAAAGAAGGTCTTCCAGTTGCTTGAGGATAGCGCTGCTGGCCTGTACGGCATTATCGATCTCCGAACGGATCGCTTTCTTGGCTTCGTCACGTTGTTTGAACAGTGCATCACAGGCGGCGCGGAATTCTTCCCAGTATTTCCGGTCTTCGCGGTACGCGGCGGGACCGATTTTTTTCCATTCCGCCTGCAGAGCTTTGGCCTGCTCCATGGCGTCCTTTCGGTCCTCCAGTTCAAGCAGCTCCCTGGCCTGCTGAACCATGGCCTTCTTCAGTTCACCATTGGCTGTGCTGGAGGTACGACGGATATCCCGAATCTGGTCGAGTAACCCGTAGTAGCGCTTCTGCAATTTCTTGATTTTTGACTGCTCGATAGGCGCGTATTTCTTCCACTCTTCCTGCATGTGCTTTTCAAAGTCGCGCAACTCGACAATCTTCGGCGTTTCACGATCGACAGTTTGCAGAAAGCTCTCCAGCTTTGCACAGATCTCATTGCGCTGTTTCAGATTTTCCGCCATCACTCCCTTGCGCTGCTGGAAATATTCCTTGCAGGGTGCGTAGGCCTGATCCGAGACTTCCTTGAACTGTTGCCAGAGTTCCTCGTTCTGTTCAGAAAATCCCAGCTGTTTCCAGCTGTCATGGAGCTTGCGAATCCCGGCCGCTTTCTGCGGCGGTTGCAACTCTGCTTCCAGCAGTGTCCGCATTTCGGTGATGAGTTCCTTCTTTTTCTCTGCCGCCGCAAATTTCTTCCATTCCCGCAGTTCATTGACCTGATTTCTGAGGTCAGAGATCTGTTCCTTGAGTTCGTGCTGGGTGCGGCCACTCAGGTTACTGATATTGCCCTGAACGCGATCCCACATTGAACCTGCTTCGGTACTGTTACCCGCCTCCAGTGTCTGGCGCAATTGTCCGACCAGTTCCTGGGTGGCGGTAAGCAGTTGAGTCTGGAATTCCCGATTGCTGGCGACAGTTTTTTCCAGTGACTGTTCCGCTTCCAGGAGTCTGCTATAGGACTGCGCGGGTGGCGCCTCCTGGGGCCAGCCGATTTCACTTTTCAGCCGTCTCACCAGTTTCTGAGCATTGACGATATCGGCGGTGGCCTTGGCACTGAGCCCATCGATCGCTGCCAGGCACTCGGTCAGCATCGCCTGGCGTTCGTCAAGCAGGGTTACCGCCTTGACCAGTCGCGCCAGCGTCAGTACGTCTCCGGAAAGGCCGGCACTTTTATTCCGGCTGACCTGGAGGATGGATTCCGGCATTTTGCCCGCCAACTCTCGCAGCTCAATTTCCTGTTGTTTGGTAAGGGGATTCTGCAACGCCTCCAGCATTGCCAGATGGCCCTGCAGAGCATTGGTCAGTTCCTCGCTGTGCCGGCGGCGCTCGTCATCCTGCTGACCAGGCTCCCCGGCATTTTCGACTTCCGGATTCGAGTCCGATTCGTTAGCGCTGGCGGAAATTTCAGTTGACGTGGGTGATACGGCATTGTCATCTGCGGGTGCCATATCCTGTTCAGGCACGGTAGTAGAGTTTGCGCCGGAAGCGGCGTCGTCGGCAGGTGCCACATCCGTACCTGAGTTCTCAACCGGAGCGGCAGCATCAGGATCGGAAGCGGTACTCTCCTCGGATTCACGGGCTGGTTCCGGCACCGGTTTGGTGCCGGAATCGGGCTTTTCGCCAGGAATGGATGAAGGTTCGATGCCAGAGTCCGTGGGCGTCTCGTCGCTGTTCATGTTAATCCGGTTGATGGCTCGCTGCTGCTGAAGCGCAAGTGTACCAGAAGTTCTTTCCTGCGCGACAGTCACTGACGGCGCAGACGGGCAGACGGAGGGCTGGATTCGGGATCCTGATTCCACATTCCCTGGTCTGCAAGACTATAATGACAGCATCAGCCAGCCAGGCAGCATCCAGCCACCGGAGTCTTTTTTGGCCGTTTCTGAATCCACCGCCAAGCCCAGTCCGCTTCCCCGCGAAGTCAGGGAAAGCATTCAGTCAGCCTACTCGAAATTGATCGAGCAATACGGCTTTACTCCGCGTATGGGGCAACGCCGCATGATTGCAGATATCGCCAATTGTCTGGCTGCTGTGCAACAACAGGATGGGGATCAGAGCGACGAGCCGAATTACGAACCCCCGATCTGCGTCGTCGAGGCTGGTACCGGTACCGGCAAGACCCTGGCCTATGTATTGGCGGTGCTGCCATTGGCAAAACAGCTGGGCCGGAAAGTAGTATTGGCTACCGCGACGGTGGCATTGCAGGAGCAGGTCATACTCAAGGATCTGCCGGATATTCTGGCCGGTTCCGATTTGCAGTTCAGCTATACCATGGCCAAGGGCAGGGGCCGCTACCTGTGTCTGTCGCGACTGGACAGTGTGCTGCAGGATAATGCCAGTCTGGATGCGCTGTTCGATCTTTACGGTGACCAGCCGCAGGCTGCCGATCCAGGTGACAGGTCGCTTTATCAGACCATGCTGGAGGCGATTGCTTCCGGCAGCTGGCAGGGTGACCGGGATGAGTGGCAGGAACCGGTCAGCGACTCAGCCTGGCGCCAGATCACGGTCGACAACAGTCAATGTATGGGAAATCGTTGCAGTTATTTCAAGCAATGCTGCTTTTTTCAGGCTCGGGAGAAGCTCGATCAGGTTGACTGCATCGTAACCAATCACGACCTGGTCCTGGCGGATCTGGCCCTGGGTGGCGGGGTCATCCTGCCGGATCCCTCTGACACCCTTTACATTTTCGACGAAGCCCATCACCTTCCGATCAAGAGCAATAATCATTTTGCTGCATTTACCCGGATCCGCGGCAGTATTCAGTGGCTGCAGCAGGCTGACCGGGCGCTCGGACAGCTGGGGGGTGAGAATCAACTGGTCAATGCATTGGGCAGTGAAGCGGATCTGCAGGCTATTCGGGAGCTGCTCTCCGAGTGCGGGGCCGGCCTGCAGGAAGCGTTGCTGATCCTGGAGCGGCTGACCGAATCCCTGGACTCGCTGGATTCCTACGGCAACAGCAGGCAGCATACCTTCGCACTGGGCGTTGTCCCTGCCGCCTTGCGAGAATGTGCCGAGGTCCTGGAAGTACGCTACAGTCGGCTATACCAGCATTTTTACGAATTGCGCGAAGCGTTCAAAGAGCTGGTGGAAGACGGCACCGACCTGCAGGTCCGGCTGCTTGCCGAGCAGTGGTACCCGCTGGCAGGCAGTCTGGCGGGCCGCGCCGATAGCAGCCTGAAATTGTGGAGCAGTTTCGCGCACGCGGATCCGGAATCTTCGGCACCCTGTGCGCGCTGGCTGACCGTCACCGAGTACAACGAGGATTCCGATATCAGTCTGGCTTCCAGCCCGGTCCTGGCGGCGGACAATCTGACCGAACGCCTGTGGAGTCGCTGTAGCGGTGCCGTGCTCACCTCGGCCACCCTGTCAGCGTTGGGGAATTTCGATGTGCTGAAAATGCGCGCCGGGCTGCCGCCGCAGACACGCTACCTGAGCATTCCCAGCCCGTTTAATTTTGCCGCCAACGCGGTGTTGCGCATACCCCGTATGCATTGTGAGCCTTCCGACACCCGCCGCCACACTGAACTGATTGTGGGCGCGCTGCCGCGACTGCTGGAGAATGACCTGGCCTCGCTGTTACTGTTTTCCAGCCGTCGACAGATGCAGGACGTCCTGCAGGACCTGGACCCGGAGTGGCTGGAGCGAGTCCTGTGCCAGGATGACTACCAGAAAGCCACACTGTTACAGATGCACAGGGAACGGGTCGACAGCGGCCAACAGAGTGTCATCTGTGGACTGGCCAGTTTTGCCGAGGGAATCGACCTGCCGGGTAAATACTGTACCCACGTGTTGATTGCCAAAATTCCATTTGCCGTACCCAACGATCCCATCGAAGCGACCCTGTCCCAGTGGATTGAATCACGCGGTGACAATCCGTTTATCACTCTGGCAGTACCGGAGGCGGCGTTCCGGCTGGTTCAGGCCTGCGGGCGGCTGCTGCGTAACGAATCCGACAGCGGCAAAATCACCCTGTTCGATGAACGGCTGGTGACCCGCTTCTATGGCAAGGCAATACTGGAGTCGCTGCCTCCCTACCGGCGGGAAATTTTTCAACAGCAGCTTGGCGACTGAGCTCGATTTTTTGCAGGGCCGTCAGTGGTGGTGGCGGCGGTGTCCGTGCCGGGATGCCTTGCGCGAAAACAGATAGGCAATCACCGCCCCGCCGGCGCCTCCAGTGACAATCATGATCAGGGTATTTCCCATCAGCGGGCTGAGTCCCAGTCCCACGATAAGACCGACGGTAATGCAGAGTGCATAGACCTCGGAAGCTGTTGCCTGTCGTTTATTTTTTTTCTTGCTCATTACAAGCCTCCAGACCAGCGACGGATTTCAGGACGTCCCGGATCCATTTCGCTCTTCGAAGAACGGGTTGCTCCGGGGACACCGAATAGCGTTGATTATAAGGAACTTCGGATTAACTATGGAATTAATCAGATGAAATGGACACCGCCCTCCCCAAATCGGCATCAAAGTGCCATAGTTGAAGCGTTACCCATCAACTAACAGAGAGGACGGTATCCATGGACAAGATTAGCGTGATTGGTTTGGATTTGGCAAAGAATGTGTTTCAGGTACATGCGATTAGTGAGAATGGTAAGACCGTGCTGCGCAAGCGACTCTCTCGAAGCCAGGTGCGGAAGTTTTTCGCGAAGCTCCCACCCTGCCTTATTGGCATGGAGGCGTGTGGCGGCTGTCATTACTGGAACAGGACGTTGAGCGGGTTAGGTCACCAGGTAGGAATGATGGCTCCGGCCTTTGTGAAACCGTACCTGAAATCGAATAAGAATGACCGCAACGATGCTGAGGCGATCTGTGAAGCGGTACAACGGCCCTCGATGCGGTTCGTGCCCCTTAAAAGTCCAGAACAACAGGCCGTCTTGCATCTGCACCACGCTCGGCAGCAACTGGTCAGTCAGCGCGTTGCCCTGAGTAACCATCTCCGTGCGGTCTTGGCGGAGTTTGGCATTTGTCTTCCACAAGGCACGAACAGTATCTCGCAGCGGTTGGCTGGCATCTTGGAAGATGGGGAGAATGAGCTGCCGATGCTCACCAGGTATCTGCTGGCAGAGCTTAAGGCAGAACATGATCAGTTGATAGATCGAGTAAAGCGCCTGGAGAGGCAGCTGAAGAGTTGGCACGAGAACAATGAGCGGAGTCAGCGGCTGGAGACTATTCCTGGCATTGGCTTGCTCACTGCCTCTGCGCTCGCGGCGACTGTTGCCGATGGGGAGGGGTTTGGTAATGGACGGCAGCTTGCTGCGTATCTGGGGTTGGTTCCTCGGCAGGCTTCATCTGGTGGCAAAGAGCGCTTGCTGGGGATCAGTAAGCGAGGTGATGGCTATTTGCGCAGTCTTTTGATCCATGGCGCCAGGGCGGTGATCCACCATGTGCGACGACGCCTGAAGAAGGGTTTACCAGGTGGCAATCCGTGGGTAGAACAGTTGCTGCAACGCTGCCATGTCAACGAGGTCGCTGTGGCGTTAGCCAATAAGATGGCGAGAATCGCCTGGGTATTGTTAACCAGGCAGGAAACCTATCGGTTAAGTCGGGGTAGTGCGTGAACACAGGTCTGAAATGCCCCTGAAATAACGAGTAACGGAGGTCATCCAACGATTGCATAAGTGAAGCTATGACGAAACAGGTCAGACCGCGACGGGTCAAACCCGAGGAACCTCTTGAGGTGATAACCTCTTTGATCAGATAGGGCCCCGTCGGCGAAGTTCATAGAGGCCAGGAGCAAAGATCCATAAACAGGCCGGATGTAAGACTGCAATCGACCACTATTCGTCAATGGAATTCACTTGGCAAACGGGCGGTGTCCATGTAAGAGGTTCCATAAGAGTTATCGAAGCAATCCGGGAGTGGGGGCGAACGGGCGGAAATTCTGTCCCTGCTGCCGGTAAATCCGCTTACAGCCTCTCGATACGGTAGATCACCGTGGCGCCACGGCCACCCGGGCGAACCGAACGCCGCTGGCTGATACGGTCAGCCACTTCCATTCCTTCGACAACCCGACCAATGACAGTATAACGCCCGTCAAGCCACTCCGCCGGCGACAGAGCGATAAAAAATTCCGGCCCGTTAGAGTTGGGGCCACTGTTCGCCAGCGCGACACTTCCCCGGCTGATAGGGCGGGTAGGGTGGCGATCGGTATAGCGGTAGCCCAGGTTCTCGTAGACCTGTTTGACGGTCAGCTCTCGCAGCCGGCGGTCGATCTCATACTGACGTTCCGCGATGTCGGCTACCGAATTGATTCCCATGGCCCGGTAGAGGGGAATTAACACAGTGTCCTCAAGGCTCTCGCGGTCGCTGATCTGGAGGATCGGATTAAAGCTTCCATCAGGTAGCACCGCGGGCATCCGGTCCAGGCCCAGAGCAGTGGCGTTGATTTCATCGTCAAGCTGCTCCGCGGGTTCGCCGAACGCATTCTGGGCGGGACTGCCGGCCTGAATCAGCAGACCTGGAATCAGCCGTTCAAATGACATGCCGTCGTAATACCGCGGGGTGTAGACCTGTTGCGATTGACGATCGATGATTTCCCTTTCTCCTGCTGCCAGCGCCAGGAAATTCTCCACATTGGCCGGCGCCTCGCTTTCCAGCAGCTCTATGTAAATGTCACCGGCCCCGGAGGTAATCTGAACCAGTGGATTGGCCGTGTTTTCCATCGCCGCCCGGGCACTGGCCTGGTCGGCAGCGGCCGGGACGCAGAGAAGCGACAGGAGCAGCAGGTTCAGGGCAGGGAACAGTTTGCCCCTGGTGGATTGAGTCATGTGACAGTCCGGTTCAGTTCAGCAGCTGGTGATCTTTCGGGAGATTCCTGGCAATCCAGAGTGCCAGTTTGTGTTTCATGTTCTGTACCGACTCATCCTGCTTTGCCAGAGGCTGGATAACACTATCCTTCACCAGCAGCAGGTAGATGGCCCGGACTTTGGTGTCGACATGATCGGTGGATTCGAACTTGCCGGCACCACGGGCCTCGAAATAGCGGCTACCAACGCGGATAGCCTCTTTCAATAGTTCGCTTTCGTTCCTGATTTTCTTCACTTATCCGGACCCCGGGTGATCTGGCTGTGATTGAGGATCCCGTTGCGGGCATCAACGGCGCCGTTCGGGACATTCTAGGAGGTATGGCAGCCATGGCGCAACCACGGTGCCGGTGACAGAAGGTTCAGCCCTGATACCTCTCCCGTTGTTGCTGCTGATGCCTGGTCAGATCTTCTGGCGTGTCGATATCCTGCAGGATTGCGGGATCCTGCAGGTCCAGTCGTATTATCGCGTGTGCGTGCTGACGCAGGAGATCCCGGCCGCCGCGATCGCCGCTCAGGTGTGTGAGTGAAGGAAAAAAATTGCTGCCGAAGGCAACCGGATTACCGGCTCTCTCCTGGTACTGAGGGATTACAATAGTGTCTGGATTGAGTGCGCCAGCCACCTGGCGATAGGTGTCCTGACTGATGAACGGCATGTCGGCGAGGCAGATCAGGCAGCCGTCCCAGGTATATCGGTCCATAGCGGCCCGCATACCGAAAGCCAGGGTGGTGCCCATGCCGTTTTCGGCATCGGGACACGTCACTGCCAGCTGTTCCGGCACGCCGAGCAATGGTTGCAGGTCGTCCCGGGTGATTACCAGGACTTCCGCCACCGCGGCCTGAATGTTGTCCAGTGTCTGCTGCAATACCGTGCGCCCGGATTGTAGCGAAGCGCACAGTTTTACGGCACCGAAACGGCTGCTGAAACCTGCGGCCAGGACGATCGCTCCGACTCTCAGACTCACGCGTTCAGGTCGCCTGTCAATGCAGGACTTTTTCTTCGGCCAGTTCGTCCAGCTCCGGTTCCGGCCGGGATACCGCCACCACCACGCCCTGCCGTTTGGGGCGTTGACTGCCCGAACCCCTTCGCGGTGAATCGCGCTCTTCTTCTGCGTGCTCCCGTTGCGCGCGCTCCAGTTCCTCGACTTCTCGACGGGCTGTAATCTGATCGTTGAGATGCCGTCGCAGACGGTTGACTACACTGGTCATCACCTCGATAGTCTGGCTAAGCTGATCGAGAGTGATCAGAGTCCGTTCCGGGTCGTTTTCTGAGTACTTCTTGTCACTCATGTTGATTTCTCCTGTTCGGTGTCGTCGCCGGGGCGATAATCAGTCCCAGTTCAGCGCGCCACCGGTTTTGTACTCCGTGACCCTGGTTTCGAAGAAATTCTTTTCTTTTCGCAGGTCCATGATTTCCGACATCCAGGGGAATGGATTCTTCACTCCCTTGAACTGCTCCGGCAGACCGATCTGGACCAGTCTGCGATTGGCGATAAACTGCAGATATTCTTCCATCATGGCGGCGTTCATACCCAGGACACCGCGGGGCATGGTGTCCCTGGCATACTCGATTTCCAGTTGGGTGGCCTGAAGTATCATCTGGGTGACCTGCTCCTTCATGGAGTCGGTCCACAGATGCGGATTTTCCAGCTTGATCTGATTGATCATGTCGATACCGAAATTCAGGTGCATGGACTCGTCACGCAGAATATATTGAAACTGTTCTGACGTACCGGTCATCTTATTGCGTCGTCCCATGGACAGAATCTGGGTAAAGCCACAGTAGAAGAAGATTCCTTCCAGACAGCAGTAAAAGGCAACCAGATTGCTCAGCATCTGTTGATCCGCTTCTACAGTCCCCGTCTTGAAGGTGGGATCGGAAATTTCTTGCGTATACTTCAGCCCCCAGGCCGCCTTTTTCGCTACCGAGGGAATCTCGTGATACATGTTGAAAATTTCGCCCTCATCCATACCCAGTGACTCTATGCAGTACTGGTAGGCATGAGTATGGATGGCTTCCTCGAAGGCCTGACGGAGGATGTACTGCCGGCATTCGGGATTGGTAATCAGACGATAGATAGCCAGTACCAGATTGTTGGCGACCAGCGAATCGGCAGTGGAAAAGAATCCCAGACTGCGTTTGACGATCAGTCGTTCATCGGGTGTCAGACCGCTTTCGCTCTTCCACAGGGCGATGTCCGCATTCATATTCACTTCCTGCGGCATCCAGTGATTCGCACAGCCGTCCAGGTATTTCTGCCAGGCCCAGTCGTACTTGAACGGGACCAGTTGATTGAGATCGGCTCGGCAGTTGATCATCCGTTTGTCGTCAACTTTGACCCGGGCTGCGGTACCTTCCAGCTCTTCAATGCCGGCCTGAACATCCAGGTTTTCCAATTCGTTGATCGCTTGCTCCAGGGCCCTGTCATTGGCGGCTGCGTCGGCAGCATCAACCGCGTCATGCGTAATGGCGCCATCGTTACCGGATTTGCTTTCAGCCGGCCTGTCCGGTGCCGGTTTTGGAGCGACTGCCTTGGCAGGCGCCGGTTCCGCTATTTTCTTCTGAACTGGCGGCTCCGCCGGTACAGGTCTTTCCTCAGTATCGAATTCGTCCCAAGACAACATATCATTCAGCCCTCGATCTCGTGTTCTTTTCTGCCGGGCGGTGGTTTCGCCTCAGCTTTCAGTCAACTGGTTTCTGCCCGCCGTTATTGACAGGCCTCGCAATCCGGATCATCGATGGAGCAGGCCATGGGAACCGATGCCGGTTCCACCGCGACCTTGTTCAGCGATGAATCGGAAATAGTCGATTTTTCAGTCGTGGTCGCTGCCAGCGCACGCAGGTAATAGGTGGTTTTCAGTCCGCGCAACCAGGCCATGCGGTAAGTAATGTCCAGCTTCTTGCCGCTGGCCCCGGAAATATACAGGTTCAAAGATTGTGCCTGGTCAATCCATTTCTGACGACGGCTGGCGGCATCCACCAGCCAGCGGGGTTCTACCTCGAATGCGGTGGCGTACAACTGTTTGACGGCCTCCGGTACACGGTCGATCCGTTGCACACTGCCTTCGTAATACTTGAGATCATTGACCATGACGTTGTCCCACAGTCCCAGGTTCTTGAGATCTTTGACCAGATAGGGATTGACTACCGTGAACTCACCGGACAGATTGGATTTTACATAGAGGTTCTGGTACGTCGGTTCAATAGACTGGGAAACCCCGCTGATGTTGGCAATCGTCGCAGTCGGCGCAATCGCCATGACATTGGAATTGCGCATTCCCTTGTCCTGAATGCGATGTCGCAGTGTGTCCCAATCCAGGCGCTGCTCCATGTTGACATCCAGATACTCTTCACCGCGTTCCTGCTGCAGCAGTTTCAGAGAATCAATGGGCAGGATGCCTCGCTCCCAGAGTGAGCCCGGATAGCTCTCATAGCTGCCGCGTTCCTCGGCGAGTTCACTGGAGGACTGCAGGGCAAAGTAGCTGATCAGTTCCATGGACACGTCGGCAAACTCTACAGCCCGGTCCGAGGCATACGGGATTTTCTGCGTGTACAGCGCATCCTGGAAACCCATGATTCCCATACCGATCGGGCGATGCTTGAAATTGGAATTCTTTGCCTCCGGCACCGAGTAGTAGTTGATATCGATGACGTTATCCAGCATTCGTACCGCGGTACGGACAGTCTTCTGCAGTTTTTCCTGATCCAGTCCGCTCTCGTTCACGTGGTTGACCAGGTTGATGGATCCCAGGTTGCAGACCGCCACCTCGTCCTTGCTGGTGTTGAGTGTGATCTCGGTACACAGGTTGGAGGAATGGATTGTACCCACGTGCTGCTGTGGAGATCGGACGTTACAGGCGTCCTTGAAGGTCATCCAGGGATGGCCGGTTTCAAACAACATGGACAACATTTTGCGCCACAGGTCTCTGGCCTTGACGGTCTTGTAAATCTCCATCTGACCGGCCGCTGCCAGACGTTCGTACTCTTCGTAAGCGTCCTGGAAATCCTGTCCATGCAGGTCATGAAGCTCCGGCACATTGTTGGGGGAGAACAGGGTCCATTCCTGATCGTTGAATACCCGTTTCATGAACAGATCCGGGATCCAGTTGGCCGTGTTCATGTCGTGGGCACGACGACGGTCGTCACCGGTGTTTTTGCGCAGTTCCAGAAATTCCTCGATATCCAGGTGCCAGGTCTCCAGGTAGGAGCACACGGCGCCTTTGCGCTTGCCACCCTGATTGACCGCAACTGCGGTGTCATTAACGACCTTCAGGAATGGAACCACACCCTGGGATTTCCCATTGGTTCCCTTGATGTAGGCACCCAGCGCCCGTACCTGAGTCCAGTCGTTGCCCAGGCCGCCGGCCCATTTGGAGAGCATGGCGTTATCGCGGATGGCAGTGTAAATGCCGTAGAGGTCGTCGGGAACCGTGGTCAGGAAGCAGGACGATAACTGCGGTCGCAGGGTACCTGAATTAAACAGTTGCGGGGTTGAGACCATGTAGTCGAAACTGGAGATCAGGTTATAGAACTCGATCGCTCGGGCCTCGCGATTTTCCTCGTTGCTGGCCAGACCCATCGCCACCCGCATGAAAAATACCTGGGGCAGTTCGAACCGAACCCCGTTGCTGTGAATAAAGTAACGATCGTAGAGAGTCTGCAGGCCCAGGTAAGTGAACTGCTGGTCGCGGTCGGCATTGAGTGCCTGACCAAGCATCTCCAGGTCATAGTCAAGCAGGTGGGGTGACAGCAGACCAAGCTCGACACCTTTCTCCACATAAGGCCGCAGCACTGATGCATATCGGTAATGCATTTCAGACTGGGTGGCCTTGTCGGCGACGCCGAGAAAACTCAGGGCTTCGCTGCGCAGGGTATCCATCAGCAGCCGCGCGGTGACATAGGAGTAGTTGGGATCCTTCTCCACCATGGTGCGGGCCGTCATTACCAGGGACGTGCGTACATCTTCCATCTTGACGCCGGGATAGAGATTCTTCAGCGTCTCGTTATAAATTTCATCGCCAGAGACATCTTCGAGCCCTTCGCAGGCTTCGCGAATGACTGTCTGCAGACGTTCAGTATCGAGTGGTCCACGGGTTCCATCCTCGAAGGTCACTTCCAGCGCCGGTCGCGCGTCAAGTTGCTTCTTCTGTCGCTGTTCACGCTGTCGTGCCCGCTCGGCCCGGTACAGGACATAGCTGCGCGCGACATTGTGGTCGCCGCTGCGCATCAGGGCCAGTTCCACCTGGTCCTGGATATCCTCGATGTGGACAGTGCCGCCGGAGGGCATGCGACGTTTGAATGTTTCGGTAATCTGTCTGCCAAGAGACTGCACCAGGTCATGGATTCTGCTGGATGCTGCCGCATTGCCACCCTCTACCGCCAGGTAGGCCTTGGTGATGGCGACGATGATCTTCGATTCATCATAGGAAACAACGGCACCGTTGCGCTTGATGACGCGCAACTGTCCGGGGGCCGTGCTGGCCATGTTGCCGCTGGCGGTTGTCTTTCTCGACGGAGTGGTAAGGGAAGTTTCCCCTGGAGTTGGAACTTCAGTTTGCATGGTTTTCTCCGGTGTATTCTTTTGTGTGCGACCTGTAACTGCGTTTTTTGTTGTCGTTGATTGTCGTTATGAGCTTTGTCAACGTGTTCCGCCTGACCTGCGGTTCAGCTCTTCCTTGTCTGGTACTGCGGTGTCATCTGCTGCATTGATTGGATGTCTGGTTGGCCAGGTTTCCCTATGCAGATTCTTCTTTCCTGTTGCTGTGACTTGTTCCATAAAATCGGTTGGCTGTTCCTTGCCAGTTTCCCCAGACTTCTGCCTCGTATGCTATCCAGTCTTCAATTCATTATTCGTTTTAAATTTCGATTCAATATTGTTGCAAATTGTTTTTCATTATTCTTATCTATCCTGCCGGCTAGTGCTGATTTCCTGCGGCCGGTACTCTTTTCAGATTTTCAGATTTTCAGATTTTCAGCTTTTCCCGACCCCATTCGATCCTGGCTGATTCACCGCGCTCGTCTTTTTGCTGCGAAACAGCCCTATTTGTAACTGATCCCTGGTTAACCACAATCAACCAGACCACAATCAACCAGACCACAATCAACCAGACCACAATCAACCAGACCACTTTTAATCCGACTACTTTCAACTCAGCCACTTTCAACCAGACTCCGTTTCCCTGCGCTGAGTAGGTTGTGAATCGCAGCCATTGGTTCCCGGCTATTGCCCTTGGTCTATTGGCAACTGCCTGTTGATGGGCTCTGTCCCGCTGGCGGCTGTAGCCAACCCGGACCGAAAATCAGTCTGTGCCATATACTATATATTGTGTTTTTGCGGCTGGACTTTAGCACTTTTACAGTTTTATTTTTAAAGTCGCCGAAGACCGGTTGCTGTGGTCCGGTCCGAGGCGTATTAAAGCTGTTGAAGTTGTTGAAACTGTCTGTCGACCGGCCACGTAAGCGCTCGAAATTCCGAGCTTTTTCTCATTGTAGAGGGTGATGGGGCCGGCCGGGGGTTACCCGATGCAATTACAATATATAGGCTGTCCGTAACCAGAGGACACAAGATAATGCGGTTGGTAGCCTATTGCAAGATGTTTTTTTGTGAAATTCTTGTGGGCAAGTTGTTAATAAATACGGGCACTAACCCAGCCTGGTCAGTATGCCCGGTAAAGGGGCGCGGCGAACCGCAGAGGGAGTAATTCCGGGCCATTCAGGCGACCCGGCTGCGCTGTCGCGGTGCCGCCGCTGGCGCTGGATTGTGCAAAATCGTGACCACTATATATAGTGTTTCGTATTGGTGCAGTGCGGCTTCCCGGTTGCTGCCGGATTGACCGTCACAACCGAAGGAAAGCGTATCAGTTAAGGAGATTGCTGATGCACAGATATTCCAGCAGAGCCCGCTGCGAATGCATACGGTTCTCGGCTTCGTCCCACACCACGCTATCCTCGGCGTCGATAATTTCGGCGCTGACTTCTTCACCGCGATGGGCCGGAAGGCAATGCATGAACAGAGCACCGGCTCTGGCCCGGGACATCAGTTCGGCATTGACCTGGTAAGGCTTGAAAATTGCCAGCCGCTCCTGCTGCTCCGCTTCCTGTCCCATGGACGCCCAGACGTCGGTTACCACCAGGTCGACGTCTCTGACCGCCAGGTCGGGACTGTCACAAAGTTCCACCCGGTGGCTATGTCGACGCACCAGTTCCGGATCCGGTCCGTAACCTTCCGGAGCCGCGATTCGCAGTTCAAAGTCAAACACTTCCGAGGCGTTGATGTAGGACTGGCACATATTGTTGCCATCTCCTATCCACGCTACCGATCTGCCGGCGATGGGTCCCCGGTGCTCAAGAAAGGTCTGCACATCAGCCAGCAATTGGCAGGGATGAAAGGAGTCGGTCAATGCGTTGATAACAGGAACCCGGGAGTGACTGGCAAAGCGTTCCAGCATGCTGTGTTCAAAGGTTCGAATGGCAATGCAGTCCACCATGCGGGACAGGACTTTCGCACTGTCTTCCGGCGTTTCACCACGTCCCAGTTGGGAATCCTTGTTCGACAGGAAGATAGAACTGCCGCCGAGTCGGTTCATCGCCACTTCAAAGGCAACACGGGTGCGGGTCGACGACTTGTCAAACAACAGCGCCAGGGTGCGCCCGGCCAGGGAGGTACTGGGGTCGTCAGCCTGCTTCAGGTTGCTGGCCCGTTGCACAATGGCGAGCAGGTCCTTGGGTGGGAGATCCTTCAGCGTCAGAAAATGTTGAACTGCCATGATGGTTCCTGAATTGAAAAATAAAACCGGAGCTGGCAATTTGCCGAGCTCCGTCAAGCTTGTCCTGGCATTAGTGAATCAGTCTGGAGAAAGGTGTCCGCCGGCCCCGGCGTCAATCTGGGCAGGCATTGTGTGGATGCTGTTCTGGATACTTTTAGCCGCTGCCTGTTACCGTGGTGCCAACCAATTGCACAAAATAAAAAAGGCAGCTCGCGCTACCTGAAGACGAGAATTCTAACGTAACTGCACAGGCGCAGGCAACTAGTTGAATTGTCGATAGAAATTCGTTCGGGGTCGGAAGCGAGTCACGACTGGCCACAGGCAGGAGGATCAGTCACCGTTGTTCGGGTCTGCCAGTACTGGCAAAGCTTCGGGCCTGGCTTCCGGTCTGCTGCAGTAACTCGAGACGATTGTGGTATAACAGGGTCCGCAAAGATTTGGGCATCAGATGAACCCGATAGAATTGAATCTTTTTCAAAGCCGAATCACCGCCGTCTGTGACGAGATGGGGATGGTACTGCGGCGTACCGCCTTTTCTCCCAATATCAAGGACCGCCTGGATTTTTCCTGCGCCATTTTCGATCCCGCCGGCCAACTCTGTGCCCAGGCAGCCCATATCCCGGTCCACCTGGGCAGTATGGCCTATGCAATGTGCTCCATAGTCGGCGATCTGGACTGGTCTGCAGGCGACATGCTGGTGGTCAATGATCCGTACCTGGGCGGCACGCATCTGCCTGATGTCACTCTGATCGCGCCGGTGTTCGAGGAACAGCAAGGCCGGCTGGCCGGTTTCGTTGCCAATCGAGCCCACCATGCGGATATTGGCTGTGATTCACCGGGCTCCATGCCGATTTCCCGCAGTCTGGAAGAGGAGGGCCGGGTCATCCCGCCGACCTTTCTGTTTCGTGCCGGAGAGCTGCAGCCGGCGGCGCTGCGACTGTTGGGAGGGCGGGACGCTGTTGAGCTGGACACCGACTTTGCCGCCCAGTGCAGCGCCAACCAATGTGGCGTCCAACGCCTGCTCGCGTTGTTGTCCAAAATGGGCCTCGACGACTATCTGGTCGCGCTTGAGGAACTCAATGACTATGCCGACCGGCTTGCCGCCGCGGCCCTGGGCCAGCTCACTCCAGGCCAGTACCGGTTTGTGGATGTGCTGGATGACGATGGTGCCGGTCAGAGGGATATTACCGTGCAGGTGCTTCTGACTATCGGGACCGGGCAGGTCAGCCTGGATTTTACCGGTACTGCCGATCAGGTGGCAGGCAATCTCAACTGCCCGGAATCGGTGGCTGCGGCCGCAGCCTTTTATGCGTTCCGCTGTCTGATGCCAGCCTACACGCCTGCCTGTGAAGGCGCGTTCCGGAGAGTCAGGCTGATTACCCGTGAGGGATCACTGGTTAACGCACGTCGGCCTGCCGCCGTAGCGGCCGGCAATGTGGAAACTTCCACCCGCCTGGTGGATGTCATTTTCGGCGCTCTGGCCCAGGCGTTACCAGAGCGCGTACCTGCGGCCGGTCAGGGTACTATGAACAACGTCGCCATGGGATATATAGATCCCCAAAGCGGATCCCGCTGGGACTATTATGAAACGCTGGCCGGTGGCATCGGCGCGGGCCCGCACTTTCCGGGTCTGGATGCGGCCCACAGCCATATGACCAACACCCTTAACACTCCGGTCGAGGTTCTGGAACTGCATTATCCGCTGCGGGTCAGACGTTACCAGTTGCGCCGTGGTAGTGGCGGGCGTGGCGCGCGAAGTGGAGGGGAGGGAGTGATTCGTGAATATGAGTTTCTCGCCCCGGCCCGGGTCAGCCTGTTGACCGAGCGACGTCTGCACGCACCCTGGGGACTGGCAGGGGGAGAATCCGGTGCGGTGGGCCGAAATCAACTGAATGGCCGGGACCTGGCTCCGAAATGCAGTTTCCTGGCCGGGCCCGGGGATCGTCTGGTGATTACCACTCCGGGTGGAGGCGGGCATGGAGCTGACACTGGCAGGGCATCTGTGTAGAATAGCCGCCCTCGGAACTCATGGAGCCATCTGCAGGTTCGAAACGTTCCGTAATCAGATGTCCGAATCCACTGCAAGTCACAGGTAGCATACGATGAGTGTTGAAGAAACCATCAAAGACCAGATCAATTCACACGATATCCTGTTGTACATGAAAGGCAGTCCGGAACAGCCTCAATGCGGATTTTCAGCCCAGGCATCCCAGATTCTCATGGCCTGCGGCAAAAAATTCGCCTACGTCGATGTCCTGAGTAATCCTGATATCCGTGCGACACTGCCCAAGGTCGCCAACTGGCCCACGTTTCCCCAGCTCTGGGTAGACGGCGAACTGGTCGGTGGTTGCGACATAATCGTGGAAATGTACGAGAAAGGTGAGCTGAAACCGTTGATTGACAGCGCCGGATCCAGCGCCGACACCGCATCCTGAAACGTCCTGCCCTGAACGATTGAATCGGTCAGGGCAACGACACCAGCTTAACAGTCTGTTGAAAAACTCTCAGCTGGCAGAATACGGCGTTAAAATCTGGCTCAAAAGGCTCATTTACGTCATGTAAACTGCGCTTTTTGCCGGATTTTGCCTGGTCTTAGGCTCACCTGAGATTTTTCAACAGACTGTTATTCCTTACAAAGGCCAGCCGCCGAGATCCTGCCATTTATTGACAATATGGCAAAAAAGTTCGGCGGTTCGCTCCGCATCGTAACGGGCTGAGTGCGCCAGATCGCTGTTAAAGTCGATGTTGGCTGCTTCGCAGGCGCGAGACAGCACGGTCTGTCCAAACGCGAGGCCGCTCAGCGTGGCTGTGTCAAAGCTGGAAAAGGGGTGAAACGGATTGCGATTGAGTTTATGTCGCGCCGCGGCGGCATTGATAAACCCGTGATCAAAGTGTGCATTGTGCGCGACCAGGATGGCGCGCTTGCAGTAAGCCGATTTCATTCCGTTGCGAATGATACCGAACAGGTCCTGAAAAACCTCTTTTTCCTCCCGGGCAATACGCAGAGGATGATAGGGGTCAATCCCGGTGAATTTCAGTGCAGCTTCCTCGATATTGGCGCCGGGGAACGGTTTGACCCGGTGAAAATAGGTCTGGTCGATCTCCAGCTTACCTGCGCCATTCATGGCCAGCAGCACTGCCGCGATTTCCAGCACCGCGTCGGTTGCGGAATTAAAACCACCCGTTTCCAGGTCCACTACTACCGGTAAATAGGTTCTGAACCGATTGGCTATCATCGAAAACCCGTTGTCCGAATCCGGCCCGCCATCCATTACGAATACTCCGAAATCCGCCAGCTGATTTTTTCGCCGGCTCGCAGTGGCACCACCGACGATTCCCCCAGTTTGTAGCTGCGTGGAATCTGCCATTCGCTTCTGGTCAGGGTGATTTTCCCACTGTTGCGGGCCATTCGGTAAAAATCTGGCCCGTTAAAGCTGGCAAATTTTTCCAGCCTGTTCAGTGCGTCGGCACGATCGAATACTTCCGTATAGAGTTCCAGTGCCGCGTGAGCGCTGAAAATGCCAGCGCAACCACAGGCAGTCTCCTTGGCCTTTACCGGGTGGGGTGCGGAATCGGTGCCCAGGAAAAATCTGTGATCGCCGCTGGTGGCTGCCTCGACGAGAGCCTGCTGGTGAATATCGCGCTTGAGTATCGGCAGACAGTAAAAGTGAGGCCTGATACCTCCTGCCAGCATGTGATTGCGATTGTAAAGCAGATGATGAACGGTAATAGTGGCGCCGACCGGTCCGGACTGGCTCTGCACAAATTGTACCGCGTCACGGGTGGTAATATGTTCAAGCACTACCCGAAGTCCGGGATAGCGTTGCAGAAGTGGTGACAGGATTGTGTCGATAAAAACTTTTTCCCGATCGAAGATGTCACTGCCCGGGCCGGTTACCTCACCATGAAACAGCAGAGGCATACCCAGTTCGGCCATCAATTCGAGGGCGGGATAAACCTTTTCAATACCCGTGACTCCGTTGTCGGAATTGGTGGTAGCTCCGGCCGGGTAGTACTTGACGGCCTTCACGATGCCACTTTCCCAGGCCCTGCCGATTTCTGCAGGTGCCAGGTTGTCGGTAAGATAAAGGGTCATCAGCGGCTCGAAATCCTGACCTGAAGGCACCTGTTGCAGAATGCGATGCCGGTATGCAGTGGCAGCGGCGAGACTGGAAATTGGAGGCACCAGGTTGGGCATGACAATCGCCCGGTTGAAAACCCTGGCGCTGTGAGCGACCGTTTGAGCGAGAACCTGATCGTCACGCAAATGCAGGTGCCAGTCGTCGGGCCGGGTAATTGTAATGCTTTCGATGCTCATACAACACGTTTCCTTGAATCCGGTATTGTAGCCGAAGAGCAGGTTTGGGAGAAATGGCGCCGGACGGCTTGACGGAAAGACGCGCCGCGACACCGGAAGACTGGCCATGGTAGTGGTCAGATGGCTCTTAGGTGCTACAATACGCGTCCTTTTTCTGCCGCTCCGGGTTCGGAGCCGGCCTGATCAGTTGATCTCATGCAGGAGTCTGACAATGTCCGGTATCAATAAAGTTGTACTGGCCTATTCCGGCGGTCTCGATACGTCCGTGATCGCCAGATGGTTACAGGAAACCTATGCCTGTGAAGTGGTGACCTTCACCGCTGACCTGGGTCAGGGCGGGGAAGTCGAGCCTGCTCGTGCCAAGGCGGAAGCGCTGGGTATCAGGGAAATCTATATTGAGGATCTGCGCGAGGAATTCGTGCGTGACTTTGTCTATCCAATGTTTCGTGCCAATGCCCTTTATGAAGGGGAGTATCTGCTGGGTACTTCCATTGCCAGGCCCTTGATCGCCAAACGCCTGGTGGAGATCGCCAGTGAAACGGGTGCTGACGCCATATCCCATGGGGCCACCGGTAAAGGCAATGACCAGGTGCGGTTTGAATTGGGTGCTTACGCCCTGAGCCCGGGAATCAAGGTAATTGCTCCGTGGCGTGAATGGGATCTGACTTCACGGGACACGCTGCTGGCTTATTGTGACAAACATGGCATCAGCGTCGAGAAAAAACGCGGCAACAAGTCGCCGTATTCGATGGATGCGAATCTGCTGCATATCTCCTACGAGGGAGACGTCCTGGAGGACCCGGGTGCAGAACCTGAGGAATCCATGTGGCTGTGGACCGTGGCGCCGGAGTCCGCTCCGGATCAGCCCACCTATATAGAGCTGGAGTACGAGCGGGGGGACATTGTCGCAATCGACGGCGAGAAACTTTCTCCGGCATCGGTGCTGGCAAAATTGAATCAGGTTGCCGGCGCCAATGGAATCGGTCGTACCGATATTGTTGAGAATAGGTACGTGGGCATGAAGTCACGTGGCTGCTATGAAACGCCGGGCGGCACAGTCATGCTCAAGGCCCATCGGGCCATTGAATCCCTGACTCTGGATCGTGAGCTTGCCCATCTGAAAGATGAATTAATGCCCCGCTACGCCGAGCTGGTTTACAACGGTTACTGGTGGTCGCCGGAACGCGAGGCCCTGCAGACATTGATCGATTACTCTCAGGAGTACGTCAATGGCAAGGTCCGGCTGAAGCTGTATAAGGGCAATACCGTGGTGGTGGGGCGCGAATCCGGGGATTCGTTGTTTGATGAAGCCGTTGCGACCTTTGAGGACGACGCCGGAGCCTATGATCAGAAAGATGCCGGTGGCTTTATCAAGCTGAATTCCCTGCGTCTGCGAATCGCTGCTAATAAAGGACGCAGGTAGCGTCCCGTTACCGGCCGGGCCTGGCGGGATTTTTCGAGACTGGTCGGAAATTTCTAGAACAGGCCCAGCACGGTATGTTCCCTGAGTTCATCGTAGAGTGGGGAGTTCCGGGTTCTGGCGATATCAAGCGCCGAGATTCCTACATTATTCTTGCGCGTGACGTTGGCATCCGCTGCCAGCAGGCGACGTACAATCTCCACCTGATCCTGTTCGATGGCAAGAATCAGAGCCGTATTACCCTGCTGATTGCGGGTCTCTACATTTGCCTGGTTCTGCAACAACAGGTCGAGCATTTGCAGATTGTGAGTTGACACGGCGATCATCAATGGTGTGAATCCGGCACTGGTCTGACTGTTCAGGTCATTACCAACCTGAAGCAATTGTTGCACGCAGAGTTGGCAACCTGACTGCACGGCAACATGAAGCGGGGTGCGGCCCTGCCGGTCAGCACGGGAATTGAGCCCGGCCCTGAGCAGCAATTCCAGCAACTTCTCATTTCCATTACTGGCCGCAAACCAGAGACTGTTTCTACCGGCGTCGTCCATTTCCGACCCCGTGGAATAGGGCAACAGGACCCGGGCAACACCGGCGTTGTCGAACTGGCTTGCCAGTAACAGGTAATGATCAAACGGCAGCGGCAGGTCGCTGCCATCGCGCTGCCCGATCAGCCAGCCGGCCAACAAGGTTGCCGCCGCGGGCTGATTTTCAGTCAGGGCCCACTCCATGGCGTCCCAGTCATCACGGTCGCGGAGAAGTGGATCGGCGCCATGGGTCAGCAGCAATCGGACCAGTTCCAGGTTACCATCCCGTACTGCCAGGTGGAGAGGTGTCAGATTGCCAAAGATCGCCTGATCGGGGCGGGCTCCCGCATCCAGCAGGTAACGGGCCACCTCGTTCCGGCTATGTTTGACCGCCAGGGCCAGCAGGCTGCTACCGTCCTCAAGACTCTCATTCAGCAGTTCAGGCCGCGCATCCAGCAGTGGAATAAGCAACCGGGAGTTACCGCTGATAACCAGTTGGGCCGCCTGGCCGATATCGCTGCGCTCCAGATTGGCTGAATTCTCCAGCCGTGCGATCTGCCGACTCTGAGCATCGACGGACCTGGCACGGGTCCACTTTTCACTGTGTACCGCACCATGGGCTGACAACAGCGTGACGAGATCGGGTTTATTGCCGGTGTCGGCCAGATCAAGCGGCGACAGTCCATCCTTATTCTGTTTGTTGATTGGAACTCCTGCATCAATAAGAACCGACAGAAGTCCGGGGTTTCCCTGCCTGGTGGCCAGGTGAATCAGGTTATCTCCGTTCGGGGCCAACTGCTCGTGGTTGACCCCCGCCGTCAGGAGGCGGGTGACCAGCTGGGCATTCCCTTGGCGGATAGCGTCGGCTATCGGACTGACCTGGAAACGATCGCGCGTATCCGGAGCGGCATGCTGATGTAACAGCCACTCAACCGCGGCAGTGCTACCAGTCTGAACGGCGACATGTAACGCGGTACGGTTGTCAGTGTCGACCAGATCGATATCGCCGATTTCCGTAACCAGCTGTTGCAGACCAGCAACATCATCATTGCGGGCCAGAGCATGCCAGCGTTGTTGCCGGCTTCGACTGTCCATTTCCTGGCCGGGTGAATTCTCTTCCATCCGCTCCAGGTAACTTTGGGCTGGCGCATAATTCTGTCCGGCCGCCAGTTGCAGCAGTGCCATCGCCCCGGAGCGATCTGTCTCCTCCAATTGCAGGGCGAGACCAAACTGAGCGGCGGCGTAGCCCTGATCAGCGGCCTGCGTTAACAGATCCCTGGCCCGAGCCGCATCCCGGGGGACGCCCTGGCCCCGCAGGTACAGATTCGCCAGTTCGTGCCGTGCCTCCGCATTTCCCTGGGCAGCGGCCGCCTCATAATAGGCCGCGGCCAGGGTAAAATCCTGCATTCGCACCGCACGCCTTGCCTCACTCAAGTCGGGGTTGGCGGTAGCGGCAAGCGGCAGCAATACCGCCAGCAGCAATCCCGCTAGCAGGGATCCCGCGGATATCGCGTTACACTGTGCCAAATTTTTCTTCCACATGGATTCCAATACTCCGCAGAAAACCGGTTGCCAGCACGCCCCCGGCACAGACGATAATATCGTCGTTGGGGAGAGTATCCTGTCGATCACCGCTATCGATGATGACTTCCGAGGCTTCGATCCGGGTGACGTTCGAATTCATGAACAGGTTGATTTTTCCGGCAGCCACCGCAGTTTCAACGGCGGACCTGTTCTTGGTCTTGGCGCGGCTGAAGGCCCCGCTGCGATACGAAAGGGACGTGGTCGTCCCCGGCTGCCCGGCGACCGCCAGTGCCGCCTCAAGAGCACTGTCTCCGCCACCGACCACCAGCACGTGCCGGTTGCTGTATTGTTCCGGGTCTATCAGGCGGTAAACCACCTTGGGCAGATCCTCGCCGGTGACTCCGAGTTTGCGTGGGGTGCCACGTCTGCCCATGGCCAGTAAGACAAATCTGCTGTGAAAAGTTTCCTGTGGTGTTGTGATGGTGAACAGATCCGCTGACTTTTCAATGCGTTCGACCCGGCATCCAGTATGAATTTCGGAGCGGACGTTGTCAGCGACAGATTCCCAGAATTCCATCAGGGTTTCCTTGCTGGCCTCCCGGAATTGAAACTTACCCACCAAAGGCAATTCGGCTGGTTGTGTCATTACCACTTTACCACGAGGATAGTGAGAGACAGTTCCTCCAACGGAATCCTGTTCCAGAACGGCAAACTGCAGTCCTTTCTGTCTGGCGGCCAGGGCCGCACTCAATCCGGCCGGACCGGCACCGACAATCACCAGGTCCAGTGCCGATCCTGAAGTCTTTCTCAAGCGCCAAGAAATCGCATCCACCGCCTGCTTGCCCTGGGCAATGGCATTTTTGATCAGGCCCATGCCGCCCAGCTCTCCGGCGATGAATACCCCAGGCACCGTGGTTTCGAAATCACTGTCAAGTTGTGGGATTTCCACGCCGCGGGTTTCGGTACCGAACACCAGACTGATCGCGCCGGTGGGACAGGCGTCATTGCAGGCGCCATGTCCAATGCAGGAGGCCGGCGAAACCAGCACTGCCTTCCGGTTTATCAGGCCGAGTATCCTGCCTTCGGGGCAGGCGGAGACGCAGGTTCCGCAACCAATACAGACAGATGGATCAATAACCGGATGCAACGTGGCAGGCTCGGTCAGCCCGCTGGCCTGTGCCTCCTGCAATCTGTCCAGGGCTTTTGCGTGGTGACGTTTCTGTAACATGAGATAGATCGACGCCAGTACTGCAAGTGGCATAGAGAACACAAGAACATTAAGAAAAACTGAAGGCATGGAAATTATTTCGACTTAACTGAACTGTTATTGATTCAAATCACAAAATGGAAATTACTGATTTATAACCACAGCAATTGTATTGAATTACGTTCGGGACACTGCGTACCATGGCACAGTTTTATCTTTCATTGGAATCAGAAAAGCTGAATGTCTGATACGGATCAACAACGGGCCACCTCGCTGGCCGATCGCTGGCTTGCCCATTCCGGGCGCTTCTTCCTGCCAATCTGGATCACCATAGTGGCAATCAGTATTGCCTGGGGGTGGAGCGTTCGCAGCCAGGATTTTCTGACTGCGGAAAATGGACTCGGTTACGGGTTGGGCATTCTCGGCGCATCGATGATGTTGCTGCTGCTCAGCTACAGTCTCCGTAAAAGGTTGCGGATCTTGCGGCGGGTATTGAGCATTAAGATCTGGTTTCAATTTCATATGGCACTGGGGATATTGGGACCGCTGTTAATCCTGTTCCACAGCAATTTTCGGCTGGGCTCCCTGAACAGTACCGTGGCTCTGGTCTGCATGCTGCTGGTGGCCGGGAGTGGTTTTATCGGCAGGTATTTTTACAGTCGCATACATTTTGGACTGTATGGAGAAAAAATCAGACTGCAACAGGTGGAAAAGGATTTTCAGATGTTGAGAAACGAAATTCTGCAGTTCGCCGAGTCTTCCGACGAAGCTGGCGAGATTGATGCCCAGTTCACGAGAATCGATGGATTGATCGAACAGTTCAAGCAGGGACGGGGTATCCGGTCAAGCCGGGCCGCTCGCAAAGCCGCCAGGGAAACCGCCAGGGCATTGGAACAACTGCTCCATGCGCTGACTGCCCGGGTCAATTCCCGGACTGTTGCCGATGGGGAACTACCACAGCAGTTGACAGTCCAACTGACTCAGAATTTGGCGATCCTGATGATTGCCCTGAAGAAGCTTCCCGGCCTGCAACGTTATGAACGGCTGTTTTCCCTCTGGCACGTCATCCACATCCCCGTTTTCGGTCTGATGGTTATTACGGCGATTACCCATGTTGTTGCGGTTCACATGTATTAGTAGTCTGGGATTGCGCGAATCCGTCAGCCTCCTGGCAGTCTTGCTGCTGTTCGGTGGGTTGTTCCTCGGATCGTCTGATGTCACGGCGCAGGGACTTTCCATTCAACAACGCATTCTGATGCCCGGGCCGTTGGCTGAGGACCATGCAGAGCTCGAGGCGAACTGCGAAAATTGCCATTCTCCATTTGAACGGCAGGAGATGAGTACACTCTGTCTCACCTGCCACGAAGATGTCGCAGAGGATCGGATTTCAGTGCAGGGTTTTCATGGCGAGAATCCTCTGGCCTCTGTCAATCCCTGTGAATCCTGCCACACCGACCACGAGGGTCGTGATTACGATATAACCGGGTTGCTGCCGGACACGTTCGATCACTCCGAGACCAGATTTACGTTGGAGGGAGCGCATACGCGACTGGTTTGTGACAGCTGTCATATCGACGATCAGCAATTCAGGGAGGCTCCGGCAGAGTGCGCCACCTGTCACGAGGACCAGGACATTCATGCCGGTGCTCTGGGACAGCTTTGCGACAGCTGTCATCAAAGCCAGAGCTGGCAACAACTCCAGGAATTTGATCACGATACAACTGATTTTGCACTGGAGGGTGAACATGTCGGTGTGCCTTGCGCCGGCTGTCATCTGGGTCAGCAATTTGAATTCCCTGAGACTGGCTGCATTACCTGTCATTCCCTGACCGATGTGCATGGCGGCGGATATGGCGATAACTGTGATGGTTGCCACACCGTCCAGGGATGGGAAGAGGTAAGTTTCAACCATGACGAAACCGGTTACCCATTGGAAGGGGCTCATGAAAACACTGAATGCGTTTCCTGTCATGAAGTGGACCAGTTAGGTAACTCAACTGTGTCTGATTCGTATTTTCAATCCCGATCCGGAACCGCGGTCGGCGGTGAACTGCGTATCTGCCTGGATTGCCATGCTGACGATGATCTGCATTTCGGCCGCAATGGTGAAGCCTGTGAATCCTGTCATCTGACCAGTCGCTGGCAGGAAGTGAACTTCGACCACGACATCGACACCGACTATCCGCTGACTGACGCTCACGCTGAGGCAGAGTGCACCCAATGCCATACCGGCACCCTCACCGACCCACTGGATCGCCGGTGCATTGCCTGTCATCTGGCAGACGATATTCACCAGGATATCGGTATGGAGACCTGCGAGTCCTGTCATGATGGGTCTAAGTGGACTACCGCCAGTTCATTTGATCATGACTTCACCAGCTTTCCACTGCTGGGAATGCACCAGATCGCACCTTGTGAGAGTTGTCATCTGGATTCCCGCATGATCAGCACCGAGACTGATTGCGTGAGTTGTCACGCCACAGACGATTTTCATCAGCGCAGTGTGGGAGAGGCATGTGGCACTTGTCATACACCCAACGCCTGGGAGATCTGGCAATTCGATCATTCTCAGCAGACTGAATTCATCCTTGACGGCAGCCACGCCGGACTCTCCTGTGATTCCTGTCATTTCACCGATTCAGCACCGGCTGATACTCCCGATCAATGTGGCTCCTGCCATCTCGATGACGATATCCACCGAGGGCAGTTCGGGCAGTCCTGTGAGCAATGCCATAACACAAGTGACTTTTCTGAAATCATTCTGACGGGGCGCCGCTTATGAAGTGTATGCTGCGAATTGTTCCGGTGCTGATCCTCATCGCTCTGGGCAATACGGTATCAGCCCAGAACAGTTCGACTTCGTTACTGCCGTTTGATCACGGCAATGTGGGGTTTGAACTGGACATGGCGCATACCTTTGTGCCGTGTGAATCCTGTCACGTGGATGGTCAGTTCCAGGGCACGCCAACTGAATGTGCTCTTTGCCATAGTGTTAATACACCAGTTAATGCCACCGCCAAACCAGTTTCACACCTGGCCTCGTCGGATGATTGCGCTACCTGTCATACGGATACGGCCTGGGAAAATACCGTGTTTGTAGACCACGATCAGGTGCTGGGAGATTGCGTCACCTGCCATGACGGAACCACTGCCGAGGGAAGGTCCCTGAATCACGTGGAAACCAGCGAAGCCTGTGATAGTTGCCATTTGAACAGTGCCTGGTCTCCGGCTTCATTTAGTCACCAGGGCATTGTCGACGGTTGTGTCACCTGTCATGACGGAAGCACGGCGGATGGCAAGACCCTGGATCATATCCAGACCACCGACAGTTGCGAGTCCTGTCATAACACCGGCACCTGGGAGACCGCGCTGGTCGATCACACGGCAGTGCTGGGCAGTTGCTCCACCTGCCATGATGGGGCGACCGCGACCGGAAAGGACCTGAATCATATTCCAACGACCGCGGAGTGCGACAGCTGTCACCTGACCACGTCCTGGAATACGGCGACCTTCAATCACGAGGGCATTGTCGACGGTTGTGTCACCTGTCATGACGGGACCACGGCCGATGGCAAGACCCTGGATCATATCCAGACCACCGACAGTTGCGAGTCCTGTCATAACACCGGCACCTGGGAGACCGCGCTGGTCGATCACACGGCAGTGCTGGGCAGTTGCTCCACCTGCCATGATGGGGCGACCGCGACCGGAAAGGACCTGAACCATATTCCAACGACCGCGGAGTGCGACAGCTGTCACCTGACCACGTCCTGGAATACGGCGACCTTCAATCACGAGGGCATTGTCGACGGTTGTGTCACCTGTCATGACGGAAGCACGGCGGATGGCAAGACCCTGGATCATATCCAGACCACCGACAGTTGCGAGTCCTGTCATAACACCGGCACCTGGGAGACCGCGCTGGTCGATCACACGGCAGTGCTGGGCAGTTGCTCCACCTGCCATGATGGGGCGACCGCGACCGGAAAGGACCTGAATCATATTCCAACGACCGCGGAGTGCGACAGCTGTCACCTGACCACGTCCTGGAATACGGCGACCTTCAATCACGAGGGCATTGTCGACGGTTGTGTCACCTGTCATGACGGAAGCACGGCGGATGGCAAGACCCTGGATCATATCCAGACCACCGACAGTTGCGAGTCCTGTCATAACACCGGCACCTGGGAGACCGCGCTGGTCGATCACACGGCAGTGCTGGGCAGTTGCTCCACCTGCCATGATGGGGCGACCGCGACCGGAAAGGACCTGAATCATATTCCAACGACCGCGGAGTGCGACAGCTGTCACCTGACCACGTCCTGGAATACGGCGACCTTCAATCACGAGGGCATTGTCGACGGTTGTGTCACCTGTCATGACGGAAGCACGGCGGATGGCAAGACCCTGGATCATATCCAGACCACCGACAGTTGCGAGTCCTGTCATAACACCGGCACCTGGGAGACCGCGCTGGTCGATCACACGGCAGTGCTGGGCAGTTGCTCCACCTGCCATGATGGGGCGACCGCGACCGGAAAGGACCTGAACCATATTCCAACGACCGCGGAGTGCGACAGCTGTCACCTGACCACGTCCTGGAATACGGCGACCTTCAATCACGAGGGCATTGTCGACGGTTGTGTCACCTGTCATGACGGAAGCACGGCGGATGGCAAGACCCTGGATCATATCCAGACCACCGACAGTTGCGAGTCCTGTCATAACACCGGCACCTGGGAGACCGCGCTGGTCGATCACACGGCAGTGCTGGGCAGTTGCTCCACCTGCCATGATGGGGCGACCGCGACCGGAAAGGACCTGAATCATATTCCAACGACCGCGGAGTGCGACAGCTGTCACCTGACCACGTCCTGGAATACGGCGACCTTCAATCACGAGGGCATTGTCGACGGTTGTGTCACCTGTCATGACGGGACCACGGCCGATGGCAAGACCCTGGATCATATCCAGACCACCGACAGTTGCGAGTCCTGTCATAACACCGGCACCTGGGAGACCGCGCTGGTCGATCACACGGCGGTGCTGGGCAGTTGCTCCACCTGTCATGATGGGGCGACCGCGACCGGAAAGGACCTGAACCATATTCCAACGACCGCGGAGTGCGACAGCTGTCACCTGACCACGTCCTGGAATACGGCGACCTTCAATCACGAGGGCATTGTCGACGGTTGTGTCACCTGTCATGACGGGACCACGGCCGATGGCAAGACCCTGGATCATATCCAGACCACCGACAGTTGCGAGTCCTGTCATAACACCGGCACCTGGGAGACCGCGCTGGTCGATCACACGGCAGTGCTGGGCAGTTGCTCCACCTGCCATGATGGGGCGACCGCGACCGGAAAGGACCTGAACCATATTCCAACGACCGCGGAGTGCGACAGCTGTCACCTGACCACGTCCTGGAATACGGCGACCTTCAATCACGAGGGCATTGTCGACGGTTGTGTCACCTGTCATGACGGAAGCACGGCGGATGGCAAGACCCTGGATCATATCCAGACCACCGACAGTTGCGAGTCCTGTCATAACACCGGCACCTGGGAGACCGCGCTGGTCGATCACACGGCAGTGCTGGGCAGTTGCTCCACCTGCCATGATGGGGCGACCGCGACCGGAAAGGACCTGAACCATATTCCAACGACCGCGGAGTGCGACAGCTGTCACCTGACCACGTCCTGGAATACGGCGACCTTCAATCACGAGGGCATTGTCGACGGTTGTGTCACCTGTCATGACGGGACCACGGCCGATGGCAAGACCCTGGATCATATCCAGACCACCGACAGTTGCGAGTCCTGTCATAACACCGGCACCTGGGAGACCGCGCTGGTCGATCACACGGCGGTGCTGGGCAGTTGCTCCACCTGTCATGATGGGGCGACCGCGACCGGAAAGGACCTGAACCATATTCCAACGACCGCGGAGTGCGACAGCTGTCACCTGACCACGTCCTGGAATACGGCGACCTTCAATCACGAGGGCATTGTCGACGGTTGTGTCACCTGTCATGACGGAAGCACGGCGGATGGCAAGACCCTGGATCATATCCAGACCACCGACAGTTGCGAGTCCTGTCATAACACCGGCACCTGGGAGACCGCGCTGGTCGATCACACGGCAGTGCTGGGCAGTTGCTCCACCTGTCATGATGGGGCGACCGCGACCGGAAAGGACCTGAATCATATTCCAACGACCGCGGAGTGCGACAGCTGTCACCTGACCACGTCCTGGAATACGGCGACCTTCAATCACGAGGGCATTGTCGACGGTTGTGTCACCTGTCATGACGGGACCACGGCGGATGGCAAGACCCTGGATCATATCCAGACCACCGACAGTTGCGAGTCCTGTCATAACACCGGCACCTGGGAGACCGCGCTGGTCGATCACACGGCAGTGCTGGGCAGTTGCTCCACCTGTCACGATGACGTGACGGCAACGGGTAAGGATCTCAATCACATTCCCACCACTGCCGAATGCGACAGCTGTCACCTGACCACGGCATGGACACCGGCAACCTTCAATCACGACGGCATTGTCGACGGTTGTGTGACCTGCCATGACGGGACCACGGCGGATGGCAAGACCCTGGATCATATCCAGACCACGGACAGTTGTGAGTCCTGTCATTCCACCGTGGCCTGGGAAACGTCCCTTGTTGATCACAACGAGGTCCTGGGCAGCTGTGTCACCTGTCATGATGGCGTCACGGCAATGGGACAGGATCTGGATCATGTCACGACCTCGGCCGAGTGTGACACCTGTCATTCCACGATTGCCTGGACACCGGCGATCTTTGATCACAGCACTATTACCGACGGATGCGCCGGGTGTCACAATGGTTCCACCGCAACCGGTCAGGATCCTGATCACTTTGGCACTGCGCAGGAATGCAATGTCTGCCATCTGACCACATCCTGGTTGCCGGACACCTTTGTGCACCTGACTGCCAATTATCCCGGTGACCACCGGGCCAATCTCGCCTGTACTTCCTGTCATGAAACAAACAGTGAAATAGTGACCTGGGATTTCCCGGCTTATGCACCGGATTGTGCCGGCTGCCACGCCAATGATTACCGGTCCGGTGAGCACAAGAAAGTGGATACACCGCGAATCAACTACACGGTGTCCGAACTGCGTGACTGTGCTGGTGCGTGTCACGAATACACCGATACTACTTTGACAACCATACGTGAGTTCAGGGTCGGAGAACATCGAGTGAGGGACAGTAGTTTTGACTAACCGCAATTCGATTCAGTTGCTGGCGCAGTTTCCAGTATTCACTTTGCTGGTAATCCTGACCTGGATACAGTCCGCAATGGGACAATCATTAAATGAAACCAACCGGCACAGTTCGATTTTTATTGCTCCCGAACTGGAACTGGGACGGGTAACCATCAGGTATCCTGTTACCGATTCGGTCATGCACTGGTTGCGCGAAGTTCCTTTCCTGCTGAATGGGAAGGTGGCGTACATACTCGATCAGGGCGGGGAGGGGGAATACGACCCGATTCTGCATCTGGGTTTCTTCGAAAGCGAAGATTCGGCACTGGCTCTCTGGGATCAGATCTCCATGCCGGACTCGGACTGGCAGATCGGTCAGGTCTCGGATGCGCAGCACGAGGTTGTCATGTCGGAGCTCAGGGGCAGTGCCGATACGGCTGGTGGTTCTGCACCGCTGGTTTTCTACCTGTCGGCCGACAACGGTATCAGTCAGCAGTTGACCACTGCAGAAATGCTGCAGACGGCGCGCGGTTATTATGATCAGGGCCAGTTCAAACAGGCGGCGCTGCATTATCACGTATTGGCCAGTATCGCCGATCAGGCCACGGCGGCGTGGGCGACCGAATTGATGGGCTTGAGCCTGGAACGACTGGGTAATTTCGAGCTTGCCCTGAATGCCTATCGACTGGTGCTGGATCGATATCCACAGGCAGCGGGAACACAGCGGGTAAGGCAACGAATGATGGGATTGCAGACCAGGGCGGATGATCCGCAACCGCGCCTGCGTCAGGCTGACGGCGGCAATGATTCCGGCAACTGGCGGATTCGTGGCGTGTTCGGACAGTACTACCGCACGCTCTACCGTGAATTGAATAACCAGGGCCGCGATGAAGTCATGTCATTGTTGACCACGGATTTTGATTTCAGGGCCTCCCGGCAGACGTCGACTTATCGGCTGGAAACCCGCATCAATGGTTACTCCCTGGTTGACCGTCTGGACAGCAGTGATTCCGATTTGCGGGTCAAGCGCGCCTATCTTGAGTACGAACACCTAGATTCCGGTCTGGCACTTAAACTGGGCAGGCAGAGAGACTTCGACAGTGGCATGTTTACTTCGTTCGATGGTCTGACGGTCAGTTATCCGCTGTTAGATTCCCTGAGCCTTTCGGTCAGTGGTGGTAAACCGGTTTATTTTGCCGACATCTACGACGCTTTTGACTACAGTTTCTATGCCGCCAGCCTGGAATGGAAGCTCAATGAATCCTGGCAACTGGTTTCCTATTACAATAATCAGCAATTGAATAATGTCACTGACAGGGAAGCGGTAGGTCTGCGCTTGAAGTTTAATAACGAGCGTTACAGCAGTTCGCTGCTGGTGGACTATGATGTCGCGTTTTCGGAACTGAACAACATCATGTGGAATAGCAATATCCTGGTGACGGAAAATACCACGCTCAGTGCGGTAGTGGGCCAGCAGCACTCACCGTTCCTGACCGCTTCCAATATCCTCATCGGCCAGGCCGACCTGAATCTGGATGTTTATCTGCAATCCAAGGAGAACGTTGACTCGTTACTGGATGACGCGCTGGCAAGAACTTCACTGAATCGCTATTACTCGTTGACAGTAAACAGTGTCCTCAGCGATGGACTGCGCTTTATCGGCAATTTCTATGACTCCACCCTGACCGATATTCCTTCATCCAGTTTTCTGCTGGGCGAGGAGGTTCAGTCCCAGTCTAACCTGGAGTTCAGCCAGAAATCCCTGAGCACTCAGATTATTAAGGACTCGCTGTTTTTCACCACCGAAAGTACCGCAATCGGCTGGCGTATCAGTAACGGCAGTAACAGTAATTCGAACCAGCTGTTCATCAACGAGCGAATGCGGTTCGGTACGGCCTGGACGGTAGCACCCAGGTTCAGTTATTCCATCATCGATTACCTGCAGAACAGTGATCGTCAGAACCAGACACGTTATAGCGTTAATGCCATCTATCGTCCCAACCGCGCAACGGAATTTAATCTGGAGCTCGGGAACGAATCGATAGATCGGGATCTGGGCGGCGTAAACTTTGACAGTACCTTCCTGTTTCTCGGCTATCGACTTATTTTTTGAGGGTTACCGTGGTACCTGAATTCGGACACTTTTCACTGATTATGGCATTCTGTCTCAGCCTGGTGCTGGGCACGCTGCCAATGGCAGGAGCGAGCCGGGGTAACCGGGTGTGGATGAATCTGGCGCGACCACTGGCTGCCGGGGTATTTGTATTTCTGGGTGTCAGTCTCGCGAGCCTGGCCTACGCTTTTGTCACCGACGACTTTTCCGTCAGGTTTGTTGCCCAGCATTCCAATTCGCTGTTACCTGCACGCTACAAGCTGACTGCAGTGTGGGGTGGCCATGAGGGATCCTTTCTGCTTTGGACCTTTATGCTGGCGGGTTGGATGCTGGGTGTGGGGCTGTTCAGCCGCGCCTTGCCGCAGGACTTCGTGGCCCGCGTGCTGGGTGTCCTGGGCTGGCTTTGTGCCGCCTACAGCCTGTTCATGCTTGCCACTTCGAACCCATTCGACCGGGTTGTGCCATTGCCCCCGGTGGACGGTGCAGACTTGAATCCGGCACTGCAGGATTTCGGTTTTATCGTCCATCCTCCCACTCTGTACATGGGCTACGTGGGATTTTCGGTGGTCTTTGCCTTTGCCATTGCCGCCTTGCTGAGCGGTCGTCTCGATGCCGCCTGGGCACGCTGGTCACGACCCTGGGCCAACCTGGCCTGGGGCATTCTTACCATTGGTATTGCCCTCGGCAGCTGGTGGGCATATTACGAACTGGGCTGGGGAGGCTGGTGGGCCTGGGATCCGGTGGAGAATCCGCCTTTAATCACCTGGCTTTTTGGAACGGCACTGATTCATTCCCTGGCGGTGGCGGAAAAACGCGGTATCTTCAAGGTCTGGACCATCCTGTTGGCAATTTTTGCGTTTTCGGGAAGCCTGTTGGGTACTTTCATTACCCGATCCGGCCTGCTGACCTCGGTTCATGCGTTTGCTGCGGATCCGGCTCGCGGAGTATTCATTCTGGCGATTCTGGGAGGAACCATCGGGGGATCACTGCTGTTGTTTGCCTTCCGTGCACATCTGTTCAGAAGCCAGGCTGTCTTTTCACCATCATCCCGTGAAGCCCTGCTGCTGGCGAATAACGTCCTTCTCGTGGTTGCCAGTGCATCGGTCCTGCTGGGCACACTGTTCCCGATGGTTTATCAGGCGCTGACGGGGAACCTGATTTCCATCGGGCCGCCTTACTTCAACCTGATTTTTGCACCGTTAATGGCATTGCTGGCGTTGCTGTTGGCGATCGGTTCAATATCGCGCTGGAAGCGAACATCACTGGATTATCTTTATCGGCAACTGGGTCGGGTTGCTATTGCGTCCATGGTGCTGGGACTGGGATTGCCGCTGGTTATACTGATGAAATTTTCCCTGGCTGCGACCGTGGCTGTGACGCTGGCGGCCTGGATAGTCCTGGGCATGGTCAGAGACATCTGGAGTAAGTCGGCGAACAAGGCCAGCCTATGGCAGGGCCTGCGGAGTCTGACGCCGGGATTCTGGGGCATGCAACTAGCCCACCTGGGGCTGGCGGTCATCATTGTCGGGACTGTGCTGACCTCGGTTTTCAGCCGGGAAAACAGCGTGCTGCTGGCTCCGGGACAGACTGCCACGCTCGGCAGTTACGAGTTTGCCTTCCATGGCACCAAGGTGGTTCGAGGTCCAAATTTCATGGCCGATGAGGCTGAACTGGTGGTGAGCAGGAAGGGCCGTCCGCTCACGACTTTACATCCGCAGAAACGCGTTTATACGGCAAGCCGGAATGGTTCGACGGAAATGGCGATCGATGCCGGACCGTTGCGGGACCTGTTCGTTACTCTGGGTGAACACCGCGGAGCGGGCGCGTGGTCCATGACGTTCTATATCAAGCCGTTCGTCCGCTGGGTGTGGCTGGGTACCCTGTTGATGGCGATCGGCGGATTTACGGCAGCACTGGACCGGCGTTATCGAAGAAGCCGAGCCACCATCCAGCCGGAGCAGGCTTCCGATCCATTACAGTCGGCATGGAGTAATGGTTGATGTTCTGGATATCGACACTGTTGCTGTTGCTGACCGGTATTGCCTTTGTTCTGGTACCTGTTTTTCTGATGCGTAATACCGCAGAAAGCGAGAACGGACAGAGGGTGGCGGCGAACATTGCGCTGTACCGGGAAAGGAGCAGGGAGCTGATCGATGAACTGAATAGTGGCGCGCTGGACAGGGCCGGGTACGACAGTCTGCTGGCAGAATTGCAGCGCTCGCTTTTGAGCGACACAGGTCCCGGTGAAGCGGGCGGCGCAAATGTCAGTAGGGGTATGTCCGGCTCCGAAGGCCCGGCGATGCCATTGAGTAAACAAGTCCGGAATCTACTGACCGCCGGACCAAGTGCAGCGAGACCCGGTACAGGCCTGTTGCAGCCAGTGAAACTGATCCCCCTGATTGCGGTTCTGTTGATTCCGCCGGTGGCCTACGGGCTTTATGAGAAGTGGGGCTATCATGACGATATTCAGTTATCAGGACTGTTCAGGCAGGCGCTTCATCCCAGCAACGATCCGAAGGAAGTTTCCGCTCTGATCATGGCGCTGAAGAGCGCTGTGCAGGAATACCCGGACAACCAGTGGGCATGGTATTTTCTGGGACGCAGTTACTCGAGGCTGGGCATGCACAAACTGGCCAGTGACGCCTATTTGTCCGCACTGTCCTACCTGGATAATGAGCCGGATCGGGTCATGGCGATGAGTCAGTACGTGCTCGCCGAATTCCAGGGCGCCGATCGCCAGCTGACTGAATCTGCGCGGAACATGGCCGCTCGGGTACTGGCAATCAATCCGGATGAACAGACGGTACTGCGAGTTCTGGCCACAGAAGCGCGGGAACGGGACGATCTTGCGACCGCAATCGAATACTGGCGGCGGCTTGTGCGTGCCAGTCCTGCATCGTCGGCAGCGCGGGTGTACCGATCCAATATCGCCGCGGCAGAAAACATGCTGAGGGACCGCGGAGAACTTCCCCTCGACAACAGGGCAGCCCTGAGTACTTCCTCGCCCCGCGTGGAGGTCACCATCGCTCTCGCCCCCGGGCTGGATCTGCCACCGGATCTGGCGGTGTTTGTAGCAGCCCGGAATGCAGAGAAGGAGGGTATGCCACCGCTGGCAGTTGTCAGGCTGGTGACAGGACAATTACCGGCTACCGTGGTACTCGATAACAGTTCCGCAGTAGGTCCCTTCAATCTGGGCTCCGCCGAATCGGTAACAGTTTCTGCGCTGGTCTCCAGGCGTGGTGTCGCCAATCCGCAGACCGGAGACTACCGGACGATGTCCGGTCCGCTGAACCCGCGAAGCAGCGACACCGAATCCGTATCCCTGGTCATTGCCGAACAGGTTGACTGAGCATTTCCCGGTTGATCGGTCATTGATGGTTTTATAGTTAATTGCAGTGGTCTGGCGCCTGAATCGGGTCCCGCGGAGCCTGGCAGGCTGCTAGTTTTCCTGGTCGGTCTTATGTCGATACTCGCACAGGTCGTGGATCAGACAGTCGGCGCAATGGGGTTTCCGTGCCGTACAGACATAGCGCCCGTGCAGGATCAGCCAATGATGGGCGTCCAACAGAAATTCTCCCGGAACCAGGCGCAACAGGCGCTTTTCCACGTCGAGAACATTCTTGCCTGGCGCGATTCCGGTACGATTGGAGACCCTGAAAATATGGGTGTCCACGGCCATAGTGGCTTCCCTGAAGGCGGTATTCAGAACCACATTGGCAGTTTTGCGTCCCACTCCCGGCAGGGCTTCCAGTTCCTTTCTGGTGGAGGGCACCTGAGAGCCGTGGTGGTCGACCAGGGCCTGGCAGGTTTTGATCACATTGACCGCTTTGGTGTTGAACAGGCCGATACTTTTTATCTGGTTCCTGACTCCTTCAAGACCAAGCTTGAGCATGGCTTCCGGGGTAGGGGCAATCCTGAACAGAGTGGCGGTGGCCTTGTTTACACTGACATCGGTAGCCTGAGCGGAAAGTATCACGGCAATCAGTAATTCGAAATTGGATCGATAATTCAGCTCGGTGGTGGGGGCCGGATTGGCAGCCCGCAGGCGGCGAAAAATTTCGATGCGCTTTTCCCTGTTCATGGAAGCCCGGTTCCTTTATTTCCGCAGGCGCCTGTAATGGCGATCTTGTCGATCAGCGGCGTCAGCAGATTACCCAGCAGAACTGCGAAGGTGATTGCCCCGGGTGAGTTACCGAGTGTTTGCAGCGAGTAGATTGCGGCCCCGATAATGCTGCCATAAAAAAATTTGCTCCAGGGGGTCGTCGGTGACGTGACCGGGTCCGTGGCAAGGAAGAAGGCAGCCAGGAACACGCCGGTGCCGGCCAGGTGCAGGGACACTGAGGTGAACGGCGCAAGGCCTTCGACAGGTGCCAGGGTCAGACTCGCTGCAATGAGTGTTGCCAGAACACCCAGCGGGACCTGCCAGCCGATGACGCGCCGGACTAGCAGCAGCATTCCACCTGCCAGGTAGGCCACTCCGATCAGTTCCTGTCCAGCCTTGCCACCGGGGCTGAGCAATCGTACCCAGTCGGTCCCGCCAGCCAACAGGGCTGACAGCGAGTCATTTCCCAGCTGGTGTTGAGCAAGCAACGGTGTCACTGTGTTCAGCCCGGTCGTCGACGCAGTGTCCAGCATAAAATTCAGGCTGCCGGCAAGCCCGGCCATACTCAGTGGTGATATCCCGTTTCCGCTGCTGTCGGTAAGCGGGATCTGCCAGTTAGCTGTTTGCGAGGGAAACAGTAACAGCAGCAGCGCGTAGCCGCACAGGGCCGGGTTGAACAGATTCTGGCCCAGCCCTCCATAGCAGTTCCTGGCGACGGCATTGGCGACGAAGGTGGCGGTCACGACCAGCCACCAGGCTATCCCCTGGGGTAGCACGCAGCCCAGTAGCACGGCGCTGACCAGGGCGCTGGGATCCCGCAGCAGGGTGCGCCACGAACGCCGTCGAAGGGCCAGGGTGGCGGCTTCCAGTGCCAGCGTAACGAGCACAGCCAGCAGCAGGTTCAGCAGGATCCCGATGCCGAAAAACCAGGTCGATACCGCGACCGCAGGCAGGCAGAAGTAAATTACCAGTCGCATCATGGCGCCGCTGTCAGTGCCGGAGTGCTGATGTGGCGAGCAGTGGAATCCTGGCTGCGGCAAGGGGGGTGCGGTCATGACCGTCCGTCCTGGTCCGGGTCCCTGGGTCGAGCAGTTGCTTTGCCGGCGTTACGCCGGCGCTGCTGTACCCGCGCCACCGCCGCGGCAATTTCCTCCCGGGCCCGGGTGCGGGAAAATGTCTTCAGACCGGAGTCCTGAATGTCAGGATTTTCCGGCCTGGCCACTGAACGTCGTCGGGAGCCGCGTCGCATTGCCGTGTCCCTGGCCAGGCGCTGGCGGCGCGCTTCAAACCGCTTGCTGCGGTATTCGCTTAACTCGATCTGCCTGGCTTCCCGGGACAACACGGCTTTGCCGGCGCGGAAATACTGCACCAGTGGTATATGGTCCGGGCAGACATAGGCGCAGGCGCCACATTCGATGCAGTCGTCTAGTCGCAGTCCGGTCATCAGGTCCTGGCGTTCGTTTTTAACCGCCTGATACAGATTTTGGGGCAGCAGTCCGACAGGGCAGCTGGGTACGCAGGCATCACAGCGAATGCAGGGGCCGGCGGTTACCGGGGCCGGAAATTCGCCGGCCGCCGCCGCGATCACGCAGGTAGAGCTTTTGACTATGGGAACATCGAAACTGTGCAGGGTGAACCCGGTCAATGAACCTCCCATTACCAGGCGATCCAGATTCTGGTAATCGATTCCACAAAGTTCCAGCAGAAAGCCGACCGGTGTCCCCAGCAGGGCGCGAAAATTTTTTGGTGTCCTGAGCGTGTTGCCGCATACCGTGGTCACCCGTGAAAGCATCGGACGACCATCGATGACAGCGTCTCTTACTGCCATGGTAGTGGTTACATCCGCCAGTACCGCACCCCGTTCTGACTCAGGTTGTTCGACAGGCACTCTGCCTCCAGTAACCGCGTCGATCAGCTGCCGGTCGGTAATCGGGTAGCGTGGCGGCAGGACCATGACTTCAATTCCGGCTTGCTGGCCCGACTCCTGCAACGCGGTGTATAACGCCGCGATAGCGTCGCTTTTCTCCGAAGTGATGGCGATTATGCAGCGCAGCGCGCCGCAGGCAAGCTGTAAAATGCCGGCGCCAGTCAGCAATTCCTTAGCGTGAGACCGGATCAGCGCCTGGTCCGCGGTCAGATAGGGTTCTGTTTCCAGTGCGTTGATGATCAGTATTTCCGGTTGCCGGGCGTGGTTCCATCTGCTCAAACCGCAATCGTTCCGTTCGTCGATTCCGGCCCTGCAGATACGGGAGCGGATTTCAGTAGCCGGCAGTGTTTGCCAGTCAGTTGCCGGGTGTAAGGCTATCCAGCGGTCCTCTCCGTCCGCTTCCAGAATGAGGGTTTCCCCGTTGCTGCCGAAAGGATCAGGTCGGGGGTGAGAGGCCAGCGCCACAATCCGTCCCGATGTGGAGGCATGAACGAGGTTGTCATTTCCATCAGTCGAGGCTGCCAGTAGCTGACCTTTCAGTACAGAATATCCAGGTTTAACCAGCGGATAGGCCGGCTCTTTTCCGGTCAGGCACAGGGGGAAATACAGGAGCCGCGGTAACGGCATGTCCATCAGCACCGAACGCAGGCTGGCCTGTTTGTGATCTGGCGGATTGATGCCCCGGTGCCGCCTGGCAGCTGCTGCGAAACTGACTGGATTGGAAAACAGCAGTTTCATCGGCCGACTTCCCGGGCCAAACGGACTTCAGATGAACTGCTGCTGAGGAAATCGCGCTCCGGCATCTGCCAGTGTGGCTCGCCGACGGTGGGCATCGGCAACAGATCGATACAGTCCACCGGGCAGGGCTCCACACACAACTCGCAGCCCGTGCACTCACGAGCTATGACGGTATGCATAAATTTGGGTGCTCCCAGAATGGCGTCGACCGGGCACGCCTGAATACACTTGGTGCAGCCGATGCACTGTTCTTCGTGGATGAAGGCGATGCGCGCCGGCTGCTCAATCCCGTGGGTGGGATCGAGCCTGACCACGGGTCGCTGCAGGAGTTCCGCCAGCCTTTGAATGGTTCGTTCGCCGCCTGGCGGACAGCGGTTGATGGCGTCGCCGCCTGCGAGTGCCTGTGCATAGGGAGCGCAACCGGAGTAACCACACTGTCCGCACTGAGTCTGGGGTAGCAGACGGTTGATCTGTTCACTCAGATCCTGGCGTTGACGGCGTGATTCCCTGCCCAGCCAGCGGCACAGTCGCCATGCCAGAACCAGGCCCGCTATCGCCACGACCAGGAGGGTGAGGCCGGAAAGCCAGAGTGCAGGAACAGGCATGCCCACCATTCAATAGACTCCGATCAGGCCCAGCAGCACCGCCGCCGACAGCAGTGCGGTGAGCACGTTGATCGGGGCTCCTCTGAAGGGCCGCGGAACGTCCAGGAGTTCCAGTCTCTCGCTCAGTGCCGCCAGTGACAGCAGTAATAGCGGCAAACCCAGCAAACAGCCTGCTGCGATGGCGAACAGCCCGGACCAGGTCGGGTCGAGTGGGCTGACCAGCACTCCGAGGCCCGGTGCAATAGCGGCGGTGGCGATCAATAGCGTGGTAAGGTAGCGGCGTCTCACGCTGAGAGGGAACAGATGTTCCATTATCCGCAGGGTCAGCACAGTCAGGACCAATGCCAGTAAGGTCAGGCTGCCCAGGCTGAACCAGGCAAGGCTGCTCTGGCCTGGCCATACAGTTCCCAGTGCGGAATGGATTACGGTAGTGCCGGCCAAGACCGGCATACAGCCCAGGGCGATGACGGTGGCCGCTGCAAACCGGCCACTGCCCCAGCGGGTGGGGGGTGGGGCGGGCAGCAGCGCCAGTATCAGATGAATCGCCAGCGCAGTACCGGCCAGAATTGCTAGAAGCTCTCTCATTGGGTGGTGTGATTCGACCTGGCTGTCAGGCAGGCCCCAGCACCTGATCGCGGTGCTGCCGTCGGGCCGTCCTGAGCGCGTTGTTTAGCGATGTCTTATTCGTCGAGAAGTCCCGGCGAATGAGCGGCGGGGATGCGGTAACGGGCCAGAATCTCCGCTTCCGACTCCAGCGCTTCCTGGTGATTTATTACCATCTGATAGCCGTTGGTGTTGGAGAAGGTCACGTGTTCCTGGGTGTTGTCGGACAGCATTCTCACGAAATGCCTGAAATCGCGTACCGGTTTGCCATTGACGTAATCGACAATCCAGTTGCGCCAGTCGTGATAGCCGAGATTGACGTCTGCCGCCATCACCTGCAGCGCCACCACGACTTCCCTGCGTTCCGGCGAGCTCCACTCATTACGTGGTTGCAGCAGATTGACTGGCGCCGCTCTGGCCCAGTCCGATCCCCAGCGCAGAATCAGATTCATGTTTAAAGGTACGAACAGGATCCCGCCATAAATGGTGTACTCGGGAACCTGGTCATATTGCTGACCTGCCACCAGGCTGTAACTCTGCAGCGCCTCCCGGGCAGTCACGGTCGCAGTAAGCAGATCGCCGTCCCTGATATAGGTGAGGGTGATCGGTTCGCCCACATCGGCCAGGTCGATGGCATGCTTGTAATCGGTCCGCATATCGTCGTTGATGCTGATACTGCCATCGTCGGCGACATCGTAACCGTTGATATTCAACACCACGTCGTCGCGTTGCAATACGCCATCGACCGGCGACTCTTCGAAGACCTTGATGACCAGTACGCCGCTGTCGCCTGATTGCAGACCCCGTGCCCGCTTGGCGGCCGGGCTGTCCAGCGTCTGGGTCCGGAAGCCCAGGTCGGGAAAGCCGTCATTTTTGCCGTCCCGACTGTCCTCCAGCACGTGGGAGATGACACTGGGTGGAACGAAATAGCCAAGATTTTCTGCCCGTCCACCGGCATTGGCCTGCATCACCACGCCGACGATCTGGCCGTCCTTGACTACCGGCCCACCGCTGTTGCCAGGATTGATGGCGGCATCGATCTGGCCCGCCAGCAGGTAGCTGCCGGCGTGGGCATAACGTTGATGTTCGACCCGGGACAGTACACCTTCGGTGACGCTCAGGGTCTTGCCGCCAATCGGGTAGCCGAATACCGAAACCGCTTCCCTGATTTTCGGTAAAGCGCCCAACGTCAGCGCCTGCAGGTCGCTGAAAAATCCGGGCTCAGTGACGGTAATGAGGGCCAGATCCGCTTCATGGGAAATAAAGACCACCTCGGCCTGGTATCGTTCCGGGTCATTGTGTTTCTGGGCCTGAATAAAACTGGCGTCGGCCACCACGTGGGCGTTGGTCAGGATCAGATTGCCTTCGATCACGGTCCCCGAGCCGCTGCTCTGGCGCGGTGTCAGCAGGCGCCAGGGGGTGAAATAGTCGGGCTCGGCCGAAGTGGTGTAGATTTTGACGACGGAATCTTCAATGGCGCTGATGGTGGTTTCCTGGGCCACGGCAGACAGCTGAATCGGGGCCAGCAGCAAGGTGAACAGCGCCAGCCGCAACGACGCAAGCCGGAAGAGTTGGGTACATGAAATCGTCAACATTGGAAATTCCCGTCTGTGGCTATCGATGACTGGCCGACATCAGGACCCGTAGGTCGGTTCAACCAGCCAGGAAGCAGGCGGTTGTTCAACCCGTAGCCTGCAACCGGAGACCGTTTGCAGGCGTTACGCTGAAGTCAGGGTCCAAGCTTATTACGTTAGCAACCCGCTGACCAGTTCGAAGTCGGCAGCCGCGCCGGTACTATGAAGAGCGGCTGCCGCTGGCGATCAGCGACCGGATCAGGTGACACGCATACCGGGCCGGGCACCGGAATCCGGTTCCAGCAGGAAAATTTCCTTACCGCCGGGACCGGCAGCCAGCACCATGCCTTCGGAGAGGCCGAATTTCATCTGCCGGGGTTTAAGATTGGCCACCATGACTGTCAGTCGACCCACCAGTTGGTCGGGATCATAGGCAGACTTGATGCCGGAGAACACGGTACGGGACAACTGCCGGCCCTGTTCATCGTGCCCCAGATCCAATTCCAGTCTGAGCAGTTTGTCAGCGCCCGCCACCTGCTCGGCGGCCACGATACGCACCACCCGCAGGTCCACCTTGAAAAAATCATCGATTTCGATCTCCGCTTCCAGAGCTGGACCGCCTGGAGTTGCGACCGGTTCCGGGCTGGCTGCCTGTTGCTGCCCCAGTTCTTCCCGGGTGGCATCCAGAACGGCCTGAACCTTGTCCATTTCCACCCGATGCAGCAACGGTTGGAAGGGGCCGATCGAGGTGCCTGTCAGCAGCGTGGTTGCGTCCCCCCAGGTCAGGCTGTCCACTTGCAGGAAGGCTTCCGCCTTGGTGGCCAGGACCGGCAGCACCGGTTTCAGGTAAATGACCAGCAGCCGGAACAGGTTGAGGCCGACGCTGCAGATTGCCTGGACCTGTGGATCCTGCGGATTCTGCTTGGCCAGCACCCACGGCTGCCGGTCATTGATGTACTGGTTGGCGCGATCGGCCAGGGCCATGATCTCGCGCATCGCCTTGCTGTACTCACGGCGCTCGAAATGCCCGGCAATGGTCTCGCCCGCCAACTGGAATTCCCTGATCAGTTCCGGTTCGGCCGTCTCGCTGGCCAGTTGTCCGGCAAACCCGCGGCTGATGAAGCCGGCACAGCGACTGGCGATATTGACAAACTTGTTAACCAGATCGGTATTGACCCGCTGCACGAAGTCTTCGAGGTTCAGATCCAGGTCGTCCACGCCATCGGACATTTTGGCAGCCAGGTAATAGCGCAGGTATTCCGGGTCCAGGTGCTCCAGATAGGTCCTGGCATTGATAAAGGTGCCGCGCGACTTGGACATTTTTTTACCGTCGACGGTCAGGAAACCATGAACATTAACGGCAGTGGGGGTGCGAAACCCGGCACTCTTCAGCATCGACGGCCAGAACAGGGTATGGAAATTGACGATATCCTTGCCGATGAAATGGTAAAGTTCGGCATCACTGTCGGCCTTCCAGTAGGCGTCAAAGTCGTAGTCGGAACGACTGCAGAGATTCTTGAAGCTCGCCATGTAACCGATCGGCGCATCCACCCAGACATAGAAATATTTTCCCGGATGACCCGGAATTTCGAATCCGAAGTAGGGGGCATCACGGCTGATATCCCATTCCTGCAGGCCGCTGTCCAGCCATTCGGCCAGCTTGTTGGCGACCTGCGTCTGGAGAGTGCCGCTGCGGGTCCATGCCTGCAGAAATTCGGTAAATTCCGGCAGCCTGAAAAACAGGTGTTCCGACTCTTTTTCAATCGGCGTGGCGCCGGAAATAGTCGAGCGGGGATCGATCAGTTCCGTTGGACTGTAGGTTGAACCGCAGACTTCGCAATTGTCGCCATACTGATCCTCCGATCGGCACTTGGGACAGGTACCCTTGATGAACCGGTCGGCCAGAAACATCTGTTTCTCGGGATCATAGAGCTGGGTTATCTTGCGGCGGCTGATATGGCCATTGGCATCCAATCGCGCGAAGATGGTTTCGGCAAACTCCCGGTTTTCTTCCGAATGCGTGGTGTAATAGTTGTCGAAACCGATATGGAAGCCGGCAAAATCCTCCTGGTGAGCGCGATTAATCCGCTCAATATGCTGCTCCGGCTCAATGCCCTGAGCTTCGGCGCTCAGCATGATGGCAGTGCCATGGGCGTCGTCAGCACAGACATAGACGCAGTCGTGGCCACGCATTTTCTGCAGACGTACCCAGATATCGGTCTGAATGACTTCCATGAGGTGCCCAAGATGGATGCCTGAGTTTGCGTAGGGCAGGGCGCTGGTTACCAGGATTTTTCTGTTTGACACGAGTATTTCCTTGCAGGTCCTTGCAGGTACGTTGCCCGAAACCTGAATCAGTCAGAGCGGCAACGGCTGGCGATGATACTGTAGATAGACCCGGAATTCAGCATGTTTCAGCCACTTCCAGCCCTCCGAACCGGCGCTCCGGCAGTGCCGGCGAAGTCGATCCATCGATTACCGGGACGCAGACAGCCCATACCGCGGCTGAATGATTTCCGGTTCCCTGATGCAGGGATCGGCAGAAGTCTTTATCATTCGCGTTTTCTCAGGCAGCGGTTCACGGAACCTCAGGTGCAGGCAGCGCATGACCATTAAATCAGACCGGTGGATACGACAGATGGCTAACGAAGAGGGGATGATTGATCCCTTTGAGCCACAGCAGGTAAGGGAAGTGGAAGGACGGCGGGTCATTTCCTTCGGGACTTCCAGCTATGGTTACGATGTCCGCTGCGCCAGTGAGTTCAAGATATTCACCAACGTGCACACTACCAACGTCGTGGACCCGAAGAACTTCGATGAAACCAGTTTCGTGTCAATCGATGAAAACATCTGTGTCATTCCCCCGAATTCATTCGCACTGGCGCGCACGGTTGAGTACTTCCGTATACCCCGCGATGTGTTGACAGTGTGTCTGGGCAAGTCCACTTATGCGCGTTGCGGAATTATCGTCAATGTGACACCTCTGGAGCCGGAATGGGAAGGCCACGTAACCCTTGAATTTTCCAACACCACGCCGCTACCCGCGAGGATTTATGCCAATGAAGGGGTGGCCCAGATGCTGTTTTTCCAGTCCGACGAGCAATGTGAAACCACGTATCGTCAGCGTGGGGGCAAGTACATGGGGCAGCGTGGAGTCACTCCACCCAGGGCCTGATCGGGCCGCTTCCGTTGCTGTTTTCAATCCTGGGGCGCCGGAGTTCTGTCGCCGGCGCGCGGGAAAAATGACGCCATTCCGGCGAACCGCCAAAATTCCGTCTTTTTCAGGCCGGGTGTAAACCCGCAAACTCCTTTCCAGAACCCGTCAGAAAGCCCTGCAGAGCCCTGAATTCGTGGCTTCCAAAGGAATGTTCAAGTGTGCTGGTAATGCTGGAATGGTTTTTGCAAACCACGCTTGGAATAACGTTTTCCGCGGATTTTTCACTCGTTTCCATCCAGTCACGTAACCGAGTGAAACGATTTTCCGGAGGGGGATTCGGGCAACCCCCCTTAGTTTCCTCAAGCTACCTCTAGTGTCGACTGAATGTCGGACAAGTTTAGGAAATTTGAACCGGAGCAGGGATCAGTCTGCGGTGACGAGCACGGGGAATTGCGCATTCACTGACAACGCGGGAAGTGGGCAGGGAGTGGCGTGGATCGAGTCGGAACAACAACAGGAATTTTGCTAATGACGGCCGTACGAGAGACTTCTGTTTATAAAAAAGTCGAGGCAGAGAGCAGTAAGAACAGCCACCAGAATCTCGAACAGGTTGTAGATCGCTACGCACCGCTGGTCAAGCGTATCGCTCATCATCTGTTGCTGAGAATGCCAGCCAGCGTGCAGATTGACGACCTGATACAGTCCGGCATGATCGGCCTGATCGAGGCGGCACGCAAATACGATGTTTCCAAGGGAGCCAGCTTTGAAACCTACGCCGGCATCCGGATCCGCGGCTCGATGTTGGACGAGGTCAGAAAGGGAGACTGGGCGCCTCGCTCAGTGCACCGTAAATCCCGGAAGGTGGCCGAAGCGATAAAAACGGTGGAAGCACGTACCGGTCAGGACGCTAAGGACAAGGAAATCGCGGCAGAGCTTGAAATCACGCTCAATGAATACTACACAATTCTGCAGGACGCGACCGGGAGTCGTTTGTTCAGTTACGACGACATCATGGAAGGAGATGACTCGGCAATAGAAACCGCGGCGGGGGAGTTACCGGGACCCTGCGACGGTCTGCAACGTTCGACTTTCCAGGAACATCTGGCTGCCGCCATCGACAATCTGCCGGAACGAGAAAAACTGGTTTTATCCCTGTATTACGACGAAGAACTGAATCTCAAGGAAATTGGCGAGGTGATCGGAGTCAGCGAATCCAGGGTCAGCCAGATTCACAGTCAGGCGGCGCTGCGATTGCGGGCCCGACTGGTGGACTGGAGTTAAGGACCCGTCCCGGGACACCCTCCGATCACGACCGGGTCGACTCTGCAACCCGCCTCCAGGCCGGTTCCCACCGGCTATACTGCTACGAGTCAGGCAGGCAGGCGATAACTTCGCTATAATCCGCGCCCATGCCAGCCGATTGGAACGCAAACCACTGATGTCGCACGACTCTACCTCCCCTGCCATGCTGAGTGCCCGACAGTTGACCTGTGAGCGGGATGACCGGTTGCTGTTCGAGGACCTGGCGTTCGACCTAGAGGAAGGCCAGGTGCTGCAGGTCAAAGGCAGCAATGGCAGCGGAAAAACCACTCTGCTGCGGATTCTATGCGGCCTCAACGACAGTTACAGCGGGGCCATCGACTGGTATGGCAGGCCGATCGCACAGCAGCGTGAAAGTTATTATGCCTCGCTTCTGTATCTGGGCCACCGGGTGGGTGTGAACATGGTACTGAGCCCACTGGAGAATCTGCGCTGGGCCTGCAACCTGCAGGCACCGACCAGTGACGAGCAGATCTATCAGGCACTGGAAAAGCTCAGTCTGCGGGGCTTCGAGCAGTCACCGTGCCACAATCTGTCAGCGGGCCAGAAACAGCGGGTTTCGCTGGCCCGGCTGCTGATCAGCCCGGCCCGGCTGTGGGTACTTGACGAACCATTCACCACGTTGGACGTCTACGGGGTGGCGGCGCTGGAAGATCTGCTGGCGGATCATGTCCTGAGTGGCGGTTCGGTGGTGGTGACAACTCATCATGCCTTGTCGGTGAAAACCGGGATCCAGGTACTCAACCTGGATCGGCAGTGAACAATTCCCGCACAGAGGATAACTAAGGATGCAGGAAACCCAGCTCCTGGCCAATGGATTCAGTGCCTTCGCCGCCACCCTGAAGCGGGATCTCCTGGTGGCGTTCAAACGTCGTAATGACCTGCTCAATCCGCTGATGTTTTTCTTCATCGTGGTGTCGTTGTTTCCAATCGGCATCACTCCGGAACGGGAAGCGCTGGCTGAAATCGCGGTGGGGGTCTTGTGGGTCTGTGCCCTGCTGGCCTCGCTGCTGTCGCTGGACAACCTGTATCGATCGGATTTCGAGGACGGGTCACTGGAACTGCTGATCCTGAGTCCGCATTCACTTTACTTTATGGTGCTGGCCAAGATACTCAGCCACTGGCTGGTGAGCGGTGTGCCCCTGGTGCTGCTGTCACCGATACTGGGCTATATGCTGGCTCTGCCCGAGGAAGCCTATCCCACCATGATTATTACCCTGATCCTGGGTACCCCGGTGCTCAGCCTGCTGGGTTCGATCGGAGTCGCGCTCACCGTGTCTCTGGGCAGCCGTGGCCTGATTCTGGCCATGATTATTCTGCCGATGAGTGTGCCGGTGCTGATCGCCGGGACCCTGGCCGTGGGACAGGCGGTGACCGGGAATCCGGTGGGCGGGCACCTGGCTATCATGGGTGCCATGTTGGCGATGGCGGTCAGTATGGCCCCGCTGGCCTCTGCGGCGGCCCTGCGGATCAGCATCAACTGACGGCAGGAGGTCCGCCGCAAGCCAAGACTGGCGCACATTTCGGGCGTCTTATCACGGCAATGGCGTTTCCAGGCGGCGACAATCGGTTACAATACGTAACGATGGCGCCCCCGGTTGGCGTGCTATAGTGCAAATCACCCTGATAAATAACCGGCAGGCAAAGAAAAGATATGTGGCAATGGTTTCACCGCTGGGGTTCACCCAAGTGGTTTTATGATCTCTCCGGCCGCTGGTTGCCCTGGCTGACAGGCGCGCTGATTCTGTTCCTGGTTGTCGGCGTCGTCTGGGCACTGCTGTTCGTGCCCCAGGATTACCAGCAGAGCTACACGACCCGGATTCTGGTTGTGCACGTGGCAGTGGCGAGTACCTCGCTGGCCTTTTTTCCAATCATGGCGGTCGCAGGAACCATTACCCTGGTCTGGAAAATGAAAATGGCCGACATGGTGGCAAAAACCGTGGCGCCGCTTGGGGCCTGGTTCTCGGCCCTGACACTGGCCTCCGGTTCCATCTGGGGGAGTGTGATGTGGGGGACCTGGTGGGAATGGAGTGACAGCCGCCTGACCTCGATGCTGTTCCAGTTTTTCCTGTTGATCAGCGTTATATCCCTGAGATCTGCTCTGAACGACTCGGAAACCGCAGCCAAAGCCTGTGCCGTGCTGTCCATAGTCGGTTGTGTCAACGTGGTGATCATAAAATACTCGGTTGAATGGTGGAACACGCTGCATCAGCCTGCCAGCGCTCTATCCATGAACAGCGGCAGTGCCAATGGCCCGGCATTCTGGGTACCGACCCTGGTCATGGTGATCGCCATGTACCTGTTGATGGCGGTACATGTGATGATGGCGACCCGCAACGAAATCCTGCGCCGGGAAAGTCGTTCCCAGTGGGTGCAGGATCTGGTGCTGGCCGCAAAATAGGTTTCTACAGGCAGAAGTAGGTAGCAGGAAGCAAGTCAGGTATGTTCGAGCGTATTCCATTTTCCAGTTTCGGCGAGTTCCTCAATATGGGTGGCTACGCCTTCAATGTCTGGACCGTGTACCTGCTGTTTGTGATCTTTCTGCTGGTCAACCTGCTGGGACCGCGGCGACGCCGCAAACAGCTTATGAAGGAACTGGAGCGACGGGCGGTCCTGGCGGAACGACAACAGCCGGATTCCAGTGACTGATTAATACCGGTTTTCCGGTCACCCTGATAAAAGCACGTGGAGAAATTCAGTGAAGCCTCATAGACGAAAGCGACTGGCGATTATCCTCTTTATTGCCGCGGGTCTGAGCGTCGGTATCGGACTGACGCTGTATGCCCTGCGCCAGAACCTCAATATGTTTTTTACGCCGTCCCAGGTGGCTGCAGGCGAGTTCCCGCCAGGACGTGAAATCCGAATCGGCGGGATGGTCAAGGAAGGTTCGGTGTTGCATGCCGACGACTCGCTGGAAGTGCGTTTCGTGGCTACCGACTATGCCAGCGATGTCCCCATCCATTATCAGGGAATACTCCCGGACCTGTTTCGCGAAGGACAGGGTATCGTGGTGGAAGGGCAGGTGGACCGCGCCGGTGTGCTGCAGGCGTCTCGGGTACTGGCCAAGCACGATGAGAATTACATGTCCCCGGAAGTGAAAGCCGCTCTCGATGCGGCACATGTAGAACGGCCCGGCTATGGCCAGGTGTCGGAGGGGGTTCCCGATGGTACCTGAATTCGGCCAGTTCGCACTGATTCTGGCGTTCTGCCTGAGTCTCATACTGGCAACGCTGCCCACCATCGGCGCGGCGCGGGGCAACCTGCTGTGGATGAACTTCGCCCGCCCCCTGTCGGCCGGAATTTTCGTGTTCCTGGCCCTGTGCATGGTAATCCTGGGCTATGCCTTCGTTACCGACGATTTTTCCGTTCAGTTTGTTGCCGCCCATTCCAATACCCTGCTGCCGCTGCAGTACAAGATCACCGCCATCTGGGGTGGCCATGAGGGATCGTTCCTGTTCTGGACGTTCATGCTGAGCTTCTGGATGCTGATGGTCAGCATCTTCAGCAGAAGTATGCCGATCGATTTCGTGGCCCGGGTACTGGGAGTACTGGGCTTTCTGGCGGCCGGTTATATCCTGTTCATGATCGCCACCTCCAACCCGTTCGACAGGGTGGTTCCTCTGGCACCACAGGACGGATCGGATCTTAACTCCGCGCTGCAGGATTTTGCATTTATCATTCATCCACCGACGCTTTACATGGGCTATGTCGGATTCTCGGTGGTATTCGCGTTTGCCATCGCCGCGCTGCTGAGCGGGAGGCTGGATGCCGCCTGGGCTCGCTGGTCCAGGCCCTGGGCCAATATCGCCTGGGTATGGCTGACCGGCGGTCTGGCGTTGGGCAGTTGGTGGGCTTATTACGAGCTTGGCTGGGGAGGCTGGTGGGCCTGGGATCCGGTGGAGAATCCACCGCTGATCACCTGGCTGCTGGGCACTGCGTTAATGCACTCGCTGGCGGTGACTGAAAAACGAGGCGTATTCAAGTCGTGGACCGTGCTGCTGGCAATTCTGGCCTTTGCAGGCAGCCTGCTCGGCACCTTCATCACCCGGTCCGGCCTGCTGACTTCGGTGCATGCCTTCGCCAGTGACCCGACCCGTGGCGTATTCATTCTCGGTTTCATCGGCCTTACCGTGGGCGGATCCCTGGTCCTTTACGCGCTGCGCGCGCCGCTGATCAGAAACGAATCCACTTTTGCTGCTGTGTCCCGGGAGGTGCTGTTACTGGTAAACAACATCCTGCTGGTGGTGGCGGCAGCCTCGGTATTACTGGGTACCCTGTTTCCGATGGTCTACCAGGCCATCACCGACGACCTGATTTCCATCGGGCCGCCGTACTTCAATGCAATTATCGTCCCGCTGGCGGTGGTGCTGGCGGTGGCGCTGGGTATCGGTCCGGTGTGCCGCTGGAAAAGCACTTCGCTGGGTTATCTGTGCAGCCAGTTGACCCGGGTGGCAATCGCCAGTCTGGTCCTGGGTGTGCTGGTCCCGTTACTGGTCACGCTGGAGTTTTCGCTGTCGGTTTCCATTGGCATGGTTCTGGCATTCTGGCTGTTCCTTACGATTGGCAGGGACGTGGTTAACCGGGTCCTCAGTAAACCTGATCGCTGGCAGGCGCTGCGGACTTTGCCGGCCAGCTATCTTGGCATGCAACTGGCTCATTTCGGGCTGGCAGTAATGATCGTCGGCGTGTGTCTGACTGCCAACTTCAGCATGGAAAAAAGTGTCCTGCTGGCGGCCGGTCAATCCATCGACCTGGGCAATTACGATTTCCAGTTCAACGGCACCCGGCCGATCACCGGTCCCAACTACATTGGGGATGAGGCCACCATCGTGGTAAATCACAATGGTAAATTCATGCGCGAACTACACCCGGAAAAGCGAATCTACGTGGCCAGTAATTCGCCGTCCACGGAAATGGCCATCGATGCCGGCCTGTTCCGCGATCTGTTCGTGACCCTGGGAGAAGGGCGCAATGGCGGCGCCGCCTGGTCCATGACCCTGTATATCAAACCTTTCATACGCTGGGTCTGGATGGGTGCAATTCTGATGGGAATCGGTGGCATAACAGCGGCCCTGGACAAACGTTATCGCAAGCTAAGGGCCAGGGATCAGCGCCTCAGGGAGGCAGGCGAAAGCCTGTCTCCGAAGCCGCAGACAGTTTGAGGTAAGTTGCTTATGTTACGTTTGAAATATTTTCTGCCGGTGTTGGTTTTCGCAGCGCTTGGCATATTCATGTACATCGGGCTGCATCTCAATTCCAGGGAGCTGCCCTCGGTACTTATCAACAAGCCGTTGCCGAATTTTCAGTTGGAAGAGGTCCGCACCAACACGCTGGTTAGCAAGGATGATTTGCCGGAAGGTCCGTTTCTGCTGAATGTGTGGGGCAGTTATTGCCTGCCCTGCCTGGTGGAGCATCCGACCTTCATGCGCCTGTCTGAGGATGGTGTAATCCCTATTGTCGGTATCAACTACAAGGATCGGCAGGGGGCGGCCCAGGACTGGCTGGATACCAATGGTAATCCTTTCCAGTTCAGCGTCATGGACGAAGATGGCCGGTTGGGTATCGATCTTGGCGTTTATGGGGCACCGGAAACCTTTCTCATAGATAAGAACGGCCTCATCCGTTATCGCCACGTCAGTGTTCTGGACGAACAGGCCTGGCAGGAAATTTTTGTACCTGCCATCGAAGAATTGCAGCGCGAGGAGTCCTGAGTGTCACGGCTGATCATGATACTGATTCTGGGTCTCGCTTCGCTGGGACCGATCGTTCCCGTGTACGCGCAGGTGGATACCTTCGAGTTCGATACCGCCGAGCAGCAACAGCGGTTTCGACGTCTCTCTGACGAATTTCGATGTCCGATGTGCCAGAATACCAGCCTGACCGGGTCCACCGGGGGGGTGGCGGAGGATCTGCGTCGTGAAATACACCGTATGATCATGGATGACTGGACCGATGAGCAGATCGAGCAGTTCATGTTCGATCGTTACGGCGATTTTATTTTTTACCGGCCCCGGTTGCGGGCAGAGACAGTGCTGCTCTGGTTCGGACCGCTGATTTTCCTGGTGGTTGGGGGGCTGGTGATTTTCAACATCGTCAGAAAGTCCAGAGCCGCGTCTGCCGAAACCCTGAGTGAAGAGGAGCAAAGGCAGCTTAACGAGCTGCTCGATCGCAAATCGTGATTCCTCACAACAATAACCTGCAACAATAACCTGCGTTAGGAAATATTCTTGTTCTGGATAATCAGTATCGTCCTTCTGGTCCTGGCCGCCCTGTTTGTGCTGTTCCCACTCTGGAAACACTATCGACCGGAGTCCGGTAGCGGGCAGATTCGAACCGAAACCAATCTGGGTATTTTCGAGGAGCGCCAGAACGAGCTGCAGCTCGAACTGGATAATGGCAGTCTGGATCAGAGTCAGTATGAGGCGCTGTTACTGGAGCTGAAGAAGTCGCTGCTTTTTGATACGGCCAATCTGGATTCCGGGACTGGCAAGAAGCCGGCTGGGAAATCGTCCGCTACCGGCAACAGTAACCCTAACGAGACCCTAAGCAAGTTCATACCGGTACTGCTGGTGGTGTTGATCCCGCTGGTTGCCTACCTGATGTATGACCGCTGGGGCTATCTAGATGACGTCCGGCTGATGGAACTCTATGAGCAGTCGCTGGCCAGCGACAAGAGTGAAGATGAAGCGCTGCATCTTGCCAGCCAGTTGATCGCAGCTACTGAAAAGGACGACACCAATCCCTGGGCCTTTTATTTTCTGGGTCGAAACTTCACCGACCTGGGAATTTTCGAAGGGGCGGAACGAGCGTTCCGGGATGCCGCCGACCGCATGCCGGAGGGTCCGGACAAGGCAGCGACACTGGGGCTGCTGGCGCAGATCAAGTACGTTCAGGCAGGATATGAGCTCAACGATGAGGTGCTGGCTCTGGTCGAGCAGGCCCGTTCCATCAACCCCTCGGAAAACGCTTCTCTGCAATTGCTGTCTATCGATGCCGAGGCGCAGGGCGACCTGCATGCGGCCATCAGATACTGGCGACTGATGATCCAGGCCAACCCGAATTCAGCGCAGGCGCAACAATTACGGGAGCGCATTGCTTCGGCGCAACAGCAGTTGGCAGACGCGGGAGATGCAGGCGCTGCTGCGGGTCCGCGTATCGAAGTTTCTGTGGCCCTGGAACCGGGACTGGAAATGCCATCCGGGATGCGTGTTTTCGTGGCGGCGCGCAATGCCGATCAGGAAGGGGCGCCACCGCTGGCTGCCATCAGCCTGGTGGTGGACGATCTGCCGGCAACGGTAACACTGGATGACGATCTGGCGCTTACACCGGCCTTTAATCTGTCCTCGGCCGACCGGATTTATGTTACGGCGACCGTATCGCGAACCGGGTCCGCCACCGTTCAGCCCGGCGATTACCGGACCGTTTCCGAGAGCTTCGATCTCGACGGGGAAACTGACAGCGTGAATCTGGAGATCAGTCTCAGCGACGTAGTACGCTGACTCCCGCACGCGAACGCTATAACGGAGCGCATCGGAACCGGCGGACATGACCCTGTCGCAATTCCTGACCATTGCCATCGCGCATCTGTTTGCGGTGGCCTCACCCGGGCCTGATTTTGCCGTCGTGTTCCGCCATGCCATCGCATATGGCCGGGCCGCAGGACAGTGGACCAGTGCCGGCGTGGCCCTGGGTATTCTGTTACATGTCAGCTACAGCGTGCTGGGAGTCGGTTTCCTGCTGTCCAGTTCACCGCGACTGTTTCAGTTTGCGAAGATCGGCGCCGCAGTCTACCTAGTCTGGCTGGGGTACCGGTCTCTTCGCTCGGCACTGAAACGCCTGGTACCCGCTTCCCGACCTGCCGATGAGCCCGGTGTTGGAAGGTGGCAGTGGCTGTTTACGGGTTTTCTCACCAATGGCCTGAATCCGAAGGTAACGCTGTTTTTTCTGGCCCTGTTTTCGGTGGTTATCGATAGTGATACGCCGCTGCACTTCCAGATTCTGGTTGGCCTGTATCTGTCGCTGGCAACTTTTGCCTGGTTTGCGATGTTGTCCATGGTAATGGGGATCGGCACGGTTCGCGGTCTGTTACTGCGGGCAGGCACCTGGTTTGAAGGCGCCATGGGTGTGATTCTTATGGCTCTCGGTGTACGCCTTGCCTTCTCAATCCCGGCCTTGCCCTGAGCCGTGCAGGAGACGGGCGGTCGAATTTTTTGGCCGGTTATGGGCTTGTTGGAGTGGTTTTTCTGCTAAGATGGTGAGTCATCCGGTCAATCCTGTGCGTTTTCAAGGCTGGATCGGATGACCCAGCGATCGATGAATTTATTGGACTAACAGGCTGCTAATAGATTATCAGATCAACAGGTTGCTAAATTAACAAGCTGAGACGTAAAGCCTGAACAGCAGATTCATCATGGCCGGATTACCAGACCAGTTAATCGACAAGTTCGGACGGCGTATCGACTACATCCGCCTGTCGGTCACGGACCGTTGCGATTTTCGCTGCGTCTATTGCATGACCGAGGATATGAAGTTCCTGCCCCGCAGCCAGGTTTTGTCACTGGAGGAGTTGGAGCAGGTTGCCCGGGCGTTCGTGGAACTGGGCGTGAAGAAGATTCGTATCACCGGTGGTGAGCCGATGGTACGCAATAACATCATGGCCCTGTTACGTGAAATAGGCAGCTTTCCCCAGTTACAGGAGTTGTTGCTGACCACTAATGGCGCGCAACTGACCCGTTATGCGAAACCACTGCGGGAAGCAGGGGTGAGCCGGATCAATATCAGCATCGACAGTCTGCGCCCGGATCGTTTTGAGCGCATTTCCAGAGTCGGTAAACTGGATCGTGTGATTGCCGGTATCGATGCCTCCATTGCCGCTGGATTCGAACGTATCCGCCTCAATTCGGTGATTATGAAAGGGTACAACGAGGATGAAGTCCTGGACCTGGTGGAATTTGCCATGGACCGGGATGTCGATATTGCTTTCATCGAGGAAATGCCTCTGGGCCGGCCTTCCGATCACGAGCGGGAAGAGACACTTTGCACCAACGACTGGGTCAGGGAGGTAATCGAACAGCGTTATCCGCTGATCCCGACTGCCAGCCGCACCGCCGGGCCATCCAAATACTGGCAGCTGAACGGCCGGGCAAACCGGATCGGTTTTATCTCCCCGGTCAGTCACAATTTCTGTGCCGACTGCAATCGGGTACGGGTCACCGTGGAAGGGCGCCTGCTGTTGTGCCTGGGCAATGAACACTCGGTCGATCTGCGCGCGATCCTGCGCGATCCCGCCAGGTCTTTTCAGGATCTCAAACAGGCCATTGTCGATGCCATGGACATCAAGCCGGAGCGTCATTACTTTTACGACGAGGATTACGCTCAACCGGTCAGATTGATGAACATGACCGGCGGCTGATCCGATACGCGAAGCTGTTTTCCCAATGGTTGCCCAACCCCTCAACATCCAGGTGATCACCGTCTCCGATACGCGGACCGAAGAGACCGACCGGTCCGGTGCGGTGCTGGTGGAAAAACTGCAGCAGGCCGGACATCAGCTGCTGGGCAAAGTCATCATTCCGGACGATGTCTATCAGCTCAGGGCCGCGGTATCGGTGGGAATCGCCGACCCGCAAACCCAGGTCATTCTGATGACCGGGGGTACCGGATTCACCGCTCGTGACAATACGCAGCGGGCTGTCGAGCCCTTGCTGGAGGTGCGAATCGACGGCTTCGGGGAATTGTTCCGTCACCTGTCCTTCGATGAGATCGGAACCTCGACCATTCAATCCCGCGCCTTCGCCGGGCTGAGTAACGGCACCATAGTCTTTTGCGTACCTGGTTCTCCTGGGGCCTGCCAGACAGCCTGGGACCGGATCATTGCGGAGCAACTGGACAGCGCGCACCGCCCCTGCAACTTTGTCGACAAACTTAAATCACTGAGCTGAAAATCCGTGGCAATACGGTTAGCGGGAATTGCCTGGGGATGTGACAGAAACAGAAGGCGGGGGCTGGAAAATGCCAGCCGGTATGGGCCTCGCAACAGGAAATTCAGCTTCCCTGGCAGGCTACCGGCTGGTTAACGGGGGTTGAAGGACTGTAATCCATTCATGCTCTCCTTCCAGCATTAGACTCCTTACGGAGCGGCATACATGATCAGGGCCGGAATAGCGACCGCACTGACAACTATGGCAGCACTGATCGCGACGGCCTGGATGGTCGGCCATGCTTTTACCAGTACTCTACTCACCTGTCTGACTCCTCTGATTGATTGAAAATTGATTGAAACCTGATTGAACACGGGTAATGCGTTGAATTACTCCGATCTCGGAAAATTCGTGGCAAGTCTAGCACAAAAATGGGGATTAAGGTAACAAACGGGGCATATGTGTAACTCAAAGTAACAAATATGTGCACTGAGTCACGGCAAACCGATGCCCGATCGGTTTTTTGCCTGAAACCGGCAAGCTGGGTACACTGGCGGTTTTTGCCGATTGGCCCGGGAGGACAACCCTGTGCGGGTAATGACATTCAATTGCAATGGAATCCGGGCGGCGGCCCGCAAAGGGTTCTTTGACTGGCTGGCGACGCTTGACGTGGACCTTGTGTGTCTGCAGGAGACCAAAGCTCAGGAGCACCAGTTGGAAGATGCACTCTACTATCCGGAAGGTTTCCACTGCTATTACTTCGACGCCGAAAAAAAAGGCTATGCCGGGACGGCACTGTATTGCCGCAAGGAACCGGACCGCATCAAACAGGGGTTGGGTTGGCCGATGGCGGACAGCGAAGGTCGCTATATTCAAGCCGACTACGGCAGTCTCAGTATCGCTTCACTATACCTGCCTTCGGGGTCGGCCGGTCCGGAACGTCAGGCCAGGAAAATGGATTTTATGGACCGCTATATGAAGTTCATGAAAAAACTGCGCAAGGACAACCGTGACTACATCATTTGTGGAGACTGGAATATCTGCCATAAGGAAATTGATTTGAAAAACTGGCGGTCGAATCAGAAGAATTCCGGTTTTCTCCCGGAAGAACGACAGTGGCTGGATCAACTGTACGACAAGTTCGGTTTCATCGACGCTTTCCGGCTTGTGAATCAGGAGCCGGAGCAGTACAGCTGGTGGTCAAACCGCGGCAATGCCCGGGCCAACAACGTCGGATGGCGACTGGATTATCAGGTGATCACACCCGGGCTAAAGGACAAGGTCGTAAAGACGGAGATTTATACTGGTGAAAATTTTTCCGACCATGCTCCGGTTATCCTGGATTACGAGATAACGTTATGAACAAGCAGATCAAGTCATTGCTGTTGTGCGCAGCGGTCCTTCTGGTGGTGCCGTTATTTGCCGGGGCTCAACCCCTGATGGCGGTTATCGATACCGATCGGGGGGTGATGGAGGTAGAGCTGAATGAACGGGCTGCACCTACCACTGTAGCCAGTTTCGTCAACCTGGCTCTGCGGGGGTTTTACGACGGACTGACTTTCCACCGCGTGGAGCGCAATTTCATGGTCCAGGGCGGTGATCCACTGGGTAACGGCACTGGGGGTCCCGGTTATCGCTTCCGCGGCGAAACCATTCTCCATCACAATCGTGCCGGTATTGTGTCGATGGCCAATTCCGGGCCGGGCACCGACGGCAGCCAGTTCTTCGTTACCCACGTGGCGACCCCACACCTGGACGGGCTGCATTCGGTTTTCGGTCGGGTGACTTCGGGGCTGGATACGGTTTACGCCATTCGCCGCGGTGATGTCATCAACAGTATCACCATCGTCGGTGACCCGATGCCGCTACTGGAAAGAAAGCGTGAGCAACTGGCCGAATGGAATGCGGTACTCGATGCGAATTTTCCTGATCTGAAACCTGCCCCACTGAGTGGCGATTGACGCCGTGCCCATCAGGGCAACACCAGTTTGAATGGCTTGACGGTTACTTTCCTGTATACCCCAGCCGCAACATAGGGGTCGTCGTTGGCCCAGGCCTTGGCCTGCTCCAGGCTGTCGAATTCGGCGATAATCAGGCTGCCGGTAAAACCCGCCTCACCTGGATCCTCGTGGTCGATTGCCGGGTGTGGACCGGCCGCCAGGATCCTCTTCTGCGCGACCATCTGCTTGAGGCGTTTAAGGTGTGCTTCCCGCACTCCCTGGCGCTTATGGAGGCTGTCTTTGACGTCTTCGCTGATGATTGCATAGTACATGGAAAATCCTTACGGCAAGCAGGCGGATAACAGGGTACCGGGTTATCCCGGGCCGCTCGTTCACGCACTCAGGAGGGCGGCCCGGAATCGGAACTTTCCTGTTCCGGAACTTCGATATAGCGGGACAGATAGGGCATCTGCGCGAACACGAACAGAAAAGTGATAATCAGGTTGCCCCATACCTTGAAATTGATCCACATGGCTTCAGAGAGCATGAAGGCGACCGCCAGATTCACTGCGCCAAGAATGGTGAAAAATACGATCCAGACAGTATTGAGCGTATTCCAGACTTCGCGGGGTGCCGGTACGCTCTGTCCCAGCATGTGTTCGATGGCCGACTTTTCGCTGACAAACCGGGAACCCAGGAAGGCGATAGCGAAGACCCAGTTGGCGACAGGTGCCTTCCATTTCAGGAAGTCGGTGTTACGAAAATAAATCGTGGGTATGCAGGCCAGTACCACCACGATCAGGGTAATTAACTGAAATTTGTCCAGCCGTCGCTGGGTTAGGAAGATGCCGCCATACACCAGAATGGAGGTCAGCAGCAGGAATTCGGCTGCACTGTAAATTCCCCCCAGGGTGTAATCGAAACCGGCGATGTTGATGACCCGTTCGTCCAGAGTCCAGATGATGAAGAAGACGGCCAGGGGGATGTAGTCGAGAAATTGTTTCATAGGTTCTTTCCGGCCGATCACGGGACTGGCCGACCACAGTGGCATTCAGCGATCATTATACGCCGGTTTGGACGGATACCAAAAAGTGTCTATTTTTGTACGCGCATGTAATAAAATCCCCGGCTTCGCCCGACTGCAGGGCAGGCCGGGTCGTAATGCCGGTACTGCGACTGATACCGGGCCGATCGGCTAACGAGTGTGGAAATGGCTGAATACATTCAGGTACATCCGGACAATCCGGAACCGCGTCGAATCAAGCAGGCTGTCCAGGTGCTGATGGAAGGTGGGGTGATCGTCTACCCTACCGATTCCACTTACGCACTGGGCTGTCACCTGGGTGATAAGGCGGCGCTGGAGAGAATCCGCCGGATCCGCAAGCTGGATGACAAACACAACTTCACCCTGGTGTGTGAAGATCTTTCATCACTGGCCAGTTACGCCAAGGTGAATAACGCTGCCTACCGGATTCTCAAAGCCTATACGCCGGGTCCTTATACCTTTATTCTCAAGGCAACACCTGAAGTGCCGCGCCGGCTGATGCATCCCAAGCGCAAGACCATCGGTTTGCGAGTGCCGGATAATCCGGTGGCTCAGGCATTGTTGCAGGCCATGGGTGAGCCCATCATGAGTACCAGTCTGATCCTCCCGGATGGCGACGGGCAGCTGACAGACCCCCATGACATCCGCCTCAAACTGGGTAAGCAGGTCGATCTTATAATCGATTCCGGAACCTGTGGACTGGAGCCGACCACCATGATCGACCTGGTGGAAGGAATTCCCGAGGTGATCAGGGAGGGGAAAGGCGATGCCGAACCATTCAGATAAATCAGCCGGGTTAAGTTTAATAAGGAAGACAGGAGAGTAAGTTGTCTACAGTTGATTCGCAGCAACGGGTTTTGTCGGGCATGCGTCCGACCGGTAAATTGCATCTCGGGCACCTGCATGGGGTGCTCAAGAACTGGATCAAACTTCAGCATGAATACGAGTGCCTGTTTTTCGTCGCGGACTGGCATGCCCTGACCACTCACTACAACGATCCGCTGGTAATCGAAGAGAATGTCCTCGACATGGTGATGGACTGGCTCGCTGTGGGCGTGAACCCCGGTTCTGCGACCATTTTCATTCAGTCGAAAGTACCGGAACACGCGGAATTGCAACTGCTGTTATCGATGATGACACCGCTGGGCTGGCTGGAGCGGGTTCCCAGTTACAAAGACCAGCAGGAAAAACTGCGTGAGAAAGACCTGGAAACCTACGGTTTTCTGGGTTACCCACTGTTGCAGGCTGCCGACATCCTGATATACCGGGCCGGCTGGGTGCCGGTCGGTGCCGATCAGGTGGCTCACGTGGAGCTGACCAGGGAGGTGGCACGCCGCTTCAATCACCTCTATGGACGGGAACCGGGATTTGAGACGCTGGCCGAAAGTGCGGTGAAAAAGATGGGCAAGAAGGCGTCGCGCATGTATTCGCAACTGCGGGTTGCCTACCAGGAGCAGGGCGATCAGGAAGCGCTTATGAAGGCCCAGGCCCTGCTCAAGGAGCAGCAGAACATCTCGCTGGGAGATCGTGAACGACTGTACGGGTATCTGGAAGGTTCCGGTAAGATGATTCTGGCCGAACCCCAGTCGCTGTTGACTCCGGCTTCAAAGATGCCGGGCCTGGACGGGCAGAAGATGTCCAAGTCCTATGACAACGTTATCGCTCTGCGCGAACCGCTGGACCAGGTGCAGAAGAAAATCAGCACCATGCCGACAGACCCTGCCCGGGTGCGGCTTACCGACCCGGGGGAACCGGAAAAATGCCCGGTCTGGCAGTTACATACCACCTACTCGGACGAGGCCACCAGGGAATGGGTGTGTGACGGTTGTAGGAACGCGAAAATCGGCTGCCTGGAATGCAAGAAACCGGTCATCGATGCAGTGATTGCCGAGCTGGAGCCGATTCAGAAAGAGGCTGCCCAATACGAAAAAGACCCGGATGTGGTCAAGAGTATTGTCGCCGAAGGCTGTGAGGTGGCCCGGGACAAGGCCAAGGAGACACTGCAGGAGGTAAGGCAGGCAATGGGTCTCAGCTATTGGTAAACGAAGCGGTCCGGACGTTGGCCCGGTGCGGTTTTTCGCGGGTCATCGTCGCCCATTAATGTTAAACTTGGCGGTTTACATTTCCAGCAACTCAACGGATTGCGGCATTGACTGTGACAACGGGTGAATCGGACAGCATGGCTGAACTGGTGGATCAGCCCAGCCAGGAGGAACTGCCGTTCGCCTACGTGGCAGGCCAGGCCATCACCGAGCTGCCCAAGGACCTCTACATCCCGCCCGATGCGCTGGAAATCTTCCTCGAAAGCTTCGAAGGTCCGCTCGATCTGTTGCTGTATCTGATCAAGCGCCAGAATATCGACATACTGGAAATCAATGTTTCCGATATCACCGAGCAGTACATGGCCTACGTCGAGCTGATGGAAGCGTCCCAGTTCGAACTGGCCGCCGAATACCTGGTAATGGCGGCCACCCTGGCAGAGATCAAGTCGCGGATCCTGCTGCCGCGCCAGGAAGCCGAGGAAGAGGATGAAGAGGATCCCCGCACTCAGCTGATCCGACGCCTGCAGGAATACGAACGCTACAAGAAGGCGGCCGAGGATATCGAAGAGCTGCCGCGGATGGAACGTGAGCTGTATCAGGCCAGTGGGGCCCTGCCGGAAATCGAAAAAGTCGCGGCGGACCCGGACGTGGATCTGCAGACCGTGTTGCAGGCACTGGCGGCAGTACTGCGCCGGGTGGAAATGTTCGAGCATCACCACGTGCAGCGCGAGACCCTGTCCACCCGCGAAAAAATGTCGGAAATTCTGGCCCGGATTACCAATCAGCGCTTTGTGCCCCTGGTGTCGCTGTTATTGCGTGAAGAAGGGCGGCTGGGCGTGGTAGTGACGTTTCTTGCAGTCATGGAATTGATCAAGGATTCCATGGTTGAAATCGTTCAGAGTGAGCCTTTCGGTCCAATTCACCTGAAGGCACGCAGTTGAGGAGTGCGCAGATTCCGGCTACCCAGCCGGACAGTACAGGCCATGGCAGACGTAGACAATAAGATAAAGATGATAGTGGAGGGCTTACTGCTGGCAGCCGGTAAACCACTCAGCCTGGCGGTCATCGCCGGCGTTTTCAGCGAGGACGAGCGGCCGGACAACGATGAATTGCGCCAGGTGCTGGCGACTATTGCCGGGGAGTGCAACGACCGCGGTTTCGAATTAAAGGAAGTGGCGTCCGGTTATCGGTTTCAGGTCAAGCAGGACATCAGTGAGTGGATAGCCCGGTTGTGGGAGGAGAAGCCACCCCGATACAGCCGTGCACTGCTGGAAACCCTGGCGCTGATTGCTTACCGGCAGCCGATTACCCGGGGCGACGTTGAGGAAATCCGCGGGGTTGCGGTCAGCTCCAATATCATGCGTACACTGGTCGACCGGGAGTGGGTCCGGGTCGTAGGTCACAAGGATGTTCCAGGTAAACCGGCCCTTTACGCCACTACCAGACAGTTTCTCGACTATTTCAATCTCAAGAGCATTCAGGAACTTCCACCGCTGTCGGAGATTCGTGAATTGACCCGTACCCGCGAAGAATTCGAACTGGATGACGAGCTGATCACCGGCAAAGTGCTGGATATTCCCGCGGAAGAGCCGGAAAACACCACCGAGATGATCGGTGAGGAAGGCGAGGTGCTGGTTTTCGAGGCTGACGAATTGCCGGATGAAGACGAGGCGGCTGCGCTGGCCAGGAAGCCGCTGGACGAGATACTCGGAATTACCGAAGCGGAAGACACGTCGGGAGAGTTCCAGGAAGAAGTCTCGGAATCCGAGTCGGAATCGGAAGCCCGCGCTGCAATTGACATTCCCGACGATGGTGACGGGGATGACAGACACGACGATTCCGAACCGGCTGCCGGGATTCCGGCTGAGAACGGTGACGAGCCAGGCGAACCGTCTCTTTCGACGCAGCAGACAGAACCGGGGGCCGACGCTGCAGAGAGTGACCGGGAGTTCGATTCTCCGGAACAGCCGGAAACCGCTGATGCCGGAGAGAGCGGTTCCGATCAGGCCGGAAATGACGAACAGGCATCCCCGCTGCCGAAGCAGGACGAAGAGGAATTCGAGGCCGGGGCCGCCGACGAAGCGGATCCCGACCTGGAACCTGCGGCCAGGACAACGGCCAACTAGTGTCCTGTCCGGTTAATTCGTCGCATTTCAGCGTGCCAGCCAAGGTTCCTGGCAAGGCGCGCCTTGCAGGCAATGGCCGTAGCCCTTGTCAAAAGGCGCAACGCGGCCAGGGGTCTTGGCTGGCACGCCCTCCGGGAGCCTGCATAAAGCGCTGTAGCAGCGTTGCGACCCTTGGAAATACAACCAGTATTCCCTGCGGATCGCGCCTCACTACAGCGCTTTATGCAGGCTCTGAAATACAACGAATTAACCGGCCAGGACACTAGCCCCTTATCAATCCATCGAGTCAGCAGCCATCCCCATGGATGAAAAATTACAGAAAGTCCTGGCACGGGCCGGTTTCGGTTCCCGCCGGGAAATGGAGCAGTGGATCAGTAGTGGTCGGGTCCGGGTCAATGGTCAGGTCGCCACCCTTGGCGACCGGGTCGGTCCCAGCGATCGCATCATGGTCGATGGGAAAAAACTCGGGCCCCGCAAAAAGGAACAGGATCAGTGCCGGGTGTTGCTCTACAATAAACCCGATGGGGAAATCTGCACGCGCAAGGATCCGGAAGGCCGCCCCACCGTTTTTGACCGGCTGCCGGGTTTGAAGCATGGGCGCTGGGTTTCAATTGGCCGCCTCGATATCAATACCAGCGGACTGTTGCTGTTTACCACCGATGGCGAACTGGCCAATGCCCTGATGCATCCCAGTACCGGCATCGATCGTGAATATGCGGTCCGCGTCATGGGCAACGTGACTCCGGAGATCGTCCAGAGAATGCATGAAGGGGTGCTGATCGATGGCCACCTGTGCCGGTTTACCGATATCCAGCATTACGGTGGCGAAGGTGTCAATCAGTGGTACCACGTGGTGATCATGGAGGGGCGCAACCGCGAGGTGAGAAATCTCTGGGAATCCCAGGGCCTCAAGGTAAGCCGCCTGAAACGGGTGCGGTTCGGGCCACTGTTCATTCCCAGCACGGTGCGGCGTGGCGAATTTTACGAGCTGCCTGCCACCGAAATCGACAAATTGCGCAAGACCGCAGGCCTGGCCTGAAACGTGCCGGTATGACCGACCCTCAGAACTTCAGCGGATCGAAGGATCTGGCGTCCAGCGCCTGGCCGTGCAGTGCTTCACCCTGTGGCCCCATCAGATACAGATAGACCGGCATCAGTGACTCCGGGGTAGGAACCGTGGCCGGGTTTTCCGCGGGATAAGCGGCGGCCCGCATGCGGGTCCGCGTGCCCCCGGGATTGATGCTGTTAACCCGGATCGCGGAGGTATTGGCCAGTTCGTCCGCCAGCACCTGCATCAGTCCCTCCACGGCGAATTTACTGACCGAATAGGCACCCCAGTAGGCACGTCCCTGACGACCGACGCTGGACGCCGTAAACAGCAGGCGTCCCGATTGGGAGCGGTTCAGGGCCGCTAACAGCGCCCGGGTCAACAGGAACGCCGCATTGACATTCACCTGCATGAGTTCCTGCCACTGAGCATAGGGATAGTGCTCTATGGGACTGCGCGGTCCCAGTTGAGCAGCGTTGTGAAGCACGCCATCGAGGCAGGCAAACTGCTCATCGATGGAGTTGGCCAGGACCTTGAAATCCTCTTCGCCAGCGGTCAGCAAATCCAATGGGTGAATAATGGCGCGGCCCGGATTGAGTGCTTCGATTTCATCGTAAACTTCTTCCAGACGCGACACCGTCCGGCCGGCCAGAATGACGCTGGCGCCGTGACCGGCAAAGCTGACGGCTGCCGCGCGGCCGATACCGTCACCCGCGCCAGTAATAAGAATGGTCTTGTTGTCCAGCAGGTTGCTGGCCGGTTGATAATCAAACACGGAAATTCTCTCAGGCAAATTGCAATAGGGTCAGCAGAGGTTCCAGGTCAGCGGCTGACCTGATGATGAAATCAGCGGGCCATTCCTCGATGCGCGTGTCGGCACCGAGATAGCCATAGGCGGCTGCCACTGCGATGATGTCGGCATTCCTGGCAGCCTGCATATCCCGCAGGTGGTCGCCGATATATACCGTTCGTTCATAATTTCGGTTGAGCTGGCGGCAGGCAAGCAGCAGGCTTTCCGGGTCCGGTTTACGCTGTTGAACGTGTTCCGGACATACCAGGCTGCCGCAGCGATCCAGCAGTTGCAGCTGCTGGAGCAGACGCAGACTGTATTTTTCCGGCTTGTTGGTAACCACGCCCCAGGGGATGGTGGCTTTTTCTAGTTTCTCCAGTAACGCCAAAATGCCCGGATAGGGCTGAGCCAGGGTATTGTCCAGCTGTTCGTAATAGCGATCCAACAGCTTCTGCAGGAGCGGCTCAAAGTCCGGATCCCTGTCGGTCAGGCCAAAGGCCAGGCTGACCAGGGCGCGGGCGCCGTCCGACACCGTCTGATGGATGCGTTCGGGGGTGATCCGGGGCAGCTCCTGCTCATCCAGCATCTGATCCAGTACCTGCCGGAAATCCGCTGCGGTATCGATCAGAGTCCCGTCCAGATCGAACAGAACACATTCAATTCCAGTGTTAAGTTTGTCGTCCATAACTGCAGCCAGGCTCTAATCGGGTTTCCGGTATCGGGCAAGGTAATTGACGTCCAGGTTTTTCTGCAGGAAGTACTTCCTGGTCAGCGGGTTATAGCCCATTCCAACCTGATCGCACAGAGTAAGGTCAGCGTCGCGGCACCAGCCGGCCAGCTCCGCCGGTCTGATGAACTTGTCGTATTCATGAGTACCCCGCGGTAACAGTTTCAGCAGGTATTCGGCGCCGACAATCGCGAACAGATAAGACTTCGGATTGCGGTTGATGGTGGAAAAAAATACCAGTCCACCCGGCTTGACCAGCTGCTGGCAGGCGCGCACCACGGAAGCCGGTGACGGCACGTGCTCGAGCATCTCCAGGCAGGTCACGACATCGAAACGGGCGGGATGCTGGGCGGCGAAGTCTTCGGCAGTGGCCTTCCGGTAATCGATAGCCAGTCCGCTCTCCAGCTGATGCAGGCGCGCTACTGAAAGCGGGGCATCGGCCATGTCAATGGCGGTGACCCGGGCACCATGGTGGGCCATGGCCTCCGACAGTATGCCGCCACCACACCCGATATCCAGCACCTCCTTATCGGCCAGGTTGATTGCCTGACTGATGTAATTCACCCGCAGTGGATTGATTTCGTGCAGCGGTTTGAATTCACTGTTGGGATCCCACCAGCGGGAGGCAAGATTTTCGAATTTCCTGATTTCCAGCTCGTCGACGTTGTCCAGGGAGTCATTGGTTGAGCGGTTCATGGTGTCGTTCATGAATGAGTCTCGCTGATTGCTTTCTGCCAGTGCCGGGCCGTTTCCCGGATGGTAGCGGGTTCCAGGGTGGTCAACTGACCTGCCTCCACGACGGCGCGCCCACCGACCCAGACATGACTGACCTGCGAGCTGCCGGTGTTATACACCAGGTGCGAGATCGGGTTGTAAAGCGGCAGGGCATTGAGGGTATCAAGCCGTACTGCAGTCAGGTCGGCAAACTTGCCCGTTTCGATACTGCCGATCAGGTTGTCCATTCCCAGTGCCCGTGCTCCGTTGAGAGTTGCCATCTGCAGAGCGCCAGCCGCGGGCAGGGTGCCCGCGTCGCCCGCCACCCCCTTGGCGAGCAGCGCTGCTGTTCGCATTTCGGAAAACATATCCAGATCGTTGTTACTGGCGCAACCATCGGTACCCAGTGCCACGTTGACACCACTGGCAAGCAGGTCCCCGACCGGGCAGAACCCGCTGGCCAGTTTCAGATTCGATTCCGGACAATGTACTACGTGGACCCCCTCGGTGTGGATCAGCTCAATCTCCGCCGCTGTCAACTGGGTGGCATGGACACACACCAGGCGCGGGCTCAACAGGCCCAGCCCGGCAAGCCGCTGCATCGGCCGCTGACCGGTCTGCTCGACCGCTTCGGCCACTTCGCTGGCCGTTTCGTGGACATGCATGTGGATGGGTATATCAAGTTCCTCGGCCAGCGTCATGATTTTGCGCAGCGGGGCATCGGAGACCGTGTAAGGCGCATGCGGACCAAACGCCGTGTACACCAGTTCGCTGTTACGGTAGTCGTCGTGGAGTTCCGTCGCCTTGAATATGTATTCATCCGCGTTCTGCCCCCAGACCGTGGGGAAATCCAGCACCGGACTCGCCAGTTGGGTACGGATATGGGCACTGGTGGCTGCCCGCGCCACGGCATCCGGAAAGAAATACATGTCGGCAAAGCAGGTAGTGCCTCCCAGCAGCATCTCGGCAATCGCCAGTTCCGCGCCCTGATGGACAAATTCCTCGCTGACGAACTTTCCTTCCAGGGGCCAGATGTGTTGCTGCAGCCATTCCAGCAACGGTACGTCGTCAGCGATGCCGCGAAACAGGCTCATCGGGGTATGCCCGTGGGCATTGACGAGTCCGGGAATCAGCGCATGCTCGTCAAGGCTGGTCCGGGGCACGTCCGGGTACCGGTCTGCCACCTGCGCAGTGGGCAGCAGCGCCAGAATCCTTTTGCCACCGATGGCCACGCTGTAATTGTTCAGAATGGCACCTTCCGGAACCACCGGAATGATCCAGCGTGCCGAGATTATCTGCTCAATTTTCAGTTCAGTCTGCGGGTCCAATGTGGTTCTGCGCGGTGCTGATGAATGAGGGCGGCATTATAACGCCTGTGAAGGAAAAGTGCTTGGTCAATTTGGCCGCAGCGGAATAAACCGCTGGTGAGTCAAAGTGGCTGAAAATAACGGCATTTTCACAGTGAATCGACAATTATTTTACTGTAAGTCGGCACTGCTGATGTGCTAGAATTAGCAGCTTGTTTCAAGGCGGAAAACGATCACGCTGACAACACGATTTTGTAGCTCATCCAGGCTTGTTTCGACACGCTTCCGGCGGCAAAAAACACCACCACGCTACAACCAGAATAATTATTCAAATCGAGTGAATGAATGCAATCTTTACACATGAGGATTAGGGTGGCTTATGTCTGAGTTTGCCAAACAGGTCTCCCCGGTCGCGCTGGAAAGCGAAATGCGCGAGTCCTACCTCGCCTATGCCATGAGCGTTATCGTCGGCCGCGCCCTGCCGGATGTTCGTGATGGTCTCAAACCGGTCCATCGCCGCGTTCTGTTTGCGATGAATGTGTTGTCCAATGATTACAACAAGCCCTATAAAAAATCCGCCCGCGTGGTGGGTGATGTCATCGGTAAATACCACCCGCACGGCGATACGGCCGCCTACGACACCATTGTGCGTATGGCGCAGAACTTTTCGCTGCGTTACCCGCTGGTGGACGGGCAGGGTAACTTTGGCTCCGTCGATGGTGATTCCGCCGCCGCCATGCGTTACACCGAGATCCGCATGTCCCGGATCGCCCATGATCTGCTTGCCGACCTGGACAAGGAAACGGTGGATTTCTCGGACAATTATGATGGCACCGAGCAGATTCCGGATGTTCTGCCAACCCAGATACCCAACCTGCTGGTCAACGGCTCCTCAGGGATCGCCGTGGGCATGGCCACCAACATACCGCCCCATAACCTGACCGAAGTGGTTAATGCCTGTATCGCTCTGCTGGACGATCCGGAAATTGAGCTGGAAGGCATCATGGAGCATATCCAGGGACCGGACTTTCCCACTGCCGGTATTATCAATGGCCGGGCCGGTATCCTGCAGGCCTATCGCAGTGGTCGCGGACGCATCTACGTGCGGGCCCGGGCGGAAATCATCGAAGATGAAAAGACTGGCCGGGCCACGATCCTGGTTACCGAGATTCCCTACCAGTTGAACAAGGCGCGCCTGATCGAGCGCATTGCCGAACTGGTCAAAGAGAAGAAGCTGGAAGGCATCAGTGAGCTGCGGGACGAATCCGATAAGGATGGTATGCGCATCGTCATCGAATTGCGCAGGGGTGAGGTGCCTGATGTCATCCTCAATAATCTCTATGCCCACACACAGATGCAATCGGTGTTCGGGATCAACATGGTGGCTCTGGTCGATGGCCAACCGCGCCTGCTGAACCTGAAGGAATGCCTGGAAGCCTTCGTCCGGCACCGGCGCGAAGTGGTGACGCGCAGAACCCGCTATCTGCTGCGCAAAGCCCGTGAGCGAGGACATATTCTGGAAGGCCTGGCCGTGGCATTGGCCAACATCGATGCAGTCATCGAACTGATCAAGTCCTCGCCCAGTTCCGCCGAAGCCAAGGAAAAACTGCTGGCGCGGTCGTGGCGCTCCGACAGTGTCCTGAAAATGCTCGGGGAATCCGGTTCCGATGCCTGTCGTCCGGATGACCTGGATCCGCAGTACGGTATCCGAGACGATGATTATTACCTGTCACCGGATCAGGCCCAGGCGATACTGGATCTGCGTCTGCACCGCCTGACCGGATTGGAGCAGGAAAAGCTGATTAATGATTACCAGGAATTGCTGCGACAGATTGCCGATTACCTGGATATTCTGGGCAAAGAGTCGCGTCTGCTGCAGGTGGTCCGCGAGGAACTGGAGCGGGTTCGCAGCGATTACGGTGACGAACGGCGCACCGAAATCGTGGAGTCTCAACAGGACCTGACAGTCGAAGACCTGATTACTGAAGAAGACCGGGTGGTCACCATTTCCCAGACCGGCTACGCCAAGTCCCAGCCGCTGAGCGATTACCGCGCCCAGCGTCGCGGCGGTATGGGCAAGGCCGCGGCCACGGTCAAGGAAGAAGACTATGTTGAACACCTGTTGGTGGCCAGCACTCACGATACGGTGTTGTGCTTCAGCAACACCGGCAAGGTTTATTGGCTCAAGGTCTATCAGTTTCCGCTCGCCGCGCGTACCGCGAGGGGTAAACCGATTGTCAATATCCTGCCTCTGGAAGAGGGAGAACGGATTACCAGTTTATTGCCGATCAGGGAATTTTCCGAGAACCACTTTGTGTTCATGGCCACGGCCAACGGCACGGTCAAGAAAACCGAACTGACCAGTTTTTCCCGGTCCCGCAGTGTCGGCCTCAGGGCCCTTGAACTGGACGCTGACGATGTGCTGATCGGTACGGCGATCACCGATGGTACCCAGGATGTCATGCTGGTAAGCAGCAGTGGCAAAACCATTCGCTTCCGGGAAGATGACGTCCGCGCCATGGGACGGACGGCCCGGGGTGTGCGCGGAATCCGCCTGGCCGCCGGGCAGTATATGATTGCGCTGATCATTCCAGAGCCGGACAAGCAGGTTCTGTTCGTCAGCGAAAACGGTTATGGCAAACGCACCCGCCTTGACGAATTTCCGTTATACGGCCGCGGCGGACAGGGCGTCATTGGTATCCAGACCAGCGCCCGCAACGGATCCGTGGTCGGTGCCGCCCAGGTCGAGGATGGCGATGAGATCATGCTGATTTCCGACCGCGGCACGCTGGTCCGGACCCGTATCAATGAAGTTTCCGTGCAGGGACGCAACACGCAGGGCGTGAGATTGATCAAGCTGAAGGAAGAAGAGCGCCTGGTCGGGCTGGCACGGGTCAATGAGCCGGAGGACGGCGACGATGAGCATGAATCGGCCGCAACCGACTCAGAGTAGCAGATCATGGCTGCCGGCTGAGCGATGGCAGGCCCGGATTCCGGTGCCGGATTGCCGCCACGGACAGGACGAACGGCATCGTGACTGACCTGGAACCCGGCGGCCGGGCGGTCGCCTTTCTTGGACCTCCCGGCACCTTCTCTCATGCTGCGGTACTCGAGGTATTCGGCCACGATGTCCGATTATTGGATTGCGCCACGATCGACGACGTATTCGTGGCGGTCAGTAATGACATGGCACGCTATGGCGTGGTCCCGGTGGAAAATTCTACCGAAGGCGCGGTAAACAATACCCTGGACTGCCTGGTCGCCACCGAGCTGAAAATCGTTGCCGAGGTGGTAGTGCCCATCGAACATCATTTCATGGTGAGGCCCGGCACCGACATTCGTGAATTGCAGAAAGTGGTTTCCCACAAGCAGTCCCTGGCCCAGTGCCGGAAATGGTTGGCAGCCAACTGGCCGGCCCTGCCACAGGAAGAAGTGGCCAGTAACGCCCAGGCGGCAAAAATGGTCAGTGAATCGTCGACGCTGGCTGCCATTGCCGGCCGGATGGCAGCGGAGACTTACGGACTGGACATTGTTAGCGCAGCGATCCAGGATCAGAAAGATAACAGCACGCGTTTTCTGGTGATGGGAAAACACGACCGCGCCGCGACCGGGAAGGACAAGACCAGCACTCTGATCTATACGGAAAACCGGCCTGGCGCGCTGTTCCGGGTCCTGGAACCCTTTGAACAGCAGCAGGTCAGCCTGACCCGCATCGAAACGCGGCCCTCCCGCAAGGAAGCCTGGGACTACGTGTTTTTCATCGATTTCCAGGGACACCGCAGTGACCGGTCGGTCAGTGTGGTTCTGGCCAGGCTGGCAGAGCGCACGGTAGAGGTAAAACTGCTGGGATCCTATCCCATGGCGGAAGCAGTCCCGCCTGCTCCCGCGGCATCAACAGACTGACTCCAGGTGACAGCGTGACCGGAATCTCGGCATTGGAACACAACACCGTTCTGGTAATCGGACTGGGTCTGATTGGCGGTTCGGTGGCGCGTGGGTTACGGGAGGCCATACCGGGATTGCAACTGCTGGCAGCGGATGGAGACCGGCAACAGTTGGAACAGGCTGTCGCGCAAGGAGTGGCGAACCGGGTTGCAGAGGATCCCGGCGAACTGGTCCCGCTCGCTGATCTGGTAATTCTGGCAGTGCCCACGTTGTCTGTTCCCGGAGTACTGGAACAGATAGTCAGTAAATTGAATCCGCAGGCAGTGATCACTGATGTGGCCAGTGTCAAGGGCTCGGTAGTTGAGGCGGCGCGGGAAAAGCTGGGTGCCGGAATGCGGCGGTTTGTTGGCGGACATCCCATTGCGGGATCTGAAAAAAGCGGTTTTGGCGCATCCAGCAGTCGCCTGTTCGAAGCGCGTAATGTAATTCTGACTCCTGAAACCGATGTGGATCAGGATGCTGTTCTCACGGTACACCAACTGTGGCGCACTCTCGGTGCACGGATTCTGGGCATGACCGTCAGGCGGCATGACCAGGTGTTGGCAGCTACCAGCCATCTGCCTCATCTGCTCTCCTATGCACTGGTTGACGTACTGGTCAAAAACCAGCAGAACGAGGACATATTCCGCTATGCTGCCGGAGGTTTCGCGGATTTCAGCCGCCTGGCATCGAGCGATCCGACCATGTGGGCGGATATTTTCATTGCCAATGCCGCCGCCACCACGGCGGTACTGGAAGATTATATCGAACATCTCAACTACCTTCGCAGCGCGCTGGAAAACAAGGATTACCAGCTTCTCAGGGACACCTTTGCCTCAGCCAAGACAATACGCGACAGATTTGTCAGGAAATTCAACAACACCATGAATACCGATACCCACGAAACCAGAAAGCAACTCGATTACCAGGTACAGCCCGGCGGCTGCGTTACCGGTAAATTCCGGGTACCGGGCGACAAGTCTATCTCGCATCGGGCGGTAATTTTCGGGGCCCTGGCGGACGGGGTAACCCGGGTCACCGGGTTCCTGGAGGGCGAGGATGCGCTCAATACCCTGGAGGCATTCCGGGAAATGGGAGTCACGGCAATCGGACCGGAACAGGGTGCATTGACCCTGTACGGCGTTGGGATACAAGGGCTTCAGGCACCCCGTAAGCCGCTCTACATGGGAAATTCCGGCACCGCGATGCGGCTCCTGGCCGGGCTGCTCGCAGCACAGTCGTTCACCAGCCAGTTAACCGGCGACGAGTCCCTGTCGAAACGGCCCATGAAGCGCATTGCCGATCCACTGCGGCTGATGGGTGCCAGGATCGATACCACCGCGGGGGGAACGCCACCATTGATCATCGAGGGAAGTAAGCTGCATGGCATCGATTATGAGCTGCCCATGGCCAGCGCCCAGGTCAAGTCGTGCCTGTTGCTGGCAGCCATGTATGCGGACGGCGAAACCGCTATCAGGCAGCCGGCGGTGTGCCGGGATCACACCGAGCGGATGTTACGCGGTTTCGGTTACCCGCTCGATGAAAATACCGAGAATGGCGAAGTCCGGCTAGTCGGTGGCAACCGCTTGCGTGCCACTGATATCGATATTCCCGGCGACATTTCCTCAGCCGCTTTTTTCCTGGTGGCCGCGTCAATCACGCCGGGCTCGGAACTGTGCCTGCAGCATGTGGGTATCAATCCGACCCGGACCGGAATTATCGATCTGTTGCAACTGATGGGAGCCAGTATCGAATTGCGCAATATCAGCGAGGCCGGCGGTGAACCGGTTGCCGACCTGGTTGTCCGGCACGCGCCATTGCACGGTATCGACATTCCCGAAACTCTGATTCCGCTTGCCATCGACGAATTTCCTGTCCTGTTCGTGGCAGCTGCCTGTGCGGAGGGAATCACGCGGCTGCGCGGTGCCGAAGAATTGCGGGTCAAGGAAAGCGACCGTCTACAGGCCATGGCCGACGGCCTCGGCAGCCTGGGAGTCGAGCACCGGTTATACGACGACGGGATCGACATCACCGGCGGGGCAATGAGTGGCGGCGAAATCGACAGTCGCGGAGATCACCGCATTGCAATGGCCTTCGCGGTTGCTGCCTTGCGTAGCGAAGGGCCGATTCGGATCCGGGATTGCGCCAATGTGGCCACCTCGTTTCCCGGCTTCGTCCCACTTGCCAATCAGGCGGGTCTGCAGATTCAGATCAGAACCGATGGCGAGGCCGGAGGCGGCTGATGGCTTTGGTTCCGGTTATCACCATCGACGGACCGAGCGGTTCGGGAAAGGGCACAATATCGCAGCGACTGGCCGCGGAACTGGGCTACCATCTGCTGGATAGCGGGGCCTTGTACCGGATTCTCGGCTGTGTGGTCCGGCAGCAGGGCCTGGACCTGAACGAGCATGAGAAACTGGCACGTGTGGCCACAGATCTGGATATCCAGTTTGGCGAACGGGGTCCTGGCTCGGTCACCGTCAACGGGGAAGACTTTTCTGAATTGATCAGGCAGGAGGTAGCCGGTGAAATGGCATCTCTGGTGGGCGCCATTCCGGCCGTCCGCAAGGCCCTGTTCGAGCGCCAGCTGGCGTTCCGGCAAGCGCCTGGCCTGGTAGCCGACGGGCGCGATATGGGGACCGTGGTGTTTCCCGATGCCGTCCTGAAAATCTTTTTAACCGCAAGTGTGGAAGAGCGCGCTAAAAGGCGATATAACCAGTTGATTGCAAAGGGTATTGGTGCTATTCTGCCCGACCTTTTGCGAGAGCTGAAGGAACGGGACGCGCGCGACACTCAGCGGGCGGTCTCGCCCCTGAAGCCTGCCGGGGACGCCCACATCCTGGATACCACCTCAATGAGCATCGACGAGGTCGTGGCCAGGGTCCTGAGCCTGGCCACAGAGTCGAAAGACTGATCCCCGACTTCTAACCCCACTCCCAAAGGGCCGTTCACTTCCTGCTTGACCAGCATAGGCACGCAGTGGACATCTGTTAACTGACCCCGAATCTGCTGGGATCCGGTCGGGTTGTGATGGTTTAGGTATGCCTCATAACCTATTAATATTCTAGGAAATTTAATGAGCGAAAATTTTGCAGAACTGTTTGAAGAAAGCCTGAACGAAATCAATATGACACCGGGTGCCATCGTGCTTGGCACGGTGGTCGATATCGACTCGGATTGGGTGACCGTCAACGCGGGACTCAAGTCCGAGGGTGTGATTCCCAGGTCGCAATTCCTGAACGACAATGGCGAATTCGAACTGAAGATCGGCGACACCGTGAAGGTGGCGCTGGAAACCGTCGAGGATGGTTTCGGTGAAACCCGTCTGTCCAGGGAAAAGGCCAAGCGCGCCGAGTCCTGGCAGCAACTTGAAGAAGCCTTCAAGAGCAATGATGTGGTCAAGGGTGTTATCAACGGCAAGGTCAAGGGTGGCTTTACAGTTGATCTGAACAACATCCGCGCCTTCCTGCCCGGTTCCCTGGTGGACATTCGGCCGATCCGGGATACCACGCACCTGGAAGGTCAGGAGCTTGAATTTAAACTGATCAAGCTGGATCAGAAGCGCAATAACGTGGTGGTTTCCCGTCGCGCCGTGCTGGAATCTGTCAGTTCCGAGGAGCGCGATGCGCTGCTGGAACGGCTCCAGGAAGGTATCAGCATCAAGGGTATCGTCAAGAACCTCACCGACTACGGCGCCTTTGTCGATCTGGGCGGCGTGGACGGTCTACTGCACATCACCGATATGTCGTGGAAGCGGATCAAGCACCCCAGCGAAATTGTCAACGTGGGTGACGAGATCGAAGTCAAGGTTCTCAAGTACGACCGCGAGCGCAATCGTGTGTCACTCGGCCTCAAGCAGCTTGGCGAAGATCCCTGGGTTTCCATCAAGTCCCGTTATCCCGAGAACACCATCGTCAAAGCCACGGTTACCAACCTCACCGATTACGGTTGTTTCGCGGAGCTGGAAGAGGGCGTCGAGGGCCTGGTCCACGTGTCCGAAATGGACTGGACCAACAAGAACATTCATCCCTCCAAGGTTGTGCAGCTGGGTGACGAAGTCGATGTCATGATTCTGGATATCGATGAAGAGCGCCGCCGTATCTCCCTGGGTATCAAGCAGTGCTTCCAGAATCCCTGGGATCACTTCGCAGAAGCCTACAACAAGGGTGACCGTATTACCGGTACCATCAAGTCGATCACCGATTTCGGTATTTTTATCGGGCTGGAAGGCAATATCGATGGTCTGGTGCACCTGTCGGACATCTCCTGGGACGAACCCGGTGAAGAAGCCGTGCGCGCCTACTCGAAAGGTCAGGAAATCGAAACGGTTATTCTGTCCATCGACCCGGAGCGTGAACGAATCTCCCTGGGTATCAAGCAGCTTGAAGACGATCCGTTCATGGACTACGTGGCGGAATTCGAGAAAGGCAGCATTGTCAAAGGCAAGGTTACGTCGGTTGATGCCAAGGCGGCAATCATTCAACTGGCAGACGGTGTTGACGGGGTACTGCGTGCTTCCGAAATCAGTCGTGACAAGGTTGAAGACGCCCGCAACGTTCTGAATGAAGGGGACGAAGTGGAAGTGAAGGTCGTCAGCGTTGATCGCAAGAATCGTGTGCTGAGCGTTTCCGTCAAGGCAATCGAGATTGACGATGAGAAGGCTGCGATTCAGGAGCACAAGAATCAGGAACCTGGCGATGCCGCGCCGGCAACCATCGGAGACCTGATCAAGGCACAAATGGATAAGTCGTAGCGGATTTGTCCGGGACGTTCCGCCACTGCAATTGAAGGAGCAAGGCAATGACCAAATCTGAATTGATCGATCGAATCGCGGGTAAGCAGACACAGCTGTCGTCAAAGGATGTCGAACTGGCTGTGAAAGCGATCCTCGAATACATGTCGCAGTCACTGGAAAGTGGCGGCCGCATTGAGATTCGGGGATTTGGCAGTTTTTCGCTGCATTACCGGGTACCCAGAATTGGTCGCAATCCGAAAACCGGCACGCCGGTTGCGCTTGCGGGAAAGTACGTGCCTCACTTCAAGCCTGGCAAAGAACTCAGGGATAGAGTTAACCAGAGCCTGTCGATGGAACCTCAAATGACCGCCTCCTGACTCTGAGTCCGGATGGTGACAACAAGGGCGGCCCGGTCTTGCTGGCGGGGCCGCCTTTTTTATCGATCCCCTAACGAAACGAACGAGTTGAAATGACCGAGTCAGGGATCACATTTTATCTGTGGTTACTGGTGGCTGTTGCGGCAGGCTGGTTGCTGGCGCGGTATTCCATTAAGCCGGCCAGGCGATCGCGCCGTACAACCAGCGATATCTACCACGATTATTTCGTCGGGTTGAATTACCTGTTGCGGGACGAGCCAGATGAGGCCGTGGATACTTTTATCAGGGGGCTGGAGGTCAATGGCGACACCTTCGAAACACACCTGGCGTTAGGTACGCTGTTGCGACGGCGTGGCAAGGTGGACAAGGCTATCACTGTGCACCAGGATCTGCTGGCCCGATCCGGTCTGCCCAGTGAATTTGGTGATTCGGTGAGGCTTGAGCTGTCGAATGACTATATTGCGGCCGGCCTGCTGGATCGCGCCGAACGCCTGCTCAAGGAACTGCTTTCGGACGATAACCCGTCGCGCTGGGATGCCCTGGCGCAGTTGGTCACCGTCTACCAGATTGAAAAGGAATGGGCGCAGGCGATCGAAATGGTCGATCAGCTGATTCAGAACTCCCGGTATAGAAGGGAAAAAACCCTGCGCAGCGTCGCTGCCCATTACTGTTGCGAACTGGCGGAGCAATCACTGGCCAGTGACAATCTGGATCAGACCCGGGAATATCTGCGCAAAGCGTTCCAGTACGATCGTGGCAGTGCCAGGACCAGTATGCTGATTGCCGGTGTGGAATTGAAATCCGGTAATCCGGAACGGGCCAGAAAGGAGTTATTGCGCGTAGCCTACAGCCATCCCAAACTGATCACCGAAGTGATCCCTGCATTGCGTAAGAGTTATCTGACTCAAGCAGATGACAAGCGGATCGTTGAGTGGAAGAAAACCCTGACCAAGTTATTGAATGACCATCCCGGATCTACCTTGTTGCTGGAGCTGGTACAGTTGGTGCGTGAACAGGAAGGCGAAGCAGCAGCGGAACAGCGGCTGGCGGAAGGATTGCAGCAGCACCCGTCGCTGAAGGCCTGTCAGGCCATGCTGCAATTGCAGTTGGACAATTTCAGCGGTGAATCGCGTCGCTTTCTCAAGATCAGTGTCGAGACCCTGCAGAATTACCTGGAATCGAAGCCCGGCTATCGTTGTGAACAGTGTGGGTTTGAAACACGAAAACTGTATTGGCAATGTCCCAGTTGTCAGAAGTGGGATCAACTGAATCCCATCAGGGGGGCGGAAGGGGATTGATCTGTCCCGGACAGCCTGCCAAAGTTCAGCCTCGAGTGCTGATCGCCTGTTGAAAAACTCTAAGCTGGCTCAATACTGCGTTAAAATCTGGCTCAAAATGCTCATTTACGCCATGTAAACTGCGTATTATCGCCAGATTTTGCCTTGTCTTGCACTCACCTGAGAGTTTTTCAACAGGCTGCTAAGGAGGAAGTATTGAAACCCGAACAAATCCTGAACGACCCCAAACGTATAATCGTAGCTCTCGATGTAGCCACCGCCGATGACGCTTATCGGCTGGTCGATCAATTGAACCCGGAACAGTGTCGGGTCAAGGTAGGCAAACAGCTGTTTACCAGTTGCGGACCGGAGCTGGTTCGCAGCCTGTCGAAGCGAGGTTTCGAGGTATTCCTGGATCTGAAATTTCACGACATTCCCAATACCGTTGCCGGCGCTGTAAAGGCGGCCGCCGACCTGGGAGTCTGGATGCTGAATGTGCATGCCTCGGGTGGTCGCGCGATGCTGGAGGCGGCAGCCGAGGCAGTAGCAACCCGAGGGCGTGAAGCCCCGCTGCTGATCGGTGTTACGGTGCTCACCAGCCTGTCCCGTGAGGATCTGGCCGAGGTCGGCATTGACAGCACACCGGAACAACAGGTCCGGCGCCTGGCGCTGCTGAGCGCTGCCTGTGGACTCGACGGAGTAGTCTGTTCGGCTGCTGAGACCGCTATGTTGCGTGAAATCGTAGCGCCCGGTTTCTGTCTGGTAACACCCGGAATCCGGCGTCCTGAGGATGCGGTGGGTGATCAGAAGCGCGTGGTTGGTCCCGCCCAGGCAATCGCTGCCGGCAGTAGTTACCTGGTAGTCGGGCGACCAATCAACCAGGCGCCGTCACCACAGGACAGCCTAATCGCATTCAATCAGGCCGTTTCTGGCGTTCTCGCCAACGTTGACTAGACTGGGGAATAGCAGTGGAGACACTGCTGGAAAATTCTGTCTTTCTAACCATTCTACGTTAGGGAACCGCTGATTACATGGAATTGCCCTGGCCTACAGAAGAATTCAATGAAGAGACGGCTTACCGCCGGCCTGCCCCGGCCTGCCAAGGCAAGTCAGCGAAGCCAGTGGGCTCGTCTGTAGGCCCCTTCGGGCGGGGCCTGTCGCGTGCCGCGGCGTTGTGGTCGCGCATGGCAAGCGCTAAGGTCATTTTCTGCGCACGACGCCTGGCTACAACGCTCGGCAGACTCCCGCAGAGCAATTCCATGTAATCAGATGAAATGGACACCGCCCTCCCCAAATCGGCATCAAAGTGCCATAGTTGAAGCGTTACCCATCAACTAACAGAGAGGACGGTATCCATGGACAAGATTAGCGTGATTGGTTTGGATTTGGCAAAGAATGTGTTTCAGGTACATGCGATTAGTGAGAATGGTAAGACCGTGCTGCGCAAGCGACTCTCTCGAAGCCAGGTGCGGAAGTTTTTCGCGAAGCTCCCACCCTGCCTTATTGGCATGGAGGCGTGTGGCGGCTGTCATTACTGGAACAGGACGTTGAGCGGGTTAGGTCACCAGGTAGGAATGATGGCTCCGGCCTTTGTGAAACCGTACCTGAAATCGAATAAGAATGACCGCAACGATGCTGAGGCGATCTGTGAAGCGGTACAACGGCCCTCGATGCGGTTCGTGCCCCTTAAAAGTCCAGAACAACAGGCCGTCTTGCATCTGCACCACGCTCGGCAGCAACTGGTCAGTCAGCGCGTTGCCCTGAGTAACCATCTCCGTGCGGTCTTGGCGGAGTTTGGCATTTGTCTTCCACAAGGCACGAACAGTATCTCGCAGCGGTTGGCTGGCATCTTGGAAGATGGGGAGAATGAGCTGCCGATGCTCACCAGGTATCTGCTGGCAGAGCTTAAGGCAGAACATGATCAGTTGATAGATCGAGTAAAGCGCCTGGAGAGGCAGCTGAAGAGTTGGCACGAGAACAATGAGCGGAGTCAGCGGCTGGAGACTATTCCTGGCATTGGCTTGCTCACTGCCTCTGCGCTCGCGGCGACTGTTGCCGATGGGGAGGGGTTTGGTAATGGACGGCAGCTTGCTGCGTATCTGGGGTTGGTTCCTCGGCAGGCTTCATCTGGTGGCAAAGAGCGCTTGCTGGGGATCAGTAAGCGAGGTGATGGCTATTTGCGCAGTCTTTTGATCCATGGCGCCAGGGCGGTGATCCACCATGTGCGACGACGCCTGAAGAAGGGTTTACCAGGTGGCAATCCGTGGGTAGAACAGTTGCTGCAACGCTGCCATGTCAACGAGGTCGCTGTGGCGTTAGCCAATAAGATGGCGAGAATCGCCTGGGTATTGTTAACCAGGCAGGAAACCTATCGGTTAAGTCGGGGTAGTGCGTGAACACAGGTCTGAAATGCCCCTGAAATAACGAGTAACGGAGGTCATCCAACGATTGCATAAGTGAAGCTATGACGAAACAGGTCAGACCGCGACGGGTCAAACCCGAGGAACCTCTTGAGGTGATAACCTCTTTGATCAGATAGGGCCCCGTCGGCGAAGTTCATAGAGGCCAGGAGCAAAGATCCATAAACAGGCCGGATGTAAGACTGCAATCGACCACTATTCGTCAATGGAATTCACTTGGCAAACGGGCGGTGTCCATGTAAGAGGTTCCTTAAGTAATAGGGAAATTACTATGAAACCAGTTAAGGCGTTCCTTGTCTGTCTGCAGGCAATTTTCTTCTGTGCGATGCTATCCGCCGGGCCGGCCGCAGTGGCGGCTGATGATCCGGTCAGCAACAATACCGTTCAGCAGCAGGTGGATATCAATTCCGCAGACGCCAGCACTCTGGCCGAAGTGCTGGACGGAGTGGGGATGGTCAAGGCTCAGGCCATCGTCGAGTATCGGGAGCAGTTTGGGAAATTCCAGTCGGTTGAGCAATTGCTCGAAGTGCGTGGAATCGGCGCAGCCACACTGGACAATAACCGTCACCGGATAACTCTGACCCTGTCCGACGCGAATTGACGGGGCGCTTCCGGAAGCGGAAGTGCCGGTGGCGGTCGAGATCGATCGGCGTTTTTTCGCCGCCAGCAGAACAACAGGCGGAGAGAGGCAGCAGGCAAATCTGCTGCCTCTCGAAGTCGGTTATGGCCGGTTCAGTCCGGTCGCTCGCCAGCACCGCCGTGTCGCTGAATTGTTGCTGCTGTCGTCCTTATTCCTGCTGTCATTCTCCAGCGCCTGAACCTAAAATCTGAGTTTTCCGGAATTTTCCTCACCCTGTAGAAAAATCCTGGAAGCTTTTTGTTTTGTTGGCCTGGCAGAGTTCCGGGCGGGTACTGGATTCATGGTGCAATGGGGATTGTTGGCAGTCGCAGGGGTGAGTACATCAGTGCTGACCTGGGGGCTGATAAAGTTCACCACCAGGCGCCGCTGGCTGGACATCCCGGTCGAGCGCAGTGCCCACCGGCAGCCCATGCCCTCGGCGGGAGGGGTCGCCATGCTGGTACCGTTCCTGGTGGGGCTCGTGCTGTTCTTTCTGGGTGGCAGAATCGAGCTGCCGACCCTTCTGATCTTTGCCGGATGTCTGGTAATGGCTCTGATCGGCCTGGTGGATGATCTGCATCCCCTGGCGATACGCTGGCGATTGCCATTTCAGTTTGCCAGCGCCCTGTGGATACTGGGCTGGGCGGGAGTGCTGCCGTCGCTACAACTGGCTGGCTGGAGAGTGGAAAATCCCCTGCTGATCAACGGGGTCGCGGTACTGTCTTTCGTCTGGCTGCTGAACCTTTTCAATTTTATGGACGGCATTGATGGTCTGGCTGCGACCGAGACCAGCTATGTCACGCTGCTGTCATGCCTGTTGGCTATAACAGCCAATGACCAGCCGATCTTCAGCATGTCGGCATTGACTGGTGCTGTCGCACTCGGGTTCCTGGTCTGGAACTGGGCACCGGCAAAAATATTCATGGGCGATGCGGGCAGCAGTTTCCTGGGCTATTGTCTCGGCGCGCTGGCTATTACCAGTCTTGCCAATGGCACCATGAACCCATGGTCGTGGTTGCTGCTGTTGGGAGTGTTTGTTGTCGACGCAACGTATACTCTGCTCTACCGTATCCTCAGCGGTCAGCGTTGGTACGAAGGGCATAGCAGCCATGCCTATCAGCACGCTGCGCGGCTGTTGGGAAGTCACCGTCGTATCAACCTGCTGGTATTGGCGGTCAATCTGCTCTGGCTGGCACCGCTGGCCTGGCTGGCAAATAACCACCAATCCACCGGCCTGATCCTGACTGTGGTAGGATTGATTCCGCTGGTGCTGCTGGCCCGCTGGCTGGGAGCCGGTACTACCCCGGTCGGGTAGATGGGCATGCGTGAGTCCGTCGGAAAGGTAATTGCCACGGCTACCGATAATCTTAGTAAGCCAGTGAAACATCAGTCCGGCAGTCACTGTCAAACCTCAGAGGCAAAGCCCGGAGCGCGACAGGGTGAAGAGTGATCCGTCTGTTAACTGCATTATGTGATAAGCAATCACCCGCCGGGGCAGCGAGAGCGGTTTACAGGCGAGCAAGAGGAGTGACATGAATCCTTACAGCATCAAACTCTCCAGGTCAGTCAAGCAGATTCTGTTGATGCTGTCCGACAGCGTCTTGCTGATCGTGACCCTGGCATTCTCCATGGCTCTGCTGGGCCAGGACTTCTTCTCCTACAGCCGGTCGTTTTATGTGTACCTGGTGCTGGCCAACCTCTCCGGCATTCTGCTGTTCGGCAAGCTGGGCTTATACCGGGCTATTGTCCTGTACATGGGCCTGCAATCGGTTCTGGTGCTGTTACAGGGGATTACCGCGGCCACTGTGCTGGTTGCCATCGCCATCGTCATGAGTGGCCACCAGCTTGACGCTGCCTATCCGTTACTGGGGATTTACTGGATGATGTCGCTGCTGTTCATTGGCGGCAGCCGCTTTGCAGCAAAAATGATATTGCAGGCACTGATTCAGAACTTCCGTCCCAAGGAGCCGGTAATCATATACGGGGCCGGCAGTTCCGGTATGCAACTGGTGGCAGCGCTGCAGAGTGGTAATCAGTATCTTCCGGTAGCCTTTGTCGATGACGGTCAACAGCTGGTCGGCAGCATGGTGCACGGGATCCGTGTTTATAATCCCAACTCCCTTTACGAGCTAATTGAATCCTATTCAGTCCGGCAGATTCTGCTGGCCATCCCGTCGGCAACTCATGCCGAGCGCAAGGAAATCCTCAATCGGCTGGAACACTTGCCGGTGCACGTGAAAACGGTGCCTGACCTGTTCGACATGGTGACCGGGCGTATGGGAGTCGACGAAATAAAGGATGTCGATATCGAAGACCTGCTGGGTCGTGACACGGTACCTCCCAATCCGGAATTGCTGGGCGCCTGCATTACCGGACAATCAGTGCTGGTGACCGGCGCCGCCGGGTCCATTGGTGCGGAGCTGTGTCGACAGATTATCCTGCTGCGACCAGCCCGACTGGTGCTGCTGGACAACTTCGAATTCGGACTCTACAAGATCGAGAGCGAATTGCAGGAGACGCTGACCGGATTGGAAGCAGCCAGGCAGGTGGAAATCGTTTCGCTGCTGGGCTCGGTATGCAATCGCGTGCAGATGGAAAACGCGATGTCCGAATTTCAGGTTGATACCGTGTACCACGCGGCCGCTTACAAGCAGGTTCCCATGGTGGAGAAGAACATTATCGAGGGCGTGCAGAACAACATATTCGGCACTCTGGTTGCCGCCACCGCAGCCTCCCGGTTCGGGGTGAAAAATTTTGTGTTGATTTCCACCGACAAAGCGGTACGCCCCACCAACGTCATGGGCGCCACCAAGCGATTTGCAGAGCAGATATTGCAGGCCATGGCACGTAACCGCGACGGCACCAGATTCAGCATGGTCAGATTCGGTAACGTACTCGGTTCATCCGGCTCGGTGGTGCCCTTGTTTCGTCGACAGATTTCCCTGGGCGGACCGGTCACCGTCACTCACCCTGAAGTTACCAGGTATTTCATGACAGTTCAGGAGGCCGCGCAACTGGTCATCCAGGCCGGCTCCATGGCCCGAGGTGGTGATGTTTTTGTGCTGGATATGCACGAGCCGATCAGGATCGTCGACCTGGCCAAGAAAATGATCCACCTGATGGGATATGACGTAAAGGACGAAAATTCCTATCGCGGAGATGTCGCTATCGAATATACCGGCCTGCGACCCGGAGAGAAACTGCATGAAGAGTTATTGATCGGTGAATCAGTGACCGGCACGGTTCACCCGAAAATCCTCCGCGCCGAGGAAGAGTTCAAGCCCTGGACCCGGCTTGACGAGTTGCTGGCACGACTTAAAGTGGCCTGTGAAAAAGCCGACCTGGTGGCGGCGCGGGAACTGTTGATTGAGGCGGTTGACGGTTTCGAGCCGCAGGATGACATCATGGATCCGCTCTGGCCGAATCGACGCCAGGGGCAATTGTCCCTCGAAACTCCGGAGCGAATAGCGAAACCCCCGACCCAGACCGCCGCCAAGATAACACCACTGTTCAAGGAATAACCGCCTTAGATTTCTCCGGTTTATGCGACGCGTGGCAGATCGCACCTCAATCAGGAAGAGTTTTCGCTGGACCAGGGCAGGGGCTGTATGGAATCTGGCTGAAGGATGCAGAACGCGTGAAAGCGGGTTGGAGCAAGAGAGTTGAGAGCGGTAAAACAACGGGACGAGCAGGACAAAGAATAAGGAATGAAGAGCGGAGGCGGGTAACTTAGAGAAGAGAGGGAAAATTCGCACCGTCGATAGACGTAAATCGCGCGAACCGCACTTATACAGTCCGCGCGTCCTGCCGTCAGGCGGATTATTCCTTGCGGCTGATTGAATTGATGATAACTGATTCATTAGGAACGTCAGCATAGCCACGCACCATCCCGGTGTCGACTTTGGCTATATCGTCCACTACATCCATACCGTCGATGACCTGACCGAAAACTGCGTAGCCGAAACCGCGCGCTGTTTCATCAGTATGGTTCAGGTAGTTATTATCCACCAGATTGATAAAAAACTGGGATGTCGCGCTGTCGACGACGCTGGTACGGGCCATGGCCAGAGTGCCACGCTGATTAGGAAGGTCCGCACGGGCTTCGTTCTTGATGGCGTCGTAAGTGGATTTCTGAACCATGTCGGTATCGAAGCCGCCGCCCTGAATCATGAAGCCGTCGATTACCCTGTGAAAGATGAGGCCGTCGTAGAAATCGTTGTCGGTATACCTGAGAAAGTTTTCAACCGTCCCGGGCGCCTTGTCAGCAAACAGTTCGATAGTGATTGTGCCTTTGCTGGTTTCCATGACCACAATCGGGTTTTCCTGGGCCAGGGCGGTTCCACCGAGCAGCAGAACCAGTGAGAATATTAGTGCACGCATTGGGTTGAATCTCCTATTTTTAAGGACGGTTTGCAGGCGCCTGCTGTCCTGCTCCGGATTGTCGCTTACTATACAATAATTGCTTTCATCATAACCACCTGCGGTCGTGAGTTCTGTCTCATTAATGAGCAGTTTGATGGCAGCCCCTTTTATGAGTCTGATCATGCAAGATTGACGCGGGATGCCGTCCAGGCGGGCTCTGGACCGGATAACCCGTTAGCCAGATCGGTGGGCTGGACATTGGCGGTCGTTGGCTATACCTTCTTTCTGATCCGGAATCCCTGGCAACCATCACCTGCAGAGTACCTCAGCCAGTCCGGTCAACCCTTGCAGAAGATCAAACCTGGGCGGACCCGGGCAGGAAAACGGTTCCGTTAACTGTCAGTTTTAACTTTTCAGGAACACACTTGTGACATTCAGATCCGGAACCGTTTTAGTGCTACTGTCAGTCCTGTTACCGGGCTCGGCCTGTTTCGCTCAGGAAACGATACGACAGCAACTGGTCCCCATCGACACCGCTGTGCGGAACAGTTTTCAGGCCGTTGCGGCAAGTCCGTCAGTTCGTCGGGCACTGATGGAAATCGATCAGCGCGAACCGGAAACCATCCAGGAGCAACTTCGGATCACCGAGATTCCGGCACCCCCTTTTATGGAATCCGAACGTGCCCGGTATTATCTTGAGCGCCTGCGGGAACGGGGCCTGGACGATGCCTATATTGATACCGAGGGCAATGTTGTTGCGATCCGCCGCGGATCCGGAAACGGTCCGACCTTGCTGCTGGCTGCTCATCTGGACACCGTATTTCCTGACGGCACCGATACTGCAGTGCAACAGCGGGACGATCGCTACTACGCTCCAGGCATAGGTGACGATACCCGCGGACTGGCCGCGCTTCTGTCAGTGGTTCAGGCGCTCGAGGATAACGGGATCCAGACTGTGGGAGACATCATTTTCAGCGGCAATGTCGGTGAGGAGGGTCGTGGCGACCTGCGTGGTGTCAAGGCACTGTTCCGGGATTTTCCCGGTGTTGACGGTTTCGTCTCCATCGATGGAGTCCGGCTGCGCCGAATAACCACAGGTGGCACCGGCAGCCGCCGTTTTGAATTTCGCTTCAGTGGCCCCGGCGGCCACTCTTTTGGTGCCTTCGGAATGGCCAGTGCCATTCATGCCATGGGCAGGGCAATCGCCAGAATCGCCGATCTGCAGGTACCTGAATATCCCAGGACGACGTTTACAGTGGGGACTGTCGACGGTGGCACCTCAGTGAATTCCATCGCCGCCGACGCCGTCTTCGCATTGGACATGCGTTCCAACGACCGGGAGCAGTTGGCGGCCCTGGAAGAGCGCGCCAAGACCGCCGCGCTTACCGCAGTGGCCGAGGAAAATGCCCGTTGGAATGAAGGCGAAATCAGCGTGGACTTTCACCTTATCGGTGACCGTCCGGTCGGACGTACTCCTGCCGACAGCCCCATCGTACAGGCTGCCGCGCTGGCCTTCGATGAGGTCGGTATCGAGTTGGAAGAGTTGGGCATTTCCAGCACCGATTCCAACGTCCCGATGTCACTGGGGATTCCTGCCGTGACTATCGCCGGTGGCGGGGAAGGGGGCGGTGCCCATTCCCCAGACGAATGGTTCGCACCCGGCAATTCCAAAGAAGGTCCCCAGACCGCGCTGCTGCTGACCCTGGCCCTGGTCGGTGTGGAAGGCGTAAGCCAACCCCTCTTGTCAGAACGCACCCCCTGAATTAAATGAACGGGGTCATAGTAGCTAACCAGTTCCAGTATTTTTACTGTGACCCGGTTTATCCCCTCTGACCCCGTTTATCCCAGGCTAATGCGGCTCACTTGGTTGTCTGCCAGGCCGCCAAATTATGGTGCGCCTCACCGCTGTCAAACGGGTTGCCAGCATCGCCTGTTACTTTGGCAGCCAGTTCGATGACGTAACCATTTGGGTCTTGGAAGTAGATGGAATGAATGAATCCATGGTCTGATACGCCACGGGTTTCCATGCCGGCGTCCTCGCCTTTCTGCTTCAGTTCCCGTAAGACGTTATGGTCAACTTCCAGGGCGATATGCAGGTCAAAATCCCGTTGTGCTTTAAAATCAAAGGGCTCACCAGGCTCTTCGAAAAAGGCCAGGAAGGAACCGTCCCCCATCTGGTAAAAACTGTGTAACACCTTGCTTTCGCGGCCGGTCTTGGTCTGCTTGATTTCAAACGCGTGCATTAGCGGAAGACCGAGGAAATCCTCGTAAAAGGCCCGAGTTTCCTCTGAATCGCGGCAGCGATAGGCATTGTGGTGTAGTCCTTTAATAACAGAATTCATAGGCTATTCCCCTCAAACACGCGGAACCCGCCGACCGGCCAGCAGAGTCTCAAACGGAAACAGGCGCTGCGTGCCAACCCGCACATTTTCATAATTGTCCAGAAATTCGAAACTGCCCTGGCGCAATTCAAGGATTGCAATGTCAGCCGGGGCACCGACATTGAGTGTGCCTGCATCGTGAATGAAAGGAAAATACCGTGCGGCATTCAGCGTTGCCGTTGCGACCACGTCCATAAGTCCCATGCCGCCGAAGTTGAGGAACTTGGACATGATATTGGGCAGGTCGACCACACCCGGGACATTACGGCTGTTGGAGAATCCGTCAGTGGACACGGTGTCTGGCCAGAAACCGGCACCCATAATGGTGTCGAAAGTATCCCAGCGCAGGTGGTCGATACGGCCATTGGCGACATCAAAGCGAATACCACGACGGCGCGCTTCGAGTATCTCCGGGAGAATTCTGCCCCGATCGTCGATTATTGGACTGGGAGGTGGTGCAAACATGTGAGTGACAATGTCCCCCGGTTTAAGTACCTGAATCAGTTCGGCCATGGACGTGGCCGACTGGCCCATGTGCACCATAACTGGTAATTTAAAATAGGAGGCAGCCTCCTGGGCACGCCGGATAACTTCCCGATCATTGGCGGTCACGCCATCAGTCAACCTGGCCTTTACGCCCACCACGTAATCCAGATGCGCCGCGATGGCTGCCCTGGCGGCCTCCACATTAGCCAGCGACATATCCGCAGTATCGCCGTCATCGATAACACCGCGTCGACCGATGTTGATCAGTATTCGTGCAGGTTGTGGTGCGGAGCGTACATTCGCCAGAATCTCCTCAATGTTGTCAGCGCCGGCCGAGCCGGCATCCACCCATCCCGTTACTCCGTCAGAGAGACAGATATGCCCGCCCTGGGCATCCCGGGCGTAGTGGCCATGCACGTCGATCAGGCCTGGCATGACCAGTTTCCCCCGGGCATCAATCTCCTCGCTACCAGCGGTGTCTATGCGGGGCTGTATCGCCGCTATCCGGCCATTGGTGATGGCGACATCTGCCACTGCATCCAGGTGCAGGGACGGATCGATTACCCGGCCGCCCCGGACAATCATGTCGTAGGACTGGGCCAGAGAAGAAAAGGATCGGGCAAACAAGGTTGCAGCAATTGTGCTGTGGAGGAAGCGGCGGCGGCTGATCATGACAAAGTCCTCTTGATGGGATTCAGTCCAGATGCTGCTGGTATCTGTGCGGGCTGTCAACTTTACTCGTTCAATGGGTCCAGTTGCTTGATTCCCCGTCCATGATTTGAGCCGTCAACCGAGGTGTTGGAGTCAATCCGGTACTGAATTTTTTACTCTGACCCCAAATACGACCTTGATCCTAACAGCGTGTTGAAAAGCTCTCAGGTGAGTGCAAGACAAGGCAAAATCTGGCGAAAAAGCGCAGTTTACACGACGTAAATGAGCATTTTGAGCCAGATTTTAACGCCGAATTGTGCCAACTGAGAGTTTTTCAACAGTCTGCTAAACATAAGTGTCGATCCCGGGGCAATTGTACATATCCGGCAGGAGACTACGTTGTCATGCCGGGAAAGGGTACACTGTGGTCCGGAAAAGGAGGCGATACATCATGTTCGAAACATACGCCATGATAGTCATTTACTTAGGCATACTGCTGGTGCTGGGGTATCTGGCTTCCCGCCGCATCCGTTCCATGAAGGACTTTGTCATAGGTGGTAAATCTTTGAGTTACTGGGTGGCGGCGTTTTCCGCCCAGGCTACTGGAGAATCGGCTTGGCTCCTGCTGGGTGTAACCGGCATGGGCGCCATGGTGGGTTTCTCCGCCTATTGGATCGTGGTAGGTGAGGTACTGGGCGTGACAGTGGCCTGGTTTGTTATGGCATCCCGGTTTAAACGACTCACGGACAAATACGAGTCTCTGACGGTTATTGACTATCTGGTTTCACGATTCCGTGCCCGCAGCCAGACGCTCAGATTGATTTCTGCCGCTTCGCTGTCCATTTTTGTACTGATTTATATTTCCGCGCAGATCGACGCAACCGGCTCCGCTTTCGAAACCTTCCTGGCCTGGGATTATCACATTGGTGCCATCGTCGGTTTTGTGATAGTGGCCATTTACTGTATCGCCGGTGGATTTCTTGCGGCGGCCTGGACCGACATGTTTCAGGGAGCGATCATGCTGCTTTGTCTGGTGGCTTTACCGTTGGTCGCATTCCATACTATCGACAACGGCGGACTGATTTTCGCCAGGTTACAGGAGATCGATCCAGGCCTGGTCAGTTTCTGGGGCAGCGGTGGATTCACCCCGATGAACCTCGCAGTAGTGATTGGAATGGGATTGATCGGACTCGGGTTTCTCGGTTCCCCGCAGGTGTTTGCCCGCCTCATTGCCATCAGGGATGAGGCACAGATCCAGCGCGGCAGCTGGGTAGCCGTGCTTTTTACGTTACTGGCAGGATTCTCGGCGGTAAGTATCGGTATTCTGGGTCGTTACCTGTTCACCGGCCAGGGTGTCGATCCAACGGGGGTGCTGGGCAACGGTGCGCAGAATGTGCTGTCCGAGCTGGTTGAATATACCTTCCCACCGTGGATTATCGGGCTTTACGTGGCCGCAGTGCTCTCCGCCATCATGTCCACGGTTTCGTCACTGTTGATAATGGCAGCGGGCTCGGTGACTCATGATGTCTATGAACGATTGTTCAATCCGGACATCACAAATCACCAGGCCAGAGTCCTGTGCCGACGCGTGACGCTGGCGATGGCTGCGCTCGCCCTGGTGATTGCGGTTCTGGTATCGCTGCTGTCTCCGGATCGGACAATTTTCTGGTTCGTCATTTTCGGCTGGTCAGGAATTGCGGCTACGTTCTGCCCGATGATTATTCTGTCGCTGTTCTGGCCGGCTTTCACCGAGCGTGCCGCGATAGCTTCCATGGCCTGCGGTTTCCTGATGACTATTATCAGCAAGTTTGTCCTGCAGGAACTGGGGACTGCCGGTCCCTATTTTGTCGCGCTGGAAACCATGCCGCCTTCATTCATCTCGGCATTGCTGGCGGGTTACCTGGTCACGATAATGTGGCCGGATCGACAACTGGAAGCCGGATTTCAGGCAGAGCTCCAGGAAATTCTCGAGCCGTCTGCAGGCAAGTCGAAAACTGTTGGTGTAGTATCCGATTAGCAGCCCGTTGAAGAACTCTCGGCTGGCTGCCGGCCACATTTATCAATAACCAGATCAGAAGGAAGCCGCCGTGACTCTGACCCGTAGTGAACTGGAAGCCCACTGGATGCCGTTTACGGGCAATCGGCAGTTCAAACAGCAACCGCGGTTGATGGAGCGCGCCGACGGGGCTTACTACTACGACACTGAAGGTCGGCAGATCTTTGACGGATTATCCGGTTTGTGGACTTGCGGGGCAGGCCATAATCGTCCCGAGATTGTCGAAGCTGTCAGCAGACAGGTTGCCACACTGGACTATTCGCCCGGATTTCAGTTCGGGCATGCCCAGTCATTTTTGCTCGCCAATAAACTGGTCGACCTGACCCCTGATGGCCTGGATCATGTGTTCTTCACCGATTCCGGGTCCGAGACAGTGGAAACTGCGCTGAAAATAGCCCGCGCCTACTGGCGAACCCGGGGCATGCCCGGTAAGACCCGCTTTATTGGCAGGCAAAAAGGCTATCACGGCGTCAATTACGGTGGTATCGGTGTCGGGGGGATCGGTTTTAACCGGAAACTGTTCGGTCAATCCATCGAGGCTGATCACATTGCGCATACCGTTCTCGAGGAAAACCGCTACTCACGGGGTATGCCGGAACTTGGGGCGCACCTGGCAGACGAAGTCGAAGACCTGGTGGCGCTGCATGACGCCTCCAATATTGCGGCAGTGATCGTCGAGCCACTGTCCGGCACGGCCGGGGTCCTGCCTCCACCACAAGGCTACCTGAACCGGCTGCGTGAAATCTGCGACCGCCACCAGATTCTGCTGATATTTGACGAGGTGATAACCGGCCTGGGGCGCATGGGTTCCCTGACTGGTGCCGAAGAATTCGGTGTTACGCCCGACCTGCTGGGCCTCGCCAAGCAGATAACCAATGGCGCCATTCCCCTGGGTGCCGTGATGGTCAGGGGAGAAATATACCAGTCGTTCATGGATAACGGTGGACCCGACTACATGGTGGAATTTCCCCACGGTTACACTTACTCGGCCCATCCTGTCGCCTGCGCGGCGGGCCTGGCGGCCCTGGATGTGCTGGTAAACGACGAACTGGTCGCCCGCGTCAGAAAGCTTGCACCTGTCCTGGAAGATGCCGTTCATGGTCTCCGGGGGCACCCGCTTGTTGCTGACATAAGGAATTACGGCCTCGCCGCCGGTTTGAGCATTGTGCATAAGGCCGGAGAGCCGATGAAACGGCCTTTCGAACTGGGCCTGCGCTGCCTGTCGAAAGGTTTTTATGTGCGCTGGGGAGGCGATACGGTACAGCTGGCACCCCCATTTATCGCCAGCGAGCAGCAGGTAAGGGACCTGGTGGCCGCACTTGGAGAAAGTCTCGATGAAATCGACTAGGCTGCAGGAACACGAAGCAGGGGAATCGCCTGTGACTCTGTTGGGACATGTCATTAATGGAAGCGAGGTAGTCAATGACGGTGCCGTGCTGCCAATTCATAACCCGGCCACAGGCGCAGTGATCAGGCAGGTTGCGGTTGCCGATTCCGCAATAGTGGAACAGGCGATCGCCAGTGCCGAATCCGCTTTCGCCGCCTGGCGAGATACGACACCCCAGCGCCGTGCCCGGGTACTGTTCAGGTTCCGGGAACTGCTCGAACAACACGCTGAAACACTCTGTGAGCTGGTCACCGCTGAGCATGGCAAAGTTCTCAACGATGCCCGCGGCGAATTGGGGCGCGGTATCGAAGTGGTAGAGTATGCCTGTGGAATTGCGGAACTGCTCAAGGGTGAACATTTAAAAAATGCCGGTCCACGAATTGACAGCTGGTCCGAATTTCCGCCGCTTGGTGTGGTTGCCGGAGTAACCCCGTTCAACTTTCCGGTCATGGTGCCTATGTGGATGTATCCCCTGGCCCTGGCTTGCGGTAACTGTTTTATTCTCAAGCCGTCCGAGAAAGACCCCGGCGTCTCCAACTACATCGCAGGACTGTTAAGTGAAGCCGGATTGCCGGACGGCGTATTCAATGTGGTTCATGGCGACCGTTCCACCGTCGAATTGTTACTCGACCATGCCCGGATCCGGGCCATCAGCTTCGTTGGTTCCACGCCGGTTGCCCGGTCCATTTATACCAGAGGATCGGCGGCCGGCAAGCGCGTTCAGGCATTGGGAGGCGCCAAAAATCATGCCGTCATAATGCCGGACGCAGACGTTGAGCCGGCTGTCGAAGCCCTGATGGGAGCTGCTTACGGTTCGTGTGGTCAACGTTGCATGGCCGTATCCGTGGTGGTCTGTGTCGGAGACGAGGTCGCCGACCGGATTGTCGAATTGCTGGCAGAAAAGGTCCGGAGCCTGCGGATTGGCCCTGGGCAGGATAATGGCAATGACATGGGGCCACTCATCAGCAGGGAAAGTGTCGAGCGGGTCAGGATGAGCGTGGGAGAAGCGGTACAGCAGGGTGCGGAACTGGTTGTTGATGGCCGTGATCTGCAGGTGCCGAACCATCTGAACGGTTTCTTTATCGGTGGTTCCCTGTTGGACCGTGTGACGCCTGAAATGAACGTCTACCAGCAGGAAATATTCGGCCCGGTACTGTGTGTGGTCCGGGTCACTGACCTGGACGAGGCGATTGCTCTGATCAATGATAACCGGTTTGGTAACGGTACCTGTCTGTTTACCCGGGATGGCGAGGCGGCGCGCTATTTCAGCGACGCCGTGCAGATCGGGATGGTGGGGGTGAACGTGGCTCTGCCGGTACCGATCGCCAACCACAGCTTCGGTGGCTGGAAGGACTCTCTGTTCGGAGATCTCTATGCCTACGGTCCCGACGCCATTCGTTTTTATACCCGCCGCAAGACTGTCACCCAGCGTTGGCCCTCCGGTGGTCTCAAGGAAGGCATCCGTTATGCTTTTCCGGAGAGCCAGGGCTGAGCGTGACCGATGTGGATCTCAGACCCGCGTGCAGTTGTTGAACTGCACGCGGAGCCGAACCTGCATCAGGCCTGATAGGAGGTCATGCCGCCCACGACAGTCTGCACGATTTCGATGTCCTTGATGGTTTCCTCATCGACCGTGTGAGGATCCTCGGCCAGCATGACGTAGTCGGCCAGTTTGCCGGGCGTGATGGAGCCCTTGAGGTGCTCCTCGCCGGATGCCCAGGCACCGTTATAGGTGCTGACCGTAATGGCTTCTGCCACGCTGATGCGCTGGTTGGCACCCCACACCTTGCCGTCCCAGCCCCGCCGGGTCACCATGCCCTGTATTCCCATCAGGGGTGCAAAGGGTCCCGGGCTGAAATCGGAGCCGGCACACACCATGATGCCTGCATCAAGCATGCTGCGATATGCCATGGCACGCTGCATTAATTCCTCACCGTAGTAGACAAATTTGTCCGGGTTATAATAGGCATAGGTTGTGAACATCGCCGGCACACAACCCAGGGCTTGCATGCGCCGGATCAGGTCCTCGGTGATGAGCGTGCAGTGCGTGATCTTGGGCCGTGAATCGGACCGTGGAAAAAGTTGCTGGGCGCGCTCCACCGCGGTAAGAAAGCTGTCGATAGCGACATCTCCGTTGGCGTGGACGTTTACCTGGATACCGGCACGATGCACGCGCTCCACCCATTCGTTCAATGCTTCCTGGCTTTCTGTGACGTTACCCCGGTAGGGAGGTGACACGTTTGGATAATCCACGCTGATGGCCATGGTGCGCTCGGAGAATGAACCATCGACAGTATGTTCCGAGGTGGCTCCAAGCTTTATCCATTCGTCACCGAAGCCAGTCTTGATTCCTGCGTTGATCATGGCCTCCAGCGCCGTGCCGCTGGACTCGTAACTCACCCGGTGCAGCAGATCTCCCCGGGCACGCACGTCCTGTATCGCCGCCAGATCTCCACCCTCGTGATGCACGCTGGTCAGACCATAGCGGGCAAACTGTCTGGAGATGTAGGCGATGGAGTCGCGCGCCCGCTGCGCCTGCTCGGTGGCACTGAAGGACGGTCTGGCGCCAACCTCGCGAAAGGGATTCATGGCGCGATCGGTCACGCGGCCGGTCAACTGGCCCTCCGCATCCTTGTCGTAAGTGCCGCCCATTGGATCCGGCGTCGAGTTGGTGATGCCGGCAATTTCAAATGCCTTGCTGTTGTAAAACGCCGAATGACCACCGCGATGTCTGACCACCACGGGATGATCCAGCGAGACTTCGTCGAGGTCGCGTCGGTGCAGGCCGCGGTCATCCGTCAGCTTGGTGTCATCAAAGAAGTAGCCTTCCACCCAGGTGCCCGGAGGCAGGCTCTGAGCCCTGGTGCGTAACTTGTCCACGATACTGGCAATGCTGACGAACTCGACTTCAAAAGGGTTGCCGACCAGCACGTCATAAAGCAGGGTTTCGCCCCGTGCATGCACATGACAGTCGATAAAGCCCGGCACCACAGTCATGCCGCCGGCATCCAGAATCCGGGTCTGGCTGCCGGCCAGGTTTCGAATCTCCTCCGAGCCGCCCACGGCGAGAAAGCGGTCCCCTTTCACGGCGAACGCGGTGGCCCGGGGCAGAGTAGTATCGATGGTATAGATATTGGCATTGACGACGACGAGCTCGGGAGCGCCGGCATCTGCCACTGCCAGGGACTGGGCATGGGCCTTACCGCCGAGCAGGGGTGTGCCTGCCAGTCCGGCCATACCCAATCCGGTGCGTTGCAGGAAATCTCGTCTGCTGCTCTTGGTCATAGCGGAATCCTCGTTCTGTCTGGTTGCGGACTTGTGGTGATGTTTTTTTTCCTATGAGCCAGAGTTATCGACCCAACCTGGAGCCTGACTTGGCGATGCCTGGTTTTAATTCAGCTCGCGACGGGCTTCATGAAGACTAAACGGTTTTAATGGAAACTGAAAGCTTCCTACGATGCCCCATGTTGTCTACTTTGAGAGTAACGCTATCCATCCGGCACGCGCGATCAGGCTGATTCCAGACAGCCCGGCATCAGGCCGGTCGGGTCTGGCAGGCTGATTAAGAAAGCCGGCTTCGTCGACCCAGGGTGTACTTAAAGCCGGTCCTGCTTCTCCACGGGAGCGCCATATAATCCGTGGGGTAGTGTTTTCTGCTACTTCATTGGAACCACTACAACCTGCTGTTCAATCCGCAATACCTTAGTCATCAGTTAGCAGCCTGTTGAAGACCAGGGGAATTTCAGGAGTCAGCAGTGAAACAAGCCAGTTTATTTACCCATAGCCTGTTCGCAATACTTTTATCGGGATGCCTGATCTCCTGGTGGAGCGGTTATTCGGAGATCACCAGCAGTCTGCTGCTGGCCGCGCTGTGGTGTGCGTATACAGTCGGCCAATGGGTTCTGTATCCTCGCATCGCAAACCGCTGGCAGTTTCAGTTTGCCGCCTTCGGAACCATTGCCTGTCTTCTGACGCTGTATCTGGTACTGGCCCCGGTAGCCTTCAGTGCCATTCCCTGGCAGGCAGATACCTGGCTGTCAGAACTGGAGTCCACCGTCGGCGCACCCGTTCTGGCCCTGCAACCATTGGCTCAGGGTTGGAAACTGGAATTTTTTGCCGCTGTATACGCTCTGTTCATTCCCTACCTCTATCTCAGTTTGCTGGTTAATCTTCTGTCCCGCGATCACGAACGGCGTTCAGTTTTCGTGCTTGCTTTCGCAGTGACTTACGCAATTTCTTACCTGGGCTACTTCCTTGTGCCGGCCCGGGGTCCAGTCGTTGCGATGAGCGACGCGTTTGGAATGCCGGTGCATGGCGGGTTCTTCACTGGTCTGGTACAGGCCAGCATCGATGCATCTGGAGGCCCACACGGAGCGTTTCCCAGTCTGCATGTGGGTGCTACCACACTGATGGTGCTGTTCGACCTTCGCTACAAGCCGATCCGGGCCGTTCTCTACCTGCCGTTTCTGGCGCTGATCATTCTGGCCACGCTGGTACTGAGATATCACTACACCATCGACTTACTGGCCGGTGTTGTTATTGCCGTGTTGGCCATGATCTACAGCCTCAAAAGCCATGGCCTGAGGTTGGCCGGAGGCTTGCAACGATTTATGTTGCAGCTGTTCTATTCAAAAATTCGGCAGCAGGGAAGTCTACCGCAGGATGACATGCCGACTCTGGTTGTCGCCAACCATGCCAATGCCTTTATCGACCCCTTTGTCCTGGAAGCTGCCTGTAACCGTTCCCTGGTGAAAACGGCCAATTCGGCCTGGTTCCGGAATCCCGCCGGCAGATTTCTCGCCTGGCTGCTGAATACTCATCCGCTGGCAAGGCGCGACGAATCCGACACTGATCGTGGGCGGATCAACAGTCAGACCTTCCAGCGACTGCGATTGGAGCTTAAAAGAAATCGCTGGGTAGTGATCTTTCCCGAAGGTAAGAGTCATGACAGCACTACATTGCTACCGTTCCGCTCAGGGGCCGCGAGACTGGCAATGGATTTTGTGGCCACAAATCAATTGCCGTTGCGTCTGTTACCCATTTATCTGAATTACCGGGCCAAGGCTGAGCAGGGATCGAAGATCAGTGTGCACGTCGGTGATGGCCTGGTTCTGACACCGGAAACGCTGGCGGCATTAACAGTTCAGGAGCTTACCGCCAAGATTGCCAGGGCCGTGCAGACATTGTCGACTGCGGAAGCCGCACAATTCAGCCACCAGCCATCAGAATCGAGCCTTCAACGTGTGATGGATTCATTTAAGCGCTGGGAACTGAGGTTGCTCGGCTGGCCGCTGCTGATGGCGGGTAAAGTACTGCACCTGATACCCACATTAGCGCATCGGAAGCTTGTCAGAAAGTACGCCAAAGATACTGACCAGGTAGCGACTATTACCTTCGCTACCGGATTGCCGCTGTACCCGTTCTACTGGTGCGTCCTGGCCTTAGTTTCGATCTGGCTGGGGTTGCTCGGCACACTCTCCGGGCTTTTCCTCATGCTGCATCGAACCTGCAAAACGGATCGATCCAGTGAGCTTTACAGTCGGCTTGACTACCCATACAACAATCGTATTTTTCCCAAAGGAGAACTCTCATGACGCTGTTCAGAACTCTTGATGAACAACTGGACGTTCAGACTGCCGGTGGCAAAGGCTACCATCTGTCCTGCCTGGCAAGCCTGAAAATGCCGGTGCCCGAAGCGCTGATACTTGATGCGGCCAGTTATTCGGCATGGTCCGCTCAGATCGGAAGCAATGACGATGAATCGCTGAAGCTGGATCCTGACAGCGCACTGCAGCTCTCCAAGTGGCTGGCCAGCTTCCCCCCGGCCACGCGATTTGCGGTGCGCTCCTCCGCCAATCTGGAGGATCTGGGGTCAGCAGCCTGTGCCGGGCAGCATGACTCGGTTCTGAATGTAAAACCGGAAAATATTCCTGAGGCTATCGTTGCCTGTTATCGTTCGTTGAAGAATGACCGTGCTGTCGCCTATCGCCGACAGCATGGCTTTGATGAAGAATCAGCGACAATGGCTGTGGTAATTCAGCGCATGATTCCCGCGGAAGTTTCCGGTGTGGCATTTGCGGTGAATCCGGTTTCCGGTCGTCTGAACGAGACCCTCATCGAAGCAAACTTCGGCCTTGGAGAAACTGTGGTCGGCGGTGAACATGCCACTGATACCTGGCTGGTCAAGGACGGTGAATTGATCAGTGAACGCCGTATCGGCAACAAGGAGCGGGTCATGCTGGCTGCAGAGAATGGAACCAGGCTTATTGAGCTGCCTCCAGGCCGCGCCGCCATGCCATGTCTGTCCGACGCTCAGATACTCGAGATTGCCAGGATATCGCGCCAGCTGATGCAGAAACTGCAACAACCGCAGGATGTGGAATGGGTGATTCAGGATGACAGGCTGTACCTGGTTCAGGCCAGGCCCCAGACCACACTTCCGGCTCGCTTTACACGGCATGAAGCAGCGGAGCGTTTCCCCAATCCGATTACCCCATTGACCTGGAGTTGTGTGGATGCGGCGTTCAGCGAGTCGCTGGAATTTTCCCTGCACATGATGAGCATCGATCTGCCGACCCGTCCCTGGTTTGCGCTGCGGGACCACTATGTGTATGGAAACCAGAATGCGGTCGAACTCCTGGCCATGAAACGACCGGTCAGGGCGACAACTCTGCAGGAACTGGAAGCGGAGATACCCGGCCTGATGCGGACGTTTCACTGGGTCAGCGAATTACCTTCCTTATGGCAGAGCAATCTCGACCAGTTCCTGCTATCCCTCGGCGCCCTGAGCAGTGAGATAGTGGACGAGTATGAGATCGATCAGTTTAGAGACTATTTCGCACGCATCCAGCAAGCTGCAGTGACTTACTTTCGCCCGAATATCGCCATATCGATGACGCAGGCGTTCCTGGTTCGCACGCTGGAAGGTGTCATGATCCTTTCTACAGGCGACCGTAGCCGGGCCCGTATGCTGGTCCAGAAACTGTTGTCCGCAGCGTCGTTGAAAACGGGGTTGGTGAACCGTGAACTCCAGAAACTGGCTAGCAGAATTCAGTCTTCGCCCTCTGTGAAGAAAGTATTTGATGGAGGGGTTCCGAAACTGGAGAGCCTTCGTAGTCTGGACCAGGATTTTTATGACGCGCTGCTTGAGTTCATTAACCGGCATGGTCACCGGGAAGTGGATTTCGACTTTATCCATCCAACCTGGGGAGATGACCCGGAGCCGGTGCTCGCCATACTGGGCAAACTGGCGGAATCCGACAATCGGACAACAGGCGATTCCCCGCAACAGGCCTGGCAGTTGCGTCAGCAGGTACTGTCGAGCGTTCCCGAGTCTTTGCGTTCATTTCTGGGCACCCTTGTAGATCTGGCACTCAGATACACCGAACTCGATGACGCGGAACACTACCATACCACCCGTCTCAATCCGTTGATCCGACGGGCCGCATTGCAATTCGGACGACGTCTCGATCTCGACGAACCGGCAGATTGCTTCTTCCTGACCCTAGAGGAAATAAATGCCATGTCTTCGTTGAGCCTGACCGATGAACAACAGTTGCTGATCAGGAAACGGAAGCAGGACTGGCTGAAAGCTGCCTTGCGGGAACCCCCAATCTGCTTTGGCCCGGAAGAGGAGGAAGTAAACGAGGAGGGCGATCTGTCCGGTATCCCCGGCAGCCCGGGAACCGTGGAAGGGGAAGTCTACCTGGTAAATGGTCCGCAGGACTTCGCCGGTATGCCGGATTCCGCAATTCTGGTGGCTCGTACAACCAACCCGGCATGGACACCGCTGTTTTACAGCGCTAGGGGCCTCATCACCCAGTTTGGCGGTCCTCTCAGCCACGGTGCTGTAACGGCCCGCGAAATCGGTATTCCGGCGGTAATGTCCGTAGCCGGCTGCCTGCAGAAACTGAAAAACGGCATGCGGGTAAGACTTTCCGGCGATCGAGGTCATGTCACGTTGTGCGAAGAATAAATGGGTGTCAGAGTAAAAATACAGTACTGAATTTTTACTCTGACACCCATTTAATGCTGATCCCAACTATTGAACCGAAGGGTTGGCTGTTGGCGAACGTGTCGGCGGTGTAGAGGATGTCGCCGGATTACCTGGCGGAATTGTCACTTCGGGAGCGGTCGCCTCCGGTACCTCGCTTTCCTGTTCCAGTGACTGCGCCGCTTCGTCCTGACGCATCTGTTCGGAGCTCTGCATCATATTACGACCGGTTGCAATCAGGTTACGTCCTTCGAATACGACACTCCGTCCTTCTTCTATCTGCTCGTTGCCGTCTTCAATACGCCGATTACCACGTGCAATGAGGTCCAGTCCTTCCTCCCAGACCCGTAGGATGTCTCTCAGTTCGCCGACTTCTGTCCGCAGTTCCTCCGGCGAGTCCGCGCTGCCGAAATCGCGGACCGCCAGTCGATAATTTTCACGGCTGACGTTGATCAGATTGTTCCCGTTGCCGACCAGGGTTTCACCATCATCAATTAAGCGTTCGCCATCCTGAATGCGCTCCTCCCCCCTGGTAACCTGGCTTTCCCCCAGGCGCACAGCCTCCTGACCGTCCTGCCACATGGCGACAGGATCGCCAGCAAGGGCGGCCTGGCTTACCTGAAAACGTGCTGATGATGAGCAGGCAGTGGTCAGGCAGACCAGGATTAACATCGAGAGGATACGCAGGTTTGGGAGTGTCATCATAAGATTCCAACTAAGGTACCAGTGAGAATTAAGGATTCGCACAAAAAGGGTAACAGATTTATTTGCTTATTCAATCGCTCCGGAAATTTGGTCAAAGACAGCAAGTGACATCAACTTATGGCTCAGGCAGGTCTTTTATGTCAGCTGGCCTGGTCAATCGTCTCTGTCAACTGTCTGGTGAATATAGATTTCCCGATGCGGGTAGGGAATTGTAATACCGTTTGCCTTGAAGCTGTCCCAGAGGGCCAGCAGAATCTGACCGCGTATGTTGGTCAGTCCGTTTTGCGGATCCCTTATCCAGAATCGCAACATCAATTCCAGCGACGAGTCGCCGAACGCGGTTAGCCAGCAGACCGGGGCCGGGATTTTTACAACGCGATTGAGGCTGCCGGCCGCTTCGATAGCCAGGCGGGTCACCTCGTGCGGGTCAGACTGATACGAAACGCCGAAAGGGACGTCCAGACGGACCAGGTCATTGGAAAATGACCAATTAATGACCTGCTGGGTGATAAAGTCTTCGTTTGGAATCAGATATTCTTTGCCGTCGCGCGTCACCACTGACACAAACCTGGCCCTCAATTCCCGAATCCAGCCAAAAGTTTCTCCCACTGAAATGGTGTCACCCGGTTTAATGGATCGGTCTGCCAGAATAATAATTCCAGAAATAAAGTTGGAAACTACTTTTTGCAGGCCAAAACCGATGCCGACGCCAATAGCTCCGGAAAACACTGTGAAGACGGTCAGATCGATGCCGATGGCGGACACTGCTATCAGTATCGCTATTATGATTAGCGTTATCTTGACAATTTTTCCCAGCAGGACACGCAGCGAAGGGTTGAGCTCTTCGGATTTCTGCAGACGCTTGTCGAAGGCATTGCCTAGTGAGACAGACATCCACAGCGTGATGCCCAGAAAGACAACCGATCTGAGCGCCAGAAGCAGAGTAATGCGCGTCTCACCAATCATAAAGCCGGGCGAGTTCAACAGGACCGCGGTCTCATCCGCCACGCCCAGGATAGTGAGTGCTACATAGGTCCAGACGGAAAAGGCAATCAAGCGCGCAACCAGCTTGCTGCGAATGATATTGGAGAGAATCGAAATGATCAGCCAGGCCAGAGCCAGCAACATGACGCTATAAACAATCTGCGAGTTTTCCGGCCAGCCCGCACTTTGGATAAGGATGATGGAAATGGCCAGGAAAAATGTGAAAACGGCCCATTTCAGACGTCGCAGGCAGATGACGATCAGGCGCAGCAGGCCAGGTCGACCCTTGATTTTCCGGGCATGGGATTCCAGCAGCAACTTCAATCGTGCCCCGGAGGGTCTGGCCAGCAGAAAAAGAAAGAAAACCAGTCCGATCTGAAACAACACCCCAGGTTGGAACAGGTAGTCAGTCGCCCGGACTGCATAATCAGCCAGTCGTGCTGTAAGTGCCTCGATGCTAAGATCCATCAATTTCCCCCGGTTTATGGTGCCGATGATACGGGCCTGCTGGGTAAATGTCATCGTCGGGTCCTTACGAGTGGGAGATGAGAGGGGGATCGACTCAGGAGGAGAGTAGGGACTGGATCTGCTTCCGGTGCTGAATTGAGAGAATGCTGTTCTATTCGACTGTTCCCTTGATTGACATCTCAGTGATGGTTGTTATATTTACCAGGTGGTAAATAATTAGCCATGCCTCTCCAGCGCTAATCATTCGTAGTTAGCTGTACAAAATATATCCTATAAATACAAAGCAGGTGCATTGCGCCGCTGTATGCGTGTCCGTGTACTACGCTAATTCGGAGAATAGATTATGCAGCAGAAAACACTAAAATCATTCGGCAAAACCACCGTGTGGAGTCCTGCTCCGCGTTCGATCGTATTGTCCCTGGCCCTGTTATTCCTGCCAGTCCTGGCCTTGGCTCACCCGATAGAAGGCGTCTGGGTCGGCACTGCGATGCAGACTATCGGTGGTGACAACGAAGGTACAGTTCAGGTGACCAATCCAAGGATACTTATCTATACCAAGGGATTCTTCAGCTGGACTTTCGAGAATAATGACCGAGTGGCGGTACAAGGCACTGCTACCGATCGCCAGATTGCGGATGCTCTCAGAGGTCTGAATGTAGCGGCAGGAACCTACATGATAGTAGGCGATCAGATCAAGTACATCCGCCATGTCACCGGAAATCCCAATGGCCAGCTACCGCAGAATCAGCCGTTTTTCCGTACCATTCGCACCCTTACAGCGACCCGGTTGGAGACTTCTGTCACCAACGACGCCGGGGTTACTACCATACTTCGTTATCGAAGGGCCGAGTAGGGCAGCAATAAGCGATTCTGACGGCAACTGATAGCTGCCGGTATCGGTTGCTATTGGTTCTTTTTCAGTAGTTTTTGCTGTCAGTTATCGCGTCGTAGCAGGGGAGCAGGTCAGAACTGCTTTCGCTGCTACGACGTGTTTCGCCTGGTGATGGGCGCGAATTCACAGTCCTGGAGTAGAGTGCACTGCATTCTGGATAGCCTACTGAGCTGCTGGAAGTCCGATTATCTACAGAGACCATTTCTTAACAGGTAAAAGTTCCCTGATCACGACTGCGTGTCCGATGCGTGACTGGACTTTGATCCAGTGGCAGGATACCTTCTGGTATTTTGGAAAATAAATCCTCCTATTTTGGTGGTATCGCGTGATTTTTGGCTAAGACAACCACTGGGCGGCATATTTCGCTGTGGCAGAGTCCGCCCAGGGGTACCGACGTCGGGTTCTTCAGAGTTTCCCGGAGCAGCTATCTCCGATCCAATCAACTCCACCAATTCCAATAACAAACTGGGAGTTTGAGAGACATGACTTTACTGGTCACTTCAATCCACAGACCGAATTTAATGAAAAACCTGTGCGCCGGCTGTCTTGCGGCTGCGCTGGTGCTAAGCGCTGCAGTTTGCATTGCCCAGGATGACTATGACGTACCTCGGACCATTGATGGTCAGCCTGATCTGCAGGGCGTCTGGGCCAACAATACCATCACCCCGATTGAGCGGCCTGATGTTTTTGGCGACCAGGCGTTCCTCACCGATGAAGACATCGCCTTTCTGCGCCAGCGAATTTCAGAAATCACCGCCCAGGACGGCGACGCTCTGTTCGGAGATGGTGCTTTTGAGGCGGCTTTCAGCGGGGAGGTTAAATCCTTCGAGCCGTCTACCGGGAACTACGACCAGGCCTGGTTGGTGGAGCGGCGCATTCACAACCGCACTTCCCAGATCATTGATCCGCCCAATGGCAAATATCCGCCGCGTACCGAAGCTGGAACCGCGTTTATGCGAGGTCTGTCGGAGCGTCTTTTTGGCATCCCTGATTCCTATACCGATCGCCTCCTCTCTGAAAGGTGCATTTCCTATGGTCTGCCTTATCTTGACCCCGGCTACAACAGTTACTGGCAGATCATCCAGTCAGAAGACCATGTGGTGATAGCCCAGGAGATGATTCACGATACCCGCATCGTGAAATTGGTGGATCGGCCACCGCTGGATGAGAAGATCCGTATGTGGAACGGGGATTCCCGCGGCTACTGGGATGGTGATACTCTGGTTATCGAAACCGGGAATTTCGCCGACAACGACTACGAGCCCAAGGCTTCAGCAAAGACGTATACCGAACGCCTGACCCGAATCAGTGACGATCAGTTACGCTATCGTATTACCTTCGATAACCCAGGGGCGTTCACCGCGCCGTATACCCGGGAGATTATCTTTGATGGCACACCGGATCCTATTTATGAGTACGCCTGTCACGAGGGTAACTACAGTATCGTAAATATCCTGCGTGGTGCACGGGCCCAGGAACGGCGGGCGGCTGGAGCTGAAGAAGAGGATTAGCACGCTGGCATCATCCAAGACAGTCTATTCAGTCTGATAGAGTAGGGGTAGGTCTCTTTGTATTATTTGCCAGTTGTTAATGCGGTGTCCGGCAGGCACTGAAGGGAGTCTGGCTGTTGAATTGCGGTGAATATTAAATCAGCGATTGCGTTTAGTTCTGATCCCATAAATATCTTGCACTGTTACGGAAGTGGCAGTAGCAAGTCAGTCCCACTTCTCACTATCGAGGTGGTCTCGCCGGTAGGTAAGCAAACTTTCTTATGCTTCGCCGTTCACCACAGTCGCCCGGAAGGCAATTCACAGTACCAGACACACCTGTCTACTTTATGGAATGCGGAGTAATAATTCCTGGGCAGGCATGTGAAAGCCAGACCGGCGCACCTACTGTATTCTACGGTGTTTTCGATCTCCGGTCTGCCATGCATCCAATGTATGTTCAATTGTATGCGGGCCTGTCAAAGCGGTACCACACTAAGAATGACATCCAGTCGAAAAGGATTACACGTGGCCCTGCCAGCCACTTTTCATCGGTGAGCTGGCCAGAGCACCACCCTAAATATCGCCCCGGCGTCTATCAGGCCGAGTGCCGGCTGGCCAGTGGTCTCTGGCAGATTTGCATTTCACTTCTGTTCCCCTGGCAACAATTAAATCGACCGCAGCCCGCAGGCGATTCGCATAAACACTGTCCTCTAATTCTTCCACGGGATTTAAAGCCGCAGTCGACTTATACGACTTCACTCGTTCGATAACGTGGCGCAGAATTATGGCGTGGTTCCCAGTTCCTCGTTCAACGCCATTCGGAAATCGTCAATATTCTCACGCAGCTCGAGAATACGCTCCTTGATGGTCAGAATAAAGCCGAGCGTGCCGTAAAACCGGTTCCTAAAAGTCCGATCGGTGCAAATATCCTGCATATCGTGAATCAAAGCGCCAGAAGGCATGCCAATATCCTGCGACAGATTCACGTCCACGCTGGGGTGGAAGACGACATGATAATCCCACATGGTTCGGAAGTTTGTCTGCAACTGCTCTTCCTCTTCGCGAACGCGGCTTTGATATTGATCGAACGCTGAACGGAAGGGCGGTGTAAGTCGGCTCAGATATTCGTTTCGCCGCGCCAGTTCATCCATCGAAACCGACACAAAGGTCGGGGCGAAGTCGTTGGTCATGCGGCCGAGAAGATCAGCGACGAGGGCTCTTGATACCGGCGACGGGTCGCAGGCGTCGATCGCCGCCTGCGCTTCCGGGTAACCTCTCAGGTCCTCATCGATCGTGGCGGCAAGATCGTCAATCACCTGCACATTGAGCGATGCTTCGTCGCGAAGCCGCAAAAGCGCCTCCTCAAGTCCGGCTTTCAATCCACGGGCGTTGTTCCGTTCCTGCACCTGCAGGCCGACGAACACGCCCATGACGACGATGACGAAGTCTAGCGCGATGGCGGTCCAGTTCTGGGCCTTCACATGCTCGATGATGCGGCTAAGGATCATCGTATGCGCTCCAGTCCGGTTTAGAGAAAAAACAGAAGGTATCTCCGAAGCAGACTGTTGTCCAGTTTCGCTGAATATCTTTGAAGGCAAGCCCTGTTGATCTGAATATCATTCAGATAGTAGGTAGTAGTAGGCTAGTAGGGGACACTCACAAGTTAACAGCTTAATGTGCGTAGCATGGTAGGCAGCAGGCAAATTCGCAATGGGTCAAGAAGGGCCAAGGCCTGTGGAAAGTACTACTATCAACCTCCCCGATCCCGACAGTTAAGTTGTTAACTTCTGAGTGTCCCTTGTTACTTCCGGTCTGGCCATCCCCTAACAATCATCCTCCAACAAAAGACACCTCGCCACTTTCGACCACCTGCCCTAGCACGTTCACAGTTTCCCAGTAGGCTCGCAGGTCTGAAGCGATCAGAAACTTCACCGAATAGCCTCTATTCAGTTGCAAAAGGCAGAACACGCCATCGTTCTGGTTGAAAAAGCAACTCCCCGTTACTGGCAGGCTTGATCCATCAGAATAGTCAATAGCACCACTAATCGAAACAAATTCTGTGCCCAGATTGAAGTCCAGCGACAAGAATTCAAGATTTTCAAACCGGGATATATCCCAAGTGCCGTTGAAATCAGATTGCGCCTGAAGATTTGAGCAGAACAGAATGGTGAGAGCGAGCGTGATTATCTTCATCAATTCCTCCATTAAAATCGTCCCCGGATAGTATCACAACTGCTTCCTGGCAATTGCTCTCACGCCATTTGTTTCGCGGCGGTATATAGACGATAGAGAAAATGTTTGATTCGGTGATGCTCCATTGGGGTTCTACCATTTCAAAGAATCGGTTTGGAAGCAGAAGATCGGGAGTTCCAAAGCCGTGCGGGGCCTCAGACTGCAACTGAAGGTTGATCCGGGCCGTCGAATTGTCATGACTATTCGGGTTTCCCCCTTCGACAAAGACCTAAGGAGCAACTGATTTTTTTGGAATAGTTTAGACCTTTGGACGAGTTCTCTGACGAGACGACTTACCTCTTTCTTAGGTCGGCCTGTAAAGGCAAGTCAACGAAGTCAGTGAACTCGTCTGAAGACTCCACCGGTCCGGGCCTGTCGGGTGTAGCTGCGTTGTTGTTTCGCTTGGATAGGACTATGGTTATTCCTGCTTATGATGCCTAGTGTCCTGTCCGGTTAATTCGTTGTATTTCAGAGCCTGCATAAAGCGCTGTAGTGAGGCGCGATTGGTTGTATTTCCGAGGGTCGCAACGCTGCTACAGCGCTTTATGCAGGCTCCCGGAGGGCGTGCCAGCCAAGACCCCTGGCCGCGTTGCGCCTTTTGACAAGGGCTACGGCCATTGCCTGCAATGCGCGCCTTGCCAGAAACCTTGGCTGGCACGCTGAAATACAACGAATTAACCGGACAGGACACTAGCAGCAGTGCCCGGCAGACTCCCGCTGAGCAATCTGATTATCAATCAGAGGCTGTTAAGAAAATTGGATCTAGACAAAATCTTTAATTGTTACTGATAAGGTACGCCAGCTCTAATAGAGGTCGGGAAAAAACGATCGAATAATTCCCTGTACATTTCCTCGCTGACACGAGTCTCAGAGTATTCGTAAGTCAGGGTAACGGGTCGGTTTTTTAGTTTGGTAACCAAACTCTAGTCGTCCGAAAGCTGGATACTAGACGGGTCTGGTCTATATGGATTGACTGGCTGATTGCGAATTTTGAAAAGTTTCGGCATCCTTCGGCCTGTATATATCGCTATACCAGTCAAAAGCAGCGGCAAACTCCCAGGGGCCGGTAAAGGGGCAGCACCTGTGTCACTTCCGGTGTCACCTACTGAAAGTGTGTCAATTGAAATTGAACGCAGGTAATTCCTGTCGGGGCAAATAGCTGCGCTGCCTCCGTAACAACCCAGACCGGTCAGAAGCAGAGTGTCACCACCGGAAAGATAGCCGTTCATCAGAAAGCGAATGTAATTAAAGCCACTTGCGCCCTCGATTCCATCCGAGTCCGGCCCGGTGCCAACAACGTCAAACAGCGTGTGTGTGGTTTCGCCTTGGAAAAAAGCGCTTCCCGGCGGAGGAGTCTGTCCGAGCGTGTCCTGTCCATTGATTGTTGCTCCGCCAGTGTCATCTATCACGGTAAAACTCGCAGTTGTACTCCTGGAAAAGACGGAGTCATCGTCGTTGCTATCGATCAGGGTAAGGTCGAGAAATGTGTCCTTCTGCGTCGGTCCGGAGGTAACATTGGTGGGCATCCAGATATCGAGAGCATAGAAGACACTGAACTCACTGAGATTGTTCAGTTCATACTGAAAGAAAAGCCAGGGATCAGGGAAATAGGCAGCGAGGTAGCGTGCCTGCATGTACTCGTCGACACCAAAAAGATCCAGCCCTCCAAAAAATGCTCTGTTTACCAGTCTGACATCAGAGGTGGATTCTATTGCCCGGTCTTTTAGTTTTAGAAACGAGTTGGGAAGTTGAACATATTCAGATTCAATCTGAAGCGCACCAGCCTGTTGAATGACGTCGATAATCGTGGCGTCGGGATCAATAGTGCCTGAATGTGCCGCTTCACTGAGCATGACGGTTGCAGAAATCAAGTATACAAAAAGAAATTTTCGATATTTCGTGAAGACTGTAAGTTCTGACATCGACTGCCACCCAACTAACGGAGTAATAGTTCCAGGAACATATCACGGTTCTGGAATACTTTCAAAAAAGACGCCCTATCTTTCCTTTATGCAACCACATTACAAACCTTGAGGACCCACCCAAGAAAAACCATAACACGAAACCATTGGGCAAAGTGATACGAATCGACGAACGCGAAACCCGTGACCATCCGGATGAGATGCTTCAAGGAATCGTTGAAGAAACAAAGAGTGCAACACTGGACGTCGAGGCTGATGATCTCTGAAAAGCCCACCGTTTTGAACACTTGCTGGATCGAGTGGATTCCAGAGCCGGTATCTACAAGCAAAAACTCCACACCAAGGCTATATAGTAGGGGACCCTCACATAGTAGGGGCACTCACAAGTTAACAACTTAATGTGCGTAGCATCGTAGGCTACTCGCAGTTTCGCAATGGGTCAAGAAGGGTCAATGCCTGTGGAAAGTACTAATATCAACCTCCCCGATCCCGGCAGTTAAGTTGTTAACTTGTGAGTGCCCCTTGTTACTTGTTTGACCAGGCTTGAAAATCAGATCGGGACACAAAAACGAAGCTGTCAGGGCAGGCCTCGGGCTGTATAGTGAAGGAACACGGATTCAGGAACCCAGTGCAAGGGTTATTTGGGTGGTTTGGTGGAAGGGCACAGTCAGTAGACTGTATTTCTTGTATTTCGATTCTTGAGCACATGGTCGCAGGTAAGCAATCAACATACAGAGTGAATTCAGGATTGGCTATAACGTTTATCTTTCCAGCACTCGTTCTATCAAGGGGCGCTACTTGATCTTTGCTATTTTCAACGAGGCGCCACGGCCGATACCGTAGTAAGTCAGCCCATATTCACTGACGGTGGTTGGATCGTAAACATTTCGGCCATCGAACAGTACGCGATCGGTAAGTTCCCTGGCAAGATGCTCGAAATCGGCGGCGCGGAAGTGTTGCCATTCGGTACAGATGATGAGCGCATCGGCTCCCTGGATGGCACTATCACGGGTTCCAACCAGTTGCAGGTCGTCGCGTTGGCCGTATATCTGTTCGACCTCCTCCATGGCTTCCGGGTCGTAAGCCTGTATTCTGGCACCAGCTTTCCAGAGTGCTTCCATGATGACTCTGCTGGGAGCTTCGCGCATATCATTGGTTCCGGGCTTGAATGACAATCCCCAAAGCGCAAAAGTTTTCCCTGACAGATTGATTCCATAGTGATGTTGAATCAGTGAGACCAGGTGACTTTTCTGGCGCTCATTGACATCGTTCACTGCGTTGATTAATTGCAAGTTAATGCCAGACTCGGCAGCAGTTTGAGACAGGGCTTTTACATCTTTAGGGAAACAGGAGCCACCGTACCCGATACCGGGATAAATGAACTGGTAACCAATGCGTGGGTCCGAACCAATGCCTTGACGAACCTGCTCGATGTCGGCACCCAGATGTTCGGCAAGTTGTGAGATTTCATTCATAAAGCTGATCTTGGTAGCCAACATGGCATTTGCGGCATACTTGGTAAGTTCTGCTGCACGGATGTCCATATAAATTGTTCTTTCTGAGCTGCGGTTAAAGGGAGCATACAGCTCATGGAGACGTTTGCGGACATGTTCCGAATCAGTCCCCACGATGATTCTGTCGGGCTTCATGAAATCACCAATAGCTGCGCCTTCTTTGAGGAACTCTGGATTGGATGCGACATGGAACACGAAATCCTTACCACGCTTTCCTAATGCGTGCTGAACAGTTTCTCGTATTTTTTCCGAGGTACCAACAGGGACAGTGGACTTGGTAACGATAATTTTGGTTTCCTGCATGAGTTCGCCGATACTGCTTGCGACGGCAAGTACATGTTGCAGGTCAGCAGAACCATCTTCCCCGGGTGGCGTGCCCACGGCTACGAATAGCAGTTCAGCGAAATCTATGGCCTCCTCTGCGTTAGAGGTGAAATGCAGTCGTTGTTGTTCCAAGTTCTCAGCAACCATACGGTCCAGTCCCGGTTCATAGATCGGGATTTGACCATTACAAAGCTTGTTAATTTTGACTTCATCAACGTCCATGCACATGACCTGATGACCGGTTTCAGCCAGGCAGGCACCGATGACCAGTCCGACGTAGCCGGTGCCAAACAGTGTGACTTTCATATTTCAACATTCCTATAAAACTGTTACGCAGGCTCCCGGGTAGAAGCGATGCACCTTAAGCCGAGAGCAGACATGCTACGGTGTTCTAGTGTTCTGTCCGATTTAATAAATGAATAATTTAAGCCTAAATTGTCGTATGTTCATTCCACCAAAGAGGAACATACGATGGCGCGGTCCGCTGCTGTGTTGATTAGCGGCGAAAAATGACCCGGGGGGGTGCAGTTAAATTTGAACCCGTAGATGCATCGCTATTGCGCAAAAATAGCGCTTCGTAGTGGGTCAAGTATTCGATACAAAAACCGCTCAAAGTGGATCAATCCAGCACGCAAATCAACACGCCAAGGAATAATTTCAGTATTCTAGAATGGTATTTCTATCAAAAGGTCAATAGGAGGGAAACCATGCGTCCACATAGGTAGCACTCACAAAGCTTTGCTCAAGCTTTGCAGGTATATAGTCGCTTTCCAAAGCTATCTCTATGAGTCGTTTTTCACAGGCCTCTCTTGTATCACCGCTTACAACTCTCGCATTCGAAGGAGTCCCTTCGTGGTCAATATCAACGGCAATCCAAACACCCGCCCCAATATCAATGCCCCTGCACGCGTTCGGAAATGCTTCAGATATCACTCTTTGAGGATCTGAATATTCCCAGCCGTAATCGTCTACATGGTATAACATACTTTGGTAGACTTTTATCGTGTTTGATTCATTTCGCTTTGTGAATACAACGGATAGGTTTGTCCACACTTCCCGACGACGTCCTTCGAACGAGGCCGGCTTGAACTTGAATCCACGGTTATCTCGTGATGATCTGAAAAAGGTATTGAAGGGAGAAATTACTATACGACCGGCGCTTGTTACAGCCGTTTCATACGGTTCAAATATTTCCCTCTTTGAGGGATCTGAATAGAGGAATAATCTACCCGGCTCGCCATCTTTCGACACCCGCAAAGCTCCGCGAATGATTATAGTTCCTTCAATCCCGTTTTCAGGAAATACAATAAGCCGGTAATAGTGTTTCCTCTATGTTTAAAAATTGGGCTGGCTCGGATTCGCGTGAAAGATTTATATCGTTAGTAGAACATGCAGTAGTTACGCATAGGTACCCTAAAATAAAAACAGTCGAAAGCTTCACTACTTTACTCCCCAAGTCTTTTCAGGTGCAGAGACATAAAGTGCATTCTGTATGCTTCCGATCTAACCGGACATGCTCTATTGTGTCAAGTCCAAGTTCTGGCGAGACTTTAATCAGTTGATTTACCGCGAATATTTCCTCAGTTATTGCAGGAAATAATACGGTCTGCCAGAGAAGGTGGCCGGGGTGCATGCGACCTGGTGAAGGTGGATGTAGCACTTAGGTGCTAGGGATAGCCTGATTGCCGATGGGAAACGGCTTATTTCTCAAAGAATCTGACTGATATTGGGCTCATTGAGGCTCTCAGCGTGCCGCCTGCTCACCAAATTAACAGCTTAATGTGCGTAGCATGGTAAGCAGCAGGCAAATTCGCTATGGGGAAAGAAGGGCCAAGGCCTGGTGGATAGTACTAATATCAACCTCCCCGATCCCGACAGTTAAGTTGTTAACTTGTGAGTGATGTCCCGTGTTACTTGCAATCACGACTATTGGATGAGTCGAAGGCGCAAACCTACAGCATTTTTAAAAACAATCCTGGCTGTATTTTCTCCAAAAATGTAACAGCAAGTAACACCACTTCATTTTTAGTGTCGGACTTCCCTTACAGGAATAAAAATTGATCCAAAAAACTTGATCAAAAACCAGCGCTGTTGCTTTACGGCCGTTGGCAGCCGCTGTTAGCATTACCGCAATGACAAATCATGGTGAAATTAATGTTTGAGCGAAACAAAGACAAACAATCACAGCAACTGACTCAAGCGCCGGAGCAAAGTGTCTCTGACGGAAATCCGGTTTCAACCCCTGTTAACAGAGAGTCAAACACACTAAGGAGGACCGCAGTGATCGGGTCAACAATAAAAATCAAAGGTGAGATTACCGGCGACGAGGATCTGGTAATTGAAGGGAGCGTAGAAGGTGCGATCGATCTCGTGGCCCACCAGGTAACTGTCGGTGAAACCGGTAAGGTCAAAGCGGACATCAAGGCAAAAACTGTCATAGTGAATGGGAATGTTATCGGCGATATCACGGGCGGGGAAAAAGTGATTATTTCCAAAAGCGGAAATATAAACGGCAATATCGTTACTCCACGTATGACTCTCGAAGATGGTGCTGTATTCAAGGGCAGTATCGATATGGATCCGGGAGAGACATTGAGCAAACAGGACACATCGGGTAAACAGAAGAATAAATTGACGGGCTCCGGTAAATTCGAATTAACTGATACCGGTCGTGAAGTAACAAATCTGGATATTAAAAACGGTTAACCAGTCTTGAACAACCAGGACGGGCAGATCAGTGTCGATTGCCCGCCAAGTACATCTGAATCGAGTTTTGAAACTCAGCCTTCACGGTTGCTTCAATCGTTATTTGAGAATATTCAGGCTGAAAAGCCACTGGTTGTATTGAATATTGGGGCAGCCCTGCCTGAAACTATAAATTTCTTTGCCAATTACCGTTGCAAACTGTTTATAACAGACCTGCTGGCTGAGTTTCCGCTATCGGCCTATTCCCCGCGTGACGAAAGTGAATCACGAATCACCCTACGAGATGAAATCGCTGACATTCTGTCAATACCTGACGGCGTGGTCTTTGATATTGTCTTTTTCTGGGATTCGCCCAATTACCTGGGTGAAGACAATATTTCTGCTTTGATGCAAGTCCTGAAACCTCATCTGCACGGCAAAAGCAAGGCTCATTGCTTCGTAGCACGAAGCCCGGAGACGCCGGAAGGACAGATAATTCACGGCATTCAGGACGCAGGGCATCTGACCGTACGCCGTCGCTCCAGATTTCCACCTAACTACCAGCCTCTACCACAAAGCCGACTTTTAAGCTTGCTGAAATCTTTTACCCTGGATCGCAGCGTGTTAATGCGTGACCAACGTTTGGAATTACTGTTAACAGTGGTAAAAAGTGACCGGAGGGTTTAATTGTACGATCGATTGATCCCATCCTGATCGATTTTGCAACGGAAATCGACCCACTGACTGTTACGGATCCCTTGGTGGTGAATTGCAGCGAATTTTGACCCAGTGGCAATTAATTTTGACCCCTGAAGCAGACCTCAGCCCCACGGAATCAGCGGCACACAGCGGGTCAACTATTTAATACAGATACAGCTACAAGTGGGTCAAACGAATATGCAAATCAACAGGCATTCCCACTGATGAACTTCAGCGTTAATTGTTGTGCTGATTATCTGCTGATTAAAATATTTCGGAAGCAAGGCGGAGGAGGGGAGGTTGTTTAATCTGCTGATATTATTCTTAATTATGGCTGCCCATCGTGGACGTATATAGAACTCTCTGCATTGCCCCGCCTCAGGAAATAAAGGTCATATTCCAATCACTTGCTGAATTCACTATGTAGCCTCACAATTAAGCAGTCCAGCTGATGCAGCACCAGACTGGCAACAACATAAAGTCGACTAAGACTTCGACGTGCCACTGCAAGCCACATCGCCTGACAGGTTTCTTGCAGTCGTTACGCCCACCTGTTACCAGCGCCATCAGCCAGATACGACGCTGCTTTACTATATCGTTGAGCAGCACTGGCCCGCAGAAGGGCCACAAGGTGTTTTGCCTGCAGTCCATTCCACCACAAGGGGAAGAATCACGGGGGTAACGCCGGGACGGCGAATCTCAATGGGTTCAGCCTGCATGCCGGGGTAGTTGCCTGGGCCAATTCGCGCAAGAAGGTGGAACGACTTTGCCGTTACATCGCCCGGCCTTCAGTCGCCGAGCATCGTCTGTCACTCACACTTACAGGCAAGGTACACTACGAGTTGAAGACCCCATTACTCGATGGCAATACCCTTGTAATTTTCGAGCCGTTGGATTTTAATGCCAGACTCGCTGCCCTGGTACCCAAACCCAGGGTGAACCCGACACCCTTCCAAGGCGTCTTCGCACCCAACAGCAAACTGTGCACTGATCACACCAGCAGGGTGGGGTAAGGGCAGTAAGAGTGAACAGGCAGCCACTGACCAGGATGAAAGAACGCTGGATGAGCGCCACGCCACCATGCCCTGGGCCCAGCGCCTGTAACGGGCCTTCAAAATAGACATCGAAAACTGCGAGCGGTGCCAGGGCTCGTTAAGGATCAACGCCTGCGTCGAGGACCCGGTGGTGATCCGGCAGATACTAGAACATTTGATAAAGAAGGAGTCGGAAGATTCCCAGGCGCAGCTTCCGCCAGAGAGGACGTCGCCGCAGATCGGGTTAGTTAATGAAGCCTGACTCAACATCAAGAGTAAACGAGAGTAGAATGGAGAATTACAGCCTGCCAGGGACGGTGGTCGGATTGCCTTCGGCCTGGTGGCGGCCATTACGGAATTCAGCCAGTGGTGAAGGGGTTTTGGTGGCAAATTGAGGCGCGAAAGCAGTCGGTTTCTTCGAGAAACTGGCTGACGAACCGTATTCACCGGCCCACCGCTCACGAAACTGGACAATCCCCGGCTTTGGATATAGCTTTTGTTTTTCCTATAAGCCTATAAGCACCAATAAAGGGTTGTTTTCGATGACGACTGGACTCGTAATGACCACGATGACTCGCAAGCTTATTGTGCCTGTTGGACGAACAGTCAGACTCCTTCTGCTGAGTCTGACTGTATCCGCATTGCACGGATGTGGCAGACAGCCTGAACAAGCGGACATTGCCCCGCCGCTCTTGCCTGCTGAAGTGCTGAACAGCTCTGGCAACTCGAACTCTGAATTGCCTTCCATCCCCGCGCCAGATCCTGGCGTTGAACAATATTTTGCCGGCCTCGAATATCTGCGAGCTGGCGATCCGGCTTCTGCCCTGGCACCGCTGGATCGTGCCATTGCACTGATGCCGGCTGATGCGGAGGTGGCGCTGGCCCGTGCCGTAACACTGACCCTGTTAGCCAACTTCAACGAAGCGAAATCCGAGCTTGTCAAACTCGGACAAAGCTCCCGCCACGCCCTGGTATGGAACTACGTGCACAGCGCCATGAGCGGGGATTTCACCGGCCTGCCTTCCGTACCGGCCAACATGGTCCGTTCGTATGAGGAGGTTGGCTGTGTTGCTCCAGGTCGGTCTGTGCCGGGCAATGTGCTGCAGGGGGATCGGAGTTTTCCGACAGCCTACGCGACATTCCTGATCTACGACTTTGCCTCGCCCTGGGGTGAGTGGCGTTGTGGGCAGACGACGTCAGCGCCGGATGTCAGCCAGGCGGCGGCCTGGTTTGCGCGCGTAGCGCTGGTCCAACCCCGACTGCAACCTTTTCATGCGGGGCGTTCCATGGTCTATCTGCAGGCCGGCGACTTTGCAGCTGCCTTGGCCTACGCGGAGTTCGCAGCTCTGGCACAGCCAGGCAACGGAGATGTCACAACACTGACCGGCCTGGTGAGGTTGCAGGCCGGCGATTGGGAAGAAGCACGGCGCCTTTTTACGCAGGCGATTACGCAGGGCACAGGTGATGTGCGCGCCTGGCTGGGCCGTGCCGAGACGGCGCTGGCCGTTGGAGAAACCCAACGTGGCAAGGCGGATCTGGAGCGTGCCGAGGCGCGTGATGAGGATTTGACAGAAGCCTGGGAAGATCGCCTAAATACGCTGCGGTCGGCCAACGCACGGCCGGACAGCAACGCTTTACAGGAAGCCTGGCGCACCCTGCAAGCGGCGGCATACGAGCGGCCCGATGCGGAGCTGGAACGGCACGCTGCCACCCTTATCAACCTGTCTCACCCGCAGCGCGTTCGTTACGACGAACACTACACAGCAACGTTAGACACTTTGCTTACGGCAGCACAGAAGACAGATGATGCTGAGGACTGGACGGCACTGGCCCAGTACGTGGCGAACGAGTCAGACCTTCGCAGTGAGTCGGTTGAACCTCGTCGTCCAGCCGTGAACTGGCGCTGGCAGGGCTCGCAAAGGGCTGAACTCGAAACTGCCCTGGGATATACCGACCGAGCGATAGCGCGCGACCGCACACATGTGCCAGCCATCATGTCCCGGGCCGAAATCCTGGCCAAGCTGGGTCGTGACAATGAAGCAGAGGCGGCAGCTGCCAGCGCGCTAGAGATCGATCCGGATGACAGGCAGGCGTTGACGCTGTACGCCATGTACCGGGGGCGACGCAGCAACAACCTCGCGGCCCAGGCCGCAGCTCTGCGTGCCGACAGCTGTACATCCACCACGACCACCGAGAATCGCCACGACGGCGTGTGGGAAGTCACCCGCCGTACTTGCGTGCGGCCCAGTGCCGCCGACCTTGCCCGGGCCAATCAGCTGGATGCCCAGGCGGCTGCGCTGCGCCAGGAATCGCGCGTGGTCATGAATCGTGCCCTCGAACTGAATCGTGGTACCTACGAGGGCTTTCTCGTTGCCGCCGAAATAGCGTTGTGGAGTCTTGACTACAACGGTGCAGCCGACGCGTTCCGGGCCGCCGTGCGACTGGACCCTGCCGACATGCGGGCGCGAGAGGCACTGGTGCAAGTGCTGCCGCGTCTGGGTGCCCACGAAGAAGCTGCAGCGCATGCTGTGGCAATCAACGCACCGCTGCAAACCACGGCTGCGCCAATGCTTTCTTTGGCACGTCGGGCAATGCAGGCGGGTCAGTGGGCACAGGCTTTACCGTGGCTTGAGCAGGCAGCGCTGCTCGATCCGGAGGATGCCCGGGTCTTTGCCTACCGCGGCGTGATTCAGGAGCAGTCCGGACAGACGGATGCTGCCCTTGCTGAATACCGCGCAGCGCTCGCGCTGGAAAAGGTACGCCTGCAACGCAGCTGGTCCGGCGTCCTGCCTGCACCGGCTGTCGATCATGCCCTGTACATTGGCCTGGCGGTGCGCGTAGCGCGTATGCATTCAGCTGCACAGAATACGGATGCCGCGCTCGCCCTGCTGGCGGAAATTACCGCCTTGCCGGATCGGATGGCCGCTGACTGGCGGGCTCAGCCATTTCATGTTGCGCATATGCCACCCTTCACGGAAGAACCGGCAAACGGCGCCAGCTGGATTGCCCTGGCGTTATTGGAAAGTGGCCGACTACATATCGTGGCCGGACGGCGGGACGCTGCCCTTGACGCCTTTGCACGGGCGGTCGCTCTCGGCCCACCCAAGGATCGGCCCAATATCGGTACCGCCCAGGGTGACAGCAACTTTGCGGCGGACGCCGGGGAACCTGCGGGCGATGCCCTGATGGAACTGATCCAGATGGCCATGGAAGACGGTGATGCCGAGCAGGCAATGCGTCTTGCGGAACAGACCGGCTACATGAAGATGTCGGCGGATTCCCGTGCCAAGCTGAACAATCTGGCTCAGCAGATGGCCAAGGCGCAACAACTGGCAGAACGTCGGACCCAGCAGCAAGAGCTGGCGGCCGACCCACGCGTAGTGCAGGAGCAGCAGGCGTTTTTCCGGGAAGTGGAAGCTTCTCGCGCACGAGCGGCTCGCGGTGATCGACAACCCGGTATTGCTGCATCGCTGCAATTGCCCGCAGAGCTCGTCGGTCGCTGGCAAGCGGCGGTGGGGGAGGAGTATCGCAATATTGGCGAGAACGGTGTCTACGAATTTGCCGCCGACGGGCGCTTTGTCTTTACGCCAGATCGTGCTGGGCAAGAACGCTCCGGTCTCTGGGGCGCCATTGGGAGGGGTACCAGCGCCATATTGCTATTGGGAGCAGATGGCACACAGGAAACCATCTATCTCGAATCAGAACGAGCGGACCATTACACCCTGACTACCGAACTGGCGCTGCGCTATGACCTGCGCAAGCTGGCGAGATGAAGACAATGCGCCAGTGAGGGAAAGCTGAGGACCGGCACGAAGAAACCAGTACTCGGAAGATCACTTACGACGGGAGGCACAGTATGAGGCTGGTACAGAGCAGGTTTGGGTTGAATTTCTTGTCAATGTGCGCCTTGTCCCTCCTGGAGCTTTGGTGCATATCTGCCGCTGCACAGGATGAGATATTCTCATCGACAGACAGTGGGCCGCGCGCAAGCGACTGTGGCAGTGCATACGCCGCCTGCGTTGCCCAACGTGCCGTCGAGGAGTCGAACAACCCGCGTTATCGCGCCGCCGGCCAGTTGTGCGAGGGCCATTTGGCCAATGCCCTTTGGCTGGAAACCGAGCTCAATGCGGCGAACGAAAATGTAAAAACACTTTCCGGCGACGCACGAAGCAACTTTGTCAGGCACACGCTGACGCCGATCAACTCGCAGCGCGTTGAATCACTGCGCGAGTTTCGCACTTGCATTGCCGACACCATGCCCGACCTGCGCCCGGAGGACTATCCGCGTTCCCCGGTTCTGCTGCAAGGCTATGTGAGCACGGAGGATCCCGCGGCCTTGCTGGCAAGGCGCCTGGAGGAGCTGGGCGAGCAGTTGGGCACTTCCGGTGGTCGCTTTCTCGACGGCGTTATCGACTGGGCTATCGAGAGCGCTACCTTTCTTGCGCAGGAACCCGGCAAGCCGGTGGAGCAGATACTTCAGGGAACGGGCACTCTGCTGTTCGAAGCGGTGCCCGCCTATATGACAAACAACAACGCAGACAATCACCGCCAGCTCTATGAAGCGGCGGACAAGGGACTGCAGGAATTCGCGAAGGACCCCGCCTATGCGCTGGGCAAGACGGCGCCCAACCTCATTCCTGTTGGCACGATCAACCGCGCCAAGGCGCTCAGCAGTCTGCAGAAGACTGCTACAGCATTGCAGCAGACAGTCAGACGCAAGGCCTTGCCGGGAGGCCTGGCCAGAGAAGTGGAAGAGGCGATGGCCAAGAGACCGTCGGCCGCACGTCCAGGGCCCGATGTCGTCGATCCGCCGCCGGGAACGGACGGATTTCCGCTCGACCGTCCGCCAACGGCGGACGTAAGCCCCGTGCCACCAGATCAGCTTGAAACCCTTATGCAGCAACCGGTAAATGCCTGTCGCGGCCGGGAGAACTGTTTTTACACGCAGATTGCCCACGACCTTCGTGAACAATATGGCCAGCCCTTCACTGCACCTGCGGGCAGCGTCGGGTCGTGGGATGAAGTCACCAACGTCATGCGAGAGCTCTATGGCGGACCGGCCGCGAAAAACCCCTATCACGGAACCGGAGGCCAACAGCTGCATGCGGATGGCCAATTTGTGCTCAGCGATCGGCAGCGGATCGAGAATGCCCTGCGCCACGCGGCCGAGAACGAGTCGTTCTTCGACGCCTACGGCAATCCCGTGGTGCCCAACCCCAGTGGCATGGTGATCGTCTGGAAAGGCGACATGGTCCATGCGATCGACGCTCGGTGGGCTGGTACACGCACTGCCTTTACTGACCATCAGGCATTTGGTGCAGACGCGGCGCGCTTTCTGGACAGTCCCGATCAGGTGGCGTTCTTCAGACAGCGATAGGAACTGTTGAATAGACACTTTGCCCGCCACGTTCTCGAACCGCCTAGGAGGAGAAGTTGGCTGAACTTCTCGACCGTCAGTGGCTTAATGATGACATGCTGGCCTCGGTATCGCAGGGCTTACGTGTGAGCCACAGTGACGAGAAGCAGCATTACGAAAAAGCGATCCGGCGAATCCAGGATGACTAAGACCGTCTGCAAAATCGAATCAATGCTATGTATGTTGAAAAAAAAACGACGGTCGCGTCGACAGTAAATTCTTTGACCGTTAATAGGAGGAATGGCGAAAAATGCAGCGTACGTGCTTGGCGCTGATTCAAGGGCATCAAGTCGCGAACCAGAACTACCTCGACGAGGGATCAAGCTGCTCGAACTGGTCCAGAAGGCAGGCTCAATGTTTCGCAAACAATCTTCAAGCGAAAAGCGTCGTCTGTTGAGCTTCGTACTATCGAACTGCACCTGGAAGGATGACAACCTAACAGCTGGTTAATAGGCAACCCTTTCGCTTGCTAGCGAATAATGTCATTGAACTGGAAGTGAGGCGGCGGAAGGATGGGGCGAAAAAGCAAGTGAAACTGGTCGGGGCAGAGGGATTTGAACCCCCGACCCTCTGCTCCCAAAGCAGATGCGCTACCAGGCTGCGCCATGCCCCGACGAGGATCCCGTTCGACGGGATGCCGCACCCGCGGCCGTGGCCTGCCGGTCGAGGTCGCAGGATGAAAGGGCGGTCAGGAGCTCTCGGGCGGCCAGTGGCAGAAGGTGGCGCTCTCCGGCGCCTTCATGTGCGAGGCGACCGACATCCTGGTGCTGGACAGACCGACCGCCGCGATGAACGTCGGCGTCTACTCCCACCTGTTCGAGCTGAAAGCGGCGGGGTATCGCTAGCGGCGGCGAATGGTCAGCGGCGCCGAAGAAAGAGTAGCAGTCCGACTAGCATCAACACAGCCGACGCCGGTGCCGGCACGCTCGCAGGCGGAATTGCGTCCGGCTCGATGAGAAATCCCGAAATACTGAACGCCGAGCTCAGCGGCAGCGGTAGCGCCTGCTGTGTTAGCCCGGTGCCGGCGAGCATGTCCGTCAGGCTGGGATAACTCAGCAGGAAAAAGTCGGAACCGGCTGAGGCCACATCCCGCTCAGCGATCATCCGGTAAGCGCTGCCGTCCATCGTGAGACCCGAAATACTGAACGCCGAGCTCAGCGGCAGCGACAGCGCCTGCTGAGTCAGCCCGATGCCGGCGAGCATGTCCGTCAGGCTGGGATAACTCAGCAGGAAAAAGTCGGAACCGCCCGAGGCCACATCGCGCTCCGCGATGAGCCGTATCGCTCCGGCGTCGGCTCGATCGGGCAGGACCGCGAGGACCAGAACCAAGGTCACGCAGAGAATCAGGATGCCTCGAGTCGTTTGCATAAGTTCGCTCCCTCTGTGACAAACAGGTCCGCCGCAGAGCGGAACAGCCACCCATCCTAACACCACTGGCCTGACTGCGGTCGCTCACCGATGGCTCAGGCCGCTTCAAACTTGCAAGTTTTGCGCCATCGGCAAAGAACCCTTTTCAATTCACGAAGTTGCCCCTCGAACGGGTTCCCGAGTGGTGACCAGCGCCTGAGGGGCTGTAAAGATTTCCGACATCGATCGGCCGGGCACGGTGACCGATCCGGGCGGAAGTTCCCGACCGGTTCCATCGCTGATCGCCGTCGGCAGGGGATCGAAGTCGGGCCGACCGCGGCGGCGCGTGTGACCCGGGAACGGCGAGGTGGTAGTACCCGAGACTGTTGAATTGCAGCGAATTTTGACCGTAATTGCAATTAATTTTGGTGCGCCACGAGGCGCTTATTTGCTAGTAGTTGAAAGTACTGCACAGAAAGCGGCGACCCGCCGCATCTGTTATCGAGTCTTGAGCGGTTGCCGGTAACGGTAAGCGTTAAGCGTAGACAGAGAGCTTGCAGGCCGTAAGCCGTAATAGGTTGAAGTGATTGAGCCCCGTTAAGATGCAAATGTGGGATGGTCGATGGCGTCAATTTTCCAGAAGACAACATCACTTGCTACGGGATGGGCAGTAGCCAGTGACGTCCCCGGGGTCTGAGAGCACGGCATGTCGGTAAAGCAAATAAGTGAACGTGGGAGATCCTGACGGTTCTCTAAGGAGTTGGAGTACCGGCTGACAAGTTTGGTCAGCGAGGAAGCCGGAATGGCCGTTCAGGAAGTCAGATGGGCCATAGTACCGACGAAGCAGGGTAATTCCTGCGGAGGGAAGGGTCCTGGGTAATGCTGTTCTATTGAGGGACACGTGATGAGTTCAACAGAGACTCAATAAATGACGACAACAAAACTTGAAAGAATAGCGTGGCTGTCGGCGAGGGATCGTCACAACCGTTTCGACAATGTGATGCATCTGTTCACGGAAGAAAACCTGGCCGAATGCTACCGCTCGCTGGATGGAAGAAAGGCGGTGGGAGCAGATGGTGTGACGAAGAAGATGTACGGTGAAAACCTGGAAGACAAACTGAAAGATTTGGTCGAGCGTATGCGACGAATGGCTTACCGGCCGGGGGCGTCCCGAGAGGTATTAATTCCCAAGCCGGGACAGGCAGGTCGAACGCGGTCGCTCGGGATAAGTAATCTGGAAGACAAGATTGTACAGGGGATGATGCATAAAGTGCTGGAAGCGATCTATGAGCCACTGTTTCTCGGCTGCTCCTACGGGTTTAGGCCGGGACGCAGCGCGCATGATGCAGTCCGGGATCTGCATCGACACCTGTACAGTCACCGGGTAGACACGGTCATTGATGTAGATCTGTCACGGTACTTTGACAGCATTGATCAGCAACTGTTACTGGAGATGATCAACAAGAAAGTTGGTGACCGTCGATTCCACCGCTACCTCTGCCGGCAGTTCACGGCGGGTGTGCTGAGGGATGGCGAGTTATCCATCAGGGAGGACGGCGTGGTGCAGGGCAGCTTGTGCAGCCCGATCCTTGCGAACATCTTCGCGCATGAGGTGATCGATGAATGGTTTGAGGATACCGTTAAGAGGCATTGTCTGCGTATTCCAGACCAAGCCTGCCACTGATTCCACGCGAAGCCTGCCACCCATTCCACGCGAATGCTGCCACTGATTCCGCGGCAAAGCTGCCACCCTGGCAGCAAGCCTGAAGTCACCCTCCGGAGTGTGCCGGCGCAGGATAACTAACCGGTATTCTGACCTTTTCCCCAGGGAGAGGATCAGATGCCTGCGAAGAGGTTATCCATGCGTAAAATCAAAGAAGTGCTGCGCCTCAAGTGGGTCAGCGGACTGAGCAATCGGCAGATCGCCGCCTCCTGCGGCATTGGCCGGCCCACGGTCAGCGAGTACCTGCGGCGGGCCGAGTCGGCGGATCTCAGGTGGCCGCTGCCTGACGATATGGACGAGTCGCGACTGGAGCGCCTGTTGTTTCCACCACCCCCGGACCTGCCGGCCCAGCAACGGGGCATCCCTGATTGGGCGATCATCCATGGCGAGCTCAAACGTCCGGGAGTCACCCTGTTCCTGCTCTGGCAGGAGTACCGGCAGGCTCATCCCGATGGCTACCAGTACAGCTGGTTCTGTGAGCACTACCGTGCCTGGCAGGGCAAGCTGGACCTGGTCATGCGCCAGGACCATCGGGCCGGCGAGAAGCTGTTTGTCGACTATGCCGGCCAGACTGTCCCGGTCATCGATCAGACCACCGGCGAGGTCCGTCAGGCACAGATCTTCGTTGCGGTGCTGGGAGCTTCCAACTATACCTATGCCGAAGCCACCTGGACTCAATCTCTGCCGGACTGGATCGGCTCCCACGTGCGCACCTTCAGGTTCCTGGGTGGCGTACCGGAACTGGTGGTGCCAGACAACCTGCGGGCCGGCGTGAGCAGAGCTCACCGGTACGAGCCCGACACCAATCCCACCTACCAGGACATGGCTTCACACTACGGGGTGGCGATACTGCCCACCCGGGTCCGCAAGCCACGCGACAAAGCCAAGGTCGAAAGCGGTGTCCTGGTAGTAGAGCGCTGGATCCTGGCTTCTCTGCGTCATCGCCAGTTCTTCTCCCTGGCAGAGCTCAATGCCGCGATCAGTGATCTGCTGGGCAAACTCAATGCACGCTCCTTCCGCAAGCTGCCTGGCTGCCGGCGGGAACACTTCGAACAACTGGACCGGCCGGCGCTGCGGCCCTTGCCAGCAGAACCCTATGTCTATGCCGAGTGGAAGAAGGCCCGGGTCCATATCGATTATCACGTGGCGATCGATGGGCACTACTACTCGGTGCCCTGCGCTCTGGTCAAGAAAGAGGTCGAGGTCCGACTGACCCGTCATACCGTCGAGTGCTTCTACCGGGGTAACCGGGTAGCCAGCCACCGGCGTTCCGATCAGAAAGGCCGCCACACCACGCTCACTGCCCACATGCCGGAATCCCATCGCCAGGCCGGGGAGTGGACACCGGAGCGTCTCCAGCGTTGGGCTGCCAAGACCGGGCCGGCAACGGAGAAACTCATCCTGGTGGTGCTGGGTTCACGCCAACACCCCCAACAAGCCTATCGCTCCTGTCTGGGCATTCTCCGCCTCGGCAAAGCCTACGGCGATGAACGGCTGGAGGCCGCTTGCCGCAGAGCCCTGGTCCTGGGCAGCTGCCGTTACAAGAGCATCGAATCCATCCTGAAACTCCGCCTGGACCAACAGCCTCTTGAAGGTCAGCAGGAGCTGGCTTTACCCGATGCCCACGACAATATCCGCGGTCCCGCTTACTATCACTGAAGGAGAACATGATGTTGAAACACCCCACCCTGGAGAAACTCCAGGCACTGAAGTTCACCGGCATGGCGGCAGCCCTGACCGACCAGATGACCACACCGGACATCGAAGAGCTGGGCTTCGAGGAACGCCTTGGGCTGCTGGTAGACCGGGAGATGACCGAGCGGGAGAGCCGCCGTCTGACCAGCAGGCTGCGCCGGGCCAGGCTGAGGCACAACGCTACCCTGGAAGACATTGACTACCAGAACCCCAGAGGGCTGGATAAAACACTGATCCAATCACTGGCCGCCTGCCGCTGGGTGCAGGAACACCTCAACATTCTCATTACCGGCCCCACCGGTGTTGGAAAAACCTGGCTGGCCTGCGCCCTGGCACAGAAGGTCTGTCGCGAGGGGTATACGGTGCAATACGTCCGGCTCAGTCGACTGTTGAGGGAGCTGATGATCGCCAAAGGTGATGGGCGCTATCCCAAGTTGCTTACCAACCTCGCCAAGGTCGATGTGCTGATCCTCGACGACTGGGGCTTGGTAAAACCGAATGCTGAAAACCGGCGTGACCTGCTGGAGGTGCTGGAGGACAGACACGGCCTTCGCTCCACCATCGTCACCAGCCAACTCCCTGTTGAAGACTGGCATGCAGTGATCGGTGATCCCACCCTGGCAGACGCCATCCTGGATCGGCTGGTTCACAACGCTTACAAGATCAACCTGAGAGGAGAATCCCTGCGCAAACAGAAGACAAAGTTGACGAGAGACACCGATTCTGAGTAACTACAAAACCCTGCGTCGCTACGCTCCGACGGGTGGCAGCTTTGCCGCGGTCCAGGTGGCAGGCTTCAGATGGAATGGGTGGCAGACTTCAGCGGTTTACGCAGCATTGTCGGAAGGAAGTCGCTTTATTCCGCTATGCTGACGATGTGGTAATTTGTTGTGAGCAGGAAGGCGATGCGGGTCGGATATTGAAAGCGTTAAGGCAACGACTGGAGCGATTCGGTCTGGGCCTGAACGATGAGAAGACTCGGGTTGTGTCGTTTGCGCGACCATCGGCTGGAAGCAATGGTGGCACGGCATTTGATTTTCTGGGGTTTACGTTTTATTGGGGCCGTTCGCTGAACGGGTACCCGATCCCGAAAGTCAAGACGAGCGGCAAGCGCTTGCGTGCGTCACTCATCCGTGTCCGGGAATGGGCGTCTACGGTCCGTACTCGGCAAGGGTTGCTCGCTATCTGGCGCACGTTCTGCGCCAAGATACGCGGTCACCTTCGCTATTACGGTGTGTCGTTCAATCACCGAGCACTTGAAATGTTCATCAGGCAAGCCACACGCATCATGTATAAATGGCTGAACCGCCGGAGCCAACGCCGGTCCTTTAGCTGGGAGAAATTTCAGCGCTTCATGGACCAGCGTCCTTTGCCGCGGCCGGTCGTTTACGTATCTTTATTTTGATCACTGATGTCACGTGAATGGCAGTATCTTGAGCCCATTGCCTTAATTGGGCACGATGGGTTCTAAACGGGGAGAGGTCCGGGTGACCGGCCTCTCTACCAGCTACCCAGCAATTGCATTGAAATGTGACACTTCAAATCTATCTGAATCAAGCGAAACCATTAGTACTTAGTGGGTCAGCTATTCATTGCAAATACGGCTGAAAGTGGGTCAATCGAGCATGCAATTCAACACATTGTCTGAAGTATGGTGCCCGAACAGTCATAAAGTTCAAGCAGCTTTCCGAAAACCAAAGAACTTAACTCGATTGCTTTGGTCGGCATTACCTGTAGTGAATGTGGTGCTGAAATGGACAAGTGGGGAAACACTTAATCGTAAGTTAGTGCCAGGTAGTGTATTTGACCTCAGAAATCTCTACATCCTCTGGCATCTCTGCATGATTCGACACACCGTTCGTAATATCAACCCCACTCAAAAATCCCCGAGAATCGGCGAAAAATATGCAACAAACTTCAATCCCGGTCTTAGTGGAAAGGACGATCTCACAAAAAGCCGCACCGCCATGCCGGGCGGGATTTGGCGGGACTAAGGGTTCAAGCTCGACACATTCTGGAATTTGGATGTCGAAAGAATTGCATCCGCAATCGCAGATTCTCGAAATCTCTCCGGCTTCAAAATGTTGTCGCAAGTCTGGACCGAATGGAACACATGTATGTGAAGATAACAGCATTATCCAATTCTGGATCGTGTTCTCGCTGTTTGTCATTCGTTCTAATGCCGTAATTGTTTAATTGCAGTGAATTTTGACCCAGTGATTGCAATTCCTTTTAATCCCTGAAACACACTTCGACCACGCGCGATCAGCGGCACACCGCGGGTCAACCATTCAATGCAAATATAGCTAAAAGTGGGGCAATCGAGCATGCAAATTAACAAAAAGGTCAATAGGAGCTAAACCATGCTTCCACATAGGTAGCACTCACAAAGCTTTGCTCAAGCTTTGCAGGTATATAGTCGCTTTCCAAAACGATCTTTATGAGTCGCTTTCCACAGGTTCCTCTCGTATTACCGCTTACAATTCTCGCATTCGAAGGAGTCCCTTCATTGTCAATATCAACGGCAATCCAAACACCTACCCTCATATCAGAGTCCCTGCACGCGTTCGGAAGTGCTTCAGAAATTACTCTTTGAGGATCTGAATATTCCCAGCCGTAGGCATCTACATGATATAGCATGCTTTGATAGACTCTTATCGTCTCTGATTCATTTTGCTTTGTGAAGACAACTGATAAGTTTGTCCATACCTCCCGTCTACGTCCACCAAACGAAGCCGGCCTGAATCTGAGCCCGCGGTCATCTCGTGAAGATCTGAAAAAGGTATTGAAGGGAGAAATTGCTACACGAGCTGCGCTAGTTACGGCCGTTTCATATGATTCAAATATTTCCCTCTTTGAGGGATCTGAATAGAGGAATAATCTACCCGGCTCGCCATCTTTCGACACCCTCAAAGCACCGCGGATGATTAAAGTTCCTTCAATCCCGTTTTCAGGAAATACAATAGCTGGTAATAGTGTTTCCTCTAAGTTTAAAAAATGGGCTGGTTCGGATTCGCGTGAAAGATTTATATCGTTAGTCGAACACGCGGCAGTTACACATAGGCACCCATAAATCAACGCAGTCAAAAGCTTCACTACATTACTCCCCAAGGCTTTTCCGGCGCCGAGACATGATGTGCATTCTGTATGCTTCTGATGTAACCGGGCATAGTCTGTTGGGTCAAGTTCAAGTTCAAGTTCTGGCGAGACTTTACTCCGGTCAAAGTAACCTGACAGTGCGAAGCCTACACCCCTAAATCAGCGTGGGTCAAAAGGAAGGTGTTTGACAGGCAAATTCACACGATTTAGCAGCTCTTTCGAGTTGCTACCTATGTGCTACCTATTTGGAATTGGTGTTTCTGGCGGGGAAGGGTATGTGGCTTAACGTTCTGATATTCTTCAATATTTTGGCTGCCCATCGTGGACGCATATAGAACTCTCTGCATTGCCCCGCCTCCAGAGGTCAGGGCTGCGTTTGAGTCAATGAAACTGACCCAACAACAAGGGTTTATTTAACATTTTCAACAAGTTGACGGGCTAGAAGACGGTTGTCAACTTGGGTTCTCGTTTCAAGCAGTTTATGGGGAGAACTCTCTTTCTTCGTGGCACGAAATATTGGGGAAAGGTCAGGGCAATCGCTATGTGACTGATCTATTTCGTGGTGTGGAAGTACCAACGCGGCCACGGAGGCCGCCGGTATGCCTGTACGTCTCATACACTGTACCAGCGCAAAGTGATTTTTTGACAAAAAAGAAAAGTCCAGATTGGCTCAAGTTAGAGCGCAATCCTGTTGATAATGAAGTGCTGGCCTGGGTATCCCAAGCATTGCGTGTGAGTCACGGCGATGAGAAGCAACATCACGAAAAAGCGATCCGGCGAATTCAGGCTGAGTACGACCGTCTACAAAATCGTATTGACGCTATGTATATCGATAAACTTGACGGTCGCATTGACGGCGATTTCTTTGATCGTAAATCGGAGGAATGGCGAGAAGAACAGCGTAAATGTCTGGATTTAATTCGAGAGCATCAAGACGCAAACCAAAATTATCTGGACGAGGGTATCAAGCTGCTCGAACTCGCCCAGAAGGCAGGCACACTATTTCGCAATCAATCCCCAGGCGAAAAGCGTCGTCTACTGGGTTTCGTACTATCGAACTGTGTTTGGAAGAATGGGAAGCTCACAGCTGAATATAAGCAACCCTTTGACTTGCTTGCTAAAAATGTCGTCGAGCTGGAAGCGATGCGACGGAAGGAAGGGACGAAACAAGGTGATTTTGAGAATTGGCTGCCCAACCTGGACTCGAACCAGGAACCAAGTGATTAACAGTCACCTACTCTACCATTGAGCTATTGGGCAGCAGTGCTTCGACTGTCCAGTCGAAAACGCGCGTATACTAATGACAAATCGCGGTGGGGTCAACACCGTCAGCCAATCAGCGTACGACCGTGCTAGTATACCGGGTTTATCTGTCAATCAGTAGTCAGCCGCTGACCCGATGCCAGCCCAGTCCGCGATTTCATGAGCAATCCATTCAAGCTACAGGCCGCTTTCCAGCCGGCCGGCGATCAGCCGCGGGCCATCGAGGAACTGCTCGATGGGCTTGAGTCCGGTCTGCATTCCCAGACCCTGCTCGGGGTCACCGGTTCGGGCAAGACCTATACGATTGCCAATGTCATCGAGCGAACCCAGCGACCCACCCTGGTGATGGCTCACAACAAGACCCTGGCAGCCCAGCTCTACGGGGAGTTTTCCGAGTTTTTCCCCGACAACGCCGTCGAATATTTTGTTTCCTACTACGACTATTATCAGCCGGAGGCCTATGTTCCCTCCTCGGACCTGTACATAGAGAAGGACGCGTCCATCAACGATCACATCGAGCAGATGCGATTGTCCGCCACCAAGGCCCTGCTGGAGCGCCGGGACGTCATCGTGGTGGCCACGGTATCGTCCATCTATGGTCTCGGTGATCCTACCTCCTATCTGAAAATGGTAGTGCACCTGGATCGGGGCGACAAAATGGACCAGCGCTACCTGCTGAAGCGGCTGGCCGATCTGCAGTACACCCGCAACGACGTGGAATTGCACCGCGCCACCTTCCGGGTGCGGGGTGACGTAATCGATATCTACCCGGCGGAATCCGACCGCCACGCTATCCGTATTGAGCTGTTTGACGACGAGATCGAGAACCTGTCGTATTTTGATCCCCTGACCGGCGAGGTGGTCAGGCGGGTGCCGCGACTGACGGTATTTCCCAAGTCCCACTACGTGACGCCGCGGGAGACCCTGCTGAATGCGGTCGATCATATCAAGGTGGAACTGAATGAGCGGTTACAGCAGCTGGAGGGCGCCCATAAGCTGGTGGAGGCGCAGCGACTGGGCCAGCGGACCCGGTTTGACCTGGAGATGATCCAGGAGCTGGGATACTGCAACGGTATCGAAAATTACTCCCGCTATCTGTCCGGTCGTGCCGCCGGTCAGCCACCGCCGACATTGTATGACTACCTGCCCCCCAATGCGCTGGTGGTGGCTGACGAATCTCATGTCACCATTCCGCAGCTGGGGGCCATGTACAAGGGTGACCGCTCGCGCAAGGAAACCCTGGTGGAGTACGGTTTCAGACTGCCATCCGCGCTGGATAACCGGCCACTGCGATTCGAGGAATGGGAGGCCCTGACCCCGCAGATCATCTTTGTTTCCGCGACACCAGGCCCCTACGAAAAAGCACACGAAGGACAACGGGTGCAGCAGGTGGTGCGTCCCACCGGGCTGGTGGATCCGGAACTGGAGGTGCGCCCGGCATCCAGCCAGGTGGACGATCTGCTGTCGGAAGTGCGCAGGGTGGTAGCCCAGCAGGAGCGGGTGCTGGTGACGGTGCTGACCAAGCGTATGGCGGAAGACCTGACCGATTACCTGGCCGAGCACGATGTGCGGGTCAGATACCTCCATTCGGATATCGATACAGTAGAACGGGCGGAGATTATCCGCGACCTGAGGCTGGGAAAGTTCGACGTCCTGGTGGGCATCAACCTGTTGCGGGAAGGACTCGATATTCCGGAGGTTTCGCTGGTAGCAATCCTGGATGCGGACAAAGAGGGTTTCCTGCGTTCAGAGGGCTCACTGATCCAGACCATCGGCCGGGCTGCCAGGAACATCAACGGCAAGGCGATTCTCTATGCCGACAAGGTTACCGGCTCCATGCGCCGGGCGATCGATGAATCCAACCGGCGGCGCGATACCCAGCTGGAATTCAATCGCGAACAGGGGATCACTCCGGCCGGCGTGAAAAAGCGGGTCAAAGACGTCATGGAAGGGGCCTATGCCGCACCCGGATCGAGCCGCAGCCAGAGGAAGCAGCGGGCGGTGGCGGAAAAATCCGGTGCCTATGGCGCCATCGAATTCCGGGATCCGGCCCGACTCAGCAAGGAAATCGACCGGCTGGAAACGGAAATGTTTGAACAGGCGCGCGATCTGGCCTTTGAAGAGGCCGCCCGGACCCGCGATCGGATCGCGGAATTGAAAGAAGTTCTGTTGAAAGGAGCCTGATGCGTAAACGCAGCCTATTGCCATAATAAATCAGCAGTTCCCTGACAAAGCCATCGACACCTGCCAGTCTGATCCCCTATAATCGCCAGTCCTTCTGAAAGGTGGAACCGCAGGCGCGTAGCTCAGTTGGTTAGAGCGCTACCTTGACATGGTAGAGGTCACCAGTTCGAATCTGGTCGTGCCTACCACTTCAGAAGATCGGGTACGATAGTTTGCGATTTAGAGAGTACCGAAAGCGCTAAGTTCGATTCAAGGCCATTGTGATTTCGCGCTGCCGTCGCGCAGCTGATTCCGCCGATGACAATCGCCACCTGGCAGACCCGAACGGGTCTGTCTTTGTTTGGATTCCTTGGATTTTTCTCGCTTTTACCGGTTTTTAAGCTGAACACAGAACACACACAATGCCACAGATAACATTACCAGACGGTAGCCAGCGCAGCTTCAATGACCCGGTTACCGTCTCCGAACTCGCTGAATCGATCGGGGCGGGACTGGCTCGGGCAGCGCTCGCCGGACGTGTGGATGGCAGGCTGGTCGATACGTCTCACCTGATCGAGAACGACGCCGAAGTGGCAATCATCACCGAGCGGGATGACGACGGCCTTGAAATCCTGCGGCATTCCTGTGCCCACCTGATGGCCCAGGCGGTTCAGCGTTTGTTTCCCGAGGTGCAGGTCACGATCGGTCCGGTGATCGAGGATGGTTTCTTCTATGATTTCGCTTTCGAACGGGCATTTACGCCGGAAGATCTGGAAGCCATAGAAAAAACCATGCAGGAAATCGTCAAGGAAGACCTGCCGGTGCATCGTTCGGTAATGAGCCGTGATGAGGCCGTCAAAATGTTCCGGAAAATGGGCGAGGACTACAAGGTGGAGATCATCGAGTCCATTCCCGGCGACGAACAGCTGTCGTTCTACCAGCAGGGTGAATTCATCGATCTCTGTCGTGGTCCCCATGTGCCAAGCACCGGCAAATTCAAAGCCTTCAAGCTGACCTCGGTAGCCGGAGCCTACTGGCGCGGCAACTCGGATAACGAGATGCTGCAACGCATTTACGGCACCGCATGGGGTTCGAAGCAGGATCTGAGTCTGTATCTGCAACGACTTGAAGAGGCGGAAAAACGCGATCATCGCAAACTCGGCAAGCAGCTGGGCCTGTTCCACTTTCAGGAAGAGGCACCGGGTATGGCCTTCTGGCACCCCCGTGGCTGGACTATTTACCAGGTTATCCAGAGCTATATGAAGAAGGTTCAGGATGCCAATGATTACCGTGAAATCCGTACACCCCAGCTGGTCGATTACAGCCTTTGGGAAAAATCCGGGCATGCCTCCAAGTTCGCGGAGGAAATGTTCAGTGTCGAGTCCGACAGCCGGATGTACGCCATCAAGCCAATGAACTGCCCCTGTCATATCCAGGTGTTCAACCAGGGCTTGAAGAGTTACCGTGACTTGCCGTTGCGGCTGGCTGAATTCGGCTCCTGCCATCGTTATGAACCGTCCGGCAGCATGCACGGGCTGATGCGAGTGCGCAGCTTTGTGCAGGACGATGGGCATATTTTCTGCAGCGAAGATCAGATCCAGCAGGAAGTGTCCGCCTTCATGGATCTGCTGTTCGAAGTGTACCGGGACTTCGGTTTCGACGAGGTGATTCTGCGTCTTTCCACGCGGCCGGAAAAACGGGTCGGCTCCGACGAGCTGTGGGATCGAGCTGAGGACTCGCTGAAACAGGCGCTCAACAGTACCGGTCTGAAGTGGGAGCTGACTCCCGGCGAAGGGGCTTTCTACGGTCCCAAAATCGAGTATTCACTGAAGGATTGCATGGGCAGGGTGCAGCAGTGTGGCACTATCCAGGTGGATTTTTTCCTGCCGGAACGCCTCGGCGCCCAGTATGTGGCGGAGGACAGCAGTCGGCGCACGCCAGTCATGCTGCACCGGGCCATACTTGGCTCTTTCGAGCGTTTTATCGGGGTTCTGATCGAGCACTATGCCGGTGCCATGCCGGCCTGGCTGGCTCCTGAGCAGGTGGTGGTGATGAATATCACCGACCGTCAGGCCGCTTATTGTGAAGAAATCAAAGAATCCTTGAAAAATAAAGGGTTTAGAGCGATTTCAGACTTGAGAAATGAAAAGATCGGCTTTAAAATCCGCGAGCACACATTACAGAAGATCCCGTATCTGATTGTAGTTGGCGATAAGGAGGTCGAGGCTGGCACCGTTGCGGTGCGCACCCGTTCAGGAGAGGACCTGGGGGTGATGAGTCTCGACGAGTTCAGCCACAGGCTGGAAACCGACATCGCCCGATTCGGACGCCAGGAAAGCAGAGGGGAAAACTGAGCAGTCGGTTTTCCGGTTTGCCCGGCGTCGTTGTCGATGGCAAACCGGGCCTCGTGACCGGTCTGAATAGCCAGTCAGCTATGGGAACAGCAAAGGAGAACAAGCGCTAGCGCCAGTTATGAGAGGTAGTACCAAAAAGCCCGTCATTAATGAAAATATAGATGCCGATCAGGTGCGACTGATTGGTGCCGACGGCGAACAGGTAGGTATCGTACCCCTTGAGGAAGCAAGGGGCGTTGCGGCCGAAGCCAAGCTCGATCTGGTTATGATCTCGCCGGAGGCGGAGCCGCCGGTCTGCAAGATCATGGATTACGGAAAGTACTTGTTTGACCTTAAGAAACAGAAGGCGGCAAACAAGAAGAAGCAGCGCAGAACGCACGTTAAAGAAATCAAGTTTCGCCCAGGGACGGAAGAAGGGGATTATCAGGTAAAACTACGCAACCTGATACGTTTCCTTCAGGATGGGGACAAGGCCAAGGTATCGCTTCGATTCCGCGGCCGGGAAATGGCCCATCAACATCTTGGCCAGGAGCTGGTCGATCGGATCAAAGAGGATCTGATCGATTACGGCACCGTGGAACAGGAACCCAAGATGGAAGGCAGGCAGATAGTCATGGTACTGACGCCGGCCAAGAAGAAAGGCTGATCAGCTAGCTACTCCCTCACCGGAATCCAGTGACAGGCGGCGTAGTGCCGCTGACAGCTTGTTTATGTCAATCAAAAGTGAGCCGCGCAAGGGCGGGTCTCACAAATGCGGAGTGTTGAAAATGAGTAAGTTGAAAACTCACAGAGGCGCGTCGAAGCGGTTCAAAAAGACCGGTTCGGGCTATAAGCGCAAAAGCGCCTACAAGAGCCATATCCTCACCAAGATGACCACCAAGCGCAAGCGTCAGTTGCGCGGTACATCCCTGGTTCACCCATCTGATGTTCCAGCCGTCAAGCGCATGCTGCGCGACGCCTGATCAACCGGTTAATAGAGAGGATTAAATCATGGCTCGAGTCAAACGAGGCGTTATCGCCAGTCGTCGTCACAAGAAAGTATTAAAGCAGGCCAAGGGTTACTATGGTGCCCGCAGTCGCGTATTCCGGGTCGCCAAACAGGCGGTTACCAAGGCCGGTCAATATGCCTATCGCGATCGCCGCGCCAAGAAGCGGGTATTCCGTGCCCTGTGGATTACCCGCATCAATGCCCAGGCCCGTGAGAACGGCATGTCTTACAGCCAGCTGATTGCCGGCCTGAAGAAAGCCAATATTGAAATCGATCGCCGGGTTCTTGCGGATCTGGCGGTGCATGACAAGTCGGCATTTGCCGCTATCGTGGATCAGGCCAAAGCCAGTCTGACCGTCTGATCTGCCGGATGAGCAGGTCACGGTCATGACTGATACCAGCACACTTCTCGCCGAAGCGCTACAGGCTATCGAGGCCACCTGTGATGAAAAATCACTGGAGGCCTTGCGTGTTCATTACCTGGGCAAGAAAGGCAGCCTGACTGCGCTGTTGAAAAACCTGGGGAAGCTGCCCGCCGAAGAGCGCCCCGCGGCTGGCGAAGGCATTAATATAGCCAAGCGCCAGGTGCAGGAAGCGCTGGAAAAACGCAAGCAGGCATTGGCCTCTTCCGCGCTGGAAGCCCAGCTCGCCGGCGAGACTGTGGATGTCACATTGCCTGGGCGCCGGCAGTCGCAGGGCGGCCTGCACCCGGTGACCATGACCATCGACAGGATAACCACGATCTTTGAATCGGCCGGTTATGACGTGGCGGAAGGTCCCGAAATCGAAGACGAGTACCATAACTTCGAAGCGCTAAATATTCCCTCCCACCATCCGGCGCGGGCCATGCACGACACCTTTTATATCCGTCCCGGCACGGTACTGCGGACCCATACCTCCCCGGTGCAGGTACACGTCATGGAGAATGGCCAGCCTCCATTCCGCATGATCTGTCCCGGACGGGTCTATCGCTGTGACTCCGATCTTACCCATACACCGATGTTTCACCAGGTGGAAGGCCTGCTCATTGACGAGAAAGTCAGCTTTACCGATCTCAAGGGAACCGTGGTGGAGTTTCTCAGAGCATTCTTCGAGGCCGATATGGAGGTCCGATTCCGGCCGTCCTATTTCCCGTTTACAGAACCATCCGCCGAGGTGGACATGGGCTGTGTCAGCTGTGCTCAGCAGGGCTGCAGGATCTGCAGTCACACCGGTTGGCTGGAAGTTATGGGTTGTGGAATGGTACATCCAAAAGTCCTGGAAATGTCTGGGATCGACACCGGCCGTTACAATGGTTTTGCCTTTGGCATGGGCGTCGAGCGCCTGGCCATGTTGCGCTATGGGGTCGGTGATCTGCGGACATTTTTCGAGAACGACCTGCGCTTTCTTAAGCAGTTCAGATAAGGAGGCCGGGAATGTTATTCAGTGAACAATGGGTGCGGGAGTGGGTCGATCCACCGGTCGACAGTAACCAGCTTATCGAGCAGCTCACCATGGCCGGGCTGGAAGTCGACGGGACTGCGCCGGTCGCCAACCGTTTCAGCGGCATAGTGGTGGGTGAGGTGCTGGCAGTGGATCCTCATCCCGATGCCGACCGGCTGCGGGTCTGTCGGGTCAACGATGGACTCGGGGAACTACAGGTAGTCTGCGGTGCCCCCAATGTCAGGGTCGGGATGAAGGCACCGTTCGCGCGTCTGGGCGCGGCAATCGAGGAACCGGGGTCCGATAAACCCTTCGTTATAAAGCAGGCCAGGCTGCGTGGAGTGGAGTCCTGTGGCATGCTGTGTTCCGCCGAAGAGCTGGGACTGGCAGAATCTTCCGACGGATTGCTGGAACTGCCCGAAGATGCGCTGGCTGGCTCTGACGTTCGCGAATATCTCGGTCTGGATGACAGCAGTATAGAGTTGGACCTGACCCCTAATCGGGGTGACTGCCTCAGCATTGCCGGGCTGGCCAGGGAAATCGGGGCACTTAATGGCGCGCCAGTCTGCGTTCCGGACATCGAACCGGTTACAGCCTCCCACCAGGAGTCTTTTCCGGTTCGAATCAGCGCTCCGGACGCCTGTCCCCGTTACCTGGGCAGAGTCATTCGAGGTATCGATGCCGGTGCGGAAACGCCCCTGTGGATACAGGAAAAGCTGCGCCGCTGTGGGCTGCGCAGCATTGATCCGGTCGTCGATGTCACCAATTTCGTCCTGATGGAGCTGGGTCAGCCCATGCATGCCTTCGATCTTGGCAGGCTGCAGGAAGGTATCGATGTGCGGCTGGCTGCTGATGGGGAGAAAATCACCCTGCTGGACGGCAGGGAAGTGGCAATGACCGACAACACGCTGGTTATTGCGGACCAGTCCGGACCTGTTGCCATGGCCGGTATCATGGGAGGACTTAGCACCGCAGTCAGCGACCAGACTCGCGATGTCTTTCTTGAATGCGCTTATTTCGCGCCGTTGGCAGTTGCCGGCCGGGCGCGTTCCTATGGATTACACACCGATGCCTCGCACCGTTACGAGCGCGGCGTTGATTTTCAGTTACAGCGACGTGCCACGGAACGGGCAACGCAGTTACTGCTGGAGATTGTCGGTGGTGAGGCCGGGCCGATTCAGGAGACCCTGGGTAATCTGCCTAATCCGGTCACCGTCACTATCAGATTAGACTCCGTAGAGCGGTACCTCGGTGTGGAAATCGAACCGCCGCGCATCCGGGAAATACTCTCAGGCCTTGGCCTGGAGATCGTTGCCGATTCGGACACAGAACTGCAAGTCGCCGTGCCGTCGTACCGCTTCGACATTGAAATCGAGGCAGATCTGATCGAAGAACTGGCGCGGATCTACGGCTATAACAATATTCCGCCAGGCGGAGGCATGGGCCGCCAGACACTGGCCGCTCGCCGGGAACAGGTTGTCCCGCTGGCCCGGCTCAAACAGCATCTGGTCAGTCTCGGCTACCAGGAAATTATCACTTACAGTTTTATCGATCCGCGCCTGTCCAGCCAGATCACTGGCGATAACACAGCGCCTGTCACACTTCAAAATCCCATCTCGGCTGACATGTCGGTGATGCGCAGCAGCCTGATTCCGGGCCTGATCGCGACCCTGAAATACAATGAAAACCGTCAGCAGGAGCGATTGCGCCTGTTTGAGACTGGCCAGGTGTTCGCGTCCCAAGCTGAAGAATTTTCCCAGCCCACCCGGATTGCCGGCCTGCTGAGTGGACGGAGATTTCCGGATAACTGGAGTAATTCCAGTGAGTTAGTGGATTTTTTTGATGCTAAAGGTGATGTGGAAACGCTGCTTTCACTGACCCGCAATGGGAAAGAATTCCGGTTTACTCCGGGAACACATCCGGCCATGCATAGCGGTCAATGCGCCGAGCTACGCGAGCATGACCGCCTAGTCGGTCATGTCGGCGCCATCCATCCGTCGCTACGCCGGGAGCTGGGACTGAACGGCGATGTGTTCCTGTTCGAGTTGCAGCTGCAGGTTCTGTTGCACCGTCAGATTCCACTGGCGTCGGCACTTTCCCGCTTTCCGGAAGTGACCCGTGATCTGGCGATTTTGGTCAATAATGCGACGCCGGCCGCAGATATTCTTGCCTCAGTACGTGAAAATGCCGGTGAATTCCTGACCGACCTTAGATTATTCGATGTATATCAAGGGGATGCAATCGAAATCGGGAAAAAAAGTCTGGCTCTGGGCTTGACGTGGCAGCATCCTTCGCGCACTCTTAACGATGACGAGGTCAACGAGATAATTTCTTGTTGTATCAAGGCACTAGAAGATACTTTCGACGCGGGACTGAGAAACTAGCTGGGTATGTGATTATGGCGGAAGGCGCGCTGACCAAGGCCGAGATGGCAGAACGACTGTTTGATGATCTGGGCTTGAATAAACGAGAGGCCAAGGAATTGGTTGAGCAGTTTTTCGAGGAAATTCGCCTTTCCCTGGAGCATAATGAGCAGGTAAAGCTTTCCGGGTACGGGAATTTCGATCTGCGGGACAAGAAGCAGCGTCCCGGACGTAATCCCAAGACCGGCGAGGAAATCCCAATTCAGGCGCGTCGCGTCGTGACCTTTCGACCGGGCCAAAAGTTGAAGGCAAGGGTAGAGAAATATGCTGGAAGTAAAGAATAACGATCAGTTACCTCCGATACCACCGAAGCGGTATTTTACGATTGGTGAGGTCGGTGAGCTGTGTGACGTCAAGCCGCATGTGCTGCGTTACTGGGAGCAGGAATTCCCACAGCTCAAACCGGTCAAGCGCCGAGGTAACCGTCGTTACTATCAAAGACAGGACGTCATTCTCATCCGTCAGATCAAGTCGCTGCTCTATGAGGAAGGTTTCACCATTGGTGGGGCCCGCCAGAAACTGAGCGGCAAGGACAAGGAAGAGGATTCAACCAGGAATGCCATCGACGCCAGTGAGCTGAAGGTGGTTATCAGGGAACTGGAAGGCCTGATCGCCAGTCTTTAACAGGTAGCGAACAGGCATGGGTGGGGCAGCCGGGCTACGGCTTACCGGCTATTCCCTTGTTCAGCGCATTTGGCGTACTGCAGATTTTTATCCCGGTGCCGTTTCTGTATTGCGTCCTTTAGTCCTCTGGAGCAATGTCCCTGGCTGTGAGCACGGGAATAAACTCTGTCATTACACTGCTTAAACGTCTTTCCTGATTCCCAGACTCTGGTACAATGCCTCTCCTGTTTCGGGGCGTAGCGCAGTCTGGTAGCGCACTTGACTGGGGGTCAAGTGGTCGTGGGTTCAAATCCCGCCGTCCCGACCAATCCTTTGAAGTCCGGTTTTTTCTCTCCAATCGTTTTCTAACTTTTGGCTCTACCCCATTAACGGGGCTGGGCATTCACGGTCACTCGGTTGATTATCCCATCCTACCCACAGTGGGTCAGCACTCTCGATCGATAATTCTCAAAGCTTTTCTTTCTTAGCCCTCCTTCTGATCGATGATCGGGGTGTCGGAGTTTCTTGTTTGCCACGCTCGCGGATGGAGCAGTCTCCAGACAGGCTCGTCAGCAGGATATCTCTTACTATATAGATTAGGAGCTGAGAACCGGCTCTTGACTACAGCGCCAGAATAAAGTGTCGCTTGCGAGCAACCCGCCTTGTCAATCCAGATAGAGCGGTCCGAATGACCCAAGGAACCAAGCAGAAAACGTACCGGAGACCGGAGTGAAAATTTTTCCTGGCGAATGATCTCGCGAATAGAAGCAGGGATTCATCGCCTATAAGGGGGAGGGTTTTTCAACAGGCTGTTAAGGCGGTGCTGAGGGCTGAACCAGAATTCGCCACTCTATCTGAGTGCATCGATACTGACAATTGTTCTCCGGCAAATCGGAATTTAACCTCAGTATCAAGAGCTCACCTAACGCTGCGTTTTTGAAGTGGGCAGAACTCGAACCCGCCACCCCAGTCATACTCCATGCCGTCGATCTCGCCATCGGGATTCCGGTGAAAACGCACTTTGTCTCCCCGGCTGCCCATCAAAAACCAGTCGCTGTCCGCGAGTGGTGCAAGATGCTGCACCAGGCCCGATTCGCGCCAGTAGAGTGACAGCCCGTCGAGTTCCTGTGCAATGCGGATTGGCGTAGTCGGAGGAAACAGATAATTGCCGGGAGCTTCAGTGAGAAGAGCCTTTTCAATTTCGCGATACTCACGTTTCTGCGGCATTGCCACCTCTTCACCGGCAATCAGGTGGCTGAGATCTGACTTCATCTGGTTGAGTACACCACTGTTGACATTGGAGAGCAGGATGAGCACTTTGCCGTCGCCCAGCCACCGCTTATAGTAGGCAGCAATGCCGGGTGCCTTGCCGTCGTGATCTGTTATCAACTGATTGCTCAGTGCATCCATGCGCACACCGACACCCATGGCATAGCGCTCCCCGGACGGTTCGAGATAGAGCTCCTGCGTTTGCGCATTGAGTACCCGTTCCTTGAGAAGACTGCGATGCCAGCTCAGCAGGTCGTCGGCTGTAGTATACAGCGATCCTGACCCCAATTTCATGGAGTTGTCCAGCACAGGCGCATTGACGAGATCGCCATGCTGGCCGGGATCATAAAGGGACACCCGCTGCATCACAATCTCTTCGGCGCGGTAGTGGCCGCTGCTGAGCATGCCGGCGGGATTGAAAATGTGCTCGCGCATGAACTGGCGATAGGATTCTCCGCTGGCTTCTTCAATGATGCGGGCGAGAATGGCGAAATGGGAGTTGGAGTAGTCATACCCTGTGCCGGGACTGATGGAAGACGTATTCTGTGCGATCCAGTCCAGCACTTCGTCCAGGTTTACCTGGCGTCGACTGAATTGGGCATAGTCCGGGAAATCGTTGTAATCGGGCACACCAGCCTCCTGCTGCGCAAGCATGCGGATCGTCACATGCTCCATCCCGCTCACTCGTGTAGTGAAAGTCGGCAGCCAATCTGCAACGCTGTCGTCCAGCGACAGGACTCCACGGGATACCAGCAGGGCAATGGCGGCACCTGTGAACTGCTTGGTGACCGAGGCCACGCCATAGACATCACCGGGGCGGTGAGGCCTGCCACTCTCAATATCCGCCATGCCCACCAACACGCGTGCCAGGATGCGCTCGGAGTCGGCCACCAGCACTTCCCCCATGAAATCGTTGTTGACCTCGTGGGCGACAAGATAGCGGTAGATGCGTTCCTGCAGTAGAGGATCGGCGACCAGTGTGCGAGGCTGAGCGAACAGAATAGCAGGAAGTGTGGACAGGACAAGACTGAGAAGCAGGCTGCAGAGTGGGGATTTCATTTGGGGTCTCCTTGCCAGAGAATGACTCAGGGGAGGGTGTCTCGGTTTAATACGGCCATGCCCCCGTTCAGGTTACGTAAGGTGATTTCGGCACCACCTCCGTTCAGAGAATAGCGCGTACCCTGGGCCTGAGCGTCCGGAGTCGCAGTGAGCAGCGGATTCAGGTCAGTCTGCAGCCGCCGACTCTCCAGAATTCGCAGATCAATGTTCAGATTCTCCTCCAAGGCGAGGCTCAGGTCGCCGTTCCACACTGTGATCGCGGAACTTTCTACAGGTGCCGCCAGGAGATCGACAAGGGCGTTTCCGTCCATGGCGGTAATGGAAAAGCTGCCGTTCTGATTGCTAAGCGTGATGTCTCCCCGAGCGGACCAGGCGGAGACGTTGGCCTGCTGTCCCTCAATGCGAATGTCGCCCAATTCCATGACATTGACGTTCAGCTCCCATTGCGACGGGACCTGCAATTGCAGGCGCCAGGACTGCTCACTATCGTTCAGGCGCAGCACCAGTGTCTCGTCGTTACGCCCCCAGGCGGGTTCCATGGCAGGCATCACGAGTGTGGTAAGTCCGTTTTGCCCATCAGAAAGCGAGGGATCGTGTGCGTCCTGATGCCACTGCAAGGCTGCGATGTTGCCTCCAGAGCGGATCTCGATGTTCAGGTAACGCCCGCTGATCAGGAGACGCGTGATGCCCTGGGTATCCGCAAGCACGAGCTCGCCGGTATCTGCTGCCCACGCGAAAGTGGGGGCAGAAAGTATCGTCAACGCCAGCAGGGCTTTGAAGTGATCTGTTTTCATGATTAATGCTCCTGTGGATTCCAAAACTGGAATGAAGCTTCCAGAAGACGTTGCTGAGGCGCCCTGGAAGGCAGAAGGTCGGGAATGTCAGCGATCTGGGTAATGGCGCCAATATTGATCATTAATTCCAGTGTTGCAAGCTGCACGTTAGGGTCGCTGGAGTTCTGCAGTGCATTGCGCAGTTCGGGCCAGCGCTGTTCGGGAATAGCTGTTCCGAGGGTGCGCAGGCTCAGAAGCGCATCCAGTTGGGTAGACGCTCTGGGAGATTGCAGCTGCAGCAGTACATAGTCCAGGCGCTGATCTGCGAGTTGGGTGGATTGCTTAAGTGTGATGAACGCAAGCGCTGCGCAAAGAGCCAGGGATGCGGCCGTGGCGAACTGCCATACAGGCAGGCAAGATGTTCTCAGAGCGTAAAGGGAGTAAGAGGCGCATTCGACATCAAGGGCTTGCCAGACCGCTTCCGTTTGCTCGCCCAGCACTTCCTGCCATAAGGCTCTGGACTCCAGCGATGTATGCGATTCATTCGGTGACATGGGTTTCCTCCTGCAGGCAGGTTTTGAGTGCACTCAGCCCGCGATGTATTCTGACTTTGACATTGCCTTCGCTGGTGCCCAGCACGTGTGCGATCTCGGCGAGTGAAAGGTCGGAGAAGCGGCTGAGCAGAATAGCCTCCCGGGTTTCTTCGGGCAGGGACTCGAGCGCATGCTGCAGACGTTCGCCCAGCTGCTCTGCCATGACATTCTGCTCGGGGGAGGGATCGCTCTGCTGATCTTCAGCGGTCTGTGGATTCCAGTGACGCCATTTACGTGCGTGATCGAGCCAGGCGTTGTGGGTGATGCGATAAATCCAGGCACTTGCCTGGGATCCGGCATACTGCGAACGCCGCTGCCAGAGCTTCAGAAACACAGTCTGCAACAGGTCGGCGGCATCATCCCGGGAGGCTCCCATACGGCGCAGATAGGCATGCAGTGGTTGACTCATCTGCGCGTAAAGATGCTCCAGTGCTTTGCGTTCACCGGAGGCGATGCGCTGCATCAGTTGGTCGATCATAGGCATGGGATTGCTCATATGCCGATAGTACGATTCGAGCATTAGAAGGTTACAGAGAAAGTCTTGAGCACAGGTTTCTCGGTCTTAAGCGGTCAAGGAAACTGACGCCATAATTTAGCAGCGCGGACGACAGGTTCACGGATTGCCGCTTCGGAGCTTCGCTGCAGGTATCGGGCGACAACGCTCAGATTTCCCGGTCGGCAATCTCTGATGAGGCGAATCGCTGAAGTTGTCGAGTCGCCCATTTCGCGAAGCGCCTAGTGTCCTGTCCGGTTAATTCGTCGCATTTCAGCGTGCCAGCCAAGGTTCCTGGCAAGGCGCGCCTTGCAGGCTCTGAAATACAACGAATTAACCGGACAGGACACTAGTTCTTCTCATTGAGGCAGATGGAGGAAGCCCTTTTTGGAATCGGCGCTGTGTGATCTGGCGCACGGAGCTGACTTGCTTGCTCTTGTTGGTCGCTTTCTTTAGCGGGTTCTTGCCAATGTTATAAATCGCGCTGGTAAGCGCCCATGGCTACGAAGTTCGCCAAATGTTGAGTTACACTGGCGTTGATACCTTGTCATAACGGACTTTGTCGTGTCTTCGCCAGCCACCTCGACCGACGGGTCTTTCAGACGAGCCCACTGACTTCGTAGAGTTGCCTTGACAGGCCGACGCATGCCGGCGGCAAGTCGCCTCGTCAGTGAACTCGTCTGAAGGGCAGAGCGATTTCATAATTAATCACAGGTTCCTTAAGCGGAAAGCGGTTACGTCCCTGTAACCTGATAGCATTCCATGCTACCAGAGAACTCTAGGGAAAAGTGTGACATCAGGGAAGATTGCGACGAGTTGCCCACTGGGTACCCGGGATGACTTCCGCCCGGCAGGCATCAAAATGGATAGAATGTAGGTTTATTGCCGTTGCAACACAGCGCCGCCCGATTTTTTGAATTGCTCGGCGTCGATATTGTATTTGGTAAGCCGCTTGTTGAGGGTCGAGGGCGGCAGTCCGAGGAGTTCCGCTGCTGTCTTCTGCTGGCCGTGGGTCAGCTTGAGGGCTTCCTGTATCCGGACCGTCTCGATTTCCCGGAAAATCACTTCCAGCGGCGCATTGCGATCCATCATCATGATTGCCAGGATTGATTTGAGCTTGGTGGACAGCCAGAACAGATTGCCGCTGGTGTGCAACAGCATAACGTAGAGAAAAACCAGAGTGGCAATCGGCAGGCTGATCACCGAGGATGAATTGAATCCGGCCAGGCGCAGTCCCAGAACTGCAACTGCAATCGCCAGGATGGGCGACAGCGCCAGCAGGGCCACACGGCAGTTCTGACTGATTTCCGGATCGTCGGTCCGCCAGTAGTGATAGAACAGGTGGCTAATCGAGGCCACGGCGCAGAACATGACAAAGCCCATGGCCAGCCAGTACAGCGGTCCGGGCTCGGTGATGACCGACCAGCCCAGAAACCGGAAACCGGAGACTACCAGTCCGTTGAGATAAGCCACCGTGAGCAGCACCGCCAGCGAGTAAATGAGTGATCTGACTCTGCCAAACCAGGCAGAATGAGAAAGTGCCAGCGACAGGACCAGCAGCGATGCGAAAGTATAGAACAGGGAGATCATGTAAACGTGGATGAAGAATTCACCCAGTGCGGTGGATTTGAGGTAAGTGAAATATCCCAGAAACTCCGCCGCATTCTGCAATACAAAAGACAGGCAAACGATCACAAAGGCCTGGGTAGCCCTATTCTTGATTTCAACATTGAACAGAATCGCGCTTTTCAGTACGAAAGCTATGGCCGCGAAAGTGCCCAAGTAAACAGCTGCATCCTGATCCATGGCAATGAAATGAGTTCAATCACTCTTTTTATTCGTGGGATCGATTCTAAGCTGAATAGACAGGAAATGCCATGCATAACCTGCGTATTTTGTGATTGTCGGGTGAGTTCCTACAAGCCGTAGAGATGCGAAGTGCCTGGCATCAAAGTGACACTCCCATAAACGTGGCGGCGATGCCGCTGCCGGATGAACCGATCAACACATTGGTACCTGCGCTGAGTCTGCCCTGTTGCTTCATCAGGTCGTAACAGACCGGAATCGTGGCAGAGGCCAGATTACCAAGTTTCGGATAGGTGGCGATGGATTTGTCTTCACTGACCTCGACGATTTCCAGGGTTTTCTGAAAGGGACGGGCACCGACCTGGTGTGGAATGAACTGGTCGACATCCGCCGGGGTCCATCCCAGCGCCTGGTAGGCCGGATCGATGAGCTCCTTGACCAGCTTCAGGGTGACGGCGCTGATTCTGCCCATATCCATGACAAACGAGAGCTTGCCGCGATCGATGCTGTAAGAGCACAACTGATGATGTTCGCTGACTGCGCCTGACTTGATCTGGCGGATACCCTTGCCGGGTTCGCCGGGGCCCAACACCATGGCACCACCGGCGTCGCCGACGGTGAAAGCACCGACGTGGGTCCGAATATCGTGGGGTCCCAGTTTGTTCTTTCGGAACAGTTCCACGACCTTGCGGGTCACCTTGCTGGACAGTTCGGCCGTTACTACTACGGCATGATGGATGTCGCCGGTGCGAATCAGGGCATTCGCCACATGGATACCACTGACGAAACCGTGACAGGCATTGGCAACATCGAAACAGATGGCCGGACGCAGGCCCAGGGCCGCTGCGATAATGTGGGCCGTGGCCGGCTCGGAACAATCCCGCTCAATACCGCAGTAGATGACGGCATCTACTTCGGCCGGTCGCAGGTTGCTTTCCAGCAGTGCCCCTCGCGCCGCCGGGATGGCAAGTTGGGAAGGTTTGGCGGAATCAGGGGCCTGCCGGACTTCGCTGATCCCCAGGCTTTTCTCAACCAGAGAGCAATCCTCGAACCGGGCTTCGTCCAGAATGTCTCTGGTAAGTACCGCCGAATCGGCCAGTTCAGAACCTACTGAAATTATTTGCGCAGTCTGCATTGAGATCACCATGAGCGACCGGAAATTCCGTGGGATATGAATAGAGTCTGACCCGGGTATCATTAAATTCCGGATTGCTGATCAAAACATCGGAACGGTTCACACTTTCCTTAGAAAATCTCTAGAAAAATCAGTAGTTGGAGACTTAAAATTCGATTTGTAAGTTAATCTCTTACGTATCGAGACCGGACAGGGAGTATAGCCCTGCAAGAAAGGAATCCTGGGATGTCAGGCGGTTACCAGATGATTGACTTGATTGTCAGCAGAATCGGAATTTGCGGATGCGGATAATCTACCGGCATACGTGTGCATCTGAATATCAGAACGTCCAGGCATGCTTGAGGCGGCGAAATTTCAGGAGCAGGAAAAAGTAAGAATGCAGCGGAAGAAACTCAGTTCAGGACGCGGTAGCCACGACCTATCAGGCAATTCCGGATCACCCGTTCACGCTCTGTCATCACGTTTCTGCCACCCCTGGCCGCGCCCAGGACGGCACCTGCACCGGCGGTTCGTTTCGCGGTGGTACTGTCACCCACCACAGCTCCCACGGCACCGCCCACCACAGCACCTCCTACGGCGCCCCTGGCAACCTGCCGGCCGGCTTCCACTTCATCCGCGTATGACTGGCAATCAGCCAGATCGGCCGAATACTGGGCCTGGCTGACCCCGCGCATATCGACGATTGGGCGATCGTCAGTGGCGCGACAGCCCGCGAACAGCATGATTGACAAGCTCAGCAGGACCGGTGTTCTCATTTTTAAACTCCACGGATTCGGTAGTAATCGAACCTACAGGGCAGTAACGCACTGCAGCCGGAAAAGTTTACCTGAAACTGGCAGATTATCCTTAACAGCAGGCCAATGAGAGATCCGTCCCGCCAGGATGGCGCTGTGGATGGTATGTTTTGTATCATAATGCTCCCACCGGCGCGTGGCGGCAGCCGGTGGCGGAAATAACGATGAATACGATAATACGAACAGGGGACGAGTAAATGATTCAGGAAGTGGAAGGCGACATTCTGTTGACCTCGGCACAGGCTATTGCCCACGGTGTCGCTTTTAATGATCCGATGAACCAGGGGCTGGCGCTGTCGCTACATGAACGCTACCCGGCGATGCACAAGGATTATCATCACTGGTGTCACCAGCAGCGACCCGAGCCGGGTGATGCATGGATATGGGGAGGAGCGGACAACGTTCGCATAGTCAACCTGATAACCCAGGATGGGGGTTACGACGGCAGCAAGCCGGGCAAGGCCACAACCACCAATGTCAATCATGCGCTCAGGCAATTGAAGAAAATAATCCAGGCTGAAAATATCGGGTCATTGGCGCTGCCGCGACTGGCTACCGGCGTGGGTGGACTGGATTGGAGCGAGGTGAAGCCACTGATTGAAGCGCAGTTGGGAGACCTGGACATTCCGGTTTATGTGTACACGGTTTATCACGCAGGGCAGCAGGCGCAGGAAGACTGAGCCGGTCACCGCAAATCCAATAGCGCCGATCAATATCGTCAATAGTAGCGTCATCTGTTGCAGTCGGGGCCGGATGTCTGGCGGCCCCGGGTTGCAAAGTGAAACCATGCACGGTTAACGGTAACAGCCTGGTAGTCCTTCAGCCCGGGATCGGGCGACTTTCCAACAGTCTGTCAGACAGATTACAGCGCGTTCACCGCCCGCAAGTCGGCGATCTCGACAGCAGAGAATCCCCAGTTCCGAAGAACTTCCTCACTGTGCTGACCCACGGTGGCGGCCGGGCCCTGAATTTCTCCCGCAGTGCGGCTGAAACGCGGTGCCGGCGCCGGTTGCACAACACCTTCAATCTCAACATAGGTCTTTCTCGCGAGATTGTGGGGGTGACGTGACGCCTCTTCCATCGACAGTACGGGAGCAAAACAGACGTCGGTGTTTTCCAGCAGCTGGCACCACTGGTCCCGATCCCGGGTAAGAAAAACTGTTTCCAGCTTTGATCTGAGCAAGGACCATTTAGACTGATCATTCTGATTTTCAAACTCGGGATCTTCAATGCCCAGTTTTTCCAGCAGCAGGGCGTAGAACTGCGGCTCGATAGACCCGATTGAAACGAACTTCCCATCTGCACAGGCATAGCAGCCATAGTAGTGGGCACCACCATCAAGCCTGTTTCCGGCTCGCCGATCGCTCCACTGACCCATGGCGCGCAACCCGAAAAAAGCAGTTAACAGGCTTGCGGTTCCGTCGGTCATTGCCGCGTCAACCACCTGACCGCGGCCTGAGCGCTGAGTTTCAATGTAGGCAGCCAGCAATCCGGCCAGCAGGTACATGGCGCCGCCTCCGAAGTCCCCGACCAGGTTGAGAGGTGGCGTGGGGGGGCGGTCGGCGCTTCCCATGGCGTGCAGAGCACCCGCCAAGGCAATGTAATTGATATCGTGCCCTGCCGCCTGAGCCAGCGGGCCCTGCTGACCCCACCCGGTCATGCGTCCGAATATCAGGCGCGGGTTTCTGGCCAGGCAGGATTCAGGACCCAGTCCCAGACGTTCCATCACGCCGGGTCGGAATCCCTCGATCAGCATGTCGGCCTTCGCCACCAGCCGTAACACCGTTCCGACGGCTTCGGGCTTTTTCAGGTCCAGAGCCAGCGATTTGCGCCCACGATTGAGAGTCATCCGGGGGTCTCCGCTACCGACCCGGTCACGGCGGTCGATGCGAATCACTTCAGCGCCCATGTCCGCCAGCATCATGGCGCAGAATGGCCCTGGTCCGATGCTGGCAATTTCCAGCACTTTGATTCCCTGCAACGGTCCCACGATGACACTCCTCTGAACTCGCTCAACAGACCGGGCGATAATAGGGTAATTCGGGAACGGATTCAAAAGCGCTCAGCATGGTCGGATTCTGTGCTAATCTCGAAATAAGGTGGACCAACCAGCCGGTGCCGTTCCACGCGTTCTGACTCTGCTGGGAAGCCTGTAGAAAAACTTTCGGGTGAGCGCAAGACATGGCAAATTCCGGCGAAATAGCACAGTTTACACGCCGTAAATGCGCATTTTGAGCCAGGTTTTAACGCCGTATTGTGCCGGCTGAGAGTTTTTCGGCAGGCTGTTAGTGAGCAGGCCCGGGAGTCGTGTTTCCGCTGACCACGTTCGTGGATTATAGTTCGCGAGTCGCGGGCATGGCGGCAGAATGGAAATAATCAGGTACAGGGGGAATTATGGAACTGCCTGGCAGAATCGCTTTTATCAGCGGCGCCGCATCGGGATTGGGCATGGCAACTGCGCGACACTTTGTCGAGCAGGGCGTGCGGGTAATGCTGTTTGACCTCAACGCCGAACGGGTCGCATCACTGGCCGCGGAACTGGGCGACATGGCCGGCTGGTCGGCCGGTGATGTAGCCAGTGAACAGGATGTAGTGGCGGCCTTAGGAAAAGCCGGGGAACTGTTCGGGACCATTCATATCAACGTCAACTGCGCAGGTGTCGGCGGAGCTGGCCGGACGGTGGGACGGGACGGGCCGCTGCCACTGGACAGGTTTTCCAACATTGTCAGGGTCAACCTGATCGGTACCTTCAATGTGGTACGACTGTGTGCGGAAATCATGCAGCACAACGAGCCGCAGACCGAGGCCGGTGAACGGGGTGTCATTATCAACGTCGCCTCGATTGCCGGTTACGACGGACAGACCGGGCAGGCCGCCTACGCAGCGTCGAAAGGCGGCATTATCGCCATGACCCTGCCGGTGGCCCGTGATCTGAGTAAGCAGGGGATCCGGGTGATGACCATAGCCCCCGGTATTTTTGAAACGCCCATGCTCGGTCAATTACCCGACGATATTCGTCAGGGCCTGGAAGCGATTACCCTGTTTCCCAAAGCCCTGGGCAAACCGGCCCAGTTCGCGCAACTGGCGGCCCACATCGTCACCTGTGAATACCTGAACGCCGAAGTAATACGTCTCGATGCGGGAATTCGCATGCCGGCGCTCTGAACCCGGCCGGTAAGTCTGCTGATCCGAATATGGAAAACTGGTCGAGGCGCTGCGCCTTGTTGGAGTGAAAGATGGTAGATGCCTATATTGTTGGTGCCGTTCGAACCGCCACCGGCCGCAGAAAGGGCCGGCTCAGTCGTATTCATCCAATCGATCTGGGTGCAATCGTAGTGGATGCGTTGCTGGAGCGGACCGGCGTATCCGGCACCGAAATTGATGACGTGATCTGGGGCGTGGTTTCCCAGATTGGGGCCCAGGCCGGCAACTGCGGGCGTAATGTGGCCATGGCCTCCAGGCTGCCCCTGGAAGTGCCAGGAGTAACAGTCGACCGGCAGTGCGGATCATCGTTGCAGGCTATTCAGTTTGGCGCTCAGGCCGTCATGTCCGGCACTCAGGATCTGGTGATTTGTGGCGGCGTCGAGGCGATGAGCACGGTCGAAATAGGATCCAATGTCAAGGACGGCCTGGCCCATGGCCGCGGAATTCCCAAGGGCGAAAGACTGGAACGGCAATATCCGGGAATTCAGTTCAGTCAGTTCGACGGCGCTGAATTGCTGGCGGAAAAATACGCCATTGACCGTCAGGCACTTGATGAATTTGCCTATCTCAGTCATCTCAAGGCGAGCGCTGCCACTGAGAAAGCCTATTTCGAAAAAGAAATTGTCCCGGTTGATGTCACCCTCGAAGACGGTCGGGCAGAAGTACACCGGATCGACGAGGGGATTCGCTTCGATGCTTCGCTGGAAGCCCTGCAGAGTCTGAAGCCGTTACGCGAAGGGGGGGTGATAACCCCCGGGTCGGCCAGCCAGATCAGCGATGGCGCTGCGGCCGTCATGGTGGCCAATACCGCAGCAGTGAAAAAACTCAACCTGCCGGTAAGAGCCAGAATTCATTCCATGGCGGTGCTGGGATCCGACCCGGTCGTCATGCTGGAAGGACCCATACCGGCTACCCGCAAGGTCCTGGAAAAGGCCGGCCTGAACATCGATCAAGTGGATCTTTACGAGATCAACGAGGCATTTGGGTCCGTGCCCTTAGCCTGGGCCAGGGCGCTGGGAGCAGACCTGGACCGTCTCAACGTCAATGGCGGGGCCCAGGCACTGGGCCATCCACTGGGTGGTACCGGTGCCAAGCTGATGACCACCCTGGTTCATGAGCTGGAACGACGTCAGTTGCGGTACGGGCTGGTGGCAATCTGTGAAGGAGGTGGAACCGCCAATGCCATGCTGATTGAAAGGATGGACTCTTTGCCGGGATGAACGTAGCCCTCCCGAGAAAAAATCAGTCAGAGTTTCATCAAGACGTTTCATAAAATTGCGAGAATAGCCGGTATGTTTGAAGACTACGTTTCCCCCTGGATGACCGAAGAACTGGCAATGCTCGCCAATTCGGTGGCAAGGTTTTACCAGCGGGAATTTGTCCCGCTGTTGCCCAGGTGGGAACAGCAGGGAGTCGTGGATCGCGAGGCCTGGTACAAGGCGGGTGAAGCGGGCATCCTGTGTGCCTCTGTGGCGGAGGAATTCGGAGGTGGAGGAGGAGACTTTCGCCACGAACTTGTTATCAGCGAAGAACAGGGACGGGCCGGAGTGACAGGATTTGGCAATTCGGTTCATTCCGGTATCGTGGCGCCCTACATTTTTCGATATGGCACCGAACAACAGAAACGCAGATGGCTGCCGAAAATGGCTACCGGGGAACTGGTCGCTGCCATTGCCATGACGGAGCCTGGAGCCGGTTCCGATCTGCAGGGTATCACCACCAGTGCCAGGAGGGACGGCGCGGATTATGTGTTGTCAGGTCAAAAAACCTTTCTCAGTAACGGGCAGACCGCAAACCTGATCTGTGTGGTGGTAAGAACGGATCCCGAAGAAGGGGCCAGGGGCACTTCGCTGATCATGGTGGAAACCGACTCGGTCGAAGGCGGGGGAGGATTCAGCCGGGGACGGAATCTCGAGAAAATTGGACTGAAAGCCCAGGATACCTCGGAGATATTCTTCGATCAGGTAAGAGTTCCGGCCTCGGACCTGTTGGGAGAAGAGGAGGGGAAGGGATTCGTGCAGTTGATGGAGCAATTGCCGCGTGAACGCCTGATCATTGCCAGTGGTGCCTGTGTAATGATGGAGAGAGCCCTGCGCTTGACCAGCGACTATGTCAAGGAACGTAAGGCATTCGGCAAGCGAATCCTGGATTTTCAGAACACCCAGTTTCGACTCGCGGAACGGTATACCGAAGCCCGCATTGCCCGGACCTTCGTTGACGATTGCGTGATGAAACTGCTCGAAAACCGACTCGATCCCACAATCGCTGCCATGGCCAAGTGGTGGACCACCCAGAAGGAGGTGGAAATTATCGATGAGTGCCTGCAATTCTTTGGAGGCTACGGCTATATGCTGGAATATCCGATCGCCCGCATGTACGCAGACAGCCGGATTCAGAAAATCTATGGCGGCAGCAATGAAATCATGAAACTGCTGATTGCCCGGGAAATCTAGACTTCCTCCGGTTAGCCGGTGGAATACTGTCAGCCCTGCGCCAGGCCCTCTGCTGGCGGAGGGGATGTCGATACGGGATTATCTTCGGGCTGTGTTGTCTGCTTTTAACCCATTCCTGTTTCAATTTCTAATTCTGTTTTGTCCTTTTATTTTCCTTTTTCCTGCAATTACCTAACAGATGCTAAGGGTCAGGACAGGTCAGGCAACTGGTAGCCTTCCTCTTCCAGTCGCGCCCGTATCACCTTCTTGTCGATTTTACCGGTGGAGGTGAGCGGGATGCTGTCCACGAACAGAACGTCATCGGGGAGTTGCCAGCGGGCAAACAGCGTTCCGCAGTGATCGAGTATTTCCTGTTTATCAAGCTGGACTCCCTGCTCGATAATTACCAGCGCGACCGGCCGTTCATCCCACTTGGGATGGGGTTGTGCCACGACTGCCGCCTGGGTGATGCCATTCATCGCCACTATGTGGTTTTCCAGATCCACCGAGGAAATCCACTCGCCACCGGACTTGATCAGGTCCTTGGAACGGTCGGAGATAATGACGTACTGCCCTGAATCGATCTTGGCCACGTCGCCAGTTACCAGCCAGCCGTTATGAAACTTGTCCGGTTGCGGGTCATTATAATAGGACGAGGCGATCCAGGGGCCGCGGATGCATAATTCGCCCACCGACTCGCCGTCGTGGGGGACCGGATTCCATTCATCATCGAAGATCTCAATTTCCAGGCCGGGCATGGGCAGGCCCGCCTTGGCAATGTTTTTGAACTGCTCGTCTTCCGAGAGATTAACCTGGGAACGCTTGGCGACCTTTCGTGACAGCGTACCCAGCGGATTGGTTTCGGTCATTCCCCAGCCTTGAATCATTTCGATGCGGTACTTTTCCCAGTACCAGCGCGCCAGGGATACCGGTGGAGCGGAACCGCCACAGGTGACACGGGTCAGGCTGGACACATCATATTTTTCAGGATTTGCCTCCAGTGCCGCCTTGACTCCCTGCCAGATCGTGGGCACGCCGGCTGAAATAGTGACTTTCTCTTGCTGGATCAGTTGCAGAAAAGCATCCGGAATCATGAAGCGATGGGGCATCACCTGTTTGCAGCCAAGCATGGAAGCGCAGAACGGGAGTCCCCAGCCCATGGCATGAAACATTGGAACAATTCCGCACAATGAGTCCAGTGCCGACAGACCGATCGAGTCGGTCAGTGATTCAGTCAGAGTATGAAGGTAAGTGGAACGATTGGTGTACATGACACCCTTGGGCTTTCCGGTCGTGCCGCTGGTATAGCAAAGGCCCATCGGTGAGGTTTCGGCAATCTCGGGCCATGGAAAACGGATATCCTGTCCGTTGATGAAATCCTCGTAATCCACCTGGTTGTCATAACTGCTCTCGCCACCGTCACCGTAACGGCAGATTACTATTTTCTCCACGCTGGGAATCTTGCCTTTGAGGGGTTCAAGCAACGGCAGCAGATCTTCGTCGACAAACAGAATCCGGTCGGCGGCATGGTTGATGATATATTCCAGGTCGGTTGCCGGAAGTCGGATATTCAGGGTATGCAGGACTGCACCCATTGACGGCACGGCCTGATATAACTCCAGGTGCCGATAGTTATTCCACATGAAGCTGCCGATACGATCGCCTACTTCAATGCCTGCATTCTGCAACGCAAAGGCCAGTTGATTGGCCCGCTCCCAGGTCTGTTGGAGCGTCTGTCGGTGGGTGCCGTCCCTGATCATGGTGACGACTTCGACTTCGGGATCAAGCATCGCACCTCGTCCCAGAATCCGGGACATGAGGAGAGGGGTGTTCTGCATTGTCATTCCTGATTTCCTGTTCTTATTCCTCTGGTGAGTACGAGGATAGCCGATTCCCGAGGGCGGATACAATCGACCTGGCTCAGGTAAAATTACCTATTGCAGGTCAGAACCGTCGGTGCGCTCCTGATTCTGTTCGCCAAGGACTTCCAGCCTCCTGGCGCCGGCAAGAATCCCTCCCAGTGCATAATTACCCTCATGACAGGCATATTCGTAAACCGGTTCGTCCATGGCGGTCAATGCATACTCGCCGGAAAACTGAGCGCTGTACACTGAGGGGTCATCCACCGTGAAACCGTAAATAATCTTGTTGGGAGATTCCCGGCGAAAGGTTTCTATCACCGTCAGGTTGTCAAGCGGGGCGCCGCGATAGTCCTGACCTGAATTGTAATACCGGGTTTCGACGATCAGCGTGTCTCCCTCCCAGCGTCCGATGGAGTCACCCATCCATTTCCGCTGCACTTCCGCCGCCGCTGAATGCCGGTCGGTGATCTTGATGATGCGGGCATCATGGACCATTTCAGCAGTGATGGTCACATAGCCTGGTGACTGCACAATCTGCATATGGCTGTTGTACATGACCGGCGTCATGACCGGACTTGAATTGTAGCCAAAGGAAAGCAGACATCGCTCACCGAGACTCCTGCCTTCAGGGCCGGCGTTGCGGTCCGGTCGGCTGGCATACAGTTGCCGTAATCGATCCTGGAAACCTTCCACACGCGGCGGAACCCGGCCGTCGGGGGGGTCGATAATCGCCGAAGTTCTGAATTCTCCACCGATAGTGGGTAAAAACATTCCCCGGTCGGTCCAGAACAGGTCGTAGTTGCCCACCGGCGGCAGGGGCGTGGCTTCCGGTGCGGGACGATTCGGATCCAGTGGTTGATTGTCTTCCTCGACCTGTTGCTGCGCGCTCCGTTCCAGCGCCAATGCCTCTGCTTCGGTGTAAGCACGCTTGGTGCCGAGTTCCCGGGGACGTTCAAAAGGCATTACCGTGTTATGGCGCCAGTAACCCTGCAGATCGGGCACGCCCCATGAAGTTTCGGGAGCCTGGTAACTCTGCGCCAGCGCGCCGGTTGTGAAAATGCAGGCGACCGTTCCGGTAAGCAGATATGTCGTAGTCTTCATTGGTGGCTACCCCCCTGGTGGTTCCTTAAGTTTGTAATCGCTGGAGGCGGATTATAGCCATAATGCGACAGTTTTCTAAGGAACTTAGGGTGCTTCGGAGGGTGATTCGGCGGTACCGACATCAATTTCACCGCGGTTGATAAGGATTCGCATTTCCAGCGACCGTTTACGGCTTCGGGAAGCGTTCCGGCAAGATAGATGTAAACGTTTCCAATTCCCATTTGCATTGAATCCGGCGGCATAAACCTGAACCTCAGATATTGCTGATTTGATCAATCTCAAACTGAGATGATTCTTGTCTGACCTTTTAATATTCTCCTAAGGATGCCACGACAGAATTCTGCCAGAATTACTTTTAATACTGATCTTTCAATCACCGACAGGGAGATACTTCAAGTGCAGTCTGCCAAATTTAAGCGGATTCTCGGTGCCGGATTACAGCAGGTATTGCTGATAACAGTCGCGGTGTCCCAGATTGGCGTCAGCCTGGCCAATGCCCAGGGGAACAGTGCCGCCCGAGAGCAGCTGCTGGCTGCCAGCGAGGCTTTGACTGTGGACGCAATTCTGGAAGCCGCCCTGGTCAATGCACCGGCGGCGCGCAGCGAAGTCAGTCTGCGTGCCATGAGCGAGGCATTCGATGCACTGGGCAACAGTTGGGTGGCCAGTCGACCCAGTCTGCAGATCAGTGTTTACGATGACTCGCCACTGGATAATATCGGGCTGCAGGAATTTGAGACCGGGGTAAGTTTCAATCTGTGGCGGCCTGGTGAGCGGAGCGATACTGCAGCCCTGGGGGACCAGCACCAGACACGTCTGGAAGCCTGGCGGGAACATCTGCAATTGCTGGTGGCAGGCCAGGTAAGAGCAGTACTGGGGGAGTTGGCGGCGGCAGAGCGCAGACTGGAAATTGCGCAACAGGCCAGTGCCGATGCCGAACGACTGCTGGCGACCACGGTCGACATGGAAGCGGTCGGAGCGGCTGCACAGAGCGATGTGCTGCAGGCCCGAACCCAGTCTCTGCAGCAACAGCGAACAGAGCTGCAGGCACTGGCTGACCTGGCATCCATTGAACAGGCCTATACCGTGCTGACAGGGCTGAATATGAAACCGGCCATTCCGTATTCCGAAGTAATGGTGTCAGATCTCAGCGTACCCCAGAACCATCCCACGCTGCGTTACTTACAGTCCCAGGTTGCCATTGCGGCGGCCAACGTGGAGCTGACCCGTCACCAGACCAGTGGCCGTCCCAGCATGACGGTCGGTGTGCGGCGGGAACGCGGCGATCGGTTCCAGCCCTATAACGACAGTCTGGCGCTGTCGTTCAGTGTCCCATTCGGGAAAAGTCCGGCCACTGTCGCCAGCGTCAGCCTTGCCCGCGGTGTCCAGACAGATGCGGAAGTGGAGATGATTGAGACCCGCCGCCAGCTTGAGCAGCGGCGCGGCCAGGTGGGCCGGGAACTGGAGCTGATAGGCGAGTCCCTGGTGCTGGGCCGGGAACAGGTTGACATCAGCGAACAGCGTTACGAGATGGCATTGACCGCTTTCGAACTGGGTGAGATGGATCTCACCCGCGTGATATTCGCGCAACAGCAGGCCAGGCAGGCAGAGCTGGATTACGAGAGTCTGCGCCTTCGGGAGCAGCGTCTCAACTCGGAATACAATCAGATAATCGGAGTTTTACCATGAGAACAGCTTGGCTGACCTATTCAGTATTGCTGCTGCTGGCCGGCGGATCACGGGCCCAGGAATTCATTCCTCTCGATGACAATGATCTTGCCAGGCTGGGGCTGGTGTTCGCTCCGGTAACCGAACCCGATCGCCGCTCCGGCAGTCGCTTCCCGGCAACCGTGATCAACTCTCCGGAATCAGCCTCGGAAGTGGCGGTTCCCTATCAGGGGACCCTGGAGCGCTGGCACGCGGCACCCGGTGATCGGGTTATGGCAGGCCAGTCGCTGGCCACCTTGCGCAGCCAGGAAGTGCTCGACCTGCAGAACCTGTGGCTGACCACCAGCGCCGAGCACGAGCATGCCGGGTTTTTCCTGAATCGGGATACCCAGCTCTTTGAAAAGGGAATTATATCCGGCCAGCGTCTGCAGGAAACGGAGCATGAACTGCATCGCATGACGATAGAATTGAACAGTCTGACCGGCGCGCTGGCCAGGGCCGGATTCGACGTTCCTGCCCTGGAAGCGCTGGTCGACAATCCCGATCGGCTCGGTGTTTACACTTTACGAGCGCCGGTAAGCGGGATATTGACCAAACGATCGTTAATGGCCGGTCAGTATGCCGACAAGTTTCAGGTTGTGGCTGCACTTGGCAGCGGTGGCGATCCCTGGCTGCGGGCCAGTGTGCCGGCCCGCTATGCATCCAGGATCGAGGCGGGACAGGTGCTGAGCCTGGCCGGAGTGGCGGAAACGGTAACGGTACGCTTTCGTGAGCAGGCGGTCCATGAGACTACCCAGACCCTGGAAGTGCTTGCCGAGTTCAATGAGCCTATGGATTACCTTCCCGGGCAGATATTGAGCCTGGTGATTCCGGCAGCAGCCAGCGGGGTGCTGGTGCCGGGCGATGCAGTGGTACACAGCGGCGAAGACACGATTGTCTTTGTCAGGACCAGCGGTGGGGTCGAAGCGCGGATTCTGGATCTGGAGCCTGCCGGCAGCAATTATGTGGCCGGTCCCAGCCTGCGGGTCGGCGATCAGCTGGTTATACAGGGAGCGGCAGTGCTGAAGGGCGTGCAGCTGGGACTGGGACGGGACGAGTAGCGGACTACCATCATGTTAGCGAACCTAATTCAAACGGCACTCAGTCAACGCCTGATGACATTGTTGCTGGCCCTGCTACTGGTCGGCTTCGGCACTCGTGCCCTGCTTGACCTGCCTATCGATGCGTTCCCGGATATCTCCCCGACCCAGGTGAAGATTATCATCAAGGCGCCGGGCATGACCCCGGAAGAAGTCGAGTCGCTGATTACCCAGCCTATCGAAGTGGAATTGCTGGGAATACCCCGCAAGACCATTCTGCGCTCAATTTCCAAGTACGCGCTCAGTTCCATCACCCTGGACTTCGAGGAGGGTACCGACATCTACTGGGCTCGCCAGCAGGTCGCGGAACGGGTGAATAATGTGTGGGAAGACCTGCCCGGGGATATCAGCGGGGGTCTGGCACCGATGAGCACGCCACTTGGCGACATGTTCATGTTTACGGTCGAGAGCGACTCGCTGACGCTGGAGCAGAAGCGCTTTCTGGTGGACTGGACCCTGCGTCCGGCGCTCAGAACCGTTCCCGGGGTTGCGGATGTCAATTCCTTGGGCGGCTTCGTGAAAACTTATGAAGTCATTCCCCGGCCCGAAGCCATGGCCCGGCTCAACGTGCACAATGACATGATCGTGAATGCACTGCAGAGCAACAACAAGAATGACGGCGCCGGACGGATCGATCAGGGTGAGGAAGCCATGCTGGTGCGGGTGGCCGGCGCCATCGGCAGCCTGGAGGACATCGGCAACATCCTGGTGGAGAACAGTCTGGGCGAGAAAATTCCCCTGTTCGAGGTGGCAGATATTTCCCTGGGAACGCTGGAACGTTACGGTTCGGTGACCGCGGACGCGACCACGGAAGCGGTACAGGGGCTGGTGATCGGACTGCGCGGTGCCAATGCCCGCGAGGTCGTGACCGGGGTTCAGGCCAAGCTCGACGAGATCGAGGCGACGTTGCCACCAGGCACCAGAATCGACGTGTTCTATGATCGCAGCGTGCTGATCGAAGGTGCCGTGACGACGGTCTCCGATGCCCTGATTGAAGCCGTGGTACTGGTAGTGGTTCTACTGGGCCTGTTCCTGGGCAACGTGCGCGCGGCGCTGACGGCTGCTGCGGTTCTGCCGCTGGCGGCGCTGGTCACTTTTCTGATGATGAGCTTCATGAACATGAGTGCCAACCTGATGAGTCTGGGTGGTCTGGTCATTGCAATCGGCATGCTGGTGGATTCATCGATTGTGGTGGTGGAAAACATTGTCTCTTCACTGGCCAAGGAGACCGGGTCCACCAGGAAATTACCGCGACTGCATATTATTTACCGGGCGGTAAAAGATGTCGCTGTTCCGGTTACTTCGGGAATACTGATTATTATCATCGTGTTCCTGCCATTGCTGACGCTGGAAGGTCTGGAGGGAAAACTTTTCGGGCCGGTGACCCTCACCATCGTCTTTGCCCTGCTGGGATCTCTGGTGCTGTCCCTCACGGTGATCCCGGTGCTGGCCTCGTTTTTCATCAAGTCGGCAAGTCACAATGAACCCTGGCTGAGTCGTAACCTGTTGCGATTCTACCGTCCCGCCCTGGAATGGGCGCTGGCCAAACCCCGCTATGTGCTGGGTCTGGCCGGTATGCTGCTGGTGGTCACCATCGCGGTGTTTCCACTGGTCGGTAAAACCTTCATGCCGACTATGGATGAAGGCGACATAATCATTCAGCTGGAATTTATTCCCTCCATCAATCTGGAAAGCACCACGCGCCTGGTGCAACGGGTGGAGCATGCCCTGATCGACGAAGTTCCCGAGATTATCAGGGTAGTTTCCCGCAGTGGCTCTGACGAGATCGGCATGGATCCCATGGGGCTCAATGAGACTGACATGTTCCTGCAATTGAAGCCTCCTGAGGAATGGGAAGTTCGAACCAAGGCGGAACTGGAAGAGAAGCTGCGCCAGGTAATGGAAGGGTTTGTGGGACTTAACTTCGGATTCACCCAGCCCATCGATATGCGGGTTTCGGAAATGCTCACCGGTTCCCGGGGCGATGTTGCCATCAAGCTGTTCGGTACCGATCTGGATGAGCTCAATACTTACGCTCAGCAGATCGCGGAACAGGTCGGCCAGGTGGAAGGCAGTGTCGACACCATCGCGACTCTGAATGAAGGGGCCCAGTATCTGCAGGTCACGGTGGATCGCCAGCGCAGCGGCATGCTGGGAATCAACGCCGACGACTTACAGTCCCGGCTCCGTTCACAGATCGAAGGCTTGCGGGTGGGCACGGTGATTGAGCAGTCGGCCCGGGTGCCGCTGATGCTGCGCTATGCCAAGTTGCAGGGCGAAGGCCTGGAGCAGATGAGTAATCAGTTCATTGGGCTGGAAGGTGGTGGTAATGTGCCGCTGTCCGAAATAGCCGATATCCGGCGGGTCGAGGGTCCGGTAAGCATCTCCAGGGAATCCGGCCAGCGCTTCGCAGTGATCAGGACCAATGTGGAAAACCGGGACCTGGTGGGCTTTGTTGAAGAAGCCAGGCAGGTCATCGTCGACAGGGTCGATCTGCCGGAGGGCTATACGCTGGAATGGGGTGGCGAGTTTGAGAATCAACAGCGGGCTGCCGCAAGGCTGGCGCTGGTGGTGCCGGTGGCCTTGCTGCTGATCGCCTTTCTGCTGTTCCTGACTTTCAGGTCCCTCAAGCAGACGCTGATCATTCTGTCCAATATTCCTTTCGCGCTGACGGGTGGCCTGATTGCACTGTGGCTGACCGGAGAATTTCTGTCGGTACCGGCATCGGTAGGCTTCATTGCCCTGCTGGGTATAGCGGTACTCAATGGCGTGGTGCTGATGTCGCATTTCAATTATCTGCTGGCCAAGGGCCTGGCGGTATCGGAAGTGGTCAGAGAAGGGGCTGCCCGCCGGCTGCGTCCGGTGATGATGACTGCATCGATCTGTGCCATGGGGCTGGTTCCGCTGCTGTTGGCCACCGGGCCGGGTTCGGAAATTCAGAAGCCGCTGGCGATTGTCGTCATTGGTGGCCTGATCAGCTCAACCGGCCTGACTCTGTTTCTGTTGCCGATCATTTACAACCGCTTCCACACCAGTGCAGGAGACGCCCGGGTATGATGACATTACTGGTACTGAATATCCGTCCGGAACTGGAAGAGGAAATGGTGGACTACCTGCTGGGCAGGGAAGGAGTCGGTGGCTTTACCTCCTATCACGTCCGCGGACATGGAGTTCATGACAATCTGTCGCTGGCCGAGCAGGTCAGCGGTCAGCGCAAGCGGCTGCAGTTCGAACTGGTCATCGAAGAGGAGCAGGTGGCCGGTATACTCGGGAATCTGGAAGCTTCGGTGGGTCGCGATATTATCTACTGGCAACACAGCATCGGAAATGTCGGTCGAATCGAGTGACCGGCAGACCGCGATAAGAGTGTCAGGCGACGTAAGTCTGCTGCCAGTCGGCAATGACTTCGCTGGCTTCCCGGAAGTCCTTCTCGCTCACCAGCACGGTGACCAGACCGAACACCGGTAGTTCGCCCATGGCACCCTGCAGGTATTCGCCATTAATAACTCCCTGGATGCCGACCTGGCTGAGCAGTCCCAATACCAGATGGGCTTCCAGCGAATTGCTGGCATGGAAAACAACTTTCATGGAATGGAGCCTCTGACTGACTTTCATTTTCGCCGGCGCGCATATGCCTGGTTGTTTGCCACGGACTTCAACTCAACTACTGCCGGTCGAGTGATAGACGACCCTGACGTCGGATGCATTGCCCGATAGCAGCAAAATTACCATTCCCGCAGTCGTGCGCAAAGCGCCTCTGGCACTGACAAGCGTATCCTTCCGGCTGCAGGGCTGGAGATTGAGGGAGGAGAATCTGGAACGGTCTGAGAATGGCCTTAGTCGTGGCGGGAAAGTTGGCGGATCAGGCGTGACTGGCCATATGCTGGATCACGCCAGGCTTGCGGCATTCTATTTTGGAAATGCTGTAGACGTAGTGCCGGGCGCTGGGGTCGATCGTCGCGGCTTCATCAATCGCTGCCGACAGGTCGGCCTGAGCCGCCTTCCTGGTCAGGTAGGGGCCCGAAATGTTCACCTGCAGGCTGGGTTCGTCAGGTGACGTTGCTATGATGTAAAAATTCCTGGCATTCATAGTCTGACTGTCTCACTCGGGAAGAGCGGTGGTAGTACGATCCGGCTGCTGACTGAGAGGTTGCATAAGGCTAACGCAATAAGGCGCTGGCTCCAATGCTTACGGCAGATATCGGCCGCGTATTTAAAACCATCAGTCTCCATATTACAAGATCGTTCCGGGGTTAAATTTCTTGCTTCGGTGTACTGTGTTTCAGCGTAGATTAGAACCACTTAACGAAAGCTTAATTGATCCGCGGAAAGTTTTTGCCGGGGCGCTTCACAATTGGCTTAAGGAGGGGACGGCATGCGGTTACACTTGACCCTTGCGGTCGCCGGCACTGTCGTTGAATTTATCCTGGCACTCGGAATGGATGCCCCGCGCACCACGCCGGTGTGGCAGCGGCCCGAGCCGGTATGAAAGCGGTCGGAGAGAACACGAAGTCTCGCGGCAGCCGGCCTGACAAAACCCATTATTGGCTTAAAAAACCCCTTTAACCTTTTGAAAATCAGCATAATTATTCCAGTTCTCAATGACGCGCATCAGCTTGCCCAGCAGCTGGCCCGGCTGCAGGAAGTGCGTCAGTCGGGACACGAGGTGATCGTTGTCGATGGTGGCAGCAGCGACGAAACCACGCAGGTACAGGATGGGCTGTGCGACATTTTCAGCGTGACCAGACCGGGTCGGGCGCGGCAGATGAATCGGGGAGCGGAACTTGCCCGGGGCGATAGCCTGCTGTTTCTGCATGCCGATACCTGCTTACCTCCCGATTTCAGCCAATTGATCGAACGGGCCTTGCACCTGCCGGGGCCGGTATGGGGCAGGTTTGATATCCGCCTCAGTGGTGCCGGTCAGATATTTACCGTTATCGCCTGGATGATGAATCTGCGTTCTCATGTTTCCGGTGTGGTGACCGGCGATCAGGGTCTGTTCGTGTTGCGACAGGCATTTCACCAGGTTGGCGGATATCCGGACATACCGCTTATGGAAGACGTGGCTCTGAGCAAGAAGCTGCGCCGCGTGGCCTGGCCAGTCCGCATTCGCACCGCGGCCGTCACTTCCAGCCGGCGTTGGGAACAACGGGGTATTGTGCCCACCATCCTGCTGATGTGGTGGTTACGGTTGCTGTATTTCTGTGGAGCCCGGCCTGCGTCCCTGGCACGTAAGTATTACGGTCGCTCTTCCTGACAGGTGTTATGTCGATGATCAGATATCCGGAATTTCGAATTCTGCTGTTTGCCCGGGAGCCGGTGGCGGGTCAGGTCAAGACCCGTCTGCATGGGGCTATCGGTCCCACGCGTGCCTACCAGCTTTACTGCGCCATGTTGCGCTATCAGGTAGACAAGCTGGCCACGTCCGACCTGGCGCCCTGGGAAATCTGGGTCAGCGGAAATCCGCACAATGCACAATTGCAGGCCCTGAACCTGGGGGTGCCGGTTTTCTGTCAGCAGGGCGGGGATCTCGGTGCGCGGATGCAATTTGCGGCGCAGACGGCGCTACAGAACGCGGAAGGGGTGGTGCTGCTGGGCACCGACTGCCCCTCGGTGGAGGTGGAATACCTGGCCGCGGCGTTAGGCCGGCTCAGGAGTGGCGATCAGGTGGTTATCGGGCCGGCCGAGGATGGCGGATATGTGTTGCTGGGGCTGCGGGAGTGCCGGGAGGAATTGTTTAACAGGATGCCCTGGGGTACCGATCAGGTCATGGCAGCGACGCTGAAACGACTCGAAACCCAGGATCTGCAAGTGAGCCTGCTCCCCGAGCGGTGGGATGTGGACCGGGCAGAAGACCTGAGCCGTCTCGCCGGGCTCCAGCCACCGCTGGATTTTCAGTTGGACGAAGGGTCCTGAAAGTCCGCTTCGAAACTGTCCAGTTTCTGGGCCAGACGTTTACCGTTAATCTGGTACTCGCCCCGCATGATGCGATCATGCAACTGCACGATACGGGCGGCATCGATTTCAGGGAGCTGTTCGATCTGTTCTCTCATTCTGGCTAACAATTCTAGATCCTTCCGCAATTCGTCGTCTTGCAGTTTCTCCAGGTCTTCCTGTCCGACCCGCTGAACTTCCGGGCTCTGCTTATTCACAGGAAGAGACGTGACCTTGCCGATCTCTCGATCCCCCGGTCGTTTCCTTTTTTTCGACTGTGAGTTGAACTTTTCCACTGCGATTTCTTTTTATTTCGACAACCGGGTTCCACTTATAGCGACAGCCGACTTGAGATCTTTAAAAGCGTTGCCAGGCTTGCCAAGTGGATCACAAATTTCCCCTGAAAGGATCAGGATCGGGGGGCACAGCCTGGATCAGGATGTCGGAATCGGGACCACGGCCCCGGAGTAAGTAGCCACGAAAATTGCCGGGAGCCTGGTGACTTTCCCGGTGCTGAGGACCACGGAAACCAGGTTCCAGCGCCCCCGCAATACGGTCTGCCCGGACTCGCCGTGAACGATCTGGAAGCGACGTTCGAGGCGCAGTCTGCCGTCGCACTGCACCAGCCAGGTGGCAGCTATCAGCCTGTCATTGACGAAAGTGGGCAGGAAATAATCATAGTCTGCATGCTGAATGGCTACGCCCCGGTCCAGTTCCCGGTAGTCGTCGATAGACAGGCCCAGCGATTCCGAATGTCGCCATGCGCACTGTTCACACCAGATCACGTAACTGGCATTGTTGGTGTGACCCATGCCATCGATGTCCTTCTCGTTGACCTCGAATTCACAGGTAAAAGGTGTGGGCAGATCCCAGTTGCCTGACATAGTAAAATCTCTGCTCGTTGGCATCGTCAGCGGGATAAAAGCATCCGATGCCTGTCCTTCAGTATCGGGAGTTTAACGTATTCACCGGGTTTTCTCAGTCACCCGGAGAAACCATGGAGCAGGATGGCCGAGAATTTGATAAGCTGCCTGGCACATTCGTGACCCCCGGGTTGACCGCCTGCTTTCAAACCGGAAGGCTGCCGGGATTGCGAGCTCTCCACGAAACCGGGCTTTACCGCCACTGTTTGGAATTGTCCTCTTGGCCGAGCACAACAAGATCCTGCTGATAGATGATGACGACCGGTCGCGACGGGACCTGGAAGTGATCCTCGGATTTCTCGGTGAATCGGTAGTGGCCGGAAACAGCGGAGGCTGGCTGGCTTCCCGAGACAGCGATTATACCGCCCCGGCCCGGTTCTGCCTGGCCATGGTCGGACAGTGTCGCGAGATTGGGGTGGTCGAGTTATTGCTGGAGCTGAGCGCCTGGGACAAGGGTTTACCGGTGTTGTTGCTCGGCGAAGGACGGCTGGTGAATCTTGACGCCAGTGATAGTTTCAAGAATATCACCGGCGAACTGAGTTTTCCGTTGACCTATCAGCCGTTGTTGGATGCACTGCACCAGGCCAAGGTTTTTCGCGATAATTACAATCGCCTGCGCGATCTCGGCGGAGTCCGCGATTACAACATGTTTCGCAGCCTGGTCGGTAACAGCGGCCGGATTCAACAGGTCCGGCAACTGATGGGACAGGTGGCGAACAAGGAAGTTACCGTGCTGATCACCGGTGAATCCGGCACCGGCAAGGAAGTCGTGGCCAGGAATCTGCATCTGAACTCGCCACGTTCAGAAGAACCCTTTGTCCCGATCAACTGCGGGGCGATTCCGCGGGATCTGCTGGAAAGTGAATTATTCGGCCATGAAAAAGGCGCATTTACCGGAGCCACGTCGTCCCGGGAAGGCCGCTTTGAACTGGCCAATGGCGGGACGTTGTTTCTCGATGAAATCGGCGACATGCCCCTGAGCATGCAGGTCAAACTGTTGCGGGTTCTCCAGGAACGCAGTTTTGAACGGGTCGGTGGAATCAAGACCATCACCACCGATGTCCGGATCATTGCCGCCACGCACCAGAATCTGGAAAGCATGATCGCACGGGGTGAATTTCGCCAGGATCTCTATTATCGAATCAATGTGTTTCCTATCGATATGCCACCGTTGCGTGATCGCACCGGCGATATACCACTGCTTCTGAACGAACTGATTTCAACCCTGGAAAATGAGAATCGCGGTTCCGTTCGCTTTAATTCCGGTGCCATAGCGGCTCTGAAACTCTATCACTGGCCGGGGAATGTCAGAGAACTGGCCAATCTCGTCGAACGCATGGCGATTCTGCATCCACACGGCATCGTGGGAGAACAGGATCTGCCACCACACCTGCGACGCGACGTATCGGCCAGCCCCTCATTCGTGGGGGATCAGGATTCCGGCAGTCCGCTGGCGAATGACAAGGCGGAGGTCAGCCCTGATGAGCCAAGCAGCGAGGACTCGGCTGAGTTACCACTGGACGGACTGGACCTGAAGGAATACCTGGCGAATCTCGAGAAAGATCTGATTAACAAGGCCCTGGACGACAGCAGAGGCGTGGTGGCGAGAGCGGCCGATCGACTGCACATCAGGCGCACTACGCTGGTGGAAAAAATGCGCAAGTACAATCTGCCCAGGAAAGGCGGGGACAGTCAGGAAGCCGATTCCGAGCCAGCGCCTCTGGCCGTGCCTGCTGCGCAGAATGGATCGGGTACCGACGCGGGGGAACGGGTCGCGGTAAGGCAAGGGCAAGGTGACGGAGGAAGAGATGGGAAAAGCGCAGAGGAAAGCCCAGGGAAAAGGCCAGGGAAAAGCACACAGGAAACCCCGGAACCCGGCACAACCGGAGACAAGCGTCAGGGACGGGGTGTCACCTCCTGACCGGCAAGCGTCGCTTGCTCAAGCAACAGTTCGGTATCTGATCCGGAACCACTGGTCTGTTCGAATTTTACCAGCAGCAGGTCCCAGTCCCTGGCCAGCCAGAAGGTAGTGTGCCGTTCACTGCCGGGTCGACGGATTCTTTCGACCTTCAGAGTGTCGAGCCTGCCGAGCCCGGTATCTATCACCTCAGTCCCGGTGACCCGGTACAGGTGAGTCTCGACTTCATCCTTGTCCACCATGCGGATCTCCAGTTCCGTAACGCCAGGATCGCTCAGCCGTTGGCGTAGAAGCAGCTGAAAACTCAATTTGTCCACCACTCCGTCGGTGAGAGGCACCTGCCAGGATTCGTCGTCTTCGCTGCTGGTGGCAACTTCCTGCTCCCAATTGAACTGAACGTTCTGATTGCGACGTGAGATACCGGATTGACGGTAAGAGTAGGAGTCCGGGCGAATCCTATCGTCCAGTACCAGGAACCGACTGCTTTCCTCGACCGCGCCCAGTCTGGCGCCAAGTATTCTCACTTCCATGTGCTGACTGAGCAGGAACTCTCCTTCCGCGGTCTGTTCCAGGCTGCGTTCTGCCCTGGCTGAAAGTCCGGAAGCCCGGGCCTGGTAGACGGCCTGGTAGCTGGAGGGCTGCCGGGCCAGGGCCGGTAGGCCTGACCACATTGCGACACTAAGTATCAGTAGCAGGGCGAACGGGGTGCGTCTAGTCATGATTTCTACTCCAGCCGGATACCATTCGCCGGCAGCTCGTCGCTGTCAAGCCAGGCCTTGCCGTCCCGCATCCTCAGTCGACCTGAGGCGAACAGGGACACTACCTGCGGATAAATTTTATGCTCTTCGGCATGAACCCGCTGCTGCAGCGTTGCTGCCGTATCGCCGGGTTGGATGGCAACCACGGCGTGGGCGATTACCGGTCCGCCATCCAACTCTTCAGTGACAAAGTGAACCGAGGCACCGTGTTCGCTGTCGCCGGCATCGATGGCCCGCTGGTGAGTGTTGGTGCCCGGGTAGCGTGGCAATAAAGAGGGATGAATATTGACGATTCGATGGGCAAAGTGCTGAACAAACTCTGCCGAGAGAATGCGCATGAATCCGGCCAGGACGATCAGGTCCGGGTGCAGATTCTCCAGGGCAGCGATCAGTGCGCGGTCGAAAGAAACCCGGTCGGTAAAGTCCCGGTGATTGATAGTAACAGTAGGGATTGAGGCAGCGGCTGCACGTTGCAGACCATAGGCTTCCGGGTTGTTGCTGATCACGGCCGCAACCCGGTAATTACTTTCGCTGCTGGCGTCGATAAGGGCCTGCAGATTGCTGCCGTTGCCGGAAATCAGCACTGCTACGTTACAGGGACTGGCCATAGAGTCTGCTCCCGGCGTCAACGGACCAGTCGAACCGCCTTGCCATCGTCGGTCGCGGCTTCAATCCGGCCGATTGCCACGGCGCCCTGGTTGAAACTCCGCAGGATGCGCAACGCGGTTTCGGCGTCCTGTTCCGCTACTGCCACGATCATACCGATTCCGCAATTGAAGGTACGGAACATTTCCGTGTCGGCAACATTGCCCCGTTCCTGCAGCCATTGGAATACCGCAGGCAGCTGCCAGCTCGACAGGTCGATGTGGGCGCTGGCGGACGCGGGCAGCACCCGGGGCAGGTTTTCCAGGATTCCGCCGCCGGTAATGTGTGCCAGGGCGTTGATGCGGATATGGCGGGCCAATTCGGCGATGGCGACCACGTAGATCTCGGTCGGTGCCAGCAGGGCTTCGCCCAGGGTGCTGTCACCCAGCGTTTGCTGCAGGTCGGCATGCTCACGTTCGAGAATCCTGCGGATCAGGGAGTAACCGTTGGAATGCGGGCCCGATGACAGCAGTCCGATCAGCTGGTCGCCGGGACTGACCCGGACATTGTCGATGATCTCATCCTTCTCTACCACGCCCACTGCAAATCCCGCCAGATCGTAGTCGCTGCCGGAATACATACCCGGCATTTCTGCGGTTTCACCGCCGATCAATGCGCAGCCCGCCAGCTCACAGCCTTTACCGATGCCGGTAACCACGTCGGTGGCGAGACTGACATCCAGATTACCGGTAGCGTAGTAATCCAGGAAAAACAGCGGTTCGGCACCGCAAACAATCAGATCGTTGACGCACATGGCCACCAGATCGATGCCGATGGTCCGATGACGGCCCAGTTCCATGGCCAGCTTCAGCTTGGTTCCGACTCCGTCGGTGGCTGAAACCAGTACCGGTTGACGATAACCCCGGGGCAACTCGAACAGGCCCCCGAATCCGCCCAGGCCGGACAGGACCTCGGGACGCCGGGTGCGCTCGGTGACGCTCTTGATGTTCTCCACCAGAGCGTTGCCGGCGTCGATATCGACACCGGCATCCCGGTAGCTCAGGCTGACTGCCTGAGAGGAACTCGCGGGGTTCTTTAATTCGTCGACCATACAATGTTTCCTGAATCAGCGGACCGGCAGTGCGGGAGAGAAATGCTGAGCGGATTTTACCAGCTGGCGCCGGGTGAGTCTTGTCCGGGGTCGGTAAAGTTATACCGGCATGGCGCTTAACCGCAGCTGAAGCTTCTGGAGTAAAGCCTGCTATCGCTTCCGAAGGGCGGCCAGCGATCTGACCACCGGTGTCGACAGAGCGTTGTGGTAGTGCATCCCGGGTTCCTCAAGTATCATTCAGCCATGAAGTTTCACAAGTCATTAGTTCTGGTCCTGCTGAGTGGTCTGGCAATAGGCCCGTTAAGCGTGCTGGCGTTGCCGGTAAACGGTCTGTACCGACATGAAGTGGCAGTCGAGAACCAGAGTGAACAGGAACGCAACCGGGCCTTTCGCGAGGCACTCGCAGCAGTGATCGTCAAGGTCACAGGTGAGCGCCGCTGGCTTGAAAATGTCACCATCGAAACCGCTCTCGGCAATGCGGGAAACTTCGTGGAAGCCATCGAATCCCGCACCGAGTCGCGGGTTGTCGAAGCCGACACGTCACTGCCGCAGACCAACCCCCTCAGCGGCTCGCCGGCGCTGCCTGCCACGGTAGAACAGGAACTGTTGAACGTGAGCTTCGCCCGCGATCTGATCGACCAGCTGCTGGCCCGCGCGTCGATTCCGGTATGGGACAGCAACCGGCCCGGCGTGCTGGTGTGGATGGCAATACAGAACGATGTCGGTGAACGGCGCCTGCTCAGTCCGGAGACAGATCCCGGTATCATGGACCTGATGCGGGAGTTTGCCAAAGAACGGGGCCTGCCGATCCTGTTTCCAGTGCTGGATTTCGAGGATCGCCGCAATCTGACTGCGGACGTGATCTGGGCCCTCGACGAAGAGACCATCGCCCGGGCCAGTGCCAGGTACGCGCCAGACAGCATCCTCTCCGGCCGGCTGCTTTTTTCCGCCAGTGGCGATCTGGTCGGACTCTGGCAGTTTCAGTTTCAGGATCAGGTAGAGGTTTTTGACAGTATCGATACCGAACTGGCCAGTTACATTGAAGACCCGCTCAACCGCATTACCAGTCAGCTGGCCCGCCATTTTGCAGTCGTGCCCTCCACCGGGGGGCAACAGACGGCGCGCCTGCGCGTGGAAGGTATCGGCACTCTGGCAGCCTACGCCGAACTGGTGAGTTACCTGGAGGGGCTGGTGCTGGTCGAGGGCGTGACCGTCGCGGCGTTGAATGGTGAAGTCCTGGAATTGAACCTGGCACTGCAGGGAAGTCAGGGGCAGTTATCGGAATTGCTCAGTCTGGATCGCAATCTGGCGCCACTGGGACTGGGCAGTATCGAAAATCCCCAGGTGCTGACTTATCGCTGGGCCCGATGAGATGAATGCCAGTCAGCCGCAACAGCTGTTGCTGGGTTTCAGGCTTGACGACTCGGCCACTCTGGAAAATTTCACACCGGCTGCCAGTGATGAACAACTGGTCCGGCATCTGCGCGAGCAGGCAATTCAGCGCGGTGACTGTTTCACCTATCTGTGGGGCCGGCCGGGAACCGGTAAAACCCATTTGTTGCAGGCATTGTGCAACGAACTTGCCGGGGGGGGCGCGTCGCCCATTTACCTTCCCCTGTCACGCAGCGACCAGTTGGCACCGGCTATGCTCGATGGCCTGGAACACCTGGATCTGATCTGCCTGGACGAACTGGAGTCGATTGCCGGACAGGAGGAATGGGAGCGGGCTCTGTTCAATTTCTACAATCGAGCCCGTGAGCAGCAGGCCCGGTTCGTGGTCGCCGCCGCTACGCCGCCGGGTACTCTGCCGGTGCAGTTACCCGATCTGCGTTCCCGCCTGCAGTCGGCCATGGTTTATCAGCTGCATGAATTGAGCGATAGGGAAAAAGGCGGGCTGCTGAGGCATCGGGCGGCCGAACTGGGAATCAGGCTGCCGGAACCGGTAGTGAATTATGTGCTCGATCGCCACGATCGCAATCCGGCTGCGCTGATGGCGTTGCTGAGAACCCTGGACCGCCAGTCGCTGGAGCGGAAGCGACGTATCACCATTCCCCTGGTCAGGGAGATCATGGGCTGGTAGCTCAGGAATCCTGTTGTCCGCCGCGGGCCTTGCGTCGGATAAAAAGTATCAGCGCCACGAATAACAGGCTGCAGAAGAAAACTTCTGCCAGCCCGGGTATCAGTTTGCCCGGTGTGAAGGCGGACAGCACGGCATGCACAAAATACATCAACACCACGAAACTCAGCCAGGCGTGATAGCGAATCCGTGACCGATGCAGGCCCGGCGCAAAAGGCAATAGTGGAAGACTTTGCAACAGCCAGAATACCAGGGTCGTTAGGGTCAGACCGGTGGTCATAGCGAGACTGTTGAAAAACAGCGACAGCAGCAGTCCGTAAAAACCGGTCAGCACCAGCTTTCTCAGAAATGGGAGTTCGGTCAGCAGTAGTGGTTTCATAGTCTCTTGCCGGCAGGTCCTGAAAATCGCCCTGTTCAGTTAATTTGTCTGGGGTCGCTGCGCAACCTGACGGCCAGTTCGGCTACCCGCCGGCCCAGCGCGAGGCATAGTCCGCTTTCCGCATCGGTCACCGGATAGTCGCTGTCGGTGCCGGCATGATGACTGGGGCCGTAGGGCGTGCCACCGCTGCGTGTGGAATTCAGTTCCGGCAGGGTGTAGGGCAGACCGCAAATCACCATACCGTGGTGTAGCAGGGGATTCATCATGCTAAGCAGGGTGCTTTCCTGGCCCCCATGCAGGGAAGACGAGGACGTGAACACCGCGGCCGGTTTATCGATCAGGGCTCCGGATACCCACAGGCCGCCGGTTGAATCGAGGAAGTATTTCAGCGGTGCGGCCATGTTGCCGAAGCGGGTCGGGCTGCCCAGTACCAGCCCGGCACAGTCGCGCAGGTCGGCTTCACTGCAATAGACGGCACCTTCGGCAGGTATGGCCGGTTCGGTTGCTTCGCTGCGCGGTGAAACAGCCGGGACTGTTCTGATCCTGGCTTCGATACCGGCCACCTGTTCGATGCCCCGGGCGATAAGCCGGGCCATTTCCGCGGTTGCCCCGTGGCGACTGTAATACAGTACCAGTACGTAGGGGGGCTCCATCTACAAGTCCTCGATGAACGGCAGGACCGCTTCCGGCGGGCGTCCGATAATCGCCCTGCCATCGGCCACCACGATCGGCCGTTGCAGCAGGCGGGGGTGCCTGGCCAGCAGATCCAGGACGATTTCTTCAGCCAGGTTTTCATCGTCCAGGCCAAGTTCCTCGTACTCAGGTTCGTTGCGGCGTAGCACGTCCCTGACCTGCATGCCCAGTTTTTTCATCAGGGCTTTCAGCTGTTTGACGTCCGGCGGATTGTCCATGTAATAAACAAGCTCCGGGGAAATGTCGTTTTCTTCCAGCAGCGCCAGCACGGCCCGGGATTTTGAACAGCGTGGATTGTGATACAGGGTGACTGAGGTCATGGCGTTGGTCTCTATGCGGTGTCGATAAACTTCTGGCTGCCCAGCTTCTCTTCGGCTACCAGATCGATTTTACGCAGAAATTCCCGGGCCTGCTGGTACTCCGGTAAATCCAGGTTCTCCTGCAGATCGCTGGCCTGCGAATCCCTGAGACTGCGCCAGATTTCCAGCAGGGTGCAGTTTTCGATGGAACCGCTGGGCAGGTAGCGGGGCGGTTCGTCACCGGTTCGAGCCAGCAGACCGGAATTCACCAGATGCCGGAGTACCCGTTCGGCAACCAGCTGGCCCACACCGAGACGACTGGAAATCTGCTCATCGCTCAGAGGTTGTTGTTGATTCTGAAAGTTATGGATGATCAGGGCGGCCACCGCCAGAGTGAGCTGTTCATGCTGATTGATGCTCATGGGCATCGGTTGCCGCCCGATCCGGGTCTTGCTGGGATACTGGTGGTAATAGGCAATGTCGGCCCCCAGCAATACCAGCAGCCATCCCACATAGGCAAAAATCATGACCACCAGGACCGTGGCAAAGGCCAGGTAGACGGATTCCCGCGCAGCACCGATCATGAAATTACTGAAGAAAGCACCCATCAGCTTCCAGCCGATTGTGGTCACGATGCCACCGGCAAAAGCCGAGGAGAACCGAACCTTGGTGTTAGGCAGAAAACTGTAGGCAAAGGCAAACGCCAGTGACATGAACAACAGCGGGAACAGGAAGGCAAAGAAGTTGATTATCACCCCACCGAACGCCAGGCGGTCCAGGTAATTGGTCACCACGGTAGTGTTTACCGACGAAGTGATGCTGATGGAGATGAAGATAAGCAGGGGACTGACGATGACCGCGAACAGGTACTCACTGATGCGGCTGGACAGTGACCGGCCCTGACTGACATTCCAGATGTAGTTGAAGCAGGATTCGATCTTGCGCATCATGTCCAGCACCAGGTAGATCAGCATGCCCATGCTGGTGATCCCGATCACTCCCACCTGGATGTTGTCCACGAAACCGATGATCTGACCCACCACTTCCTCGCGGCGGTCGCCCAGCGCCTCCAGCAGGGTGTTGAGAGCCGGTTCCATGGCATTGTGCACACCAAGGCTCTTCAGTACTGCAAAAATCAGCGCCAGGGTCGGTATAAAACCGAGTACCGTCGAGTACACCAGGCTCATCGCCCTCAGGCTGAGCTGACCTTCGGAAACATCGCGCAGGATACCGAAAAGGATCTGTGCGCTGCGCACCAGAAACCGATGCCATAACGGTAGGGCGGCGGTATTCCGCCCCCAGAGAAAGGTGGCAACTCGGGTTTGTACGGTCTGTCGCAGCTGCGACACCCTGATAGTATTGAAAGCCATGTCCAGTTGTCAGGATTGGATTGAGTGGCCATTATACGGTATACGAAGGGCTTAACCAGTCATTGGCGACCCTGATGGAACAGGCTTTCAGATAGCACAGTCAGCGATGCAGGAGACGACGTAGGCGAAAATGCAGGGACAAAAGTTGACACTTCACGGCTTTGTGGCAGGCCGCGTTCAGGGCGTGTTTTTCCGTGCGGAAACCCGCCGCAAGGCGCTGGAGCTGGGTCTGGATGGCTGGGTTCGGAATGTCGTCGACGGCCGCGTGGAGTTGTTGATCAGCGGCCCGCCTGAGGTGGTCGATTCCATGCTTGCCTGGCTGCGACACGGACCACGGCTGGCCCGTGTCGACGCGCTGGATCTGCAGCCCCTGGACACCGTTCCAGACCAGGGTTTCATCGTCGAGGAATAACGGCCCGCCAGACTGAGGGTTAAGCAGAACCATTTACCTTCCACGCTCTAAGTCTCAGCTGCGTGGTGCAATTCGCTCGGCCAGGTATGCCGATAGGGTGTCAACCGGCACCATGTGTTTTTCTGCCTCGCTGCGACCTTTGTACTCGACCACACCATCGGCGAGCGAGCGGGGCGACACCACCACCCGGTGGGGAATACCGATCAGTTCGGCATCGGCGAATTTCACCCCGGCGCTGGTTTTCCGGTCCCGATCGTCCAGCAACACTTCAATTCCCCGCTCGATAGCCTGTTGGTAGAGGCGCTCGGAAATACTGATAACCTGTTCCGACTTGTGCGCATCGATGGGAATGATCACCAGCTGGAACGGGGCCAGGTTCTCGGGCCAGACAATACCCCGTTCATCATGACGCTGCTCGATGCAGGCGGCCACTATCCGGGTTACACCGATACCATAACAGCCCATGGTCATGGTGACACTGCGCCCGTTTTCATCCAGCACATTGGCATTCATTGCCGCGCTGTACTTGGTGCCGAGCTGGAAAATATGTCCGACTTCTATGCCCCGCTTGATGGCAAGACCGGCACCGCCGTCGGGAGTCAGGTCGCCTTCCTGTATGGTGCGGCAATCCACTACCTGGTCAAAGTGACAATCACGCTGCCAGTTGGCGTTGCGCAGATGTCTGCCCGGCTGATTGGCGCCACAGATGAAATTGGTCATGCCGGCGGCGCTGGGGTCGGCAATGGTCAAAATGTCCTTGCGCAGCGGCCCCAGGTTACCGGGTTTACAGCCCAGCAGATTTTCAATCTCTTCATCGCTGGCGAAACGCAGTGGCGAAAGCACGCCGGGGATCTTGGCGGCCTTGGTCTCATTCAATTCCTGATCGCCGCGCAAAACCAGCGCAACGAGGGTAGGAGAGTCGCCCTGTTGCTCATTAGAAGTCCCATGTACGATCAATGTCTTGATCATGCTGCGAGCCGTGCAATGCAGCTGCTGTTCGAGTTCCTCGATGGAATGTGCCGTGCCGGTGTCGATGCTTTCGCACTGCAGTTCCCCGGTGGGGGTGTCCGCAGGTCGTGCCGGTTGTCCTTCTGCCAGTTCAATATTCGCTGCGTAGTCACCGGTCGTTGAGAACACGATCTGGTCCTCTCCCGAGTCGGCGAGCACGTGGAATTCGTGGGACAGGGCGCCACCGATATTGCCGGAATCAGCCAGTACCGCCCGGTACTCGAAACCGAGCCGGTCAAAGATGTTGCAGTAAACCTGGTACATCTGCTGATAGGTGGTGTTCAGGGAGTCCTGATCCATGTGGAATGAGTAAGCGTCTTTCATCAGGAACTCCCGTGCCCGCATGACACCGAAGCGGGGCCGGCGCTCATCGCGGAACTTGGTTTGAATCTGGTAGAAAGTGGCGGGCAGCTGTTTGTAACTGTTGTACTCGTTGCGCACCAGGTCGGTAATCACTTCCTCGTGAGTAGGACCGAGGCAGAAATCCCGGTCGTGGCGATCAACGAACCGCAGTAACTCCGGACCCATTACGTCCCAGCGCCCGGACTCCTGCCACAGATCGGCCGACTGCACCACCGGCATCGATACTTCCATGGCGCCGGCTTTGTCCATTTCCTCGCGGATTATGGTGGTGACTTTCTGCAATATCCGCCAGCCCATCGGCAACCATGTGTACATGCCGCTGGCCAGTTTTCGGATCAGGCCGGCTCGCAGCATCAATTGATGGCTGATAATCTCCGCGTCGGCGGGTGTTTCTTTAACTGTGGCTATCAGATACCGGGTAGCGCGCATGTTCCTGTTCCTCAAAACAGAAAGGCAGCCCAAGGGCTGCCTTTCAGATAATGACCAATGGCTTCTTCAGGCCACCAACCATTGAAATTACGGACCCTTACTGGGCAAATTCCTTCAATTTCTTCAGCGGCAGAACCTTGACCCGGGTAGTGGCAGGCTTGCGCGGAATGTCCATGGTTTCACCAGGCTTGAACGGGTTGGGCACGTTCTTGCGGGCCGGACGGGCCGGACGCACTACAGACTTGATTTTCAGCAGCCCCGGCAGTGTGAACTCGCCCACGGCACGCTTGCGGATATGGCGTTCGATTACATTGCCCAGTTCGTCCAGTACCGCAGATACCTGCTTTTTGGAAAGCTCGGTGTTCTGAGCGATCTCGTTCAGAATTTCAGTCTTGGTATATTTTTTTTGTACTGCGGATGCGCGCTTTGGTTTGGCCGCGGTTTTTGCTTTTGCCGCAGCTTTCTTGGAGGATGCTTTTTTGACAGCCATAGTGAAATCTCTTTCTCTTTATTAGTGAATACGAACAGTGTTCTTTAACAGCTTTTCCGCCAACCCTCGCGGGGATGCTCGACCGGAGTTTGCGTAAAGTTACTCGCCCTGAATGATAGTGAATACAGATTGTGGACCGACTGAAAAAGCTTGCTGCCCACAGGGTCGTCATTTATAAATCATTCATTATCACCAAGCAAGCACTTATGCCAATTTCATCCTGAAAAAACCGGTGTTTTTTGCAAAAAAGCCATCCGGTTCTGAAACGGGAGTCTTTTGAATATTGTCAAGACGATTTTTTTTCAGACGTTCACTGCCGGCATCCGGATAACACCGGTTGATCGCACAGTCAGCGAGCCTTCACTGCACAGCAATCTTGCAACCACAATCGTGCCACTGCACAACATTGGCTCAGGCAATTTCCAGACCGCCTGCCGCGCGAGGTTTAAAACATCCCGACTTGGATACTCAACATAATGCACGTAGGGCCAGCGGCAGACAGTTTCGCGGCTAAAAGAATTGTGCCTGGCCAGTGGTTATTAGGTATAATCCAGCGCTTTCGAGAAAAGGCCTGAATGCCGCCTTTGGTGCCAATCAGGCCCACCATTCCTTGCTTTCCTTACATGCCAGACATGCCAGAAGCAGATGCAGGAGTCCGGCGGCCGGCGGCCGATTGATAGTCATGGTGAGAAGCAGCTATGCCGATTTATGAATACCGATGCTCCAATTGTGGTCACGAACTGGAAGCATTACAGAAGATCAGTGATGCAGCGTTGGTGCATTGCCCTGCCTGTGAGCAGGATGCATTGAAAAAACTGGTATCGGCAGCAAGCTTTCGTCTCAAAGGCGGAGGCTGGTACGAAACAGATTTCAAAAACAGCAGAAAAAAGCATCTGGCGGATTCCGGCTCCGGTGACAAATCCGACAAGGACAATAAATCCGATGAAAAACCGGCCGCCACGCCGGAGAAAAAGCCGGACAGCAAGGGCAGCAGCAATTCCAGCGCCGACCAGGCCGGTTCTAAAAACTGACCGGTCCGGCAACCAGATCAGGCACTCAGACTCTATTTGTAACAGGACGAAAAAACCATGCGCAGTCATTATTGTGGACAACTCAACGAAACTCATGTGGGCGAGGCGGTCAGTCTCTGCGGCTGGGTTCACAGGCGACGGGATCATGGTGGCGTGATTTTTCTCGATCTGCGGGATCGTGACGGCATTACCCAGGTGGTTTACGACCCGGATACACAGGACAGTTTCGCCATCGCCGAAGGCGTGCGCAGTGAGTTCGTAGTGCAGGTAAAAGGGCTGGTCAGGGCACGACCGGAAGGCACGGTCAACCCGGACATGCCGACCGGCCGTATCGAAGTGCTGGGTAAGGAACTTAAAGTTCTCAACGCGGCTCAGACGCCGCCGATTCAGCTGGACGAACACGTGGATGTCCACGAAGACATCAGATTGCGTTATCGCTACATCGATCTCCGCCGTCCAGAGATGGTTGAGAAGCTGCGCTTCCGCTCCAAGGTGACCAACACGATCCGCAATTTTCTCGACGAAAATGGCTTTCTCGATATCGAGACTCCGATTCTGACTCGCGCCACGCCGGAAGGTGCCAGGGACTATCTGGTCCCCAGTCGTACTCATCAGGGCCGGTTTTTTGCTCTGCCACAGTCACCGCAGCTGTTCAAACAGATTCTGATGGCGGCCGGCATGGATCGCTATTACCAGATCGCCAAGTGTTTTCGTGACGAGGACCTGCGGGCGGATCGGCAGCCGGAATTCACTCAGGTGGACATCGAAACGTCTTTCATGGATGAAGAGCAGATCATGACGGTAACCGAAGCGATGATCCGCCAGGTGTTCAAAAAGCATCTCGACGTGGAGCTGGGAGATTTCCCACGCATGACGTATGCCGAGGCGATGCGCCGTTATGGCTCCGACAAACCGGACCTACGTATCGACCTGGAGCTGGTGGACGTGGCTGACCTGATGCAGGACGTGGACTTCAAGGTATTCAGCGGTCCGGCCAGAGACCCGGAAAGCCGGGTGGTGGCGCTCAAGGTTACGGGCGGTGCCAGCATCAGTCGCAAGGAAATCGACGACTATACCCGGTTCGTCGGAATTTACGGTGCCAGGGGTCTGGCCTGGATCAAGGTCAATGAGCTGGCAGCCGGGCTTGAAGGATTGCAGTCGCCAATCATCAAGTTCATGCCGGAGGCCACGGTCAATGAACTGATGAAGCGGCTGGCTGTGGCAGATGGTGACATCGTATTCTTCGGTGCCGATAAGGCCGGTGTGGTCAACGAGGCTATCGGTGCGCTGCGGGTGCGGGTCGGTCATGATCTGGGTCTGGTCAGGGGCAACTGGGCGCCACTGTGGGTAATCGATTTCCCCATGTTCGAAGAAGACAGCGATGGCGATCTGACACCGCTGCACCATCCGTTCACCTCGCCCTCCTGCGGTATCGAGGAGCTGGCTGCGAATCCCGGAGCGGCGTTGTCGCGGGCCTATGACATGGTGCTGAACGGCACTGAGCTCGGTGGTGGCTCGATCCGTATCAACGTGCCGGAAACCCAGCAGCTGGTATTCAAGGTTCTCGGTATCGGTGACGAAGAAGCAAGAGAGAAGTTCGGATTTCTGCTGGACGCCCTCAAATTCGGCTGTCCACCGCACGGCGGTATTGCCTTCGGCCTCGATCGCCTGATCATGCTGATGACCGGCGCCAACTCGATTCGCGAGGTAATTGCGTTTCCCAAGACTCAGTCAGCAGCCTGCCTGCTGACCGATGCACCGGGTCAGGTATCGGCGGAGCAACTCAATGAGCTGAGTATCCGGGTCAGGGAGCGGGTCAAGGAACAGCCCTAAAGGAACAGCCGTAAAGGAACAGCACTTAAGGAACAGCAGCAAAGGAACAGCAGCAAAGGAACAGCAGCAAAGAAAGAACGATAAAAATCGGGTAACAGCAGAACAAGCAGCAGCTGGAGGTTGAAACAGGGTTATGGCGGGGCACAGTAAATGGGCCAACATCAAGCACCGTAAGGCGGGTCAGGATGCCAAGCGGGGCAAGGTTTTCACCAAGTTGATCCGGGAGTTGACCGTGGCTGCCAAGCAGGGCGGGGGCAATATTCCCGATAATCCCAGGCTGCGGGCGATTGTCGACAAGGCGCTGGCCGCCAATATGACCCGCGATACCATCGACCGCGCCATCGCACGGGGTGCCGGAACAGCGGAAAATGAGAATCTCGAGGAACTGGCATACGAAGGGTATGGTCCTGGCGGTATCGCCGTACTGGTGGAAACCCTTACCGATAACCGGAATCGCACGGTAGCGGAGGTGCGGCACGGCTTTACCAAGTACGGTGGCAGTTTGGGAACGGCAGGTTCAGTATCCTATCTGTTCGAACGAACCGGAGTGATCTCGTTTCCTGCCGGCAGCAACGAAGAAAAGCTCATGGAAGTGGCCCTGGAAGCCGGCGCTCATGACGTGGTGACCAACGATGATGGCAGTATCGACGTGATGACTACCCTGGAAACTTTTGGGAACGTCAAGGACGCCCTGGTCGAAGCCGGGCTGGAGCCATCCAGTGCCGACGTGACGATGCTGGCCGATAACGAGATTGAACTGGACCTGGAAGGTGCCGAAAGCCTGCTCAAGCTGGTGGAACACCTGGAGGACCTGGACGATGTTCAGAATGTCTACACCAACGCAAAGTTTTCCGAGGAGGTCATGAACCAGTTATAGATCAGGAGCTGGTTCTTCGATCATGGTCATTTCATGGCGCTAATCCTGGGCGTGGATCCTGGGTCCCGGATTACCGGGTACGGTCTGATCAACGCCGCGGGCAGCAGACTCGAGTATGTTGACTGCGGTTGCATCCGTACCGAAGCCGGTCCGCTGCCGCAGCGTCTGCAACAGATTTTCGACGGCCTCACCACCATTATTGAGCGTTACAGTCCCCAGCAGGCTGCCATCGAGGAAGTTTTCATGGGACGCAATGCCGCCTCTGCACTGAAACTGGGCCAGGCCCGGGGCAGCGCCATCATCGCCTGTCTGCGGCACCAGTTGCCGCTGGAAGAATATTCCGCCCGCAAGGTCAAACAGGCCATTGTCGGGCGCGGTGCGGCCGAGAAACACCAGGTACAGCACATGGTCAAAGCGCTGCTGGGTATCAATCAGAACCTGCAGGAAGATGCCGCCGATGCCCTGGCAATCGCCATCTGTCATGCCAACACCCAGGCGAGCCTGGTGCGCATGGCCGGAGCCAGGCGCTTCAGCAAACGGCGCCTGAAAATTTAGGAGCGGGAACTTGATAGGTAGAATACGCGGCACCCTGATCGAGAAACACCTGACCGAGATCCTGGTGGATGTTAACGGAATCGGTTACGAAATCAGTGTGCCGATGAGTACGCTGTATCAGCTGCCGGAGACCGGGCAGGGACTGGTTCTGCATACTCATCTCGCAGTCCGGGAAGATGCCCAGACCCTCTATGGATTCAAGGAACTGGCCGAAAAGTCTCTGTTCCGGGCCCTGATCAAAGTCAGTGGTGTGGGACCGAAACTGGCGCTGGCCATCCTGTCAGGCATGGCGGTCGATGAATTTGTCCGCACCGTTAATGCCAATGACGTGGCGGCCCTGGTCAGAATGCCTGGGGTCGGGAAAAAGACGGCGGAGCGCCTGATCATAGAAATGCGCGATCGGCTTGCCGAATGGGGCCCGGCGTTGCCGGCCGAGGGGGGCGCAGCAATCCCCTTCGGCAGCGACGCACAGATTGCCAGCGAGGCGGAAACGGCTCTGGTCAGTCTGGGTTACAAACCGGTGGAAGCCAGTCGCACCATTGCGCGGGTCCTGAAAGAACACGCTAATATTGAGGACAGCCAGACCCTGATCCGCCTGGCTTTGAAGAGTATGGCCTGATGATGCAGGATGACGAACGACTGGTAACCGCAGCCGCGCAGGGCAGCGAAGATCGCATGGACCGGGCCATACGTCCGGTTTATCTGCGCGATTATGTCGGTCAGAGCGAGGTGAAGGAGCAGCTGGATATTTTTATCAATGCCGCCCGCAATCGTGCCGAGGCGCTTGACCATACCCTGGTATTCGGCCCGCCGGGGCTGGGTAAAACCACGCTGGCCAATATCATTGCCAATGAACTGAACGTTTCCATCAAGACAACTTCCGGGCCGGTACTGGAAAAAGCCGGCGATCTGGCTGCCATGCTCACCAATCTCGATGAAGGCGACGTGCTGTTCATCGATGAGATTCATCGTCTGAATCCGGCCATCGAGGAGATTCTTTATCCGGCGATGGAGGACTATCAACTCGATATCATGATAGGAGAGGGCCCGGCGGCCCGTTCCATCAAGCTCGATCTACCCGCCTTTACCCTGGTCGGGGCGACCACCCGGGCCGGTCTGCTGACCTCACCGCTGCGTGATCGCTTCGGTATCATTCAGCGCCTGGAGTTTTACAGTGTTGAGGAACTGAGTCAGATCGTTACCCGCTCGGCCGGCATCCTCGGCACGGTCATCGAACCACAGGGTGCACTGGAGATCGCCAGGCGCAGCCGCGGAACACCGCGTATTGCCAATCGCCTGCTGCGCCGGGTGCGTGACTACTCAGAGGTCAAGGGGGAGGGCACTATCGACCAGCACTATGCTTCACTGGCGCTGGACATGCTGAGTATCGACAGCAGCGGTTTTGATCAGATGGACCGGCGCCTGTTGCTGACCATGATTGAAAAATTCGCCGGTGGTCCGGTAGGTATCGACAGCCTCGCGGCGGCCATCAGCGAGGAACGGGAAACCCTGGAAGACGTGATCGAGCCTTATCTCATTCAGCAGGGCTTTATTATGCGTACACCCCGTGGCAGGATGGTTACCCAGTATGCCTACAGCCACTTCGGCATTCGACCGCCGGGTGCCAGTGAGGACGACCTGTTCAACGGGGAATCCCGGTAAATCCGACGGTTAATCGGTCGGTGCCGAATCAGAATTGCGCCACAATCCACCAGTATTCAAACAGCATTCAACCCGTGGGCGTTACATTTATCGTGTTTAATGGGTTTTACCAAACTATTTGGCGATTCTGCCGAATTATCAGAGGAACCTTCGGGTTATTATTCAGGACAGCCTGCCATTGATCGGTGAGCGGGCTGCGGGAGCAGAATGTCGTTCGCTGCTGCGGGCGGTGCAGACTTTTTTCGGCCCGGACCGCAAGTGCGGATAAATCGGGCCAGTTGGAGAACAGGCAGTGAGTGAATCAATCAGTCCGGTGGAGCTAATCTTTGGAGCCAGCCTCGAGGTGCAGCTGGTCATTTATGTGCTCCTGCTGTTATCCATTATTTCCTGGGTGATGATCGTCCAGCGCTGGCTGGTGCTGTCGTCAGCCTCGCGGGGTGTATTCAGCTTCGAGCAACGCTTCTGGTCAGGCATCGACCTCAGTCAACTGTACAAGGAAGGCAGCCAGATGCAGAAGGATAACCAGCCGGTAGTGGGGATGGAAAACATCTTCCGGGCCGGATTCAAGGAATTCATGCGGCTGCGCCAGAAGAATGAAGTGGCCAAGGAAGCGGTCATGGACGGCGCCCAGCGGGCCATGCGGGTTGCGTATTCCCGGGAAGAGGAAAAACTGGAACGCCATCTGCCGTTTCTGGCGACGGTGGGTTCGGTAAGCCCCTATATCGGGCTGTTTGGCACCGTGATCGGTATTATGAATGCGTTCCTGGGGCTGGCAACCCAGAGTCAGACCACCCTGCAGGCAGTGGCTCCCGGTATTGCCGAGGCCCTGATCGTAACCGCGATCGGCCTGTTTGCCGCGATTCCGGCGGTGGTCTCCTATAACCGTTATGCGGCCAAGGTGGAAAACATTACCGGTTCCTATATTACCTTCTCCGACGAGTTTTCCAGCATTCTGCATCGCCAGCTCTACAGCAGTTGAACCAGTGGCGGCCGACAGTGATTGCCGCACTCCGGAACCAGCAGGACTAACAGCAGGACAGATGGAAAGATGGATGTGATCCGCAAAAAGCGCAAACCCATGAGCGAAATCAACGTGGTGCCTTACATTGACGTGATGCTGGTACTGCTGGTGGTATTCATGGTGACGGCGCCGCTGATGAACCAGGGTATCGAGGTGGATCTGCCCCAGGCGAACAACGAACCGCTGGATATCGACGAGAATCTCGAGACGCTGGTAATCTCTATTACCGAGAATCAGGAATATTACATCAGTCTCGGCGCCACCAGTGAGAATCGTGCGCCGTCCTCCCTGGATGAGATAGGCCGGCAGGTGACCCAGGTACTGGGCGCCAATCCCGGCATTCAGGTACTGGTGGAAGGGGATACCGATGCCAATTGGGGTACCATGATCGCACTGATCACTACACTGCAGGATGCCGGCGTGGCCAATCCCAATTTTATCACCCAGCCGATGCAGAGCCTGTAACGGGAGAGTCACTCGTGGAGATGACACAACCGCACAGCAGATTTTCGCAGCTGCTGGATGTTTACAACGGCTATCCGCTGGCACTGATTGCCGCGCTGTTACTGCATTTTCTGGTCCTGGCAGCGCTGGTGGTTTCCGGATTCACCGATCCGCCGTTGAATCCGGAGATTGTTCAGCCGTCGATACGTGCCTTCACCATCGACGAGAATCCCCAGCTACGCAACGAGCGCGAGGCGAAACAGCGTCAGGCGGCCGCTGATGCCGCTGCCGCAGAACGAAGGCGCCAACAGGAACGTGAACGCCAGCGCGCCGAAGACGCTGCTGCCGCGGAACGGCAGCGGCAGCAGGAACTGGATCAGCAGCGCGCAGAACAGGCCGCGGCCGAGGAACGTCGCCGGCAGGCGGAACTGGACCGGCAGCGACAGGAACAGGCGGCCGCGGAGGAACGGCGGCGCCAGCAGGAGCTGGACAGACAGCGCCAGGAACAGGCAGAGGCTGAGCAACGCCGGCGAGAGGCAGAGCTGGCACAACAGCGTGCCGAGCAGGAAGCGGCCAGAGAGGCCGCAGCTGCGGCTGCGGCGGAAGTGGCCAGGACCGAACAGCAGATGGTGATGGCCTACACCGGCGTGATCCATGATCTGATCCGGCAGAACTGGTCGCGCCCACCCAGCGCCCGAAACGGAATGACTGCCGTGTTTCGGATTCAGATGGTCCCCACCGGCGATATCCTCGATGTCGAACTGGTCCAGTCCAGTGGCGACTTTGCGTTTGATCGTGCGGCGGAATCCGCGATCTATCGGGTCGGCAGGTTCCAGGAGTTACAGGGCATGCCGATTAATCTATTTAATGAAAATTTCAGGAGTCTGTTGCTTACCTTCAGACCCGAGGACTTGTTGAACTGATGATGAAAACCACACTGTTAGCGGTAATCCTGCTTTGCTGCAGCCAACTGGCGCTGGCCGAGCTGAACATTCAGATCACCCAGGGCGTGGACAACCCGATACCCATTGCGGTAGTGCCGTTCGCCTGGGAGGGCACCGGCGTGCTGTCCGAGGACATCGCCGAAGTGGTATCGAATGACCTGCAACAGGTAGGGGAGTTTCTGCCCCTGTCTCGTTCCAATATGCTCAGCCTGCCCAAGCAGGAAAGCGAAGTGTACTTCCGCGACTGGCGAATCCTGGCTCAGGACTACCTGCTGGTGGGCACCATAAGCCGGGCGCCATCCAGTCAGCTGGTGCAGGTGCAGTATGAATTTTTTGATGTTAACCGGGAGCTGAAACTGGCCGGGGAAATTCTCACCGGCAGCGTGGCCCAGGTCCGCGATATCGCCCACGAAATCAGCAATGTGGTATTCGAGGCGGTGACCGGGATTCGCGGTGCCTTCACCACCCAGATTCTCTACGTGGTGGCTGAGAACAGAGCACCGGGTATTACGCAGTTCCGACTCGAAAAATCAGACTACGACGGGCGTCGGGCCCAGGTGCTGCTGGAGTCCAGTGAGCCAATCATGTCGCCCAGCTGGTCCCCGGATGGCCGTCAGGTCGCCTACGTCTCTTTCGAAACCGATCTGCCGCGGATCTACATTCAGACCATTGCCACCGGCGAGCGACGCCAGATCACCAACTACCCGAACATCAACAGTTCGCCGGTCTGGTCACCGGACGGCAGCAAGCTGGCCATGGTGTTATCCAAGGACGGCAGCCCGGATATCTATGTACAGGATCTGCGCACCAACGTGCTGACCCGGGTCACCGATCATCCGGCCGTGGAGACCGAGCCCAGCTGGACCAATGACGGCCGCTCGCTGGTGTTCATGTCGGACCGTACCGGCCAGCCGCAGATTTACCAGATCGAACTGGGTGCCGATTCCTGGGATGTGGAACGACTCACGTATGACTGTTTTTACTGTGCCAAGGGGAAATTCCTTCCGGACGGCGTCAACCTGGTTCACGTGCGCCGCCAGACCCGCCAGAGCAACACCTACAGTATTGCCATTCTCAATATCGAAACGCTGCGGGTAATCACGCTGACCAATACCAGTCTCGATGAATCACCGAGTGTCGCTCCGAACGGCAGCATGATCATTTATGCCACCAAGGTGAATGGACGAGGGGTGCTGGATGCGGTCTCCATTGACGGACAAGTGAAGTTCCGTTTACCATCCACAACGGGAGACGTGCGGGAACCTGCATGGTCTCCTTTCTTTAATTAGCGCCCTTGAAATCAGCAGCAGGGAAACGCTTAAAGGACCAGTCTGAAGCACTAATCAAGAATCAAGCAGAAACGTGAGTCTTTGGAGGACTTAATCAGTGGGAAAGCAAACTTCAAGTATTGTTAAAATCGGTTTACTGGCTTCGTTGCTGGTACTGGGTGCCTGCCGCTCATCCGGCGATATGGACGAAGGGGATAACGGAGACATGACCGATACCCGTCCTGCCGCTACCACTGGTACCGGGTCTGCGCCTACCCGGTTGAGTGCCGAGGAAATGGCCAGGGAAGAAGCATTGCGAACCCGGGTTTTCTACTTTGACTTCGATGTTTCGGAATTCCGTCCTGCCGATCGCGAAACCCTGACTTACCATGCCCGCGACCTGGCCAATAATCCCAACAAGCGCATTCGCCTGGAAGGCCATGCCGATGAGCGCGGAACGCGCGAGTACAACCTGGCACTGGGTGAAAGACGGGCCAACGGCATCCGCGATTATCTGATCGTCAACGGCGCGTCCCGCTCCCAGATCGAAACCGTCAGCTATGGCGAAGAACGACCGGCACGCAGCGGCACCACCGAAGAAGCCTATCAGCTTAACCGGCGGGTAGAGATCGTCGAACGCTAGTATCGCCGAAGATTTTAAGAGTTACCGAGATTTATCGAGAGTTATCGAGTGAAGTAATGAAGATTCTGTACCCAGCAGTCCTGCCAGCTCTGATCCGATTGTCAATGGTTGCCGGGCTCGGCGCGGTGAGCGTCGGCGCATCCGGGCAGGCTGGCAGCAACGACGCCATGGTGTTGCTGCTGGAGCAGAATCGCAATCTTCAAACCGAGGTACAGGCGCTACGGGGCCTGGTGGAAGAACAGGGTTACGAGATCCGCAGGTTGCAGAGAGAGTCTCTGGACCGTTATACGGATACCGATAACCGGCTTCGCAGCCTGGAACAGGCGTTGGCCAATGGCACGGTCCCGGAGAGCCTGAGTGGCGCCGGGACCGGTGCAGACCTGCCCACCCGGGCGCTGCCTGCCGATGGCGGACAGACGGCCGCAGGTGGACCGGTCAGCCAGGATGATTTATCCACGGCGTCCGCCGCCACTGCCACTCCGGCGTCTCCGCGTGGTCTCATTACCGGGGCCGGAACCGCAACCGACCAGGGCCAGGAGCCGGTCAGCACTCCAGATCGTCAGCCGCGCAGTAGCATTGCTACCCGCAGCGCCAATTCGCGACCAGGACTGGAACCGGCCGTGCTCACCGAGCAACAGCTCTATCAGATGGCCTATGATTCAGCGATCAACAGCCAGTTTGAGCGCGCAATAGCGGAATTCGATCAATATCTGGGGATCTATCCCCAGGGGCGATTCACCACCAATGCTCACTACTGGAAAGGACAGTCTTATCTGTATCTGTCCCGTTACGACGAGGCTATCGCCGAGTACGAGATTATCCTCAACCAGTACCCTGGCGACGCCAAAGTACCCGATGCCATGTACGGGCAGGCAGTCGCTCTGGAAGGTATGGGGGATACTCAGAGAGCTCGGCGTCTGCTGCAACAGATCATGCGCAGTTATCCGAACACCGGAGTCGCCAATCTGGCAGATACGCGGCTGCGCTCTCTTAACTGATTCCCGCACCGGCGCTGTTTGACTAGAACGCCAGTGGTTGCCATGGCTACTGACTCCCCATGATTTCCAGCAGTTTGCGGATTACCGAAATATTCCACTCGTTACAGGGGGAGACCAGTACCGCGGGTCGTCCTACGGTGTTCGTGCGCCTGACCGGCTGCCCCTTGCGCTGCACCTACTGTGATTCAGCCTATGCCTTCAGTGGCGGCGAGACACTGGCGCTGAGCCAGATCCTGGCCGAAGTTAATAGTTACCACTGTCGTTACGTCACCGTTACCGGTGGTGAACCTCTGGCCCAGCCGGAATGCCTGTCACTGCTCAGGGAATTGTGCGACCACGGCTACCGGGTCAACCTGGAGACGGGCGGAGCGCTTTCCACTGCCAAGGTCGACTCCCGCGTCATAGTGACTCTGGATCTGAAGACGCCGGCATCGGGTGAATCCCATCGTAATCTGGAAGAGAATATCGGCTTTCTCAAACCGGTCGACGAGGTCAAGTTCGTCATTTGCGATGAGCAGGACTATCTGTGGGCGCGCGCCAGGATTCAGCAATACGATCTGCTCGAGCGGGTCGGCGAGGTTCTGCTCTCGCCGGCCCATGAGCAGCTGCCAGCCAGGCAGCTGGCCGAATGGATTCTGCGGGACGGTCTGGCGGTGAGGATGCAGTTGCAGTTACATAAGTTAATCTGGGGCGACCTGCCGGGACACTGACCATGATAACACCCACAGCCGAACCGGTGAAGCGGGCAGTTGTCCTGCTGTCAGGGGGAGTGGATTCCTCCACCTGTCTGGCCATCGCCAGGGATCAGGGTTATCACTGTCTGGCCCTGAGTTTCGATTACGGGCAGCGCGCAGTCAGCGAACTGGCCGCGGCGCGGCGGGTTGCCGAAGCGCTGAAAGTTCGGGAACATCGGGTCATCAGATTGGATATCGGTGCCCTGGGTGGATCGGCGCTCACTGACAGCAGCCTCGCAGTGCCTGAAGAGGAAACCAGCGGCATCCCCATCACTTACGTACCGGCTCGAAATACCATATTCCTGTCCTATGGACTGGCATTGGCCGAGGTGGCGGAGGCGCAGGCGCTTTTTATCGGAGTGAACGCCCTCGACTACTCCGGCTACCCCGATTGCCGGCCGGAATTCATCAGGGCTTTTGAAGCGATGGCCAATCTGGCCACCCGTGCCGCAGTGGAGGGCAGGGCGCTGGCTATCGAGACTCCACTGATCGCTCTTCGCAAGGCGGAAATACTGACAATCGGCACCGCCCTGGGACTGGATTACGGACTCACCGTGTCCTGTTACCAGGCCGATGAGCAGGGCCGCGCCTGCGGCCGCTGCGACAGCTGCCGATTTCGTCGCAAAGGTTTTATCGACGCCGGCCTGGACGATCCCACCCGCTATCAGGAGCAGGGTTCTGCATGATCGAACCCGGGTTACTCAGACAAAATTCCGATCCACCTGAATTGCCTGCACAGACTACTTGAGTTTTTCTGATTTGATAGTACTATACCGCCCTTTCCCGGGTCGTTAGCTCAGTGGTAGAGCAGTTGGCTTTTAACCAATTGGTCGATGGTTCGAATCCATCACGACCCACCAGTTTCCTCAATTTGCCCGGTATTGCGCTATCTCACTGAGCTGTGAGAGCTTACAGCGGCAATACGATTCTGCTTGGAATCGCACTCACCAGCACTTTTATTTGATGGTTTTCCTGTGAGGAAAAATTAGAGGATTCTGATCAGGATTCTCATCAAAGATCGGTGATGATCCAGTCATGAAACCATACTACCACTGGGTAGAACAGTCAGGTTTTGCTGCCGATCGATGCACATTGCTTACGCAGATATCAACCAGGTCCCGGGTCATGCCGGCGCGGGACGAACTCTCGAAGCAGAAATGGATATTGTAAAGATCCCTGAAGGCGAGCTCTACCACTCTCTCGGTTAGTTGTTGCTCCTGGTCCTGATCCATCCGGTAGCTGATCAGGGTAACTGCAAACGCCCGGATTCGGGCCGTCTCCAGTTCGACAACAGCGGCTGCCGGTACCTCAATTAATGTGACGAATTCTTCACCGGCCTTTATGTGCCCCCGGGGCTGCCACTTCCGGGGACCCTGTAAGACGGGTCTTGCGCCTGCCGCAAGGTCGGTGCAGGTGAACAGTTCACTGCAGGTTTGAACGTTCATTGCGTTGGATCTCCCGGTATTTCGCCATCTTGATTCGAAGTGCCTGGTCGGGTTTCTACCTGTCTGATCGTGGTGACGCCGGGTTTCCAAATGGGTGATATGGGCTCTGTTTGCTTCCTTAACGGGCTGCGTATCGCTGAAATTTTTCACAAACTTGTTACTGGTTTCCGGGTTTGGTTCTCTATCCATAAGCCGGGCAGATCAGAAACCGGGTCAGGGACGAAGGGCAACATCGGGGCACGGCTTACAACCGCCGGCGGAACCTTACCAGAGATTGAGTCACCAGCGAACTGCGATGCTGCCGGGACGCGCTCATCATTCGTGATTTCGAGATAAAAGGGTCTTAAGTCTGCCAGATTACCAGGCCTATGGAATCTCCAGGTTCGGGCATGTTTACTGATTTTTGGGAGTGATCCACAAGGGATTACTCAAGACTAAGAACGGTGATCTGGTTCACAAATTAACGGTTCGGCATTGACCCCACATATATTGTGGGGCAGCATCGCGCCATGTGAGGCCGAAAACTTCTTTGGCAGATCAGTTGTGATCGGCTTGATTGCAGACAAGCCGGACTGGCACTGGGGTAAGCGCTGTTACCACGTATTCTCAGCCTGGTGTCTGAGTATTGGGTGATCTGAAAGTGGCAAGCCAACCTGGCAGCCCGGATCATTCGCGGCTTGATTGGCGATTACATTCCTTCAGTGGGTGTGATTGCTGACCCCAGGGCAGAAATACCTGGCCAGAACAGCAATGCGGAAACCTGCGCCGGATTCGCTGATTCAGTTGCATTTTCCAGTTAGGAGCCAATATGGAAAGCCGCAGCGAAGATAGAATTGAGAGCAAGCTTAACATCTCAGTTCATGTCCATCTTTGTGAAGATAAGCCTGAGCTCGTTGGAACAACCTTTCATTGCGAAGCGTGCGATATTTCACCACATGGGATGAGATTTATTTCCGAGTTGGGTTTGCCACCCGGAACTCTGGTCAATGTCACCATCGGTGTTGAAACTCCAGATACAAACTTTCTACTCTTCAGTGAAGTCTGTTGGGAATTTGAAAGTGACGGCAAACTGATGAAGGGCGTAAGATTTCTGGAAGCTGAACACACCGATCTGAGACGCTGGTTATATTCGTTTGATACAATCGTCAGTCGCGCGGCCTGAAAGTTTCCGAAAATCGCTGCGATCTCAGCCTTCCCGGGGCCATCGTGGTCAGGGCTTGCATCCTGATGCAGCGCAAGCAACTGAATAACAGGCTGCCTTCATTTTCTCACCTTCGACTTCGCCGCACACTGAACCGGTTGCTTGCCGGCCGTTATCACTCGTGCATTCATCGCCCTGATCATGACTCCAGTTGCCAGTGACCGGAACGCTTTACCGGTTGTGCTGCTTCCAGTTCGGTGAGCCGCTGAATAAGCTGTCGTTCCAGGGCCACTTTCTGTAATCCGCGTATCAGCCTGTTCAGGAATTTCGTATTATGACCTGTTGATACCGCCAACACCCACTCCACCCGATACGGGGCTTGGCGGGATCTCTGAGATTCTGAAATTCTGATATCCAGTGGAGCCACGCACTCATGCCTCGCGAATTCCTGCAAACTCCCCGGGTCGCCTATTACAGCATGGAAATTGCGCTCCGCTCCGAAGTACCCACCTACAGCGGCGGGCTGGGGGTACTGGCCGGAGATACCGTGCGTTCCGCTGCCGACCTGGAAATCCCGCTGGTGACGGTCAGTCTGGTCAGCCGGATGGGTTATTTCCGCCAGTCTCTCGATGCCAGTGGCAGGCAGCATGAGGAACCCGATCCCTGGGACCCGGCCTCGATCGCACGGCCCCTGCAGGCGCGGGTCGCGGTGACCATCGAAGGACGGGATGTCTGGGTGTGCGGCTGGCTGTATGTGGTGGCCGGTTACACCGGTTGTCGAACCCCGGTGATCCTGCTGGATACCGATGTGGAAGAGAATGAACCTGCTGATCGTGAGCTGACCCATTACCTGTATGGCGGCGATCAGACTTATCGGTTCAAGCAGGAAATCATCCTCGGTATCGGCGGGACGCGACTACTGCACGCGCTGGGCTTCCGGGTGCTCGAATACCACATGAACGAGGGCCATGCCGCGTTGCTGTGCCTGGAACTGCTGGATCGTTACGCCTATCCGGAAAAAGCCCTGCGTCCGGGCGATTCCCGCTATGATATTCCGCGCATCCGAAATCAATGTAATTTCACTACCCACACACCGGTGGAAGCCGGTCATGACAAATATCCTTACGACCTCGTCGAGTCGGTACTGGGAGATTTTATCGATCCGGTGATTCTGAAGCACCTGGCCGGCGAGGATGAACTCAACATGACGCGGCTGGGCCTGTCGCTCAGCGATTACATCAACGGGGTCGCCAAGCGCCATGCCGATACGTCGCAGCGGATGTTTCCCGGTTATCCGATCAAGGCCATAACCAATGGCGTGCATCCCCATACCTGGACCCATGCCGCCTTTGCCAGACTTTACGATCAGAGATTGACCGGCTGGTGCCACGAACCGGAACTGCTGGTCAGAGCCGAGTGCTGTGTCGATGACGAGGCCATCTGGTCGGCTCATGAAACCGCCAAGCGGGAATTGCTCGACTATGTGAAGACCGGCACCGGTAAGACGCTGGATCCAGAAGTCTGCACTCTCGGTTTCGCCAGGCGCATGACTGCCTATAAGCGGCCGGAAATGATTTTCACCGATCCCGGTCGTCTGCGTGCCATCGCCGCCAGCCAACCGCTGCAGATCGTGCTGTCGGGCAAGGCTCATCCCCGGGACTACGACGGCAAACGTGCCATCGAATCGATTTTTCGTCACATGCAGGAACTGGCCGATGCCATCACCGTGGTGTTTCTGCCTGACTACAACATGGATATCGCCGCACGCCTGGTGGCCGGTGTTGATCTGTGGCTGAATACTCCACTTCCGCCCATGGAAGCCTCCGGCACCAGCGGCATGAAGGCCGCCTTCAATGGCGTCCCCCAGTTCAGTGTGCTGGACGGCTGGTGGGCGGAAGGGCGGCTGGAAGGCATTAACGGATGGGCAGTAGGCGATGGCGACCCGCGCGAAGATGATGCCTCGTTTCTGTATGACAAGCTCGAACGGGTGATCCTGCCCCTGTATTATAAGGATCGCAATGGCTGGATCCAGGTGATGAAAGGGGCGATCAGCAAGAGCGCCTCCTACTTCAATTCCCATCGTATGATGCGTCGTTACACCAGCGATGCATATCTGCGCTGACGGACTGTTGGACGGGTTTAAACAGAATTATGGTTAAGGAAACACCCGGGCAGACGATTCTCGACGAGCAGGAAGTGGCGCAATTGAACCGCTATTGGCGGGCCGCCAACTACCTGTCGGTTGGGCAGATCTATCTGCTCGATAATCCGCTGTTGAAAAAGCCGTTGGCGCTGCAACACATCAAGCCACGCCTGCTGGGACACTGGGGCACCACGCCGGGCCTGAATTTCATTTACGCGCACATGAACCGCGTCATTGCGCGCTATGATCTGAACGCCATCTTTGTCACCGGGCCGGGGCACGGTGGTCCGGCATTGCTGGCCAATACCTGGCTGGAAGGCAGTTACACCGAACTGTATCCGGACGTGTCGCAGGATGCGGAGGGCATGCAGCGCCTGTTCAAACAGTTTTCCTTCCCCGGCGGCGTACCCAGCCATGTGGCGCCACAGACGCCCGGATCCATCCACGAGGGAGGGGAACTGGGTTATTCCCTGGCCCATGCCTACGGGGCGGTATTTGACAATCCCGACCTGCTGGCAGTGTGCGTGATCGGAGATGGCGAAGCGGAAACCGGGCCACTGGCAACCGCCTGGCATTCCAACAAGTTCCTGAACCCGGCACGCGACGGTGCGGTGCTGCCGGTATTACACCTGAATGGTTACAAGATCGCCAATCCCACCGTGCTGGCACGGATCGGGCGCGACGAACTGGAAAACCTGATGCTGGGCTACGGTTACCAGCCGTATTTTGTCGAAGGCGATGAGCCGGGCCAGATGCATCGGGACATGGCTGCAACCATGGATCAGGTGATTGGAGAAATTCAGACCATTCAGAGGGCAGCGCGGAACAGTATTGATCCGACAGCACTGACGCGCCCCCGCTGGCCGATGATTGTGCTGATCAGCCCCAAGGGGTGGACCGGTCCCCGTGAAGTGGATGGTAAACTGACCGAAGGGACCTGGCGCTCCCACCAGGTGCCTCTCAAGGATTTTGCCGGTCATCCCGGGCATATCGAAGAGTTGGAACGCTGGTTACAGAAATACCGACCCGAAGAACTGTTTGATGCCGGCGGTTGTCCGTTGCCGGAGGTCAGTTCGCTGGTTCCCGCGGCCCATCGCCGTATGGGTGCCAATCCCCATGCCAACGGTGGCTTGCTGTTACGCAATCTGCGTCTGCCCCGTTTCGAGGATTATGCCGTGGAAGTACCGGCTCCAGGCGCCGTGGACGCCGAGGCGACGCGCGTATTAGGGGATTTTCTGCGTGATATAATGCACCGCAATGCAGGAACCGCCAATTTTCGCGTTTTCGGACCCGACGAAACTGCCTCCAACCGCCTGAGTGCATTATTCGAGGAAACCGATCGAACCTGGGTCGCCGAGCGACGTGCCAGCGATGACCACCTGGCAGTCGATGGGCGGGTGATGGAAGTGCTCAGTGAACACACCTGCCAGGGCTGGCTGGAAGGCTACCTGCTGACCGGGCGGCATGGGTTTTTCTCCTGCTATGAAGCGTTTATCCACATCGTCGATTCCATGTTCAACCAGCATGCCAAGTGGTTGAAAGTGTGTCGACACGAGATTCCCTGGCGGCGACCGATCGCGTCCCTGAATTATCTGCTGACTTCGCACGTGTGGCGTCAGGATCACAACGGCTTTTCCCACCAGGACCCGGGATTCATCGACCATGTAGTGAACAAAAAAGCCGACGTTATTCGTGTTTATCTGCCGCCGGATGCCAATACGCTGTTGTGTGTGGCCGATGTCTGTCTGCGCTCGCGGGATCGCATCAATGTGATCGTGGCCGGCAAGCAGCCGCAGGCTCAGTGGCTGGACATGGACGCGGCCATCAAACACTGCAGCACCGGCATTGGCATCTGGCCCTGGGCCAGTAACGATCAGGGGCAGGAGCCCGACGTGGTAATGGCCTGTGCCGGTGACGTGCCGACCATGGAGACGCTGGCGGCCGTCGCTTTGTTGCACGAATACATGCGCAATAGTCAGTTACCGCCACTGAAAATCCGTGTCGTGAACGTCGTGGACCTGATGACCCTGCAGCCTCCCGAGGAACATCCCGACGGCCTGTCCGACTCCTATTTCGACAGTCTGTTCACCACCGGTCGGCCGATAATTTTCGCCTACCATGGCTACCCCTGGCTGATTCACCGGCTCACTTACCGGCGCACCAATCACGACAATCTGCATGTGCGCGGTTACAAGGAAGAGGGCACTACCACCACTCCATTCGACATGGCGGTACGCAACGACATCGATCGCTACCACCTGGTGGGGGATGTTATCGAAAGGGTGCCGGCTCTGAGCGGGTCAGCCGCCTATGTGAAACAACAGTTGCGTGACCGGCTGGTCGATCATCGGGAGTACATTGAACAGTTTGGCGAGGATCCGCCAGAGATTCGGGACTGGAAATGGCCGGCCGGAGAGTTGTCCGGCGGAAGGGGTGGGGATTGAACCCGTTACTGCAGCTGAAGGAACTGGGGCAAAGCGTGTGGCTGGATGATCTGGGCCGTCACTACCTAGACGACGGCTCCCTGGCCGCGTTGATCCATAATGATGGCGTCAGCGGCATCACTTCGAACCCGGCAATTTTTAACCGGGCGATCAGTCAGTCCGGCATTTATGACGCGGCCATAAGGAGTTATGCGGAGCAGGGTGACAGCAGCGACGCGATTTATGAACGACTGGTAATCGAAGACATTCAGCGGGCCGCCGATCTTTTGCGTGATACCTGGCGCGCCACGGACAGCCGCGATGGCTATGTCTCGCTGGAAGTCTCGCCGCACCTGGCCGACGACAGCAAAGCCACGATCGACGATGCCCGGCGCCTGTGGGCGGCGGTGGACCGGCCCAATCTGATGATCAAGGTGCCGGGGACCGCTGCCTGACTGCCGGCGATCACGGCACTGATAGCCGCGGGCATCAATGTCAACGTTACCCTGTTATTCAGTCCGAGCCGTTATTGCCAGGTGGTGGACGCCTACTGGGCGGGGCTGGAGCGGCGCCTCGGGGCTGGCCATTCATTGCAGGGTGTTGCCTCGGTGGCCAGTTTCTTCATCTCTCGGATCGACTCCCTGGCCGATGGTCTGCTTGACCGGCAGTCAGCCGATTCACCACAGCGTGGTACCGCGGCACTGACCGCCGCAGCTATGGCCTACAGCCATTTTCTCGAGCTCCACGGCAATACCCGCTGGCAGGAACTGGCGGCTGCCGGCGCCCAGCACCAGCGGCTGCTGTGGGCCAGTACCAGCACCAAGGATCCCCGTTACAGCGAGCTGAAATACATCGAGGCGCTGATCGTCGGCGATACCATCAACACCATGCCGCTGGAGACCCTGGAAGCCTACCGCGAGCATGGTGAGCCGGCCCTGCGTCTGGACCAGGCGCTGGATCGCTCCACGCAGTGGAACCAGAAGCTCGTCGAGCAGGGAATTATTCTGGAAGCCCTGGCGGTGCAGCTGGAACGCGAGGGCATCGAGAAATTCATAGATCCCTACGACCGGCTGCTGGAAGAGCTGGAACATAAGCGACTGCAGGTGCTGGGAAGATCGGCATGACGGGCCTGGTGGACCCGGCGGACCTGACAGGCGGGTCGGGTGTTAACAGGTGCCGAGGATGCCCTTCACTCATCCTGATAAAGCACAGCGGCCTCTCTCAGCATGAACAGTGACTCATTGCCTGCCATAATCTGGCAGTTTACCGGGGCGCCGGCCACGTCGATTCGGCCGTCCGGGCCGGGTTCGAAATTTCGTTCGGCGTCCAGTGAAATGCCCAGATGTGCCAGGTTCTCGAACAGGTGCCAGCGCAGGCCCGGAGCCCGTTCACCGATCCCCCCGCTGATTACAATGCCATCCAGCCCGCCCAGCAGGGCATAAAAGGCGCCCAGGGTTTTACGGATGCGATGACAGAAAAGCTCTATTGCCAGACGGGACTCCGGACGCTCACTGGTGAGCAGAGTGGCCATGTCGGCACTTTCCGCCGAGAGACCCAGCCAGCCGGATTCCCGGTTGAGGACCTGGTCGGCCTGCTCGGGACTCCAGTGTTCGCGCTTCTGCAGCCAGGTCAGCAACCCCGGATCCAGATCGCCGCTGCGGGTGCTCATCAGCAGCCCCTCGTTAGGGGTAAAACCCATGGTGGTATCGATGGGTAGGCCATCCCTGATCGCTGTCATGGAGCAGCCTGATCCCAGTTGCATGGTAATCAGCGCATAGGGTTTCCCTGCTTGCCACTGAACCTCCCAATGGTCGCGCATGGCCTGATGAGCGAATCCATGAAAGCCATAGCGCCGGATGCGGTGTTTCCTGACCAGTTCGTCGGGCAGCCCGTAACTGCGGGCAGCAAGCGGCAGGTCATGGAAGAAATGGGTATCGAACACGGCGATAATTTCAGGACTGTCAGCGCTGACCAGCAGTTTTTCCAGGCACTGCAGACTGGAGTGGTTATGCAGCGGTGCCCAGTCCAGCAACTGATGCAGGGCGGGGGCATTGTCGCGGCTGACGCGTAGTGGACCACTGAACTGATCGCCGCCATGGACAAAGCGCAGCACATAGCGCGCCCGGGGCGATTTGTTCAGCAGTGAATCCATCACCCCATCGAGATGGGACAGCGCCTGGTGGCCGGAATCCAGGGCCAGGGTGGACTGCAACGAGGCATAACGGGCCCACTTGATGGTGGCGCTGCCTGGATTGAGTACCACGATTTCCTGGTGTCCGGTAGTGGCCCGATCGCCGGGAGCAGGGCTTGGCATGTGCGCAGAATCCTGTCTGATAGGTGATTGTAGAAGCGCGTCAGCGCCATTTGGCCAGATCGGATCAGAACTGGCAATCGTCAGCCCGGGCTCAGTCTCGCCGTCGATTCGACCGGTCGCCGGATTTAACCGCCGGAGTGTGATCCCAGTGACCCGCCGGGCGGAATTGACCCTTGGCGGATGTCACGGATCTCGCTAAGCTTGGGGTCTGTTCCCGCCAGGGGGTAGATGTTTACCGAACAACAGCATGAATAAGGGTGAACCACTATGCTTACAAGAAGATTTATCGCGGTTTCCAGACTATGCAGTACGATCCTGATCGGGGTCACGTTACTGACCGGGCAGTTCGCCCTGGCGCAGGACAATTCCCAGGGCCGCTACCGACCGGATGGGCGACAGCTTGCCCAGGGAGTTGCCCGCGAGCTGGGCGAGCAGCTCTACGAAGTCCGTACCTACGATCCCGAACCCCAGGTGGCCGAGTTTTCCGCGGCAACCATATTCTATCCCCTGACCCTGAGCTTTGCGCCGCCCATCGGTGCAGCGGTGCTGGTGCCAGGTTATCGAGGTACCGCCGAGGACTACTCATGGTGGGGGCCGATGCTGGCCTCCTTCGGTTATGCGGTAATGATAATCGATACCAACACCGTGGAGGACAACCTGGAGGCCAGGAAGCAGGCGCTGCTGGCTGCAGTCGACTTCATCAAAAATGAAAACAACGACCCGGACAGCCCGATTCAAGGGCGTATCGATACCGGCAAAATCGCCATCATGGGACATTCGCTGGGCGGTGGCGCTGCGCTGCAGGCGGCCCGGGAGCTGGGCGACGACCTGGGGGCGGTGATTCCACTGCTGCCCTATTGCTGTGAGCTGGGACAGTCCTTCAGCGGCGACCTGGCCGGACTCAGCGCGCCGCTCCTGATCATGGCCACCGCAGAAGATACCGTTGCGCCGCCAGCCACCCATGCCCGTCTGCTGTACGATACCGCCGACGGTGCGGCCAGCAGGGTGTATATGGAATTTGCCACCGGCAATCACATGATGGCCAACAATACCGGTCAGGAACTGGCGGCCATGGGGCGTTACGCCATGGCGTTTCTCAAGTTTCACCTGGATGCCCAGCCCCGCTACGAGGCAGTGATCTATGGGGATCAGGAAGCTCCCTTCGCCGACAAGTTTTCCCGTTACGACACCAGCAGGTAGACGGGCAGGAAACGGACCGGTTCATGTGTGGACGCTATTCGAATCACGTCAAATCCATGCTGGACTGGTCCGCGCTACTTGGAGACTGGCCCGAGGATATCCCGGAGCGCCACAATATCGCCCCGGGCCAGTTGATTGCCGGGTTTACTCCTCAGGGAGGACTGGCCATGCGCTGGGGGCTGGTGCCACCCTGGTCGGACGATCTGTCCGGTAAATACGCCACCTTCAACGCCCGCATCGAAACTGTGGCCGACAAGCCCGCCTATCGTCACGCCTGGCAGCATGACAACCGCTGCGTGATACCGGCGCTGGGCTATTTCGAATGGCGGGCCATGAGCGGTGGCAAGCAACCATTTTTCATCCGCGCCGAAAACACCAGTCCACTGCTGTTCGCCGGCCTCTTCGAACCGGAACGGGACGCCGGTATACCCGCGTCCTGTACCCTGTTGACCAGGCCGGCCCGCGCTGATCTGGCGGCCATTCATCCGCGTATGCCGGTGACATTGTCGCTGGAGGACGCCCGTTCCTGGCTGGCCGTGGACCGGACGGCGGCGGCAGAGTTGATGGCAAAGCCGGTAACTCTTGACCTGCAGAGTTACCCGGTAAGCCGGCAGGTCAACAATGCCCGCAATGAAGGTGACGATCTGGTCCAACCCGTTGAGCTCTCCTGAGGAACCTTTGCTGCATCCCGATCCGGTGAGCCGCCTGACTCCCGCGCTCCGGCCGCAGCAGTGGGCGGGCTGGCCGGGGCCGCCCACTGCTGCGGCCGAAGGATGCGTCCTTCACTGTGTTATGATGCGGGGTTCAATCTTTATACGGGGTGTATTCACTCATGGCAGCCGTTTCAGAATTAACTGCCGATCGCGAAGTGGTCCGGAAATACCTGGATGCCGTCGATCTGCCGGCGCCGCTTGACGAGGCGACGGCCGAGGATTACCGGGAGCGAATCAAACGTTTGCTGGTGGAGAAAAACGCCACTATCGTCGCTCACTATTACACCGACGGCATGCTTCAGGACCTGGCCGATGAAACCGGCGGTTTCGTGGGCGACTCGCTGGAAATGGCCCGTTTCGGCAGTGAAACCGCGGCCGACATCCTGGTCGTGGTGGGGGTGCGATTCATGGGCGAAACCGCCAAGATTCTCAGCCCCGACAAGAAGGTGCTGATGCCCACGCTGGACGCCAACTGCTCCCTGGATATCGCCTGTCCCATCGAGCGTTTTTCAGAGTTTTGCGATCAGCATCCCGACCGCACCGTGGTGGTCTATGCCAACACGTCGGCAGCAGTCAAGGCACGCTCGGACTGGGTGGTGACATCCAGTATCGGTCTCGACGTGGTTGAACACCTGGCTGATCGCGGTGAAAAAATTCTCTGGGCGCCGGACAAGCACCTGGGCTCCTACATTCAACAGAAAACCGGCGCCGATATGCTGCTCTGGGACGGCGCCTGTATCGTTCATGAAGAGTTTCGCTTCCGGGGCCTGCAGGACATGCGCAAACTGTATCCGCATGCTGCCGTGCTGGCTCACCCGGAGTCTCCGCAGCCGGTGCTGGAACTGGCGGATTTTGTCGGCTCCACCTCGCAGATGATCAAGGCCGCCCAGGAGATGCCTCACGATACTTTTATCGTGGCCACCGACAAGGGCATTTTCCACCGCATGCGGCAACTGGTGCCGGATACCACATTTATAGCCGCACCGACTGTGGGGACCGGGGCGACCTGCCGCAGTTGTGCCCACTGTCCGTGGATGGCGATGAATTCATTGCCCAGGCTGCATGACGCGCTGCGCGATGAAAGCCAGGAAATTGTGGTGGACAGGGAGTTGGGCGTGCGCGCCATGGTGCCGTTGCAGCGGATGCTCGATTTCGCCAGGGACCAACAGCTTTCCACCCGCGGCAGCGCCTGAACGTCCGGTCAGCCGGCCAGTTCCGCTTCCAGTGCCTGGATATCCCGGATTTTCTGTCTGACCGCGGCTACAGCCGCACCGTTGGAAGGTTTTCCGGTTTCGATATCGAGAGCGAACTGTAATTGCTCCCGGGCCCTGCGAAAATCTCCGATCAGCACGAAGTACTCGGCCCGGGCCTGATGGACCTTGCTGATGTCACCTGCCTGGCCCTGGGTCTCGGCGATCAGGAACCACAGCGAGTAATCCTCAGGGCGTGTCTTGACATGCTCCTCGAGCAGGTCCGCGGCCTGTTGGTAACGGCGGGATTCGATCAGCGCATCGGCGTAAGCCATGGTCAGCGGGTGATTACCCGGGTTGATACTCAGGTGCCGGTCGAGAAAATTCAACGCCTGCCCGCTTTCATTCTGGGCGGTGAGAATCTCCGCCTGGGTCACCACATAACTGATGCGATTGGGGTCCTTGTCCAGCAGCGGGCTCAGGGTTTCATTGGCCATCCGGTAGTTGCTGTCTTCCGAGTAAGCCATGGCCAGCCCGTAGCGGGCGCCGTCCCGTTCGACTTCGCTGTCCGCGGCCTGTAACTGCCGCTGGTATTCAGTGATGGCGTCCTTCTTGTTGGGCGCGTAATGGGTGACCACCCGGCCCCGCATCAGCAGGTATTCCAGGTGTTCCGGGTAGGCCCGTTCGGGATAGCGGGCGGCGCGGCCGCGGCTGTCGGCGATCCGCGACTCGGTAACCGGGTGCGAGAGCAGGAATTCGGGGGGCCGGGTGCCATAACGGTTGGCCGAGGCCAGCCGCTGAAAGAGAGCCGGCATGGTGTACGGGTCATAGCCGGCATCGAACAGGGTCTTGATACCGACCCGGTCGGCCTCGGCCTCGTTACTGCGGCTGAAGCGCAACTGGTTCTCAAGCGCCCGGCCCTGGGTGGCCATCAGCGCCGCCTGTCCGTGCTCGGCGTCGGAAGTGGCCATTACCACCACGCTGGCCAGCAGGGCCGCCATCTGGGGAATGCGGGTGGTTTCCGCCTGTTCAATACTGCGCGCAAAATGACGCTGACTGACGTGGGCCAGCTCATGGGAAATCACCGAGGCGAACTCGCCTTCGGTTTCGGCATTGAGGAACAGACCGGTATTGACTCCGATCACTCCGCCGGGAACGGCGAAGGCGTTCAATACCTGGCTGTCCACGATGATGAAGGCCAGTCTGTGATCGCGTAATTCGCTCTTGGAAGCCAGCCGGTAGGAGATATTTTCCAGGTAATTATTGAGCAGCGGATCCGAGATGGTCGGCGTGGTGCGGCGCAGTGAGCGCAGGAACTCCCGCCCCAGTTTGTGCTCTTCTTCCATGGAGACATAGCCGGAGATGCGGTCGCCCAGACTGGGCAGGGCATTCTGCGCCAGGGCGGGAACTGACAGCATTCCGGTCAGCAGCGCGGCGAGAACTGGGGTGGCAAATTTGGGCATAACGGCACTCATCAGGCTAATTGACCGCCTCTATCATAGAAAAATTCCGCCTTTGGGTTAAGTGAAATGGTCGTTTTTTTGTGTCAATCAATCACTTAAGGCGCCTCCATCGGCAATCGGAGCTTACCGGGAGCCATCGGCGGGAAGGGGCCACCCAAGGCATTGGAAAATAACGGCATCCGGAAAACACCTGCCACGCACCTTTTCGCTGGGCACGGGCAGGCCAGCATTGGTAAACTAGCAGTCATGTCAGATCTAGAAGTAGACTTGGAGCTGGATGTCAGCAATTTACAGTGCCCGATGCCTTTACTTAAGGCCAAGCTGGCGCTCAATAGCCTTGCGAGCGATCAGGTGCTCAAAGTGATAGCTACCGATCCCGGTTCTGAAAAAGATTTTCATCTGTTTGTAGAACAGAGCGATCACCAGATTCTGGATTTCAGAAAAGACGAACGTGGCTATTATTACTGGATAAGGAAGGGTTGACCGGGTAATTTCCGGTAGAGCATATCGCTGATGCGCAGGCTTCTGCACGATTTCTATCAACGCTATTTTCACGATGACGAATCCCTGATTCTGCTCATCCTGCTCGCCCTTGCGTTGCTGTTTCTATACCTGTTCGGCAATTCCCTGGCCCCGCTTTTCGCCTCTATTATCATCGCCTACCTGATGCAGGGGCCGGTAATCCGCCTGCGGGCACTGGGAGTGCCGAGACTGGTTTCGTTCGGAGTGATCTACACCCTGTTCATCGCGGCGTTTCTCGGATTACTGCTGGTGGTGTTACCGGCGGTATGGAATCAGCTTTCCCGTCTCCTCAATGAGTTACCGAGGCTGATCAGTCAGTGGCAGGACTCACTGATGCTGCTGCCCGAGCAGTATCCCAGCCTGTTTACGGAACAGCAGGTGGATGAACTGGTCAGAAGTGCCCGCGGTGAGTTGACGGTGCTGGGCCAGACCATGGTTACCTATTCGATTGCCAGTATTCCCCGGGTGATCTCACTGGTGATCTTCATGGTACTGGTACCGATTCTGGTATTTTTTCTGCTCAAGGACCGGGATCCTCTGGTGCGGTGGGTCACCAATTTTCTGCCCAGAAACCGGCCGCTGATGATCAAGATCTGGCAGGAAATGGATCTGCAGCTTTCCAACTACATACGTGGCAAGGTGCTGGAAATTTTCCTGGTGGGGGCGGCAACCTACCTGGTGTTTATTTTCATCGGCATTGATTACGCACTGTTGCTGTCGGTACTGGTGGGATTGTCGGTGGTGGTCCCTTATATCGGGGCGACCGTGGTCACCGTCCCGGTACTGGCAGTAGCCTACGTACAATGGGGCGTGGGCAGCGAGTTCTATACAATTACCATCGCGTATATTGTGATTCAGATCGTCGACGGCAATGTGCTGGCGCCGATCATTTTCTCCGAGACCAATAACCTGCATCCCATCGCGGTTATTGCCGCGGTACTCGTATTCGGCGGCATCTGGGGATTGGCCGGGGTGTTCTTCGCGATTCCGCTGGCGACCTTTGTCAAGGCTATTATCAATGCCTGGCCATCGAGGGTACAATCGCGGGTTTCCGAGGCGCCGGTTAGAAATCCAGCCGCGTCGGATGCCAGCCCAGCGCCATCCAGACCGAGGTAATTAATGATCAAGGGCAGTATTGTTGCCATCGTCACGCCGATGCACGGGAACGGGGAAATCGATTACCCGGCCTTCGACCGGCTGCTTGAATGGCACCTGGAGTCGGGGACCGATGCCATTGTCGTGGTGGGAACCACCGGGGAATCCGCAACCCTTTCCACGCAGGAACACTGCGACGTGGTGGAGCATTGTGTCAAGGCGATCGGCGGCCGGATTCCGGTAATCGCCGGGACCGGCTCCAATTCCACCGAGGAAGCACTGTTCTTTACCGAGTCGGCCCGTCTGCATGGAGCCGATGCCTGCCTGCTGGTAACGCCGTATTACAACAAACCCAGCCAGGAAGGCCTGTATCAACATTTCCGGACCATAGCCGAGCGCATCGATATTCCGCAGATTCTCTACAACGTTCCCGGCCGGACCGCCTGCGATCTGCTGCCGGAAACCGTGGAGCGGCTCGCCAGTCTGTCCAATGTGGTGGCCATCAAGGAGGCCAGCGGCAGCGTGCAGCGGGGCCTGGATATTATCGCCCGCTGCGGCGACAGCCTGGGTGTTTACAGTGGCGACGATCCGGTTGCCATGGAAATGATTCTGGGCGGGGCGATCGGCAATATTTCAGTCACCGCCAACGTGGCGCCGGCCATCATGCATAAGATGTGTGCGGCGGCGCTGGCCGGCGACCGGGCCGAGGCGAGCCGGCTGAACGACAGCGTGGCACTGCTGCACCAGCGCCTGTTCCTGGAATCCAATCCGGTACCGGTTAAATGGGCCCTGTATCGGATGGGCCTGATAGAATCGGGAATTCGTCTGCCGCTGGTGGAACTAAATGCCAGGTTTCATGACCAAGTTACTGAAGCCCTGCAGGCGGCCGGGATAGAACTGAAGTGATGATCGGGACAACCATGCAAGCAACGCTGGCAAAAACATTACTGATACTGATACTGGCGACGATCCAGATTTCCTGCTCGTACCTGTCCGGCGACGACGGGGTTTTTCGTGATCGCAAGAGCGATTATCTGACTGCGCCGACGGTGCCGGATATGCGGGTTCCGGACGATCTCGACAGCTATACCCTCGATCAACTGTATGTGGTGCCCGAGCAGGTGGTTCCCAACGCAGACAATTTCGGCGGTGACATTCCCCGTCCCAAACCGCTCGACACCAATCGTCCGGAAGGCGTGGTCATCCGGCGTTTTTCCGGTGAGAACTGGATCGTTATCGCCGCGTCTCCGGGGCAGGTGTGGCCACGGGTACGGGATTTCTGGACCCAGCGCGGCACCGAGCTGGATTATGAAAACCCGGTGGACGGTGTGATGGAGACAGTGTGGCTCACCAATCTTGCCAATCCACTGGAGCGGGAAAAGTACCGGCTTCGTATCGAGCCGGGTATTCATGCCGGCAGTTCGGAGATCTCACTGGTGCAGATTGCCAGGCCGGCCGCTGCACCTGGCAACGAGCTGGTGGTGTGGCCGCGCCTTTCGCAGTCGGAAGACCGGGAGTTTGCCATGCTGCAGGAAATTTCCCAGTACCTGGCCGACCGCACCGATATTTACAGCTCCTCATCCTCCAGTCTGCTGGCTGGCAGCCTGGCGGGCGCCAGCAAGGCTTCACTGGTGGAGGATCGCGGCCTGGGACCGGTGCTGGAACTGCGTCTCAGCCTGAACCGGGCCTGGGGACAGATCGGCCAGGCGCTGAATGAAGCAGGACTGGAGGTCGTGGAGCGGGACCGCGACAATTCGGAATTTCAGGTACAGTTCTCGGGTATCGCCCTGGACCAGGAGTCCGGTGGTTTCCTGTCCCGAGTTTTCGGCGACGATACCGACGACGGCGAGGCAGCACGACTGTTCCGGGTCAATCTGGAAGAAACCCGAGATCTGATCCGGGTAACTGCCCGGCCGGTTGACGGTGCTTCTCTGCCCGGTCTGGAAACCGATCTGTTGCAGACGATTCTGTCAAATCTCTGATCCTTTCAGGCTGCGGCCCGGTAGCCAGGCTACCGGCGGATCTATACCGAAAGGTCGATAATTCGCCGCGGCAAGCGAGAATGGTGATGTCGCCAGGCGGCCGCGACTCCTGATAACCCTCGACAGCGAAACACGTAATGGACCTGTTAACGATCCTGATAGTGGCTTTGGCCGCAGTGGCCATCTCCGCTCTGACAACCTATCTGCTGGTGAACTCAAGGGTCAGTGAGCGGGATCGGGAAATTGCCGGGCTGGCAGCCCGCCTGGAGAGCCGCGATCAGGAACTGCGGACTCTGCAGAGTGAACTGGAGGCGCTGACCGAACAATCCTCGGTGTTGAGTCAGACCAATAGCGGGCTGCGGGAACAGCAGGCCCGCCTGCAATCGGAACTGAGCGGGGAGCGGGAGAAGTTTGCGGAAAAGCTCAGTCTGCTGGAGGGCGCTCGGGAGCAGATGAGTCTGCAGTTCAAGGAGCTGGCCAGCGAAATCCTGGAAGACAAAAGCAAGCGCTTCACCGCCAGCAATCAGGAAAATATCAATCGCATTCTCGCCCCGCTGCAGGACAAGATAAAACAGTTCGAAAAACGGGTCGAAGAGACCTATGACCGCGAGTCTAAAGAACGGTTTTCGCTGGCCCGGGAGATCCGCAATCTGCAGGACCTGAACAGCAGGCTCAGTGAGGATGCCATCAATCTCACCAATGCCCTGAAGGGAGACAACAAGGCCCAGGGGACCTGGGGGGAAATGATCCTGGAATCGATCCTGGAAAAATCCGGATTGGTGAAGGGCCGGGAATACCAGGTCCAGGTGAATCTCAAAGCCGCTGACGGCAGTCGCAGCCAGCCGGATGTCATCGTGCACATGCCCGAATCCAAGGACATCATCATCGATTCCAAGGTGTCGCTGAAGGCCTATGAAGCGTTCTGCAGCGAGGCCGAGACCGATCGTAAGGCGGACTTGTTGCGACAGCATATCCAGTCGATTCGCAATCATGTGAAGCTGCTGTCGGGCAAGGATTACCAGAATCTGCCGGGCATCAACACGCTGGATTTCATCCTTCTGTTCATGCCGATCGAGGCGGCGTTTTCAGTGGCAGCCCAGCAGGATACCGAGCTGTTTATCGACGCCTTTGAAAAGAACATCATTATCGTCGGTCCCTCGACGCTGCTGACCACACTGCGAACCGTGCAGAATATCTGGCGCATGGCACAGCAGAATCAGAATGCCGTGGAAATTGCCAGCCGGGCAGGAGCCCTGTATGACAAGTTCGTCGGGTTTGTGGTGGATCTAGAGGATATCGGCGGCAAGATAGATGCCACCCGGCGCAGTTACGATCAGGCCCATAACAAGCTGCTCAGCGGCCGGGGCAACCTGGTCGGACGGGTCGAGAAGCTCAGGAAGCTGGGCGCCAAGGCGTCCAAACAGCACAGTCGGGAAGTGTTGCAGGCGGCGGATCTGGAAATGCAACAGGATGCGCTGCCGGGTCCCGCGGACAGCAACTCTGTCGATGACGACAGGGAAGATGGCTGATGGCTGTGGAAGTACTGGATTTCTTATCCTGTGAGACACCCGCGGCCTGGGTGGAGGCGGCGGTGGAAGACTTGGATACGCTGTTGATCGATCACGCCAATTGTGAAAAGAAAGCAGCGGCGACTGCCATGAGCCTGTTGTATCGTCATGTGGACAAGACCGAGTTACTGTTGCTTATGTCGCGGTTGGCCCGGGAGGAGCTGCTGCATTTCAAGCAGGTTGTCGAGGTGATGAGCGATCGGCAGATTCGCTACCGCCGGCTGGGACCGTCCCGCTATGCCGCCGGACTGCGCAGGCACATCGATAACCGCGAGCAGGGCGGTCTGATCGACATCCTGATTATCGGAGCGCTGGTGGAAGCCCGTTCCTGTGAACGCTTCGACAAACTGCTGCCGCATCTGAATCCGGAGCTGGCCAGGTTTTACCGGAGCCTGGTGAAATCCGAATCTCGGCATTTTCATGACTATCTCAGCCTGGCCCGGCGCTACGATACCGGGGTACTCGAGTCGAGACTAGACACCTTTCACGCCATTGAGAGAGACCTGGTACTTTCCGAGGATGGGGAATTACGTTTTCACAGCGGCGTCCCCGCTGTATCCGGAGGGTCCGCGCAGCACCGCGAAAACACTCCGGTCTGATGGCGGGCCGGCCTGGTGACGGGCCGATCTAATGGATAGTATCGGTTGCACCTGGCTGGGTGGTTGTCAGGCTGCCGGGCAATACCCATTCCTTCTCCACCACTACCAGGTCGTGACGATCCAGCTGAATATTGTCACCGCTGGGGGCGGTAATCTGTTCCAGCAGGACGCAGCTGATGGCCTCGTCCAGCGATACAATGACCGCCGGTTTGAAACCGTCGATGGTGTCCAGGCTGATCCGTTCGCCGACCTTGTACTCCACTACACCGCCGTAAACAGCTTCAGATCGCTTGACGACGCCATCGGCAGCATAAGGGGTAGCGAACCGGGCTGCCGCCACGATATGCATGATGCGCAGCACCGATTCATCGGTCAGATCCAGCTCAATCTGCTCGTATTCTTCGGCATTGTCCTTCTCGCCCAGCGTATTGCGCAGCAGGGTCAGGAACAGATCCAGGTCCGACTTGGTCCATTCGATATCGATCGGGGTATCCGGCTCGGAGGACTGGTGGGGTGGGGAAATGATATCGGTTTCAATCTCCACTTCGGCCACTTCACGCCGGCTCTGGTTGGACAGCACGATACTGACCACGTCACTGCCCTCACCGGTTTCGTCGGTCAGGCGCCAGAAAATGCTGTGTCCGGAAGCGAAAATCATGTTGTCACCATACCCCTGCGTCTTAAATCCCTGCGTCTAATGTTGGGACCATCAGTCGCGGTTTCAACCTGACTAAATTTAGCAGGTATCGTAGCGAGGTGAAACCCCGGTCACCGGAGGGGTGGCGGCCTAATCGGCAGGAAACCGGCGCTTCAGGACGGTTCGCAGGGTGGCAGAGTGGCTGCTGAAGGGGACAGTTTCAGTTCCGACAGCTGGAGGGCCGGGTCAGATTGGGGCCCAGTCGCTGCTCCAGCCGCGCCAGCTGGGAGCAGGAGATACCTGGATTACCGGTCAGAATGACGGCATTGAGACCGGGCATGGCAAACAGGGGGGAAATATCGGTAATTACGTTGTCCGGCAGGCTCAGACCGCGTAACCGTGACAACTCGGCGAGAGGCTGCAGGTCGGAAATCCGGTTGGCGGCCAGGTCCAGGAACTGCAGGCCGGCCAGTTGCCCGATGCCACGCAGATCGCTGATCTCGGCGGCAGGGCAGGCCAGTACGGTCAATTCCGCGACGTCCTGAATGCTGCCCTGGTTGAGCGCCAGGTTGAGACAGCCCTGCAGACCCGAATCTGCCACCTGGCGGGTTCCTTCGGGAAAACGGGGATCGTAAATCGACCGGTTATTAACAGTGACGGCGAACTGACGGGAACAGCCGGCCAGACTGAGCAATATTGCCAGGGTCAGCAGTATTGGGCTGGTGGCGGACAAACGGTCAGGGTTCCTGTAACAGTTTCAATGGCCGGTTTTACCCCGGAATTTCCGGATCATACCCCAAGTCAGGCAGGGCTTGGTAGCGGACCGGGATATCGCCTGCCCGGTCGAGAGCCCGGGGCCGGGCCTGATCTGTGCGGCGGGTCACCGGCGGATGCTGGCAATTCCGGGTCAGGGCGGTTAGTATGCCGCCACTATGCACAGCATACTTCAAACGCCCCGGTGCAAGGGCAAGGATTAGTTTATGAATATGGTAAAAACTCTCGGTTTCTGTTCGCTGATATCGCTGGTCGGACTGGCTAACAGCGGCCTGGCCCAGGACGTTGATCTGCAGAACGAAGATAACCGCATTGCTTACAGTATCGGAGTTAACATCGGGCAGAATCTGGTGCAGCAGCAGCTGCTCGAGGATCTGGATTTCGAGGCTTTTGTGATGGGGCTGCGGGATCTTGTCAATGGCGAACCGCAATTGAGTAATGAAGAGATCATTGCTTCAATCCAGACTTTCCAGCAACGCATGATGGAGCGCCAGAATGCAGAGCGGGATGCTGCGCGTTCTTACGGCGAGGAATTTCTGGCTGCCAATGCCGAAAAGGACGGTGTCGTCGTTCTGGATTCCGGGCTGCAGTATCTGGTGCTGGAGTCGGGTGACAATGGCGCTGAATCACCTTCCGCAACGGATTCGGTGCTGGCCCATTATCACGGCACACTGATAGACGGTTCGGTTTTTGACAGTTCGGTCGATCGCGGCGAGCCGGCCCAGTTTGCTCTCAATCAGGTTATCCCCGGCTGGACGGAAGCGTTGCAGCTGATGAAGGTAGGTGACAAGTGGCGCATTTTTATTCCCTACGAGCTGGCCTATGGTGAGCAGGGAATTCCTGGAGCCATCCCCCCGTTTGCCACGCTGATCTTCGATGTGGAGCTGCTGGAAGTCAATCCGTAATCGGAATCGACCCCGGGGAGTGAATGGACAAGCAGCAATTCAACACCGGCCTGCTGGCCTTCATCGAGGCTTCGCCAACCCCGTTTCACGCCGTTGAAACCATGACCGCGATGCTCGAGAAGGCTGGCTTCCAGCCTCTCGACGAGCGTGACCGCTGGGCTCTCCAGGACGGCGCCAGCTATGTGGTCCGGCGTGGTGGTTCCCTGCTGGCCTTCCGGTTGGGCGGGGACTCGCTGACTGACGAAGGCGTGCATCTGGCTGGAGCACACACCGACAGTCCCGGCCTGAAAATCAAACCGGTGGCAGAACGCCAGTCGCAGGGCTACCTGCAACTGGGGGTGGAGGTCTACGGCGGCGCACTGCTCAATCCCTGGTTCGATCGCGACCTGTCGCTGGCCGGCAAAGTTTCGTTTCTCGACCGCTCAGGAGCCGTCAGGACCAGCCTGATAAATTTCCGGCGCCCCATCGCAGTCATACCTAGTCTGGCCATTCACCTCGACCGCGAAGTCAATAAAAATCGCAGTATCGACGCGCAGAAACATCTGCCGCCAGTGGTGATGAAACTGGCCTCCGGGCAGGAGATTTCGTTTGAGGCGATCGTGCTGGAGCAGTTACGCACTGAACATGGCCTGACCGACGCGGAGCGGATCCTGTCCCACGAGCTGTTCCTGTATGACACCCAGGCACCAGCCCTGGTCGGTCTGAACAATGAATTTATCGCCAGCGCCCGGCTGGACAACCTGCTGAGCTGTTATCTGATTACCCGCAGTCTGCTGGACAGCAGCGGTCGCCATACCTCGGTGATGGTCTGCAACGATCACGAGGAGGTCGGCAGTGCCTCCGCATCCGGTGCCCAGGGGCCATTCCTCAAGTCGGTCCTGCAGCGTCTGGTGGCCCGACAATCGACCGAGGCCGATGCCCTGGAACGGACCTGCCGCAATTCCCTGTTTCTTTCCATCGATAATGCCCATGGCGTGCACCCCAATTACGCAGAGCTTCATGATCCTGCACACGGACCGGGTCTCAATGCGGGGCCGGTGATCAAGATCAATGCCAATCAGCGCTATGCCAGCAACACCGAGTCGGTGGCCAGCTTTCGCGCCTACTGTGATCGGGCCGGAGTGCAGTCCCAGGCATTTGTAATGCGCAGCGATCTGGCCTGTGGCAGCACCATCGGACCGATCACCGCCACTGAGACCGGTATTGCCACGGTGGATGTGGGAGTACCGACTTTTGCCATGCATTCCATTCGGGAACTGGCCGGTGCCGACGATGGCGAGCAGCTGTCCCGGGTGGTCACTGCATTTTACGACCGACTCTGAGCCGCAGGCGATACCTGCTGTTTTTTCAATTCACGGATGATAAAGCGGGCCGGGTTCAGGCAGTCCACCTGTGACTGCGGCAGTGGCGGCAGTTCCCCGCTCACCGGACAGGAAGCCATTCCGTAGGAGCCGTGGGCCACATTGATGAATAACCCGGGCCAGTGGCGGGCAGTGTCTTCGCAGACGGTGCTGGCGTCCCGCGCCAGGGGCGCGTAAACCCGAACGAAGTCCGCGTAGTCCGGTAGTGGGCCTACCACCGGAAAGTAATCACCCGAATTGCAGCGAACCGATGCCCGCGACTCAGGCAGGAGCGGAACAGTAAGCCCGGCGAATGCCGCCAGGGCTCCGGACAGGTTGTCCCGGTCCGCGGCCTGGCTGTCCTCGATGAAGGTCTGATGCGGGGAATAACTGGCGCCGATACTGTGACGATGCTGCAGGGCGGGGCAGAGATAGCGATCCGCCACCACCGGCATCCGCAGTATTTCGCTGTCCGCCGTCGAGCCGGCCTGTGACAGCTGTCCAGCCACTGGCAGCAGTGGCAGAAACCCACAGTGAGGCAGGCTCGCCGCCTGGTAACTGTTGGCGATGACCACCACCGGTGTTTCCACCAGCAAACCAGCGCCGCCACAAACCTGCCAGCCGGATTCCTGCCATTGCAGGCCGGTGACCGGCTGGCCGGTCAGCAGTGTCAGTTGTGTCGGCGGAATGGCCGCCAGGTAAGCCGCGCACAGGGCAGCAGGTTGCAACCAGCCGCCGCCGGGCAGCCACAGGGCGGCGGCAGACAAGGGCAGACCCGCCCTGGCGCTGGCCTGACTGCGTGACAGTGGCGACAGGAACCGCTCGCTGTAGTAAGCGTCGGGCTGTTCTGACAGTTTCAACAGTCCACTGCGCCCGGCCGTTGGCTGTCGTAATACGCCACTGGCGTGCCAGCCGATATCGGAGTCCTGTTGCAGGCCGCTGAACTGACGGTTGGCGAACAGTACCGCCTGCAGGTAGAAACGCGACTGCGGATCAAGGCTGGCAGCCAGGCGTGGTTGCAGAACCGCCTGGGGATTTCCCGAAGCGGCACTGGCAATGGTGTCGGCCGCATCAATAAGTGTCACCTGCCACCCTTTCCGTGCGAGGCTGTAGGCGGTGCTGCAACCGGCCAGTCCGGCACCGATAATGGTGGCGGCCTGCCGCTGGTAGGTTGCCGGACGATAACGAAACCAGGCGGGATTCGACGCGCCGCTGAGGTCAGCGACCGTTGCTGACGCCGGCCTGCTGGCCACCAGCATTTCCCGTTTATTGCCAAAGCCGGGGCGTTTCTCCAGGGTGAAACCGGCATCGGCGAGATTGCGCCTGACCAGTCCCGCCACACTGTAAGTGCTGACAGTAGCGAGCGGTCTGCTTGACTGCCACATCTGCTGCGCCAGCCCGGCAGTCCACAGGCCGGGATTTTTTGCCGGGGCGAATCCATCCATGAACCAGCAGTCCACCGTTGCCGGTCGATTGGCAAGGAGTTCGACCATTCCCGTCCCGGCGTCACCGAAATAAAGATCCAGGGTCAGGTTTCCGGTCAGGCAGTACCGATGCAGACCGCCGGAGTGATCTATGTAGACATCCAGCAGCTGTCGACGCCAGGTCTCCAGTTCCGGCCACTGCGCCAATGCCCGTTCCAGGTCGGCGTGAGTCAGCGGATGCTTCTCAAATGCCAGGTAGTGCAGTCGCAGATTGCTGGCGGCCAGTCGCTCAAACAGGCGCCAGGTCAACAGGAAGTTCAGGCCGGTGCCGAATCCCAGTTCCACCAGGTTGAACGGTGTACGGTAATCGGGCCATGCCTGCCAGCGACCGGGCAGCCCATTGCCGGCCAGGAACACGTGTTCACTTTCCGCCAGACCACCCTGGCTGGAAAAATAAATGTCGTCGAACTGGCTGGAGACCGGCTGGCCGCTTTCCAGCCAGGTGATTGTGGCGTTTTTCAGGTCAGGCAATGGGGTGCTCCACAAGATTACCTTGTTGTGCGCAAGTCAACAGTATTCTCTTCGAGTTGTCCAGAAATCGGGCACCTGGTGTCCGTGTTCCAAGGTAACGGATTCTGTCAGTCTCTCGCCAGGGGTGAAATTCAAGGTGTGCTGTTCGAGCAGTGCTTATCGCTGAGGATCACAGACGTACCCCCCCTGTGCCCGACCACAGTGGATGGCGAAGGTGCGGAACACGCTGCAGCGGTTATTGAGCCTTGTTCACCACGTCCCTGTCTCGAACGTCCTCATGAACTGACACGGCCCACATCCTTGCCGCCGCCGTGGATTAATCAGGTCGACACATTTTAAGAGTTTGTGGGCAGTAGATTCTGTTCGTTAATACGGTAAAATGCCGCCTTGTTTCAAGACTTGGCAGGAAACGGGACGGCTGTGTATGGAAATCAACTCGCAACTGGCACTGGTGAAAGACTACCGGGAACGATCCAATCTGCTCCGGGGGTTTCTTTGACTACGCTGAAAAGAAGGATCGGCTTGCCGAAGTAGAGCTGGAACTTGGCGAGGGTTCGGTCTGGGACAATCCGGAACGGGCTCAGGCGCTGGGTCGGGAGCGGGCCGAACTCGAGCTGGTGGTGGGTACGCTGGATGCGCTCAGTTCCGGTCTGACCGATATCGAGGATCTGCTGACCCTGTCCAGCGAGGAGAATGATCCGGATCTGTTGCAGGAGTCGGTAAAGGACCTTCAGGACCTGGGTCGCCAGCTGGAGAAGCTGGAATTCCGTCGTATGTTCTCCGGACCGATGGACGAAGCCAATGCCTACCTGGATATTCAGGCCGGTTCCGGTGGTACCGAGGCCCAGGACTGGGCGGAAATGCTGTTGCGCATGTATCTGCGCTGGGGCGAGGACAAGGGCTTCAACGTGGAACTGGTGGAAGTTTCGGCCGGTGAAGTCGCCGGCATCAAGAGTGCCACTATCTATTTCAGCGGTGAGTTCGCATTCGGATGGTTGCGCACCGAAACCGGAGTACACCGACTGGTCCGCAAATCGCCATTTGATTCCGGCAACCGGCGGCATACCTCGTTTGCCTCGGTTTTCGTCTCGCCGGAGGTGGAAGACGATATTGAAATCGACCTGGACATGTCCGACGTGCGTGTGGATACCTACCGCTCCAGTGGTGCCGGCGGTCAGCACGTTAACAAGACTGACTCTGCTATCCGCCTGACCCATGAACCTACCGGAATCGTCGTGCAGTGCCAGAGCCAGCGTTCCCAGCACAAGAACCGGGATATGGCGATCAAGCAGCTCAAAGCCAAGCTCTACGAGATGGAAGAGCTCAAGCGCAAGGAAAACATGCAGTCGATCGAAGATGCCAAGGCCGATATCGGCTGGGGCAGTCAGATACGCTCGTATGTACTCGATCAGTCACGCATCAAGGATTTGCGTACCGGAGTGGAAAATACCAATACCGGCGCAGTACTTGATGGTGACCTGGACAAATTTATCGAAGCAAGTTTAAAGATGGGATTATAGGCGGAAAGAATGACCGAACATCTGGATGACAATCAGCTGATCAGCTTGCGTCGGGACAAGCTCGCCAGTATCAGAGCCAGGCGAAACGCGTTCCCCAATGACTTTCGACGCGATATCGTGGCACTGGAGCTGGACAATCAGTTTGGCGACAAGGATCGCGAGCAGCTCGACAGCATCGGACATGTTGCCAGGGTTGCAGGGCGGGTGATCCGCATGCGCGGACCGTTCCTGGTGATCCAGGACGAGACCGGTCCGATACAGCTTTACCTGAACAATAAGACCCTGTCTGAAGATCAGGCGGCGGAGCTCAAGCTGCTCGACCTTGGCGATATTATCGGCGCCGAGGGCGTGGTATTCCGCACCGGCAAGGGCGAGCTGACTGTTCGGGTGGACAGCTTTCTGCTGCTGACGAAATCACTGCGCCCGTTGCCCGATAAGTTCAAGGGCCTCACCGATACGGAAGTCAGATACAGGCAGCGATACCTGGATCTGATCATGAATGAAAAATCCAGATCGGTATTTACTGTCCGTTCCAGAATTGTGGGGTTTCTGCGCCGGTACTTTTCCGAGCATGGTTTCATGGAAGTCGAGACCCCGATGATGCACCTGATTCCCGGCGGCGCAACGGCGCGTCCTTTTGTGACTCATCACAACGCGCTGGACCAGGAGATGTACCTGCGAATCGCGCCGGAACTGTTTCTGAAGCGGCTGGTGGTGGGTGGCTTCGAGCGGGTATTTGAGATCAACCGCAGTTTCCGTAACGAGGGACTCTCCACCCGCCACAATCCGGAATTCACAATGCTGGAGTTTTATCAGGCTTATGCGGATTATGAAGATCTCATGGACCTGACCGAAGACCTGTTCCGGCGTCTGGCGGTGGAGGTTATCGGTACCCCGGCGATTACCTACCAGGGTTCGGACTATGACCTGTCCCAGCCGTTTGACCGGCTGTCGGTAAATGACGCGATATTAAAATATTGCCCGGGTGTCAGTGCGGATGATCTGGAAGACCGTGGCGCGGCTCAGGCGCTTGCAGAACGCTTCGGGGTCGCCGTCGATGCCAGTATGGGTATCGGCAAGATCGTGATGGAGATTTTTGAGGAAAAAGTGGAGCACCAGCTGGACCGGCCAACCTTCATTACTTCCTATCCCACCGAGGTATCTCCGCTGGCGCGTCGCAATGATGAGAACCCGGATATTACCGATCGTTTCGAGCTGATTATCGGCGGCCGGGAAATGGCGAACGGCTTTTCCGAATTGAACGACGCCGAAGACCAGGCGGAACGGTTTCGCGCCCAGGCCCAACGCAAGGATGCCGGTGATCACGAGGCCATGCACTACGACGACGATTACATCACCGCACTCGAGTACGGAATGCCGCCGACCGCCGGGGAGGGTATCGGCGTGGATCGGCTGGTCATGCTGTTTACCGATTCCCCGTCAATCCGGGACGTCCTGCTGTTCCCGCACATGCGCCCGCAACACGACGACTGACGGCGGTCATGGCAGACTTCGACAGCTCCCGGATCCGGCTGCACGAGTCATGGAAAGACCAGTTGATGGCCGAATTTCAGCAGCCCTACATGCAGGAGCTGCGCGCGTTTCTGGCCGAGCAGAAGAGCCTGGGCCGGACTGTCTATCCACCCGGGCCGTTGATCTTCAATGCCCTGAATTCGACCCCGTTCGAGCGGGTCAAGGTGGTGATCCTGGGCCAGGATCCCTATCACGGACCAGGACAGGCACACGGGCTGTGTTTCTCGGTGAATCCAGGCGTTCAGGTCCCGCCTTCACTGCAGAATATAGTTAAGGAACTGCAGACCGATCTGGGCCTGCCACGGCCGTCCCATGGCTGTCTGAGCAGCTGGGCGGAGCAGGGCGTCCTGCTGTTGAATGCGGTGCTGACCGTGGAAAACGGCAGGCCGGCGTCGCACCAGGGCAAGGGCTGGGAACGCTTCACCGATGCGGTCGTCGAGCGGATCAATTCGGGCCGGGAGCACGTGGTATTTCTGTTGTGGGGTGCCTATGCGCAGCGCAAGGGTGCCATAATCGACAGCCGCCGGCATCTGGTCCTGAAAGCGCCGCATCCTTCGCCCCTGTCTGCCAGCCGGGGATTCTTCGGCTGCCGGCATTTTTCCCGCGCCAATGCCTACCTGGAAGCCAATGGGCAGCAACCGGTGGACTGGTCGTTACCGGAAGTCGCCTGAGCGGTGCCGGGCCGGGAGTGTCAGTTCAGTCGCCGTGGTAGCGGCAGCCGCTGGTACAGGTTTCCCGGATTTCGATCTCGTCCAGTTGCGGCAGACGTGGCAGCAGTCGTTGCCAGATCCAGCGCGCCAGATTCTCACTGGTCGGGTTCTCCAGTCCCTCGATCTCGTTCAGGTAGTAATGATCCAGTTGTTCGCGAATGGGTTTGAAGGCGGTGGAAAGATCGGCAAAATCCATCACCCAGCCGGATTTTTCACCCACCGGTCCGGAGACGGTGATACGGACCCGGAACGAATGGCCATGGAGGCGGGCACACTTGTGGCCGGTCGGGACATTGGGCAGCCGATGGGCCGCTTCGAAGGTGAATTCCTTGTATATTTTCATGAGCTTGTTGCAGTGCGCTGCCAGCAGGATTTCCGGACGCGCCATACTACTTCCCAGGATAGGTTCCGACAAGACCCGGCAGGTCCTTTGCCGCAACCCGGGAATTCAATCTGAGGGCGACGCCGATGCAGGGATTTATTGACATAAACCGGCAAGTCGGTACAATGCGCGTCTCCCTTTGCAGCGGGTTGCAATGGGTGGTTAGCTCAGCTGGGAGAGCGTCGCCCTTACAAGGCGAATGTCGGGGGTTCAAATCCCTCACCACCCACCAGTTACTCTAGGTTTACCAAGAGGTTTACCCAGAGGGTTACCAGGGCTGATTTTCTGGCAGGGATTAACAACCTGCTCTGAAACAGAGTTGGGAAAGAGTTCGAATAAGGGTCGAAAAAAGTTCGAAACTAGTTCGAAACAATTTCGAAAAGAGTTGAAAAGGTAAGCGGACCGGTAGTTCAGCTGGTTAGAATGCCGGCCTGTCACGCCGGAGGTCGCGGGTTCGAGTCCCGTCCGGTCCGCCACTTTTCACAAGCCCAGAGATCTTCAACACCCCCTTTCTACATGTTCGAGTCCCTGACGGCCGCTCCGGTGCTGGAACCTGTTCAGGACCCGTTTCTCGACTCCTTTCAGGTCAGTCTCTCGATGCTGCGCCTGGATACCATCCACCCGCTGGTGAACGGCAACAAGTGGTTCAAATTGCGACTCAATCTGCAGGCTGCGCAGCAGGCCGGCCAGCAGCTGCTGCTGAGTTTCGGAGGTGCCTATTCCAATCATCTGCGGGCCCTGGCCGCCGCCGCGCGACTGCATGGCCTGCAAAGTATCGGCATGGTGCGCGGGGAAATTCCCGAGCCGCTGAATCCGGTACTGGCCTTTGCCCGGGCCCAGGGGATGGCTCTGTACCCGGTCACTCGCGGAGACTACCGGCGTAAGCATGAACCGGACTTTCTGGATAGCCTCTCCAAGCGCTTCGGCAACTTTTATCTGATCCCCGAAGGCGGCAGCAACGAGGAGGGAGTGGCCGGCTGTGAGTCACTCGTCGGGCTGTTACCCGCCGACCTGGCAACTCCCGGTCAGGCGGGCGATGACCCTGCAACGATTCTCGCGGTCGCCTGTGGTACCGGCGCCACGCTGGCGGGACTGGTGCGCGGCGTGAGGCGCCAGGGTTTGCCACTGCGGGTGCTCGGCATAGCGATCCTCAAGGGTGCCGGGTTCCTGGATCAGGCAGTAGCAGACTGGACCGGGACGACTCCGCACCAGGGTAACTGGCGTATCGCCAGGGATTACCACTTCGGCGGCTATGCCCGCTACGACCAGGCGCTGCTGGATTTCATTGACGGATTCCGGCACCGGACCGGAATTCCTCTGGAACCGGTATACACGGGTAAATTACTGTTCGGACTCTACGATCTGGTGCGACAGGGGGAAATCCGGCCCCGGAGCCGCCTTATCTGCCTTCACACGGGTGGGATTTACGAGGATTAAATATTTATAAAACAATAAATTAACTATTCTAGTTAAATTAATTTGTAAAAGCTGGCAGGTGAGCGCTCAGATCTGATCCATCCCCGACGGACAGCTATTGCGCGTAGTAGGAGCGGTACCAGTCGACGAAGGCGGCGATCCCCACATCGATGGTGGTCGAGGGTCGGTAGTCCATGTCATTGACCAGGTCGCTGACATCGGCATAGGTGGCGGGCACGTCACCGGGCTGCAATGGCAACAGGTTCTTGACGGCGGTCCGACCCAGGCACTTTTCCAGGGTTTCAATGTAATCCATCAGTCGCACCGGGTTATTGCTGCCAATATTGTAAACCCGGTAGGGGGCTGCGCCGGTGCCGGGGTCGGGATTCTCACCCGACCAGTCGGGGTTGGCTGTGGCGACCCGGTCCAGGGTTCTTATCACTCCCTCGACGATGTCATCGATGTAGGTGAAGTCCCGGAGGTGGTCGCCGTGATTGAATACGTCGATCGGTTTGCCGGCCAGGATATTGCGGGTGAACAGGAACAGCGCCATGTCAGGGCGGCCCCAGGGGCCGTACACGGTAAAAAAGCGTAATCCCGTGGTGGGCAGGTTGAACAGATGACTGTAGGTGTGGGCCATCAGTTCATTGGCTTTCTTGCTGGCGGCGTAGAGGCTGACCGGGTGGTCCACGTTGTCATGCACAGAGAATGGCATGCTGGTATTGGCGCCGTATACCGAGCTGCTGGAGGCGTAAACCAGGTGTTCAACGGCATTGTGGCGACAGCCTTCGAGGATATTTACAAAGCCTGCCAGGTTGGCGCTGACGTAAGCCTGGGGATGGGTCAGTGAATAACGCACCCCGGCCTGGGCAGCCAGGTTGATTACCCGCTGTGGCTGCTCCCGTTTAAAAAGCGACCGGATACCTTCGTCATCCTCAAGATCAAGTCGTACATCGGTGAAAGCGTTATGATCAGTCAATTGGGCGAGCCGGTCACGCTTCAGCTGCACGTCGTAGTAGTCGTTGAGGCTGTCGACTCCGACAATCTCGTCACCGCGTTGCAACAGTCGGAGCGCAAGGGCGTGGCCGATGAAGCCCGCTGTTCCGGTGACCAGTATTTTCATTGTTCGGTATCTCCTGTCAGCGCCGGCTGCCGGCCCGGATTTCAAAAGCCGGCATGATAACCTATTCACGACCAGGTGCGCTGTGTGTCAGGTCTCGCCCGGGTATTTTTTGGAATTACCTTGCTATCGGCAGCCGCCAGTCGATAAATAGTGGCAGGTTTGCCGTGCTATACTGCCGCCAGGCGGAGAGGAATAGTCGGGATATGTCTCAATTCAAGAAAATTGGCCTGATTGGGCGCCCGGGACACGCAGGTGTGGTCGATTCCCTGCACCGGTTACTGACGTTTCTCAAGTCCCGGGACGTGGATATCATCCTTGATGATGGTACCGGAAAGCTGGTGCCCGACCATGGCCAGCAGGTAGCCAGCCGCGAATCCCTGTCCCGGCTGTGTGACCTGGTGGTGGTAGTGGGTGGCGATGGCAGCATGTTGAATGCCGCCCAGAGTATCGCTTCTGAAAATGTCCCGGTCATCGGCATCAACCGCGGCCGGCTGGGATTCCTTACCGATGTCCTGCCGGAGGAAATTGAGCTGCGGCTGTCGCAGGTCCTGGCCGGTGAGTATTCCGTCGAATCCCGGTCATTGCTGCAGCTGGAACTTCTGCAGGACGGTGAACGGCGACATCTGGGTTGTGCCCTCAATGACGTGGTGCTGCATCCGGGTAAAGCTGCTCAGATGATTGAATTCGAATTGTTTGTCGATGACCGTTTCGTCTACAGCCAGGAATCGGATGGCCTGATTGTCGCCACGCCCACCGGTTCCACCGCCTACGCCATGTCGGCCGGCGGTCCGATCATGCACCCGGCACTGAATGCCATTGCCCTGGTGCCGATCTGTCCACATTCCCTGAGCAGTCGCCCGATTGTCGTAGGTGGCGATTGTGAAATCAGGCTGGTGATCGGTGAGAAGGATTCCATCCTTCCCCAGGTCAGTTGTGATGGCGAAGTCAAATTTTCGGCCCAGGCCGGGGATCAGCTTATCGTCAGGAAGAAAGCCAAGTCATTGCGCCTGATACATCCACCGGATCACAGTTTTTACGAGGCATATCGCAGCAAGCTGGGGTGGGGCAGCAGGCTGGAACGCAAGGATGATTAGAGTCCTCGAAGTCGATATCGATAAAAACCTCCGCGACGTCAGCCGCTATCTCTGGCAGCAGGGGGTGCAACACCGGATCATCGAAGAGTCGGGTAAGCAGGTTGTTCTGGTGCGCGATGAACACCAGGCCGCCGCGGTTCGGGAACTGGTGCAGCAGTACCTGGACGGCCGGGTAAAGATTGCAGCGCCGACCCCGATTTCCGCCAGCCAGACACAGCGGCCCATTGAGAGCACCTGGCTGTACCGGATTCTACACGTAGTAATTCGTGCCCCGGTCTGCTCCCTGCTGACGGCTGTCAGTGTGCTGGTGGCACTGGTGACCCAACTGGGCGCGCGGGTCGACCGGATGGACTATCTGTTCTATCCGTCACTGCCAACGCAAAACCTGTTCAGCCTGCTGGGAGCGATAAACAGTCCCCAGGAACTGCTGCAGACACTGACGCCGATTTTCCTCCATTTCGGCAGCCTGCATATTGTTTTTAACCTGCTCTGGCTGTGGTACTTTGGCCTGCAGCTGGAAAAAATTCAGTCCAGCTGGCTGATCCTCCTGGTGGTTCTGCTTACTGCCTTCGCCGGTAATACCGCGCAGTATCTGCACGGTGGTGCCGCCAACTTCGGCGGTCTGTCCGGAGTGGTCTACGGACTGGTGGGGTATGCCTGGGTATTACACCATTTTGTTCCGAGTAAGCGGCTCAAGGTAAACGAATCGCTGTTCCTGGTTTTCCTGGTCGCCCTGGTGCTGATGGAAGTCTTTGCGGGAAGCTGGATCGCATCGGCTGCCCACGTGGGTGGACTGATTGCCGGGCTGTTCTGTGGCGGCTGTGTACTCCTTGCCAGCCGCAAGATTTCCTGAGCGTCCGGGGTTGGTGGCCGGAGTAACAGGGTACGGAGCAGGGGACAACTTCCGATTCCAGCGCGGTCATCAGCCTGGAGAGTCTAAAGGGGCAGGTTGGTAAACGGTAACGACTTGCCGGATAACCTGAGAAATTTCTTGCACACTTCGCATGATGCATTAGTGAATCAAAGACTTAAATACATAAAGATATAAAAGGTACAGACATGCTGGATAGAAAGCCGGACAGCCTCGCGGCCCTGCTGGAGGGCATTACTCCGGAGATATATACCCGACTGAAAAATGCCGTGGAAATCGGCAAGTGGGATAATGGGCAGGTGCTGAGCAGGCAACAGGTGGAGTATTGCCTGCAGGCTCTGATTGCTTATGAACACCGTAATGTACCGGTCGATCAGCGAACCGGTTTCATCGATCCCGGCACCCTGTCGGGGAGTGCCTGCAGCAGCAACCCGGCCACTATCGCGTCGGATCGTAATCCCGCACCGAAAGGGGAAACTAATGATTCCTGACGTACCTGTTCGGCCAGTTGCTGAAAGCAGCAGAAAATGGGGAGACGGGCAATGCATTCGGTAGCCAGCGGGACATTGAGAAAAATGCTCAGCCGCCTGGAGGACCCGGTTGCCTACCGGTTCCGGCTGGGTGACGAGGAGGTGCCGGTCAATCCGCTGCTGGGCCAGACCGTGGCCCTGTCGTTCAACGGTGAAATACACTGTGTTTATTGTGGCAGGGAAACCAAGAAGAGTTTTAACCAGGGCTATTGTTATCCCTGCTTCCAGAAACTGGCCCGCTGCGATTCGTGCATCATCCATCCGGAGAAGTGTCATTTCGATCAGGGTACCTGCCGGGAACCGGACTGGGGCGAAAAGTTCTGCATGCAGGACCACATTATCTACCTGGCCAATTCCTCCTCCATCAAGGTGGGTATAACCCGGGCCACCCAGGTACCCACCCGCTGGATCGACCAGGGTGCTATCCAGGCGCTGCCCATCATCCGGGTCCGCAGCAGATTGCAGTCGGGCATGCTTGAAGTGATGTTCAAGCAGCACATCACCGACAAGACCAACTGGCGCAGTATGTTGCAGTCAGACGGTGAACTGCTGGATCTGGAGGCAGAGCGGCAAAGGTTGCTTGATGTCTGTAAGGAAGAAATTGAAGAAATGCGGGATCGATTCGGTTTTTTCGGGATCAGTATTCTCAACGGTGTCGACACTCTTACGATCAGATACCCGGTGCGCGAAGTGCCTGACAAAATCCCCTCATTCAATTTCGACAAGGATGCCCTCGTGGAAGGCACGTTGTTGGGCATCAAAGGGCAATACCTGATTTTTGACACCGGGGTTATTAATTTACGAAGGTTTGGCGGCTACGGTATCGAGCTGCGTGTTCAGTGAGGGAGCGTTGGCCAGAGCCAACGCTATCCAATCAATGCCGGATTTCCCGGTATCTATAATTCAGTGGAGTTGAAATGAGAGATTCCCAGGCAAGAACCATCTATCTGAAAGATTATCGACCGCCGGCATTCCTGGTGGAAAAGACCGATTTGCGCTTCGAGCTGTTTGAAGAGCATACGCTGGTTTATGCGACTCTGACTCTGCGGCGCAATACCGGCGAGGTGAGTGATTCGCAGGAAGAGGCACTGGTCCTGCAGGGGCAGCATCTGGTGCTTGAGAGTCTGCAGTTGAACGGGCGTTTACTGGAAGACACCGAGTACCTGGTGGACTCCGAGTCGCTGACCATTCCGGGGGTAAAGGAACAACTGGGGGGAACCTGGTCCGAATTCACACTCACCTGCCGGACCCGGATCGAGCCGCAGAACAATACCGCCCTGGAGGGACTGTACCGGTCCGGCGACATGTTCTGCACCCAGTGTGAAGCGGAGGGTTTCCGCCGTATCACCTATTACCTTGATCGTCCTGACGTGATGAGTGTGTTTACCACCACCATCGTAGCAGACCGTGGTCAGTATCCGGTACTGCTGTCCAACGGCAACCCAGTGGACAGCGGCGTTGAAGAAGGCAACGAAGCACGACACTGGGTGACCTGGCACGATCCATTCAGAAAACCCTGTTACCTGTTTGCACTGGTGGCCGGACGACTGGAGTCGATCGATGACACGTTTGTGACGGCCAGCGGTCGGGAGATTCAATTACGTATTTTCGTCGAGACCAAGGACCTGGACAAATGCGACCACGCCATGTGCTCGCTGAAGAACGCCATGCGCTGGGACGAGGAAGTCTACGGTCGGGAGTACGACCTTGATATCTTCATGATCGTAGCTGTCGACGCCTTCAACATGGGGGCCATGGAAAACAAAGGGCTCAATATTTTCAATACCTCCTGTGTGCTCGCCAATCCGGCCACTACCACGGACGCGGCATTCCAGCGGGTCGAGGGCGTGGTGGCGCACGAGTATTTTCATAACTGGTCAGGCAACCGGGTCACCTGCCGTGACTGGTTTCAGTTAAGCCTCAAGGAGGGATTTACGGTATTCCGCGATTCGGAATTCTCAGCCGACATGGGCTCGCGTACGGTTAAACGCATCGAGGATGTCACCCTGCTCAGGACCGCCCAGTTCGCCGAGGATGCCGGTCCCATGGCGCATCCGGTGAGACCTGACTCCTATATGGAGATTTCCAATTTCTACACCCTTACCGTCTATGAAAAAGGTGCGGAAGTGGTCAGAATGATCAGTCAGATTCTGGGTGCGGAGAAATTTCGCCAGGGCACGGATCTGTACTTTGAGCGTCACGACGGCCAGGCGGTGACTACCGAGGATTTTGTCCTCGCCATGGAGGATGCCAGCGGTGTGGATCTGAGCCAGTTCCGCAACTGGTATATCCAGGCCGGTACACCGGTGCTGACAGTCACGTCCCGCTATGATGCCGCAGAAAATCGTTTTTTCCTTACCGTCAAACAAAGCTGTCCCGCCACTCCGGGCCAGGAAGAGAAAAAGCCGTTCCATATCCCATTGCGTATGGGGCTGCTGAATTCCCGCGGTGAAGAAATTCCCCTGCGACTTGAGGGCGACACTGCCGGCCCGGCAGCACTTGACCGCGTGATCCATGTTACCCGAAGCGAGGAAACCTTCTGTTTTGAAGGTGTCGAGGAGGAACCGGTACCCTCACTGCTGAGAGAATTCAGCGCCCCGGTTCGGCTGCGTTATGACTATTCGCTGGAACATCTATACTTCCTTATGGTCCACGACAGTGACGGTTTCAACCGCTGGAATGCCTCGCAACAGCTTGCCGTTCGCATCATCCAGGAGCTGGTTGCCGGGGCTGCTGAACTGACGTCGGACAACTTTCCACAGATTCTGGAGCGAGCCTTCAGCGGCGTACTGGAAGCCACGTTGGCGGACCCAATGCTGGACAAGGCCATGGTGGCGCAGTTGTTGAGCCTGCCCTCGGAAAGCTACCTGATTGAACTGGCACAACCTGCCCAGGTGGATGCCATCCATCGGGTGCGCGAGTTTCTCTGCGACTCGCTGGCTGCGCGCCTGGAGCAGCAGTTTCAACAGGTTTACAACGCGAATCAGGAAAGCGGTGACTTTTCAGTGGAAGCGGAGGCCGTGGCGCGACGTTCGCTGAAGAACCTGGCCCTTGGCTATCTGATGCGGACCGGGAAGCCGTCTGCCATCGAGGCCTGTCAGCGTCAGTTCCGGGAAGCCAGCAACATGACTGACCAGCATGCCGGGCTGCGGTTACTGGTCCACTCGTCACACACCGATGCGCGGCTGCGCACGGAAGCCCTGCAACAGTTTTACCAGCAGTGGTCTCATGAGCCGCTGGTCATGGATCAGTGGTTCACCATCCAGGCCACCAGTCCGGCAGCGGATAATCTGGCCACTGTGGAGGCGCTGCTCAGCCATGAAAAGTTCAATATCCGCAATCCCAACAAGGTGCGTTCGGTTATCGGCGCTTTTTGTGGAGCCAACCATGTGAATTTCCATCGCCGTGATGGCAGTGGCTATCGGTTCCTGGCTGACCAGGTGTTGATCCTGGACAAGCTGAATCCGCAGATTGCATCAAGGCTGTTGACGCCGCTGACCCGCTGGAAAAAGTTCGATTCCGCCCGGCAGGAACAGATGAAGGAGCAGTTGCAGAGGATCAAGGCCCGGTCCGACCTGTCCCGGGATGTTTTCGAAGTGGTTGAGAAAAGCACCGCCTGAGTTCGGGTGGCTGGCGGGAAGGCAGATCCTTTATCCTGAAAAACTACCAGCCGGGGCAGATCGCGAGATCTGCCCCGGTCGCTATCAGGCCACGTCCTGAATATTGGTGAGAGGAATATTTTTGGCGGTTTCCGCCGCTTTCATATAGTCCTCGATTTCATTGAAATTCAGGTAGCGATAGATGTTCCCGGACATGGTGTCGATATTTTTCATGTACTGCAGGTATTCGTCCATATCGGGAATTTTCCCCAGAGCCGCGCTGACTGCAGCCAGTTCGGAAGAGGCCAGGAATACATTGGCGCCCTGGCCCAGCCGGTTGGGGAAGTTGCGGGTCGAGGTGGATACCACCGTGGAGTTGGGAGCCACCCGGGCCTGATTGCCCATGCACAGTGAGCAGCCAGGCATTTCGGTGCGTGCTCCGGAGACCCCGAAGATATTGTAAATACCTTCCTCGGTGAGCTGATGTTCGTCCATCCGCGTCGGTGGAGCGACCCACAGTCTGGTTGGCAGTCCACCATCCACCTGCTTGAGAACTTCGCTGGCGGCCCGGAAATGACCGATATTGGTCATGCAGGAGCCGATGAACACTTCGTCGATCCTGGTGCCCTGTACTTCCGACAGCGGCTTCACATCGTCCGGATCGTTGGGGCAGGCCAGCAATGGCTCCCTGATCTCATTCAAATCAATTTCGATCACCTTGTAATAGTCGGCGTCGGCATCCGGTTCCAGCAGTTGGGGATCTTCCAGCCATGCTTCCATGGCCCGGGCGCGTCGCTCCAGTGTGCGGGCATCCTGATAGCCCTGGGCGATCATCCAGCGCAGCAGTGTTACGTTGGATTTAAAATATTCAATGATCGGCTCTTTGTTAAGGCGGATAGTGCAGCCGCCGGCCGAGCGTTCAGCTGAGGCGTCGGAGATTTCAAACGCCTGTTCCACTTTCAGGTCCGGCAGTCCCTCGATTTCCAGGATGCGGCCGGAGAAGATGTTCTTTTTGCCTTTCTTGGCAATGGTCAGATCGCCGGATTGAATGGCGGCATAGGGGATGGCGTTCACCAGATCACGCAGTGTGATACCGGGCTGCATTTCGCCCTTGAAACGCACCAGCACGGATTCCGGCATATCCAGCGGCATGACACCGGTCGCCGCGGCGAAAGCCACCAGGCCGGAACCGGCCGGGAAGGAGATTCCGATCGGAAAACGGGTATGTGAGTCGCCACCGGTACCCACGGTGTCTGGCAGCAGCATGCGGTTCAGCCAGGAGTGGATGATGCCGTCCCCGGGGCGCAGGGACACGCCGCCGCGGGTCTGGATAAAATCAGGCAGCGTGTGCTGGGTTTCGATGTCCACCGGTTTGGGATAGGCGGCGGTGTGGCAGAAAGACTGCATTACCAGATCGGCGGAAAATCCCAGGCAGGCCAGGTCTTTCAGTTCGTCGCGGGTCATGGGGCCGGTGGTGTCCTGGCTACCCACGGTGGTCATTTTCGGTTCGCAGTAGGTGCCTGGTCGGACGCCGGCGACGCCGCAGGCGCGGCCGACAATCTTCTGAGCCAGGGTGTAACCCTTGCTGGACTCCTCACCGCTGACCGGAACCCGGAACACATCGGAGTGGGGCAGCCCCAGGCTTTCGCGGGCCCGCTGGGTCAGGCCACGGCCAATGATCAGGGGAATCCGGCCGCCGGCGCGGACTTCGTCCAGCAATACTTCAGTCTTCAGTTCGAATTCGGCCAGCAGTTCATCGCTGTCATGGCGGGTCACGCGACCGTCATAAACGTGAATATCGATCACATCACCGGTGTTAAGGCTGTCCACATCGCATTCAAAGGGCAGGGCGCCGGCATCTTCCATGGTATTGAAGAAAATTGGCGCGATCTTGCCGCCGATACAGATACCGCCGGCACGCTTATTGGGGACGTGAGGGATGTCATCGCCGATGTACCAGAGCACCGAGTTGGTAGCGGACTTACGCGACGAGCCGGTACCCATGACATCGCCGACCATGGCAACCGGGTAGCCTTTCTTCTTTAATTCGGCGATCTGTTGTTCCGCGTCGGTTACGCCATCGCGGGGATTCTTGTACATGGCCTTGGCATGCAGGGGAATATCCGGCCTTGACCAGGCATCCTGGGCCGGGGACAGATCATCGGTGTTGGTTTCGCCGGGTACCTTGAAAACGGTAACCGTGATCACGGTGGGAATTTCCTTGCGGGAAGTGAACCATTCGGCATTGGCCCAGCTGTCCAGGACCCGCTTGGCGTTGGCATTGCCGGCCTTGGCCCGGGCATCCACATCGTGAAAGGCGTCGAACATCAAAAGGGTGTGACAGAGCTGATCGGCAGCCAGGGCACCCAGCTTGTCATCGTCCAGCAGTTCCACCAGGGTAGCGATGTTGTAGCCGCCCACCATGGTACCCAGCAGCGTTACCGCGTGTTCGCGGTCGATAAGGGGAGAACTTGCCTCACCCCTGGCCAGGGCAGTCAGGAATCCGGCTTTCACATAAGCAGCCTCGTCAACACCCGGCGGAACCCGATTGCTGATCAGGTCCAGGATAAACTCTTCTTCACCGGCTGGCGGGTTTTTCAGCAGTTCAATCAGCCCGGCTACCTGCTCGGCATTGAGGGGTTTGGGTACGACGCCCTGTTCGGCGCGTTCGGCGACGTGTTGTCTGTAGGCTTCTAGCACAGAATTTTCCTCGAATTTATGGACAAGTTTGGGTGGATCGACGTCGCTGCTGCTGTAGTCCCCGACCCTGGGTAAAAACCAGAGTTCAGAGCCACCGCCATTGGAGCAGGAAAAAGTCGCTTGCGCAGGAGTCTGGAGATGGCTGACTGATCAGCTTTCAATGCGGCGCCGTGCCGACAAAACCGGCCCGGATTTTACTGGATTTTGCTTAAAATAGCCAGTTGGGCTTCCGGTAGGGGGCTGATGATAAGGCGTTCTCCAACTTATCAGTGGCTCATTGCGGCGGGAAACCTCTCTCCCGAACTCTTTGTAAAATGGCGCAGTCTGCAGCAGAACAAATTGTCTATCAGGGCCGCAACTACCGGGTTGTTAAAGTCTCTGCCCGCGGTTACGATTTCCTGATTGACTGGTAACCCGTTTCTGATGAATAAAATCCGCACTCCCTGTATCGGCATCTGTTCGACCACCTCCGTGGGTGATCCCATCTGCCGGGGCTGTAAGCGCTATGCCTTCGAGGTGATCAACTGGAACGCCTACAGCGATGCGGAAAAGCTGGCAGTGTTGGAACGGGTGGAGAAACTGAATGTGCAGATTCTGGAAAACCGGCTGGAACTGGTGTCGGAAGCCCGATTGCGCGAGGGGCTCAGAAACCGCAGGGTCCCGTTCGATGAGACACGCTCACCGTATTGCTGGATTCACAATCTGTTGAAGCGCTGCCATAACCGCATTGAATCCCTGCAGGAGTTCGGGCTGGCTATCCGGCCCGACTACAACCACTGTTCGCTGGCCGAGTTATGCGAACAGATCGACCGGGAAATTCTCAGCCTTTGCGAAGCTCACTTCGATCGCTACCTGGCAGTTCCGGAATCACGGGTCGCCGACCTGGGCTGAAGGTCCGGGTTCGGGACAGGTTATTTCCCTGAACCTGGCGCTCAGGAATTCACAGTGTCGGAGCTGAGCGGGAAGCTGTGCAGCGTGACACCGCCGGAGGCGTCGATCTGACCGTACCAGCCGGCCTGGTCCCAGTCGCCGAGTACCACGCGCTGTGCCGTTTGCGGGTCTCCCGTGCGCAGTTCCACGGTCAGGTCATGGATCGCCGGGCGATGGGTATGCCCATGAATTACAGTATCAACCTCAAGGCCGGTAAACAGCCCGGTGACGGCCGTTTCGGTTACATCCATGATTTCCGCTGCATTGCCGGCGGTGGCCTGCCGACTCTGCTGGCGGGCCTGGCGGGCGAAGGCCCGGCGCTCTTCCAGTGGTCGGGCAAGAAAGTCCCGCTGCCAGTCCGGATTTCTCACCAGCTTGCGGAATTGCAGATAGCCGGTATCGCGGGTGCACAGCACGTCGCCATGCAGCAGGGCAATGCGGCGGTCTGCTACTGACAGCAGCTGCGGCTCCTCTATCAATACGGCTCCACAGCGGCTGGCGTAGTCGCTGCCGATTAGAAAATCACGATTGCCGTGCATCAGGAAAATTTCGACACCCCGGTCGGCCAGCTGCCGCAGTTCCGCGGCGATCCGGTCAGCCAGCGGGTTTGGTGCATCGTCACCGATCCAGACTTCGAACAGATCGCCAAGAATATACAGGCGCTGTGAGCCCTGTGTCCGGGTCCTCAGGAAATCAATCAGGGTGGCGCTGATATCAGGTCGCCCGGGCTCCAGGTGCAGGTCGGAAATCAGCAGCAAGGGGTTCGCATCCGGCTCATTGTGAATCGTCGGTTACCCGGGCCGATTCAATGACGACATCCTCCAATGGGACGTCCTGATGGCCCATGGCGCTGCCGGTCCGGCATCCCCGGATAGCGTCCACGACATCCCGGCCGTCAACCACCTTGCCGAATACGGCGTAGCCCCAGCCCTGGGGAGATTTGTCCCGATGGTTGAGAAAATCGTTGTCGTTGACATTGATGAAAAACTGCGCAGTAGCGGAATGGGGATCCATGGTGCGCGCCATGGCCACGGTGTAGGCGTCGTTGGTCAGGCCGTTGTCGGCCTCGTTTTCGATGGGGGTACCGGTAGACTTCTGTTTCATTCCCGGTTCGAAGCCACCGCCCTGGATCATGAAGTTATCGATAACGCGATGAAAGATGGTGCCGTCGTAGAAGCCCTGTTCCACGTAGTCCTGGAAATTTTTGGCAGTCATGGGTGCTTTATCAAAATCGAGTTCCAGGGTGATGGTGCCGTGGCTGGTGTTCAGTTCAATCATGTTCTGGTCCTGTATTGGCGAACGGACAGGTTGTCGCAAAATTGCTGCATCGCCATGACACTGCCTGAATGGCGAAATGACAAAGTTGCGATGCGCGGGCAGGGATCCGGCGTCGCTTCAGCGGGTCTCGAAAATACCGGGCAAACCGGCACCCAATGCCTGCGAAAGAAACCTGAAATCTGCGCCTTCCGACCTTATGGGAAAGGCACGAAGCGGCTATAATAAGGGTTTTGACCAGCGCGAGGAAGTGCAAGTCCCGATGGCACCGTCCGACTCCGGCAACAAGCCGCCCAATTCCCAAGCCCAGTCCAAAGGCACGAAACCTCCCTCCAATTTTATCCGGCATCTGATCGAACAGGATCTGGCGTCCGGCAAATACGAGGGCAGGGTGCATACCCGCTTTCCACCGGAACCCAATGGCTATCTGCACATTGGTCACGCCAAGTCCATCTGCCTGAACTTCTCACTGGCGGAAGAATACGGCGGACACTGCAATCTGCGCTTCGACGACACCAATCCGGCCAAGGAAAGCCAGGAGTACGTGGACGCCATCAAGGAAAACATTCTCTGGCTGGGATTCCAGTGGCAGGGCGAGGTGCGCTATGCCTCGAATTATTTCGACCAGCTCTACGACTTCGCCGTGCAGCTGATCAACAGTGGCAAGGCCTACGTCTGCAGTCTCAGTCCTCACCAGGCCAGGGAATTCCGCGGTACCCTGACCGAACCCGGCCGTAACAGTCCGGACCGGGACCGGCCGATCGGGGAAAATCTGGACATGTTCGAACGCATGCGGCAAGGGGAATTCACCGATGGTGAGTACAGCCTGCGGGCGAAAATCGATATGGCAGCGCCCAACATCAACATGCGCGATCCGGTGCTGTACCGGATCCGCCATGTTAATCATCACCAGACCGGCGACCGGTGGTGCATCTATCCGACCTACGATTACACCCATTGCCTGTCCGATGCCATCGAGGGGATCACCCATTCTCTGTGTACCCTGGAGTTCGAAGATCATCGCCCGTTGTACAACTGGATTCTGCAGAACCTGGATCTGGACAGCATTCGCCGCGCCAGCGATCTGGCCGACACCGAATTCCGTTATGTGTTGCCGGAACAGACCGAGTTCGCCAAATTGCGCATCAATTACACCATGGGCGGCAAACGCAATCTAAAGGACATGGTGGAGACCGGAGTGGTGACCGGCTGGGACGATCCCCGCATGAACACGCTGGCGGGCCTGCGTAGACGCGGAGTCACGCCGGCCGCAATCCGGAACTTCTGCGAGATGGTGGGAGTGGCGCGCAGCGAAAGCGTCGTTGATATGAGCATGCTGGAGCACTGCATCCGCGAAGATCTCGACAACAATGCTCCGCGTGTCATGTGTGTCCTGGCGCCTCTTAAGGTGACCCTGAGTAATGTGGAGGCCGCGCAGGAAATGGTGTTGACCATGCCCAATCATCCAAAGATTGAAGCCATGGGATACCGGGAGGTGCCGTTCAGTCGCGAGATCTACATCGATCGCAGCGATTTTGAAGTGGAACCGCCACCTGGATTCAAGCGCCTGATGCCGGGTGGTGAGGTACGGCTGCGAGGAGCCTATGTCATCCGCTGCGATGAGGTTATTTATAACGCGGACGGAGAGGTCAGTGAACTGATCTGCTCGATCGATCCCGACACCCTGGGCCGCAATCCCGAGGGCCGCAAGGTGAAAGGTGTCATTCACTGGGTTTCTGCCAGCGCCGGCCTGCCGGCCCGGGTCCGGTTGTATGACCGCCTGTTCCTGGTGGAGAATCCCGAGGACAAGTCGCTCGAGGATTACCGGGACGGCCTGAACCCCGATTCCCTGGTTGAACTGACCGGCTGTGTGGTGGAGCCTTCAGTGCGGGCAACCGAAACCAGGGCCGGATTTCAGTTCGAAAGGGAAGGCTACTTCTGTATCGACAGTCTGGATTCCGACGACGATTCACTGGTTTTCAACCGGACCATTACCCTGCGGGATTCATGGAAGCCGGCCGGGCAGGGGTGAGCCCAGATGCTGAAGAACGCTGAAATAAAGATCTACAACACTTTCACCCAGCGCAAGGAAGTCCTGCAGCCCATCGAACCGGGCCGGATCCGGATTTACGTGTGTGGTATCACGACTTATGACTACAGCCATCTCGGGCATGGACGCATGCTGGTTGCTTTCGATGTTGTGGTCCGTTACCTGCGGGCCAGGGGTTTCGAGGTTACCTATGTCCGTAATATCACCGACATCGATGACAAGATACTCAACCGGGCCCGGGAAAACGGTGAGCTTTTTTCTGATCTGACGGCCCGTTTCATCGATGCGATGCATGAGGATGAGCAGGCACTGGCAATTCTGCCGCCGGATATCGAGCCACGGGCAACCGAGCATATTTCTGAAATAATCGCCATGATCGAAAAGCTGATCGAGAATGAAAATGCCTACCGCGCAGGCAATGGCGACGTTTATTTCGAAGTGGAAAGTTTCCCGGCCTACGGTAAGCTGTCCAGAAAGAACCTGGAAGACCTGCTGGCAGGTGCCCGGGTTGAGGTGGGAGAACTGAAACGGGATCCTCGCGATTTTGCCCTCTGGAAGGCGGCTGCCGATGGTGAAGTAGGCTGGGACTCCCCCTGGGGATACGGGCGGCCCGGCTGGCATATCGAGTGCTCGGCCATGTCCACCAACTGCCTGGGCGAGCATTTCGATATTCATGGCGGTGGCTCGGACCTGATGTTTCCCCACCACGAAAACGAAATCGCGCAGTCGGAGGCCGCCAGCGGTCATAAATTCGCCAATATCTGGATGCACAACGGGCCCCTGCGGGTGGATGACGAGAAAATGTCCAAGTCGCTGGGCAACTTCTTCACCGTTCGCGAAGTGTTGAAGAATTATGATGCCGAAGTGGTCAGGTACCTGCTGGTGGCCAGCCACTACCGCAGCCCGATCAATTATTCCGAGCACAACCTGAAGCAGGCCGCCGCGTCACTGGAGCGGCTGTACTCCGCCCTCAAGGATATCGATACCAGCGGCGTGAAATCCCTGGTCAACGGGCGCTTTGAAAAAGCCTTTTACGCCGCCATGGACGATGACTTCAATACCGCCGAAGGGATCAAGGTGTTATTTGATCTGGCCCGGGAAATCAATCGTCGCAAGAGCGACGATCCCGAGCAGGCCTCGCAACTGGCTGAACTGCTGGTGCGCCTGGGGGACATCCTGGGAATCCTGCAGGCTCCCCCGGAGCAGTTCCTGCAGGGCAGTGTCCAGGCCGACGTGGATCCAGAGTATATTGAATCGCTCATAAAGCAGCGGCAGCAGGCCAGGGCGGACAAGGACTGGGGCCGCGCGGATGCGATCCGGGATGAGTTGACCCGCCTCAATGTGGTAGTGGAGGATTCCCCGGAGGGCAGTACCTGGCGCATCGAGCGCTGAGACCGGCAACCCGATGTCTATTCGTTGCTAGTGTCCTGGACCTGGTGTCAGAGCCCTTCAGGTTCAGTGCAGGATTCACATGGAATCACTGACAAACATTGACGGGCCGGGGTCTCATGAGTATTATCCCGTCCTCTTGAAATTTATGTACCCAGTCGGGGTATAGCGCAGTCTGGTAGCGCGCTTGCTTTGGGAGCAAGATGTCGGGAGTTCAAATCTCTCTACCCCGACCAGTTTTTTCTTTTGCTGGTGACCGTAGCTCAGTTGGTAGAGCCCCGGACTGTGACTCCGGTTGTCGTGGGTTCGAGCCCCATCGGTCACCCCATTTTTCACTCTCTCTCCTTATTCTCGACACTCCCGGGCGGGCTGCCTTCTGGAACTCCGTCACTGCTGGCGGTAAGATGCCTGTATGAGTACGGGAGGCGATGCGATGGAAAACTCAATCCCAGAGCGTGATAAATCCACCGACGCAGGCAATAGCGGGCGTGTACCCACTGTCGACGGCACTCGAATCGAGATTGAACAGCTGAATGTCGGACAGCCTGACGATGCCCAGCGAATCGACGATGGGGTTTTCAGACGATTCAGACGCCGTGTCTCCCAGTTCCTGGCCGGCATGTATACCGGCATAGGCTGCAGTGGTGTACCCCACTCCCACCATACCTACGGATCCGACAAGGACCACGGGCCGATTTAAACCCAATTCCGGCACTTTCGTGTAGAATACCCCGCTTCTGAAGCGCGCCCGTAACTCAACTGGGTGAGCTGGCGTGTTGTCAAAGCGTAAGCTTTGAACGCCGGGTGAACGCCGACGGGCTGGGCCCGTTGGCCGGGACGGACATCGGCCATAAAGAGCGATGCGAATTATTAACTGAGGAACCGCAAGCACTACCAGGTATAAAAAAATCTACGCGCCCGTAGCTCAACTGGGTGAGCTGGCGTGTTGTCAAAGCGTAAGCTTTGAACGCCGGGCGAACGCCGACGGGCTGGGCCCGTTGGCTGGGACGAGCATCGGCCATAAAGAGCGATGCGAATTATTAACTGAGGAACCGTAAGCACTACCAGGTATAAAAAAATCTACGCGCCCGTAGCTCAACTGGGTGAGCTGGCGTGTTGTCAAAGCGTAAGCTTTGAACGCCGGGCGAACGCCGACGGGCTGGGCCCGTTGGCTGGGACGAGCATCGGCCATAAAGAGCGATGCGAATTATTAACTGAGGAACCGTAAGCACTACCAGGTATAAAAAAATCTACGCGCCCGTAGCTCAACTGGGTGAGCTGGCGTGTTGTCAAAGCGTAAGCTTTGAACGCCGGGCGAACGCCGACGGGCTGGGCCCGTTGGCTGGGACGAGCATCGGCCATAAAGAGCGATGCGAATTATTAACTGAGGAACCGTAAGCACTACCAGGTATAAAAAAATCTACGCGCCCGTAGCTCAACCGGATAGAGCATCGGCCTTCTAAGCCGAGGGTTACAGGTTCAAGTCCTGTCGGGCGTACCAATCCCATTCCTGTCTGAAGTCTCTTTTCTTTCAAAAACAAGACTGGTTGAAATTCTCAATCGACTTCTGCTACCCAGCACCATTGAATAGGCTATGATATCAGTGGGATACTTCTTGCAAGAAATTAGATTAGGGGACCCCCTCGGCTTTTCCAGAAATAGGGACCCCCTCCATAACCAAATGTTAGATGAGTCTGGGTAGTGAGTATTTAATGGGCGACTAAGACGGATGAATGAAATTAATCAAATACCTTATGCATATCATGTCTGAATTGCCCCGGGAAAATCGGAGGGCGTTTAGTTTGAGTCATGCCGCCATGGCAGACTCTTCAATTTTGTCATAGTACTGCTTTTCGTATTCCGCTGGCGGAATATTTCCAATCGGTTCCAGCAGCCGCCTGTTGTTAAACCACTCGACCCATTCCAGGGTAGCGTATTCCACGTCGTCGATAGTCTTCCAAGGTCCCCGTTTGGGATTGCGAATGACCTCTGTTTTGTAGAGGCCATTGATCGTTTCGGCCAGCGCGTTGTCATAGGAGTCACCCACAGAGCCGACCGAGGATTCGATGCCGGCTTCTGCCAGGCGGTCACTGTAACGGATCGATAGGTACTGGCTGCCACGGTCGCTGTGGTGGATCAGGTTGTCAGTCTCCTTCCTGGCCCAGATTGCTTGTTCCAGGGCATCCAGTACCAGTTCTGTTTTAAGTGATCGGCTTACCTTCCAGCCGACGATAGCGCGTGCATAGACATCTACCACGAACGCCACATAGACAAACCCTGACCAAGTGGCTACGAACGTAATGTCCGCTACCCAAAGCTGGTTAGGCCGCTCAGCAACGAACTGACGGTTTACCAGATCAGAGGGCCGGTCCTGGCTGTCATCGCTGATTGTGGTCCAGCACTTGGCACCACCACGGCTTACACCCTGGATACCAAGCTGCTTCATCAATCGTTCTACCGTGCAACGGGCAATAACGAAACCCTCGCGCTTCATTTGTCGCCAGACCTTTCTGACGCCATACACTTGCTGATTCTCGTCCCACACGCGCTGGATCTCGGGCTTCAGGTGACGGTCCCGTATTGATAGGTTGGACTCTTTGTCTGGATCAGATTCCCGGTCTTTATGCTCATAGTAAGTTGAGACAGCTATCGGCAACTGCTTACACATTGGCTCGATTCCGTACTGTTCTTTGTGAGCATCGACAAAGGCAATCATTTCTTTGGTCGGCGGTCGAGCTCCGCCTGGGCGAAAAAAGCTGATGCCTTGCGCAAAATCTCGTTGGCTTGCTTAAGCTCTCGGTTTTCCCGTTCCAGTTCCTTAAGCCGATCTCGATCTGCGCTAGTTAAGCCGTCTCGCTTGCCTTGATCGATCTCTGCCTGCTTGACCCACTTACGTAACGTCTCAGGCGTACAACCAACCTTTGCGGCTATTGAATTAATCGCTGCCCATTGCGAGCTGTGTTGATCCTGCTGTTCAAACAGCATCCGAACAGCGCGTTCTCGGTACTCTGGTGAATATCTTGTTCCTTTCTTCATAGGGGTCTATCCTCTCAAGAATTAGACCCTCCGGTAAACCCGGGGCGATTCAGTCGAGTGCTGACATCAAAGTGAAGAGGCTTCATGCCGCATAACAATCAAACCAAAAAGGACGCGCTAACGTGCGCCTGTTGTTAAGGGCGTTAGCTTCTCTCGGCCAAGACAGGTGATGCCATTAGGCACACATGCATGTTAGTATTATCCGCATGAAAGTGCTCAATTGGAATGCGGAGAAAAATCAGGAGCTTATCGAGAAGAGAGGTATCTCCTTTGAAGATGTAGCTTTCTTTTTGCAGCAAGGCTCTCTCCTCGACGATCTAGAACACAGCAATTCCAAGAAATATCCAGGCCAACGAATTTTCGTGCTTGAAATTGATAGCTACGTCTATCTTGTCCCTTATGTTGAGAACGAAAACGAGATTTTTCTAAAAACGATTATTCCGAGCCGAAAAGCAACCAAACAGTATCTTGGAGGAATCGATGAGTGAAGTAAAATTAGGAAAAGAAGAGAAAGAAGTCCTCAAAGAATTCGAAACTGGCAAATATAAATCGAAGCTGAGTAAGAATCGTAAAGAATTCTTGCGCTCTGTAGCGGATGAGACGTTCAAGAAAGATAAGAGGATCAATATACGTATTTCAAGGCGCGACCTTGAATCGATTCAAAGAAAAGCTCTTGAAGAAGGCATACCTTATCAGACGCTGATATCTAGCATTCTTCATAAATATATTTCAGGGAGCTTAAAGGACACGGAAGCTAGCAATCAAATCAATAAAGACAAACCACTTCGCGGTTAGCCCTATTATCATGTGCGTTACTTGCCCTAGCAGCCTGTTGAAAAACTCTCAGGTGAGTGCAAGACAAGGCAAAATCTGGCGAAAATGCGCAGTTTACACGGCGTAAATGAGCATTTTGAGCCAGATTTTAACGCCGTATTGTGCCAGCTGAGGGTTTTTCAACAGGCTGCTAGTTAAATTCCTTGCCAAACTACGGCATTGCTGTATATCGGCAATTTATGATATTCATAGAAACTCGTCTTTCCACAAAGCTTTTATCCAACTATCTTTCTGACGACGAGTATCGGTGCTTGCAAGCCCATCTATTGCAGAAGCCTGATGCTGGAGACATTGTTCGAGGATCAGGCGGCGTACGTAAGGTCCGATGGCCCAGGGATGGCGAGGGTAAGAACGGAGGCGTTCGAGTAATCTACTATTAGGAAAAATTCGATTCTGAAATTTGGATGCTTACGATTTACGCGAAGTCTGAGAGAGCCACTATTTCGGGTCTGACTTGAAACGTATTTGGGAGGCAATTAATCGTGAAAAGTCGTGATATTGGTAAAGAGATCCTTGACGGTCTCGAAGAATCTCATAACTTCAAGGAAGGTAAGTTAAAACTTAGAACCTCAGAGCCTTCTGAGCCGTCCGAGCCTAAAATTATTCGAGAAAAGCTAAAGCTTTCTCAATCAGCATTTGCCGGGTTACTGGGAGTTAGCACTCGAACTCAACAGGACTGGGAACAAGGACGCAGGAGCCCTCAAGGTCCTGCGATTGCGCTGTTTCGAATAGCAGAGCAACATCCTGAGGTATTCGTAGAGCTGAGTTAAGGGCAAGTAATTAATAGGTCAATCAGGGCGGCTCACTGCGCGTGGTGGGCGAGTAGTCTGGCGGCCATCTTAGTCACCCACCATGTTTGCGAAGCGGCCCGTCGGATTCTGGGTGTTAGACCCATTACCGAATCAGAAAGTCGGGCCATTCAGCAAGTCCGGAAGGGGCAAGACGCTTCAGAGCAGGGCAGGAACCTCCCCGCCACAAGCCGCATCAGGCCATTTTGTCCAGAATCTGATGTAGATCAATACGGACCTCAGGAATGCCCTTAAACTCTGAAACCGTAGTAACACTCCTCGTGCTACAAATCACTCTACGGACATCTGAGTGATCAATGCCCAGGTCGAAGTTGCAGGCTTAGAGGCGAATTGAAGAATGCTCTGCTCAGGCCGTTCTTCATCAGCCTCACGACCTGGGCATTATTTTAACTCCCGGCCACTTGGCATCCATTCCCTAACAGCCTGTTGAACATCCCTCAGCTGGCATAAACCGGCGTTAATATCTGGCTTAAAATACTCATTTACGCCGAGTAAGCTGCGCTTTTTCGCCAGTTTTTGCCTTGTCCCGCGCTCACCTGAGAGTTTTTTCAGCAGGTTGCTAAGTCTTCAATCCGTTATGACAGCCACCGTTGTGGTTTTCCCCATTCTGGTTTTGTGCCCCTGCGTTGCTCACGCACGGGTCGTGGCGCAGCGGATCAGGCATTGCTGCGTGGCAGCTTCTCCAGCTTCTCGACCGGGCAGGCGATGATGTCATCCTGGCCTTTCTGAAAGCGGAAATCGAAGGGTACCAGGTGGTAGGCGCCACTCTGGCGGGCCCGGGCTTCGCGGCGCCGAGCCTTGCTGCCGTCGGGTTTTCTGACGTCAAAGGTGAAAAACTCGTAGTGCTTAGGAAACAACGCCACCAGTTCCTCCAGTGAAGTGATGGACAGTTCGGATCCATAGGTAATCTCGCAGACCACCACCGGACGATCCCGCTCGAGGATGTGGCGCAGACCGGTAAGAACCGACTTCTCGAAACCCTCAACATCGACCTTCATCAGGTCGATGGAGCGAATACCATGCAGTTCGAAATAATCATCACCGCGCTCCAGGGTCAGTTCTCCGATACTGCGGTTACCTTTCTTCGTGGTGCGGGCGTCGAAAGAGCCGATGCCTTCGTTGTGACCGGTTGGGGCAAAGAATGGCAGGGATTGCCGTTGATCGCTTAAGCCCACCGGGTGCACGGTCAGGTTGTCGATCCGATTCAGTGCGATCTGTTGTTCCAGTCTATCCCGCACTTTCTTATAAGGCTCGAAGGCATGGACCTGATCGGCCAGTTGCGACAGGAACAGGGAGTGTTGCCCGATATTGGCGCCGATATCGCAGCAGACCACCGGCGGCGACTGAATTGCCGCCAGGCAGTCGCGCAGGAAAAACAGCAATGGCTTTTCGAAGGCACCATAATAAAAGACATTGAAGTCGATATTGTTCTGCAGGTTCCCCGCATAGCGGAGGCCGAAGAAATCCTTCTCAAAGGGAAAATCGGGAGCCTCGCCCCTCTGACAAAGCTTCTTGTAAATCGATCGGCCCTGCTCAGGCTTGAACCAGGGCTGATTCCAGAGGAACTTGCAGACGCTGTGGCTGATATTCATAAACTGGTATTTTCCGGGAGCAGGAACCGCTGGCGATTATAGCCGGTTGATGCCATGAAAAAAGCCCCGGTGACCGGCTTGGACAGTCGTATTGTGCCAACTTGGAGTTTTTCAACAGGCTGCCGGGGACGGCAACAGGAAGCTTATGGCCATGGCAATCCGGCCTGCATCAAGCGACAGTTGGTTTGCGATTGCCAATGACATCGGGCTGGTTTATGTTGCCGGTGACAGTAGACACCGGCTGCAGTTTGCGGCGGGTCGGTGACGGGGAAAATCGTGCGGTTGATGGCAGCCCCCGGAGCTGAAAGTTCTGATTCAAAATGAAGATTGCAAGGGGGAGAAAAAGTTGCTGGCAGTAATCGGTGGCTCCGGCCTGTCCAGGCTGGATATTTTACAAGGTATCAAATCAGTCAGTTATCAGACTCCGTATGCCCAGGCGCAGGTGGAAATTCTGGAGGGCTCGGTGGAGGGCTTGCCGGTGGCATTCCTGCCCCGGCATGGCGCCGATCACAAGATTCCTCCGCACCGGATCAATTACCGCGCCAATCTGTGGGCCCTCAAGGAGCACGGGGTGACCGGAATTATTGCGGTCAACGCGGTCGGAGGCATCGATCCGCAGATGTCCCCGGGCAAACTGGCCATCCCCGATCAGTTGATCGATTACACCAGCGGACGGGCACACACGTTTTATGAAGAGAATCTGGAAGAAGTGGTGCACGTAGACTTTACGCATCCTTACAGCAAGCGCCTTCGCCAGTTGCTGGTGATTGCCGTGGAAGAAGAACAGATGGAAGAAGACGAATCCGAAGAAGAAATGCCGATGACCCGGGGCGTTTATGGGTGCACCCAGGGACCCCGTCTGGAAACGGCAGCGGAAGTGGCGAGAATGCGCAAGGACGGCTGTGACATGGTCGGTATGACCGGAATGCCGGAAGCCGCGCTGGCCCGGGAACTCGGACTGCAATATGCCTGCCTGGCCCTGTCGGTGAATCGGGCGGCGGGCCTGGAGGAAGGGCCAATCACCATGGATGCCATCAATCAGACGCTGGCTACCGGCATGAAGGAAGTGAAACGGGTGCTGCAGGTCTTCTTCCGGTTGTACCGGGAACGGACAGTGATCTAGGGAACCTCTGAAAAATTAAGGGATCGCTCTGCGGGAGTCTGCCGGGTGCTGTTGCCGGGTTTGGCCCACAGGGAGTCGTCGTCGCCAGTTACGTTGTCAGGAAGAGGGTGCTGCGGAGACTTTACTTAAGAGACTTTACTTAAGAGACGTTACTGAAGTGGGAGCGGGGCTGCAGTCGGTTGTGATCCGTCTTCCAAGTCGACGCTTTCGAAGGGGATCTCCAGCGTTGCCGGTGGCGGAAGGTCGTAGGGATGGACGCTGATCACCAGCCCCAGCGCCGGATGATCCAGGTAATGATACTCGTTGCTGCGCATGTCGCGGCTCTGGCGCATCTGTACAATCCGGCGTATTCCCGGCGTGCGGCCCGGGAAGTCGGTAACTGCCGCTTCCGTTATCGCCCCGGGAGGCAGCGGTGGGAGTTGCCAGGCCGGGTCGCCATTGCCCGCCAGGGTAAAATCGATCAGCCACAGGTTGGTATCGATGACCACCCGATCCTCGTTCTCATTGAAGCGGATGGTGATACTGCCTTCCAGTTCATGGTGCTGGTCGAACTGTCTGCCACCGCGAACCACCAGGGCTGAGGCGTTTTCGGTATGCAGTACCGGCTGGCGCCACAGACCGGTAAACAGCAGCCGGTTGTCGGGTGAGCGTTCCAGGCGTGTATTGGTGGTCTGGAAATCGGACAGGCCCGGCGGCAACAGCAACCAGGCATCGCGCTCAAAGTCGGGCAGGCGCAGGTCGGCGCTGGCACGGCGAGCAAAGGGGCCGGTTTCCAGCAGGGGAAGATCGGAGTCCTGATCCATCAGAGCAACGTCGTCACCGGTTTCCGGCAGTTCCTGCTCCGTTTCCCCCAGCACCCGGCGCTCAAAATCGTCGACCCGGAGAAAGTCCACCAGGCGCCGGAATTCCCGGGTACGGGCGGGGTAGCCGAGGTCGAGGCGGTCCGGCGACCACAGTTCGGCATCGCGATATTCCGGGTAGTCGTTGCTGAATATGGAAATTTCCACCTGAAACCAGCGATTGCCGTCATAAGAGGCGGCGGCGCCTGACGTCTGCGGTATCAGCAGGAGTGCTGCCGCAGCGGCCAGGGCGGGAAATGATCGGCTGAGATGGGCACTTTTCATAAACTGGTCATAAACTGGTCGTAACGTAACTTTACACGCGGATCAGGCAGCCTGTTGTTCGGTGACACGAATCCGTTTCAGAATCCCGGCAATCAGGTCCAGGCGCTGGCCCGCATCGTGTTGGGCATCATGTGAAAACAGCAACTGATTGGCCGACCCCAGTTTATAATGTTGCGGATCCTGTTGCACCAGTTCCACGATAGACAGCGGATCCACCCGGGTGGCGGGACCAAACTCGATCCGACCGCTGCTGACATTAGCATCGATCTTGCTTATTCCAAGGGGCAGCGCCTGCAGTTTGAGACGGGTGAGCCGGAACAGCAATCGGACTTCATTGGGAAGTAATCCGAACCGATCGATCATTTCCTCCTGCAGGCTGGTCAGTTCGACGTCGTCGTCGGCAGCGGAAATTCGCTTGTACATCACCAGCCGGGTATGCACGTCGGGCAGATACTGTTCCGGAATCAGAGCCGGTATCCGCAGATTGATATCGATATCTTTCTCAGAGCTGAAATCCAGCGCCGGCGTCTTGCCGGCACGTAACGATTTTACCGCCTCATCCAGCATTTCAAGGTACAGGGTGAAGCCGATTTTCTGCATGTGGCCGCTCTGTTCCTCGCCGAGGAATTCGCCGGCACCACGGATTTCCAGATCGTGGCTGGCCAGCGTAAACCCGGCGCCCAGGGCGCTGGCCGCCTTGATGGCATCGACCCGCTTGTGGGCGTCGTCGCTCATTTTTGCCTGATGAGGTGTCAGCAGATAGGCATAGGCCTGGTGGTGAGAGCGCCCGACCCGGCCCCGTAACTGATGGAGCTGGGCGAGACCGAACTTGTCGGCCCGGTGAATGATGATGGTATTGGCGCTGGGGATATCGATTCCAGTCTCGATGATGGTGGAACAGACCAGCACATTGAACCGCTTGTGGTAAAAGTCGGCCATCACTTTTTCCAGTTCGCGTTCCGGCATCTGCCCGTGTGCCACGGTGATCCGGGCCTGGGGGACGATCTCTTCCAGGTGCCGGGCAGCCTGTTGTATGGTCTTCACCTCATTGTGCAGGAAAAACACCTGGCCACCCCTCAACAGCTCCCGCAACACGGCTTCCTTGACCAGGCTGTCCTGCTCTTCCCTGATAAAGGTTTTGACTGACAGGCGGCGGGCCGGTGGCGTCACGATCAGTGACAGATCCCTGACGCCCGACAGCGCCATGTTCAGGGTGCGGGGAATCGGAGTCGCAGTAAGGGTCAGGACATCCACATTGGCGCGCAGGGCCTTCAGCTTCTCTTTCTGCCTCACCCCGAACCGGTGCTCCTCATCGATAATCAGCAGGCCCAGATCATGGTATTTGATCTCGCCGTTGAGCAGCTTGTGGGTGCCGATCAGGACATCGGTTTTCCCCGCCGCCAGGTTTTCCAGGCTCAGTTTCTGCTGTTGCGTGGAGTTGAAGCGGGAAATCACATCCACGTTGATCGGCCAGTCGGCAAAACGGTCACTGAAACTGCTGAAGTGCTGTTGAGCGAGCAGGGTGGTGGGGACCAGGATCGCCACCTGCTTGTGATTCTGCGCGGCGATAAACGCGGCGCGCATGGCTACTTCGGTCTTGCCGAAACCCACGTCGCCGCAGATCAACCGGTCCATGGCCCGCTCCGAGCTCATGTCGTCGATTACGGCCTTGATGGCGCTGGCCTGATCGTCGGTTTCCTCGAAGGGGAAGCTGTCAGCGAACTGGTCGAGGCCAATCTCGTCGCAGTTATAGGGGAATCCTTTTCTGGCTTCCCGGCGAGCGTAAATCTCCAGTAGTTCTGCGGCGACATCGCGGATCTTTTCGGCTGCCCGGCGGCGGGCTTTTTTCCAGGCATCGCTGCCCAGGCGGTTGAGCGGTGCCAGGTCCGGATCGGCCCCGGTATAGCGGCTGACCAGGTGCAGGGAGGAGACCGGCACGTAAAGCTTGCTCTCACCTGCATACTCAAGCAGCAGGAACTCGGTATCCTGGTTGTCGATGGTCAGGGTGGTGAGTCCCCGGTAACGTCCGACTCCGTGTTCCACATGCACGACGGCATCGCCTTCCCGTAACTCGGTCAGGCTCTTGATAACAAATTCGGTGTTGTCGCTGGTCTTGCCACGACGTCGACGCTGGGCGATTTTGCCGCCGAACAGCTGCGCCTCACTGATCAGAATCGTCCCCGCGGCAGGCAGCCAGAAACCGCGGTCCAGTGGTGCGACACTGAGGTAGACATCCGGCCCGGCGGCCTGAAAGTCCTGCCAGGAATCGATGCTTTTGGGCTGCAGATCGATTGTTCGAAACAGCTCCAGCAGGGTTTCGCGGCGGCCTGCCGATTCGGCACAGAGCAGAATCCGGCTGTCTGCCTGGGCGGCGATAAAATCAGCCAACCGGGCCAGGGGTTCCTGCAATCGCGCGTTAATGGTGAGATCTGGCAGATCGCGAAAACCGAACTGCCCGCTCCCGGCTGCCGTGGTGTTGTCGATAGTGACTGTGGGGAAGCGGTTCAGCCGCTGATACACATCACTGACCGAGAGAAACACCTCGCCGGGGTCCAGCACCGGGCGATAGCGGTCAATCTGGCGGTCCTGGTGACGGGTCCTGATTTCGTTCCAGAACTCGTCACCGGCCTGGTCCGGTCGGCCCAGCCTTATCACCCGGGTTTGCTCAGGAAGAAAATCCACCAGGCTGGACAGTTCCTCGAAAAACAGCGCCAGGTAGTACTCGAGTCCCGGTGAGGCGATGCCATCGCTGACGTCCTGGTACAGGGGGCAGCTGCGGGTATCAACATCGAATCGTTCGCGGAAGCGGGTACGGAACTGCAGAATTCCCCTCTCATTGAGAGGGAACTCTTTACCCGGTAACAGGCGGATCTCGTCTACCTGGCCCAGTGAACGCTGGGTTTCCGGATCGAATGGGCGCAGGGTCTCAATTTCATCACCCAGCAGATCGATGCGGTAGGGCAACTGGCTGCCCATGGGGAAAATGTCCATGATGGAACCACGGACCGCGAATTCACCGTGCTCGAATACCGCTTCCACCGCCTGGTAACCGGCCTTGGCCAGCGTGCTGCGCATGGTGTCGATATCAAACCGTTGACCGCATTCCAGTATCAGGCTGTTGGAAGTGATGTAGTGGCGTGGCGGCAGCCGGTGCATGAGACTGGTGAAGGAGACTACCAGGATGCCCCGGTCCAGGTCCGGCAGCCGGTAAAGCGTGTCGAGCCGGTCGGAGGTGATATCCTGGTGGGCGGAAAAATTGTCGTACGGAAGCGTCTCCCAGTCCGGAAACGACAGCACCGGGAGCTTCCCGCCGGGGCACAGAAAGCCCAGTTCCCGCCGCAGTTGTTCCACCTGTTCGTTGTTCTCGGTCACCACCAGCAGTGGTCCGGGGCTGTGGGCGGCGGCCAGGCTGATGGCCAGGCTGGCGGACAATCCCGGCAGATCGTGCCAGGGCAGGGTGGTCTTGTTGGTGTCCGGCAGGGGAGGTCTGAAAAGTTCGGTGATCGGTTTCACGGGTCAGGTTCTGCTGCGCTGATTCCGGGTTGGCGGAACGGCATGGAAAAGGTCGGGATTGTACCGCAAATTCCCGGCCGGGTGATTCTGTCCGGCATAATCTGATTCCTGTCGCTTCCGGTGCGCTGCCACTGCACCGCAGGCCGCATGTGAGTTGCACGCGGGCGGTAATCACAAGATAATAGCCGGCCCAGAAAATCCGGTTAAAAACAGGTGCTCCAGTGGAACGACCCAGTGTAGACGACTACTTTAGTGACTGGAAACAGCGAGAGGCGCTGGTCCAGGAGATGATCCCCGTAATCGGCAGGCTGTTCAGCCAGCGCGACATCGGGGTCTTCATTTACGGAAGACCGATCCATAACCGCTCGGTGACGTTCATCATGAAGTCTCACCGTTATGTTCGCCAGGTCGAGCAGAACGAGATGTCCGAATTCGAGACTCATCCGGTGCTCATGGCCCTGGCCAAGCTGGATCTGCGGCATGCGCAGATCGACCTTGGCAAGCTCACGGTCAAGTATATGGAGCAACTTGAGGCGAAGGGAAAGAACGCCCTGGATGTGGACGCTTTCGTCCGGCAGGAACTGGCCTACCTGGATGGTAACAAGACGCCGCCGATCGAAAAATGCCAGGACGTGGTGCTGTACGGTTTCGGCCGGATCGGCAGGTTGATGGCCAGGCTGCTGGTGGAACGGACCAGTACCGGCGACGTCATGCGGCTGAAGGCGATCGTGGTCAGACCGGGTCTGGACGGTGATCTGGACAAACGTGCCGGACTGTTTCGCAATGATTCGGTGCATGGAGCCTTTCAGGGGACCCTGCGGGTGGATCACGACAGCAACTGTCTGATCGCCAATGGCAATCCCATCAAGGTGATCTATGCCAACAGTCCCGAGGAAATCGACTACACCCAGTATGGTATTCACGATGCGTTGATTGTAGACAATACCGGCAAGTGGCGGGACGAACAGGGACTGTTACTGCACCTCAAGGCCAAAGGTGCCGCCAAGGTGATTCTTACTGCACCGGGCAAAGGTAATCTGAAAAACATCGTCTACGGTATCAACGACGATGAGATTACCCCGGAAGACAAGATCATCACTGCGGCATCGTGCACTACCAATGCGATTGCCCCGGCGCTGAAAGTGATTCAGGACAAGTACGGGATAGTTCACGGCCACGTGGAAACCGTGCATGCCTATACTAACGACCAGAATCTGATCGACAACTACCACAAGGGTACCCGGCGGGGGCGCAGCGCCGCTCTCAACATGGTGCTCACCGAAACCGGTGCCGCCAAGGCCGTGGTCAAGGTGGTCCCGGAGCTGAATGGTAAACTGACCGGCAATGCAGTGCGGGTGCCGATACCGAATGTCTCGATGGCGATCCTGATGCTGACCCTGGCGAAAGAAACCACGCGCGAAGAACTGAATGAATTTCTGCGCCAGATTGCCCTGCATTCCGACCTGCAGATGCAGATCAGCTACACCAATGATCCGGACGCGGTATCCAGTGATTTCGTCGGCTCCCGGGAAGCCGCCATCGTTGATTCCAACGCCACCATTGTCGACGGCAAGAACTGCGTCCTGTACCTGTGGTACGACAATGAGTTCGGTTACTGCTGCCAGGTTGCCCGCTGTGTGTACCGCATGGCTGGCGTCAGGTACCAGGTCTATCCACGCTGAAAATCCGGCCGTAACGGGACTCGCGAATCCACTTCGCGGGTCCCACCGGTCACCGCGGGCGAGAACGCTTCCCGTGATGACATAACCAGGCGCGGTTTAAGGTCACAGGCGCCCGCCTGAACTGACAGACAACCCGACAATCAGTTGTCAGGATTGCCGGAATAGTGCCGTGCTTCCCTAGTAATTTCGCCGCTCTGGCTCTATAATTCACGCCGTTCGCAGCATGAGTATTCACTGCATCCCGAGGCTCCTGATTTTGGTTTCGTAACACGCTGTTATGAGGTTGTCGCCATCATAGCAGCGCTGTTCTATTGGTCTGTTGCAGCGGTTCAGCTCAACAGAAAAGTGGTCGGGAAAATTACTGGTAAGTTGTCAGCTCTTAGGCTTGATTCATGATCAAAATTAAGCGTGGCCTTGATTTGCCTATTTCGGGTTCGCCCCGGCAGGAAATCGGTGACTCACACAGCACGCGGTCGGTTGCGATTCTGGGCCGCGACTATGTGGGCATGAAGCCAACCATGGAAGTCAGGGTTGGCGATCAGGTCAAGCTCGGCCAGCGACTGTTTACCGACAAGAAGACTCCGGGTGTTGTGTATACCGCACCGGGAGCCGGTACCGTAGCCGCAATCAACCGCGGCGAACGCCGCCGGCTGCTGTCGGTGGTGATCGATCTGGACGGTGATGCGGAAGTCAACTTCCGGCAGCTGAGCGATCCGGAACTGGCGTCGCTGCCGGTCCAGGAAATTGTCGACACCCTGGTTGAGTCGGGAGCCTGGACCGCTTTACGGACCCGTCCCTACAGCAAAGTGCCGGATCCCCTGCAGCGGCCCCGATCGCTGTTCGTCAATGTCATGGATACCAATCCTCTGGCGGTGGATCCCGCGGTAGTGCTGGCCGAAGCGGGAGCGGATTTCAGCCGCGGAGTGAAAGCCCTGGCCCGGCTGCCGGAAAACCGGCTGTTCATCTGTAAGCGACCCGGGGCATTACCGGGGCTGCATGCTGGAGACTTTCCGGACAACGTGGTGGTCGAGGAATTTGCCGGCCCCCATCCGGCCGGTCTCAGCGGTACCCATATCCATTTTCTCGATCCAGCCGGGCTGCGACGTCAGAGCTGGACCATCAATTACCAGGACGTCATCGCCATCGGCCGCCAGCTGGCCAGTGGTCGCCTGTCGGTGGAGCGTATCGTTTCCCTGGCCGGCCCGCAGGTGGAAGAGCCCCGACTGATCCGCACCCGCCTCGGCGCCAACCTCGAAGAACTGACGGTCGGAGAAATGCTGCCCGGTGAGAACCGGGTCATCTCCGGTTCCGTACTCAGCGGCCACAGAGCGCGCGGAGCGGAAGCCTATCTGGGCCGCTATCATCTACAGGTCACGGCGCTTAAAGAAGGCCGGCGGCGGGAACTGCTGGGTTATCTGTCAGCCGGCGTGAACCGCCATTCGGTGATGGGCGTCTATCTGTCCGGGCTGATGAAGGGACGGACGTTCGCCTATACCACGACTACCCATGGCAGTGAGCGGGCCATGGTGCCGGTGGGTAATTATGAAAAAGTCATGCCGCTCGACATACTGCCCACCCAGCTGTTGCGTTCGCTGGTCGTGGGAGACATCGAAATGGCTCAGAATCTCGGCGCTCTGGAACTGGACGAAGAGGATCTGGCGCTGTGCAGTTACGTCTGTGCCGGCAAGTACGACTACGGCCCGATACTGCGGGATAATCTGACCAAGATTGAAAAAGAGAGCTGAGCGGATCCGGGTTTACAGCCGGGCTTCGTGGCAGCGAGTTATAGAGGAAGGAAATCAGCCACTCTCATGGGATTGCGAAGAATTCTGGATGATGTAGCGCCACACTTTGACCGGGGCGGCCGTTACGAAAAACTTTTTCCACTGTTCGAAGCGGTGGATACGATCTTCTATTCGCCCAGTAAAGTCACTGTCTCCGAGCCTCATGTCCGCGATGGTATCGATCTGAAGCGGATCATGATCACGGTCTGGTTCGCGGCCTTTCCGGCCATGTTCTATGGCATGTACAACATCGGCTTTCAGGCCAATCACGCTATTGCGGAAGCCTGGTGGGTCAGCAGCGTCAGCGGCTGGCGGGGCTGGGTCATCGACCTGCTTGGCGCCGGCTATGATCCCGGCAGTATCTGGGACTGCCTGGTGCAGGGTGCCGTCTATTACGTGCCCATTTATTTTGTTGTGTTCGTGGTGGGTGGCTTCTGGGAAGTCCTATTCGCCATCGTGCGCCGTCACGAGATCAATGAAGGTTTCTTCGTCACCTCGATTCTTTTTGCACTGATCCTGCCGCCGGCGATTCCGCTGTGGCAGGCGGCGTTGGGAATTTCCTTCGGTATTGTGGTGGGCAAGGAAGTGTTCGGCGGCACCGGCAAGAATTTTCTCAACCCGGCACTGACCGGGCGGGCGTTCCTGTTTTTCGCCTATGCACCACAGATTTCCGGCAATTCAGTATGGACTGCGATCGCCTCCATCGACGGCACTTCCGGTGCTACCAGCGACGGTTTCAGCGGTGCCACCGCGCTCAGTCAGATTGCCACCGACGGGCTGCCAGCAGTGGCGGCAGCAACCGGTGAGCCGCTGACCTGGATGCAGGCGTTTCTGGGCCAGATGCAGGGTTCGATCGGGGAAACCTCGACACTGGCGATTCTGATCGGTGGCGTTGTCCTGCTGGCCACACGAATTGCCTCCTGGCGCATTATCACCGGGATGTTCCTGGGTATGGTGGCATTCAGTTACTTCCTGAATTTCGTCGGTTCGGACAGCAATCCGATGATGGCATTGCCCTGGTACTGGCACCTGGTGATCGGCAGTTTCGCATTCGGCATGGTGTTCATGGCCACCGATCCGGTGTCGGCCGCGATGACCGATCTGGGCAAGTGGATCTATGGCATTTTTATCGGTGTGTTGACGGTACTGATCCGGGTTCTCAATCCGGCGTATCCGGAAGGCGTCATGCTGGCTATCCTGTTCGCCAATCTGTTCGCGCCGCTAATCGATTATTGCGTGGTCAAGGCTAATATCAGGAGGAGAAGGTCCCGTGGCATCCTCGAATGATTCCATCAAACAGACCCTGTTGATCGCACTGTCACTGTGCGTGGTCTGTTCGATCCTGGTTTCCGGCGCTGCGGTTATTCTGAAACCGGCCCAGGATGCCAACAAGTTGCTGGACCGCAACAAGAATATACTCAGTGCCGCCGGCCTGTTCGATCCCGAGGTACACAGCGACGCCGATGTGGCGCAGCTGTTTGCCCAGTTCACCCCGAGGATTGTCGATCTGGAGCAGGGACGCCTGCTCAGTGAGGCGGAAACCGATCAGCTGGGCATCGATCTGTCAACTTACGACCCTCGCCGCGCGGTCAACGATCCGCGTTATTCACGTGCCTTATCGGCCGCACAGGATGTGGCCAATATCAAGCGCCAGCTGCTTTACCCCATGGTCTACGTTGTCGGCTCGGAAGATGACGTCGAGCAGATCGTATTGCCGATCAATGGCTATGGTTTGTGGGGCATCCTCTACGGTTTCCTGGCATTGGAAGGAGATGGCAACACCGTGGATGGCATCGGCTTCTACGAGCTGAAGGAAACCCCGGGACTGGGCGCCGAGGTGACCAATCCCCGCTGGCGCAATCAATGGCCGGGCAAAAAGATCTATGCTGCCAGCGGCGATGTGGCATTGGACGTGGTCCGCGGGTCGGGCAGCGGTCCCAGCCAGATTTCCGGGCTGGCCGGCGCCACGCTGACCAGTCGCGGCGTGGAAAATCTCATTCAATTCTGGATGGGGGAAAACGGCTTCGGCCCGTTTCTGCAGAATTTGCGCAACTCCTGAGCAGCACCCCAGGGGCGTCAGGTACAGCTTTAAATAGATAAATCCAGCAGGTAAAGACTTTCATCATGTCAGCAACCAGTAAAGTTTTAACCAAACCGATTTTGGACAATAACCCGATTGCCCTGCAGATCCTCGGGGTCTGTTCGGCGCTCGCCGTTACCACCAGTCTGCAGGTGACTCTGGTGATGTGCCTGGCATTGACCTCGGTCACCGCGTTTTCCAATCTGTTTATTTCCCTGATCCGGCACCATATGCCCAGCAGCATCCGGATCATAATCCAGATGACCATCATTGCCTCGCTGGTGATCCTGGTAGACCAGTTTCTGCAGGCCTATGCTTTCCAGATCAGCAAGAGCCTGAGCGTGTTCGTCGGCCTGATCATTACCAACTGTATCGTCATGGGCCGGGCCGAGGCCTTCGCCATGAAAAACCCGCCGCTGATCAGTTTCATGGACGGGATCGGTAACGGGCTGGGCTATAGCGTGGTGCTGATCATTGTCGGCAGCCTGCGCGAGCTGTTCGGTTCAGGAAGCCTGCTGGGCTTCCAGATTCTGCCGACTCTTTCCAGTGGCGGCTGGTATCAACCCAATGGTCTGATGCTGCTGGCCCCCAGTGCCTTTTTCATTATCGGTTTTCTGATCTGGATACTGCGCAGTCGTCGCCGGGAACAGGTGGAAATCAGGGAATACCGCCTGGCTCCGCATACTGTCGAGGAGGGCATAATCTGATGGAAGGCCTGGTCAACATCGTCGTTCAGTCCATTTTCATTGAGAACATGGCGCTGCAGCTGTTCCTTGGGATGTGCACCTTTCTCGCAGTGTCCAAGAAGATCGAAACCGCGCTTGGTCTCGGCGTCGCGGTAGTGGTGGTGCAGACCATTACCATTCCGGCCAATAACCTGATATTCAATTACCTGCTGCGGGAAGGGGCACTGGCCTGGCTGGGCCTGCCGGACGTGTCGCTGCAGTTCCTCGGATATCTGTGTTACATCGGCGTGATCGCTGCCATGGTGCAGATCCTGGAAATGTTCTTGGACAAGTTCGTCCCGGCACTCTACAACGCCTTAGGGGTTTATCTGCCCCTGATTACCGTCAACTGCGCCATTCTGGGCGGCAGTCTGTTCATGGTGGAGCGGGACTATACCTTCGCCCAGAGCGTAGCTTTTGGATTCGGTTCCGGTTTCGGCTGGGGGCTGGCTATCGTGGCACTGGCCGGTATCCGTGAGAAGCTCAAGTACAGCGACGTTCCGGAAGGGCTTCGCGGCCTCGGCATCACCTTCATCACCGTGGGTCTCATGTCCCTGGGTTTCATGTCTCTTAGCGGTATCTCACTGTAGCAGGTTACTGACAGTATGTTGGATTTGACGACAATTATCGGCGGCGTAGTCATGTTCACTGTGGTGATCATGATGCTGGTCGTGGTAATCCTGATGGCCAGATCGAAACTGGTCAGCACCGGCAGGGTCAATATCGAAATCAATGGCGACCCGGAGCGGACCCTGTCAGTTCCCGCCGGTGGCAAATTGCTGAATACCCTGGCAGACGCCGGAATCTATCTTTCCTCCGCCTGCGGCGGTGGTGGCACCTGTGCCCAGTGCAAGTGTCAGGTACTGGAAGGGGGCGGCTCCATGCTGCCCACCGAGGCGGGACATTTTACCCGCGGCCAGGCCAAGGATCACTGGCGCCTGTCCTGTCAGGTGGCCGTCAAGCAGGACATGAAGATAGAGGTGGATCCGGAGTTTTTCGGCGTCAAGCAATGGGAATGCGAGGTTGTTTCCAATCACAACGTGGCCACCTTCATCAAGGAGCTGGTATTGAAGATTCCGGATGGGGAGAGTGTGGATTTCCGTGCTGGCGGTTACGTGCAACTGGAAGCGCCACCCCATGAGGTTCGCTACCGGGATTTTGTCATCGAGGATGAGTACCGGGGTGACTGGGAAAAGTTCGGTCTTTTCGACCTGGTGTCGAAAGTGAACGATACGACAGTACGGGCCTACTCCATGGCCAACTACCCTGAAGAGCGGGGCATTATCAAATTCAATATCCGCATAGCCACCCCGCCGCCCGGGTCGAAACTGCCGCCCGGCAAGATGTCTTCTTTTGTATTCGGCCGCAAGCCGGGGGATAAAATCCGGGTGTTCGGGCCATTCGGCGAGTTCTTCGCCAAGGATACCGATGCCGAAATGGTCTTTATCGGTGGCGGTGCCGGAATGGCGCCGATGCGGTCCCATATTTTCGATCAGTTCAAGCGCCTGCAAACCCGGCGCAAGGTGTCGTTCTGGTATGGTGCCCGCAGCCTGAGGGAGATGTTCTACCAGGAGGATTTTGACGAAATCGCCTCCGAGAACGAAAATTTCGAGTGGCACGTGGCGCTTTCTGATCCGCAACCGGAAGACAACTGGCAGGGGCCGGTCGGTTTCATTCACAACGTCGTCTACCAGAACTACCTGAAGGATCATCCGGCGCCGGAGGACTGTGAGTATTACATGTGCGGACCTCCCATGATGAATGCCGCGGTCATCAAGATGCTCAAGGACCTGGGTGTCGAAGACGAAAATATTTCCCTCGACGAATTCTCATGATCGGGTTCCTGCGCAGCTACGGAATTTCCCTTGGCCTGGTTGCTGCAGTTGTCGTTTTCACCCTGCTTTTTACCGGACGGGATCAGGAGATCCTGGTACTGTCCGGCTATACCATGGGAACCAGTTACCGGCTGCAGGTGGTGGAAAGACCGGGCAGCCTCGATGGCAATCGCATCCAGCAGGATATCGGTTCGCTGTTGAACCGCCTCGACCGCCAGGTCTTTTCGACCTATGCCGAGCAATCGGAGCTGTCGCGGTTTAACCGTGCTTCGATCGATCAGCCGGTGCGCGTTTCACGGGAACTGCTCGAAGTGGTCATGCTGGCCAGGGAGGTCAGTGATCTTACCGACGGTGCTTTCGACGTAACCGTGGGGCCGTTGGTCAACCTGTGGGGATTCGGGCCCGACGCCAGCCGCGACCGGGTCCCCTCAGACCAGCAGATTGAGGCTGCCCGAGCCCAGGTGGGCTATCAGCATCTGCAGGTGAATCCTGAACAATCGTCCCTGCTTCGCGATGCCGATATCTATGTTGATCTGAGTGGCATTGCCAAGGGTTACGTGGTCGACCAGGTGGCTCTGTACCTGGACTCCATCGGCGTGCAAAGTTATTTTCTGGAAATCGGTGGCGAGCTGAAGATCAAGGGGCTCAAACCCGGTGGGCAATATTGGGTTCCCGCGGTGGAGCGACCGGAGGACACCGCTCCGCAGGTTTACGAGATTCTCAATTCACAGGGGGAGGAACTGGCGATCGCGGGCTCCGGTGATTATCGAAATTACTTTGAGGAGGATGGCGTTCGCTATTCCCACGAGATCGATCCCCGTACCGGACGACCGATTGCCCACCGACTGGCGGCAGTTTACGTAATCGATTCCCAGACCGCGCGGGCCGATGCCCTGGCCACCGCGCTGATGGTGCTGGGCTACCAGGCCGGGATGGCGCTGGCAGAAAGTGAGAGTCTGGCGGTCTATTTTATAGTCAGAACCGAAAATGATTTTACGGCCCATTATACCGAGCAGTTTGGTCGTTACATTCAGCACGAGGGAGGTAACTGATGACAACACTGATACTCAGCTTTGTGCTTATCGCGCTCGCGGTAACCGGTCTTTCGATTGGAGTTATCATGGGGCGCAAGCCGCTGCAGGGCAGTTGCGGAGGATTGAGCAGTTTTGGTGAGGCCGGTCCCTGTGAGTTGTGTGGCGGTAAACCGGAAAAGTGCAAGGAGCTGAATGCCCGGTAAGTATAGCTGTGGCAGGACTGTCTCTGCCCGATCAGAACCGACGCGGGTGCGCAGTTGGAGTTGCCGGAGTGCGGCTTCCTTATAGATCGGAAATTCCATAACCCACTGGACGAGGAAAGATGACGGCAAACCATTTTGACATCGTGGTGATCGGCACCGGGCCTGCTGGCGAAGCGGCAGCAATGAACGCCAAGAAAAAGGGCCGTAAGGTGGCAGTGGTGAGCGACCTGCCCCAGGTGGGTGGAAGCTGTACCCACCTGGGTACCATTCCCTCCAAGGCGCTTCGGCATGGCGTCAAGCAGATCATGCAGTTTAACAGCAATTCACTGTTTCGCGATTTCAGCGAGATCCACAAGATCACCTTTCCGCAGTTGCTCAGGCACACAGAAAAAGTAATTTATGAACAGGTCAGGATGCGCACCGGTTTTTACGAGCGCAATTTTGTGCCGGTTTTCAAAGGCATTGCCAGTTTTACCGATGCGCATACAATTAAACTGGGCAATCGCGGTGAAACCCTGACTGCGGATTATTTTGTGATCGCTACCGGAGCGCGTCCATACCATCCGCCTGCCGTGGATTTTTCACATCCCCTGGTATTCGACAGCGACTCGATTCTCAAGCTGGGTCATTCACCCCGCAAGGTAACCGTGATCGGGGCCGGGGTTATCGGCTGCGAATATGCTTCGATTTTCGGCGGCCTGGGTGCCAAGGTGGAAATCATCAATCCGGAAGATTCGTTGCTCTCGTTCCTGGATTTTGAAATCTCCGATGCGCTCAGTTATCACCTGCGCAATGTCGGCGTGCGCAGCCGCCACAATGAACAGTTTGAAAAAATGGAATACCATGACGACCACCTGGTGACCTACCTGCAATCCGGCAAGAAGATCAAGAGCGATATCGTCTTCTGGGCCAATGGACGGACCGGCAACACCGATCGCCTGGGACTGGAGAATGTTGGAATCGAGGTCAATTCCAGAGGCCAGATTGAGGTCGACAGATCCTACCGTACCAGTGTCGAGAATATTTATGCGGCCGGCGATGTGGTCGGTTGGCCGTCATTGGCCAGTGCCGCTTATGACCAGGGGCGCGCCGCCTGCAATGCGATTGTCGACCCCGAACAATGCCATTACATCGATGAGGTGGCAACGGGTATCTATACGATCCCCGAGATCAGCACCCTGGGTAAGACTGAACGCCAGCTGACCCGCGAAAAAATACCCTATGAGGTGGGCAAGGCGTTTTTCAAAAACACAGCCAGGGGACAGATTACCGGCGAGCAGGTCGGCATGCTGAAGCTGATCTTTCATTTCGACACCCTGGAAATCCTGGGTATTCACTGTTTCGGCGATCAGGCTTCGGAAATCGTCCACATCGGCCAGGCGATTATGCGTCAGCCCGGCGCCGCCAATACCATGAAGTATTTTCTCAACACCACGTTCAATTATCCCACCATGGCGGAAGCGTACCGGATTGCGGCCCTGGACGGTCTCAACCGGGTATTCTGACGATGAGATTTTCAACAGGCTGCTATTTATTTAGCCAGGGATTGCTTATAGTAATTGCAGAAAGTCGATGCAAAATCAGTAAACCAGTGAAGTGATGTCTGCAACAGACCGGGAGGAATAATAATGATAAGAACGGCCAAGGACATTCTGGACGATAAAGGCGGGCACATGGTAACCATCAGCACCGATGCCACCGTGTACCAGGCGCTGACACTGATGACCCAGAACCGGGTCGGTTCGGTGGTGGTGACGGAGGACGAAAAAATCGTCGGAATCTATACCGAACGTGATCTGATGTTCCATGTGCTCGAAGAAGGCTTCGATTCGAAGACTGCCCGTATTCGTGATCACATGAGTGAAAACCTGATCACGGCCAATGTTGCCGATCAGGCACTGGACCTTTACGACAAATTCCTGGGGCGCCGGATCCGGCATCTGCTGATCGAGGAGAACGGCGACTACATTGGTCTGTTGTCGGTAGGCGACGTCATGAAGGCCAATCTCCAGCAGAAAATTGAAGAACTGGAAGAGCTAAACCACCTGGTCAGTCTCGAGTACTACGAGAACTGGAAGGAGATTCAGGCGGAGCGCTGAAGAACCATCGGAAGCGGCCGGGACAAGCGGGCAGGGGGAAGCGTCCTGCCGGCCCGGCGGATTCCTCGCCAGACCAGTTGCCACGCCAGTCCGCAGGCCAAACCACTTGCCAACAATTCAACTGGCGTGTTACTTTTGCGCCTGGCTAAGGTTATGGTCCGTTGCGGGCCGGCCGACGAAATAAGAATAAATCAGTAAGCCGTAGTCTTTAAACTTGAGTTGTTTTCGGCACCAAGTGACAGCGTGGCCTGTCGACCGGAAACGAGTTTATTGGGCTTCCTCATCAGAAGTAACGCTGTATGGGAAGTAACAAGACAATAACAAAACGTCCTGCATCAGGCAGTGAAGTTCAGCGGGATGCTGCTGTGCTGCCGGACCATTGTCTTCCCGTTCCCGACCTCGCCCAACTCACTATTCCGAATGCCATCAGGTCAGGGAACAGCAGTATCGCCGTTTCCGGATCGCTCTGTGCCACGCCCGAAATCTGGTCCAGGGGTAACAGACAACTGATGACTGGCCAACAAGTGATTAGCTAATTAAGGTGCAGAACCGGGACTTCAAGAGGATTGACGCCAGTAGTAATGAAGTAAGTAGTTGACGTTAAAGAAGTATCTTTTTGAACAATCCAGGTTGGTCTGAGCCGGGTACTGTCAGTTCCTGTGTTCGATGCGCCTGAGGGGTAATGAGTTTGGAAGCGACAACCGGTCTCCTGGAAACGTTACAGCCGTTTTTTGTGTATGCGGCTGCAGTGTTGTTCCTGGTACTTACCATGCTGGGACTTTCCTACCTGCTCGGGCAGCGCACCGACGCGCCGAACAAGAATCTGCCGTTTGAGTCCGGCATCGTGTCGGTGGGCGACGCCCATTTCAAAATTTCCGTCCACTTTTACCTGACCGCCATACTGTTCATCATTTTCGATCTGGAAGTGGTGTTCCTGTTCGCCTGGGCCGTGGTGGTCCGCGATGCAGGCTGGCTGGGATTTGTGGAAATTTCCGTGTTCATCGTGATTCTGACGGTGGCGCTGGTTTACCTGTGGCGGATCGGTGCGCTGGACTGGCGAACCCAGACTCAGAAGCGCGAACTGCACATGGTTAAAGGTCCCGGAGGCGTGGTGAACAAGAAGGAATTCAAGTTATGAGCTGGCATCTGCAAAAACCCGAGGATGCTCCGTCGGCCCGGCGTGGTGACAACAGTTTTGATGAGTACATCCGCCGTAACGTGATGATGGCGAAGCTCGAAGACATGGTGGCCTGGGGCCGCAAGAACTCGATCTGGCCATTCAACTTCGGATTGTCCTGCTGCTACGTGGAAATGGCTACTGCGTTTACCAGTCGCCATGACATCGCCCGCTTCGGTGCCGAGGTAATCCGTGGCACCCCTCGCCAATCGGATCTGATCGTGATCGCCGGCACCGTGTTTCGCAAGATGGCCCCTGTCGTACAGTTACTGTATGAACAATTGCTGGAACCCCGCTGGGTTATCTCGATGGGCTCCTGCGCCAACTCCGGGGGCATGTACGACATTTACTCGGTCGTTCAGGGAGTCGACAAGTTCCTGCCGGTGGACGTGTACGTCTCTGGTTGCCCGCCGCGACCCGAAGCTCTGTTGCAGGGGCTGACACTGTTGCAGGAGTCGGTGGGCAGTGAGCGCCGCCCGTTGAGCTGGGTCATCAACGATCAGGGTATCTATCGTCGCGAGGAACGCGTCGTGCAACGGGTGCGCCGGCACGACGAACGCATTGCGGCCACCGAGTTGCGTTCCCCCGATGAGGTTTGATTTTCAACCTTAAATACATTTAAAAAACAATAAGATAAAAAGAATAACTCAAGTAAGAAATAACGTGGAAATAGCGCAGAATATAAAGTTGGACAATGACCGCAAAGCGGCTTCCGCCGGTGCTCTGCTGGAAGAAATCGAGAGCCGTTTCGGCGCCCGGATTCTGGCCCGGCAATCGACCTGCGATGGTATACCCACTTTCTGGGTGGAGCGTGCCACTCTCAAGGACCTCATGCGCTTTCTCAAGCATGATGCCGATCCCCGTTTCGAGATGCTGTTCGATCTCACCGCCATCGACGAGCGGTTGCGCGTAAATCGCCAGGGTCAGCCAGACAGCGAATTCACGGTGGTCTACCACCTGATGTCATTCCGCGGTAATACCGACCTGCGGGTCAAGGTGCCCCTGCAGGATGCCGATCTGTCGCTGCCAACCGTGTCCGATATCTGGCCCAGTGCCAACTGGTACGAGCGGGAAGTGTGGGACATGTTCGGCGTCCGTTTCGACGGCCATCCCAATCTTTATCGGCTGATTCTGCCACCGACCTGGGAAGGTCATCCGCTGCGTAAGGAGCATCCGGCCCGGGCAACCGAAATGGAGCCGTTCTCTCTCGACGAGGATAAGGAGAAAATCGAGCAGGAGGCGCTGAAGTTCAACCCCGAAGAGTGGGGCATGGCGCGTAAATCCGAGAATTCGGAGTTCATGTTTCTCAACCTCGGTCCCAATCATCCCAGCGTACACGGGGCCTTCCGCATCGCCCTGCAGCTGGACGGTGAAATACTGGTGGATGCGGTGCCGGATATCGGTTACCACCACCGGGGCGCGGAAAAAATGGGCGAGCGCCAGTCCTGGCATACCTTTATTCCGTATACCGATCGCATCGACTACCTGGGCGGGGTGATGAACAACCTGCCGTATGTCATGGCAGTCGAAAAAATGGCCGGTATTGAAGTGCCGGAGCGGGTCAAGGTGATCCGCGTGATGCTGGCGGAAATGTTCCGCATCTGCAGCCACCTGCTGTTTTACGGAACCTTTGCCCAGGATGTGGGGCAGTTATCGCCCATTTTCTACATGTTTGTGGAAAGGGAACGAATATTCAATATCATCGAATCCATCTGTGGAGCCAGGATGCATCCCGGCTGGTTCCGGATTGGCGGCGTTGCGCAGGATCTGCCCAGAGGCTGGGAAGAGCGGGTCCGGGAGTTGCTGGATTTCATGCCCAAGCGTCTCGATGACTATGACAAGATGGTGATGAATAACGGCATCCTGAAGCGACGTACCCAGGGCGTGGGGGTATACGACACGGAACAGGCCTTTGACTGGGCCATTACCGGTCCCGGTCTCAGAGCCACCGGCCTGGAATGGGATTACCGCAAGCAGCGACCTTACAGCGGCTATGAAAATTTTGACTTCGACGTGCCTTACGCCATAAACGGCGACTGTTATGACCGTTGCGCGGTACGGGTCGAAGAAATGCGGCAGAGTCTGCGCATCATCAAGCAGTGTCTGGACAACATGCCGGAAGGGCATTACAAGTCCGACCATCCGCTGACTACACCGCCACGCAAGGAACGTACGCTGCAGGATATCGAAACCCTGATCAACCATTTCCTCAATGTCAGTTGGGGACCGGTGATTCCGCCGGACGAGGTCAGCGTGGCAATCGAGGCAACCAAGGGGATTAACGGCTATTACCTGGTCAGTGATGGGAACACCACTTCCTACCGGACCCGGATCCGAACCCCTTCGTTTGCCCATCTGCAGATGATCCCTGAAATCAGCCGGGGTTTCATGCTGCCGGATCTGATCGCCATCATTGCCAGTATCGATTTTGTCATGGCTGACGTGGACCGTTAAGCGCGCAGCCGAGCCGGAAACCGGATAAGACTTGAACCAGAAAGTGATCGCAGAAAAATGAATTCAAACCTCATCGCCAGCAGTGCAACAAGCGACAAGATCCAGGCCCGGGAACTGACCGCCAGTGAGATCGAGGAAATCGAGCACGAGAAGACCCTCTACCCGGACAAACAGGCAGTGGGGCTGGAGGCGCTTAAAATCGTGCAGAAGCACCAGGGCTGGGTATCCGATGAAAGCCTGCTTGCCATTTCCCGTTACCTGGACATACCGGTCAGCGAACTGGAAGGGGTAGCCACATTTTTCAATCTGGTGTTCAGACGGCCGGTCGGTAAACACGTCATGCTGTTTTGCGACAGTGTCAGCTGCTGGATCATGGGTTGCGAAAATATTCGTGCGCACATCAGTCAGAAACTGGGCATCGATTACGGGGAAACTACCGCTGATGGGGAGTTCACCCTGTTGCCGGTTCCCTGCCTGGGCGACTGCGACCGGGCACCGGTAATGATGGTCGATGAAAACCAGCACCGCAACCTGACTGCTGAGAAAGTCGATGCAATCATCCAGCAGTACCGTAACAACGAGCCTGGTGAACAGGGCAGTTGAGAAATTTTTGAATCATGGATAAACCGCTTACCAAAAATATCGACATGAGCCGGCCGCCGCTGGAGATTGCCCAGTACCAGGCCGCCGGTGGCTACGAGAGCATTCGCAAAATCGCGGCGGGTCTGGCACCCGCCGACGTGCTGCAACAGGTCAAGGATTCCGGTCTGAAAGGACGGGGTGGAGCCGGGTTTCCCACCGGGCTGAAGTGGAGCTTTGTGCCCATGGGGGACAATGCACCGCGGGAGAAATACCTGGTCGTCAACGCCGACGAGATGGAGCCCGGTACTTTTAAGGACCGGTTGCTGATGGAAGGCGATCCGCATCTGCTGATCGAGGGCATGATCATTGCCGCCTATACCATCCAGGCCTCGAAGGCCTACATCTTTCTGCGTGGCGAATATATCCGCGCCGAACACGCACTGAAGAAGGCGATCGCCGAAGCCCGCGCCGAAGGACTGCTGGGCAGCAACATACTCAATACCGGGTATAGCCTGGAAATCGTGCTGCATACCTCGGCCGGCCGCTATATCTGCGGTGAGGAAACGGCGCTTCTGAATGCGCTGGAAGGTAAACGTGCCAATCCCAGGGCCAAGCCGCCGTTTCCCCAGGTGAGTGGCCTGTGGGGCAAGCCGACCATCGTCAATAATGTGGAAACACTCTGTAATCTGCCGGGCATCATCAGCCATGGCGTGACCTGGTATCAAGGGCTGGGCAAGGGCGTTGATCACGGCACCAAACTGTTCGGCGTCAGCGGCCGGGTACGCAGCCCGGGATGTTGGGAGTTGCCGTTCGGCACCACCATCCGCGAGGTGATCGAGGAACACGCCGGGGGCATGCAGGACGGTTACCAGCTCAAGGCCTTTTTACCGGGCGGCGGGTCCACGGATTTTCTGTTGCCGGAACATCTGGACCTGGCACTGGATTACGATGTCATCGGCAAGGCCGGCAGCCGGTTGGCTACCGGGACCATGATCCTGCTGGACGATCGTACCTGTCCGGTGGGCATGGTAGGTAACCTGATGCGCTTTTTTTCCCATGAATCCTGCGGCTTCTGCACGCCCTGTCGTGACGGGCTGCCCTGGATAGAACAGATATTTGTCGACCTTGAGGAGGGACGCGGATCCGAGAAGGATATCGGCATCCTCGAAGACCACCTCGGTTATTTGGGGCCAGGACGCACATTCTGTGCCCTGGCACCCGGTGCCATGGCGCCGCTGGGAAGTGCACTCAGGCACTTCCGTCAGGAATTTGAAGATCATCTCAGCAGTAAAGGGTGTCCCTATACCCGCCACTGAGCGGAGCTATGGAACTCATTGCCGGGTAGGGCAGCGGCCAGTCGCTGCGGCTGAAGCGTCAGGAAGCCCAGGGTAGCTGGAGAAAGGCAGGACCACAGAAGCAGGCTCGAGCAGGCTGGAAAAGTTGGAGAGAGGTGGAGAATTAAAGTGGCGAAGATTGTCATAGATGGAGTGACATACGAGGTTAATGGAGACAATAACCTGTTGCAGGAATGTCTCTCGAAGGGCCTCGACCTGCCGTATTTCTGCTGGCATCCGTGCATGGGTTCGGTCGGTGCCTGCCGCCAGTGTGCGGTAAAACAATACCGCGACGCCGACGATCAGAAAGGTACCCTGGTTATGGCCTGCATGACCAAGGCCAACGACGGCAGCATCATCTCCATAGAAGACGAAGAAGCGAAAAAATTCCGCGCCAACGTGATTGAAAGCCTGATGATCAGCCATCCCCATGACTGCCCGGTCTGCGAGGAGGGTGGCGAATGTCATCTGCAGGACATGACTCTGATGTCCGGGCACAACTATCGCCGCTACGACCGCAAAAAAGTCACTCACCGGAACCAGTATCTGGGCCCGTTCGTCGGCCATGAAATGAACCGTTGTATTACCTGCTACCGCTGTGTTCGGTTCTATGACGATTACGCTGGCGGTACCGATCTGGCGGCTCAGGCCAGCCACCACCACACCTATTTCGGGCGTCAGAGCGATGGCTTCCTGGAAAGCGAATTCAGCGGCAACCTGGTGGAGATGTGCCCGACCGGCGTCTTCACCGATGCCACTTTCAGTGCCCACTATTCGCGTAAGTGGGATCTGCAGACCGCGCCTTCCGTGTGCGTGGGCTGTGCCGTCGGCTGCAATACCACCCCGGGTGAGCGCTACGGCGAATTGCGCCGTATCGTCAATCGGTATCACGGCGACGTAAACGGCTATTTTCTTTGTGATCGCGGACGGTTCGGTTACGGCTTTGTAAACAGTGCCGAACGGTTGGCCGAGTCGCAGCAGGGTAAGGGCACCGGGCGCCGCACAGTGAGCGAGGACGAAGCCGTCCTGGAGCTTAATCGTATTCTTGATGGCGGGCAGGTAATCGGTATCGGTTCCCCCCGCGCCAGCGTGGAAGCCAACCTGGCCTTGTTGCAACGGGTCGGAGGTGACAACTTCTACGCCGGTGTCAGCGATGCGGAATTCGCCCAGTTGCAGATCCTGAAGCAATTATCCGGTGAATCAGCTCTGCACGCTCCCTCGGTCCGCGAAATAGAAGAGTGCGACGCGGTACTGGTACTCGGCGAAGACGTGACCAATACCGCCCCCAGAATCGCGCTGGCACTGCGGCAGTCAGCCCGTAACCGTGCCGATGAACTGGCCGCAGCGGCCGGCATTCCGAGCTGGCAGGATGCCGCGGTCCGGGAACTCGCCCAGCGTGAGCTGTCTCCGGTTTACCTGCTGTCCGGCTATGCAACCCGCCTGGACGATATTGCCCGCGCCACGGTAGTGGACAGCGCCCCCGGTCTGACACAGCTGGCCCAGGCACTGGCCCGTACATTGGACAGCGCCGCTCCGACCCCGGCAGCGACGCTGCAGGAGGAACAGAAACAGTTGCTCGGGTCCATTGCCGATGACCTGAAAGGGGCCAGACGTCCCCTGATAGTCTGTGGTACCGGCAGTGGCAGTGAGGCCTTGCTCAAAGCGGCAGCCAACGTCGCCAGGGCACTGGCAACGGCACGTGGTGGCGATCAGGCAGTCGATTTCTGCTGTGTGGTGCCGGAAGTCAACAGTGTCGGGCTTGTCCTGATGGCAGGGGAGACTCAATCCCTGGGTCTGGCGCTGAAAAAAATGCAGGCCGGGGACGTTCAGGCCGCCGTGGTACTGGAAAACGATCTGTTTGGCAGGGCGCCACAAAGCCAGGTGGAAGCGGCGCTGGCGGGAGTGGGGCAACTGGTGGCCATCGACCAGCTGCCCACCCGCACCACCGAGCTGGCTGACCTGGTGATAGCCGGTACCAGCTTTGCAGAACAGCAGGGCACTTATATCAACTATGAAGGCCGGGCTCAGACGAGCATGCAGGTGTTCATGAACAACCAGGCGGCGCGACCGGCATGGAAGTGGCTGCGCAAGGAGTCGGAGACGACGCTGGCCGGCCTGTTACAGACGGCTGAAACCACTCTGGAGGGGCTGGCGGGTATTACCGCGATACTGCCGGTCAGCGCCGCTGCAGTCGCCGGCATGAAGTACCCGCGTCAGTCGCATCGTTACAGCGGCCGGACCGCAATTCAGGCCGCCGCCAACGTACATGAGGGCAAGCAGCCCGAAGATCGGGATTCGATCATGGCGTTTTCCATGGAAGGCATGTCCAGCCAGCGGGATACCGCCGTGCTACCCAATACCTGGGCGCCACGCTGGAATTCAAACCAGTCAGTCAGCAAATTTCTGGATGAAGTCGGCGGCCATCTCCGCCAGGGCAATCCGGGTCGACTGCTGTTTACCAGAAACGGCTCGTCGGCCGGCTATTTTGAACCCGAATCCGCAGCAGTCACTACTGGGGACTTCACCCTGATCCCCGCCTATCAACTGTATGGCAGTGATGAATTGAGTGCCCGCGCAGAAGTGGTAAACGAACGTCTGACCGGCGCCTATGTGGCCCTGGCACCGCACGATGCACAACAGCTGGGCGTTGCGGCCAACGACCTGGTGACAGTATCAGCCGACCAGGAAGCGCTCGACTACCCGGTCTGTATCCGCCGCAGTGTCAAACCAGGCACGATAGTGGCATTTACACCGGCCGGTCAGTTTCCGGTGGCCGGGGCGGGTGACCAGGTTTCCCTGAGCAAAGCGCAGGGCAGCGGGCAGGCCCGCTTCGGCAATCTGATTGTCAGCGATCTCCAGCAGGAGGGTATTTAAGACATGCGGTGGGAAGTCGGCTCGGCATTGAATATCGTCAGCATTCTGCTGGTCGTGGTGGTCATAGCGGCCATGCTTATCTGGGTGGAGCGGCGCCTGCTGGGAATCTGGCAGGAGCGGCTGGGTCCCAACCGGGTCGGTCCCCTGGGACTGCTGCAGGTGGTTGCGGACATGCTCAAGATTTTCACCAAGGAAGACTGGACCCCGCCGTTCGCGGACAAATTCAGTTTCATCCTGGCCCCGGCCATTATCATGACCGTGGTGCTGATGAGTTTCAGTGTCATCCCTTTCGCTCCGGGAGTCGGTATTATCGATTCCAACATCGGTGTGCTGTTTGTCCTGGCAATGGCTTCCCTCGGCGCGTACAGCGTCATGCTTGGCGGTCTGTCGTCGGATAACAAGTATGCACTGCTGGGCAGTCTCCGGGCTGCTGCGCAAATGGTCAGCTATGAAGTGTTCATGGGGATCTCGCTGCTGGGAATCGTGGCGCTGACCGGCAGTTTCAACCTGCGGGAAATCGTTCAGGCCCAGGCCGATGGCTGGTATGTTTTCCCCCAGATTATCGGCTTTATCATCTTTCTCATCGCCGGCGTGGCGGAAAGCCATCGTCTGCCATTTGACATTCCCGAGGCGGAACAGGAAATCTGCGCCGGTTATCACACCGAGTATTCCGGTATGAAGTTCGGCATGTTTTTTGTCGGCGAATACCTTGGCCTGGTGCTGATTTCCTCGCTGATTACCGCCCTGTTTTTCGGGGGCTGGCTGGGCCCGGGATTCCTGCCGCCAATTTTCTGGTTTGCCTTGAAGGCCTCGTTTTTCGTCGCTTTCTTCATCCTGATGCGAGCCGCAATCCCCCGGCCCCGATACGATCAGCTGATGCGCTATGGCTGGTTGTTTCTGTTACCCCTGTCGCTCGTGAACCTGCTGGTTACCGGTGCGGTAATTCTGGCGGGTAGTGGAGGATAACCATGTTCAGTCTGATCAGAGACACTTTTACCAGTCAGCTCGTCACCCTGTGGCGGGTGTTCAAGCACATGTTCGACAAGAAGGACACCGTCGAATATCCGGACGTACAACCCTATATGTTCCCGCGTTGGCGGGGTCGGATCATTTTGAGCCGGGATCCGGATGGCGAGGAACGCTGCGTGGCCTGTAACCTGTGCGCCGTCGCCTGTCCGGTGGACTGCATCGCTCTGCAGAAGGCCGAAGACGAAAACGGCCGCTGGTATCCGGAATTTTTCCGGATCAATTTTTCCCGTTGCATCATGTGCGGTTTCTGCGAAGAGGCCTGTCCTACCAATGCCATTCAGCTGACGCCGGATTTCGAGATGGCCGAATATGTGCGCCAGGACATGGTCTGGGAAAAAGAGGACCTGCTGATCAACGGAACCGGCAAATACCACGATTACAATTTTTACCGTGTTGCCGGCATGGCCGTCGGTGGCAAGGACAAAGGCGAGGCCCAGAACGAGGCGCCGCCGGTGGATGTAAGGAGCCTGTTGCCATGATGCTGTTGTTTTACCTGGCGGCTGCCATCGCTCTTATTTCGACGGTTGCGGTCATCCTGCAGTCAAATGTGGTGCATGCGCTTCTGTACCTGATTCTGTCGCTGCTGGCGGTGGCGGTAATCTTCTATACCTTCGGTGCACCGTTTGCTGCCATGCTGGAGGCCATCGTTTACGCTGGTGCCATCATGGTGCTGTTCCTGTTTGTCATTATGATGCTGAACCTGGGTAAGAAAAGTGTCGAGCAGGAACGGAGCTGGTTGACCGGTAAAATCTGGATCGGGCCGGTAATCATGGCGGCAGCATTGCTGGTGCAACTGCTCAACGTGGTGCGCCAACAGCAGGCGGAGGTGGCGGTTTCGCAGGTAGGCGTGCGCGAGGTCGGCATGGCGCTGTTCGGCCCCTATGTGCTGGCGGTGGAAATCGCCTCCATACTGCTGCTGGCAGGTCTGGTTGGCGCCTACCACCTGGCTAAAAAATGATTGCTAAACAACGAACAGCTAAGGATTGAACAATGCAGGCGATTCCATTTGAACAGGGTTTGATGCTGGCGGCGGCGCTGTTCGCGCTGGGCCTGATCGGAGTCCTGACCCGGCGCAACGTAGTCTTTGTGCTGATGTGCCTGGAGATCATGCTGAACGCCTGTGGTCTGGCGTTCGTGGTGTCGTCGGCGCGCTGGCAGCATGCCGATGGGCAGATCATGTTCCTGATGATCCTGACCCTGGCGGCAGCGGAAGTGGCAGTAGGTCTGGGACTGATTATCCAGATGTTCCGCAAGTTTCAGACGGTGGACATCAACGTGTTGACCCAGATGCGGGGCTAAAACCGGAACCGGCGAGCTGGTCAAGGCCGGTAACGGAAGGCCGGCTGGAAGACGGGCTGGAAGAGCGGCTTAAAAAAGTGGCTGAAAAAGTGGCTGAAAATGTGTCTGAAAAAACGACAGATTGAGCGACTGAAACGGGTATCGATAGAGACGTAACAGCTGCAGGGCACCATAGCCGCCTGTAACTGGCGGGAACCTGCAGGGAATAGCAGGCAGCAAAGACCAAAGAACAACGAACGTAAAAAAAAGAACAGATAACAAAGACCAAAGAACAACGAACAAAGAAAAGAACAGATAACAAAGAACAAAGAACAACGAACAAAGAAAAGAACAGATAACAAAGAACAAAGAACAAAGAACAAAGAAGACGCCCGACTGGTGAACAACAAACAACACACAACAAGAGATGCAACGTGCTTGATTTGATCTGGCTATTACCGGCATTCCCGCTGGCGGGATTCCTGATTCTGGCGTTCACCGGTGGTGGACTTCCGAAACCCGTCGTGGCGACCGTGGGAGCCGGTTCCATCGGGCTGGCCTTTATCGTGGCGGCGCTGTCCAGTTATGAGTTTCTCTCTTCCGGACAGACCAGTTTCCAGTTGACACTGTGGGAATGGATGGCGGCCGGGGATTTCAGTTCCGCATTTTCGTTTTACCTGGACGGTCTCACCGTCGTCATGATTCTGGTAATCAGTGGCGTCGGTTTTCTCATCCACCTGTATTCCACCGGCTACATGAGCGACGACCCCGGTTACAGCCGCTTCTTCGCCTATATGAATCTATTCGTGGCCGCCATGCTGGTACTGGTACTGGCCGACAACCTGGTGCTGCTCTATCTCGGCTGGGAAGGCGTCGGTCTGTGCAGTTATCTGTTGATCGGCTTCTGGTATGAAAATCCCGCCAATGGGTATGCGGCACGTAAGGCTTTTGTGGTGACCCGGGTTGGTGATACATCCATGGCCCTGGGGCTGTTCCTGCTGTTCACGCAATTGGGCACCCTGAATATTCAGGAGCTGATGCACAACGCCGGACAGCAGTGGCAGGTCGGTTCCGGGATGGCGGTGGCAGCCAGCCTGCTATTGCTGGGTGGCGCCGTGGGCAAGTCGGCACAGCTGCCATTACAGACCTGGTTGCCCGACGCCATGGCCGGTCCCACCCCGATCAGCGCCCTGATCCACGCTGCCACCATGGTGACCGCCGGTGTCTATCTGATTGCCCGTACCCATCTGCTGTTCGAACTGGCTCCGACGGTACAGTCGCTGGTGGCATGGGTGGGATTGATCACCCTGTTGATGGCCGGATTTACGGCACTGACCCAGCACGACATCAAACGCATCCTGGCTTATTCCACCATCAGTCAGATCGGCTACATGTTTCTCGGCCTGGGAGTGGGTGCCTGGTCGGCGGCTGTCTTCCACCTGATGACCCACGCCTTCTTCAAGGCGCTGCTGTTCCTGGCCGCCGGATCAGTGATCCTCAGCCTGCACCATGAACAGAGTATCTTCAAGATGGGCGGCCTGCGCAAACACCTGCCGGTGTCCTTCTGGTCCTTTATCGTCGGCAGTGCCGCGCTGACTGCCCTGCCGTTGACCTCGGGTTATTTCAGCAAGGACGAGATCCTGCTGGCGGCCCTCGAGAGCGGTGGCAGCGGTACCCTGTTGTGGCTGGGCGGAGTGATCGGTGCGCTGTTCACTGCCATTTACAGCTTCCGTCTGGTGTTCGTAGTCTTTTTCGGGGAATGTCATCACCCGGCCAAGGAGGTCAGTGGCTGGAACATGACGGCCCCCCTGGTGGTACTCGGAGTTCTGGCACTGTTGGGTGGCTGGATTCATATACCGGTGGATGCTGTGTTCAGTCACGGTGAAATGGCCCACGAAGAGGCCCACCCGAGTCTGTTCATACATGCCCTGATGATCGCCATCCCGATAATCGGGGTCGGTATTTCCTACCTGTTCTTCTGCTCCCGCACCTGGTCGGCGGAGAAACTGGTGCAGTCGGGCCTGGGTGCCGCTCTGCACAAGTTCTGGTTCAGTGGTTGGGGCATGGACCGGCTCTACCAGGCCGTGTTCGTCACGCCGTTCGTCAGCCTGGCCCGGCTCAATCGAAAAGACATTATCGATCTGCTCATTGGTCTGCTGGTCACCCTCACCAGTCAGGCCAACCGTCTGCTGGTCAGAACCCAGACCGGCTATCTGCGCTGGTATGCGGCCAGCGTGATGGCAGGTGTCATCATTCTGATTGCGATAGGAGCGTTGTTGTGATTCTGGCCTGGCTGATACTTATTCTGTTTGTCGGCGGTCTGGCCGCCTGGCTGGCCGACTTCGTCGATCCCAAGCTGCCCAGGGTGGTCGCGCTGATTTTCCTCGCTGTCGACGGGCTGTTGCTTCTGAACGTGCTCGGCGCGACGCCATTCACTCCGGCGGATGCCAGCGGTGAATGGCTGGCCTATCTGAAGGCCGACTGGATGCCGCGCTTCGAAATCTATTTCCAGCTGGGGATGGATGGCCTGAGCTGGCTGATGGCGATCCTGACGGTGTTCCTCGGCATCATGGCCACCGGTGCCGCCTGGAATGAAATTCACGAGCGGGCAGGGTTCTTCTATTTCAATCTGCTCTGGACCCTGGCCGGCGTCATGGGTGTATTCGTCGCCCTGGACCTGTTCCTGTTCTTTTTCTTCTGGGAAGTCATGCTGATTCCCATGTACCTGATCATCGCGATCTGGGGGCACGAGAACAAGAACTACGCAGCCATGAAGTTCTTCATTTTCACCCAGGTATCTGGACTGCTGATGTTGATCGGCATTCTGGCCATGGCCTATTTCCATTACCTGCAGTTCGGAGTTTTCAGTTTCGATTACTTCGCCCTGCAGAATGTCCAGCTGGCCGCCAATACCTCGCTGCTGGTGATGCTGCTGTTCTTCGTTGGTTTCGGTACCAAGCTGCCAACTGTACCGCTGCATTCCTGGCTGCCGGATGCTCACAGTCAGGCACCGACCGCGGGCAGCGTGATCCTGGCCGGTATCCTGCTCAAAACCGGCGCCTACGGCCTGATCCGCTTCACCGTGCCACTTTTCGAGGACGCGGCCAGGGCCTTTGCACCGGTTGCCATGACCCTGGCCGCCGTGAGTATTCTCTACTGCGCCAAGGTGGCGTTCGCCCAGACCGACCTGAAACGGCTGATTGCCTATACCAGTGTCAGTCATATGGGGTTTGTCACGCTTGGTGTGTTTGCCTGGAATGAGCAGGCGGTGCAGGGAGCGGTAATGACGATGCTGGCTCACGGGCTCAGCGCGGCAGCCTTGTTCATGCTGGCGGGCGGATTGCAGCACCGGATTCATACCCGGAACATGGAGCAGATGGGCGGCTTCTGGCCACGGGTACCGAGAATGTCGGTAATCGCCCTGTTTTTCTCCATCGCCGCGCTGGGAATGCCGGGGCTGGGCAATTTCGTCGGGGAGTTCCTGGCCTTGATCGGTGCCTTCCAGATCAGTATCACCCTGACTGCAATCGCGGCGCTGGGTCTGATCCTGGCCTCGGTCTATTCGTTGTGGGTATTGCAGAAGGTTTTTCAGGGCAGTTACGAGAACGACAAGGTGGATGATGCCGCACTGGTCGACCTCAGCCGTCAGGAAATGGTGTTCTACTTCGCCATGATGGCCGGCCTGGTCTGGATGGGAGTTTATCCCGGTACCTTCCTCAATCTGTCAGCCATGACGCTGGGAAGTCTTTTTTAGAATCGGTAGCAGGTTAGTCAATGGAAACAGCAATAACAATTCAGGATCTTGTGCCGTTACTGCCGGTTCTGGTCGTCACCGGCGTGGCCGTGCTGGCCATGCTGCTGATTGCCCTGAAACGCAACCACACGCTGATCGGAGCCACCACCATAATCGGCCTGGGGCTGGCACTGATCACGGCATTTCTGGTGCTGCCGTTTGCCGGCCAGCAGGTGACGCCGTTATTGATGATCGATAATTTCAGTCTGTTCTTCACCATCGTTATTCTGCTGGCGGCAGGATTTATCGCGGTGTTCAGCTTTCCCTACCTCTACCATCTGAAGGATGAGGTAGAGGAGTATTACCTGCTGCTGTTGATCGCGACCATCGGCGCGCTGATCATGGTTAGCAGCAATCATTTTCTCAGCGCGTTCCTGGGGCTTGAAACCCTGAGTATCTCGTTGTACGCCATGATCGCCTACCCATTGCACAGCAAGGAAGCGGTGAAGTTTCCCGTCGAGGCCTCGCTGAAATACCTGGTGTTGTCGGCGGTGTCCTCGGCACTGATCCTGTTCGGCATTGCCCTGCTTTACGCGCAGACCGGCAGCCTGCAGTTCACCGAACTTGCCATGACCGGCGGCAGCGTGGCGGACGGTTATTTCATCACTGCCCTGGTGCTTTTGTTTGCCGGCGTCGGATTCAAACTGTCGCTGGCACCATTTCACATGTGGACACCGGATGTGTACGAGGGGGCGCCGCTGCCTGCTACGATGTACCTGGCGACGGTCGGTAAAGCGGCCATGATGGTGCTGCTGCTGCGCTTTGTGGTGGCTTCCCAGGCACTGTCCTTTCACTCTGTCGTGGTAGTGATTGGCTGCATGGCAGTGCTGTCGATTCTGGCTGGCAATCTGCTGGCACTGGTACAGGAAAACCTGAAACGGATCCTGGCCTATTCCTCGATCGCGCATATGGGCTACCTGCTGATTGCACTGATTGCCCTGGACGACGCCAGCACCCGCCTCGGCGTGGAGGCGATCAGCTTCTATCTTATCGCCTATATCGTCATGTCCCTGGGTGCGTTCGGTGTCGCCACGGTAATTTCCAGCAGCGAGAAAGAGTTCGATTTCGTGGCCGATTACCAGGGCCTGTTCTGGCGGGAGCCCTGGCTGGCGCTGTTATTGACCGCAATGTTGCTGTCCCTGGCGGGGATTCCACTGACCGTCGGCTTTATCGGCAAGTTTTACGTAGTGCTGGCCGGGGTCGAGGGCTCGCTGTGGGGGCTGCTGCTGGTGCTGGTCGTAGGCAGCGGTATCAGCATCTACTACTACCTGAGAATCGTTTACCGGATGTTGCTGCAGCCACAACTGGATCAGGCCTATCGGGAAGCCGGCTGGGACAGCATCGGATCCTACGCAGTTCTGGCCCTGTTGCTGGCCTTGCTGCTGCTGCTTGGTGTCTACCCCGGATTTCTCATGTCAATTATCGAAGTAGTGTCGGTATCCATCTGATCCCGGCTTCCGCCCGGCGGACCGGTTCCGCCGGGTTCCCTGCGTCACGGTATCCGCCGCAGCGAGGCGGATAGCGGATCCCCCGGTCGCCGGCATCGCCCTTTCTGTTCAAGAGTTTTTCCGCTTCAGCTGAAGTACACCGCGGCCGGCCGGTTGCCCGGTCCTTGGTTATCTGACGGGAAACGGACTATCATTGGCGCCCCGATCAATAGCAAGTGGCGGAATCATGGAGATTAACAAAGTAGCCGTGCTGGGTGGCGGCAGTTTCGGCACGGTGATTGCGAATATCGTGGCTGAAAACGGCTATCCGGTTTACTTCTGGATGCGCAACCGGGAAATGGCGCGGGAAGTGAACGAGCGACGGGAAAATCCCCAGTACCTGCCGGGCTACCGGCTCCATGAAAATGTCACGGCCACCAATGATATGCGCACCGCGGTGGCGGCGGCTGATATCATTTTCGTGGCAGTTCCCAGTCATTCCTTTCGCGCCGTGGTGCGGCTGATGCGGCACTTTTTTCCACCTGCGGCAATGCTGATCAGTACCACCAAGGGTATCGAACGGGGCACGTTCATGCTGATGAGCCAGATCCTGCGTCAGGAAGCGCCGGAGGCCCGGGTCGGGGTCTTGAGCGGACCCAACCTGGCCAAGGAGATAGCCCGCCGGGACCTCACCGGCACGGTAATCGCCAGTGAACATGCCAGTGTTCGTGAAGCGGTGAAACAGATCCTGGCTTCCGACTATTTCCGGGTCTACAGCAACGACGACTTTTACGGCATCGAGCTGGGTGGCTCCCTGAAGAACATCTACGCAATCGTGGCCGGACTCGCTGCAGCGCTTGGCATGGGGCATAACACCAACAGCATGCTGATTACCCGCAGCCTGACTGAAATGGCCCGCTTCGGGCGGGAACTCGGGGCCGATCCCATGACTTTTCTCGGGCTGGCCGGGGTCGGTGATCTTATTGTAACCTGTTCCACCCCGCTGAGCCGGAATTACCGGATCGGGTTTATCCTGGGCAAGGGTAAGTCCCTGGACGAGGCGATCAAGGAAGTCGGCCAGGTAGCGGAGGGCCTCAATACCCTGAAGCTGGTGAAGCAGAAGGCCGATGATCTGGATGTCTATATGCCACTGGCCAGTGCGTTGTATCGGGTTATCTACGAAGGGGAGTCAATCGACAGAATCATTCCCTCGCTGATGCAGAGCGAACAGGCCCTCGATGTCGAATTTGCCGCCCGCGACGAGAAGCAACTGAACCACAAGGAATAGGCGATGGATGACGAGCTGGACGGCGTAACGGAGCATATGAAAGAACGCTCCACCTGGTTGCGGATCTTCTTCATGGTGGGATTCGGCCTGGCCCTGTACGTCGTGGGATTTGTACTCACATTCATCACCCTGGCCCAGGCACTGTTCAGCGTCTTTACCGGAACGGACAATCGGAATCTGCGGCTGTTGGGTGCCGATCTTTCTGAATACGTCAATCAGATCCTGCGCTATCTGACCTACAATTCCCAGATCCGTCCATTCCCGTTCAGTCCGTTTCCCGATCAGGCCGACGTTGTTGAGCAGCAATTACAGTCTGAAACTACCGATGCCGATGGGTCCGGGGAGCCGGATCGGGCGACCGCAGAGTCAAGCCGCCAAGGCACCACGCCGGAGCCGGACGACCCGGATACCGGGGAGATGGTAAAAAAAAAATCCTGATCCCGACCGCCGTAGCAGCGGACACAGACACTTGGATAACAGAGGAACACAGCATGTCCGATCAACAGAAATCCACCGGCGCGTCAGCTTCCACTAAAAAAGATGACGCCCCGGCTCCCGCCCGACTGGCTGATATTAAAGTCTCCAGGGCAGAGCGCAAAACTTCCCCCGCCAATCCGTTTGCAGCGCTGCAGAGCGGCCAGTCCGGCAGTCGTGGGAAAGACCCGTCCAGCGGGAATAAGAAGCAGTAGCCAGCCGTGGTCGGAAGCAGTCCGGGGCGGCTGCAGAGCGACCAGGTTGTGACCACCACGGGCGAAGCAAATATGCGGATTCATGACTAAGTCAGTTACAGACAGTGGGTTCTGCAGGACAATCTCGGTCCTGGTGTTGGTGATGCTGTGGATGCCGCTGCAGGCCCAACCGGTCCCTGATGCGGCGCGGGACCATCCGTTGCTGGAACGATTTGGCGAATCGGAAATCGTTGAGTACCGGGTTGAAAACGACGTCAACTACCAGTTGGTGCTTGGCAACATGCGACGCCTGGCGGGCCGCGTCGTTCCAGAGGAATCGGAACGGCTGCGCGGCAACCTGACTCGAATCACGTATGAAGTTCCCCAGGGTTTTTCCGCTGCCGACGTAATGGAATACTTTCGGGCCCAGGTCGACGAACGGGGCTACAGTAACCTGTTCAGCTGCAGCGGCCGCGGCTGTGGTAACAGCAACTACTGGGCTAATGATGTATTCGACAATCGGACCCTGTACGGACCTGAACGCAATCAGTACTACATGGCGCTGCAGGCTGACGGTGACGGGGACCTGACCGGCTATCTGGCGATCTATGTGATCACGCGGGCCAATCGCCAACTCTATGCTCACGTGGAAATTCTCGAAAGCTCCGAGCGACGTGTCACCCCGATGGTCGAGTTTTCCGCGGAAAATCTCGAGGAATTCCGCAGTCTGCGCCTCTTCGGCCTGGAATTCGACAGCAGTGATCGGCTGGTGGAGCAGGGCGGAATCCAGGCAGCCGTGCAGCTATTGCATCAGAACCCGTCCCTGTCGGTCTACGTGGTGGCCCACCTGCCAGGGCCCGGTGACCTCGACGAGCTGCTTGCGCGTTCCGGGCAACGGGCGGACCAGGTGCGCGAGCTGCTGCTGGAGCAGGGCATAGCCGGGGGGCGGGTCGTGGCCCGGGGTATCGGACCGCTTTCACCGTTATGCAGTGAGGGGGATTGTGGCGAACGGGTCGAGCTGGTGCTGCGCTAGCTGCCGGGTCAACTGCCTTTGACCAGTGACAGAAACTCATTGCGGGTGGACTGACTGTTTCGGAAGGCGCCAAGCATGCAGGACGTCGTCATCACCGAATTCTGCTTTTCCACGCCTCGCATCATCATGCACATGTGCTGGGCCTCGATAATGACAGCGGCTCCGGTGCCTTCGGTCTGCGAGAGAATCGCCTCGGCGATCTGATTGGTCAGGCTTTCCTGAATCTGCAGCCGGCGGGCGTACATATCGACGATCCGGGCTATTTTCGACAATCCGATCACCTTGCCCCGGGGAAGGTAGGCGACATGGCACTTCCCGATAAATGGCAGCAGGTGATGCTCGCACATCGAGTACAGTTCGATGTTCTTGACGATAACCATTTCGTCGGAGTCGGACGGAAACAGCGCGCCATTGATGACGTCATCGATATTGAGGTGGTAGCCCTGGGTAAGGAAGCGCATGGCCTCCGCAGCCCGCTTCGGTGTGTCTCTGAGACCGGCCCGTTCAGGATCTTCGCCAATTGCTTCAATAATCTGTTTGTAAGCGTCGTCCATGCCTGGGAAACCTCTGTGTACGGAACCGCTGAATACTCAGCGTGCTGCTCTGCGGGCGCCGGTCGGATGCTGCCGCATGAGCCGCTACCCTACTTTACTCCGTGTTAGGGGTAAAGATTTTTTTCCCGTTCCCCCCATCCCTGCTATGCTGCGGCGATGAACGTAGGGCAATACATCGAGCAACTGGAGCGGCGCTTTGCCGAGGCCCCGCTGTGTTATGGGCACGGCACGGATAATCCCGTGGATGAGGCTGCCTACCTGGTATTTGCCTCCCTGGCACTGGACTGGGATGAGTATCCTGCCGCTTTGTTGCGGGAACTGACGGTTGCCGAACAGGAAATGCTCGAACAGCGGTCCCGGCAGCGCCTGACTGATCGGGTACCTACGGCCTACCTGGTGGGTACGGCCTGGTTTGCCGGCTATCCATTCAAGTCAGATCGACGCGCGCTGGTGCCACGCTCACCGATTGCCGAACTGGTACAGAACCGCTTTGAACCGTTGCTGGCCGCCGAACCGCAACGGATCCTGGATCTGTGCTGCGGAGGCGGTTGTATCGGCATCGCCGCAGCCCTGGAGTTCCCCGGGGCCCGTGTCGATCTTGCCGATCTTTCCGTTCCGGCCCTGCAACTGGCAACAGAGAACATCCATCTGCATGGACTGGAAGGGAGAGTGGAAGTCCAGCAGTCGGATCTGTTCGCCGGCCTGCTCGGCAGACGCTACGACCTGATACTGTGCAATCCACCCTACGTGAGCGAAGAGGAGGTCGACAACCTGCCAGCGGAATTTCATCATGAGCCCCGTGACGGCCTGATTTCCGGCGAGACCGGGCTGGCGCTGCCCCGGCAGATCCTGGCGGCTGCGGCCGACTACCTCAGCGATCGGGGCATCCTGATACTGGAAGTGGGCTATTCGCACCCGCTGCTCAGTGAGCGCTATCCCGAGGTTCCGTTTCTGTGGCTTGAATTTGAACAGGGCGGGGAGGGGGTTCTGATGTTGACCCGGGAGCAGTTGCTCAGGTACAGAGACCGCTTTTAGTGTACAATGCCCTGCTTTTCGCCAGGGCAAACCCGCAGTATCCGGGAGCTTCCGGCGGTCAACCCGACAGGCATCCGAATTCATGTCCGGCAACAGCATCGGCAGGCTTTTTACCGTTACCAGCTTTGGCGAAAGCCATGGGCCGGCGATCGGCTGCATCGTGGATGGCTGTCCGCCCGGGCTGGAAATCAGCGAAGCGGATCTGCAGGCGGACCTGGATCGTCGCAAGCCCGGACAGTCCCGTTTCACCACCCAGCGCCGCGAGCAGGACCAGGTCAGAATCCTGTCCGGCGTGTTCGAGGGGCGAACCACCGGCACGCCTATTGGCCTGCTCATTGAAAACACCGACCAGCGCTCGAAGGACTACGGCAAGATCAAGGATCAGTTCCGTCCCGCACATGCCGACCTGACCTACCAGCGCAAATACGGCATCCGTGATTATCGCGGTGGCGGCCGCTCATCAGCCCGGGAGACCGCCATGCGGGTGGCTGCCGGCGCTATCGCCAGGAAATATCTGCACCAGGCCGAGGGCATTCTGATCCGCGGCTACCTGAGTCAGCTTGGTCCGATCCGGGCTGAAACGGTCGATTTCGACGAAGTGGCCAGAAATCCTTTTTTCTGTCCCGATGCCAGCAAGGTGCAGGCCATGGAGGATTTCATGGTGGCCTTGAGCAAGGAAGGCAATTCGATCGGAGCGCGTATCAACGTGGTCGCCAGCGGTGTCCCGGTGGGTCTCGGGGAGCCGGTGTTCGATCGGCTCGACGCCGACCTGGCCGGGGCCCTGATGAGTATCAATGCCGTGAAGGGCGTCGAAATAGGAGCCGGGTTTCGCAGTGTGGAACAGAAGGGTACCGAACACCGGGACGAAATCACCCCGGAAGGATTCCTTTCCAATAACGCCGGCGGGGTCCTCGGCGGCATTTCCAGTGGTCAGGACATTCTCGCCAGCATCGCTCTGAAGCCCACTTCCAGCCTGCGCATTCCCGGTCGCTCGATCGATGTGCATGGCAATCCCGTCGAGGTGATCACAACCGGTCGCCACGATCCCTGTGTGGGCATCCGGGCGACGCCCATCGCCGAGGCGATGATGGCCATCGTACTGATGGATCACTACCTGCGGCAGCGCGCCCAGAACACGACCGGCACGCTGCAGCGCTAAGCCGCGGCCGGTGCTATAAATTTTACCTATAACCCCTATGAGTAATTTTAATTTTATTGTTTCAATTCAATAAGATAAATTTCAGTCCAAGAGAGTTTCCGTAACCTCCGGAATACTCTGAAGCTCAAACTACAGCGCGACAGCAGAAAGGAAAGGAACATGGCAGGCAAAACCTTATACGACAAGATCTGGGACGCACACCTGGTCAGACAGCGCGAGGACGGAACCGCACTGATTTACATCGATCGTCAGCTGATTCATGAAGTCACCTCGCCGCAGGCCTTTGAGGGGCTGCGCCTGGCCGGTCGCAAACCCTGGCGTGCAGAAGCCAACCTGGCCACTCCGGATCACAACATTCCCACCACCCGGGAAGAGCGCAGCCGGGGACTGGATGGCATCAAGGATCCCATTTCCCGGATTCAGGTAAAGACCCTGGATGAAAACTGCCAGGAATTCGGCATCCTGGAACTGGGGATGAACGATCTGCGCCAGGGCATCGTGCATGTGGTGGGACCGGAGCAGGGTGCGACCCTGCCGGGAATGACCATCGTTTGTGGAGATTCCCATACTTCCACGCATGGTGCGCTGGGAGCCCTGGCGCATGGCATCGGAACCTCCGAAGTGGAACACGTGCTGGCCACCCAGTGCCTGTTGCAGAAGAAGATGAAAAACATGCTGGTCAAGGTCAACGGGAAACTGGGTCCGGGAGTTACCGCCAAGGACATCGTGCTGGCCATTATCGGCCGGATAGGCACGGCCGGTGGCACCGGTTACACCATCGAGTTTGCCGGCGAAGCGATCCGTTCACTGTCCGTGGAAGGGCGGATGACCGTCTGCAATATGGCCATCGAGGCTGGTGCCCGGGCCGGTCTGGTGGCGGTAGACGATACCACCCTGGACTACTTGAAGGGACGGCCTTTTGCCCCGGCAGGGGAGTTATGGGAGCGCGCGGCCGCAGCCTGGAAGGAACTGGTCAGTGACGCCGACGCCCACTTCGACCACGTGGTGGAACTGGAGGCCGATACCATCGAGCCCCAGGTGACCTGGGGAACCTCACCGGAAATGGTGGCGCCGGTCAGCGGCAGTATTCCCGATCCGGCTGTGGAAACCGACGTCAGCCGCCGTGGGAATATGGAGCAGGCACTGAAATACATGGGCCTGCAGCCGAGTACTGCAATCCGGGATATCCAGCTGGACTATATATTCATCGGTTCCTGCACCAACTCGAGGATCGAGGATCTGCGCGAGGCGGCGCAGGTGGTGAAAGGGAAAAAAGTGGCCGCCAACATCGAACTGGCCATGGTGGTACCCGGATCGGGCCTGGTCAAACAACAGGCGGAGGCCGAGGGGCTGGACCGGATTTTCATCGAGGCAGGTCTTGAGTGGCGCGAACCGGGTTGTTCCATGTGCCTGGCCATGAACGCCGACCAGTTGCCGGCCGGCAAACATTGTGCCTCGACGTCAAACCGCAATTTCGAGGGCCGGCAGGGCTTTGGCGGGCGCACTCATCTGGTCAGCCCGGCAATGGCCGCCGCCGCGGCGGTGGCCGGTCATTTTGTCGACGTGCGCCAGTTGAACAACGCTTAACGGGAGAGAGACGATGCGAAAATTCAGTGTGGTAGAAGGTGTGGTAATCCCCCTGAACCGGGCCAATGTGGACACCGACTTCATTATTCCCAAGCAGTTTCTGAAGTCCATCAAGCGAACCGGCTTCGGCCCCAACCTGTTCGACGAACACCGTTACCTGGACAAAGGTGAGCCGGATGCCGATAACAGCAAGCGTCCGCTGAATCCGGATTTCGTCCTGAATCAGCCGCGCTACCGCAACGGAACCATTCTGCTGGCGCGGGAGAATTTCGGCTGTGGCTCGTCCCGGGAGCATGCTCCCTGGGCCCTGGATGACTACGGCATCCGGGTTATCATCGCGCCAAGTTTTGCCGATATATTTTTCAATAATTGCTTTAAAAATGGACTATTACCTATTGTTTTAGAAAAAGAAATAGTTTCCAAGTTGTTTCAGGAAGTGGAGGCGAACGAAGGCTACTCGCTGAGCGTGGATCTGACCAGTCAGACTATTACCACGCCCTCCGCTGAAGTGATTCACTTCGAGGTGGACGAATACAAGCGGCAGTGTCTGCTCGACGGCCTTGACGAAATCGGCGTGACCCTGCAGGACGCCGACACGATAAGGGATTTCGAGCAGCAATGGCGGGAACGGGCGCCCTGGTACTTCGCTACCCCCGGGCAGGCCGGGAATTGATCCGGCTGGCGGCGGTATTTCCAATCAACAGGTTCAACCCGTGCCTGGCCTGACGGCGATACCCGGCAGGTAAGGCACGGTATTCAAGATACAGAGAGGCATCATGAAGAAATTTAATGTAGCGGTGGTGGGTGCCACCGGCGCCGTGGGCGAAGCCATGCTGAGTATTCTCGAGCAGCGCAAGTTTCCGGTAGAGCAACTGTTTCCCCTGGCCAGCGAGCGCTCGGCAGGCTCCACCGTGATGTTCAAGGGGCGTCCGGTCAAGGTGCAGGATCTGGCCGAATTCGATTTCAGCCAGTGTCAGATCGGCCTGTTCTCGGCCGGCGGCAGTGTGTCCGCCGAGTTCGCGCCTAAGGCGGGTGAGGCTGGCTGCGTGGTCATCGACAACACCTCCCATTTTCGCTACGACGATGACATTCCGCTGGTGGTTCCGGAAGTCAACCCGGAACGTATCGCCGACTACACCAATCGCAATATCATCGCCAATCCGAACTGCTCCACCATCCAGATGCTGCTGGCCCTGAAGCCGATTCACGACGCTGCGCGGATCAAGCGAATTTCCGTGGCCACGTACCAGGCGGTATCGGGAACCGGCAAGGCGGCGATTGAGGAACTGGCCAGGCAGACCGCCGACCTGCTCAACGGACGGTCAGTGACCTGTGAGGTCTATCCCAAGCAGATCGCCTTCAACGCGCTGCCCCACATCGATGTCTTCCAGGACAACGGCTACACCAAGGAAGAAATGAAAATGTGCTGGGAGACCCGCAAGATTTTCGGAGACGATTTGATTAAGGTCAGTGCCACCTGTGTGCGGGTTCCGGTGTTTTACGGTCACTCCGAAGCGGTGCAGATCGAGACCGAAAAATTCCTTTCCGACCAGGAGGCTCGCCGCCTGCTCAAAGCCATGCCGGGCGTGGTGGTCATGGACGAGCGCAAGGACGGGGGATATCCCACTGCAGTTACGGAATCTGTGGGCCAGGACGCAGTTTTCGTAGGTCGAATACGTCAGGATATCTCCATGGAAAACGGCCTGAACCTGTGGGTCGTCTCGGATAATGTGCGAAAAGGTGCGGCGCTGAATTCGGTCCAGATTGCGGAACTATTGATAAAAGACTTTTTATAATGAATACTTGCATGCGGTAGTGAAGAACTCGTCTAAGAAAAATTTTGACGAAATCCGGGCAGCTGCGAGCAAATTTCCTTAGAATTATCCCGAGAGTGTCGATAAGGGCGCTAAAATCAGAGGAAAAGGGCTTTTCACGAACCTGAATTTTTGAATTCAGGTCGCTGTTTTTAAGGGATTAATATATCCGGAGTACGAGTTTTTCAGTTTGTCGGGGGAAGGGTCCCGAAAACCGAAGCGGTCGCGCCGCGTCACTCGCACCAGAACCTCGAAGCTCAGGGAAATATTCGAAAGTAGGAAAGACTTTATGATGCGCAAAGCTGCCGCCGTCCTCACCGCAATCTGCTGTCTTGTCGCCAATCAGGCCCTGGCCCTGGGCCTGGGTTCACTTACCCTTGAATCGTCGCTGAATCAACCGCTCAGAGCGCGTATCGAAATCGTCGACCTGGGTGGCGTCAGTCCCGCCGACATCACCGTGCAGATGGCAGCCCAGCAGGAGTTCCAGCGCTTCGACCTGGAGCGCACCAATTTCCTTACCAGTATTAATTTTGAGATCGAGCGCAGTGCCAACGGTGTCTACGTGGTGCTGACCAGTTCTCAGGCGGTCCGTGAGCCTTACCTGAGCTTCATTCTCGACACTCGCTGGCCCAGTGGCCGGATTCTCAGTGAGCACACTGTGCTGCTGGATCTGCCGGTGTTCAGCGATGGCCGGTCCGTTGCCGAACCCATCAATCAGCCGGTCAGCCCCGCCGTCGAGCCACAGCAGGGCGTAGTCGAGCGTCAGACCGCAGCGCCTGCTCCGGCCTCGACGACCGAGCAGGCGGCGGCCCCCACTGAGGAGGAGCCGTCGGCTGAGCCTGCCCCGGTGGCAGCTGCAACCCGCAGCGAAACAGTCATCTCCGATGCCCCGCAGCGGGGCGATACGCTGGAAATTCAGGAATCCGATACGCTGTGGGAAATCGCTATGCGGGTGCGTCCCGGCAGCTCTGTCTCGATTCAGCAGACCATGCTGGCGATTCAGAGAATGAATCCCGACGCGTTCGTAAACGGCAACATCAACCGGCTGCAGGCCGGTGCTACGCTGCAGATTCCCGATCTCAGCGATATCCAGAGCATCAATCAACAGCAGGCGGTGTCTGAAGTTTCCCGCCAGAATCAGCAGGCAGACCTCAATGTCGAGCCGCTCACCGCACCCTCCACGGGACCACGGACATCACCGAACGCCGGTCAGGGCCAGTTGCGGGTCCTGACTGCCGAAGATGCAGAGCCGGCCGGCAATGGTGGCCGCGCCGCCGTGGAAGCCGAGAACAGTGAACTGGATTCACGAATTCAGGCCCTGGAAAACCAGCTGGCTCTGCAGGAAGAGGAAGCCGATCGGGTTCGCGTACAGCAGGCCGACCTGCTGTCTCGACTCGACGATCTCGACGAACAGATCGCCTCGGCCATGGAGATTATCCGTCTTCAGGATCAGCAACTCGCACAGTTGCAGGGCTCCCTGGCGGAAGCGGCCGAACAGGCAGCTACCCAGCAGCAGACTGCTGCACAGACCGCGCCGCCAGCTGAAACCCGCACTCTGCCAGCCCAGCAGCCCCCCCCCAGTTTTCTGGACAGCATTCTGCGCGTTCTCTCCAACAGCTCGATGGTATTGGGGATCGTCGTAGTACTGGTGGTGCTGCTGATGGTCATGTTGCTGATGCGACGCAATCGGACTGTTACCGACGAAGGTCTGGAGGCCGACTTCAATGACAGGCTGGAACCGGATAGCACCGGGGACAATCTGCCTGGTGGCCAGAATCTGGATCGGGATCACCCGGATCAGGAACCGGATCACGATGAGGATCTGGCCGGTGTGGCAGCTCTGGCAGGCGCGGGCCTGGCAGGTGCAGCACTGGGCGGGTATGAAGACAGTGAATACGATGACCGGCTGGACGATCTGACCGACGACGATGACGGTGAGACGGACGACGCGGGGGACTGGGAGCCGGTAGCCGACCAGCAAATCGATGCCGACGAAGTAGCAGCGGACCACACCGAATACGGCATGGCTGAGGAAGACGAAGCCGACGAGGAAACGGGGGTGGACGTCGCCGAGCTCGACGACGATCCGGAAACGGCATTGGACGAAGCGGACGAAGTCGACGAAGCGATTGATTTCGAACTGGATAGTGATGACACCCGCGCAGAATCCGACCAGGACGATGTGGAAGTGCTGGATTTTGATATTGACGATTTCCTCGACGATGAAGACGAGCTGGCGGATTCCTCAGCAGACGAAGAGGAAGCGGATGCTGGAGAATTCAGTTCCGACGTGGATTTCGAGTTGGATACCGATGCCGAAGAAGAGGGTGGTGACTCCGATACAGCCCATCACGGAAGCATAGAATTTACTCCCGGTACTGCCACTGATGCGGCAGATGAGATGGACCTGGAAACCGACACTGACACCGAGGAAGAAAATACCGGGTCGGATGCAGTCGAAACACTGGATTTTGATCTGAGCAGTAGTGGCATCGACGATTTCGACAGTGAAAATGCCGACGAACTGATCGAGGCGGAATCTGCAGGTGCAGCGGAGACTGAATTCGACAGTGTTGATTTCACGCCCGCAGCAGAAGATGGGCTGACCGCACCGGGACCTGACCGCAGTCAGGCTGATGAGCAGGAGTCCGATGACGGCGACGCGGTTGAATTCACTGGCAACGACGCTGCGGATCTGACCGGCAATGATGATTCAGCGGGCACGGTCGAGGAAGGTGAACAGGAAATCGACAGCATCGACTTTGACGCAGACCATGATGACGCGAAGAGTGTCGGTGATATAGAGCTGGATCTGGATAGTGAAGAAGCCCGGCCAGAACAGCATATCGAAATCGAACTGGAAGAGGATTCGGAACCGGAATCCAGCTCCACCGATGAAGTGATGGTGGACCTGGCCGATGACGAAGATGAGGGTTCTGACGACGACTCGCAAGCTGGAAAAGAGGCGTCTTCGCGTGAAGCTAAGGATGCCGAGATCACCGGCATCAATCTGGCTGAGTCAGCCGCCAATGATCAGGCTGAGGACGATGGCGCTGTAAACGGCGCGAAGGCCGGCAATGGCGCTGACCATGGTGCTGCAGCGCAGTATAAGGATGACGAGGAGGAGCAGCCGGACGCTGCCATTGCGCTGGCTGAACTGGACTTTTTATCCGCGGACAAGGATGCCCTGGCTGATGGCGCCGAAGAAGAGCTGGATTTTCTGTCTGACGACGACGAGGCCGCCACCAAGCTGGATCTGGCCTATGCCTATCAGAAGATGGGCGATGTCGACGGCGCCAAGGAAATTCTCGAGGAAGTGATCAACGAAGGTAACGACGCGCAGATCAGCGAGGCGCGCAACCTGATGCAGGCACTGCAGAAGTAATGCCGTCCGGCAGCCCGGCGTCGACCCTGTCATTTTCCGGTTTCACGGCCTGAACCCGCTGTAGGGCTGAAGGCTGTTGCTGCATGGCTGGTCAGACTGAACAGGAACGGCAACTCCACCGCATTGCCCTGGAAGTAGAGTATGACGGCTCTCCCTTCTGCGGTTGGCAACGCCAGTTTTCTCCCCGCCTACCCACGGTTCAGGGTGCCCTTGAGGAGGCTCTGTCCCGGGTTGCTGACAGTCCCATCACTGTCTTCTGCGCCGGTCGCACCGATCGTGGTGTGCATGCGACTGGTCAGGTGGTGCATTTCGACACACCGATAGACCGGGGCCGGAAGGCCTGGACACTCGGAACCAACAGTTCGCTGCCGTTATCCGTCAGGGTCAGATGGGCCCGGCTCGTACCGGGGGATTTTCACGCCCGATTTTCCGCTATTGCCCGCCGCTACCTGTATCTCCTCTATGAGGCCGATGTGTTGTCTTCCCACCTGTTCGGGAAAGCGACCCGGGTCGCCGTGCCGCTGGATGTGGACGCTATGCACAGTGCTGCGCAACTGCTGGTGGGAGAACATGATTTCAGTGCCTTTCGCGCTGCCGGTTGCCAGTCGCGAACGCCGGACCGCTGCCTGCACTGGTTGCGGGTGGTGCGCTGGAATCGCTTCGTGGTGGTGGATGTGCAGGCCAACGCATTCCTGCAGCACATGGTCAGAAATATCGTCGGTATGCTGTTGGAAGTGGGCAAGGGCACTCAGGCTCCGGGCTGGGCCGGAGAACTGCTGCGCTCCAGAGACCGTACCGCTGGCGCCATGACCGCATCACCGGCGGGTCTGTACCTGGTGAGGGCATGCTATCCGGAACCCTTCGCATTGCCCGAGAGCGAGTTGGGGCCGATCTTTTTACAACCGTATCCGTAGGCTGCGCTGGCTAATTTTGCTAGAATTCCGCGCTTTTAGCGGATCTCCAACGCAAGTGTCCCGACGTCGAATCAAAATCTGCGGCATCACGCGCGCCGAAGACGCCAGACTGGCAGCAGACCTGGGGGCCGATGCGCTGGGGCTGGTTTTCCATCCCGCCAGTTCCCGGGCCCTGAACCCGGATTCCATCGCGAACGTGGTTGGCCGGTTGCCGGCATTTGTAACCGTGGTCGGCCTGTTCGTGGACCCGGAGCTGGCCCTGGTGCAGCAGGTGCTGGAAACCGGCCTGGTGCAGTGTCTGCAGTTTCATGGCAATGAGAGTGTCGATTTCTGCCGCTCGTTCGGAGTGCCGTTCATCAAGGCGATCAGGGTTCGTGACCTGGACCAGGCGCGCCGGCAACTGCAACCTTTCCAGGGGCAGTGCAGTGTTATCCTCGATGCCTATGTGAAAGGCAGGCCGGGCGGCACCGGTGAGGCTTTCGACTGGTCATTGGCGAAGGCGGTGGTGAGCGACGGCCACAATCCCGTCATTCTTGCCGGGGGTCTGACACCAGAGAACGTCGCGTCCGCCATCGCGGCGGTTTCCCCCTATGGCGTGGACGTCAGCACCGGCGTGGAACAACGACCCGGTATTAAGGATCCTGACAAACTGCGGCGTTTTTTTGACGCCGTATACAACTGATTTCAGGTAAAATCTCAGCCCACGTGGCGAGGAATCATTTCGTGCTTAGCAAAGATGTAGAATCCAGACACATTTCCAATGCTGATCCTCTTGAGGGACCTGATCGATTGGGTCATTTTGGCCCCTATGGCGGTATGTTCGTCGGCGAAACGCTGGTGGCTGCCGTAGAGGAACTGGCCGAGGTTTATGAGCGCCTGGCGGCAGATCCCGATTTCTGGGAGGAGTTCCATCGTGACCTGAAATATTATGTGGGCCGGCCGTCACCTCTTTATTTTGCCGAACGCCTGACCAGCGCCGCCGGTGGTGCGGACATTTACCTGAAGCGTGAAGACCTGAATCACACCGGCGCCCACAAGGTCAACAACACCATCGGTCAGGCGCTGCTGGCCAGGCATATGGGAAAAACGCGGCTGATTGCTGAAACCGGGGCCGGTCAACATGGCGTTGCCAGTGCCACGGTCGCCGCCCGTATGGGGTTGGAGTGCCATGTCTACATGGGCTCGGAGGATATTAAACGTCAGGCCCCCAATGTCTACCGGATGAAATTGCTGGGCGCCAGGGTAGTTCCTGTGACATCTGGCACCAAGACCCTGAAGGATGCCATGAATGAGGCGCTTCGAGACTGGGCGACCAATGTGGACACCACTTATTACATGATCGGTACAGCAGCCGGCCCGCACCCGTACCCGAAACTGGTCCGGGATTTTCAAAGTGTTATCGGACGCGAAGCCCGGCAGCAGTGCCTGGAGCAGATCGGCCGCCTGCCCGATGCACTGGTGGCCTGTGTGGGTGGCGGTTCCAATGCCATCGGCCTGTTTCATCCATTTCTGCACGACAGTGAGGTGGCCATGTATGGGGTTGAAGCCGGGGGCCTGGGCCTGCAGACCGGCAAACACGCGGCACCGCTCAGCGATGGACGTCCGGGCGTATTACATGGCAACCGGACCTACCTGATGACCGATGCCGGCGGACAGATCCGCGATACGCATTCGGTTTCGGCGGGGCTCGATTATCCCGGAGTGGGTCCGGAACATGCCTGGCTCAAGGATATCAAGCGCGTGCAATACGTGGCGGCGACCGATGAGGAAACCCTGCATGCGTTTCATGACCTTACCCGTATGGAGGGAATCATTCCAGCCCTGGAGTCCAGTCACGCTATCGCTTACGCGATGAAGCTGGCCGCCGAACTGGGTCCCGGCAAGCAGATCGTGGTCAATCTATCCGGCCGCGGAGACAAGGATATTCAGACCGTCGCAGCAATTGACGGCATAGAGTTGTAAGCCACGATGAGCAGAATTTCTCAGGTCATAAAGACCCGCCAGGCAAGCGGCGGGAAAATCGTCGTGCCTTACCTGGTTGCCGGAGACCCGGACCTGGGCACCTCGCTGCGGCTGATGCATGCACTGGTCGCAGCCGGATCAGACATCATTGAACTGGGCGTTCCGTTCAGTGATCCTTCTTCCGATGGCGAAGTGATTCAGAAAGGCGCCGAACGGGCCCTGGCCCGTGGTACCACTCTGCTTCAGGTGATTGATCTGGTGGCACAGTTCCGGACCACCGACCCGGATACCCCGGTAGTGCTGATGGGTTACCTGAACCCGGTAGAGATACTGGGCTATGAACAGTTTGTAAACAGTGCCAGCGAGGCCGGCGTTGACGGCGTCCTGCTGGTCGATATGCCGCCCACCGAGTCCCCACCGCTGGCCGGAATGCTGGCGGACGCGGGCCTGGACCTGATCTTCCTGGTGGCACCAACCACCAGCGAAACCCGGGCCAGACTCATAGCCAGTCAATGCACCGGGTATCTTTATTACGTGTCCCTCAAGGGGGTTACCGGTGCGGCCATCAGTGATACCGATTCCATTGCCCGCAATATCGGGCTGCTGAAAACCTTTGCCGATGTTCCCATCGTGATCGGTTTCGGAATCAAGGATGAAAACAGCGCGGCCAGCCTCGCAAAGCTGGCCGACGGGGTGGTAATCGGCAGTGCCCTGGTGCAAAAGATTGCCGGTCTTCCAGCATCCGACGCGGAAGATACGGAAATCGAGGCCAGTGTCAGCCTGATTGGTGCTATCAGAAAACGCCTGGACCAGACTGGCTGAAAGGCGAATCTGCGAAAACGAGGAATTGTTGACTAATGAGTTGGATTAACAAGATCTTGCCGTCCATTTCCACATCGTCCATAGGCGGCAAGAGCAAGTCTTCGGTTCCCGAAGGACTGTGGAAAAAATGTCCCCGTTGCGACCAGACTCTTTACCGTGGGGATCTGGAACGTAATCTGGATGTGTGCCCCAAGTGTGATCATCACCTGCGCATCACCGCCCGCCGGCGTATTGAACTGTTTCTGGACAAGGAACCTCAGGAAGAACTGTTCGTCGATATCGAGCCGGTGGACATTCTGAAGTTCAAGGATCTGAAGAAATACAAGGACCGGCTGAATGCGGCGCAGAAAAGCACCGGAGAAAAGGACGCACTGATTGTTTTCCGAGGTGCCGTCGAGGGTACCGAACTGGTCACCGTGGCGTTCGAATTCGGTTTTATCGGTGGCTCCATGGGTGCGGTGGTCGGGGAAAAATTCACCCAGGCCGTCAATGTCTGTATCGAAAACCGACTGCCGCTGGTGTGCTTCTCCACCAGTGGCGGAGCGCGAATGCAGGAGGCACTGGTGTCACTGATGCAGATGGCCAAAACTGCGGCGGCACTGGAGCGCCTGCGGGAACAGCGGCTGCCGTTCATTTCGGTGCTGGTGGATCCGGTCTACGGCGGGGTGTCGGCGAGCCTGGCGATGCTGGGCGATATCAACATTGCCGAGCCTAACGCGCTGGTGGGCTTTACCGGCCCGGATGTCATTCGTCAGACGGTGCGGGTCAAACTCCCGGAAGGATTCCAGCGCAGTGAATTCCTGCTGGAGCACGGAGCCATCGATATGATCGTGCACCGGAAGAAATTGCGGAATCGAATAGTTGCCCTGGTCAGAAAACTCCTGCATGAGCGCTATACGGCGGCCGAACCGGATACTGTGGCAGGCACAGAGCCAGGCAGCCCCGACAGCGGGGAAGAAGCAGCTGGTAGCGGCGTGAACGCCGAAAGCGGAACTGCAATCGAGGAAACCGCCCCGGAGGCCGTCACCGATACCGGCGCTGACGAGACTGCGGAAGAGTTGAGCGGAAAGGAGAAAACTTCTTCTGAAGTGAACCCGGGGGCAGATTCCGAAGATCTGGACGGTGAGGACGACGACCCTGCCAGGCAATGATTTGGCGTCAGTCCACAGTACTCCTGTCCGACCGGGTTATCCGGTCCGTGGTGAATCAGTATTACCTGTCTCCCGGCTGATGGAAGTTTCCCATTGATGAATCTGTCTGACTGGCTCGGGTATATCGAGACCTTGCATGTCCGCGAGATAGAGCTGGGTCTGGAACGGGTCCGGGAATTCGCAGAGCGGCTGCAGCTGTACCCAGTCAGCGCCCGCGTGATCACCGTTGCAGGAACCAACGGCAAAGGCTCCTGCGTAGCCACGCTGGAAGCGTTGCTGCTGGCTCAGGGCTTCAGGGTTGGTGCCTACACTTCACCACACCTGCAACGCTACAACGAACGGATCAGAACCGAAGGCCGGGACGTCAGCGATGCGGCACTGTGCGAGGCTTTCGCCCGCGTTGAACAGTGTCGGCAACAGACTCCACTGACCTATTTCGAATTCGGAACCCTGGCGGCACTGTGGTTATTTCAACAGGCGGATCTGGACGTGGTAATTCTGGAAGTGGGCCTGGGCGGTCGCCTGGACGCCGTCAATATCATCGACTGTGACATCGCAATCATAACCAGCATCGATCTTGATCACATGGCCTGGCTGGGGACGACCCGGGAGGCCATCGCGTTCGAGAAAGCCGGAATCATGCGGAGCGGGCGACCACTGGTATGTGCCGATCGCAGTCCCCCCGCAGGGATGCTGGAGCTGGCGGCGAACTCGGCGGTCCCAGTTTATCAGATCGGACAGGAGTTCGATCAGTCCAGCGATGCGGAAGGTCAGTGGAGCTGGTCCGGCCGGGGCCGCGATGACAGTCGACAGCAGGTTACCGGACTCCCCATCCCGGGATTGCATGCGGATGGTGTTGCTGCTGCGCTACAGGCGCTGGAATTGCTTGAATGGCGTCCGGACCCGGCAATCCTGGGCGCGGTACTCGGCTCGCTGTCTCTTGCCGGCCGGTTTGAGCAATTTTACGACCCGATACGGTCCTGTCAGGTAATTCTTGATGTTGCTCACAATCCCGCCGCGGCCAGGTTGCTAGCCAGTCGGCTGCAGCAATGGCGGGTTGATGGCGGTGCCGGTGACCGGGCAAAGATTCTGCTGGTCCTGGCCATTATGGCCGACAAGGACGTCCCCGGAGTGGTCGCTGCCTTAGATTCGGTAGTGGACATCTGGTATATTGCGCAGGTAGATCAGGCGCGTTGTATGCCAGCGCAGCAACTTGCCGAGCACACGGAGTCGATTATCAGTTCAAGCGATCTCAGCGTTTATCAGGATGTGCCGTCGGCTTATCAAGCGGCCTGCCGAGCGGCCGGCCCGGAGGATGTGGTGGTGGTAACCGGATCCTTTTTCACCGTTGCTGAAATCAGGAACCTCCTGGGTGAAAATACCCTGGCCAACAACTTCTCTGTGAGGTAACCGGCTTGCCGTCACATTCACACTTTTCCGCTCACCGGCCTGCGTTTCCCACGCCCGGTCTCTGTCAGGGTATTCATGAATCACGGAACTAAACAGCGTGTGGTAGGCACGGTGGTGCTGCTGGCACTGGCTTTGATCTTTCTGCCATTCATCCTGGACGGCGATGGTGAATACCAGCCCACTATCAGCAGTCGTATACCGGATGTTCCAAGCGTCGAACTGATGCCTGAACCGATGCCCAGACGGCCTGTGATCCAGTCCGACAGCTACCCGGCCCGGACGCCGCAACCAGACTATCAGCTGAGTGATGAGCCATCTGAGCAACTGACGGCCGCACAGGAATCTGTGGTCGATGCCGTCGAACCGATAATTGAGCCGCCTTCAGCGGAACCTGAGCCCGCAACAGACGAGGTTATAGAACCGGAGCCGGGGCTGGATGAACGATTGCTGCCGGCAGGCTGGAGCGTCAGGCTGGGTATTTTTGCGAATCCCCGCAACGCGGCAAATCTGGAACAGCGCCTGCTTAACGCCGGTTATCGCGCCTATCACCGGGAAATGTCCGGGCCTCAGGGTGTGGTAACCGGGATTTTTGTCGGTCCCCGGGTGGAACGGGCAGAAGCCAACGACCTCAAGGTGCAGTTGCAGGAAGAATTTAAATTGGCCGGGCTGGTGGTCAGATTCGATGTTGAATCATTCTGAATCGGGTCCGGGAATGACACTAACAGGGTAACCCTGAACGGATTGACGAGGGCAGAGTGAATCAACTGGCAGACTTCAATTGGGTGGATATAGTTATTTCGGTGGTCATCATCCTGTCCCTGCTGTTTGGCCTGTGGCGGGGACTGGTGAAGGAAGTGCTCTCACTAGTGACCTGGGTCGCAGCACTGATTGTGGCCAGAGTGTACAGTCAGGACTTTGCGCCGCTGTTAGAGTCAACTTTCGAAGGTGAAACCACCAGAATGGTGACAGCGTTTGTATTGCTGTTCTTTGCAACTCTGATAGTAGGCGCAATGATTAATCACCTGATGGCGAAGCTGATTTCTTTCGCAGGGCTGCAGTTGACGGATCGTCTGCTCGGCGGGGCTTTCGGGTTTGCCAGGGGCGGACTGATTGTGATGCTGGGAATATTCGTCGCCGGAAATTTTTTCTCCGAAACCCTGGACTGGCAGGAGTCGCGTCTGATTCCGTACGGTCAACGGGCAATCGAGTGGTCAAGAATGTTCGTGGATGATATCTCGCAGTCGGATCAGCTGATCGAGACTTCGTCGCCTGCGCGAGTGTTGCAATAGATGAATCCTTTAACCGAATCGGGGTGGTTAACATGTGTGGTCTGGTAGGAGTAGTCGCTAAATCGGATGTCGGGGTCTGTATCTACGATACCCTGACGGTTCTGCAGCACCGTGGGCAGGACGCTGCGGGGATCATGACCAGTGATAACGGAAAATTGAATCTGCGCAAGGACAATGGCCTGGTGAAGGACGTGTTTCGCACTCGGCACATGCGACGCCTGACCGGTCAGATGGGCATTGGCCATGTCCGCTATCCCACCGCCGGCAGCTCCAGTCCGGCGCTGGCCCAGCCGTTTTATGTCAACTCGCCCTATGGGCTGGCTCTGGCTCACAATGGAAACCTGACCAATACCCCGGAACTGGTCAGGGAGCTGTTCAACGCCGATCTCAGGCACATCAATACCGATTCCGATTCTGAAGTCCTGCTCAACGTGTTCGCTCATGAACTGCAGCAGGTAGGCAAGGTCATTCCTACCCCCGACGATGTCTTCAAGGCGGTTGCCGGGATGCATGCCCGCTGCCGAGGCGGCTATGCAGCCGTGGCCATGATAGCAGGTTATGGAATAGTCGGTTTTCGTGATCGGAATGGAATCCGGCCGCTGGTATTCGGCAGCCGCAAAACAGCCAATGGTATTGAATACATGATGGCGTCCGAAAGTGTGGCGCTGGACTCGCAGGGATTTGAGCTGGTACGGGATGTGGCGCCGGGCGAAGCTGTCTATATCGACGTGGATGGCAATCTGCACGCCAAGGTCTGTACCGAACCGGGCCGTTTTACGCCATGCATTTTCGAACATGTTTACTTTGCCAGGCCTGACTCTCTGATGGACAGTATTTCCGTTTACAAGGCACGTTTGCGAATGGGGGAAAAACTGGCCGAGAAAGTCAAACGCCTGCGACCGGACCACGATATCGACGTGGTAATACCGATCCCGGATACCAGTCGCACTTCGGCCCTGGAACTGGCCAATCGGCTGGGGATCAAATACCGGGAAGGATTCGTGAAGAATCGCTATATCGGCCGGACTTTTATCATGCCCGGGCAGAGCCAGCGGCGCAAATCGGTACGCCAGAAGCTCAATGCCATCGAACTGGAATTCAAGGGTAAGAACGTGTTGCTGGTGGATGACTCCATCGTCAGAGGCACAACCTGCAAACAGATAATACAGATGGCCAGGGACGCCGGTGCCAACAAGGTTTATTTCGCCTCAGCCGCTCCTGCCATCCGCTATCCCAATGTTTACGGTATCGATATGCCCGCTGCCAGTGAACTGATTGCCAATGGAAATACCGACCAGGAAGTGCAGGAACTGATCGGCGCCGACTGGCTTGTATATCAGGATCTGGAAGACCTGATCGCCTCGTCGCAGGAAGGCAACCCGGCGATTAAAGAATACGAATGCAGTGTCTTCAACGGCAAGTACGTGACCGGAGACGTCGACGAGGTTTATCTGAAGCGTCTGGAAAACAGCCGTAGCGATCAGGCCAAGTCACAACGCAAGAACTCCGGATTCAGCAAGGAAAATAACCTGATAGCCGACCTGCAGGAATAGGTGGCAAGGACAGCAAAAGGAACCAGTGGCATGTTATCAGTGAAGCCGGACAGCAGGACGGAAGGAAAGGTGGACAATCCGGGTGCGAGCATGGAAAAGAAGGTCGATGCTGCGGTGGCGGAAATCGGTAAGGCGCTGCTGGGCAAGGAACCACAGATCCGGCTGGCTTTGTGCTGCCTGTTTTCCGGTGGCCACCTGCTGATCGAGGATCTGCCCGGAATGGGCAAGACGACTCTGTCTCATGCACTGGCCAGGGCATTCGGACTGGCTTACAACCGCATTCAGTTTACCAGTGACCTGTTGCCTGCAGACATCCTCGGGGTGTCCATTTTCGACCAGGCCAGTGGCAGCTTCAGTTTCCACCCGGGCCCGATTTTCAGCCAGCTGATTCTGGCCGATGAAATCAACCGTACCACACCCAAAACCCAGAGTGCCCTGCTGGAAGCGATGGAAGAAGGGCAGGTGACAACCGAAGGTGAAACCCGCGCTTTGCCCCAGCCGTTTTTTGTTATAGCCACCCAGAATCCGGTCACCCTGTCGGGTACCTTTCCGCTGCCTGAATCGCAGCTTGACCGGTTTCTGATGCGCCTGCATCTGGGCTATCCCAATCAGCAGGCCGAACGCGCTCTGCTGGAACGGGACGACCAGGTGGACACAACCCAAAGCATCAGGCAGTGTCTCTCCGCCACCGACGTGGCGGATTTTCGCAAAAGTTCATCCCAGGTACACAGCAGCGATTCGCTGCTGGATTATGTGCAACGCCTGATCGCCTATACGCGGAATCGCGACGATTTCCATTATGGCCTGTCCCCCCGTGGCAGCCTGGCGCTGATGCGTGCGGCCCGAACCTGGGCACTGATGAGCGGGCGCAATCATGTGATTCCCGAAGATGTTCAGGCGGTGTTGCCGGCGGTGGTTGAACACCGACTTCGGGCGGTAACCGATGATGATGGTCACACCGGTGCATCGCTGGCGCAAAGGCTATTGAACGAGGTGGACGTTATTCAGTAATCCGGAATTCCGGGCCGCCTGTCAGGATCGACCAACGGAACGGATCGAGACCCTATTGTCCTGTCCGGTTAATTCGTCGCATTTCAGCGTGCCAGCCAAGGTTCCTGGCAAGGCGCGCCTTGCAGGCAATGGCCGTAGCCCTTGTCAAAAGGCGCAACGCGGCCAGGGGTCTTGGCTGGCACGCCCTCCGGGAGCCTGCATAAAGCGCTGTAGCAGCGTTGCGACCCTTGGAAATACAACCAGTATTCCCTGCGGATCGCGCCTCACTACAGCGCTTTATGCAGGCTCTGAAATACAACGAATTAACCGGACAGGACACTATGTTCAATTTCAACTTCAAATCCTGGATCGCCAGTCGCATGGAACGCTGGGCGGACCACCGCAATCCACCCGCTGAACGGGTCGTACTCAATCGCAGGAATATCCTCATCCTGCCCACTACCCAGGGCCTGCTGTTCCTGCTGGCCGGCCTGATTGTTTTCCTGGCCGCGATCAATTACGAAAACAGCCTGGCTTTCGGGCTGGCATTTTTCATGGTCAGCCTGTTCGTGGTGTCCATGTTCCACGCCTTTAACAACCTGCATGGACTGCAGCTTTCCGGATTACCGGCCAACCCGGTTTTTTGCGGTGAAGACGCAGCCTTTCAGGTGTTGTTGAGCAGGCGGGGAAAGCGCCCTCACGAGGCCCTGGAGTTGTATTTCCGTGATTCTCCGGTAACCAAGGCGAACCTGGTGATGCATGGCGAGGAAAAATTGTCGGTGTTCAGCCGGACCACCAGCCGTGGGCTGTACAATGCCCCGCGGTTGATCGTCAGTACCCGATTTCCGACCGGCCTGTTCAGAGCCTGGTCGCTGGTAAACCTGAAAAGTCAGTGCCTGGTTTATCCGCGTCCGGTGCCGGTGTCGCTGGCCCAGGTCTTCAATAGCAGCAGCAGCGAAGAGGAAACCGCTCTGGTCAGGGAAGGCACCGATGACTTTTACGGATTCCGCAGTTTCAATCCCGGAGACTCGCTGCGTCAGGTAGCCTGGAAGAATGTCGCCCGCGGCCAGGGCATGCTGGTGAAGCAGTTTGTCGACTATATCGATGAACGACTGTTGCTGGACTGGGATCTGTTTTACGGCTTTACTGATGAGGAGCGGCTGTCGCGGCTATGCTATTGCCTGCTGAAATTATCCGGGTCCGATGCCAGTTACGGGCTGCGACTGCCGGGTGTCGAAATAGCTCCGGACACCGGCAAGCAGCATCGTCTTACGGTTCTCCAGGCGCTGGCCCTGTATCGGCGACCGGCCCCCGGACAGCGGAGCGAGGCTTGATATGGAACTTGCGTACCAGATTCCGCGCCGCAGCCTGATCTGGGTCCTGGTTGCAGTGGTCATGGCGCTTGCTCCTCATGTCATGCGTCTGCCGGTCTGGATCAGCCTGGTGGCGGTCGCCTGTATCGTCTGGCGGGTGCTTATTTTCCTGGGCAAATTGGATTACCCGGGACGGGCGCTCAGGGTTGCCCTGGTGCTGTTTATCATGGGGGGCGCAGCCACCCAGTTGCAGTCGCTGGAGATCGGCCTGGACGTGGCCGCCAGCCTGCTGGCCCTGGGTTTTATTTTCAAGTTGGTGGAAATGCAGAGTAAGCGGGATATTTACGTGGTGCTGGTGCTGGGTTTTATCATGGCGCTGGTGTCACTGATTTATTCCCAGGGCATGCTGAACAGTATGTATCTGACTCTGATGGTGATCGTCATCGTTGGCAGCATGGTATCGGTCAACCGGACAGCCCCGGTCGGCAAACGTCCGGCAACCTTGGGCGTGGCGGCTAAAATCACCGCCCAGAGTCTGCCGCTGATGATCGTCCTGTTCGTGGTGTTTCCGCGAATCGGACCACTTTGGGGGGTACCGGCACAGAGCGGTGCCAGTACCGGGGTGTCTGAACAGATGTCACCGGGCGATATCAGCCAGCTGGCTCAGTCGACTGATCTGGCGTTCCGGGTATCTTTCGAAGGTGCTCCGCCGCCGCTGCATCAGAGTCTCTACTGGCGCGGACTGGTACTCGATTATTTCAATGGGATGACCTGGCGACGTCAAAGCAATTCCGCACTGGCCGAGGCGTTCATCAATGGTCCGATCGGCATCGACTACCAGGACCGGGTGCGGGTAGCCGGTAATCCGCTTCGCTACAACGTAATCATGGAACCGTCCCGGCAACGCTGGATCTACGGTCTGCATCTGGCCGAACCCCTGACCCCGGAGATCACCCGCGGGCGCAACTTCGAGCTGATTAATCGAACGGACATCACTCAGCGTTACAGTTATAACCTGCTTTCCTATCCTGACCACCGTACCGACCTGCTGTTGCTCGACATTACCCGCAGACGGTCCCTGGAGTTGCCTGACGACGGAAATCCCCAGAGCCGTGAACTGGCTGCCTCTCTGCGCGCCAGCGTGGCGACTGACCGCGATTATGCCTATACGGTGATGGCGCTGTTCCAGCAGCAGTTCCGCTATACGCTGAGTCCGCCGTTGCTGGGCCCGCAGCGAATCGACGACTTCCTGTTCAATACCCGGGCCGGGTATTGTGAACACTACGCCAGTGCCTTCACCTTCATGATGCGTGCCGGGGGGGTCCCGGCGCGGGTGGTGGTGGGTTACCACGGGGGTGAATACAATCGCTTCGAAGACTACACCATGGTGTACCAGTACAACGCTCATGCCTGGACCGAAGTCTGGCTGGAGGGCGAGGGCTGGGTGCGCTTCGATCCCACCTCGATTGTCGCTCCAACCCGGATCACCGAGGGGTTCGAAGCAGCTCTGGGAGATGATCCGAATTTTCTGACCGAGTCGCGCTTTTCCCTGGCCCGGTTCCGCGGGGCCGGCTGGCTCAATACCATGCGCCTGCGCCTGGATGCGATCGAATATCTGTGGAACCGGCGGGTAGTCAGCTATAGCATGGAGCGCCAGGCGGCATTTTTTGAGCGGTGGTTTGGCACTACCAGCAAGAGCGGGGTACTGATAGTGCTGGGTCTGTCGAGTCTATTCTGTGTCGGGTTGGTCGCGTTGCTGGTTATTCGCAGGATCCCGACAGCCAACAACCGTCAGTTCGACAGGCTGTACCGGGATTATTGCGATCAGCTGGCGCGCCTCGGAGTGCCGCGCAGGAACGGAGAAGGTCCGCTCGACTATTGCCGACGGGTGAGCGCGGAACGTCCGGAACTGGCCGTGTCGCTGGACGGGATTACCCGGTTGTACATGGAAATTGCATACCAGGGTGACGCTCACTCCGGCAGCAGCGAAGCGGTCGCGGAGCTGAAGCAGCGGTTGCGGGAATTCAGGAACGGACTGGGTCGCAAGCCCCTCTGGCGACCCGGCTGACCCGGCGCGTTCCCTCAATCCGGCTAACCAGGAGTGAGGTTAGCCGCCGGCCAGCTTAACCTGGTAACCCTGATCGCTCAGATAACGGCGGATTCTTTCCCGCTGATCGCCCTGAATCTCGATAGTGTCCTGGGTTACTGTGCCTCCACAGCCACAGTGCTTTTTCAGCGAGGATGCCAGCAGCTGCAATTCCAGCTGATTTAACGGTAAATCGCGGACTACGGTGACTTCCTTACCGGCACGGCCCTTGCGTTCCCGCTGTACGGTGACCGACCGGGCTGATGAAACCACCTGTTGTTGGCGGTTCTGCCGACACCGGCATTCACTCACTGGCTGACCACAGCCGGGGCAGAGGCGGCCGGACTCGGTGGAATAAACGGGGCGGGAATGTTTCTTGTCCATCAGGCAGTTGCCGGGCGGTTCAGGGTTGAGTGGGCGCGCTCTGCAGGTTGTCGCTCAGAGTCGTTGTCAGGATCGGTCACAGCCACCCAGGACGCTGGTTCGGTATTCTGCTCCAGTATCCGGAGTGGAGATTCAGGTTCTGTACAGAGGGGGCAGGTTATACGGTTCGTTTCGCCGGACTTCACGGCGGATGTCCTGCTGCAGCCGGCGCATCGCAATTAACTGCTGCTCCACTTTGGCGCTGTCAATCCGGGCCTGGGTCTCGCTGTTGTAAAGTGCAGTCTGAACTTCCAGAGCGAACCCACTCAGGGGAGAACCTGCGGACAGGCGAATGATATCTTCCATACTGCGAATCGGCGCCGGGGCATAAAAATGGTTTGCCCAGATCAATAGCGCTGAGCGGATGGCTTTCGGGTCGCCGTTGCGCAGGCTGTTCTGCAGTTCACCAAAAGCGATTCGCTCGTTGTTCTGCGGCTTACGGGAATCGGCCAGGCGTCGTGCAAAGCCGCGCAGACTGTCCATCGGGCTGATATTGAAACTGCGGATAACTAACAGATAGATGCTGGCCAGTACCACCAGTACTGCTGCGCCGATAAACAGGTTGAACCAGATGACCGGGATGTTGATGAGCCGGCTCTGGTTCTGGGCATCGATCATGTCCTGGTTCAGCACCGGAGCCGCCGCCTCGCTTTCCAGGCCGCGGCCATCGTCCTGCACCAGCTGCTCAGACGGCAGTTCGCCATCGATGGTAGCGATGCTAAGGCGTGAGGCCGGGAGGGTGGCGTAACGCAATTCATTGGAGTTGATATCCCACCAGGGCACCGAAAGCTCGGGAATTTCCACGATTCCGGCGCGAGTCGGAACCAGCGAGGCCGATTCCACCCGGGTACCGACAATCTCACCTTCGACGAAAGTACGGCTGATATCCGCCGGATCGGCATACAGGTTGACGCCGTCGATCTGCTCGGGGCTGAAGGGTGGCAGCACCGCTCCATCGAGGCCTTCTGCCACCAGCGTGACAGTGCGCTTGAGAGTCTGACCGACCTGCAGGTTGCTGATGTCCTGATCCCAGGATTCCTCGAGAGTGACATTGCTGGCCGGCAGCCAGGTTTCCAGCCCCTGGGCGGCGGCGGGTCGCTCTTTGACCTCGATGGTCTTGCCTTCGATATAGGCGGTGACCCGCTGGGTGTTCAGATTGCGAAAGACGAAATTGCTGGAGCCGTCAGTGACTTCACCGCGAAACAGGATATCGGGGATTTCCAGTGGTCCGCTGCGCTGTGGGAATATCACATAACGCATTTCGTAGACGCCATAACGCTCGCCGTCGATCAGCCGTTCATACTGGTTGGGGGAGCCGATCAGCTGAATCACCGTGTCGGGCATGTCCAGTTCGGTAAACTGGGGATTGCGGATTCCGCTGATCGTGTAGAACAGCCGGATGGTGAACAGCAGCTGTTCCTGTACGAATACACTTTCTTTATTAACTTCGGTTTCCAGGAACAGTTCGCTGTTGCCCTGATTGGAATTGGGACCCTGGTCTTCGACGGTGAGGGTAATCGGGCTGGTCTGCTGGGAACCTACCTGCAGGGCCGGGATCTCGATCTCACCCTCGCGGGTTGGGAACAGCGTAATGACATAATCGGTCCAGGATTCGACCTGGTTATTGATGCTGCGTATCTGCTGGGACGTGCGGGAGGCAAGGATGTCGAAATCGGCGCGCAGCGGTGACAGGTCCAGTTGCGTATTCTGCTGCTGAAACACCCGGATGGTCAGTTCCACCGTGTCGCCCCGGGCGATCTCGGCGCGGTCGAGAAACGCTTCCACTTCCTGGGCGCCGGCACTGAACGAAACCAGCAGCAGGGCAGCGAGGAAAATACTTTTCAGCCTTACCATATCTGCTCTCCGGATTGCAGGTTGTTGGCGGTGCCGTTCAACTGCCGTTGCCGATATTCATAACGGAACTTGCGCTGTAGCAGTTCACCGGGATCGTCCTCGATCCGTCGCAGCCATTGTTCCAGGGATTGCTGTTCCTCGAACTGTTCATTGGTTTCTTCGCTGGGCGTGTTCTGTTCGCTGTTGCTTTCCGAGCCTTCCTGCTCTTCAGGCTGTTGCTGTTGCTGCTGTTGTTGTTCCTGATCCTGGTTGCCTTCCTGGCTTTCCTGTTGCTGCTGATCGCTGTTGTCCTGGTTTTCCTGCTCCTGTTCGGAACCTTCCTGCTGTTGCTGTTCGCTGTTTTCGCCTTCGGATTCACCTTCCTGGCTTTCCTGCTCCTGCAGCAACTGTTCGACAATCTCCTTGTTGTGCAGCGCATCGGCGTGGTCAGGCTGCAGTTCCAGTGCCTCGTCGTAGGCTGCAATCGCCTGCTCGTAATTACCCGTCAGTGCCAGGGCGTTGCCGCGATTGTAGTGCCCATCGGCACTGATATCGCTGCTGAATGCGGCGATCGCCGATTCGTAGTTTTCTGACCGGTACATGGCGGCGCCCTGCCAGTTCCGGTTCTCGAACAGGCCCGCGGCGTCCTCGAAATTCTCTGCCTCCATGGCCTTCGCACCCTGTTGATCGGAGGTCTGCCACAAGTCTCTCCATTCCCAGGCCTGGGCCTGGCGGGTCGGCGTCAGGGTGCCGGTCAGGGTGAACAGCAGGGCCAGTCCGAACAGCCAGCCACGCCGGAAACTGAGCGCCGCAAACGGCACAATAAGCAGCATCAGCCAGGGTCCGGCTTCGTACCAGATGTCGAATTCCTCCTCCACTTCACTGAGAGTCTCGTCAAAGAACGGCGAATCAGCCAGCAGGTAATTGATGTCGGCGTTGGAGAGCTGAATATCGTGATAGCGGCCGCCGGTGCGGTTAGCCAGGGATTCCAGCACATTGCGATTCAGGGTCGGGATCACCGTCTCGCCGTTGACGTCGGTCAGAAAACCGCCGTCACTGGTCCGGATCGGTGCCCCTTCCTCGGTGCCCACGCCCATGATCAGCAGTTCGTAATCGGTTTCGGCCATTTTTTCAGCCAGCATCTGTTCCTCTGCAAAACCGGCGATGCCGTCGGTAATCAGCAGGATCCTGCCACGACTGGCCTCGATGTCGTTGAGCAGGGAGATTGCCACATCCAGGGCGGCACCCGGATTGCTGCCAAACAGCGGCATGATATTAGGTGACAGTGAGGGGACCAGGGCGGCAATGGTAACCGCGTCATCGGTCAGCGGAGTAACCGCATGGGCGTCGCCGGCATAGACCACCAGAGCGGTCTGACCTTCATCGCGCTGGTCGAGAATATCCCGCAGTTTGCGCTTCGCCAGGTCCAGGCGATTGGGCACGTGATCGGGAGCGAACATGGACAGTGACAGGTCCTGTACTATCACCAGTGCATCCTCGCGCTGCTGTACCGGCTGCGGAAGCTTCTCCCACACCGGTCCGGCCAGCGCAATGACACTGAGAATCCAGGCGCCGGCCAGCAACGCAAGCGGCGTGCCCTGGGCGGCATTCCTGCTGCGATCGAGCAGAAACGGCAGCAACGATTTATCGATGGCCCGGTCCCATGCGGACACCGAGCTGTTGATTCGCCACAGTGCCGCGAGAAACAGGACCACCGGAATCAGGGCCAGTAGCCACAGGGGGCGCAGGAAATGAAATTCCTGCCAGTTGGGAAGCATGAACTCCATCAGCTGCCACTCCCCACGCTTACGCCTTCCGCGTCCTGCCGGGGTTGTCTGCCCAGCAGCGACAGCCAGGGAATGGAGACTGCGGCCAGAATGAAGCTGATCAGCAGGGCGGCTCCCAGTGGCCAGAAAAACAGAATCTTGGTGGGCCGGTAGGTCTGCTCGTCCTGCTCGATGGTCTCCAGACGATCCAGTTCTTCGTAGATTTCCACCAGGTCATTCACATCACGGGCCCGGAAATAACGGCCGCCGGTGGATTCAGCAATCTGGGTCAGGGTTTCCTCGTCCAGTTCTGCCGACGGATTCACCGACCGGGAACCGAAAAAAGTGCGTTGTACCACCTGGTCGGCGCCGATACCGATGGTGTAAATCTTGATGTTTTCCGTTTCGGCCAGCTGGCCGGCCTGAATTGGCGATACCGAACCGGCGTTATTGACCCCATCGGTCAGCAGCACCAGTACCCGACTGTTCTCCGGCCGGTTACGCAAGTGCTTGACGCCCAGTCCAATGGCATCGCCAATGGCGGTGGCGGATTCCTCGATGATGCCGATTTCGGCTTCCTCCAGCAGGGTGCCGACCGTGTCCCGGTCGAAGGTGAGCGGGGCCTGGATATAGGCATGGGCGGCAAACAGGATCAGGCCCAGCCGGTCACCTTCGCGGCGCTCCACGAAGTCACTGACCACCGCTTTGACCACGTCGATTCGCGATACCTGGCGGTTGCCTACAACCATGTCCTGGGCTTCCATACTGCCGGAGATGTCCACCGCCAGCATCAGGTCCCGTCCTGTTGAAGGTAATTCTACCGGGTCGCCAAGCCACTGCGGCCGGCTTGCCGCCAGCACTACCAGCAGCCAGATCAGGCTGCAGCAGATCAGGTTTAACAGGCGACTGCTGGAAATGGACTCGTTGTCCGACTGCAGGCGGGTCAGTTTTTCGAAGAACGGCACCAGCAGGGACGCATCCTGACGCGGCGCCCGGGCCATCAGTTTATAAACGAGCCAGGGCAGGGGCAGGGCGAGAAAGGCGAAAGGCCAGGTAAACTCGAGCATAACAGACCACTCAGGCGCGCAGATTCCCGGGGCTTTGAGCCCCGGAACGATTCATGTACAGATTGACTATCCAGCGTTCCCCGAACTTGTGCAACTGCTCCACGTCGACGTCGCAGCGGGCCTGGAAGCGACCTTCAGCCAGTGCGTTGGCGATTTCATCGGTCATCAGGGAAGATTCTCCTTTTTCCCGGATAAAATCAACCCAGGCCCGACCGCTGAGGCTGGCCACGTTGTGCTGGGGGAAGTGCCACAGGGCCACCCGTCGCAGGACCGCATTCATCTGATTGAGAAACATCAGCCGGGCCTTGCCGGCCTGTTCCCCATCGCCACTCAGGTCGGCGGCGAAAGCGTTATAAACCCCGTCCAGTTCCTGCAGCGCGAACGCACAGATCCGCCGTTTACGGCGGGCCTGCAACAGTCTGGCCACCAGCCAGCCGAGCAGGGCCAGTACCAGCAGTGCCAGCAGCCACCAGCCCGGGGCCGGGGGCCAGAACGACACCGCCTGAGGCAGGTGGATGTCGGCCAGCTGCTCTAGGAGTTCTGCACTATCCATTGTCTTATCTGTTCGACCGTTGGCTGGTTGGTTTTAAGGCGGATCATGGGTACCTGCAGTTGATCCAGTTCACTGGTAATGGATTCCATGCGCTCCCGGAACTGTTCCTCGTAGCGCTCGCGAATCCTTCCGTTAAAGGTATTCAGGGCACCGCGGCGCCTGCCGTCGGTGATACTGTAGTAACCCGGTAGCGGCAGCACTTCTTCGAGCGGATCGGAAATAAATACGCAGATCACGTTGTTGTGACGGGACAGCTGGTAGAGGTACTGCAGGGCCCGTTCATCCAGTGTCGCAAAATCTGAAACGATGTAAAGGGTGCTGCCGGGCTTGGTGATGCGGCGGATCTGACCCAGTGCATAGGCCAGTCCCGGTTCGAAACCCGGATCCAGCGGAGTCTCGTCGCTGTCACTGTGGTCCTGCAGACGCTGATTGTACTGGTAAACCAGGTTCAGCAGGTGCAGGGCCGACCGTCGGCTGCGACGCGGGCGCACCAGGTTGGCGTTTTTGTCTGAATACACCAGTCCGCCGACCCGGTCGCCATTGTCGATCGCCAGCCAGCAGAACAGCGCCGCCACCTGGGCGGCTATTACCGATTTGAAGGCCACCTGGCTGCCGAAAAACATGTTGGAGGTCTGGTCCACGGCAACGATTACCGGGCGTTCCCGTTCCTCCCGGAATACCTTGGTGAAGGGCCGACTGGTGCGGGCCGTGACCCGCCAGTCAATGAGGCGGATATCGTCACCCTGCTGATAGGGGCGGAATTCCTCGAAATCGATGCCGCGGCCGCGCATTTTCGACAGGTGCAGGCCGGAAATCCCGGCAATAGAGCGGGTGTGAGCCACGTATTCCAGAGACCTGGCTGCGTAGCGTTGCAGCAGCAGGTCTTCGAGTTCGACTACCGCGCCCTTGCACTGGTAGCGACTCTGGATGGGAGCCAATTGCATAGCCGCGGGCATGTTGATGACCCCTCAGCTCAGGCGGTGGGGACGCGTTCGCGGATGGTCTCCAGGACTTTGTCGGGAGTGACCCCGCTGGCTTCCGCCTCGAAGCTCAGCAGAATCCGGTGACGCAGCACGTCGAACATGACTTCCTGTACATCGTCCGGGCTGACGAAATCCCGACCCTGAATCCAGGAGTGGGCTCTGGCACAACGATCCAGGGAGATGGTGCCACGCGGGCTGGCACCGTATTCGAGCCACTTGACCAGGTCGTCGCCGTAGAGTTCCGGTTTGCGGGTCGCCATAATCAGCTGAATGATGTATTCCTCAACTTCCGGCGCCATGTGCATGGCGAGGATTTCCTGACGCGCTTCGAACAGGTTGGACTGATTGATAATCTTGGGTGGCGCCGGAATCTTGTTCTGCGCCTCGTTGCGCACCAGGTGCAGAATTTCCCGCTCCGCTTCGATAACCGGGTAATCGATCGTCACGTGCATGAGGAACCGGTCGAGCTGGGCCTCCGGCAGCGGGTAGGTCCCTTCCTGCTCGATCGGGTTCTGGGTGGCCATAACCATGAACAGGGGGGGCAGGGTAAACGATTCACGACCCACGCTGACCTGGTGTTCGGCCATGGCTTCCAGCAGGGCGGATTGCACCTTGGCAGGCGCACGGTTGATCTCGTCGGCCAGCACCAGGTTGTGGAATATCGGTCCCTGCTGAAAACGGAAGGAACCGTCTTCCGGACGGAATACCTCGGTGCCGGTGATGTCGCTGGGCAGCAGGTCAGGGGTAAACTGAATGCGGTGAAAGTCACCCTCAATAGCTCTCGATAAGTCCTTGATAGCTTTTGTTTTTGCCAGACCTGGAGCACCTTCCACCAGCAGGTGTCCATCGGCTAACAGAGCGATCAGCAGGCGATCCAGCAGCTTTTCCTGGCCGATAATCTGATGTGAAAGCCAGTTTTTCAGCTCTGTTATCATTTCGTGGTGACTCATATTATTGTTCTCGATCTTCCAATGCGGGCAAATAGGGGAACGGCTGATCGGTCCTGGAAAGTTTCAGTCAGAGGTTCCATAGGCGAAGTCCCGGATTTTAAACGTTTTCAGGGCGATGTCTAGGGAGACTTTGTTCCAGTTTGTAGCTCGTCCACGCCGTGTAGTGACCACGACCGGGCGGCATTCTGCTGCGGAGGAAATTGAATAATGCAGCCATTGATCCTCTATTCCACGGCCGGTTGTCATTTGTGTGAAGAAGCGGAACTGCTGTTGCGGCAACTGGCGCTGGAGCTGCCTCTGCAATGGCAGACCATCGACATTGCCAGCGACCAGGTGCTGGTGGAACGTTACGGCATCCGCATTCCGGTGTTGTGCCGCGCGGACAGCGGCGGCGAGTTGGGCTGGCCATTCGACGGTGACCGGATCCGGGAATTCATCGTGGCTGACGGCTGAAATAAGGTATCAGGTGCAACACTTACGCCGCCGCGCCGGTGACGCCGAAAAGGCGGCGGGCATTGGCGCTGGTGTGCTGCGCCACTTGTTCTGCGCTTTCACCGCGGCAGCGGGCCACGGTTTCCAGGACCTCAACCAGATAGCGGGGTTCGTTGCGCCGTGAGGAGGGGGCCGGTCTGAGGCTTCGTGGCAGCAGGTAAGGGGCATCGGTCTCCAGCAGCAGCCGGTCTGCGGGAATCTCGCTGACCAGATCCTGCAGCGCCCGGCCGCGTCGTTCATCACAGATCCAGCCGGTAACTCCGATATACATGTCCAGGTCCAGATAGTCGAACAGCGCCTCCCGGGTATCCGTGAAGCAGTGGACCACGCCACCGGTCAGGTGGGAGCGATACTCCCTCAGAATCCGCTGGAAACTGTCATGGGCATCCCGCTGATGCAGAAAAACCGGCTTCTGGACCTTCCCGGCCAGCTCCAGCTGCCTGGCAAAGGCATCTTCCTGTTGATCGCGAGGTGAATAGTCGCGGTTGAAGTCGAGGCCGGTTTCGCCTACTGCGACCACTTCAGGCAGGCGCGCATAGTGCTCGATCTGACGTCCGGCCTCAGCGTCGAATGTGCTCGCCACGTGGGGATGAAAGCCTGCCGTAAGGGTCAGGTAGCCCGCATGCTCACGGCTCAGGGTCAGGGCTGCGGCCACCGACTCCAGATCGGTACCGGTGACGATGATGTGTCCGATGCCGGCCGCCCGGGACTGCTCGAGGACCTGGTCGAGATCGTGACTGAACGAACTGTGCGCGAGATTGGCTCCGATATCGATAAGGGGTGGGATGCTGGTGTTCATAGGGGCGCTACTGTACCCGTCACCGCCCGCCAGCTCAAGATAGTTCGGGGCCTGCGCTGGGAGCGTCCGGATGCTGCCATTGCAGCGCCGGGACAACAGGTCTGGTCAGGGCAGGCCGCCTGTGACCGGGTTGGAGGTTGTCAGCGCGCCGGATTCCGGCCGGCAGGCGGTTGTATGGAAAATAGCCTGCCAATAGCTGATAATACGCCCGCGCGGCCAGCACCCGGGGCAGCTGGCGTGAATCTTGATTAGCATTGTGCAGGTAGCCGCCGCTGGTTAACGCCCCGGTAGCGGCCACGGTCCTGCCTGTCTGCAAAGCTGCGATTGAACGGGAAATACCTTGGAAAAGAAAGCACTGAACTGGTCCGAACTCGGCTTCAGTTACCGGAAAACCGATTTTCGTTTTAGCGCCATCCACAGTGATGGCAAATGGTCCGATGGCGAACTGGTGGAGTCCGAGATTATTCCTGTGCACGAAGGCGCACCGGCGCTGCACTATGCCCAGCAGTGTTTCGAGGGGCTCAAGGCGCAGACCGCTCCCGATGGCCGGGTACTGCTGTTCCGTCCGGATCTGAACAGCGAACGGATGAAACAGGCGGCCGGACGACTGCTGATGCCCGAGGTTCCCCGGGAACTCTTTCTGCGTGGAGTCGAGGAAGCGGTGCGGGCCAATTATGCCTGGATTCCGCCCCATGGATCCGGTGCTTCTTTATATATCCGGCCGATGCTGATCGGAGTGGGGGAAAACCTCGGCCTGCGGCCCGCCCGCCAGTTCGAGTTCCGGGTATTCGTATCACCGGTAGGGCCCTATTACTCAAGCAATGGCATGGCGGTGATTTCCCTGGCCGTCTCGGAGCTGGACCGGGCCGCTCCACACGGCACCGGCAACTACAAGGTGGGCGCCAATTACGCCGGTGGCCTGCTGGCCACCCGCGAGGCACAGGCTCAGGGTGCCAACGAGGCGTTGTTTCTCGATGCCGCAGAGCGGCGCTACATCGATGAAGCCGGATCGGCGAATATCGTCATTGCCATGACCGGAAACCGTTTCGTCACGCCGCGTTCCGATGCGGTACTGCCCAGCGTCACGCGTCGCTCACTGATGGTGCTGGCCGAGGATCGTCTGCAGCTCAAGACCGAAACCCGTCCCATCGATCTGCGTGCCGAATTGCAGGACTTTGAAGAAGTGGCGGCCTGCGGAACCGCCGCGGTCCTGTCCCCGGTCGGGCGAATCTGGTTCGACAATGCCTGGCACAGTTTTCATGATGAGGGCAGGTCGGTCGGGCCGGTGATGCAGGAACTCTATGATCTGCTGGTCGGTATTCAGCGCGGTGAGCTGGACGATCCATACGGCTGGACCCACGAAGTTTCCCTCTGAACGATGCGGGCTGGACCGGACCTTTCCGGTCTGCAGCCCGGCTGACAGTCACCCCTGACCCAGGCCTTCAGGCCGCGTCGTCACGGTGCTCCGCGGTCGTTTCGACCCCGGCCCTGCAATGCCGTTTGCCGGGCTGCAGCGCCGCTGACCGGGCCGGCGGGTTCTTCAACAAAAACTTGACCGAACTGTGACTAGCCCTTATATATGTGCGCTTTGCAAAATTCACGCAGCGCAAAACCATTCAAGGAAGTCACAGTTTCAATGTCAAAATCCCTGGTCATCGTCGAGTCCCCCGCCAAAGCCAAGACCATAAACAAGTACCTGGGACCGGAATTCGTCGTCAAGTCCAGCGTCGGGCACATCCGCGATCTGCCAACTTCCGGCAGCTCCAACGGGACCGATCCCAAGGCCCGAGCGGCGGCCGCTGCGGCCACCCGCAAGATGAGCGTCGAGGAAAAGGCCGAACATCGCAAGCGTAAGCAGAAGGAACAGCTTATCAAGCGGATGGGCATAGACCCGGAACACGACTGGCGTGCCAATTACGAGATTCTGCCGGGCAAGGAAAAAGTTGTCAGCGAATTGAAGAAGCTGGCCAAATCTGCTGACCGCGTCTACCTGGCCACTGACCTTGATCGCGAAGGGGAGGCGATAGCGTGGCATTTGAAGGAAGCAATCGGCGGTAACCCGGAGCGATTCAAACGGGTAGTGTTCAACGAGATCACCAAGCGTGCAATCCAGGAGGCCTTCGCGGAACCAGGCGAGCTGGACATGCGCTATGTCGAGGCGCAGCAGGCGCGGCGTTTTCTCGATCGGGTGGTGGGTTTCATGGTATCGCCACTGCTGTGGGCCAAGGTGGCCCGCGGGCTGTCGGCCGGCCGCGTTCAGTCGGTTGCGGTGCGCCTGGTAGTGGAACGGGAGCAGGAAATCCGCGCTTTCATTCCCGAAGAGTTCTGGGAATTGTTTGCCGATCTGGAATCAGGTCAGAAGGACAAGCTGCGCTGCCAGGTCGTCAAGGAGGCGGGTAAAAATTACCGTCCCGGCAGCAAGGCGGAGAGCGATCGCGCTGTGGGCCTGTTGCAGAGTGCCGGCTACCAGGTCATCCAGCGCGACGACAAGCCCACTTCATCGAAACCGAGACCGCCGCTTATCACGTCGACGCTGCAGCAGGCAGCCAGTACCCGGCTGGGCTTCGGCGTCAAGAAAACCATGATGATGGCCCAGCGTCTTTACGAAGCCGGTTACATCACCTACATGCGTACCGACGCCACACATCTCAGCGAAGATGCCATCGCTATGGCACGGGATTACATCAAGGACGCCTTCGGCGACCGTTATCTGCCTGCTGAGCCGATACGTTACAGCTCCCGCGAAGGCGCTCAGGAAGCACACGAGGCTATCCGTCCCACCGACGTCAAGGTTCGCGCCGTGCGTCTGCAGAACATGGAACAGGATGCGGTACGCCTGTACAACCTGATCTGGCAATTTTTTCTGGCCTGTCAGATGCCGCGCGCCGAGTACCTGAGTTCCACGCTGACCATTGGCGCCGGGGACTTTGAGCTGCGCGCCAAGGGCCGGATCATGAAGTTCGACGGCTATCTGAGAGTGATGCCGGGCAAGGAGGATGACGTCGTGCTGCCGGCCCTGGAAGTCGGAGACCAGCTGAATCTTAAGCGCCTGGATCCGATCCAGAATTTTACCCGCCCGCCCGCCCGATACACCGAAGCGAGCCTGGTGAAGGAACTGGAAAAGCGGGATATCGGTCGGCCTTCCACTTATGCGGCGATTATTTCCACGATTCAGGATCGCGGCTACGTGAAACTGGAAAACAAGCGTTTCCACGCCCTGAAGATGGGAGACATCGTCTCTGAAAGGCTGCTGGAAAGTTTCAGCGAGTTGATGAATTACGATTTCACCGCGCGTATGGAAGATGCCCTGGACGATGTCGCCAATGGCAAGCGCAGCTGGAAAGACCTGCTCGATGAATTCTACGATGGCTTTCTCAAGCAACTGGAGAAAGCCCAGTCCGAAGATGACGGCATGCGCGCCAATAACCCCACCGACACCGATATTCCGTGTCCCAAGTGCGGTCGGCCCATGCAGATTCGCACCGCCTCCACTGGCGTGTTTCTGGGCTGCTCCGGATATTCCCTGCCGCCCAAGGAACGTTGCAAGAGCACCATCAACCTGACTCCCGGCGACGAGGCGATCCGCACCGACAACGTCGAGGAAGCGGAAGAGCAGGAGAATCTGCAGTTACGGCACAAGCATCGCTGCAAACTCTGTGGTACGGCGATGGATGCCTACCTGATCGACGAAAATCGCAAGCTTCACGTGTGCGGGAACAATCCCGATTGTCCCGGCTATGAGGTGGAGGAAGGCAAGTTCAAGATTCGCGGTTATGACGGTCCGGTAATTGAATGCGACAAGTGTGGTGCGGAGATGCAGCTGAAAACCGGCCGCTTCGGTAAGTATTTCGGTTGCACCAACGAGTCATGCAGCAATACCCGCAAGCTGCTGCGCAACGGACAACCGGCACCACCGAAAATGGATCCGGTACCGATGCCGGAACTGCAGTGCGAAACGGTCGAAGACCACTATATCCTCCGCGATGGCGCTTCGGGCCTGTTCCTGGCCGCCAGTAAGTTTCCCCGTAACCGGGAAACCCGGGCCCCTCTGGTGGAGGAGCTGCTGCCCCATAAGGACGAGATCGATCCCAAGTACGCCTTCCTGATGGAGGCGCCCACCGAGGACGATCAAGGCAACAAGACTCTGGTACGGTTCAGTCGCAAGACTCAGGAACAGTACGTGCAGAGCGAAGTGGACAAGAAGGCCACCGGTTGGAAGGCCTTTTACCAGGGCGGTAAGTGGCAGGTCAGCCCGCCTGACAAGAAAACCGGCGTCCGTAAAAAAGCCACGGCAGGCAGGGGCAAAGGTAAGGGCAAGGGCCGCAAAGGTTCCTGAGCCGTCGCCGGCAGCTACATCTGTCGGCGGATCACGCCCACACTGATCCCTTCGATGTCGAAGGGCTGTGTACGCAGATCCACTTCGATGGGTGCAAACTCCGGGTTTTCCGCCAGCAAGGTAACCCGGTGGCGGCTGCGCGTGGTCTGCAGGCGCTTCACCGTCACTTCCTCGCCGAGCCTGGCGACGATGATGTCGCCGTTATTGGCACGCGTGGTCTTGTGCACTGCCAGCAGATCACCTTCAAAGATTCCGGCGTTTACCATACTGGTTCCCTTCACCGTCAGCAGGTAATCGGCCCGGGGAGTGAACATCTCTGCCGGCACCTCGCAGTACTCGGCAATGGACTCTTCAGCCAGAATCGGGCTGCCCGCCGCAACCTGGCCGATAACCGGCAGCCCGGGGTGTTCCTCCGCCGGCAGCCGGATCCCTCTGGAGGTCCCGGGCAGCATCTCGATTGCGCCTTTGCGCGCCAGCGCCCGCAGGTGCTCCTCGGCGGCATTGGGCGATTTGAATCCCATCTGCTCGGCGATCTCGGAACGGGTCGGGGGAAAGCCGGTCTCCTGCAGATAAGTCTTGATGAAATCCAGAATCTGTTCCTGGCGGGAAGTGAGCTTGATCATGGGCTATCACCGGTCTCAACATGTAACTGTAATTATATACAGTTATCTGCCGCAGGCCAAACCTCTTGAGGTGTTCCCACGAGGTTGAGCGTTTCGCAAGGGCAGAAAAAGGGGCAGAAAAGGGGGACAGAAAAGGGGACAGTCCCTCAGGGACTGTCCCCTTTTCTGCCTTACTTTACCCGGTAGTCAGAGAATCTGGAAATCGTCACCCAGGTCCAGCAGCTCGGGTTCCACGTCGGTCAGGGCACCTGACCAGTTTTCCGGAATGATGTCCGAGTCGTAGTAGAGGCTGTCTTCCTTGTTGAGTTCGTAGGGTGAGCGCCAGTCCTCGGGAGCTTCGGCCGGCAGGAGCGGGAGTTGTTGCCAGGTTACAAGATCGAATTCACCAACCTCGCCATCGATGTGCTGGTACTCGATGGTGCCATTCTGCTCATCTATCGCCACGACTTCGAAGACGGCACCGGTGAAAAGATCCTGGTACCAGGACGAAATTTCGGCTGTCAGATGATTCATCATCCACGCTCCTCAGGCTTGCTCTCTCTCGTTTCTATGGGTTTGGCTGGTTTCCTCGTCGACAAAATCCGGTTTGATTACAGCTTCCGTAGTGACCCTTTTCATCGAGTCCTTGATCGGGTTTATACGCCGGTTGCCAAATCGGAATCAAGAGGAAAATATCCTGCCAGCCGGACAATCGCCGTAAACACAGCCATTTCAAGCCGGGCCCGGTTCCGGGATAATTGGTGGTGGTCTGCTGCAGCCGAGAAGCCATTCGCTGAAGGGAATTGGCATGCGGCGGACAGGGAATGGCAAGAGCTGGGAGTCTTGTTGACAAGGGCCTTTCACCAGCACCTAGGGGTGACATTTCTGCGGCGGGATGGAAGGGGGCCAGGTGCTCGGGGTCCCAGGTGAATGGCTTCGAGGTGGTAGGGTCCAGTTGCAAAGCGTTGAGGCGGAACGGTTCCAGATGCAAGGAGTTGAGGTGGAAGGGACCCAGGTAAAAGGTGCCGAGGTCAAAGGTGTCCAGGTGAAAGTTGTCGCGGTGAAAGGAGTCCCGCTAAAGGGAGTCAAGGTGAAAGAAGTCCAGGTGACCGGGTGAAAGAGTGAAAGGGCGCGAAATGAAAGTGGTGAGGGTGACGGAGTGAGTACAAATCGATGAACAATATACTGGGGCCCGGCGCACTGATGCTGGATGTACAAGGGTTGCAGTTGAGCGCCGAGGACCGCGAGCTGCTCAGTCATCCACGGGTTGGAGGTGTGATCCTGGGCCTGTACGGACGTAATTTCGCCTCCATCGGGCAGTTGCAGGACCTGGTGGCGGCTATCCGCGCCTGTCAGCCACATCTGTTAATAGCCGTCGATCAGGAAGGCGGGCGGGTACAGCGATTCCGACAGGAATTTACGCGTCTGCCGCCCATGCACCGGTTTGGTGAACTGTACCGGCGGGAGCCAAAGGTCGCGCTGTCCCTGGCGAATACCTGTGGCTGGCTGATGGCGGCGGAAGTGCTTGCCTGTGGCCTGGATTTCAGTTTCGCACCGGTACTGGACCTGTATCTGCAGGAAAGCCGCATCATCGCCGACCGGGCTTTTGCTGCCGAGCCTGACACGGTTGTTGCCCTTGCCACCGAGTTTATCGACGGTATGCATGCAGCCGGCATGAAGGCGACCGGCAAGCATTTTCCCGGTCATGGCAGTGTGGTGGAGGATTCCCACGTGGAACTGCCGGTGGATGCCCGTGACCTGGAGCAGCTGCTGGCCACGGATCTGGTACCGTTTGCGCGTTGTGTGGATCACCTGGACGCGGTTATGCCCGGCCATGTGCTGTACCCGCAGGTCGATTCCCAGTGTGCGGCCATGTCGCGGGTCTGGCTGCAGGATATTCTGCGCCGGCAACTGGGCTTTGACGGGGTGGTTTTCAGTGATGATCTGACCATGCAGGCCGCCGGCTCGGCTGGCGATGTGCTGCAACGGGCGCGCCTGGCCATGGCCGCCGGCTGCGACATGATTCTGGTCTGCAATGACCGCCCCCAGGCCCGGGTGGTGCTGGACTGGCTCGATGCCGACGACCTTCCCGGCAGCGACCGTCTGCCTGCCATGCGCGGAAAGCCGGAGCTCGACTGGGACACGCTGCATGCTGGCGACCGCTGGCAACTGGCCAGGGAGCAGATCTCAGCATTGGTAGGCTGCTGCGACTGAACCTTCCAGGGTGCCAGCCCGGGCGGCGTCTTGACATGGGGAGACCGCTGTTTAACCATGCCGGTACCCTGGCTCTCAGGCATTTTTTCGGCATCTCCCACGCCACATCCGCAGCTTATTGTCAGGTTTTGAAGATTTTCACGGGGTTGCCTGAACGTCGTCGACAGCGCAGGGCAGCGGGTAATTTTGCAGAGGCTCCGTACTATGGAAAACTGGCTGGAAGACACCCTGGGCATCGCCAGCATTCAGGACCTGGGGTGGGGCTGGCGCATCCTGGTGATTGTCTTTCTGACGCTGCTGCTGCGTGCCCTGGCGCTGCGGATTCTGACATCCCTGGGCAGGCAGTTCCGGCGTACCGAGAATGTCTGGGACGACGCCCTGTTCGAAGCAGCCCGCCCGGTGGTCAGCTGGTTTATCCTCATCATGGGGCTGTGCCTGGCGGCGGATGTGGCTGATAACTTTGTCGATACGGCCCTGCTGACCTCGGAGCGTATCGATGCGGTCCGGCGGCTCTCGGTCATCGTGCTGATCATGTGCTTTGCCTGGCGCTTCATTCTCCTGGTGGAGGAGGCCAAGCTGCACGAGCTTCAGAGCGGGGAACCGGAACCCGGTAGACTGGACGCCACCACTCTTACCGCCCTGGCCAAGCTGCTGCGTCTGACCGTGGTAATCAGTGCGGTACTTATCGCACTGCCGACGCTGGGTATTGAAATCACCGCGTTACTGGCCGCCGGCGGAGTGGGCGGCATCGCCATCGGGTTTGCCGCCCAGGACCTGTTGTCCAATTTTTTTGGCGGGCTGATGATCTACCTGGACCGGCCGTTTGCGATCGGCGACTGGATACGCTCACCGGATCGGGAGATCGAAGGCACGGTCGAGCAGATCGGCTGGCGCCTCACGGTAGTCAGAACCTTCGACAAGCGGCCCTTGTACGTGCCCAATTCCATGTTCACCAAGCTGGCCCTGGAAAATCCGTCACGTATGACCCATCGCAGGATCTACGAAACAGTCGGCATTCGTTACCGGGACGCGGCCCTGATGGATGCCATAGTCGGCGATGTCAGAAGCCTGTTGCGTAATCATGCGGACATCGACCAGCGTGAGACAGTGCTGGTCAACTTCAACCGGTATGCCGCCTCGTCGCTGGAGTTTTTTGTCTACTGCCACACCCGTACCACCAACTGGGTGAGGTACCATGAAGTGAAACAGCAGATCCTGCTGAGCATAATCCGCATCGTGCACTCCCATGGCGGTGATTTTGCCTTTCCCACCACCACTCTGGACGGGATTGATCCGCTACTGGAAAATACTCGCGAAACGGAATTCAACGAGGAAAGTGACAAATGACCCCGGAACAATTCGATGGTGTATGGCAGCGCTCCCGTTGCCTGTTCGATCAGGCTGCCGTCGAGGCGGCGCTGGATCGAATGGCGGCTGCCGTCAGCACACAGCTGGCCGGAACCAATCCGATCCTGATGTGCGTCATGCACGGGGGACTGATTACAGCTGGCGCGCTGGCGCTCAGGCTACAGTTCCCACTCCAGATGGATTACCTGCATGCGACCCGCTACCGTGAACAGACCAGCGGTGCCGACCTGCAGTGGAAAGTCTCGCCTTCGCTGCCATTACAGGGCCGCGTGGTGGTGCTGGTGGATGATATTCTCGATGAGGGCGAAACCCTGGCCAGGGTCCGGGAGTTCTGTCTGCAGCAGGGCAGTGCGCAGGTCTACACGGCAGTGCTGATTGACAAGAAACACGAGCGAAAAATTCCCGGTTGCCAGGCCGACTTCGTGGGACTCGAGGCGGAGGACTTTTACCTGTTCGGTTACGGCATGGATTACCGGGGGTATTTGCGCAATGCCGCCGGCATCTTCGCTATCGACGATGCGGATTACTGAACTGCACAGTCGCTGTCTCCGTCATCGTTGACGGGTGGGTTAAGCGTTTCTCCCTGTCAGGCAGAGCAATGCAAGGTTAGTTGTGACTGCCGCTCAGTCAGCCGGTATTTCCACCAGCCTGGGAATGGCAGTTAGCAGCAGCGCTGTCTTCACCGGCCGCGATTCCATGGCATTGAACAGGCGACGGTAGTTGTCCAGCTGCGGGCGATGCTGACTGATCTGGCGGGCGATAAACGCCTCCTCACTGCTGCCGGGGTCCGGCACCGCACTCTTATAATCCACGATCCAGCGGACATTGTCCGGGTCAACGAAGGTGCGGTCGATCAGGTAATGGAACAGTGTACCCTCCACGTTACGGGAGACCGGTAGTTCAGCGGCGCTTTCCGCCAGCCCGGGATTGAACAGCCAGGCGGTTTCCCGATGCTCGATACAGCCCCGGACCGAGGCTTCGATATGCCCGACAGCGGCATCCAGATCCGCTTTTTCCCCGATCAGACTGTCGAGCCGCTGGCGCCAGTAGCGGCGCATACCGGGTAAGAATTGATCGTTCCGGAACAGGTCGGGTTCCTGAACCACGTTTTCCAGAGCCTGGTGGATCAGGATACCAATGGTGGCTTCCGGTTCCTGGTCAGGGGAGTTTTCCGGTAGCTGAGCCGGCTCGGGGTCCAGCCCTGCAGGTTGCGTACCCTCCAACAGGGCCAGAGTCCGTGCATCGACCCGCAGCGGCTTGACGAAGCGTCGGATCGGCGTGGTGTCCGCCGCCCCCACTGCTATCCGGGCTGGCTGCCGGTCTGGTGACTGATCGGTCAGTAATTTTTCGACCGGGATGGGGCTGCAGGCGCTGGGGTCACTTTCCTGCAGCTGCGTCCAGATATAGCTCAGCAGACTGCCACCGGGCGGCTCCGCCTCTCCGGTCCTGGACAGGCTCAGGGTGGCGCTCAAATGGGCGGACTTGCGGGCCCGGGTGACGGCAATATAAAGCAGCCGTACCTGTTCGTAACGGGCTTTGCGGGACTGCTCGTAACGGATTAAGCGATACAGGGGGTCGTCGTCACGGCCGGTGGCGGACAGGGCTGCCATGAAAAGCCGTGCTTCACCCGCCTGGTTGATGCGCTCATGCCACTGTAGAAGCGGTTTGTCATCTGCCTTCGCGCCTGCCGCGAGGCAGGGGAGTATGACGTGGTCGAACTCCAGACCCTTGGCCTTGTGCATGGTCAGAATCTGCACCCCGCCGGTGGCGCTGGCGGGATTCACTGCCGGCAGAAAGGCATTGGCCACCTGATCGTCAAAATCCTGGATATCGCGCAGACTGCCCCCTGTCTCATGCTGCTCCAACAGGGTCAGATAATGGGCCACGCTGGCCTGTTCGATGACGCTGCCGGTCAGCGCAGCCCCTCCCAGCATGGTCCACAGCGCTTCCACGATGGCCCGTAATCCGGTCCGGAACCGGTGGCGCAGACCGAATGCCATGATCAATACAAAATGTTCCAGGCGCTCTCTGCCATCCGCTGACAACCCATCAATTTGGCGATAATTTTCCAGCGTCGACCAGATGCTGGCGTCCTGCCAGGTGGCGATAGCGTGGAGATCGGCCAGCGACAGGCCGCACCAGGGGGCGCGCAGAATGGCCAGCCAGGCAATCCGGTCGCCCAGGTTGAGCAGGGCGCGGGTCAGGCTCTGCAGGTCGTCGATGACCGGCAGGCTGGCCATGCGGTCGATGTCGGTGGCCTGCCAGTGAATTCCCGCAGCACGCAGGGCCGGTATCAGCTCGCTCAGCTGTGAGCGGCTCCTGACCAGAATCGCAATAGACGCGTCTGGATCGCGGGACTGCAGGTCCAGGATCCGGGCCGCGACGCGCTGTGCCTCACACTGTCGGGCGTCGCTTTTCCGTTCTGCTTCGTGACTGATCAGTTCGACAGAGATACCGGCACCGACCAGTGGTGCCTTGCTGGCCACCGAGGCGGAATAGGGGACCGCCCCCCGTGACGGATCGGAGCGGTCCGGGAAGGCGCTGCTGAAAATCCGGTTCACCCAGTCCACCACCCGTGCCTGGGAACGGAAATTACTGGTCAGGGTCAGCGGGGTAAGGGCTATGTCGCCCAGGCCGCCGGCCCGGACGTTCAGGTAGATGCCCACGTTGGCGTTGCGAAAGCCATATACCGATTGCATGGCATCGCCGACCAGAAACAGGGTTCTGCCATCCGCCGGTTCCCAGCCGGCGGTCAGTCTGCTGAGCAGGTCGGTCTGCAGCCTCGAAGTGTCCTGGAATTCGTCTACCAGGATATGCCGCAGGCGGTGATCCAGGGCCAGTGCCAGATCGGTCGGCTCATCATCCGGCCCCAGGGCGCTGAAGGCCGCCGCGGCCACCTGGGCGTGGTCGACCTGGCGATAGTGTTGAAAAGCCAGCAGCAATTCGGAACTGAGCCGTGCCAGGATTCTTGCCAGTGCGGTCAAAAACTCCCATTGCCGGTCCTCCAGGGCCGGATCCGGTAGCAGTCGCAGGTAGGCAACGTCCTCCAGCAGGTCTTCCTGTTCCCGCAGCCGGTTGAGCACGGCAGCCCATGTTGCTTTGCGCTCCCTGCAGACGGCGGTCATTCCCTTGTCCCCTTTGATTTCAGCAGGGAAACCTTCCCGGGCCGTGATCCGAGCCCGCCAGCCTGGTGGTCCGCTCTGGGTCAGCAACAGGAACTCAAGTAACCGCCAGTACTCAAGTGACGAGGCCCGGCAGTCCGGCAATCCGCTGAGTGGCTGGAATCCGGCCGGGTAGCGGGGATGGTCGATGGGTAGATTGCCGGCGGCGAAATTGACCAGTTCCACCAGTTCGCTTTGCTGAGGCAGTAAGCGGCTGCGTAACCCGGCCAGCGATTCGTCGATAAGTTCCTCAAGGGCCGCCTCCAGATAGTCCCGGTCGATCCTCTGTCCCGAGTGCAGGCCCATTACATAGCTGAGCCATTGATCGCGGCTGCCAAGCAGCACAAACAGCAGTCGTTCCACCCGGCCGACATCGTTATCCAGGTGGGTCAGCAGGCGGACGATATCCGCTGCCAGGTCCGATTCGCTGTTCAACAGGCTCAGGGTGTTGCGTACCGCCTCGGAAAAACAGCGGGTAACATCATCGCTGAGGTTCGGGACTCCGCCGACCTGGGATAACAGGGGAATACGGGTGGCCAGATTCAGGCAGAAACTGTCGATGGTCTGGATTCTGAGCCGGGCCGGATTGTTCAGTAGTTGCCAGTTCCGTTGCCGGTCACGATCCAGTACTGCACGGGCAGTCTGGTAGCGGCGCTGGCGCAGTTCGTCCTGGTCAGTCGGAGGCTCCCCGGCAGCGCTGCGCAGGGCCGCGATGATGCGATCCTTCATTTCCGAAGCGGCCTTGCGGGTAAAAGTGATTGCCAGCACTTCCTCCGGCTCCTCACAGGTGCCAAGCAGGCCAAGGTAGCGCAGGCTCAGCAATTCGGTCTTGCCCGATCCGGCAGGCGCCTGAACGATAAAGGAGTGGCGCACATCCAGCGCCTGCTGGCGGGCCTCATGATCCGGTAAGGTGTTCATTCCCGGCCCTCGTCTGCGCTGAGCTCCTGCAGCGGTTCCAGTTCATGAATCCGGCACAGCGGTTGCAGTCGGCAATAGCGACAGGTGTTGGTTCCGTGGGCCGGATCGACGCGGATTACGCCGTCAATAAACTCATCGGCGAACTGTTCGAGACGTCGCGTCCAGTCCGCGGTCAGCGACTCCCAGTCCTGCTGAAAATCCTTCAGTTCCTGAACCGGTTTCAGGTCGGAGTGAAACCCGTCCGTGGCGCTGAGGCCGGCGTAGCCGGTATTCGCCACGTGCAGCCGGGCAATCACCACTGCTTCGACGGTCTCGTCCAGTTCGATGCTCGCCGCTGCCTGGTAGACGGGCAATTGCAGACTCTCCGGGCGCGGCTCCAGAAGGCTGGCAGGGCGGGGGGTAGTCCTGCCGGTCTTGTAGTCGATAACCGCCAGTGTGCCGTCGGCAAGGCGGTCGACGCGATCGATCTTCAGGGCGATCTGCAGATCCCGGTAATGCCAGGTGACCTCCTGTTCGGTAGCGATCACCTGAAAATCCCCACGCTGCTTTTCCAGTTCTAGATAGCCGGTCAACAGAGCGCCGAGGCGGTCCCTTTCGATAGCGCTGAAACGCGGTGTCATCAGCTCCGGAAAACGCCGGCTCAGAAACTCCAGTGCCTGCCCGACGCAGTGTCCGACCAGTCCGTCGCGGTCAGTTGCTGATATCGCCCGCAGCTGAGCAAGGCTTTGCAGTTGCGAGAACAGCTGTTCAAGGGCGATATGCAAGGCAGTGCCGCGCGCCCGGGCATTGAGACCGCTGTCGAACGTTTCCAGTGGCCGCGCCCTGAGACGATGACTGGCAAAGGCCCGGAATGGACAACTTGACTGATCGCTCAATAATGCCTGGCCGCCACCGGGTTGTTCGCCCGCCGACAGAGGTAACCCGGGTTCGCTGGGAGCGGTCCCGATGGGGCGACCGGCAAGGGATAAGGCCATGCGGTTAAGAAAGGAGTGGGTGACAGCAGTGATCGGCGCTGCAGCGAAACTGTCCAGCAGGCTGCTGGCGCGAAATTGTTCATCGCCGTCCCGGGTGTGAAAACTGCCATGCAGCTCACCCGCCACCGAGCGTGCCAGAATGTCGAATGCCTGGCGCGCATACTCCAGTTGAATCCGGGCGTGACTGCCGGGTATCCGGGCCTGTTGCTGGGCGCTGTGCAACAGAAACGGTGACGGTTGCGGGGCAGGTGGCTGGACCTGGTCGCTGAAATTGAGGCACCAGGCATGGTCGAATTCCAGGCCTGCAGCGTCATTCAGGCCGACAAGAGATACCTGGCACTTGGGATCGTAATGAATCCGCAGGCGGGTAACCTGGCACAGAGCGCGGAACCGTGACAGGGCTCTGCCACGATCCATAGGGCCCAGCAGGGCGCTCATCGCGGCAAATTCCGCGAGCGTGCGCTGCCATTGTTTCAGCAGATCCTGCTGTTGCCGGTCTTCCACGGCTGCGGTACCGGGCCAGCCCAGGGTTTCAAGTTGCCGGTTGAAAAAGTCCGCCCACTCAGCGGCACTCCGGGGGCGCCGGTTCGCGCGAATCTGGTTGCCCAGCTGCAGCAGGGCGGCGCTCAGCCGTGGGCAGTGATAGGGCCGGTGTTCCCTGCTCATAATCCGCAGCAACTGGCTCAACGAGCAGTTGCTGCTGAGGTTGTCGCGCAGCTGTGTCTCCAGATGAATGCGCGCTTCCCGTTCCTCTTCCCAGGCCACCAGGCCGGGTGACTGAAGCAGGCGACAGACATCCGCACTGTCCAGTTCGCCGTCATCGAGATTGAGAATCAGCAAGGCTTCACTGATCAATCCGCAGTCGCTGATCGCAGTTTCTCCGTTACTGCGTTTGAAGGGTGCAGGGGCCGAAGCCGGGTCAAGCAGTGAAAAGGGCTGAAAAACATCGCGAAAGATGCGTTCCAGGGTCCGCAACTGGTCGTGGTTGCCATCGAACACAATGCCGATCTGTTGCTCCGGGTGAGCCCCTGCCAGTCGGGCGGCCCAGTCGGCGCAGGCCTGGCACTCGTTCTCAAAGTTGTCAAAGCAATGTATTAGACCGGAAAGTATAAAACCAGTGGCCGGTCTGGCGGTTTCAATGACCTGGTTGTGCTGACCCCGTGACAGCAAGTTAAACAGCCGTGCATACAAGGGTGGAGGCTGGTAAAAATTCACCAGAATGATCCGCTCCGGCGGGCTGACGCTGGCTGATTCCAGAGCCCGGAGCAGAATCCCGGTGGCATCGGCGAGACTGACGACCTGCCTGCTGCGGCACATTTCCAGAAACTGCCGGGCCCAGTCCCGAAACTGATTCAGTTCCGGGACTCCCGCCGCCGGTGGCAGTGTCACAGCGGTCGCGTCAGAGATTTCACCGTCGTGCCTGTCGAGCCAGAGCCGGAACAGGCGATAGGCACGTTGCGCGGAGGCGGCCGCCTCGCCGGTATTGAGCAGCGGATTGTCCTGTTGTGACTGTTCGATTATCTCCAGCCACAGAAAAGTCTCCTCGTTGCTGCCCAGCAGCCGCTGTCCGGCAAAAGGGTCCCGGCCCCGGCTGCCGAGACGCTGCCAAAAATCGGCAATCCAGATATCGATGGCATTGACGTCCGGGGTAACCCAACAGTTGTCGGGCTGGTGTTTTCCGTAGCCGGACAGCACCGCATCACGAATCCGCTGATTGGGCACTAGCACACAGTATCCCTGTTCCAGATAGGGGATCAGGCTGGCGATTCCGGTTTCCTGCGCTGTCGACATCAGTCCTTTCTGGTTCCTTCAGCCTGGTCTGGCTGTTCCGGTTCAGTCCGATTCAGTTTGGCGCGGCGTTGCGGCCGGCCCTGGCTTGAGCATGCCACTGCAGTTGCTCAGCCCAGTGCAGGAACTCCGCGCTGTTGCCTCGAAATACCAGGCGCTGCAGTTTTTTGCTCAATTGAAAATCATACATGGGGTCGTAATAAAGCCGCAGCAGCTTCTCGATCCAGGCCCGGTGGGCTTCGATGTCCCCGTGGCGCAGATGCTGGTTCAGGGCTTCCTCCAGTTCGGCATGAATTTCCCGGAACAGATCACTCCCCAGGCGCCGCTGGATGCGTTGCAGGCTGGACAGCAGGTAGTCACTGAAAGCGGCTGCCACGGTATCCGGATTGGCGGTGCTAAAATCCCGGTAGTTGACTTCCACATAGGCGTGCAGCACCGTCTGGACCCGGTAGGACAGGGATTCCTCGACAATGGCAAGGGGCGCCTGGCGCATCTGCCTGAACAACCCTAGCGGGACCGACAGAGACCCGATGGCGTGACCCTCGTCCTCGAGCAGCAGGCGCTGATACCCGGTAAAGGGAAGCTGTAGCAGTCTTATCGCCAGCCGGTTTTCGAAGTCGATCTGAGTCGGCTGCGGATCGACGCGACGCCCGAAAGCGGAGCCCCGGTGATTGGCAAGGCCCTCCAGGTCGATACCGGCCGGCAGCCGATTGACCAGGTCGGTCTTGGCACAGCCGGTCTTGCCGCCGACTATCAGCAGCTCTCTGCGGCTGGCCTGGTCAATAGTGTCGGTCAGGAAGCGGCGCATGGCCTTGTAACCGCCGGCGACGCGGGGCCGCGGATAGCCCGCTTCGGCCAGCCATTGCTGGGCCGTGCGGGAACGCAACCCGCCGCGAAAGCAGTAGATGACGGCGTCCGGGTGGGCGTCGATGAAATCCAGCCACTGCGCAATGCGCTGCTGGCGCACGCTGCCACTGACCAGTTGCTGACCCAGTTCGATGGCGGCATCCTGGCCTGCCTGGCGATAGCGTTTCCCGACCGCTTCCCGTTCGCTGTCATCCAGCAGTGGCAGGTTGACAGCGGCAGGAAAGCTGCCGCGGGCGAACTCCACCGGAGCCCGCACATCGATCAGCGGGGTGCCCTCACTTAACAGCTGCAGGTAACTCTCGGCGGGAAGTATTTCTGACATGGGCAAAACAACGGGATCGGGGTATCCGCGCGGGCGGCAAAAGTCGCAAGTTTAGCATAGCCACGACCTTCAAACCCGGGTACGGGCGCAGTACCATGGCAATTACATGGCAGCAAAACCGAGGGAGTCAGGGTGAACGAGCACGGCGACCGACCGGGCAGCCGACCGGGCAGCCGACCGGAGAGAGACGAAGACTCCGGGACGGCGGATTCCGCAGCGCCAGGACAGCACCGTGCCGGGCTGGATCCGGCGACGCTGGCCAGCCGCCTGCGGCGTCCCGGACCGGCACCCGTGCAGCTTTGGGATCCACCCTATTGTGGAGAGCTGGACATGCGCATCGCCCGCGACGGCACCTGGTTCCACGAGGGGCGTCCGATTCGCCGCGAGGCGCTGGTGCAGCTGTTTGCGTCGGTTCTCAAAAAAGAACAGGGGCGCTATTACCTGGTCACGCCGGTGGAAAAAGTCGGTATTCAGGTGGACGACTGCCCGTTCGTGGCGTGCGGCGCCGAGTGGACCGGCAGCGGCCCGGAGCTGAGCCTGATTCTGACTCTCAATACCGGTGACCGGGTGACGGTAGACAAGGCGCATCCGCTGACCGTCTCCACGCTCCCCGACTCGGAGGAACCCCATCCGGTGGTGCTGGTGCGCAATGGCCTCGAGGCACTGCTGTCCCGTAACGTTTTTTATCAGCTGGTGGATGCGGCGGAATCCCGTTCACGGGATGGCCGGACCTGCCTTGGCATCTACAGCAAAGGTGAGTTTTTCGAGCTTGGCAGCTACCAGGGATGAGGCCCGTGCGCGGCTGCTCTGGTTGACCTGATTTGGCAAAAACGGCAAACTGGGCGCCTTTTTTTCGGGCGGGTTGCGGACTGGCAGGGCCCAGGGAAGTGGCGCTATTCCGACAGCCCCGACAATTCAATTCTGTAAATCTGGAGAATCCATGAAGGTTCTGGTGGCAGTCAAGCGCGTCGTCGACGCGTATGTAAAGGTCCGTGTGAAATCGGACCACAGCGGCGTTGAACTGGCCAATGCCAAAATGGCGATCAACCCGTTCTGCGAAATTGCCGTCGAGGAAGCCATTCGACTCAAGGAGCAGGGCAAGGCGGAAGAGGTCATTGCCGTCTCCATCGGTACCTCGGCCTCTCAGGAACAGATCCGTACAGCGCTGGCTCTGGGCGCCGACCGTGGCATCCTGGTGGAGACCGACCAGGAGGCGCAGCCATTGAGTGTGGCCCGGATTCTCAAGGCGATAGTGGAGAAAGAGGGAATCGACCTGGTCATCCTCGGCAAGCAGTCCATCGACACAGATAACAACCAGGTGGGCCAGATGCTGGGCGCACTCACCAACATGCCGCAGGGCACCTTCGCCTGCAAGGCCGAACCCGGTGACGGTACGATTACCGTAACCCGTGAGATCGATGGCGGTGAGCAGACCGTGGCGCTGAAGTTGCCGGCCATTGTCACCACTGACCTGCGTCTTAACGAACCCCGTTATGCATCGCTGCCCAATATCATGAAAGCCAAGAAGAAACCTATCGACACGGTCACGCCGGACGCGCTGGGCGTCAGCATGGAAAGCCGCATCCGCACGCTCAGTGTGGAACCACCGCCGCAACGCAGCGCCGGAATCAAGGTCGGCTCGGTGGACGAGCTAATCGACAAACTGAAAAACGAAGCCAAGGTAATTTGAGGACGGTGACCATGAGCGTACTGGTAATTGCAGAACACGATAACAGCTCTCTCAAGGCGGGAACCCTCAGTGCCATCAGCGCCGGCCTGGCGCTGGCCGAGAAGGTCGACGTACTGGTAGTCGGTTCCGGCTGCCAGGAAGTCGCCAGCGCCGCTGCCGCCGTGCAGGGTGTGGCCAGGGTGATCGTGGCTGACAATCCCGCCCATCAGCACCAACTGGCCGAAGCCGTGGCACCGGTGATCGCCGAACTGGGCAAGAATTACAGTCACGTGCTGGCAGCAGCTTCCACTACCGGTAAAAATGTGATGCCGCGGGCGGCGGCGCTGCTGGGTGTCGGTCAGGTTTCCGACATCATCGCGGTGAAATCCGCCGATACCTTTGTGCGTCCAATTTATGCAGGCAATGCGATCGCCACCGTTCAGTCGGACGATCCGATCAAGGTTATCACCGTGCGCACCACGGCCTTCGATGAAGCCGGTGGTGGTGGCAGTGCCACTATTGAAATCAGTGCTGTAGTCGGCAATCAGGATGTTGCCAGCTTCGTCAGCGAGGAACTGTCCCGGTCCGAACGCCCTGAACTGACTTCCGCTGCCATCGTCATTTCCGGTGGTCGGGGTATGCAGAACGGTGAGAACTTTTCCCTGCTGGAAAAAGTGGCTGACAAACTTGGTGCCGCGATCGGTGCCTCCAGGGCGGCCGTCGATGCCGGGTTTGTCCCCAACGACATGCAGGTGGGTCAGACCGGCAAGATCGTTGCTCCGGATCTTTACATCGCAGTGGGGATATCGGGGGCTATCCAGCATCTGGCCGGGATGAAGGATTCCAAGGTGATCGTGGCCATCAACAAGGATGAAGAGGCACCGATATTCCAGGTTGCCGATTATGGATTGGTTGCGGACCTGTTCCAGGCTCTGCCGGAACTGGAAAGCAAACTCAGAGTATAGAAAAGCCACTCAGATTTAATCAGAACGAAAGCAGGCTACGAGCGACTGACTGACAGCCTGTAAAGGAAAGGCCGCAACAGTTGCCCCTGGCAACCATTGCGGCCTTTCTTATAGCCTGCTGGCTATCCCGTCAGGGTTGCCGGCTCAGTCCTGTCGGGACTGCTTTTCTTCCTGCAACTGGCGCTTGCGCACTTCGCGCGGATCGTTCGGAGCCCGTCCGCCTGATTGAGCAGCAGGCTGGTCGGCAGAGCTGTCGGATTCCGCGTCTTTGGCAGCCACTTCCGGCGTTGCCGGCGCGGCTTTTTCACTGCTTGCGGACTCGCTGCTGGCAGTTCTGATGGGTTTCAGGGCATCCTTCACCGCCGCGTTGAACTTTTCATCGCTGATGCGTTTGTTGTCATCGCCGGCCACGTCGGCCTGGCCGCGGGCATTGCTGCGCTCCTGCTGTTGCGCTGGCTCGTTGGCCGCGGTTACCGCATCGGCTGACGTCTTGGCAGTCTGAGGCCGCTGGTTCTCCGAACCCGGCGCGGGCGCCTGGATTACGGTTTTTTCGTCATTCTGGGACACGGTGTTCACCGGAATGTCATTGCCAGCCTGGGTTTCGGCACCTGTGTTTGCCGGTGCCGACTCCGCGCGATCGGTGCCATGGTCAGCGGAACGGTCCCGTTTCTGACGGGCGGGTCTGGCGTCCCGGGAATCCGCGTCGCGGCGGGCACTTTCCTGGCCGGTATTTTCTGGGCGCACACCCTCAGCTGCCGGTGAGCCTGTCGCAGAATCGGATTCCGCGGCTGTGTTGCTTTCCGTCCGGGCAGCAGCGGGCTGATCGTCACCACGAGCGGCCGGCGTTTCAGACTGATCATTCTGCCGATTGCCGGTCTGCCGGTTACGCGATCGGGAGTCCAGTTCCACTACATTACTGCCCGACTGCTGGGAATCCTGCTCCTGGCCAGTCCGGTCGGCGGCAGTGTTTTCGTTGCTGTCCGTGGCCTGTTGATCCGGCTTCGGTCCACGCTGACGAGGAGTGGTATTGCGTGCCCGTTTGCCGGCCGGACGGCGGCGGCTGCCTTTCCGTTCGCCCTGCTCGGAATCGTCTGTACCACCTTGTTGACCGGAGGCTGCGCGGTTCTGGCTGTCGTCACTCTTGTCCCTGGCCTGCTTACGCTGGCGGTCCTTTTTCTGCTCCGACTTCTGGTTCTGGTTCTGATTCTGATCCTGGTCGCGCTTGTCGCGGGCCTGATTGTCGCGCTCGCGGTTACCGCGCGAATCGTCCCGCTTGCCACCCTGCTTGCGCTTTCTCGATTTACCCTGATCGGATCGGCCCTGCTCGGACCGGTCCCGGTTGTCATCGCGTTGACGGGATCGCCCGCCCTGGCGTGACGTGGATCTGCTGTCCTGTGGCTCGGACTTGCCGGACCTGGCAGAGGCGGGTTTCCTGGGTTGCTCCTCTTCCTCATCCGTGCTTTTGAAGATTCCCATCAGCGAGGCGAGGAAACCCTTCTTGGGAGGTTCCTTGCGGACCGGGGCACTGCTGATAACCGGCGCCTGAACGGCCGGCTGCTCCGCCCGTTCCACTTTGGAGGACACTTTCGGCGTGTCGGCCTCTGAAACAGAATCCACTTCGTAGGCCTGGGATTTCTGATTGACCCCGGTGATTTCGTAGTGTGGTGTTTCCAGGTCCGGATTCGGCTCGATGACGATGCGCGTGCCGCTCTGGGATTCGATAGCTGCCAGGGCGCCGCGTTTCTCATTGAGCAGGTAGGAGCTGACCACCAGCGGCACGATAGCTTTCACCTCGCGGCTCTTCTGCTTGTTGGCTTCCTCCTGAAGGATTCGCAGAATCGACAGCGACAGAGATTCCACGTCGCGGATCGTGCCCTGGCCATTACAGCGGGGGCAGACGATGGTGCTGGTCTCTCCCAGTGACGGGCGCAGGCGCTGGCGTGACATCTCCAGCAGGCCGAAGCGGGAAATCCGCCCGATCTGCACTCGCGCCCGGTCGGACTCCAGCGCATCGCGCATGCGGTTTTCCACTTCCCGCTGATTGCGGTTGGAGCTCATGTCGATGAAATCGATAACCACCAGGCCGCCCATGTCCCGCAGTCGCAGCTGGCGGGCAATTTCGTCGGCTGCCTCCAGGTTGGTGTTGAGGGCCGTTTCCTCGATGTCGGCACCACGGGTGGCGCGTGAAGAATTGATATCGATGGAAATCAGCGCTTCGGTGGGGTCGATCACGATCGAACCACCGGAAGGCAGTTTGACCTCCCGTTCGAAGGCGCTCTCGATCTGGGCTTCAATCTGGTAGTGATTGAACAGCGGCAGCTTTTCCTGGTAGAGCTTGATGCGGTTTTCGTACTGGGGCATGACCTGACGGATAAAGGTGATGGCCTGGTCGTAGGCCTCCTTGGTATCCAGCAGAACTTCACCGATTTCCCGCCGCAGGTAATCGCGGATAGTGCGGATGATGACATTGCTTTCCGCATAGATCAGGAACGGGGCAGGGCGATCGACCACGGCTTCCTGAATCGAGGTCCACAGGGCCAGCAGGTAATCCAGGTCCCACTGCAGTTCTTCCTGTTCCTTGCCGACGCCCGCAGTCCTGACGATCAGGCCCATGCCATCGGGGATATTGAGGTTACGGAGCGATTCGCGGATCTCGGCGCGTTCGTCGCCTTCGATGCGGCGGGAGATGCCACCGGCTTTCGGATTGTTGGGCATCAGTACCAGGTAACGACCAGCCAGGCTGATGTAGGTGGTCAGGGCGGCACCTTTATTGCCGCGTTCTTCTTTCTCCACCTGGATAACTACTTCGGTGCCTTCCGGAATCAGTTCCCGGATCGGGGTGCGCTCACCCTTGTTCACCGCAGACTTGGCATAATACTGCTCGGAAATCTCCTTAAGTGGCAGGAAACCGTGACGCTCGGCTCCGAAATCCACGAAGGCCGCTTCCAGGCTGGGTTCCACTCGAGTGATCCTGCCCTTATAGATATTGGCCTTTTTCTGCACCCGGGTGCGGTTTTCGATGTCCAGGTCGTACAGGCGCTGCCCGTCCACCAGAGCGACACGAAGCTCCTCTTCCTGAGTCGCGTTGATAAGCATTCTTTTCATGAGTCTTGCATTCCCTATGGTCAGACCGGGAAAGCAGGAACGACTGAGTAGGCCGGCACGGCGTAGTCACGCCGCTGCCATGGCAGGATAAGCACAAGGGTGATGTTCAGTCAGGTTACGGCGTTCTGTCGCCGCGCTCCGGAATGTCGGACCGATGTAGGCTGACCCGGAGTGCCGATAAAGCCGGTCAACAGGGAGTTGGCTCGCCCGGTCGGAACTGAGTAGGGACGAAACGGCGTCCGGTTCCGGCGGGAAGTGATTGAGAGCTGAGAGTTCCTGTTGTCGTTCTTATCATGCTTCATGCGCTTGCCGGCCCGGCTTGCGTGGTCGTTGTGGCAGGAATTCCGGTTGGAGTTCCGACCCGGTCAATTGCCGTTAAGCTGTGCTGTTACGGTGACTGAAGCGGGTTTACCTGACGGCCGGTGGTCGGGCCTTGCTGGTGAACATTTTAACTTTGTGTCTAAATGGTTATCCTGTGTGTCCTCGTCCAGGCTGCTCTGGCGGGAAGCTGTGAGACTTCCTGGCAGGTGGGCTGAACGTTGTAATCAATAATCCTGGTTTCGGTCTGGTTATGTTAACCAGTCACCTGCCTGGCAGGTGACACTTTTCAATGTGTTTTACTAGCTTGCTAACAGTTTTCTTTTTCCTTTAACGTTCAGCGTTTAACGTTCGAGCTGCCGGACACGCTATTTGATTCGCGCGCGGCCTCGGTCGTCATCAGGCGGTATCGGCTGATGACCGTATCTCTGTCGTCACCGGCGAGTTAAAACTCTTCTCGCCAGGGGATCCTGCGCCAGTTGCCGGCACACCTCGCGGTGGCCGGTACTGATCCATATTCTGATCAGAGCCGGGGCAGGAACCAGTGCTGTTCCGGACGGTAAATCCCTCGCCAGATTCCCCTAAATGCAACCGATGTGTAGCCGTCGAATGAGTGACAGCGGGCCGTCTGTGCAGCCGGGCTGACTGTCTTCGGTAATCCATCAGCAGCAGCCTGAACCGGGTCGGTGACCGGCGGTTCGGGGTGGCGGACTTCAGTAAAACCAGCCGGTAAATCCGAAGCTGGCTGTCAGGAACCTCGCAAGAATAGCAGTAATGCCCCCCGAACTCAATAGCGCCCGCCTTGAAAACACCAAGAAATCAAGAGGATGCGGGACTTTCATGAGATCCTCGGCGGAGCCCTCCGGATTCGATCCGGTGCCTTGATTCGGAAATTTGTATGCGTTTACAATCACTGCTGACCGTGGCGATGTCCTGGCAGGGACACGCGGTTGGGGCTCACACATCAGGCCAGCAATTCTGTTCAAATAACTCATTGAAAACAATCAGTTGTCATCCGTATCAGGGTGACAGCCACTGCTGAAACAATTACATGACAATCTATTCGTATTGCCGGTTCACCGAACTGGAAAAGGGCGACGAACACCAGACACTGGAATCTCTCATCGAGCGCGAGATGCTCAAGATACGAACCTATTGTCTCCGGCAGCAATGGTTTGTCACTGAAATCATCCGCGATCTGGACACGGCCTGGAATGAGGATTTTGCTGAACGGGAAGCCAGCGGGAAGCTGATGGCGATGTTGCAGGAAGGTGACATCGTGGTCAGCAGCAGCCTGGAACGGATTTTCAGTTCCTGTCACGACGCGGTTACCACTATCGCCACGCTCAAGGAGCGTGGCGTGCAACTGCACCTCGCGCCGCTTGGTGGCGATGTGACCAACCCGGAGTTCATGGTCAACTTCGAACGGGTGGGGCGTCTGTTTTCCTCCCTGGAGAAACGCCGCTCGGCAGAGCGTATCAAGCGGGTCAAACACAAGCAGCGCTCCAAGGGTCGTTACCTGGGTGGCAGTCGACCGTTCGGCTATATGATTCACGAAAATGGCCGCCTGATCGAAAATCCCATGGAACAGCGGGTTCTGAAACGCATTTTGCAACTGAAAAAAGACGGCAAGTCGCTTCGCGCGATCTCCAAGGAAGTGAGTACGCCGCTGGTGCCGGTGAGTTTCAAGACCGTGCAGCGACTGCTGCAGCGCCACGGCTACTAGCCGCGCCGATCCATCAGTTGTCGTTATCCCGCCGGTAACCCGTCATGTTCAAACCGGTCCCCCTGTTCGTCGGATTGCGCTATACCCGGACCCGCAAGCGCAATCTCTTCGTTTCCTTCGTGTCCGTCATCTCGATGCTGGGTATCACCCTTGGCGTGCTGGCGATGATCGTGGTGCTGTCGGTCATTAACGGGTCCACTGCGGTGATGCGCAACGAAACTCTCAAGTCGGTGCCTCACGTGGTCATCGGCTTCGACGCCGGGGGGCTGCCCTGGCAGACTCTGGCCGCGCAGGTGACCACGCATCCGGAAGTGCTGGCGGCCGCCCCGTTCCTGGAAGGGGAAGCCTGGATCCGCCATCAGGGGCAGGACCGGTTTGTCAGCCTGCGGGGCGTCGATCCGCAGGCCGAACTGGCGGTCATGGATGTACCTACCGATCACATGCGGCAATTGATGGATGAACTGGCAACGACCCCTGGCGGGATGATCCTGGGTAACCGGCTGGCCCGGGAACTGGGAATATTCAGCAATCAGACCACCAGCGTCACACCGCTGCGCAGTCTGCTGGGACGGGCCCTGGACGAAGCCAAGGGGTTGACCGTGCTGGGAGCAACCGATTTCGGTTTTTATGGCAATGACAACGTCGCCGTGATCGGACTCGACCAGGCCCAGGAGCTGTTTCCTGACCAGTCCGTGGAACTGCGGTTACGGGTTACCGATGTCTTTGAGGCCGCCCGGATTGCCCGCGAGGCAGTGCCTGCTGAACTGGCCGGGCAGGGCTTGAAAATCGTGCCCTGGAACGAGAGTCAGCGCAGCCTGTTCGACGCCCTGCGGATGGAAAAAATGCTGACTGGATTCATGCTGCTGATGATCGTGTTGATCGGTGCCGTGAATATTGTTTCCACCCTGGTCATGGTGGTGGCAGACAAGAGTTCCGATATCGCCATCCTGCGGACCATGGGGGCGGGGAAATCAGCGATCATGGGAATTTTTATTGTACAGGGCAGCCTGGCTGGACTTTTGGGTGTGACACTTGGCACGGTGCTGGGGGTGCTGATTACGATAAACCTGACTGCCATCAGCACTGCCTTTGAAAATCTGGTCAATAACCTGCTCGCTCCGGAGCGACTGTATATGATTTCCTATCTGCGTGCGGAGCTGGTGTGGGGCGATGTGCTGGTGATTGCGCTGGCAGCATTGCTGATCAGTTTCCTGGCCACCCTGTATCCGGCCTACCGGGCAGCCAGGGTACAGCCGGCCGCAGTTCTGAGGTACGAGTAACGTGACAGAAGCAGTATCCAGTGCAGCCGCGATGTCGGAACCGGTGTTGCAGTGCCGGCATTTGCGCAAAGTTTATTCAGAGGGACCCGGGCAGGTGGAGGTGCTCACCGACATCAATCTGACTGTGTTTCCGGGTGAACGGATCGCTATCGTCGGCAGTTCCGGGTCCGGCAAAACCACGCTCCTGAATCTGCTGGGCGGACTGGATACACCCACGTCCGGCGATGTCATCGTGGCCGGTAAAAATGCCGCCACTCTCAATGAGACCGAGCGTGGCCGCCTGCGCAACCGCTATCTGGGTTTTGTTTACCAGTTTCATCATCTGCTCGGTGAATTCACGGCGGTTGAAAATGTCGCCATGCCGCTGCTGATTGCACACCTCGACAGCCGCGAGGCACAGCGCCGGGCGCGGGCGATGCTGGAACGGGTGGGCCTGGCCGGGCGCCTGGAACACAAGCCCAGCGAACTGTCCGGCGGTGAGCGACAGCGGGTTGCCATTGCCAGGGCTCTGGTGACAGATCCCCGCTGCGTCCTGCTGGATGAACCGACCGGCAACCTCGACCGGCATACTGCCCGTGATGTTCAGGCCCTGATGCAGGAACTGAACCGCAGCCTGGCCACCAGCTTTATCGTCGTTACCCATGACGAGGAACTGGCCGCCGCCATGGACCGGCGCCTGCTGCTCCGCGACGGCAGGTTACACGAACATGAGTAAAGTCAGTTCCCTGTGGCTGGCCCGCCACATAGCCTCGCGCTATGTGAGTGTGGGCAAGCGCAGTCAGCTGGTGTCGTTCATGTCGGCAATTTCTATCTTCGGCCTGGCGCTCGGGGTGACCATCCTGATCACCGTGCTTTCTGTAATGAACGGTTTTGATCGCGAGGTGCGGGAAAATATTCTCGGCATCATGCCGCATATCACCCTTTCCACGCAGGAAAACTTCAGTCTGCAACGCTGGCAGGAAGTGGAGCAGATGGTTCTGCAACGTCCCGATGTGGAGGCAGTGGCGCCACTGATCGAACAGACCGGCATCGTTTCCAGCGCTGGCTTCAGCAAAGGCGTTCTGGTCAACGGTGTCGACGCCGGCCAGGAACAGAACATTTCCCTGCTGAATCAATTCATGGTGGCCGGATCGCTGGCGGATCTTTCCCGGGAACGCTGGGGCGTGGTGATCGGCCGTACCCTGGCCGATAATCTCGGCGTTACGGTCGGCGACCGGCTCGACCTGTTTTCCCTGGCCGTCAACGTCAATCCCCTGACTCCATTGCCGTCCTATCGGGCTTTCACGGTGGTAGGTATTTTCCGGGTCGGTACCGAGGAACTGGACAGCGATCTGGCGGTGATCAATCTGGCCGCGGCCCGGGCCCTGTTCAAATTGCGTAATCCCTATACCGGAATCCGGGTCCGCCTGCAGGATGTACTGCGCGCCGATCAGGTCCGGCTGGAACTGCAGTCCGAAATGCCCCCGGGCTTTCAACTGTCCACCTGGACGCAGCTGTTCGGCGGTATTTACGACAATATTCTGTTCTCTCGCACCATCGTCGGGCTGATGCTGTGGCTGCTGGTGGCGGTGGCCGCTTTCAACCTGGTGGTCAGCCTGATCATGGTGGTTCGCGACAAGCGTTCCGATATCGCCATCCTGCGCACCATGGGTGCCAGTCCCACCACCATCGGGCGGATCTTCATGCTGCAGGGTTTCATGGTGGGAATAATCGGTGTCGCTATCGGACTGGTGCTTGGTGTGCTGGCGGCGCTGGGGGTCGGTGATCTGGCCCGGCTGCTGGAATCCTGGCTGGGCTTTCAGTTGCTCAGTGCCGATGTCTATCCCATCGATTTTCTGCCCTCCCAGATCAAGCTCTCGGATCTGCTGGGCATTTCCGTGGGCGTACTGCTGTTGTCGGTCGCGGCGACCATCTATCCGGCCCGGCGTGCCGCAGCGGTGCATCCGGCCGAAGCCTTGCGCACCGAATAACGCCTCGATCCGGCGGATCTCCAACCACACTCGTCAGCCCCATCGATCCGGGCGCCTGATTTCCACGCCAGTGGCTGCCCTGGCCGGGATTTTCCCGATGTCAGTTTTCCAATCACGCGCCCCTGCCGCCTGACATTCTTTAAAATTCGCCAGTGCTGCGCACTGCGGCTAGGCTTAGGAGGGGAGCACCGGCACGTAGTCACCCGATCCCGGTCCCCGGGGTGCACCATGCGGACACGGATGTTGGCTTTTGTACTGGGAGTCTGCCTGGTCGGAATCTGGTCCGGCCTGCCGGACTGGACCTGGCCGGCCGCCGTGGCGGCGACCCTGCTGTCCAGTGGCTTTCTGATCGGCAGGCTGCACACGCGGTTTACAGGCAATGCCGCGTTATGCCCGGGACCCGTTGCGGAATCCCCGACCGGGTGTTGGTTGACCAGGGTCGGAATACTGCTGGCGCTGACAGGCTGGCTCACTACCGGCGTGACCTGGCACGTGCTGGTCGCACAACAACGCCTGGATCAGCGACTGCCAGCACGGCTGGAAGGACAGGACCTGCTGGTCAGTGGTTACGTATCCAGCATTCCCGAGCAGCAGCCCGGGCGGCAACGCTTCCGGTTCGTGATCGAGAACGGGCCCGCCGGGGTGGCCGGTCGCCAGGTACTGCTGTCCGAGTACGGCGCTCAACCGTTCCGGGCCGGCCAGATGTGGCAGCTGGTGGTGCGCCTGCAACGGCCCCATGGCTCCGCCAATCCCGGTACCTTTGACTACGAAGCCTGGTTGTTTCAACAGCGAATCGCCGCCCGCGGTTATGTCCGTGACAGTCCGGAAAACCAGTATCGACACCAGCAACGCCGCACCCTCGCCAGCCTGCGGCAGGCACTGCGGGATCGTCTGCAGCTGGCCAGCGCAGGCTTGCGCAACCAGTCACTTTTCCTGGCGCTGACCCTGGGTGAGCGCGGGGCACTGAGCGGTCCGGATCGGGACCTGTATGCCAGCACTGGCACCAGTCACCTGGTGGTTATTTCGGGTTTGCACGTGGCCCTGGTGGCCGGGTTCTGCGCGTTGCTGGCAGGGCGCCTGTGGCGACTCAGCAGGTTGCTGGTGAATCTGTTTCCGGCGCCGCGTGTTGCGGCATTGATGGCACTCGCCGGCGCCTTGCTTTACAGTCTGCTGGCCGGGTTCGGACTCCCCACCCAGCGGGCCCTGGTGATGGTCAGCGTGTTCATGTCCCTGCGCCTGCTGGGGCTGCACGGGGCGCCGGCAGTTTCCTTATTGCAGGCGGCGTTGCTGGTTTTGCTGCGCGATCCCATCGCGGTGATCAGCGCCGGTTTCTGGTTGTCATTTTCCGCGGTGGCCGCGCTGCTGCTGGTTGCCAATGGCCTGCCCCGTGAGCCGGGCGGGCAGGTCAGTCTGGCCTGGCGAAACCTGCTGGCACCTCAGTTGGCGGTCCTGATCGGCCTGCTGGTACCGCTGGGATTCTGGATCGGCAGCGTTGCCCTGTTGGCGCCACTGGCCAACCTGATCGCGATACCACTGGTCAGCTGGGTTCTCATACCCCTGTGTCTGGGCGCCAGCGTGATGTCGATAGTCTGGACACCCGCAGCCAGGATAGTGTTCCAGCTTGCGGACCTGGTGGCATCGCTGTTGCTGACATGGCTGCACTGGGTAGCGGGTCTGACAGCCCTGGGAAGCTGGCCGGTGGCTGGCGGTTCCGGTGTGCTGCTGGTGGCGGCAGCGATCGGCTCGCTGCTGTTGCTGATCCCGGGCAGCGGTCACTACCGCCTGCTGGGCTGCCTGCTGGTGCTGCCGTACCTGGCGCCGGTGAAGAATCCGACCCCCGGCGTCGGGCTGGCGGTTCATGTGCTGGACGTGGGGCAGGGGCTGGCGGTGGTGGTGCGCACTGCATCCCACACCCTGGTTTACGATACCGGTCCACGTTATCCGAGCGGTTTCGACAGCGGCGCGGCACTGCTGGTGCCGGTCCTGCAGCGACTCGGTGTCACGCGGCTGGACCGGCTGCTGGTCAGTCATGGTGACAACGATCATGCCGGAGGAGTGGGCGGTCTGCTCCGGCAGTTCCCGGTGGTCGAGGTGCTGGCCGGCGAAGCGCTTGAGTCAGTGCCGGTACCGGTCCGCCTCTGCTCGCGTGGGCAGCGCTGGAACTGGGACGGGGTTCAATTCACCATCCTGCATCCACCGGCGTCGGAACCGCGCCAGGGCAACAACAGTTCCTGCGTGCTGGAAATCCGCGCCGGGGATTATTCGGTACTGTTACCCGGTGATGTGGAAGCCGAGGCGGAACGCCGGTTGTTGACCAGTGATCCGGGCCTGGCCCCGATCGATCTACTGGTGTCCGCCCATCACGGCAGCACCACCTCGTCCAGCTGGGCGTTCCTGGCTGCCACCCGACCCCGGCTGGTTATTCACTCGGCCGGCTACCACAACCGTTTCGGGCATCCCGCGCTACCGATTCAGGAGCGGATCCAGACCCTGGGCGGTCGCCAGCTGCTGACCGCCAGACAGGGCATGATCAGTGTTTACTTCCACGGTGATTCTCCGGACTTTCGCGTGGAGTCATGGAGGCAGGTGTCTCGGCGCTACTGGAATCGGTCAGATATCCCGGCGCGGGCCGATACCTCAACTGAGATGTCCCGACCCGCCGCGCTGCCACCATGAGGCAGCAGTGTGAATTCCCGCAAGGAATCCGGGCGAGGATGGGAATATGGTAAAGTATCGCGCGTAACTGCAGGAGAAACAGTGTGATCGAGTTAATTCGGGCAGGTGGGTGGCTCATGGTCCCCATCATTCTTTGTTCGGTTCTGGCCATCGCAATCATCATTGAAAGATTCTGGACGCTGAGTGCCGCACGGATTACCCCCAAATATGTGCTGGCCCAGGTCTGGACCTGGATCAAAAACAACCAGCTGGACTCCGCCAGGTTGCGTGAACTGCGCCTGTCCTCACCGCTGGGACAGATTCTGGCCACCGGTCTGGTGAATTCCAAGTACGGCCGTGCCGCCATGATCGAAAGCATCGAGCAGACCGCGGCCCAGGTGGTGCACGAAATGGAGCGCTACCTGAATACCCTCGGCACCATCGCCGCCATCACTCCGCTGCTGGGACTGTTGGGCACGGTGGTGGGGATGATCCGCGTGTTCAGCGAAATCATGCTGCAGGGCACCGGCAATGCCAGCGCCCTGGCCGGCGGCATATCCGAAGCGCTGATTTCCACTGCAGCCGGCCTGTCGGTGGCCATTCCCACTTACATGTTTCATCGCTATTTCACCCGTAAGGTGGACAGTCTGGTCTTGAGTCTGGAACAGGAATCCATCAAGCTGGTCGATGCCCTGCATACCGATCGCAATGTAGAGGTCAAAGAGGGAGCTGCGTGAAATTCAAGCGTAAAATTCACGAAGATCTGCCAATCAACGTCACCCCGTTGATTGACGTGGTGTTTCTGCTCTTGATCTTTTTCATGGTGACCACCACCTTTACCCGCGAGACCCGCCTGATGGTGAATCTTCCCGAGGCGGATGCTGCGCCCACCGAGAGTCTGCCTGACCAGGTGGAAATAACTGTCAGTCGGAACGGAACTTACACTATCGATGGCAAACCGCTGGTAAACTCGGAAATTGAAACATTGATGCGGGGACTGGAGCTGGCTACACAAAATGACCGGTCGATCCCCATACTATTGATCGCCGACGCGGAAGCGACCCACCAGTCCGTGGTGACTGCCATGGATGGAATCGGGCAGCTGGGTTTTACCCGGCTCAGCATCGCCACGCAGCGGCCCAACACATCGGAAGAAGGCTCTGACACGCAATAACAGGCTCCTGGTCGGTGAGTAAAAAAGCCAAAGCAAAGGCCGACCGAAAAGTGACATGGAAGGAAAGCTGGAAACTTTACGGGCGACTGTTGCGCTACGTGAAGCCCCACCTGCTGGCCTTTGAACTGAGTATTGTCGGCTATCTGATATTCGCCGCTTCCTCTGTTGCCACCGCGCAATGGCTGGGCTGGACGGTGGACGCCATTGAATCCCAGGATTATCAGCAACTGCGAATTCTCAGCCCGGTGCTGTGCGTGCTGATTGTGGTGGTACGCGGCATTGGCGGCATTCTCGGCAGTTACGGTATCGCCCATGTATCCAATCATGTGGTGCATCTGGTGCGCTGCGAGATGATGCGCCACCTGCTGGAACTGCCGGTGGCCTACTTCGACAAGAGCACTACCGGCCGCATTGTCTCCAAGATTACCTACGACGTCGCCCAGATAACTGGTGCCGCCAGCAATGCCCTGACCGTGATCATGCGGGAAGGGCTGACCGTGGTGGGGCTGCTGGCCGCGCTGCTGGTCACTGACTGGAAACTCAGCCTGACCTTCCTGGTGGTGGCCCCGGTGGTGGGGATGACGGTGTCCGCCGCGGCGCGCCGCTTTCGCAAGTACAGTACCAAGATGCAGGACTCCATGGGCAACGTGACCCAGATCGCCAACGAGACCGTGCGCGGTCACCGGGTGGTACGCACCTTCGGCGCCAAGGACTTCGTGTCCGGCAAGTTCAGTCATGCCAGTGAGCGCAATCGCAAGCAGAATATGCAGATGGCCCTGACCCAGTCGATCAGTACGCCGGTGATCCAGATCCTGGTGGCGATCGCCATGGCGGTGCTGATCTGGCTTGCCATGTCGCCGGAATTCTTCGCCGACAAGTCGGCGGGCGACTTTGTCGCCTTCCTGACCATGGCAGGACTGCTGGCCAAGCCGATCCGCCAGCTCTCGCAGGTCAATTCCGTTATTCAGCGTGGTCTGGCCGCCGCCGAAAGCATCTTCGAGTTGATGGACGAAAAACAGGAAAAGGATCGTGGCGACTACCGCGTGGAGCGTGCCAGCGGACGGCTGGAATTCCGCGACGTGACCTTTTCCTATGGCCGGGACATGGTGGCGCTGCACAACGTGTCGTTCCGGGCCGAGCCGGGCCAGGTAGTGGCCCTGGTCGGGAAGTCCGGTAGCGGCAAATCTACTCTGGTAAGCCTGATTCCACGCTTTTATGATTGTAATGAAGGTCAGATTCTGCTCGACGACGTACCGGTGTCCGCCTACACCCTGGAGGATCTGCGCCGGCAGATCTCTCTGGTAACCCAGCAGGTGGTGCTGTTCAATGCCACGGTGGCGGAAAACATTGCCTATGGCACGCTGGATTACGTGGACCGGAACAAACTCATGGAGGCCGCCCGCAATGCCCACGCCATGGAATTCATCGAACAGTTGCCGGAGGGGATCGACACTGAAGTGGGTGACGAAGCCGGGCAGTTGTCCGGCGGTCAGCGCCAGCGTATTGCCATTGCCCGGGCCCTGCTCAAGGATGCGCCGGTACTGATTCTGGACGAGGCCACCTCGGCTCTGGATTCCGAATCCGAACAGCATATTCAGAAAGCGCTCACTACGCTGATGAAAGGGCGCACCACCATCGTTATCGCTCATCGCCTTTCCACCATCGAAAAAGCGGACCTGATCCTGGTAATGGATAGTGGACGTATAGTGGAGTCAGGCAGTCACAGCGAACTCCTTGCGCTGGGGCAGCAATATGCGAAGCTGCATCGCATGCAGTTTTCGGACAAGGACAATTCGGAGTCGTAATGCGTTCCCTGGAGAAGGCCTGGTATCGGAAGGCGGGCTGGCTGCTTCTGTTGTGGCCGGTATCGCTGTTATTTCAGTTGCTGGCCTCGATACGGCGCTTCTATCACAGCGCTGTGGCCCGGTCCCAGAGGCCGGCGGTGCCGGTCGTTGTGGTGGGTAACATCTCGGTTGGCGGTACCGGCAAGACGCCGCTGATCATCGGTCTGGCCAAGGCGCTGCGCAAGGCGGGCCTGCGTCCCGGCATAATCAGTCGCGGCTACCTGGGAAAGGCGCCAGATTACCCTTTTATTGTCGAAAAGAATTCCAGTGCCGAGGAAGTGGGCGACGAGGCACTGTTGATTGCCAGGTCGCTGGGAGACTGTCCCATGGTGGTGGACCCGGACCGATTGCGGGCACTGGAAAAACTCTGTTCAAGTTTTCATTGCGATGTGGTTCTCAGTGACGACGGCCTGCAACATTATGCCCTGCCGCGCGATCTGGAGATCGTGGTGATCGATGGCAAACGGCTGTTCGGCAATGGCATGTGCCTGCCGGCCGGACCGCTGCGGGAACCGGTCAGCCGGCTGCGCTCGGTCCCATACCTGTTTATCAATGGGGAGCCGGAAGGTGACGAACTTCCGCCGGAGCTGGAGCGGGCGGAGCGGTTGAGTCTGCAGCCCACTTTTCTGGTCAATCTCCAGACCGGGGAGAAGAAACCGTTCAAGGGTGCCCCGTTCAACATTGGCACTACCGTCCATGCGGTCACCGGAATCGGCAATCCGGACCGGTTCTTCACTCTGTTGTCGACCCTGCCATACCAGGTGCGGCGGCACGACTTCCCCGATCACCATCCGTTCTCAGCCGCCGACCTGGAAGCCCTCGCCATCGATCCGCGTCAACCGATCGTCATGACCCAGAAGGATGCGGTAAAATGCGAGCAGTTCGCCGGTCGCAATTACTGGTACCTGGCGGTGGAAATGAAGCTGCCGGATGCGGCCCTGGCCAGCCTGCTGGAAACCATACAGGGTCTGGTCGAGCAGCGGCGGGGAACGGTCGAGGCGGTCTGAGCCGTGGCCCGGATCGGGATAATAAAACAAACGTTACGGGTCAGATCCCTGAACAGGTCCGGTTAAACAGACGGACTCGGCAGTGCGGGCGGAAAAACGGCGGAAAAACGGCGGAAAAGCAGCCGATAACCCGACTGAATGAATTGAACGAATAGACCAGAGTGGGATGACAAGTCGCTATGAGCCTCGATCACAAATTACTGGCAATACTGGTTTGCCCGATCTGCAAAGGCGAACTGATTTACAATCGCGAGGCCAAAGAGCTGGTCTGCCGGGCCGATCGCCTGGCGTTCCCGGTTAAAGACGACATTCCGGTAATGCTCAGCGACGAGGCCCGTCCATTGAGTGAAGAGGAGCGGGAGAGATACCAGTGAAATTTACCGTCGTAATTCCGGCCCGTTTCGGTGCCAGCCGCCTGCCGGGCAAGCCGCTGGTGGATCTGAATGGCAAACCCATGATTCAGCATGTCTACGAACGGGCTCAGCAGAGCGACGCCGACGCCGTTTACGTGGCGACCGATGACGAGCGGATCCGGGATGCGGTCGAGCAGTTCGGTGGCAGCGTGATAATGACCGAATCCACGCATCGCTCCGGTACCGACCGGATTCACGAGGTGGCCACCCGGCTGGAACTGGACGACGACCGGCTGGTAGTCAACGTGCAGGGTGATGAACCGCTGATTCCGCCTGCCGCCATCAATCAGGTGGCGGCCAACCTGGACAGCAACCCGGAGGCCGGCATCGCCTCGCTCTATGAAGCAGTGACCGACCGCGACGAAATCGAAGATCCCCATGCGGTCAAGGTGGTGGTCGACGTGAACGGTTTCGCCCTCTATTTCAGCCGTTCCACTATCCCTTATGGCAGCAGTGTGCAGGCCCGCAACTGCCTGCGCCACATCGGCATCTATGCCTACCGGGTGGAAACTCTCAAGCGCTTCGTGGCCTGGCCCCCCGGCGAGCTGGAGGTGCAGGAAAAACTGGAACAACTGCGGGCCCTTTACAACGGCATCCGCATTCACATGGCTCCCGCCTGCAGCAAGGTTCCGCCCGGCATCGACACCGAGCGCGATCTGCAGCTGGTCCGCAAACTGCTCGCCGAGATTGGCCCGGCGGTGTCATGAGCCGCGAGGAGCTCCCCCTCAACAGTCAGGATGGCAAGGTGCGGGTACTCATGGTGTGCCTGGGCAACATCTGCCGCTCTCCCACCGCCCACGGGGTATTTCAACAGCGCATCGAGGCCCGCAACCTGGGGGACCGGATCCTGGTGGATTCGGCCGGCACCGGCAGCTGGCACATCGGCTCGGCGCCGGACCGTCGCTCCGCCAGAGCGGCCGCCGCGCGCGGATACCGGCTGGATGAGCTGGTGGCGCGGCAGGTGGATGATGGCGATTTTTACCAGTTCGATTACCTGCTGGCCATGGATCATGACAACCTGGCAGATCTGCAGGCGCAACGCCCGCACAACTGTGATTGCCGGATCGAGCTGTTTCTCGATTACTCGGAAGGTGAGGAGCGGGCGGTTCCGGACCCCTATAACAGCGGCCCGGACGGTTTCGAGCTGGTCCTGGACATTGTGGAGGAGACCTGCGACCGGTTGCTGGATACCCTGGTCAGTCGCCACCTGGTTGACTGAGCGGCGCCAGGCCGGACCCGTCACCCCACCCGGGGCAGGCAGACAGCATGGAAATTTTCGCGGACTTCGATCTCACACCCTGTAATACCTTCGCCGTGGCCAGCCGCGCCCGGGCCTTCTGCACGGTGCGCGAACAGGCCGATCTGCTGCAGGCCCTGGCCTATGCAGTCGAGCAGGATCTGCCGCTGCTGGTCCTTGGCGGCGGCAGCAATGTGTTGTTCATTGACGATTATCCGGGGCTGGTTGTCCACATGGCGATGCCCGGCATTGAACGGCTGGAGCAGGACGACAACCGCGTGTTGTTGCAGGTGGGAGCCGGCGAGAACTGGCACAACCTAGTTATGTGGTGTCTGAGGAAAGGTTTCTATGGTATTGAAAATTTAGCATTAATTCCTGGAACTGTGGGTGCGGCGCCGATCCAGAACATCGGCGCCTACGGAGTGGAGCTGGCGACCGTGTTCGCCTGCCTGACGGCACTGGAAGCCAATTCTGGTGAATTTTGGACTTTTCAGCGCGATGACTGCCAATTCGGCTACCGGGACAGTGTCTTCAAGCATGGCCGCCCGGGCGAGCTGATCATCACCACGGTGACCCTGCAGCTGAGCCTGGCGCCGGTACCGGTCACCGATTACCGGACTCTGCACGAGGAACTGGAGCGCCGCCACGGTGACAGCGTACCCAGCCCGCAGCAGGTGGCCGATGCAGTGATTGCTATCCGCCAGAGCAAATTACCCGACCCGGCGCGGTTGCCTAACTGCGGGAGCTTTTTTAAGAACCCGGTAATCGACCAGGCCACCTTCCAGACGCTGAGTGCCCGGTATGACCGGATTCCAGTGTTCCCGGTCCCTGATCAGCCTGGCCAGATCAAGATCCCGGCTGCCTGGCTGCTGGATCAGGCCGGCTGGAAAGGGCGGCGCCAGGGGGCCGCCGGCGTACACCGGGAGCAGGCAGTAGTGCTGGTCAACCACGGTGGTGCCAGCGGTGCCGAGTTGCTGGCCCTGGCCCGGGACATGCAGGCTGCGGTGCTGGACCGGTTCGGTATTGCCCTGGAGCCGGAGGTCCGGATTGTGCAGGGTTCAGGCGGCTAGCCGGTCCGGCTGCTGCGATCGCGGCTTTCTTCCCCGGGCGTGGGTAAGGTAATCATCAGGACAAGTGTTAAGGCTATGCCGCAGGATACCGATAGTAACTGTTAGTAGCTGAAAGCAACTGGCAGATGCCGACAGTTACAGAGGGAAGCGGGAGCGCTGCCGCCGATACAGCTGTTCAGTTCACGGCGACCTTTAAGTAAGTAAGGGAGCAGTTCACGTTCTGGGAACACAACTGCGCTTAAGCGCTCAGGAAAATTGTGTGTTACCCCATGGCGTGCTACTGTTGAACATTGCCGGCATACAGACGGCTTCGGGAGCGTTTTTCGCAACGCAGGGAACCGGATCGGCAGGGCAGGGATGTCGTTTTATTCCTAACGATAAAAAACCCTGGATAAACCAATGCAATCATCTGACTTCACAAACAATTCCTACATGCCTGCCATCAAGGTCCTGTTAGCTGACGACCACCTCCTGCTTACCGAAGGCATCACCCGGTTGTTGGCCGATGAGCCGGACCTGGAAGTGATCGGCTGTGCCGGAACCGGTGAGGAGGCGCTGGAACTGTTCGAGTCTCTGGCTCCCGACGTGGTGCTGATGGACGTCAAGATGCCCGGTATCGGTGGCATCGAAGCGACCCAGCGTATCGTCGAGCGTTATCCGCTGGCCCGGGTGGTGGGCATGTCCTCCATCGACGTGGGGGTGATTCCCTCACGGATGCTGGCCGCCGGGGCCCGTGCCTTTATTACCAAGAGCGGCGGTGTCGAAGAACTGTTGCTGGCCATACGCAAGGTCCACGCCGGGCAGCACTATGTATCGCCCAGCGTGGCCACCAAGCTGGGCAGCGACCCGTTCGCCCGCCGGCGCAAGGGTGGGATCCGCCGCAAGATCCTGTTCGACCGGCTCTCCAAGCGGGAACTGCAGATCGCCATGGCCCTGTCCGACGGTGCCAAGGTGAGCGCCATCGCCGACCTGCTCAATATCAGTCCCAAGACGGTCTATACCTACCGCTACCGGATTTTCGAGAAACTGGGCATCAAGAGCGACGTGGAACTGACCATCCTGGCCATGAAGAACGGCGTGACGGAAACCTCCGAAGACTATATCGAGTACGGTCAGCAACGCCAGATCGGCTGATTTCCGTGCCAACAGACAGGGCCCCCGGTTGCCAGGCAACAGGGGGCCTTTTTTGTGTTTGGTCTATAATGAATCCTGCAGAAATAATGCTGCCGCCAGCGATGTATATGCTGTCAGCAGGCTGCTCTGCAAAGGATCCTGAAGTTACGCACAACCCCGTTACCGACTGATGTCTGCAAAATCCGCTGAATCCACTTTTGACGCCAAGGCCTTTCTGCGCACCCTGACCTCCCGGCCCGGGGTGTACCGGATGCTGGATGCCGGCGGCAAAGTGCTGTACGTGGGCAAGGCCCGCAACCTGAAGAACCGGGTCAGCAGCTATTTCCGGTCCAGCGGTCTGACCACCAAGACAATGGCCATGGTGGACAAGGTGGCGGACATCGAGGTCACCATCACCGCCAGCGAGACCGAGGCGCTGCTGCTGGAACAGAGCCTGATCAAAACCCACCGGCCGGCCTATAACATCCAGCTGCGGGACGATAAATCCTACCCGTACATTCTGCTCACCGACTACGAGGAATACCCGCGGCTGGCCTTTTACCGCGGCAGCCGCAAGCGCAAGGGCTCCCTGTACGGGCCGTATCCCAGTGCCCATGCCACCCGCGATACCCTGCAGATTCTGCAGAAGGTGTTCCGGGTCCGGCAATGCGAAGACAGTTACTTCAGAAACCGCTCGCGGCCCTGCCTGCAGTACCAGATCGAGCGCTGCACCGGGCCCTGCGTGGGACTGATCTCAACCGAGGATTACGCCCGCGACGTGCACTATGCCAAGATGTTCCTGGAAGGCAAAAGTGACGACCTGACCAAAGAACTGTCGGAGACCATGGAAAAGGCCGCCGAGGCACTGGATTTCGAGAAGGCTGCGCGGCTGCGCGACCAGATCATCGATCTGCGGCGCATCCAGGAGCAGCAGCACGTGGCCAACCAGGGCGCCGACGCCGACATCCTGGCAGCCGCCATTCAGCCCCCGTACTGCTGTGTTCACGTCATCTACTCCCGCGCTGGAAGGATTATCGGCAGCAAGAATTTTTATCCGAAAAACAGTCTGGTAGAGGACGAAGCTCAACTTCTTTCTGATTTTATTGGCCAGTACTACCTGCGCGACCCCAAGTCCGGCCGGGCCATGAACATCCCCGCCGAACTGATTGTCAGCCATATGCCGGAAGATAAGGACCAGTTGGCCGAGGCCCTGGGTTATTGTGCGGACCGCAAGGTCAAGCTGGCCCACCAGGTGCGGGGCCATCGGGCCCGCTGGCTGGAACTGGCCACCACCAACACGCGGGCCGCCCTGGCCAGCTATGTCAGCAACAGGCAGAACCTGCAGCAGCGCTTTCAGCTGTTACAGGATGCCCTGAAACTGCCGGAACCGCCTGAACGCATCGAGTGTTTTGATATCAGTCATACCGGTGGTGAAAAAACCGTGGCATCCTGTGTGGTATTCGATGTCAACGGCCCGGTTAAGGCCGATTACCGGCGTTTCAATATCCGCGATATCGCCCCCGGCGACGATTACGCGGCCATGCTGCAGGCCCTGGACCGGCGCTTCGCACGGCTGGCCAAGGGCGAGGAGGGTGGCATGGGGAAGGTGCCGGACATTCTGCTGATCGACGGCGGCAAGGGGCAGCTGAAACAGGCTCTGGAAGCCCTCGAGAAATACCAGCTGCCGGGCATCACGTTACTGGGTATCGCCAAGGGGATCAGTCGCCGGGCGGGCCAAGAGACCTTGTTTCTGGCTGACCGGGAAGGCTACCTGAAGGAGCTGGCCATGGTGACCGATTCCGCTGCGCTGCACCTGCTGCAACAGGTTCGTGACGAGGCCCATCGCTTCGCCATCACCGGCCATCGGGCCCGCCGTGAAAAGGCCCGCCGTCAGTCCAGCCTCGAAGAGATTCCCGGCCTGGGACCGAAGCGGCGCCGCGAGCTGCTCAGGCATTTCGGTGGCCAGCAGGGCATTCAGCGTGCCAGCGAGGCTGACCTGGCCCGGGTTAACGGCATCAGTCGCAAACTGGCGGCAACCATCTATAGCCACCTGCATCTTGACTAGGCATAATCCCATCCCATGTTTAATCTGGCCAATATCGTTACCCTGATCCGCGTTGCCCTGGTGCCGTTGGTGGTACTGCTGTTCTTCGCCGAGTTCACCGGACATCACCTGTGGGCTGCCGCGATTTTCACCGCCGCCAGCATCTCCGACTGGCTGGACGGCTACCTGGCCCGCAAGCTCAACCAGACCTCGGAATTCGGCGCCTTCCTGGATCCGGTGGCGGATAAGTTGCTGGTAGCCCTGACCCTGATCCTGCTGGTGGCCGACTACGCCACCGCCTGGTTTATCCTGCCGGTGAGCCTGATCATTGGCCGCGAAATCCTGATCTCCGCCCTGCGCGAGTGGATGGCCGGCCGCGGCCACCGGGACGTGGTGGCGGTGGCGTTCGCCGGCAAGGTAAAGACCACGGTGCAGATGATTGCCATCATCATCCTGCTGGCCAGCGACCCGGCCGGACCGGCGATTCTGTGGCAGACCGGTTATGTGCTGATCTACGTGGCGGCCGCCCTCAGCCTCTATTCCATGGTGATTTATTTTCGCGGCGCCTGGCCCTATCTGATCCCGGGCCGGGCCGGCAAAGAGCCGCAATAGCAGGGCCGTCACAAAGTGTGATTTATGGCCTCAAAGTATCTTGACTTCAAAGGCTTACACAGTAGAATAGGCGCCCTTGATCAAGCGGGAATAGCTCAGTTGGTAGAGCACGACCTTGCCAAGGTCGGGGTCGCGAGTTCGAATCTCGTTTCCCGCTCCAATTCCACCACCCATCTCAACCGGCAGGACTTTCCATGATTGGAAAACAGGTCGAAACATGTTGGCCTGGGCTGGTCCTTGGGATTTAATCCTGGTTCCACAGACAGGCAAACACTAACAACAAGCACTGAGAACAAGGTTTAAAGAAAAACGATTCCAAGGCTGGATGGCAGAGTGGTCATGCAGCGGACTGCAACTCCGTTAACGCCGGTTCGATTCCGACTCCAGCCTCCATTTTCACTTTACTCCCTCCCGAAGCCACTGCGCAGTGCCGGCCACCGTGCCATCAACAAGCACAGCGCCAGGCGCAACCACCGTAAAGTGAATACCCCGCGTAGCCAACGGCGAAGCGGCGTAGATCAGAACACAAACCATCCCCCCTTACAGCCCGGATGGTGAAGTGAATGAGCAGGGCAGGCAGTGCAATCCACCGCCATCTGATCCAGGGCAGTAACGAAAGACCATCCTCGAAGCCCGGGTGGCGAAATTGGTAGACGCAAGGGACTTAAAATCCCTCGGAGGAAACTCCGTACCGGTTCGATTCCGGTCCCGGGCACCATTATAGAAAATCAACAATTTACGCTTCTTGCCACTTTTTAACACTTATTAATATAAATCAATCAGTTAACATCTAATCCAAATTTTTCATACAGTACGTTAACCCTCTTTTTCCCGCTTGTTGTATGATTCTTTTACGCCAAATATACGCCATTGGCGTAAATCGAAGGGGATCGCGTATGGCTACATTCAGAAAACGGAGCGGGGGTTGGCGTGCCGAGGTGTGCATCAAGGGCACGCGGACATCGGCGACATTCACCACCAAGCGGGAAGCCCAGGCCTGGGCGGCGCAGGAAGAGACCAGGTTGCGGGAAGACTCGGCCGGCAAGATCCCGAACAAGCCGTTCCGCGATCTGCTTGAACGTTATAGCCGCGAGGTCAGTATTCAAAAGCGCGGCGGCGCGCGGGAGCAGAAGATGATCGCCGTCATTCTCCGCGATTCGGTCGCCGAGGTTTCGCTGCGCATGCTTGCGCCGACCGATATCGCCGCCTGGCGAGATCGGCGACTGAAGCAGGTCTCGGGTTCGACAGTGGAGCGGGAGATGACAATCCTCTCGCATGCCTGTTCGGTGGCCCGGCGCGAGTGGGGATGGCTGCGCGTCAATCCGGTCAGCGATGTGAGGCGACCGCCACCCACGGCGGCGCGTACCCGGCGGCCGACAACAGAAGAAACAGAAAAGCTACTGCATGCGCTGGGGTATTCATCGGAAGCACCACCGGAGACGGCATCGGCACGCGTCGGCGCGGCCTATCTCTTCGCCATCGAAACGGCGATGCGCGCGGGAGAGATCTGCGGTCTGGAGTGGCAGCATGTCAATGATCGGCACGTGCATTTGCCGCTGACAAAGAATGGCTATGCGCGGGATGTGCCGTTGTCGGCCGAGGCGCGTCGTATCATCGAGCAGTTGCGATCCTTGAATGGGGAGGAGGGCGCTGTGTTCGGTGTATCAGCGGCCAGCCTGGATGCCCTGTTTCGCAAGGCTAAAGCACGCGCGCTCATTGAAGACCTGCATTTTCATGACACGCGCCGCGAGGCGCTTACCAGGCTGTCGAAGGTGTTCGATGTGATGGAGCTTGCCCGCATCAGCGGGCACCGCGATCTGCGGGTGCTGCAGAATGTGTATTACGCGCCCTCGGTGAAAGACCTGGCCGCTAAACTTGACTAGGCGATGCGGTTTTCCTGGTGCTTCTCGGCCCAGGCGATCACCTCTTTGGCCTTCCACAACGGTTGCCCTCGACCTTTGCTGCCAGCGACCGGCAACCGGATGGCCTGCGGGAAACCGGGCAGGGCAGTGATGCGTTCACGCACTACCGCCTCGGAACGTTTCAGGTAAGCGGCGATCTCCTTAACGGACCACAAGTCCACTGTAATCGGAATTCGCGGGGACAGATTGTTGATCGCGTTCAGGAGCATTTCGATCTGGTTCATTTTCGTGCCGCGTCGTCGTTGTTGCATCACATGCAGTGAAACTAACACTGGGTAATTTGCTAAATCAAAAATAAATGTTTACCGCACTGCTAAACGTTATGTTCTGGCAAACTCATGCTGTGTTGTGCAATCTAATGTTTTCAAATCCTGTGCAAGGAGAGGACAGATTATGCAAGCATCAGGAATCAAGCGTGCAGTAACGCTGGAGCATCAACTGGCCGAACGCTTTGGTTTGTTGTTGTCGCAAGCGCAACTGGCAGAGTTGCTGGGACGCTCCACGGGTGGCCTGCGTTACAGTCTGAGCTACCCCTGCGACCAGCAGACCCGATCACTCAAGGCCTGTGGTCGCAAGATCGGTCGACGTGTGTATTACCCGGCCTCGGAGGTGGCAAGGATCATTCTCGGTAACGATGAAGCATGAGTAATACCATCATCCGTGCGCCACGACGCTATCGTTTTGTAACGATCAATCAAGACGCCGTGGAAGATTCACGCCTTTCCTGGGCGGCGCGTGGCCTGCATGGCTACCTGCTTTCCCGGCCGGATGACTGGAAGGTGCTCATCAAAGATCTGCAACGCCGCGGCGATTTAGGGCGCGACGGTATCTACAAGCTACTCCGGGAACTGCGCGAGACCGGCTATGTTCGATACGAACGCACTCGCGATGAGCAAGGTCGCATGCGTGGCGGAATTTACTATGTTCACGAGATACCGGATTCACTACATCCGGGTTCACCGGATATGGCTCAGTCAGATAAGGCCGCGCCGTGTCCGGTGAAGCCGGAAGCATTACCTAATACCGATAAAGACCTAAGCAGGACAACAACTACAATACCCACTGATACCTACGGCGGTAGTCGTCGTGAATTCGATCACGCCGGCGTGCTGTTTTCCCGCTGGTTACCGGACGAATTGCGGGCACCCGCGACGCGCCAGGTCGCTGAGCTCAGCAGGCCGCTGGCGCAGATGGTGATCGATGAATGGACGGGCGCCATCACAGCGGGAGCTATCCGCAGCTCGCCATTGGGCTATCTGCGCGCCCTGGTTCAACGCATGCAGCAGGGTGAGTTCACGCCCAAATACGCCGATCAGATTGCGCAGGCACGCAAGGCCGGAGCGGTTCCACTGTAACCACGGCCCGAACAACTCTGCCGGCTCGATGGCCATGACAGGTCACAGACCTGGCGTGACGGTTGATGCGGTCGAAGCCCTCGTCACTGCTGAGCGATTGCTAAGGTAGTGACGAGGGCGGCGGAGCCCGGAACGACGACGGCTTGCGCTGGAATTGATGCGTTCGGTGCGAATTCAGTCTGGCTATACTGGCGGCCATGCATCACGGAGAGCTTCATACGCGGCCACGGCGGTAACGTGGATGGGGGAAGTTGCCCTCGCTATCTTAAATGGCAAAAACAACGACAGCGTCGATAGAGCTTCAACGGCGCACAGCCTCGGCTGCAGCTCATCTTCAACGCTTCTTCAACTGTAGGACGTCGTCCTCACTTCAATCTGGCTATCGCCACTTCAAATCCGGCTGGCAATCAGCCGACTTTCGTCACGCCGTTACATCGACGGTTTCTTGCAACACGCGGACCGATGGTTCCGCCCATTAAAAGGAGGTGAATGACTCACCATCACAGCGGGCCCTTCGAGCCCTTGGTTTACCCGGCACCATCTTCACCAGAAGAGCAGCCAGGTTGCCTGCGACCAGGCTTATCAGGTCGAACGGGGAGTTGTGTCCCTTGACCCTTGCGCCTCGGCGGACCCTGCCAGGCTACGAGCCTGCGGTTGGTCATAAACACTTACCAGATTTGGAAAGTACACGATGAGAGACCTGAACTACCAATTGAAGCTATTGTGCCAACTCAACCGCGACGGCAGTTTCAGCACCACCCAACGCAAGCTGGATCATCAGGCACGACTTAACATCAGCCATGAGCGCGGCCATTCTCGAGAACAGATAAGTGCAGTTTATTTAAGACGCTGACAGGAGAAACAAGGGTTCAAAGATGCGCCACATAGCATGTTCATTAGTTTTTTGGTTTAACACCTTTCCTAATTAACAATTAAGAGTTGTTAAATCAGCTTCAAAGTAAACTTCGTACTTGAGCCGGGTTTGTATTTGCGCTAGATTAACAAGCATGACTAGTGAGCCCCGCAGCAAATTAAACCGACTGCTTACCGCATGGCCCCAGGGTACCGTGGCGGTGTCACGCTGGCTGGAGGCAAAGGGGGCTTATCAGCAACTGGTGCACGAGTATGAGAAAAGCGGCTGGATACGGCGCCTCGGCCACGGTGCCTATGTGCGCGCCGGCGACACGGTCGAGTGGTCCGGCGGCCTGCACGCCCTCCAGGCTCAATTGAAGTTGCCCGTCCACGCCGGGGCCAAAACCGCTTTGCAGCTACAAGGATACGGGCACTTTCTGCCGATGGGGAAGGGTGGGACCGTATCGCTGTTCGCCAGTCCCGGTACCCGCCTGCCTGCGTGGTTTCGGCAATATGATTGGGGGGTGTCGCTTCGCTATACCACCACAACGTTGTTCGCCGACAATCCGAATACAGGCCTCACCGAAAAAGAATTGGCCAGCTATGCCATAACGATATCGGCACCCGAGCGCGCCATCATGGAAGTGCTGTATCTCATTCCGGAAGAGGAATCCTTTGCAGAGGCCACCCTGCTCATGGAGGGCTTGACCACTTTGCGGCCGCGCCTGGTTCAATCGCTGTTGGAACAGTGCCGTTCGGTGAAGGTGAAGCGGCTGTTCATGGTGCTCGCGGAAACCTGCAACCATGCCTGGGTCAAGAAGCTGGACCTGTCGAAGGTAGACTTCGGCAAAGGCAAGCGCATGATCGTCAAAGGCGGACGGTTGGACACCAAATACAACATCACCGTCCCGGACACGGGATCTGACTGGAAGGCATCGGTGAATTCGGCATGAAAGACAGTCCCTACTTCAAACAGGCGCAACTCATGCTGCGGGTCATGCCCCATGTGGCAGCAGAGGCGTGCTTTGCGCTGAAGGGCGGCACGGCGATCAATCTCTATGTGCGCGACATGCCGCGACTGTCGGTCGATATCGATCTGACCTATTTGCTCCTGGAACCACGCGAGACGGCATTGGCAAACATCAGTGAAGCCTTGCAGCGTATCGCCGCCGCGATCCGAAAAACCGTACCGGGAACAACTGTGCAGGAGATCCGGGCAAGGGGAGCGGAGCATGTTTCCAAGTAATCGTCCGCACGGCGGAAGCCACGATCAAGATCGAACCCAATCTGGTACTCCGAGGTAGCGTGTTTTCGCCCGTGGAGCGGGAGCTGAGCGAGCAGGCGGAGTTGCTGTTCGAGGCCTCGGCGACGGCCAGCACACTGGCTATCGCGGATCTGTACGGCGGTAAACTGTGCGCTGCGCTGGATCGCCAGCATCCGCGCGACATCTTCGACGTCAAGATCCTGATGGAGAACGAAGGCATCACGGATGACATCCGTACTGCCTTCATCATTTATCTCGCGAGCCATGACCGGCCGATGAGCGAATTGCTCGAACCCAACCTGAAGGATTTTCGGCAATTGTTCGAGCAAGAGTTCGCCGGCATGGCGGATGAAGAAGTTGAACACAATGAACTGGTCGCAGTGCGTGACAGGCTCATCGACACAATCAGGAACACACTAACAGAGAACGAAAAGAAATTCCTGCTCTCGATCAAGCAAGGGGAGCCTGATTGGGATCTTATGCCAGTAGCAGGCATCGACCAGCTGCCTGCGATTCAATGGAAACTGGTTAATATCCGGAGGATGGACAAAAAGAAACAGAAGGAATCGCTGCAAAAACTCCAAGCAGCGATGGGGTTGTGAATAGGCGGAAATGTTAATAAAAGGAAGCCTTCTTCCGACTATCACAATGAGGCGTACCCGCGTACCGTCAGTACCTTTTTCAAGCAGGAGGACCTCGAAAGCCGTCTGGCCAAGCGCAAGGTGTGTGTCGATCCATTGACCAAGCCGATAGACTAGTCAGCCGGGCAACGGCGAAACAACCCGGGCGCTGGTCTACACTGGCAGTGACACCCTGTCGAAAAGGACGTCGACTTGCCGCTGCCAGCTACGTTACCCGGTGGATTCCCGCCCGCTCTTTCAGCCGCAACCCTTCCCCGCTACCGGCGTCACCAGCCGGAAACGACCCTGCTGTACCGTATCGTCGAGCAGCACTACCCGGCCTTCCTCGCCCTCCGGGAAGCCGAAGGCCGAAGCTTGCCCGACTACGTGCAGCAGGAGTTTAATGACTACCTCAGGTGCGGCCGCCTGGAACACGGCTTCCTCAGAGTCCGCTGCGAGAGCTGCCACCACGAGAAGCTGGTGGCGTTCTCCTGGCCGCTCCTGCGCATCCATGCGCTCGCGGCATTAGTGCATCCATGCACGTCACAACGAAGGGGCTTCTGCCCCAGCTGCGGCGCCCGGCGAATGGTGGAAAGCGCCGCCCTGCTGGTGGACGAGGTCTTTCCCGTCAGACCGATCCGCCAGTGGGTGCTTACCGTCCCGTTCCCGCTGCGTTTCCTGTTTGCCGCCTATCCGGAACTGATGGGAAGAGTCCTCGGTATCGTGACCCGAGCCATCTCCACCCACTTGGCCCACCAGGCCGGGCTCACCAGGAAGGAAGCTCACACCGGGGCGGTCACCCTGATCCAGCGCTTCGGCTCGGCCCTGAACCTAAACATTCACTTCCATATGCTGTTTCTGGACGGGGTGTATATACAGGACGATGCCGGCCACTACGGCTTCCGTCGCACGCCACCCCCGACCGTCGAGCAGCTCCACGACCTGCTCCATGCCATCAGCCGGCGGGTGGCCAGCTTCCTGGAACGGCGGGGGATCCTGGAGCGGGATGCGCAGAACAGCTACCTGACCCTGGACGGACTGGAGGAAGATCCCCTGCAGGACCTCCACAGCCACTCGGTCACCTACCGCATCGCAGTGGGCCCGCAGAAGGGCCGCCAGGTGTTCTGCCTGCAGACCATTCCCCCAAAGCCGGAAGAGCAGCCCGACCACGCCCGGGTCGCCAAACTCAACGGCTTCAGCCTGCACGCCGGGGTGGCCGCCCGGGCCGATCAGCGTAACAAGCTGGAACGGCTGTGCCGCTACATCGCCCGCCCGGCGATCGCGGAGAAACGCCTGTCACTCACCTCGACCGGCAAGGTACGCTACGAGCTGAAGACGCCGTTCAGAAACGGTACCACCCACGTGATCTTCGAACCGTTGGACTTTGTTGCACGACTGGCCGCCCTGGTGCCGAAGCCAAGAGTCAACTTGACCCGCTTCCATGGGGTCTTCGCCCCCAACAGTAAACACCGTGCCGCCATCACGCCGTCGGGGCGGGGCAGGGGAAGCAACAAGAACAAGGACCGACTCCACCCGGATGACAGAACGCCTGCCGAACGCCACGCCGCCATGACATGGGCCCAGCGCCTGAAGCGGGTCTTCCAGATCGACATCGAAACCTGCGAGAAGTGTCAGGGGCCGGTAAGGATTGTCGCCTACATCGAAGACCCGGCGGTGATCCGGCAGATACTGGCACATTTGAGCAAGAGGGAATCCGCCGATTTCCAGGCACAGCTCCCGCCTGAACGGGCCCCGCCGCAGAGCAACCTGTTCGACGACGCCTGACTCGATTACAAGTAGAAAGAAGGAGAATTTACAGTCTGCCAAGGGGTGAGGTAAGCGTATTTGAAAGCGCCAGCTTTCTGCGCAACCGAACGCTCCCAATCTGTGATTGGGGGCTGGAACGGCGGCCGGAGGCCGGCGGCCCCTCGGTCCGGTGCCGGCATGCGTGCCTGTTTTCAATGCATCGGGGCTGACAAGCAGAGAATTTCCGGGTTTTCCGTCCAAAGGGACGACCATGCATGAATCACGATGGCCTAACGACCACACACTTGGACACACCTGGACATTGCCCTGGTATCAGAGATACCTTTTGTACTTCTTATAAGCTCATCATATAGGTGGTATTATCACGTATTTTGTGGGATGCTCTGAGTCATGCAGCCTAGAAGCTCATACGGTTGGTGTATTGGCTCGACAACATTTGCATATGAATTTGCCAGTTTGATCTACGGTTCTTCCTAAGCATCTTCTGATAAAGATGAATTCTTAAAATCACAAGTGACTGCATTACTTGTACGGCAACTATACTAATGAGATTTTGCATTGCTATGAACGAACAGATTACGCGAGGAATACAAGAGGGGCGGGTAATACTATTCTTGGGAGCTGGAGCATCGATAGGTTCTCGTAATTCAGAACAATTGGACCCACCTCTTGCTGCTGATTTAGCCAAAACAATTGCAGAAAAAGCCGGCTGGACATATAGCAATGAACAATTGGGCACTGTATATGCTGCGGCTAAGACGGTACTGGGTACGGAACTTGATCGCTTACTGGTGAATAAATATCTGCACTGCAAGCCATCTTCGGAATATTTATCTATAGCCAAATTCCCTTGGACGAGAATTTACACAACTAATATAGATGATGCTCTCGAAAAAGCATTAGAAGAGAATTCGCAACAAAAAGTTAATGTAAAAAATAGAAATGACCGGATCGAAGATAAGGATCAACTTTTTAGTCGCGTCGAATACATCTATCTAAATGGGTCGGTGAAGCGCCCTGATACTGGATTTGTATTTTCGCCAGAGGAGTATGGAAAGGCTAGCGCATCGAGACCTCAGTGGTACGAGGAGGTTGCTAGCGACTTTTTACAATGCACATTCGTGTTTATTGGAACAAGCTTAGATGAACCTACGCTCTATCACCAAATAGAGCGGTACAAAGAAAGAGCTGGAGTTTCTGCGCCAAAAAGTTACGTCATAACGCCTCACGCCACGCCAATTCAAATTGCAAGCCTTGAAAGTTATGGGCTTTCACATATTGCGGGATCGGTGAATACTTTTGCTAATTGGCTTGATAATAATTTCATCCCGATACCCTCTCCTTTAGATATTGCCAAAACCCGGTTTCCCGAACTGGCAATGTTACTGGATAAAACCTCAAGTGAGGACCAAGCAGAAAAGGCTGAATTGTTTAAGGATGTTTTATCAATTAACCGCCAAAATTTGTCTGTTCGATCAAGAGACTCTAATACTGGAACAGTTCGCCAGTTCTATAAGGGTTTTAAACCAACCTGGATCGATGTGATGGATGGCGTACCCGCCACACTAAAACAGTTTGCTTCATTTGAGTCTCAAATCCTTAATGCGAAGAACAACGGCCACAAAATGATAGCGCTAATTGGTCCTGCCGGAAGTGGCAAATCAACGATGTTGAAAATGACATCATTGAAGATTTCGGAGCAAGGTAAAAAAGTTTATTCTTTATCAACCGCACCAGATCGCATTGAGCGAGTATTGTACGAATTAGAAAAAGCGAATAACGATTCGTTCTATGTATTCATCGACAGGATTGATCCCATCAAAAACGAACTTAGGAAAGTTCTTGATTCCTTGAACAAGTCGATAATAGTGTCAGCAGAAAGTCAGAATATTTGGCACAACAGACTAGAATCTAAGTATAAATTGCAAATAGTTTGCACGTATTCTATCAATGAAATTGATGAAGAAGATGTCGTGCCGCTTTTAGATAAACTCAGAACCTTTGGACCGTGGACGCGACTTGGCACTATGTCAGACAAAGCGCGTAGAAGGGAGATTTTTGAAAGATCTAAAAGACAGCTTTTAATAGGGCTAATGGAGTCTACGACTGGAGTTGGATTTGAGCAAATTATCCAAAAGGACTACGAATCGATTGCTTCCGAGGCTGATAAGTTTTTCTTTGTGCTCGTGTGCATAGCGACTATGCATCGATGCCATCTCTCGTCTTCAATTGGCTCCAGAAGCTTGACTGATGCGGGAATTACAGAGTCCCCCGCAGCGATAGCATCAAGGCTCAAAGGGCTCATTGACCATCAAGGCACTAATTTTGTTGCAAGGCATCCTGTTTACGCGAGAAAAATCATGGAGTCAGTCGTCGATCGAGCCTTAATTTCTAACGTTATTAAATCAATTTTGTCGGGCTTTAGCGTATACCAACACCCAGTCGTAGCAAACTTGAATAAGAATGATTCCAGCTTTTTCAAGGCCGTGATTAATCACCGTTTCTTGGCAGACGTATTACGGAACGATGAGAGAGTGATTTTTTCTATCTACTCTAGTCAGGAAAAATCTTTTGAAAGTGACGGCCTTTACTGGCTTCAATATGGCTTATCAAAAAGAGATTTTGGTTATCATTTAGACGCTTTCGAACTTTTTCAAACAGCTCATAATGCATACGCACACGAACATACAACACATGCATTGGCACAACAGAAACTAATTTTGGCGTCATCGAACCATATATCTCCTGAGCAAGCTAGGAATCATTTACAAGAAGCTATTGAATTGCTCGAAAGTCTAGATCATACCTTACAAAGTGATGATACTTACCCAATCGTTACATTAGCGGAAGGGCATGTGAAGGCACTTAGAGCTCTTGATGGCGAAATTGCGAGAGTAAAGGCCAGGGAATATATTGATAGGATTGACAGTCGGTTGCGAGGATTTAAGGATCAGAGGCTGATCGATTCAAAAGCCAAGTTGTTAACATATGCAACTACTGGGAATTGGAGTGAGTAGTCCTGATTATCTTAGCCAGAAGTAGACGAGGAATGTAAGTATGGCAACAATCCATTCTAATCCTAGCCTGCAAGTTTGATTTCGCCTTCAAAGTAAATCATAGGAAATCCCTCGCTTATCGTGGCATTGACTACTAAGAAGGTGTAAATTGCTAGTTTCATAGGAACACCCGATGTGACTTATGAATAGACAATAAGAAAGGAATGGCAATGACAGACTCAGACGAACTGGACAAAAAACTAGAAACCCAGAATGAGCGAATTACTGAAATAGAAACAACGTTTAAAATTGTAAAGATTGTTGCAGGTTTTTTTGGGGTAGGTGGAGCGGCCGGGTTAGCAATTTTAGTTTTTTTGTTAACGAAAATCGACACGGTTTCGGAGGAAGTCGATAACCTCGACCGAAGAGCTCAGAACATTATCGATGAAGCAAAAAAGCCAGCATTAGATGAATTAAGAAAAAGCAAGAATGACCATGTAAGCGAGATCGATAGGCACGTAAGTAATTTAATGCAGAACTATGCTCAACCTAGGGTAGCGGAAATTTCTGTCAATAGTCCTTTTAGTAGATACGAAACGACCAGAATACCATTTTCGTGGCCTCTGCGAGATGGCGAGCAGCGACTTACGCCAACTGCGGCATACGTAGCAGATATAACCGGAGTAGGGTTTGCAGAGCTAATTTTGAGCGTACAAGATGTAAGCGCGGATGGAGGTGCATTGTATGTACATAATTCAATCAGTGGCCCTTGGGAAGAAGCAAACTTCAGCGTGAAAGTGGTTGCTATTTATTATTAGCACTTGAATGTTCCCACTCAATGTAGTGAAGCAATTTCTTTTTAAGTATTTCTTGCCCTCACTTTTTTACAAATATATTTATGAAAACATTTACTAGAGTATCAAAGTGAACGTCGGCAATTGGCGAAAGTAAACGTCAGCCAATCCTTAGATATTTCGTAAACGAATGTTTCCACATTTTTTACATAATCTAGTTACGCCAAGCTATACCTAGCAATTCTCTGATATCTGATAGTAGTAGAAGATTTCCACCATAGTGGTCGACTTCATGCAGGTAATTCGAAGCGAGTTACTCTTCGCGAAACCGTTGGGCTGTCTCGCTCCAGCCCAACGGTCTCCGCTTTATTCTGAACAGGATAGTGCTTACAGTGGCCGGATCTGTACGCTGCGGAACCGCACCGTACCACGGCCCCATTGCAGCGCGATCGGTCCGCTGGAAAACTGGCTGTCTTCGGCCTCTGCAGTAGTGACACCATTCAGCACCGCTTTCAACTGCGGCCCATTTGCTGTGATTTCATAGGTGTTCCACTTACCGCCGGCCTTGGGGTAGGGTTCGGCGACTGGCGCGATATGCACAATACCCCCGGTTCCGAAGCTCAGATCGGGTCGCTGATCGAAGATATTCGCTTCGTAGCAGCTGCGATCGGTAATGACCTGCGGATCCTGGCAGCGCATGTAAATTCCGCTGTTGGCATCGTCGCTGACCCAGAATTCCACCCGTAACTCGAAATTATCGTAACTTTCTTTTGTCACCAGGTAGCCCGGTCCGTCGGCACTGGAAGTGGCGCCAACCATGCCGTCGTAGCCAGCCCAGTTGGCTGAGCCCACGCGGTTGAAATTGTTCATGCCGGAGGTACCTTCAAGCAACGTGATCCAGCCGGCGTCGGCACTGAACACGACAGGGCCAGCCAGTGCTGCAGCAAGTCCTGTGACAAGGAGAAAAGAGCGTGTTAACTGTTTCATGATGGAACCCCTTAGTTTTGATGCGCCTTGAGTGCGGCAACTTCCGACCCTGCTGGATGCTGTCGGGTCTGCTCATCGCCTGAATATACACCGCTATCCGACAAACCCCAAGCGCCTGCCGGTCACAGACTGCCGCCGGGCCAAACGTGGGTCGGTGAATTGTCGCCTTGCCACGCCGGAATGCAGCAGCAGGCGGTTTGGGGCAGTCAAAGCCAGGCTGCCGGTGTATGCTAGCGGATGTCGTCGACTCCGCCGGGCCCTGCTTTCGTGCACATCCAGCTGCAACATTACCGTACCCTGATCGTGCTCGGGCTTGCCCAGAGTTTTGGTATGACTACGGCGCAGCAGCGATGGGGTTGTGAATAGGCGGAAATGTTAATAAAAGGAAGCCTTCTTCCGACTATCACAATGAGGCGTACCCGCGTACCGTCAGTACCTTTTTCAAGCAGGAGGACCTCGAAAGCCGTCTGGCCAAGCGCAAGGTGTGTGTCGATCCATTGACCAAGCCGATAGACTAGTCAGCCGGGCAACGGCGAAACAACCCGGGCGCTGGTCTACACTGGCAGTGACACCCTGTCGAAAAGGACGTCGACTTGCCGCTGCCAGCTACGTTACCCGGTGGATTCCCGCCCGCTCTTTCAGCCGCAACCCTTCCCCGCTACCGGCGTCACCAGCCGGAAACGACCCTGCTGTACCGTATCGTCGAGCAGCACTACCCGGCCTTCCTCGCCCTCCGGGAAGCCGAAGGCCGAAGCTTGCCCGACTACGTGCAGCAGGAGTTTAATGACTACCTCAGGTGCGGCCGCCTGGAACACGGCTTCCTCAGAGTCCGCTGCGAGAGCTGCCACCACGAGAAGCTGGTGGCGTTCTCCTGGCCGCTCCTGCGCATCCATGCGCTCGCGGCATTAGTGCATCCATGCACGTCACAACGAAGGGGCTTCTGCCCCAGCTGCGGCGCCCGGCGAATGGTGGAAAGCGCCGCCCTGCTGGTGGACGAGGTCTTTCCCGTCAGACCGATCCGCCAGTGGGTGCTTACCGTCCCGTTCCCGCTGCGTTTCCTGTTTGCCGCCTATCCGGAACTGATGGGAAGAGTCCTCGGTATCGTGACCCGAGCCATCTCCACCCACTTGGCCCACCAGGCCGGGCTCACCAGGAAGGAAGCTCACACCGGGGCGGTCACCCTGATCCAGCGCTTCGGCTCGGCCCTGAACCTAAACATTCACTTCCACATGCTGTTTCTGGACGGGGTGTATATACAGGACGATGCCGGCCACTACGGCTTCCGTCGCACGCCACCCCCGACCGTCGAGCAGCTCCACGACCTGCTCCATGCCATCAGCCGGCGGGTGGCCAGCTTCCTGGAACGGCGGGGGATCCTGGAGCGGGATGCGCAGAACAGCTACCTGACCCTGGAAGGCCTGGAGGAAGACCCGCTCCAGGACCTCCACAGCCACTCGCTCACCTATCGCATCGCAGTGGGCCCGCAGAAGGGCCGCAAGGTGTTCTGCCTGCAGACCATTCCCCCAAAGCCGGAAGAGCAGCCCGAACACGCCCGGGTCGCCAAACTCAACGGCTTCAGCCTGCACGCCGGGGTGGCCGCCCGGGCCGATCAGCGTGACAAGCTGGAACGGCTGTGCCGCTACATCGCCCGCCCGGCGATCGCGGAGAAACGCCTGTCACTCACCTCGACCGGCAAGGTACGCTACGAGCTGAAGACGCCGTTCAGAAACGGTACCACCCACGTGATCTTCGAACCGTTGGACTTTGTTGCACGACTGGCCGCCCTGGTGCCGAAGCCAAGAGTCAACTTGACCCGCTTCCATGGGGTCTTCGCCCCCAACAGTAAACACCGTGCCGCCATCACGCCGTCGGGGCGGGGCAGGGGAAGCAACAAGAACAAGGACCGACTCCACCCGGATGACAGAACGCCTGCCGAACGTCACGCCGCCATGACATGGGCCCAGCGCCTGAAACGGGTCTTCCAGATCGACATCGAAACCTGCGAGAAGTGTCAGGGGCCGGTAAGGATTGTCGCCTGCATCGAAGACCCGGCGGTGATCCGGCAGATACTGGCACATTTGAGCAAGAGGGAATCCGCCGATTCCCAGGCACAGCTCCCGCCTGAACGGGCCCCGCCGCAGAGCAACCTGTTCGACGACGCCTGACTCGATTACAAGTAGAAAGAAGGAGAATTTACAGTCTGCCAGGGAGGGCGGCCGGCGGCCCCTCGGTCCGGTGCCGGCATGCGTGCCTGTTTTCAATGCATCGGGGCTGACAAGCAGAGGATTTCCGGGTTTTCCGTCCAAAGGGACGACCATGCATGAATCACGATGGCCTAACGACCACACACCTGGACACACCTGGACATTGCCCTGGTATCAGAGATACCTTTTGTACTTCTTATAAGCTATCCGCACAAGGCCTGAGGAATTTTTTCGCGAACTCAGAAGGGGTGAGCGCTTCAAGGCGTTGGATAATCAACTGGCAGTATTAGCTGAATTGCTGGCTGACCGGCAGTTTCTGGATGATCGCTTGCATATCGGAATTCTGATTGACCGGGCCAGCGCCAGGCTCGAAGCCATTACACTTTACCAGGAATACCCTAAAGAAGTTTATCGCGTCTACCGGCAACTCACCGCCGGGCGCGGGCCCAAGTCAAGTACCGCCGCATTGCGTCGTGGCCTGCGTAAAGATATAGCAGTCTTTGAAGAAATCACCGAAACGGCCGCCGCTCTGATTGACACCTCTGATGCATTAACTGCAGCTGAGATCACGCAGGTGCAAAACCTGCTGGCCAGCAATCGTGAGCAACTGACCGTCTTCAAAAAACAGTGGCCGTCGATCTTCACCAACTAGCCATCTCCGAAGTCACCACTGGCCGATTTACATTCCGAGCTGGACAATCCCTCATAGCAGCGATAACGTTTATGCGCTGAAAAACATCGTAATATCACCTGACTGAAAAGCACTCTGGATATTTCCCATGCGCTTGATCACATTGCTCTGCACCCTCGGCCTTGCCCCATTCGCAGTTGGCCAGGAATACTCAATTCAGGCACCAGACCAGGCACATATACGCCAACGCATCGAGGTGAACTGGGCAGCACCTCAGGACACGGGCGGCATGCTTGAAATCCGGCCAATAGAGGAGGGCGCCCGGCGAGTAGCTTACGCTTACGTACGCAACAACCCCGAAGGCATAGAAGCGCCTGAAGCACCCGGCGAATATGTGCTGGTTTTTATGTTCGAAAGCGAAGTGCGTGCCTCGGCCCCGTTGACAGTCGTGATGGCCGAAGCAACAGTTTCAGGGCCGGATTCGGCAGGTGCCGGTGAAACGCTGGAAGTAAGTTGGCAGGGGCCGGCCAGTCGCAGCGACAATATCACCTGGGCGCAACGCAACGGTGGCACCATTCGTGGCACATCCTATGGCTATGTGCAGGATGCCACGCAAGGCAGCCGCAGTCTTCGTGCACCGGCCGATGCCGGCGAATACGATATTGTCTATGTAAGCGGCAGCACCATCCTGGCGCGTCATCCAGTAACAGTGGGTTCCATTGCCGCGACGGTGACGGCCCCGGCGACTATCCATGCCGGGGGCAGCTTCGAGGTTTCATTCGAGGGGCCTGAAAATTCAGGCGACCTGATAACCTTTTCCGATCGAGACGGCGAAGCCCGCAATGGCATCGGTAGTTACACTTATGTGGGCAATGCTGACGGCAATGCCGTTATGTTGCGGGCCGGTGAAACCCTTGGCGCCTACGATGTGGTTTATGAATCCAATGGCCGGGTGATTGGGCGCTCGCCAATTGATATTGTTGAGGCCAGTGTTGCTATAGATGGCCCCGGTGAGGTGTCTGCCCGAACGTTGTTCGCTGCAGGTTGGTCCGGGGCGGGTAATGCCGGCGACAGAGTAATAATTGTTGACCCCGATGGCGACGAGTTTGACTACGCGTATATCGATCCAATCACGCCGGAAGTAGAGTTGGTCGCGCCTGAGGTTGTGGGCAACTACACAATCGAATACCGCACCCGCGGTGGCTCAGTGGCCGCCAGCCAGGCGCTGCTTGTGGTGCCTGCCGAAGTGCCGCCGGGCGAATTGCTTGTTACCCAGGCCCGTGCTGCTCTGGGTAGCGGTGACGCGGTAGAAATTATTCTCGATGCGTCCGGCAGTATGTTGCAACGCCTGGGCAACGAGCGCCGAATAGAAATTGCCAAGCGAACCCTGACTGAACTGGTGAATGAAACGATTCCGGCCGGCACCGGCTTCGTGTTGCGCGTGTTTGGGCACCGGGAGGTAGATTCCTGCCGGACCGATCTTGAAATTCCACTTGGCCCGCTGGACCAGAGTGCGGCAACTGGCACTATCCAGGGCATCAATGCCATGAACCTGGCGCGCACGCCGATAGGTGATTCAATCGCTGCCGCACGCGCCGATCTGGCAGACGTGGTTGGGCAGCGTGTACTGGTTGTGCTCACAGACGGAGAGGAAACCTGTGAAGGTGACGCAGCAAGTGAAATTGAAGTCTTGCGCAACCTCGGCTGGGATATTCGCGTAAACATCGTCGGTTTTGCCATAGATGATGCGGAGCTGGTGCAAACCTTCGAAAGCTGGGCGGCGGCAGGTGGCGGTGAGTATTTCAATGCTACAAACGCAGAGGACCTGGGCGCTGCATTATTGCGGGCCGTTGCAACACCGTTCGAAGTGCTGGATAGCAACAATGCACCAGTTGCAAGAGGCCTGACTGGCGGCGACCCACTCGTTTTACCGCCTGGCAATTACCGGGTAGTGGCCTCTGGCTCTGAAGTAGCAGTCACTGTAGTTTCTGAGGAAACGGTAACTGCCGGATTAGGCTTATAGGAAGCATTAACACTATCCCCGACAGCTGGGCATTGTCCAGTACCCAGATCCGCGATCCACAGTCAGCCGGAAATCTGTCAGAGCCTAGGGGAAATCCGCCACTTTTCACCGCTTTTTATCGGCAAGCTGGCTGTAGCACGACCCGAAATACCTTGCCGGTTATTACTAGCCCGAGTACCGGTCGGCCAACGGTCTCTGGCAGCCTGTCATTTCGCCTTCTTTCTCATTGTGGTTGAATCACATCGGGTCAAACAGCCTGAGCTGTGGCGGCGCCCGCTCAGGTGGAAGTTGGGCCTGGGAATCGACGGATTCCTGCTTTCTCAAGTGCTCCAGAATCTGCCGGATTGCCGCCGGGTCTTCGATGCAAGCGATGATCCGAACAGGGCCCTGACACTTCTCACAGGTCTCAATGTCGATCTGAAATACCCGCTTCAGCCGCTGGGCCCAGGTCATGGCGGCATGGCGTTCGGCCGGTGCCTTATCGTCGTGATGGGTAACGGCCTGCTTACTCTTACTCCCTTTGCCTCGACCCGAAGGTGTGATGGCTGCTCGGTGTTTACTGTTCGGCGCGAACACGCCGTGAAATCTGGTCAGGTTGACTCTGGGCTTGGGTACCAGGGCTGCCAGCCTTGCAATGAAATCCAATGGCTCAAAAATCACATGGGTGGTGCCATTTCGAAACGGGGTCTTTAATTCATAGCGCACCTTGCCGGTGGGCGTGAGTGAGAGGCGTTGTTCGGAGATGGCGGGTCTTGAGATGTAACGGCACAGCCGTTCAACTTTCCTGCGCTGATGGGCACGGGCAGCCACCCCGGCATGCAGGCTGAAGCCATTCAGTTTGGCCACCCTGGCGTGACCGGGCGAGGGTTCCGGTTGCGGTGGAATGGTCTGCAAGGTGAACACCTTGCGGCCCTGCTGGGGGCCGATGGCCACCCGGTAGGTCACTGAGTAGCCGTGAATGTCCTTGAGCGGGTCTTCCGCCAGGCCGTCCAGGGTGAGGTAGCTGTTGTCCTCATCCCGTTCAAGGATCCCGCGCCGTTCCAGGAAGCGGGCCACCCGTTGGCTGATCACCTGGAGCAGGTCATGCAGTTGTTCGATGGTTGGCAGCGGGGTATGGCGGAAGCCGTAATGGTCGCAGTCGTCCTGCACATACACCCCATCGAGAAACAGCATGTGAAAGTGAATATTCAAGTTCAAGGCCGAGCCGAAGCGCTGGATCAACGTGACCGCTCCGGTGAGAGCTTCTCGTTTGCTGAAACCGGCCTGGTGGGCCAGGTGGGTGGAGATGGCGCGAGTGACGATGCCCAGTCCCCGGCCCATCAGTTCCGGGTAGGCGGCAAACAGGAAGCGCAATGGAAAGGGGACCGTCAACACCCACTGGCGGATAGGTCTGACGGGCAACACTTCGTCCACCAGCAGAGCTGCGCTTTCCACCATGCGGCGGGCGCCGTAGCTGGGGCAGAAGCCCCTTCTCTTACAGGAAAAGGCCACCAGCTTCTCATGGTGGCAGCTTTCACAACGAACTCTCAAGAAGCCATGTTCCAGGCGGCCACACCTGAGGTAGTCGGTGAACTCCTGCCGTACATGCTCGGGCAGCGTTCTGCCTTCGGCTTCCAGGTGAGCCAGGAAGGTCGGGTAATGCTGCTCGACGATCCGGTAAAGCAGGGTCTTTTCCGGCTGGTGGCGCTGGTAGCGGGGTGGTGAGCCGAGCGCCGGTAGCACACCAGGCAAAGGTACTGGCAGTGGCAAGTCGAAGTCCTTTTCGACAGGGTGTCAGAGCCAGTGTAGTTCAGCGTTAGGGGGGATTCCGAATCAGTCCGAAATCCAGTTGCTGGAGAGGGAGGGTGCCTGGTTCGAAGCCAGTTATTCTGATGCAACCTACAGTAGTCGTTTTACTCCTTCAATCCGGGTTCCCTAGGGACTTGGCGTCAGTGGTTCCAGAGTCAGCAATCGCAGGCGCAGGTTTTCGCCATCAAACAATTCGAACCTGACGTCAAAAACCTCGCTGCCTACCTGGATCAGGTCTGCATAAATGTTTGTTATCAGATCAATTGAACCGCTGCAATCAGGCGGTTCACCGTTACCATTCAATGCCAACGTCTCGTTAAAGGGTCTGGCTTTTGCCACACCGATGGTACCCTGCTCGTAGGACACGATTTCGAAACCGATGTCATAGGAGGGTATGCCGTTCAGACTGGAGGGCAATCCATTGGACATTACCTTGAGGCAGGAATAGATCAGTCCGTCCATGGCATACAATGTCCCAATGTTATTCAGCGCCAGGCCCCAGGACGGATCGGGGATGACACCACTGAACAACGATGGCCAGCTATTTGCCGTACCGTCAAAACACAGGTCAACGAAATCATCACAGAGCTGCACAACATAGGGAAGCGGCTCGAAATTTTCGGCATCATTACTGAGCATACTACCAAAGATAAACTGCCCGTCTTCCGAGACTCCGTCTGCGGAGATCAGGGTGAAGCCGGTAAAATCAACGCCCTGAAGCTGCAGAAGTTCCTGAAGGTCCATCATCCCGTGTCCACCCAGGCCGTCGTCAGTCCAGCGAAACGGACGTGTCGTCCCGGAGAATTCGGCTATCCCGTCGGTGTTTATGTCCAGGCGGACATTGTCGTAGTTGCCAACCACGATGGCGCCACTATTACTGACACCGGTGGCGATGGAGTTGGTTGCCCCGTCGGGTGCGCCCAGGTCGATCATACCTGTGGCTTCAGTCCATCGGACAGCATTCCCGGAGCCGCCCACAATGACATCTCCGGAGTAGGTAACGGCGGTGGCCACTGACCGGCCGGTGCCAACGGCGCCCAGATCCTCCAGGCCAGACTGCTCCGTCCAGCGGAAAGCATGAATTTCGCCGGATGGAATTTTAGATTCACCGACAATAACCGCGCCGTCACCATTGATATCGAAGGCACGGGAAGTCCCTGTTGGTCCCGCCAGCGAGCCCAGATCAACCATGCCCGAGCTTTCAGTCCAGCGAAACCCATGGAGAATATCCAGCCCTGCGCCTTCGCCGTCGACAGCCAGAGAAGCACTGCCTGCAACCACACTGCCGTCAACATTCACGGCAGTACCATAACTGAATCCGATGTCCGAAAACGCCCCCAGATCCTGAAACGATTCCGTTTCAGACTCAAACACATAGGCATGATAAGGCGAACTTCCCCCGGCGTCAGCATAACCAGTGACATAGGGATCACCGGACATTTTGGTCGCAAAGCTGGAAATTTCTCCGGGCCTTATGTAGACAAAGTCTTCAACATAAGGGAGTCCGTTATCAAACCGGACTATGGCAAAAAAAGACCGGGTAATTTGCGTACTGTTCAATAGTTCATCTGTCTCCCCGATCAGGTACAACGCCGGGTAGATAAACTTGCTGCCTTTGATCGAACTCAGACCAACGGCATCGGCACCAGCAGCATCCTTCAGCAGCTCTCGCAGACTGGGGTAATTATTGGCAAAGTAATCGGGGGCGGCCTGGGCTGCATTTGCCAACAGGATAGCCAGGGCCAGAATCAATAACACAATGTCTGACAAGGTTTGACGCAACGGTTTACGAAAAGCTCCGGACATGGCTGGCCTCCTGCGCAGTTTTTAACAGTCGAACTTTCCTCTTGAATGGCAATTGACCTGCAGCCTGGCTCTCGAGCTCAGCAGTCTGACCCGGATGAGATTCTCCGGACACAGTGGGTTACCAGTTGTGCGCAGCGCCTGTCTTGGCTTATAGGAATTATTAACACTATCCCCGAAGCTGGGCATTGTCCAGTTTCCAGGACGGCGATCCACAGTCGGCCGGAAATCTGTCAGAATCTCCGGGAAATCCGCCACTTCCCATCGGCTTTTTATCCGTAAGCTGCCAATAGCACCACCCTAAATACCGACCCGGCCACTACCAGCCCGAGTACCGGCCGGCCACCGGTTCCTGGCAGCCTGTCATTTCGCCTTCTTTCTCATTGTGGTTGAATCACATCGGGTCAAACAGCCTGAGCTGTGGCGGCGCCCGCTCAGGTGGAAGTTGGGCCTGGGAATCGACGGATTCCTGCTTTCTCAAGTGCTCCAGAATCTGCCGGATTGCCGCCGGGTCTTCGATGCAAGCGATGATCCGAACAGGGCCCTGACACTTCTCACAGGTCTCAATGTCGATCTGAAATACCCGCTTCAGCCGCTGGGCCCAGGTCATGGCGGCATGGCGTTCGGCCGGTGCCTTATCGTCGTGATGGGTAACGGCCTGCTTACTCTTACTCCCTTTGCCTCGACCCGAAGGTGTGATGGCTGCTCGGTGTTTACTGTTCGGCGCGAACACGCCGTGAAATCTGGTCAGGTTGACTCTGGGCTTGGGTACCAGGGCTGCCAGCCTTGCAATGAAATCCAATGGCTCAAAAATCACATGGGTGGTGCCATTTCGAAACGGGGTCTTTAATTCATAGCGCACCTTGCCGGTGGGCGTGAGTGAGAGGCGTTGTTCGGAGATGGCGGGTCTTGAGATGTAACGGCACAGCCGTTCAACTTTCCTGCGCTGATGGGCACGGGCAGCCACCCCGGCATGCAGGCTGAAGCCATTCAGTTTGGCCACCCTGGCGTGACCGGGCGAGGGTTCCGGTTGCGGTGGAATGGTCTGCAAGGTGAACACCTTGCGGCCCTGCTGGGGGCCGATGGCCACCCGGTAGGTCACTGAGTAGCCGTGAATGTCCTTGAGCGGGTCTTCCGCCAGGCCGTCCAGGGTGAGGTAGCTGTTGTCCTCATCCCGTTCAAGGATCCCGCTGATGGGAAGAGTCCTCGGTATCGTGAGCCGAGCCATCTCCACCCACTTGGCCCACCAGGCCGGGCTCACCAGGAAGGAAGCTCACACCGGGGCGGTCACCCTGATCCAGCGCTTCGGCTCGGCCCTGAACCTGAACATCCATTTCCACATGCTGTTTCTGGACGGGGTGTATATACAGGACGATGCCGGCCACTACGGCTTCCGTCGCACGCCACCCCCGACCATCGAGCAGCTCCACGACCTGCTCCATGCCATCAGCCGGCGGGTGGCCAGCTTCCTGGAACGGCGGGGGATCCTGGAGCGGGATGCGCAGAACAGCTACCTGACCCTGGAAGGCCTGGAGGAAGACCCGCTCCAGGACCTCCACAGCCACTCGCTCACCTATCGCATCGCAGTGGGCCCGCAGAAGGGCCGCAAGGTGTTCTGCCTGCAGACCATTCCCCCAAAGCCGGAAGAGCAGCCCGAACACGCCCGGGTCGCCAAACTCAACGGCTTCAGCCTGCACGCCGGGGTGGCCGCCCGGGCCGATCAGCGTAACAAGCTGGAACGGCTGTGCCGCTACATCGCCCGCCCGGCGATCGCGGAGAAACGCCTGTCACTCACCTCGACCGGCAAGGTACGCTACGAGCTGAAGACGCCGTTCAGAAACGGTACCACCCACGTGATCTTCGAACCGTTGGACTTTGTTGCACGACTGGCCGCCCTGGTGCCGAAGCCCCGGGTCAACCTGACGAGATTTCATGGGGTGTTCGCTCCCAACAGCAGACACCGTGCCGCCATCACGCCATCGGGGCGGGGCAGGGGAAGCAACAAGAACAAGGACCGACTCCACCCGGATGACAGAACGCCTGCCGAACGCCATGCCGCCATGACATGGGCTCAGCGCCTGAAACGGGTCTTCCAGATCGACATCGAAACCTGCGAGAAGTGTCAGGGGCCGGTAAGGATTGTCGCCTGCATCGAAGACCCGGCGGTGATCCGGCAGATACTGGCACATTTGAGCAAGAGGGAATCCGCCGATTCCCAGGCACAGCTCCCGCCTGAACGGGCCCCGCCGCAGAGCAACCTGTTCGACGACGCCTGACTCGATTACAAGTAGAAAGAAGGAGAATTTACAGTCTGCCAAGGGGTGAGGTAAGCGTATTTGAAAGCGCCAGCTTTCTGCGCAACCGAACGACCCCAATCTTGTGATTGGGGGCTGGAACGGCGGCCGGCGGCCCCTCGGTCCGGTGCCGGCATGCGTGCCTGTTTTCAATGCATCGGGGCTGACAAGCAGAGGATTTCCGGGTTTTCCGTCCAAAGGGACGACCATGCATGAATCACGATGGCCTAACGACCACACACCTGGACATTGCCCTGGTATCAGAGATACCTTTTGTACTTCTTATAAGCACGTCCACTTCAGGGAGGTAACATGGCACTTGAAGTTATCGCATTTGTTATTGCTGTCGCAGGCCTGGTAGTGTCATTCAAGTTGACAGGTTCGGCAGCTAGAACCGTTAGAAAATGGTATGTCATTTCTCTCTGCCTGGCCCTGGGGGGGTGCCTGGGTTCCCTGAGTTGGCTGGATGCGGAGACCAGCGGCCGCAGCAACTGGGCCAGCGACATCAATCCTTTTGCATTTGCCGGGTTATTCCTGGCGGGCAGTGCCATGTTCTTCTTTAATTCTATACGTTCATTTCGATTTCGGCGTGACCAGATCCTTGAAAAAGACAGCATGGCACACGGGGCTGAAGTCAAAGACGATGAAAATAAAACCAACGAGTCCGGCTCCGGGCAGTCATGAGTAATTTCCTGAAAATTTCAGGCATGTTCTGACTGATTTGCTGGTGATTATGAATCACCGGTCACGAAACTGGACAACAACTTGCTTCGGAGATACCTTTTACACATTCTGAAAGCAGTACTCTCTTTCCCACAGTCATGGAGATCATGTTATGAGCCGTTTACTCCCAGTATTATTGGTATTTTTTTCGCTATCGGCATTTGCCCAATTCCAGGTCGGTGGCAGCCTGCTTGACAACTGCTCACAAATTGATGCGTTAAATCAGGCGGGTAATTATGCTGAAGCGAAAGAAAAAGCCCAGCTGTGCATACAGGGTATTGAGCAACAGTTATCCGGAGAAATTAGCAGTTACTTCCTTGAAGAAATTGGCGACTGGACCCGAACCAATCTCGAGCAGAATCAGGCGATGGGGATTACCAATATATCCGCCAGCTATGAAAAGGGATCCATAACCGTAAATGTTTCATTGACCAACACTGGCGGTGGTGGCGCAGGCCTTGGAGGTCTGTTAGGCGGGTTTGCCCAGGCAGGTCTTTTGGGTGGTGGCCAGCAGGTTACCGTTGCGGGTATTCCTTCATCCCTGAGCCCTGAAGGAACCTTGATGGTTCCACTACAAGGTGGTTCCTTCCTGTCTTTTGAGAGTTATGAATTCAACACTGCTCAGGAAGCCATTGATGGCATGGGTGATTTAATCAATGATTTTCCGGTTGCCGAAATTAATGCGACCCTGCAATAAAACCAGGCTTTTGGATTATTCGTTATAAGTTGCGATTATAAATGGCCAGTTCTTTAGAGTAAATTTCAGATGAGAGTTGAACCTCCGGTATCTGCTTTGCGCTTTTGGAGTGCTTTCCTGGCGGTCTCTGTACTCGCAGCCCTGATTATTCCGCCACTTATTTTCCTTGCATGTCTGTTAATGGCAGATTTTTCTTTATCCCCGGCATGGAATGCAGTTGTTGATCAATATGGCCAGACTCGACAAAACCCCTTTTTAATTTCTGTTCTTGGCTATTTACCTGTACTTTTACTGGCTTTGGTTGTCGCTCTGATTCGCTGGCGCAAGGGACACAGCATCGCAACTTATATGGCAATAACCGGAGGGTTAGCCATAACATTTATTCTGGTCTGGACCAATTTCGAATTCTGGCCAAATTTTCTTCCTGGCAAAACCTATCCAGGATTTCCTCATGGTCTTGAAATAGTCATCGGATCAATCTTTTTTGCGCCTGCCGCAATGATTCTGGCTTTGTTGGTAACAGGTATCTACCTGCGCTCAAGATGATTTCCCGTTCATTACCATTATTTTTGGCAACGATGCTTTTTTCAACCTGGACGTACGGCTGTCGATGTGTGCAACAGCCACTGGAGAGCTATTATAAGCAGGCGGACCAGGTGGCGATCGGGTTATTTGTATCCTCTGTTGAAAATCAACAAAACCGATCCCTCTCTTTTTCCATTACGGATCGGGCTTACAAGGGATCATTTGAGCTTGGTGAAACTGTCAGCTTTGTTACCGGCTTAACCTCTGCTGAATGTGGAATCATCCCTGAAGAGGATTCCCTGTATGTGCTTTTCGGATATCAGAATGCCGAATATACGGCTGACCCTGGGCTGGATACTTGTAGCGGCACTCGGGTATTGCGTAACAGAGACTCTTCCCAACTGGGTGAATTTATTGATGTGCCAAATAAATTTGTGGTCTCTCGATTAATTGCTCTTCAGGGGCTTGAAACCCTTGGCAAGGTAACAGCAGCCTATCCGGAGCCCGGTAACCCGTTAAACTCGTCGCTTATCGGTCTGGCAGAGCTGGATTTTTCCGGTTTGGATCAGGGGCTTCCAGTCTATGCCGAACCGGATTCCAATTCTTTGTTACTGGACTCTGTCAACCACATTGAAGCTTTCACCAATCGCGAAGTTGCCTACGAGCAGCCAGCCGCAGTTGTTTTTGCACATACGGATTTCGGTTTTCGAATACAGTTGCGGGATGGTCGATTTGGCTGGATAAGAATCTCCGACACCTACAACTGGCATCCTTACGAAACCCTGGTCGTCCGGCGACTCGGTTACCTGGCACAAGGCTGGGATGGATTAGTGTGGCCGCAACCCGGTGCCGGCAATCCCTCTCGTCTTTCAGTCGAATCAGACAGGAACCAGGCTCTCGAGGTTTCAGATAGTCTTCAGATAGGGGCCTCAACCTGGTTCAAAGTCAATATTCTCGATCAGCAGGGCTGTGAAAGTAGCCAGAGTAAAAACATATTAAGTGGCTGGATTCCGGCCTATGGCACCAACGGTCAACCGGCAGTTTGGTTTCACAGCAGGGGTTGCTAGCATGCTTCTGAAAAAATGCGATGATCTGGCTCAGGGTCAAAACCTGCCATTGCACAAACGATTCACAGGCTTCAGCGTCTAATCTAAGGAGCACGTCAAAAGAATTTGTCTATGTTCCAGGAAGCCGAGTATCAGTTGTCTACGAACGGCCCTGGTTCATCTCGCCGTGAGGTCGAGACCGAGGCAATCGAAAAGTGCGATTGGAGCGCTCCATGAATGCGTTCCTATTGCGCTTAGAACCGGATACCCTCATCAGAATTCCAGGTCGATTACCAATTTCTCCAATCGATCAACTACACTGAGACCCAGTAGTAAAGAACTTCGAGGTGCAATTGCCAGCCACCTCGCCCAGCGGGATCTTTATTGCTGAAGCAGCGCCGCGCTTCCGGCGCCATCTGCTGTTTCTCGACGGGGTGTACGTACAGGTTGAGCCAGGCCACTACAGCTTCCGCCGCACCCCACCTCCGACTGTCGAACAGCTTCACAACCTGCTGACTCGCATCAGCCAGCGGGTAGCCCGCTTCCTGGAACGGCGGGGGATTCTGGAACGCTGCATCGCCCGCCCGGCGATCGCGGAGAAACGCCTGTCACTCACCCCTAGCGGCAAGGTACGCTACGAGCGGAAGACGCTGTTCAGAAACGGTACCACCCAGGTGATCTTCGAACCGTTGGACTTTGTTGCACGACTGGCCGCCCTGGTGCCGAGGCCCCGGGTCAACCTGACGAGATTTCATGGGGTGTTCGCTCCCAACAGAAAATTGCTCCTGCATTTTCTGCATACCGTCCATCCCTGAACATAACAGCAGACACCGTGCCGCCATCACGCCATCGGGGCGGGGCAGGGGAAGCAACAAGAACAAGGACCGACTCCTCCCGGATGACAGAACGCCTGCCGAACACCACGCCGCCATGACCTGGGCCCAGCGCCTGAATCGGGTCTTCCAGATCGACATCGAAACCTGCGAGAAGTGTCAGGGGCCGGTAAGGATTGTCGCCTGCATCGAAGACCCGGCGGTGATCCGGCAGATACTGGCAAATTTGAGCAAGAGGGAATCCGCCGATTCCCAGGCACGGCTCGCGCCTGAACGGGCCCCGCCGCAGAGCAACCTGTTCGACGACGCCTGACTCACACAAGTAGAAAGAAGGAGAATTTACGGTCTCCCAAGGGGTGAGGTAAGCGTATTTGAAAGCGCCAGCTTTCTGCGCAACCGAACGACCCCAATCTTGTGATTGGGGGCTGGAACGGCGGCCGGCGGCCCCTCGGTCCGGTGCCGGCATGCGTGCCTGTTTTCAATGCATCGGGGCTGACAAGCAGAGGATTTCCCGGGTTTTCCGTCCAAATGGACGACCATGCATGAATCACAATGGCCTAACGATCACACACCTGGACACACCTGGACATTGCCCTGGTTCAGAGATACCTTTTGTACTTCTTATAAGCAGATTCCGATGAATAAACTATTTACACCACTTGATTTTCAGCGCGGCCCCAGAATGAAAAACCGCTTCATGCTGGCGCCGATGACCAACCAGCAGAGCCACGCGGACGGACGGCTTTCCGATGAAGAGTACACTGGCTTACCATGCGGGCGGCCGGCGGGTTCGGATTGACCATGACCTGTGCAGCACATGTCGATGCGCTGGGACAGGGCTTTGCCGGCCAGCTCGGAGTGTTTTCAGACCGCCATCTGGAGGGACTGACAAGGCTTGCCGAGGGCATAAAGAAATACGACAGTATCGCCATCTGCCAGTTGCACCATGCAGGCATGCGTTCTCCGGCGGACCTGATCGGCGAGGCACCGCTTTGTCCGTCAGCCGACGAGGAAACCGGTGCCCGGGCAATGACCCATGCGGAAGTCGAAGCGGCGATCGAGCATTTCATCGAAGCGGCCATACGTTGTGAAAAGGCCGGTTTCCATGGTGTGGAACTGCACGGTGCCCACGGCTACCTGTTGTGTCAGTTCCTTAGCGCTAAAATCAATCGTCGGGAAGACGAATTCGGTGGAAGCCTGGAGAATCGCAGTCGGGTGCTGCTGGATGTCATCAAGGGGATACGCGCCCGTTGCAATCCTGACTTCATGCTCGGCGTGCGCCTTTCCCCCGAGCGGTTCGGTCTGCGTTTAGGCGAAATGGTCAGCCTGGCCCGGCAGCTGATGCAGGAAGGCCAGATTGACTTCCTGGACATGTCTTTGTGGGACTCGTTCAAGGAGCCGGAAGAAGAAGATATGAAGGGCAGAAGTCTGATGTCCTATTTTACTGAACTGGAACGCCATAATGTCAGATTGGGTGTGGCAGGGAATATCCGCACACCCGCGGACGTGGAGAAGGCAATGGCCGCCGGTGCGGACTGGATCATGCTTGGCAGGGTGGCTATCCTCCATCATGACTTCCCCCTCCGCTATCAGGCGGATCCCGACTTCGAGCCTCTGCAGGTGCCGGTTTCCGAAGCCCACCTGAGAAAAGAGGGGCTGTCGGACAAATTTATCAGTTACATGAGAAACTGGCCCGGCTTCATCGCGGAAGAAGCAGAAAAAGCAGAGGAAGCAGAAGCCGGCTGACCGGCTGCAGGATGTCGGCGAGACGTGTGACAGCGAACTCACCTGAAGGGTTGAGAAGGTGATAGTCAGACTCCAGGGTTACTGCGGCTTTCAAATTCCGGGTAACCGGATCGGGGAAATCAATGAAGACAATTTCAAGAGTGATCGGTAGATCCATCTGTTGCCGATGGATTCTTATAGTTGCAGTACTGCTTCTCAATTCACAATGGGCTCTCGCCCAGACGGGAAGCTGGGTGACGGCGTGGGGATCTTCCCAGCATGTGCTCGGAAATGCCGAACTCAGCAATGTCACGGTCCGGATGATAGCCCGCATAACCAGCCCCGGTGACGCAGTCAGGATAAGACTGGACAATACCCTGGGCACGGATCCGCTGGTGGTTGACAGCGCTTATGTCGGTCAGCACAGGAGCGATGCGACGTTGATCCCCGGCACCAATCGGCAAGTGTCATTCAATGGTGCCGGTTCAGTCACCATTCCTCCCGGGGGCAGCGTTCGAAGTGATCCCGTGGCCATGCCGGTGCGGGCCTATCAGGATCTGGCCGTCAGCCTGTACCTGCCGGGGGACGGCATCCGTGCCAGCATGCACGCCGGGGCGAGGGTCACCTCATATCTGGGCAGCAATGGCAGCGGCAATCAGGCAGCCGAGGAGAACGGTGACGGGTTTACCGATACCACGGTCTCCATGCTGTGGCTGAAGTCCATCGACGTGCTCAGCGAAGAATCCCAAGGCGCCATTGTGATGTTTGGCGATTCGATTACGGATGGCAGTTGTACGACAGTTGACGGTCATGACCGCTGGGAAGACTGGCTCGGCTTTCGGCTCAATGAGGATGCCGGTCAGGATGGACGCCCCTACACGGCCATAGTCAATGAAGGCATCGGGGGCAACACCGTGACCGGGGACACCCTGCAACCGTCACCAGACAGTACTCCCGGCATTCAGCGACTGGAGCGGGATGTATTGTCTCACAGCGGCGTCACTCATGTGGTGCTGTTCATGGGGACCAATGATATTCGTCGCGAGGCCTCCGCGGAGGTGTTGATTGCCGGCATGCAGAACATAATTGAAAGAGTCCATAGCGCCGGTTTACCCATAATCGGGGCCACCATCATTCCGCGTCACAATCGTGCTCCGGTGAACGACAATACCGGATGGGATCCCGCCAAGACCACTATCCGTAACGAAGTAAACGAATGGATTCGCAACAGCGCTACTTTTGATGGTGTCCTCGATTTTGATCGAGTGGTACAGGATTCCGATCCCGATCGTATACTGCCGGCGTTCGACTGCGACGGCATTCATCCTAACGTATTGGGTTACTATGAAATGGGGCGTTATATTCCGCTGGAGATTTTCAGGTGAGTAAGAAAACCCAGGCAACCCAATCTGAGAGTAAGTCTCCATCAAGAAAAAATCGTGACATTACCACTCAGTAATTTCACGATAATCTCAGGGTAATTTTTACCTATTAGTGTCCCCTTTTCCAGACTGGAAATCCTGATCGGTCTGGACGGATATCCTATCAACAGAAAAAGGGGTCTATTATGATTAATTTGAAGCTGGTTAAAAGCAGTAAACTCCTGCCATTCCTTCTGCTTGCCGGCTGGAGTAGCGGGACTTTTGCCCGCCCGTGTGCCGAAGCCCCGGGTCAACCTGACGAGATTTCATGGGGTGTTCGCTCCCAACAGAAAATTGCTCCTGCATTTTCTGCATACCGTCCATCCCTGGACATAACAGCAGACACCGTGCCGCCATCACGCCATCGGGGCGGGGCAGGGGAAGCAACAAGAACAAGGACCGACTCCACCCGGATGACAGAACGCCTGCCGAACGCCTCACCGCCATGACCTGGGCCCAGCGCCTGAAACGGGTCTTCCAGATCGACATCGAAACCTGCGAGAAGTGTCAGGGGACGGTAAGGATTGTCGCCTGCATCGAAGACCCGGCGGTGATCCGGCAGATACTGGCACATTTGAGCAAGAGGGAATCCGCCGATTCCCAGGCACAACTTCCGCCTGAACGGGCCCCGCCGCAGAGCAACCTGTTCGACGACGCCTGACTCACACAAGTAGAAAGAAGGAGAATTTACAGTCTGCCAAGGGGTGAGGTAAGCGTATTTGAAAGCGCCAGCTTTCTGCGCAACCGAACGCTCCCAATCTGTGATTGGGGGCTGGAACGGCGGCCGGAGGCCGGCGGCCCCTCGGTCCGGTGCCGGCATGCGTGCCTGTTTTCAATGCATCGGGGCTGGCAAGCAGAGGATTTCCCGGGTTTTCCGTTCAATTGGATGACCATGCATGAATCACAATGGCCTAACGATCACACACCTGGACACACCTGGACATTGCCCTGGTTCAGAGATACCTTTTGTACTTCTATAAGCCATTGCCGAGGAATGGCTTATAAGGCAGAGACTAATCGGCAAAAGAGCCAATGGCTGTAGGGGTTCACCATTTCTGATTTTGGCCGCAGGCCAATCAAGAATGGCCCGGTTACGTCATTTATTACTCACCCGTGAACCAAACTTCAATCAAAAGGAAAAAGCGGTGTGGAAGGGGGCTATTCTTCAATGCAAATATGGCCGAGAGTGCGTCATTCGAGCATGAAATTCAAAGCTGAAGACGCCATTCCATAACGCAATACACATGTGATCTTCGAGGCATTGGACTTCGTAGTCTGAGATTTTTTACTCACCTCACCGCTCAAGAAATTGGACATGATCAAGGCTCTGGGATAGCCTTGATTCCTCCTATAAGCTGACTGTCTGCAGCAAGCTCTGAAAACGAAAAGCTGGAGGGCAATATGTCTAACCAGATCGAAGACAGTATCAATGGCATCACAGTTCCAGGCGGTGATGCCAGTAATAACGCCCCGGAAATCACCTATGACCGTCCAGGGAGCGGCATCGCAATTGGCTCCACGGGATTCGATGCGGATGAGGCGGATCTCTTCCGCATTGTATCTGACACCAGTGGTGATCTTTCGTTTTTTCTTACCGGGCTGAGTGATGACCTGGACCTGGTGTTATTCGATGCCAACGGCGAGATGCTGACCTCAAGTATCCAGTCAGGCGCGGAGAGCGAAAGCTTTACTTACGAAGTAACAGCCGGGGAGACCTACTTTCTGCTGGTCAGCCCCTGGGAAGATGCTGAGTCGGATTACTCCCTGACTGTCGCAGAATCCGTCGGCGAACCGGGAATGAACGATGTGATCAACGGCATCACCGTGCCAGGAGGCGATGCCGGTGACATTGCCCCGGAAATCAGCTATGACGGCCTGGAGGGCGGCATCGTAACCGGGTCCACGGGATTCGGCGCTGACCAGTCGGACACTTTCCGCATTGTATCTGACACCAGTGGTGATCTTTCGTTTTTTCTTGCCGGGCTGAGTGATGACCTGGACCTGGTACTGGGCGATGTCAACGGCGAGGTGCTGACCTCGAGTATCCAGTCCGGCCCGGAAAGCGAAAGTTTTACCTACGGAGTAACAGCCGGGGAGACCTACCTGCTTTGGGTCAGTCCCTGGGAAGATGCCGAGTCGGAATACACCCTGACCATCGCAGGATCCGGTGACGAACCAGGCGTGAACGATGTGATCAACGGCATTACCGTGCCAGGAGGCGATGCCGGTGACATTGCCCCGGAAATCAGCTATAGCGGTCCGGAGGGCGGCATCGTAACCGGGTCCACGGGATTCGGCGCTGACCAGTCGGACACTTTCCGCATTGTAACTGACACCAGTGGTGATCTTTCGTTTTTTCTTAACGGGCTGAGTGACGACCTGGACCTGGTATTGACCGACTCGCTGGGAGAATCTCTCGCGACTAGTTTCAATATCGGCACCGCCAGTGAAAGTATCACCTACCCAGTGACGGCCGGTGAGAGCTACTTGCTCTGGGTCAGCCCCTGGGAAGGGGCCGCATCAGCCTATACGCTGAATGTCGAGGGCCCCACCGGAGCCTCCGGAGGCGGATCCACTGCGGCGGTAGATGTCATCAATGGTGTCGCTGTGCCCGGGGGCGATGTGGGTGTTAATGCCCCAGAAATCCAGTATGGTGGTTCGGAAGCCGGTATCGTTACCGGCTCCACCGGGTTTGGTGCAGACGAGTCGGACTTATTCCGTGTCGTCCCCACAAACAGCGGTGAGCTTTCCATTCTCCTCACCGGCTTGAGTGACGATCTGGACTTGGTCCTTGGGGACGCGACAGGAGAAGCGCTCACCGTAAGCACTAATGTCGGAGCCACTGACGAGTATATCTCTTACCAGGTGACGGGTGGTGAGACCTACTACCTACTGGTCACGCCCTGGGACGGCGCCCGCTCAGACTATCGTCTGGAGGTCAACGGATCTCCAACGGGACTTGACGATTTCGGTGATTCCGCAACCACGGCCGGAATAGTGAATGTAGGTAGCGTCGTCGAAGGCATCATCGATCCATCACAGGATCAGGACTGGTTTGCCGTCGAGTTGATCCAGGGCAGAAGTTATCAGGTTGACCTGGAAGGTAGTTCCACATCGGCGGGCACTCTCCCGGATCCGGTTTTTTTTGGTGTCTTCGATTCTGGGGAAAACTTCATTCCTGGCAGCCTAGATGATGATGGTGGTGAGCTACTGAACAGCCGAATCGTATTCTCCGCCCAAGAAACCGGTACTTATTTTCTAGCAGTGGGGGCGTATGCGGGTTCCATCGGTTCTTATCAACTCCGCATTGTAGACATCGACAGCGTTGTCGATGATTACGGCAACACCACATCCACCGCGGGCCTGATTACGCCGGGCAAGGTTGCACTAGGCGAAATTGAGACCACGCAAGACACGGACTGGTTTGCCGTCGAGCTGAAAGGAGGCCGGACCTACCGTATCGACCTGGAAGGCAGCTCCACTGCGGCAGGCACGCTGCCAGATCCCACGTTCGCGGGGATTTACGATGCCAACGGCATGCTTATAGCCAATACCGATAACGATGATGGCGGTGAACAGCTGAACAGCAGGACGGTGTTCACTGCCCCTTCCTCCGGTACATACTACCTGGCGGCCGGTGCTTTTGCCCAAAGCACTGGTTCCTACGCCCTGAGAATAGTGGATGTCGAGGCGTCAGTTGACGATTATGGTAACACCTCGTCCACTGCCGCAGTCGTCGAAATCGGGGAGATCGCTAAAGGTGAAATCGAATCGGCGGAAGATAGGGACTGGTTTTCCGTCGATCTTGAGGGCGGGCGCACTTACCGTATCGATCTCGAAGGGCGGTCGACGTCGGCAGGCACTTTGCCGGATCCGTTGTTCTATGGAATTTATGACGCCGCAGGAGAACTTATTGCGGGCACCTTAGACGACGATGGCGGTGAGTCGATGAACAGCAGGCTGGAGTTTACGGTGCCGGAGTCCGGTACCTACTTTTTGGAAGCCGGCGCCTACGAACTTGGAATAGGCACTTACACTCTCACTGTTGCTGATGTTTCCTCGACCATCTCGACTTCGGGCTTCAACATCCTCATCGACTTCGACGGTGACCTGGACTACTTGCAGTTTTTTGAGACGGCCCTTCTCCGCTGGACTCAGGTGATAACCGGCGACTTGACCGATGTCATTCATCCAAGCACCGGTACCCTGGTGGACGATATAGTCATCAGCGCCAGCGTCGTGGCCATCGACGGGCTGGGAGGAACCTTGGGCTACGCAGGACCCGAATTGTTCCGGCAGGAAGACGCGCTGCCCTACCAGGGTGCCATGTTTTTCGATGTGGCGGATCTGGAGGATCTGGAAAAACAGGGTATCCTGATTGATACAATCCTGCACGAGATGGGCCACGTACTGGGCTTCAATCCTTACACATTTAATCAACTGGGCCTGATCGACGGGTTTTTCTTCACCGGAACACAAGCCGTCACCGTCTATGCAGATTTGGTTTCCGATCCTGATGTGGCTGGTGTACCACTGGAGGACGGTGGCGGCGCCGGCACCGCACTGGGTCACTGGGAAGAGGACATATTCGGTAATGAATTGATGACTGGTTACACCGACAGCCCGCCGATGCCATTGAGTCTGCTGACTATTGCCGCGTTTGCCGATTTGGGATACCAAGTCGACCTGGCCAGCGCGGATGATTACACACTGGAGGGTTCTTCCGGCCTGACTGCGCCGCTTACAAGCAGGTCAACAATAACTTCCTCCAACACGGCAAACATCAACATGGAAGGACTTGTCAATGCGCTGACGGAAGAATTGCAGGGTAGTGTGTATACACATGGCGATATCAGCAATTTGAATCTGACTGTTACCTACACGCCGAAAGAACTGTCCGGTGCCATCGTCAGTGCCGACGAGAACACGATCTATTTCGTCGACTCCTTCACGGATGGCGGTCGGCTGGTACGGTTTACTGGTAGCTTTCAGAAGAACAGTCCCAGAGACTTGCTGGACGTGAAGGGCGCAGTGAATGAAATTGCCTTTCTTACCGGGAATTTTGCCGTTGTGACGACGCTGCAGTACGAAAATCCGCAAAGCGTCGAGCGGGTAGTGAGTGACTGGCGACAGGATTTCCTGGATGGCGAAAACCGGATACAGGTGGTTTCGATTCATCCAACCGACGACACAGTGGAACCAGGAGATGGCGACGATTTCGTCGACTTGGGGCGAGGCAATGATATATTCATCGACGGACCCGGCAATGACTCCTACATTGGCGGGATGGGTATCGACGCTGTGGTTTACTCAGGGCAATCGGAAGTTTTTACAGTAAACCCGGGGGATAGTGAATTTACTGTAGTGGACCTCACTGGGCTGCACGGCAGAGATCTTCTAGTGAGTGTTGAGCGTGTGTTGTTTGATGACCTGGCACTGGCATTCGATTTGAACGGGAACGCCGGCGATGTGGTCAAACTCCTTGGCGTACTTCTGGGTGGTAACGAGTGGTACAACAGGGAACTTATCGGCATTGGTCTGGACCTGCTTGACAATTCCGGATTGAGCTTTACAGAAATTGCGGAACTCGGTTTGCAAGCTGTACTTGGTCCCGAGCCGGACAACGAGGCCTTCATCAGCTTATTGTACTCGAACCTTGTGGGAGTCGAACCTGACGAGGGTATATTAAACGCGCTTGTCGACTTAGTGGAAAATGACACTTACTCCAAACTTGACCTGACCCTGGCGGCAATCGAACACCCGCTTAACTATGAAATTATCGGCCTGAATACCCTGGCTGTGACAGGTGTTGAGTATTTTGTCGTTTGACTTGGCCGAAATTTTTGTTTTGAATTCTCAGCTTGAACGACGTAACAGGGGACACTCACAACTTAACAACTTAGTAGTCGGGATCGGGTAATTCGATGTTAGTACTTTTCACCAGGCCTTGACCTTTCTCGATCCATTGCGAAACTGCCTGCTGCCTACCATGCTACGCGCATCAAGTTGCTAAGTAATAAGTGTCCGTACTAGCCTGCTACATTGCGTTGACAGGCCGATGCGTGCAGGCGGCAACGAGCCTCTTCAGCGAGCCCGACCGATAGCAGGAGTAATTCCATTTAGTCAGTAAATTGACATTCCTTCTGAATTTGATCTAATGAAGCCTGCTAACTTTAAGCTGGATCCGGAAAATCAGCCTCTTCGCGACCTCTCCCTCTGGATTCAACCGCCAACACTGGATGGATCATGCCTCAAGTCACCTATGGCGCATCGCCGCCCCAGTCGCAACTCATGAGTCTTCTGGAGCATTATCAAACCGGACGATTTGAAGCTGCCGAACAGCTGGCTAAATCCCTCACGGAACAGTATCCGTACCATCAACTCAGTTGGAAAGTACTTGCAGTGGTGCTCAAGCAATCCGGCAGGAAAGCCGAGGCATTAAGCGCAAACCGGAAGGCGGTGGAATTGGACCCGCATGATGCAGAAGCCTGTTACAACATGGGCAACACATTGCAGGATCTGTTCAGATTGGAAGAAGCCAGGGCTAGTTACTTACAAGCGATCAGACTGAAACCGGACTACGCCAAAGCCTATAGCGACCTGGGTAATACGCTGAAAAAGCTTGGCAGACTGGAGGAAGCCGAAACAAGCTATAGGCAGGCCACGACGCTGAACCCGAATTTTGCCGGAGCCCATTACAACCTAGGTATTACACTGCAGGAACTCAATGAGTTGGAGAAGGCTGAGGCTAGCTACAGGCAGGCTATAAAGTTGAAACCGGACTATGCCCAGGCCTACAACAATCTGGGTGTCACGCTGAAAGCCCTGCGCAGATTGGACGAGGCTGAAGCTAGCTACAGGAGGGCAATAGCGCTGAATCCTGGCTTTGCCGAAGCCCATAACAATCTGGCTATCATGCTCAAAGAACTGGGCAGACCAGAAGAGGCTGAGGCAGGCTTCAACAGGGCCATAGCATTGAATCCCGACTATACAGACGCCTTCATGAACAGAGGCCAGTTATTGTTCGACAAAGGGGAATTCGAAGCTGCATTGAGAGATTTCGAAATCTGTAATACGGAGGATTCGAGAGCGGCAGCATTGACCTGCCTGTACATGCTGGAGCGTGTTGAAGAAATTTACAAAAGAATCGAGATGCAGTCTAAACTTGATGACACAAACATAAAAGTGGCTGCAATTGCCACACTTGTCGCCGATCAATTCAAAAAGGAGACAGCACATAATTTCTGCAAGAACCCGCTGGACTTTATTTACCATGCAAACATTTCATCTCATGTGGAAGATCCTGATTCTTATATTTCCGATGTGATCAAGGAGCTTCTTGCTATCAAACCAACATGGGAACCCGCAAATCAGTCCATAAACAAGGGATTTCAGTCACATTACAACTTTCTCGAAAATCCCTCGGGAGTCCTCGCCAGTCTGAAGTCCATTATCATCGAGGAACTGGACGCATATCGCCTGAAGTTCAACAATGAATCCTGTTCGTATATTCAGAAATGGCCCAGCGGAAATAATCTGTCGGGCTGGTATGTCATTCTCAAGCAGCAGGGATTTCATTATCCTCATATCCATCCCTCTGGCTGGTTAAGTGGAGTTGTATATCTTCAAGTCGTTCCTTCTGCCGACAGGAATGAAGGAGCGATCGAATTCTGTCTGGGTGCAGACCGCTATTCGGATGCCAATGCTTCGAAAGTAACTTACATTCCCAGGGCGGGCGATATCGTTTTTTTCCCCTCGTCACTGCATCATAGAACGGTCCCTTTCACCGCCGATTCAGACAGGATTGTCGTCGCGTTTGATTTATGTCCGGACGGGTAACAAGTAACAAGGGACACTCACAACTTAACAACTTAACGGTGTTAATAACAAGGGACACTCACAACTTAGCAACTTAACTGTCGGGAGGGGGGAAATTAATGTTTGTACTATTCACCAGGCCTAGGCCTTTCTTGATCCGTTGCGAAACTGCTTGCTGGCTACCTTGCCAGGAGAACTAAGTTGTTAAGTTGTGAGTGTCCCTTACTCGCAGTGCTTACTCGCAGTGCGAATTGAGTAGTGGTGGCCTGTCAGGTTAAGCTCGGCGCGTGATCAACGAGGCGGCGGAAAGAACGGACTGCGCCCCCCGGAACCTCCCTGTGAGCGGATTGCAAATTTGAGCTCGTAAAAGTCATCGTCACTGGCTAGGATGCTCAATGTTCCGACCAGGGGGGCAGAGCCCGCCGTATCCTTGGTCCAGGTGCCGATGGCACTGACGTCTCCTACCGAACTGCTGTCCTGCGTCCAGTCCTGGGTATTTATCTGCCCGGCAAAATGTTCGTATAGCGCTTCTATGTCCCAATCGATGACTATCGATGCTTCAGTCTCCGTTTCCTGGCTGGAACTGGAGAAGCCACCTACGCGTACCGGTCGATAGAAATTAGTATCGGAGGCAGGCAGCTCCATGCGTGGCATGTATTGAGCCAACGCTGGACCGCCACGCAGGCTTCTCATGGTCAATGACTGCTGGATCTGTTCAATCTGCTCCGCGCAGCTGCGTGGGCGATCCATGAACAAGGCCAGTCCTGAATTGGCGCTCAACATCACATGGGCTTCATTCTCTCTCTGCACGTAATCGACAGAGACATTGCCTTGTCGGTCATGGCAAAGTCGGATCGAGTCGTGCTGCTGGCGGCGTGGATCATTCGGTGAGATAAACCCGGTATCCTGCATTGGGGGGCGGATAACCGGCATCTCGATCCAGTTATTGGTGACGAACTCATTAACGATAAGTGGCACGGCCGTAGCTTCGTCCAGATCTGTCTGCAGAGCCACGCGCATTGACGTGGACTGGCGCATGCTGCCAGCCACTTGAAACTCATCCGGCAGGTCGAAATCAGGAAATTCGTCCAGTATGCCGTCGTAGACAGCAAAATTCCCCTGGCCGTAAAAATCCATCAGCAGGTGCAATAATCCGGCGGGGACGGAATCGGTATATTCCTCGGCGGCTCGGGCGGACGCGCCGGAGAATATCAAAGTAACCAGTAGAGCGAATAGTGTGATTGTGCGGTTCATGGCAGTCTCCTTCAGATTGAGCGGGACTTTCTGGTTTATACCTTGGGTCCCACGAAATTCCAAGTCAACCCGCCGTTGTAATCTGTCCTGCTGCGGAGGTAGTGGAAATCATGTTTTTCAGCATGTCGGGCTTTCTGGCCCGGTAATATTTGCACAGGTATTTACAGTGGACATCCAGCGAATTCAGGAGGAGTATGACAAGGGCACCGTCGTCCCGAGGCGCCAAAGTCATCGCTGGTAAATTGACTCACCGAGGAGCAGACTATGAATAACCGACGTGAAGCACTTAAATTACTGGGATTCAGCGCTGTCGCGCTGACTGCAGGAGGCGCCACATCAGCCGCGCTTGCGCAGCAACAATCGACTCCCTCGATCGGTAGCGCGTTCGCAGCGAATACACCGATCAAACCGCTCAATTTCCAGGCGGATCAGCTTGACGGTATTTCCGAAACAGTCATCACCTCACATCATCAGAATAATTACGCCGGCTCGGTACGGGCTATGAATGCCGTGAAAGAACGGCTGGAGGCCGCCCTGGCGGACGATACCATGCCCGCGTACGTCTACAACGACCTGAAGCGCGAGCATCTCATGCGGACCGGCTCGGTCGTCCTGCACGAATTGTATTTCGACAATCTGGCTCCGCCTGGCAACAGAAACGGCGAACTGGATCGGGCTCTCGCGTCGTCGTTCGGCAGTTTCACTGCCTGGGAAAAGGAATTCAGGCGGATCGCATCAGGACTCGGTGGTGGCTCGGGCTGGGTGATGCTGGCCTGGAATCATCAGTTGGGAACTCTGGAGAACTACTGGATGGCGGATCATACGAACAGTCCGGCCTATGCCAGCCCTTTGCTGGTCATGGATATGTATGAACATTCCTACCATATGGACTATTGTGCCGCAGCTGGTGGCTATATCGATGCGTTCATGCGCAATGTGAACTGGGAAGTCGTGGCGAGGCGTTTTGCCGATGCGGTTTAATAGATACCATCTTTACCAGGCGGATTACAAGGGACACTCACAACTTAACAACTTAACTGTCGGGATTGGGGAAATTGATATAAGTACTTCCCACCCGGCCGTGGGCTTTCTTGATCCATTGTGAAGCTGCTTGTTACCCACCATGCTACGCACATTAAGTTGTTAAGTTGTGAGTGTCCCTGGTTAGCTTTTACGGCAATCAACAAGAAATTGTCGTCCTGGCAGCGGTCTTTTCCACAGTGCCCGGGCGCCAATGATCAGGTCTTCCCGGAATATCTCCCGGCATCCAACCGATTTGAGCGCCTCGAGTCTGGTCCAGGTGCTGTTGTCCAGATCGTAGATAAAATCGAACTTCAATCCGATACAGTTCTGAATTTCTGTAATGTTGTTATAGGCATCATTGCCCCACTCGAGCTTCTCATTGCAGTTGCGAAAATGTGCGGTGGATAATCCAGCCAGGTCCACAAAGTAGAACCGGTCACCCAATTGCTGTTTCAGGTAATAAGGGATCATCCCGGCCTGAATGGAGGCGGTAACAATAGGGACTGTCCCTATTAATGGCTGGTCGAGATAGCCGATGGTTCGGTCGACAAAGGAAAGATCGCGGGCGTGGAACACGTTGAATTTTTCCAGGGGGGAAGGGGAGAAATTACCGGCCACATAGGCATAGGGCCTGATCCAGGGCAGTCCGCCAAACGGATACCTGGCCACGCTGTATGCATCATAGCTGAGTCCGGCGAGCAGGATCAGAATGATTCGCCGGTCCAGCAGATGGACCGGCAGTGCAATCAACCCCAACAGAAACGCCAGGAACAGCGGGGCAGTGAGAAATCGGCCTTCCTCCATCCAGTCTCCGCCGGACGCGACCGCAAACAGTACCAGGGCGGTTACCAGCGATATTGCCAGTTTGAAAAAACTTTCCATACGCGGGTCGAGTTTTCTGGAATGCACGAGAATTATCGCCCATACCAGCGATACGGTCGCGATCAGGCTCGAGACTGGCGCATAGTGAAAAGTAACCCCCAGATACTTGATGCCGCTAACAGCCTGTTGAAGAAAGTCCGGGCTGGATTGCTTGGCGAATACTGTATTGGGAAAGAAATCCAGGCCCAGCAGAAAGCGCAGCGCTATCGCTGTAGCGATTCCAGGAACCACTGACAGGATCAGGGGCAGGGCTTCCGATTCCGGCTTCCTGCTCCAGACGGAATGCATCGTCAGCGCGGCTACAGCAACAAAAATAAACTCCGGTCGGGTCAGATGCAGCAGTCCTGTTACCAGGCTAATCGCCAGCAGCCCCAGTCCACGATTGGTAAAGCGGACAACCAGGAAGGCTTTCAGGAAACTGAAGATAAGCAGGATGTACAGGGTATTCTCCATACCCGACAGCGACCAGTACAGTACCGGGATGCACAGGCAGGCGGCGCCGAGGGTATGGCTTCCCGCTTTGGCAAAGGCGCTTCCTCTGAACAGGCTATTGGTCAGGAAAAATGTCGCGATAAGCAGTGAAAGTGAGAGCAATGGCCCCAGTGTCGCTGCATCGACTCTCGTCAACCAGGACAGTGCTGCCAGTAAAACAGTGAACAGGAGGCTGCTGCTCTGCTCTACGTTCTCGCCATTGAAGTTGACCAGTCCTTTCCCGTCCGCGAGAGACTGACTGACGAAGTAGGTGATATGGGAGTCGTCCCTTCCCGTATAGCCCAGCAGGAAAACCACGCCCAGAATAAACAGCAGAATGACGGTCCGTTCCTGCACGCTGTTTTCAGGCAGTATAGAAACTGCCGCGAGCCGGCGCAGACGGCTTCCCTGAGCTGTTGAATTGAAACCTGGCCTTTCCACAATAAGAGACTTCCCGTTACCGATGGCGAGCGGCGTCGATGCGTTGAAGACAGCCGGTGCAGCAGGAAAAGTCTAAGGGAATGAGGGTCTGATTGCTGCAAACTGGTTCAAAGAAACGATCTTTGAAATGTTCTATAAGCTACTGTTATTACGTGTTTTTCGCGATTCCTGCAAGAGATGGTCAGGAAAGGTTGCTAGTCAGGTGCGATGCTGGTGAATCTGCCGAAGATTCTCCGCAGCAAGGCGCGTCGGGCCGGCTGAGTAATTGCTTTGACCTGCCTGTGCGCGGCTTGTAGGATTCTGTGACGGAGGTAGCCGTGTGATCAATCCTGAGTTAGTTGCACCCCTGTTTGCAGCAATAGCGGCCGGGTTTTCAGCCTTTGCCGCGTTTTCAATTTTGCGGGTGCAAAAGTTGGGCATCAGGCCTGTTATTGAATTGAATGACTGGACACGAATCGATCCCTGCCTTAAGCCCGGTGTCGACCGGATCGTTTTTACCACGGTTGAGAATATCGGCGTCGGCCCGGCCCGGCAGCTGTCGGTCAGTATCGCCTCACCCGGGTCCTGGGGCGGCGTTGAAATGACACCGGTTTATGAGCCGTTGCTCAGAGCGGGCGCCTCGGTTCCCAATGTCAACCAGATCGTCGTGCGCTGGAGCTTTATAGAAGGTCTGCCCGGCTCCAGAAGTGTCCGCATCAGGCTCACGGTTCAATACCGGGACAGTCTGAATTACCTGATCACTTCCAATCGGTTTTTGAACGTCTACGAAGACTGGTCCACCCATCTGGTTGGGGAGAAGCTGACACACGGTGTGGGCTTGGGAACCCAGTCGAGTCAAGTCAGATCGCCATTGCGCCTGCGCCTGGAGTCCCTGCTGGCGCACTGGAAATCATCGACCGATGCTTCGCAACTACAGCCCGGTGCCAAGCCCCTGGTTAAGAAACTGCTGGAAAAACTGCCGCTGGTTATGCTGTTCCTGCTTCTGATCCTGTTTGTTATTGCTACTGCCCGATAATCCTGCTTCCGGAAAAGTTTTCGAGCGGATTCACCGCGCTGAATCCCGCTGGAAATTCTGACTTGTTGTGAAATACTGCGTTCACACCGGGAAAAACCAGGGGATCAGAAAGCTCAGACTGGCCCACATGATCAGGGTCAGGGGAATGCCGACCCTGAGAAAGTCATTGAAAGTATAACCCCCCACTGTCATCACCAGCAGGTTGGTCTTGTAGGCCATGGGCGTGGCGTAGCTCATGTTGGCGCCGAACAGCACGGCCAGAACGAATGGTTCCACCGCCAGTCCCTGCTGCCGGGCGATGCTGATGGCAATCGGTGTGCCGATCACGGCGGCGGCGTTATTTGAAACGATGTTGGTGAGTACCGCCATCAGCAGCATCAGGCCGCTGAGTTGCAGATTAACCGGGGCGTCTGCGGTCAGTGCGACAAACTGTACGGCGATGGCATCGGCGGCGCCGGTTTCCAGCATGGCCCGACCCAGCGCCAGGGAAGCGGCCACGATGAGGATTATCTGACTGTTAACCGCCTCGCCGATGTCGCGCCAGCTCAGGCAGCCGCTGATTGTCATCAGTAACACACCGCACACGGCAGCGATGGCAATCGGCATGATGCCAAGTGCCGCGACGCATACCGTGGCCACCATGATGGCCAGCGCCCAGGGAGCACGGCTGGAATAGGGCAGATCCGAGGTGGCATCGAGAATCACGTAGTGCGGATTTTTCTTCAACTCGCTGATTTTCCCGCTGGCGCCCTGCACCAGCATAACGTCGCCAATCTGGAGCCGGACATTGCTCACCTCGGACATCAGTTTGCGGCTGGTGGAACCGGCCCGGTGAAGGGCCAGGATGACAACCTGAAAACGGTCGGCAAAGCGCAGTTCCGAAACACTGCGACCAAGCAGCGGTGAACCCTGGGTGACAATGACCTCGGCCAGCTGCTGGCCTTTCGCCTGCAGCGGGTTTTCTGCGTCGATTTTCTGATCGTCACTGTACAGGTCGGCATTCAGCAGCTTTTCGAATGCTTTCAGGTTATCCGGCGTATCGCGGACCAGCAGGCGGTCACCGGGACCCAGCTTGCGGTCCTTGTGGGCGGAGTCGATAAAGTCGCTGCCGGCCTTGATCCAGTGGCGTGGAGTCATCCTGCCGTCGGTCTTCTCGATACACTCCCTGATGGTTCTGCCATCCGCGTACCCGCCCTCATTGACTGACAGGGCCGCGGAGAAAACGCGCGGCGAGGCATCACCGATGTCGGAGTCCCGATCCGGCAGCATCCTCGGTGCCAGGAGCCACAGATAAGCGATGGCCAGGACGCTGGATAAAACCACCGGCAACAGGAATTCGAACATCGAAAAAGAGGACATGCCCATGCTGACCGCCACCGAGACCACCAGCAGATTGGTAGAGGTACCGATAGTGGTGCCCATGCCGCCGATCAGGGTTGAGAAGCCCATTGGCATGAGAATACGCGACGGCGGAGTACTGGTTTTCAGGGACACGCTTGTCAGGATCGGTAACAACAGGATGACAATGGGTACATTGTTGACGAAGCCGCTGAGCGCGGCACCGGTAAACAGGGTTGCCAGTAGCGACAGTTGCGGAGAGATTTCCCAGGCTCTGGACAGTGCGCGTCCCACCGGTTCCAGCGCGCCGGTGCGGGCCAGGCCGTGTCCGGCGATCATCAGGGCTGTCACCGCCACCAGGGCTTCGTGACCGAAGCCATAGAAAAAATCCACGGCATGCAATGCCTGTTCGCCGTCAACGTAAGGAAAAAGTTCGAAACCTACTGCCAGGGCCACCAGCACAAACAGACTGGAGGTTTCCAGGGGAATCTTCTCACGGGTAAACAGGAACAATGCAAGTACCGCCAGTATTAATACCGCGGCGGCGTGGGGATTCAGATTCATTTCAGCCAGCATAAGTCCTCGCAGAGCGGTAGGGTCGAGACCCGGTGACAGAACAGGATGGACGCATGGTAGCAGAAATATAGGCATGGATACGGGTGCCCGGGGGACGCGGTGCGGCCGGTTTTCGGAATTAACGGATCTGTCGTCGACGACCTGGAAAATTAGGGAAACGGCGCTTCGACCATCCACCCCCGGACGCTGCGGCGACTTTTCAAGCTTCTATGCGTGCAGGTTTTTAGCGAAGGAACCTGAATTCAACCGGTCACTCTGCCGGTCTGGGCATGCCTTCGTCCCGGGAGCCCGTTGGTGGCACTGCCAGGAAATCGAGCGATAGATAATTGAGAATGGCCGTGCGGACCGCCTGGTCACCGCCCGGTATCCCGGCAGTACCGAACAGGCGATTGAACTCCAGCAGAAAAGGATGGTTGCCCACCATGGCGACATCGAAACCGGCATGATCGATACCCAGTTGGCGGGCGGTATCGCGCACCAGTTGCAGGGCAGTTTCCGGCACCGGCCCGTAATCGAGTACCCCACCACGGCTGAGGTTGTTATGAAAGCCGTCGCCGGATTGCAGCCGCCAGTAGGCCGCGATTATCTCGCTCCCCACCACGACGACGCGCAGATCCCGATCGATCGGCAGGTATTCCTGCACATAAAGAACCTCCGTGGCGGCCAGGTAGGCCCGCCATTCCGCTCGACTGGTCACCAGCCAGACACCGCTTCCCTGTGCACTGCGTGGAATCTTGGCGACGAAGGGCAGGGACATCAGTTCCCACAGTTCAGCCGCCTTTTCCGGGGTATTGGCGGCGATATGGGTTTCCGGCACGTGGTTAGGGACCACGGCAGTGAAGGCCCGGGTCATTTCAATTTTGTCATGCCCGATCAGGTAGCTGGGCAGGCTGGGGAATATCTTTCGTTGCATGCCGTAAAGCAGAGCACCGAGCTGCCAGTACTCCGGAAACAGCACGCGGTCAGCCTGCTTGAGCAGTTCCTGCTGGGAATAGAGCTGGGCCGGTTTAAGGAACCGGGTATCGGGAAAGCCCAGAGTGCGAAGCGGATCGAAGGAGACCCAGACCATACAGGTACGGCATGAAGAAGGTGGCTGATTATGCAGAGCGGCCTGATCGCCGTCAATAGGGGCTGATTGGTTTCAGAAAAGCGGCCGACAGTCGAAAAACTGAGGCATAAGCTATGCAATCACCGGCGCCAGCGCGGAATCATGTTCAGCAGCGAAATCTTACTCAAGGATGCGACCAAGGCAGCGGAAACCATACCCCAGGACGATCTGATTCACGCCGGGTTCGACCGGGACTTTGGCGTTCCCACGACGGATATCCTGATAGTCTTCAGCACGCCACGGTCCGGCAGCACACTGCTTTGTGAACTGCTTTACCGGAACGGTCTGTGTCTGGCGCACGAGTATTTTCAGGAACGCTACTACCTGCCGATTCTGGCCAGCCGGTGGCAGTGTAGCGATGGACGACGTCTGGATAAATCCGGATTCATCAGCAGCCTGCTGAAATTTCGCACGCTGAGCAACGGATGGCTTGGCATCAACCTGCACGGTGAGCACCTCAAGACCTTCCTGAAGCTGGAATCCCTGCTGCCGGATATTACGTTCCATTACCTGCACATTCAGAGAAGGGATTCGATCAGTCAGGCTGTCTCTTACGAAATTGCCGCGCAGACCGGTCAATGGTCGGGGCATTTCAAGCCAGGGCGCGAACCGGTCTACAGTTACTATCGGGTTCTGCACAAGCTTTATCGGATTGGAAAACAGACCGCTCTGATCAATGCCTACCTGCATAGCCGGAACTGCAGCTGTCATTCAGTCTACTATGAAGATTTCGTAGCGGATCCTCAACAAACTCTGCAACGACTGCCTTTTTTTACTCTTCAGGATACCTTTCAACAGTCGACAGGACTGAAACGGCAGTCCGGGGGGGTGAACACAGAGTGGGTGCAGCGATTCTCAAGGAAGTTTCTGTCGCTATGAATCATTTCCTGCGCAAGCAATTGCTGTCCCTGATTCAGAAATCCCCGTTCGAGGAAGCCATCCGGGATCTGTCATTACGGTTTTCAGGGAGCAGGGGGGCAGCCTATGACCTGATGACTTTCGAGATTCTAAAGCGCTGCCTGCGCCGGGATTCCAACTGTATCGATGTCGGCGCCTATCGAGGCGATATTCTGCGCCGGATGCTGAAATACGCCCCCGACGGGATTATTACCGCCATTGAACCGGTCCGGGAGAATTTCGACTATCTGGTCAAAAAGTATCCGGCAATTCGGGTCTGCAATCTGGCCCTGTCCGACACCACGGGTACTCAAACCTTCTACCACGTGCTGGGCCGGCCGGCCAGGAGTGGCCTGCAGAAACAGGACTATCCCGATCCCAACGAAACGGTCAGGGAAACCGAAGTGGCTATCGATACCCTGGACAACCTGATACCGCAGCTACAGCAGGTGGACTTCATCAAGATCGATGTCGAGGGGGCTGAATTGAACGTCCTGCGCGGCGGACTTGCGCTGATCAAACGCTGCAACCCGGTCATCGTTTTTGAACACAGCGAACAGGACAGCCGGAAGTTTGCGGTGACCTCGGAACAGTTGCGGTTATTCCTGATGGATGACTGCCAGTTGCAGATTTCCACCCTGACCGGCTGGCTTGCCGGGGATCCGTCTCTCAGCCCGGAAGGATTTCATCAGGCCCGTCAGCAACAGGGCGAGTTTTATTTCATTGCCCATTGAACCCGTCCGAGGCGTTTATTCAGATCGGGTTGTGCGATAACCGGTAATAGACCAGGGTGCCGGATAGCGCCGTCCACAACATTCCCAGCAGCATACCCAGGGCGGCTCCGGAGATACCCAGTGCGCCGGTGAGTATCAGTACAGTTACCAGGTTTACAGCCAGTCCGGTGTATCTCACCAGCATGAACATGATCGTGGACCCTTTGATGATCAGCAGGCTGTTGAAATAGATGGATAGCGGAGCAACCAGCAGGCTGAACAGGAGAATCTGAACACTGGCATAGGCACCATCGTACCCGGCACCGAAAACGATGCCGATCAGCGTACGACCGTAGAAGGTGAATACTACGGTAATCAGCAGCCATAACGGCAGTACCAGAACCAGGCACCGTTTGAACTCATGCTCGGGGCGATCCGAGCTGAGGTATTCGGAGACAAAAAATCTGACGATCAGGGTAAAGAGCGAGAGCACTCCGGCATATATCGTCAATGCCACGGAATAGATGGCCAGTTCTCCCAGTCCCAGCCGGGCTTCGATCAGTATAGAGGAAAGATACAGATTCAAAGAGGCGGCAACGGAGCCCAGAAAGGTGAAAATCCCCAGGCGGAGAAATTTCCAGCTGTGAGTGGTTTCCGGCCTGCCAATCAGGCCCGGAAGATGCCGATGCTGAAGGAAGACATACAGCATATACCCCCCCAGCAACAGGATGAAATGCAGGGTCAGTATCAGCTCACCAGAGTCGATCACAAACAACAGGGGGATCAGCAGCAACAGCGGTGCGGCGCGCATTACGTTGATCGAGACGTCTTTGTGTACGGTCTGATTGATATCGAAACCGAAGCGGATATCGAATATGGCCGGTGCCAGGCAGGCCACCGACAGGAAAATCAACAGTGGCAGGATGCCGATGATGGTGGTGTAGATAAGCATCCCCACAGCAGCGGATATAAACAGTACTGCTCTGATGGGAACAATGTTGTTGGTGATGGTTCTTAACGAGCTGTTCTTCTGTAAATTCAATACCGTTCGTTCGAATCCGAAACTGACGAAGGCATAGCCCATGATGATGATGTTTTTCAGCAGGTTGAAGGTTCCGTAATCCTGCTGTGACAGGTTATGTGCCAACAGGCTGGCCAGCACCAGTTGAATCAGTGTAGGGATCTGGGAATTGACGATGACCCCGAGATTGATGTTCCTGGACATGCTTTTCCTGGTGACTCCGAACTTTAGGCACTATAAGGGGTTTTCTGCTTTAGAACGCTACCGAGAGTCACAATTTCTTCTACCAGACAGTTCCAGTCGAAGCGCCTGGCCGTTGCAGCGATTGCCGGATGGTCGATAGGGCTGAGTGATCTTGTTACGGCGGCGTCGACGAATTCCTCCAGCGTGGTAATGACAATGGATTCCTCTTCTTCAAGGGATTCGAACCCCTCTGCACCAAACCGGGTGGATACCACCAGCAGCCCATTGGCTATGGCTTCTATAATTTTCAGGCGGCTGCCGCCACCCTCGCTGAGCGGGCAGAGCAGAATGGCTGCCTTCGAAATGGCCTTGGCGACACTTGCCACTTCGCCAGCAACGACCCAACCATCAATTGCATCGCTCCAGTCGGGGGGATTGCGGCCCACCAGCAGCAGTCGGGCGCTGGGATGCAGTGCCCGTATGCGGGACCACTGGTCGCGGAGAAACTCCAGGGCGACAAGATTGGGTTGATAATCCAGGGCCCCGAAAAAACAGAATTCATAGTCGCGCTCCGTGACTGGCTTCGCTGCCTGAATATCGACCCCGTTGGGGAGCAGGGCAATCGGTGTTTTGAAGTGAGTCCTGACGTAGTCCGCTTCCGCTTCGCTGACACAGAGGACGGCGCTGGAATTCTGCAGCATCCGCTTTTCAAAAAACGCTACGATTCTGCGCTGCAACGGCTTGTTCATTCGCGCAAAGCGCAGGGTTTCTATGTTGTGCGCGTCGTAAACCAGGGGTACGCGGTGCCTGCTGGCGATCGGTATCAGCATGGCAGCCTGATAGGGAAACGCGGCAACGATAAAATCGGGACAGAAACCCCTAATCACCCGGTCAAGCTCGTTGACGAAAAAAGGATTGAAAAAATAGCCCGCCGTGGTGAACCCCCGATAGCTCTGGAATCCGGGTACTGACCGATTGGCGGAAAGCAGCGCGACCGCGTGCCCGGCGCGCTCGAGAGCCCTGGCGATGGCAACGGTCCTGACCGCGCCACCGTAATTGGCGGGCCAGATTTCATAAGGTGTGGTCAGCAGTACTTTCACTGTGTCGAGCGTTCAGGGCGCTATCAATAAAGCCGGATTGTTGGCAGGTTCTGATTACTACATCGGCAGGAAGTTGAGAAAACGGATTCCAGTACCGGGCTGCGCCGGTGTCACCGACACTTGGGTACCACTCCTAGCCGGTTTTCGCTTCACTCCGGATGCCCGAATGCAGTTCCTGGTAGAGCGCCAGGTGTTGCACAGCGCTATGCTCCCAGCTGAGGCTGCGGGCCTTGGCCAGCTGCGATCTGCGCTCGGCCGGGTTGTGATCAAGGTTGTTGAGCTTGCTCTGAAGCAGCCAGGCCAGCCCCTCCCGATCTCCGGCCTGGAAAATGTTTTCCGGACCGATAGCCAGTACGGACAGACCGCCGGCACTGCTGACCAGCACCGGTGTGCCCTGGGCCGCCGCCCGGGCCACGGCGCCTGATTGCCCGGAAAACTTCAGGTAGGGAAAGACAGCGTAACAGGCGTTGGAGATGAGCGAATCCAGTTCCGTATCGGGTATAAAACCGAAGCGATAATCCACTCGCGGAACCGCCGCATTACTTTCCAGTTGTTGCAGCTGACGAGCCTGCCTGGCCGTTCCCAACAGCCGCGCCACGAGATTGGACAACAGTGACTTTCCCTGCCAGAGTCGTCCCGCGATGACGAGCTTTACGGCGGGAAAATCCCCGGCAATCTCGCTCCAGGCATCGAGTAACAGCTCCACGCCCTTGTAGGGTCTGATATTCCCGAAATAGAGGAGGTACGGGGACTGCCCGGCGGCCGATTCCAGTTCATCACCAGTTGCCTCAATGGCACTCGTGCCGTGGGCAATGATGCGTACCTTGTTCCGCAACGGTTCGGGGATTGCTGCCAGTCCGCAGTCATCATGAAGGATTATCCGGTCCGCCAGTTCCAGGCACTCCTTCATTGGGTGCTGCAGCAGTCCGAACCGTTCATGGGAAACCGGATTGTGCAGTGTGAGCACGGTTGGAATGCCGTTCCGGTGAGCATGGCGCAGGATGCGGCGGTGAATAAGGGCAGTGGCGAAGGTCCAGGACTGGAGGTGAATGACATCGGGATGGTCTGTAAAAACCTTCCAGGAGCCTGGTCTCCCATAATGAATGCGGCGGTTGTGTTCTGCCGACGACGAAGTCTGTTGCGCTGGATACAGCCAGTCAGGATAGATTTTCCGATAATCTTCCGGGTAAATTTCAGCACCACCTGCCTGCTGCAGGCTGGCAAGCAGATTGTCGCTGTAATAGCTGATTCCACGTACTTCGGGCCCAAACGTGGAGAGCAGAGCTACTTTCATTACGCTGAATCGATTCGCCTCTTTAATAAGCGCTAACTTAGCTGCTGAGGTCAGACTTGTCCAATGCCCGGTATGAGGCGCACCGGTAGCCTGCCCGTCAGTTCCCCAGATTTAAGCGCAGTCGAACTCCGTAGGTGCGGCCTTCCTGAGGATAGGCATTCAACTTGCCCGCCTGCAGCGGCACATCGAAGATCGGCCCCCACCAGAGTTGGTCGGTGGCATTGCGGACCCAGGCAGTGAGCTCGGCATTCCAGTTCTCGATAATCAGGCTGCTGCTGACATTGAGCAGGCCGAACGGATCCTGGACTTTCAGTGGATCGGCATTATTGTCCATCAGCATCTCGCCCTGGTAGCGATAATCGGCGTGCAGGTTGCCGCTCAGGCCGCTGCTGATACGAAAACGCCGGGTCAGGGTCAGGATGACATTATTCCTGGCGTTGCCGGAGATCTGGGCTCCCGACCGATTGCAGAACTGATCGTCCAGCCTGGCCTGACCGGGATCGGCTATTCCGGTCAGGAACGGCGTGGCGACCCAGCAACTGGCGCGATCAAAATCCTCGATTTCGGCATCGTTGTAGATATAGGCGACGGATACGGCGAGATCCTCGGTGGGATACCACCAGCTTTCCAGTTCCGCGCCCCGGGCATGAACCTCACCGGCGTTCTGCAGGTTGAAACCGATACCCTGGAAAGCATTGCTCTGGAAATCCTTTGTCACCGTGTCGTGGATGGCCAGGTTAACACGCAGGTTCCACTCGGGGACGTCGGTCTTCACACCCACTTCCAGGCTGCGGGACTTTTCAGCATCAAAAACCGAGCTGAAAGCAGGGTGGATGCGGTCCGTATTGGTTCCTCCGGACTTGTAACCGGTGGCGTAAGAGCCGTAGAGCAGGGTCGTGTCGCTGGCAAACCAGGAAAGCCTGGCGCTGCCGGTCAGATTGTCATCATTGAAGTCGGTGGCAATATCCGGTCTTGGATTGACCACCGTCAGCATCGGCAGCCCCAGGTTAGAACCGAAGCCGGCTCCTCCCTCGGTGAAAGTACCGGCAAGATCTTTGGCTTCCCGGGTGTAACGCAGACCCAGGCCCAGCACCAGTTGCTCGGTCAGCGGGTATTCGGTATATCCGAACAGCGCCCAGGCCCGATGTTCCTGGTTCATACGATTGATTGCTGTGGCACCGGCAGGAAAGCCGTCATCGACGACGATACCGATCGCCAGATTCTGGGTCGCTTCTGCCTGGGCCGCAAGCTGGGCGGCCACTGCCAGGTCGCCACTAGCGGCAGCGGTCTGGGCCGAGGTGGCAAGGCGTTGTGCCTCGTTAAGCACTTCCAGCGCCACCAGATTGTTGGCGTCGCTACCTAGGATGGTATTGCTGGTGCTGTCCAGTTGCTGGTTAAAGTAATAGGCGCCAACAATGGTGGTAAACCTGGCTCCACTGTAGGTATAGCGCAGCTCCTGGGAAAAAGAATCCTGGCTGGCGCGATCCGCCCTTCGGAGGATCGCGGCGTCACTGTAATCGGCGTCGATGTCATCGCTGCTATCAAAACTCCGCCAGGCGGTGATAGAGGTCAGTGTCCCCGCGCCAATCTGATAGTCGACCTGGCCCGTCACTCCCTGGTCCCTGTTAAACGAAAGGGGTAACTGATTAAAGGCGACCAGGTTTTCAGCGGCCAGGGAGCTGTCGATTATGTTGGCACCAAAGCCGGGGATCAGCCCGGGTACAATAAATTGATTACCGGGAACCATCAGCACGCCATCGGAGCCTGGGGCGCCGGTGCTGGAGATGTAGTTGTTATACAGTGTAACCGAGGCGCAGCAGGTTTCATCCAGCTCGGAGTAGTCAGCAATCAGGCGTACTGACAGGCCATCGCTGGGGGTATACAGCAATTGCAGGCGGCCACCAAACCGGTTGCGGTCGTTGATTTGCCGTCGTCCCAGCGCCACGTCGTCCACAAAACCGTCACGTTCCGTATTGAAGCCGGTGAAACGGGCAGCCAGCGTGTCTTCGATCAGGACTCCATTGAGTACCCCGTTGACGCTGTTCAGATTGTAATTTCCGGTCGTGTATTCGAGCTCCGCAGTATTCCCGAACACCGGCTGCTGGGTATTGATCAATACTGCACCGGAAGGTGTATTGCGTCCGAACAGACTACCCTGGGGGCCACGGAGGACCTGCAGGCTGTCGATGTCGACCAGTTCGTTGATCAGTGAGCTCTGGCGGGCACGATAGACTCCATCCACGTAAAGACCGACGGAGGACTCCAGGCCGAAGTTCTGGCTGCTGGTGCCGACACCGCGAATTGCGAAATTGGAGGAAGTGGCATGTTGTGCCTGTCCTGCCACCAGGGACGGTACGTAAGCCTGCAAGTCGAAAACGTCAGTGACCCCGAGTTCGGTAAGCCGATTACCCGAGAACGAGGTGACGGCCACCGGGACGTCCTGCTGATTCTGGTCGCGCTTCTGAGCAATTACGGTAATTTCCTCCAGCAACTGCGCTGCTGCAGTGGAGCAGGATGAAACAAGAAAAAGACCCACCATCATCTTTTTGGTACGGGATGTAGCTCGGAAACGGAATGCTGTGTTCATAGTCAAAATCAACTTTCGTAGGTAACCCAATGGTTTGAAAGTTGATCTTACACATTTTGTGGGGGACTTTGATGGCGGAAGGAGTGGTCAATTTACGTAACTGTGAACTGGACAACACTATTGTGGCAGTTCAGACCCGTTCAGCACGAAAATTGACCGTGTCACCGCGGCCAGACAGGGCTGGCGCCTAGCTGGTCTTGAGCAGAACCTTGATAGCGCGCCGTTCATCCATTGCCCGGTAGCCTTCTGCCACCTCGTCGAGGGGTAACTCCAGATCGAAGACCTTGCCCGGTGCTATTTTACGTTCCAGAACACGATCCATCAGATCTGGCAGAAAACGGCGCACCGGAGCAGGACCGCCCAACAGGCCGCGCTGGGCAAAGAACAGTTCCTGACCGTCAAACGTGACGCCGTGGGGAACGCCGACGTAACCGATCATGGCGCCTGGCCGGGCGGCATAAACGGCCTGTTTCATGGATTGTTCGGTTCCTACACATTCCAGAACCGCATCGGCGCCGACGCCTTCGGTCAGCTCCCTGATCCGGGCGATGCCTTCCTCGCCTCGTTCGGTGACAATGTCGGTGGCACCGAATTCGCGTGCCAGCTGCTGTCGGGTCTGATGACGACTCATCACGATAATGCGTTCGGCGCCCAGCTGGCTCGCAGACAACACGCCCATGAGTCCGACCGCGCCATCGCCAACGACCGCGACAGTGGAGCCTGGCTGAACGCGCGCAGCATCGGCGGCATACCAGCCGGTACCAAGGACATCCGACACCGCCAGCAGGTGCGGGATCAGATCGTCGGGGGGCAACTCTGCAGTCGCCACCAGAGTTCCGTCAGCCAGTGGGACCCGCGCCAGCGGCGCCTGGGCACCTTGCATGAATTCCCGTTGCTCACAGGAGGATTGAAAGCCAAACCGGCAATGGGGGCAGGTGTTATCCGACAGACAGAATGACCCGACCACGAACTGGCCGGGTTTGACGGACTTAACGTCACTGCCCACCTCCTCGACGATGCCGCAGTATTCATGCCCCATAGCCAGCGGCTCGGTGACCTCGTTGAAGCCCCGGAATGGCCACAGGTCTGAGCCGCAGATACAGCTGGCGGACAACCGGATTATGGCATCGGTGGGCTTCAGTATTTTCGGTTCCGGGACCTCTTCGCAACGAACGTCTCCGGGGCCATAGAGTAGGGTGCCTTTCATGGAATTTGCTCCTGCCTGCTGGACTGAATTCAGCAATTGACTGACTGATCGGGTGTTGTTTAATTAGCAGCCTGTTAGCGGCTTCCTGGATGCAGGCTAACAGATAATCTGTGCGGAAGTTCAATTGTTGTCACTGTGCGAAAAATTGGCGCAGCTGTTTTTCCTGTGCAATCTGCTGCAACAGGGTCTGCTCAAATTCTGCTGCCGCCATTTCGGCAATAGCATTCAAGGGCTGATCTGCTGCGCGGTAGCCGCGGGCCGTCTCCGGGACATCCCGTTCGTCCAGAGTGTATCTGCCGTTGACCAGGGTCAGAACTGTGGTCGGACCCCGGTAGCCGTAGCTGCCTTCCCCCTGGTCCGTCAGAAAGAGCAGCCTTTCCGGAGTCGGGTCCGTCCATTTTCTGTCTACCGGTGCCTGTTCCATTATCGTCATGACTACGGTGCTGGCGTTGATGTCGCCCAGAAGTACCTCGTCTATCAGGATTTCGTAACGGCTGACCGGAGCTGCAAGCTGGTCGATGTCAGCATCCGCCAGGCCGGTCCTGGCCTGGACCGATTCAAAGGTCTCCCCCAGCCCCCAGAACGGGTCATTGCTGAGAAAATCGCCATATCGGCCACGCACGATGAGGGTGGAAGAACCCACCAGAGATTCCAGGGTCCTGGGCGCATAGGGGGTATCGATGCCGATTTCTCCGCGTGCCATCATTTCTGCCGGACCGATGGTCTGAGCCTGCAGGTTCCCCGCGTTGATGATGACGCTCAGTAGCGTGGTTGGAATCACCTGCTGCATGGAAAAAACAAGACGTGTCATGGCTGACATATTCAATATTCTCAGAGGTTACTTCAGTATTGCACCCGCCTGGTAAAGGACCCGTCGATGACCACGTTGGTCCCGGTGGTAAAGCTGGATAGAGGGCTGGCTAGCAATGCCACCTGGGTGGCGACCTCCCGGCCGCTGCCGAGACGACCGAGCGGAACTTTGGCCACGGTAGATTCATACAACTCCGGCATGGTCTGCTTGACCCGATCCCAGGCGCCGCCTTCAACGAAGATCGGGCCGGGGCTGACAGCATTTACGCGGATGCCCTTGGGGGCCAGTTCGCAGGCGAGGTTGCCGGAATAGTTGAGCAGCGCCGCTTTCATGGCGCTGTAGGGACCGGCGCTCATGAAATATTCCAGTGCGGCGGTGGTGGCAATCATGATGATGCTGCCGTTGCCTGATTTTTCCAGATAGGGCTGGCTCGCCTCCACGCCATGCACCGCGGCCAGCACGTTACCTTTGAACTGGCTGACCCAGCCCGCGTCTCCGGGCTCGTTGCCGCCAGTGACATTGGAGACGAAAATGTCCAGGCCGCCCAACTCGGCAGCAGCATCGTCAATGAATCCCTTGAAAGAATCAGCATCGAATACATCCACGGCCTGTGCGTAACATTTGACGCCTTTTGACGAAATTGAAGTACGACAGGAGTCGACTTCCTCCGGTTTTCTGGCGCAGAAAGCAATATGACACCCCTCATCAGACAACAGTTCGATGATGGCACGTCCGATTCCGCGGGTAGCACCGGTCACCAGGGCTACTTTTCCATTCAGTTTGAGGTCCATTCGGCTTCTCCCACTCAGAGGTTCCCTGGCAGAGTGTTGACAAACTCTCAGCTGGCACTGTACAGCTTTAAAACCTCGCTCAAAATGCTCAGTTACGGCGTGTAAACTGCGCTTTTTCGCCAGACTTAGCTTTGTCTTGCGCTCATCTGAGAGTTTTTCAACAGGCTGCCAGGATAGGAATATATTCAGAGTATAACAATGAACCGGGCGGGAGCGGACTATGCCGTACACAGTCCGCACCCGCCCGATATTACTCCAGGCCGGCGCTACAGGATCGAAAGAACAGTATCGAACCGTAGCGCAAAATTGGCCACTGTCCCAGCCTTAGAGCGTCGGTGTCCAGTCCATGGAAATCCAGAATTGACGCCCCCAGGGTGTGGTGAGTCGCGACTCGAACCCGCCAAACGTTGGCAGCCGCTGTGGTTGCTTGTCGAACAGGTTGTTGATCCCCACGCTGACATTGAACTGCTGCCCGTAAATTTCATCCAGTTGAATGGCATAACGGATGTTGGAGATGTGTTCAGCTCGAATCGTGTCAGGACGCTGCAGTGGACCGCCGGGCCGGATGTCTCCGTAATAATCGATTACGTAGCCGTCGTACTTCATGTCACTCCAGTAACTGGTTGAGAACGATGCACTCTGATTATTGCGGAACCAGCTGAAGATCACATTGGCCTTGGTTCTCGGCAACGGCGGAACGATTCCGGTGAGTGCGTTCTGCTGCCCCAGGCCGTCCTTCTTACCGCCGGTCAGATCCTCATAATCGAAGGTCAGGTAGTGCGTGGCCTGGGCTCTGGCACTGAAAGTGCCCCAGGTACGGGTATTGAATGTATAACTGGCGTTGACATCCAACCCATCGATCCAGACCGAACTGATGTTGGCAGGCTGCAGATAGACCTTTTCCACTTCGCCGGTAAAGAAGCGCGAAACCTTGTTGCCGGAAGGGCCTGCTGCGGGCAGCGTGGCAAGCCATGCGTCCGCCTTGACGCGACTCGCAGAACCGGGCGTAGGATCGTAGTTAGCTGCGGTCTGTCCAGTGGCAGCGAGCATCTGGTCGAACTGGAACTGCACGGTGTCCTGGGCGCTGAGAGATCGAATGCGGTCCTGGTATTCAATTTCCTGGTAGTCAACCGACAGACTGAATCCTGACAACACGCCATTGGGTTCCCATGAGAATCCAACGTTGACCAGTTCCGAGGTTTCCGGTTTGAGGTTCTGATTGCCGGAACTGCACTGTACGCCGCCGGCCAGATCGGTCCCGGTAATCAGGTCCTTGCCGGTATAGGTTTCAAAACATGACTGGTCCGGAATGAAGGGACGGGCATCATAGGGTGTAGGTGCCAGGAAGCTTTCTCCCCAGGAGGCACGTAATGCCAGGGTTGGCAGGGCTTCCCAGCGTATTGATAACTTCGGGGTAGTGGCGGTAAGGCCGAAAGTGTCAAACACTTCGTTACGGATCGCGAACTGGGCATCGACGGTTTCCCATAATGGCGCCTGGATTTCCAGAAAGGTGGCATGCACCTCCGAATTATAGGTCTCGTCGAAAGGCGGTGCGGCATTCATCGGGGCGCGTACATAGTCAAAACCCTGGATCTGGGCCCTGGCTGGCTCGGCATAGGTATTCTGTACTTTCTCCCGCCACTGGTAACCAATGGCCATCTGTACGGTACCAAAAGGCAACTCGAACAATTCGCCACTGGCGACTGTCTCGAACACTTCCAGAGTGTATTTGAGCGGCCGGTAGCCGTTATTGATATACCACAGCCAGTCAGTCAATTGCTGGGAATTGGCAGTAGACTCATCATAGTAAGGAGATCGCGGATCGGCGGAACCAAAAGGATTGAACCATTCATCACCGTTCGGTCCACCCATGCCATTAAGCGCCAGCTGTAATCTTTCCGTTGAGATAGTCTGAAAGTCATACATCTGACCCTGTTCCTGCTGGCCGTAGGTGGTAACGCCGGTCCAGGAGCCGACTATGTCGTACTCTGCCTTGACCCTGGCTGCATACAACCAGTCACGCCAGTTGTTGTGGCGGTTATTGTGGTCATCGAGAACTGCCGGTCGCACCGAAAAAGCGTCGGCAAATACGTGCCAGGAATAGGGTGCAACATCGACTCCGTAGGGGTTGGCTGGATGATCGGCGCGAATCAGTGCCACTGAGCGGTCATTGGTGCCGTAGGACCGGATCGCCAGTTGTCGACCCGGGCGGGCGGTATAATTCAGGCGCAGGTCTCCGCTCAGCCGCAACCAGTCATTGGCATCAACTGTCAGGGACTGGTAAAGATTGTAATCGTCCCGCTCCGGCATGTAGGAATGGTGCAGCGTCCATTGCCAGGAACACTGGCCGCCAGGCAATTCGTGACCGGATGGAATCGCGTTGGCACCACTGCCCTGGGATGGGTAGCCATCATTGAAGGTTTCACAGCTGGGATCGGTCAGCACATTGTTGTACAGCAGTGTGCCATTGTGATTGCCGCGGATATTGATGCCCGGATCAGCACCTACCACCTCCACGAAGGAACCCGGATTTCCTGAAGGAGCGGTGGTGGCCGATACCTGCATTTCCCGGGGTCGCTCAAACATCATCAGTTCGGTTTTGCGTTTGAACTCGAATGCACCCACATAACTGACGCCGTTATTGAAAGACTTCCCCCACAGCAAGGAGGCATTGATATCTTCGGTTCCTCCGTGATCCGCACCCTGGTAGTAGAGCATAGTCCGGAAGCCATCGAATTCCTTGATCGGAATGATATTTACCACCCCGGCCACGGCATCGGAGCCGTAGAGTGCCGAGCCGCCATCCAGAACCAGTTCCATGCGATCGATGGCGATCTGAGGCAGATTACGCACCAGCCTGGGTTCCAGGAGGCGCATGCCGTCGATCATGGTGAGTGTCGAATTCTCCCCCAGGCCACGAAGGTTGAACGAGGCGCCGGTACCTCCAGTACCTCCGAAAGGATTGCCAACCACATCGGTGTTCTGAGTGTAGGTAAGGTCGCGAATATATTCCCCAATGCTGGGATTTCCTGATTCGAACAGGTCTTCCTGGGAAATGTTGTCGACCGGTGAGTTTTGAGTGAAGGCACTGTTTCTTATGTAGCTGCCGGTGACCACGACTTCTTCGACGTCGGACTCGGCTTGTGCCATTACGGTGCTGGCACACATTGATAGTGTGCTGAGTAGTGCAGTGCGGATGGCAATACTCAAGTGCTTTTCTTGTGAGTCAAGCATCAGTTTCTCCTAGATTACGTCAATTTATTATTGAAGTTTTCTTCAAGCACGTACTTCTAAGGAATGTAAACTGCGTTATTCCATACTATTCGGCTTTTGATTCGATGTTGATTCCTCCCCTTGTCAGTGAATTGATTTTTGTTTTCATTCAGTAAGCCGGCGTCGTCAATGCCTGCTGCGTATTGATCTGGCAATACATGGATTGCCGGGAATACATTCGGTTTTTGTAGTCCATTGACTTGCAGGCTATCTGCTGGCTAACAGTGAATTTCCGTTTAACCTGAAATAAAAACCGTTAATAGCATTTAAAGGAATATAACTTATATTGTCTAGCTAATTTCGTGATATCGTCAAAGCCCTGGGATGAAAAGCCAATTCCATGAATGGAGTTCTGCAGCGGAAAGTACTATTGGCAGCATTACCCCCTGATGCACTGCTATTGGGTACTACCAAAAGGCGAGTGTAGCGGAACCTTGCCCGTTAACCTCTCCCCGTGAATGCCAGCTGAACCTGCATGCTGGCCTCAACTGATGGGTAATCAACCTCACACGGTGACATTTGCTGTCATGGTGAGCCCCAACTCGGCAGTGATCCAAACTATCACAAGTACGAGGATCAACAATAATGAAGAAGCGACTACTTACTGTTACCTGTGCCATATTGGGAAGTATCCCGACTTCGGCAACGCTGGCGCAACCTTTCGATGATACGCCGTTCGATCCGATCGCCGTTGAAGATGGCAGTGCCGGCTGGTTCCCATCGATATATGGGCCTGATGACCAACTGGGAACATAGTAAGACTGGGTAGTGTGCTGAAGATTGGCAACAGTGGATGACTCCCGTTATTGGCTGTTCCGATTGCCGATCACAATCCGGGCAGGAGGATTACGAACCCCTCCTGCCCGGATTACTGCGCAGGTATCACTCTTATCAGAGTCCCAGCCGCTCGGTATCCACCGTGGCCGCATCGTAACTGGCTCGTGCCATCCGGGCCTGAAATTCAGCCTCCAGCAGCCTGATCCTGGCATTTGTCGCGGTTTCCTCACGGATATTCAACAGGAAAAAATCACTGGCACCGCTGGCAAAACGGCGGCGTTCCGAATCACGCATGAGTTCGGATTGCTGAACCTCCTGATCGGCAAGAATTAACAGTTCCCGGGATATATTAAGGTCTACCAGCAGGTTACGGATTTCCAGTTCAATCTGCTCCTCGCGCAGCTGTTGCTGAAACTGTCTGGTCTCGAGGTCGGCCCTGGCGCTGATCAGGCGACCACGGGCACTGCGCTGTTGCAGGGGAATGGAGAACGTGAATCCGGCCATGGCATCGGTGGAGTCACGGGACCGTCCGCCTTCGGCAGGCGCACCGAGTCCCTGCTGCATTTCCACGAAGAAATCCAGGCGTGGCTTTAATGAGTTTTCCGCCAGGCTGATGCGATTCTGTTCCCGTTCAATTGCAGCTTTCAGCATCGCCAGTTCCGGTCGGCGGTTCAGTGCCTCGGAGACCGGAACCGCAGGGGGGGCACTCTCCGCCAGGACCGCTTCGATGTCACTGGCAGGTGGCAGCCGTTGTGGCCCGACCAGCAATGGCTGCCCGCTTGTGTCTCGGTAGTAAAGCGACAACTGATTGGTGGCGAGAGCCAGATCACGCTGGGCAGATGTCACCAAAGTCTGGCGGCGGGTGATATTCTGCCGGTTCTCGGTCAGGAAGATTTCCGCCCGGGCACCTCGCTCCACTTCATCCTCGAGGCCGGTCTGGCGCTCTCTGGCAATTTGCAACAGCTCCTCGTACACCTGTAGCTGCCGTCCCCTGGCTACCCAGTCCCAGTAGGCAATTAGGGCTCTTTCCTGCACACCGACTCGGGTCATCAGCAAGTCCAGGTCGGCTTCCTGCATGGAAAGCCGCGCATCGAGTACACCAAACCGCTGGGAATCGATGTTGCGATCCCGCAGTAGCGAAAAAAGCATTCCAACCCGGAAAGTGCCGCCGGTATTGGTGTAGTAGTTGTCCTGGTAGACCGGGAAGTTGCCGCTGGAGAGCTTGTAATCGGCATACAGGCTGCCGCCAGCGGTGCGCAGGCGCTGACGGGCACTGCCACGCAATGACGTGCTGTCATAGTATCCGGCATTCTGATTGCCGTCGGCACTGAACACCAGATCGAAGGCGCCCTCTGCCTCCAGCCGTTCGCCTTCGGCGGCACGTCGCGCAGCCAGACTTTCCAACACCTGGGGAAAGTACCGGGCCGAGGAGTCCAGTACATCCTCGAGTAGCAGGGCCGAAGGCTCAGGAAATTGTCCGAAGACACCCCTCGAAACCAACACGCAACACAGGAGACTCGCCAGGTGCATTGCCTGCAAAGAGAATTTACCCATCACAGGCCTGCCTGGGATGAACGGGTGGGCAGTCGGGCTGGAAAATTGTTGAGGCGTCGCCACAATTCATAACCGACTTTAACCGTATCCAGTAGCACCCAGCCGCGGGCGGTGGAGCCAAAGCGCACAAATTGCTGATCTGGCCAGGGTATTCCGGCACTGGCATCTTCGGTGACCAAAATCCGAAAGCGGCCATTGCTGTCGGCGGATGGATCCACAGCCACCACCTCGCCACTGAAAGTCCCGACCGCCACCGATGGCCAGCCACTGAACTGGATGGCGGGCCAGCCTTCGAATTGCAGCCGTACATTAGCGCCAGGTCGCACTAATGCGACATCGCGGCCGTCAATGTAGAGTTCTACCGCACGGCTGGCATTGTCCGGTACGAAGGTGGCCACCACGTCGCCGGCTCGCACGAAGGTTGCGGCATCACCGGCGAAAACCCTTAGAATGACTCCGTCGCGAGGTGCCCGCACAATCTGTTCCGATTGACGGGTCAGGTTGACATCAACCCGGGTCAGTTCGGCGGCCGCTTCGGCAACCCGGGCACGCAATTCTTCTACGCGGATTCGCGCCTGTTCGTATTCACGCCGGGAGGACAGCCCGTCCTCAAACAGACTGCGGCTGCGCTCCAGATCGATTTCGGCTGTCTGCTGGGCGGTTTCGGCGGCGCGCAGCTTGGCAACCACCTGATCCCGCTCGGCATTCAGGCGTTCCAGCAGGCGTGGATCGAGATCGGCGATACGCACGATCGGATCGCCTACTGTCACATGCACGCCATCACGCACGTACCATTCCTGAATTCGCCCCGACACCAAAGCATTGACCTCCTGCAGCCGGTCATTGGGATTGAGAGCGGTCACCGTGCCAAAACCGGAGGTGGTCTGTACCCACGGCGCAAAAACCAGGAACAGGCCGGCGGCCAGTATGGCAACTGTCAGCATCCAGGCAAAGGCTTTCATGACCGACGGGACCCGCTGGGCTGCCAGGGTTTTGAATTGTTCCGGGTAGGAGATTCGTCCAGTCACGCGGGTGATCCTCGTTCGGCAGAAGGGGAAATATCGCCGGGTACATAGGTATGAGCCTCACTGTGACCAGCGTTCCCTGAAGTTGCGTCCCGATGCCGGCAGAGCCCGGTATAGGAGTCGTGAACACGCTGTGACTGGTGACCCAGGAACAGGTAGCCGTCGAAATCCAGGCTGTCGGAGGGCGGCCGGTTGGAGAAGTAAATCACCGTGGTTTCGGCCTCATTCCGGAGCAGGTCCAATGCCCGTGAAAGGTAGCGGTCGGGCAGGGTATCGTACAGTTCACCCAGGACCAGGACCCGCGGTTGCGCAATCAGTGCCGCAGCCAGTTTCATCTGCATGGTTTCGGTGATGGTCAGCGGCCAGCCAGTAGGGGCGATACGAGTATCCAGGCCGTCCTCCAACTGGGCGATGGCGATGTCCAGGCCGACAATATCCAGAGCCTGCAGCAGATTGACGCTGGAGCCGGACTGGGCACTCAGATTGAGGTATTCACGGATCGTCAGTTCGATGGCATTGGGGCGATCCAGCACAATGACATGGCGCCGCAGTTCATGAGCCTGGATGCTCTTCACATCCTGCCCGCCCAACGTGACGAAACCGCTACGGGGTCGGTCGAGACGCTTGAGCAGATTGGTCATTTCCCGTTGAATACCATGGGTTTCCACATTGGCGTAAATCCGGGCACCTGCCGGGATTGAAAAATTCAGCGTGGTAGTCCGACCGCGGGCATCGCCGCGGGCATTAACGTAGGCCAGGGCGCCATCACCCTCGAACGGCACCGGGTCACCGGCCGGCTCTTCCTGCTCCACCTCGTAGAACAGGCCCAGTTCATCCAGGGCGCCGCACAATTCGTAGAAGTAGGCCAGATAAGTGCCCATCTGGCTGATACCGTAGAAAGCCACGGAAAGAACTACTTCGGCTGCCACCAGTTGTCCCAGTGACAGTTCCCCCTGGATCACCAGCCAGCCGCCCAGACCCAGCAGCCCGGCGCTGGCGCTGGCATACAGCACGAGGAAGCACAAGATCTGCGCAAAATGATGGCGGAAATGGCGTTGGTGACGATCGATATATTCCGCTGTCGCGGCATCGGTCCGGGTCAACGCTTCATTAATATGACGCTGGGACTTGAAGAATCCATTGGAAGCACCCAGGCCCTCCAGCCAGGCGGCAGTAGCATGTTTCTGATGCGAGACCTGGACGGCACTGCGGATGGCGCGGCCGCCCCAGGCCAGCCAGATCAACCAGATCAGCAGCATCAGGACGATGACAAAGCCCAGGAACAACGGATGATAAAGCGACACCAGCACGAAGCCGAATCCGGCCTGCAGGACCGTGGTGAAGCCGCCCACCAGCAGGTACGGAACTGTTTTATGAACGATCAGTATGTCGAAGTAGCGATTGAAGAGGGTGCCCTTGTTGCTGTCCTGGAAGAACGGGTTCAGGGCATAGATGGCCCGTAACGCGATCTCCGATACCATGCGGGCGTAGAAGCGACGGCTGAACAGGTCCATCAGATGGATCCGAAGCGCGTTAAGCAGCCCGGCGGTCAACAGCAGGGCGAACAGGGTCAGCGCCAGCACCGCCAGCGGCGTGCCCAGCGCGGTATTGGCGATGGTGTTAACCAGCATCTGCACGGACAACGGCAGCGCCAGCGACAGCGCTGAGATTCCCAGGCCATAGACGATAGCCAGGGAGTAATAGCTGTGCTCCGAACCCAGAATAGTAACAAAGTAGGAAAAAACCTTGCGGATGACCGCCTGGTTGGATAACGCCTGATCGCTCACGCTGACGCCTGACTCCCTGGGGACACCCGAGGCCCCGACTCGATTCGATTACCCGCCGTCACTGCTGGCTATGCCAACACAGTGTAGCCAGTCCCGGAGCCTGTTCAATTCGAATGCTCCGGCCCGGTAATACGAAAAAACCGAATCTTTAGACCACAAGCTGCGGAAAAACAGGAATCACGGTGTCGCGCTGACAGGCCAAAGACAGCATCGGTAAAGAGGCAATGACGGAACTTGCGTCGATCGGCCGAATTTCGCCGACAATGTGACTCGGTTCATCGTTATGGGGATAAAATTGAACCCGTGTCACACAAATAGTGTGAACTGGATCACACCTCGACTGTGAACTGGTGCGCTAAGATTGCCTCCTCGAAAATGCAATAACCCATCTATCTTTCAGTGTTCTTGCAGGATGCGCTACGGGTAAACGGGTAACGGATTTCATTTTTGACTGTTATGAGGGAATAACGCAGTGATACAAGGAAACGTAATTCGCTATCCAGGGAATTTTACCCCGGTTGAGCATCCCAGGGAGGGTGGCACCATGGAAGCCGACGTCAGGGAAAGTCGCTCACTGGCCAGGATCTATGACCTGCGACAGTATGCGCTGACCAAACGGGTCTTATTCAATTTTGGAATACTGGGTCAGGACGAAAAGGACGAGGAGGCGCTGCACATTCCGATCGGCATCGTTTATCGCTTGCACTTTCTGGGCCGTGCCTACAATTTTTCAGCCGTCAAACTGATTGAACCCCAGGGCCGCAGTTACCTTGGGTACAAGACCTGCCAACAGCTGATCGTGGAACTTGAACAGTTGCGAACGCTGCTGAAGGACCCGGTCATCGAACACTACACCAGGAAACTGGTTAACTACCTCATCAGCAATCGCGGTGTGCCGGAATACGGCCTGATGGTGCGATCGCTGTAGCTCCAACGCTCTTGCAACGCCGGCCGAGCACCGGCACCGATTAACTTCATGTCATTCAGGGCTGCCTCGGCAGCCCTTTTCTTTGCCTGGCGGATAGCAGTCAACACTAGCCTGCGGCCGATTCAACGGTGATCCGCGACCCCACAGAGGATGCCGTGGGAAAACGAGCTGGCTGCTAATCCGGAGAGGAGAAACATGCTGAGTGATGCCCAGTGGCTGATTGCCAAGTACCTGATAACGGCCGGCATGGTAGTGCTGGTATCCGAGTTTGCCAAGCGGAGCGACCGGTTGGGAGCCTTTGTCGCCGCGTTGCCGCTGGTCACGGTGTTGACTCTGATCTGGCTTTACGTGGAACGCCAGGATCAGTCCAGGATTGCCAATCATGCCTGGTTTACCTTCTGGTATGTGTTGCCGACTCTGCCGATGTTTCTGCTGTTTCCCTGGCTGATCAACCGGTTCGGGTTCTGGTGGGCATTGGGAGCCTCCGCCTTGCTGACAATCGGTTGCTTCGCAGCACTTGCGGTGATCATCCGCCAGTTTGGCATCGAGTTGCTGTAAGGGTTCCGTGATGCTCAGCGAGCTCCGATCAGTTCATCCCGCAACTCCGGGAAGCGGGTGTTCTCAGCCAGCCAGATAGCAAGAAAATCGGTGGTGAAGCGGGGATCCTGGATCTGTCCAAGGCGCTTTTCATTGAAATAGAAGGTCGCGCTCAGGTCTGCTTCCACCAGCAGAGTGATGGAGTCGCCACGCTGGATATCGGGCCACAGGTGAGTGAGCTCATCCAGCCACTGCTCACTCTGCTCCCGGTACAGACCCAGTTCCTGCCACTGATCCCGAGTGGCGTCTACAAGCCGCTGGTTGTCAATGTTGCGGCGGTATTCGATCTGGAGAGCCAGGCCTGGCTCAATTCCGCGGTAGTTCCCGCTGGGCGAAAACAGGGTGCTGTCGTACACAGTCCAGAACATTACTTTCAGGGTCGTTGAACCCACCTCACGCAGTGGTTCCGTTGGCGAGCCCTGTGCCAACGGTGCACTTGCCAGCACTAGCAGGGAAAGCACAAACGATCTGCACAGATTATGCCGGGGCATGGACTGATACCGGAGCGCTCTGAGTCCAGCGGTACAGGAGAGGCAGTAATAATGCCCAGGTTATGCCGATCAGCAGCAGGGTGGGATAAAGGGAATGAGGGTAGGCAATGGCGCCCAGTTCAAAGCCCAGCAGGTAACTGAACGGGAACCCTAGCGCGCCAGTGAGGGCAGCGACAAGGGGATGCTTACCCAGCCAGCGCAGGGACATCGGCAGGGTGGTGGCAAAGGCTATCCACAGCGCCCACATCCATAGAGGCAGCAGCAGGCTGTGATCGGGAAACTGGAAAATACCGGTGGCCGTGTAAAGTGAATCCACTACCACTCCCAGGACGATAGTCGGCCACAGTTGCTGCCAATGCAGGGTTCCCGCAGCCAGTAACAGTGCCAGGTAGCCTAGAATGGCCGGCGCCACCAGCCATAGCAGATCGTAGCGGCCGATTACACAGCCGGCCCAGAACAAATTGTTGACAGCCATATTAACCGGTGACGAGGTAAGCAATTTCAACACACTCATGGCTCATTCGATCCGGTTAACGATCCTGGAAGTGGGGTGCCTTGCTGGCCAGTAATTGCACGGCACTGATGCGACGCTCCAGGAATCCGCCCTCACAGTAGCCCAGGTAGTATTCCCAGAGACGCTGAAACCTGGCGCCGTATCCCAGTTGCTCAAGCTCCGGACGCCGGGCCATGAATCGTTCCCGCCAGTCGCGCAGGGTTTTCGCGTAGTCGATCCCGATATCGTGTATGTCACGAATCACCAGATCGGTACGCTCCGCCAGCAATTGGCTCATCAGTTGCAGCGACGGCAGAAAGCCGCCTGGGAATATGTGTTTCTGGATAAAGTCTTCGGTGCGGCTGTAAACAGCGAAGCGTTGGTCGGCAATGGTAATGGCCTGAATCATCGCCAGACCGCCCGGTTTCAGCAACTGATTAACCTTTTCAAAGTAGCCGGGAAGGTAGCCGCGACCTACGGCTTCGATCATCTCCACCGATACAAGCTTGTCAAACTGTCCCTCCAGTTCCCGATAGTCCCGGTTCAGCAGAGTGATCTGTCGTTCGAGACCGGCAGCGCGAATCTGTTCCGCCGCATAGCTAAACTGCTCGTCGGAAATGGTGGTAGTGGTAACCCGGCAGCCGAAATGCCTGGCAGCGTAAATCGCCAAGCCGCCCCAGCCTGACCCGATCTCCACCAGATGGTCCTCCGGCTTAAGTTGCAGCTGGTCACAGAGTCGCTGCAACTTGTTCTCCTGGGCCTGCTCGAGGCGGTCCGAGGGACTGCGGTAGAGTGCCGATGAATACTGCATGTGTGGGTCCAGGAACGTCCGGTACAGGCGATTGCCCAGGTCGTAGTGAGCCAGAATGTTGCGTTTGGCCTGTCTGCGTGAATTGGCGCGACTGACGCTCCTAAACCAGGCCAGAGGCTTCAGAAACCAGCCGAAACGCCTGCTCCAGGCGTCCATCATCTGCAGATTACGGGAAAAAAAGCGTGTTACCCGGGTAATGTCGGGTGTCGTCCACCAGCCATCGATGTAAGCCTCTCCCGCCGCTGCATTGCCACCCAGCAGGGCACGGCGGTAGGCGCGTGGGTCCAGCACATCGATTTCCGCTCGCAACGGGTCGCCCAGGGTACCGAACTCGGCAATGATGCGGCCCTGCTCACGCAGCACCAGATGTCCGCAGGTGGCTTTGCTCAAGACCTGTAGCAGGCCATTACGAATCCACTCGGCGCCCTGTGAACCGGGAACGGCTGGCTGCGGTTTAAGACTCGAAGTCAGTGACAGGGGCTTTTGATTCATAGCGGTTTTCTCTTACTGAAGTCCAAGTGGTTACCCATAACCGGTTTATCGGGAGGTCTTGAGATCCCGTTTGTCGCGCTCGGGGTGGGAATGGAAGGGCACTCCTTTAAGGTAAAGCTTAAGGGCCTGCCAGTAGATTCCTGCCACCATACTGAGCGTCTGAACCGGTGTGCTTATAAGTACGCGCAGCAGGTTCGACTGGTTCATCCTGCGCCGTTTCAAAACCATGGTGGCGTCGAAAAGCGGTTCCACCGAATTACGATTCTGTACCCCCAGGTGAACCATGGACTTGTCAGCCATTGCATCCGGTGGCCGGATCCGCCACTGGTAGGTCTGCGTCATGGGGTTAAAGGGGGACACATGAAACTCTTTGTCGTGTGGCTCAAGATTGTCCAGGTCGACGGAGTAATAGTGGCGTTGATTCCAGGGGGTATTACTGACTTCTGCCAGCATGTAGCGAAGCCGGCCATGGTGTTCCAGAAAATACAGATTCAGTGGACTGAAATAGAATCCCAGGTAACGCAGGTGGCCGAAAAAGTAAACAGCGCCGGTCAGATCCGTGGGACTAAGCCCCTGGTCGGATGCAATCCTGGCCCGCACGGCGGAGGCGAGTGACGATTCCGATGAAGCCAGATAATCCTGGCGCCGGAAGCGCGCCCAGTGCCAGATCCGGGTCCCGAACAGAAACAGTGAACGTTGCAACCGTGTCAGTTCATCCAGCCGGATAAAGACCATAAACAGTGGATAACGGAACTCGTGTCGCACCGGATGGAATCGACGATGCCTGACAAACCCCTGATAAATTCCACTTTCCAGCGGTGGCAGGATTGGCGTAGTCATAACGTCTCTCCAAACCGTTCGCATACGTCCAGAGCGCTGCGCACGCCGTCCTCATGGAAACCGTTATACCAGTAGGCACCGCAATAGTGAATGCGGTCCACACCGCAGATCTCCGAACGCCGTTGCTGGGCCCTGGCACCAGCCAGTGAATAGACTGGATGGGCATAGCGGAACCGACGGATGACCTTGGTCGGCTCGATAAGATCGTTCGCGTTGAGGCTGACCAACAGTGGTTTCTCATCCTCGATCGAACCGATGCCCTGAAGAATATTCATGGAATAGGTGACTACCGGCAAACGCTCGCTGTCTGCCTGACCGGCCAGAAAATTCCAGCTGGCCCAGGCTTTTTTACGGCGCGGCATCAGGGCGGCGTCCCAGTGCAGCGTGACGTCGTTTTCCTGGTATTTTAAATCCGTCAGCACTGCGGCTTCGGCAGTCGATGGGGTTTGCAACAGGGCCAGTGCCTGGTCACTGTGGCAGGCGAAAATTACCTGGTCGAACTGCTGCTTCTCACCATTAACCACCACCTGTACCTGGTCCGGCTCGCGCAACACCGCACTGACCGGTGCATTTAAATGCAGGTTGGCGCGAAACGGCTCCGTCAGCGGCTCGACATAGCTGTGCGATCCGCCTTTGAGAACATACCACTGGGGACGGTTTTTGATATCCAGCAGACCGTGGTTGAGGAAAAAGCGCAGGAAGAAATCCAACGGAAATTCACCTGCCTGCCTGACGCTGCAGGACCAGATGGCCGCTACCATCGGCAGCAGGTAGTTGTCCCGCAGCATGGGACTGAGCCCGAGGCCAGCCAGAAAGCGATCCAGGGTCACCGGTTCGTCAGCCGTGGTTGATAGACTGTCCAGCTGCTGCTTGGCGGCCTTGTTGAAACGCAGGATGTCTCGCACGAAACGCAGGAACCGCGGACTCAACAAATTGCGGCGCTGAGCAAACAAGGTATCCAGATTGTGACCGTTGTATTCCAGTCCCAGGGCCGGATTAAGGACCGAAAAACTCATTTCGGTAGGCTGAATCGCCACGTTGAGTTTCTGAAGCAGGCGCAGGAAATTGGGATAGTTACGGTCGTTGCAGACAATAAAGCCGGTATCCACCTGGTAATCTCGGGTCTGTCCGGCCTGATCCAGACTCACCGGCACCGTGTGAGTATGTCCCCCGATATAGTCATTTGCTTCAAATACCGTTACCCGATGCCGTCGGCTCAGGACATGCGCTGCGGTGAGGCCGGCAATGCCGCTGCCGATGATTGCCAGATTCTGATTCAGGACGTTGGGCGGCGTGGATCTTGTATTCGGGACCAGGTTGTCGCTCATCCTGCAATTCGACTCCGAACCAGGCGCACAATGCTGCCCAGCAAGGGGATATTCTCGTAGACCATGGCTCCCAGATCGAAGTAGTCGCGATGGTAATACACCTTACCGTCACGGACTTTCAGATAGCTGGCACCTTCCACACGGATAAACTGGCCGCGCTTGAGGTGGCGGTGCCTGAGAATCATGGTCCAGCTGAAGAACAGCCCCTCGGAGCTGACTACGCTGCGATGAAACTTGAACCGGCACTGTTCCACGTTGGCGTAGAGTTTCCTGAAGTAGGCGGTCAGCGCGTCGAGACCCTGAATCCCGTGGGCCGGATCTTCGAAGCAGACATCTTCTGTGTAAATTTCCCTGAGCAGAACCAGCCGTTCGAGGCTGAGATTTTCATAGGTTTTCTGGACTCGGCGGGCCAGATCTGCCGATTCAGCCCGCGCCGGTTCCATGACTTCTGTCAATTGCATGGCGCATACCCTCCCATAGATGAAGGATCTATACGGAGTTGCAGGCAGCGTGGATCACAGATTTTTTTGCCGACCGGGTAATCCACCTCGACGAAACCGCCGTAGTTAAGGACATGCACCAATTGTCAGCCAGTTATGATCGGTTTAGGATGAGCGCCAAGGATCTCGCCCACGGCGGGGATCGCGTGCAGGAACGGCAGACTCGAGCGACAGTGGTGAAACAGGTGGCAATGGAGCGTGACGATGAGTCTTTACTCATCGCGGTAGGCAATTCACAGGATCGTGAGGCATTCAATGTCCTGTTTCACCGGTTCGGCAGCAAAATTTTCGCGCTGGGAATGAAGATTACCCGTAATGAGCAGCTGGCCAACGATCTGGTGCAGGAAGCCATGCTGATTATCTGGCAGAAGGCACCGCTGTACGACCTGGACAAAGGCTCGGCTCAGACCTGGATTTTTACCCTCGTCCGCAACCGCTGTTTCGATATTCTGCGCAAACTCAAACGGCAGCCTGACGGAATCAGCGCCGACGACATTTACGCGGAAACTGAACTGGAGTTGTCGGTGGATCCAGAACAGCAGCAGGCCGCCGAGATTCAGCTGGAGCAGATCCAGCAGTACTTCGGGCAGCTTCCGGCACCGCAGCAACAGGTCATCGAGTACGTTTTCATGCGGGATCTGACCCACCAGGAGGCGGCCCAGCAGCTGAATATCCCGTTGGGTACCTTAAAGTCGAGATTGCGGCTGGCGTTAAGTAAATTAAGAGATTTTATCGGAGTCGAACAATGACTACGCAAACCAATCATCATCCGTCACAGGACCTGCTGAAGACTTTCAGCGAAGGGCAATTGTCGACAGGAATGAGTATCGCGATTTCCGCTCACCTGGACTACTGCAGCAGCTGCCGCCAGTCGGTAGAGGTTTACGAATCGGAACTGGCCAGCGAGTGGGTTGCGACAGATCCGGGTGCTGACGGTCCGCAGTTGTCTGAAAGCAACATTCTGATGGACCGGATTACCAGCCAGCCTCAGGTGGTTCCGATCACCCAGGCGACCAGGCCGCGTCGCCCGGTGGAACTGCACATGCATGAGCGTAGCGTCAGGCTGCCCGGGGTATTGTCCCGGGTTGCGGAGAAGGGTGTGGTGTGGAAAAAGCTGGCCGGTGGAATCAATACCGCCAAGCTGACGCTTGACCGCGACGCCCAGTGCGACTTCATGTATATGAAACCCGGCAGTCAGGCACCCAGGCACACCCATCGGGGCCTGGAAGTCACGCTGGTACTGGATGGTACCTTTGAGGACGAACTGGGTGAGTACCGGCCTGGGGATTTCGTTCTGCGCGAGAGTACGCAGGTTCATACGCCACGCAGCGATGAAGGCTGTTTGTGCTACTCCGTTCTGGACAGTCCGCTATTGTTTACGTCCGGTTGGTCCCGTTTGCTCAATCCGTTTCAGCGCCTGCTATTCAATCGCCAGCTGCGCCACAGTCACTGAAAACCGGGCTCAGCTTCGGATGTCCTGGGAGCTGATGCCCCGAATCTGGGTTACCGGAATCATCTCGATGTCCCTGAACTTGGAGTTGATCGGGTTATCCAGTTCCAGAATAGTGCCCACGTTAGCGTAAGTATCTTTTACGAACAGCTGTTCATGATCATCATACTTGCGCGGAATCCCATAATTGATAGCCTGACGGAAGCCCGAGGGAACCTGAGTGAGCATGCTCTTGGTCACCCAGGTACTGCCGTCGCGTGCAAAGTCGCTGATCCGTGATGCGTAGTTGACGGTCTCTCCCAGTACAGTGAACTCGATATGCGCCCCGGCATGGTAGGTTCCAAACCATTCCTGGCCTTCGTGCAGGCCGATATTCAGCATCAATTCGTTAAACCAGCCCTTACGGATCTGCCAGCGCTGGGTGATTTTCTTCATCATGTCCTGCAGTTCAATGGCGCACTGGACTGCGTTCAAGACGTAGTTGCAATCCGGCTGCGGGAAAAAGTAATACACCATGCCATCCCCGGCATGCTTGCCATGGGTTCCGTAATACTTGCGGAAGATCGGTTCGCTTTCCTGCCAGATATCGTTAATGAGCTGGAAATACTCTTCTGCCGGAAGTTCGGAACAGAGTCGTACGGAATTCTGCAGATCTGCCACCATCACTGCCACGTGGCTGAGATAAGGCTTGCGCTTACGCAGCAGTTCCCGGATTACCTGGTTACGCTGGGCCAGGAACTGAAGCAGGAAGTCGTCATTCTTGGAAACCTGATTGTAAGTGAATAGTATGCCTTCACGATAAAAGGAAACATACAGATCACAGGGAATCTCATTGTTGTTGCGATCTTTCAGTTGGGTACTGAAGTGAACTATCGGTTGTTTTTCGATCGACTGGGCGCCTTCATAAAGCGACTCGATAAGCGACAGCATCTCGCCCCCCAGCGGCGCATATATCTTGGTCAGTGACGACTTGCTCATGCGCTTTTTGGCCGCCGCGAGGTGCGGACGAAGGGTATCCATAAGTTCCTGGGTATCATGGCCATCGAATGCTTCCACCAGCAGGCTGAGAACATTTCGGGTCTGCAGATCGCCATGTCCGCTGATGCGCGGGCCGAACACCTGGTCCTCGGCGTGGTTGTTCCACCACATCAGCTCGAAGTTGTTGTCGACCATGTAGGCAGGGCCAGGAAAACTGTCGATGGACAATTCCATTGACAGCCGGTTTGAGGCAGCGCTCCCGTAAATGGGCTGAACCGTTCTGCCCATTTCCCTGTGACTGTCGCTCTTGTGTTCCTGAGGTTCGGTGAGCGGGTAACTCGCTCCTGACTTGCTGGACAACTGGTGGGCAATATCGGCAATGGATACGCCTTCCTTTTTCATCTCCTGAACTTTCCGGACCCGCTCCAGGGCTTCATTGGGGAAATACCCTATCCGCGTCGCACGACCTTCTCCTTCTTCCGGAGTTTTAACGATGGGGCTTGGCAGAATTCCAAGCGCCACATAATTATTCAGTGTGGCTCGGGAGATTCCCGTCTGCTCCATAAGCTCTTTGCTGGTTAACATAGCTGTCTACCGCGATTGTTATTTTAGATGGGCAGTATAAGTAGACTGTACAAAAACGTCAAGATTTAATTAGACAGTATAGTTATACAGTATAATTATACTGTCCAGGTCGCGAAATTGCTGGCCTGCAGCCACGTGGTGAGAAATCAGCTGGCGACTGAAAAATACAGTCCCGATGCTGCCCAAATGTTGCTTTTGCTCACAATTCGGAACTTTGTATGGAGGCAGGATCTGCAGGGCGAAGGGTAATCGGTAAGATCCAGGGGATACCAGGATTGGAAAGATTCGGCGCTGTATCTCGCAACGGCACTGCGACTCCGATGCCGTAGAGAGCGAAATTGAATGGGATCCCGGGCCGATACACCAGCACGTCGACCATGGCTGAGCATGGGGCAGCTTGAACATGGCTTTGCCCGTGCGCCTATCTGCAGTAACCGGTATGCCTGGATGTCGGGCAGGCAACGTGCTGGAATTCAGGTAAGAATGACGTGGATTCTGTGCCGGGCAGGTTGGAAATTCTGGCAGTGGAGAATTTCAATTTAAAGGCGTCTGATTCAATAGAGAAGTGAGTTTGAAAGTCAGTTGGAGCATCCCTGATTGCCGAAATCCAGGACTGGAGACACCGCGGAAAATCTCCACTGCAGATGGAATTAATAACCGAGCGGGGGACCTTCCAGCGGCTTTTCTCAGCGGAATCAGGCGGTTCTGACAATGCCAATTCAGGAGCCAATCCAATTAACAGGCGGATAGGCGATGGGTGGGGATATCCCTCCGGTACAAGGTTGCAGAAACAGGCACCCTGTTTCGCCAAGAGAGCGAATTCAGAAGTTGGAGTCACCCCCGGTTGCCGCGTCCGCCTTTTCAAAGGCTCTGCGCGCGGTAAAAAGCGTCACCAGGTAGATGGTAGTTGCCATTGCCCAGAATAGAATTTCCACGGTCCAGAGTGCCCGCGGTGCCATACCCGTCAATATCCCGAGCAGCAGAAGCGCCAGCCAGATACCCAGCACTGCCAGCGGTGCCAGCGCCAGAGCCCGCCAATAGCCGGCCCACAGGCGCACTGCGAAGTAACACAGATAAGCGACACTGAAGGCAACCAGGCTTACAAAGACCCCGATGACCACACCCCAGAAACCGGCTCCGGCTTCAGCGGCCACTGGTTCCTGGGCGGCCAGTGAAAGTTGGGCGGAAGTGGCGGTAATCACTACCAAAGCGGTGTGAATCCGGTTTCGAAGTGATTGCCGGTTAGATTTCATGGTGGTACTCGCTGGACAGTGCTGCATTTGAATTTGATTACCATGGCGATGCCGGTACCGGAACCGGAGCGCAGCCGGTGACAACTGCCGTTTATTCTCCCGCTCGGCTCTACCGTTCAACCAGAACGGGCATTTAACCAACTATTAAGGCCTGTTTAAAGCCCCCATTTCCCTCTTCTTTCAGCAGCTAAACCCCGATCGTTTCAGATCCAGATTGCCGCCATAACATGTAACTGCCAGGGTTTCGAAAATGTTCCCGCAAGCGCCTCTACAAATAGCCTTGGTAAATGAGGATATATAAATATTGAGAAGGATAATAATCAATCCTTAGGGATATATTCTGCGAATACATTAATTTGACGACTAAATCTGGCCAAAACTGTGTCACTGAACATCTGGTTACGCCTGTTCATTGCATTGTGAGTGCTTTCTGGATAATGCCTCTGAATTTATTGAGTTTTTTGTGGCACCGGATTGGGGTTGGTGCTGTGGGGTCGTTACCCGCAAGTGGAATTGAGGCTAAAAAATTGCATCAAGTCTTTATTGCGGTTACTAAGCCAGATTTGGCGTGCCTGTGCCTGGTTTGGTAAAGAATTGCGGCGGGTTTGGGCAGTTTTTTCCTTGTAGCCTTTTTCTTGGCAGTTAAGCTAAGGGGTAAGCCTTGAAAGTAGCTTGTCCTCGTGGTTCAGGCCGACGCAATTCCGCTACTACCGTCATTGGCTGGGTGGTCATGGCATGAACCTCTCATACCGTTTAAACGGCGAAGGTTCATCACCAGCCGGACTGGGGCTGGACAACCAGATTGTGGCTCTGCCGGCGCTAATTCGCTGACCCACCTGTGCCAGATGCTGTCCAGCCGGTGGTTTTGTTTGCTAGAGTTCTTATTAGCCTCGCTACCAGATGGGCGCTGCACAGAGTGTCGTGAAGTCTTTCGATACGTCCTTACCTAGTGTCCTGTCCGGTTAATTCGTCGCATTTCAGCGTGCCAGCCAAGGTTCCTGGCAAGGCGCGCCTTGCAGGCAATGGCCGTAGCCCTTGTCAAAAGGCGCAACGCGGCCAGGGGTCTTGGCTGGCTCAATACAGCGTTAAAACCTGGCACAAAATACTCATTTACGGCGTGTTAGCTGCACTTTTGCGCCAGATTTTGTCTTTTTTTTTTAGCACTCACCGGACAATTTTTCATCAGCCTGCTGGTGATAGTAGCGTTCTATAGGTAAGTCGAACCGGTTGTTAGGACCGGCGCGCTGATGCTGCTGCTCAGTGTCCAGACAGCTTCATCGGTCATTTGGACTGTGTATAGTTTCCAATCAACAGGGCCTTGACTTGACACTTCCAGGGTAGGCACGGGTCCGCCTCAATGATTCGACCACCATGGTGAGCCGTTGGCTTTGTTCCGATGGTTTCCGTCCTGCCCGGAAATATCGTGTCAGCTTTTACCCGACACGGAAATTCAGGACCCTGGCAGCATGAATCCCACGCTGGCTCCAGGTCCCAGTGGGAGCCCGAGTATTACCCAGGCAATTGTCATCACCAGCCCGGTGATCAGCAGCCAGAGGGAATAGGGCAGCATGGTGGCAGCCAGGCTGCCGATGCCGAAATTCCGTTGCCAGCGCTGGCAGAAGATCAGGATCAGTGGAAAGTAGGGCATTAATGGCGTGATGATGTTGGTGGCGCTGTCGCCAACGCGGTACGCTGCCGTGCTCATTTCAGGACTGACTCCGATCAGCATCAGCATCGGTACCAGCACCGGCCCCAGTAACGCCCACTTGGCGCTGGCTGATCCCACGAACAGGTTGATTACTCCGGTGAGCAATATGATCAGGACCAGTAGCACCGACAAGGGGAGGTTGGAAGCTTCCAGGGCGGATGCGCCACCGATGGCAAAGATCAGGCCCAGGTTTGACCAGTTAAACAGCGCGACAAAGTGCGCGGCCGCAAATGCGAGGACCAGGTAGTAGCCGAGATCGGCCATGGCCTCGCTCATCATGCGGACGATATCCCGATGCCCGGAAATCGATCCGGTAGCGGAACCATAGGCCCAGCCGGTGGCCAGGAACAGCAGGAAAAAGCCCGCCACCAGGGACTGGTAAAGCGGATTGAGCCGGGCTTCCACTGCAGCGCTTTCATCCACCAGCGGCGTACCGGGTCCCAGGCACAGGAAAGCCCAGCACAGCACAATTCCCAGCGCTGCCAGGCCGGCCCGTTTTAAACCGAGTTTTTCCGCCTTGCTCAGATCCGCGGCGTTGGTCTTTACTGCGCCTGCGGTCGTGCTTTCAAACAGGTCCCCGCCATCACCATTCGCAGCATCGGCAGGTGCCAGGCGTGGTTCAATCAGGCGATCGGTAACCAGCCAGATAACCGGAAGAAACAGGACGGTCATCCCGACGATGAAGTACCAGTTCCCCGCAATGTTGACATCCCAGCCGGCATCGATAGTCTCCGCACTGGCCTCGGTAATTCCGAACAGCAGGGCATCCAGCGGGCCCACCACCAGATTGGCCGAAAAGCCGCCCGAGACGCCGGCGAAGGCGGCGGCAATACCGGCAATCGGATGTCTGCCAGCGGCCGCGAACACCACGCCGGCCAGCGGTATCAGTACTACGTAGGCGGCGTCAGTGGCCAGGTTTCCCAGCATTGCCACCAGCGCGACCGTGGGGGTAAGGATCGCCTGCGGTGCCTTGCTGACGGCTGAACTCATGGCCGCCGCAAACAGGCCGGAGCGTTCCGCCACCCCCGCTCCGAGCATGACGACCAGCACGAAACCGAGAGGATAAAAACCGGCAAAGGTGGCGGGCATCTCCACCAGCAGACGCCGCACATTGGTTGCCGAAAGCAGGCTCTGCGCTTCGATAATCAGCGGGTTTCCGGCGCCATCCAGTTGCGTGGGATGAGCTGCGGAGACGCCTGCCATGGCAGCAATCACGCTGATTATCACCACGGCCAGAATGCACCAGAGAAAAATGAAGACTGGATCGGGAAGGCGATTTCCGGTGCGTTCTATCCAGGCCAGCAGGCCTGCCGGTTGGTTGGGTTGTCGGGCATTTTCCTGGGTCATGGTGGGTTCCTTCGAGTGCGCCTGGCAGGGAAGTCAGGTGGGAGTTTACACAAGGAGCAGAGGGGATACGAGAAAGGGCCGCGCCTCAGCAGAACGCGGATTTGAGAGTTGAGGCGCCGGCTTGACAGCGGCGTGGTGCGGGTATTGAGCTAAAGGAAGAGGGCCTTACCTGGTAAGGCGGTCCTGGCGTGAGGACCCGGACCTGAGTCAGGTCCGGGAAGTAACGCTCAGTGGCAGGTCGGTCAGGGTCTGAGGCCGGCGTAGAATTCCCGCACATCCTCGATCAGCAGCTCCGGCTCTTCCAGGGCGGCGAAGTGGCCACCGCGGGGCATCACCGTCCAGCGCACGATGTTATAACTGCGCTCTGCCCAACCGCGTGGCGTGGCGGAAATCTCAGCCGGGAAAATTGCTCCGCCGGTAGGTACTGAGACATAGCCGACCGGCCCTCCCAGGCGTGGTGCGTTACGATTTTCATAATAGATACGCATGGATGAGGTGATTGTCTCGGTAAACCAGTAGATCGAGACGTTGGTGAGCAGTTCGTCGCGGCTGAACTTGTCATACAGGTTGCTGCGCTGGTCCTGGGGAATATCGCTCCAGCCATGAAATTTTTCGACTATCCAGGCGGCCAGACCGGCCGGAGAATCGTTCAGGGCATAACCGAGAGTCTGCGGCTTGGTACCCTGAATCTGCTGGTAACCGCGCTCATTACTCATGTAGGCTTCGCGGATTTCACGCTTTTCCAGTTCTTCGGGGGTCGCGGAAGCCTGGCCATCGGCGTTTCCCGCCAGGACGAAATTGGAATGCAGGCCGATCAGGCGATCCGGGTAGCTGGCGGCGAGGTAGCGGTTGATAATGGCGCCCCAGTCACCGCCCTGCAGTCCATAACGCTCGTAGCCCAATCGTTCCATCAGCGCCGCTAATAAATGGGCGATTTTTTCGGGACTGTAGCCGGGGGCGTCGGGTTTGTCGGAAAACCCGAAGCCGGGCAGGGAGGGCGCAATCACATGAAAGGCATCACTGGCCTGTCCGCCGTAGCGGGTGGGATCGGTAAGCGGACCGATTATTTTCCGGAACTCGGCAATCGAACCCGGCCAGCCATGCACCAGCAGCAACGGTATTGCCTCGGGATGGGGAGAGCGCTGGTGAATGAAATGGATGTCCAGGCCTTCGATCTCGGTTTTGTACTGATCGAAACTGTTCAGCTCACGTTCCTGGCTGCGCCAGTCAAAGCGGTTCTGCCAATAGTCAACCAGATCAGCCAGAAACTCCTGGTCGGTACCGTACTCCCAGGTAGTGTTATCGATCTGATCCGGATAGCGCGTGAGTGCCAGACGCTGTCGCAGATCCACGATGGCCTGTTCGGGTATGTCGATACGAAATTCCCTGATGCTGGTGTCTGTCATGGTGCTGGCCGGTCCGTTTCGGTTGAGGTCGTTGGGAGTGCCCTGCGGATCGGTCACGGCCTGGGCAAAGACCGGCCCAGCCGGCAGCAGGGTCAGTAGGAGAAGTCTTAGCAGGTTTGCCATGGAAGGATGCTCCTTTTTTAACTGGTTATTCTATTTGTTAGCGGGTCGCTGCCGTCGGTCGGCACGGTTTTTCTATTCGCTGCCAGCAACTTGGGCAGCTTGACAAAACTGGCTGCACTGATCGGTTTGGCGACTTTGGTTACGACGGTTACGACGGTTACGACTGTTACGGCGCGTCATCTGCCGAAAGTTGCGGCAGGACTCCGACTACGATTGTTGTGAGTGTCGCGAGCCTTGCACTGCCTGACGGTCTGCTAAACAGTCGTAGTGAACCGGCACAGCGACTGGCGCAGTTCCGACCGGACGGGCATCAGGCGGTTTGCCAGTTGCGCAGCGCCGAGTCCAGGATCTGCAAAGCCTGATCGATTTCCCTGCGGTTCACGTTCAGTGCCGGCAGCAGCCGCAGTGAGTTGCCGCCGGCCTTCACTGTCAGCATTTTGCGGCGGGTCAGTTCGGCAATCAATTCACCATTATTGATTCGGCATTTTACTCCGATCATCAGGCCAGCCCCGGTAATCTTTTCCAGTTTGTCCGGATGCGAAGCAACCAGTCCCTGCAACTGTTCACGCAGATACCTGGCGTTGTCGTTGAGCGAATCCATGAAGCCCGGCCCGGTGACCTCGTCCAGCACGGCGTTACCAACCGCCCCGGCCAGTGGATTGCCGCCGAAGGTGCTGCCATGACTGCCGGCCACCATGACCGAAGCCACCTGTTCGGTTGCCAGGCAGGCGCCGATTGGAAAACCTCCGCCCAGCCCCTTCGCCGAAACCAGAATGTCGGGGCTGACGCCGGTTTGCTGGTACGCGTAAAGCGTGCCGGAGCGGGCCAGTCCGCACTGGACTTCGTCGAACATCAGCACCAGGCCATGCTGATCACAGAGCTGGCGTAAATGTTCCAGATAGGATTGTGGTACCAGCCGGATACCGCCTTCGCCCTGAATCGGCTCGATGACAATACCGGCGGTGGTATCGCTGATGGCTGCGGCTATGGCGTCCGGATCGCCGAACGGGACCTGGTCGAAACCGGCGTCCCCGACCAGGAAACCTTCCGTATGCAGCGGATTGGCCGCTGCCGCGATGGGGGCAAGAGTGCGACCATGAAAGGCTTCGCTTACGGCGATGATGCGTTTACGTTGCGGATTACCCTTGGCATGGTGATAGCGGCGGATGATCTTGAACCCGGCTTCCACCGCTTCGGTGCCTGAATTACAGAAAAAAGCCCGATCGGCAAAAGTCAGGTCCACCAGGCGCCGGGCCAGTCGTTCCGTCTGACCGATACGGTAAAGGTTGGAGGTATGCCAGAGCTTTCCGGCCTGTTCAGTCAGTGCCCTGACCAGTGTCGGGTGGCAGTGGCCCAGGCAGTTCACGGCAATTCCCATGGCAAAATCCAGGTATTCTTCGCCGCCCGCAGTATAAAGGTAGCTGCCCCGGCCGTGGTCGAATTCCAGTTCCGGGCTGCCGTAATTGGTCATTAACGCTGATTTCATGATCTGCTCGGTCGGGCTGCCCGTCGGCAGCGCTGTGAGGATAGGCAAGAGGCGGCATGATGCCCGATAAACGTGTATCATTCAACGCATGCTATTCAGTCGATTTTATCACTCAGATACCCTTCCGGATCGCACCACTGCGCTGCCGGATCGTGAGCGTCCAATCCAGGTCTCGCCACGACATTTCGTCAACGGTAATCCGATCGTGGAGCCAGTCCCGGCCCATCTGAAAAAAGCTGTGTTCGGGCTCGGTTGTTTCTGGGGCGCCGAGCGGCGTTTCTGGCAACTGCCGGGAGTATTCAGTACCGCAGTGGGATACGCCGGCGGTCTCACCGCCAATCCCGGCTACGAAGATGTCTGCAGCGGTCGTACCGGCCATACCGAAGCGGTACTGGTTTACTTTGATGAGAAGAAGATCGACTATCCGCAGCTGCTGCAGGCTTTCTGGGAAGCCCATGACCCGACCCAGGGCATGCGCCAGGGCAATGATCGTGGCACCCAGTATCGTTCCGCGATCTACACCTTGAACGACGATCAGGACCGATTGGCAAGGGCCAGTCAGAGCCGCTTTCAGAAGGCTCTGGATGCCGCCGGTTACGGGGCAATTACCACCGAGATCAAACCGCTGGAACATTTCTATTACGCCGAGGATTATCACCAGCAGTACCTGGCTAAAAACCCCGGGGGCTACTGCGGACTGGGCGGGACTGGAGTGTGTCTGCCGGACCGGAACCTGGAGGCGGACAATTAGCAGCCTGTGGAAAAACTCTCAGGTGAGCGCAAGACAAGGCAGAATCTGTCGGAAGAGTGCAGTTTACCTGCCCTGATTGAGCATTTTGAGCCAGATTCTAACGCCGTATTGTCCCAGCTGAGGTTTTTTCAACAGGCGGTTAGTCCGCACTTCGCTCAATCAAATTCGAAAAAATTTCTGATCTGTTCCTCCTGTTCCAGGGCATCGCGCAAGCCCAGTTCCATCAGCGTATTGCAGTATCCGGGTTCGAACAGGAGCAGGCTGAGAATTGCGCCGCCGCTGGACTCCTTGATAAACAATCGCAGTGGCCTGGGTAATTCGTCGAAATGCTCAGTGGCAATTTCACTCAGATCCCGACTGGGGGAAATTTCCAGCAGGTCCACCACCTGCTGGCGGATGTTGTACTTGAGCAGCTTGCGTTGAGGAACGTGAGGTAAGACATCGTTCATGTGACGAAGAAACTCCAGGTCGTTCTCCAGGGTATCAACGAAGGCACTGTTGAGAATATGGCCGACGATCTGGGACAGGGAAGGGTGCCTTGGCTGTTGATCCCTGCTTTCCCGCTGCGAGCGGTTGCCGCTGACACCGATAGCCAGAATCTTGCGGGCACCCAGATGCAGTGCGGTACTGGTGGGAGCCAGTTGCCGGATGGCGCCATCTCCGTAAAATTCGTCGCCGATGCGAACTGCGGGGAAAATTGTTGGAATCGCCGAAGACGCCATCAGGTGATTGAGGTTCAGACAACTGCGGATTCCACGCCGGTGCGGCCCCCGCCAGTCCTTGATCTGCGGCAGGCCCTGGTAGAACGATACCGACTCCCCGCTGGAATAGCTGGATGAGGTCACGGCGACTGCATCGAGCAGTCCGGCGTCAATCTGCTGCTGAATGCGTTCGAACTTGATGACCCGGCCCAGCAGTTCTCCCAGGGGGGCATTGTTCAGCAGTGAAACCGGGGTTTCAGTGGGCCGGTTGGTGATCATCGCCATCACCCAGTTGGATGCACTGCCCATGATGCCGGTGGAGTCGAGCCGGTAAATCTGATCGCTGCGGATATTTTTCCAGACGTATTCGAGGGTCCGCACTCCGGTGCGCAGGCGGTGAGCATGAGTCGCCAGTGAAACGGCATTGAGGGCCCCGGCAGAAGTTCCTGCAATCACGTGAAAGGGATTGCGGGTGCCGCTGGGCAGAATATTGGCGATAGCACGCAACACGCCGATCTGGTAAGCCGCGCGCGCGCCTCCGCCGGACAGGATCAGACCGATGGTGTCAGACTTGTCGGCGGATCGCTTTCTCATTGGCTTCCATAGTGGTGGCGATTTCCAGGTGCGCAGGGATTATAGCGTCAGCCGCTGGCCATGCTTAAGGAACAGTCGTTGCGCCGGGATGGAAGCGGTCTCATAATAATTGGCGGGGTGGTGATAAAGGTATCAGTCTGCCAGATATTAAGTGCTCGTTGTTACCTGAAAATAATTCATTAACTAGTTGATTTATAGATTTTATATTTTTGTTAGTATTTGCTTACCAGTGGGTACCTGGATTACTCAGAGGAACCCGCAGCCGGCTGAGCCAAGCTACCAGTCAGCCAGTAACCAGTCAGTCAACCAGAAGGTCAGAAAAGCATGCCGACTAGCAGCCTAGATAAGCTGGTGATAGCCATTTCCTCCCGGGCCCTGTTCAACCTGGAAGACAGTCACCGGGTCTTCGAGGAACAGGGTCTGGCTGCCTATCAGCAATACCAGATTGAGCGCGAGGATCAGCCGCTGGAACCTGGCGACGCCTTTGATCTGGTTAAAAAATTGCTAAATCTCAATGTGTTATTGGATAAATCTCGAGTGGAAGTTATCCTTCTCTCGCGCAACAGCGCCGACACCGGGTTGCGGGTTTTCAATTCCATCCAGCATTACGGCCTGTCCATCACCCGGGCCGCGTTCTGCAGCGGCGACAGCCCCTACCGCTACATAGGCGCGTTTGGCAGCCATCTGTTTCTGTCTACCGATGGGGCGGATGTCCGGCAGGCTCTGGAGTTGGGTGTGGCGGCAGCCACCATCCTGCCCTCACAGAAAGCGACCGCTGACGAGAAGATTCTCAAGATCGCCTTCGATGGCGATGCCGTGCTGTTTTCCGATGAGGCCGAGCGGGTCTACAAGACTGCCGGTCTGGAGGCATTTACGGCCAGTGAGAAGAGTGCTGCCAATGAACCACTCAGTGGCGGACCGTTTAAACCCTTCCTGGCGGCTTTACAGCAGATTCAGACTGAATTCCCGACCGGCGAGGCTCCGATCCGTACCTGCCTGGTCACGGCCCGCTCCGCACCCGCTCATGAGCGCGTCGTAAAGACCCTGCGGGCCTGGAATATCCGCATCGACGAATCCCTGTTCCTGGGAGGCCTGGACAAGGGTGAGTTTCTCAAGGCGTTTCATGCCGATGTGTTCTTTGACGATCAGCAGGGACACTGCGAATCAGCGCGTGGGCATGTGGCCACTGGTCATGTCCCGCACGGTATCGCTAACGATTGATTATCAATCAGTTACTTGGCCTACTTAAACTCGCCAGTGATCAATTCACCGGCTCTCCGATGGTTTCCTGTGGTTTCTGAGGCGGAATCCGGTGAATTTCAGCTACGTTAGTATCCGCTAACTCGTAGTTTGAAAATTAATACTATTAGAATCAATAAGAAAGTAGTCTTTTATAATGTAAAAAGGAATTGTAATTGCTGGCCTGCAGCTATCGGGGGCACCGGGCTCCGCCCTGACCGCCAGCGCACTGGCGGCTTTGTACTTATGGCGACGCACGCAAGGCGCTACCGGTATCCGCGTCGCCGATACCGGGTGACTAGAAGAATGCGTAGTTGACGCCCAGCAACAGCAGTAGGCCCACCAGGATTCGCTGCAGGACGCGTTCCGGGACGTTGCTGCTGACATGGGTCCCCAGGTGAATGGCTGGCAGCGACCCGGCCAGCAGGCTGGCCAGCAGGAAGCCGTCCACATACCCGCTGATCAGATAACCGAGACCGGCGACCAGGGTCAGTGGAACGGCGTGGGCCACGTCAGTGGCGATAATCCGCACCGCCGGGCTTTCAGCATAGATGATGAGTAACACGGCGGCTCCGAAGGCGCCGGCCCCCACCGAGGAGAGGGTGACACAGACGCCCAGCAGAATTCCCATCAACAGCGTGCTGGCAGCAGGATGGCTGCGAATTAACCTGATCACCCGGCCGGATTTGTGAGTGGCCGCCTTTAATCTCAGTTTATCTCTTAAAATCAATATGGTAGAGGTGATAATTAACATGAAGCCGAGGCTTGTGGTGAGCAACTTGCCAAACCCCTCATGGTCCTGAAAACCGGTATTGGCGAGCACGAAGTGGAGCAGGACGGAGACTGGCAGGCTGCCGGTCGCCAGCAGCGCGACGATCCGCCAGTCGACGTTGCGGCGCCGATGATGAGACAGGGCGCCGCCGGCCTTGGTCAGTGCCGCGTAGAGCAGGTCGGTGCCGATCGCAACGGGGGGTGGAAAGCCGAACAGCAGTAACAGGGGAGTCATCAGGGAGCCACCGCCCACCCCGGTCAGGCCGATGGCGAAACCGACGCCGGCACCGGCCAGCACATAGAGGATCACTTCGTTCATAGGGTTGGGTCCGTCCAGGCCCTGATGCCCGGTGGCATTGTTGTTCGTGACCGTTACTATAACTTGCTTTCCTTATTCTAAATAAGAATATAATTGCATATTAATATTTCGATAAAGAATATAAGGGAGGGTAGAAGGCAGCCATGAAACTGCAGCAGTTGCGCTATGCCATCGAAGTGGCAAGGAACGATCTCAACATCTCCCAGGCCGCTCAGAGTCTTTATACCTCCCAGCCGGGAATCAGCAAGCAATTACGGCAGCTGGAAGCCGAGCTGGGGGTGGAATTGTTCGCCCGCAGTGGTAAACACCTCAGCACGGTTACGCCAGCCGGTGAAGCGATCCTGTCAAAGGCGGAAGAAATCCTTACAAAACTGAATGATATCCGTGCTATCGCAGGTGAATTCTCCGATAGCAGGCGGGGCAGTCTGGCGGTTGCGACCACGCACACCCAATGCCGCTATGTGTTACCGCCAGTGATCAGGCGCTTCATCGATCGCTACCCGGACGTCGCCCTGCACCTGCACCAGGGCTCACCCATGCAGATTTCACGGCTGGCAGCCGACGGAACTGCTGACTTTGCGATCGCTACCGAAGCCCTGGAACTGTTCAACGACCTGGTGATGATGCCCTGCTATCAGTGGAATCGGGCAATTCTCGTGCCCCGGGATCATCCCCTGTCCAGCATGGAAGAGCGCTCCCTGAGTCTCGAGGCGATAGCCCGATTCCCCATTGTCACTTATACGTTCGGTTTTACCGGGCGCTCTAAACTGGACGAGGCATTTTCATCCGTAGGCCTGAAGCCGAGGGTAGTCTTCACGGCGGCGGACGCCGACGTCATCAAGACCTATGTCAGGCTGGGTCTGGGGATTGGCATCGTCGCCAAAATGGCCTGGGATGAAACCGTGGATGCGGACCTGGTGGCTCTCGATGCCGGACATCTGTTTGAGCACAGCACTACCAGCATTGGCTTACGCCGGGACGCCTTCATGCGTGGTTTCATGTTCGAGTTCATCGAAATGTTTGCTCCCCACCTGCAGGAAGCATTGGTGATCGAGGCAATGAAGTGCCGTACGGCAGTCGAGCGCGATGGGTTGTTCGCCGGGGTGGAGATTCCACAGATCTGATCGGGCGGACCGGAGCCTTCAGTGGTCGTTGAGATTGCCCCGGTGCAGACCACATTCCTTGATGGTGGCTTCCTCCCACCACCAGCGGCCTTCTCGCTCGTGTTGTCCGGGACCCACAGCGCGGGTGCAGGGTTCGCAGCCAATACTGATAAACCCCTGGTCGTGCAGGGGGTTGTAAGGCACTTCCAGCAGGCGGATGTAATCCCACACCTGTTTCAGCGACCAATTGGCCAGCGGGTTCACCTTGACCAGGTCGCCGTGCCTGCCCTGGAAGCTTGCATCCATCTGATAGACCGGAACCCGGTTGCGGGTCGGGCTCTGGTCGCGGCGCTGCCCGGTGATCCACCCATCCAGTTCCGCAAGTTTACGCCGCAAGGGCCTGATTTTACGGATTTCACAGCATTCCTCGTGGCCGTCACGATAAAAGCTGAACAGTCCTTTCTCCCTGACCAGCGCCTCCAATCCGGCCCGCTCGGGAGTGAGGATTTCCAGGTTCAGCCGGTAGTGGGTTCTGACATCCTCGATAAACCGGTAGGTCTGTGGATGGAGGCGCCCCGTATCCAGGGTAAAGACTGCCACGTCCGGCTTGATCTTGACTGCCATGGCTACCAGTGCCACGTCTTCGGCGCCACTGAATGCGATTGCGGCATCCGGCAGCAATTCCAGGGTCCTGGCCAGGATTTCCCGGGGTTCGAGTTCCTGGGCCTGTTCATTGAGTTTATCAATCTGAATGGTATCGGACATGTCGGGCTGATCCTTGTCTTTGGTAAGTCCGGCGCTAATGCCAGTTAGTCGGTCCCTGGCAGAGCGGCCACATTCTCAACCATTTGCCTGTACAGGTAAAGTCGGTGGCACGGGCAGCTCATTGAGCGCCAATGTTCCACGTGGAAAAACTTCAATAAAATTAGTAAGTTATACAGTATAAGCCGGTCAAAAACACAAAATATAGAGTATCCGGGAGCTGCGACCGGCCATATCTAGTAAAACTTTAATTTTATTTGGACAGCCAGATGCTGGTTGTAATGTTGATCCGTTCTGCTAAATTTACGCTTTTTTCACGGCCTGACCCGGGAGACTCTCACTGTGGAAATTGCCTGTCTCGATCTAGAAGGGGTGCTGGTTCCGGAAATCTGGATCGGCTTTGCCGAGAAAACCGGTATCGAAGAACTGCGCGCAACCACACGGGACATTCCCGATTATGACGTGCTGATGAGGCAGCGGCTGCGGATCCTGGATGAACATCGGTTGGGCCTGGACGATATCCAGGAAGTGATTGGCTCGATGTCGCCCATTCCCGGTGCCAGGGAGTTTATCGACTGGCTGCGGGAACGTTTTCAGGTGGTGATCCTGTCGGACACCTTTTACGAATTCTCGCTGCCACTGATGGCGCAACTCGGTTACCCGACCCTGTTCTGCCATCGCCTGGAAGCCGACGAGAGTGGTCGCATCGTCAACTACAATATCCGCTTGAAAGATCATAAGCGGCAATCGGTAATCGCGTTTCATCAGCTGAATTACCGGGTGATTGCGGCCGGCGATTCCTACAACGATACCTCCATGCTGGGTGAGGCCGATGCCGGTATTCTGTTCAAGGCGCCGGACAATGTGATCAGAGAGTTTCCCCAGTTTCCCTCGGTATCCGAGTACGCCGAGCTCAAAGGCGAATTCGTCAAGGCCAGCAAGCGCCGTATCGAGCTCTGATAAAACCTCAGATTAGCTACTTAAGGTATTGATCAAAGGCTGAATTTTGTCGAAACATTCGGCGTATTCCTGAGTCACGTCAGAGTCCGCGACAATCCCGCCGCCGGCCCAGCAGTGGATCCGGTCCTGCTCACAATAAAGACTGCGGATGGTCAGATTGCTGTCCATGCGACCGCCGAAATCCTGGTATAACACGCTGCCGCAATAGGCATCACGTCGTTGCGGCTCCAGCTCTTCGATAATTTCCATGGCACGCAATTTCGGTGCACCGGTAATGGAGCCACCCGGGAAACAGGTCTCCAGCAGTTGCAGTGCGGTGAATTCCTGCCGCAGGCGGCCCGTGACAGTGCTGACCAGATGGAAGACATTGTCGAACTGCTGTAATTCAAACAGTTTCCTGACCTGGACTGAGCCATACTCGCAGACGGCACCCAGATCGTTGCGCAACAGATCAACGATCATCAGGTTCTCGGCCCGGTCCTTGTCACTGGCGAGCAGCGCCGCAGCCAATTGGCGGTCTGCTTCGGGGGTGCGGCCCCGGGGTCGAGTGCCCTTGATCGGCTGGGTGGTGACCTGCCGGCCCTGCAACTCCAGGAAGCGTTCCGGCGACAGACTTAACAGGGCCTTGTCATCCCAGCGCAGGAACGCGGAAAAGGGCTTGCCGTTGTCCTGTCGCAGGCGTCGGTAAGCCGCCCAGGGAGAACCACTGAAGCGTGCCGAAAAACGTTGTGTCAGATTGACCTGATAACAATCGCCTGCATCGATATAGTCCTTGATTCGCGCGAACGCCCGCCGGTAGCCGGCTTCCGGAAGGTCGTTGACAAAACTTTCGATAAGACTGAACCGGTCTCCATCCGCACGCTCATTCTGAAGGGTTTCCAGGACGGCTTCCCGGGTGTCCTCAGGGCAGTGGGCATGAAAGAACAGCAGGCTTCGCCGCTGCTTATGATCCACGTTTATTGCCCAGTCATAGCGACCCAGAAAGCACTCCTCGATACGCCATCGGCCGTGTCCCTGCAGTCGCGGGTAGCCGAGAAAGCCGAGCAGACCCCCGCTGAAGGGCATCACCTCCGGGTCAGGTTTTGGCCCGGAACCGGAGCCCGCATCGGTGAGCAGCCGTCGGGCCTCCTGAAACAGGTCGCCGCTATCTGTGTCGTTGCTATCAGTGTCGGCAGGAGACCTCTGTAGATGGCCCGCTGTGGAGCGCAGGGTAACAGTCGGCATCGCGGACAGGATATCGAACCGGCCGCCGCGGGGATTATGGGAACAGCTGTCGAGCAACGCCGGACAGGGCAGGTGCTGCAGCTTCTCCATCAGCACGGTGCTGTCGGGGTGGTACGGTAATTCCAGCAGTCTGGCGTCAGTCATCGTGGTCCGGCGTGTCGCTGGCTGAATCTTCCAGCAGGCTGCCCTGGGCCAGCAGCCAGCACAGCAGTCCGGCAACGGCGCGGCTTTGCGGAAGTCCGCCGGGGAACAGCGGTTGGCTCCAGGGGGCCTCGCTCAATCGGTTGACCAGGGGCAGCAGATCTGCAGAACAGTCATAGCGACGCCCGTCTGCATAGACGCGAAGCCGGCTTCCGTCCGGAAAACAGGCAAAGCGGGAAGCCGGATTCTTATACAACCGGGAACCAAAGCCTGATATTCCCAACTGCTCGATTGTCATTTGTTCGTCGGGGGCAGAATCCGGCGCCGTAATCCGGTCCGGATAGCGGGGGCGGGTAACGAAACCGGCGAACGCATCAGTCAACAGAGAGCGGTTATCGACCAACCCGGCAACCTCTTTGAAAGCTCGGTTGATGGCTGGTTCTGAGATTACCCCGGGGTCGGAAGCACTATGGAACGATGGGTCCGTAAAGCGCTGATCTTCAGTTAAGGAGTCGATCAGCAGGTCGGAAAACTCCTGAATCAGCTCGGCGTGGGAGGGCGCCCGGAATCCCACTGAGTAACACAGGCTCTCGCCCAGGGAGACGCCGTAATGGGCGACCCGGGGTGGAACATAGAGGATATCGCCGGGTTCCAGAAGATACTCCGCCACCGGTTCAAAGTGCTCCAGAAGTGACAGCCCGGTGTCCGGCCGCAGCGGTGAGTCGCTGTTACAGGATTGCCCGATCTGCCAGCGCCGCGACCCTTGCCCCTGGATGAGAAAGACATCGTATTGATCGAAATGTGGCCCAACCCCGCCACCGTCGCAGGCGTAACTGACCATGATGTCATCGATGCGCCAGGCCGGTAAAAAATCCACAATCCTCTTCAGATCATCGACCTCGGAAACCATCTGGTCCACTGCCTGGACCAGTAGCGTCCAATGGGATTCCGGCAGACGGGAAAAGGCTTTTGCAGTGAATGGGCCGTGGGTCAGCTGCCAGTTGTCCCCACTACAGGTAACCAGTCGCGACTCCATCTCTTCCTCGCAGGCCAGGCCGGCCAGTTCGTCGGCGTCGATCGGATCGACGAATGGCGTGCCGGCGTGGCGGATCAGCAGCGGCTGGCGCTGCCAGTATTCACGCAGAAACAAGTCACGATCGAAACCGTCCAGGAGCATGAAATTGGCCTGTGATGAAATTCAGTATTGCCAGCCGCCAGGCAACCTGCAATTACAGGTTGCCGGCCTGAAGACTGGCGTTGCCGGTATAGGTAGCCGGGGTGAGTGCCTTGAGTTGCTGGCGGGCGGTATCGGGAATGTCCAGGGTGTCGATAAATGCATGCAGGGTTTCCCGGGTAATGGCCTGCCCCCGGGTCAGCTGCTTGAGTTTTTCGTAGGGCTGGGCCACACCGTAGCGGCGCATAACCGTCTGGATCGGTTCGGCCAGGACCTCCCAACTGGCGTCCAGGTCGGCCAGCAGCGCCGCACTGTTCAATTCCAGTTTGCCCAGCCCCTTCTGTAACGCCCGGTAGCCGATCAGGCTCAGCGCCAGTCCGCTGCCCATATTGCGGAGTACGGTGGAATCGGTGAGATCCCGTTGCCAGCGGGAAATAGGCAGTTTTTCTGCCAGGTGCTGGAGGATGGCGTTGGCCATGCCCAGGTTGCCCTCCGAGTTTTCAAAATCGATCGGGTTGACCTTGTGTGGCATGGTAGAGGAACCCACCTCTCCGGCGACGGTCTTCTGCTTGAAATAACCCAATGAAATGTAACCCCAGGTATCCCGATCCAGGTCGATCAGAATGGTATTGAACCGGCACAGGGCGGCAAACAGTTCAGCGATGTAATCATGGGGTTCGATCTGCGTGGTGTAGGGATTCCAGCTCAGCCCCAGGGATTCCACGAAGCTTGCGGCCTTTTCCGGCCAGTCGATATCCGGGTAGGCGGACAGATGCGCGTTGTAATTGCCAACCGCGCCGTTGATCTTGCCGAATATTTCGCTCTCTGTAAAAAAAGATAGCTGGCGCTTCAAACGATATACGACGTTGGCGAATTCCTTGCCCACTGTGGTGGGAGAGGCAGTCTGCCCGTGGGTGCGCGCAAGCATTGGCTGCCCGGCATACTGTCTGGCCAGGTCGGTGAGCCGGTCTGTGACTTCGGCCATGACCGGCAGCAGCACCTTGTCCCGGCAGTGTTTCAGCATCAGCGCATAGGCCAGGTTGTTGATGTCTTCGGAAGTGCAGGCGAAGTGAACAAATTCCAGCTGACTCTGCAGTCCGCTCTGCGCGCCGATTTTCTCCTTGATGAAATATTCAACCGCCTTCACGTCGTGGTTGGTGGTGGCCTCGATATCCTTGACCCGCTGGGCATCGGGCAGCGAGAAATCTTCCACCAGGCGGTCGAGGAAGCGCCGTCCGGATTCATCGAGCCCGCCGGTCTCAGGCAGCCGGGCGTCCCCGGCCAGGTGCTGCAGCCAGCGCACTTCCACCTCGACACGATAGCGGATCAGGGCATATTCACTGAAATAAGGCGCCAGTTCGCTACATTTATTCCGGTAGCGGCCATCAATGGCCGTGATGGCGGTCAGTTCCGTGAGGGGGAGAGAGGTCATGCTCGGTTCCTAGACGCTGGTTAACAGATTTCTGCGAATATCGCCGACCGTCTGGTCGATTTTTTTGCGGTACAACACCAGGTGCCAGCGACGGCCGCCGATCTGGTACCACAGCACCGCCCAGCGGATGCCGGCCAGCAGCAGGGTTCGCACCCGGTTGGCGACATTCTCATTGCGCAGGTACTCCAGGTTGCCCTTGACGTGGATGCGGAATGCGTAGGTGCTGATAGTGTCCTGGTAGATCTCGGCGACCTGCTTGAAAAACTGCTGCTGGGCGCTGTCGTCATCGTCTTCCGGCACCCGGGACAGTGGGGTAATACCCATCAGTCGCTGCTGCAGTTTTTCCTGCATGGCGCGATCGGACATCAGTTTCTGGCGCAGGGCCAGGATGCCCAGCAGATAGCGGATCACTTCCGGATCGCGGTTTTCCCGGTCGCCGCTGAAAATTTCCTGCAGAGTCCGCAAGCCCGTGCTGTACTGGATGGGGTTGGGAAACAGCGCGCCGATCGAGCGTGGATTGAATTCGAACAACGGGTCGACACAGGCCGATACGGCGAGCGGGTCGGCCGAGCCGCGCAGCGCCAGGTTGTTGACCAGAGTGGCTGACTGGGCGATGGCTGCCAGAGCGAGGTTCTGATATTCCCATTTAGTGAATTGCATTAGGTTTCCCGTGCGGCCAGACGCTGTTCGATGATAGCGCCACCAAGGCAGATTTCATCGGCATAGAATACTACGTATTGACCGGGCGTTACCGCTCTTTGTGGTGACTCGAAAGTCACAGTCACCTGGCTCCCGTCAGTTGCTTCCACGCGGCACTGCTGATCCTGCTGGCGGTAACGGATCTTGGCGGTGCAGGTGAGCGGTAATTGCGGTTGCGCTGCGTTGATCCAGTCCGGGGGGCTGGCCAGCAGGCGGCTGGCAAACAACAGCTCATTGTCATTGCCCTGGGCAACCAGCAGCACATTTTCAGTCAGGTCCTTGTCCACCACGTACCAGGGAGCCTCCTCATGATTCTGCAGGCCGCCAATGCCCAGACCCTGACGTTGGCCGATAGTGTGGTACATCAAGCCGTTATGACGACCGATTTCCTCGCCTTGCACGGTCCGGATCGGGCCCGGCCGGGCCGGCAGATAACGGGCCAGAAAATCGCTGAATTTACGTTCGCCGATGAAACAGATACCGGTGCTGTCCTTCTTGTCATGGGTCACAAATCCCTGCCGCCTGGCAATGTCGCGCACCTCATCCTTCAGCAGTTCGCCGACCGGGAAAAGTGCCCGCATCAGGCAGTCTTCACTGACCTCACAGAGGAAATAACTCTGATCCTTACCGGGATCGAGTCCCTTCCGCAGGTAAGCTGTATGGTCGCGATGCAGCACCCGGCAATAGTGCCCGGTGGCGATCAGGTCCGCACCCAGTTCCAGGGCATAGTCCAGGAACGCCTTGAACTTGATTTCGCGGTTACAGAGGATATCCGGATTGGGCGTGCGTCCAGCCCGGTATTCCACCAGGAAATGTTCAAAAACATTATCCCAGTATTCTGAGGCGAAGCTGGCGGTATGCAGGGAAATCCCCAGTTTTGCGCAGACCGCCTGAGCATCGGCCAGGTCTGCTCTGGCGGTGCAGTATTCGGTGTCGTCGTCCTCGTCCCAGTTTTTCATGAACAGGCCTTCGACCTGATAGCCCTGCTGCAACAGCAGGTAGGCCGCGACCGATGAATCGACGCCGCCGGACATACCGACGATGACTCGGGTACTGGCAGGGTTGCTTGACTGACTCATGAAGTGGTGACTCTTCCCAGGCTGGTTACAGGCTGGTTATTACCGAAAGCGGGTAACTGACCCCACTGAGATAGTCTTCCAGCACCTGCAGGACGACCGGGCTGCGCAGCCTGCCTGCGCTTTCCAGTTGCCGGATCTGTTCAAGGGTCAGCCAGTGGGCAGCAATGATATCGGGGTCAAGCAGGCGGTCCCGATCATGACTCAGTGGCCGGGCGATAAAACAGCTGCGAATGTAGCTTACCTGGTTGGCGCTGGAGACATAGTGATACAAACCCAGGAACCTGAGCGGCTCCACTTCCCAGCCGGTTTCCTCCAGGGTTTCGCGACGGGCCGCCTCGAGCAGTGTTTCTCCGGCTTCCAGGTGCCCGGCCGGCTGGTTGTAGACCACCATGCCATCGGCCTGTTCCTCCACCATCAGAAAACGCCGGTCCTGCTCGACGATGGTGGCTACGGTTTTGTGGGGATACCATTGCATGAGCTGATCCGGATCCGTTTACAGATTCGATTACGCCGCCTCGGGATCCAATCCCGGAACCGGCCACTGATTAAAGGCGCGTAATCCTATCGTAAATCGTAACGGATTTCCGCAATTGCCATGGTTCCGGAGCCTCCCGCTGCCGCTTGCCGTGCCGGTTCGCTTCAGCTGAACGCCGCAAACATGGATAATGGTCAATTTACCGCTGGAGATGGAACGATGGCAGAACTGACCCACCTGGACAGCCAGGGTCGCGCCAATATGGTCGATGTATCGGACAAGGCCAGTACCGGGCGCGTCGCCGTGGCCACGGGCCGGGTGTTGATGGAAGCTGACACGCTGGAGTTGATCGCGCGTGGCGACAGCAAGAAAGGCGATGTACTGGGTACTGCCAGGATTGCCGGTATCCAGGCGGCGAAACGGTGTTCAGAATTGATTCCCCTGTGCCATCCGCTGATGCTGAGTTCGGTGAAGGTGGAACTGGAACTGGACCGGGGTGGGTCAGCCGTCACCATTCAGGCGACCTGTCGGGTTACCGGTCAGACCGGCGTGGAAATGGAAGCGTTGACCGCGGTATCGGTGGCGGCGCTGACCGTTTATGACATGTGCAAGGCGGTCGACAAGGGAATGGTTATCGCGGATATCTGTCTGCAGGAAAAATCCGGCGGCCGCAGCGGTCATTATCTGAGAAAGGGCTGATCAGCCAGGACTGAACAGCGGGGTCTGAACAGTAAGGGAGTGGGCATGCTTTCATTGCATTTTTTTGCCAGTATCCGGGAAGCGGCAGGGCGTTCCAGTGAAACGTTGAAGCTGCCGGATTCGGTAGCCGATGTACAGGGCCTGATCGAGTTTCTGGTGGCTCGGGAACCGGAGCGGCTTGCCGTGCTGAGCGGAGACAATCGTGTTCTGGTCGCGGTCAATCAGACCGTGGTGGACCGCTCACACAGCCTGCAGGGCGATGAGGAAGTGGCCTTTTTTCCTCCCATGACAGGTGGCTGACAGATTTACCAGCGGAGTGACAGCATGCGCTACATAGCAGTTCAGCAGGAAGATTTCGATGTCGGTGACGAAGCTCGGCGATTACGTGAAATTGCCAGTAATGTCGGTGCGATCTGCACCTTTTCCGGGCTGGTCAGGGAATTCCAGCAGGACGCCGGTAATCGGGCCGTCAGTGAGTTGTTCCTTGAACATTATCCGGGCATGACAGAGAAAAGCCTGGAAGAGATTGTTGACCAGGCCTGCGCCCGCTGGCAGTTGATCGGTTGCCGGGTAATTCATCGGGTTGGTGCCCTGCACCCGGGCGATCAGATTGTGTTCGTCGGCAGTGCCAGCGAGCATCGTCAGGATGCCTTCGAATCGGCGCAGTTTATTATGGATTACCTGAAAACCCGGGCCCCGTTCTGGAAACGGCAGAGTGGGGAGGAGGGCTCTCAATGGGTGGAACACCGTGACAGTGACGAGCTGGCCGCTGAGCGCTGGAGGTCATGACGACGGCATCTCCAGGCGCACCCATTGTCCTGTCGGCAGGTCCTCCAGGCGCCATGGACCGATCGCAACCCGTATCAGGCGCAGGGTCGGAAATCCAACCGCTGCCGTCATGCGTCTTACCTGGCGGTTTTTCCCTTCCCGCAGCGTGAGCTCGAGCCAGCTGGTGGGAATCTGTTTGCGATAGCGGACCGGAGGGGTACGCGGCCATAACAGGGGCTCGTCGATCCTGCGAGCCTGGGCCGGCCGCGTCACGCCGTCCTTCAGTTCCACCCCCTGACGCAGTGCTGCCAGCGCCTTCGCGTCGACTTCACCCTCCACCTGCACCCAGTAGGTCTTGGCCATTTTCCGGCGCGGATGACTGATCCGATGCTGCAGCGCGCCGTCATCGGTCAACAGCAGCAGGCCTTCGGAGTCCTTGTCCAGGCGACCGGCGGGATAGACTCCGGGGCAGTCGATGTAGTGGCTCAGCGTGACGGCAGAATCGTCGCCGCTGAACTGTGACAGGACGCCATAGGGTTTGTTAAACAGAATCAGTGTAGCCATGCAGAAAACGGACTGCCGGTCACTCCCTTAGTTGCTCCGGAACTGTCCGGTGACGATCGGATCCGGGCCCGTGTGTGAGCCGCGGGCGATCCCGTTATGACAGCATAGCTCTAAGATCACCGGCAGAATTTTCCTGCAGGCGCAGCAAAGCCTTGCGGTGATTACAGTCCGGTCAGGCTGAATGGCGAAGCCGCTGGTTTCGGTTCAGGCGGGCTCGCCGTCGGAACCGTTGGCCCTGGCGCCGTTGCTTCCATTGCTTCCGTGGCCGGAATCCAGGCTCTCTACTGGCTGAATATTGGCGGCGTGCAGGCCCTTGGGGCCCTCCACAGCGTCGAAGGAAACAAGTTGTCCAGCCTTGAGTGTCTTGTAACCTTCCATGCCAATGGCCGAGTAGTGAGCGAAGAGATCGTCACCGCCGTCGTCAGGAAGGATGAAGCCAAAACCCTTGGCGTTATTGAACCACTTAACTTGCCCTGTGCTCATGGCAATACCTCTGGGATACTTCTTATTATTTATAGTTATTATCAATAGTTAGCACTATTGTTGAATACAGGAGAATCTATACAATATCTGCGGTGTCTTGTCAAAAATTCACGCGCTTCGCGCACCATTGAAAAGCACCCGTCGAGCAGCAATAAAGCACCTGTCACGGAATCAGTTTTTCGCAAGGACCGGATGGTGCGATGTTGTCAGGCCAGGGAATCCGGGCCGGCTGGCCGTGAATTCCTGCCAGGTCGGAGGTGGAATGCAAAATATTCGCCGCCGGCCTGTGATAGAGCGCCGCTTAACCCGGTCGTTAGTCAGGTAAACTGGTCTGCCGGTGACCGGTTTGATCTGGCTGGGGCTCGACTGAGGAGCCTGCCCGATCAGACCGCGTTGAATCCAATCTGAAGCAGAGGTGCTCGAACGTGTTAAAGTGGGCAGCGGAAATCTGGTCCGGTCTTAGTATCCGCTGTCCAGGGTGCCACAAGCTTTCGGCAGGTGACGACCCACGACGACAGATACCAGACAGGTTAGGATTACTTACCGGGAATTAAAGGCAGTAGAGAGAGCGACAGGTGGGACAACGGGATGCGAACGATGGGACAGGCCAGGACCCTGGTCTGGCGACGGAAACTGACAAGCCGAAACTGGCGCAGCCCCCGCTGTACAAAGTGGTACTGATCAACGACGACTACACGCCGATGGATTTCGTCGTGGATGTGCTGAGGGTGTTTTTCAACATGAACGTGGAGAAAGCTACCCAGGTTATGCTGAAGGTACACACTGAAGGCAAGGGCGTATGCGGCGTATTCAGCAAGGACGTGGCTGAATCCAAGGCCGCCCAGGTGAACGATTATTCCAGAGAATGTGAACATCCGCTGCTGTGCAGCGTCGAAGTGGACAGATAGTAGGTTTTTATCATGCTAAGCAAGGACTTGGAAGCAACACTCAATCAGGCATTCAAGGCGGCGCGGAAAAAACGTCATGAATTCATGACGGTAGAGCACTTACTTCTTGCCTTACTTGACAACGAGATGGCCTCTGAAGTGCTGTTGGCCTGTCGCGCCGATATCCCGCGCCTGAAAGGGGAACTGGCTGATTTCGTGGATGCCACCACCCCGCTTATCCCGGAAGGGGAGCCCGGTCGGGAAACCCAGCCAACGCTGGGATTCCAGCGCGTCCTGCAAAGGGCGGTCTTTCATGTGCAGTCCTCCGGGAAAGCCGAGGTTACCGGCGCGAACGTGCTGGTTGCCATCTTCAGTGAACAGGAAAGCCAGGCGGTCTACCTGCTCAAGCAACAGGATATCGCCCGGATCGATGTGGTGAACTACATCACCCATGGAATTTCCAAGGAGACTAACGGGTTCGGTAGCGAGGGCAGCGAGCCGGCACCGGAGCAGCAGGAATCCGAGGGCGCGCCCGGCGAGGCGGCCAGCAATCCGCTGGACAGCTATGCCACCAACCTGAACAAATTGGCCGAAGCCGGCAAAATCGACCCCCTGATCGGGCGCGAGGATGAAGTTACGCGGGTGATCCAGGTGTTGAGCCGTCGCCGCAAGAACAACCCGCTGCTGGTAGGCGAATCAGGGGTCGGCAAAACTGCCGTGGCTGAAGGCCTGGCGCGCAAGATTGTGGAGGGCGATGTTCCGGAGGTGCTGAGTGAAAGTGTCATTTATGCGCTCGACCTCGGCACCCTGCTGGCCGGTACCAAGTATCGGGGTGATTTCGAGAAACGCTTCAAGGCCCTGCTGGCGGAACTGCGCAAGAACGAGCATGCCATCCTGTTTATCGACGAGATTCATACCATTATCGGTGCCGGAGCGGCCTCCGGTGGCGTGATGGATGCCTCGAATCTGCTGAAACCGGCGCTGACTTCAGGCACCCTGCGCTGTCTCGGTTCCACAACTTACCAGGAATATCGCGGCATTTTCGACAAAGATCGCGCACTTTCGCGTCGCTTCCAGAAAATTGACGTGGATGAACCGGATGTGGAGACCACCTACAAGATTCTCAAAGGCCTGAAATCCCGGTTCGAGGAGCACCACGATCTGCGCTACTCGGACAAGGCCCTGAAGGCGGCCTCCGAACTGGCCGGCCGTTACATCAACGACCGTCATATGCCCGACAAGGCAATCGATGTGATCGATGAAGCAGGCGCCTTCCAGCGCCTGCAACCGCCCAGCCGACGCAAGAAACTGCTGCAGGCTGCGGATATGGAAAAAATCGTCGCCGCCATCGCCAGGATTCCCCCCAAACATGTATCGAGTTCCGATATCGATGCGCTCAAGAATCTGGAAACCAATCTCAAGCTGGTGGTTTTCGGGCAGGACGAGGCAATCGGGGCGCTGGGCTCGGCAATCAAACTGGCCCGCGCCGGTCTGCGGGAGGGCGAGAAGCCGATCGGCTCCTACCTGTTCGCCGGTCCCACCGGCGTGGGCAAGACGGAAGTCAGTCGCCAGCTGGCCAAGATCCTTGGTATCGAGCTGCTGCGCTTCGACATGTCGGAATACATGGAGCGGCATACGGTATCCCGTCTGATCGGCGCTCCGCCCGGTTACATTGGTTTCGACCAGGGTGGCCTGATGACCGAGGCGGTAACCAAGAATCCTCACTGCGTGTTGTTGCTGGACGAAATTGAAAAGGCTCATCCGGATGTGTTCAACCTGCTGTTGCAGGTGATGGATCACGGTACCCTGACCGATAACAATGGCCGCAAGGCGGATTTCCGCAACGTGATCCTGATTATGACCACCAATGCCGGAGCGCAGGAAATGTCGCGTCCCTCGATCGGCTTTACCCAGCAGGATCACAGCTCGGATGGCATGGAAGTGATCCGGAAATCCTTTACGCCCGAGTTCCGTAACCGTCTCGACGCCATTATTCAGTTCGGGGCGCTGAAACCGGAAACCATTCGCACCGTGGTAGACAAGTTCCTGGTCGAGCTGCAGGTGCAACTGGATGAAAAGAATGTCCAGATGCATGTGGACGATATTGCCATGGACTGGTTTGTGAAGCATGGTTACAGTGAAAGCATGGGTGCCAGGCCGATGGCGCGACTGGTACAGGAGAAACTGAAAAAGCCGCTGGCGGAAGAGATCCTGTTTGGATCGCTGGCAGAAAACGGTGGCGATATTTACGTCACCGTCAGAGACGACGAGATTGCCCTCGAATTCACGGCGCGGGAAAAACGCCAGAAGCAGAAAGCCTTGTCAGGAAGCGATTGAACGGAGTCCGCGGCGGATGATCGACTCCGTTGAGGTGATCGGGGTTACCTGGCGCGGTAGGTGATGCGACCCTTGGTCAGGTCGTAAGGAGTGAGTTCCACTCTGACGTGGTCACCGGTAAGAATTCGGATATAGTTCTTGCGCATCTTGCCGGAAATATGTGCGGTCACGACGTGGCCGTTTTCCAGTTTTACCCGGAACATGGTATTGGGAAGGGTCTCGACAACTTCGCCTTCCATTTCAATTTGATCTTCCTTCGCCATTAAAGAGTCCGCTGTGTGGAATGTGGGCCGCATTGTGCCTGATTTTCACCAGCTTGGCAAAGCGTTGCTCCCGGTTCGTTGCTGTGGCAGTGACTGGCAGCGTGCCCCGATTACCTTCACGCGAGTCTGATCCAGCGACCCTTCACGAACATCTCCAGAGGTCGGTAGGTGCTCTTGTAACTCATTTTTGGACAGTCTTTAACCCAGTAGCCCAGGTACAGGAAGGGCAGTTGCATGGATCTGGCTCGCTGGATCTGCCAGAGAATGACAAAATTACCCAGTGAGCGCCGGTTCTGCTCCGGATCGTAAAAGGTGTAAACCGCGGAGAGACCATGCTGCAACTGATCGACTACCGATACCGCCAGCAGCCGATCCTGCTCATAAAACTCGAAGAAACGGGTGCCTTCGGGTCTGACCGAGATAAAGGACACGTATTGTTCGGGGTTGGGCGGATGCATATCCCCGTCGGCATGCCGCCGGTTGATATAGTCACAATAAAGCCGATAGGCCTCGGGGCGATCGACGCTGCTGCTTTCCCGGACCTCCAGGTCGGCATTGCGATTAAGAATGCGTCGGTGGCGGCGGCTGAAACGAAAATCGTTAACCAGGATCCGGGTCGATATGCAGGACTGACAGCCTTCACAGTCCGGCTTGTAAATGTGTGAACCGCTGCGGCGGAAACCCCGTTCGGAAAGTTGTGAATTGATTGAAGCGGTCACTTTGACTTCCGGATCCACGAACAGGGTCGAGGCCAGCCGACCACGCAGGTAGCTGCAATCGTGAGGAGCGGTACGAAACAACCGTACCGATCTGACTGCTTTGGATTCAGAGTTCATTGCCTGGTTCACTCTCCGCCTGCCATGGTTCCGGTTCCGGCCAGTAACAGGGCCGGCTGTGACCGTCAATCAGCCTGTCCAGCAGTTCCGTGAACCGGCGCCGGGGAATTTCGCGGGCGCCCAGGCTGGCCAGGTGGGCTGAAGCGACCTGACAGTCAATCAAACCGTAGCCCCATTTTCGCAAGTGTTCCACCAGAAAAACCAGTGCTACTTTCGAACTATTTGAACTGCTGCTGAACATGGATTCGCCAAAAAACACCTGCCCAAGGGCCAGCCCGTAAAGTCCGCCGACCAGGCGCTCACCCTCCCAGGCCTCGACCGAATGGGCGATGCCAAGTCCGTGCAGTCGCTGGTAGGCTGCTTTCAGTTCGCTGGTGATCCAGGTGCCTTCACTCCTGCCCCGGACCGAGCCGCAGGCGTTGATAACACCGCTGAAGTTCTGGTCCATGGTCAGTCGGAACGGCTGTTGGCGCAGCAGTTTCCGCAGGCTGCGGGAGACGTGAAGTTCAGCAGGGAACAGCACCATGCGCGGGTCGGGTGACCACCACAGGATCGGCTGGCCGGCTTCATACCAGGGAAATATTCCGTGCTGATAAGCGTGCACCAGCCAGCCGGGAGTCAGGTCGCCGCCGACTGCCAGCAGCCCGTTGGGATCGGTCAGCGCCGTGTCCACTGCGGGAAAACCGATTGCATCCGGGTCCAGCCAGGAAAGTGGCATGAGTCAGGCGGCCGCCGAGCGATACTCAGTTAGCGTCGAGGAATTTTTCGGCATCCAGGGCAGCCATGCAGCCGAAGCCGGCACTGGTTACCGCCTGCCGGTACACATGGTCGGCGATATCACCGGCGGCAAACACGCCGTCCACGCTGGTGCGGGTGGCATTACCGTCGATTCCGCTATGGATCTTCACATAGCCATTGTGCATGTCCAGCTGGCCCTGGAAGATGGCTGAATTGGGCACATGGCCAATGGCAATGAATACACCGTCCACGCTCAGGGAGGTGGTTGCGCCGCTGCTCACATGCTGGATCCGGATGCCGGTTACCCCCATGTCGTCGCCGGTTACCTCATCGAGCACATGGTCCCATTGGAGGCTGATCTTGCCGGCCTCGACTTTCTCGAACAGCTTGCTCTGGAGGATTTTTTCGGCCCGCAGGCTGTTGCGGCGATGGACCAGGGTGACATGGGAGGCGATGTTGGCCAGATACAGGGCTTCCTCGACAGCCGTGTTGCCACCCCCGATCACAGCCACCGGCTTGTTGCGGTAGAAAAATCCGTCGCAGGTGGCGCAGGCGCTGACGCCCCGCCCCATGAAGGCCTGCTCCGATTCCAGGCCCAGGTACTGGGCCGAGGCGCCGGTCGCAATAATCAGCGCATCACAACTGTAGGTGCCACTGTCGCCTTCCAGCCGAAACGGCCGTTGGCTCAGTTCGACTTTGTTGATATGATCGAAAATAATCTTAGATTCAAAACGTTCCGCATGTTTTTTCATGCGCTCCATCAGGTCAGGACCCTGCAAACCTTCGATATCTCCCGGCCAGTTGTCTACGTCAGTGGTAGTGGTCAGTTGCCCGCCTTGCTGAATACCGGTAATAACCACCGGCTCAAGATTGGCCCGGGCGGCATAGATGGATGCCGTGTAACCGGCCGGACCGGAACCGAGAATGATGAGGCGGTGGTGCTGAATGTCAGTCATAGCAGAGTCCTGTTGTGATGCCTGGAGATGGTCCTGCCTGGAAACGATGGCGGCAGCCTGTCAGACCCGGGGGTGGTCGGACGGCGCCTATTCTACCTGTTTTCGGCAGCCATGGCAGACCCGGCAGGGACGGATATCCAACGCCCTGGCGCAGATTCCCGGAGCGGTCGCAGCAGTCCGCACCTTTAACAATTCGCCGCCAGCAGCCGTTAACATTTTGATAGAATGGAGCGCGGTTAAGCGTTCCTGCGCCAATATTTAACTGGTTGAAAAGTAAAGAGTTATGAAAACGGCAAAAACCGCCAAGCAGCAAGACGAGACCAGCCACCTGATGCAGAGGCTGATGCGGGAGGGAATGCTGATCGTTTATTTCCTCACCGGACTGTTCCTGCTCATTGCCCTGCTTACCTATTCCCCCAACGACCCTGGCTTCACCACCACCGGCAATGGTGAGGACATCTACAACGCAGTGGGCAGTTACGGTGCCTGGCTGGCGGATTTTCTGCTCTATCTGTTTGGCTACTTTGCCTACCTGTTTCCGGCCTTTCTGGCCTATCAGGCGTATCGATCCTTTCACGAGAGCGAGTTGGAAAAGGGTTTTTCCTGGTCGCTGTTCGCCCTGAAGATGGCAGGCTTTCTGCTGGTGATCCTCTCGACCTGCGGTCTGGCCACGCTGCACATGGCCACCGGAGCACCGGAGTCGTTCAGCGCCGGCGGGATCATCGGCTCGCTGGTAGCCGACCTGTCGGTGCCGGTGTTTGCAATACTGGGAGCGACGCTGCTGCTCATTGCCGTGTTCCTGTTCGGCCTGACCATCACCGCGGAAATTTCCTGGCTGCAGGTGATCGACGGACTGGGTGCGTTGACACTTGGTTCCATTAGCTCGTTTACCGGGTATCTGCGACGCTGGCGCGAGGAGCGTCAGAAGGAATCGGCGGTCCGCAGCATGGTCGAATCCCGCAAGCGACAGTTGACCAGCCACATGGCCAAGGAAAAGAAACGCGTACCTCCCACCATACAGGCCCCGGTGCGCACCAAAGCCGAACCGAGCAAGCGGGTGGAAAAGGAAAAGCAGGGCAGGCTGTTTCCCGCCTCGTCGGTCAAGGAACTGCCCGGATTGAGCCTGCTGGATCCCTGGCAGGAAAATGCCGAGAGCGGCTTTTCCAAGGAATCCCTGGAAGCCATGTCGAAGCTGCTGGAAATAAAGCTGAAGGATTTCGGCATCGATATCGAAGTGACCGCGGTCAATCCCGGTCCGGTTATTACCCGCTTCGAAGTGCAACCGGCGCCCGGCATCAAAGTGAGCCGCATTACCAACCTGGTCAAGGACCTGGCCCGGTCGCTGGCCGTGGTCAGTGTGCGGGTAGTGGAGGTGATCCCCGGCAAGACCGTTATCGGTATCGAAATTCCCAACGAGAATCGCGAAGTTATCCAGTTCAGCCAGGTTCTGGCATCGACCGAATTTGACAAGGCGCATTCGCCGTTGAGCCTGGCACTGGGGCACGACATTGTCGGCAAACCGGTCATTGTCGACCTGGCCAAGATGCCTCACCTGCTGGTGGCCGGGACCACCGGGTCTGGTAAGTCGGTGGGCATTAACGCGATGATTCTCAGCATGCTGTTCAAGTCGACCCCCGACCAGGTGCGCATGATCATGATCGACCCCAAGATGCTGGAACTATCGGTCTACGATGGGATTCCACATCTGCTGACGCCGGTGATAACCGACATGAAAGATGCCGCTAACGGCCTGCGCTGGTGCGTGGCGGAAATGGAGCGACGTTACAAGCTGATGTCGCAACTGGGGGTACGCAATCTTGCCGGCTTCAACAAGAAGGTTCAGGAGGCCGCCAAGCTTGGCAAGCCGATTCTGGATCCTCTGTGGCGGCCGGATCCGCTGATTCTGGAGGAGGAACAGTCGCCCGCGGAGCTGGAACCGTTGCCCTGTATCGTGGTGGTGGTGGACGAACTGGCGGACATGATGATGGTGGTCGGCAAGAAAGTGGAAGAGCTGATCGCCCGTATTGCACAGAAGGCCAGGGCCGCCGGCATCCACCTGATCCTTGCTACCCAGCGCCCCTCGGTGGATGTGCTGACCGGCCTGATCAAGGCCAATATTCCCACCCGGCTGGCCTTTATGGTGCAGTCCAAGGTGGACTCCCGAACCATCCTCGGTGAGGGCGGGGCGGAACAACTGCTGGGCCATGGCGACATGCTGCTGCTGCCACCAGGCGGCGGCGTTGCGACCCGTGTTCATGGCGCCTTCGTCAGTGACGAGGAAGTCCATCGCGTGGTGGCTGACTGGAAACAGCGCGGCGACCCGGTCTATGTCACTGAAATCACCGCGGGAGTCGATGAACAGGATCTGGGCATGGGCGGCGGCGGCAATGCCGGTGGCGGCGATGGCGAAGAAGACGACGCGCTGTATGACGAGGCGGTCCGGTTTGTGACAGAAAGCCGCAAGGCGTCCATCTCCGCGGTACAACGTAAGTTGCGGGTCGGCTACAACCGTGCTGCGCGGATGATCGAAACCATGGAGGCTGCCGGCGTAGTATCGGAAATGAACAGTAACGGCAGCCGTGAGGTTATCGCCCCGCCACCGCCGAGAGGCTGATTCCCTCACCAGGCGCCGGGGTTACCGTCCTGTGGCTGCCAGGTGGACCGCAACGATTTTCATTGATGAACTGACATATGACTAGTTACAAACCGATTTTCACCCGCCTGGCCATGCTCCTGCTATTGCTGGCGGGGCCGTTGGCGAACGCGCAGGGCGATCAGGAAATAAACGCTCTGGCCCGGCTCGATGAGCTGTTGTCCGGCATTACCACCATGACCGCCGATGTTGATCAGCTGATCGTGGAATCCGATGGCGGCGTGCTGGAAGAGAGCAGTATCCGTATGAAGCTGAAGCGGCCGGACGGGTTTTACTGGGAGACCCTGGAACCGTTTCCCGAACTGATCGTCACCGATGGCCGCTTCCTGTGGAACTACCAGCCCGATCTGGAACAGGTGGTTGTGGAAAACTGGGATGCCAGCCGCTCAGAACTGGCGGCGCAGTTGTTGAGCGGCAACACCGCCAATCTCACCGACGAATACCGCCTCAGCCAGCGTGCCAACGAAGCCCCGGAAATCAGCGAATTTGTACTGGTGCCGCTGGAACCCGATAATGTCTATCGCCAGATCATCCTGACCTTCAACGGCAGGCAGCTGGACATGATCTACGTGGACAATAACAATGGGCAGAAAACCGTCTGGCAGTTTGGAAATATTGTCCTGAACAAGCCACTTGCGGATCAGGAGTTCGTGTTCGAACCGTCTGGTGACGTCGAGGTGATTGAGAACACCTACGTGCAATAGTTCCCCTCCCGCCGCCTGCGCTCAGGAAAGCATGGCCGATTCACTGCTACAGGAAGACCCGCCGGAACAGTATCAGCCGCTGGCGGCTCGCATGCGACCACGAAATCTCGACCAGTTCATCGGCCAGGAGCACATTCTCGCGCCCGGCAAGGCGCTGTACCAGGCTATCAGACAGGGCAGCATGCACTCGATGGTGTTCTGGGGTCCGCCCGGGGTCGGTAAGACTACACTGGCCCGCATAATTGCCGCCACTACCGACAGCCGCTTCGAAAGCCTTTCCGCAGTGCTGTCGGGCGTCAAGGATATTCGTGAGGCGGTGGAGCGGGCCCGTCACTACCGCCAGGGCGGGGGGCGCCAGACTCTGCTGTTCGTCGATGAAGTTCACAGGTTCAACAAATCTCAGCAGGATGCCTTCCTGCCCCACATCGAGGATGGCACCATCATTTTTATCGGAGCCACTACCGAGAACCCAGCTTTCGAACTGAACAATGCGCTCTTGTCCCGGTCACGGGTTTATGTACTCAAAAGCCTTAGTGAAACGCAGTTACTGAACTTACTCGAACTGGTGCTGACCGACTCCGAGCGGGGATTGGGACATCTGGCTCTGCGGGTTGACGAGCAGGCCCGCCAGGCACTGGCCAGGGCCAGTGACGGTGATGCCAGACGGTTGCTGAACCTGCTGGAAATTGCCGCTGACTTGGCCGGGAAGGGGGCCGATGGCCTGCCAGTGATAGACCGCGATACGGTCGCCCGGGTGACCCAGGAAAGCCTGCAGCGTTTCGACAAGGGCGGAGATCTTTTCTATGACCAGATCTCGGCATTGCACAAGGCGGTCCGGGGCAGTTCTCCGGACGCGGCACTTTACTGGTTTACCCGGATGTTGGACGGCGGCTGTGATCCGTTATATATTGCGCGCCGCATGCTTCGTATGGCCAGTGAGGACATTGGCAATGCGGATCCACGGGCTCTGCAGCTGGCTCTGGCCGGTTGGGACACCTATCAGCGGCTGGGCAGCCCGGAAGGCGACCTGGCTCTCGCCCAGGTAGTTATCTATCTGGCCTGCGCACCGAAGAGCAACGCTGTGTATCAGGCCGCCGGCAGTGCCCGGGAAACTGTCAGGCAGACCGGCACACTCGAAGTCCCGCTGCATCTGCGCAATGCGGTCTCTGACCTGGCCCGGGAACTGGGACACGGCGACGGCTACCGATATGCCCATGATGAGGCTGGTGGATTTGCTGCCGGAGAGAACTATTTTCCCGAATCGCTGCAGCAGGCGGAGTTCTATTTTCCCAGGGAAGCCGGACTGGAAGTCAGAATCCGGGAAAAGCTGGAACATCTCAAGCAACAGAACCGGGCCAGCGGCGAGCGACGCTATCAGGAAGACCGTGCCGGCGGCAGAACGGCCGAGCCTGCGACAAACCCTTCGAGAGCGCAGGCCGGGTCGATTCTCAAGGCGGGTGGCAAAAGCCGTAAACGCAGCGCTGAGCCAGAAACTGACAAAGACAGTCCCCTGGAACGGGTGCAGGGCAGGGCAGAGGGAGAGCAGCGGGAGAAATGAGTTATTATCTGGCAATCGCCCTGGGCGGAGCGCTGGGCGCAGTCTGCCGCTACTGGCTGGTGACCCTGGCCGAGCATCATAACAGTAGCCTGTTTCCGGTTGGCACGCTGACAGTCAACGTGCTGGGTTCGCTGCTGATCGGTATTCTGTTTGTATTGTTGACGGAAAAAATTCAGGCGGCGGCATACCTTCGCCCGCTACTGCAGATTGGCTTTCTGGGGGCATTGACCACCTTTTCGACATTTTCGCTGGATACGTTGCTGCTGATGCAACAGGGGATGGTCCTGCCGGCGCTCAGTTACATCACGCTCAGCGTTATCCTCTGTATTCTGGCAGCCTGGGCGGGAATGGGGCTGATGCGCTTCATACTCTAGAAACCCCGGATTCAATTTTCACCAAGCAAGGAAACTCCACTTCATGTTAGATCCCAAATGGTTGCGGGCCGAACCGGAAAAGCTGGCCGAACTGTTGAAGAAGAAACGCTTCGTTCTCGACCTGGAAAATATTCAGGCCCTGGACAGTCGGCGCAAGGAACTGCAGCTGGAAACCGAGCGTCTCCAGGGAGAAAGAACCAACCGTTCCAAATTAATCGGTAAGGCCAAGGCTGCCGGCGAAGATGCCAGTGAGCTGATGCAGGCCGTGGGAGAAATCAATCAGCAGCTGGATTCCCTGAAGGGCAGCCTTAACGGGGTTCAGGACTCGCTGCACGAGATACTCACAGCGGTTCCCAATATCCCCCACGAGTCGGTTCCGGAGGGGAAGGATGAGACAGCCAATACGGTAGTGGCCAGTTGGGGTGAGCCGTCCAGCTTCGATTTCGAGCCCAGGGATCACGTCGAACTGGGCGAAAACCTGACGGCTGGCGTCGCGGTCGACAAGGCCATGGATTTTGCTGCTGCCACCAAGATTGCCGGAGCCCGCTTCACGGTCCTGCGTGGCCCGCTGGCCCGCCTGCACCGGGCGCTGATCCAGTTTATGCTGGACACCCACACGGCAGAACATGGCTATACCGAAGTCTATGTTCCCTACCTGGTCAATGCCGATTCGCTGTTTGGCACTTCCCAGCTACCGAAATTCGAGGAAGACCTGTTCAAGATTGCCGGTGAAGATGGGTTTTACCTGATTCCCACCGCCGAAGTCCCGGTGACCAACCTGGCCCGTAACGAGATCATTGACGCGGCTGCACTACCACTGAAGTATGCCGCCCATACCCCCTGTTTCCGCAGCGAAGCCGGCTCGTACGGCAAGGATACCCGGGGCATGATTCGCCAGCATCAGTTTGAAAAAGTGGAACTGGTACAGGTGGTCCATCCGGAGCAGTCGGAAGCGGCCCTGGAGGAATTGACCGGACATGCCGAGATCATTCTGCAGAAGCTTGAGCTGCCCTATCGCAAGGTCATTCTGTGTGGTGGTGATCTGGGGTTTGGTTCTCACAAGACCTACGACCTGGAAGTCTGGCTGCCATCACAGAACACTTACCGGGAAATCTCCTCCTGCAGCAGCTTCACCGATTTCCAGGCGCGCCGCATGCAGGCTCGGTTCCGTAATCCGGAAACCGGTAAACCGGAACTGGTCCATACCCTGAACGGGTCCGGGTTGGCGGTGGGCAGGACGCTGGTGGCGATACTTGAAAATTACCAGACCGCCGAAGGCAGCGTGCGCATTCCGGACGTGTTACAGCCCTACATGGCCGGACTGACTCAGCTGGATTAGACATGGACTATCTGCCGGTCTTTCTCGATGTCAGGAACAGGGAGTGCCTGCTGGTCGGTGGTGGTGAGGTGGCGCTGCGCAAGGCCCGGCTGCTGGAACGAGCTGGCGCCAGATTAATGGTGGTTGCCGAAAATATCGACCGGCCATTGCAGGAGCTGCTGGATCACGGCCACCACCATTACCGGCTGGGGCAGTTTTCGTCCCAGGACCTGCAGGGCGTGGTCCTGGCAATTGCGGCAACCGATGACGAAGCCGTCAATGCCGCGATTTCCCGTCAGGCCCAGGCCCTGCAGATTCCCGTCAATGCCGTCGATCAGCCGGCTCTGTGCAGCCTGATCTTCCCGGCCCTGGTGGACCGCAGCCCGGTGGTGGTGGCGATTTCAAGCAGCGGCAGTTCGCCGGTGCTGGCCCGCAAGATCAAGGAACTGGTGGAAACCCAGTTGCCGGCGGCTACCGGCACTCTGGCGGAACTGCTGGGCAGCTACCGGGAGCGGGTCAAACAGCGACTGACGGCGTTCCCGGCCCGGTTACGGTTCTGGGAACAGGTGCTGGACGGCACGGTACCCGAACTGGTCTATAGTGGACAGATCGAGACCGCCCGGCACAAACTGGAGACCCTGCTGGACGACGCCGAGGCTGCCAAGGTCGAAGGGGAAGTCTACCTGGTGGGGGCAGGGCCAGGAGATCCGGATCTATTGACCATCAAGGCACTGCGCCTGCTGCAGAAGGCCGACGTGGTTCTCTACGACCGGCTGGTGTCCACTCCCATCCTCGAAAAAATCCGCCCCGATGCCGAGCGCATTCATGTGGGCAAGGAACGCGCTGCTCACCTGGTTCCCCAGGACCGGATCAATGACATGCTGGTGGAACTGGCCCGCCAGGGTAAACGGGTGTTACGCCTCAAGGGCGGCGATCCGTTCATCTTCGGTCGTGGCGGAGAAGAAATGGCATCGCTGATCGGGGAGGGTATTCCGTTCCAGGTGGTACCCGGTATTACCGCCGCCTCGGGCTGCGCCAGTTATGCCGGCATTCCTCTCACGCACCGCGATCATGCTCACTCCGTGATGTTTCTGACTGGCCATTTTAAAACCGAACAGGAAGAACCAGACTGGGAGAGGCTGTGCGTCGCCAAGCAGACGCTGGTGTTTTACATGGGCCTCATGAACCTGGCGACAATCTGCCAGCGCCTGATAACACATGGCCTGTCGAACGACTTTCCAGCCGCGCTGATTCAGAAGGGCACCACCGCCGATCAGGTGGTGGTAGCTGGATCGCTGAAAAACCTGCCCGGACTTGTTGCAGCCTCCGAAGTGCGCGCACCCACTCTGCTGATTGTGGGTGAAGTGGTCAGGTTGAGGGAGCAGCTGAACTGGTACCAGCCACCAGGTCAGGTCGGGGCGGGTGACTCACCCCGTCAGTGAATTTGTCTCGAGCTCCGGGCCATTTCAGCGTGAATCAGAGCGTTGTCAAATACAGTTGGCGGGGCGGGGCAGGCCGGCTATCCGGTTGACGGTCCTGGCGGCACTGCCGCCAAACAGCTTCATCAGGTAGAGGCTGCGGCCCTTTTCTTCTCCCAGTTCCTGTCTCACCAGTTTCACCAGCGGTCGCATGGGCGGCGATAGCTGAAACTGCCGATGAAATTGCCGCACTGCGTGGATTATCTCCCAGTGCGCGTCACTGAGCAGGATATCGCAATCCTCGGCCAGCCTGCCGGCTACTTCCTCATCCCAGTCATCGAGATTTCTCAGGTAGCCTTCTTTGTCCAGGGGAATCCGGCGATCCTTGCATTGCAGGAAGGTGGTCATGATTCTGTACCTGAATGTCTAAAACCAATTGATGACCCTGTCGGCTTCGCCGCAAAGCCGGACAAAATCCGCCATGGTAATTTCTGCGATTCCCCGCTCCACGCGACTGCTCAGGCCTCTTGCCTGTAGATCGTCCAGCAGGACAAAGACCGAAAGCCCTTTTAACAGGCGCTGCTGCTCTTCATTGACGGCACCGTAGACGCCGTCTTCAATCAGCAGCAGCCGGTCGTGCTCTCTGTCGAACGTGCGCAGGCACAAAGGTAACCGGGTCAGGCTATTGACGGTATGCAGATGGCTCACAGGGGAAATACCACGTCGGCTGTGCGAATCATGGCGGTGACTTCGTCGTCACTCAACAATTGCACCTGGATGACCAGATCGTCAATCGAGAGTCGGCGCTGTCGCAGGGATTCGCTGTCGACGTAAACCGTCTCCACACCATACAGGGATAGTGCCTGGAGGTTGGCCGACAGGGTCTTATTGTGAATGGTCCGGGGCTGCTGGGAATCAACCAGTTGATAAACACCATCGTCCATGAACAGGTAATTGACAGTCTGCTCATACACCGCCGTGGCCAACACCAGTTCCAGGCAGATCTGCGCGTTGTCCCGGCCATAAGGGGCATGGCGGCTGAGGAACGTGAAGGATTTGCGGACCGGAGCAGGCATGGCATCAACCGAAGTTCAGGACCCGGTCCGAGTTCTGCACCGCGTCCACCAGCTGGCCAAGTCCGGATATGCTGACCAGTTCAGAAAGGTTGCTCGCTGCCTTGTCATAGCGATTGGCTTCCTGGCTGTCGATGATGCCCCGTTTCAATGCCGAAGTGACACAGGCCACTGCGTCCAGACGGTGTTCCCTTATCAGTTCCTCCCAGGCGTCCTGGAGGCTGGTCTCATCCTGTGCAACCACCGCCAGCCGGGTCAGATTGTGTACGCCATCGCGAAAGAAAAACAGCCGGTAAATCTCATGACCTTCGGCCAGCACAGCCTGGCAGAAGCGCAGCGCCGAACTGGCTCCTTCACTGGCATAGGGCGCCGAATGTATTACGATGGAGAATTTCACAGCACTGGTTCCACAAACAAAAAGCCCCGTTCTCACGGGGCTTTGGTTCGGGCTTATTGCCCGGACTCGATGCCTGTACTAGTCGCGGCCGGTCAGCGCGCCCAGCAGATTCAACAGGTGCACGAAAATGTTGAAGATGCTGATATACAGGGAGATGGTCGCCAGGATGTAATTTCTTTCACCTCCGTTGATGATGCGGCTGGTGTCGAAAAGAATGAATCCCGACATGATCAGGATAACCGCCGAAGAGATTGCCAGGCTCAGGGCCGGAATCTGCAGGAAGATATTGGCGATCATGGCCACGATGGCGACGATCAGGCCGGTCATCAGGAACCCGCCCAGGTAGCTGAAATTCTTGCCGGTGGCCAGTACGTAGCCGGACAGGCTGAGGAAGATCAGCGCGGTACCACCCAGGGCCTGAGCGACGATGGCCGAACCATTGGCGTAAACCTGCAGGTAGGCAGAAATAACCGGTCCCAGTGCGCCGCCCATCAGACCGGCGAACACAAACACCCAGAACAAGCCCTTGGCGGAGCGCGCCGTGGCCTGAACCACGAACGAGGTTATGAAGCCGCCGATTAACATCACCATGCCCATGCCCTGGGACACCTGCAGCATCATGGTGGCGACTGCGCAGATGGCGCTGAAGAACAGGGTCATGGATAACAACAGGTAAGTGTTACGCAGCACCTTGTTTACCGGAATGGCCGCTTCCCGGCCTCTGGCAACGCTGTTCAATTCAACTTCGTTCATAATTCTCTCCAAATCATTGGGTTACAGTGATATCGACTGTACCGGACGGGTGCTGAAGTCCGCCGGTCGCAGGTAACACTCAAGGCATCCTCTGTCACTGCCTGCTCCGTAGTTTATGGTGACTCAGCCCTGAGCTTTCAAGGTTTTCAAGAACTTAGCCAGCCGCATACCAGGCTACAGGTAATACGTCGGAAGCCACTCCGAGGTTCAATCATACTGGTTGCCCCCCCAAAAGCAACGCATTTCGTCGCTTGCGGATTGCCAGAAACCGGCTTCTGGCGGGGCCTGCAGCGGCAAAGGGAACGACTTAGCGCTTTGCCTGTCTGGCGCATTAGTGTAAGCTTCTGCCCCTGTCGCGGAGGGGTGGCAGAGCGGTTGAATGCACTGGTCTTGAAAACCAGCGAGGGCGAAAGTCCTCCGAGAGTTCGAATCTCTCCCCCTCCGCCAATAGATCAATAATTTAGAGCCTTTTAGGCCACTATAAATCTGAACATATCCAAAAACATACCTTTAAAGTTTCAATGGAAAGGTATGAAATTCCAGTCTATCAACCCCACCCACGGGGTACCCCCGATTCACAGTCCGGGACTCCTGATATCTGATTATTACTAATCCGCTCAGGCACAGCCCAAAAAATTTTTTTATAATTTAAACCGTTTCTACCCCACGAAATTTATAGTTGTGTAGACTACGTACCTCTGCACAACCAATAACAAGAATCAAGTACATGATAACCGATGAAATCAAGTCCAAAGTCGACCGCATCTGGGACACTATGTGGTCCGGTGGTATCTCCAACCCCCTATCTGTTATCGAGCAACTGACCTATCTGCTTTTCATCAAGCGGCTGGACGAGATCCACACGCTCAAGGAAGCCAAGGCAGCACGGACGGGTAAGCCTATAGAGGACCCCATCTTCGGTCCCGGCCAAGACAGACTGCGCTGGTCAAGATTCAAGGAAACAGCCCCGGAAGTCATATTCGAGACGGTGCGTGACGACGTATTCCCGTTCATCAAGACACTGGGTAATAGAGGTGAGCAGGATGGAGAAGCGGCCAGCACCTACACCCACCATATGAAAGACGCTCTGTTCATGATGCCGACTGCTCGGGTACTGGCTAACGTCGTACGAGTACTTCTTGACCCGGTTTGCCAGTCAAACTGCTAGCAAAAATTGGCTGTATCTTTCCGTGCGATCTTGAAAAAGCAAAAACATCAAAGGAGGGTGGAATATATTGGAACAGCTAACCGACCTAAAAGCCATACTCCACTCCAAGCGCGCAAACATCTACTATCTGGAAAGGTGCCGGGTAATGCAGAAAGATGGGCGCGTTTTATATTTGACAGAAGCAAAAAGCGAAAACCGGTACTGGAACATTCCCATTGCCAATACCTCCTGCCTACTACTCGGCACCGGTACGTCTATCACACAGGCCGCCATGCGTATGTTGGCTCAGGCCGGTGTGCTGGTTGGGTTTTGTGGTGGCGGTGGCACTCCATTATTGATGGCTAATGAGGTAGAGTGGCTTACCCCACAAAGCGAATATCGTCCTACTGAATATCTACAAGGCTGGATGCAATTCTGGTTTGACGATGTCAAGCGTCTTCAGGTTGCCAAACAGTTTCAGTTGGCAAGAATGCATTACTTGCAAACACTATGGGGCAAAGATCGAGACCTCAAAGCAGAGGGTTTCGACAGCACAAACCCAACTGTGCGCAGCGCACTGAGCAATAGCGCTAATAAGATAAATGTGGCGCAAAAAATCAGCTACCTTTTACAGTGCGAGGCCCAGCTCACCAAAAAGCTCTACAAGTTCGCTGCAAACGTCACCCAATATGGAGACTTCACCCGTGGGCGTGATAATAACGACACAGCAAACGCATTTCTCAATCACGGTAACTACCTCGCCTACGGACTGGCCGCCACAACACTGTGGGTATTGGGGATTCCACACGGCTTTGCGGTAATGCATGGAAAAACCCGTCGAGGAGCGCTGGTATTTGACGTCGCAGACCTCATTAAAGACGCCATCATCCTACCCTGGGCCTTCATTGCCGCCAAAGAAAACGCTACCGAACAGGAATTCCGCCAACAATGTTTGCAGGCGTTTACTGATCACAAAGCGTTGGATTTTATGATTGAGCAGGTGAAGGCAGTGGCCTTGAGAACTGACTGGGATATAAACGTTTGCGGAGTTGAAACCTTATGAAGGTCACTTTTGTCTCCCAATGCGATAAAAAAGCTCTCAACCGCACCCGGCGAGTACTCGACGCCTTCGCCGACCGTATAGGCGACAACACTTGGCAAACAGTCATTACCCAAGAAGGGTTACTGGCCGTAAGAAAACTGTTGCGAAAAACGGCGACTAAAAACACAGCGGTGAGCTGCCATTGGATACACGGCAGGGCGAGAACAGAGTTGATTTGGGTGGTGGGCAATAGAAGTAAGTTTGATCACGAAGGTAGAGTGCCGGTGAATATGACTGGCATAGCGATGCCCGCGTTTGATGACGGCAGCGACTGGTATACCAAAGAAAAAATCAAACTGCTTACACAGATGGCCGCACTGTTGCATGACCTGGGCAAAGCCAGTGCAGCCTTTCAGGAGCGCTTGCGGGGAAAGCGTAGGGAAAAAAATGTCTACCGTCACGAATGGATTTCTTTAAGATTGTTTCTAGCCTTTGTTGGTAAGGATTCCGATAAGGATTGGATGCGTCGGATGATCAAGCCGTCCGCGGCGGATGACTTGAGTTGGACTCTACCCAATCGCCTTTGGCGTGACGGAATAGATAAAAACGTACCCCTACCGCTGGCAAAAATACCTCCGGTTGCAACGGCCATCGCTTGGCTGGTGCTGTCCCATCACCGTTTACCAGTTGTTCCAGCTTATGACTTGGATGGTAAGCAGAAGTGGTTGGGTGCAAAAAAAGAGAACATTACTAGTAGTCTGGTAGAAAGCCCGCTCGGTGCAATAACTCCAGAATGGAATGAAATCACTCAGCAAGTTAATTCTGAAGAGGTTGAGCCCTACTGGGCAATCGCCAGCGAAACCGCTCCCTGGGCATTACCAATGTGGCGCAAGCGCCTGGCTGTGCTGGCCGAAAAGTTACTGAGCATGACCGACAACGGCAAGCTAGTTGATTGCCTGGACAATCTTTACGTCATGCATTTGTCTCGCTTAAGCCTGATGTTGGCGGATCACCATTACTCATCCTTGCACCCGGACGATAAACAACGTGTCAAAGGCGATCGTGGCGATATTCTCTATGCGAATACCCACAAGGATGGCGCGCTGAAGCAAAGCCTGACCGAGCATCTGCTGGGTGTGGCCCGCAAGTCTGGCAGTATTGTCCATTCCCTGCCTATGATTGAGCGCGCATTACCCCGGCTGGTCGATCACAAAGGGTTGACTCGCAGAAGTCGGGACAAGCGATTTCGCTGGCAGGACAAAGCCGCAGACCTCGCGGTAGCGTTGCGGCACTCCACTAGCAAGAATGGCGCGTTTATCGTCAATATGGCATCTACTGGTTGTGGTAAAACCTTGGCCAATGCGCGCATTCTTTACGCCCTGGCCAACCCCGAAGAAGGTTTGCGGGCTTCCTTTGCGCTTGGCCTGCGTACGCTCACATTACAAACCGGACGCAGTTACCGAGATGATTTAAAACTCAGTGATGATGAACTGGCGATCCGAGTGGGTGGTTCTGCCAGCCGTCAATTGTTTGAATACTATCAGCATCGAGCCGAGGCAAGCGGTTCAGAGTCGTCTCAGGCATTGATGGAAGAAGATGGCGATGTCCGCTATGAAGGAGGGGTGGAGGAAATATCGGTACTAACTCGAGCCATCAGTGATACCCGTATAAGCAGTCTGCTTGGCGCCCCAGTTTTGGTTTGTACAATTGATCACCTGATACCCGCTACCGAAGCCCAGCGGGCAGGGCGTCAGATTGCTCCCATGCTGCGTTTGATGAGTAGCGACCTGGTATTGGATGAGCTTGATGATTTTGATATCGCTGACTTACCTGCCCTGACGCGGCTGGTGTATTGGGCGGGTTTACTCGGTAGCCGGGTCTTGATTTCTTCCGCAACACTGCCACCGTCATTAGTCAGTGGTATGTATCAGGCCTACGTTGCTGGGCGCCGGCAATTTCGGCGCAACCGCAGTCTCGCTGACCAAAATATTATAAAGCCTGCCGTACCTTGCCTGTGGGTGGATGAATTTAACGCCAGGCAATGCAACTGCAACGAAATTGAGACCTTTCAAGCAGCTCACGATGATTTCATACAACGACGTGTCGGCAAGCTAAAACAGACCATTCGCGCTGAGGGAGCGAAAAGGCGGGGTGTATTGATACCGTTGGCACTTGAGTCAACGAGCCGCCGGGGTTCTGCGCGGAAATTTGCTGGCCATGTGCAAACGGCTATTCTCAATGCTCACCAGGATCATCACGAAGAATGCCCAAAAAGTAGCAAGCATGTAAGCTTTGGGCTGGTGCGCATGGCCAATATTGAGCCGCTTTGCACCATGGCAGAAACCCTGTTGGCGATGGAGTGGCCAAACAATATCCGCCTGCATCCCTGTGTCTACCACTCCCGCTTTCCTCTGCTGTTGCGTTCGGCGATAGAACACCAATTGGATACAAGCCTTGATCGACGGGATGCTGAGGCTGTCTATGAGCTGTCGGAGATTCGATCCTGCATCGACAAGTATTCTGAACCTAACCACATCTTCGTGGTGCTCGGCTCCCCTGTCACCGAGGTGGGTCGTGACCACGACTATGACTGGGCGATAGTGGAGCCGTCATCCCTGCGCTCCATGATCCAGCTGGCGGGCCGCGTGCAACGTCACCGGCAGAAGACAGTTAATACTCCAAATATTTATATTTTTGAGAAGAACCTTCGCCATTTTTACCGCAGGGGTAGGAACGGGCAGCCCAGTGCCGTGTTTCTCAATCCAGGATTTGAAGTAGATAGCAGTAATTTCGGTGACCCATTCCGATTGAGCAGCCACGATCTCAATGATCTATTGCGGGAAGAAGACTATCGCATTATCTCCGCTCGCCCGCGCATTCAGCCTTCCGGAAGAGACTTCAAGCCAAAGGAAAACCTTGCCGATCTTGAACATGCGCGCCTGGCGGAATGTCTTTTGCCGGTAAGCCGAGTAAAAGCCCCCCGTGGTCAGAAGCCCCAGGGTAACCGGCTAAATGCCGCCACCAATTGGCAGGTGCCTCAGGCCAGCCTGACCTGGGTCATGCCTCAGCATCAGCCCTTTCGGGAGAATACATTGAAAGAAGAAACACTGGTGTTTCTGCCTAATGATTACGAGGAACAGCTGAATATCAAGCGAATACATACGCAGGCTCGGAGCGGGAATCCCGATGTATTCACCTCTGAGGAAAAGCGGGTGAACCGTTATGAGCTAACGTTTGGCAGGGGAGTAAGCCCCTGGGGTCAATTTGATCTGATGGCACTCCTCAAAGAACAAGCCGAAGCACAGGGTAAATCGCTGTGGGACTGTGGAGCGAGAATGACAACGGTGCAAGTGCCGGATAGCGATGCTGGGTGGAAATGGAACTCGCTGTTGGGATTCACCAGATTGTGATCTGCTAAAAATCTAACTGGTTTAAAACGGATAAATAAAAAGACGCTCTTACGATAACAACAGTTGCAAAAGGAGACTCTTATGACTGATCAATCAACGCTGTCACCACGAGCGACGGCTTTTCGCCAGTCAATAGCGGCTTTTATTGCTGAAAGGCGGGAAAACAAGCTAAAGGGATTGAACGACGATAAAATTGCTAGACTCGAGGCCAAATATGAGTATCACACTTGGTTGGATGATGCGGCCCGGCGCGTCATCCAAATTCAGGCAGTTACGCATGTGCTGAAAGCCACTCACCCTGATGCACGAGGCAGTAGTTTATATATACCACCAGAGTCACAGCCGTGCCATACCGAAATCGGTAGCCATAGCATCACCAATTACCAAGTCGATATCGTGGGTAATGCGGCGGCGCTTGATGTTTACAAATTTCTCAAAATCGAAGTCGACAATCGGCGTCTACTGGATTGGTTTCGGCGAAAAGACACCGACCTGTTGGCGGCATTGAGTGACGATCCAGAGCGCGCCAAAATCCTGGCCGAGGCGTTTTCTGAATTGATTCGTGCTCCCGAGCAACCGCAATCACATGTGCTGGCCAAGCAGTTATATTGGTGTGTGAGTGGTGAGCCTGTTGAAGATGACGGCTACCATCTATTACAGCCTCTGTTTCCCAGCAGCCTCGTTCATGCCATACACAGTGAGTTAAATGATGCTCGCTTTGGCGAGGAAAACAAAGCCGCGCGGCAGGCCTACTTTGCCAATGGAAAACACCACGGTACATTTCGAAGCTATCAGAATTTAGCTGCGCGTAAGCTGGGTGGCACCAAACCACAAAACATTAGTCAACTAAACAGTGAGCGCGGTGGTGTCAACTATTTACTGTCTTCTGCTCCGCCAATGTTGATTTGCATTTAAAACTGACCCGGGTTTTGCATCCAATATTGACCCGCCCAGATGGCCCGATTATGGCCTGAGTTTATCTTCGCTTTCCAGTTCTTCTGTCCTCCTGTTGGTTTGTCGTTGAGTGTTTGAATCGGTAACTGTCATTTCCGGTTTCGATGATGTGGCAGTGATGAGTTAGCCGGTCCAGTAATGCCGTTGTCATCTTGGAATCGATGAACACATTGGACCATTCCGAGAAGCTCAGGTTGGTTGTAATCAGGATGCTGGTCTTCTCATAGAGCTTGCTGATCAGGTGGAACAGCAAGGCCCCTCCAGACTGACTGAATGGCAGGTAGCCCAGTTCATCCAGTATCACCAGGTCGGCATGCACTAACCGGTTGGCAATGCGGCCTGGTTTACCAGCCTGCTTTTCCTGTTCCAGTTGATTCACCAACTCAATAGTGGACAGGAACCGGACTCGAAGTCGGTGGTGTTGGATCGCCTGAACTCCAATCGCGGTAGCCAGGTGAGTCTTCCCGGTTCCCGGGCCGCCAACAAAGACTACATTCTGAGCATCCTCAATGAACTCACAACGGTGGAGCGAGCGAACCAGGGCTTCATCAGCCTGGCTTTCCGCAAAGTCGAAGCCAGCAAGGTCCCGATAGGCGGGGAACCTGGCAACGTTCATCTGGTAGTTGATTGAACGAACTTCCCGTTCAGCAACTTCAGCTTTCAGCAGCGTCTCCAGAGTGGGCAGTGCCGATTGGTACGCAGGAGAACCCTGTTCGGCCAGTGTGGTAATGGTGTCTGCCATACCGAACAGCTTAAGGGATTTGAAGGTGGTGATCATGGCATCGTTGTTCATGGAGTAGTCCTTCGGAGGCGGTCGTAGCGGCTAGTATCGGCGACCGGTTCATTCACCAGCTTCAGGGCCGGTGGCGTTGAAGTGGGTTGAGGCCTGGGGACGTCGCTGAGCTTGCTCAGGCAGTTCAGTACATGCTGCTTGGACACCTGGTCGACAAGGAGGGCCTCACTCACCGCCCGTTCCACAAGCGCCTCATTGTGCAACAGCACCAGGGCAAGAATGTCGGCCATCTCCCGATCACCACCGGGCCGCTTAAGCAGAACCGCCTGTAACTGTCTGAAGCTCTCAGGCAGTTCATTGAACGGCGCACCGTTACGCAGAGCGCCGGGCTTGCGTTGTACCACCGACAGGTAGTGTCGCCAGTCATAAATGGTCTTGCCGCTGACACTGTGGTCCCGGGTAAACACTCTCTCATGGATTGCCACTACGTTGGCTTCCGCGACTACCACAAGACGGTCAGCATAGACCCGTAGGCTCACTGGGCGATTGGCGAAGCTGGCTGGCACACTGTAGCGGTTATGCTCGAAGGTGATCAGGCAGGTAGAACTGACCCGCTTGTTGTATTCCACAAAGCCGTCGAATGCGGCCGGCGTTTCCATCAGGCATTCCCGTTCCGCCTGCCAGTAGTCGCTGAGCGTTCGCCTCCTGTCCTCTGGATGGGGAAGCTCTTCCCACAGTTCCAGGCAGCGCTGTTTCAACCAGGCATTGAGTTCTGCCAGTGACTTAAAGGCGGGGGCTCCTTGCCAGACCCGACGGCGGGAGTCCAGCACCTGTTTCTCGACCTGACCCTTCTCCCAGCCGGAGGCCGGGTTGCAGAACTCGGTTTCAAACAGGTAATGGCTGGCCATGGCCGTGAAGCGCTTGTTGATAGTCCGCTGCTTCCCGCGGCCCACCTTGTCCACGGCGGTCTTCATGTTATCGTAGATCCCTCGCTCCGGGATGCCACCAAAGGCCATGAAGGCATGATGGTGGGCATCGAACAGCATCTCGTGGGTCTGCAGCAGATAGGCACGCAGGAAGAACGCCCGACTGTGGCTGAGTCGGAAGTGAGCGACCTGCAGCTTGGTGTTCACGCCGTTGATTACGGCGTAGTCTTCGCTCCAGTCAAACTGGAAAGCTTCGCCCGGAGCAAAGGACAAAGGCACGAAGGTGTTCCTGGCGGCGGTACGCTTGGCTTCCTGTTGTTCCTGACGCCAAAGCCTGGCAAAGGCAGCCACCCGGTCGTAGGAGCCGGTGAAGCCCATTTGCACCAGGTCGCTGTGGAGTTGCCTGACGGTCTTGCGCTGCTTGCGGTGCCTCCTGGTCTCCCGGAACAGCCAGCTGGTCAGGGTCAGCTCGAAGTCGTCCAGCTTGGAGGGAGTCTTTCTCTGCGGGTAGCGGGGTTCCACCACTCCACTGGCGAGGTACTTGCGGACTGTATTGCGACTCAGTCCTGTTCGTCTTGTGATCTCCCGGATCGGCAATCCTTCACGGAAGTGCCAGCGCCGGATTACGCTCAATAACGCCACGTCTATCACTCCTGAATACTCCTGCGTCAGATCGATGCAGGATGAGTTGTACGTGGGTCAAAATTAGATGCAAATCAGGGGGTGTAGTGGGTCAATTTTGGGTGCAAATCAACACTCTGTCTTTCAAACTCACTGATCAAAAAGTAAACAGCTGGTCCGCTTTTGGGGCAGAGCGGAAACTGTCAATTATGAAATCCCGACGTATTTGTGGTTTTGTCCAACAAGCGTTCTAAAGGCTATCGACCCGTTGAAGATTTCGGCTTACAACTCCTGTTAGTAACGCTTACGGTCAGCTGATAATTGCCTTTGAAGAAGTTTGTGGTGCTGCTCTGTATCACACCGGTCGGTTGAGCCGATCCTGCTGAAGGGTCGGAACTAGTCGCTGGGAGCATCGCCTTCACACCAAAGCGGTATGCATTCAGGGTAAACGCCCTGATTTCTGTCAGACGAACTGGTTTCACACAGCACCCCATGCGTGGTGCTTGCCACCCTTGCCACGTCCTTGCCACGGGGGATGGCAAGCTATAACCTAGAGAATACGTGGCTTCCAGGGCTTCTTGCCACCCTTGCCACCTATTTATAAAAAATATAAAAATTAAGTAATTAAAGTAGTTAAGAAGGGTTTTTCAAAAAGGTTGGCAATCATGGCAAGGGTGGAAAAATGCTCTGAAAGGCGCATGGTTGTTGGCTTGTAGGTAGCTACGCCGGTGGCAAGCGGGTGGCAGGGGGTGGCAACTAATGTATCACGCCGCTTCCTCTTCGGAATCACCTTCGCCCCAGTCTATCCGGCACCGGACGTAAGCCTCGAAGTCACTACGTGCCTTCTGAATGTCAGGTAGCTGGAATCCGCGTTTCTGCTGTTTCGATCCAAGACCGTGTGGTTGGTGCATTTTCCGTTTCGGCGTGGCGGATGGGCACAGCTTCCGCAGAGCCTCAGAGACTTGCGACTCCTGCGCTGTCCGGTATCTCTCTGCCTGCTTATCGAACTGCCTGTAGCTAGCTAGCAGCTCACTGGTGGGCTTGAATACGGCGTTCTCCCACTTATCAATGCTGTTGTCCCGGCCACTAAAGTCACTGGTTAAAAGTACCTCATACCAGTAGCGCTCGAATCCATCCAGTGACTGCAACTTTTGTTGCGTGTGCTCCCGCGTCTCTGGGCGCTCCCTGACATTGAAGCGGGAAATATCCATATTCAGCAGAAAATCTACAAACGCACCGACCGCGAGCGGGTCCCCTATGGCCTTACACAGCTTTGAAAAATAACTAATGTCGCGCTGGTGTTTACCGGATACCCGTAGGAACAAAAACCTTCGGTCGTCGCGCTCAACGTGGGCGAAATGGTCGTGGTTACTGGCAGCAAAAAAGCGATGTACTGACTCTAAGCTGCGGGCAGGCTGGAACTTCTGTTCAATGTGTATCTGTGATTCCGTTATCAAGGACTTCAATCGATCCAATGACCTTCTGTCACCGGCAAACAAAGCCTCATCCATACAGATCACATAATTCCGTTCCAGCGCCGCGTTGAATTGGCCAACGACCTGGCCGACGTCCGAGACCTGAAGGGTAGTACGCGACCAGATTGCCCTTAACAACTGAAAGAATATACCCTTCCCGGTACCCTGGCCACCGAGCAGGACTGGCATTATTCCGGGCTTCTCCTCTGGCTTCTGCAACATGTGGGCGAGGAATTTCAAAAGGTACTCGCAGGTGCTTCTGTCGCCGTTGCATATTACCTGCAGTAGGTACTTACCGATGACCTTACAATCCCCTGGTAACGGATTAGCTGTGTGACCGCACCAGTAGTTGAGCGTCGTTTTCGGTTGTTTTAGTGGACTGAAGGCGATTCGGTCGTACATGTGTGTCGCTGGATCGGCCCAGAAATCGTCAATCACCTTCTTGGTATTGGATGACATGGGCAGTGATTCTAGGTGTCGGCGCAGACGAATTACTCCGTCTGCTTTCCTGTAAAAGGCTATGTCACCGTCGTTCCTACCAGCCAACACGTCACTCACCTGCTGCTGATCGACTACCCGGATTTCACCAGCCAGGTCGATCAGACAGAAGCGCTTTTGCAGTTCGCCCAGTGCACTTAATGAGCCAACACCACCGTCATTATCCACCCCAACCCCCAGCACGGGCATGGTGAATTACCGTGCCGAGGCTATGCCCTCCGTCGATCTGAGGGTTATATGAACTAACGAGCACCCAGAATGCGTTGTTCTCATAGCGGTCTGGGGCCGACCGGCTCCATTCCTCGGCCAAGTCAACGGCACACGTCCAGCCAGTACTCAGAACGCCCCAGACAACATCCCGCCAAGTGTAGTAGTCACAGCTGGCGTCAATATACTCAAGAGCATCCCGGATCCTGGCCACCCGTCGAGGGGTTTCTGCCTCACTGCACCTTCCCATTAGCTGACTTGTGGTAACTCCTTCACGACGGTCGCGTAGCAGAAGCTGGAGCCATACCTCAAGCAGATGGGCTGGTATCGTTGGTGGGTTAGATGGGGCCCCAGAACCCATCCATTGGTAAGTTGTTCCCGATGGATGGATGCTCGGAGGGATTAGGTCCTGCACTGTTAACCCGTTCCTAGCCGCGCATCGGAATTCCAGAATCATGCAGTCATCTTGGTCTAGCACCTGCTTCGATGCTAATGCCCCAGTACCTTCAGGTAGCCTGTAAATCAACTTTAGGCTGTTAGCCTTGCCAGACCGAATCATCACTGCGTCACTTGCATTCTCCAATTCACCCAGATCGATTCCATGGTATAGCAGCCACGCCGTCGCCTTTTCGTAGTCATCTAAGTCAATTGCGCATGTTGGTGAGGGACCGCAGTATGCATGCGCTAGACCCACGTTCTTCCCCACAAGCTTGTCCAAATCCTCCTGTTCAGAAACGCAGTTATCACGAAGATTCCACTGTGTCGCCTTGGGGCTTTTGGTTCCGTATGGAATCGGCACTAGTGAGAAGCCAGCATTGATCAACTTGATAAAACTAACTGCATGCATTTTCGCTTCCTCAGACCCGAGTTGTCAGCGCACACGCCTTAACGATATTTTTTCAACATGGGTGCTAGTGTCTTCCAAACCAAAGACCCTCAACTGTTTATTGTATTCTTCCCGATTCGAACGTTTCAGGTCTGCCAGAGTAAGTTCTTTACCCTCGATTTCAATAATCATAGAGTTAGGCCTTTCGTTGACGGTATCCTTGATAAATTCGCTTAGGATAACCTCTATAGGTGCGTCTCTGAGATCTACTACGCTTTTGCTACTCATGCATCTGACTCCTGTTGTTTGTATGCGGCTGGGTTCTTTTGCCATTTCCTAATGTCCCCAACTCGAAAAGGCTTTACATTCGGAGCTACATACCTGGGCTTGGGGAATTTTCGAGCCCTTATAAGTCTGTAGCGGGTAGAGTTTGAGAACGGCGTAATGCCCAATCGCTGTAAGTCAGCTGCCCTTAAGAAACCATCGTCGGGCAACGAATCGAAATCAAGCAGGTGGGGTTCCGGATTACTCATATTGACATCTCCTGGTAGCTAGCAATGTCCGGTAGAGTAGTCGGATTGTTATTGTGGGTCTGTATCTCGAAAAATTTTTTTAGTGATACAACTTTGCATCAATGGTTATAGGGGTTATCAGGATCATTTGGAGACCGATTGGGATTCTGCATATGCTTGTACCTGTACCAACACTGACGTAAATACTCAGCGTCATATTGCCTGGCAGAACCATCTCTCAGAAATTTGCCAAATAACACAGCTGCTTCTTTACATGCATCCGATATTGACAAACCAAGTCCCGGCAAGTCATCGTCTTCTGGCACAACCACACAAGCTATCCAATGTAGTACAAAACTCAGTCGCTCTCGATGGATAGTATCTGACTCACTTTTACCTGATGAGTCATATTTCAAGCCAAAAACCTCATTGGCGTCTTCACCCTCAGACAGCAGCCCGAAAGCGTTTGCAATGTAGACTCTTAGGTCTTGAGTAATTTCCCCGTCATCTCTAATATGCTCAGCCCATTGCTTAAAAATTTTTCTGTTGCCTTTGGGGGTCACTGGTTTAGTCCTATTTTAACGACGTTGTCTGCTGCACTCGCAGGAGCGGTGTAGACGAATTCAGCCCAGTCTTGCATTAACCGCCTGCGCTTCTCCAGTAGGTCGCTTCGCTGGTAGGCTTCTTGGACCTTATCTCCAACTTTGTGCCCTGATGCAGCTTTGCGAATCTCATCAGGATAGTTGGTTCGCTCTGCCGCCCAGTCCCTAAAACTACTTCTAAATCCGTGGGGTACTGCTTTGGCCAGCAATTCGCCTGATTCATACATACGTCTCATCAGCGTCGATAACGCCATATCTGTGAGCGGTTTGTTAGTTGGACTGGGGAAGACCAGATCACTGCCTGCGATCTTAGGTAGGCTCTTTAGCAGCTCTATCGCCTGTCTACTGAGGGGAACGCGATGTAGTTTTCTTGTTTTTGTCTTTTCTGCGGGGATTGTCCAGACCATGTCCGTAAAGCTAATTTCACTCCACAAGGCTGATCGCACGTTTCCCGATCTGACGGCCGTCAAAATTAGGAATTCCAATGCTTTTGCTGTTATCCCGTCCTTACGCCGCAGGTATTGGAGGAATTCATAAACCTGCGAGTAAGGTACTGCAGGCTGGTGGTTATGGTGTTGCACTCCGGACGGAGAGGGTAGCTGTGTACTCAGGTTACCCATCCATAGGGCTGGATTGGGTCCTTCACGGAACCCGCGAACAGCGGCGTAATCTAGCACTGTCTTGATCCTTGCTAAAAGCCGCTTCGCCGTCTCTGTCTTGGTATACCATAACTGGCCAATCGACCCATTTTTCTTTGTGTCTTGCAGTAACACGTTTAGAACATCGTGCATGGCGATGTCAGCGACAACCATACTCCCTATGACTGGATATGCATAAGTTCTTAATGTCGAGGCCCATTGTTTTCGGTGTTTATCATTCCGGTAATCAGACGAGTGGGCATCCATGTATGCTTCTGCGCATTCTTCAAAGGTCTTACGTTTTGCTCGCTCAGCGACCAGCCTAGCCTTGATATCCTTTCTATGCTGCAGTGGGTCAATTCCGTTCCTGACGTCCTCCCTGATAGACCTGGCTTTCTGCCGAGCAGCAGCAAGGCTTACTTCCGGATACGGACCGAGGCCTATGTGCTGGCGTACTGAGCCGACTCGGACGCGTAGTATCCACGATCTGGATATCTGGCCACGAGATGATGCAGCTTCTCTTATTTGTAGCAGCAGGCCTGGGACACCTCCGACAGCATGCCACCCAGGTTCTAATAGTCTGCTGACCTGAAGTGGCTTTAGTTCTTTAGCAACCTTAGGCATACCATCATACATATCCAAAAAACTGATATGTGATGATATCTCCTGAAAGCCTGTGACACAATAAAATCGATATTAAATAATGGGATAGATCTATATATTGTGTTTTGAGCATCGATGAAAACGATTTTCTGGCGGACTCCCCCTCCGCCAATAAAAACGCACAACCAGCTGATATTTATAAAAAAATCCATTTCCAGGCGCAGGTCCGGGACCTGGCCTCCCTCAGTCTACTCATCGTAAAGCAGTTTACTTTCGAGCCACTAAATCCGATGTATTAACTGGTCGACTTAGCTCGACCGGAAACCGCCTGCTTTGTTCGCATGAATCTGGACAACCTGCGGATTCAGAATTACATTCTGCGCATTCGACTGGCTGTAATCTGCAAATCTGAAATGACGGCGCGGACCCGGCAGGGGATGTTTCCCCGGTCCCGCCAGGCCGGCCAGTGTGCCGCTGGTTTGGCGCCAGGGTCGCAAGGGTCGCCCCAGGTTCGTCAGGGTTGAAAGTATCGATAAAGCCTTGGGGTGAGCCGATCGAGCGCGAAATTGGGGCAATCCGGTTACAACCGGGCAGGGGGCTTCGCAGGAAGTGGGGAAGTATCTTTTTGGCGGTTTCGAGCTTGATCTGGATGCGCATGAGCTGCGGCGCGACGGTACTCCTGTAAAGCTCGAGCGTCGCCCCTTCGACCTGCTGGTTTTGCTTGTGCGACGGCAGGGCACGCTGGTTTCCCGAGACGAGATCATCGCCACGCTGTGGCCGCCCAAAACCGTCATCGATTTTGACTCCGGGCTCAACACTCTCGTGCGCAAGGTGCGTAACGCGCTGGGCGATTCCCCGGACACCCCGACATTCATCGAAACGGTTCCGGCCCGTGGCTATCGTTTTATCGTGCCGGTCGACGAAGTCACTGCGATTATACCCAAGCAGGTGTCCCGGACTGATGTTTCGCCAGCGGCTTCGCCGCGCCACTGGCAACAACGATACGTGGTGACGACCGTCCTGTTACTGCTGGTGGTAACGGCGTTACTGGTCCTGGGGAACCTGTTCATCGAATCGTCCGGGCCAACGCGAATTGCCGTTCTGCCGTTCGAGAACCTCAGCGGTGACGGTGAGTTGAAATACCTCGCCTCAGGCCTGGCAGAGGACACAAGCACGGCACTGGCGCTGATCGATCCGGACCGATTGCGCGTTATCGCGGGTACGGTCGGGGTTGTCTCGGGATCGGAAGCGACTCTGGCTCGCGACGAACGTATCCCCGATGTGGACTTCATTGTCCTGAGCTCGCTTAGACGCGATCAAAGTCGTATCCGCGTTGCGACGCGACTGTTGCGGACCTCGGACAGCGAGCAGGTCTGGGCCGCCTCGTTCGATCGTGAACTGACTAACGTACTCGGTCTGCAGCGTGATCTGAGCATAGCCATCGCCGAGCAGATCAGGTTGCGACTTTCTCCCGAAGTGGCAGCGGCCATCGATCGTCGTCAGACGCAGAATCCCGCAGCGTATGCCCTCTACCTGAGAGGACGCTATGAATGGATGCAGCTGACGCCCTCGTCAACCCGCCGTGCCCTGGAATACTTCCGGCAGGCAACCGATGCAGATCCTGACTATGCCCTGGCCTGGGCCGGCCTCGCCTTCGGGGCGATTACCGCCTCGAGGACCGCCGATATGGAGCCTGCAGCCGCGAAGGCGATTGCGCTTGACGCCCTGCACCATGCACAACAGCTGGGACCGGAGCTCGTGGAGACAGTCTACGCGCAAGGTTACTATAGTCTGTTCGGTGACCTGGATTCCGTTGCTGCCGCCAGGGCTGCCAGACAGGCAATACGGCTCGATCCCAATAATGCCCAGGCTCATCTGCTGCTGGGAGTGTCCCTGATGAGAGACCAGAGCGTCGAGGCTCTTGAGGAGATGCGCCGAGCCAGGGAACTGGATCCGGCCTTCGCGCTGATTTTCGCGAACTCGGCCAACGTGGCGCTCACCGCCGGCGACCCTGATGGTGCACTCGAGTTTGCCAGGCAGACAGTAGCCATGAGTCCCGAGTTCTGGCTGGGGTATTTCTATCTTGGCGCGGCGCAGCAGACACTCGGCGATCTCGACGCTGCATGGAATGCCTTCACTGCCGCGGCCCGGTTTTCTGACGGTCACTCATTGACCTATTCGGCACGGGTGAGCCTGCTGGTGAGCCTCGGAAGACTGGATGAAGCACGGTTGTTGCTCGATGAGCTCACGGCCCGGGCGGAGCGCCAATACGTGCCACTCTACGCGCTGGCAGTGCTTCACGCCCAACTCAATAACACCGACGCAGCATTCGAATGGCTCGATCGTGCCATCGAAGCCCGTGATGTGGACCTGACCGGCCTGCCTGACGACGTCCGTCTGCAGGCCCTCCACGATGATCCCCGTTTCTACACGGTACTGGCCCGCTGTGGCTGTGTCCCCCGCCTTGAGTGGCCACGTTAGCAGCTAACAGGCAATCTGCAGGTTTTCTTCATAGCTTCTCCATGGTGCATTGCTGCGCGCCACTGAATACTTGCTTCGAAAATTCAAGTGCCGGAATCCGGCATGAGGGCCGGTAACGATGCTGATTTGCCGGACAGCTTCAGATTCCGGTAACTACAGACAAGCCGTTAAACGTTTGATTCAAAAGAGAGCCACTATGAAGCGCATTGTCATTATTCCTGCTTTGATCCTCATCTGTGGCCTGGACGCTTTTAGTCCGGTGTTTGCCTGGGAATGGGAAGAGGAACGAGCTTTCTGTTATTGGCGCGAGCTCCTGTTCGACCTGGCGGAGTTGCACTACCCGGAGTTTTTCACTACCCACGAAGTAACGCTGGCCCTGAAAGTGCAAGAAACGGTGGAGGAGCAGGACAGGTATGGCTCTTACAGTCACTACTGGAACTGGTTCTACCGCTATTACCCGGGCAGCGATACTTACCTGGCAGTGAACGAAAAAGAAAATGCGGTCTATGTTTTCGGGACCTATTTTGGTCCGGAAATTACCAAAGTAGGTGCGGTTGAAGAGGTACTGCGGCTGTTTCCTTCCAGCATGAACAGTTCCTTCTCCGATGAATGCGTGGAAGTCGGTTCCCTGGATCCGGGAACGACCGCCTATTACGGATGGACCGATAATTCTCCAGGACCGTTTTTTCTTTTTGCGGTGCCGGATCGCACTGAAGGCGACTCCGTAGTCTCCTGGCTGCCCGGTGCGGGCGGCAGCACCGAAGTACTGACACACCATGGTTCTTTCCTCAACTATTTGCACCTCTATACGGAAAAAGAAATCGTCACCAGCAACACGGGGCTGAATTATCGAGTATCTTCCAGTAGGACCTATGCAGCAGCAGAGTTCTCTGCAGAACCCGGTTGGCATAAGGCATCGGAAACAACACAATATTCTCCTGGGTTGTTGCTGGGTCCATCCAGCCGTTACTGCGTTGGCCAGACCTGGCTTTCAGCATCGGTAGCTGAATCCTCGACATATTCCTACTTCCCGACAACTACTGCGGTACCGATGCCTCCCTCAACTGCACTAACAGAGACTGCGCTGTCCTTAAGTTATGTTGTCAACGTGAAGGCACGAATCAAAGTACAGGCTGGAGAATTTGATTCGGTCGAGATTATTACCATGGATCCTGAAAATTGGACGGGTCACACCCGCTGGGTGGATGTGGCAACCGGCATCTTGATTAAGGATGGTCCTGCGAATACCTACACGACCCCGGCAACCAGGCAATCCAGGGAATTGTATCTTCTCCAGGCTTCCGGGCGGTGCACACTCACGATCTGTGGTGAAAACTAACAGGGAAGCAAAGATGCCTCGGCTAATCTGTTTGACAGTCATTATTTTTCCCCTTTCGATCACCGATTTTTCCTGGGCCGAGGAGCCGCAAGACAGAGCGCTGTTTCAGATCGCCGACGCGGTGTTGGCTCGCGCTGAGGCACGTTTTCCGGCCTTGTTGGCACCCAAAAGTCCAACGCAGATCCTTGCCGATGATGTGAAGGGCTATCCCTGGACCTGGGTTTGGTTCTTTCGCTACTACGCAGCCAGTGACACCTATCTGGCCATCAACGAGTACGAGGAGTCGGTCTATGCGTTTGGCCCTGTTTTTGGTCCGCAACCGCTTAAGGTGGGAAAAGTGAATGACCTCGCGCAGAGTCTGGGTTCCGGTATGATCAGGCCAGGATCCGGTGAATGCGTTGAGTTGCCCTCACCGAAACCCGGGACCAATGCATACTACAAGGGGCAGGATGTTCAATGGGGGCAGGACCCATTGACTGGGGAATGGCTACACGACTCACTGGTATCCTGGCAATTGAACGAACAGGGTGGCTCGGACATCATCAGGCACGTGGGCTCGCTGCAGAGCCTTGTGCATTTGTTTACAGAAACTGCCTCTGTTTCCAGTTATGACGGACTGAGCTACCTCAATGGCTACCGCAGAGCCTACAGACACCCCGGGCCAATGACGCAGAGCTCCGTGTACCTCAAATCCGATACCAAAGAGTATATACCCGGGAGACTATTAGGGCCCTCCAACCGCTATTGTGTTGGCCAGACATGGCTTTCCTCCGGAGCAATGGTGAATTCGGTCTACACCTACTATTCGGCCAGGCCAATGCCTCCGTGGATTGAAACGTTCTACCATCCCATTGATCTCGAACAGGTAGTCAGTATCGACACGACAGTCGAAGTATCCGCAGGCACTTTTATCACGGTTGAGATCAGGAGCCTGTTGAGACCCTGGAAAAAGACCAGATGGATAGATATCGAGTCAGGCATCATGGTGAAGGATTACGAGTACTATTGTTGTGACTGGTACGACTCCACCGTGACTCAGGAACTGATTCTGCTCGAGGTGGCCGGGCAGTAACATCGCTTATTTTTGCTATGCTGTTCCCTGGTTATTGTCGGGCGGGGAAAGAGACCCTAATAGGGAAGGGCATCCTTATCTCTATGCTGACATTTTCGCTTTCACCGTAGAGCAGCAGGAAAAGGCTTGGTTTCGCTTAGCAGCCTGTTTAAAAACTCTCAACTGGAACGACACGACATTACAAACTGGCTCAAGATGCTTATTTACGGCGTGTAAACTGCGTTTGTTCGCCATATTTTGGGTTGTCTTGCATTCACCTGAGAGTTATTTGAACAGGTTGTTAGTGGATATTTCCAATCCAAACCCTCAGTTAAAGGGGTATGCAGGGTCCGCGTGGTTCCATTATCCTGTGCTGGAGGATATTTTTCCGGCTGTTCGTAGAAGCACGCGACAATTCTGCCGCATGGGTGGTCGCGTATTTCAGGTAGGACCCGGCGAAAGCGGAGGTACATTTGTCCGTTCGATGTCGCGAAGACTGCTATGCGGAAAAGGAACGTACACTCCGACAGCCTATCTGCCACTCTGGTTCCGGCGGCATGTGATCGATTCGGTGGGAAACTTGCGGTAAAGCGGCAAAGAACTGTATCGAAGACGTTCTCCGAACTCAGGGTTATTTCTGGCTGGTGGCTAACATTGATTCGTCTTCAGATTGAAAATGAACTGGAACCGGCACTCCATAGGAGAATAAGATGACAAAAATCACAAATTCTAAAGTCCGATTTTATTTAGCTATCCTTTCGATATTCGCGGTGAGTGCTGCATGGGCTCAGGATGAAGAGGCCGCCGGTTATGAGTATCTGAATGAACTACGTACACGTGCCGGAATGATTCCCTTTTTACAAAATGACAATTTACAAACAGCCGCAGCAAATCATGCTCAGTATCTGGTTGGAAATTCGACTTCGAGTTTGCGATATGGTGGTCATTTTGAAAATCCGGGAGATCCTTATTTTACCGGCAACCAGGCTTCTGATCGTACCGGGGCTGCTGACTACCTTTCTACTGTGGTAAGCGAAAATGTCAGCACGGGTCAATCTGATGTATTTGCTTCTATCGACGACCTGTTTTCAGCTATTTACCATCGATTTGGCTTTCTCAGTTTTAGCATGGATGAAGTCGGACTCGGGTTCGTTAAGGATTCCGTGATAGATTATTCTGCCTATACGTACAACATGGGCAATACCGGTCTCAACGACTTATGCCGGGGTTCGTCGTTTACCAGCACAGGTAACTTCTTTCTGAATCTGTGCTCACATGACAGTGACTTCAGAATATCCGGTACAGATAAAAATGCAGCGGAGGAACAAATCGAAGGTCAGAACCCTTTTCTCGTAACCTGGCCGGATCAGGGGGATACAGATGTTCCGCCGGCTTTTTTCGAAGAAAGTCCGGACCCGTTGCCGGATTATTCCGTATCAGGTTATCCAATATCGCTGCAATTCAATCCTATGGTCTACACTGACGTATCTGTTACGTCATTCAGAATATTCGAAGATTCATCCAACCGGGAAATATCGAATACTCGTCTGCTGGATCGCAATACTGATCCGAATATGAAGTTTTCAGGATTGGAGTTTGCCCTTTTTCCATTGGAAAGGCTGGATTGGCAAACAGTGTACCGGGTGGAAGTGAAGTACGACTCCAACCTGGAATCTGATTCTTTGATGTGGAAATTTGCCACTCGCAACCCAGGTGCTCCTCTGTTTGAATATGCAGGAGATGGCACAACGGTCGAGATACCTATAAATGCTGCCAACGATTTTATCTTCTACGTACCACCAGACCAGAACTATCCGACGATCCAGAATATTGGTGCTTCCTTCCCTGCCGGGCTTAGTGTCGACGTGAATTTCATAGACGGCAATACGTTATCAGTACGCATGGTCGGCTCTATTGGGCAGCAAGCGGATTTCGAAATGGTCGGACGAAGTTTCTCCCTGCGGATAGGAAATCAAGCGGAGATTCCTGTAGTTCCCGAGATCGATCTGACCGAAGACGGGGTCTCGGGGGGTGGAAACGAAGCTGTGGCAAGTTTCAACGAATCAACCTCGATACTTTCGATACCTCTTCTTGTCGTGGATGGCGAGTTACAAGTTGGAGTAAACCTCAGGCTTATTGACGGAAATGCGTTAACTTTTGTGGTAAATGACGTGATTGCTGCTGATGAAACCGCTTCCGATGAGGCACTTTTTACATCCAGTTCCTTGGAGCTGACCATACCAAAATTAAGCGCATTAGGCGCGAGCTTCTCAGTAACAATGAAGTTGGTCGATGCTGAGAATCTGCTGTTTCAAATTACGACAGCGGAAGTGCTGGCTGAGCAGCCACAGAGCCAGCTCTGATTCTGCTGCACCACTAAGAAATCAGCAATCACCAAGGTGGGCGCTGATCGCATAAATTGGTTGCGGTATAGCCAAAGCAATAACGCTTCTGTTTTAAGTCCTGCAAATGAGAGAAAACTCGAGAACTGGGAGTTCGGTAATGCTGAGGTTGTTTGGAGAAATCAATGAGTGCTGATTCCACGTTCTCGTTGTGACGTCTGCTGAGGCCTAAAGCTACCGGAGCTGAGAGGCCACGCAATCAAGAAGCTTTCAAAAAGTGGTGGAATCGAAGTATTGCATCGTAATTGTCCGCACTTGATTTCATTGAGCGAAAACATGAAACAATTGCCAATGGATCAGCTGTGTAGAGTTTGCCATACAGCTGTGTGCGAGCAGAGAAAACCGGTAAGAAACCCGCCAACCCAGGAACTTTCCTACCGGTTCTTCAACTTATCAATTAAAGGTCAATTCGATTAGCTCGTTAGTACCAATCAGAGTGCCCGCTGGATTATAGGATTCCATTTTTACCTGAACGCCCGTTGCAACATCGATCCAGTTGATCGAAGTACCGTCGTCGGTGGACGTTGTCAGCTTCACGGTGTTGAACGATCCCGCTTCCACGGTCACCGGCAAGTTGACTTCATCTATTACCGTATAACTTTCTGGCGATGCTGAGGTGATAGTCTGCTCTGTCGGAACTCCGGGTAGGGGGGTCAGGAAAGTATTGGTAGTCGTGCTTTCGGTCGCGGCAGTAAACCACTCTGCACCTTTACAGACCTCATAAGCTGTACTTACGAAGTACCCCGGGTCCACATAAACCGTATCAGTACTCGATAACTGCTGCTGCGAAAATCCAGGTATATTGATCGTGTTGTCGATAGTACTCTCTGACCGAGTCTGATATCGAAGGTTGTTCACGATCTGGAAGTGTGAGGTGGTCTCGATGACTGTTGTCTGTTGGCCCCCACCGGCAGCTATGGATTGTTCGGAGCGGGTCGTCGTTTCGAGGTCCGCTGAGGCGACCCAGAACATGGATTGTTCAAAATACGTGAATGGTCCGCCGGTGAGCTGCCCGTCGTCGTCATACGCAGCAGTGCCCACCCGCGAAAGAGATCGGGTTCCGGTCGGTGGAAACACCCAATTTATACAAATACTGCCACCAAAACTTATTACCCGGCTTACGCCGTTGTCACCACCCCCGGTATCACCGCCGTCACTCCCATCTCCGACGTCGCCTCCGTCACCACCATCTCCATCATTCCCACTGTCACCGCCGTCCCCGGAATCCCCACCGTTGCCGAAATCGGCCGCCAGTTCCAGAGCAAGCGCCACCAGATCGTCAAGCAGAGCGAGGTACTGAACTTCCAGACCAAATGAACCGCCAAGCACATAAAGGCCGCCCTGGGTCAATCCAGGCCCACCGGTAACGTTAACAGCGATTACAGTTCCCGAACCCTCGCAATCCGCCAGTAAACAGTAATCCCTCACAAACCAGGATGATCCCGCTGCATCGACTGCCTGGGTTGTAGTCGGCGGATTGAACTCTAATGGGAGCACTGCCTGAGCTATGTCGGCAACCAGATCGAAATTAGACTGTAGTGGTACCTGTGCCAGGGAAATCTGAGAGAAGAAAGCTGGTACCAGCAGAGCCGTGCAGTAAGTAAGTCTTTTCATGGGGTCACCTGATCCTGGCCGGGTTGAAGTGTGTCTGAAGTTGCAGCGAGAGCGCGACTCAGATTTTGTTGTTGAGCAAAAGGTAGCTCCGAAGCAGCGAATTGTCCAGTTTGCTGAATCACTGAGCGGGTGGTAAGAGCTGTTGCAAAGGTCTATCCGCTCGCTATCTCAGGTAACCGGATAAAGTGCGGGAGCCTGTTGTCGCCCAGATCAAAAATAATGGGGCTCGCGTTTCGATTTCTAGGAGATTGTTATCGAAACCCAGCTTCCATAGAGCCGACGAGTAAAGTGATATTCCAGTCCCTTCGTTGGTGCCTTTTGCACTTACAGAAGGGGCAGAACGGGCGGGTGTGCTGCGGATAAGGGTGCCCCAGCATTGCCACAATTGATCGGGGGAGTGCCTCGTTTAGGCAATGGCATTGCTTGATTCAGTTGTTTTAATAGAGACTCAATCAACGCACTGTTGATTGTTACTCCTCCTGGAGCTCGACCCTAGTGATTGGCCCCCGTTACCGGGGGCCTTTTTTTGGGAAGGATTTTCGCTGGTGCTCAGTTAAGGCTGGGGCGGGTTTTGGTATTCTGGGCGGCTATGGCGCCGCCATCGGAGAGCCGCATCATGTCGACCAGAATGAAGCCACTCTCCATCAGCAGGGGATCGGCTTCCTCTTCTTCCTCTGCCCCCTCATCGTTTGCGGCAACCTCCTGATCGTCAGTGCTGTCCAACTGGGCAACATCGGCGGTATCGTCCTCTTCGACGCTGGCCACGGTGTCGGCATCCTCGGCGTCAGAATCCTCGTCCACCCATTCACGCAGGGGCAACCCTTTCAGGAAACGCCGCATATTTTCCGCGTCGAATTCCTCGCGACGGGATTCCTCGCGCTCGGCCTTCACGACTGCCTCGTTCAGAGACAGGGTGGTGCGATCGCGGTATTTCAGTGAGCGTTCGATCTGGTCTTCCAGATAGATGAAGTCCGGAGAGGTATCGGCGCGCTGCTCGTGCAGGCGCGTCAACTCCGGCAGGAACTCCTGAATCGGGTAGTAGGCGGAGTATTCCACCGGTCTGACGGTATCCCAGGGCAGGGCGCCTTCCAGACTGCTTTCACCCAGGTCTTCGTAAGTCTGCAGAATATCCGGGAATTCAATGTCCGGAACCACACCGCGGTGCTGGGTGCTTTCACCGGAGATACGGTAAAACTTCGAGCGGGTCAGTTTGACCTGGCCGTAGTTCATGGGAATGATCTCCTGCACCGTACCTTTACCGAAAGTCTGACCGCCCAGCACGATACCGCGCTGGTAGTCCTGGATGGCACCGGCGAAGATTTCGGAGGCCGAGGCGCTGGTGCGATTGACCAGCACCGCCAACGGACCGTCATAGACGACTTCCGGGTCGTTGTCGCCGAAAGCGCGGGTGAAGCCGGCCCGGATGCCGGTATAGCGGATCTGGACGGTGGCGCCGGTATCGATAAACAACCCGACCAGCTGATTGACCTCGCTCAGCGAGCCGCCGCCATTATTGCGCAGGTCGACCACCACGCCGTCGACACCTTCCTGCTTAAGCTCTTCCAGCAGGTTGCGCACATCGCGGGTGGAGCTCTTGTAATCAGTTTCACCGCGGGCCGCCGCTTCAAAGTCGAAGTAGAAGGTGGGCAGGTGGATAACCCCGATGCGGAATTCCTGACCGCTGTAGCTCAATTCAATCACTTCTTTCTTGGCTGACTGGTCCTCCAGCTTCACGGTGTCGCGGGTAATGGCGACGACCCGGGAACTGGATTCGCTGACCGCGTCGGCCGGGATTACGCTGAGCCGCACGACCGTGCCTTTTTCGCCACGGATCTGGTCGACCACGTCATCCAGGCGCATACCGACCACGTCCTTGATCTCGCCGTCAGGACCCTGGCCGATACCGATAATTTTTTCGCCGGCTTTCAGGTTGCCACCCCGTTCGGCCGGGCCGCCCTTAATCAGTTCCACCACCTTGGTGTAATTCTCCTCGGAGGTCAGCTGCGCGCCGATCCCCTGCAGGGACAGCGACAGTCCCATGTTGAAATTTTCCGAATCCCGGGGTGAAAAGTAGGCGGTGTGGGGATCCACGGTGCGCGCCACGGTGGCCAGATAAGTCTGGAACACATCGCGTTCGTTGGTTTTCAGCACCTGGTCCAGTTGATTGCGATAACGCTTGCTGAGTTTTTCGCGGATTTCCTCGTTGCTGTCACCGGTCAGCCTGAGACTCAGCACGCTGTTCTTCATGCGCTTGCGCCACAGTTCGTCCAGTTCGTCGCGGCTGGCTGGGAAGGGAGCGTCTTCGCGATCGATGAGAATCTCCTCGTCGAGGGTGAAGTCCATGGCCGGGATGTCATTTTCGATGGTATTGATAGCGAAGATCAGACGATCCAGCAGCCGCTGCAGATACAGGTTATACATGTCGAAGCCGGGCTCGACACTGCCGTTCTTGAGGCTGTCGTCGAGGATGTAACGGTAAGTCTCGAAATCGGCGACATCATCCTGCAGAAAGTAGAGCCTGGACCCGTCCAGAACATCCACATAGTTGTCGAACAACTCCGAGGAGAAATCATCATCCACATCCACTTTTGAATAATGCTTTTCTTCCAGTTCCTTGATCAGATCGGTTGCCGTCTGACCGTAGATCAGCTGACTGTGGATCGGCTGGTACAGGGACTCCAGGTCCAGTACCGGCTCCAGTTCCACTGCCTCCTGGGCCACGACCAGCGGACTGGCGGCCAGCAGCAGGGTACCCAGCCAGGCTTTGAGACGGTGAGGGAAGGTGAGTTGTACTTGTGAATGAGCTTTGCTGATATCGATCATAAAGTCTTCCCGTGCTTCAACTTTAACTTACCTTTAACTTTCCCCTGGTACAGGCCAGACGAGACCCCCGCAAGGAGGAATCTACAGATTGCTCTGCGTCATCAGCTCTGCATCATCATAAAGGAACGCCAAACGGACTTTTTCAGTTCAATCAAGTTATACATCAGTGTCGCCCGAGTATCTACAGTCTTGATCAGCGAAAATCCGGTTCCAGACGAAAATTTCTTGAAAAGTACCGCTTGTGCCCCTTCTCCGCCACAGAAACGCCCGAATTCGCCCGTTTTCATCAGGGCTTGATGACCTTGTTCCGGGCCGAGGCGTGGCGCTCGGCCCGCTCCACGTCGATGTAGCGATCGGTTATGGCGCTGGAACCGTGCCCGGCATCGTCTCTGACGTGTTCCCGCGGCCGGTATTTGACATCTTCGGAGATACCGGTATGCCGCAACCAGTGTACCGTCGCGGCTGACAGGCGCTCGGCTTCCTCCACAAAGCCTTCCGCCCGCATCCGCGCCTCGGCAGTATCGAAACATTTCTGCACGATGCCGCGAATCTGCCGGGTGCTGGTGATGCCGCCGGTGCCGCGCGCCTTATGGATCAGCGGAGTCGACTCCCCGGGCATGGGCAGGGCCGGCAGCCCGCGTGACAGCCGGTAGCGTTTCAAGGCCTCCAGCATGGCGTCACTGACCGAGATCTCCCGCTCCTTGTTGCCCTTGCCAACCGTCAGGAACCACCAGTTACCCTCCTGGTCGAGCTGAAAATGTCCCATCTGCGGTGACCAGCGGGGGGTTTCCACCAGTTCCGAGATTCGCAGGTACATGGCGAACAGGGCATTCATGATGAACAGCGAGCGTTCGTGAACCTCCGGGTCCGCCGCGGCCATCTGCTCAGCGGTTTCGATCAGGTAACTCCACTGCAATGGCGACAGGCGGCGGATCTTGGTCTGCCCCTGGCGTTTGCGGATGAACTTGCTTTTCTGGCGTATTTGCGAAACCGGGTTTGCTGCCAGAAAGTTTTCCTGAATCAAAAAGTTGAAGAAACTGCTTAAGACACTGAATAAGGATTGCAGAGCATTCTGCGAAAGCACGTACTGCGGGGCTGTGGTCACATAGGGACGCCAGTCGGGGTTCGCTTTGCGCTGCCCCTCGCGGTTCAGGAAGCGGGCCACGTTCTTGCTGCCGACCCAACTCTCTGGCGGCTGTCTCGAAAACTCCACATATCTTTCGATATCGTCTCTAGTGACTTGTTTTACCGACTTTTTTGCTACCAGCCATAACCACTGCAAAAAGTGCTCGATCTCGCGCCGGTAAGTGGAGAAGGTATCCGGGCTGCCGCGATAGCTGTAAATGAACTCGCTGGCCAGCTGATAATCCGCAGTGGCTTCAGCGGGCAGCGGGGCGGCACTCAGCCGGCCCAGGTCGGAAACCGGATGTTTGTACGGGTTGGGCATTTCTTCGAGGGTGTCGAAAAAGGGGCTTGGTGACTTATTACCTGACATTATTTTACCTTACTAACCCTATGAAAAAATGCAATAAAAGTTGGTCATGTTAGTGGCCGCTCATATTCGACGGCCACAGCAAAGTTTTTCCAACAGCAGGAACCATGGCTGGCTGCTTTACAGGCTTTATCGACAGCCGCTAAACTCTCGTTATGTAGTTGAGTATATAACGTGAGTCTTTAACGGAGTAAAAATCAGCCGAGCAGTTGCCAGCGGTGTTTGCACCCAGCGGCAAGTTGACGCCACGGTGCTGAGCTGCCGATTGACCCTGGGCCTGAAGCCACCGGCAGAGACTCCCCTGACAGGGCCAGGCTGCAAGCCGAGCTGAGAACCACCATGAAAATTACGCGCAACCCCACCAGCGACCCGCACAACCTGCGCCGCGATAACAGGATCACTATCAATCCCTTCACCGGTGGCCGGTTGGCGATGCTGCTGGCCGGCATGCTGCTGCTGTCGGCGCCACAATCCCGGGCCGATACTCTCACTGTAGCGGTCGCAGCCAATTTTGCTGAAACGCTGGAAACCCTGGTGGCCCAGTTTGAAAAGACCTCGCCGCACCGGGTCAGGCTGGTACGGGGCTCCAGTGGCCGCCACTTCGCCCAAATAGTCAATGGCGCTCCCTTTGAGCTGTTCTTCTCCGCCGACGCCAGCCGGCCCGCCGAACTGGTAGCGCGACTCGGCTTACCGGCGGACCGGCTGCGGACCTATGCTCGCGGCAGACTGGTCCTGTGGGGGCCCGGGCAGGGCTCGGCGGAGCAGGTGGAACAGAGTCTCAGGGACGGCACCTTCAAGACTCTTGCCATCGCCAATCCGCGCCTTGCGCCGTACGGACAGGCGGCCGTGGAGACCCTGCAGGCGCTGGGCCTGGGTGACCTGCTGGAAAATGGGACAGGCAGGGTGGTACGCGGCGAGAACGTGGCCCAAACCTATCAGTACGTGGCCACCGGCAATGCCGAACTGGGCTTCGTCGCCCAGTCTCAGGTACTGGCTGCAGGCAACAGCGCGTGGTGGCTGGTCCCGGAATCTCTTTATCAGCCGATCATTCAGCAGCTGGTAGTCCTGCAGGATTCCCCGGCAGGTCGGGAGCTGCTGGATTTCCTGGCCACCCCGCAAGCCGCTGCCCAGATCGAAGCAGCCGGTTACGGGCTCCCCTGAGACTGTGGAAATCGGATCAATCAGGTTATGCAACAGGCTGATTTAACTGCACTTAGTCTAACCCTGCAACTGGCCGGGCTGAGTACAGTCCTGCTGCTGTTGCTGGGTACGCCGCTGGCCTGGTGGCTGGCCCGTACGCGTTCGCGGGTTCGGCCGCTGGTGGAAGCGCTGGTGGCGCTGCCGCTGGTGCTGCCGCCCACGGTGCTGGGTTTTTACCTGCTGATCCTGCTCTCTCCAAACGGCCCGGTCGGGGCGACCCTGCAGGCACTGGGCCTGCCCGGCCTGGCCTTCTCGTTTTCCGGCCTGGTGACCGGTTCGGTAATTTACTCGCTGCCGTTCGTGGTCCAACCGCTGCAGAATGCGTTTGTCTCGCTCGGTAACCGCCCCCTGGAGGTGGCCGCCACACTCGGCGCAGGACCGCTCAGCCGTTTTCTGCATGTGGTTTTGCCACTGAGCCGCTTAGGCTATCTGTCGGCTGCAGTGCTGGGGTTTGCCCACACACTGGGCGAGTTTGGCGTCGTGCTCATGATCGGCGGCAATATTCCCGGTGAGACCCAGGTGGTGTCGATCGCCATATATGAACACGTCGAAGCACTCGCTTACTCCCAGGCCCACGTCCTGGCAGGCCTGCTGTTGGGAGTGTCGTTTGTGGTTCTGCTGGCGGTAAATCTGGCCAATCGCCGCGCACGACTGACGGGACTATTATGATTGAGCTTAATTGTAAGCTGGAACATACTGATTTTACTCTGGATGTTGGCTGCACACTTCCCGGACGTGGGGTCACCGTGTTATTCGGCCCTTCCGGGTCCGGCAAGACCAGCCTGCTGCGCAGCATAGCCGGCCTGGAGCGGCTGGTCGGCGGCCGGGTGGTGGTCAATGGCGAGGTCTGGCAGGACGCCGGATTCCGGTTGCCGGTGCACCGCCGGAGTGTGGGTTACGTGTTCCAGCAGGCCGGCCTGTTCCCGCACCTGTCGGTGCGGGAGAATCTGCTGTTCGGTGCCCGTCACCGGAGTGGCACAGGCCTGGATGTCGCACCGGTCGTGGAGACCCTGGGCCTGGCAACGTTACTGTCGCGGGGAGTGCGGGGTCTGTCTGGAGGCGAGCAGCAGCGGGTGGCACTGGGGCGGGCCCTGCTGAGCAGGCCGCGTCTGCTGTTGCTCGATGAGCCGCTGGCGGCACTGGATGTGGGCAGCAAATCAATGCTCATTCCTTTTCTCGAGAATGCATTGCACCTGCTTGATATTCCGGCAATATATGTGACTCACTCACCCGATGAGCTGGTGCGGCTGGCGGATCATGTGGTGGTCATGGAACAGGGTAGGGTTGTCACCGGCGGCCCTCTGGTAGAGGTATTCAGTGACATTGCCACGCCACTGAATCGACTGGATGACGCCTTCAGTGTCCTGCCGGGCCGGCTGCTGAAGGGACAGCTACCCGGGCTTTCCGCGGTACAGACCGGTGGCGGCAACGTCTTTCATGTGCCGCTGACCAACCACAAGCGCCACCAGGCGGTACGCCTGAAGATCCAGGCGAGGGACGTGAGTCTGTGCCTGGAAAAAACAGAAAAAAGCAGTATTCTTAATATCCTGCCAGCGATAGTGGAACAGGTTTCAGAAGTATCTTCGAGTGGCGGTTGCACGGTCAAGCTGGACCTTAACGGCGACCGGTTGCTGGCCAGGATCTCGGCCTATTCGCGCCAGCAACTGGCCATTGAAACAGGATCCTGTCTGTATGCCCAGGTCAAGGCCGTGGCGCTGTTGCAGGGCAGTGAAATCAGCCCCCCAGCAGAATAACGCTGGAAGCTTTGAAGAAGGCGGTGATGGACTGATTTTCCGCCAGCCCCATCCGCGCAGCACTGCGGTTGGTGATAACGGCATTGAGGGTTTTGTCGTCGCCGATATCGATATGCACGTCGGTATTAACCTTGCCGCGTACCAGCCTGGCAATCCGACCGGTAATGATATTCCTGGCGCTCACGCTCAGCTCCGGGCTGGAGCTCAGCAGGACTGACGACGCTTTCACCAGGGCCACCAGCGTTCTGCCCGGTCGCGCATCCAGATCGATCCGACTCTGCTCGGTAATGATTGCCACCAGGTCCACGGCGTCGTTGACCCGCAGGGTAACTTCCGCATTGACCGCTCCCGGCTGCACCCGGGTGACCGTACCGAGGAACTGGTTGCCGGCGCTGCTGACCAGTTGATTGGATTTGACAAAGCTGGCCAGGTCGTCGAGTCGGTCGACCTGTCTCCCCAGCTGGCTGACAAAATCGCTGTGCTGCTGTTGCAGGCGCGCGAATCCCGCCAGGATTGATTCCCCATGGGGCGTAAGGCGGCTGCCACCGCCCTGGCTGCCTCCCGCCGAGCGGGTGACCAGTGGCTCCGCGGACAGGTTATTCATGCGTTCCAGGCGTTCCCAGGCAGTCTTGTAACTGATACCCAGCTCTCTGGCCGCTGCGCTGATGGAACCGGACTGTTGAATGGCATCCAGCAGACGCATCTGCTCCAGGGCAAAGGTGTTGCCGGTACTGTCCGCTGCCAGCCAGATCCGGCCTTCGAGTTTATCGGCCATCCGCGCGTCCTTGAATGTGAACGGTGTGGCGTGATTTTGCGGGTCGCCCTCGACTGAGGTACCTGCAGCCACGGATTAGTCCCCATTTTCCCACAGACTAACGTGACACTCCTAGAAAAGAAGGGTTGAATTGGCACTGGGAGTCTCTTCCAGAAGAGTTGAAATAAAGTCTATAACTAACTGAAATATATAATTATATTTCTTTTTTAGCTGTTGATAGATGGAGTGGTCTTCATTGCGTCTGCGGTTGGTTCTTGAGGAGCCGTGGGGCCTTGCAAGGTGACGGCAGGCAGGGTGTTTGCTAAGCGTTGATAACACCACTTGCAAACCTTTCCGGGCAGGTTCACCTTTAGAGCTGCTACCGGTCCGATGACCGCTAGTTAAAACTACCTGCCAACAACAATAACTGGAGTATATCCATGCACAGAATTCCCCTTGCCGTCCTGGCTGTCGGCATCCTGAACCTGCCGTTTCTGGTCCTGGCCCAGACCACGCCGGCGCCGGCCCAGACGCCCGAAGCAACCGATGTCACGGCGATGGCTATCCGGAACTTTATCGATGCCCTGCCCAGGGACCAGGTCAGTGACCGCCCGATCCGGGTGGTGGATGTCACGGGCGATTACCGGGTGGGCGTCTACGGGGTATTCCGCCCCCAGGGAGTGGCCGGTGACGCCAATCTGCATCAGGTCGACACCACCGAAATCTATTTAATGCTGGAGGGCGAGGCGACCCTGGTGACCGGCGGGACGCTCATCGATCCGTATCGCCCCGAAACTTCGACCACCAGCCTGCGTGGCAGAGGCATCGAGGGAGGTGTCAGCCGGCGGGTTGTGCCGGGCGATGTGGTTATCATTCCAGGCCACACACCCCACTGGTGGAGTGAACTGCACAGTGACATCGAGTACCTGATTTTCCGGCCGGATCCGGACAAGCGCCTGAACCTGCGTTAGACAGCCGGTGGGTGCCGGGCCTGTCAGCCGGAGGCAATCTTCAGGAACAGGGGCCGGGAATCAGCGCTCGACTACCTCGTACATCCAGGTATGCCCCTCGGTGACTTCGACGGCGCCCAGCCCCAGGCCGTCGCCGTATTTGCGGCTGAGCTCAGCCAGTACCGGTTCGATTGCTGGGCCACTGGTAATTCGCTCGAGGCGCTGTTCGTAGAGGCGGCCGTCGATGCGGAGAATGACCCGGTCGTCCTCCTCGATATAGTGAGGCCATTGTTTCCACAGTGCTCCATAACCGGTAGTCATGTAGCCACTGACAACAAACAGCCGACCGTCATAAACCGCCAGCCAGACGGTGCGCGAACGGGCCGGCGTGAGAGTCTGAAACTGGATCGTCTGCCGGTCCTGGAGAAAACTCCAGTCATCGGGAGCAGGGCTTAGTTCTCCACTGCGGAATGGTCCGCCGCTGATAATTTCCAGAGGGCCGTCGTGAAAGCGCATGCCGACCAGGAAAATAACCACGACCAGCAGTACAGTCAGAAGAGTAATGAACAGTCGTTTAAAAAAGGTGAGCACAGAATTTCCCCAGCGGTATCGTAACAGTGTAGGCTTAACCCTAACATTTTCCGGGCAGCAGCAGAAGAATCCAAGGCTGGCAACAGGATGAAAATAGGGCAGCACAACCGTGATACCGAAACGCTGCGGCGACCGACGACCAGGACGATAGTTGTGCTGCTGCTGGCACTTACTACCTGCCACACAGAACCCTCGGAAGTGACCAGTATTTCCCTGCAGCGCACCGCCTGCTTCGGCATCTGCCCGGTTTACGCCGTGACAATTTATTCCGACGGTCTGGTGGAGTTTCACGGAGAACGCTTCGTCGAGTCGGCCGGCGACTTTCAGTACCGGATCGAACAGGAAGATTTTGCCAGTCTCGCGGCTTTCGCCGAGCAGATCGATTTCTTTTCTTTAGATACCGAGTATCGTTATAAGACCGGACCGAACGGCGAGCGTATCGCGGTGTCCGATCTGCCCTCACGGATCACAACGGTGGAAAAGGCCGGAGAGAGCAAAACCGTACTCAATTATTTCGGTGGCCCCGAAGCTTTAACAGCTTTTGAAAACCTGATAGACCAGCTCGCCCGGACAGCCGACAGGATCGGTTCGACGGCACCTTCGCTGTAACTGCAGCGACAACGCGGGAAGTGGACTTTTGACAACCTCGCCCAGCCGGGGCACAGTAGCTCCCAATCCCGCACAACCGGATTCAACCCCAATCAACAAAAACGAGGCACGACCATGGAAGCAAACAGTCTGATCGCCATTCTGATTATCGGCGCCATCGCCGGGTGGCTGGCAGGAAAAATACTCAAAGGACAGGGCTTCGGCCTGGTTGGCAACATAGTCGTCGGTATTGTCGGCGCCCTGGTAGGCGGGTTTCTGTTCGATATCCTGGGTATCGTTATGGGGGGCTTGCTGGGGTCCATTATCATGGCCACGCTCGGAGCCGTGGTACTGCTTTACGTGGTGAGCCTGATAAAAAAAGTCTGACTACGATAACCGGCATCAGCACCTGCCCATGACATCGGATTTGCAGCGCAAAGATTGCTGACCAGTAAGCTGTCGGTGTCTGTCAACCGAACGAAGTATGGCACGTTGATGCCTCTGTTGGCCCTCCGTCGATCAGTAACGTGTCGATCGACAGCAATGCTGGTGCCGACTTACTTCCTGATGGAACGGAGATCTGAATCATGTCAGACAATCGCAATGAAAACCTGAATACCCTGCTGGAGACTCTCAGTCCGGCCCGCCGCAAATTCATCAAGCAGGGCCTGATGGTAGCTGGTAGCGCAGCGCTGGTATTGCCGAGTTCGACCCTGCTGGCTCAGCAGAATCAACAACCAGGTTCGGGTGGCAAGGGTAAGGGAAAAGGCAAGGGTGACGGCGATGGGACTTTCCAGGGAGGGAAGGGTAAAGGTAAAGGTGACGGCACCTTCCAGGGTGGCAAGGGCAAGGGTAAAGGTGATGGCACCTTCCAGAGTGGCAAGGGCAAAGGCAAGGGCGATGGTTCGTTCCCCGGGGGCAAGGGGAAGGGCAAGGGAAGCGGTGATGGCGGCCTTCCCGGTGGCCAGGGGGCCGGCAAAGGGAAAGGCAAGGGCAAAGGTGCAATCTAGTGTCCTGTCCGGTTAATTCGTCGCATTTCAGCGTGCCAGCCAAGGTTCCTGGCAAGGCGCGCCTTGCAGGCAATGGCCGTAGCCCTTGTCAAAAGGCGCAACGCGGCCAGGGGGTCTTGGCTGGCACGCCCTCCGGGAGCCTGCATAAAGCGCTGTAGCAGCGTTGCGACCCTTGGAAATACAACCAGTATTCCCTGCGGATCGCGCCTCACTACAGCGCTTTATGCAGGCTCTGAAATACAACGAATTAACCGGACAGGACACTAGCAGCCAGTCTTTTTCCACTCCAACGATTGTCGATCGTGCAGCCAGAGCCTGCTGACAGCAACCCGCTCGGCACCCTATCTATGACTGCAGAAAAGTTGTTCCTCAAGCACAATCCCGGCAATGCGGTATTTGCCTCCGAACAGGAATTCCTGGTCTATTGTTTACCGACCGACCGCCTCGAACGGCTTAACAGTAGCGCCGCACTGCTTTATGAATTATGCGATGGAACCCGCACCCGTGAGGGGGTCCTAAAACTCCTCACAGACACCGGTGTCAGAATCGACAGTGGTGAATTGCTACACCACAGAACCTGGCTGGACCAGGCTGTAGAGAGCCAACTGCTATTGAAGTCCGTCAGTCCATCGAATGCGGGCATCCCGCCCGGTTCTTCGACCAACCTCGATAGTTTCACCAGACAGGCACAGCAACTGCGGGATGAAGGGGCTATCCTTGCCGCTTTCGTCTGTCAGGCCCAGGCCTGCAACCTGGCACCTGACGAGGCCAGTTGCTGGCTGGAACTGGGGGAACTGGCCCATATCCTTGGTCGCCGTGACGACGCCAGGGAGGCGTACTCCCGTTATCTCGAACTGCAGCCGGATAACGCCGAAGCCCGGCATATTCTGCATGCATTGAACGATCAGACCCCTCCCGATCGGGCGCCGGACGACTGCATACGTCAGTTGTATGCACGCTTCTCCAGCTTCTATGAAGACAACATGTGCGACGACCTGGGTTACGAGGCACCTCAGCGGCTTCAGGAGTTACTCAGTCAACATTTCAGTGACACCGGACACCTTGAAATTCTGGAACTGGGATGTGGCACCGGTCTGGCCGGCAAAGTCCTCAAACCCTATGCATCACGACTGACCGGGGTCGATCTGTCGCCGGAGATGATTGAGAGATGCCGAGTCACTGGTCTGTATGATGAACTGGCCGTTGCAGAAATTACCGGCTACCTGCTGCAGGCAATCACTGATAGCTGCCGGTTTGACCTGATTGCCGCCTGTGATACGCTGATTTACTTTGGCGATCTCAACCAGGTTTTTATCTCCGCTGTTCAGCTACTTGCTCCGGGTGGCAGCCTGGCCTTCACGGTAGAGAAGGGTGCGGACAATGATTTCACCCTGACTGATTCCGGACGCTACTCCCATTCAGAAACCTATCTTAGATCCCTGGCCGCGAAAGCGGAATTGCAGGTGATTGAACTGCGGGAGGGCTTTCTTCGCTATGAGTACGGAGAGCCGGTGAGTGGTTATATCGTGCTGTTAAGCAAGTCTGAAGGAAGCCAGGGTAGATTCTGAACCGCTTGTTAGACGTGAGTCTGTGCGTTATAAAAACAGTTCTATGGAAAATTTCCAGACCCTCAAAGCCATTCTCCTGACTATAGAACTCGTCGTCAGTTTCCTGCCGATCTTCCTGTTCTGGATCATTGAAACCACGCTGTGGCTGGCGGGATTTTTCGGAGTACTGTTCGCTGCTCTGATGGCGTTATTCAATCCGGAGTCGCAATCCGTTCTTCCTCCGGCAGTGGCGTCCAGCCTGCGATTTCAGATTTTGCTTCCGCTCGCACTTCTGATCGGTTTCATCGGCTTTTATGGTATCGTCAATCTCCGGAATCGATTAACAGACTGCTAGTCGCAGGGGGTGAGCAGCCGCAGAAGACCAGGCATCTGGTAGCGACACTGATCGGTTTGCTTCTCGCGATTCTGCCATTTGTTCTGACTTTTCCGGATCAGAAGTCCCTGTTGCAACTGGGTCTGTATTCTTTTTTTCTCCTTTGGGCGCTTATTCGATGCTCTATACGCGATTCACTTTTTGATTTTGAGCCTTTATTACAGCACCAGGAACCGATTACTCATAGGGAAACCGGGCAATAATTGAAAAAAGGAAAGGCAACCCGGCTTGCGCGGCCGATAAATTTAGTGCTATACGAACCCTATGCCGTTGCGGAACACCTCACGAGCAGTAGTGGCCGTACTCCAGAATCCATAATAAAAATTACCGGAATTTTCCATGTCGACCTACCGCACTCTGGCAATGTTTTCCTTCCTGATCCTGACTTTCCCGCTGTCGCTTATAGCTGCCGAAGGTGGGCTGCGTACCATTACGGTCCGTGGTGAACACACCGTGGAAGTGGCGCCCGACTATGTTGACATGGAGTTTTCAATTTTCGAACAGCGCAACACCGCCGAACGCGCCAAAGCACAGGTAGACGAGAGAGTGATCGCGGTTTTGACGGCGCTCAGCGAGTTGCCTATTCCGGACGCTGATATCTCCATGGGTGGGATTAGCGTTGCTCCTGTCTTTGAATACGACCGCAATGAGAACGAAGAACTGAATGGTTATCTGGTAACCCGAACGATTACTATCACGCTCAGGGATTTTGAGCTCTATGAGCCCCTGGCTGCGAAACTGGTCGATGCGGGTGTTGGCGAACTGGAAAGTCTGCAGAGTGGTGTCGACGACGAAAACCAGTACAAACATGCCGCACTGGAAGCGGCAGCGAGAGATGCGAAGGTGCGGGCGGAAGCGATCGCTGCCGGTCTCGGTGTCAGCCTTGGCCTGCCCGTGGAAGTGGGTGAAAACCGACTCCGGCCACTGGCTAATTTTCAGCAGCGGGTTAATAACTACGGAAATATCGAGGAGGTTGTTGTCACCGGCAGCTTCATCAGGAACCGGCAATTGCCACCCCTCTTCGTACCGGAAAATATCGAAGTCGAGGGAACAGTCTGGGTGGTGTTTGAATTGCTCAGCAACTGAGACCACACTGAAACCCTAACAACAGCAACTATTGCTGCTGCGCCGGGCCCGGTGTCTGTGTCCATTCAATCAAGGAATAAAAATGTTAAAAACGATGCAATTAACCGCCGGGATTTTTGTCGCCAGTTTCTGGATCTCAATGGCAACTGCCCAACAGAATGACTATACGATTACTCACTGGGGCGATGGCTCCGCCATGGGGTGTTCCTATCGCTTCGAGCCGACAGCGGTTGTGCCCTGGTCCGGGGAAGGGCAGCCACCGGTCACCGTCGAACAGGTAAACCGGATCGTATCCGACTGGGTAGCGGCGAATAATCTGACCCTGGTAACCATCAATGACTACCGGCTTGCGTCGACCTACGACTTCCGCTCGCCAGGGCGGCGGACCCCGGTACAGGCGTGGTTTCTGAAATTGCTTGCGATTCCGGCCGGGACCAGGACACCCTTTGCTTTTGGCAGCGGAGAGCGACAGCTGGCTATCGCGTTTAACGGTTCGGTAATCGAACCTGAGTGCAACTGACCAGCTAAATCGGGAGGAACTATGGCGTTAATGGCTCTGTCATGAGTGATTCTGTATATAGGGATTGTCCTGCTTTGTGTAATTCTGGCGATTCTGCTGGTGTCCTATCACAAGAAAATCGCTGAAATTCAGGGCAGGAATCTGGAAACTCAGCAGGAAATTGCCAGACACCTTGCCAAAATTGCGAACAGCTTGGAAAGTTAAAAAAAATTTCGCGGTATGATAACCGTCAGGGGCTGTCCTGAGCTTTCAACGCGCTAGTGGGGAATTCAGGGGAGTGTGAGGGAGGGTAACTGCATTCAAAGGATGAGACTTACCATGCAATCCTGGCTAGCTAAAACGTCGATAGGCCGACCCGATTCGTTCGCGCCGGAGCGTAATCCTCATACTTTGCCGGAAATAGAGGCGCAGACAATTCGTCAGTTCATCCGCAACAGCGGGATGCAGGTCCTGACCCTGGCGGGGTATTCCGGCGCCGGCTATCAGTATCCCGAACAGATGCTCGAAGTGGTGTCCAGAGCCCTGGAAGACAGGGATCCGGCACAATGGCTGATTTGCAGTGGTGCCACAAGCTGTGGCATCGGCGCCGCCTATGAAGTGGCGAAACAGGCAGGATTTACCACGCTGGGTATCGTCTCATCGAAAGCCCTGGAAGAGCGGGTCGAAGTCTCTCCCTACCTGGATTATGTATTTTTTGTCGAAGATTCCAAGTGGGGAGGACGGTTGGACGACGGTACGCTGTCGCCGACTTCCAGGGAGTTCGTGGAAACCGGTGATGAATTTCTGGTTATAGGCGGAAACGGCATCGCCCGCGACGAAATACTCGCTGCCCATCTGGCGGGAAAACCGGTGACCTATATACAGGCCGACATGAACCACGAAAGGGCAGTCGCACGTGCCGGGCAGTGCAATAATCGGGGAGCGATCGATTTCCACGGCCTCGCACATGCCGAGTTGTCTAATCTGCTTAATTGATCCAGTCCGACTAGTGTCCTGTCCGGTTAATTCGTCGCATTTCAGCGAAGTAACCGGACAGGAAACTAGCAGCCAGTTGAAAACTCACCACAAGCTCTAGGCTGACGCGATTCCTAAGTGGAAGAAGTTATTGCCTTCTCACTGAGTGCTGTGGTATCAGTTCCGAATAGCGCGACCGCCCTGAATACTCGGCGTTCGTGATTTACCTGTCAGGAATCAGCCCCTTGTTTACCGGCCATGTGTCGCGTAATCCATGACCCAAGTATTTTATATATGAAACCCTATCTGTTCCTTGGCTGCCTATTGGCATCCTGCACCAGCCCACACTTTAATGAGACAGCTGATACGAAGCTCTTTTCCTGCGATGGTCTCTTCTCTGCCAATCCCGGTCCCGAGGAATTGGCAGATCTGTTCGGTTCAGAAAATCTCTCAGAAGGGGAAATCGATGTCGGCGAAGGCATCAGTGAACCAGGAACACTGTTGTTTGAACAGCAGTTGAACCAGAAAATCGCGATACTCTGGGATTCTCAGGAGCAAAAACACCGGATCAGACAGGTCAGGATTTCGGGAGAAGCCAGTAGCTGGGCAACTGAATCAGGAATCAGTCTGGGTTCATCATTGAATGAAATCGAAGGAATTAACAGAGAACCGTTCCGCTTATCTGGATTCGGATGGGATTACGGTGGCACTGTCACTTCCTGGGGATCCGGCGTCTTAAGGAATGCTGATGCCGGGAACTCCTGCAGGCTGACGCTAAGGCTTGCACCCGCGTCAGATTTGACCGCTGAATCCGGGATAGCAGATAGCTGGTACAGTCAGGTGCTGGGCGAACGGGAGTATTCATCGGACCATCCAGCCATGCAGGCGTTGAACCCGGAAGTCTACGAAATGATCCTCTCCTATGAATTGTAGGGCTGTTGTTGATTAAAGGGTCAATCAGTTGGGAAAAACAAACAGTCAAAAAACCAGTTCTATTGGCACTACTTAGCCACCGGCCACTGACAATCCCGTTCTTCAGTAGTGCCTGTTACCAGAAGTCTCCCAATCAAGCTTATTCCGGGTAAACATCGATTTGCAACATGATGGCACTTGCAGAAGTGAAATCATCCGAATCTTATCTGTAAGACGTTCTCGAAAGAAAGAGGTGGAACTCTATGAAGGCTAAAAACTTTGACAAGAAATTTGATGAAGGGAAAGAGACATCATTGATGATCTCGATCTCTCCACAGCACGCCGGGTAAATCAGGAACAGAAGCGTATCAATGTCGACTTCCCATCCTGGGTTGTTAATTCCCTGGATCGTGAGGCAGCTCGTATCGGAGTTATCAGGCAGTAAATCTTAAATGTCTGGTTGGTTGAGAGACTCAAAGCCGAAAGTGTCAATCTCGGCAGTACTGGGAATTTAACCCTAAGATATTCAGAAAAGCATAATTCAACTTTACCCCAAACAGAGGGGATAACTGCCTGATATTAAGCTGCTTTATAAATTCCGGTAATCTTTATTACTTCAGAAATAGGGCCGATTTGGCTAGTATCTGAAACGCCCCGCAACAGATTTTAAATCCCGTCACAAAGAGAGAAATCTCTGAATCTACCAAACTTGTTCTTTGAGTAGAAAAGATATATTTTATACTCATGCATGGATTTGAATACGATGAGGACAAGAGCAAAGCCAATCTAAATAAGCATGGCATCGACTTCGTTGCAGCCCAAAAGCTTTGGGAAGACCCTGATCTTTTGGAAGTCCGGGCCAAGTCAGCTGTTGAGGAGCGATTTCTCTTGATCGGTCAAATCAGAGACAAATATTGGTCTGCAGTCGTCACATACAGAAGCGAATTCATCCGAATCATTTCTGTAAGACGTTCTCGTAAGAAAGAGGTGGAGCTCTATGAAGGCTAAAAACTTTGACAAGAAATTTGATGAAGGGAAAGAGGACATCATTGATGATCTCGATCTCTCCACAGCACGCCGGGTAAATCAGGAGCAGAAACGGATAAACGTCGATTTCCCATCCTGGGTTGTAGATTCTCTGGACCGTGAGGCAGCTCGTATCGGAGTTACCAGGCAGTCGATTATCAAAGTCTGGTTGGTTGAGCGACTCAAAGCCGAAGGTGTCAATCACGACAGTACTGGGAAGTAAACTCTAAGATCTTTAGAAAAGCGTAATTCAACTTTATCGGAAACAGAGGGGATAACTGCCTGATATTAAGCTGCTTTGTAATTTCCGGTAATCTTTATTACCGGAAATAGCGATATAGGCCGAGAGGGGTGGCTTTCAGCGCTTAAATACGTGGCGCACAGTTTCCCGATTGTAAAATTGGCCACTGCCTATCAGGCATTGTTTCCAGTTTCTTATTATTGCAGCTTCCGGATTTTCAGCTGGCTTTCTGCCAGGCCTTGTAATCGAATCTGCCCACGTTGAACTCGTAAGACTTACAGATTTCGATTGGTTGCCAGAAAGAATTTACCGTGTGCGGAGTTTCGCGGCTGGATTCGTTGACTTCAAAATTCACCAGTTTGGGATTATCGGTTCTGTCGGTCAGCATTGATTCGTAGTAATCCACTGCGGCTTCGCGGAGTTTCTGGATATCGATCGGACCGTTGTAACCGTAATAACCCGCAAAAGTCACACGACTTACCTGGTGGCTTTTGCACACCAGTGTGCGGTGTTCGGAACTTTGACTTTGTGTATCGGGAGTTTTCAGATGGCCTACGCAATTGTAGGTTTTCCCCCGAAACCCTATCTCAAACATTAAGGTAACTTGCTGTAATTCTGACCTTTCCGTCTGGTAACCACCGCGTATTACATTGTGAAACCTAACCTGCATTCGAGGCATTTGTGCAGCCTTATAAACGTCTTTGGAGTACGTTTTCCTTGTTCTCTGCGCATTAGAACCTGTAGTCATAAGTATTACAAGCCGAGTTCGCGATAAACTTGTTCTATATCAATGAAAGATATGTCTCTTTAGTAATGTTCGATATCCATCTGTATCTATTAAAAATATTTCTACTAACTCCGCGTAGTGACCACTAACATAAATTTGGAATGATAATAGTACACGCGATGAAATGTTCTGAAATACATACGGTTGTTGGAATAACTTAGTTTCCAAGCTAAGGAAAAGTCCAAGTGTTATGGGTGGGACTTGCTCCTGGTCCGCATGGTTACAAATTCTTCGGCAAGAGTCGGATGAATGCCGATTGTGCGATCGAAGTCGGCCTTGGTGGCGCCACAGTTCAGCGCAACAGCAAATCCCTGGACCAGTTCTCCGGCATCCGGGCCCACCATATGTACGCCAAGTACCCGGTCATCAGTCGCACTTACAACCAGTTTCAGTAACGAGCGCTCTTCCCTGCCACTTAGCGTATGTTTAAGTTGTTTAACCCTGGCGCTGTAAATGTCGACCGCAAGTCCTTTACCCAGGGCTTCCTGCTCGGTCAGACCAACTGTTGCCACGTTCGGCAGGGAAAAAACCGCCGACGGGATGTTCTGGTAGTCCATCTCCCGGACGTCATCCGCAAACAGGGCGCGGGCTACCAGCTGGGCTTCGGCGAGTGCGACCGGGGTCAGGGCGACCCGGTGGATTACGTCACCAACAGCATAAATACTGGGTTCGTCAGTTCTGAAATGCCGATCCACGAGAATGGCTCCATTGTCTCGCAACTTTACCGCCACGTTTTCCAGCCCCAGGTTGGCGGTCATCGGTCGGCGCCCGGTCGCTGCCAGTACGACACTGCTTTCAAGTTTCAATCCATTATCAAGAGTCGTCAATAACCCTCTGTTATTACGTTCTATTTTCACAGGGTCCGCCTGTAGATGCAGTTCCATATGGCGGCCCATTTCCGCGCTGAGAAACTGCCTGACCTCCGAGTCAAACCCGTTCAACAGGGCTTCGCCACGGTATACCAGGGTCACGTGGCAACCCAGTCGGGAAAATATACTGGCGAACTCCGCAGCGATGTAGCCTCCTCCTATAATCAACATGCATTCCGGCAGGGACTCCAGCTGGAAAATTTCGTTCGAGGTGATGGCCAGCTCACCGCCTTCGATCGCCGGCACCCAGGGCCAGCCTCCAACCGCCACCAGGATATGTCTGGCACTGATCTGGCGATTTCCAATTTGAACCTCGTGTGGACCCGCGATAGTGGCCCGCTGCTTGAAGACAGTGACCTTGTTGTTCTCAAGTATCGATTTGTAAATGCCCTCCAATCTGCTGATTTCAATGTCTTTGTTCTTCTTTAATATTGGCCAGTCGAAGGCGATCTCCGGAGTTGCCCAGCCAAATCCCCTGCTATCCTGGAAGTCGTCATGAAAATGCGCCGCGTAGCTGAACAACTTTTTGGGTACGCAGCCCGCATTCACGCAGGTCCCGCCAAAATAGCGCTCTTCGGCGCAGGCCACCCTGGCACCCAGGCTGGCAGCCACCCGACTGGCTCTCACCCCGCCTGAGCCGCCCCCTATGACAAACAGGTCAAATTCAAACTCGGCCAAGATTGCTACTCCCCTACTGCGATTCAGACCCGGCTGACCGGAATACAAGCCCGCATTATGCACGGCTGGAGAGCGAATGAAACTCCAATAACCGGGTATCACAAATCTGTGTTGTAATCGGTCTGAGAATGAAGACATTTACCGAACAACCCGATTTCTTCGCCGCCGCGGGTCCCATCATTCATCACTTGGGAAATGCCGAGCTCGTCGAATATTCTTCCGCCTTTAGTTCAATAGAATCAGCAGGATATTTCCGTTTCCTTCTTGAAAAGATCAACTGGCAGAAAGCAAAGATCCGCATTGCCGGAAAAGCCATCCCGATCCCGCGGCTGCAATGCTGGGTCGGTGATCCCAGCCTTACCTACGCCTACTCCGGAATCCGCATGCAACCGCAGGGGTGGTCTGAGCCGTTACAGGCAATCCGCGCCCGGGTTCAGCAATTGACCGGTTACCAGTTCAATGCGGTGCTACTGAATCTTTACCGGGACGGTAACGACAGCGTGGCGTGGCATGCTGACGATGAACCGGAACTGGGCCCGAACCCGGTCGTGGCATCAGTCAGCTTCGGGGCCTGTCGACCCTTCGAACTCAAGCCCAGGCCGGTGGGGAAGAAGAAAATACAGCAGGATCCTACCGATGGCGTCGGACAGATCAACGCCATGGAAGACTCAAACGGGAGCAAGGAAGCAGTGCCGGGCAAGTTCCGCATTATGCTCCAGCATGGCTCACTCCTGGTTATGGGGAATACAATACAGAACAATTGGTTACATCGACTTCCCAAGGTAAAATCATTGCCGGAGCCGCGTATCAACCTGACTTTCAGAAGGCTGTTAAGTTGACTCGAAAACCTTCCTGCCTGCAGTCAGCCAGGCAAACAGGCAATTTTTCGAGACCCCGATGGGTTGCTCTGAGTCAGCCTTTCTGAGCGGGCAAGTGGGGGATGACAAATACAGACCATTTTGATGTCGCGGTAATTGGCGCCGGCGTGATTGGCCTGGCGGTAGCACAGCGGTTATCCGCCGCCCCGTTCATGGCGGACCGGAACCTGGTGCTGCTGGATCAGGAGGACGGTGTCGGTCAGCATACCAGCAGCCGTAACAGCGAAGTCATTCATGCCGGGATCTATTACCCCTCAGGCTCTCTGAAGGCAGCTCTCTGCGTTCGTGGCAGGCAATTGCTGTTCGAGCACTGCCAGCGCTATCGGGTGCCCTGTCGCCGCACAGGCAAGCTGATAGTGGCTTCGGAGCGTGACTCGGACAGTCTGTTGGCACTGCAGCAACAGGCCGCCAACAATGGAGTCGACGACCTGGAACTGCTCGACAGCGGCGCGCTGCGCCGACGCGAGGCCCAGGTACAGGCAGACATCGCCCTGTTTTCCCCCTCTTCAGGTATCGTCGATTCACACGCCTTCATGGTCAGCCTGCTGCATCTGGCTCAACAACAGGGTGCTATTTTCGCTCCCCGTACCCGGGTCCAGGGTATTTGTCGGAAGGTGGAAGGTTTCGAAGTGACGACCCGCCTGAAATCGTCTTCCGGAATTGGCGACGAGGATTACCGCTTTACCACCACTGCAATCGTGTGTTGCGCCGGACTGCAGGGACCGGCCCTGGCAAAGCGCATAGAAGGACTGGACCCGCAATTGATCCCGCAGCAGTTCCTCTGCAAGGGAGATTATTTCTCCTATTCGGGAAAATCTCCCTTCCAGCACCTCATCTACCCGCTACCGGAAGCCAACACTGCCGGTCTCGGCATCCACGCCACTCTCGATCTGGCCGGACGCCTGCGCTTTGGTCCGGACACCCAGTATGTGGACAGCGAAGACTATACGGTAGATCCCCACAAACGACAGCGCTTTGCCGAGGCAATCCGGCGCTATTTCCCGATGCTCGACCCACTGGCCCTGCAACCGGATTATGCCGGCATACGCCCTAAGCTGGCGGGGGCCGGTGAACCTGCGACAGATTTCATCATCCAGGACACTACAGAGGCAGGATTTCCCAACCTGGTGCAACTGTTCGGCATTGAATCGCCCGGACTGACCGCAAGCCTGGCCATCGGCGAGCGGGTAACCGCCATGGTTCGAAATTTTTTCTGACAGGTTTTCAGGCTGAAAACTGGCACGTGGTGGGATCCGTACCATACTGTAAATTAGAAACGGGTGCTTTCAGCCGTACTCAATTCTGGAGATAGACACATCTAGTAAAGCTCTGGCTAAGTAGAACTCGGGCTAAGTAAAGCTCGAACTAAGTAGAGCTCTGTCTACGTGGAGCTCGGGTTAAGGAGAGAACGGGTTTAATAGAGCTCGGATTGAGAAGTGTACGGATTGAGAAGAGTTCGGATTTAGAAATGGTCGGATTGATCACTACCAGCCTGTTGAGGAACAGTCGGATATGGAGACATGGCGACATGGAGACATGGAGACATTGAGAGATTGAGAGATTGAGAGATTGAGACAAGGAGAGAAGGAAACAAGGAAAGGGGTGTTTTTGGCAGGCGGTAAACTGGAAATACCCGCATTTAAAGCATTACCCGCGGAAATTGATCGGTACGGGAGGTGCGTCCCTGATTGCGGTTTTTAAAGAAAGCGTCGTGTATCGTTAAGACAGTTCACACGAGAGTCGACTACGGTACCCGGTTCGGTTCTCTCACTCTGCCCTCCCCAGCAGTGTGACTACCGGAGCCTCCCTCAGGCTCCGGTTTTTTTTTGCGAAGTCGCACTGGTGTACGAGGACGCTCGGGTACCAAGGAACGAAAGGGACAGACCCTCAGGGTCTGTCTCTGTATGGATTATCGATCGGGGTGTAAGGGACAGACCCGGAGGGTCTGTACCGGATTATAAAGTGACACCTGGTCTTTTCTGCCGATCTGATTCGTCTGCCTGCTCCGTTGGCGCCGACAGCGCTTCTCGCAGAATTTCAGCAAGGCCCTCGCTGGCATCGACGAACTGGAAGCCGATACCTGCCGGACGGTCAGCGGCAGAATTTTTCGGGGTCACCCAAACAACTCTACCGATAACGGCGGCGCTGCCATTCGGTAAATTGAGCACTGCGAAAAGCTCATCACCGAGAGCGGGAAGGGAGAAAATGGGCTGCTTGGAAGTTGGAACACGTGAGGAGGAATCGGGGGTGATCAATTGACGGTTGCTGGATTGAGGGTTAATGGATTGAGACTTACTGAAAAGAGAGTTACTTGATTGAGGATTGCTGGATAGCGAGTTACTGGAATGAGGGCTGCCGGAAAGCGAGTTACTGGAATGAGAGTTGCTGGAGTCCGCGTTGCTGGAAAGAATGCTATTGGAATGAGTGTTGCTGAAATGAGACGTGGTTGAATGAACAGTAGTGGAACCAGGATAGCTGGCGAGTCGGGTGGTGGGTATAAACAGGCCACCATTGATCACCCGCTCCAGATAAAAATAACGTAACGTCTCGGCATCCGGAATTGTTATCGAGAACAGCATGGGAGGCGCGGCACCCGGGGACAGATCCCGCATCTCAACTGGCCAGTCGCGACCAGCGCCACAGGATGCTTTCCAGCACCAGCTGTGGGTTGGGATTGGAAACACCGGCCACTTGCTGTCGCGCCTCGTCCATTGTCCGGCTTATGCTCATCAGCCGGCTCAGCACTTCGTCGTCAGAGCGGCTGCTCGATGTCAGCAGGCTATAGATTCGGGACAGTTCCCGGTTGGAAACTGCCGGAGGCTCATCGCACAGCCACAGTTTTAAAACCTGGCTGGTGGTCTGGCATAGCCACTCCATAATTTTCTCGACCCCCAGAGTCTTACCAGTAGCGGCGAACTCGACCGGGTCCACCCGCCCCTCCAGCATGGCTGCCAATGCTTTCAGCACGGTGTTACGAGCCTGGCGATCCTCGCTGGTCAACAGTTCAAGAGCCAGCAGCGGGCGATTACCAGCCAGGCTCAATGCTTCCTGCAGGTCCTCCTCAGAAGCAGCCTTATCCCTGAGCCAGTCACCGGCCGTCTCTAATGAAGGCACCGTGAACAGAATTCGCTGACAGCGACTGCGGAGGGTTGGCAATAACCGGCCCGGGTTGTCACTGACCAGCAACAGCACCGTGCTGCCCGGGGGTTCTTCCAGGGTTTTCAGCAGCGCATTGGCGGCATTGAGATTGAGGGCCTCGGTGTTGTGAAGGATGACGACCTTGCGGGAGTTGCTGTGACTGGTCTTGCTGGCGAAATCAGCCAGTTGCCGCACCTGGTCGATCTTGATCACTTTGCTGTCCTCCGGCTCCACGGTCAGCAAGTCCGGGTTACTGTTGGAAGCCAGCAATTGACAGCTTCGGCAACGGCCACAGGCCAGCTCCCCCTCACCTTCTTTGCATAGCAGCAGGGCGGCAGCCTGACGGGCAAAGAGCTTCTTTCCCAGACCCCGTTCTCCGACCAGCAGGTAGGCGTGTGCCACGCGATCGCTCTGCCGCTGCTGCAGCAGGCGATGCCATTGCTGGTTCTGCCAGGGCAAGAGTGCCGATTCCATGGCCAGGTTAACCTCCCGATTCTGTGTCAAGCAGTCTTTCAACCACTTCAAGTGTAGCAGACTTGACCTGCTCCAGCGGTTGACCGGCATCGATTACCGCGCAGCGTGCCGGTTCCGCCGCCGCCCGCTGCAGGTAAGTCGCCCTTACCCGCTGGAAAAACTCCAGCTTCTCCTTCTCGAAGCGGTCGAGCTCTCCCCGTTGCGTAGCCCGCGACAGCCCTGTTTCCGGATCCAGATCCAGAATTATGGTGAGGTCCGGCCTTAAGGCTCCCTGAACCAATTGTTCCAGAATTTGAATGGTACCATTGCCAAGCTGCCGTCCCCCGCCCTGATAGGCGTAGGTGGCATCGGTAAACCGATCGCAAAGCACCCAGCACCCCCTCGCCAGGGCGGGTTCTATCCGGGTGTGCAGATGCTGGGCCCGGGCCGCGAACATCAGTAACAGCTCGGCAGTGGGATCCACAGGCTCGGTGTGATCGGCCAGCAATAGTTCACGGATCTGTTCCGCCAATTCCGTGCCGCCCGGTTCCCTGGTAACCAGCAACTCAAGCCCCCGCTGTTCCAGCAACTCCCGGATGAAGGCGATATTGGTTGACTTGCCGACCCCCTCCACCCCTTCGATAGTGATGAATTTTCCCGGGGCCGGTATCTGGTTGATCGTGTCACTCATGATGCTTGTCTGGGTGCTTTTTGGATAGTTTCTTGATTGTTCCCGGGGGTTACTGCACGTTTTCGCCGAGCTGATAGCGACGCACCGCCGCGTTGTGTTCGTCCAGGGTGGCAGAAAACTGATGACTGCCATCGCCCCGGGCCACAAAGTAAAGAGCGGCACCGGCATCCGGATTGACGCTGGCGATGATGGCTTCCCGCCCGCTCAAGGCGATGGGGGTAGGTGGCAACCCGTTGATCCGGTACGTATTGTAGGGAGTTACCTCGTTGAGGGCGGCACGATCGATATTGCCATTATAGCGCTCCCCCATGCCGTAAATAACCGTGGGATCCGACTGCAGACGCATGTTCTGCTCCAGCCGGCGGATAAAGACTCCGGCAATCTGGGGACGCTCAGCCGCTACTGCGGTTTCCTTTTCCACGATTGAAGCCAGGATCAGGGCCTGATAGGGCGAATCGAGCGGCAACACTCCCAACCGCTGTGCCCAGACTTCCTCGAGGATGGCCAGCAGGCGCCGGTGGGCCCGGCTCAGAATTTCGGCATCGGTTGTGCCGCGGGTGTAGAAATAGGTGTCGGGGAACAACTGACCTTCCGGATTTGCATAATGAAATGCCAGTCGCTCGGCAATTTCCTCCGCGCTCAATCCGCCCAGTGTCACAGCAATGCCGGGACTGGACTGGATTGTTTCCAGGGCCTGCGTGAAGGTCCAGCCTTCTACCAGCGTCAACTGGTACTGCTTGACATCGCCGGCGACCAGTTTTTCCAGTAACTGAACCGGCGTAAGGGCCGGTTCCAGCTCATATTCGCCCGCCTGCAGACGTCCGGCATGACCGGAATAGCGCGACCACAGCTTGAACAGTAACGGGGTTTCCAGCCAGCCCTGCGCGGCCAGTTCGTCACTGACTGTGCCCAGCGACGAACCGGCAGGCACATCGAAAATGACGCTGCCCGGCAAGGCCAGGGGTGAATTCAGCAGTGCCCAGGCTCGCAGTCCCGCAATCACAATCACTACCGTCAGTAATACCGCACTGACAGCCAGCAACAGCCAGGGTCGTTTAATTCTGTTTATGAAAGGCATCTTCAACATAGCTGCCCGCCTCAAGCGCGCGTGGCCCGATTGTATAGCGAACCACCTGCTTGCCCAGTTCCAGTTCGGTAACCGGCCAGACTCCGAACACACTGTTACAGAAAAACAGTTCCTGCGCGTTCTGCAGTTCGGACACCGTAACGGCTCGCTCATCGACCGTTACCCCGGCACTAGCGAATTGTTGCAGCAGGTATTCTCGCATTACGCCGTGAATCCCGGCTTCAGTCAACGCCGGAGTTGTCAGGCGACCTTCGACAACCAGAAACAGGTTGCTGCGGGTACCTTCGATAACCTGCCCGCTGTCGATCTGCATCACCCCTTCGCGGATGTCGCCGTTCAGTTCCGCGCTGGCAATAACCTGGTCGAGCCGGCACAGGTGCTTGTAGCGGGTCAGCGCCGGATTGCGTGATAATGGATGCTTACACAGGCGCGCACGAATACCCTGGCCGGCCGGCAGGTCGAGATTGTCCGGCCACGGATGGAACTGCAGAATTCGTTGTGGTGCTTCCTGCGCAGGCGGCTGGTAACCGCGTCCACCGCTGCCCCTGGAAATCAGAATCTTGGCGATGCCGTTGGGAGCATTGCCGGCCAGCAGCTGCTGGAATTCCTGTGCCAGGCTGATTTCATCCACAGCAATCTGCAGAAACCGGCAGCCGGCCAGCAAACGCCTGCGATGCTGCTCCCAGAGAGTTGCGCGTCCGTTTACGATGCGCAGTGTTTCAAAGACACCATCGCCATATTGGAATGCCCGATCAGAAATAGGGATGACTGTGGCACTGGCGCCGTTGATCAGGCTGGTCGACACGAAGCTTTCTCCGTACAGCCTGTCATCATCAACGGCACCGGGAATCAGGACAGCCGGCTGAAAATCAGACTCCCGTTGGTTCCACCGAAACCGAACGAGTTACTGATCACTACATTCAGCGGTAGCTCTCTGGCCTGATGAGGAACATAGTCCAGATCGCAGCCTGCATCGGGATTGTCCAGATTGATGGTCGGGGCAACCACACTGTCCCGGATCGACAGAATCGAGATAATCGCTTCGACGGCGCCGGCAGCACCCAGCAGGTGACCGATCATGGATTTGGTGGAGCTGACGCAGAGCTTGTAGGCGTGCGCACCGAAAACACTCTTGATTGCCGCTGTTTCGGCCATATCACCAGCCACGGTGGAGGTCCCGTGAGCATTGATGTAATCAACCTGATCCGGCGTCAGGCCGGCGCTGGCCAGGGCATTTTTCATGCACTGTGCCGCTCCGGCTCCGCCTTCCGATGGCGAGGTCATGTGATAGGCGTCGCCGCTCATGCCGAATCCCACCAGTTCCGCGTAAAGTGTCGCGCCACGGGCCTTGGCATGTTCGTACTCTTCGAGCACCAGCACCCCGGCACCGTCACTGAGGACAAAACCGTCCCGGTCACGATCCCAGGGGCGACTGGCGCGGGTCGGATCGTCATTGCGGGCGGACAGGGCCCGGGCTGCGCAGAAACCGCCCAGCCCTACCTGAGAACAGGACATTTCCGCTCCCCCCGCCAGCATCACGTCCGCCTGGTTGTTGGCGATCATATTGGCAGCGACACCGATATTGTGAGTGCCCGTGGTGCAGGCTGTGGTTATGGCGATGTTAGGGCCCTGGTAGCCGAACCGGATGGACAGCATGCCGCTGATCATGTTGATGATCGAGCCAGGGACGAAGAACGGAGATATTTTACGCGGCCCCTGTGTCCTGACCTGGTATGAAGTCTCTTCGATGGATTTGATGCCACCGATCCCGGATCCGACCGCTACGCCGACCCGTTGCGGATCCGGCTTGGCGTCTTCAAGCCCCGCATCCGCCACTGCCTGAACGCCTGCCGCCATGCCGTACTGAATAAATTCGTCCATACGCCGGGCATCGCGTGCCGGCATGTACAAGGAACTGTCGAAGTCCTTGACCGAACCGCCAAAGCGAGTGGTGAAGTCCGTCGTGTCGAAATGCGCTATGGAATTGATGCCGCTCTGGCCATTTTTAATGGCTTCCCAGGATGTTTTCACATCGTTTCCAACCGGAGTGAGGAGGCCTATTCCGGTTACCACCACTCTTCTACCGTTCACTTCGATCTCTCCATATCCTTGGCTATTACGAAAGGCGTATAAAACAAAAGCTACTCTGGCGTGCCAGAGTAGCTTTGTGTGTAATTCAACCAGCCTTTACAGGTTGTTGTTGATGTAATCGATTGCCAGCTGAACCGTGGTGATTTTTTCTGCCTCTTCATCGGGGATTTCAGTTTCGAATTCCTCTTCGAGGGCCATCACCAGTTCTACGGTATCCAATGAATCAGCGCCCAGGTCTTCTACAAAGGATGCCGAAGGTTTTACCTCATCCTCTTTTACGCCAAGTTGTTCGCAAACAATTTTCTTAACGCGCTCTTCAATGCTACTCATATCTATCATTAGCTCCTGAGTTTTAACAATTTTATGCGGCCAGCTTCAGCTCCGCAGCATGGCCTCAAACCAGCCCCTGGAATGAATGGACGCAAGTTTACCTCTATTTTGAATTAGTTGTAATCTCTAACCCCAATTTATTTAAATTCAGGGGGTTTTTCTATCGTCATTTCAGAACGATAGATGTCATATCAACACTTATCCCATGTACATGCCGCCATTCACATGCAGTGTCTCTCCGGTGATATATGCGGCACTGTCGGAAGCCAGAAAACCAACTGCTGCGGCGATTTCGCGCGCTTCGCCGAGTCGTCCCAGTGGAATCTGCCCGAGCAGGATTTCACGCTGTTTTTCGGGCAGTTCGCTGGTCATATCAGTGTCGATGAATCCTGGGGCAACCACGTTAACGGTAATTCCCCTGGACCCTACCTCCTTGGCCAGAGCACGGGAAAACCCTTCAATTCCGGCCTTGGAGGCGGCGTAGTTGGTCTGCCCTGCATTGCCGCTGGAACCTACTACCGAACTGATATTGATAATCCGTCCCCAGCGCGCCCGGGTCATGCCTTTCAGACAGGCTTTGCAGACCCGGAACAGGGCATTGAGATTAGTATCGATTACCGCATCCCATTCCGCCGATTTCATGCGCATCAGCAGATTGTCGCGGGTGATGCCCGCGTTATTGACTACTACCAGCGGCGTATCGAACTGCTCGGCCACGGTTTCCAGGCACAGGGTAACGGCAGCATCGGACGCCACGTCCAGTACCAGTCCGCGGCCGGCAATACCGGCGTCGGCAAGATAGGCGGAAATGGCTTCGGCGCCGGACTCGGTAGTCGCCGTACCCACTACCGTCAGCCCCTGGCTGCCCAGTTCGGTGGCAATCGCTTTACCTATGCCACGGCTGGCACCGGTGACAAGAGCGATGCGCTGATTGTCACTCATGATAGTTCTCTCCTGAAATGATTAGTAACCGCTGTGTGAGCAGCCCTGTCGGGTTCTCAGTCTGATGGTTGAGAGTTGGCTCCGATCAACCGGAAACCTCCTCACAGGCCTGCTGGAAGCTCTGGACATCATCGCTGCCGAAGCAGGCGATATCGGCCTCGATACGCTTGATCAGGCCGCACAGCACTTTACCTGGACCGCACTCCACCAGCATTCTTATGCCGCCCTGGGAAATCAGCCGGATGCTGTCCACCCACAATACCGGCTGATGCAACTGTCCAAGCAGATTCTGCTTGATACTGTTGGCTTCCGTGGCCACTTCGGCATTGACGTTCTGCACTACCGGGATCGCGGCCGGTCGAAAGGCTATCGCTTCCAGATCCGCTGCCAGCCTGTCCGCTGCGGGTTTCATCAGTGCGCAGTGGGAGGGAACGCTGACCTTGAGTGGCAGGGCCCGCTTGGCGCCAGCCTCTTTCAGGGCAACCATGGCCCGGTTGACTGCCTCGGCATCTCCGGCGATCACGGTCTGTCCCGGCGAATTGTAATTGGCGGCTGACACCACCTGGCCTTCCGCCACCTGCTGACAGACTTCGCGAATCTGGTAATCCTCAAGACCGACGATTGCGGCCATGGCGCCGGTACCGGCCGGGACCGCCTGTTGCATGTACTGGCCGCGTTTGTGCACCAGGCGCACCGCATCGGCGAAATCCAGTACCCCGGCGCAGACCAGGGCGGAATATTCTCCGAGGCTGTGCCCGGCCATGATGGCGGGATCCGCGGCACCCGCTGCCTTCCACAGCCGCCAGATTGCCACTGAGGCCGTCAGCAGCACCGGCTGGGTGATTTCAGTCTGGTCGAGGTTATTGGTGGTGTCGTGCTGACAGGTTTCCCAGAGGTCCTGGCCGATAACCGACGAAGCCTCCGAGAAAGTGTCGGTCAGCTCGGGATGGTGGTCTGCCAGTTCCGCGAGCATGCCCAGCTTCTGGGACCCCTGCCCGGGAAAGACGAATCCGAATTTACGCATACTGGTTTTCGCTGTTCCGGTGTCAGGCCTTCAGCCTGATTTTGCTTTTATTTCAACAAGTTCCGCGACCTTTTCAGCAATCAGGCCGGGCACGTTGTGGCGCGCCTCCTTGATAGCGCGTTCGATGGCAAACTGAAAACCCGCTGCCGAGGCATTGCCATGACTCTTTATGATGCTGCCCTGCAGTCCCAGCAGGCTGGCACCGTTGAACTGGCTCGGGTCGACCCGTCGCTGCAGCTCGCTGACCAGCCTGGCCTGGGCCAGAGCGCCCTGCTGACTGTCACTGCCGGCGGCGGCGATTTCCGACAGTGCCTGGTTGATCACTCCTACCACGCCGGCACTGGACTTGATGGTGACATTGCCCACAAATCCATCGCAGACCACCACATCGGCAATTCCTTCGAACAGGGCACTGCCTTCAACATATCCCACGTAATTTATGGCGGCGTGCTCTTCCAGCAGCGCGGCAGCCGTTTTCACCTGCTCGCTGCCCTTGTAATCCTCGACACCGATATTCAGCAACGCTACCCGGGCCCGGCGCAGCCCGTCCAGGGATTCGGCCAGGACCGAGCCCATCACCGCGAACTGAACCAGCTGTGCGGCCTTGCAGTCCACATTGGCGCCGACGTCCAGCAGGTAGCAGTTCCGGTTTGCGCCGGGTATGGTCGCCAGGATGGCCGGCTTTTCAATACCGCGGATCGTCTTCAGCAAATGCCGGCCGGACAACAGCAGCGCACCGGTATTACCGGCACTGACACAGGCTTCCACTGCGCCCTGCTCGACCAGTTTCACGGCCAGATACATCGACGATTCAGTTCTGTCCCGTAAGACCCGCGTGGGCTTGTCGTCGTCACGCACCACCGCTTCCGTATGCAGAAGTGTAAGGCGCGCCGACAGCTGCTCACCGCAGGCTTCCAGTTCCGTTTCAATCTGCCTGCTGTCGCCGACCAGGGTCAGCTGCAGATCCGGGTGACTCTTCAGCGCTCTCAGCGAGGCCGGTACGGTGACCCGAATGCCCGACTCACCGCCCATCGCGTCGATGGCAATGCGTGTCCCGGAGCCCAAAATTACTCGTCGCCGAGATCGAGTACCTTCTTGCCCCGATAAAAGCCGTCAGCAGTCACATGATGCCGACGATGGACTTCGCCGCTGGTCTTGTCCGTGGACAACGTGGGCCCGGTCAGACTGTCGTGGCTGCGGCGCTTGTTGCGCTTGGACCGGGTAACCCTGTTTTGTTGAACTGCCATTGTAAACTCCTGAAATTTACCTGATCCCGGAGTCGATACTGCCCGGGAAAACTGTACTGCAATCCTGTTCTGCGATGATCATGCAATCGCACTGCGATAGCGGGAACGGCCCCGCTGCACTACTCTTTCAAATCGGTCTTTTGCAACTCCGCCAACACCGCGAACGGGCTGTTGGCGCGTTTTTCTACATCACTTTCCTGTGCTTCGTCCGAGCCGCTTTCCAGCCGCTCCGCCTCGGCACACGGACCCTGCCGGTGATAACTGACTATCGGCATTCCCAGCAGAATCTGTTCATCCAGTAACTCGGCCAGCACGATCCGATGGTCCGCACAGATCCACGGATCGTATTCCTTGTCGAGATTGCCTGCTGCTGTTTCATCCGGCACCAGAAGCAGATCGAAGTCCTCGTCCAGATCCACGGCCACCGGCTCCAGGCAGCGCTGACAGGTCAATTGCACTACCGCGCTCAGATGCCCCCCGATCCGCCGTCGCCCGCCGCTGTCAGTGCTGAAGTGCAATTCCGCCTGCAGCCTGCCGCTGTCGTCGGCCAGACAGGCTGCCGTCCGCTCCAGTTTTTTCAGCTCCAGAAAGCCGCTCACCGAGGCGTTCTGACTGAACGCCTTGCGCGCATCGACATACGCTGGAAGGGGGGTCTCTGGCATAGGCGCGCAATAATAGTGGCACAACCCTCGCGTGTCAAAAAAATCTACCTTCCAGACATCGATTCCGGGAGGAGTTTTTACTGGCTTCTCAATAGCTTGACGGTCGCTTCGAAGTCGGCATCCAGAGCTGCCTCGATCCGGTACCCGGGACCGCCGGACGGATAGCTGAATTCCAGCCTGGCAGCATGCAGGCACAACCGCTGAACGCCCTGCAGCGCTGCGGGCAGATCGCGGCTGCCGTATTTGGCGTCACCCAGAATGGCATGACCGGCGTGCCGGCAATGCACCCGGATCTGGTGGGTTCGACCAGTTTCCAACTGCACTTCGACCAGGGTGGCGAGGCGGCCGAAATGTTCCAGCACCCGAAACCGGGTCAGAGCTGGCTTCCCCTCGTCGGCCACCCTGACCATGCCCTCGCCGGATTCCAGCCGGTACTTCTGCAGTGGGGCATCGATTTCATGGAGAGTGTCAGGCCAGAATCCCTGCACCAGGGCGAGATAGATTTTAGAAACAGATTTATTCTTAAGTTGTCTGTTTATCTCTTTGAGAAAAATAGAATTTTTTGCAACGATCAGGCATCCGGAAGTGTCCCGGTCAAGGCGATGTACCAGTTCCAGCGATTGCCATTCCGGTCGAATCTGCCGCAGCGCCTCGATCAGTCCGAGTCGCACTCCGGATCCCCCGTGTACCGCCAGGCCCGCGGGTTTATCAATGACCAGGAAATCGTCATTTTCCAGCAGGATACGGTTCTGTAACAGATCGGCCAGGCTCGCACCCGGTTTCGGTGGCGCCGTCCGTTCCGCCAGCCGGACCGGTGGTATGCGCACCATATCCCCTTCCGCCACCCGGCTGTCCGGCCTGGCGCGCTTGCGGTTCAGCCGCACTTCCCCCTTCCTGATCATGCGATAGATACGCGACTTCGGACAGCCTTTCAGCTGGGCCAGCAGGAAATTGTCCAGGCGCTGCCCGGCGGCACCCGCCTCAACCCGGGTAAATTGTACTTGGGGATGGTCCGACATGACCTGGTTTCCTGTCCAGCGACTGCGAGACTGCGCATTTTACCCGATAACCTCCTCTCTCCAATCAGAATCCTGCCAATTGGTGTACAATCCCGCCTTTTCATCACGGGGCAGCGGCGGTTATCCCCGTCAGTCCGCGAACCAAGCTTGGAAGCAGATCACCATGGCCACAATTCGAGAAACCCTTGACCAGCTCATCAGCGACGCGCTCAGCCAGGTCAGCGGCATTGCTGACTGTCAGGCCATCCTGGTACCAGCCTCGCGTCCTGAGTTCGGCGACTACCAGGCTAACGGCGTGATGAGTATTGCCAAGCAGTTGAAGAAAAATCCACGGGAGCTTGCCGCCGCTGTATGCGACCGCCTGGAGAGCGGCGAGCTGGTGGACCATTTTGAAGTCGCCGGTCCGGGATTCATTAATATTCACCTGTCCGATAATTGGCTTGCGAGCCGGGCCACTGCACTGCTGGATAATCAGGCGGAACTGGTGCAGCAGACGGCCCGGCCTGAAACGATCGTGGTCGATTATTCGTCGCCCAATCTCGCCAAGGAAATGCACGTCGGACATCTGCGCGGCACAATCATCGGTGACAGCCTGGTGAGGATTCTGGAACGACTTGGACATCAAGTCATCAGACAGAATCATGTGGGCGACTGGGGTACGCAGTTTGGCATGCTGCTCGCTTATCTGCAGCAGGTCAGCGACGATCTCGATTCGCTGTCGACCGAGTTGGAGGACCTGGAAGCCTTCTACCGGGCGGCCAAGGAGAAATTCGATGCGGATCCGGAATTTGCCAACCAGGCGCGCAACAGCGTGGTCAGATTGCAGGGGGGTGATGAGCAGAGCCTGATGCTCTGGCATCGCTTCATCGAAGAATCACTGCGTCATTGCGAAGCGGTCTATGACAAGCTCCAGATTCGCATGCGCCGCTCCGATCTGCGTGCTGAGAGTTTCTACAACGACAGCCTGCCCGGAATCATCTCAGAGCTGGAAAAACAGGACCTGTTGACTGTCTCCCAGGGCGCCAGTTGCGTGTTTCTGCCCGAATTTCAGGGCAAGGAGAATGAGCCGCTGCCGCTTATCGTGCAGAAATCCGATGGCGGCTACCTGTATGCAACCACTGACCTTGCTGCCATTCGTTTTCGGGCCACCGAGCTGGCGGCAGAACGGGTGCTCTATGTCGTTGATGCCCGGCAGGGCCTGCATTTTCAGCAGGTATTCGCGGTAGCCCGGGCAGCCGGATTTGTTGCACCTGAGTGCCGGCTTGAGCACGTGGCCTATGGCACCATGATGGGCAAGGACGGCAAGCCATTTAAAACCCGCAGCGGCGGACTTATTAAACTGATCGATCTATTGGATGAGGCGGTACGGCGTGCCTTCGATCTGGTCTCGGCAAGAAGTCCGGAACTGGACGAAGAAACACGTCGGGAGATTGCTGATAAAGTCGGAATCGGTGCGGTCAAATATGCCGATCTTTCCAAAAATCGCACCAGCGATTACGTCTTTGACTGGGACAGCATGTTGGCGCTGGACGGTAATACCGCTCCGTACCTGCTGTACGCCTATACACGAATTCGCAGCATCCTGCGCCGGCAGGAGGACGGGGCCGAGGCGTCAATTACCGCCACTTCGGCAATCGCCATTACCACGGCCGAGGAGCGCCAGTTGATTGTAAAACTGTTGCGCCTGCCGGAGATATTGCAGACTGTGGCCACGGATTACTATCCCAGTCATCTATGCACTTATCTGTTCGAACTGGCCGGCCTGTTCATGCGCTTTTATGAGGCCTGTCCGATCCTGAAGGCGGAGCCCCCGGTACGGGCCAGCCGACTGGCGCTGGCCCGCTTCACGGCAGCTACTCTCAGTGAGGGCCTGGATCTGCTGGGACTGGAAACCCTGGAACAGATGTAGCAGTCCCGACCGCCTAATCGCACAGTTCCAGCAGCAGTTTGTTCAGACGTCGGCTGTATTGTCCGGGGTCGTCGAGTTGCCGGCCCTGGGACAGGGCCGCCTGATCAAACAGTACCCCGACCAGGTCACCGAAACGGTCTTCATCGGCCTCCCGGTCCAGCTTCTGCACCAGCGGATGATCGGGGTTCAGTTCGAACACCGGCTTACTCTCCGGAACCTGCTGACCCGAGGCCTCCATGATCTTGCGCATCTGCTCACCCAGCTCGTGCTCGCCCATGGCCAGGCAGGCCGGGGAATCCGTCAGCCGATGAGTCAACCTCACTTCCTGAACCCGTTCGCCGAGCGCCTTTTTGGCCCGTTCGGTCAGTGCTTTCAGCTCCTGCTCAACCTGTTCGTGGCGGGACTTTTCCTCCGCGTCCTCCAGTTTACCCAGATCCAGCTCACCACGGGTAATATCCTGGAACTGCTTGCCATCGAATTCCCGCAGATAACCCATCAACCACTCGTCGATGCGATCGTGCATGAGAATCACTTCAATGCCTTTTTTACGGAAAATTTCCAGATGCGGGCTGTTCCGGGCAGCATTCAGTGAATCGGCAATCAGGTAGTAGATCCTGTCCTGATCCTCCTTCATCCGGGCCACGTAATCCTTGAGGCCCTGGTCCTGCTCCGAGGCCTTGGACTCGGTAGTGGTGAACTGCAGCAGCGCGGCGATTTTTTCGCCATTTGAATAATCTTCCGCCGGACCTTCCTTCAGTACCTGGCCAAATTCGTTCCAGAACTCGTTGTATTTGTCCGGCTCATTGGCTCGCAGTTTCTCCAGCATATCCAGGGCCCGTTTGGTCAGGGCGCTGCGCATGGAATCCACCACCGGATCCTTTTGCAGAATTTCCCGCGATACATTGAGGGAAATATCGTTGGAGTCCACTACCCCTTTGATAAAACGCAGGTACAACGGTAGAAACTGCTCGGCATCGTCCATGATGAACACCCGCTGCACATACAGTTTCAGCCCCCTGGCGGCCTCCCTGTTCCACAGATCGAACGGCGCACGGGACGGTAAATACAACAGACTGGTGTATTCCAGCTTGCCTTCAACCTTGTTGTGACTCCAGGTCAGCGGGCTTTCATAGTCATGGCTGACGTGCTTGTAAAATTCCTGGTACTCCTCGTCATTGAGTTCGGTCCGGGGCCGGGTCCAGAGAGCTTTGGCCAGATTGACGGTCTCGTACGCGATGGGCGGAGCTTTGTCTTTCTCCCTGGCCTCGCCGGAGGAGTTCTCATCGGCGTGGTCTTCTTCCACGGGGCTCTGCTCTTTCTTCATCAGCACCGGAACGGAAAGATGGTCGGCATACTTTTTGACAATACTTCGCAACCGGTATGACTCGGCAAATTCACTGGCGTCTTCTTTCAGATGCAGAATGACCGAAGTTCCCCTGCCGGCCCTCGTGGTATCTTCGATGGTGTAGTCAGACTCACCGGTGGATTTCCAGTGCACTGCCTCGTTTTCTCCGAGGCCCGCTTTGCGGGTGATGACTTCCACTTCACCGGCAACGATAAAGGCAGAATAAAAGCCAACTCCGAACTGGCCGATGAGCCGGGAATCCTTCTTCTGGTCGCCGGTCAGCGACTCAAGGAATTGCGAGGTTCCGGAACGGGCGATGGTTCCCAGGTTGCTGATGACCTCGTCACGACTCATGCCAATGCCGTTGTCCGATACGGTTACGGTTCGAGCGTCAGTATCGTAATCGATGGTTACCGCCAGCTCGGCGTCCTTCTCCAGAAGCTCCGGGCTCGACAGAGCCTGGAAACGCAGCTTATCGGCGGCATCGGATGCATTTGAGATCAGCTCCCGCAAGAAGATTTCCCGGTTGCTGTACAATGAATGGATCATCAAGTGCAGCAGTTGTTTCGCCTCGGTTTCAAAACCCCTGGTCTCTGCCTTGCTTTGTGCAGTCATTGATTTGCCTCTTGTTTAGTCTGTTTACAGATTGGCGAACCGTCCCGTCCCCGGGAACATCCCAGGGGCGAGAACATACGGACTTTTTTCTTAGAAACAAAAAAGCCCAGTTCACTGAACTGGGCTTTTTAATGGGGACTATTCTGCTCCATTCAAGCCTGGAGCAGAGGTCAATCAGTCATCATAGGCCACGTAGAAGTCGATGGCGTTATTCTTACGCTGCTGAATCGCGTTGTAGCGGCTGCGCTGCGCATTGATGAAGTTCAGGTAGTTGTTGGCGGAACGTCGATCGCTTTCGTCGCCAAGGTCGGCGGAGCGCCGGGCTGCGGCTTCCGCATTGGTGTACTCATCCAGTTCCACCAGCGCACGGGCCAGGAACAGGTTGGTATCCGCGGCATTACTCAGCGAACCCTTGTCGATGGCATTGCGGAATGCCTCGGCAGCCGCTTCGTAATTGTGCAGCATGTAGTACACATAGCCGAGCGTGTCGTAGCCGTCTCCGGATGTTGAAATCTCCGCCAGCCGGGTCGCCGGGGCAACCGCCTCGTCGAATTCATAGGCCAGTTGATACATCTGTACCAGAATTCTCAGATTGTCCTCGTCCTCCGGCACCACTCCGGAATCCATGCCTGCCTTGATGACCATGGCTCCCGAATAGGGAGTTTCAACACCAGCCAGGGACTGACCGAGGTTCATGTATTCGGCCTCGGCGTCCATGTTGCCAAGCAGATAACGCAGTCGCAGCGAACCGATGCGGTTGCTGTCCTGGTCCAGGAACGAGTAGATGGCGGACAGATTACGCCAGTCGGCCGGATCGTTGAACTTAACGATCATGTTCTTGGTCACTTCCAGGGCACTGGCATAGTCTTCCTGCTCGATGTACAGCACGTTGAGCAGGCCCCACTTGTTGCGTTCGATATTTTCACCGGCGTCGGCCAGCATCTGCATGTGGCTCAGCATGTAAGGAGTGGCCTCAGCATACTGCTCCAGCGAATAGTGACTGTTGGCCAGCCCCAGGAATACCGTGTCATCCTCGTCCAGAGACAGGTCACGCCACTGGTTGTAGTAATTGATAGAGGCCTGGAAATTCTCCTCGGCCATATTCAATTGACCCAGTGCCCGCAACGCACGCAGTCGCACGTCTTCCCGCAGGTCCTCGATGGTGAGGATCTGTTCGAAGGTACGAATCGCTTCCGGAATGTTATCGGTTGACAGGTAGTAGTTGGTGTAGAAATTCAGCACCGTGGACTTTTCGAAATCGTTCATGCGCTGATAACGACGCTCATACAACTCGTCCAGTGCCTGTTTGGCCCGCGCATAATCGGGTTCGTCGTCAGGATCTTCCGGACTCATGTATTCCTGAATTTCGCTGATCGCCCTGAATACCGGTTCGCTGAGCACGTCGGAAGCCCGGGTGGGCGGCGGTGCACGCTGCTCTTCCCCCGCCTGTGCGACCTGTAACATCGCCAGGTTGGCCGCGAAGAAGGCAACCACTAACAGAGCGCTAAGTCGTAGTTTCTTCATTATTGATCACCCTCCAGAACGTACCTGAAGACATACTGCACATTGGGTACCGGCACACCCTTGCCATCCTGCACACGAGGCTGGAACTTGAATCGGGCCGCCGCGCGAATGGAAGAACGGTCAAAAATATTGGGAGGTTCGGCATCCACAACCCGAATGGTGTCCTCGACCACGTTGCCGTCGCCGTCCACCGTAAAGGCGACCTGACACCAGCCTTCGATGCCGCGTTGGGCGGCCCTGGTCGGGTATTGCGGCGTTACGTTGACCAGCGGCAGCATCTCACCATCGGTGATGGAGATGGACGCATTGCCAAGGTTGAGATCCGCGTCGATGTCCACCTCGGTGCGAGCGATCGCCAGAGACGGTCCGCTGTCCAGATCCACCTGCCGGTTTTCCCGCTCGGGTGGTGGCTCATTGAGATCTTCAATCGGCTCCGGCTCGTCGATACGCTGGATTACCTCGAGCTCAATTTCAGGCATGGTGGCATCCACCACCCTGACAACACTGACGTTCTGCTCGACCCGTTCACCGGTGGCGATCAGTGCCTGCATGAAATAGAAAAGACCAAACGTTATTCCAGCAGCAAGAATCAAAGACGTGCCCCATCTTACAAATATCATTATTCTCAGGCCTCCGTTGATTAGGCTTCGGTTGAAATGGAAACGTCTGCGATTTCAGCTTCCCGGGCGGCACGCATGATCATCATGACGTACTCGTTGTTGGCGGACTGGTCAGCCTGGATGACTACAGAGGAATTGGGCGCCTCTGCCAGCCGCAACTCGAACCGGGACCGGATGAACCGGGGATCGATCTGTTCTCCGTCTATCCAGATATCGCCCTGCGGGCTGACCGCAATCAGGATCAGATCCTTGTTTTTCGGTTCGGCCGTGGAAGCTATCGGCTTTGACACGTCAATGCCGGCTTCGGTAATGAATACCGACGTAACGATAAAGAAAATCAGAAGAATAAAGACGACGTCCAGCATTGGGGTGAGGTCAATCTCACCACCTGGCTCCTCGTCCTTCTTTTTCATTAATCCTGATCTCATAATTCTTACCCCTTAATTGAGAAGACCTCTACTACAACAGTCATCTTTCAGATCAATCACTCAACGGCAAGTGGTCTTCAAGCAGTTCCAGGTCACGATCGATGCTGGCCTTGAGCCAGTTGGAAGCGAAAATACCTGACAAGGCGCCTACCATCCCGGCCATGGTCGGAATTGTCGCCTTGGAGACCCCGCCAGCCATGGATTTGGCGTCGCCGCCTCCGGTCACTGCCATCACAAAGAATACCTCGATCATACCGGTTACCGTGCCAATCAGGCCCAATAGCGGACAAACCACCACCAGCGACTCGATCATGGGCATCGTGGTACGCAGATCCAGAGACACTTTGGAAATCATCATCTGGCGAATCGCATGGGCACTCCAGGACTTGGTGTCGGAACGGGCATTCCAGGCAGCCAGAGTGTTTTTGACGTTCTTCTTATGAGTTGTATTCAGATACCAGACCCGCTCAAAAACGAGCGACCACTTGATCAGCAGCAGACCGGCGATGACCCAGAGAACCGGGCCACCGCGATCCATGAAGTTGCTGATGGCATCTACCATGTCTAGAAACGTAAAGTACATAATCAGTCAACCTCCAGCGGCATCTAGTGAGATGCCGCTCTTTTCTCTGCTTTCTCGGCGATCATACCGGTCGCCTGTTCTTCGAGAATATGAATGATGTTGTCACTCTTACTCTTAACCCAGGTGTGCATCAACACGGTAGGAATCGCAACGGTAATACCAAGTACCGTTGTCATCAATGCGACGGAAATACCACCCGCCATGATAGTCGGGTCACCGGCACCGTAAACCGTGATCTGCTGGAACACCTGGATCATACCGGTAACCGTACCGAGCAGACCCATCAGCGGAGCGATGGTTGCGATGATTTTGATGAAGGTCAGGAACCGTTCCAGAGAGGGAGTTTCCTGCAGAATCGCTTCGCCGAGCTTCAATTCCAGAGTCTCGGTGTCGACGTTCGGGTTGGATTCGGCTACACCCAGAACACGACCCAGCGGGTTGTTCTTCATCGGCTTGTCGGACTTCAGCTGACGGCTCACCTTCATGGCAACCAGGGTCAGCATCAGGGAGCGGATCAACGCCACCAGGACACCGATGATACCGACGCCGATGATGGTGAAACCGATGGGGCCTGAGTTGTTGCGAACCTGTTCGTCAACAGTCGGGAAGTTCACCAGGTTGGCGAACACCTGACCACCGATACCACCAGTGGGGTCGATGCCGACTTTGACATAGCCGCTGGACGCGTTTTCGAGCTCCTCGGCCTGGCTCTGATAGTAGCCACGGCTCAGCATGCCGCCGGAAGGCTGCCGGGGCAATACCTGCAGGGTGCCAAGATCGCTGTTGTAAGACAGATACTCGCCCTCGGAAACCGCATTGAAAGAACCGATTCTGGTGATCTGACGGGTTACCGTCTCACCGGAGGGCAGGGCCACCGGGCCGCTGTATTTGACTACTTTGCCCGACTCGGTCATTTCCTGCTGCATGAAGTACCAGAAGCGCTCGATTTCGTCGATGGCCAGCTGTTCAGTAGTACTGCCGGCGCGCTCGATGAAGCCTTCCAGGTAATCGGTACGGCCCGGGTACTGGGCGCTGATGATCGAGCCGGTAAAGGTGCTCATGAAGTCACCCGCCACGCCCTGGAGAGTACCGAACAGTTCGTTCAGGTCACCACGACGGTCACGCAGAATTTCGCGCTTGTCGGAGATTTCAATCTCATTGGCTTCGAACTGGTCACTGAGCTCGGTCTGCAGTCGTTCCTGCTCGGCAACCCGTTGCTGGGTTCGTTCGAGGACTGCTTCCTGCTGGCTGGATGCACTCTGGAACTCGGCTACACGATCACGATACTCCTGAGATTCGGCTACCCTATCTTCCTCGACCCGCTGAAGCAGTTCGCTGGTGTTGAGGGTTTGGGCGTTCACGAAGGATGCCAGCAGAAGCGTGGAAACTGTTAAACCTAGTGTCTTGATTGTAGTTTTCATTACTGTGCTAACTCCGGTGCTGCGATTGGCAATTCGATAATTCGGGGCGCATCCAGGCCACTGGAAACCCTGATAGCAGACTGTACTGCGGTGCGGTAGTCACCTGCGGGCAATGTTTCCCAGGAGCGGGTGTCATTGTTCCAGCGACCGGTAACCTGACGGTCAGTGGTCTGGAACAGCAGCGCAATCCGGCCGACTCGCAGCAGGTTGACCTCACGATCCTGACCGTCCAGATTGATAGTATCCGGGTAGGTTTCGTGGGTTCGACCGTAAAGTGTTTCGTTCTGGTACAGCACCAGTATCTGACGGAATTTTTCCGCAATGGAGACGTCGGGATTGTTTATCGCGTTGCGGGCGAAGGTAATCCGGTTGCGACGGGTTTCCAACTGGAAAGGCAGGTCCAGTTCGACGAACTGCTCGATACTGGTAATCATTTTCTGGATCAGCAATGGTATCTCGCGGGTAACCACCTCGACGTTGGCGATACTCTCATCCAGGGTTTCGATATTCTGTTCCTGAATGGAAACCAACTGCCGATATTCAGCGTTCAATACCAGCAAGGCTTCAAGGTTGTCGTTTTCCTGCTTGAATTGCTCAAAAGTGGAACTGGTGGCATTGGCCAGGCGATTGATCCGGCCCTGGATTTCCGCAAGCTCACTATTTTTTTGTTCGAGAACGCTCAGCGCCTCATCGATAATACTGGTATCGGTCATGATCTCAGCAGCCTGCGCACTGCTGACCATGAAAAACGCCAGAGAAACGATCGGCGCCAGGATCTTACTGGATATTCGACGGTAGTTCATTTTCCATCCTATCTGTTTGTTCTTGATTTCAGTCTGTTCCCCAATCCTCAATCAAAACAACCCCGTCTTGAAAGCAGCCGTTCCGCTACTCGTGTTCCGACAACTGTAACTGCCGGTTGGAGCCGCGTTACGGTGCTGACCTGATGGAGATGCGCTGTGAGGGTTAGAAACCTAAAACCTAACCATACGTGTTTTATTATTATCCCTATACTGCCTGTCTGCCACGGCAATCCATTGGTGTCTTAACTCCTAGCGGAGTTGGCAGATTTCCCTGACAAAATCAGGATTGGTTACCTTTCTACTCACCCTTCTGGCAAGTGAGTGGGAAAGTAACCAATTGCCCTGACATTTGCTTGCAGTCCCTTAAATTCTGGTACCTGGTACCGAATTTCGGACAAGACTAACACAACCCTGCAGAATTATAGAACCTCTATGTGAAGTAAGTATTAAGAAAATTTTTACGTTGACAAACAACGTTGCAGCAGTCGCTTTTTACGTGCACCAAAGCGTTGACCGATGACCCGGAATTGCGCGTCAGTGCTGCGCCATGTGAGGTCAGGTTGCCCTCAAAACAGGCAGCCTGATAAGAAGTAATTGAAGAACTGGGAAACGGACGAAAGCGGTCGCCGGGGAACGGCAATCCGCTTCCGTCGCAATCCGGATTACCAGTTGGTAACCTCGCGCAATGCACTGCCGATATCGGCCAGGCTGCGTACTGTTTTCACGCCGGCATCCTGAAGCGCGGCAAATTTTTCATCGGCCGTCCCTTTGCCCCCGGAGATGATCGCTCCGGCATGGCCCATGCGTTTACCAGGCGGCGCAGTGACACCGGCAATATAGGAGACCACCGGCTTGGAAACGTGCTCCTTGATGAAAGCAGCGGCCTCCTCTTCCGCGGTGCCACCGATCTCACCGATCATCACGATCGCCTCGGTCTGAGCGTCCTTCTCGAACAGTTTGAGAATATCGATAAAATTGGAGCCTGGAATCGGATCGCCGCCAATACCCACGCACGACGACTGGCCGAAACCGTAATCGGTGGTCTGCTTGACCGCTTCATAGGTCAGCGTGCCGGAGCGGGAAACGATACCGACTTTACCGGGTTTGTGAATATAGCCCGGCATGATGCCGATCTTGCATTCGCCCGGCGAAATCACGCCCGGGCAGTTGGGTCCTATCAGACGCACACCGGCCTGATCGCATTTTTCCTTGGCTACCAGCATGTCCAGTGTGGGAATCCCCTCGGTGATACAGACGATCAGTCCAACGCCGGCATCGACCGCTTCCAGTATCGAGTCCTTGCAGAACGGTGCCGGTACGTAGATGACCGAAGCGTCGGCATCAGTTTCCCGCACGGCCTCCCGGACGGTATTGAATACCGGCAGACCCAGGTGTTGCTGGCCGCCCTTGCCCGGCGTTACACCACCGACCATCCGGGTACCGTATTCGATCGCCTGTTCGGAATGGAAGGTTCCCTGAGCCCCGGTGAATCCCTGACAGATTACCCGGGTGTCCTTGTTGACCAGAATGCTCATTTGGCACCTCCCGCTGCTGCTACAACTTTTTCGGCAGCATCAGACAGACTGGTTGCCGCGATAATGTTCAGTCCACTTTGTTCCAGAACCTTGCGGCCGGTATCGGCGTTGTTGCCTTCCAGCCTGACCACTACCGGAACGGTAACTCCCACTTCCTCGACCGCGCCGATAACACCTTCGGCAATCAGGTCGCAGCGTACGATCCCACCGAAGATGTTGACCAGCACTGCTTTGACCTTGTCATCGGACAGAATAATCTTGAAGGCTTCGGTAACCCGTTCCTTGGTGGCGCCGCCGCCCACGTCAAGAAAGTTGGCGGGCGCCCCGCCGAACAGTTGCACGATGTCCATGGTACCCATGGCCAGACCCGCACCATTGACCATGCAACCGATATTGCCGTCCAGGGCCACGTAATTGAGATCCCACTTCGCCGCCAGGGCTTCGCGTTCATCCTCCTGGCTGGGATCGTGCATCTCGCGCAGTTTCGGCTGCCGGTACAGGGCATTGCCATCGATATTGATCTTGCCGTCCAGGCAGTGCAGATTGCCTACGCTGGTGATTACCAGCGGATTGATTTCCAGCAGTGCCAGGTCGAGATCCATGAACAGTTTCGCCAGACCCAGAAAAAGACGGGTGAACTGCTTGATCTGCTCGCTGTTCAATCCCAGCTGGAAGGCCAGCTCACGAGCCTGGAACGGCTGCGGGCCGGTCAGTGGGTCGATGGTCGCCCGGAGGATCTTCTCGGGTGTTTCGTGCGCCACTTTCTCAATTTCCACCCCACCTTCGGTAGAGGCCATGAACACGATCCGGCGTGACGACCGATCCACCACCGCACCGAGGTACAACTCGCTGGCGATATCGGTGCAGGATTCCACCAGGATCTTGCTGACCGGCTGGCCATTGGCATCGGTCTGGTAGGTAACCAGATTCTTACCCAGCCATTGATCGGCAAAGGCCCGGATCTCGTCGGCACTGGAGACCAGCTTTACGCCCCCTGCCTTCCCGCGCCCGCCAGCATGCACCTGGGCTTTCACCACCCACTTGTCGCCGCCAATTTTTTCCGCGGCTGCAACCGCTTCCGCCGCTGTGTCCACTGCAAAGCCGGTCGAGACGGGAAGTCCGTATTCGGCAAACAGGGCCTTGGCCTGGTATTCGTGTAAATTCATTAACAGTCACCGCTTGTCATTTTATTTGCAACCGATCCTTCTGGAACGGCTGTCGGTTTAAATTGAACTTTCGATCATTAACGCTTTTTCCGGTTGCCGATATGAATGGCATGACCATTGGCGGCAAGAGCCGCTTCGTGTACCCCTTCGGAAAGCGTCGGGTGGGCAAACATGGTCAATCCGATGTCCTCGGCACTGGCACTGAATTCCATGGCAATCACCATCTGCTGCAGCAGGTCGGCTGCGCTGGGACCGACAATATGACAACCCAGGATGCGGTCAGTTTTGGCATCGGCCAGTAACTTGATCATTCCTTCCGCATCGTTGGCGGCCAGGGCCCGGCCGTTGGCGACAAAGGGAAAAGTGCCCACATTGTAGTCAGTGCCCGCCTCTTTCAGCTGTTCCTCGGTTTTACCCACCCAGGCCACTTCAGGGTGGGTATAGATCACCGAAGGGATGAGATCGTAATTGACCTGGGTCTTTTTGCCCGCCAGGCGTTCAGCGACCATCACACCCTCTTCCATACCCTTGTGTGCCAGCATCGGACCACGCACTGCGTCGCCCGCGGCAAAGATTCCCGGCACACTGGTTTCACAGTATTCGTTAACCTTGATAAAGCCGCGCTCGTCAAGCTCGACGCCGACCGAGCTGTCCAGCACGTTGCTGGTATAGGGTTTTCGCCCTACCGCCACGATCAGCTTGTCGAAGGTCGCTTCCTGCTCACCATCGGCGTCCGAATACTGCACCTTGACCACCGGCTTTTTGGCCTGGGTCCCGGCTTTGCTGCCGGTCACCCGGGCACCGAGCTTGATATCCAGCCCCTGTTTGGAGAATATTTTGGCACTCTCCTTCGCAATCTGGCGGTCCACCATGGGCAGAAAATCATCCAGCGCTTCGAGGACGGTCACTTCCGAGCCCAGCCGCGACCAGACACTGCCCAGTTCCAGGCCGATGACGCCGGCGCCGATCACGCCGAGACGCTTGGGAACTTCCTGAAACTCCAGTGCGCCGGTCGAGTCGACGATGGTCTCCTGGTCAATCGGGGTCGGGGGAATTTCAATCGGCACCGAGCCGCAGGCAATGATAATGTTCCTCGCCTGCAACTGCTCTTCCTTGCCATCATGAGTGGTTAACGTAACCTGGTTTTTACCGGTAACCTTGCCGGTACCGGCCATGCCGTCCACCTTATTGGCCGTGAACAGCCCTTTGATGCCGCCAGTCAGCTGAGTGACCACCTTGGCTTTCCGCTCGATCATCGCCGGGACATCGATACTCACCTTGCCGACCTTGATACCTTGGGACTCCAGGCCATGCTGGGCTTCCGCAAACTTGTGGGATGTATCCAGTAATGCCTTGGAAGGAATACAGCCAACGTTGAGACAGGTCCCGCCGTAAACAGTCTTGTCGTCCTTGTCCAGCCACTTTTCTATGCACGCCGTCTTGAATCCCAGCTGGGCGCAGCGTATTGCCGCCACGTAGCCCGCCGGGCCGGACCCTATGACGACGACATCGTATTCTTTAGCCATAATCTGATTGCTCTCGATTAAGTCGGGTAAATTTAAATTTCCAGAATGATTCTTGACGGATCTTCCAGGAAGTCCTTGACGGTCACCAGGAACTGTACCGCCTCTTTTCCGTCAATCATCCGGTGGTCGTAGGATAGCGCCAGGTACATCATGGGCAGTATCTGGACCTCACCCCGGATCGCCATGGGGCGCTCCTGGATTTTGTGCATTCCCAGGATAGCGGTCTGCGGTGGATTGAGAATCGGCGTCGACAACAGCGAACCGAATACCCCCCCGTTGGAGATGGTGAATGTGCCACCGGTCATTTCATCGATTCCCAGCTTGCCATCCCTTGCCTTCTCACCGAACTCACTGATCTTGGATTCGATCGCCGCCATGCTCATGTGGTCGGCATTACGCAGCACCGGAACCACCAGGCCACGGGGTGAGGAGACAGCAACTCCGATATCCTGGTATCCGTGATAAACGATATCGTTGCCATCGATGGAGGCATTGACGGCGGGGAATTTCTTCAGCGCCTCGACGCAGGAACGCACGAAGAACGACATGAAGCCGAGTCGTGAACCCTGATGAGTTTTTTCGAACAGCTCCTTGTACTTGCCGCGCAGATCCATGATCGGTTTCATGTTGACTTCATTGAAGGTGGTCAACATGGCGGTCGACTGGGTTGCCTGCAACAGTCGCTCGGCGACTTTCGCCCGCAACCGGCTCATCGGCACGCGTTCCTCAACCCGGCCGCTGCCCGTCGAAGTGAAGGCCGGCTGGGCTGGTGCCGCGGTGCCAGTCGCTCCGGATTCCAGCCGCGACAGAACGTCTTCCTTGGTGATTCGTCCACCCTTGCCACTGCCGGTAATCTGTCCGGAGGAAAGGTTGTTCTCTTCGATCAGCTTACGGGCTGCCGGGCTCACCACCGGTTCCTCGGTGCTGCTGGATTCGGCAGCAGCCGATTCCGGAACAGGCTGTTCCGGCGCGTCCGGCTGGCTTCCGGCTTCCGGTTCTGCCGACTGTTTTTCGTCCGCGTCGCCTTCCTTGACTGCGCCGATAGCCTCGTTGCTGACGATCGTGTCACCGGTATCCTTGTAAATCTTGGTCAGGGTTCCGTCGACCGGTGATACCACTTCGATCACCACCTTGTCGGTTTCAATATCAACCAGCAGCTCGTCCCGCTTGACCTTGTCACCAAGATTCTTGTGCCAGGTGGCAATGGTTCCGTCTGGAACCGATTCCGGCAGGGTTGGCGCTTTAATTTCGATAGTCATTATGGTTTTCCTTACTAGGCAGACTTTATTCGCTCTGCTGGAGTGCTTGTTCGATAAATTCCTGCTGCTGCTTGATATGCAGAGCATGGTAGCCCGCTGCCGCCGCGGCTGAAGCCTCGCGGCCTACGTATTGCAGCATCAGCTCCGGGTAAAGATTCTGAATTACCCTGCGCATGTGATGCTGACTGGAATACCAGGCGCCCTGATTCATGGGTTCCTCCTGGCACCAGAACGCTTCTTTCAAATTGCCATAGGCAGCCAGGCAGTCCCGCAGATGATCTTCAGGGAAAGGATAGAGTTGCTCGAGCCGGATAATGGCGATATTCCTGATATTGCGTTCCCGGCGTGCCTGACGCAGCTCGTAATACACCTTGCCACTGCAAAGGATGATGCGGTCAATTGCGGACTTGTCTAGATCATCGGTTTCGTCCAGCACAACCTGGAAGCTGCCCTCGGCCAGTTCTTCCAGGGTCGAGGTCGATTCCTTGTGACGCAACAGGCTCTTGGGCGACATGACGACCAGCGGTTTCCGCAGCGGACACAACACCTGCTTACGTAACATATGAAATACCTGGGCCGAAGTGGTCGGCAGGCAGACCTGGATATTGTGCTCTGCACACAGTTGCAGGAACCGCTCCAGCCGCGCCGATGAGTGCTCCGGGCCCTGTCCTTCGTAGCCATGAGGTAACAGCAGGGTCAATCCGCACAGTCGCATCCACTTGTGTTCGCCGCTGGTGATGAACTGATCGATAACCACCTGGGCTGAATTGGCAAAATCGCCGAACTGGGCTTCCCAGATTACCAGCGCATTGGGGGTCGTGGTCGCATAACCGTACTCGAACGCCAGCACCGCCTCTTCGGACAGCAGCGAATCGTAAATAAAGAACTGCATGGCATCCGGTGCCAGATTCTGCAGCGGTGTATAGGACTCACCGGTTTTCTGATCATGCAGTACGGCATGTCGGTGTGAGAAGGTGCCACGGCGGACATCCTGCCCGGTAATACGTACCTGGTTGCCGCTGGTCAGGATACTGGCATAGGAAAGCGTCTCCGCGAATCCCCAGTCGACCGGCAAATCGCCCGCCGCCATCTTGGCGCGATCGTCCATAACCCGCTTCACCTGCCTTTGCATGCTGAAACTTTCCGGGACTGCGACCAGCTTCCGGGCCAGCGCCTTGAGAGTATCCAGACCGATTGCGGTATTGTAGTGAGGGCTCCAGTCGTGACCGATGTAGGGACTCCAGTCCACAAACAGTTCGACATTCGGTTCTTTTACCAGGCTCTTCACCACGTGTTCGCCGGTATCCAGCGCAGAGCGATAATTGTTGCTTAAATCCTCGGCCGCCTGTTCGCTGACCAGCCCTTCCGACACCAGCTTTTCCTCATAGATGGTCCGGGTCGATTTCTGCTGCTTGATGGCCCGGTACATGACTGGCTGCGTACCTGACGGTTCATCGGTCTCGTTGTGACCGCGACGCCGGTAGCAGACCAGATCGATCACCACATCCTTCTTGAACTGATAACGGAAATCGAGAGCCAACTGCGTAATAAAGAGCACCGCTTCCGGATCGTCGGCATTGACGTGGAAAATTGGCGCCTGCACCATTTTCGCCACATCGGTACAGTATTCCGTGGAACGGGCGTCTTCCTGGCGGCTGGTGGTGAAGCCCACCTGGTTATTGATGATGATGTGGACGGTACCGCCGGTGGAATAGGCTCGGGTACGGGACATCTGGAAAGTTTCCATGACCACGCCCTGACCGGCAAAAGCCGCGTCACCGTGAATAATGATAGGCAGTACCGAATCACCCACCGGATCCCTTCTGCGGGTCTGCCGTGCCCGCACCGACCCCTCGACCACCGGCGCAACGATTTCCAGGTGTGACGGATTGAATGCCATGGCCAGGTGAACTTCACCACCGGCGGTCATGATATTGGAGGAAAATCCCTGGTGATATTTCACATCACCGGAATTCTGGTAGACCGCCTTGCCTTCAAATTCATCGAACAGATCGGAAGGATTCTTGCCCAGAATGTTAACCAGCACGTTCAGTCGGCCGCGATGCGCCATACCGATCACGACTTCCTTGACGCCGCGACCACCGGCCCGCTGAATCAGTTCGTCAATCGCCGGAATCAGGCTTTCTCCACCTTCCAGTCCAAACCGTTTGGTGCCGGGAAACTTCGAATCCAGGTGTTTCTCAAGGCCCTCGGCGGCGGTCAGGCGTTCCAGCAGGTGCCGTTTGACGTCCTCTTCAAAACTGGGATAGCCGTCGTTGCTTTCGATGCGTTGCTGAATCCACTGCTTTTCCTCAAGATTGACGATATGCATGAACTCATAGCCGATGGTGCGACAATAAATCCGCTCCAGCGTATCGACGATTTCCCGCAGCGGCGCTTTGTCCTTGCTGATAAATAGGGAACCGGTCTGAAAGACCGTCGAGTTATCAACCGGCGACAGACCGTGAAACTCCAGGTCCAGGTCCGGTACGCGCTCCCTGTGCATCAGTCCCAGCGGGTCAAGTTGTGCTTTCTGGTGACCCCTGACGCGGTACGAACTGATCAGCAGCAACACTCCGACCTGTTTGCTCTCATGGATTGAGTTGACAACTGCATCGTTGCTGAGAACCGGGGTAAAACGGCTGACCCGTCCCAGTTCACGAAAGTGTTTTTCGATGGAGTTCAGCGAAACTTCCGGTTGCCCATTGCCATTAATGGCAGGCAGGGAATCGAAGTAGTCCTTCCATTCGGAGGGGATCGAATCGGGATCGGTCAGATACTGATCGTACAATTCCTCGACATAATCCGCATTGGTACCGGACAGGTGGCCGGTACTCCACAGGCGTTCCATTGTGCGATCTTGCATCGTAGCGTCCTAACTGGTTAGTCACATATGAATGTTGACGGAATTGGCCGAACCGGAATTGTGCCGAGTCTCCCGAGGTCAGCGAATCAGGTTGCCTGTTGTAACAGCATGGAGCGGATATGGCCAATGGCCCGGGTGGGATTGAGCCCCTTGGGACAGACGGCGACACAATTCATGATGCCGCGACAGCGGAACACACTGAAGGGATCTTCCAGTTCCGACAGCCGCTGTGCAGTCGCCGTATCACGGCTGTCGGCCAGAAACCGATAAGCCTGTAACAGGCCCGCCGGCCCCACGAACTTATCAGGATTCCACCAGAACGACGGACAGTTGGTACTGCAACAGGCACACAGGATGCATTCGTAGAGTCCATCCAGCTTTTCGCGATCTTCCGGTGACTGCAGGCGTTCGATGGCTGGCGGGGCATCGTCATTAATCAGGAATGGCTTGATCTTTTCGAACTGCTGGTAAAACAGGCTCATGTCCACCACCAGGTCGCGCACTACCGGCAACCCCATCAGCGGCCGCAATACCAGTTTACCGCCGGGTTTGACTGCCGAGGAGACTGGAGTAATGCAGGCCAGGCCATTGGTGCCGTTGATGTTCATGCCATCGGAACCGCACACTCCTTCGCGGCAGGAACGCCGGTAAGCGATTGACGGATCCCTGGCCTTCATCATCTCCAGGACATCCAGAACCATCAGGTCCTTGCCTTCGGGAAGCTCGACTTCCACATCCTGCATGGCCGGTTTGGTATCGGTTTCCGGGTTGTAGCGATATATGCTGACTAACACGATTCAATTTACCTCAAAATTTCCCGGCGTTTTATTGGAACCCCGGCATCTGACTCATTCGGCTCTGAAAACTCAGTTTAATATTGGCAGCAATCTGAACTGATGGTTCCCTAATAAGTTCTTATCTTAGGTTCAAATTTTGCAACTGTTTTCGGCGCGAAGTTCACACCACGCTTGCCCACCCGTTTCCCGTCCGGGAAATAAATGGAATGACAGAGCCAGTTATCGTCGTCCCGCTCCTGGTAGTCATCCCGGGCATGGGCACCACGGCTTTCAGTGCGAACCTCAGCCGCGATAGCAGTCGCTTCCGCCACCTCGAACAGATTCTGCAGTTCCAGGGCCTCGATGCGAGCGGTATTGAACACACTGCTCTTGTCTTCCAGCGCCACGTTCTCGATCCGTTCCCGCAGCCCGGCCAGTTTTTCAATGCCTTCCTGCATGAACTCGCCCTTGCGGAATACGCCGAAATGGTTCTGCATGATGGTCTGCAGTTCCTTACGCAGCGCCGCGGTATTTTCGCCGGACCGGGAATCCTCCAGTCGCTGCAGGCGCTGGCGGGCTTCGTCGATATCGGACTGGGACGCCTCGTCGTGGCTGACACCTCCGCGCAGCATCTCTTCGATATATTTGCCGGCGGCCCGGCCGAACACCACCAGGTCCAGCAACGAATTCCCACCCAGGCGGTTGGCGCCATGCACCGATACACAGGCCACTTCCCCGACCGCGAACAGCCCCGGGATCAACTTGTCTTCGCCCTCTGGAGTCGGGGCAATGGCCTGGCCGTGAATGTTGGTCGGAATCCCGCCCATCATGTAGTGGCAGGTGGGAATTACCGGAATCGGTTCTTTCACCGGGTCCACATGGGCAAAAGTGCGGGACAGTTCAAGAATACCCGGCAGTCGGGAATTCAGCACGTCCTCGCCCAGGTGGTCGAGCTTAAGTAACACATGATCGCCGTGTTCGCCGACTCCACGCCCTTCCAGAATTTCCAGAATCATGGAACGCGCCACCACGTCGCGGCCCGCCAGGTCCTTGGCATTGGGGGCATAACGCTCCATGAAGCGTTCCCCGTCCTTGTTGATCAGGTAGCCGCCCTCACCCCGGCAGCCTTCGGTGACCAGAGTACCGGCACCATAGATTCCGGTCGGATGAAATTGCCACATTTCCATATCCTGCACCGGAAATCCGGCCCGCAGAGCCATGCCGACACCGTCCCCGGTGTTGATATGGGCATTGGTGGTGGAAGCATAGATTCGACCGGCGCCGCCGGTAGCCAGCACGGTGGCCTTGGACTTAACGAACACCAGTTCGCCGGAATCGATGCTGATGGCAAGGATACCGACCACGCTGCCCTGCTGATTCTTCACCAGGTCCACCGCGTACCATTCATTGAAAAATACCGTATTGTTTTTGACATTGCCCTGATACAGCGTGTGCAGCAAGGCATGACCGGTCCGGTCCGCGGCGGCGCAGGTACGAGCCGCCTGACCGCCCTTGCCGAAATCTTTCGACTGACCACCGAACGGGCGCTGGTAAATGCGCCCGTTCTCGGTTCGTGAAAACGGCAGCCCCATGTGCTCCAGCTCGAAAACCGTTTGCGGTCCTTCGCTGCACATGTACTCGATCGCATCCTGATCGCCGATATAGTCGGATCCCTTGACCGTGTCATACATGTGCCAGCGCCAGTCATCATCGGGATCGGCACTGGCGATGGCGCAGGTAATGCCGCCCTGGGCCGAGACCGTGTGCGAACGGGTCGGAAACACCTTGGAGATGACCGCAGTCTTGAAGCCGGACTGGGCCAGTTGCAAAGCGGCCCGCATGCCGGCGCCGCCACCGCCGACGATGACCCCGTCGAATGAAATTGTCCTGAGATTAGCCATCTAGTTTCCCCACAAAATGTCAATGCCCCAGACCAGGTAAAGCAGAGTCAACCCGATACAGAGCAACTGGAACCCGATTCGTAACACCGTCCCTTTGCCACCCATCATCCGGGTAGTCAGGTAATCGGTGGAAATGGTCCACATGCCGATCCAGCCATGAGCCAGGATGGCGAGCAGGGTCAGAAGGGTGAAAAAGCGCATGCTGAACGAATCGAACACCAGCTGCCACTCAGGATAGGTCATATCCGGATTCAGCAGCAGCGTGGAAAGAATACACAGGGTGTAGGAAGCGAGGATTACCGCGCTGACCCGCTGGACTACCCAGTCGAACAGGCCGCTACGGCCAAAACTGCTGACGTTGGTTACCATATCCAGATCCCCGCTACGACAATGGAAAGCACGGCCAGTACTATCACGATCTTCGCTCCCAGTACGCCACCGGATAAAGTTTCCCCGATACCCAGATCCATGATCAGATGTTTGACCCCGGCAATCAGGTGATAAAGCAGCGCCGCCACTCCGGCCCAGATCACCAGCTTGACGATGGGATTGCCCAGCCACTCCGTCACGCTGGCGAAGCCTTCCGGCGAGCCCAGTGACGTATCCAACAGATACAACAGTCCGGCGATGCCAAAAAACAGAATGGCGCCGGAGATACGGTGCAGGATTGAGGTGATGGCTGGGAGCGGAAGTTTGAAAGTTGTGAAGTCTAGGTTGACTGGTCGATTATCTTTCACGTTAGCCCCAAAATTGAACAAAAACATCACTTGGTCAGATAGTCGCGCTGCTCCCGGAAGTGGTTCGAACTGCTTGAATTCATTACGGTAATAACGCGCTACAACGGCCGCTGAGTATAGAACCTGAGGCTATTCAATACAACCAAATGAGCCACATTGGCAAAGATTTAGACAATAGTTTGTCAATGTCCTGGCCGACTGGATTCGCCATGTCAGAAATCTGACTGTGGCGACCGCTCAGGGTGCCTCGCAGCGCCATGATGACGATTCTTTGACGGAGAGTCTGCTTACTCTGTATCGGGCTTCAACGGGCCGGGAAAATTTGACAAACAGTCCTGTCACTCCCTATATTCCGAGCTCGACTCGCCCGGCCTCTGGCGGGCTACCGAGTAACTGAACCAGATCAAGCAGATTAACCAGCAGCAAATGTTTTTCGTTGCCCCGTAGGTTCAATGCCTCGAGGCACTGCTATAGCATGTCTTTTTAAGGAGTCAATAATGAGTGATAAAAAGGCCCGGTTGTCCATAGACGGCATGGATGAAACCATCGAACTCCCCGTTTATGAAGGCTCTACCGGACCGGATGTGGTCGATGTCAGAAGCCTGGTTGGCAAAGGCATATTCACCTATGACCCCGGTTTCGTTTCCACTGCGTCCTGCGACTCCGCGATCACTTACATCGACGGCGATAAGGGTATCCTCCTGCATCGCGGTTACCCGATCGAACAACTGGCCGAAAAATCCGATTTTATCGAGACCTGCTACCTGCTTCTGAATGGCGAGCTGCCGACTGCTGAAGAGCGGGAAGAGTTCGAGAACAGCATCCGCTATCACACCATGTTGCACGAGCAACTGCGCCTGTTTTTCAACGGATTTCCCCGCAATGCCCATCCAATGGCGGTCATGGTTGGCGTGGTCGGCGCCCTGTCGGCGTTCTATCATGACGAACTGAAAATCGACGATCCTGCCCATCGCCGCCTGGCCGCCCACCGCATTATTGCCAAGATGCCGACTCTGGGCGCCATGTGTTACAAGCATGCCATCGGCCAGCCGTTCATGCATCCGCGCAATGAAATGTCTCTGTCGGAAAATTTTCTCCACATGATGTTCAGCACCCCCTGCGAGGAGCCGGATGTGAACCCGGTACTCGCCAAGGCCATGGACACTATTTTCCTGCTTCATGCTGACCATGAGCAGAACGCCTCGACCTCCACGGTGAGGCTGGCCGGGTCCACCGGCGCCAATCCCTATGCCTGTATCTCCTCGGGTATCGCCGCACTCTGGGGCCCGGCCCATGGTGGCGCCAATGAGGCCGTGCTGAAGATGCTGCATCGAATCGGCGATGAATCCAAGATCGATGAATTCATCAAGCGAGCCAAGGATAAGGACGATCCATTCCGACTGATGGGTTTCGGTCACCGTGTGTACAAGAATTTCGATCCACGCGCCAAGGTGATGCGTCAGATCTGCGATGAAGTGCTGGACGATCTGGGTCTGGAAGATCATCCCCTTTTCAGGATTGCCCGGAAGCTCGAAAAAATCGCCCTCGAGGACGAGTATTTCATTGAACGCAAACTGTACCCGAACGTGGACTTTTACTCGGGGATCATTCTCCAGGCGATCGGCATTCCCACCAGCCTGTTCACGGTGATCTTTGCCATCGGACGGACCCCGGGCTGGATATCCCACTGGAACGAAATGGTCAGCAGTTCCTATCGCATCGGCCGTCCACGGCAACTCTACAAAGGCCACACCAAGCGCGATTACCCGGGCTGATTCTAAGGCCCGGGCCTGCCGGTCCGGGCTTCCCCGCTCTGCCAGTGGGCGTGGATTATTCTCAATGCATAAGATGACAGACAGGTTGAGGCCCGCCGGGCACATGCCTGCCAGGAAAACGGATCGGGAGGTGAATCAGGAAATTGGTGGAGCCTACCGGGATCGAACCGGTGACCTCAACGCTGCCAGCGTTGCGCTCTCCCAGCTGAGCTAAGGCCCCATCAGGGTGCTGGATTCCGGGTCGCCCCGAAAGGAACGCGCATTCTAAGCACAGCCCGGGTGGCTGTCAATGCACGTTCCCATTCAACTTTCAGGCTACTGATGTTCCTGTAACTGTTGATACGCCTTTTCCACTTCCTTGACTTTCTTTTTGGAAAATCCGCCCAGCAGATCCAGGGCATGGCGAATCCTTGCCCGCACCAGATCCAGCCCCAGAATCGCGACCGCGTCGATTACCGACACCGATACCGGTTTGCCGGTAACCGCGACGAATATCGGGAACAGAAAATCGCGGATCTTCAGTTCCATCGACTCGGCCAATGACTGGGCGGTCGTCTCGACTGTATCACGATTCCACTCTTCCAGGGCTTCCAGGTGCCAGAGAAAAAACTGCAGCACTTTTTTGCTGTCTTCCTCGTCCAGTTTCTTGTGCTGAAAATCATCGGGCCGCAGCTCCAACAGCCCACTGAACATGAACGCCGCCAGTGGAACCAGATCGGTAAATTTCTCAACCCGCTGCTTGACCAGTCCGGTCAATCTGCCCAGTCGGTCATCCTGCGCAGCCCAGCCAAGAAATCGCTCTGCCAGCTCGGCGTCGGACAGATTCTCGCGCAGGTATTTTCCGTTCAGCCAGTCCAGCTTTTCCAGATCGAATATCGGTCCCCCGAGCGAAACACGGGTCAGATCGAAGGCCGCCTGCATCTCTTCGATAGAGAATTTTTCCTCTCCGTTAGGCATGGTCCAACCCATCATGCCCAGATAATTCACGACCGCTTCCGGCAGATAGCCCATATCCCGGTAATAGAAAATACTGGTCGGATTTTTGCGTTTGCTCAGCTTGCTCTTGTCCGGATTACGCAGCAGCGGCATATGGAAAAACTCCGGCGGTTGCCAGCCGAAATACTCATAGAGCAGCAGGTGTTTGGGGGTGGAATTAATCCACTCCTCGCCACGTATGACATGGCTGATCTTCATCAGGTGATCGTCAACCACATTGGCAAAATGGTAAGTCGGCAAGCCATCGGACTTGATCAGAACCTGCATGTCGATCTGAGTCCAGGGAATCACGATCTCGCCACGCAGACCATCCATAAACCGGCAATCCCCTTCCGCGGGAACTTTCATACGTACCACGTGTGATTCTTTAGCTGACAGACGTTCAGCAACTTCCTGTGCGGACAGATGCAGGCAGTGACCGTCATAACCCGGCGTCTGTTTCTGTTGCATCTGTTCGGCCCGCAGATCCTGCAGTCGCTCCGGGGTACAGAAACAGCGAAATGCGGTCCCCTTCTCCAGCAGCTGTTCGATATGTGCCTGGTAAATGTCACTGCGTTCGCTTTGCCGATAGGGTCCGTATTCCCCACCTACGTCGGGTCCCTCGTCCCAGCTCAGCCCCAGCCACTGCAGTGATTCGAGAATCTTACGTTCCGATTCAGTAGTGGAACGGACCTTGTCGGTGTCTTCGATCCGCAGAATAAAGCGGCCCTGACCGGCGTGTGCAAAGCAGCGGTTAAAGAGCGCAATGTAGGCGGTTCCCACGTGGGGATCGCCGGTGGGAGACGGTGCGACCCGGGTTCGTATCTGTGCCATAGGTTAAGGTGTCTGGGCAAATGTGAAAGGCGCAGATTATACGTCATTGCAACCCGAAACGCAGAATATAAGGATTCAGCTGGCCGAACCGATATTGACTTGATCTCTGTCATTGGTTAAAAAGCCCGACCCTGCAACTGCATCAGCAAAGTCATGACCCGGGTCTCAGAACACAGATTCTGCGTCGCACCAATGATGGACTGGACCGACCGGCACGAGCGCAATTTCCTGCGCCTGTTTACGCGTCGCGCCTTCCTGTACACGGAAATGCTCACCAGTGCGGCGCTGGTAAATGGCGATAGTGATTTTCTGCTGGCTTATGCACCGGAGGAACAGCCGCTGGGAATCCAGCTGGGCGGCAGCGACCCCGTGGAACTGGCCCGCGCCGCCTCACTTGCCGAACAGGCAGGCTATCGGGAAATCAATCTCAACATCGGTTGCCCGAGTGACCGGGTCCAGTCCGGCCGGTTCGGCGCCTGCCTGATGCGGGAACCGGAACTGGTGGCCCGCTGCGTCGCCGCCATCCGTGATCGGGTACAGATCCCGGTGACCGTGAAATGCCGGATTGGCGTCGACGATCAGGACTCGGACGACAACCTCAGCCGGTTCATCGAGCAGGTTGCCGATGCCGGTTGCGAACTGTTCATCATTCATGCGCGAATTGCCGTGTTGCAGGGATTGACGCCTAAAGAGAATCGCGAAGTGCCGCCGCTTAACTACGCCCGGGTTTATCTGATGAAAGAACGCTTCCCGCACCTGGAGTTGATAATCAACGGCGGTATTCTCAGTCTCGACGTGGGCCTTGCTCAGTTGACGCACATGGATGGAGTGATGGTGGGACGGGAAGCCTACCACAACCCCTATCTGTTGCAGCAGGTCGATACCCTGTTCTATGGGCAGCAGCCGCAGGAACAGTCGCGGGTCGAGGCCCTGACCCGGTTTCTCCCCTATGTGGAGCGGGAGTTAGCAGCCGGTACCGCGCTTCATCATATGACGCGCCACATACTGGGTCTGTTCAAGGGCGTCAGGGGTGGCAAGGCATTCCGTCGTCACCTGAGCGAAAATGCCACCCGCAGCAATGCCGGAATTGAGGTTTTACTTGATGCCATGTCTTACGTAAGCTAACACGCTGTCAACAAAGTCCAGCACCACCTTCCCACCGGGTCCCGACGCTGTCCAGGATTACATCACCCCATGTTTGAATTGCTGAAAAACCTGTTCGACCAGAAGCTTAACAGCGCATCCGCCACCGATGAATCGCAGCGTCTGAAAGCGTTCGAACTGGCAGGCGCGGCTCTGATGGTCGAATTGATGGAGAGTGATTACAACCTCGACTCGCGAGAGTCCAGGGAATTCGACCGGGTTCTGCAGGAAACCTTCGGGCTTGCCCGGGAGGAAGTGGACAAGATTGTCGCGCTGGCCCGCCAGACCGCTCAGGACTCGACATCTCTGTATGAATTTACCCGCCTCATTAACGACAACTACAGCTACGAGGACAAGGTTGGCCTGATTCAGAACTTGTGGCGACTTGCCTTTGCGGATGACGATCTGGATAAATACGAAGAGAGCCTGATCCGCCAGATCGCCGATCTCATCTACGTCAGTCACAGCGATTTCATCCAGGCCAAGCTGCGGGTGCGGGGCCACGATTCGTGAAGTTTCCTTAAACCAGTCTTTGAATTCCGAAATTTAACCAACCGCTTCAGGAACGGGCACTAATAGGGACAGTCCCTATTTCATAGTGGCCCCGACAAAAAATAGGGACAGTCCCTATTTCATAAGGGACTGTCCCTATTTTGGGCGCTATTTTAGAGGGGCGGCCTGGCAGGGTGCGGGGTGGTCTAGAAGTCCCCGAACTCGTCTTCGACTTCGCCGTCGCTGATCAGGTATTCCCGACGCTGCAGGTAGGCTTCCCGCACGAAGATGTACTCGTCGCCGAATACCAGTTCGTCGAAGGCCAGCACCCCGGCCCGGGCGCTGGTGTTTTCGAGCACGTACATGGGAACTCCCACCTCGGAATCGCCGTAGAAGAACGGATTAAAGGCGATGCCCAGCATCCACCCGAAGGCATCCCGCACCGTACTGGGACCCACGGTGGGAATGATCACGTAGGGGCCGGCAGGAATTCCCCAGGCACCGAAAGTTTGACCGAAGTCTTCGTCGTTCTTGTCCAGCCCGATCGGCGTCGCCACGTCGATCAGACCCACCACACCGATGGTGGTATTGAGCAGGACCCTGGCCGAGTCGCTGGCCGCGGCCTCCAGCTTTAACTGCAGCAGGTCATTGATCGCGACGGACAGGTCATCGATATTGCTGAAGAAGTTACCTACCCCCTGCTGCAGGATGGGCGGCGTGACATTCGCGTAGATCGTGGCAACCGGCTTGATAATCAGCGTGTCGAAGAAATCGTTGAACTGGTAAAGCTGACGATTGGCCGTTTCCCAGGGGTCGGCCGCCAGGGCATTGTTGGCTCCAAACAGAATACCCAGGCACAGCAGACAGGCCGCTACCCGGTTATGAGAACTCAGCTGTTGAGTCAATGTGCGCACATGATCTCCATGTCTGTCCCGGCACCCTCGAATGATCGCCGTCCTGCAATCAGACTTCAATCTTCAGATAAATGAAAGCGAGAGGTCTCGAGAGCAGACCGGGAAAGGAATGAATTCGTCCAGAAAACCGCTTGAACGTGCTGATAGTTTAAGTTTTTTTACAGGAGCCGCCAAGCACCCAGCGCACAAGCTGCGAACCAGCCCCACAAAAAAAGACTGATGGCAGGTCGTGGCTGCGCCCGCTTGTCCCGCAATTCGGCAATGTCTGCACAGTGTCCAGCAGACTTTCTAGTGCCCGGAAGCATTGATTTGCTGCCACAAGCGATCCAGCCGTTTGGCCGAAACCGGAATCCTGGTACGTAACTGCTGGGCGAACAAAGAGACTCTAAATTCCTCGATCATCCAACGAAAAGACAATAATTCCTCGCTATCTTCCACAAACGCGTTCAGTGAACTATAGCCTTTGCGATCCAGGCGCAGCAGTCTCTCCCAATACGGGCTCAGCTCACCGGCCAACTCCTCATCGCGCTCTTTCTGGCCTGCCCGCTCCAGGCGATAGTCGATGGCCTGCAGGTAGCGAGGGAATTCCCTGAGCCACTCGAAGGGCACCGTGTACAGAAATTCATCATCAAGCAGATTCTCAAGCTGCGATTCTATCTCATTGAATAAATGCGCATTATTCCTCTCCAAACCCTTCAGGGCCTGGCGAAGGGCGAAGTAGCGCTCGATGAGTTTTCCCAGCACGCCGGTCAGTTGCCCGGCCACCTCATAAAGGCTGGCCTTATGGTCCTGCAACTGTTTTTCAAACCCGGCGGCATCGCGAGGTAACGATGACCGAACCTCAAAGCACTGGCTGTAAACTGCAAAGACAAAGGCCTCGGCAACTTCCTTACCTGACAGCAATGGTGGCAACCGCAGCCCCCAGGCGCGCTGTTGCTTGAGGAACTCCCGGCTCAGGTCCCTGGCCTGCTGTGCGGTTCTGAGCCGAAACAGCCGCACCAGACCGCGCCTGGTCTGACGGACAGCACGCCGCCGGTCTTCGTAAAGGCGCACCGAAACCGATTCCAGATCATCGACCAGGGCAGGAAAACGGATCAGTTTGAGCTGCTGGCCCACCTCGACCTGTTCCGGCAGGCTGTCCAGTTCCCAATCGGTCATCCCTTCCCTTTCCAGAGGATGGGGAGCAGCCCGGTTTTCCGTCTTGAGGGTTGCGCGTATCCGGCTGTCACCGGACAGTTTTTTCTGCAATTCCACCAGATCGGAGCCACTTTCCAGAATCTTTCCGGCGCTGTCGGTCACCCGTATTTTTACCTTCAGGTATTCCGGAACATCGCCCAGGGCAAGCAGCTCGGGGCCAATTTCCACTCCCTTTAGGCGCCGGGCCTGTTCGCACAGCACGGTCCGGAGCTCGGTGTCCTGTCGTCCCGGGTCCAGGCCTTCCAGAGCCCGGTCAACAAAATCAGGGATCGGGATCAAATGTTTGCGGACAGCCTTGGGCAGGGTCTTCAACAACTGTATGCTTCGCTCCCGCAATTGCCCTGGAATCGCCCAATCCAGGTCTCTCTGGGTCAATTGGCCGATCAGTGGCGCGGGCACATCGATGGTGGCCCCGTCGGCATCGGAGCCCGGCCGGAACTGGTAGTTCACCGACAGCGGGTTATTGTGCAACGTAGCACGGTCTGGAAAATCCCGTTTCAGGGCTTCACGATCGGTATCCGGTAACAAATCCTCAAGCTGCATTTTCAGCAGTTCACTGTTAGTCTTCTGGGCTTTCCGGTACCAGCGAATCAACGAAGCACGGTCAATAACCCACTCCGGCAGCCTGCTGTCGTAGAACTCCTGCAGTCGGCGCTCATCGAGGAACACTGCCTGTTTACGTACCTTCTCCTCCTGCTTCTCCAGATTGAGACGCAACTGGCGGTTGTGGCGGGCAAAAGGCAGGTCGGTCTCCAGTTGCTGATCAACCAGACCGTCCCGGATGAACAGCTCCCGACAGGTGGTCGGGTCGATATCGCCGTAGGAGACCTGGCGCTTCTCGATAATCGCCAGACCGTACAGCGTGATTTTTTCGTAGGCCATCACCCGTTGTTGTTTCCGGCTCCAGTGGGGTTGAGTCCAGGAACGGCGAACCAGGTGTCCGGCAACCGTTTCAATCCACTCCGGTTCCACTCGGGCCGCCGACGCCGAATAAGCCTGCGCAGTCTCGAATATCTCGCCACTGACAATCCACTTCGGCGGTCGGGAGGCCAGTGCCGATGACGGCAACAGGCGGAATTTCCGATTCCTGCTGCCCAGGTACTCACTGCCTTCCGTTCTGCATCCGACCTGATTCAGGGACCCCACCAGCAGGGCCGTATGAACATCCCGGTAACTGCCTTCCGAACGGTTCAGATTCATCTTGAGCTGATGACAAAGCCCCAGCAACTGCCGATGGGTCTCCCGCCACTCCCGCATGCGGATAAAAGACAGAAAGTTCTGCGCGCAGTATTTGCGCAGGCGGGACTGGCTGAGCTCCTGTCGCTGGGTTTCGTATCGGTCCCAGAGCTTGACCAGGCTCAGGAAGTCCGACTCCGGGTGATCAAAGGCAGCATGTTTCTCCCTGGCTGCCTGACGTTTGTCGGCCGGCGTTTCCCTGGGGTCCTGAATACTCAGCGCACTGACGATGACAGCCACCTCGTTGAGACTGCCATTTCGCCCGGCGGCGATCAGCATCCTCGCCAGGCGTGGGTCGACAGGCAGGCGCGCCATGGTGCGTCCGATTTCGGTCAACTGCTGACGCGCATCTATGGCGCCCAGTTCAAACAACAGCTTGTAGCCGTCGTTGACAGCCTTGTTTTCCGGCGGCTCGATAAAAGGAAATTCACTCACTTCACCGAGGCGCAGATACAGCATCTGCAGAATCACTGCCGCCAGATTGGTCCGCTTGATTTCCGGATCGGTGAAGGCAGGCCGCGACTGGAAGTCAGCCTCTGAATACAGCCGGATACACACGCCCTCGGCGACCCGACCGCAACGCCCGGCCCGTTGCCGGGCACTGGCCTGCGACACCGGTTCAATAGGCAGGCGCTGAATCTTGCTATGCACACTGTAACGACTGATACGGGCCAGGCCGGTATCGATAACATAGCGAATTCCCGGCACGGTCAGCGAGGTTTCCGCGATGTTGGTGGCAAGTATGATCCGGCGACCGCTGTGCGGGCGGAAAATCTTGACCTGATCAGCCTGCCTCAGGCGGGCATAGAGCGGCAGCACCTCGGTGTCCCGAAACTGTTGCTTACGGATCCGCAAGGCAGTCTCACGTATTTCCTTCTCGCTGCTGAAAAATACCAGTACGTCTCCCGGGCCGGTTCGCCTGCGGTCCAGCCGCTCGATTTCCCGTAACGCAGAAATCACCGCCTCGCCCTGCAGATCGTCGTCGACACCGTCACGCTGTTCGTTCTGTCCATCGACGGGCGCATAGACGATCTCCACCGGGTAAGTACGTCCGGAAACAGAAATGATGGGGGCGCCATTGAAATGCGCAGCAAACTTTTCCACGTCGATGGTGGCGGAGGTGATAATGACCTTAAGATCCGGCCGGCGTGGCAGCAACTGCTTGAGAAATCCCAGAATGAAATCGATATTGAGGCTGCGTTCATGGGCCTCGTCGATAATCAGGACCTCGTAGCTGTTGAGAAAGCGGTCGCGCTGGATTTCATTCAGCAGGATCCCGTCGGTCATCAGCTTGAGGTAACTGGAGTCACCGGTCTGGTCACTGAATCGAATCTGGTAACCCACACCGGAACCGATTTCGGTTCCCAGTTCTTCCGCGATGCGATTGGCTACAGAAATAGCGGCCAGTCGCCTCGGCTGGGTATGACCGATCAGTCCATATCTGCCGAGCCCGGCTTTGAGGCACAGTTTCGGAAGCTGTGTGGTTTTACCCGAGCCGGTTTCCCCCGCCACCACGATCACCTGGTGATTGCGGATCAGTTCGATAATTTCAGCAGCCCGGGTACTGACCGGAAGCGACTCAGGCAACTCAATCCGCGCCGGAACCTGCTGCCAGCGGGACCGGCATTTTTCCTGCGAGCGTTCGATGGCCTTCTGCAACTGACTGAGCTTCGCCTGCCTGGATTCAGCGTCGCGTTTTTCCCGGCCGAGACTGTGAAGTTCACGTAAGAAACGATGGCGGTCCGACAGCGCGCACTCGGAAATTGCGTTTTCGAGTTCGCTGACCAGCGTATCACCTGCTGACGAAAGTTTGTTCACGCCGGTACCGCTAATCCGTTATTGCTGTGCTTCACGAGAATGGTTGTCACGCAATTCCCGGCGCAGCACCTTGCCGATGTTGGATTTAGGCAACTCGTCGGTAAAACAGATACGTCGTGGCAGCTTGTAGGGAGTCAGCCCCTGGCGACAGAAATCCTTGAGTACCTTCTCATTGAGCTGACTGCCTGGCCGGGTAACCACGTAAAGAACTACCGCTTCACCGCTCTGCTCGTCCGGAACCCCGATGGCGGCACTTTCCAGCACCTCGGGATGGCTGTTTACATACTCCTCGATTTCCCCCGGAATCACGTTGAAACCCGAGACCAGGATCATGTCTTTCTTGCGGTCAATAATCCTGATGTAGCCCTCGGCATCAATCTGCACAAAATCTCCGGATTTGAACCAGCCATCTGCCGTCAGAACCGCTTGCGTATCCTGTTCTTTCTGCCAGTAGCCCTGCATAACCTGAGGACCGCGAATCCACAATTCACCGATTTCCCCGGTAGCCAGTGACCGGCCTTCTTCGTCTACCGCTTTTACTTCAGTTGCAGCAACCGGAAGACCCACGGTTCCGGGCCGATTGTGACTCGGCGCGTTAACCGACACCACCGGCGAGCACTCGGTCAGGCCATACCCTTCATAGACAGGACACCCGGTCACTTCCTCCCATTCTCTCATCACCCGCTGCGACAACGGCATCCCGCCGGCACCACAGAAATTCAGGCTGCTGAAATCAATCTGCCTGAGCTCGGGGCGCTGTAATAAGGCAAGGAACAGCGTATTGATGCCGACGAAGCCGCTGATCCGTTCGTTGCTGAGAATTTTCAATACCGAATCCAGGTCGCGGGGATTTGGAATCAGGCGATTATGGTTACCCGCATAGGGCATGACCACGCAATGCAGTAGAAACGCATAACTGTGATACATGGGCAGCGGCGCCGCGATATTCTCGACGCCATCATTCATCACTTCCATGCCCCGAATCCGAAACTGCATCATATTGGCCAGCAGATTAGCATGGGAGAGCATCACGCCTTTCGCATAGCCGGTGGTTCCTCCCGTATAGAGTATCAGTGCCGCGTCGTGATCCCGACCTGGCGCCTCCGGGATCGACGCGCCGGATTTCCCCCCGGCAGCGAGAGCCGCTCGAAAACTGATGGCTCCGTCAAGCCGGTAGGAAGGGACCAGCTTTTTCAGATATTTTGCTCCCAGGTTGATTACCAGGCGCTGCCAGGCAGGCTGCAGGTCACCCAGTTCCGTGACGACTATCTGCCTGATCTGTGTATCAGCCAGGACTTCCTCCAGCTTGTCGCAGAAATTGGCCAGGATAATTATTCCTTTCACGCCGGCATCCGCGAATTGGTGGCGCATTTCCCTGGCCGTATAGAGAGGATTGGTATTTACCACGATCAACCCGGCCTTGAGTGCACCGTAGACAGCCACCGGGAACTGCAGCAGATTGGGCAGTTGAATTGCGATGCGGTCGCCCGGCTCGAGAGTGGAAGTCTCCACCAGGTAACGGGCGAAGGAATCGCTCAGCCGGTCGAGATCCCGATAGGTCAGGGTTCTGGAAAAACAGGTGTAGGCCGGATGATCCGCATAGTTACTGACTGCATGTTCCAGCACATCCAGCAGCGAGTGGTATCGGGTGGGATCAAATTCGCCGCTCAGCGTCTCGGCCATGGATACTCCTTGCAATCTCGACGGGTGACTTTAGTGCGCCAGCCGGGACATGGCTTCTTCCAGTCCCTGGACGGTCAGTGGAAACATGCGGTCCTCAACCAGCTGACGAACAATATCGATTGAATAGCTGTGTTGCCAGTAATCCCTGGGTGTGGGATTAAGCCATACCAGGTGTTCGAAAGTCTCGCTGACCCGTTGCATCCAGACGGCACCCGCTTCTTCGTTATAGTGCTCGATACTGCCGCCGGTATGGGTGATTTCATAAGGGGCCATGGTGGCATCACCGACAAAAATTACCTTGTAATCCGCCGCATACTTGTGAAGGATGTCCCAGGTCGAGGTGGTTTCAGCCAGACGCCGGTGACTGCGGGTCCAGACCGAATCATAAAGGAAGTTGTGGAAGTAGAAATATTTCAGGTGTTTGAATTCCGACCTGGCCGCTGAAAAAAGCTCCTCGCAGACCCGGATGTGGGGATCCATGGATCCTCCCACGTCGAAAAATAACAGTACCTTGACCGCATTGTGACGCTCGGGAACCATCCTGATATCCAACAGCCCGGCATTCCTGGCGGTGGAACTGATGGTGTCATCCATGTCCAGCTCCTCCACTGCTCCGGTGCGGGCAAACCGACGCAGTCTGCGCAGAGCCATTTTCAGATTGCGGGTACCCAGTTCCACATTGTCGTCCAGATCGCGGAAATTGCGCCGATCCCAGACTTTGACCGCACGCTGATTCCGGGATTCATCCTGGCCGATGCGGATGCCCTCCGGGTTGTACCCGTATGCGCCGAACGGCGACGTCCCACCGGTACCGATCCACTTGCTGCCACCCTGATGCCTTTTCTTCTGCTCTTCCATGCGCTTGCGGAATTCTTCCAGCAGTTTTTCGAAACCGCCCAGCGCCTGGATACGTGCCTTTTCCTCTTCACTGAGCATCGATTCAAACTGTTTCTGCAGCCAGTGTTCCGGAATCTGGTAGCGGGACAGTTCGTCCATCAATTCAACATTTTCAAAATAGCGGGCAAAGGCCCTGTCGAATTTGTCAAAATTCTTTTCATCCTTGACCATGCACAGGCGTGACAGATAATAAAACTGATCGATATCGGCGAACGCCAGATTCTTCTCAAGACATTCCAGCAACGCGAAATGTTCTGTCAGAGTGACCGGTAACCTTTCGGCACGGAGAGTCATGAAAAAATTGATCAGCATCAGCTCTTGGCCCGATGCATGAAGGCCAGTTTTTCCAGCAGTTGCACGTCCTGTTCATTTTTCAGCAGCGCGCCGTACAGGGGTGGTATCGCCCGGCGGCTGTCGTGATTTTTCAGAACATCTTCGGGAATATCATCCGCCATCAGCAGCTTCAACCAGTCGATCAACTCCGAAGTCGACGGCTTTTTCTTGAGCCCTGGAATCTTTCTCACTTCGAAAAATATGTCCATCGCCTCGCGTACCAACTGCTTTTTGATACCCGGGTAGTGTACAGCGACTATTTTCTCCATGGTCTGGGGGTCAGGAAACTCAATATAGTGAAAAAAGCAGCGCCGCAGAAACGCATCCGGCAGTTCCTTCTCGTTATTGCTGGTGATGATAATCACGGGACGATGGCGGGCTTTGACGGTCTGGCGGGTTTCATAGACATAAAACTCCATGCGATCCAGTTCCAGCAGCAGATCGTTGGGGAATTCGATATCGGCCTTGTCTATTTCGTCTATAAGCAGGACCGCCTGGTGCTCCGAATCGAAGGCCTGCCAAACCTTGCCTTTGACAATATAGTTGGCGATGTCATGGACTTTGTCATCGCCGAGCTGGGAGTCGCGCAATCGGGAAACCGCGTCATATTCGTAAAGGCCCTGCTGGGCCCTGGTCGTGGATTTGATATGCCACTGGAACAGCGGCAGGTCCATGGCCGCCGCCACCTGTTCGGCAAGCATCGTTTTGCCGGTTCCCGGTTCGCCCTTGATCAACAGGGGCCGCTGCAACTGCACTGCGGCATTTACAGCCATCTGCAGTTGCTCACTTGCCACGTACTCGCTGGTGCCGGTAAAGCTCATGATTGGATTTCCACTGTCAGGGTTGATTCACTGGTATCGGCCGGATTCAGGGAAAGCTGGCCCGGTCAGGAGGCCTGTTCGGAATGTCCGCGACTCCAGCCACGCCGGATCAGGGACCATACCAGCGCCACCACCAGGGCCAGCATAACCGCCAGGAACAGCGGCACGAATGCTCTGACCGCTGCCTCACCGCTGATGGTGATGGCATCCATCAACACGATAATCAAGGCCGGTGCCATGGCCGAGCCGGTATCGCTGACGTACCAGGGCGTGACGATGACGGCCAGAAATATGGCCCGCAGGCAGGCCGCCAGCACGCGCCGGCGGCGGAATCGGGTGATCCGCCAGAACGCCAGCAGAAACAGACAGGATGCCGTCGCGTAAACGGCCCAGGCAATCCAGTAGTTAGTCTCGTCAACCATCTGCGCTCACCCAGTTGATTACATGCTCCTCCAGCCCCCGTTCGTGAACGAGCTCTTCACTCAGTACCCGCCCCGCCACTGCGATGCCCTGCTCCTCCATCTTGCGCCGGGAGCCGGCAATCAGTGGATGCCAGTCGTACAATGGCCGTCCTTCATGCCTGAGCTTGTAGGCACAGGTGTCAGGTATCCAGTCCAGTTCACTGATCGCGTGTTCCCGGACCCGCAGACAGTCAGGCACTTTCTCGGTACGTTGCTGATAACACCCGCAACGACTGCTGCGCTGATCAAAATAGCGGCAGATAACCCGTGTATACAGGATTTCTCCACTGTCCTCATCGCAGAGTTTTTTCAAGCAACAGCGCCCGCAGCCATCACAAAGCTGCTCCCATTCCGAATCGCTCAGACTTTGCAGCGGCTTCTCCCAGAACGGTGTTGCGGTCGTGCTTTCAGACTGCTTTTTCACTCTGCGCCACCTTTGGCAAGAATAGCCATAACCGCCGGCTCCAGCAATTCACGGCGCCAATTGTCCAGACCTGGCGGCCAGAGCGGTAATCTGTCACTGGCGACATTTTCCAGCAACTCCAGCCACAATTTTTTCCTGGCCAGCAACTCGGGACTGATATCGAGAGTTTCGGCCCGTTCGCGTGCCAGTGTCTGCAGGGCCTTAAGTTGTCGTCTGACAGCTCCTCCCAGGGGCCGGCTGAGCAGGTCGGGGCTGGCCGGTCGGGCAAATTCGCGGTCCTGATTCAGAAAGCGGGCCAGCTTCTGTGCTTCCCGGTCAGCAAAACGCGAAGAGAATACCCCGGTTCTGCGGATCGCCGCCTCATCTATCAGGTCCTGACCCGATAATTTCTCAGCCAGGGCCTGCAACTCGGCATCCTTGACTACCCAGCTGCGCGGCTTGTTTCTGAGCCGTGCCTCCTGCTCCCGCCAGAACGCCAGTTTCTGCAGCAACTGCAGTGCCCGTCCATCAAGCTGCCAGGCCGAACTGATTGACAGATAGGCATTTTCCCAGGCTGTAGGATCCATCTCGTCGGGAACCCCGGCCAGCAGGTCTCGGCAGTCGGCCTCGAACCACTCCAGCATCCGTCGCTCGCGGAGTTGAGCCTGCAGCCGCTGTTGTATCTCCACCAGGTATTCCACGTCCAGGGCAGCGTAATCCAGCTGTGTCTCGCTCAGGGGTCTGCGCAACCAGTCTGACCGGGTTTCGCCCTTGGGTATTTCCACATCCAGTTCATTCTTGACCAGTGCCTGGTAACTGAGGCTGTAACCAAGCCCGGCAAACGCGGCGGCCCGCTGTGTATCAAACAGATTGGCTGGCAGAACACCCAGAAAACTGCGCAACAGTCCCAGGTCTTCGCTGCTGGAATGGATGACCAGAATCAGCGACTCCCGCTGCAACAGGGTCCGGAAACTGTCCCATCGATCGATACCGAGAGGATCCACCAGAAACGTCTGTTGTCCGTCTCCGAGTTGAAATAGCCCAGGTTTTGGAAAATAAGTGTTGGTGCGCATGAATTCCGAATCAAATCCCAGCACCTCACTGAAGGCAAGCTCGGCACATGCCTGCTCCAGGGCCTGATTGTTGTCCAGGTAAATTGCCTGCCGGCCAGCTATTCTGTCCATTGCTCAGTCAACTTTCTGTTCATCGGTTGGTCAGGATAAATCCATCGGTTTTCTGCCACTCAGCGCATGACTGAGGGTGCCGCCGTCAATGTATTCGAGCTCACCGCCAACCGGTACACCATGGGCGATACGGGACACCACCAGGGGCCGGTCACGCAGTTGTTCGGCGATAAACCAGGCCGTGGCTTCTCCCTCCACGGTGGGATTGCAGGCAATGATGACCTCTTCGGTGCCGCACTCGTCGATCAGCTTGAGAAAAGCGTCGATACCCAGTTGCTCGGGGCCGATTCCATCGATTGGGGACAAGTGCCCCATCAGGACAAAGTAAACCCCACGATAGGTGCCGGTCTGTTCCAGCGCATACACATCGGCCGGGGATTCCACCACGCAGCAGACTTTCCTGTTGCGGGATGGACTGCTGCAGATAGCGCAGACTTCCAGTTCCGTCAGAGTGTGACACCTGCTGCATTTACCTACCTGCTCGATGGCTTTCAGCAGTGCCTCGCTGAGCTTTCTGCCACCATCCGGATTCCTCTCCAGCAGGTAAAGCGCCATGCGCTGGGCGGATTTGGGACCGACCCCGGGCAGACAGCGAAACGCTTCTATCAACTGCTCGATCAATGGGCTGGACAACATGCCATGATTTCCAGACGGATATTTAAAACGGAAACTTGAAACCTTCAGGCAGCTTGAAACCGCCGGCCATACCCGACAGCGCTTCCTTATTCTGATCCTCGATTTTGCGGACCGCATCGTTCACCGCGGCCGCGACAAGATCCTCAATAATGGCCTTGTCCTCAGTCATCAGATCGTCGGCAAGGCGGATTTCCTTGACGTCGTGGCGCCCGTTCATCATGACCTTTACCATGCCGGCTCCTGACTCACCTTCCACGACCCGGTTGATGGCCTCTTCCTGGGCCTTTTTCATCTGCTCCTGCATTTCCCGGGCCTGTTTCATCAATTCATTCAGATCTGTCACCTTGTTAACCTCTTTGTTCGATGGGTGAAATCGACTCTGTGAGGATTTCACCGGAGAATGTTTCCACCAGTTGCCTGACGTTATCGTCCTGTTCGAAGCGGTTACGCAACTGTTCCAGCTTTTCCCGCTTGATTCGCTGACTTCGCAATGCGGGCGATTCACTGGCCGGCTCACCGACCTCGATGGTCAGTTCCAGCACGGTCTGAAAATGGCCGGCCAGCAGCTGTTCGATCCGGGTTCGATGCTCTTCGTTGAACACCGCACTCTGACTGCTGTCCAGGCACAGTCTCAGCGCCTGTTCCGAGGTCTCCACGATGACACAGTGGGCCATGATATTTCCGGTAATGCCACCCGGGTTCAAATGTTGATACAGGCTGCTCCAGTTGCGATTGTCGAGCGCCATCGGCGCCACCGGTAACGCGGTCGCTTCGGCTTTCGCATTGCTGTCCGGGCGCTGTCTACCACCTGCCGTGGCCAGTGTCAGTTGCTGCTCCGCCGCCGTAGACGTCCTGTCAGTGGGAGGGCTTTTTTCTACGCTGACCGGGCTGTCAGTGTTACCCGCCAGGTGTGTCCGCACAGCCTGATCAGCGCGTTTCAGAGGCTTTTTTTTTTGCTTGCCGGGTTCCTCCTCCGGCAGTCTGGCGGCGGCTTTTCGGTCGCCGTCCCGGGTCTGCGTTTCCGGTTCCGGGCCGGCCCTCTGGCGGTCTTCCTGGCGGTCCGGTTCAGCAACGGTTTCCTCAGCACGGGACTCGCCACTGTCGTTGCTGCGGCGCCGCGGCAGGGTCGGTGTGCCCTCCGGGGCAAACACCAGCATGCGTATCAACAGCATTTCGAACATGGCGCGACTGTCTGGCGCCAGATTCAGATCGCCCCGGCCCTTCAGCGCCAGCTGATAGAAAAGCTGGATCTCCTCAGGGCTGAATTTACCAGCAAATTCGAGTACCTGATCCCGGTCGCCGAAACTGTTGTCGATGGCAGCCGGCAGAGTCTGCGCGATCGCCAGCCGGTGCAGGACTGCCAGCATCGCATCCAGCAACTGCTGAAAATCCGGGGCCCGCTCGGCAACTTCCTGCACACTTTGCAGCAGTGCGGCAGGGTCCTGGGCCGCCAGGTTCTCCAGCAGGCGCCAGACCACTCCCTGCTCTGGTGTGCCCAGCATATCGCTGACCCCGGCTGCCGACACCTCGCCTTCGCAGAATGAAATCGCCTGATCCAGCAGAGTCAGGGCATCGCGCATGCTGCCGGCCGCTGCATTGGCCAACTGCCAGAGTGCCGCCTCTTCGAAGTCCAGCTTTTCCCGGCCCAGGATATCCTCGAGGTACTCCTCGATCTGCTGGGGACTGAGATTTTTCAGATTGAACTGCAGGCAACGGGACAGAATCGTGATCGGCAGCTTCTGCGGATCCGTGGTTGCCAGCAGGAACTTGACATGGGGAGGCGGCTCTTCAAGGGTCTTCAGCAACGCGTTGAAGCTGTGTGCCGACAACATGTGCACTTCGTCGATCAGGTAGATTTTGAAGCGCCCCCGCGACGGCGCATATTGCACGTTTTCCAGCAGTTCGCGGGTGTCTTCCACCTTGGTTCTCGAGGCCGCGTCCACCTCGATCAGGTCGATAAAGCGGCCCTCGGAAATCTCCCGGCAGGCCTCGCAGGTGCCACAGGGCCGGGAACTGATTCCCTCCTCGCAATTCAGGCAACGGGCCAGAATCCGGGCCAGGGTGGTTTTACCCACGCCCCGGGTACCGGTGAACAGATAGGCGTGGTGAAGACGCTGATTGTCCAGTGCGTGAGTCAGGGGTTTCAGAACGTGGGCCTGGCCAACCAGGTCACTGAAGGTGCCGGGTCGCCACTTGCGGGCAAGTACCTGATAAGTCATTCCGTTAGTCAATCACCGTTGCTGGTTTGCGGTATCCGGAATCCACCCGAAGCCTTTCCATTGGCTGGTGCTGCAATTGAAAAAGGTGCTGGAAACTGGTGGTAGCTCTTGCCAGCCACACCCCGGCACATGAGTCAGCTGCTACCGTTGCTCCCTTCCGGGCCTGGCGGGGTTTGCAACCTGTCATTGCGAGGGGACCGACAAAAGCTACCATCGAGCATGATAGCACAGCCCTTGGGCCGTGCAGCGGAGCATTATCGGGAAAGCACGGCGCAGTTTCAAGCGCAAATCGGTGGCAACCGTTCAGTGGTTGCCACCGGACCGACCGGCTCTCAGGCCGACCTCAGAAGCGCTTGGTGTACTTGGTGAAAGCGCCGCCGGCAGGAGCCAGCGATGCGGGGCCTTCGGCCGCGAACACATTGCCGTCCCCATCCACCGCCACCCCTTCACCGGCAGCACCCTGGTACAGGCGTGCCTCACTCTCGTGGGGTGGAATGAAACCCACGATACGGTCTTCCGCTACCGGGCCAACCCGCACACCGGTGCGCCAGGGCTCATGGCGATAAGGACTGGATTCCGAATCGATGGCGTAGACCATGTCATCGGCGGTGATAAACAAGCCACTGATGCGTCCGTAGGCATAACGGGAATCCAGGTAATTACCTTCCTGATCGAATATTTCGATACGGTGGTTGCCCCGATCCGCCACCCACAGGCGCCCCTGGGAATCCCATTCCAGGGCATGGGGGGTCCGGAACTCGCCATGCCTGACTCCCAACTGCCCCCACTCCTTGATAAAGGTGCCGTTCGGAGAAAACTTCATGATCCGGGCAGTCTGCCCTTCCGCCTTGCCGGCCTCCACTTCAGCCGCCGTGAGCATGCCCTGCCCACTGTGCCCGTCGGCCACATAAATACTGCCGTCCGGCCCGACAATCACATCGTTAGGCTGATTGAAGTGCAGGCTGTCGTTGCCGGGTTTGCCGGGGGTGCCCAGGCTCATCAGCAGGGTGCCGTCGGGGCTGAATTTATGGACCTGATGGCCCTTGGTTCCTGCGGCATTGACGGCGAAATCGGTGACCCAGACATTGCCCTCGTGGTCCACATGAATGCCATGGGGGGTCACCATGATCCCGGCACCGATGTTGGCCAGCACTTCACCGGTATGACGGTCAAACTTGAAGATGGGAGCCACCGGATTGCTGTCGCAATTAACGGCCACTCCGGAGCCGAAACTGCCTGCTCCGCAGCGCTCATAGGCCCACACATTGCCATCGATGGGATCGATATCGATGCCCGCCGTGGAACCCCACTGCCGACCGGCCGGCAGCTCGCCCCACTGCTTGTGCATGATCGGATTGGGGTTGGGGATACCCTCCCCGGTCACGATATTGCCCTGCTGGGCCAGCACCGGTGCGGTGCCCAGGATGCCACTGAGTAGGGGTGCAATCAGGGCCAGTCCGGTAAATGAAGTGCGTCGAATGCGCATGGCTGTTCCTCCTTGTTTCGTTGTTGTTCTTCAGGTTGTTACGTAAGTTCTTGTTTCATAGTTGTTGTCCTGTGCCAGGCAAGTTAGCTGCAATGGGTGCCCTTAGCAAGAAACCGCGCCGCTCCGTACGGCAGGCCGAGTTCTCCAGCCGTCGGGGCAGTGTCGTGCTCAGGGCAGCGCCAGCGCTACCAGCCGGGCTTCCGCCCCGCCACCCAGGGCGATGGCGATATACTGGCGCCCTTCCACCTGGTAGGTCATCGGTGTCCCGTTGGGCGGCAGAGGCAGTTCGATCTCGGCGATCACCGCACCGGTCGCCTTGTCCAGGGCCCGGATCAGGTTACGCGTACCGTCCTCCTGGGCGACGAACAGCAGGCTGCGGGTCAACAGGGGTCCGACCCGGTTGGGGCTGCCAACCGGGCCCGGATCGATAATACCCATGTCGATTATCTGTTGGCGAACTCCTTCGCCGTGCGGCACCATCCAGGCGTGCTCACCGGTGTTGAGATCGATGGCGGTAATCCGTCCATAGGGCGGCTTGGTGAGCGGCAATCCGCTGGGTCCGTCCACGCCCCTGGCGCCGCCGCGCCGGTAAACCAGATCACTACGCTCAGGATCGGCCTCACGCAGCTGTACCACGATCGGACTGCTCCCGGAGGGAATATAAAACAGGCTGCTGTCCGGATCGAAGGCGGCTCCCTGCCAATCGGCCCCGCCCATCCAGCCCGGCAGGTTGATGGTGCCCCGCAACGATGGCGGAGTGAACAGGGGGCCATAATCAAACTGCTCGATATTCTGCAGTGCCTCGGCACGCAGTTCGGGAGTGAAATCGATCAGCGTCTCGTCGCTGATGCCCTGGTATTCGAAGGGTGCCGGCCTGGTTGGCACCGGTTGGGTCGGCGACAGGCGTTCGCCCGGCACGCTGCTCTGGGGCACCGGACGTTCCTCTATGGGCCAGACCGGCTTACCGGTAACCCGGTCGAGCACATAGGTAAAACCCTGTTTGGAAATCTGCGCCACAGCCTTGATCGCGCGACCATCGACGGTGATGTCGACCAGTGTCGGCGCCGCCGGCAGGTCGTAGTCCCAGACCCCATGATGTACGGCCTGAAAATGCCAGACATATTCACCGGTTGCGGCCCGCACCGCCACCAGGCTCTCGGCAAACAGGTTGTCCCCCTTGCGCAGTCCCCCATACCAGTCATTGGTGGGCGTGCCGACAGGAATGTACACCAGCCCCAGTTCCTCGTCGGCGCTCATCACCGTCCAGGAATTGGTATTGCCGGTGTATTCCCAGGAGCCATCTTCCCAGGTGTCATTGCCGTATTCACCGGGCTGGGGAATGGTGCGGAACATCCATACCAGTTCCCCGCTGTGCGGGTCGAAGGCCCGCACATGTCCGGGCGGCATCTCCTTGCCCGGGGGAGCATCGTGGACAATCGAGTTCACCACGACCACACCATTGGTGGCCAGCGGTGGTGACACCACGCCGTAGAGCGCGCGATCCACTTCCCGACCCAGCCCCTGAGTCAGATCGATCCGGCCGTCGTTCCCGAAATCGCTGATCGGCTCACCGGTATTGGCATCCAGCGCCCACAGGTAGGAATCATAGGTGGCAAAGAAAATGCGCTGGTCGTCTCCCTCCTCCCAGTATTCAACCCCCCTTACGTTGAAGCCCAGGTTGGCGGGCCGTCCCATTTCCCAGGCGTGCGTATCGAACAGCCAGCGCTGTGCGCCGCTGACCGGATCCAGCGCCACCACGCGTCCGAACGAGGTGGGCACGTACAACAAGCCGTTCACCATGATGGGGGTTGCCTTCCAGCCAGCCGGGGTGGCGGCGAAATTCTGCTGCTCGCGATTCTGCGCCACGCTGGCGTTGTCGACGCTGTCCCAGCTCCAGGCAATCGTCAGCCGGGCGACATTGCCGGCATTAATCTGGTCAAGCGGGGAATATTTTGTGGAGCCCAGATCCCCCCCATAATGAGGCCAGTCTCCTTCAGCCGCCAGTGTCATCGGCGTGCACAGGACGGCAGCCAGCAGTAACCCTGCGCCGGTAAAATGATTCTTATTCATGGTGCTCTCTCCTGAACCTTCTCCTGAACTCTCTCCTGAACCTTTCTTTTACCCTCTCCTTAACCCATTCCAGCGCGCTGATCAGAACTCTCCCCTGACCGCTTCAAGGTCCCGGGCAACGCAAAGATGGCAGCAGTGATCAGATTTTCAGTAAAGGTTACCCCGCAGATCCGCCAGACGCCACAGATAGGTTCCCAGTTCGATGAGATCACCCAGTCCACGCTCTTCGACGGCTTCGCCTGGCTCCAGCACGGTATAATAGTCATCCACCGTTTCCCGGGTGTTAACCGCCCAGACCGAGGCGTCCAGCGGAGGGATGTAGGTGTCGCTGCCCAGTGACTGGAACTGCACGGCGCGGAACAGTTCCTGCACCTGTCCGGCTTCCTGAGCGGACAGCAGCCGGGTGTCATCGCGCGCAGGGACCTCGCCTATGCCGATCAACCCGTCTTCCGGGTAGACCCGGGTCCGCATTTCCACCCCGTCATTGCCGGGCAGCAGGGACAGAATCACCGCCTGCTCGCCAGTGATGCTGTAGAAGAATTCAAACGGTTCAAAAGGCGCGTTGCTGCAGGTGTTCAGGCTCACAAGCAACAGCAGCACCAGGGACAAGAATTTCATAATCACACTCCCGATACCCTGCTCTGCAAAACGGCAGGGATAACGGGAGTGTAACCAAGCTTCGGCGCCAATGCGACGCGGCCGGGCTAGCGGCCTGCAACGTAATAGTTTTCAATCACACCACAGGCGATACGTTCCCCGGAGTCTCCGGCCGGTTGCGATTCCAGGTCATCCGGTTCTTCGTGAATGACGACTGCCTTGCCGACAATAGAATTCTCGCCGCGCAGAGTCAGATCCTCATCCATGATGTCCAGGGCGGTTCGCCCGTCAGTGTCCACCTCCTCGATATTGGCCAGATCACCCAGATGACTGGATTCCGTCATTCTGCCCCCGTGGGGCTGATCTTCCGGGTTGAAGTGTCCGCCTGCCGATCCGGCGTCGGCGCCGGAGCAATCGCCGTGTTCATGGATGTGGAATCCGTGCATGCCAAACGGCGCATTACTGAGCTTGGCCACGATCCGGGTGCCCGGGGCCTTATCAGATTCGATAAAGGCCACCATCCCTGACACATAATGCCCGTCAGTCGGTTCCAGATCGGCCAGCGCCAGCAGCGGCTGAGCCTCACCGGGCTGAAAGTACTCCACCGGAATGACATCCCGGGGCTTGACCTCTTCATTGGGCAGTTGCGTTTCATTGTTACCCGGGATGGCTTCGTTGTCCTCGTCGACCGGGATTCGCAATTGTACAGCGGGTTCGCCGCGCTGGCCGCTCTGGGCAACCTGGTCGGAGTCGTTGCAGGCCACCAACACTGGCAGAACCAGCAGGCTCAGGCCTATAGGGTTCAAAAATGTCGTTCTCATGACAGGTCTCGCTCGCAGTATTACTGCACTCATGCATTGGTTTAACCAACGCTGCAGACCGCTTAGAGTTCAACGGAAGCCGCGGCAGTTCGCTCGCCAGTGTGCCGTTACCATCCTGAATCAGGCAGCCTTGCGGCCTTTCAACAGCCTCGCCCTGGCGGCAAGGTTTCTGGTCTGGTTCCGAATAGAAGCATAGACAACGCTAACGTAGAGCGGGGTCAATGGTTCCCTGCGGAAACGCCTGGTCACTGTTGTTCCGGCCGCGGCGCATCAGGGAGAGGTAGAGGACGGCGCGCTGTCCCGGTCCAGGGCACCCAGCACCAGCCAGGTCAGCAGTCGGTCCCTTATCGAAACACCGCGGTCGCGGGCCGGTCCCAGCTGAAGCCGCAGCAGGCACTGTCGGACCGGCTCATCGGGCGGCGGTGCGCGCAAACCTCTCCAGACCAGGCCGGCCAATGCCAACCGGGAATGTGCATGCTGCTTGATCACACCCAGGGCACCCAGCAGCCGCTGTTCCACGTCACTGAACTCCGTGCCGAAAGGAAATCTGTTTAAGATCCCGGCTTCCCTGCCAGAACGCAGGGCGGCTTCCAGTGCTGCCGGTGTATTGTTGCGGCTGCGTTCCGGAATCCGCCAGTCCGGTTCCACCTTTCCCGCGCTGACTGCCTGGCTCAGCAGTTCTCCCTGAAAGCGGGAATCGGCAATGCCGAGCAGCGCCTTGATCGCTTCGTTATCAGTTTTGCCCCGCAGGTCGGCGGCCCCGTACTCGGTTACCACGATATCGCGCAGGTTCCAGGGCAGAGTAGTATGGGCATAGGACCAGACAATATTGGAACGCGGCTTTCCGTCAGAATGGCGCGTGGCGTTCAGAGCGACGATGAAACGGGCGTCGGACAGCGCGAATGCCTGTACCGCGAAATCGTGCAACCCGCCCACGCCGCTGACCACACGTCCATCATCCAGGGCATCGGAAATGACAGCGCCACGCAGCGTGACCAGCATGGCGCTGTTGATAAAAGTTCCCCGAACCCGGTCGCCACGCCGTTTTTCCTCATCGCCGGTGAGAGTATTGGTGAAACTGACCGGCATCATCTGGAAACGGCGGCGCTGCTCTGGAGTCAGGGATCGCAATCGCTGGTAAAAAGCCTGGCTGTCGAGAAAGAATGCGGCGTGTACAACCGCTTCATCAACCTCGCGCTTAAGAATTCCCGCCTCCGCCAGGTGCAGGAATCCGTCCACCAGCATTTCGGTCACCCCATACAGTCCCCGGGTAAACGAATCAGTCGCCTCGATACCGGTCCCCGACGGACTCCCCATCCGTTGTAACAGCGCAGCGAACTGTTGCGGTTGCTGATGACGAAGCAACAATGCCGAGGTGACCGCATCGCCGATCGAGCCGATACCGATCTGCAACGTTCCGTCATCCCGCACCAGTCTTGCCACCCGCAGACCGATGGCATGTTCTGCCAGCCCCAGAGGTCGTTTCGGTACCGCAAACAGAGGAAACTCAACGGACTCGTCCTGCAACAACAGATCCACTTCCGTGTCGGATATCCGAGCCTCGCCGTCCATGAACGGGAGATGCCGGTTGCACTGTCCGGCAAACAGAAACCGGCACTGCCCCTGGCGGCGCAACCGTAGCAGGTCTACCGTAATATCGGGGTTGCAACTGAGACTGAAGCCGGCCTGGCCAGGCTGTTCAGCGAGCAGTTGTGCCACCACGTTGACGCCGCGATCCAGCAGATAGCGCCAGACATCCGTGTAGTTGGCGGGAATAAACGCCTGCTGCACGGGACTCGAATCCAGCCATTGTCCGGCCTGCAGAAAGAACTGGAAAACCTGGATGTTGGCGGGCAATGCATTCCGGCGCAGCAACTGTGCATATTGTGGCACCGGATACTCGCCAAACAACCTGGCTAGCGCCGGTTCCATGAAACGGCGTTCCAGTTCACTCTGAAAAGGGGGAACCTCGAGCGTGAGAGCGGTAAGAATTTCCAGTCTGAGAGTGGGGTCGTCGAGCGCCCGCCGGGTCAGTGCGTCGACGATGTGGTTCGCCTTGCCCAGGCCCAGCGGAAGCGCCAGGACAATGTGACCGCCGGTTCGTTCGATAATCGCTGTTGCCACCCCTTCCGGGTCGGTGTATCGAACGGTTGAATCCATCCTGTACTACAGCTCCTGCCAGCCCGCATCGGGCTCGAAGCGTGGCCCGTGGGCGGCGGCCAACTCGCTAAGACGCTGCCTGACGGTCTCAAGTCCCAGCGACTGCGCATAATGAATCGGGCCACCCCGGAATGGCGCGAAACCGGTCGCGAAAATAAGCGCCGCGTCCAGGTGCTCGGGACCGCTCACAACCCGCTCGCGGTAACATTCTGCACAGGCATTCAGCATCGGCAGAATGAGTCGATCCTGGCAGGCCTGTCGGGTACCGGCATCCGGCTCAGGACCCTTGCCCTGCTTCTGAGCTTTGCCCTTCTGCCAGGTGTAGATTCCCTGCCCGGTCTTGCGTCCCAGTTCACCCTTTTTCACTTTCTCGCGCATCCAGGCGGGCACTTCGGCCATGGGGCTGTCGAGCAGGTTGCGCAACATGTCAGCCACATCCAGACAGATGTCGAGCCCCACCTGATCAGCCAGTTCCAGCGGTCCCATGGGCATTCCGAATTCCACCGCCACCCGGTCTATCAGCTCCCGATCTAGTCCCTCGTCCAGCAACAGTGCCGCTTCCAGCAGATAGGGTGTCAGCGCCCGGTTAACCAGAAAGCCGGGGTAGCTCTTCACAGCCACCGGCAGTTTACCGATCGCCTTGCTGAATGCCATGGCCTGCTGACGGGCGGACTCCGAGGTGCCCTGATGGGAGACTATCTCCACCACCTGCATACTCGCCACCGGGTTGAAAAAATGGATACCCACCAGACGCTCCGGCCGCTGCAGCAAAGTCGCCAGTTTTTCCAGTGGAATACTGGAGGTATTGGTTGCCAGGATGGCACCGTCCTTTAATCGCGGCTCCACAGCCTGGTGAATGGAAGTCTTGATCTGCAGATTTTCAGGCACCGCTTCGATCACCAGGTCCGCCTGCTCCACCCCGTGCCCGCGCGGGTCCGGTATCAGCCGGTCGCGGGCATTGCGAATTTCGATGGCTGATTTGTGTCGGCGCCGACCCAGGCCGCCCAGCGAGCCGATGGCCGCCGCAATCGGTTCCACCTTGAGATCGGCCAGCGACACCTGCAGGCCCTGCAGGGCGCACCAGGCTGCGATGTCGCCTCCCATGGCTCCGGCACCGATGATATGTACCTGCCGAATCCGATTCTCCTCTTTCACTGCCTGCAGCAGACCCTCGCGCAGCGAAAATACCCGCACCAGGTTTCTGCTGGCAGCAGTGCCGGTCAGCCGCACAAAAGATTCCTGCTCAGCCGTCTGCATCCGGCCCCGATTACCACCCTGCCTGCGCCACAACTCGACCAGGGCGGCCGGCGCCGGATAATGACGGGCCGGTGCGCTGCGCTCGGCCGCTGCAAGCATCCGGCGGGACAGAATCTGGCGGGCGGGATAGCTGTTGGCGAGGCGTTGTATCCAGGATAAGTGGCGCTGACTACGCCCGGTAACCGCCTCGTTCAGCAGTTTCTTCACAGCGCCCTCCAGATGCCGTTCCTCCACCAGATAATCGACCAGGCCGCGAGTCAGGAGCTGTCTTTCATGAGCAGAACTGCCGGTCAGCATCATGCGCATTGCGGTTACCGAACCCGACCGCTCAAGCAGGCGAAACGTACCCCCCAGACCCGGGTGCAGGCCCAGCCGGATCTCCGGAAATCCCGCTTCCAGGTTGCCGGCCAGGCCGATTCGAAAGCGGCAGGCCAGCGCGACCTCCAACCCGCCACCCAGACAGTGTCCGTGAATCACGGCCACGGTTGGCTGGGCCAGATTTTCCAGCCGGTCCAGCGTTCTGTGCCCCTGTCCGATCAATGCGGCAATCTGCTCTGCATTCAGGTCGGCAAACTGGCCGACGTCGGCACCGGCACAAAAGCCTCGAGGTTTGAGTGAACGTAGAATCAGTGCCCGTGGTGGTTTTTCCTCCAGCCCGTCGAGGATGGTATCGAACTCGTCCAGCACCTCGCCGTCAAGCGTGTTCACTTCACTGCGCGCCCGGTCCAGATAGACCCATAACAGCTGACTGTCATCACGATAGACCCGCCAATGCCGGAACTGTCCGGTATCCTGTGCCAGTTCCCGGTGGCGGGATTCAAGCCTGCGGGTCAGATTGTCGTTGTCAGTCATGACCTCTCCTTCAGACCCGTTCCAGCAGCATGGCGCCGCCCTGGCCGCCGCCGATGCATTCGGTCGCGATGCCCCGCTTTTTATTCAGCAGCCGCAGGGCGTTAGCCAGGTGTAACACGATCCGGTTACCACTGGTACCGACCGGGTGGCCAACCCCGATGGCGCCACCATGAACATTAAGGATGTCCTCGTCCAGCTGTCCTGCCGCCTGCTCCAGCTTAAGAATCGACTGGCAGAAATCCCGGTCATTCCAGGCGCGCAGGCAAGCCAGTACCTGGGCGGCAAAGGCCTCGTTGATTTCCCACAGGTCGATATCGCCAAGCGCAAGGGCGTGCCGCTGCAGGATCGGGGTGCTGGAGAGCACCGGGCCCAGACCCATGACCGCCGGGTCGAGGGCCGCCCACTCACTGTCCAGTATTCTTGCGATTGGCTGCAGACCATGATGTTCCACGGCTTTTTCGGACGCCAGGATCACCCAGCAGGCACCATCGGTTATCTGCGAACTGTTACCCGCTGTTACCCGTCCGAAGGGTGGCTCGAATGCCGGCTTTAACCGGGCCAGCCGCTCGACACTGCTGTCGGGCCTGACCCCGTCGTCGTAGGTGTAGACCTTGCCGTCAGCAGCAAAGGCCGGCTCAATTTCCCGTTCAAAAACCTCATCCTGCTGCGCCTGATGAAGGCGTTGCTGGCTGCGGGCCGCATAAGCGTCAGCCTGCTCTCTGGAGATATTGAACAGATGGGCAAGCTGTTCGGCAGTCTGCCCCATGTTCATGGCAACCACCGGATCGGTAAGGCCTCTTTCCAGCCCGATAACCGGCTTCAGGTAACTCGGCCTGAACCCGGCCAAGGCGCGCAGCCGCCCGCTGGCTGACCTGGCAGCGGCAAGTTCCGCAAACCAGTTGACCGCCTGTTGCCGGAACAGCAACGGGGCATGACTCAGGGCTTCGGCACCCCCTGCCAGGATCAGATCCGCATCACCGCTGCGGATATAACGAAAGGCGGTATCGATAGACTGCATTCCCGATCCGCAATTGATCTGCACTGTAAAGGCCGGCATCCCGTCACCCATGCCCAGGCGTAAAGCCGCCACGCGGGCGGGATTCATCTCTTCAGAGACGACGTTGACACAGCCTAGAATCACCATATCGAAAACCGAACGTGGCAGCGGCTGACGCAGCAGCAATGGCCTACCGCACTGTACCGCCAGGTCAACCGGAGTGAAGGGTCCGGGCCTGCCCCTGGCCTTGATGAAGGGAGTTCTGGCACCGTCCACCAGGTAGACTGGTTGCGCTTTGCTGTCCTGCGGGGCTGAATGGGTGCTGTTCGACATGGTTAAGCTGTTTAAATGATTATCCTGATAGCCTGGCAGATCCGCCTGCCGGGTTTCGAGAGTGGGTCCGTTCAATCGCCCGGATCAGTCATCACCTTAACACAGTCCTGGCAGCCGGCCGAACCGTCACCAACTATTTTTTAATCCGGATGCCGTCACTTCTCCCAGGCTCCGGGCGCCCGATTTCTGGCTCCTTATTCTTAGGGCCGGGAACTTTCCGTTGCCGGTCGGGTTGGGTTAAAAATGAACCTCCCGCCTGACATCAGCTCCCATCCCTACCCGGAATCCGCGATTCATTACCGGCAAGTCCAGCAGTTTTCGCGTCTGGGTGCCCTGCCGATTCGCTTCCGGCTGAAGACCGTCGTCCGGCTCCGTTGCTGATGCGTTCTCCCTGCGACTGACAGGAAAACCGCTATGTCCCTGTTCATTACTCTGTTCAACAAATTCAGTGGTGCCCGTTACGGATATCCACATGTCACTCTTTTTGCTTTGCTGATACTGGCCTGCCTGCTGTATTTCCAACTGGATCGATTCCGCTTCGATGCCTCCGAGGACAGCCTCGTGGCACAGGGCGATCCGGCACTGGCAGTTTACCGGGAGGTATCGGAAACCTTCGGCGGTGATGACTTCCTGTTTCTGACCTACGCTCCGGATGCCGCGACTGTCTTTGCGCCGGCCAGCCTTGCCCGCATTGCCGACCTCGAGGAACAGATCGATCAGGTGCCGGGGGTCGCCGATGTCACTTCCCTGCTGGATGCGCCATTACTGCAGAATCCACCGGTTCCGCTGAGCGATATCGCCGGGAATATTAAAACTCTGGGCGATGAGAACGTCGACCTGGAACTGGCCCGACAGGAATTGACGAGCAGTCCGTTGTTTAAAAACCTGCTGGTTTCGGAGGACGGCTCGGTGACTGCGCTACGAATCACTCTGGCCTCGAACAACCGCTTACGCGAACTGGCAGAACAACGCCGGACCCTGAATGCTGAGCCAGGCCAGAGCCAGCAGGCGCGGCAGGAACTGGCCACGGTAGAATCGGACTACCGCCAGGCTTACCGGAAATTCAGAACAGCCCGCCAACAGACGCTTGATCGACTGGAAGCGATTCGGGACCGGGTCGACGGCGGCGCTGAAAGTTATCTGGGCGGAGTTCCACTGGTTGCCGCGGACATGATCGATTACGTTCGCCAGGACCTGTTGCTGTTCGGTACGCTGGTGATGGGTATCGTGGCCGGCATGCTGGCGGTTCTGTTTCGAAAGCTGCGCTGGGTGCTGTTGCCGCTGTGCACCACCGGCACTGCCATCTATTTTACCGTTGGCACCCTGGGACTGCTGGAACAGCCGGTAACGGTGGTGTCATCCAATTTCATTTCGCTGCTTGTCATCGTTTGTATTTCATTTTCCATACACCTGGTCAGGCGTTACCGGGAACTGGCTTCTGCAAAGCCTGACATCGGCGGTCGGCAGTTGGCGCTGGCCTGTCTGAAGGACAAGTTTGCGCCCTGCCTGTTTATGACCATTACCACTGTAGTGGCATTCGGTTCCCTGACCACCAGCGAAATCATCCCGGTTCGGGATTTCGGCTGGATCGTGTGTACCAGTATCCTGATCAGCTTTCTGGTCACTTACAGCCTGTTTGCCAGCCTGCTGTTCCTGCTGCCGAAAACGGCTGACAGGTCTGACGGAAGTTCATTAAGCCAGACAGCCGTAAACTGGCTGGGTCATGGCGCCGAACACCATTCCGGAGTCACCCTGCTTGGCGCACTGCTCCTGGTCCTGTTCGCCGGACTCGGCATTTCGAAGTTGTCCATGGACAACCATTTCCTGGACTACTTTCGCGCCGATTCCCAGATCCACCGGAGCCTGTCCTACATCGACTCCCACCTGGGTGGCACGACTCCAATTGACATCATCATGGAATTCCCTGCCGTGGAAGACTCCGCCACCGGGGCCAACGATGATATTTTCGCGCAACCCGGCGAATCCGGAACTGCGACACGCTACTGGTATACCCCCGACAAAATTCAGCAGGTGGAACGACTGCACGAATTTCTGAACCGGCAACCCGGCGTAGGCAAGACCATTTCGATAGCGACGTTTTCCCGCATCGCCCGCGAATTCAATGATGACAAGCCGTTGAATGCCGTACAGCTGGCCTCGGTTCTGGGAGCCATTCCGGAGCGTTTCCAGAGCGAATTGCTGGCTCCCTATGCCGATCCGGATTCCGGGATGATGAGAGTGTCAGGCCGGCTTCATGAATCCTCGGACACACTGAGCTACAGTGGTCTGATTGAGGACATCAGGCACTTTGCCGAACAGGAAATGTCACTCTCCCCGGATCAGATCAGAATTACCGGCATGGCGGTACTGTTCAATAACATGCTCGAAAATCTCTATGCGTCGCAGCGATCGACTCTGCTGTTCGTGATCGGCGCTACGTTGGCACTGCTCCTGGTATTGCTGCGTTCACCCACACTGGCCGTAATCGGCCTGCTGCCCAATATTCTGGCCGCTGCAACAGTGCTCGGAGTAATGGGGTTAACCGGCATCCCACTCGACATGATGACGATAACCATTGCCGCGATCATCATCGGTATCGGGATCGATGATGCCATTCACTACCTGCACCGATTCAAACAGGAACTTAAGGCGGGCGCAGACGTTGGTACAGCAGTTCGACGCAGTCACGACAGTGTCGGGCTGGCGGTATATTACACTTCGATCACGTTGATAACAGGTTTTGTGGTGCTGGTTTTCTCAAACTTTACCCCGACAGTTTACTTTGGCGCATTGACCGCTCTGGCCATGGGGCTCGCCTTACTGGCCAATCTCAGTCTGCTGCCTGCACTACTGATCAGGTTTTACCGGCTCAGACCTATTGAAACTGAAACAGTTCAGTCAGACGGGTAACCGGACAACCAGTGAACTACGGGAGATCAGAATGTCTATGCAAAGTATTTTCACCTGCGGGTTCCTGATTGCCATGCAGTTTGCCATGGCACCAGCCTACGGGCAGGAATTGCCGCGCCCGCACCAGTTGGTGAGAGATTCGGCCGATCAGGTGCTGGAGCTCAGTCGCAGCATCAATGGGATCGACGACATCGATGACGCCGACGTTCAACGCCTGCTTGAACTGCTGGACCCGATAGTCGGATTCAGGCAGATCGCCAGGGCGGTTATCGGGGATCACAGTGACGAATTGAATGCCGAGCAGATACAACGCTTTACCAGCACATTCAGGAACGCCATGACCCGCTTTTATCTGGAATCCCTGGTGACTTTCGATTTGCAATCAGTTGCCGTTATTCCGCCGGAAAATACTGATGAAACTGACGATCAGGCCAGGGTCAGAGTGGAAGCTGAAGACGGGGCCGGTAAACACTACGACCTGGATTACCTGCTCAGGGTCGATACAAACAACGATTGGCAGGTGCTAAATATGGTCATTGACGGAGTCAACCTGGGTGCCAGTTATCGCAGTCAGTTTGACAGCGCCATGGATACTTATAACGACGCCGACAAGGTCATCGCCAATTGGCGTAATGGCGGCGAAGGGTAAGCGATAGCTTCCGGGGGAGACAACCAATCGATGAGAATTCCAATGCTAATAGGACTGGGGATTGCTCTGGCTTCCGTTGGCACGTTCGGAACGAGCCAAGAGAACTGGAGGCTGCAACGGGATCAAGAGAATATCCGCATCTACACCAGGCCCAGCGCAGATTCACGTGTCACCTGGATCAGAACAGTGACCACTCTCGATGATACCCCTATAAACGCTGCCGTTGCCTTGCTGCAGGACACGCCCGCGATGGAACAGTGGACAGCTCGCTGTGAGGATGCCTACGTGTATCGTAAATTGAAAGACGATACGACCCTGACATACACCCGGACCGACTTCCCGCTACTCTATGCGGACCGATGGATGCTTTCCCGATCCAGCTGGCGCAGGGGTACTGAAAGTGGTGAACTGGTTTTCACCAGTGAAGCGACCGACCGGGCGTTTGAACCGGAGCAGGATGGTGTTCGCATTACCGACAGCCGTATCGAATGGCACCTGATACCATTGGACGATGGCGAACTTCAGGTCTCGTATACTGGCTATGCCGACCCAGGAATTGACCTGCCTCAGTGGCTGGTTGAAAACCTGGCTATCGATGCACCTTTTGAGTCCATGGTGAACTTCAGGGAAATGCTCAATGAGCCCGGGTACCGGGATTCAGAGTTGGACTTAACGATTCCCGGGCATTATGGGGAGAAGTAGGAAATCCGGAATTCGAGATCAAACTGATCCTCGCCTGAATGCAACGCACTGAGCACTCCTATCACGCTGACATCGGTATCCGTCGACCTCATCCAGGTGCTACTGGCGCTGACATCGCCTTGCGCCGAGGAATCCAGTTTCCAGCCCTGTTGGCGCAACTGGCGGTTGAAGTGCTCGAGCAGTCTATCGATAGGCCAATCCACTTCGATGGTGGCTTCTGTCTGAGACTCGCTTCGCGCCATAGGCGATGGAAATGAGCGGAACCTGGGAGCTGGACAGGACACTAGCTTCCTCCGGCAACTCCAGCTTGGGCATATACCGGTCGATTCCAACACCGGCACCAGGTCTGTTTTCCTGCGCCGCGTACTGAGCCCTCAGCTGTTCACATTGGCTGGCATTAAAACTGCCGGGGCCTGATGCTGTCAACGCGACCAACAGTCGATTCTGCCCGGGCATGGTATCGATGGTCATGTTGCCATAAGTCTCGTGGCACAACTGGTTTCCGGGGGGCGCGGGCATACGGTCGCGATACACAAAACCCTGCTCTCCGGTACCGGGCTGGTATGGAACGAGACTCGCATAGCCACTTTCCATCAGGCTCTCCGTCAACAGGGATCGCGCGTTGTCCGGGCTGAGCCGGGTTTGCAGAATCACACGTCTGCCGCCAGATACGAACGCGCTGGCCATCACTTCGAACTGACCAGGGAGTTCCACTGGCGGGAATCCTTACATGATCCAGGGGTAGACAGTAGCCGAGCCGGATCTTGGATCACCAAACAGTAAACGGGCAATATCGATGGAAAGGCAGGCACGGACTCGCTCTTTATTCACTGACACTGTTAACAATAGGCGCACCTTGGCGAATCACCGTCGACTTTATATTAGTACTCTTCCAAATGAAATGTATATGATAGTAATATACTTTTATGTTTGATTGGCGACAAGTTTCAGGCTTCGACTGGGATGGAGGCAACTTCAGAAAAAGTGATATTAAACATGGAGTTAGTAATGTAGAAGCGGAGCAGATCTTTTTTAATCGGCCATTGCTTATAGTTACGGATACTAAACAAAGTCAAAAAGAGCCGCGATGTCACGCACTAGGTAAAACAGATTCAGATCGATTGCTTCATATTTCATTCACATTACGTGCAAAAGGTACTTTGATAAGAATTATTTCTGCACGAGATATGCACCGTAAAGAGAGGGTTTGTTATGACAAAGCCTAAGAAAGCCATACAAAAATTTAAATCAGAAGCTGAAGAAAGAAGTTTCTGGGAAAGCCATGACTCCACAGAATACGTTGACTGGGATAAGGCTAATCCAGTATCACTTCCAAATTTAAAGCCATCTACCAAAACCATCTCTCTCCGTTTGTCTGAATCTCTACTGGAGCGCATCAAGATCGAAGCGAACAAAAGAGATATGCCCTATCAATCTCTAATCAAAGCATGGCTAGCCGAAGACGTTGATCGCCATCATTCTTGATAGTTGCCACGTCGTAGCATTAACACCGTGGTAATAGGCTCGGCGCCCGCCGAGCCCTTATGCTGTAAGAGCTAAAAAGCCGTCACACGGAATGATTGCGGCTTAGTGTGTATATGGGTCGCGTGTTCAGAAGGTCATGTGCGCAAAACCGGCACTTTTTTCTAACGCAATTTTTTCGGTTGCCAGGTTCATTTCTATTACGCGCTGGCAGTTACCAATTCCGGTCGGCGTCGCAAATGGTCCACCAAGCCCTCGTAGGCCAGGCCGAATTCCAGTACTCGTTTGTCATCGCCATATTTTCCCATGATCTGCATCCCCATGGGGCGGTCGCCTGAATCAAATCCGACCGGAACATTAATCACTGGCACTCCCCCCATGCTGCCAGGAATGACGATCTCCATCCAGCGGTGATATGTATCCATCCTGCGGTCACCGATAAACCGGGGCCAGGGGATATCCTTGGAATAAGGGAATACCTGGGCGGAGGGAATCGCCAGGAAATCATATTGTGCAAATAACCGGTCAAGTTCCTTCATCCATTCCGCCCGGATCAGGTTTGCGCGATTGACATCCTCCTCGGTAAGAGCCAGCAGCTGTTCGATTTCGTAGATCAACTCCGGTTTGAGCTGCGACCTTGTTTCCGGATCGTCATAGTACTGTCGTAACCCCGTTCGTCCGGAGTGACGCAGCGTGGTCCAGCTTTCCCATAAATCGGTCAGGCTGAAGCGCGGCATAACCGGCTCCACGCTTGCTCCGGTATTCTGCAGGGTACGCAGTTCTCTTTCACAAAGGGGAAGAATACCGGATTCCACGGCCAGATAGCCTTCAAGATTACCAAGCCAGCCAATACGCAGTCCGTCGAGATTCAGCGGCTTGAATTCTCCCCCGATCGGACTTGGTGCCATGGTCTGCAACAGCTGAATCGTATCGGCGGTGTTTCTGCCCATCGGGCCACTGGTGGAAAGTGGCATGGTCTGGGGCTTAGTGTCGCGCATCAGGTCGGCCGAAGGTCGGAAGCCGATTACGTTATTGAAAGCACCGGGGTTTCTTAACGAGCCCATCATGTCACTGCCATCGGCAACCGGCAGCATATGCGTTCCAAGCCCGGAGGCGGCACCGCCACTGCTACCACCCGCCGTCAGGTTGGGATTCCAGGCACTGGCAGTTGGTCCAAATACCGGATTGTAAGTCTGTGATCCCAGACCGAATTCGGGTGAGTTGGTCTTGCCGATAAATATTGCGCCAGAATTGCGCAGACGGGATACGAAACTGGCATCACTTTCGGCGATCCGGTCGGCAAACAAAGGTGAGCCGCTGGTATAAAGCAAGCCGGTCACCGGAGTCAGATCTTTAACTGCATGCGGTAGTCCGTGCATCCAGCCACGAACCCGCCCTTCTGCCAGTTCCCTATCTGCCAGCCTGGCCTGATCAATCAGCTGATCATCCTCCACCAGGCCGACAATCGCATTGTAAACAGGATTAACGCGATGGATATGCTGAAGGTAGGCCTGCATCGCTTCAACGCAACTTACCTGTTTACGGGCAATCGCTGTAGATAGCTCCAGTGCGCTGAAGTCGACCAGATCGGCTGGCATGGCCGCCGCCAACAGTTTTGCCCCTGGAACCAGTGGTAACAGGCAAGAGGACCCCACAACGGAGGTGTCACGCAGAAATTTTCTTCTATCCATCGCAGTACCCCCAGTTTGTGCGAATTGCATGACCTGCTTGTACTGCAAGCCCGTTCAAATCTTTATTTTGCTCTTGAGGCTTTAGAAACGCTTTTTCCCCGAGAGGACTTAAACACTTTGATAACTCGAATGCGAGACTCTTCAGAACCAATCAGTGTCGATGTTCACGGTTACTTCTTCGATAATATGTGGTTCTACCCTTTCGAAATTGGAGTGCAGAACTGATTGTACACTGGCTATTTCGGGAGTAATAAAGATTACCGGAAATCAAATAACAAATTTCTTATGATGCCTGTACTTCTTCGTTCGCATGAATTTTTTCTGTAACTATTACGTAGTGTAAGGCACGCAAAACTGGAGCTGCCAGGATGAAGGCTCCCAAATCCAGATTTCTCGCATAGTATGACGACAGAAATATTACTATTGTCAGTGTTTTTCCAATGAATGTGAAAAGTAATTGAATTTTTCTTTGTAGCTGGATCTGCTTGGTAAGCAGTTCCATAAGCATGCTTGTCACTCCCATCAGCCCCAAGGTTGCAAGAATCAGCAGGAGCAAGAAGAGTAAGAAACCATAAACTTCCAAATATAACGGTGAAATTGGGACCATAAACTATCCCAGAGCGTAAACAACCAGCAATGAGCCATAACACAGAGCATACTCGCTGATCAGCAGAAGCTTTTTTAAATTATTGACGTCGAGCTTAATCATTACATCCATTCGTTTTGAACGTTTGAAATTCGCAGGGATCCAACTTGCCGGTGCATCTGCGATTCAATAATAATTCGCGCAGCGGTGTAAAGACTAATTGGACTTGGTAGATATTTGAGAAGTTAGGATTCTCAACTGGGAGACTGTAGCTGTTGTATCAGCCAATGAAAGTTACGAACAGCAAATTTGAAATCGCTTCAGATCTATAAGGCTGATGCACGTTTGGAGCCTGGTTTGAGATGGAATATTGGTGGGTAGGTACTTTTTGACTGAGGGCCAACAGGCCCTGCGGTAATTGGCGGTGAGGGAGACAGCCGAACACATATCTTAACTTACTGATATATATAGATTATGAAAAATTCTATCAGTTCCGATGTTACTTGGGGTGTTACTAAAGTATTAAGTCACACCCGTTATGATCCACAAATTCATATTGAACGAACTGGAGCTACCCCCTCTTCCATTAGGTGTAATAGTATCATTACGAAGGGAATCTGATCTGACAAACAGTGTCAGAATCCAAAACGGACGTAGCCGATGCGCGATCCTACGACAGCTATTAAACCCGAAGCGGAAGTTCGATAATTTTGAGACTACTTCTGCTCACGGCTTCATAGCGGACTTAGCTTTTCATAATGGTCGCGCCTTGGCGCGACCCTAATTGATTTGATTAAATTTGCCTCTAGTATTGACGGATCGGCCGCAATGGATGCAACGAACTCGCCCAGAGAACCATTTCAGTACGGTTTTCTGCCAACTGCCATCAGAGTCAGGATGGGGTTGATCAAATCCTTGTACAGTAATACACCTATTGCAATTTGGGCAACGCACAAAATAGCTTAAGATTGCATGTGCTACGGAAAAAAAAATAAATACTCCAAACAAGTAAAAAAACGCGCGTTCATTGTCATGGAGATCAAGGAACGCTGCAAAAAGCGTAAAAAGTGATGCTGCAAGAGTCAGCCAGGCCAGATAGACCAATATGGCATTTAGTTTTCCGAACTTCATGTTTGCAGTTTGTTAGATGTGCACAATGACCATTAATAATGGACAATCTGCATAGCAGTTTGTCCCCGATTGACTAAATTATGTATTCTCATCATTGAACTCTTTTAACTTATCTACAGTGTTTAACTTAGCAAACCAAGCCAAGAATATGTGGTACCAGATCATGAGCAAACCCCATAGCGCAATTGAACTAATCGAAGAAAGAGTTGTGGTTGAGCCTTGAGTAAATAGATCTGCAAGATAAATGCTGCCAAACAGTATTACCGGCAATGCAGTTCCAAGAGAGTAACAGATAATAAATGAAGCTCGAGGGTTGCGACCGCCCCGCAATGCGAACGAATACAATTTATCGCAATATGGTTTTGATACATAGGAGCCAAGTAGGGCGACAACAAGGAATGCGATGACGATCTGCACATCAATTGTTTCCCATAGGGTGCCAGTGTTCATTAGTTGCACATGAGTTGGCTGATATACATAACGCCTTGGTTAAGGGGCGTGGCGCATAGTGCCACGTCCCGTTTTGAGCTTATTGTTAGCTTTGGCTTTTTATAGAATTTTGAAATCCGATATCACTACAGAGTAATCGTCATCAAAAGTCCCACTTTGAGGGTCAATCTCAATCAAAATCGGAAAACCATAACGGGTATCGTACTCCACAGTTACGTTATCTTTGTTTCGCATTCCTTCAAACGCCATGTTAAAAACATCGTCGATAGAAATTGGGTCTTCGGGCATTGAAAATACTTGATAGTAAACCTCTTCCATGTCTGGAAGAGGGTAAACAAATATGTTGCCTCTCGACTCAACAACTGTATATGGGAATTGATTGTCACAAAAGCAGAACTCCTCAACAACAAAACTATAATTATCCGGTTGTTGCGATTTCCATAAAACGTCCATTTCCCTAAGTTTTGGTAATTCTGGATGCTCAGCGTACATTGCATTAATGCCTAGAAACATTAGCAATAGCACGGTACAAACACCTATCGTAAGGTTTGTAATAACATGTCTAAGCATCAGAACTATCCGGTGTCTCTGAAAAGCTAACATTTTATTAAAGAGGGGAACTCACTTTTCCCTTACCAGCGTTAGTAGTCCTCATATTTTACTATCTGCAAGCAGTATCCCACTGAAATAAAAAGATTTCTACTGTATCCATCTGAAATAGCGAGACTGGGGGTCGAGAATCTAACGACTGCTACGGGTTTATATTTGCTGCCGGTCTCCGGGCCACCCTTAAACGTCGGCTTTGATGATAGCGGAAGTTCCCTTAGGCTGCCTCTATTACCGAAAACGGCTTCATAGCGGTCGTCGCCATTTAGAATAACTGGCTTCTAACTGTTCAGTCATGTATGTAGTTTACTCGAAGGCAAATACGACATTGTTCCTTTCACTACCTTCAATGAAACCTAAGATACTTGCCCTACTAGTGCGCGAAAATTCGCCAGTGAAGTCTTCTTTTCCATCCCAGTAGGCTGCGTCAACATAAATAGTTGCTTCTCCTTGCCCTTTTCTACAGAAAACATACAAATCATATGAACCTGGGCCAGATTGAGAAATAAACCCATTTACATCAGAGATAGAATTTGGACTGCAGTCGTTATTTATCCAACTTTGCACCTCAGTCCAGTTATGAAAATGCCTACTTAGAACATTTCGAATTTCATAATTAGAGTCATTTCCCGGATGGGCTAGTAAAGAAAGTGGTACTAGTGAAAGAGAAATTATCGATATTAGTTTCATATTCAATCCTTTTTTATCTACTTTCATGGAGTGATACTATTTTGAGCATTCGTATACAAATCTCTGCTTATCTCGATAATACAACAGTTCAAGGTATCTGCTTATGGCAAACAATTGTCCCACTAATACAGTGGCATGCACAATAGTAAGGAACACTCTGATTCGATTGTCTGCTTTGGGTTTATTTAGGCGACCTAGCCGCTATGTCGGCTTTGCGGCGATTTTGGCTCTAGTTTCTACCAACTCAAACTTTCACGAACGCCACCGATAATTCAAATATCTTTAGTGTTTTGAAGGCGGTTTCTCATGTGTCAACAGATGTGCTTCATCCATGATGCTTTGAAGGATTTCAGTAAGCTCATCGCCCTCTGTAGAAGCAACTAGCATTTCCTTTGGAATGAACCCTGATATAGTGCGCAAGGCTGCGAAAACGTTCTTCTCCATTTCGTTGGCGATCAATTCTGACAGTGGCGTGTAACCGTCCGGTAAACCCATCTTGCTAGTTCTGCCTGATCTATCGATAGTGTCCACCTATTTTTAAGTGGACACCATCATGAACGAGTTAAGCGTATTCACTCCACCTGTTAAGCGTCGAAGGTTTGCCCCGGATTTCAAACACAGGATCTTAGCAGCTTGCAAAGAACCCGGTGCGTCGGTTGCAAGGATCGCCAGGGAACACGACCTGAATGCCAACCTGGTCCATAAGTGGATTCGTCAGACCAAGGCGAATTCGTTGCCGGTAACTACGCCAGCTTTTGTAGCACTACCGGTCAACTCGACGCAAGCGCCACGGCCCAGTTTAGGTGGCGGAGTGGACGAGTGTGTCCGCCTGGAGATTCCCTTCCGTCTACAATCGATCAAGGTGAGCTGGCCAGTCTCTCAGTCGGATCGTTGTCTGGCGCTGCTGCGTGACCTGCTGCAGTGATCCGTATTGAGGAGATCTGGCTGGCCACCGAGCCGCTGGATATGCGCGCCGGACCGGACAAGGCGCTGGCCCGGGTGGTTCAGGTGTTCGGCAGTGCCAGGCCCCATTGTGCCTATGCTTTTACCAACAAGCGCGCCAACCGGATAAAGATTCTGGTGCATGATGGATTGGGACTGTGGCTGTGTGCCAGACGCCTGAACCGGGGCAAGTTCCACTGGGCCGAACCCTGGCGCGGCAAGCACCTGGTTGTGGATGAAGAGCAACTTCAGGCGCTGGTTCAGGGGCTGCCGTGGCAGCGCCTCGGTGAGGCGGGCGTCATTCGTGCTTTGTAGTGAATGCCGGGCCTCTTTGAGTCGCACTGACCGACCATCGGTGGCATACTTGGTCCATGTCACATCCCGACGTGAGCCAGCTTAATGCCGAGCAACTACGAGCCCTGACTGCCTCGTTGTTCTCGCGCCTCGCCGAGCAGGAGAAGACACTTCAGCAGCGGACTGAACGCAACGACAGCCTTACGCACCGCGTCAGTTACCTCGAAACACTCAACAAGAAACTGACCCACGAGATGGCGTTACTCAAACGTCACCGCTTCGGTAAACACAGTGAACAACTGAACGTTCTGCAACGCACTCTCCTGGAAGACATCGTCGACGCCGACGTGGGCGGCATCGAAGCGGAGCTGGAGGCGGCGCAGGCTGACTCCCTCTCACAGTCCAGGCCGAAACAACAACCCAAGCGTGTACCCCTGCCACCGGAGCTGCCACGCCGGCTGATCGAGCACGAGCCGGACAACACCCACTGCCAGTGTGGCTGTCAGCTCCAACGGATTGGCGAGGACATCAGCGAAAAGCTGGACTATACCCCCGGTGAGTTCACCGTTGAGCGGCATGTTCGTGGTAAGTGGGTGTGTAAAGACTGCGAAACGCTGGTGCAGGCACCGGTACCGGCGCACGTAATCGATAAAGGTCTGCCGACCACTGGCCTGCTGGCACAGGTGCTGGTGGCCAAGTACGCCGACCACCTGCCGCTGTACCGTCAGGAATGGATCTTCGAACGTGCCGGGCTGGGTATTCCCCGCTCCACGCTGGCCGAATGGGTGGGTCGCTGCGGTGTGGCTTTGCAGCCTCTGGCGGATGCCTTGCGCGAGACCATCCTGAGCCACCCGGTGGTTCATGCCGACGAGACGCCGGTGCCAATGCTGTCGCCGGGCAAGAAGAAAACCCACCGCGCCTACATCTGGGCTTACTGCACAACGCCCTATGCCCAGACCCGGGCAGTGGTCTATGACTTTGCGCCCAGCCGTGCCGGGGAACATGCCCGCACCTTCTTGGGCGACTGGCAGGGCAAGCTGGTGTGTGACGATTACAGTGGTTACAAGGCTGGCTTCGGCCGGGGTGTCACCGAAATCGGCTGTCTGGCTCATGCCCGGCGCAAGTTCTTTGAGCTGCACGCAACCAACAAGAGCACCCTGGCGGCCAGTGCGCTGGAAACCATCGGTCAGTTGTACGAGATCGAGCGTCAAGCCAGAGAGTTGGATGACGGGCAACGTTGCCTACTGCGACAACAACGGACCGGCCCACTGCTGGAGAACTTCCATGCCTGGCTGCTGGCGCAGCGGCAAAAGGTACCGGACGGATCGGCTACGGCCAGAGCCATTGATTACAGTCTGAAACGCTGGCGTGCCTTGACCCGGTATCTCGATGATGGCGCGGTGCCTATCGACAACAACTGGGTCGAGAATCAGATCCGCCCGTGGGCCTTGGGGCGTTCCAACTGGCTGTTCGCCGGATCGCTGCGCAGTGGTCAGCGCGCGGCTGCTGTGATGAGCCTGATACAGTCAGCCCGAATGAACAGGCTTGATCCTTACACATACCTAAAAGATGTCATGGCCAGGCTACCGACTCAGAAGGCCAGTCGCATTAATGAACTGTTGCCACATAACTGGCAACCGGAATAGCAAGGTGTGATGCCCGGACGGTTACAGTGGCGTGCCCTTTTCCTCTAGCTGAAGTACTGCCCGCTTGAATGCGCCCCGTATGATGGGGGCTATGTGCGTATTCCAGACCAAGCCTGCCACTGATTCCACGCGAAGCCTGCCACCCATTCCACGCGAATGCTGCCACTGATTCCGCGGCAAAGCTGCCACCCTGGCAGCAAGCCTGAAGTCACCCGCCGGAGTGTGCCGGCGCAGGATAACTAACCGGTATTCTGACCTTTTCCCCAGGGAGAGGATCAGATGCCTGCGAAGAGGTTATCCATGCGTAAAATCAAAGAAGTGCTGCGCCTCAAGTGGGTCAGTGGACTGAGCAATCGTAAGATCGCCGCCTCCTGCGGCATTGGCCGGCCCACGGTCAGCGAGTACCTGCGGCGGGCTGAGTCGGCGGGCCTCCGGTGGCCCCTGCCTGATGATCTGGACGAGGCGCGACTGGAACGCCTGTTGTTTCCGCCACCTCCGGACCTGCCGGCCCAGCAACGGGGTATCCCTGATTGGGCTAACATCCATGGCGAGCTCAAACGCCCGGGCGTCACCCTGTTCCTGCTCTGGCAGGAGTACCGGCAGGCTCATCCCGATGGCTACCAGTACAGCTGGTTCTGTGAGCACTACCGTGCCTGGCAGGGCAAGCTGGACCTGGTCATGCGCCAGGACCATCGGGCCGGCGAGAAACTGTTTGTCGACTATGCCGGCCAGACTGTCCCGGTCATCGATCAGACCACCGGCGAGATCCGTCAGGCACAGATATTCGTTGCGGTGTTGGGAGCTTCCAACTACACCTATGCCGAAGCCACCTGGACTCAATCCCTGCCGGACTGGATCGGCTCCCACGTGCGCACCTTCAGGTTCCTGGGTGGCGTACCGGAACTGGTGGTGCCAGACAACCTGCGGGCCGGCGTGAGCAAAGCCCACCGGTACGAGCCCGACACCAATCCCACCTACCAGGACATGGCTTCACACTACGGGGTGGCGATACTGCCCACCCGGGTCCGCAAGCCACGCGACAAAGCCAAGGTCGAAAGCGGTGTCCTGGTAGTAGAGCGCTGGATCCTGGCTTCTCTGCGTCATCGCCAGTTCTTCTCCCTGGCAGAGCTCAATGCCGCGATCAGTGATCTGCTGGGCAAACTCAATGCACGCTCCTTCCGCAAGCTGCCTGGCTGCCGGCGGGAACACTTCGAACAACTGGACCGGCCGGCGCTGCGGCCGTTGCCAGCAGAACCATATGTCTATGCCGAGTGGAAGAAGGCCCGGGTCCATATCGATTATCACGTGGCGATCGATGGGCACTACTACTCGGTGCCCTGCGCTCTGGTCAAGAAAGAGGTCGAGGTCCGACTGACCCGTCATACCGTCGAGTGCTTCTACCGGGGTAACCGGGTAGCCAGCCACCGGCGTTCCGATCAGAAAGGCCGCCACACCACGCTCACTGCCCACATGCCGGAATCCCATCGCCAGGCCGGGGAGTGGACACCGGAGCGTCTCCAGCGTTGGGCTGCCAAGACCGGGCCGGCAACGGAGAAACTCATCCTGGTGGTGCTGGGTTCACGCCAACACCCCCAACAAGCCTATCGCTCCTGTCTGGGCATTCTCCGCCTCGGCAAAGCCTACGGCGATGAACGACTGGAGGCCGCTTGCCGCAGAGCCCTGGTCCTGGGCAGCTGCCGTTACAAGAGCATCGAATCCATCCTGAAACTCCGCCTGGACGAACAGCCTCTTGAAGGTCAGCAGGAGCTGGCTTTACCCGATGCCCACGACAATATCCGCGGTCCCGCTTACTATCACTGAAGGAGAACATGATGTTGAAACACCCCACCCTGGAGAAACTCCAGGCACTGAAGTTCACCGGCATGGCGACAGCGCTGGTCGATCAGATGACCACACCGGACATCGAAGAGCTGGGCTTCGAGGAACGCCTTGGGCTGCTGGTAGACCGGGAGATGACCGAGCGGGAGAGCCGCCGTCTGACCAGCCGATTGCGCCGGGCCAGGCTGAGGCACAACGCTGCCCTGGAAGACATTGACTACCAGAACCCCAGGGGGCTGGATAAAACACTGATCCAATCACTGGCTGCCTGCCGCTGGGTGCAGGAACACCTCAACATCCTCATTACCGGACCCACCGGTGTTGGTAAAACCTGGCTGGCCTGCGCCCTGGCGCAGAAGGCCTGTCGCGAGGGGTATACGGTGCAATACGTCCGGCTCAGTCGACTGTTGAGAGAGCTGATGATCGCCAAAGGTGATGGGCGCTATCCCAAGCTGCTTGCCAACCTAGCCAAGGTTGATGTGCTGATCCTCGATGACTGGGGCTTGGTAAAACCGAATGCTGAAAGCCGGCGGGACCTGCTGGAGGTGCTGGAGGACAGGCACGGCCTTCGCTCCACCATTGTCACCAGCCAGCTCCCTGTTGAAGACTGGCATGCAGTGATCGGAGATCCGACTCTGGCGGACGCCATCCTGGATCGGCTGGTTCACAACGCTTACAAGATCAACCTGAGAGGAGAATCCCTGCGCAAACAGAAGACAAAGTTGACGAGAGACACTGATTCTGAGTAACTACAAAACCCTGCGTCGCTACGCTCCGACGGGTGGCAGCTTTGCCGCGGTCCGGGTGGCAGGCTTCAGATGGAATGGGTGGCAGACTTCAGCGGTTTACGCAGGCTATGTCATGGCTGCCTCTTGGCCTGCCTCTTTTTGCCATTTCTTAAACTCCTATGTCATTGATTTCACTGCGTAAGCAATGGCCAAACCCGTACAGTACTTTGGTGCACGTCTATAAGAGCACTAAGTGCTTAAACGGATAATGGGTAATTCGGAAAGAACAAACCTTAGGTGAGGTTGCTTATTTTTCTATTTATATCAATAGGTTACAGAAACAGCCCATGGCCTCAACTTTGCAAATAATAACTTTCCAACTCCCCACTAAATATACCATTTTTCCATTGAATTCAGTATGTTACTGAGTAACTCCGTGTTGTGTTGATTTGCACGTTCGATTGACCCAATATAAGTAGTTTTTGCATCGAATAGTTAACCCTCTATATTCCCTTGGTTTCGAGCAGTTCCAGCATTTTTGAGGGGGGAGATTTGAATGCAATTGCTGGGTTCAAAATTCGCTGCAAATCAACATAGTGTATACAGTCAGTCCTAGTTGGCCTAACTAGTCCAAACAGCCGCCGGTCGCAAAATTCGGAGTGCAGCCGCCAGCACCATGGCTTAGAATTTGCTGCCGACGTCGTTCATTTTCGATCATTTGGCGTACCTCCCATTCGTCCACGGCTCCGTTATGTGGCTGGTTAGCTCTATTACCACCACCATAACTCACGCCTTCCGCAAACGCTTCAAAGAACGCGGCTAAACCCTCCTCGGATTCATACCTATCGCTCGCAATTAATCTTTCGATAAAGTCGCCTAAGTAAAACCGTTTCATACCGTCACTCAAATCTACCTCATCATATTGATGCAAACTCGCAATCATTTCCTGAGCCAGCTCAATGGATAGAGGACTTAACACATCGTTTTCCAAACCTGGGGCGATCACTCGTGTTTCAACGCAGTTTGCATATTGGGAAAAGCTATTTTGTGTTTCAAGTAGGCAAGCATCTGCGTCAGATTGAAGGTTATCGAATTTGTTTGCACAGTTTGCCAAGCCAAATGTAAGTACAATAAGAATCAGCAGTTTTTTCATATTAGCGCATCTTGAAAAGAGATGACCTATGATACCAACTGACTGAATACGTCAAAAGGGAAAGATATAGAAATCAAAAATTTGGATAAAATAGCTATATTGGGAATATTTAATAAATTATGAAAATTAGAAAAATTCAGTAACCATAGGAGTTGTAGCTTATCGCTCTTGGTGAACTTACCCTCAATCCTGGCGTGTTGATTTGCATTTAAAACTGACCCGGGTTTTGCATCCAATATTGACCCGCCCAGATGGCCCGATTATGGCCTGAGTTTATCTTCGCTTTCCAGTTCTTCTGTCCTCCTGTTGGTTTGTCGTTGAGTGTTTGAATCGGTAACTGTCATTTCCGGTTTCGATGATGTGGCAGTGATGAGTTAGCCGGTCCAGTAATGCCGTTGTCATCTTGGAATCGATGAACACATTGGACCATTCCGAGAAGCTCAGGTTGGTGGTGATCAGGATGCTGGTCTTCTCATAGAGCTTGCTGATCAGGTGGAACAGCAAGGCCCCTCCAGACTGACTGAATGGCAGGTAGCCCAGTTCATCCAGTATCACCAGGTCGGCATGCACTAACCGGTTGGCAATGCGGCCTGGTTTACCAGCCTGCTTTTCCTGTTCCAGTTGATTCACCAACTCAATAGTGGACAGGAACCGGACTCGAAGTCGGTGGTGTTGGATCGCCTGAACTCCAATCGCGGTAGCCAGGTGAGTCTTCCCGGTTCCCGGGCCGCCAACAAAGACTACATTCTGAGCATCCTCAATGAACTCACAACGGTGGAGCGAGCGAACCAGGGCTTCATCAGCCTGGCTTTCCGCAAAGTCGAAGCCAGCAAGGTCCCGATAGGCGGGGAACCTGGCAACGTTCATCTGGTAGTTGATTGAACGAACTTCCCGTTCAGCAACTTCAGCTTTCAGCAGCGTCTCCAGAGTGGGCAGTGCCGATTGGTACGCAGGAGAACCCTGTTCGGCCAGTGTGGTAATGGTGTCTGCCATACCGAACAGCTTAAGGGATTTGAAGGTGGTGATCATGGCATCGTTGTTCATGGAGTAGTCCTTCGGAGGCGGTCGTAGCGGCTAGTATCGGCGACCGGTTCATTCACCAGCTTCAGGGCCGGTGGCGTTGAAGTGGGTTGAGGCCTGGGGACGTCGCTGAGCTTGCTCAGGCAGTTCAGTACATGCTGCTTGGACACCTGGTCGACAAGGAGGGCCTCACTCACCGCCCGTTCCACAAGCGCCTCATTGTGCAACAGCACCAGGGCAAGAATGTCGGCCATCTCCCGATCACCACCGGGCCGCTTAAGCAGAACCGCCTGTAACTGTCTGAAGCTCTCAGGCAGTTCATTGAACGGCGCACCGTTACGCAGAGCGCCGGGCTTGCGTTGTACCACCGACAGGTAGTGTCGCCAGTCATAAATGGTCTTGCCGCTGACACTGTGGTCCCGGGTAAACACTCTCTCATGGATTGCCACTACGTTGGCTTCCGCGACTACCACAAGACGGTCAGCATAGACCCGTAGGCTCACTGGGCGATTGGCGAAGCTGGCTGGCACACTGTAGCGGTTATGCTCGAAGGTGATCAGGCAGGTAGAACTGACCCGCTTGTTGTATTCCACAAAGCCGTCGAATGCGGCCGGCGTTTCCATCAGGCATTCCCGTTCCGCCTGCCAGTAGTCGCTGAGCGTTCGCCTCCTGTCCTCTGGATGGGGAAGCTCTTCCCACAGTTCCAGGCAGCGCTGTTTCAACCAGGCATTGAGTTCTGCCAGTGACTTGAAGGCGGGGGCTCCTTGCCAGACCCGACGGCGGGAGTCCAGCACCTGTTTCTCGACCTGACCCTTCTCCCAGCCGGAGGCCGGGTTGCAGAACTCGGTTTCAAACAGGTAGTGGCTGGCCATGGCCGTGAAGCGCTTGTTGATAGTCCGCTGCTTCCCGCGGCCCACCTTGTCCACGGCGGTCTTCATGTTATCGTAGATCCCTCGCTCCGGGATGCCGCCAAAGGCCATGAAGGCATGATGGTGGGCATCGAACAGCATCTCGTGGGTCTGCAGCAGATAGGCACGCAGGAAGAACGCCCGGCTGTGACTGAGTCGGAAGTGAGCGACCTGCAGCTTGGTATTCACGCCATTGATTACGGCGTAGTCTTCGCTCCAGTCAAACTGGAAGGCTTCGCCCGGAGCAAAGGACAAAGGCACGAAGGTGTTCCTGGCGGCGGTACGCTTGGCTTCCTGTTGCTCCTGACGCCAGAGCCTGGCAAAGGCGGCCACCCGGTCGTAGGAGCCGGTGAAGCCAATTTGCACCAGGTCGCTGTGGAGTTGCCTGACGGTCTTGCGCTGCTTGCGGTGCCTCCTGGTCTCCCGGAACAGCCAGCTGGTCAGGGTCAGCTCGAAGTCGTCCAGCTTGGAGGGAGTCTTTCTCTGCGGGTAGCGGGGTTCCACCACTCCACTGGCGAGGTACTTGCGGACTGTATTGCGACTCAGTCCTGTTCGTCTTGTGATCTCCCGGATCGGCAATCCTTCACGGAAGTGCCAGCGCCGGATTACGCTCAATAACGCCACGTCTATCACTCCTGAATACTCCTGCGTCAGATCGATGCAGGATGAGTTGTACGTGGGTCAAAATTAGATGCAAATCAGGGGGTGTAGTGGGTCAATTTTGGGTGCAAATCAACAGTAATCCGCTCGATTGTAAGCGGCTCTCGTAGTGTTCTTGTCAATGTGCGCAAGCGAGACTTCAATCAGTTCAGAGTCAAAGCCCTGCTCGTTCAAGGTGGTGCTGGCGAGCGATCTCATGCCGTGTGCCGTCAATCGACGGTGAAACCCCATACGTTTCAGGGCAACATTCGCGCTTGAATTGTTTACAGGTTGCCTGGGATTGACGTCGCCAGGAAAGAGGTATTCGCCCTTTCCGCTGATCATCCTTATGTGCTCAAGTAGTCGTGACGTTTGGGGAGTTAGGGGAATAATGTGAATTCGGCGCTTCTTTGTTCGATTTTCGGGTATAACCCATAGCTCTTTGTCAGAATCGATCTCATCCCAGCGCGCGCCTGCGGCCTCTCCGGGGCGCGTCATTGTGTGCAACTGCCATAGAATCAATAAGTATGTGGTTCGGCGGATGTTCGCATGCTTGAGGGCATACATCAGTTCTGAGAGTTCCTCAGGCTTGAGAGTGGGATTATTGGTCACAGTTGGAGACTCAAAGGCGTGACGAATTCCAGCCAATGGATTGCCGACTACCATGCCGGAATTGTTGGCGTAGGTCATGATCTGATTTAGCCGAGAACAAAGCCGCTTGATCATTTCGAGTTTTCCTGCCTTCACCAGTGGCTGTAGCGCTGATATGACATCTGGGGCGGTAATGTTTGCTAAAGGGAATCCACCCAGTTTTGGGAATACATGCTTTTCGAGTGAATTGATAATATCGTCGGCATAGTCAGGTGTGATCTTCCTTCTCTTGAGATCCCACCACTGACGGCTAACAATTTCTAGAGTCGTCGCTTGCTGTCGGACTTTTTCTGCTTTGGTGTGGTCGCGCCCTGCTTTTGGGTCAATCCCCTGGGCCAACTGCTCCCTTGCTCTGGAGCGCTCCTTGCGAGCTTCAGCCAATGAAGTTTCTGGATAGATACCAAAGGAAAGATTTGCGCGTTTGCTCGTGTGGGGGCGCGTATAGTTGAAGATCCACAGTTTCGAACCGTTGGGCTTAATTCTCAGAGCGAGGCCACGCCCATCTGAAAGGCTATATTCTTTAGGTTTTGGCTTTGCTTGATTGACCTGAGTGTTGGTCAGTGGAACTACTGTTCTCGCCATCGATGTAACACCGGATTAGGGCTTTGCCGCAAATGTTACAACCAGTGTTACTAAAATTGACGAATGTTACAAGTCTTTAACGAATTTTAGCGATTCATATTTTTGTCCTGATCGCTCTATTTACAGAGCCAACTGAACATTAACGAATTTTAGCGATGTAACATTTGGCGGTGAGGGAGTCCGCTGTTATAGCTTTTCATGACGTCCTATTTAATTCATTTTAAACTGTAATAACAAATAGTTAACATCCTATACATTCCATCTCGATCCATTATAATCCTCGTTTAGTGGGGGACCTATTGGGGGACTACACTTCCCCCCTTCTCACAAAGAGGACTTCATGTCGATTCACAAACTCACTCCGCGTAAGGTGGCGACTGCTGGACCAGGTAAGTACGAGGACGGAGGAGGTCTTCGGCTTGTAGTTTCCAACCATGGTGCAAAGAAATGGGTATTGCGTTTCACCATCAACGGTAAGCGCCGTGAGATGGGACTAGGTAGCTTCCCCGATGTAGGGCTTGCCGAGGCTCGGGATCTGGCTACCGAGAGCCGGAAACTGGCCAAGAAAGGCATCGATCCGATTGCTACAAGGCAGATCGAACAGGAGCAGATTCCCACCTTTACTACCTGTGCGGCCCGTTTTATCCGAGCACACCGTCGCGGCTGGAAGAACGCCAAGCACGCCCGCCAGTGGGTAAGCACGCTCAAGACCTACGCCCGGCCGGTAATTGGCACCAAGCTAGTAAACACAATCACAACAGAAGATGTGCTAAGCATCCTCTCCCCTATCTGGACTACCAAGACCGAAACTGCCAAGCGTCTACAAGGTCGGATTGAGAACATCCTGGACTACGCTGCCGCCCACAAGTACTGCGATCCGTTGAATCCCGCTCGATGGCGCGGTCACCTGGACAAACTGCTACCAAAACCCTCGCGGGTGAAAAAGGTCAACCACCACCCCGCTATGCCTCACGATGACGTCCCAGACTTTATGGCCGAATTAGCCGGCAACCGCAGTATATCTTCGTTAGCGCTTAGATTCTTGATACTCACTGCCACTCGAACCAGTGAGGTGTTGAATGCGCAGTGGAAAGAAATCGACCTCGATGCTGGCATCTGGATTATACCTGCTGAACGAATGAAGACCCGGCGCGAACACCGGGTACCACTTTCAGACAAGGCCATGGACATTCTGGATGCCCTGCCCCGTATTGACAACAATCCTCACTTGTTCCCCGGCACTCGTCACGGTCAACCCTTATCTAACATGGCTCTGTTGCAATTGATGCGCGGCATGGGCTACGGAGTCAAGGGCATTCGAGGAAACTATGTCCCTCATGGCTTCCGGTCCAGTTTTAGAGACTGGTCCGGCGAGGTTTCGAGTTTTCCGCGAGATGTGGCAGAAATGGCCTTGGCGCATGTTATTGAGAATAAGGTAGAAGCCGCGTATAGGCGCGGCGACTTGTTCACTAAACGCCGACAAATGATGCAAGAGTGGGCTGAGTACCTCGCCTAATTCAACGCTGGCGCAGAGAGCATTCCGATTTACGGTAGTGTTTAGCCGATACCATTTGCGGGCGCTACAAATAGCGAGGCTAACTCAACAAGCACTGCTATTTTCGCTTTGAAATCCTGAGCAGCTCTTTCTAGGGGATTAACCCGGCATCACTGAACAGCTAAAACTTCTACCCAATACGAACTGCAAGATGGTATAAATTAACTTGCTGCGAAATCTGATACAGTGACTACGTAAAAATTTGTCCAGTACCAATACGTTCTCAGAAAATTAGAACTTACCTGAATTGAACACACTCTTAGGAGGATTTCTGAAGTGGCTGAGATGTGAAAATTCTACTTCCATTGGTGCTTTTTTTTGTGTGAAAAATATTTTGAAATGGAAATAGTTTTAGCTTCATTACTATGGCGTAAACCATCACTCCTGCACCAATCCCCATTAACACCAATCCAGATAGAAAATTTGATTGCAAAAGAACGATTGATTCTAATGTTGCCCTAAACATTAGGAAAGCAACAAGTAAGTAGCCTATAGGATTCATTCTGAATAGCAGATAAATCGAGGTTACAGGTAATAATAAACCCACTATTAATGCGATAATGATGACATCAGTTGGCAATTGCATTAGTTGGGGAGAAAGGCCAATAAAGTTCAACACAACTAAAAAGGAATATATCGAAATCAGCAAAGAATTGGGAAGCTTTAGATTAGCTGCAATTTCTCTATCTGGAACCAGAGACAAAATTTTGGCTCCTTTGTTGATGTCTCCATCGTTATCCACCAATCTCTCGAAGGCTTGTGTTTTTGACAAGCCTTTCCTTAAGTCTTCTCGCAGTGTTTTGATAGCGTCTTCAGCCATTAGGCTTACCTTATAACAATTAATAAAGAACAGAAAGCACCCGGCTAACTAATATTCTTACTATTCTCAATGGCATTACGACGATAATGTATGAACCAAAGACTGGCTAAAATCAGGATCGTCAATATCCAAAATACATTTGTTATATTATGCATCCTACGGAATTCTTTAAAGTGATATACTTGTACATCCCCAATGAAGAGCTCCATTAAATGCCACCCGGCAAAACTAGCCCTAAGTTGATTTCCGATAACTTCATTTAGAATCGAGTAATTACATCTCTGTCGATAGGCTCGCGCAAAAACCCGCTGTTTATCAGCCAGATCTATTACATAATCTGCCCGCTGTTTCCTATAGTGACAAGTAATACCTACTATCTCCCCTTCGACGATACGGACGTCTCCTGCATATTTTTCAAATTCTGGCGACCAAACAAACCTGTTACATAACCAGATAAGAATTCCACCATAGAAAAAAAAAGGCAATTTACGCATATTCAAAATGCACCACCCTGAATTTCGCGATTAAGGTCATTTATATCTATCGCACTGCCCATGACGTCAGATGTCCCCCCTAGTAAGTTAATGAAACCTTCTAAAACATCATCAATCGTACTTAAACTGGAAAAGATTTCAAATGGGGCCCTAATTACCCCGCTAGTGCCAATAAAACCGAATCCTACATCAGCCGCTGTCCCAACGCTACCTGGCAATGTGCGCTCGAGCAATGAACTTCCTGTTGCTGCTCCAGACAGGTCATTCAAGGCCATTAAGGCCATTCCGGTAACCGCTAAAACGCATCCTGCTCCTGTTCCACACATAGCGAGCATACTCACCGCTGAGTACCCTGCTGTAATTGAGCTAATACCGCTAAGTATACGTTCGACAATTTCTAATTTGAGCTGCGTTCGAGAGGCTTCCTCCATTACCGACATGTTGTCAGACATCTCACCATTCGCTAGTTCTATTGCGTCATTTACTATCGTCGATACTAGTTTGATGCTACTTTGCAAGTTTTCATTTGCAATACTCGATCCTAGGTTAATCCCTTCATCAGATCCAGGTATCCCTTCGAAAGCACCATTGATTGATCCACCTCCCCAAGTCAAGTTGTTGTTACTTCCAGCTGGATTACCGTACCAAACACTGACACCCTGTGTCGACTCATTACCTACATTATAGGTTACGTTAGTTTGTCCAATAATACGTCCCCCAGTTGGAACAGGACGTGAGCCAGATCCACCTTGCCTGTAATCATCATCGCTCATCGAACCTTCACTATCTTCGAAGCCTGTAGGATCAACTCTTGTTCCCGGATTATTCCTGACATATGTCATTCTGTTAATTGATTGTGAACTGAACATATCAGGAATCGTTGGATCTGCAGACATAAACCGTCCCACCTCAGGGTCATAAATCCTAGCATTCATGTTGATGAGATGGATGCCATTAACCCCACCAGGCAAGTGTTGGTGGTCCGTGTACCCCCTGGTTGTCGGAGCTGTAATTGCCCCGGTCGGATCTTCAGTACCGTTTGGGTTTCGCCTTCTTCCCCACACATCGTACGCGAGGCTCTGCACAATACTTCCGCTGTCATCGGTAACAACAATAACTGATCGCTCATGATCAGCAACAAACCCTTGAAATGTCGTGGTGAATTGCCCCGGGAAAATCGGAGGGCGTTTAGTTTGAGTCATGCCGCCATGGCAGACTCTTCAATTTTGTCATAGTACTGCTTTTCGTATTCCGCTGGCGGAATATTTCCAATCGGTTCCAGCAGCCGCCTGTTGTTAAACCACTCGACCCATTCCAGGGTAGCGTATTCCACGTCGTCGATAGTCTTCCAAGGTCCCCGTTTGGGATTGCGAATGACCTCTGTTTTGTAGAGGCCATTGATCGTTTCGGCCAGCGCGTTGTCATAGGAGTCACCCACAGAGCCGACCGAGGATTCGATGCCGGCTTCTGCCAGGCGGTCACTGTAACGGATCGATAGGTACTGGCTGCCACGGTCGCTGTGGTGGATCAGGTTGTCAGTCTCCTTCCTGGCCCAGATTGCTTGTTCCAGGGCATCCAGTACCAGTTCTGTTTTAAGTGATCGGCTTACCTTCCAGCCGACGATAGCGCGTGCATAGACATCTACCACGAACGCCACATAGACAAACCCTGACCAAGTGGCTACGAACGTAATGTCCGCTACCCAAAGCTGGTTAGGCCGCTCAGCAACGAACTGACGGTTTACCAGATCAGAGGGCCGGTCCTGGCTGTCATCGCTGATTGTGGTCCAGCACTTGGCACCACCACGGCTTACACCCTGGATACCAAGCTGCTTCATCAATCGTTCTACCGTGCAACGGGCAATAACGAAACCCTCGCGCTTCATTTGTCGCCAGACCTTTCTGACGCCATACACTTGCTGATTCTCGTCCCACACGCGCTGGATCTCGGGCTTCAGGTGACGGTCCCGTATTGATAGGTTGGACTCTTTGTCTGGATCAGATTCCCGGTCTTTATGCTCATAGTAAGTTGAGACAGCTATCGGCAACTGCTTACACATTGGCTCGATTCCGTACTGTTCTTTGTGAGCATCGACAAAGGCAATCATTTCTTTGGTCGGCGGTCGAGCTCCGCCTGGGCGAAAAAAGCTGATGCCTTGCGCAAAATCTCGTTGGCTTGCTTAAGCTCTCGGTTTTCCCGTTCCAGTTCCTTAAGCCGATCTCGATCTGCGCTAGTTAAGCCGTCTCGCTTGCCTTGATCGATCTCTGCCTGCTTGACCCACTTACGTAACGTCTCAGGCGTACAACCAACCTTTGCGGCTATTGAATTAATCGCTGCCCATTGCGAGCTGTGTTGATCCTGCTGTTCAAACAGCATCCGAACAGCGCGTTCTCGGTACTCTGGTGAATATCTTGTTCCTTTCTTCATAGGGGTCTATCCTCTCAAGAATTAGACCCTCCGGTAAACCCGGGGCGATTCATGGAGCTGGGAGACGTCTTTTTGGTTCTTACGCCTACCCGCTCACCATCTGCAAAGAGGTAATCGTTGTAAGTCCCCCCGTCACTGGTGATGTATTCTGACTGTAGGCCTGCGACCGGGTCGTTCAAGAAGCGTGTAACTGTTGAACCATCACTTTGCTTTATCCGTTGGTGCTCGGCGTCATACACAAACGAAACTGACAAAGATCCTTCGGTAATGGAAGTTACCCTGTTGAAGGCTGTCCAAGTCACCGAGCGGCCCGCACCGGAAGTCATGTTGCCGTTATCGTCATAAACAAAAGAAGGGTAATGCACACCGTTTACAGAACCGTAGATGGAACTTACAGAATAGGGATGGGCATTACCTGGGGATGGGTAATTGTAAGTGTTGACGTTCGAAGATCCGAGCTCTGTCTTACTTAAAATATTGCCGACATCGTTGTAAGTTACGCTGCGAGTTGTACTCCCGATAGTCGCGTCGGTCATTCTATTCATGGCGTCAAAAGAAAATGTTTCCGTGACGCTCTGATTAAGGTCTTGCCGCTGCGTGAGATTTCCGAGCGTGTCATAGGTAAACGTCAAATCAGCAATGGCGTTTGACGCTCCTGCTTCTACGCCTGTAATCCGACCATACACATCGTAAGTTCGATCAATGGTATACCCATTACTGAGATTCATTGCCGCCTGAGTATACTGCCCCGCAGCGTTCCGACTATTTGCGGTCCATAGCGTATTTCCTGAGCTGTCTTCTTTCAGGTATTTCAAGTATCGCTGGGTGCTTGTGTACTCGTAACGTACTTCATACCCAGAAGGGTACTCCACGGTGTTTAGTCGACCGTCACTGTTGTATGAGTACAGGTAATCGTAATTGCCGCTATCGATTGTCAACCGCGTCTGAGAGGGCCTGCCTAACGAATCATAAGAGTGAATTCGCTTGTTCCCTTGGCTAGTGGACATTTCCTTCAATTTACCCACGCCATTCGTAGCCGTGTCGTAGGTAAATGTGCTGGTCATGTCTTCAGCTACAAGTGATGTTAGCCGGCCCAGTTTGTCATAGGCGTAGGTTGTATCTTGGTCTTTTGCATCGGTCTGAAGTTTTAGCCGATCCAGAACATTGTATTCATAGTCCCAAGTCCCCATGCTGGGATCAACCATGCGAGTAATACGGCCACGAGTATCAAGTAATACGGCCACGAGTATCAATGGTGTTGGTTATTTCATTCCCATCCGGGTCGGTAACTTCAATGAGTTCCCCTGCCGCGTTGTATTGGTAGATTGTTGTGACGTCATCACCAGAACCCGTGGTATCGCCTTCCTCTGTGACGCTGGCGACTAAACCTTGATTGTTCAGGACCGTCGTTTTCTCTTGGTTAAGTTCATTGTTAACTGTAGTAGACAGTCCATTGTACGTATGAGTGGTGGTGTTGCTGTCTGGGTAAGTATCACTGCTCGTCACCCGGGCCAGCGCATCATAGGAATAAGTTGTGTATTGTGTCGCGCTCCCTGAATCAAAATACGGTGAGGTGGTTTTTTGCACCCGGCCAAGCGAGTCGTAAAATGTTTCGCTGATTGACCAGTCCGTACCATTGAAGGCTTCGGTTCCGGCCAACAGGTCACGACCTAGCTTGTCGATTACCTGCTTGACTGCTGGACCTGACTGCGTCGTTCCGTCTGACCGCTTGGGAATCTTCAGGATTTCCATCGCCCCATTGGTCGGGCACGACGCTGATCCTCCCGCTACGCCTGAACAATAACTGTAACTCGTATTGCGACTACGCCCATCAGGCGTGGTCTCCCGTGTGAGCCGTCCAAAATTGTCGTAGTCAAACGTACTGACCAGGCTATTGGGATCGGTGTAACTGGTAATTCCGCCGAATCGGGGGTCGTTCTGAAACTGCTCTACGTGACTTTCAGCATTCGTAATTTGGGTGACAAACCGCCCCTTGGCGTCATAGACATTGGTTGTCGTCTGGGTCGTGATGTCAACGCCTGACAACGTCGTGGTCAGTATGTTCCCATAGGTATCGTGCGTGTATTGCGTCGTCAGTTTTAATGCCGTTATATCAGGCTCCACAACTTCATCTGTCACTAGCCCGGTAGTGGAGTCCGTATCAATATCAGTTTTTCTATTGATGGTGGAGCTGTTATACAGCTCATATGCCGTATTGGTGCCTTCTGGCCTGCCAATAAGCCATGTAGAGGAGTTATTCGAGTAAGTAAAGCTGGTCGTGGTCTCGCTACCCCCCGGTGTGTATTTGCCCCCAGCTTTTTCGATATTAATCCATGTCGTGTTTCCGTAGGAGTCGTAGTTATATGACGTAGTCTGCCCCGGCAATGCGGTACCGTTAAGGTCATTGAACACTTCAACTTTCTCGTCCAGAAACACTTTCCTTCGGTCCCCACCTTCAGCACTGTGGGAGGAATTTGTGTAGGTGTTCGTGACAGAACTGAGCGTGACACTTCCGGAAACCCTTGTCTTTTGTTCGACCAGGCCAATATAAGGGAACTCCTGTTTGTAAGTGGTAGTCGTGACGATACTATTGGGATCGGTCATGATGACTTTTTTGAACCCCAGCATGCCACGGCCGTTTTGATCGTGTTTCAGTCCTTCGTATTCATAACTGTACGTAAGGGCCCCGCCTATCCCATTGGGGAGATCATACTCCGAGACTACATATTGCCCCCCAACAACGTCGAGCGTCGGATAGGTTGCTCCTGTGTCCTTGGTATAGATCCCAGCACTGGTGGAATTGTCATTGAGGCGGTCGTAGGTGATCGAAATAGACTGTCCCAGCCCATCGTTGATCTGTGTAATAAACTGTGGCTCGTAGTCTGTGATATAGAGATAATTGGAGCTGGATTTTTTGATCCAAATATCAGCCACATCATCGCCATTAAAATCGTGCACATTGGCTTGTTGCACTGAACCTGAAGGATTGGCGATGGTCATTGACGGAGAGCTTTCAAACCCTTCTCCAGTTGACAAGTACACTTTGTGGGTCGTCGGTGCGCCATAATTGCCTCCCGAAGTCGAAGCGGCGATCAATGCGACGTCGGACTTGCCGTCGCCATTGAAATCACCGGCATGCATTTGGTATTTGTACCAATCCGACGCGCCAGACAGTGTGATTGACTCGAACTCCTTGCCCTTTGAGATATGCAAGGTGTCTCCGCCAAGTATGTCAGTTTTTCCATCGCCATTAAAATCCCCAAGAACAAAATCACTACTTACACTAATGTTCTCAGACCCGGATGAACCACAGCTGATAAAATGTACAGATTCCTGGCCATACCGCTTTTCTAGAATATCCATACATCCATCGCCATTAAAATCCCCAGCGTAGACTGTCGAATCTGAGTCTACACCTCCATAATCGTCTCCCTCCTCGTAAGTTCCATCACCGTCGCTGTAATAGGGAATGATCTCATTACTATCTAAAAACAAGAGATCATCCCGACCATCTCCGTTTATATCACCAAAGGGAATTGCAGCCGAGTTCGCGCCACCGTTGCCGGACTGGCCGTATTCCATTTCGCCTGTGCCATCGTTAATGACATTGGATTCCCGAACTGGACCAGAGTAATTTTCTTCGTCAATCACTAAATCCGTAAACCCATCCCCATTGAGTTCAGCGGGGTATCCAATCCAATCACCGTAACCAAGCCCTTCAATATCCTTCGATTGCGAAACCCACTGACCAGGCTCTGTGCTCATCCAATACAACGCATTGCCGCCAGTTGTGATCTCCCGAAAGAAGTCAGGTAATCCATCTCCGTTATAGTCATTGGTAGCCTGACCGGGATAAATGCCAGAAGAACTTTGATCAATGGGCGTTAAGTGAGAAATTGGATCATTGGCTGTTGGCCAGGTGAAAGTTGTCGGCGGCAGACATTGGGGCGTGGGTGTTGTGTCATCACAAAGGGATATTTCACTAACACGGCTCGGCCGGACTTCACTGGCACCGGACTCATAGGTAATCTGGTAGTCATGGACCAGATTACTCCCTTCATAGGTTTTTACATTGGTGAGCAACGCTATCACCTCTGTTTTGGCTCCCGCTTGATACATGCGAATCGGATCAGGTCGGGAAAAACTGTACTCGAATTGAATCGAGTTATAAGGGCTCAGGCTGGCACTGCTGTTCCCTGTGTAATCAATCCGGGTGGGGTACAAGTAGCCGTCATCGTCGTCATCATAGGTAATCTCGTAATAGTTGCCGGCACGGTCAGTGACTTTGCTGACATACCAGGCACGGACTGAATTGTTAACTGTCCAGCCTATAGTGGGATCAGACTTCAATCGGGAGTTCGTAGTGCCTCCGAACGTAATAATCTGACCTGACTTCGTGTAAGCAGTAAAAAATTCTGGTCCGGCACCCTGTACGCCCCCCACACCCACTTTCGTATAGCTATCAATTTCAGTCCGGTACACATAATTAATCCAGTATTCCGGCCCCCAGTAATTACTTGTCCCACTTTCAACTTCGACCAGGCGCTGCCCGCTCATACAGAACCGGTCTCCGCCAGCAAAATGAATTCCTCCATCGTAGTCGTCTTGGGCTTTTGTCGGGGCACAACGCTGAATCGAAGGAAGGCCACCTATGCTCCACCCGAGCCCCATGATGTCATTGCCACCTTGACTCGAATAGTTCAATGAGATCGAAGGCTGCATCCCGGCAGTCCCTGGCGGGACTTGAATTGGAATCGAATACGTCGCAGCACCACTCGTTCCGACAGTAAATTGACCAGGGACCTTGAGAAGTTGCGCAACCAACGTGTTACTTGAAAGACAGAGGTAAACCAAACAGGCGACAATGAACGAATTCTTGAGAAGCATTATTTTTGGCACGATTCTACTCCCACTGTGAACCACGAGAAGGCGGTCTGGCGCTAGTTTAATAGGTCGATAGAATGGAGGCGGAGGCTTCCGTCTTCGGCTCGAGTGGCCGTCACGCGTACTTTGACGTTATACGGAACCAGACTGTCAAAGGAGGCAGGCTCAATAAGGGTCACAGGGGCGTTTTGGGGGACCAGCAGGGTTGCTTTACCTTGTGCGTAAACGAGTTGCAGCTCATTACTTTCAGACAGCAGCACATTATCCACAATGCTGCGCAGCTCAAGCCCCGGGTTCTTCGATGGAGCTAGTCGATCAATGTCAATGGTGACTGGCGGAGTCTGATTGCGATAGACACGAACCTGAAGGGCACCGGTATCGCTTTCCTCATTGCTTGCCCAATAGATACCTACAGTATCTCCTGATCTGACAGCTGTCTCATCAATCAGGGATTTGCGTGTGATCGTGGGCGGCGAATCAATTTCTATGTTGAGGTAGCGCCCAACTCCGGTTCGAAGTACCAATGACGAGTCGTCAATGGCATCCAACGTCCCGGTAGCAACGACAGGCGGTGTTTCAAAGTTGTCTACCCCACTGAAATTCTGATTCTCAGTAATAGAGTTGCTTGAGTCTGAACTTGAGTCAACAGTGCAAGGAGTTCCTTCAATTTGTGAGCACGAGTCAACGGGGCTTATCTGAACCAGTTCACCGGCAGTGACACTTTCCAAAGTCGCTTCAGTGTTACTGGAGTCATTGGTGTCGTGCCCATTGACTAGCTCTCCTGCCCATTCAGGACACTCAATTTGGTAGTAGCCATCAAATCCCCAAGGTAAAGGGTACCCAACACGTACTGATCCTCGAATGGCGTAACTGCCATCAGGCGCGCCATCAAGAAACTGTAGCACACTGCCACCGACTTGCATTTCAAATTCGTCCACAACTGATAGCGACTCTGGTCCTTCAACTTCAGATCCGATCTCCACATACATGTTATAGAACCAATTGTCGTGATAGCTCCAGGACGCTTCGTGCTTGAGGGTATTCATACCGGTCTGCGGCAGGAATTCGCTGCTACAGATTGAAGTCAGAGCTGAAACTGATCCGGAAAACAGCAACAGGAAGATTAGGCTCGTAACTTTCTGGGACATGGTTTGACTCCCGATGTCTCTTACAGTTTTTAGAGTTAAGATTTATTGCCCGCTTGGCACGAGTAGCGTATAGAGCTGATCTTTCAGGGTCAGTTGTTGGGGGGTGTAGGATTCGAGTTGCTCGGCAAAATTGTCACAGCCGTTTTGCAAGATGACGTGAGCAATCTCAGGTACATCAGCAGCGAGACCGACCATACTAAACGTAGAGTAAGTGACATTCTTGGATACCGTGAAATCTTGATAAAGCTGCAAAACAACTTCTCGACCTTCTGCTGATAGATCTCCAACAACCGCAGCATAGTGTGCATCAAGTTCTTGTTCGCGGCGTATGCGGGACGCATCAAAGGCATTGGCTGCGTTGAGTACACCTTCCTCTGTGGGGTCGCCAGCCAAGTCAGCGCAGAGCCTAGAGAGCTCCAGCTGGTCTTTGACTACAAAATTGTGATTCTCATGGGCTGGTAAATTCTCAATGACTGAGACATCAATCGCGCGAAAGGTTACCAGAAGCGAAGGATCTGCCAGGATTTCGCGAAAAATCAGCCTGTAATAGATGTTGTCCGGGATCGCATGGGGTTGTGATAGAGAATCAACGCTGACTGCGTATTGCTCGATCTTCGAGCGAATAATCGTTTCGTCGTAATTGAGATTATTGAAAATACCCTGCCCGTAAGTAAATACAGGAATCAACAAGCCTACAGTCAAGTAGATGACAGACGAATAAGGTCGAACAGAGTAGACGACTCGAAGCAACCCCATGGCAATAACTCCATAGCGGATAAAGATGTAACGGTGCTATTTTGTTCTCGCTTTTTCTGAGCGCAAGACAGCCCCTGAACCTACTCAAAGTAGGACCTCAATGTTCAAGATTGAATCTTCTGGTGTCACCGGAAAGCGCTTTAGGAGAAAGCCAGGTGACGATTGATCAGTAACGCGTTTTCTTCTTGCTCTTACCTGCGTTCGAAATTGTTGAATTGCTTTTCCGGGAAATTAGCGGGTCCCTGTACTTCCTGTCAACACTTTTTTTATGACAAATTGCTGACCGCAATTCGCGGTGATAAATTCTCTATATTTTTTATATGCTTGATCAATTTTAACGATTTGTTCTATTTGAAAGCACTTGGTAGCTATGTAGGAAACATTGCGAAAATACCACACGCCCAATAAACACAATCATGTCCCTTTGAAAAGACGGATTCACTACATAGAGTTTTCTTAGGCCACGGATCAATCTGAACCGAATTTGTTACAACCTTGGAAGTCGCCAAGGGTTCTCGAAAGTGATTGCAATTATACTGCAAAGTACTGCACCCTCCCGTTTTAGTTAGGGCATAACACATAAAACCAACTAGGAGGAACACATGGCCCGGCACTACTCTCCCAGCAATTTCTTCCGGCAGGTTCCTAATGCGCTACTGGCACGTTTCTTCTCTGACCGTGGGTTGTTCAATGATCTAGACTTCGCGGCCATGCTGGAAACAAAGCCGGATGTGCTAAATGACAGCTGGCTGAAATTACCCGAGGAACTGCGAAAACCATTGGACGCCGAGTTTCAAGACATTTTCGAACTGAGTTGTGAAAAGGGGTTCCGGGCGATCATCGATGAGGCACAGTGGCAATTGCAGGCGGACCCCGATGGCCTAACAGCATTCATTGAAACTCTCTCGGAACTTCCCAATCACTATCACAGAGCGATGCTCACCTACCTGGATCATGGTGAGTGCTGGAAAGGAGCCACTCGCTTCTATCACGCCGACACTCTTCCCTTCTGGCGCAAACGCAAGAACATGGGGCACCAATCTGCAGCGGTGGACGATAGCAGCATCCAGCAATTGGCAAGCAAGATCAGCAACTATTTTCACCGTACCGAGGGGCGGGGCAACAACTGTGTCGTGGAACCTTTCCGTCGGGGAGAATTAGACTACTACTTTGCCTATCCCGAGGACTACTCCCAACAGAGTATCGAATGGGTGGACGGTGAGTTTGGGCGCCGCCCGCATAATCCGGCCTTCGAAGTGATCTTCGTCTATTCCCAGAAGGCGGGGACTCTGGACCTAAACTTTCGCGGAGTAAGGAAGGCGATAGAACCACTACAAGGGATGTTCGCCACCACCATTCTGAAACTGGATGAATTGCCGCCCGATCCCAAAGATGAGCGCATCTACGATCTGGGTCAGCTCGGAAAGCGGGGCTTTGACTTTGTCTACGAAGTTGGTAGCGGTATCGAGGAGGTCGCCGTGCGTAAACTGCGGCTATCGTCACGTTACAACAAGGGGGAGAGGATCACTCTAGAGACAAATACTAGCAACGACTCCGATGCAATCTATGACCTGTTGGACAAGATCGGCAAGTCGATACCTTTGTCTCTTTACAACGTCACTCAAGTAGAGATCGCAGCTTCCGTGGTGCGCAATGCCGACAAGCCTCCCAAGAATATCTTGTTCCGCATTACTTACCCCAACTCCTGCTCGCTCAAGTATGACGTGTTGGGCATGAAGCTGCGCGACATGCTGGAAGCGTCCGGTATCGAGCCCAAGGAACCGGAAGAAGTCGAGGAAACCCTGGAACCCGCCGAAACATGATGCCAGAAGACGCCATTACCGAATTACTAAACCGGGTGGCCGCATTGCAGGGTGCTACGGCTCTGATCAACGCGGATGAACTGGCTCAGTGGCGCGGTGAAGCGGTCACGGCAATGAAGACGCAGCAGCTCATCACCAGGGCGCGGCCTTCCTCCAGCGCGGTATGTCCCGGCTGCGAGCGCGAATGTGTCATGCCCGTGCATGTATTAACCGACAAAGCGCGGGAACCGGCAGCATTCATCGTCTGCGACAAGCGCGACGACATCAACCGCGTGCCGGTGCCGGTTGCACGACTCGAACAGTGGCAGGCATCCGGTGATTCAATCGCCGATCTGCTTGCGGGGCTGCTTGATCTGCAACGTCCAAGCATGGGCAGTTCATCGGTGGGCCGTTGGGAGATCGGGGTATTTCGGGGTGCAAAGCACGCCAGCCATCTTGTTCTCATGGCCGGGGAGAAACTCACTCTCACATTGGCCGGTCACTCGATTGCGTTGACCGACGTGCTGGCGATGGATGGTGACACCTTCAAGGTAGATAAACGACGATTGACCCGCCTGGTGGATGACCCCGTTGCCGGGGCCGGTGATGTTGAATCCGCCGAACAGCGGCGGGAGCGCATCAGGAAGCGGGTTGATGAATTGAAGGCCAAAGGTGTAAAGGCATTCCTGAAAGCGGTTGCGGTGGAAGAAGGTCTCTCCATTTCCCGAATCAAACAGCTTGTCCAGGACGAAAAACCCTCCTCGAAATCAGAAACCCCTCACTGGTAGCCGGACAGGGGCTACCTACTCCCCCACGACAAACCCTGTAATCAAACGGCATTGCGCCGTTTTTCATTAGCCAGCTTGAAGGGTAGTGCCCTAGCTCGTCCGTAATTCGGCCATGTTCAACAACGCCTATGGAGGCGCAAACATGGCTACTACAATCCTCAGACTTCCGTCAGTCAAAGCCCGCACCGGGCTTTCTCGCAGCACCATCTATCTGCGTATTTCAGAAGGTCGCTTCCCGAAACCCGTATCCCTTGGCGGTCGCGCAGTGGGATGGGTCGAAGCAGAAATTACCGAATGGTTAAACCAGCAGATCGAGGCCAGCCGCAAGGCTGCGCACTGACAGGAGGCCACTGCAATGATCAGATACAAAAAGGGTCGCATTGGCTGGTACCAGGCGACCCCGAAGACTTCAAAACACTCTCTCAATTGTAACGAACTTCCAGCCCGCGTCAAAAGTTTCGTAATCACCCTGGCCTTGTGGGGAGGGCTGCCCCTGTGCCTGGCAGACTGGCTTATTCGCCAGGGAGAAGCGCACGATGAATGAGTCACTCTCTCAGTTCAAAGACGCGATCCGGGCCGCTGGCCTGGAACCTCCTGATGTGATTGTACCCGGCGAATTGCACCGCTTCCCCGGTAACGGCAAACGCCCGACCAACAGAGCCGGCTGGTGTCTATTCTTCAAAGATGGCATTGGTGGTTGTTTCGGTGACTGGTCTACTGACCTCTCCGATAACTGGCAGTTGAATCGGGGAAAGCCATTTTCCAATGCCGAGAGGGCGGAGTTTACACGCCGAGTGGAAGAAGCCCGCAAACACGCTGAGACGCAGCGTGAACAGCAATTTTCAAAAGCCGCTGTAAAGGCAGAATCTATCTGGAATGAAGCCATTCCAGCCGACAACAACCACCCTTACCTAGTGCACAAGGGAATCAGGTCCAATGGAGCGCGGCTTTATCGAGGTGCGCTGGTTATCCCAGTACGCTCGGGCAACCAACTTCACTCGCTGCAATTCATCAAAGAGGATTGCAGCAAGCGATTTCTGCGCGGCGGGAAGATCTCTGGTGGTTATTTTAGTATTGGCATTGCTCAGGGGGCGAATGCCTTGTGCATCGCCGAAGGTTTTGCCACGGGCTCAACTATCCATGAAGCCACGGGGTACCCTGTCGCGGTTGCGTTCAATTCAGGCAATCTGGAAAGTGTTGCTTTGGTCATGCGTAAAAAGTGGCCGGATCTTACGGTCATCGTTTGTGCGGACGATGATGCAGAAACTGAAGGCAATCCTGGTATTACCAAGGCGAACCATGCCGCGCTGGTTGTCGGTGGGAAGGTGGCCGTTCCGAGTTTCGGAGACCAGCGCCCTGCTGGAGCGACTGACTTTAACGACATGGCGGCAGTAGTTGGACTTGAGGCTGTCGCCAATGCCATTCGTGGTGCAATCACTCCTGACAGCACCGACAGCCTCATCTGGCCCAAACCGCTCTCCCTTACAGCCAAGATAGACCCCAAACCCTATCCCCTGGACGCCTTGCCGGAGAGGGTCCGCGTCGCCGTTGAGGAAGTCCTCGCTTTCACCAAGGCTCCCGTTCCACTGGTTGCATCTAGTGCCCTGGCTGCACTATCACTGGCCGGACAGGCACTCGTCGATGTGAAGCGGGCGGAAAAGTTGCAAGGACCTACGGGGCTGTTTCTGCTAACCGTTGCCGATTCCGGAGAACGCAAATCCACGTGTGATGGATTCTTCATGCAAACAATACGGGAGTATGAAGCCGAACAAGCCGAAGCAACCAAACCGCAAATCAAAGAGCAAAAGGCGGCAATGGACGTCTGGGAGGCAAAGCACGGCGGCATAAAGGAAAAAATCCGCCAGCTTACCAAAGCGGGAAAGCCAGTCCGCGAACTTGAAGTGGCTTTGAGGGATCTGGAGCATGACAAGCCGGAACCGCTAAGGGTACCCCGATTGAGCTATAGTGACGCCACCCCAGAAGCCCTGAAGTGGAATCTGGCCAAAGGCTGGCCTTCCGGTGGGATAGTATCGAGTGAGGCCGGGCTAGTGTTTGGTGCACATGGCATGGGTAAGGATTCGGTCATGCGCAATCTGGCCACTCTAAACCAACTTTGGGATGGTGTAGACATTGCCACAGAGCGGCGTACCACCGAATCCTTCACGGTGCGCGGGGCAAGGTTGACCATCGCCTTACAGGTGCAGGAAGCCACCCTCCGTAGTTTCTTCGACCGTTCCGGCGAACTGGCGAGGGGCACAGGGTTTCTTGCCCGATTTCTTCTAGCCTGGCCAGAATCGACGCAAGGGTATCGACCTTTTACCGATCCGCCAGAATCCTGGCCCGCATTGGCCCGGTTCAATCAACGACTTGCTGAATTACTCCAACAGGATGTCCCCATTGATGAAGATGGGACGCTCTCGCCAACGCTTTTGCCTTTGACGGCGGAAGCCAAGGCCGCATGGATAGCGTTCCATGACGCCATAGAAAGCGAACTGCGCTCTGGCGGTGAACTCTACGATGTGCGCGATGTGGCCAGCAAAATTGCCGACAATGCAGCCAGGATCGCCACTCTGTTTCAGATATTCGAGCATGACAGTGGCAACGCTGTCGGATTGGCAGCATTTGAAGGCGCTTCTCGTATTGCTGCTTGGCACCTGCATGAAGCCCGGCGTTTCTATGGTGAACTGGCGTTACCGGAGGCTCAGGCAGACGCGGTACGACTGGATAGCTGGTTGCTCGACTACTGCCGGAGGGAGAAGACAAACATCGTTCCCCGGCGGGAAATTCAACGCAATGTGACCCCAGTACACTTACGCCACAAAGCCGCTCTGGATTCTGCCCTGGATGAATTGATGGAAGCCGGCAGAGTCCAATTGCTTCAAGAGGTCAGGCGCAAGGAGATTCACATCAATCCGGCTTTGCTCCAAACCGGGGCGATAATCCCCCACCAGGCTGGGATTGAAAATAACGGGGTCACTAGCATCATGACAGCGACACTTGCGACAGCTGCGACATATGGAGCCGACAATCCAGCAACTGTCGCGTCAGTCGCTACTGTCGCTGTCGCAGAACAGCCAAACGCACTACCTACATTATCACCGGATGAAGAATCAGGCATTCGAGCTTGGCTGGCACACATTGACGAAACCGATTCGACAATCATCGCTGATGTTTTGGACAAGTGCCGGAATGACCTGGAGGCCCGTCGGTATTGCCTGAAGCAGTCGGAAGAGATAGCCGCCCCCTTCACTTCCCAATAACCAACTACGTGAGACCAAAGAGTCTTCTCCTAGTGTGTCCATCACCCACAACTTGACTGTAGCGCCTAATGAGAGTCAGAGGTGGTTGTCAGATTGCATAATACGAAGAGGCGATTTTGCGAATGCTCAATACCAACGCCAAAGCAAACCTACAACGACCCTTGCAGGCCCGCAAGGGCCGAAACATAAAGTTGAATTTCCCTAATGATTTCGGATAAATAGTCAGGAGGCAGATATGGGTGGCATAGGTAGCGGACGACGGTGGCGCTGGGGTGCGAAAAGCACCACGGATGACTATCGCTCGATCGACGTGCGACGATGGAAGCGGGATGGTTTGCTCGAACCAGATCAGTTTTTTAGCTGGCAGTGGTCCCGACATGGCAAAGTGGTCGCTTCCATTCGCGTGCATACTGAAACGAATCAGGTAATTCTCACGTACCGTCACCGGAGAGGCGGTGACGACTGGAAAGACGAAAGTTATACCGTCTCTCTGGACTGGACCGCCTGCAACCTAGGTGGGAAACGTCCTTGGTTTCTCTGCCCCGCCCTTCGTTGCGGTCGGCGTGTTGCAATACTCTATGCTGGTAGCATTTTCGCATGTCGCCACTGCTACCAGTTGGCCTACGCCAGCCAGCGGGAACCCTGGGATGACCGAGCAGCAAGGAAAGCAGATCGAATTCGTGACAAACTAGGATGGGAGCCAGGCATCCTCAATGGCAATGGCTGCAAACCCCGAGGGATGCACTGGAACACCTTCGAACGGTTGACAGCGCAGCACGATTCGTTTGTGCAGATTTCACTTGCCGGGATGGCAGCGAAATTTAATCGAATTGGGGAATCGTTAGATGATTGGATTTAATTCTTGCGGGGGCCAATTGGAGGACTGATTCCCAAACCAATAAGAATATATTGTTTTATATCAATAAGTTAAATGTCATTGTTGGCGGTGAGGGAGGGATTCGAACCCTCGATGCCTTTCGACATACACACTTTCCAGGCGTGCTCCTTCGACCGCTCGGACACCTCACCGTTGTTCTTTAATACACTGCACTTTGCGTGCTGTAACAGGCTCGCTCTGCGAGCCCGAGGGAGGGATTGATTCGGCATTTTGCTGAGCAAAATACCTCACCCCTCCGGGGCAGCCTGCGGCTGTCTGCGGCGCTTTCGCGTCTGTGATTCGCATTTTGGCTAAGCCAAAATACTCACCCCTCCGGGGCAGCCTGCGGCTGTCTGCGGCGCTTTCGCGTCTGTGATTCGGCATTTTGGCTAAGCCAAAATACCTCACCCCTCCGGGGCAGCCTGCGGCTGTCTGCGCCGCTACGCGCCTTTCAAACCCTCGATGCCTTTCGACAGTCACACTTTCCAGTGTGTGCTTGCATCCCCGAAGGGGACTCCTTCGACCGCTCGGACACCTCACCTTTGTTCTTTCATTCGCAGCACTTTTATCATCTGCAGCTTGCGCGCATTTTCAGGCTCTTAGTAAGCCCGAGGTAGTGAGATTTCGACAACTGCAGTACCCTACCCGATGGGCGCGTAACTTTAGCCTAGTGGCCCTTTAATTACAAGGGACTACGCCGTTTTTAGCGACCCTGGTGAAGCAGCTAATTGGGCATTAAATCGTTGCAGCTATTTGAAAATCGTCCCATTCTGGTAATCTACGCGGCTGGGCAGTCGCAGGGGCTGTTTATCTGTTACTAATTCGGCATGACTGGCAAGGAAGGTATGGCTGAGAAAACATTGAAGAAAGTGCTGATCGCCAACCGCGGGGAGATCGCGCTACGCATTGTCAGGGCCTGCAGTGAGTTGGGCATTCGTTCGGTGGCAATCTACACGGAACCGGATCGCTACGGACTCTGTGTGAAACGGGCGGATGAAGCGTATTCGCTTGGGGAAGACCCGATCGCCGGCTACCTGGATCCACGACGTATCGTCAACCTGGCTCTGGAAACCGGTTGCGACGCTATTCACCCCGGTTACGGCTTTCTGTCCGAAAATGCCGAGTTTGCCCGGCTCTGTGAGCAGAAAGGCATCATTTTCGTGGGGCCCAGTTCCGAGGTCATTGCCAGGATGGGTGACAAGACCCAGGCCAGGGACAGTATGCGGGCCGCCGGCGTGCCGATTACACCCGGGTCGGACGGCAACCTGGACAACCTCGACGACGCGCTGAAAGTGGCGGAGGAGATTGGTTATCCAGTCATGGTCAAGGCGACTTCCGGTGGCGGTGGCCGTGGCATCCGGCGCTGTGACAACGCCGCTGAACTGCGCAAGCAATATCCGCGGGTTATCTCCGAAGCGGAGAAAGCCTTCGGCTCAGCCGAAGTGTTTCTGGAAAAGTGCATTGTCAATCCGCGCCATATCGAGGTGCAGATACTGGCTGACAGTCACGGCAATACCATCCATCTTTATGAGCGGGACTGCTCTATTCAGCGCCGCAATCAGAAACTGATTGAAATCGCCCCCAGCCCGCAGCTCGATCAGGAACAGCGGGAGCGAATCGGGGACCTGGCGGTCAAGGCCGCAGAGGCGGTCGGTTACGTGAACGCCGGCACAGTGGAATTTCTGCTCGCCGATGGTGAATTCTATTTCATGGAAATGAATACCCGCGTGCAGGTGGAACACACCATTACCGAACAGATTACCGGGGTCGATATCGTGCGTGAACAATTCCGCATTGCGGCCGGCCTGCCCCTGCATTATGCCCAGGACGATGTCGGGTTCCGGGGGTTCTCGATGCAGTTCCGGATCAACGCGGAAGACCCAAAAAACGATTTCCTGCCCAGTTTCGGACGCATCACCCACTACTATGCTCCCGGCGGTCCGGGGATCCGCGTGGATACCGCCATCTATACCGGTTATGAGATCCCCCCCTACTACGACTCCATGTGTCTCAAGCTGGTAGTCTGGGCTCTGACCTGGGAGGAAACCATCGCCAGGGCACAGCGGGCCCTGGATGACATGCGCCTGCACGGTATCCGCACCACAGCGCCGTATTACAAGCGGATACTGCAGCACGAAACGTTTCAGTCCGGTCACTTTGATACCAGTTTTGTCGGCGAACATCCGGAATTGCTGGACTATTCCACCAAGCGCCATCCGGCCGAAGTCGCCCTGGCTCTTGCCGCCGCAGCCGCCGCCCATGCCGGTTGGTAATAAGGAGAAGTTTTAATGCCCGAGAACAAACCCATACAGGTCACCGACGTCATCCTTCGCGATGCGCACCAGTCGCTGATTGCCACCCGCATGCGCACCGAAGACATGCTGCCGATCTGCGAAAAACTCGACAAGGTGGGGTACTGGTCGCTGGAAGTCTGGGGCGGCGCCACCTTCGATGCCTGTATCCGTTTTCTGAAGGAAGACCCCTGGGAACGCCTGCGCCGGTTGCGCGAGGCATTGCCGAAGACCCGCCTGCAGATGCTGCTGCGCGGTCAGAATCTGCTGGGGTATCGCCATTATGCCGATGACGTGGTAACGGCTTTCGTGGAACGCTCGGCGGAAAATGGAATCGATGTATTCCGGGTCTTCGACGCCCTTAATGACCTGCGCAATATCGAGACCGCTATGCATGCGGTCAAGCAGGCCGGCAAACACGCTCAGGGTACCATCTGTTACACCACCAGCCCGGTACATACCCCGGAATTATTCACCCGCCAGGCCAGTGAACTGAAAGAGATGGGTGCCGACTCTATCGCCATCAAGGACATGGCCGGCCTACTGACCCCGTACGATACTTACGAACTGGTCAGCGCAATCAAGTCAGGAGTGGACCTGCCGCTGGTCATCCACAGCCATTCCACTTCCGGCCTGGCCCCGCTGTGCCAGCTGAAAGCCATCGAGGCCGGCGCCGATCGCATCGATACGGCAATATCCGCGTTTGCCGGTGGAACCTCGCACCCGTCCACTGAATCCCAGGTGGCCGCCCTGAAGAACACGCACTATGACACCGGCCTGGACCTGGAGCTGCTGTCGGAAATCGCCGATTATTTCCGTGAAGTGCGCAAGAAATATCACCAGTTTGAGAATGAATTCACCCGCGAGGACATCGCGGTGCAGATCAATCAGGTTCCCGGCGGCATGATGTCCAACCTGGCTAACCAGTTAAAGGAACAGAATGCGCTGGACCGGATCAAGGAAGTGTTTGCCGAGATTCCCCGCGTACGCGAGGATCTGGGATTCCCTCCCCTGGTCACCCCAACTTCCCAGATCGTCGGCACCCAGGCGGTTTACAACGTGCTGGCAGGCGAACGCTACAAGACCATCACCAACGAGGTAAAACGCTACCTGCAAGGGGGCTACGGCAAACCCCCTGCCCCGGTCAATGTGGAAATTCAGCGCAAGGCCATCGGCAGCGAACATCCCAATGAAGAGCGGCCGGCCGATTCCCTGAAACCCGAGCTGAGCAAGTTGCGGCAGGACATCGGCGAGCTGGCCCAGTCCGAAGACGACGTCATGATTTACGCGATGTTTCCTGACCTGGGCCGGGAGTTTCTCAAGCAGCGTGCCGAGGGAACCCTGCAACCGGAACCCCTGGAACCCATGCGAACCGATCAGGCACCCCGCGATGTCAGCAAGGTGGCCACCGAGTTCAAGCTGGACGTCCACGGGGAAACCTATGATGTCGCCATCACCGGGGTTGGCAATTCCGGTGGCAGCAAGCGCAAGCTTTACATCTCACTGGACGGCATGCCGGAGGAAGTCACTTTCGAGCCGCTCAATGAATACGTGGCCGACCGTGGCAGCAAACGTTCCAAGGCCACCGAGCCCGGGCACGTGACTGCTGCCATGCCAGGCAATATCGTTGAAGTGCTGGTCAACCAGGGTGACAAGGTGGAGGCCGGACAGCCGGTGCTGGTTACCGAGGCCATGAAGATGGAGACCGAAATTCTCGCCAACGTCGACGGCACCGTCACGGAAATCCACGTAAGCAAGGGTGACCGGGTAACCCCCGGAGAAATTCTGATGATGATCGAGTAACAGCTCCGCACACCGCCTGGCGTACCGCCGCCAGGCACCGTTCGGCCTGGGAGCGGGTGCGGAAGTAAATAAATCAGCCGCTTACTGGCGCACGAAGCGGTAGTTGCGGCGCTCCGGACTGATGGGCCGGTTACTGCGGAACGGGTTGATATCCAGTCCGCCGCGGCGATTGAAGTTCATTCCCACCGTCAGTGATTCGGGTGCACACTTGAACATCAGATCCCGGTAGATTCGCTCCGCACATTCCTCGTGATAACCGGCATGCTGCCGGAATGAGCACAGGTAGGCCAGCAGACTCGACTCCTCAATCCGCGGTCCACTGTACTGCACCATGACCGTCGCCCAGTCCGGCTGTCCGGTAACCGGACAGTTGGAGCGGAACAGATTGCTGTACAGGGCACACTGTTCGGTCACCGCCCCGGTCGTTCTGAGCAGTTCTGCATCGGGTTGTAATTCAGTGACCCGGATAGCCAGATTGTCTATACACTTACCTGGCGGCACCCGGATCTGTGCTGCGCTGCTTTCCGCCAGTTGCCTGATCACCACTTTCACTTCCGAACTGGTGACCTCCTTCAGGTCGGAAGCGATCCGCTCGGCAAAATTCTCGGTCCTGGCGAACACTTCATTGTTGAGTGAGTTCAGATAAAGCTTCAATGACTTGGACTCGACCAGGTTTTCCGAGCGGGCATCGAAATAAAATTCGCCCATGGCTGCCTCGGGCTTGCCAGCTTCATTGAGCCACGACAGTTCATAGGCACGCCACAGATCGAAGCCGTGCAATTCCAGCTTTTTGTCGATATCCAGTAACGACCGGGATGCCCAGCGGGGAATACCATACAGCAGTCCCGGATCGTAGTGACTAGGGTACTCGGTGGCCTGGCCAAGAGGATTGCCGTCCATACGCCGTCCAGATCAGCTGCGCAGACCGGTGCCGCGACGGAGCAGCAGGATACATCCGATATAGAGGGCCACGGCAAACAACACCAGAATCAGGAATGCCCAGACGGTATTGACATCGGATACACCGAGGATTCCATAACGAAAAGTGTTGACCATGTAAAAAATCGGATTCAGCGCCGACACGCCCTGCCAGAAAGGCGGCAGCAGCTGTGCTGAGTAAAATACCCCGCCAAGGTAGATCAGCGGGGTCAGCACGAAAGTGGGGATAATGGATATGTCGTCAAAACTGTTGGCAAACAGGGCATTGATAAATCCTGCCAGCGAGAAAACCATGGCGGTCAGCAGGATCACCGAACCGGTCAGCAGCAGATTCTGGATATGCAGGTCGGTGAAGAACAGCGACATCAGCGTGACAATGGCGCCTACCGCCAGTCCTCTGGCCATACCGCCAACCACAAAGCCGGACAGAATAATGTAGTTGGGCACCGGAGCGACCAGCAGTTCTTCGACACTGCGCTGAAATTTGTGACTGAAGAACGAGGACACCACGTTGGAATAGGAATTCTGGATTACCGCCATCATGATCAGTCCCGGCACGATAAAATCCATGTACTGAAAGCCGCCCATATCCCCTACCCGGCGCCCGATCAGGTTCCCGAAGATTACGAAATAGAGGCCAATGGTGATCGCCGGTGGCACCAGGGTCTGCAGCCAGATGCGGGAAAACCGCCTGACTTCCTTGATGACGATGGTCTCGAATGCAATGTACTTGTGATTGGTTGGAAATCCGGACATGAATACCTACTCGTCTCGAAGTTTGGCCAGAAACAGTTGTTCCAGCCGATTGGTCTTGTTGCGCATGCTGGTAACCTGAATACCCCGGTCCCCCAGATACGAGAACAGTTCGCCCAGGTCCCGGGACCCGCTGACCTCGACTTCAATACAGTGACTGTCAATCTTGTGCAGGGTGACGCCGTCCGGGGTGTCATTGGGCAGCTCGAACAGTTCATTGATCAGGTCGAGGATAAATACCTGGGAGTCCAGTTGCGAAAGCAGACGCTTCATGGAGGTATTCTCGATAATCTCGCCCTCATCGATGATGGCGATATTGCGGCACAGATGCTCGGCTTCCTCCAGGTAGTGAGTGGTCAGGATAATGGTTGTCCCGGCACGGTTGATCTCAGTGAGAAATTCCCACATCGAGCGTCGCAGCTCGATATCCACGCCGGCAGTCGGCTCATCGAGAATCAGCAGGCGTGGCTCGTGCACCAGTGCCCTGGCTATCATCAGCCGTCGCTTCATGCCACCCGACAGGGTCCGCGAACGCATCATCCGCTTGTCCCACAATCCCAGTTTGCGCAGATAGGTCTCGGCCCGCTCAGCAGCCAGCTTCCGGGACAGACCGTAGTACCCCGCCTGGGTCATGACGATATCCCGGACCCGTTCGAACTGGCTGAAATTGACTTCCTGAGGAACGATACCCAGATCCAGTTTGGTCTCGAAAACATGCGTATCCACGTCCTTGCCGAACACAGCCACCTTTCCTGAGGTTTTTTTCACCAGGGTGGCGATAACCCCGATAGTCGTGGATTTCCCGGCCCCATTCGGTCCCAGCAGGGCAAAAAAGTCGCCCGGCTGCACCTCCAGGGAAATGCCTTTCAGTGCCTCATGGCCGTTATCGTAGGTTTTCTTGAGATTCTCAATCGAGATTGCAGCTGTCATCGTGATCCATGCGAGAGTGCGGGTCTGAAGCTGACGGAGTATGCGGGTAAAGTGGCCGCTCTGCAACTGACGGGCCGGGGCGGTTGAGCGGCCCGGACTGGCTACTGATACTCGTCGTTGCCGGGTGCGGAGTGATCCCGTCCGGGCCGGCTGGCGGAACGATGCAGCAACTGCTCAGGTCCGCCTTCGACGCGCCGGGCGATTTTACGGTGCTCGAGCAGCAGCCAGTCAGTGAAGTCCTCGAACTCCTCCCGGCTCATGCGGATTGGCCAGCATAGTTGCGCCACGCCGTGCTCCAGAACAAAACTGTCCTGACGGTGGCTGGCATCGGGCTCAGTCTCAGGCCGGGCCGCGGCTCCGGCCCGCTTCAGTTCCACTCCCGACGTCTCCGATCCGGTACTGGCGACGAGTGACGAGACGGACGAAACAGACGCGCCGGCCGCTCCACCTTGCCGATCAGGTCTCCCATGCCGGTTCTGCCCGTTCATGTTGGTATCGTCTGCTCCCGGGCTGTCACCGGCCACCGGTCGTGGTGGACGGGTATTGAGCAGACGCAGTGAATTTTTAAACACCTGGGCGGTTCGATCTGCCGCCGCCGGTTTGAAATGGTATTTTTTCTGCAGGTAGGACGTCATTTCGTGCACTGCACCCTGCGATCCGTAATGCTCGTACAGATCACTGAAAACCCGGTTGTGCCGCAGGCAGCGCAACAATGCAGCCTGTCGGTCAGTCTGATCTTCAGCATCGGTATCAGCGATGATCAGTACCGCATCATCCGCCACGCGCAGTTCTCTGCCCCGCCCCTCCACTAACCCGAACCCCCGCACGGCCCCCAGGGCACGGCGTGAGGCACCATTCAGCCCGTTGTATCCCATACGCGCCACGGCCCTGGCACCGGAAAAACTGTTGCGGCCCTCCTCGCCATAAATGAGGCGGGTTTTATCGATCGCTTCATCGAGCGTGTGGGCAGGGCAATTGGGAGAACGTTTGGCAGGCATGAGCGAGGCTGTCGGCGGTAGTTTCCAGGTTGTCGTCTGTTGCAATTAATAGCCTTTTACTAAAAGGCTATTTGCTATTTAGCCGCAATTGGCCGGCAGACTCAAGCGTAATGACGAAAAAATCCAGCCTGGAGGGACAAACCGGGCAGTAAAACGCTGTTGAACCAGTCAATTCCCGGATCAATGGATGCGGATAAGCAGCCCGGCAGCAGGCGCCGACAATCAGCATGGGGGACGGGAAGTCCGGACTAATTCAAGAAGGGTTGCACTGGTGAGACCAGCAAGTAGGTTCCGATGAGGGTCGTTCTTAGTCAGGCGTAATGGTATGGCAAGCTGAAGGTCCTTCTCGAAAGCTGCCGAGAGCTGTCGAAAAGTCCATGATGTGGTGCAGGAAAATGGCGTCCCCTAGGGGTTTCGAACCCCTGTTGCCGGGATGAAAACCCGGTGTCCTAGGCCTCTAGACGAAGGGGACGTACAGGAAGTCTTTCGGGTGTCCTCGAAAGAGCGAGGGATTCTAAGAATCCTTTGTCCCGCAGTCAAGCAATTGCTACAAAAATTCCTCAAAATGTCTGCGAGCTCATTCGCTTCCCCGGCAAACCAAACGTACCGCCTCAATGCAGCCTGGTTAAGCTGGACAGACTGCCGCCCATTGCGCACAATTCAGCGGCCTGGCGGCCAGGAAAAACCCGCGCAGCGGGACGAGCGAAGCCCGGGTTGACCGTTCGATGGTTAGCGCCTCCTCCGTGAATGTAGTCACACTGTGGGGAGTCTTTCAGGCGCACCGATAGGAGGTCTGTTATCATCCCCGTTTCGGAATCAGAATCTCGATTGACCCGTCGCGCCACCCCATCGGGCCAAGGTCAGCAGCAGGAAGTCAAAACAGTAAAACAGGAATCGATCAACCCGTGCTAATCCTCCTGATTATTATCGCAACCTTTGCTCTACTGGCATTGCTGGTGTTTGGTCTGCACCGTTATCAACTCTCCATGGCCCAGTCCAATGCTGACCTGCACGACCCACTGCCGCCGCTGGACAACATCACCCTCGACCCCAACCTGCCGGATCTCGATTTTGAAGAGGAACTATCCGGACCGAACCGGTCGCTGGCAGATCGACGATCAGTCGGTTCCGATGCCGCCGCTCGCCAGCCAACCCCGGCAGCAGGAATTGACCAGGACGATAATAGTGGACAGCAAAAGCCGTTTCCGGCCGATGAGACAGCTGTCGAGAAAACTGAAATTCTGTTTGCTGCCGAGGTCATTGCGGAGGGTCAAGCCAGCAGTCGAGACCAGGAATCTGACAGCGACGATGACGAGGATACCTTCATCACGACTCCGGAGCCGGATGTCCAGAGTAAGATCAACACCCGAAACCAGGACGGGGAAACTACCGAAATCAACCCAGCGGAATCTGACCGGAAGGCGAGTTACGGAGCTGAGCAGAGCGGTGATCAGAACGTAGCACAGCAACCGCATCCCGACGAAATCTATACCTCCGAGGTCGGCGAACCACCTGTCTCGAGGTCCGGCCAACCTGGACAGCCAGACTTGGACGGCGGCGCAGAACCGGTCACCAGGGAGCAATCTCCGGCAATGCGGGACGGCCAACCGTCGCCAGCTGAAAATAACCTGTCAACAGCGACCGGTTCCGGCGGGTTCAGGGAGACGGACGACAGCCCCGACGCAGCAGACCAGGAAGTCACGCAGATCTCGGTACCGGAAGTCATAACGGAAAATATGCGGGGAACCGATTCCGACCCGATTCCTGTAAGCCACGCGACTACCGGGCAGAGCGAGACAACCCGTTTCAACGTTCCAGACAGTGCCGACGCCGATAACATCGAAAACTGGCAGGAACAGATCGGAGAACTCAAAAGGCTGGATCGGCTCGATGAAGCCCTGAGGATATGCCAGGAACAGTTGCCCCTGTGGAGCGCCTACCAACAGGCATCGTTGATTCACCGGGCCAGGATCAAACAACACAGCCAGGATGGCCAGCCGATCGAGGAAGAACTCAGGGCTCTGTACAACCTGGCCGCACAGGCGAGCTTTCTTCACGATCGCGTCAAGGGACTGCCAAACCTGCCGCTCTCCCAACTCAAGCAGGTGGACCTGGAAGAAATCTCCCGGCTGGAAATGCCCTACCCGCAGATCGGCTATAACGAGCTACGGCTGATCAAGAAGACAGACATCAAACTGCTGCTGGAATGCTGGGGCAAACCAAAAGCCCATTTAAAGCCTCGAGAATTGCACGGCGAAACCTGGAAAAGCCTTATAGCCCGACGCCAGACTACTCTGTTTTAAACCGGATCGGTTCTAATCGGGAGCCAGAAAATTCTGTTTTTAACTAGCCGGTCAGTTTTCCTTGACCGGCAAAATCAGCTATGACATCCTGCTCGATGCGGCAAATTTCGGTAATTCAGATTCGGCACCGGGTCAGGGGTCACTATCCCGGTGATCGGCAGGCTCTATGACCGTAATAACAGGCCATATGAATCGACCGTAAGAACCGCAAGTACTGCATGAATCACAACTGCATGAATCACAAGAGCCGCAAGAATAAATCCGATCGAGAAAAAAATCGGATAAAAAAAATCGGACAGTGAATAGTAAATAGTGAATAGCCGGATCGGGATAACCCCGATACTGGCTCGATACAGAAAAGAGTCAGACTCCAGCGAGACGAGAGACCAGGCATGAACAAACGCGAACCATTGCAGAGTAATGCTGATAACCCAATCAACATTGACGAGAAGCTGGTCGAGGAAGGCATCGCTCAGCTGGCCAGCGAGATCAGGGTGCTTGAGGACTGGCTGGAAGAGCTCGAGCATTCCGAAACCATCGATTCCGAGATCATGGCAGCCAGGAAGTCCTACCATGACATGCTGCGCAGTCGCCGCGAGATGCTCAGCGCCCTTCACAAACACGCCGGGGCCGATATTATTCACGCCAAGCGTTGAATGCCCTCGGGGATTTAGACTGTCTAAATTCTCCGCTGAACCTTCCCCCGCCAGACCCAGATTCAGGGCCTCCGAGCCCTGACCGACCGACACTATGAGCAATTTGACAGACACCCAGGCAGAGACCATGTTGACGCTGCAATACGGCATGAACAGCAAGGTCGACGAAAATTGGCTTGCCGCCCGCTACCCTTACCTGAGGGCGGTGGTTATTGAAGGCGCTGAGGCGATTGAACATCACGGCTGGAAATGGTGGAAACACCAGCAGCAGGACCTGTCCCAGCTGCAGATGGAACTCATCGATATCTGGCATTTCATGCTTTCGGAAATGCTGCTCGATTGCGAAGGCGATATCGAACAGGCCGCCGGCAGCCTGATGGACGCGGTGGAAAGCCATACCGCCGACAGCCTGGTATTTGACGGCCAGTCCTACCGGATCGGTGACCTGGATCTGATCGGTAAACTGGAATTGCTGATCGGCACCAGTGTTTCACGGCGGATAGAGATCGGGCTTTTTGCTGCAATCATGCGCGATTGTCAGATGGACTGGGACGACCTGTTCCGCCAGTACGTGGGCAAGAACGTGCTCAATTTCTTCCGTCAGGATAACGGCTATAAACAGGGAAGTTACCGGAAAAACTGGTCCGGCCGTGAAGATAACGAACACCTGGTGGAAATTCTGGCCGAACTGAACGCACGTGATGACCACTTTCAGGAGCAGCTGTATCAGGCTCTGGAAATACGCTACCAGGTGATTGACTGACCTGTATCGCTCCTTTCAGGAGACCGGCGGCATGTCACTGCACAGTGATTCGAAATCACCGCAGGTTTTCATGCCTGCCTATTGATAATACGCGTTTTCTTTCTGGCTGTGATCGGTAACGTCCCGGACCTCCGTCAGCTCCGGAATAGTCTCAAGCAGGGTCTTTTCAACACCGTCCTTGAGCGTCACATCGACCATACCGCAACCCTGGCATCCACCACCGAAGCGCAGTACAGCGATGGTGTCCCGGAAAATCTCTTCCAGAGTCACATTACCGCCATGAGCGGCCAGGGCCGGGTTGACATCGTTGTACAGCACGTAATTGATCCGGTCCGCCAGGGAACTGTCGTCGGTGAGCTTGGGTAACCTGGAGTTAGGCGCCTTGATGGTCAGCTGACCGCCACCGAGATCGTCCTTGGCAAAATCCACCACGGCGTCTTCCAGGAAAGGAATGCTCTGTTTTTCGGTAAATGCCCGGAATCCCTTGTATTCCTTGACTTCGTCGTCGCTTTTCTCTTCGCCGGGACGACAGAAGGAGATACAGGTCTCCGCCCGCGGGGTGCCGGCGTCGATAATGAAAATACGGATGGCGATGCCCTCACAATCCTGTTTTTTCAACAGTTCCGAGAGGTAATCCTGGGCCGATTCGGTGATAGTGATCATGGCTAACTCTGCGCTACGGCTATTGAGACTATGAGCTAATTGTAACGTAACTGAATTTGTAATTAAATACCCTAGTAATTTGCTTGGTTATTTTGGGAAGCCATTGATTTTTATGAGTGTTTATCTGGTAGAATGCGCCCTCTTCAAAACAGGTGTCCCTCTTGACGGACGCTGGTAAGCCCCCGAACACGGACCTGGAATTATGAATACCGAACAACGCCTGCAATCGCTCCATGACGCCCTTAACCAGCGAATTCTGGTTCTGGACGGCGCCATGGGTACCCTGATTCAGGCGCACAAACTGGCGGAATCCGACTTCCGGGGTCTGCGGTTCAAAGATCACCCCATCGATCTGGCCGGCAATAACGACCTGCTAACGCTGACTCAATCTGAAATAATTTTTCACATTCACCGGCAGTATCTGGAGTCCGGCGCCGACATCATCGAAACCAACACCTTCAATTCCACGTCCAGTTCTCAGGCCGATTATCAGCTTGAGGCACTGGTCTACGAACTGAATTACGAGGCGGCAAAGCTGGCCCGCAGATGTTGCGATGAGTTCACGGGCGACAACCCCGACCGCCCCCGCTTCGTTGCAGGCGTGGTAGGACCGACCAGCAAGACCGCTTCAATTTCACCGGATGTCAACGATCCCGGTTTACGCAATACCAGTTTCGACAGACTGGTGGACGATTACCGTAACGCCGTGACCGGACTGATTGACGGGGGTGTAGATCTGATTCTTATCGAAACCGTCTTCGACACCCTCAATGCCAAGGCGGCAATTTTTGCTGTCCAGTCCTGCTTTCAGGAGCAGGGCCGGGAGCTGCCGATCATGATTTCCGGCACCATAACCGATGCCAGTGGCAGAACCCTGTCCGGACAGACCGTCGAGGCCTTCTGCAACTCCGTTGCCCATGCCCGGCCGCTCTCAATCGGCTTCAATTGCGCCCTGGGGGCCGAGCAATTACGTCCCTATGTCGAAGAAGCCAGCGGTCTGCTCCCCTGCCTGGTGTCAACGCATCCTAATGCGGGACTGCCCAATGAAATGGGTGAATATGACCAGACGCCCGAACAGATGGCAGCCATAATCGGTGAATTCGCCAGGCAGGGTTTTCTCAACATAGTCGGAGGCTGCTGTGGCACCACGCCGGAACACATCCGGGCGATCGTGGATACGGTATCCGCCTACCCGCCCCGGCAGGTTCCTGCCATTGAACCCCGCTGTCGGCTCAGTGGTCTGGAAGCTCTGAACATCGGTCCCGATTCTCTGTTCGTTAACGTCGGTGAGCGAACCAATGTGACCGGCTCGGCCCGCTTTGCCCGGCTGATCCGGGAGGGCGATTTCGACACCGCGCTGGACGTGGCCAGGGATCAGGTGGAGGCCGGCGCACAGATTATCGATATCAACATGGACGAGGGCATGCTGGATTCCCGGGAGGCGATGGAGCGCTTTCTGCGCCTGGTCGCTTCCGAGCCGGATATCAGCAAGGTCCCGATCATGATCGATTCCTCGAAATGGGAGATCCTCGAGGCCGGGCTGAAGGGTATCCAGGGTAAAGGTATCGTCAACTCCATAAGCCTGAAGGAAGGCGAACAGGATTTCATCGCCAAGGCCCGACTCTGCCTGCGCTACGGCGCCGCCGTCGTGGTGATGGCTTTTGATGAACAAGGTCAGGCGGACAGCCTGCAGCGCAAGAACGACATCTGTCGTCGCAGCTACGATATCCTGGTAAAGGAGGTGGGGTTTGCACCTCAGGACATCATTTTTGACCCCAATGTGTTTGCCATCGCTACCGGCATCGAAGAACACGACAACTACGCGGTGGACTTTATCGAGTGCTGCCAGTTCATTCGCAAGAACCTGCCCCATGCGCTGATCTCCGGCGGGATCAGTAATGTGTCGTTTTCATTCCGGGGCAACAACCCGGTCCGTGAAGCGATCCATTCGGTGTTTCTTTACCATGCGATACGTGCCGGACTCACCATGGGCATCGTCAATGCCGGACAACTCACTGTCTATGATCAGATTCCGGCTGAGCTCAAGGAGCGGGTCGAGGATGTGGTACTGAACCGGCGCCCCGATGCCACCGAGCGGCTGATGGAAGTGGCAGCCAGATTCGGCGGGACAGGCAGCGCCGTAGCCAGCGAAGAGAACCTGGACTGGCGCAACGGCAGCGTCGAAGAGCGCCTTTCCCACGCACTGGTAAAAGGAATTACCCGGTTTATCGAGGAAGACACCGAGGCGGCCCGCCAGCAGTTTGGACGCCCCATCGGCGTCATTGAAGGTCCGTTGATGGATGGCATGAACGTGGTTGGCGACCTGTTCGGCAGCGGCAAAATGTTTCTGCCCCAGGTGGTCAAAAGCGCCCGGGTTATGAAACAGGCAGTTGCCTATCTGCTGCCCTACATTGAAGCAGAGAAAGATGGTGGAGAACGCCAGGCCAAAGGCAGAATCCTCATGGCTACCGTCAAGGGAGACGTACACGACATCGGCAAGAATATTGTCGGCGTGGTGCTGGGCTGCAACAATTACGAGGTAATCGACCTGGGCGTAATGGTCCCATGTGAAAAAATATTACAGATTGCCCGTGATGAGAATGTCGATATTATCGGCCTCAGCGGCCTGATTACGCCCTCACTCGACGAAATGGTTCACGTGGCAAAAGAGATGCAGCGTCTCGACTTCAAGGTACCGCTTCTAATTGGGGGGGCAACCACTTCCAAGGCGCATACCGCAGTAAAAATTGAACAACACTTCCAGAATGACGCGACGGTCTACGTTCCAGACGCATCGCGCAGTGTCTCTGTGGTAAGCAATCTGCTGAGCCGGGAACACAAGGCCGGCTTTGTCGGCCAGGTACGGGAGGAATACGCGGAAATTCGCGAACGGACCGGCAAGCGCAGCAGTTCCAGAAAACTGCTGTCTTTGCCGGCGGCCAATGCCAACCGCTTCCAGGCTGACTGGCAGGAATTCAAGCCAGTCCGGCCGACGTTTCTGGGCACCCGCGTGTTCGAGGATTATCCCCTCGATGAACTGTTACCGTACATCGACTGGACCCCCTTCTTCATCACCTGGAACCTGGTCGGCAAATACCCGGCCATACTCGAAGATAAAGTGGTCGGCAAGGCCGCCACCGAGCTGTTCACAGATGCCCATCGACTGCTTGATGAAATTATCGCCGGCAAGCAGTTACAGGCCAAAGCGGTGATCGGTTTCTGGCCGGTCAATGCCGATGCACATAATGACGTTCAGGTTTACCGGGATGAGGAATCCCGTGAACCGGTCGCGGTGCTGCATTTTCTCCGCCAGCAGATCGAACGGAACAACGGGGAACCCAACTACAGCCTGGCGGATTTTATCGCGCCGGCCGCTCAGGGTACCGATTATCTCGGAGGATTTGCAGTCACTACCGGTCTGGGAGTGGATGAACTGGTCGCCAGGTACGAGGCCCAGCATGACGACTATCAGGCACTGCTGGTCAAGGCTCTGGCGGACCGGCTGGCCGAAGCGCTGGCGGAGCGCATGCACGAACGGGTGCGCAAGGAATTCTGGGGTTATGCGGCCACCGAAGCGCTGGACAATGAAGCACTGATCAAGGAACGCTATCAGGGAATCCGTCCGGCTCCCGGCTATCCGGCCTGCCCGGACCATGCGGAAAAGACCACCCTGTTCCGATTGCTTGATACGGAACGGCATACCGGCATAAGCCTGACCGAAAGTTTCGCCATGTGGCCAGCCGCCAGTGTCAGCGGCCTGTATTTCGCTCATCCGCAGGCCCGGTATTTCAATGTCGGCAAGATCACCCTTGAACAGGTGGAGGATCTGGCTGCCAGAAAGAAGCAGGATGTGGAGATCGTCAGCCGACTGCTGGCGCCCAATCTGGATTGAGATCAGGCTGACAAGGGACCGGGCGATTCGTTAAACTTACGGGCCGATTCCCTGCCTATTCAGCGGCAGAGCGAGGCAGCCCTGAAACCAGGAGCCCCTGTTAATACGGAAACAACACTCTAACCCAGCTACCACGGAACCCCATGTACAGATACGATCAATACGACCACCAGATGCTCAGCGACCGGGTTGCCCAGTTTCGCGGCCAGACCCGGCGCTATCTGGAGGGTCGACTCAGCGATGCGGAATTCCTGCCTTTGCGGCTGCAGAACGGCCTCTACATCCAGCGCCTGGCGCCCATGATGCGAATCGCCGTGCCCTATGGATTACTGTCGTCGCGGCAGCTGCGCAAACTGGCCTTTATCGCCGATCATTTTGACAAGGGCTACGGGCATCTGACCACCCGCCAGAATATTCAATTCAACTGGCCGGCACTGGAAGAGGTACCGGATATCCTCGAGCACCTGGCCGAAGTGGAAATGCATGCGATTCAGACCAGCGGCAACTGTATTCGCAATACCACCACCGACCAGTTTGCCGGGTGTGCGGTGGATGAAATCGAGGACAGCCGCCCTTACTGTGAGATTATTCGCCAGTGGTCGACCTTTCATCCGGAATTTGCCTACCTGCCCCGCAAATTTAAGATTGCCGTCTGCGGTACCCGTGAGGACCAGGCGGCAACTCAGGTGCATGACATCGGCATCTACATCGTACGCAATGAGCAGGGTGAAACCGGTTTCCGGATCCTGGCCGGTGGCGGTCTGGGCCGCACGCCGATCGTCGGTCACGAAATGGCCGGATTTGTCGAGAAAAAACACCTGCTGACTTTTCTGGAAGCCATCCTGCGCGTCTATAATCGCGAAGGGCGGCGTGACAACAAGTACAAGGCGCGGATCAAGATCCTGGTCAAGGAAACCGGTCCCGAAGCGTTCCGGGATAAGGTGCACGCCGAATGGGAAAAGATCAAAGACGGGGCAATGACGCTTACCGATGCCGAAATCGAGCGCTGCCGATCCTTTTTTACCGCCCCTCCCTATCGGGAGCTGCCGGAGACCAGTCCCGAGCTGGAGCAGGCACTGGCCAGCGATCTGCTGTTCGCCAGCTGGTACCAGCAGAATGTCCGTCCCCATCAGCGCTCCGGCTACGCCATCGCCACGCTTAGCCTGAAAGAAACCGGCATCGCTCCCGGCGATATTTCCGCCGAGCAGATGAACTTTGTTGCCGACCTGGCAGATCTCTACAGTTTCGGGGAAATGCGTATCAGTCACCAGCAGAACCTGGTATTTACCGATGTGGAAAAAGGGCAGCTTTACGCACTGTGGAAGCAGCTGTCCACACAGTCATTGGGCACGCCCAACCTGGGTCTGCTCACCGATCTGATCTGTTGCCCCGGCGGCGACTTCTGTGCGCTGGCCAATGCCAAGTCGATCCCCATTGCCGAATCCATCCAGCGCCAGTTCAGTGATCAGGCACTGCTGCAGGATATCGGTGAACTGGCAATCAATATTTCCGGATGTATGAATGCCTGCGGTCACCACCATGTCGGTAACATAGGCATTCTCGGCGTGGATAAGAAAGGCGAGGAATTCTATCAGGTATCCCTGGGTGGCTCGGCCGGCAACCGCACCAGTCTCGGCGCGATCATGGGACCGGCCTTTGCCCAGGAGGAAATTCCCGCGGTAATCGAGAAAATCGTCGCGGTTTACCGGGAACACCGGGATCCGGGCGAGGCATTCATCGAGACTTACGACCGTATTGGTATGACTCCATTCAAGGAACGGGTTTATGCAAAAGCTGATTAAGAACGGCAGTCTGGTCGACGATCAATGGGTGCTGATCAAACAGGCCTCCGACGCCGGCATCCTGCAAGCACTGCCCGGTCGTGATCTCATCGTGCCGCACCGGTTCTGGAAGTTTTTCCAGGACGACATCGCCAACTACTGGGGTCAGGTAACGATCTGGCTGGATAGCGACGAACGGGTTACCGACATTCGTGAACCACTCGAGTCGTTTCCGCTGATCGGCCTGAACTTTCCGGTTTTTTCGGATGGCCGTTCCTACACCAATGCCAGAGAGCTGCGGGAGAATCTCGGCTACCAGGGAGAAATCCGGGCGCTGGGCGATGTATTAAGGGATCAGCTCTACTACATGCACCGCTGTGGATTCGATGCATATTCTCTGCGCCATGACCAGGACCCCGACGAATGCCTGCAGGCGTTCGACGACTTCGCTACCGGTTATCAGGCCAGTATCGACCAGCCCCAACCGCTGTTCCGACGACGCTGAACCTGAACCCCGCGGGCCGGCGGCATTATGGAAACCGATTCTCTGCTGTTTTCCTTCTTTCTGATCTTCAGCGGTGCCGCCCTGCTTTCCACGGTGGCACTGGTGTTCAGACAACCACTGCTGGTCGCCTATATCGCCCTTGGCGTGTTACTGGGTCCACACGGCACCAGTCTGGTGTCGGAGGCCAGTCTGCTCAGTGATATCGCTGAATTCGGCATCATCTTCCTGCTGTTCCTGCTGGGCCTGGATATGCAGCCGGCAAAGCTGCTCAGCACCCTGAAAAAGACGTTCCTGGTCACGCTCATCAGCACCGGCGTGTTTGTAATGCTGGGCTATGGAACCGGCCTGCTGTTCGGGCTGACTCAACTGGAAAGCCTGGTTATCGGTGCGTCGATGATCTTTTCGAGTACCATCATCGGCATCAAGCTGCTACCCACCACCGTCTTGCATCAGAAGCATATGGGCGAACTGATGGTCGGCATCCTGCTGCTGCAGGACTTTATCGCCATCTTTCTACTGGTTTTCCTGGATATCAATCCCGATGAGGAAGCCCACGCCCTGGCGGTGGTGCTGGCCTTCCCGGCGCTGATGCTGATTGCCTGGACCAGTACCCGATACCTGCTGCTGTTCCTGATCGCCCGGTTCGACCACTTCAAGGAATATATCTTCCTGCTGGCTATCGGCTGGTGCCTGGGTATTTCGGCCCTGGCCGCCTTCATGGGACTTTCCGCAGAGATCGGCGCCTTTGTAGCCGGGGTGTCGCTGGCTACCAGTCCAATCGCCCAGTACATCGCCTTCAGCCTGAAGCCATTGCGGGATTTTTTCCTGATCCTGTTCTTTTTCTCCCTGGGAGCCCAGTTCAATATCGAGCTGCTGGGTGAGATTATTGTTCCCGCCCTGGTGCTCGGGGCACTGGCTTTGACTCTGAAACCGGTAGTCTTTCACTACCTGCTGCGACGTTTCGAGGAGCGCAACAAGCTGGCCTGGGATGCCGGGCTGCGACTTGGACAGATCAGCGAATTTTCGTTGCTGATTGCCTACGTGGCCACCCAGTCGCGGATTATCGGCGAGGAAGCATCGCTCATCATTCAGGCCGCCGCCATCATGACTTTCATCGCCTCTTCCTATATCGTGGTGATGTTCTGCCCCACCCCTATCAGTCTCAACGAAAAACTGCGTCGTGACTGAAGGCTGAAGCTGATAACTCAGTCGTCCAGGTTCAGCAGCAGTCGGCCTACCGCCCGACCGTGGAGCACCTGCTCCAGGTTGGCCTGTAACTCGGCAAAATGAATTTCCCGGGCCAGTTCGGCCAGTGCTTCCAGTTTCCACTCCGATGCCAGGCGCTGCCAGACACGGCTCTTGGTAGCAAGCGGGAGATTCACAGAATCGACGCCCAGCAGATTGACACCCCGCAGGATAAACGGAAACACAGTGCCATCGAGCTGTGGCGAACCCACCAGTCCACAACAGGCCACGCTGCCACCATAGCTGAGCATCTTGAGAATATTGACCAGGGTCTGACCTCCCACGACGTCGACCGCAGCAGCCCACTCCTCTTTCAACAACGGACGCTTCGATTCCTCTTCCAGTAGCGCGCGATCAACCACCCGCGCGGCCCCGAGCCGGGACAGGAATTCTTTCTGGTCGGCCTTGCCAGTGGCTGCCGCCACCGTGTATCCCAGTTTACTGAGAATCGCTACTGCTATGGTGCCGACACCGCCCGTGGCCCCTGTCACCAGCACCTCACCATGCTCCGGAGTCAGACCGTTGAGCAGCAGCTTTTCCACGCAAAGCGCCGCGGTAAAACCGGCAGTACCAATTATCATGCTTTCTTTCAGGGAGAGTCCGGGTGGCCTCGGAACTATCCATCCGGCGGGCACCCGGATGAACTGCCCGAAGCCGCCCGATGTATTCATGCCCAGGTCATAACCGATGACAATTACCTGATCGCCGGGTGAGAATCCAGCCGCGGTGGACTCGACGACTTCACCGGCGGCGTCGATGCCCGGGGTGTGAGGATAATTGCGAGTGACGCCCTTATTGCCGGAAGCGGAGAGAGCATCCTTGTAATTCAGGGATGAGTAGCGAACCCGTATCAGCACCTCGCCGGCAGGAAGCTCTTCAACCTGGCGTTCCACGATATTGCTGACGAATTTGCCTGATTCCTGCTCTTCGACCAGCAGGGCCTTGAAAGTTTGCACTGGCGTCTCTCCCCGGTAGTTATCTGTCGCTCAGGAATAAAAATTCCTGGAGTCGTTCTTCTCCATGAACGTGGCCGCCGCTGCCTCGATCATGCCTCTGAAAATGGACCCCACCTTATCATGAATGGTTTTTCTCAATTCATATTCAACTTCGTAAACATCGGCGCTTTCGCAGGCAGCCACCAGACATTCGTCACTGGTTTTCAGTTCGTCGACCATGTAGCGTTCCTTGGCCTGTATTCCGACCCAGGTTTCACCGGTCGAAATCCTGTCGATGTCGACACTGGGTCGATGGTCCTTGACCCACTGCTTGAACAGGGCATGCATGTCTTCCACGTCCTGCTTCACCTTGTCCCTGCCTTTTTGAGTAATTTCACCAAAGGGTGTCAGAGTGGTTTTGAATTCCCCGGCGGTAATGGTCTCGTAGTCGATTTCGTTCTTCTTCAACAGGCGATGAAAATTCGGCAACTGAACCAGCACTCCGATGGAACCGATAATCGCGAACGGTGCCGCCACCAGCTTGTCTGCCAGGCAGGCCATCATATAGCCGCCGCTGGCTGCCACCTTATCCACGCAGATAGTCAAGGGAATCTTCTGTGCCTTGATGCGCATCAGCTGTGACGATGCCAGACCATACGCGTGTACCATGCCACCCGGACTTTCCAGCCGTAACATGACCTCGTCCTTGTCAGTCGCCAGCGCCAGAATCGCGGTAATTTCCTCGCGCAACGAGGCTACCGCCTGGGCTGCAATATCGCCCTTGAAGTTGAGGACGTAGATTCGCTTTTTGCGTTCTTCTTCCTGATCGCTGTCCGATCTGGTGGCCGCCCGTTCGGATTTTCCCTGAGCCTTTTCCTGCTTCTTTTTCGACTTCAGATCCAGTTTAAGCCGATGCTTGTCCAGCACCGCTTTCTTTAATGAGTCGAGCAGCTCTTCAAGATGCTCGTTAAGCTTGGTGACCTTGATATGGCCTTTGGCGGCACCCTTGCGCTGCCGGTTGCCTGCCGACGCCAGTGCCACGAGAATGACAATGACCGCCAGTACCAGGGTGACTACCTTGGCGAGAAACATGCCGTACTCAATCAGGTACTCCAAGAGCGCTCTCCTCTAGTTGATCTATTTCAGTTACCCATCACGAATCGGTCATTTTGCCCGTTCCAGATGCAACAGTAAAACGTTCCCGGTGCAATTGTATGAGCTGGCCAGCCACACTGATTCCGGCAGCGGGAGTGGCCGGGATGGCATCCGGCAGAAACCATTTCAATTCCTCTATCTCACCGGGTTCGGGTCGCAGTTCTCCACCCAGGTAATCAGCGAAAAAGCCCAGCATCAGCTGGGACGGGAATGGCCAGGCCTGACTGCGCACATAGCGGATATTGCCTATCTCGATACCTGCCTCCTCCCTCACTTCCCTGACCACGGTCTGCTCCGGCGTTTCACCCACTTCGATAAATCCTGCCAGACAACTGAAAAAGCTGCCCTTGTAGCGACTGTGTCGAGCCAGCAGCATCCGCTCTCCGTCGGTCACCAGCACGATGACACAGGGATTGATGCGTGGGTACCAGCTCTGTTCACAGGCGGGACAGCGCAGTGCCCGTTCCTGCGGATGAGGTTCATTGGGGTGGCCACACCTGCCACAGAAGCGATGGGAGTGATACCAGTGGGTCAACTGATTACCCAGACCGGGCAGCTGAAAGTCCACCTCGCGATAGTCCAGCAGCAGCTGGCGCAAAGGGATGAATTCAGCACCGGCCGGCGGATTGAAATCAGTGTCCACGTGCAGGGCCAGGTAACGATGTTCTCCCCGCTGTTCAATCAGCATGGGCAGGTGGCTGTCCGATTCCAACCCGGTATCCAGATCCTCCAGTTGCCACAGGCAGGACCCATCCCGGAATAGAATTTTCTGACCACAATAAATCAGCAGTCGATCACCGGGATTGCAGGCAGGCAAATTGACGAAATGAGGATTACTCAACGGGTTTCCAGGCTATGGATCAGCAGCCTGTCGAAAAATTCTCAGCTGGCACAATACGGCATTAGAATCTGGTTAAAATATTCAGTTACAACGTATAAACTACGCATTTTCGCCAGAATTTTCCTTGTGTTGCACTCACCTGAGAGTTTTTCAGCAGGCTGTTAGTTAACGGTCGTTCCGGAATCGCATCTGTTTCGCAGCGATATTCAGGAGTTTATTCAGACAATCGTTCAGGATTTTATTGATTACCAGGCTCAGGAATTGACTCCGTTACTGAAACTATTGAGGCTCCAGCCTGAGCCAGACACAATTTTCCCCGCTTGCCTTGTTGATGGCTTCCAGGCGTTCGCTATGAGACTCGAGCTCTCCGGCATTGGCCCTGATCACTTTTAACGGGGGACGCTTGCCATCAAATACCTTGACCCGTCGCACTGCTGTAGCGACAGTCTGTTCTTCCGCACCCAGTTGCAGTCGGGTCTGTCCCCCCGTCATCGCCAGGTAGACGTCAGCCAGAATTTCCGCGTCCAGCAGTGCACCGTGCAGTTCCCGCTGGGAATTATCCACCTCGTAGCGCTTGCACAGAGCATCGAGATTATTGCGCTGCCCAGGGTGCTTCTGACGGGCCAGAGCCAGGCTGTCGACAATCTCGCAGTAAGTTTCCAAAGCTTCGAATTTCCCGCTTTTGAGCAGCTGTATCTCGTTATTGAGGAACCCCACATCGAACGGAGCGTTGTGAATGACCAGTTCGGCCCCTTTCACAAACTCGATAAATTCACTGACTATCTGCGGAAAACGGGGCTTGTCGGCCAGAAATTCCGAGGTCAGGCCATGAACTTCAAGGGCACCTTCGTCACTCTCCCGGTCGGGGTTCAGATAGTAATGAAAATGCCGGCCGGTGAGCCGGCGATTATCGATTTCCACACCACCAATTTCGATGACCCGATGCCCCTGAGCAGGGTCCAGGCCTGTGGTTTCGGTATCAAGCACAATCTGACGCATGCCGTTCTTTCCTGCTACTTTCGCCTGTATCAGGCTGCTAATTCATCAATACCCTGATTGGCCAGTTGATCCGCCAGCTCATTTTCGGGATGACCGCTGTGCCCCTTGACCCAGTGCCATTCCACCTCGTGCAGCGTCACCAGTTCATCCAGACGCTGCCAAAGTTCCAGGTTTTTGACCGGTTTCTTACCGGCGGTTTTCCAGTTCCTTTGTTTCCAGTTGGGCAGCCAGGTGGTGATCCCGTCAAGCACGTACCTGGAGTCGGTGGTAATCACCACGGGACCGGGTTTCTTCAGCGCCTCCAGGCCGCGTATCACGGCAGTCAGTTCCATCCGGTTGTTGGTAGTCTCCGGCTCACCACCATACAGTTGTTTCTCAACACTGCCATAGCGTAGCAGGACACCCCAGCCACCCTTGCCGGGATTGCCTCGGCAGGCGCCATCGGTAAACATTTCCACTTTCTTCAAGCGCTGAGGAACCTAGTGAAGTTTCTTGATCCGGACGTTCTCGGCCGCCGGCATGACTGTGGCCCGGGGTCGCAGCGGACGCCATTTCTGCAGAACCGGCGTAATGGGCAGTACCCGCTTGATTCCGATGACCAGATAGGCACCCCCAAAAGGACTGGTGAGCCGGTCGGTCAGATCCTCCGTTCCATCCGCGGCGGCCATCGCCTTGCGCCAGCGGGAAGGCAGAAAATGCAGCCCGTAGTCGACCTTGTCAACCTGCAGTTCCAGCAGCTTCAGCCAGTCGGAGACCCGCCGGTGGCTGATAAACCGACCCGCCCAAGGCACTTCCGCCTTGCCTTTCAGCAACTTCTTGAGACCCCAGAAGCTGAACGGATTGAAACCGACAATCAGCAGCTGGCCGCCCGGTCGCAGGACACGTGCGGCCTCTCTCAGCAGACTGTGGCTATCGCGGGTGAAATCCAGGGCATGATGAATGACTACCACGTCGATACTTTCCCTGGCCAATGGTAACTGCTCGTTATCCGCCACCGGCTGGCCACTGATCGGATCAAATTCCGGTGCAAACAGGATTTTGTGTCCCACCGGACTGTCACCAATGATCGAGTGCCGCGAGCTGCAACCCATCTGCAGAATGTGGTAGCCGAACAGGCGGTTCAGATAGGGATCGACCAGTTTCTTTTCGGCACTCAGCACGGCCTTACCCAGCGGCGACTCAAACCATTGGGTCAGAACAGTCTGACCATCCTGAATATCCACCTGCTCCCTGAGCAGGCGCCGCCTGGTCTGGTGTCTGGACGGAAATTTCACTAGGGGATCCTCTGCAATGGGTAAGTGTTGAACGGGTACGGCCCGGGAATCGATATTTTCCGGTTCCATTTTACAGGAACCGGACCGCAGTTAAAGCTGTTGAAATAACAGACAATAGAGGCTATCATTCGCCTCTTCGTATCAATAGGGTACTCTTTGTTGTATGGGCAGTATGGGCAATTCGATCCATCCAATTCCCGCCTTCGCGGATAACTACATCTGGATATTCAGCGACCCTGGCACCAATCAGGCCTGTGTCGTCGATCCCGGTGACTCCTCAGCGGTCATAAAGTACCTGGAAAGCCATGGATTAACCCTGTCCACGATCCTGGTTACGCACCACCATCCGGACCATACCGGAGGCGTTAAAGACCTGACAAATCGCTTCAACTCAAAGGTTTATGGTCCTAAAAACTCTCCATTTGACGGCATCGGGCAGGAACTTGAAGAAAATAACACTGTCTCAGTTTTCGGTTACCAATTCCGGATTCTCCAGGTGCCCGGTCATACTCTCGATCATATCGCCTATTATTGTGAGTCTCCTCCTTCCGGGGGTAGACCGCTGTTGTTCTGCGGCGACACCCTGTTCGCTGCCGGTTGTGGTCGCATCTTTGAAGGCAACCCGGTAATGATGTTTGCCTCGTTGCAGAAACTGGCGGGTCTGCCGGCTGCAACAGAAGTCTACTGTACGCACGAATATACCCTGGCAAATCTGAAATTTGCTGCGACTGCGGAGCCCGATAATCCGCAACTCCAGGAAAGGATTGCCGCGGCCCGGATCACCCGGCAGCGGGACCTGCCGACCCTGCCCTCCAGTATCGCCCTGGAATTGGCAACCAACCCGTTTCTGCGCTGCGCAGAAACGCCCCTATTAACCGCTGCCTCACAACACGCCGGGGCAGAGCTACAGGACCCGGTCGAAGTGTTTGCAACCCTGCGGCGCTGGAAAGACCAATTCTGATCTCGAACGGACGCCATCATCCATGAGTCAATCGATGCCATTTCTGCAAAGGCTGCTACCGGTACTCCTGCCGGTATTGTTCCTGGCCGCCTGTCAGGTCAATACCACGACTCCGATACCCCAGGACTCACCCCGCAGCTCGCCCGGTGTCGGAGTAACGTCGCGTACTTCCCCCCGGCGCCAGATAAGCGTTCCCAGGACGACTCCGACTCCCGACGAGGAGACCGTCGTTTACAGCGACCTGTGGCAGCGGCTGGGCGACAACCTGTCCCTCTACCGTCAGTACCAGCATCCCAGCATCGACGCGGAACTCAACTGGTACCTGGAAAATCCCAGCTACTTCAGTCGTATCACCGAGCGCGCCGCCCCGTTTCTCTATGCGATAGTCAGCGAAGTCGAAGCCCGCGATATGCCGCTTGAGCTGGCCCTGGTTCCCATTGTGGAAAGCGCGTTCGATCCCAATGCCTATTCACCGGAGCATGCCGCCGGCTTATGGCAGTTCATCGGTCCCACCGCACGCAGTTTCGGCCTGCAGAGTGACTGGTGGTATGACGGTCGGCGCGATCCCCTGGCCTCGACGCGGGCCGCTCTTGACTACCTGGATTACCTGCATGAGGAGTTTGACGGCAACTGGCTGTTGGCCCTGGCGGCTTATAATGCCGGTGAGGGGAATGTCCGCCGTGCGGTACGCCGCAGCGGCAAGAAAGCAGCCAATGCGAACTTCTGGGAACTGCGGCTGCCCAAGGAGACCCGTGGTCATGTACCCCGGTTGCTGGCCGCCGCCCGCCTGGTAGCTGATGCCGACCGGTACGGCCTGGAGCTGGCGGAAGTCCCCGATGAACCGTTCCTGGAAACCGTGGGTCTGGATTTTCAGATCGACCTCAATACTGCCGCCCGCATCGCAGCGGTGGAACCGGAGCTGCTGAAAACACTCAATGCCGGTTACCTGCAGTGGGCAACCCACCCGGAGTCCCCGCAGAGTCTGGTCCTCCCTCGCGCCAACGCCGCTCAGTTCCGCCAGGCACTGGCCAGCCTGGAGAACGAGACGCACCTGAACTGGGACAGTTACCGGATCGTCCGCGGCGATACCCTGTCCGACATCGCCCGTCGCTTCAACACCAGCGTCGCTGTTCTGCAACAGCTTAATGGGCTTCCCAATGCCCGGATCGTCGCTGGGCAGTCACTCATGGTACCGCGACTCGGCACCGAACCCGGAATTATCGTGGCTGGACTGACCGGGGTCATGGCCGGTCCGGGAGCCGGCGCCCGGGAACCCACTCCCACCAGTTACCGGATAAGATCCGGCGACAGCCTGTGGCGAATTGCCCAGCGGTTCGGACTTAGGTCCGGGGATATTGCCGCCTGGAACAACATCGCACTGAATTCTCTGCTGCAGCCGGGCCAGGTCCTGATCCTGCAACCCCGTGATTTTGTGGCTTCCGGGAGCCCCGCCCGCCTCAGTAAACTGGGCCGCGTCCGCTACGAAGTCAGCAAAGGCGACACCCTGTTCCGGATCGCCAGAAAGTTCAACGTGTCCATCAGTGATATTGCCGACTGGAACAATCTGGATTCCACCGCCACAATCTATCCGGGCCAGCAACTTGAGGTAGTCTTACCGTCTTCGGCAACAGTTAACTGAACTGGCCGCCGATGACTGCCAGGCTTGCAGCACGGGCCGTGTGATGCCGGCCTGCAGGGACATTAATCTGAAAATTCACCCCCCGCCATCGGCAACGGTGGCCCCAACAGAAAAAAGGACGGGAACAGCACTATGGGTTTTCTAGCGGGTAAACGTATTCTGGTACTTGGCGTCGCCAGCAAACTTTCCATCGCCAGTGGCATCGCCTCAGCCATGCATCGCGAAGGTGCCGAGCTGGCGCTGACCTATCAGAACGAAAAGCTACGCGGCAGAGTCGAAGGGTTCGCCGAAAGCTGGGGTTCGAACCTGACGTTTCCCTGTGATGTGACCAACGATGCTGAAATTGACCGCCTGTTCAAGGATCTTGGCAGCCACTGGGACGGCCTGGACGGAATCGTTCATTGCCTGGCCTTTGCACCTGCCAATGAGCTTGACGGTAACTATGTCGACGTCACCACCAGGGACGGGTTTCGTACCGCGCACGAAATCAGCTCTTACAGCTTCGTGGCCCTTGCCAAGGCGGGCCGCGAGTTGATGCAGGGCCGTAACGGTTCCCTGTTGACACTCAGCTATCTGGGCGCGGTTAGAACCCTTCCCAATTACAACGTCATGGGGCTCGCCAAGGCCAGCCTGGAAGCGAATGTGCGCTACATGGCAGCCAGCCTGGGCCCCGATGGTACCCGGGTCAATGCGATTTCTGCGGGACCGATCAGAACTCTGGCCGCCTCGGGAATCAAGAGCTTCAGGAAGATGCTGGACTACAATGAAAAGCAGACCCCGCTACGCCGCAATACCACTATCGAGGAAGTGGGTAACGCGGCAGCCTTCCTGTGTTCTGATCTGGCTTCGGGAATCTCAGGAGAGATCCTCTATGTGGATGGAGGATTCAACATCACGGCTATGGGCAGTCTGGAAGATCAGGATTGATACTGACGGGAATATCGGTGTCAAGGCAGCGATATTCCCGTCAGCAAAGCCAACTGGCTGGAGCCGTTTACAGTAGCGGTTCATCCGACAGCTGATTGGTGGTGATATCGGCGTTGGCACGCAGATAGTTCAGGTAGGAATTGAACAGAGTCTGGCTGCGTTCCGCCAGAATTGACTGCTCGATACCCTGTCGTTCCTGTTCCGGCATCGAAGCCAGATCCCCCATTTCCACTCCATCGAGCTCCAGCACCACGTAGGTGCCGTTGGTCAGGGCAATGCCCTCGTATACCGGATCACCGTCTTCGGGATTCGGCAGGGAAAACGCAGCGCTGGTAATTTCCCGGTTGATCGCGGTGGAATCTCTGGTGACGCCGTCCTGCTCAACCCACTCCAGTTCGTTTTCTTCAAGCAGCGCAGTGATATCCTCGCCCTGTGACAGTTGATTGAGAAGTTGCTGGCCCAGCTCCCGGGCTCGTTCCCGCTCCAGTTCGGTTCGCAGTATCACGGCGATTTCAGCTTCCACCTCTTCCAGTGGCCGCACCGATGCTTCCTGACGTTCCAGCAAGCGCATCACAATTGCCTGGGAGTCATTGACTTCAATCGGATCGCTGTTGAAGCCACTATTCAGAACTTCCTCGGAAAAGGCCGCATCGACTACCGTTGGATTGGCAAACAGCCCCTCACCACCGGTCCGGGGAAACAGCCCACTTTCCTGAATCGTCAACCCCAGAGCCTCGCTGATCGGCTGCAGATCTGCAGACTCGAACGCCATATTCGACATATCCTCGAGGCGTCTCGCATAAATCTGCTCAGCCTGAGCGGCTTTCAGCTCCCGGGTAATCCGATCGGATACTTCTTCGTAGCTGGCAAATTCGGTCACCGTATCCTCGGTAAGCTTGACCAGGTGCACACCGAATTCGGTGACAATCGGTTCGGAAACTTGGTCGACATCCATCGTCTCCAGGGCTTCCTCGATGGCGGGAGGAAACGCCGTACCATCGGAATAACCGATATCCCCACCCTGTTCTGCGGAAATCACGTCGTCGGACAGTTCCAGGGCCAGCGCCCCAAAATCCTCACCGTCTTCCAGTCGTTGGCGGGCCGCACTGGCCTGTTCCAGCGCCTGCGCTTCGGTCCGGGAAGGACCTACTTCAAAAAGAATGTGGGAAGCCCGCCGTTCAGCGGATCCCTCGAAAGCTGACCGCTCCTGCTCGTACTGATCACGAATCACCTGCTCATCGATCTCGATCTCGTCCATGATGTTGGCGCGACTCAATTCAACATACTGCATGTCTATCATTTCTGGAATGGCAAATTCATCCTGGTTTGCCCGGTAATATTCGGCTATATCCTCATCCGGGATCGGCTCACCGAGTGTTCTGCTACCAAGAGTCAGAGACACGAAACGGAAGTCACGTGTCTGCAATCGCAATGCGGCGACCCGCTGCAGCTCAGCCTGGGTAACGAATCCGGTGGCGGAAAACGCATTGGCCAACTGCGAAAGCAGAATACTCTGCCCCAGCTGCTCCCGGTATAATGGAACATTCATTCCCTGGGAAGCCATGGTTCTGACCGCCAGATCAGGGTCGAAACGCCCGTCGATCTGAAAGGACGGATTCTGCAGAATAGCCCTGTCGATGCGCGCATCGGAGACTCCCAAACCAGCGCGCTCGGCAGCCTGGCGCAGCAAAACCTCTTCGATTAGCTGATTCAGGGCCACCTGTTCCAGAAGTCCCTGATCGATGTTCTCAGTATTGCCGCCCAGTGACGCCACCAGATTCTGGGTGCTTATCGTCAGCTGTTGCTCAGTAATTTCTTCGCCATTCACTTCCGCGACTGACGGGGCGGTCACAAAACCGCCGATAATGGATTGCACTCCCCATAGCGCGAAAACCGCAACTATGAGACCGATGATTACCTTGGCAATAACACCTTGGGTGTGGTCACGTATATCCTGGAGCATACTTACTGTTTAGCCTCACGCTATGGATCCGGCTACGGCCTGGCGCGCGCCGCGATACTACCCGCATCATAATGAAAAGGGCGCATCAACATGATGCGCCCTGACACCGTACTGGTATGGGCAACTAGTCAACCCTGCCAGCAGGTTCGGCCTGAAGTCATTTACCTGACTTGATTTCAGGCCCGTATCTGAAGTGCTAGTAACACTCAGCTGTCATGAACCGGTCAGGAATTGACAGCATCCTTGAGCGCTTTGCCGGCCTTGAAGGTCGGAACCTTGGCTGCTGCGATCTGAATCGGCGCACCGGTCTGAGGATTGCGGCCAGTTCGTGCAGCGCGATCCTTGGTTGCGAAAGTGCCGAAACCTACCAGCACTACCGGATCATCTTTTTTCAGAGAATCGGTAATGGTATCAATCATGGCGTCAATTACCCTGCCCGCTTCCGCTTTGGAAATATCGGCACTTTCGGCGACCGCATCTATCAATTCTGATTTGTTCACATTATCCCCTTTTCGCTTTTTATGAATTGTCTTTTGGAAATGTCCAAGAAATACCCTAGGATTGTCGATTCTTCGCTTGCTCTACAGTCTGTTCCATCTACAAGAAGCCAGTTCTTTAGTTTTTATTCTGACTTATTAATTCTGTCGAATGTGTAATCCGTCGAACTGCTTTATCTCGGCTGGCAGACCGGGACCGGAATCAAGGTCAATTACCAGAAGCTGAGTTTCGAACGGTCTTAGAATAAATATGCAGTAGCCAGTTGAAGTTTGTCCGACCGATGCCGCAGAACCCCCACGGCACCGGCTCTTTATACCAATTGCCTAAAACAGGTGTCAACCTGAAAAAGCGCGCAATCAGTGCGTATTCATGAGCTTTTCATCCTTAGGAGGCTCAATTTCATCCTTACTGGATTCGCTCTCGTTTTTTTCCTTTTCCTGTTTTGGTTTTGGTGTCGGCATGTACTGTAATGCGATTTCCAGAACCTGATCGATCCAGCGAACCGGAATAATTTCAAGATCTGCTTTGCTGTTGTCAGGTATTTCTGCCAGATCGCGCTCGTTCTCTTCCGGAATGATGACTGTCTTGATGTTACCCCGGTGTGCAGCCAGCAGTTTTTCCTTTAACCCGCCGATTCTGAGAACCTGTCCGCGCAGGGTAATTTCCCCGGTCATCGCCACATCGGCACGCACTGGAATCTGGGTCAGAACCGACACCAACGCGGTACACATTCCCACTCCGGCACTGGGACCGTCTTTCGGAGTAGCGCCTTCCGGAACATGAATGTGCAAGTCGAATTTTTCGTGAAAATTGGTATCCAGCCCGAGCGCTTCCGCGCGACTTCTGACTACCGTGAAAGCAGCCTGAATCGACTCCTGCATCACGTCGCCCAGAGAGCCCGTCTTAATGGTTTTTCCCTTACCTTCCACGGCTATAGCTTCGATGGTAAGCAGTTCCCCGCCGACCGAAGTCCAGGCCAGACCATTGACCTGACCGACCTTGTTTTCGTCCTGGGCTTTACCGTAGTCAAATTTGCGTACCCCGGAATATTTCTCCAGACTTTCGCGGGTCAGTTTGAGCTGACTGGATTGATCGTCCATGGCGTTCTCCTTGACCACTTTGCGGCAGATCTTGGCAATCTCCCTTTCCAGCCCTCTGACGCCGGCTTCCCGGGTGTAATAACGAATCAGGTCGCGGACGCAGTCTTCGCCAATTTCAAGTTCATCCTTTTTCAGTCCGTTGTTTTTCTTCTGCTTGGGTACCAGGTAACGCAGGGCAATATTAACCTTTTCGTCCTCGGTATAACCCGGGATGCGAATGACTTCCATCCGGTCCAGCAAGGGTCCGGGAATATTCATGGAATTGGACGTACAGATGAACAACACATCTGAAAGGTCATAATCGACTTCGAGGTAGTGATCATTGAAATTGTGGTTCTGTTCCGGGTCCAGCACTTCGAGCAACGCTGACGCCGGATCGCCACGGTGATCCATCCCCATCTTGTCCACTTCGTCCAGCAGGAACAATGGATTTTTCACCCCGGCCTTGGAAAGTTTCTGTAACAGCTTACCCGGCAAAGAGCCGATGTAGGTGCGTCGATGGCCGCGAATTTCCGCCTCGTCACGAACGCCACCCAGTGCCATGCGCACAAACTTCCGGTTGGTGGCCCGGGCTATGGATTCACCCAGTGAAGTCTTACCGACCCCCGGTGGTCCCACCAGACACAGGATCGGGCCCTTAAGCTTCTTGACCCGCTTCTGTACTGCGAGATACTCCAGAATACGTTCCTTGACGTCCTGCAGGCCGTAATGATCGTTTTCCAGAATTTCTTCCGCCTTATTCAGATCCATCCGTACCTTGCTGCGCTTTTTCCACGGGATACTGACCATCCAGTCGATGTAGGTGCGGACTACCGAGGCCTCCGATGACATTGGCGACATCATCTTCAGTTTATTGAGTTCCGAGACAGCCTTCTCTCTGGCCTCTTTCGGCATTCCGGCCGCCTCGATTTTCTGTTTCAGTTCTTCGGCTTCATTGGGCACATCTTCCAGCTCGCCCATTTCCTTCTGAATGGCTTTCATCTGTTCATTCAGATAGTACTCGCGCTGACTTTTCTCCATCTGCTTCTTGACGCGACCGCGAATTCTTTTTTCCACCTGGAACAGATCGATTTCCGACTCGATCAATGCCATCAGATGTTCAATGCGGGGCTGCAGGTTGGCCAGTTCCAGAAGGTTCTGTTTTTCCTGCAGGCGCAGGGACATGTGCGAAGCAATGGTGTCGACCAGGCGGCCGGGCTCATCGATACTGGATATCGAGGTCATAACTTCCGGCGGGATTTTTTTGCTTAACTGCACATACTGGTCGAACTGTGACAGCAGTGACCGCAACAGCGCGTCCGCCTCCTTTTCCTCCAGTTCATCCGGATGCAGTTCCTTGACCTCGGCGATAAAGCAGTCGCTCTCCAGCGCCACACTGGAGACCCTGGCGCGGGTGAGCCCTTCCACCAGCACTTTGACGGTACCGTCCGGCAGACGGATCAACTGCAGAATCGAGGCAATGGTACCGATCTGAAACAGGTCGTCGATGGCAGGCTCATCCTCTGCCCCTTTTTTCTGAGCTACCAGCAGAATCTGCTTATCTGCTGCCATGGCTTTTTCGAGCGCCTTGATCGACTTGGGTCGTCCCACGAAGAGCGGCTGTACGATCTGGGGATACACCACAACGTCCCGCAGCGGAAGCAGCGGGTAGGAATTACTGGAATCGGCGGGTAACTGCTCGGAAAGGCTCATAAAACACTCTCTAGAAAATTGGGGCGGCCCGGAATCCTGCAAACACCGGCTCACAGACAGCCTGATTCGTTCCAGATATGGAGACGGCCAGTAGGGTTTTCAAGCAATCAGGGTTGAGTTCACTCGTCGACAGCCTGCCGGTGAGCTTCGTCCTGCTCAAGGTTCTCGTACATCAGAAGGGGTTCGGATTCCCCGGCGATCACGGCAGCATCGATGATAACCTTGCTGACCTTCTCCTCGGACGGGATGCGGTACATGGTTTCCAGCAGCACGCCTTCCATGATGGACCGCAGGCCTCTGGCACCGGTCTTGCGCTCGCGGGCCTTGCGGGCGATGGCGCGCAGGGCGTCCTCCCGGAACTGGATTTCCACGCCTTCCATTTCAAACAGCTTGGCGTATTGCTTGGTGAGTGAATGCCGGGGTTCACGCAGGATTCTGACCAGCGCATCGAGATCCAGCTCATCCAGCGTGGCGATCATGGGCAGGCGCCCGACAAATTCCGGGATCAAGCCGTATTTGACCAGATCCTCGGGTTCCACATCCCGCAGCGTCTCGCCAACCTGACCTTCGTTTTCCCGATTGCGGACCTGGGCGGTAAAGCCGATTCCGCTTTTCTCCGAGCGGTCCCGGATAATCTTGTCCAGCCCGGCAAACGCACCGCCGCAGATGAACAGAATGTTCGATGTATCCACCTGCAGGAATTCCTGTTGCGGATGCTTGCGACCACCCTGCGGGGGCACCGAAGCCACCGTACCCTCGATCAGCTTCAGCAGCGCCTGCTGAACACCCTCACCGGACACGTCCCGGGTAATCGACGGATTGTCGGACTTGCGGGAAATTTTATCGATCTCGTCGATATAGACGATGCCGATCTGGGCCTTCTCGACATCGTAGTCGCATTTCTGCAACAGCTTCTGAATAATATTTTCAACATCTTCACCCACGTAACCGGCTTCGGTCAGAGTAGTGGCGTCGGCAATGGTAAAGGGAACGTCCAGCAATCGAGCCAGGGTCTCCGCCAGCAGCGTTTTACCGGTACCGGTCGGCCCGATCATGAGGATGTTGCTTTTGCCCAGCTCCACGTCGGGGTTGGCCTTGTCGTAATTGAGGCGCTTGTAGTGGTTATAGACCGCAACCGAAAGTACCTTTTTGGCGCGCTCCTGGCCGATTACGTATTCATCGAGGGTTTTCTTGATTTCTTCCGGGATCGGCAACTTGCGACCACCGGTTTCAGAGTCCTTCTCCTGGATCTCTTCGCGGATGATATCGTTGCAGAGGTCGACACACTCATCACAGACGAACACCGACGGGCCGGCGATAAGCTTACGCACCTCGTGCTGGCTCTTGCCGCAAAAGGAGCAGTACAGCAACTTGCCGTTGTCGTCTCCCTTGTTGAAATGATCGTCGGACATCTGTTCCTACCTCACGCCTGCAACTGTATGTTGCCGATTGCAACGATTTCCTGAAAACACTTTTCTGACAATAGCTTCAATAGTTTCCTGAAATAACGGCCGGTCGGGAATCCGTAACCGGCTTCCCTACAGATCAGCAACACTTACCTGAAAACATGCAGGCTAACGGACTTAATTGCAAGCCCCGTTGCGGAAAAATGTCTGGGGGAAACGGTAATTAATCAGCGGTCCGCTAATTTTTATCGGCACCCTGTTCTTTTTTATCTACCCGTCGCTCGATTACTTTATCGACCAGGCTGTATCGAACGGCTTCTTCAGCGCTCATGAAGTTGTCACGCTCGGTATCGCGGGCGATCACCTCGATATCCTGGCCGGTGTGATGAGCCATGATTTCGTTAAGTCGTTGGCGTATCTTGATGATTTCATTGGCCTGAATCTCGATATCCGAAGCCTGTCCCTGGGCCCCGCCGCTGGGCTGATGAATCATCATCCGTGAGTGCGGCAGCGCAAAGCGTTTGCCTTCGGCGCCCCCGGTGAGAAGCAGAGCACCCATACTGGCGGCCTGGCCGATGCACATGGTACTTACATCCGGCTGGATGAACTGCATGGTGTCGTAGATGGACAGTCCTGCGGTCACCGACCCGCCCGGAGAGTTGATGTAAAGACTGATATCCTTGTCCGGATTTTCGGATTCACAGAACAATAACTGCGCCACAATCAGGTTGGCCATCTGATCCTCGATCGGTCCCGTGATAAAAATCACTCGATCTTTCAATAACCTGGAATAGATATCGTAGGATCTTTCTCCGCGAGCGGTCTGTTCGACGACAATCGGTACCAGGCTCGACTGAATGGGGCTGTATTGGTGTGCCATTTAAGCAATATTCCTGCAATGAGTCGGGCTGCCTATTATAACGGCAGCCCGCAGAGTATGGGGCGGTTTCCGCCTCGATTGGATCACAAACCGGCCGTAGCGCGCCACTGCGCCGGTGGCGAACTGGGGGCTGCGGCCGCGGGCAGGGTGACGGCTACTTTGCCTCGTCCACTTCCTGTTTATCGTCCCCGTCGCCCTCAGGTTTACCCTGTTGTTCAACCTCAGTTGACGGTTCCGGCTGCTCCGGAGATTCGGCTTTGATCACATCTTCGTAGCTGACCTGTTTTTCGGTGACGGTGGCCTGTTCCAGGACAAAGTCGAAAGCCTGATCTTCCAGCACTGAAGATTCCACCGCCGACATCTGTTCTTCATTGCTGTAATACCAGTTCACCACTTCCTGGGGACTTTCGTAGGTGGAGGCGACCTCTTCCACTGCCGTCCTGACTCTGGCAGGATCGGGTTCCAGGTTCTGACTGGAAATCACTTCACCCAGCAGCAAACCGCTGGTGACACGACGTACCGCCTGTTCCCGGAACAATTCGTCGGGAAGCAGACTGGGATCCACATTCTGACCGGCACCCGCTCCCATGCGTTGCAGCGCCTGGCTGCGGAGATTGCGGATTTCGCCGGCAATCAATGAAGGTGGGACCTGTACCTGGCAGGTTTTGAGCAGGGCATCGAGCAGTTTGTTCTTAAGCTTGTTGCGGGCTGCGGCCTTCATTTCCCGCTCCATGTTGCCCGCCACTTCCTTGCGGAATGACTCGATGCCGCCTTCCTCGACGCCAAAACTGGCAAAGAATTCATCGTTCAGCTCGGGCTTGACCTGCTCGGCGACGGAATTGACGGTAACGTCAAACTGGGTCGCCTGCCCGGCCAGTTCCTTGTTGTGATAGTTTTCCGGGAAGGTCAGGTCCAGGGTTACCGAGTCGCCGGCCTTCTTGCCCAGCAGCCCGTCTTCGAAGCCGGGAATCATGCGTCCCGAACCCAGTACCAGATTCGCACCTTTGGCGCTGCCGCCCTTGAATTCCTCGCCATCACGGCGACCGACATAATCGATATTGACCCGATCGTCGGTAGCCGCTTCGCGATCCACCTCTTCCCAGACCTGGCGTTGCTCCCGCAACGTTTCAATCATGTCGTCAATATTCTTGTCGTTCACTTCAGCAACCAGCTTCTCCACCTTGAGAGTGCTGAAATCCGGCAGTTCGATTTCCGGATAAACCTCGAAAGTGGCGGTAAACTCCAGGTCCTTGCCTTCATTCACTTCGTTGGTTTCGATCCGTGGCTGACTGGCCGGACGGATGTTTTTCTGGGTCAGGGCCTCGTAATAAGACTGATTCATCAGTTCACCGATGACTTCCTGCCGCACCCCTTTGCCGAACTTGCTCTTGACGACCTTAAGCGGCACCTTGCCCCGGCGAAATCCATTAAGCCTTACAGTCCGCGCAGCTTCCGCAAGCCGGGCGTTTACCGCTGAATCAACCTCCCCGGATGGAACCGCGATGGTCATCTTGCGTTCCAGTTCGTTGGTGGCTTCTACGGAAATTTCCATCTATAAACCTCGTATACCTGATTAATATTGAAACCGTGGCGGTATGCGCCAGTTCAAGCCGTTCCGCGACCCTGCCGCGAATGGCTTTACAAAACCGGTGTTGGGTGTTGATTTGACTGTCTTTTTTTAGACTTTTCAGCTGCTTAGCTTGCACAAAGCCAGTCTTACAAGGTGCGCGATTGTGCCACATCAGCCCCCTACATTCAATATCGACAAAGACTCCGACTGCCGCCGCCCCCGGCACGCTTCAGACTTGCTTTTCCGGGCCAGAGTCCTTATCACTCATCCTGTTTAAAACCGCACCAGCGCAGGAGACAGTTGATGAGCCCGATAAACGGGGTAATTCTGGCCGGTGGCCAGGGTTCCAGGATGCACAACCCCCATAAACCCCTGCTGCCGCTGGCAGGCAAGAGCCTGCTGGCGCGGGTGATCGCGCTGGCGGCACCGCAGGTGAACTCGCTGGTGCTGAGTGTCCCTGAGGATCAGTCTCCCTATGCCGGCTTTGGTCTGCCGCTAATAAAAGATTTGGACACACCTTGCCAGGGTCCGCTGGTAGGAATCTGCAGCGCCATGCAATGGCTTCACAGTCAGGCGCAGGATACCGGCTGCCTGGCCTGTTTTCCCGCCGATGTGCCGGTATTTCCCGCTGATCTGGTCGCTACGCTGCAACAGGCGCTTGCTGTGGCCGCGGCATCGGCGGGACCGCAGTGGGATGCCGATACCGTGGCCTGGTGTCTGACCGGCACCCAGGCACAACCGCTGTTTTCACTCTGGCCACTGACGGGACTGCCGCGGCTTCTGGCGGCCCTGGCGGCGGGAATTCACGGGCCGAAACTGTTGTTCCAGAGCCACCCCAATCTACCGGTGCAGCTGCCACCACCAGACGCTCTGCAGTTCTTCAATATCAACACGCCGGACCAACTGGCCTGCGCTGAACGCCAGATGACCGGACACTGAGTGCTCCCGGCTCGATTGCCGGATGCCCCGTCAGATGGCCGCCCTCTTGTCAGAATCAGTGAATTCAGGCAATCTTTCCTCGCCTGCCCAAGTCTTCCGCAGAGAGGACTCCGGCGGGAACCAAACCGACCCTCAGCGGTCTTAGGGGATATCAGCTTCCAAGGCTACGCGACTTATGATCGATTCCGTCAGATCCAAGGACACCACTCTCACCAAGGCGCCGCCACGCACGGAACGTATTTTCAGTGATGATGAACTCTGGTATTTCCGAACCAGGGAACAGGCTCAGATCGGACCGTTTCGCTACCGCTCGGAAGCCCAATCGAGCCTGGAACGCTTTCTGCGTGAATTGCAGGAGCAGTTGCACGAACAACTGCTGTAGCGGACTGTACCGCGGCTGAGCGGCGACTTCCGTGACTGCGTAATCATCCAGCCCCGGAGCTATCGGTCAGACTGGCGAAGAAGCCGGGTTCGGATTCCTCCTACCCATCAACCCCCCTCATCCGCCATCCGCCTCGAAATCCAGTGCGGCGGAATTGATGCAGTAGCGCAGCCCGGTCGGCTGTGGCCCGTCCGGAAACACGTGACCCAGGTGCGAGTCGCAGCGGCTGCAGATAACCTCGACCCTGCGCATGCCCAGGGAATTGTCGGCATGTTCCTCGACGCCGGATTCATTGACCGGCTGGTAGAAACTTGGCCAGCCCGATCCCGAATCATATTTGGTTGCCGAAGAAAACAACGGCTCCCCACAGGCGGCACAGCGGTACAGACCCTTTTCCTTGCTGTCCCAGTACTTGCCGGTAAACGCCCGCTCGGTGCCTTTTTCCCGGCATACGTGAAACTGCTCGGGATCCAGTTCCCGGCGCCACTCCTGTTCCGACTTGTCCACTTTTTCCATTACCCTGCTCCTCCTTTCTATAAGCCTGCCGACAACCGCTGCTGAGGACACTAGCAGCCTGTTGGTCGATTCCATAAAGAAACAGCCTGTTGATCACAGGTTTCCTAACATACAACAAAACCCCGCGCCCTGTGCAAGAGTCTGCAGGTCGGGTTCACCGTCTGACAGCCACGGCTGGGTCACACTACCGGCAACTGGTGCAAGCTGCCCCTCGTCCAGCCCCTGATTTAGCGGTAAAATAACGAGATTAACCTTTGAGTGCCAAGCCCATGAAACCTGTTAAACAGTCTCAGAAACTGGCCGCCGTATGCTACGACATCCGGGGCCCGGTTCTGGAAGAAGCCAAGCGACTGGAAGAGGAAGGACATCGAATCCTCAAACTTAACATCGGCAATCCGGCCGCGTTCGGATTCGATGCCCCCGACGAAATTCTCCAGGATGTGATACTGAATCTGCCCAATGCCGAGGGATACAGTGATTCGAAGGGCCTGTTTTCAGCGCGGAAAGCCATCATGCAGGAATGTCAGAAACTGCAGATCGCCAACGTGGAGATCAATGATATTTACCTGGGCAACGGCGTCAGCGAACTGATCTCCATGTCCATGCAGGCACTGCTGAATAATGGCGACGAAGTGCTTATTCCGGCCCCTGACTATCCACTGTGGACGGCATCAGTGAGCCTGTCCGGCGGCAAGCCGGTCCATTACCGGTGTGACGAGAGCGCCGACTGGCAGCCGGACCTGGCCGACATTGAAAGTAAGCTGACCGAACATACCAAGGCGCTGGTCATTATCAATCCCAACAACCCCACCGGGGCGGTTTACAGCCGCGATGTCCTGCTGGGCATAATCGACCTGGCCCGTCGCCACGGCCTGGTGCTGTTTGCCGATGAAATTTACAGCAAGATAATTTACGACGATGCCCGGCATATTCCGCTGGCCTCCCTGTGTGACGATCTGCTGGTAGTGACATTCAACGGCCTGTCCAAGGCCTATCGACTGGCCGGTTTCCGGTGCGGCTGGATGATTCTGAGCGGTGACAAGGCCAGGGCTTCCAGTTACATCGAGGGACTAGATATCCTCACCAACATGCGCCTGTGCGCGAATGTGCCTGGCCAGTTTGCGGTGCAGACCGCGCTCGGCGGTTACCAGAGTATCAACGAACTGATACTTCCTGGCGGTCGCCTGCTCGAACAGCGGGACAGGGCCTGGGAGTTGTTGAACGAAATCCCCGGCATCTCCTGCGTGAAGCCCCGAGGCGCTATTTACATGTTTCCCCGTCTTGACCCGGAGCTGTACGCGGTAGGCAACGACACCCGGATGATCCTGGAACTGCTGGACGAGGAAAAAATACTGCTGGTGCAGGGCAGCGCCTTCAATATTCGCGACAATAACCATTTCAGACTGGTGTTCCTGCCCTCCCTTGACGTGCTGGAGAAGGCCGCGGAGCGAATCGGCAGGTTTCTGTCACGACGGCAGCAACGCCTGGCTAACGTGGGATAAGCCGGAATCCCATCACTTCCAGAAACCTGCGTTGCCGTGGTGTAACATCACGCAGCAGGACCTGACTGGCAGAAAACTCCCGCCGGGACAGCAACTGTCTGCGCAGCAGATCGAATATCTGCACTGGTTGCCGCGCTCCGGAACTGAATTCCGCGCGCAATTGTTGACACATTGTGGCAATCGGAAACACCTGGTTCAACACCCCGGCACAGAAATGATCGGTCGCTTCAATGTCGGCGACAACCGGGCTGCAGGGCTCTCCTGTAACGCCGGTGTCGCCATGATCGGATGCTTTTATACCGAAATAGTCAGCCACTTCCCGGCGCAGCCAGGTGGTGGCATTCCGCTTGGCTTCCTGTGAATAACCGGCAATGTGAGGGGTTGCCAGCGCAACCGTTTCCAGCAGCCTGCTGTCCAGATCTGGTTCATGCTCCCAGACATCGAGGATCACATGCAGATCGTCCCGATGCCTCAGCAGCTCATACAGAGCCCTGTTGTCCACTACCGGTCCCCTGGCAGTATTCAGCAGCACACTGCCCGGTTTCAATGCGGCCAGCTGGCGATCATCCAGTAAGTGCCAGGTCGAATACTTTCCCTCTCTGTTCAACGGTACATGCAGGCTGACCACATCGGCGGCCAGCGCCTGTTCGAAACTGACCGATTCAACATTCGCTGACCGCAGTCGCTCACGGGCGGCGGCGTCCAGCAAGGGATCATGAATCACGCAGCGGATTCCAAGTCGCGACAGCTGTTCCGCAAACAGGCCGCCGACATGGCCCGCTCCGATCATGGCAAACTGGAGCCCAAAGTAATCCACCTGTCGCTCCTGACCCAATCGGGCGAGCGCGGCAAAACAATAATCGACGACGGCATTGGCATTACAGCCCCGTGCAGCCCGGAATTGAATTCCGTTCTGGCTGAGATAATCCTGATCAATGTGGTCGACACCACTGGTTGCGGTTCCCACCAGCTTTACCGCACTGTTCCGCAACAGCTCACGATCGACCCGGGTGATCGATCTGATCAGCAGAACATCGGCGTCACGGACCTCCCGATTACCGATCTCGCGCCCCGGCACCAGCCGCAACTCTCCGAACTCCGAAAAACTTTCCTTTACCGACAGAATATCGGCATCGGCCACTATACGCATTTGCTTCATCGTTCAATCCCGGGCCTCGTTGAGCCGGGATGCGGCCCGGACCATGCTGTCGCAGAAACGCGGGTCGAATTTGTAACGCTGCAGAAATTCAGCCAGGCTACCGGTATCCACCGGCTTCCGCTGCAGGCTGTCCAGCGCCACCACGGAGAATGGCTCATTTTGGTCTGCAACATCCACAACAATGGTTGCCAGCGTCCGGCTCAGATAGGCCTGCTCCCGGTGTGTTTCCAGTAATTCACCCAGCCTGCTGGCTCCGCGCAGCGGCAGGCCGGCAATCGCTTGCAGGTTGGCATAAATGTTGTCAAGGCAGGAGAAAGTCTGCAACAGGGCGCGGCCCTTGACCGGTCCGAGCCCGGGAACGCCCCCGATGCGATCCACGGCATCCCCAACCAGCCCCAGATAGTCGGGAATCTGAGCCGGAGTGACACCAAATTCCGCTCGAATCTCCACGGCATTGCGCCGCAGATTACGCTGGTAATCCCACAACACGTCCTGCTCCGTCTTCAGCAGCTGGGCCAGGTCCTTGTCCCGGGACAGGATGGCGATGGAGTCTCCTGCCAGTACCCCCTCGTCGCGCAGGCGTTGCGCCAGGGTGCCGATGATGTCATCCGCTTCGTAATTGCGGCTGCCGAATCCCGCCAGCCCCAGAATTCCGCACAATTCCGCGCAGCCGTTCAACTGGGCAGCGAGGTTGGCGTCAGGTAACTCACGATTGGATTTGTACTGGTCGCAAAGACTGTGGCGAAACCCGCAGAACAGGCTTTCGTCCAGTGCCACCACCGCCAGATCCGGATTTTCACGACGCAGGAATTGCAACAGGAACTGGGAAAAACCGTACAGCGCACTCAGATCTTCACCGTCCCGGTCCAGGCACTCCACATAGGGGGAAAAGTGGGCCTGAAAAATATAGATGGAGGCGTCGATCAGGTATGCCGGCATCGGTGATTGCGCCTTGTTGATTTCCCTGTTATGCAGTCTTAGTTTTTCAACAGGCTGCTGCTACTTTTTGCTGCTACTTTTCGGGCTCTGTTGTCCTGAGGGTAGAAACCGAACCCGGAGGGAACCCCTGCCCTGTCAGTCGATCTTTTTGCGAACCAGGTAATAATACTTGTCGTCCTGCCGACTTTCATCGACAAGCTCATGTCCCAGATACAGGCAGAACTTGGGGATGTCCCGGGTCGTGGAGGGATCGGTGGCGATGATTCTCAACAGGTCGCCATCCTGCATCTCTCTGATCCGGTTATGCAGCAACATCACCGGTTCCGGACAGAACAGTCCACAGGCATCCAGCTCCAGGGCACCATCCGGTGGATTCAGGCTGGAATATTTCGGATCATCAGACATCAGTGTTGACCAGTCATTCAGTGGCTTGTTCATCATCCCCGGCTACGGCTACGGATTCGGGCCCGGAACCGGCTGGATGCTTCTGTAGCAGGTTGCAGGTGCCGGAATCAGGATCGTAGTCGATTATAACGTCACCACGCTCCAATTGGCTCATCACCTGCAGCACTTTCTCCTCCAGGCTGTAATCCCTGGCACCGTACTCGGTTCCCTCCCGCGTGATAAATTCCTCAATAATACCGCGCAGGGCCTCGGTGGACAGTTCGGTATGAGGAACTTTCATGACTTGTGGCCGTGTGCCCGCACTTTACCTGACTTCAATCAGACAATTTCCCGCAGCGTAATCAGCCCGGCGTCATCCGGTTCGGATGTCCCTGTTCCGGTAGCCTTGAGGCTGGCAAAAGGGTACCTGCTGATGTCGGCCAGATGGGAAAGTGACACATTGGCTATGCTTCTGAAAATGGACTCAACCCGGCCGGGATGTTCTCGATCCCAGTCGGCGAGCATCTGCTTGATCACCTGCCGCTGCATATTGGGCTGACTGCCACAGAGATTACAGGGAATTATCGGGAACTCCATCAGCTCGGCGTACTTGGCGATTTCCTTCTCCTTGCAGTATGCCAGCGGCCGGATCACCACATTATCGCCGTCATCGGAGAGCAGCTTGGGTGGCATGGCTTTCAGCTTGCCACCGTAAAACATATTGAGGAACAGGGTTTCGATAATATCCTCGCGATGATGACCCAGCGCGATCTTGGTCGCTCCGAGCTGGCGGGCTGTGGTATACAGACTGCCCCGCCGCAGGCGGGAACACAGACCACAGAATGTCTTGCCTTCCGGAGTCTTGTCCTTGACGATTGAATAGGTGTCCTGCTCGATAATGTGATAATCGACCCCTATCGACTGCAGATAGTCCGGTAGCACATCGGCCGGGAAACCAGGCTGCTTCTGATCGAGGTTGACTGCCGTGATCCTGAAATCAATAGGAGCATGACGTTGCAGGTTGAGCAGTATATCAAGCATGGTGTATGAATCCTTGCCTCCGGACAGGCACACCATGACCAGATCACCGGCTTCGATCATATTGAAATCGGCTATCGCCCGGCCCACTTCCCGGCGCAGATTTTTACGCGCGCGATTCAATACAAACTGCTGCTTCTGACTATCCATTGCTACCCGTCCGCTTCCAACTTTTCAACACACCCTAAACCCGTTCCAGAACCGTGGCTATCCCCTGCCCCAGTCCAATACACATGGTCGCCAGCCCCAGCGTCGCATCCCGATCCTCCATGACATTCAACAGGGTAGTCGTGATCCGGGTTCCGGAACAGCCCAGCGGGTGACCCAGTGCAATGGCCCCACCTTTCAGATTCACTTTCTCATCCATCATCTCCAGCAACCCCAGGTCCTTGAGAACCGGGAGCGACTGGGCGGCAAAGGCTTCGTTCAGCTCCACAATTTCGATATCTGCCACTTTCATCCCGGCCCGGGCCAGCACCTTGTGGGTGGCCGGTACCGGGCCGTAGCCCATAATGGAAGGATCCACGCCGGCCGTCGCCATGGCCCTGATCCTGGCCCGCGGCTTGAGACCCAGCGCCATGGCGCGTTCCGCCGACAAGATCAGCATCGCCGAGGCGCCGTCGGTAATCTGTGAAGAGGTACCCGCCGTCACCGTGCCATTGACCGGATCGAATACCGTTTTCAGTTTTGCCAGGTCGTCCAGGTTGGTTTCCGGCCGGATCGTTTCATCCGCTTCCAGCAGGCGCTTGATGCCATCGGGGTCGTGCCCCTCCACCGGGACTATTTCCCGATCGAAGCCGCCATTGGCCCGGGCCCGGTCCGCCAGGGTGTGGGATCTTACCGCGAAGCTGTCCTGTTGCTGCCTTCCGATGCCATGCTGCCGGGCCAGCACTTCAGCAGTCACCCCCATCATCCACGAGGCCTTGGCGATATGCAGCGACGCCTTGGGATCCGGATCGACTCCGTAATCCATCGGCACATGCCCCATATGCTCGACACCACCCACCAGAAACACTTCCCCGTTTCCGGTCTGAATTGCCTGGACAGCTGTATGCAACGCCGACATGGAGGAGCCGCATAGCCGGTTTACCGTCTGCGCGCAGGTGGAATGTGGCAGCCTGGTCATCAGCGCCGCGTTGCGGGCAATATTCCAGCCCTGCTCCCTGGTCTGATTGACGCAGCCCCAGATTACGTCTTCCACCTCGGCGGGATCAACACCGTCATTACGCTCCAGCAATGCATCGATCAGGTGGGCCGACAGCGCTTCGGCCCGGACAAACCGGTAGGAACCACCACGGGATCGGGCCATGGGAGTGCGAATACAGTCAACGATAACCGCATCTCTTGCTTTCAGGGTCATGTTCAGTCCTCCTGGCCGGCCTGTGGCAACGCATAGAATTTCCGCCCGACGGTGGCCATTTCACGTAAGCCGGCGGTTGGTTCATACAGCGCTCCCAGGTCGCGATACTGATCAGCCAGGCGGCAGAATTCCGCCGCTCCCATGGCATCGATATAGCGCAGGGCTCCGCCGCGGAAGGTCGGAAATCCAAGCCCCAGGATCAGCCCCATATCCGCTTCCATCGGCGATTCCACGATACCGTCCTCGAGACAGCGCACTGTTTCCAGGCACATGGCCAGCATCAACCGATCGATGATCTCCTGGTCAGTGAACTGCCGTTGCTGCTCCTGTACCGTGGCCACCAATTCGCTGGCCGTGGTGTCGGCCAGCTTGCGGGGCTTGCCGCTGCGGTCCGCTTCATAGCGATAAAAGCCGCTACCACTTTTCTGACCAAGTCGCTTGTGCTGATACAGCACGTCCATGGCACTGGTAAACTTCAGACCCATCCGCTCCGGGAAGCCGCGAGCCATCACCGCCTGGGCATGTACCCCGGTGTCCATGCCGATCACGTCAAGCAGATAGGCGGGACCCATCGGCCATCCAAACTTCTCCATCACCCGATCCACTGCCTGAAAATCGGCCCCGTCCCGTAACAGCAGCGAAAAAGCCGCAAAATAGGGAAACAGGATACGATTGACCAGGAATCCCGGACAATCATTGACCACGATCGGGGTCTTGCCCAGCGCCCTGGCATAGGCTACCACCGTGGCGATGGCAGCGGGGCTGGTCCGTTCACCTCGAATCACCTCAACCAGTGGCATGACCGGCACCGGGTTGAAAAAATGCATGCCGCAGAAATTTTCCGGTCGCCGCAGCGCCGCGGCCAGGGAATCGACCGAAATCGTCGAGGTATTGGTGGCAATAACGGAATCGGCACCGACCTGCTGCTCCACCTCGGCCAGCACCTGCTTCTTGACTTCGGGATTTTCCACTACCGCTTCCACAACCAGGTCCACCTGGTCGAAACCGCCGTAGTCCAGGGTCGGGGTTATCGCCAGCATGGCATCAAGCATGGCCTCCCCACTCATCCGGCCCCGCGCCACACGTTTGGCAAACAGTTTGCGGGCTTCCGCCAGCCCGGCATCGATTCCGGTCTGGGCAATATCCTTCATAGTGATGGGGACACCGCGCAGCGCCGACTGGTAGGCAATCCCACCGCCCATGATCCCCGCTCCCAGGACCGCCGCGCGGCGCACCGCACCCGCCTCCCTGGAAAGCTTCCTGGCCTTGCCACCAAGATACTGATCATTCAAAAACAACTGCACCAGATTGGCCGCAACCTCGGTGCGGGCCATCTGCACGAAACTGGCGTGTTCGCACTCCAATGCCCCGGCGCGCTCCATGGTTGCCGCCTTCTGCATGGTAGTCACTGCGGCGAGCGGCGCTGGGAAATTTGGCCCGGCCTGCTGAGCCACCATTCCCTTCGCGGTTTCAAAAGCCACCATCAGCTCAGCGCCTCGCAGCAACAGAGGCGACGTTTTCCTGTTACGAACTGCCCGGTAATCGAGCTTTCCCTGCTTGCATTGTTCAATAATCGATTCGGCAGCGCCGATCAGTCTGTCGGGTTCCACGATCGCATCGACAGCTCCGGCCGCAAAGGCTTCCTCAGCCCCGATATGTTGCCCACTGCTGATCCATTGATTGGCATTGTCCGCACCGACCAGCCGCGGCGCCCTGACCGTGCCGCCGAAACCCGGGATAATGCCCAGCTTCACTTCCGGAAATCCCAGCGTGGCGGTGGCGGTGGCGACCCGGTAATCGGTAGCGATCGCCAGTTCCATCCCGCCACCCAAGGCGACACCATTGAGCGCCGTCACAGTCGGAAATGGCAGGTCTTCAATGCTGTTGAACAGCGCATTGGCCTCTCGCAACCAGCCCAGAATTTCCTGTTCCGGCGCCTGGAACAGCGTCGTGAATTCAGTAATATCAGCACCGACAATAAAGCCGGGATTGGCGCTGCTGAAGATCAATCCTTCGACCTCCGCCCCGGCAACAGCGGCGATGGCTTCACGAAGCTCCAGCAGCGTCTGTTGATTGAACTTGTTGACAGAAGAACCTTCAAGGTCGAAGACCAGGCTGGCAATTCCGGACGGAAGTCGATCGATCGACAGTGCCGTTCCCTTGAAAATCATGCTCGGATTTACCCCCCGGGGTCGGCACCCCGAATTCATGGATCGCAGAGGACGCGTATTATAGCGGTTCCAGGCGCCGAAATTGAACCTGCCACCACAGCCGTCCGTCGCCGGCGGCTGCCCTCGGCGCAGGCGGCACCATGCGACCAATCCCTGGTGAGGTCCCAGGGCAGCCGATCAGGCAGTGTCGATCCCGGTTGCGCTTGCGCTATCATGGCCCCCTGATCAGCCAACCAATCTCAAAGGAGTTAAGGGAATCATGCGGCTCACTCCACTGCCGTTGCTGTGCATACTGGTGACAACTGCCCTGGCTGGCGGGATCAGGGCGGCGGAACACGGGGTCATCATCCAATACCACCACGTCGCCACCGATACGCCGGCTTCCACGTCCATCTCTCCGCGGGACTTTCAGATCCATCTGGAATACCTGCGCGAAAATGGCTTTAACGTCATACCCCTGGATCAAATGCTTGAAGCGTTACGGCAGCAGCAGCCGGTTCCCGACCGCAGCATTGCCATCACTTTCGACGACGGCTACCTGTCCATCTACGAGACAGCCTACCCGTTGCTGCAGCAATTCGGCTTTCCATTTACGGTATTTGTCAGTACCGGACCGATCGACGACAACCAGCCGGGTTTTATGAACTGGGAACAACTCGAGGAAATGGCTGACCACGGCGCACTGATCGCCAATCACATGGTGAACCATCCTTACATGCTGGAGAGAGGCGCCACTGAAAGCCCGGCGCAATGGATCCAGCGACTCCGGGAGGAATTGCTCAGCGCGGAACAGGCGATCACCGAGCACACCGGAAATTCACTCAAGTACCTGGCCTATCCATATGGTGAATACGACCCGGCCATCAAAGCCATGCTGGCCGCGGAAGGATTTACCGGAATCGCCCAGAATTCCGGTGCCGTTGGTTTTCACTCAGACTTTCTGGCCTTACCCAGGTATCCCCTAGCCGGCATCTATGCCAATCTGGAGACCGCGCGAGTTAAATTCGACTCGCTGGCTTTTCAGGTCCTGGAGCAGGACCCGGATAACCCGGTGACCGGTGACAGCAGCCCGACAATCCGCTTGCGCTTCGCGCCCGGCGATTATTCGTTCGACCAGATCGGCTGTTTTGCCAACAGCGAACCCTTACCCATGACCTGGCTCGAACGGGATTCCGGGCTGGTGGAGTTGCGCCCTGAACAGCAGTTCAACGGTCGGCGCTGGCGCTATATCTGTACCGCGCCGAATCCCGGGACCGGCAGATTTTTCTGGTATTCAGTGCAGTGGATCAACCCGGCACGCGGCGGCTGACCCTGCGGAACGGGGTCAGCCGCCGTAATTTTCCACCAGGTTGTTCTGCTGGATGATGGTCTGCACCTCATCCACGTATTTTTCGCCGCGCTCCGAGTAACCATCCAGCCCCCAGGCCAGGGCCTCGGCATCCAGGTCACCCTCGCGGTTACGCATCTCAAAGCGCAATTCACGGAAATTCCTATACTGGTGATGAGTATTCAGATTCATGAAATAGGCGCGCACCGCGGCATCGATGGATTCGAAGGCCCGTACCTCGTGACTGGCATCCGCGCTGCGTCGACCCGGCACCAGACCGCAGCCGTCGTCATAACACCACTGCCCGAACAGGTTGTTGCCTTCCAGGGCAAAGCGGGAAGTTCCCCAGGCTGATTCGGTGGCGGCCTGCGCCAGTGCCAGAGGCTTGGGGATGGTGTCGACGCGTTTGAGCAGTTCGAGCAGCAGTTCCGATTCCTCCATCTCCTCCAACTCCAGATGATACCGTCCGGCCACTGCCAGCAGTTCAGCGTGCTCGTCAGGGCTCAGAGGCTGACCGCCGGACACCGCGGTCGACAGTTCCAGCAGCCTGGTGCGGGTCTGAGCAACCGTCTCGTTCTGGCGATCGATGTAGAGCTCCATGAAATCAAAGAACATCTGTTTTTTGACACTGATCTGCTCAATGGAGGCAAAATCGGGAAACACGGCGATGGGGGTTATTTCATTGCGCACCTCAGCCAAACGAAGTTGCCGATGTAACAGCGCGGTCACCAGCAGAACCGCCATGGCCATGGCGGTCAGGGCAACAACCACAAACTCCCGTTTCCAGATCTTTTCAACAAATCGACTTGGTGGCGCTTTCGGTTCATTCATCGGGTGGTGGATTCCGTAACCTTGTCTGCGGACCCGGGTGGATCGGCCTCTCGCAATACTGATAGCAAAGAATTAGTCAATTCTAAGGGTTCCGGGTGAACCCGAGACCGACGTGAATTTTAACACAGCTGTATGTGAGTACGCTGCGTTATGGTGGTCCGGATCAGCCTGGTCGACCTGCATACCGGCCGCGGACGCTCAGTGATCGGCCTTGCTGCCACCTCGACAATCGGGTGATGCGGGAGACTTTTCCTGTCGCGTGGCCCATTCCGTCGGTGTATACAGGTGCAGGGCCAGGGCGTGTACACCACCGGCCAGTTCTTCACTGAGCAGTCCGTACAGGGCCCGGTGCCGTTTCACTGCCAGTTGCCCATCGAAGGCCTCCGACACCACCGTCAGTTTGAAATGACTTTCGGTGGCCGGACCACCATGCCGATGACTTTCGTTCTCCACTGTCAGGTAATGAGGGCTGAGCGCCGATTGCACCTTGTCTTCTATCGATTTCTGAACCGCTTTATGAACTGACATGTCTGTTTCCATGGCTCTGTGCTGACAGCCCTGCAGAACTGCCGGGGCTGGAAATTATACCAGTGAACGGTAACATGTGGCGCTGTTTTCCGACTCACCGGTGCTGCTATGCCCATTTCCTGGTACCCCGGCCACATGCACAAGGCGCGCAAGCAGCTGACTGCGAGCATGCGCGATACCGACCTGGTAATCGAAGTACTCGACGCCAGGGCGCCCCGGGCCAGTTCCAACCCGCTGCTGGCCGAACTCCGGGGCAGCCTGCCCTGCCTGCGAATCCTTAACAAGGCCGACCTGGCCGATCCCGCGGTAACCCGGCTCTGGCAGCAGTATTACTCTGTACAGCCGCACTCCCGCTGCCTGCTCAACGGCCTTGACGTCCCGCTGACCCGTCAGGCGCTGATGAAGGCCTGCCGGCAACTGGTGGAACAAAGCAGCGATCCGGCACGCCGCTATCAGATATTGATAACCGGCATTCCCAATGTGGGTAAATCCACTTTAATGAATCAGCTGCTGGCCCGCAAAATTGCTAAAACCGGCAATGAACCGGCGGTCACCAAGGGACAGCAGCGGGTAAAACTGGAGGCGGGCTGGTTCATCGTGGATACCCCCGGCATGATGTGGCCCCGGCTGGAAGACCAGCTGGCAGCCTGTCGACTTGCTGCCTTGGGCAGTATCAGAAATACCGCCCTGGACCTGGAGGAGATCGGCTGGCAGACCGCCGAATTTCTGCTGGCCGATTTCTACCCGCAGCTCGCATCGCGCTACCAGCTGAAGCAGCGTCCGGCGGGAGTTGAAGAACTGCTGACCGGTATCGCTGCAACCCATGGCTGCCTGGCCCGCGGTGGTCACGTAGACTGGCACCGGGTATCCGAACTATTATTGGACGATTTGCGGTCCGGTCGGCTGGGAAGAATTTCCCTGGAGACACCCAGCCATAACTCCGACATGGACCGGACAGACCAAGGTGAATTAACAACATGAGTACAATCGGACAGGTGAAGCCTGATACTGCGCACAAAGCGGCCAACGCCGTTAGCTCCCATTCCGCCGCCCGCCCCTCCCATCCCGCATTCGAATGGTTGCGGAGCGAACGGATTGTGTCGCTGAATCTGGAAGTGGAGGAATACCGGCACCGGGAGACCGGGGCCCTGCATTACCACCTGGCCAGCGAACACCCGGAAAACGTGTTCCTGGTGGCATTTCGAACTGTGCCGATGGACTCCACCGGAGTCGCCCATATCCTGGAACACACGGCTCTTTGCGGGAGTGAGAAGTACCCGGTGCGCGATCCGTTCTTCATGATGATCCGGCGCTCGCTGAACACCTTCATGAATGCTTTCACCAGCAGTGACTGGACCGCCTACCCGTTTGCCAGCAAGAATCGCAAGGACTTCTTCAATCTGCTCGACGTTTACCTGGATGCAGCCTTCTTTTCACGTCTGCACGAGCTGGATTTCGCTCAGGAAGGGCATCGATTGGAATTCACCGAGGCCACCGACAGCAGTACGCCGCTGCAGGTAAAAGGCGTTGTTTATAATGAGATGAAAGGCGCCATGAGTTCCACAAATAGCGTTCTGTGGCATGCGATCACCCGGTACCTCTACCCTACCACCACCTATCACTACAACAGCGGCGGCGATCCCCGGGAAATCCCCGACCTGGAATACCAGCAGCTGCAACATTTCTATAAAACCCATTACCACCCCAGCAATGCCGTGTTCATGACTTTCGGCGATATACCTGCCACCGAGTTACAGGGGAAATTTGACAGCCTTGCCCTGTCCAGGTTCAGCCGCCTCGATATCGACATCTCCGTCGCCGATGAGAAAAGATACCTGGCGCCTATAAGAGTCGAAGAATTTTACAACAGCGAAGAGTCCGGCGGCGACCGGACCCACATTGTTCTGGCCTGGTTGCTCGGCAAAAGCATCGACCTCAAGGAACTGTTCGAAGCCCAGCTTCTCAATGCGGTGTTGCTGGACAACAGTGCCAGTCCGCTGCTTCAGGTTCTGGAAACTACCGACCTGGGCAGTTCACCCTCGCCCATGTGTGGACTGGAAGACTCACACCGCGAGATGAGTTTTATGTGTGGCCTGGAGGGCTGTGCCGACGATGCCACCCAGGCAGTGGAACAGCTGATCCTGGAGACCCTGGAAAATATCGCCCGGGAAGGTGTTCCCCGGGAGCAGGTGGAGGCCGCCCTGCATCAACTGGAACTGCATCAACGGGAAATTACCGGCGATAGTTATCCGTATGGACTGCAGCTGATCCTGGCCAGCCTGTCCACAGCGGTGCATCGCGGCGACCCGATTGAGCTGCTGAATATCGAACCGGTGCTGGAACAGTTGCGTAGCGAAATCCGTAATCCCCGCTTCATACCTGAACTGATCGAGCGACTGCTGCTGCAGAACCGTCATCGCCTTACCCTGACCCTGCATCCTGATCCGGACCTGGCCAGCAGGGAGACGGCGGCGGAGCGGCAGCAGTTGGAAACACTTAAGGGGCAGCTGAGTCCGGAACAGGTGGAAAGCATAATTCAGCAGTCCAGGGCGCTGGCAGAGCGGCAGGAACAGGAAGACGATCCGGAAATGCTGCCCAAAGTCGGACTGCAGGATATTCAGCAGGTCATTGAACAGCCCCGGTCGGTTACTTCGAGGCTGCCGATTTCAGGCAGCCGGGTGGACTTCTTCGGCCAGGGGACCAATGGCATCTGTTACCAGCAGGCCGTCATGAAAGTACCGGCCCTGAACGACCAGTTGATGCCCTTGTTGCCGCTTTATACCAGCTGCCTAACCGAACTTGGGGTGGGCGAACTGGACTATGCCCAGGTGCAAACCTGGCAGTCCCGGGTAAGTGGCGGTCTTAACTGTTTCAGCAACATCCGCAGTACAGTGAACGACGAGCAACAGTCTGACAGCTTCCTGGTGCTGTCTTCCAAGGCGCTTCAGGAAAATCACCAGGCTATGACCGAACTGATGTCCCGCACGCTTCAGGACGTGAGATTTGACGAGGACCGGCGGGTCAGGGAAATTATCGAGCAGATCTGTGACCGCAAGGTCAGCGGTATTACCGGCCATGGACACTCCCTGGCCATGAGCCTGGCCTGCAGCCGATTGAGCCCGTCTGCCGCGCTCAGTCACCGGTACGCCGGCCTGGCTGGAATCCGTTATCTGAAAGACCTGCGTCAGCAGATCAAAAATCCCCAGCAGTTGCGGGAACTGCTCGAGGGGCTGGCTGCAATTCACCAGCAGGTTCTTTCCGCGCCACGCCAGTTTCTCAGTATCGCCGAAAGCGAACATCAGCAACAGGTGCTGGACGAACTTGCGCGCGGCTGGGATGCCCTCCCGGCGGCAGGAGAATTTACTTCCCTGCAGCTTCCGCCCACCAGGCATCGGTTGCGTGAGGCCTGGACCATTCCCACCCAGGTTAACTTCTGCGCCAAGGCATATCCGACAGTGCCATCCGGTCACCCGGATCACGCCCCGCTGACGGTGCTGGCAGGCTTTCTGCGCAATGGGTTCCTGCATCGGGCGATCCGGGAACAGGGTGGTGCTTACGGAGGAGGTGCCGATCAGGACGCCAACTCCGCCTCGTTCCGGTTTTATTCCTACCGGGATCCACGCCTGGACCAGACCCTGCAGGATTTTGATCGGGCGGTCGACTGGGTACTGACGGCCGATCATCAGGCCAGGCAACTGGAGGAAGCCATACTTGGCGTGATTGCCAGCATGGATAAACCTTCATCTCCGGCCGGGGAGGCCAAGCGGGTTTATTTCAATGACCTGTTCGGCCGTGACCGGGAGTTTCTGACCGACCTGCGCCAGCGAATTCTGGCCGTGACCGTTGAAGACCTGAAACGGGTAACTGAAACCTGGCTGAAAAACGCCGAGGCAAGCATTGGAGTCATAACCAGCAAAGGTAACCTGTCCGGCAGCTCGCAGGAATTTCGTGAAGTGTCCCTGACCGGCGAGGTTCCCGAATAAGGCGACGGTGCCAGGCTGAGGCCTGCAAACCAACCCGCCAACAGGCATTGAAAAAAAAAATTAAAAAAAATTATTGAAACCCGGGAACTTTGGAAAATCACCGCAGTCTGAGTAAGTGTAGGTAGATGTGTAGACAAAATTGTGGGTTTTGTTTCATTTATCTCTCCCTTGATAGTAATATTAAGCCCGACTTTAGTCGGGCTTTTTTTATGTAAAATTAAGTGCTTAGCAGCCTGTTGAACAGCTCTCAGGTGAGCGCAGGACAAGGCAAAATCTGGCGAAAAAGTGCAGTTTGCAGACCGTATATAAGCATTTTGAGCCAGATTTTAACGCCGTATTGTGCCAGCTGAGGGTTTTTCAACAGGCTGTGCAGGGAGTTTTTGACCAGATCCCCTCAACTCTCCGACCTGCAGACCGACCTGCTGGCACTCGATACCGCGCGGCGCGGTACATTGTGGTGGCCCGGCCAGGCGCTGAATTCCGGAGTGTTCCACCGACCACGCAATCAACTCTCGATATGAACGAATTACTCGCAAAAAAGGAAGCCGCCCGGGTTACCCTGGTGGGGATGTGGCTCGACCTGGTCCTGGGGGCTTTGAAAATTGCCGGCGGTGCGCTGAGCGGGTCATTTGCGCTTGTCAGCGACGGCATCCATTCTCTGACCGATGCAGCTTCGGACATTTTTGTGCTGGTGATCAGCCATTTTTCCCATGACGCCCCGGATAACGAACATCCTTACGGTCACGGGCGGTTTGAAACGATCGGTACAGTGGTGATGGGCATGTTGTTCTTCGCCATTGCCGCGGTTCTGCTGTACGACAGCTACCTGCGGCTGATCGCGGATAACTCGATACTGGTACCGAGCTGGGGTGGAGTGGCGATTGCCGCCCTTTCCATCGCCGGTAAGGAATGGATTTATCACTACACCATGCGGACCGCGCGACGCCTGAATTCCTCGCTGTTGCGGGCCAACGCCTGGCACAGCCGCTCCGACGCGATTTCTTCGATTGCGGTGATGATCGGCATTCTAGGTGCCTTGCAGGGGTTTCTCTGGCTTGATCTGGTGGCGGCCATGTTCGTGGCCGTCATCATCGCCAAAATCGGCTGGGGATTGTGCCTGGACAGCCTGAAAGAACTGGTCGACACGGCGATACCACAGGAACATCAGGACCGGATCCGCGCCTCGATTCTGGAAATACCTGGCATCAACCGGGTCACCAGTCTGCGCAGCAGACAGTCCGGTGGCCGGATTCTGCTGGAAGTCCAGATCGAGGTCGATCCCCGGATTTCCGTTTCCGAGGGGCATCAGCTGGGCGAAGTATGTAGTCGGATGATTAAGAAGAAATATCGCAATATCAGTCACGTAATGGTACATATTGATCCAGAATCTCACACTGATCGCGAGACTCAGAACCTGCCCCTCAGGGATGAGATCGTGAGTCAGATCACCGACTGCTGGGCCAGTCTTCTCGATGAATCCGACATCAGGAATATCGACCTGCACTATCTCGGTCACGGTATTGAAGTGGATCTCTATCTGCTGACCAATGCCGTGGATTCGGAACTGGCCCGTCAGCTGGTGACCGCCCTGCAGTCTATCCCCTCGGTCAAACGACTGAAAATCTACAACAACATACTGGAAACCAGTCTGACCGAAGAGTTCTCATAAAAAACTTCCAATTGCTTTCGGTTTCCCTATACTAGGGCAAGCCTGCAGAGCCCGAATTACAGGCTGTCCAGTCCGTTGCGCATCAGGTTCCAGGGCTCTCGCGCATCTGGCTGTCCAGCAGAATTGCCGATAATAAAAATAATGAAAGCAACAGATATTTCCAACCCGGATTACTTTCACAAAGTCGTCGATTGTCAGTGGGCCTGCCCGGCCCATACCCCCGTTCCTGAATACATCCGCCTGATAGCCGCCGGACGCTATACCGACGCCTACATGATCAACTGGCACAGCAACGTCTTCCCGGGCATTCTGGGTCGCACCTGTGATCGTCCCTGTGAACCAGCCTGCCGGCGTGGCCGCGTGGAAGAGCAACCGGTAGCGATCTGCCGGCTGAAGCGGGTCGCCGCGGATTACAAGGAGGATATCAGCACCCGCCTTCCCCCGGTTCCCCGCAAGAAAAATGGCAAACACGTGGCACTTGTCGGTGGTGGTCCGGCATCACTCACCGTGGCCAGAGATCTGTTACCGCTGGGTTATGAAGTCACGCTGTTTGAAAAGGATCGCAAAAGCGGTGGCGCGATGCGCACTCAGATTCCCCGTTTCCGCCTGCCCGAGGAAGTTCTCGAGGAAGAGCTCAATTACATACTCGACATGGGAGTCAACTGCCGGTTCGGCGAGGAAATCACCAGCATGCGGGAACTGCTGGAAGAAAATTTCGATGCCGTTTTCGTCGGAACCGGTGCCCCGCTTGGCAAAACTCTCGATCTGCCCGGCTACCAAGAGAGCCGGGAAAACGTCCACACCGGTATCGAGTGGCTGGCCGGCGTGGCGTTCGGCCACATCACCTCTATCGGCCGTAAAGTCATCGTGCTGGGCGGCGGCAATACGGCGATGGATTGCTGCCGCACTGCCAAACGACTGGGTGGCGAAGAAGTCACCGTCGCGGTCCGCAGCGGCTTTGACGAAATGAAGGCCTCGCCCTGGGAGATAGAGGACGCCCAGGCAGAGGATATCCCGATCCTGAACTTCCATGTGCCGAAGCGCTATATTCATGAAAACGGCCGCCTGGTGGCAATGGAATTCGAAAAAGTGCGTCGAGAATTCGATGCCAACGGCAAACGTCTGCTGGTACCTACCGGCGACGCTCCAGTCATTATTCGCTGTGACGATGTGCTGTGTGCGATCGGCCAGGAAAACAGCTTTCCCTGGGTTGAGCGTGACCTCGGTATCGACTTCGATCAATGGGATCTGCCGGTACTCGACAAACGCACGTTCCAGTCCAGCAATCCAAAAGTTTTCTTTGGCGGCGACGCGGCCCTCGGGCCCGACAATATCATCACCGCAGTCGCCCACGGTCACGAAGCTGCCGTCTCAATCGACCTGTTCTGCAGCGAGGCCGATGTACAACAGCGCCCACCTCCGGAGACCCTCCTGCAAAGTCAGAAAATGGGGATTCACCAGTGGTCCTACGACAATGACATCAGCATCGAGTTGCGGCACGCGGTGCCCCATGCCGACAAGAGCAGAACTCTGAAGGACCTCAATATCGAAGTCGAACTGGGATTCGATCAGCGACTCGCCTACGAGGAAACGATGCGCTGCCTGAATTGCGACGTGCAGACCGTCTTCTCCGACAATCTCTGCATCGAATGTGACGCCTGCGTGGATATCTGCCCGACCGACTGCATAACCTTCACCCGTAATGCCGAGGAAGCCACGTTACGCCAGCAACTGATAGCGCCCGCCACCAATACCGACCAGGATCTGTATGTCTCGGGAGAGCTGAAAACCCATCGGGTCATGGTCAAGAGCGAAGATCTCTGCCTGCATTGCGGGCTGTGTGCGGAACGTTGCCCGACCAGCGCCTGGGACATGCGCAAGTTTTTATTAAACACTGCCAAGGCAGGATCGCCATGCCAGAAGCCATAGCCACCTCCAACGCTTCCCGCATTACTCCCATCACCCGGGTTAATGACTTTGTAGTCAAATTTGCCAACGTCAACGGCTCGGGTTCGGCCAGTGCCAACAACATGTTTGCCAAGGCGGTCTTCCGCATGGGAATACCAGTCAGCCCGCACAACATCTTTCCATCCAACATACAGGGCCTGCCGACCTGGTATGAAGTGCGTATCAGTGAAGCCGGCTACCTCGGACGGCGCGACGGGGTGGACCTGATGGTGGCCATGAATGAGCAGACCATCAGGAATGATATCGATTCGGTCCTGCCCGGCGGGTATGTACTTTATGACAACTCCAAGCCACTCGGACCGCATCTGCTGCGCGACGACATCAATTATCTGGGCATACCGATCAAGGACATCTGCCTGAAGGAGTTCGAAAAACCGACCCAGCGCCAGCTGTTCAAAAATATTGTCTATGTCGGTGCCCTGGCTGCCTTTCTGGAAATTGATTTTCAGGTGTTGACCGATCTGGTCGGCGACCAGTTCCGCGGCAAGGAAAGATTGATCCCACCCAACATTCACGCCCTGGAACTGGGTCATCAGTATGCCAGCAATAATTTCAAATGCCCGCTGCAGATTCGTCTGAAACATTGCCGGAAAACCGACAACAAGATTCTGATCGACGGCAATACCGCAGTGGCATTAGGCTGTGTTTACGGCGGTGCGACGGTAGCGGCCTGGTACCCGCTGACACCCTCCACATCGGTCGTGGATGCCTTCGGAAAATACTGCAAACGGTTGCGTATCGACCCGGGCAGCGGCAAGCGCAAATACGCCATTGTCCAGGCCGAAGACGAACTGGCTGCCATCGGAATCACCGTCGGAGCAGGCTGGAATGGCGCCCGCGCCTTTACCGCCACCAGTGGGCCCGGCATTTCACTGATGCAGGAATTCCTGGGACTGGCCTACTTTGCCGAGGTTCCGATAGTGATCTTTGATATTCAGCGGGCCGGCCCCTCCACCGGGATGCCAACCAGGACTCAGCAAAGCGACATTCTCAGCTGTGCTTATGCCTCCCATGGCGATACCAAGCAGGTACTGCTGTTTCCGGCCAGCCCCGGAGAATGTTTTGACTTCGCCATCGAAGCTTTCGACATTGCCGACAACCTGCAGACCCCGGTCATTGTCATGAGTGATCTGGAACTGGGCATGAATGAGCAGATGTGCGACGCCCTGCAATGGACCGACGGCAGGGAATACGATCGCGGCAAGGTTCTCAGTGAAGCACAACTTGAGGAACTGGGGGAATTTGCCCGCTATCGAGATGTGGACGGGGACGGTATCGGTTACCGCACCTATCCGGGCACGCATCCCGAAAAAGGCAGTTATTTCACCCGGGGCAGCTCTCACGACGACCGGGCTGCCTATACCGAAGACGGTAATGTCTACGCCGGCGTCATGGATCGCATTGCCCGCAAGTTTAATACAGCGGTCGGCTTTCTGCCGCTACCGGAGCAGATCGACACGGAGCAGGAAAATAGCTCCGGGCTGAAATTGGGCCTTCTGTTCTACGGGACCACCACCAGCGCCATTCAGGAAAGCCTGGACAGCCTGGAACGCCAGGGATATCACTTCGATACCCTGAGAATCCGGGCGTTTCCTTTCCACGAGTCCGTACAGCAGTTTATCGACTGTCACGACCGGATCTATGTCATCGAGCAGAACCGGGACGCCCAGATGAAAAGCCTGTTGAAAATAGAATGCGACGCCAGTAACCGAAAACTGGCATCGATCCTGAATTACAACGGAGTCCTGATCACTGCTCAGCATATTGAACGGTCAGTTCTTGAGGATCTGGCGACTTTCGAACAGACCGCCGCCAACACTCTGAGCAGCCGGGCATAGGCAACCACCATGACTTATATTCGCAAACCCAAATTTGCCAACCCCCATATCCGCAGCAACGACCTGGGTCTTACCCACCGCGATTATGAAGGCTCACTGACCACCCTCTGCGGAGGCTGCGGGCACGATTCAATCAGCGCCGCGATAATTCAGGCCGCGGTCGGCATGTCCCTGCCCCCGCATCGGGTCGCCAAGCTTTCCGGAATCGGTTGTTCATCGAAAATCCCGGCCTATTTCCTGAGTCGTTCACACGGTTTCAATTCTGTTCACGGACGCATGCCGTCGGTGGCTACCGGCGCCAATATGGCCAACAAGGAGCTCTACTTCCTGGGAGTTTCCGGAGATGGCGACAGTGCGTCGATAGGGCTTGGCCAGTTCTGTCATATCGTCAGACGTCGCATCAACATGCTCTACATCGTCGCCAACAATGGCACCTACGGGCTCACCAAGGGTCAGTTGTCTGCCACTGCGGATCCGGGATCCAGAACCAAATCGGGAGAGGAAAGTCAGTACGACAATATTGATATGGCCACCCTGGCCATCGAGCTTGGCGCCAGTTTCGTGGCGCGCAGCTTTTCCGGAGACAAGAGTCAACTGGTGCCCTTGATCCAGGCCGGCCTCAGCCATAAGGGTTTCGCTTTCATCGATGTCATTTCACCCTGTGTCACATTCAACAACACCGATTTTTCCACCCATGGCTACAAGAACACCTGGGAAAATTATCAGGCCCTGAGCAGTATCGATTACGTGCCCATGCGTAAGGAAATCACTACCAGTTACGGTGCGGGCGAAGACAAGGAAATCACTCTGCACGACGGTTCGGTGATCCACCTACACAAGACCGGCAGCGACTACCGGCCCGAAGATCGCGACAACGCGCTGAGCCACATCAGTGACTATCGGAAAAAGGGGAAGATCGCCACCGGACTGCTTTATATCAACCAGGACCAGGCGGACTTTCACGAACTTAACGACAGTGTCGACAAGCCTCTCAATACCCTGGCGAGCAGCGATCTTTGCCCCGGTAACGAGGTCCTGCAGTCGATCAACGAAACATTCCGTTGAACCCGGTCAGCCGGCTTACCCCTCGCTAACTGAACAGGCGTTGCAACCAGTTTTTTTCCAGCTCCGGCCGGCATCCCGCGTATTGTGCATCAAACCGTTTCGAATTTGCCTGCACCCGGGCGCCGGTGTCCAGCAGCCACGGTTTGTCCCAATGCCGCCCGCGGGCGTAGCCCCCGTTCCCTTCATGATAGGCAAAATAGAGATTGGCAGCGTCATCGGCGGGAATCTCATTGATTCGCCGGCTCATGGCGTTATACCAGCCGACAAAGTCGATGGCATCGGCAAAATCGTCACGCCTGGCGCTCCAGTTGCCACTCTCGGCCAGGTATTCCTCCCAGGTGGTATCAAGCGCCTGCGCATAGCCATAGGCACTGGAAGGTCGGGCCCCTGGCAGAATCCACAAAAATCTGCCACGCGGTGGTTTGGCACGCGCCTTGAATCGGCTCTCCTGATAGATGAAAGCCATGTTGACTGCAACCGGGATACCCCAGCGTTCTTCAGAACGCCGTGCCGCCTTGTACCAGCCGCGGCGATTCTCGAAGATAGAACAGACATTGGCAATATTGTCGGGTTGCGACGCCACACAGCCGGTGAGCAGCGCCGCCAGTGTGAGGCCAGCCCCCAACAGTAATGGTTTCATGACACAGAGTTTCCCGCTTGTTTGCGTTGCACTTTCAGGAAAGATCGTCCAGAAAGCCTAAAAATTCCTCTTCGTCCATTATTTTTATCTGCAGTTCCTCTGCCCTGGCCAGTTTGGAGCCCGCGCCGGGCCCGGCGACCACGCAGTCAGTGTTCCTGGAAACACTGCCAGCCACCTTCGCGCCAAGGCCTTCGAGCCGTGCTTTGGCTTCGCTTCTGGACAGGCTTTCCAGGGTTCCGGTCAGCACAAAAGTCTGCCCGTCCAGCGGCCTCGAATCAGTCGCCACGTCGACATCTTCCCAGTAAACGCCGCCGTCCCGAAGCTGACCGATCAGCGCCAGGTTGTCCTCATTATCGAAAAACACCCGGATATGTCCGGCGACCACCTTGCCCACATCCGGTACCTCCTGAAGCTGTTCCAGATCGGCCTCGATGACCCTGTCCAGGGTACCGAAAAAATTTGCCAGCCCCTGGGCTGTCGCTTCGCCGACTTCTCTGATACCCAGACTGTAAAGAAACCTGGCCAGTGTAGTGTGCTTGCTGTGCTCGATTGCTGCCACTACATTGGTCGCCGATTTGGTCGCCATCCGGTCCAGATCGGCAAGCTGTTCCACACTCAGGGAAAAGATATCCGCTACCGTCTTCAATTCTCCCCGGTCGACCAGTTGCTCAATCAACTTGTCACCCAGGCCTTCGATATCCAGTGCAGCTCGTGACGCAAAGTGCCTGATTGCCTCCTTGCGCTGAGCCGGACAGATGATTCCGGCGCTGCAGCGGTAGACGACATCACCGTCTTTTTCGACTACCGAACCACATACCGGACACTGCGTCGGCATGACGATTGTTCGTACTTCGCCGTACTCATTGTTCGCCTCATCGCTGGGGATCACCTTAACAACCTGGGGGATCACATCGCCAGCCCGCCGCACGATCACCCGATCACCAATACGCAGACCCAGGCGCTCGATTTCGTCCATATTGTGCAGGGTGGCATTACTGACAGTCACTCCCCCCACGAATACCGGATCCAGACGGGCAACGGGAGTGATCGCCCCGGTTCTGCCAACCTGAAATTCCACGTCCAGGACCCGGGTCGACATCTCCTCGGCCGGAAACTTGTAGGCCATTGCCCAGCGCGGAGTCCGGGCATTGGCACCCAGCGACTCCTGCAGCCCGAGCTGGTTTACCTTGATTACCGCGCCGTCGATCTCGTAATCAAGCGCGGGTCTTTTTTCCAGCAACTGCCGGCAGTAGTCATGGCACTCGGCGATCCCTGTGACCACCCGGCATTCCGGGCTGACCGGAAGCCCCCAGTCGGCCAGCAATCGCAACACCTCGCTGAGCGTGTCGGGGAAACGGAAATTCTCCACCACACCGATGCTGTAGCAATACATCTGCAATGGCCGTCCGGCCGCAATGCGTGAATCCAGCTGACGCAGAGTGCCGGCAGCGGCATTCCGGGGATTGACGAAGCGCTTTTCACCACGCCGGTCGGCTGCCTCATTGACCCGCAGGAAGCCACTCCTGCTGAGGAAAATTTCGCCCCGTACCTCGAACATACTGGGCAGGTTGTCGGTCCTGATCAGCAACGGGATTGACCTGATGGTCCGCACGTTGTGAGTAATATCCTCGCCGGTTTCACCATCGCCCCGGGTTGCAGCCTGGATCAGTTCGCCATCGCGATACAGCAGGCTTACCGCAACCCCATCCACCTTTGGCTCGCAGCTGTATTCGAGTTCGGCATCACTGCCCAGTCGCTTTTTGATGCGGGCATCGAACTGGGTCAGGTCTTCGGCATTGAACACCTTGTCCAGGGACAGCATGGGGATGGTATGGCGAACCTGCCGAAACTCGGAAATCGGCGCACCACTTACCCGCCGGGTGGGAGAATCAGGGGTGATCAGGCCGGGGTATTGTTCTTCCAGGGTCACCAGCCGGGCAAACAGACGATCATAGTCAGCGTCGGGGATTTCCGGACTGTCCTGCTCAAAATAAAGTCGATCGTGATAAACGATCTGCTCCCGCAGCTGCCTGGCCTCCTGCGCTACAGCGGCGGGAACCTTTTCCGGGTCGTCAGATCCTGGCGCAGACATGCTCGCCCTGCTTGAAGTGATAACAACAGTTTAAGGAACTGCTGATTTCCTGAAATCAGCAGCTCCTTAATTCTATCAGGACTGAGCCTGGGCGGCCTTCAGTTTGCGTAACTCGTAGTCCTGAATCCGCTGCCGGTAATGCTCGATAGTTTGTGCGGTCATGACACTGCGGCGATCGTCACGCAGCTCGCCATCAAGGGCTGCCCGCAATTGCTGAGCGGTCCGTAGCATGTCCTCGAATGCCTCACGGTTGCTGATCACGGCAGGCATGGCAAGAAACAGGCTGACCCCGCGGGTTTCAAATTCCTCGATGTTATCCAGATCGAAGGTGCCCGGATTCAGGATATTGGCTACGCTGAAGATGACCGGACTGTCGATCCGGCTACCCAGGTGTCTGTGAAAAATATTCATGTCGCCATGTTTCAGGCCCGCTGCCAGCATCACCTGCAGCAGATCCGGCCCCCGGAACAACTCGTCATCATGGCTCATGACATTGATTACCAGCACTTCGGAAGGTTCAAATTCCTGGCGACGGCCGGTCGCGGTTGGTGCTGCACTACCCTGACTGCCGACCCCCGTCGGCCGCCGTGACTCCCGGGCCTGATTGAAGTCTGTCACACCCGCGGATTCCGGCGCCTGCCGGCTGGCCCGGCGCTCATCGCGAGCAGTCGGTCTGGCCGTCCTGCCAGCCTCGGCACGCTCCTGAGTCGTTGCCCTGCTCACCACCCACTCTTCCCGGGGCGCCTGCTTCACCGCACCGGCGAGGCGGGAATTTTCCCGATTCGGGGTCACGCGGCCGGTATCCCTGAACAGTGGATCGTTGTCCTCTTCCAGAGTCGGACCATAATCTTCGTCATCCCAGTCTGAATCCGACCGGGAGTCTTTCCTGCCGAACCGGGAAAACAGTGAACCTTTTCTGCTTTCGCGGCCCTGCATTGCCTCCGGGGCGCCGATCCGATCTCCTGCGGATAAAGAGAAATCATCGAATTCGTCCTCTGATTCTTCTGCTGAATCCTCTACAAGGTCATCGTCCAGATCGTCTTCCAGTTCGAACCCATGCTCCTGCCTGACCTCTTCGTCCCCGTCAAGTTCAGCATCCTCCAGCTCTGCGGCTTCCTTCAGTCTCTGGCCGTCGCCGTGCCTGGCCACCTCCTGTTCGTCCTGTTCTTCTTCCTGCTCGTTACCGGACCAGGACTCCGCATCGGCATCAATCTCGTCTTCAAGGTCATCATGGGAACTGGCATCGCTCTGATGCCACTCTTCCTCGTCGTCCAGGTTGCCGGCCGCGTCTCCTTCGCAATCGGCCTCAGCTGTGTCTGCGCCTCTGCTGTCCCCGTAATCGCGATACTGCTGCCGAGCGGGGTGTCTGGCTCCATCCGCTTCCTCTTCGTCAATATCCAGATCGGTTACGGTGAGGCGGGGCTCCTGGCGGATTTCCACGGTGTCCAGCAGAATCGGGACAGCGTCTGTGTCGGGATCCCCATCGCTATCCAGATCCAACTCGCTCTGCAGGGCATTCTGCTGGTTAACCTCCGCCAGCGAGCGCTTGATTACACGCGCTCCGCCACTGGGCAATTCAGCCAGCTCCAATTCCTCCAGATCGATGTCCTGGGGAATATTCTTCTCGATGGCGAGGCGAATCTGCCTGCGTCGTGCGTGGATTGCCACGTACAGGCCGCGGAGGATCACTGCGACTACCGCCAGACCCAGAATCAGAATCAACAATTCTCGTGTGCCCATGGTTTTGAATCTCTTTTGGTTGCCCGGATTATAAAATTTTAGATAAATTTTATTAGGTTATCCCACCGCAAGCCGGATTTCTTTAGCCCGGTACCGGTAATTTTTGTGAGCTGTGGGCGTGGCCGGAAAATCACATGGCAGCCAGTTCGGCAGCCTCCTCGATATCGACCGCCACAATTCTGGACACTCCGGGTTCGTGCATGGTTACCCCCAACAGCTGATTCGCCACTTCCATGGTGATTTTGTTATGGGTAATAAAGATGAACTGCACGTTACTGGACATCTCCCGAACCAGGTTCGCATAACGCCCCACATTGGCGTCGTCCAGTGGCGCGTCAACCTCATCGAGCATACAGAATGGCGACGGGTTGAGCTGAAAGATGGAGAACACCAGCGCGATGGCAGTCATTGCCTTTTCTCCCCCGGACAACAGGTGAATGGTGCTGTTGCGCTTGCCGGGGGGACGCGCCATGATCGCGACACCGGTGTCCAGCAGGTCTTCTCCGGTCATATCCAGGTAGGCGTGTCCGCCGCCGAATACCCGGGGAAACAGATTCTGCAGGCCACTGTTGATCTGATCGAAGGTTTCCTTGAAACGCGAGCGCGTCTCCTTGTCGATCTTACGAATGGCATTCTGCAGCGTCATCAGTGCCTTGCTCAGATCCTCGTTCTGTTTATCGAGGTATTCCTTGCGCTCTGACTGTTGCTTGTACTCGTCAATCGCGGCCAGGTTGATGGGGCCCAGCCGTTGAATACGGTTGGCGAGTTTCTCCAGTTCCTCTTCACAGCCGGATTCATCGAGATCCTGCGGCAGTCCTGACAGCACCTCCTGCAGATCGAAATGCGCTTCCTGAAGCTGATCCAGCAGGGACTGCTGGCGTACCGATGCGCCTTCGGTTTTGATCCGGTTCTGCATCAGCGCTTCGCGCAGTTCACCGGCGTTGCGCTCGAACTCTCCTCGCTGCTGCTCCAGCGCCCGGATAGTGTGCTCGTTGTCATCCACTTTCGCCTTGGCTTCGGCCAGTTCCTTTTCCACTCCGAGGCGGGTGCCCAGTAATGATTCAAGGTCGGTACGCATCTTCTGCAGTGGTTCGTCGGAGCTCTCGAGTTGCGACCGGAGGGAATCGATCCGCTCCCGGGAACGCTGCACCTGGGTGGCCATCCGGTCCATCGATTCCCGGGTGGAACGCAGCTGGGCGGTAATCGCCTGGTAGCGCAATTCCAATTGGTGGGCGCCCTCCTTGACCTGGGTCGCCTCCAGTTTGCGGCCGTCGAAAGTGCTGCGTCGCAGTTCCCGTTCCCGCTCCAGCTCCTGGCGCCGCGCCGTATCCTGCTCCATGGAATCCAGTGCCGTCTGCAGACGGGCTCTGGCGCTGGCCGTGTTTTCCTCTTCCTGGGCCAGTTGGCGGATCAGTTCGTCCAGGTCACGGGCCACGCGCTGACGCCGCAACAGGGTCTGTTCCACCTTGGCCAGCCGGCCACTCAGTTCCGACTTGAAATCGGCCAGCGATCGACTCTTGGCGGTACTCTGCTGTTGCACTTCCTCGCGTTTGGATTCGGTACTGGAAATGGTGCGCCGGGTCGTCGTCTGAATCTGAAGCAATTTCTCTACTATAGACTCTAACTCATTGATACTTAGCTCAAGTTCCGAGATTTTACCTTTCCGCTCCAGGATTCCTGCTTCGCTATCCACCTTCCCGCGCACCCGGATCCAGCGTCGCCCCAGCCACACCCCGTCACGAGTCACTATCGATTCATTGGCAGCCAGCTCGGCACGCCGGCTCAGCGCCTCCGCCAGCGATTCACAGCTGTAAATACCAGCCAGCAGTTCGCCCACGTCCCAACTGGCGGTCAGATGCGACGCCAGTAACTGCCACCCACCATGAGCAGAATTATGATTTACGGCAGTGCCACTGGTATCCACCAGCGACACCATGCCCCGGGGCAGACTGGCAAGCAGTGCCTCCATATCATTATCTGAACCAACGCAGATACTTTGCAGTGAATCCCCCAGCACCACTTCAACCGCCGATTCCCAGCCCTCTTCCACTCGCAGGGTCTCACCGAGGCGCTGCTGCCGATCCAGACCCCGGGCGCCCAGCCACTCGTTCATGGCCGAATCGTCGCGGCCCAGGGCAGCCTGCTGCAGGGCTTCCAGGGACGCCAGCCGCCCCCTGGCCGACTGTAGATCGCTGCGTTTGCGATCCAGCTCCCCGCTGTAGCGCTGGTCCTGCTGGCGCAGTGACTCGATCTGGCTGTTGAGGTTGCGGTTTTCATCCTGCAACCGGCTTATCGATTCTTCGAGAATGGCAATTTCACCCGCCAGCCGTTCGGTATCCTCGTCGCCGGTATCCTCCTGCTGCAGAGCCGCCTGTTCCTTTTCCAGGCGTTCTTTGCGCTCCAGGCCCCGGTCCACGATCGATTCCAGTTGCTGGATACGGGATTGTTCCACTTCGGCGATCTGGCGCGGTTCCTCGGAACGCTGACTGAAATCGTCCCAGGACTGTTGCCAGTCCTGCATGGCGGCCTCCGCCTCTTCCAGTTCGGCACTGGTGGTTTCGACCCGTTCCCGGGCTTCCGCCAGTTCCGGCTCGATCTCCTTCAACTCCTCATCCAGCTTGATCACTTTCTGCAGATCCACATCCATCTCTTCCCGGGTCTGCTCCCAGGCTTCCTCGGTTTCCTGCAGGTCCTGGCGCAACTGCTCGGCGCGCTCCAGGTGATGTTCGATGGACTGTTCCAGCCTGGCGATGTCGTTACCCAGACCATAAAAACGCGCCTGGACTTCGCCCAGGTTGTCCGTCAGTTCGGCATTGTCCGCCAGGTGTTTTTCCACCTTGGCGTCGATGGCGCGCTGTTCAGCAACGGTCTGTTCGATCTTCACTTCCAGTTCGCCGGCCCGCTCCCGTTGCTCCTTCAGGTCATTGTCGATGGCCTGCCAGCGCAGCGCGTTGAGATTGGCCTGGGTCTGCCGCTCCTGTTGCTTGTACTCGCCGTACTTCTCCGCTGCCACCGACTGACGCTGTAAATGGGACAGCTGTTTCTGCAATTCGTCGCGTATATCGGTGAGCCGCTCAATATTGTCACGCGTCCGCTTGATGCGACTTTCAGTTTCTTTGCGGCGTTCCTTGTACTTGGAAATACCTGCCGCTTCCTCGATGAATATGCGTAACTCTTCAGGCTTTGACTCGATCAGCCGGGAAATCATTCCCTGCTCGATGATGGAATAACTGCGAGGTCCGAGACCGGTACCCAGGAAGATGTCGGTGATGTCCTTGCGCCGGCATTTGGAACCGTTCAGGAAGTAGCTGGAGGTTGCATCGCGGTCCACTTTCCGTTTGACCGAAACCTCGGTGAAGTTCGCGTACTCACCACGCAGCCGATGATCGTCGTTGTCAAACAGCAGCTCCACGCTGGCCTGCCCTACCGGCTTGCGGGTACCTGAGCCGTTGAAAATAACGTCGGTCATGTGCTCGCCGCGAAGGTTCTTGGCCGACGACTCTCCCATTACCCAGCGTACTGCGTCGATGACATTGGATTTACCGCAGCCGTTGGGTCCCACCACTGCACACAGATCGGAAGGGAACTGCACGGTGGTCGGATCCACAAACGATTTAAAGCCGGACAATTTAATGCATTTCAATCTCATGGGAGGTTCTGTCGCCCTGCTGATCTGACGTTGTTCTGCCCGGCGATTCGCCCGGTCACGGGGCGGATTCGGCAATGAATTCTGGCAGCGAATAAAGGGGCGAAGTTTATCCGATTTACCCGGGCAATAACACCAGATTGGCCAGTCGGCAAAGGGCCGGATTTCGACTCACCAGGGCCGATTTCCGGCCCTGTCCGACCGGTCGCCAACGCGGTGCAGGGGCCTGGGTAACGGCAGGATTTTACAGCCTTCAGCCTCGCATTTAATTTTTTATCCTTTTTATAGCCCTGCTAACCCTATTTAATTCCAGCCCGATTTCAGACTTTATGCAGTGATTCAGAACTATGCCGTCGCTGCCATTAAGGGCAAACAGCAACACACAACAGCAGCATCTCTCAATTCTGACAATCTAATATTTAGACTGTCTAAATGGTTGCGCAGAGCCAGCCGGGTTTCTGCTATTCGTCGCCAATATGCGATAATCCTGACCCGTTTCATCAGGACAGGGCCGCAGAGACCATGACCAGACTCACCCCCGGTGCGCGATTTCGCCGTGCCCTTGCAGACAACCACCCGTTACAGATAGTCGGTGCCATCAATGCCTACTGTGCCATGCTGGCCGAGGACGCCGGTCACAAGGCCCTGTATCTTTCCGGAGGCGGCGTCGCCAATGCCTCCTATGGGTTGCCGGATCTCGGCATCACCAGCCTTAATGACGTAATTACCGATGTGGAACGTATTACCAATGCCAGCGATCTCCCCCTGCTGGTGGACATCGATACCGGCTGGGGTGGCGCGTTCAACATCGAACGCACTATCCGGGCCATGGAAAAGGCCGGTGCCGCCGCGGTACATATCGAAGATCAGGTAGCACAGAAACGCTGCGGTCATCGCCCCAACAAGGCCATAGTCAGCCAGGCGGAGATGGTCGATCGGGTCAAGGCCGCGGTCGATTCTCGAACCGACAGCGATTTCGTGATCATGGCAAGAACGGACGCCCTGGCTGTGGAAGGCATGGATGCGGCGGTGGCCCGGGCGGTAGCCTGTGTGGAAGCGGGAGCCGATGCGATTTTTCCCGAGGCCATGCTGGAACTTGAGCAGTATAAAACCTTCGTCAGCGCCGTCGATGTGCCGGTACTGGCCAACATCACCGAGTTTGGTGCCACCCCGCTGTTCAACTGCCGGGAACTTGCCGCAGCCGGAGTCGCCATGGTGTTGTATCCCCTCAGCGCATTCCGCGCCATGAGCAAGGCGGCACTGGAGGTTTACCAGAGCATTGCCGTCGACGGAGACCAGAAAGGAGTCCTGGACCGGATGCAGACCCGGGCGGAGCTTTATGAAGTGCTGGGTTACAACGTCTACGAGGAAAAACTGGACCGCCTTTTTGATCAGGCGGAAGAAAAAAGTGCCTGAGGTTCGATTCTGCAACCCGGCAACCTATCAATAACCCCGACAACTGGATAATCACTATGGTAGACAAGAAACTGGGCGGAGCCGGCCTGCGCGGCCAGGTGGCGGGCGAAACGGCACTGTGCACGGTCGGTAAAACCGGTACCGGTCTGACCTATCGCGGTTACGACATCAGCGTCCTGGCGGAACAGGCCCGCTTTGAGGAAGTGGCACACCTGCTGTTGCGCGGCGCATTGCCCACGCGAAGTGAACTGGACGCCTATTGCAATAAACTCAGGGGGCTGCGGGAACTGCCGTTGCCACTGCGCGAGGTCCTGGAGCGGATCCCCGCCAGTGCGCACCCCATGGATGTCATGCGCACCGGCTGCTCGATGCTGGGTAACCTGGAAACAGAAACCGATTTTTCCCACCAGGATGATGTGGCCGACCGGTTGCTGGCCACCCTCCCCGCCATCATCTGCTATTGGTATCAGTTCAGCCACAACGGTGTCCGTATCGACACTGCACTGGCCGATGATTCGATTGGTGGACACTTTCTGCACATGTTGTCGGGCACGCAACCCGATCCACTGTTCGAACAGGTCATGAATGTCTCGCTGATCCTGTATGCCGAGCATGAATTCAACGCGTCCACGTTCACCGCCCGGGTCTGTGCCTCGACCCTGTCCGATATGCACAGCTGCATTACCGCAGCGATCGGGTCACTGCGGGGGCCGCTGCACGGAGGCGCCAATGAAGCGGCCATGGCGATGATAGAAAACTGGCAGAGTCCGGACCAGGCGGAGCAGGAAATACTCGGCATGCTGGAGCGCAAGGAAAAAATCATGGGCTTCGGTCATGCCATCTACCGTGAATCGGATCCGCGCAATGCCATAATCAGGGAGTGGTCCCGAAAGCTGGCCGACCACGTCGGCGACCACACTCTCTACCCGGTCTCGGTGCGTTGCGAGGAAGTGATGTGGCGGGAAAAGAAACTGTTCTGCAACGCCGACTTTTTTCATGCCTCGGCCTATCACTTCATGGGCATTCCTACCAAGCTGTTCACACCGATTTTTGTGATGTCACGGGTCACCGGCTGGGCCGCTCATGTCAAGGAGCAGCGTGCCAACAACCGGATAATCCGGCCCAGCGCGGAATACACAGGTCCGGAAACGTCAGTCTGGGTGGATCTGGACGCCCGCTGAAGTTAACTTTCAAACCCACCTCCCGCCGCCTGTGCGGGGTGAAATTTATAACTGTTCTACAGCAAGAGATGACTATGAGCGCAAATGTGGATCTGAATCAGCGGCCCGAACCGGACCAGGAACTGGTGGATATCGCCGACTATGTCATGAGTTACCAGGTTGATTCGGACGAGGCTTACGACACCGCCCGTAACTGCCTGATGGATACCCTGGGCTGCGGCTTTCTGGCCCTGCGATTTCCCGAATGCACCAAACTGCTCGGGCCGCTGGTGGAGGGTACCGTGGTGCCAAACGGAGCGCGTGTCCCGGGAACCCGATTCCAGCTGGATCCGGTAAAGGCGGCCTGGGATATCGGTTGCATCATCCGCTGGCTTGACTACAACGATACCTGGCTGGCAGCGGAATGGGGACATCCCTCCGACAACCTTGGGGGTATCCTGGCAGTGGCCGACTACCTGTCCCGCAGCGCAGTTGCCAGCGGCCGTGCTCCGCTCACCATGCGTGACGTATTGACGGCCATGATCAAGGCGCACGAAATTCAGGGTGTGCTGGCACTGGAGAACAGCTTTAACCGGGTGGGCCTGTGTCACGTCCTGCTGGTGCGGGTTGCCACTACCGCGGTGGTAACCAGGATGCTGGGCGGTACCAGGGAGCAGGTCATCGATGCCCTGTCCCAGGCCTGGGTGGACGGCTCCAGCCTGCGTACCTATCGCCATGCCCCGAACGCCGGTCCCAGAAAATCCTGGGCAGCCGGGGATGCCACCTCTCGCGGCGTCCGGCTTGCCGACCTGACACTGCGTGGTGAAATCGGTTACCCAAGTGTACTCACCGCCCCGAAGTGGGGATTTTACGATGTCTCCTTCAAGGGCAACGCATTCCGGTTTCAACGCCCCTACGGTTCCTACGTGATGGAGAATATCCTCTTCAAGATTTCCTTCCCGGCTGAGTTCCATTCCCAGACCGCTGCCGAGGCTGCAGTGAAGCTGCACCCGATCGTCCGCAATCGGTTGCAGGAGGTTGAGCGTATCGACATCCATACCCATGAGTCCGCCATCCGGATCATCAGCAAGGTGGGGCCGCTCAACAACCCGGCCGACCGCGATCATTGTCTACAGTATATGATCGCCGTGCCACTGGCATTCGGCAATCTGGTGGCCGAGCATTACGAAGACGACTTTCATCGTGCCAATCCGATTATCGATGAGCTGCGGGAAAAAATGGAAATCCACGAGGAACCGCGTTACTCAAATGAATATCTGGAACCATCGAAGCGCTCCATCGCCAATTCGCTGCAGGTATTCTTCAAGGACGGCAGTTGTACCGATCGTATAGAAATCGAGTACCCGGTGGGACATCGACGACGCCGCACGGAAGGCATCCCGCTGCTGGAAGCAAAATTTCGGGCCAATCTTGCCACTCGCTTCCCGGCCCGGCGCTGCGAAGAAATATTCAATCTTTGTAAGGACCAGGTGCAACTGGAAGCCATGCCGGTCAATGAGTTCATGGACCTGCTGGCGATCTGAGGGTCATACCAATTGGCACCACCCGCTACAGAGTTCGGGTATCCACCACGCCACTGATGGAAGTCAGTGGCGGACGATGATCCGGCAGTCGGCAATACCCCTGTTTCACTGCGTCCGAAGTACGGAACCGGGTGACAGCGTCCGGCTATTGAAATTTATTCCACCACCCCCATTAACTATTTCCAGACCGGGTGCTCCTGACGAGGCCCGGTCGATTAAACCACTTATTGCTTCAGACAAGGATAAGGAAACAGTTATGAGAACATTTGATTTTTCGCCGCTTTACCGATCCACAGTTGGCTTTGATAACCTCACCTCGCTGCTGGACAGCGTCTCGCAGTGGGATAAGAATCAGCCCAGCTACCCCCCTTACAACATCGAACTGGTCGAAGAGGACCACTACCGGATAACCATGGCAGTGGCCGGATTCGTACAGGATGAACTGGATATTCAGGTGGAGAAACAGACTCTGACTGTCCGTGGCAACCGGCAGACGGACGACGAGTCCCGTACCTATCTGCATCGCGGCATCGCCGGTCGCAACTTCGAGCGTCATTTCCGCCTGGCGGATCACGTGAAAGTGTCTGGTGCCCGGCTGGAAAACGGGTTGTTGCATATTGATCTGAGAAGGGAGTTGCCGGAATCCATGAAACCGCGATCCATCGAGATCAAGTCAGCCGATCCCAGACTGATCGACGTGGACAGCATTGAGAAAGACCAGGCCGCTTAAGCCAGACAGGTCTTAACCGGAAGTCGGCAGGAACTCACTTTGCGGGTGTGCCGGCTTCCTTCTCCTGCCTCTATTCAACGTCGGGCGGCTGCATTTGGTCGAATTAATCACGAAAAAGCCTGTCTCTCTGCAACCGGATGTAAACTTTTTCAGGGTTTCGGCGTATAGATAAATGTAGAGTGAATACTGGTGTTAAATATCGAGTCTCTGACTCTGAACCCAGGAAGGTAACGTCCCGGTCAGTCAAACCTGAGGTTTTTCGCCGGGAACTTGAAAGGTTGGATTCCAGCCTGGAATCCTGAAGGAAACAGGTGAGCATTGTGAACATTTTTTCGCGGACTTTTCACTATCTGGCAATGACCTACTGTCATTACATCGCCATGCGTGTACATTTTCGCGCGGTAGTCATGTCCTCCGTCAGTGACAGAAAGCTGCTGGCTGTCAGTCCATGCTCAGAACAGTCTTGATATGTGACTTGTGACGGGCGTGTTGAAACGCTGCCAATCCCTCTTCGATCTTGAAGTGCGCATCGACCAGGTTCGAGAGATCCTGGTCTTTTTTTTGCCCGGATCCTGCCAGGTCACACAGAAACTTCAACGCCCGTGGAAAATTGCCACAGCGAGATCCGAGCAGGGTAATTTCATTGACGACGATCGCCTCGGTGGGTAGTGGAAGTGGCTCCCGATGCGTACTCTTCAGAATAACCTTGCCACCGGGACGCACCAGCTCGAGTGCACTGCCAAGACCGGCAGCAGAGCCACTGCACTCCACGACCACGTCACAGGCGTGAATCATCCCCGCAGGCGGTTCCAGAAAGCCTCTGGAGCCGGCTGGAAGGCGATTCAGCTTGTCAGGATACCTGCCAAGCACGGCAACAGTCTCCACCTGCCCGAGCAGGACCCTGGCGGCCAACTGGGCAAGTCGTCCGTCACCTACTATGGCCACCGTGGTGGCTGGCTGGAATTCGACTTTGTCCAGTATATCGAATACCGCCGCCAGCGGCTCGGTCAGGACCGCCGTATCCGCGTCCAGTTCCGGGGGAACCCGATGCAGATTCACAAGTGGCAGAGTCAACAGCTCTGCGAATGCACCATGGTGTTCGCGAATTCCCAGTACCAGTCGCTGCCGGCAGTGCTTGCCAAGCTCACGCAGGCACAGGTCACAACGCCCGCAGGCAATATTGATTTCTCCGACCACGCGCTGGCCTGACCACTTTGTTTCCTCTTCAATCGTACCTGCCACGCGTTCGACAATACCGACAAACTCATGTCCGGGTATACCATGGAAATCATAGAGGCCCGCCGCCAGCTGCAGGTCGGTGCTGCAGATTCCGGCCCGCTCTACGCGAACCAGGGCCCAACCGGGCTCCAGGGACGGCACGGGCAGATCACTGCGATAACTCAGCGCTCGCCCGTCAAGAAACAACCCACGCACGGAATTCAGCTGCCCTAATCCAGCACGTGAATTATCAGGCCGCTCTTAAGCTTGGGTTCGAACCAGGTGGACTTGGGAGGCATTACCTCGCCTGCGTCGGCAATCGCCATGAGGCTTTCGATGGAAGTGGGAAAAAGCGCAAAGGCGACCGCCCACTGGCCCGAATCGACGCGCTTCTGCAATTCACCCAGCCCGCGTATACCACCGACGAAATCGATACGTTTATCGGTACGCTGATCACCGATTCCAAGCATCGGTTCCAGAATTTGTCGCTGCAGCAGACTGACATCCAGGCTGTTTACCGGATCGTCACTGTCAGTTACCACTTCTCGTGCCGTCAGCAGGTACCACTGCCCCCCCACATACATACCGAACTGGCCGGCCCGGTCCGGTTTTGCCACGCCATGATCTGCCACGGCCTGTACAGTGAATTCCTGTTCCAGATCGCTGAGAAACTGCGCAGGATTACGGCCGCCCAGATCTTTCACGATCCGGTTATAGTCCAGTATCTGCATTTGATCATGGGGGAAAACCACGGTCAGAAACCAGTTATAGGATTCCTCTCCACGATGCTGGGGATTGGCCCGCTGGCGCAAATGGCAGACTCGTGAGGCCGCAGCAGACCGGTGGTGACCATCGGCTACGTAGAGACACTGAACGCCATCGAACGCCGTCTCCAGGTCCGCCGCCAGTTCGAGGTCCTCGATCACCCAGAAGGTATGCCGGGTACCATCGTCGGCTGTGAAATCGTACTCCGGACTGTTGCCTGTGACCTTAGCTATCAGGCTGTCAATGGTTCGGTCGGCCTTGTAGGTGAGAAATACGGGGCCAACCTGTGCATCCAGCGCGTCCATGTGATTGACCCGGTCATCTTCCTTGTCCGGACGGGTAAATTCATGCTTCTTGATAAGGCCCTGTTCATAAGCCGCCACCGAGGCGACCGCCACCAGGCCAACCTGTTTGTGTTCACCCATAATCTGCTGGTAAACATACAGTTTGTCCTCGGTATCCCGGATCAGAATTCCCTCATCGACAAACCGCTTCAGGTTTTCCGCCCCCTGCTGGTAGACGCTTGGATCATGAGGGTCAACAGATTCGGGTACGTCGATCTCCGGCTTGTTGATGTGAAAAAAACTGTAGGGATTGTCTTTGGCCAGTGCTGCGGCCTCTTCCCGATTTACCACGTCATAGGGATGTGACGCCACTCTGGACGCCAGTTCCTTCCTGGGTCGAAGGCCCGGAAAAGGTTTTAACAACTTCATGATGCTCTCTCGATTCTCCACTGGAAGCCGCTATTGTCTCACTTTAACAATTCGCTGCGTAGTGTGAAGTTGTAATGCGGGATGGGCTCAGGAGGCCCGGCGAACCAGATGGGGGGTCAATGATCGCTGAATGTCCGATTGTGTAAATCCACGTCGCTGCAGAAAACGCACCAGACGCTGGTGTTCCCGGCCACCGTATTCGACAGTCAGCCCCTGGCCAACGCGCTTCTCGATCAGGTAGTCGAGTATAAGCTGCCAGTCGGAATCATCGGCGAACAGATAACTGTCAATTACCGACTCGGCCACAAAACGGCGGCGCAGTTCGTCCCGGATTATCGGGTAACCATACCCTCTGGATTTCCGGTACCTGACGAATGCTTCCACAAAGCGTCGATCGCTCTGCAGGTTTTCCTCCCGCAAGCGCTCCAGCTCACGCTGAATTTCCGCGGGATCGCGGTCAGGAAATTTGAGCTGCAGCTTGTGCTTGAGTTCGAAGAAAGAGTGTTCCCGGCGGGCCAGGCAATCCATTGCGGCCCGCCGGACACTACGGGGACTGTTGGAACCGTTTTCCAGAAAGACTTTCATTTTTACATTCTGCAATGAATTTTAGGTCTGGTTATTGCGGTTCATCCGGGAACAACTGAAGTCCTGTCGGTCAGCCGGCCTTGCTGGTGTCTATGGAAGCAATCGGCTCACCATCGTTGGCAGGCTGCTTCTCCAGTTCGTGGACACTGTCCTCCTGCCTGCCGCCGCTCTTGGTGAGCAGTTCGGCGCGGATCTTTCGCTCCAACTCAGCGGCAAGCTCGGGATTCTCTTCCAGGTACTGGCCGACATTCTTTTTGCCCTGGCCAATCTTGTCGCCGTTATAGGAGTACCAGGCGCCGGATTTCTCCAGCAGACCGACCTTGACTCCCAGGTCGATCACTTCGCCAAGGCGATAAATACCGGTACCGTACATGATCTGAAATTCGGTCTGCTTGAAAGGAGGTGCCACTTTGTTTTTGACTACCTTGACCCGGGTTTCGTTGCCCACCACCTCGTCACCGTCTTTGATGGAACCGATGCGACGGATATCAAGTCTTACCGAAGAGTAAAACTTGAGTGCGTTACCTCCGGTTGTGGTCTCCGGAGACCCGAACATCACACCGATCTTCATGCGGATCTGGTTGATAAAGATCACCAGAGTGTTGGAGTTTTTGATGTTCGCGGTCATCTTGCGCAGCGCCTGGGACATCAGCCTGGCCTGCAGGCCCATGTGGCTGTCACCCATATCTCCTTCAATTTCCGCCTTCGGCGTGAGGGCCGCGACCGAGTCGATAACCACCACGTCCAGAGCACCGGAACGAACCACCATGTCGCAGATCTCCAGCGCCTGCTCACCGGTATCGGGCTGGCTCACCAGCAGATTTTCCACATCCACTCCCAGCGCTTCGGCGTAAATCGGATCCAGCGCATGTTCCGCGTCGATAAACGCACAACTGCCACCGGCTTTCTGTGCCTCAGCGATCACCTGCAGGGTCAGGGTGGTTTTGCCCGACGATTCGGGACCATAGATTTCCACGATCCGGCCTCTGGGCAGGCCGCCGATCCCGAGTGCGATATCAAGACCCAGGGAGCCGGTGGAAATGGAGGGAATGGCGGTCCTGGCGGAATCGCCAAGCCGCATCATGGAACCTTTACCGAACTGCCTTTCGATCTGCGACAAGGCGGCGGCCAGTGCTTTCTCTTTATTTCTGCTGTCTTCAATCATCATTTAGTCCTTGGTTGTTACAACTGAAGCTGGTTCCATGAGTAATACAGTTGTGTATGCACGTTTAACGGTTGCTATGGTTGCTATGCCTGCGAGGTAAGCAACTGATGTGTATGCACCCTGATACTTCAAATAGTAGACCGTCCCTGACTACCTGCCTAATCGGCGGACGAATCCGCCGGATTTACAGCATCCGCCGCAGAGCAACAGCCAGGCAGGATACTGTATATAAACACAGCAGTTATTTAAGCAGATAATTACTGTATATACAACCAGTATATTGGCAGCAATAGGGGTTTCTTTAGGGATCTCTGCTCAGCCTGGCAGCATGGTGGTATCGAGCAGTTCAATAACCCCTTTGAAGGCCTGTTCCACACTGCGCAGACGGATGCTGTAGCGGTCGCCTTCGAAGTGCTGAATCCGGGTCTTGCAGCGACCATCCCGGTGTGCCCACGCGAACCAGACAGTGCCTACCGGCTTCTCGTCGCTGCCGCCGTCCGGGCCGGCGATGCCACTGGTGGCTAACGCGACGTCGGCAGCGGAGTTGGCAATTGCTCCGGCGGCCATGGCACGCACCGTCGCCTCGCTGACCGCCCCGGGTCCGGTTTCCGACAGCAGTGCCGCCGGTACTCCCAGCAATTTCTGTTTCGCAGCATTGGAATAAGTGACGAAGCCGCAATCAAACCATCGGGAACTGCCGGGCAGCGAAGTGACCACCTGAGACACCCAGCCACCCGTGCAGGACTCTGCAGTTGCCAGCATCAGTTCCTGTTCAAGAAATCTGTTGGCAACATGCTTGACCAGTTGCCGGACATTTTCCTCAATCGACTGAGTCATACCTTACTCCCCGATCCAGTTACACTCAGAATTTATGGTGGTAATCGGATTCGCAAGCGAGATCGAATCCGGACGATCCCTTGCCAATTTATCAGGCATTGCAATAAGCCACTACCGGGATCGCGCAGTGACTGAAAATTACAGGTACTTAATATAGAATCTCGCCTGTCTTAACAAGTAAAACCTCTACTGTTTCTGAAATTTTGTCCAGCGCCCAGTCACACACACCAATGATGCAGCAGTACCTGCGCATCAAGGCTCAACACAAGGATTGCCTGTTGTTCTATCGCATGGGCGATTTTTACGAACTGTTTTATCAGGACGCCGAAGTGGCTGCGGAAATCCTGGACATCACGCTCACGGCGCGGGGCAAGTCCGCCGGTGAACCGATTCCCATGTGCGGCATTCCGTTTCATGCCGCCGACCGCTACCTGGCCAGGCTGGTTGAGGCCGGCCGCTCCATTGCCATCTGCGAACAGATCGGTGACCCGGCGACCAGTAAAGGACCGGTGGAACGCCAGGTGGTTCGAATCCTGACTCCCGGCACCATCAGCGACGAAGCCCTGCTCAAGGATCGCCAGGACAACCTGCTGCTGGCTATCAGCGGGCAGGATGACAATTACGGCCTGGCCTGGATCAACATCGCCAGCGGCCGGTTTGTGATCAATGAAGTCAGCGGTGAGGAAGCGCTGCTCAGCGAGCTGGAGCGACTCCGACCGGCCGAGATCCTGTACCAGGAAGACCTGCCGATCGAGGCACGGCTGCCACCCGGGAGTGCCCGCGGACGGCGCCCGCCCTGGGAGTTCGACCTGGAAGGGGCCCGACGCACTCTGACCCGGCACTTCGGTACCCGCGACCTCAGTCCGTTCCAGTGCGAGTCGATGGATCTGGCCCTGCAGGCGGCCGGCTGTCTGCTCGACTATGCCCGGGAGACCCAGCGCGGCGAGCTGCCCCACATCCAGAGTCTGCAGGTGGAGCGTCAGACCGACGGGGTAGTCCTGGATGCCGCCACCCGACGCAACCTGGAACTGGATACCAACCTTGGCGGTGGCCGCCAAAATACCCTGATGTCGGTCATCGATCGTTGCGCGACCCCGATGGGCAGCCGCCTGCTGCAGCGCTGGCTGCACCGGCCGCTGCGTGACTTCCCGCAACTCAGGTGCCGCCAGCAGGCGGTCTCCAGCCTGATCGACCAGTACCATTTCGAAGCTCTCAGGGAGACCCTGAAACTCATCGGTGACCAGGAACGGATCCTGGCCCGTATCGCCCTGCGTTCTGCCCGTCCCCGTGATCTGGCCCGGTTGCGCGATGGCCTGACCCACCTGCCGACCCTGCAGGCTGCCATGGCTGCCCTGTCCTCACCGCTGTTGGAAAAACTGGCTGTGGCCATCGCCGAGTTTCCGGACCTCAGTGAACTGCTGGCGCGGGCCGTTATCGACAACCCGCCAATGGTAATCCGTGAAGGCGGTGTCATCGCCCCCGGCTTCGATGCCGAACTGGACGAATTGCGCGACCTGGGCAGCAATGCCGGACAGTATCTGGTGGACCTGGAAAGCCGGGAAAAGCAGCGCACCGGGATCAGCACCCTCAAGGTCGGTTACAACCGGGTACACGGGTACTACATTGAAATCAGCAAGGTTCAGTCGAGTGGCGCCCCGGCCGACTACATCCGGCGCCAGACCCTGAAAAATGCCGAACGTTTCATCACTCCGGAACTGAAGGAATTTGAGGACAAGGTCCTGAGTGCCAAAAGCAAGGCCCTGGCCCGCGAAAAACAGCTTTACGACGATCTGCTGGAAACCCTTGCTGCCGAGCTGGCGGCATTGCAGACCAGTGCCGCGGCGCTGGCCGAGCTGGATGTGCTGAACAATTTTGCCGAGCGGGCATTGAACCTCAATTACGCGCAGCCGGAATTGCGTGAACAACCGGGCATCCAGATAACCCGAGGCCGCCACCCGGTTGTGGAGCAGGTACTGGAAAGTCCCTTCGTGCCCAATGACCTGGCTCTCGACGAACAACGGCGGATGCTGGTAATCACCGGGCCGAATATGGGTGGCAAGTCTACCTATATGCGCCAGACTGCCCTGATCGTCCTGCTGGCACTGACCGGCAGCTACGTCCCTGCCGACGCCGTGCAGCTGGGTCCGATCGACCGCATATTCACCCGCATCGGGTCCTCCGACGACCTGGCCGGGGGGCGCTCCACCTTCATGGTGGAGATGACCGAAACCGCCAACATCCTGCACCACGCGACCGAACAGTCTCTGGTGCTGATGGACGAGATCGGACGTGGCACCAGCACCTTTGACGGCCTTTCGCTGGCCTGGGCGGCAGCCCTGCACATCGCCGAAAAGCTCAAGGCCTATACACTGTTCGCGACCCATTATTTCGAGCTCACCGCGTTGCCCGGGCTCTGCGACTCGATGGACAATGTCCACCTTGACGCGACCGAACATCAGCATGGCCTGGTATTTCTGCACGCTGTCAAAGAGGGCCCCGCCAACCAGAGTTACGGGCTGCAGGTGGCACAGCTGGCCGGCGTACCGCGTCAGGTCATCGACATGGCCCGTAACAAACTGCACGACCTGGAACAGGGATCGATCGGACGGACTCCGCAAACCGGCGCCGCAGCCCCCAGACAAAGCGAACTGTTTGCCGACCAGGAGCATCCGGTGATCCGGCAGCTGGCCAGTGTCGACCCGGACGGGTTGAGCGCCCGCGAAGCCCTCGAGTTAATCTACGAACTGAAACAAAAAATCTGAAACAGTCCGGGAAAGCTGGTAGAATCCGTCCGTCCCGGCGGCCCGGAAGCCCGAAACCCGGGTCTGGCAGACCGCCGGCACCGTTGCCTTTCGGTAATCCGACCGACACGGGTTTACCATGGAGCAATAGCAAATACAGCCGCAGCAAAACGACAGGCAGGCGGCGGATAACAATTTAAAGAATAAGGAAGCCCGGCTTCAGGCTGAAATAGCCTCACCGGCTTCCTTAGGCAATACTGGTTTTGGAGACGATATGACATTCGTAGTAGGCGAAAACTGCATACGTTGCAAGCACACTGATTGCGTAGAAGTGTGTCCGGTTGACTGTTTCTACGAGGGCCCGAATTTCCTGGTAATCCACCCGGATGAATGTATTGATTGTGCACTCTGTGAACCGGAGTGTCCGGTCGACGCCATCTACGCCGAAGATGAACTGCCGGAAGATCAGCAGGAGTTCCTGGAACTCAATGCCGAACTGGCCGAACAGTGGCCCAATATCACCGAGAAAAAAGACGCCCTGCCTGACGCCGAGGAATGGGCGGACAAGAAGGGCAAGCGCGAGTTTCTGCAACGCTGAGCGTCCCGCATTACCGGCGGGGCTCAAGCTGACAGCTGCCACCCTGCCGGAATCCCTCTCCCACCCTGATCCAACCGCCTGCCGCGGCCGCTCGCCGGCTCACTGCGGCGGCAGGTAGGTCAGTGGATCGACCGGCTTGCCGTCCAGGCGAATTTCAAAGTGCAGCAGCGCAACGCCTTCGCCATTGACACCGGCCTCACCGATCTGCTCACCGGCCCGGATCCGCTGCCCTTCCGTCACCAGCATGCTGCGATTATGGGCATAGGCACTCAACAATCTTTCAGTATGGCGCAGTATCACCAGATTCCCCGATCCCTGGATGCCATTGCCTGCATACACCACTTCTCCGGCTGCGGCCGCCTTGACCGCCGCGCCGTTCGCAGTACCGATATCGATTCCCTTGCGGGCACTGGTGTCGGCCTGGAAACTGGTCAGGATCTGACCCTGCAGTGGCCATTGCCAGTCCGGCTCTGCCGGCAGACTGCTACTACGGGAAATGGGCTGACGAATAACACCACGAGCAGCCGGACTGGCGGCCTGGGCCTGGGCCACGCCATTGTTGGTCACGGCCCGCCCGATTGCAGCAGTGGACTCACCGGACTGGGAAGGCGCCGGGCGGTCAGGATCCAGGCTCAGTTCCTGTCCGGTATAGATCGTGTAGGGTGGACTGAGATTGTTGGCGATGGCGAGACTGCGTACATCCATATCGTACTGGAACGCGATGGAGTACAGCGACTCTCCGGGGCCCACCCGATGCACCGCCGGCCGGCCGCCTGATGCCGCGACTGCCGGGCGTGCCGGGCTGGTGGTCGCCGGACTGACAGTGGCTCGCGTGGAGGACCGGGAAGCGGTGCTGTCGCTGTTATTTCTGTTGCTGCTGGCGGTGCCATAGCGACTGGGTGAATCATCGCTGTTTACCACGATCACCGGACCGGACTGATCCATGGTCTCGCTCTGGTCCGAGATCGGTGCCTGGTAATTGCCCAGGCAGCCACCCAGTAAACCGACCATAGCCAGCCATCCGCTCAGCCGGCGGACCGGATTCCCGGCTGCTTTCTGAATATTCAGGTACATAGGATTAAGTAACAAACCTCTGCTTTTAATCGATTGACCTGCGGAAAAGTTTGTCAAAAGCAGTGATTATTGTGATACCCAGCACCACACTGATCAACACCGCAACCAGATGCGGATCCTGGCCGGTCAGCTGCTGGTAATCGAACGGCAGCACATTGTGGGTTGTCAGAACGTGGGATTCGCCACCCCGGTCCTGGTAAACCCTGTCCACCTGCTGCCAGGGCCACAACACGTATACCGATCCCACCAGCATGCCGGTCAGGAAGGCATAACTCAACTCCCGGTAACGGGCCAGGGTCCATGACAGCAACCGCGAAAAGGCCAGCAGACCGCACAGGCAGCCACTGGCAAAAACCACTATCACCGGCACATTCAGATCGATAAGCGCCCCAAGTACGTAATCATAAACGCCCAGCACCAGCAACAGAAAGGCACCGGAGAGCCCCGGCAGAATCATCGCACAGATGGCCACCAGGCCGCACAGGAACAGGTAGACCAGGCCGATATCGGCACTATAAGGCGACAGCGAACTGACCAGCAGGGTGATACCGGCTCCAGCCAGGAACAGTGCCCCGCTTTGCCAGTTCCAGGCTCCGCACTCGGATTTCAGGGTCCAGCTGGAGGCGATAACCAGGCCGATGAAGAACGCCATCAGCGCCTCAAAGTGCTGATCCAGCAACAGCAGCACCAGCCCCGCGGAGAGCCGCAGACTGAGCAGAATGCCGGTGGCCAGCACCAGCAGGAAAGTTCCGTTGATGTACTGCCAGGCACGCACCGGGCCTTCACTGATCAACAAGCGCAGCGCTCTGGCGTCAACCGACCGAATGGAGAATATCAGCTCATCGTAAATGCGGGTGATTACTGCGATTGTGCCGCCTGACACACCGGGTACTGAATCGGCCGCTCCCATGGCCATGCCTTTAAGAAACAGCCAGACATAGCCGGTCCCGGGTGCCGACTGCCCTGAATCCGAAGTCATCTGCGCATCAGCCCACAGACTTGCCCGACAGCAATGGCACGAAGCGGACCTTCTGCAGGGTTTCAGTCTGAAATTCATCGCCATGCCGGGTAATCAGTTGCAGGTCCTGCCCGGCTTCACCGCCGACCGGAATGATCAGTCGACCACCGTCGGCCAGCTGCCCCAGCAGCTCCCCGGGAATCTGCTGAGGCGCCGCGGTCGTCAGGATCGCATCGAAAGGCCCTTTTTCCTTCCAGCCCAGACTGCCATCGGCATACTTCAATTCCACCTGTCGCAGACCCAGCAGTTTCAGATTGCGCCGGGCTTTTTCCAGCAGCGGCTTGATCCGCTCGACCGACACCACCTCACCGGCCAGCTGCGCAATCACGGCAGTCTGATACCCACAGCCGGTGCCGATCTCCAGAACCTTATCCAGTTTGCCGGTGTTCATCAGAATCTCGGTCATGCGAGCCACAATGTAGGGCTGGGAAATGGTCTGGCCATAGCCGATGGGCAATGCCGTGTCTTCATAGGCCCGGTGGGAAAGAGCTTCGTCCAGGAAAATATGCCGCGGCGTGGTTCGGATCACATCCAGCACCCGGTGGTTCTTCACTCCCTGTTCCATCAGACGACCGATCAGCCGCTGGCGGGTACGCTGGGAAGTCATTCCGATTCCGTTCAGATTGGGTTTACTGATCATAGCTTCCAATTACCAGGGCAAACCAGGGTCCGGCCTGCAAGGCGACCGCGCCGATGGCTGGCTTCACTTGTTATCTCTCACACACTTCCCCACGCTCAGAACCGCACCAGTTCGCGCAACAGCGCGGTGCCATAGCCTCCGGCTCCCAGCGTAAAACTCAAGGTAACCATTTCATCGGTTTCCCGGATCAGCTCCAGATCCCGTGGCAACAGGCGTAATGCGCGCCGGGAAGAAGCGACCTGTTCCCGCACCAGTCCCTCTCCAAGAACCGGGTAGGCATTCAATATATCGGCCTCAAGCCGGGCTACCGCAGCCCCAGCCTGATAAGGATCGCTGTTTTCGATCTTTCCCGCCAGCAGCCCGGTGGGATGGATGTCCAATTCCTGAATCCGTCTGTCCAGTACGGCCGTATCGTCTTCATCACGCATCCTGAACAGGCGTCGGGTGCCTTCAAGATTGAACACCTCGCCAGCCAGCCTCCGGTTCCAGCTTGCTTCGGCTACGCGATGTGACAGAACGGCATTAAACAGAAAACTGCGGGCTGCCGAGAGCAGCATACTTTTTTTCTTTCTTGCCGGGCGCAACCTTCCCTTATTTTCATCGAATGCCAGGAAAGTTTCTTGAGCCTGACTGACGTTGGAGAACTCCCTGCCAAGCCGTTGCGGACCGAAATAATTGGGAACGCCCTCTGCCCTGATCCGCATCAGACGAGTTTCAAGCTCCCGGCCTTCATCACGCAGATGGCGCAGGCGTATACGAAACCGGTTGGCCCGATGACTGCCGATGCGCAGTTTGCGGTCGTTGCCGTGAATCTCCAGTATGCGGAGACCGGGACCGAGGTCCGTGCCGGGACGCAACCTGGAACCGGTTTTCTGCGGCACGCTGAACCACTGAGTGGTAATGGCGCGCCGGTCTTTCATACCCGAATAGCCAACCGCAGCGGGACTTACGCCCAGCTCCCGGGCCAGGCCGGCAGCCGCCTGAAGAGTTCCCATATCCTGCTTGCACACCCGGACCAACAGGTGTTCGCCACTGCCCAGCGGCGCAAAGCCGAGCTCCTCGTCGACCTGGAAATCTTCGAATTCCTGCTTGATCTGTGCGCTGCAGCCCGGTTCGCCATGGACAAATGCAAACTGCCGGAAACCACCGGGAATCCGGATCGCCTCGCTCATGCTGCGTCGCTGGCCGACAACAGAACCACGGCATGTGCCGCCAGTCCTTCCCTGCGACCGGCAAATCCCAGTCCTTCGGTAGTGGTGGCCTTGATATTGAGACAGCCCTGATCGACCTCCAGCAGGCCCGCCAGCCGGTCCCGCATCGCGGGCACATAGGGCGCCAGGCGGGGAGCCTGGGCGACTACCGTCAGATCGGCATTGACTACTTTCCAGTAGCCACTGCGTGCCCGGTCCAGCACCGACTGCAGAAGCTCGCAGCTGTCCGCATCTTTAAAGCGAGGATCGTGGTCCGGAAAATGGTGCCCGATGTCCCCCGCTCCCAGAGCGCCCAGGATGGCATCGCAAAGGGCATGCACGATGACGTCCCCGTCTGAATGTGCAAGCAACGGTCTATCATGAGGCACGCGGACTCCGCCCAGAGTGAGCTCGCAGCCGCTGACCGGAGCGTCGGCAAAACGGTGGACGTCAAAGCCGTGACCGATGCGGAGCTTCATGGTCGGATCATTCCAGGGCCTGGGAACTCAGAATCTGGGCTGCCAGATTCAGATCATTCGGATGGGTGATCTTGATATTGTCGCGGTTGCCGTTAACCATCAACGGCCGGTAACCGAGCAGTTCGACCGCGGTGGCCTCGTCGGTAACAGTCTTCTGACTCTTGTCCACAGCTTCCAGCGCATCCAGCAGCAACCGGAAACGGAATACCTGCGGAGTGAAGGCGCTCCAGACATTGACCCGGTCCACGGTGGCGATGACTTCATGGTTTTCATCCACCAGTTTCATGGTGTTGTCCACCAGCGCTCCCAGCAGACCGCCAACCGGATGATCGCCCAGCTCAGCAAACAGATTGTCGACATCCTTGCGCCGCACACAGGGACGGGCCGCATCGTGGACCAGCACCCAGTCGTCGTCCGCCGCCTGGGCACGCAGAAAACGCAACCCGTAGAGCACTGTCTGGTAACGGTTTTCACCTCCGTACTGACAGACTATCTTGGGATTTTTCTCCAGTCCCAGAGTCGGCCAAACCGTGTCTTCAGGATTCAGCATGACCACGACCTGGCGCACATAACTGAGTGAGCCTATCCTTGCCAGGGAAGTTTCAATGATGGGTCGTCCGTTGAGATTCAGGTATTGCTTCGGCACCTTGGCCCGCATTCTGCGCCCGATACCAGCCGCAGGAATAATTGCCCAGATAGACATAAATCAGTACTTCTTGTTTTGAGAGGCTGGAATTCCGGAAAATTGCAGCTCGAGCCAGGTTATTCGACAATCAGGTAAAAAGTCTCGCCCTCGCCGATCATGCCGAGGTCGGAACGAGCCCGTTCTTCCAACGCTTCGTTACCATTCTGCAGATCCTTCACCTCGGCCTTCAGCTGTTCATTTCGTTCCAGCAATTGCTGATTGCCGGCCTGCTGTACTTGCAGCCGGGTTTCCAGTTCGCCAAGAGCACGGACACTGCTTTTTCCAAACCAGATCTGGAACTGAAACACTGCCAGGGTCAACAACAGGGAGCCGGTAACAAGTCTTTTCATGTACTTACCCGATTTTTACTCTTATTGTCCATATCGCAATACAACTGCCGGGCTGAAACTCCGTGCCCGTCTGCAGACGGACCGCACGGATACCGTCGGTCTGTGCTTCTGCCCGGACCTAGGAACAGTGTCAGCTCCGCCCCAGGCGCCCGAATTCAGCCAGCCCATTATAGCGGGCCTCGCTGCCCAGTTCCTCCTCAATCCGCAACAGGCGATTGTACTTGGCCACCCGATCCGACCGGCACAGTGAACCGGTTTTGATCTGCCCGGCACCGGTGGCGACAGCCAGATCCGCGATCGTGGTATCCTCAGTTTCACCCGAGCGGTGAGAAATTACCGCCGTATAGTTGGCAGCCCGGGCCATGGCGATGGCTGCCAGGGTTTCGCTCAGCGTACCAATCTGATTGAACTTGATCAGAATCGAATTGGCAATACCCTGCTGAATCCCCCGTTCCAGGATACTGGTATTGGTCACGAACAAATCGTCACCCACCAGTTGAACCTTATCGCCAAGCTGGGCGGATAATTTAGCCCAGCCATCCCAGTCGCTTTCGTCCATGCCGTCTTCAATCGACAGCACCGGGTACTGACGGGTCAATTTCGCCAGGTAGGCGGCAAAGCCTTCCGAGTCGTAACTGGTTCCCTCCCCTTTCAGCTGATACTGGCCGTCGCGGTAGAATTCCGAAGCCGCACAATCCAGTGCCAGATGAATATGTTCTCCCATTTTCAGGCCGGTCATTTCCACCGCCTGCAGGATGGCGTCCAGTGCCGCGGCATTGGACGGCAGATCAGGCGCAAAACCACCTTCGTCACCGACCGCCGTACTCAGCCCCTGCCGGCTCAACACCGACTTGAGGGCATGGAAAATCTCGGCGCCATAGCGCAGCGCCTCGGAAAAGCTGCCGGCCCCGGTGGGCTGCACCATGAATTCCTGGATATCCACGTTGTTGTCGGCATGCTCGCCACCGTTGACGATATTCATCATCGGTACCGGCAACGAGAATGGCGCCGGATCCTTAACCAGACTGCGAATATGACTGTACAGTGGAATGCCGGCAGCCGCGGCGGCGGCTTTGGCGGCGGCCAGGGACACGGCCAGAATCGCATTGGCACCCAGACTGGACTTATTGTCGGTACCGTCCAGCTTGATCATGGCCGCATCCAGTGCAGCCTGGTCAGCGGCATCCTGACCGACCAGGCAATCGCGGATTGCGGTGTTGACATTGTTCACCGCCTTCAGGACCCCTTTACCCAGATACCTGGCCGGATCCTTGTCCCGCAGCTCCAGGGCCTCTCGGGACCCGGTGGAGGCTCCGGACGGCGCACAGGCGGTACCAAAGGCGCCTGATGCCAGGGTTACGTCTGCCTGGACGGTCGGATTACCCCTGGAATCAAGCACTTCACGAGCCCGAATATCACTTATCTCAGTCATTTTTATCCTTCTTTTTCATACAGTTGTATTCACAAGCTAAAGCATCGTCCCGACTCTCACAGCTCTACTGTGTATCGATTTCCGGTAACGACTTGATCAGTTCATCAACGGCCTTCACCTGTTCCAGGAACGGCTGCAGCCGGTCGAGACGCAGCGCACACGGCCCATCACAGCGGGCCTGTTCAGGTTGCGGATGGGCCTCGAGAAACAGCCCCGCCAGTCCCTGACTCATACCCGCCCGGGCCAGTGCGGTGACCTGGGCGCGTCGGCCTCCCGCCGATTGCTCCTGACCACCAGGGAGCTGCAGCGCATGCGTGACATCGAACAGCACCGGGTAGCCGAACTGCTTCATGATCGGCAATCCCAGCATGTCCACTACCAGGTTGTTGTATCCAAAGCAGCTGCCCCGTTCGCAGAGCATCAACCGATCGTTGCCCGCCTCAAGGAATTTGTTGAGTATATGCTCCATTTCTCGCGGCGCCAGAAACTGGGCCTTCTTGATATTGATCACCGCTCCGGTCCTGGCCATGGCCACCACCAGGTCGGTCTGTCTGGACAGGAACGCCGGCAGCTGCAACACATCGATCACTTCGCTGGCCGGTTGCGCCTGCTCCGGGGAGTGGATGTCAGTGAGCAGCGGTACGCCGAAGGTCTGCTTGACCTCCTCCAGGATACGCAGCCCCTCCTCCAGTCCCGGCCCCCGGAATGAGGCGACCGATGAACGATTGGCCTTGTCGAAGGAAGCCTTGAAGATATAGGGAATATCGAGTCGCGATGTGACCGCGACAAACTGCTCGGCAACCTGCATCACCAGATCGCGGCTTTCTATAACATTCATTCCACCAACCAGCACAAACGGCAACTCGTTGGAAGCCGTCAGGCCGGCGATGGCGATCGATTTCTGGGTCATGGCAGGGAAGTCCTGGTGGCCGGTACCGGGCTCAGGCGGAGCGTGCCTGAATCACGCCATCCGCATGCTGTTCCGACTCAGCGTTGCCGTGTTCAACACCCTCTCCGTCCCGGCGCGCCAGCGCGGCTTTGATAAAACCGGTGAATAACGGATGTCCATCACGTGGCGTAGAGGTGAACTCCGGGTGAAACTGGCATCCCACGAACCAGGGATGGTCAGGCACTTCGACAACCTCGACCAGCATATCGTCCATCGACTTGCCGACAATCTTCAACCCGGCGCCGGTTAACAGTTCCAGGTAATCGTTATTGACTTCGTAACGATGCCGGTGCCGCTCGACAATGACTTCCCTGCCGTAGCACTGATAAGTGGTTGAGCCCTCCACCAGACGACATTCCTGACCACCCAACCGCATGGTGCCGCCCAGGTCAGATTCCTCGTCGCGCAGTTCCTTGCCGCCGGAGGCAGTGGTCCATTCGCTGATCAGGGCGATCACCGGGTGTTTGCAATCGGGTTTGAATTCGGAGCTGTTGGCATCTTCCAGGTTGGCGACGTTGCGGGCGAATTCGATTACCGCCGCCTGCAGCCCCAGGCAGATACCCAGGAATGGAACCTTGTTTTCCCGCGCCCATTGCACCGCCCGGATTTTGCCTTCCACGCCGCGTTCACCAAAGCCACCGGGAACCAGGATGGCGTCCTGCCCCTCCAGCATGGCGACGCCCTTTTCCTTGACGTCGGTGGAATCGATATAGGTGATATTGACCCGGGTGCGGGTCTGGATACCGGCATGACTGATCGCCTCGTTCAGTGACTTATAGGCGTCCAGCAATTCCATGTACTTACCGACCATGGCCAGGTTGACTTCCCGCTCCGGGTTCAACTTGGCGTCTACGACCCGGTTCCATTCGCTGAAATCTGCGGCCGGGCAATCGATGTTGAAACGGTTGACTATATAGTTGTCCAACCCGGTGGCATGCAACAGCGAGGGCACCCGGTAAATGGTATCGGTATCCGGCAGCGAGACCACTGCTTCCAGGTCGACGTTGGTGAACAGCGCAATCTTGTGTCGCGAGGATTCCGGAATTTCATGATCGGAGCGACACACCAGAATATCCGGCTGAATACCGATACTGCGCAGTTCCTTCACCGAATGCTGGGTAGGCTTGGTCTTGGTCTCACCGGCGGTGCTGATAAACGGCACCAGGGTCAGATGTAGAAACAGCGCCCGTTGGGGACCCAGCTCGACCCGCAGCTGGCGAACCGCCTCCAGAAATGGCTGTGATTCGATGTCACCGACGGTGCCGCCGATTTCGACCAGCGCCACATCGGCCCCTTCGGCTCCGGCGATGATGCGGCGTTTGATTTCGTCGGTAATATGCGGGATCACCTGGATTGTCGCACCGAGATAATCACCTCTTCGCTCCCGTTTGATGACTTCCTCGTAGACCCGGCCGGTGGTGAAATTGTTTTTCTGGGTCATGGTAGTGCGAATGAAGCGCTCGTAATGGCCCAGGTCCAGGTCGGTTTCCGCACCGTCGTCAGTGACGAAAACCTCGCCGTGTTGAAACGGACTCATAGTGCCAGGATCCACATTGATATAGGGATCCAGTTTCAGCATGGTAACTTTAAGACCGCGGGCTTCGAGAATAGCCCCAATGGATGCGGAAGTGATGCCTTTGCCGAGCGACGAGACAACACCACCGGTAATGAAAATAAATCGCGTCATTAGCGCCCCATCTTTTCAGAATGATGCCATGCTGCAGTTGCATGGCAGCACGCACAGATGGAACTACAGCCTACCAGAAGGCCCCTGCAAGCTCAATGCAATTTTCAGTCACGCGAGGGTCTGTGAAACAAAAGATCAGGTGCCTGCCAGCTTACCGACAGGGCCTGCTCGCCAGGCGCGGCCAGGTACCCGTCAGCAATGCCGATACCCGGAATACAGACCAGCCGATCCTGCTGAAACAGCAGTGGCTGGCGGGCGCGTAACCAGGCCGGCAGGTTTGATTCCTGCAGCACTTTCCTGAGTGGTTTACAACCTCTTCCGGCCAGCCGGACCGGTTCTCCACCACTGCGATAAGCCACGGTCAGGCTGCCTTCCGGCACCCTCAGCAACAGTCCGCCGGCACGTTGCTCCGGCCGCTGCCCGCCAGCATTGTACAAACTGCTGGTGAGGCTGCCATTGCCGGCCAGTGATAGCTGCGGATCGCGGCGGGGATCCCACTGGCAGGATCGGGTTTCCAGTTTCGCAGCCGGTCCCATCAGTACCAGCTGCGCACCGAATCGCTGCACTGCGCCGTCCGCACAATCCAGACGGGCAGCGGGACTGCTGCCGGGCAGGATCTCGTCGCTCAGCCGATGCATGGTCTGCCAGCCTGGCGGTGTAAAGCCCGCACGCAGCATCCAGTGGCGGAGCAGGTTACGCTGCCTGGCGGGAGACAACTTCAACAGCGGTGCCAGATTCAGAATCCGGGGCTCTTCGCTGGCCGTCAATGCCAGGTCCTGCCCGGCCAGCTGCTCGCCAAGCAGTTCCGCTTCCGCACACAGAGCCATGGATTTCTGCCAGCTGTCGCGGTAACCGGGAAAGCGCTGTTCGATACGGGGCAGGATCTCCCGCCGCCAGAAATTGCGGTCAAAACGAAGGCTGGCGTTACTTTCGTCTTCGATCCATTGCAGGCCCGCAGTCTCGGCGAACTGCCGTAACTGGCGGCGCGGAAACCCCAGCAGCGGCCGCAACAGGCTGCCTGCACCAAGGATCCGGGATTTCGGCATACCGGACAGCCCACCGGGCCCGGAACCGCGGCTCAGGCGCAACAGCAACTGTTCCATCTGGTCGTCCTGGTGGTGTCCCAGCAGCAGGCACTGATTCGTGCCCAGAGTGTCACTGAAAACCCGGTAGCGGGCCTTTCGGGCCAGTGCTTCGAGACTCTCGCCGTCGCGCTGATCCAGGCTGACCCGGGCATGCTCGTAGTGAATATTGCGGCGGGCGCACTGTTCGGCACAGAACTCCAACCAGTGGTCGGCAGCCGGACTCAAGCCATGGTGAACATGCAGGGCCCGGAGGGGACGTTTCAGCAGACCGGCATCACGCAGCCGAGTGACAGATTCCAGCAGCACCATGGAGTCCAATCCGCCACTCAGAGCCACCACCAGCGATACCGGCTCGGCCAGCTGTTCCAGTTCGGGCAGGATAAGCGGCGCTTCATAATTCATCTGGATCTGGACCGACCGGTTGCCGGCGCCTCTGTCCGCGGTCAGGAATGGATACCGTAACTCATCAGGCGCTGATAGCGGCGTGTCACCAGTTCGTCCAGCTCCAGTTGCTCCAGCCTGTCGATCTGTTTGATCAGCGTTGCCTTGATATTCTCTGCAGCGGTTGCCACGTCACGGTGGGCACCACCCAACGGCTCGGGAATGGTCTCGTCGACGATTCCCAGTTCCTGCAGCCGCTTCGAGGTAACCCCCATGGCCTCGGCGGCCTGCGCAGCGTACTCGGCGGATTTCCACAGAATCGTGGCACAGCCTTCCGGGGTGATCACCGTATAGGTGGAATACTGCAGCATATTCAGGTAGTCGGATACACCGATGGCAATCGCGCCGCCGGAATTGGCTTCACCGGTAACGGTGGCAATCAGGGGAGTTTTTATCCGGGACATCAGGGCCATGTTCTCGGCAATTGCCTCATTGATACCGCGCTCTTCCGAATCCATGCCGGGATAGGCGCCGGGGGTATCGATGAAAGTCAGAACCGGCAACCTGAAACGTTCCGCCAGTTGCACCAGGCGACGTGCCTTGCGGTAGCCTTCCGGCCGTGGCATGCCAAAATTGTGCCTGACCTTCTCCTTGGTGCCACGCCCCTTCTGATGACCGATCACCATGACCGGCTTGTCGTCCAGCCTGGCAACCCCGCCGATCAGTGCCAGGTCGTCAGCGTAGAGTCGATCGCCATGTAACTCATCGAAGTCGGTAAAAATGTGTTGAATATAGTCGAGCGTGTACGGGCGTAACGGATGACGCGCCACCTGGGCGATCTGCCAGGGACTGAGACCGGAATAGATTTTTTCCGTCAGCTTGGTGTTCTTTTCCTGCAGTTTCTGGATTTCTTCGCTGATGTTCAGTTCGTTGTCCGAACCGACCAGGCGCAATTCATTGATCTTGACTTCCAGTTCGGCGATGGGCTGTTCGAATTCGAGGTAATTGGGATCCATAATGTCTTGTCAGATAAGTGGTAAACGGGAATTACGGCGTACGTGGTGTCTCTAGTCGGTATTGTCAGTTGTCTGGTACCTGCCATCAGTACTGAACCGAAACGCGCTGCTTGCCGAATTCGGATTTCAGGCGCTGCAACAGATCATCCTGCACTGCCACGGTCCATTGATGGCCGAATATTATACATCCTTCCGAGTCCGCCCGGCGGTATCGGGCCGCAATCAGGCAACCCCTGCGAGGGACCTCAACGGCTTCCGCAGTTCCACTGCTGCCGTTACCGCTGCGGGCATCTGCCGTGGCATCCAGCGCCTGTAATCCTGACTCGATGCGATAGGGCGCCAGGATACCCGCCAGTTCCCGGCAGAAATCGACGTCCAGGGACTCGGCGTCCAGTTGCAGGTTGAGGCGCCTGGCGCGGCTCTGTCGAAACTCCTGGAGGGTGAAAATCTCTTTTACACGGCCACGCATACCGCCGCTGTAATCATCTTCACTGACCTGACACTCCACCACCAGAATCGTATCCTTGTGCAGGACATCCCGGTATTTTTCATACTCGCGGGCAAACAGCGAGGCTTCAAACCTGCCGCTCTTGTCATCGAGGACCACGAAGGCGATGGTATCGCCCTTCCGGCTTTTCATGGTCCGAACCGAATGCACCAGCCCCGCGACCAGCTGCGGTTCACGATCCGGTTTAAGGTTGACAATCCGGTCACTGACGAACTGCTCCAGTTCCGGCAGAAACTCGTCGACCGGATGGCCGGACAGGTAGAGCCCGAGGGTGTCACGTTCCGCAGCCAGGCGCTGTTGTTCACTCCAGGGCCGGACCCCGGTTCTGACGATGGCCTGCGCCGAAGCACCGGCATCATTCCTGACCGGCATGATCTCGCCAAACATGTCGACCACCCCGATTGCCTGGTTGCGTGAACTCTGCTCCGCCGCCTTGAGAGTCTCATCCAGGGCAGCCGTCAGCACGGCCCGCTTACTGTCGGCATCACCGTCATCGAGCACACTGTCCAGGGCGCCGGAACGGATCAGCGCTTCCAGGGCCCGTTTATTGACACTGTGACTGTCAACCCGGGTGCAGAAATCCAGCAGGCTGGTAAACGGCCCGCCCAGTTCCCTGGCCTCGGTAATCGCAGCGATCGGCCCCTGACCCAGTCCCTTGATTGCACCCAGCCCATAGACAATTCCGCCCTCTGCATTGACGGTAAAGTTATGGGCACCGATATTCACATCCGGATGTACCAAAGGCAGCCCCATGCTCCGGCATTCGTCGATCAGCGTGACGATTTTATCGGTATTCTGCATATCCGCAGTCAGGACGGCGGCCATGTAAAAGGCCGGATAATGGGTTTTCAACCAGGCCGTCTGGTAAGACACCAGGGCATAGGCGGCGGAATGGGATTTGTTAAAGCCGTAGCCGGCAAATTTCTCCATCAGGTCGAATATTGAACCGGCCAGTTTTTTATCCACCGCGCGGTCTTCGGCTCCGGCCAGGAAGATAGCACGCTGACGCTCCATCTCTTCGGGCTTCTTCTTGCCCATCGCCCGTCGCAGCATGTCGGCGCCACCGAGCGTATAATTGGCAAGCACCTGGGCGATCTGCATCACCTGTTCCTGATAAAGGATGACTCCGTAGGTATTTTTCAATACCGGCTCCAGGTCGGGATGAGGATAGTCGACCTTGGCCCGACCGTGTTTGCGATCGATAAAGTCATCCACCATCCCCGACTGCAGCGGACCGGGTCGGAACAGTGCCACCAGCGCGATAATGTCTTCAAAGCAGCTGGGTTGCAGGCGCTTGATGAGGTCCTTCATACCCCGCGATTCAAGCTGAAATACAGCCGTAGTATTGGCTTTTTTCAATAACCGGTAAACCGTGTCGTCGTCCAGTGGAATGCGGTTGATATTCACCTCCGCATCCGCCTGTTCGCTGTCATTGATCATCTTCACTGCCCAGTCGATGATCGTGAGCGTACGCAGCCCGAGGAAATCGAACTTCACCAGGCCGGCGGTTTCCACGTCGTTCTTGTCAAACTGGGTAACCAGGCTTTCCCCGTTTTCATCGCAGTAAAGTGGTGTGAAATCGGTCAGCCTGGTGGGCGCGATAACCACTCCCCCGGCATGCTTGCCGACATTGCGGACAATGCCCTCGAGCTTGTGGGCCATCTCCATGATTTCCTGGGCATCTTCATCGCTGTCGATGAACTCGCCCAGCAGCGGTTCCTGCTCCAGAGCCCGGGCCAGGGTCATGCCCGGCTCAAAGGGAATCAGTTTGGACAACTTGTCGGCCAGAGCATAGGATTTGCCCTGCACGCGGGCCACGTCCCGCACCACCGCCTTGGCGGCCATGGTGCCGAAGGTGATGATCTGAGAGACCGCCTCCTTGCCATACAGGTCCGCCACGTGCTGAATTACGCGATCGCGGCCGTCCATACAGAAATCCACGTCGAAGTCGGGCATGGAGACCCGCTCCGGGTTCAGGAATCGCTCGAACAGCAGGTCATAGCGCAGTGGATCCAGGTCGGTTATGCCCAGTGCCCAGGCGACGATCGAGCCGGCACCTGAGCCGCGGCCCGGTCCCACTGGAATGCCATTGTTCTTGGCCCACTGAATAAATTCCATGACGATCAGGAAATAGCCTGGAAATCCCATCTGGATGATGATCTGCAGTTCCACCTCAAGACGCTCGAAATACGGCGCACTAAGGGCCTGGAAATCCGCGCTACCCGGGTCGAAACTGTCCTGCAGCCGTTGCTCGAGACCGGCCTTGCTGAGCTGCCGGAAGTACTGGTCCACACTGCTGCCATCGGGCACCGGGTAATTTGGCAGGTGCGGTTCATTGAGGATCAGCGACAGATTGCAGCGGCGGGCTATCTCCACGGAGTTCTCAATGGCCTCCGGGATATCCGCAAACAGCTCGATCATTTCCTGTGCCGGGCGCAGATACTGCTGATCGCTGTAGTTATGGGAACGTCGGGGATCATCCAGGGTCCGGCGCTCATTGATACAGACCCTTACCTCGTGAGCATCGAAATCCTCCGGCTTGAGAAACCGGACGTCGTTGGTAGCCACCACCGGGCACTGCTCCTGCAATGCCAGCGCCACGGCGGCATCGATGTAATCGTCCTCCCCGGCTCTTCCGGTACGCTGCAATTCCAGGTAATAACTGTCGGGGAACAACGCCATCCAGTCCCGTAACAGGGCCACCGCCTGTTGTTGTTCGCCACTCAGCAGGGCCTTTCCCACGTCGCTGTGTCGGGCGCCGGACAGGGCGATCAGTCCCGCCACGGAGTCCTGCAGCCACTCTTTGCGCAGTTGGATTTCAGCATGGCTTCGTGCTTCGGTGTAGGCCCGGGAAATCAGCCGGGTCAGATTCAGGTAGCCTTCCCGATCCTTGACCAGCAGTACCAGTTGCGACTCGTTACCCTCCGCGTCTACCACTTTGATATCGCACCCACAGATCGGCTTGACACCCTGACTGATCGCGGTGGAATAGAACTTGATCAGGGCAAACAGGTTGCCCATATCGGTGACTGCCAGAGCCGGCATGCTCAACTTCGCGGCCGCTTCGATGAGTGGCTGGATGGTGACGATACTGTCACTGATGGAGTATTCGGTATGGAGCCGCAGGTGAACGAAACAGTTGACTGAAGAAGAAGCTGGCATCTATTGAATTTCAATGCGCAGTATCGCGCGGTGCTGGAATTTGCTCCCGACTATACCGTTTTTTCCGCGCCTTGTTTAGGGAACTTCTTTGTAACAGCCTGTTAAACCGATGCCCCACTGCAACCGCCGGGCAGCAGATCCGCAACCGGCTTGAACGAACGCCGATGCATGTCACAGGGCCCCAGGCGCGCCAGCGCCGCCAGGTGATCGCGGGTAGGATAGCCCTTGTGGCGGGCAAACCCGTATCCGGGAAAGCACTCTTCGAGTTCCACCATTTCACGGTCCCGGGCCACCTTGGCCAATATCGAAGCGGCCGCAATACACTGCAGCCTTGCATCGCCACCCACCACGGCGCTGCTCCGATAATCCCAGCCAGGGCAGCAATTGCCATCCACGTAGACAAAATCCGGCTGCTCTGCCAGCCCGGCCACTGCCCTCTGCATGGCCAGCAGACTGGCATGCAGAATGTTGAGAGTGTCAATTTCCGCCACCGACGCCTTTGCCACCGCCCAGGTCAGAGCGCTGCCGGTAATCTCGTTGTAACATTGTTGCCGTCGCGTGGCGCTAAGCTTCTTGGAATCGTTCAGTCCCGGCAGTGGCCGGTCAGGAGCCAGGATTACTGCTGCCGCGAACACGTTACCTGCCAGTGGTCCGCGGCCCGCTTCATCGACTCCGGCGATCAGCCGGCAACCGTCGCTTTGCGGCATAGCGAATGCCAGCTGTCGGTCGCTGCGCCTGCCTGGTCTACTGCTGCGGGTCACGGCCGCCCTGCCCGCTGTTCACCAGTTCCATTACTGCATCCACTGCCCGCTGGCTGGCGTGTCTTGCCAATTGCTGATGGATCTGCTCGAACCTCAGCAGCCGGCCAGCCCAACTGTCAGGATGTTCCAGCAAGGCAACGACTTCGGCGAACAGATTATCAACGGTAGCTGCCTGTTGCAGGTATTCCGGCACCAGCTTTTCACCGGCCAGCAGATTCGGCAACCCGACATACGGCACCTTCAATAACCGCGCTGCCAGCAGGTAGGTAAGCGTTGCCACCTTGTAACAGATCACCATGGGCTTACCCAGCAGCATGGTTTCCAGGCTCGCGGTCCCCGACGCCAGAATCACCAGGTCGGCAGCCATCACAGCACCCCGTGCATTCCCATCGAGCAGCGTGACCGCAGCTGCCTGATTACGCCCGCTCAACTGCTGTTCCATCAGCACGCGCAGCTCCGGGTTGGCGCAGGGAACCACGAACCTTATCGGAGCTGACAGCTGCCGGCAGCGCTCGACCAGATCGAGAAACAGCGGTGCCAGGCGCCGGACTTCCGTCACCCGGCTGCCCGGCAGCAGCGCTATTACCGTATCCCGGGCTTCCAGGTTCAATGCGGCACGGGCAGCCTGCATATCGTAATGACTGTCCAGTTCATCTGCCAGCGGATGTCCGACACAGGCGACGGGAATGTCATGGGCTTCGTAGATGGGCACCTCGAACGGGAACAGAACCAGCATCAGATCCACCGCCTGGCGGATCTTGTGAATCCGCTTTTCACGGTATGCCCAGACGCTGGGACTCACGTAATGAGCGGTACGGATTCCATGCTGACGAAGGATTTTTTCGAATCGGGTGTTGAAACCGGGCGCGTCGATGCCCACAAAGACATCGGGCGGGTTGTGCAGAAAATGGGCTCTGAGCTGGCGGTCAATTGCCAGCAGTTCCGGCAGCCGGCTCAGTGGTTCTACAAACCCCATTACCGACAGGCGCTCCATGGGAAACAGACTGTGAAAGCCTAATTCCACCATGGCTGGGCCGCCAATGCCCTCGAACCGCGCCTGTGGATAGCGTTTCAGCAGTTCCCGCATGAAACCGGCACCCAGGTTGTCACCGGATTTTTCACCGGCCACCATACCTATGCGCAGGGATTCAGCCATGGGGAATGCTCTGATTCAGTCCGTGGTTCGGGATCGTGCCCCGACAGTTGAGGATTGTGTGACTTTGTTACCGGTCCGGTTGCATCCAGGCGAACAACCGGCTACCGATGAATACCTTTTTCCGAGGCTTCCAGGGAATCGATCAATACCTGCAGGACTTCGCCTTCGGTACTTTTCGCCTCCAATCGCTCGATCGCTTCCTGCAGGTTGAGACCGCGTTTGTAAATGATCTTGAAGGCATCCCGCACCGCCTTGATGGCGTCCTTATCGAAGCCGCGGCGCTCCATGCCGATCGCGTTAATGCTTCTCACTGCCGCGGGGTTACCACTGACGATGACATAGGCCGGTACATCGTTGGTGATGTGAGTCATCCCGCCCACCATGGCATGCGCACCGATTTTGAGAAACTGATTGACGCCGGCATAACCACCCAGAATAGCCCAGTCAGCTACCTGAACGTGGCCGGAAATCCCCACGTTGTTGGCGAACACCGTGTGACTGCCGACCAGACAGTCATGGGCGACGTGCACATAGGGCATCATCAGGTTGTCGCTGCCGATGGAGGTTAGACCACCGCCGATACCGGTACCCCGATGCAGGGTGACGCCTTCACGAAATACGTTGTCGTCGCCAATCTCCAGCCAGGTTTCTTCGCCCTGGTATTTCTTATCGGCCGGATCCTCGCCGACCGAGGCATACTGAAAAATACGATTGTTCCTGCCGATCCGGGTGTGACTTCGCACAATAACATGGGCCTCAATCCGGGTCCCTGCGCCAACCCTGACATTAGGCCCGATAATCGACCAGGGTCCCACGGTCACGTCGTCGGCCAACTCCGCAGTGGGATCTATTCTGGCACTCGGATCAATCAACCTGCACCTTCCTTTCCGCGCACATGATATTCATTTCTGATACCAGTTCATCGTCAACCAGCGCAGTACACTTGAATTTGTAAATTCCTTTTCTGGCGGTTTCGATTTCCGCCTTCAGAGTCAGTCTGTCGCCGGGAACGACCGGTCGCCGCAGTCGTACATTGTCGGCACCGACGAAATAGTAGAGATAGCCATCCTTGGGCTTTTTCTCCTGGCTCTTGAAACCCAGAACACCAGCCACCTGAGCCAGTGCTTCGATAATCAGCACCCCGGGCATGATAGGATCCTGTGGAAAATGCCCCTGGAAGAAGGGTTCATTTACGGTGACATTCTTGTATCCGACAATTGACTTGCCCAGCTCTATCTCAACAATCCTGTCTACCAGCAGAAACGGGTACCGCTGCGGCAGATATTCCTTGATTTCCTCGATTTTCATTATCATTTATCGTTATTCCTCTGACTGCTTCCTGCCCGTTTCACCGGGTGATTGCGCCTTGCTCTCTAGCTTTCGCAAGCGTCTGGCAAGCTCGTCCAGCTGACTGAAACGAACGATATTGCGACGCCAGCGAGCGGTGCTGTCGATACCGGTACCGGATGCATAATCCCCTGCCTCGCTGATACTCTGGCTGACCAGCGACATTGCACCAACCCGAACCCTGTCACCAATACTTATGTGCCCGACCACTCCAGAGGCACCTCCCAGCACACAGTATCTGCCTATAACAGCGCTGCCTGCGATAGCGGTACAGCCACAGATAACCGTATGCGCTCCAATTCTGCAATTATGTCCAATCTGCACCTGATTATCTATTTTGACTCCTTGTTCAATTATCGTATCCTCAATAGCTCCCCGGTCAATGGTTGAACCCGCTCCGACTTCAACGTCATCGCCGATATGCACCGAGCCCAACTGATGTATCTTGACGGATTTTTCACCATCGAAGGCAAAACCGAACCCGTCCGCCCCGATGACGGCCCCGGAATGAATGATCACATTAGCGCCGAAGGTGACGCCATGATAGAGCGTTACATTACTGTGCAGTCGACAATTATCACCCAGCCTGCAATTCTCACCGACAAAGCTACCCGCCCCCACCGAACAATTGACTCCCAGTCTGACCCCGGCCTCAATGACTGCATTCGGGCCGATCGAAACGCCTTCGCCCAATTCGGCAGTGGGATGCACAACCGCACTGGAGTGGATTCCCCAGCTACTGACAGAAGTATTGTCGAACAGGCGGGTGGCTCGGGCAAAGGTAAGGTAAGGAGCAGCAGATATCAGCTTGTTGACTGGACAGGCGGCGGCAAATTTCTCTTCCAGAATCACCGCCGAAGCCCGGCAATCCGCCAGTTGATGAACATAGGCAGGATTACTGAGAAAACTCAGCTTTCCGGGGTGACCCTGGGAAAGAGTCGCCAGGCCATCGATGCGGCAGTCACCGTCACCTTCCAACCTGACTTCAAGAAGATCCGCAAGAGTGCCAAGTGTATAACTTTTAGCCTCGTTCACCTGGCACTAACCTGCAGCTGCCGTTCAGACGGTTATCAGTCTCTTAACTCATTGATTTTGGCGGTCACTTTGGGGGTGATATCCAGCACTGGGTCTGCGTAGGCCACCCCACTGGCATTGAGGATCAGGTCGTAGCCACCGTCGGCGACAACTTCAGTGATGGCGTCGCTTAGAGTCTGGCGCATGCTTTCAACAAACTGCTGATTCTTCTGTTGAAGAGCCTGCTGCACACGTTCCGAAATCAGTTGTAACTGCAGTTGCTTTTCCTGGGCGTCAGCGTTCAGTTGACGCTTTTCAGACTCGCTCATGATCGCTTCATCCTGATTGAACTTCTGCTGCAATGCCATGAGTTCCTGCTGCAGAGTCTGGGCGCGTTGCTCATCGCCGGAAAACTCACTGCGAATATCTTCCTGAACCACCCTTGCGGCTTCCGAATTGAACAGGGCCTGTTCCAGGTTAATGATGCCGATTTTGGTGTCCTGGGCCGCTACCAGACCAGGCAGCAGGGAAACACTCACCATCAGCATCAAGAATTTGATTCTATTCACTTTCCATCTCCAGGTTTAAAAAACCGCTCCCTGACGGGCCACGGACTTGTTATCTGTTCTGCAGCGCCTGGCGGAATCTACCGGGGTCAGCGCTACGACTATTCAATTACCTTTTTCGGTACCTTTTTGGGTACTTTTTAGTATTTTTCCAGTACTTTTAAGTACTTATTTGGCTTTTTTTAGGTGCTTTTCAGGTTAGTATCCTGGCAACTTCCGCGCCACTTTCAGCGCTGCCTTTCCTGTCCTGTTTTCAGTCACTCGGCTACCTTTAAGAGCACCAACTTGCAACGGATCGGCTTTCAGCTCAACAGCCTGGCCCCATCAGTCGGTGCGACTATACAACTCTACTACCTACTCTGCTCCGGCAAATGAATCCTAAGCTACGCTGGCAATCGATTTTCGCCAATTTTACGCTAACCTGCTAGAAACCGGTACCGATCGTGAAGTCAAATGTCTTCGTGTCGTCGTTTTGACCTTCTTTGATGGGGGTCGCCAGGTAAAACGTCAGAGGTCCGAATGGCGACAGGTAGGTGATTCCGATGCCGGCGGCGAAGCGCAATTCGTTGACGTCAAAATCACTGCAGTTACGCAGGGCTTTCTGAGTCGCCGTGCAATTGGAGGAAAACACGTTGCCCCCATCAATGAAGAATGATGACCGGACCTGATTCCGGTTCGGTATAAAGGGTAACGGAAAAATCAATTCCAGGCTGCCGGTGGTGAGGATATTGCCCCCGAAGCTGTCGTAGTCCCGATCCAGAAACTGCTGGGTAACGGCCAGCGCCACCTGCTCGTTACCCAACTCATCAATAAGCGTCGTTGTCTCCCACACAGGTTCATAACCTTCGGCGTTCGCTCTGCCTTCGTAGTCGGTGATTACATTGCCGTTCTCATCACGCTCCAACCTGGACAGGGCATTAACCAGATTATAATTACGTCCCGGGGTACTCTGCGGACCCAGACTGTTCTCGTCAAATCCCCTCACTACACCCTGAGCGGTAATCCCGCCAGCGAAATAGTGCTGGAAAAACGGCATCTCATTGGACTTCCCATAACCGAAACCGTAACCAAAGTTGTAGCGCAAGGCCACAACCCAGTTGCGATCATTGGTTACCGGCCAGTACATCTGTCCCTGATAATTAAGCGTGGCATATTCCAGGTCGCTGCCTGGCAGGCTGACTTCGACCCCCAGAGTGTGCAGCGAGCCGTCATTCGGTAACTGGCCACGGTTCAATGTGTTTCGAAACCAGGTGCCGGTGACCGTGAAATTGTCAAAGGTGTCGCCGTTGCGATCGATGAAACCGGGATCCGGAAATTTGCGCAGCTGCTCATCCGTCAGATCACTGACATTACCAAGCACTGCCTCCTGCACGGGACCCAGCCACGGATTGGTGTTCCCGGGCGAGATCAGATACTTGGTGATTGAAGGGAACAGTTTGAAATTGGGGCTGGATTCAATTTCCTGCACCGATCCGTACCCTGAACTCAGCTCAGTGTGCGCATAACCAATGTCAAACCCCAGCGCTTCCACCTCGCTCATGGGGTAACTGAAGTTGAATCCGGCACCGTAGGAACTGGTATTGAAACTGGCGATATTGAACGGCGAATCGATTTCCTGGGCAAATATATTGAAGCCCCGGCTCACGCCATCGGGAGTGAAATACGGGTCCAGATACTGGATATTCAGGCTCTTGCTGAAACGGCTGCGGTTGATGCCGAAACCCACAGTTTTACCGGTGCCGAGAAAATTCTGCGCCTGTAGCGAGGTACTGACAAAGAAATTTCCACCACCACCGCCAACTGAAAAGTTCACCGAACCAAAATTCTGTTCCACCACGTCGTAATTGACGTCGATCTGATCCTCTGTACCCGGGACCTCTACCGTTTCCACTTCCACGGTTTCGAAATAGCCAAGTCGTTCCAGTCGCACCTTCGACTGTTCGATTTGCTGGCTGGAGGCGGGCGCACTCTCCAATTGGCGCATTTCGCGGCGTAAAACTTCGTCAGCGGTGGACAGATTGCCACTGAAATTAATCCGGTTCACGTAAGTACGGTTGCCTGGATCAATAAAAAAGGTCACGTCGACGGTGTTCTCGCCTTCGTTGATTTCGGGGACTCCAGTGGCTTGGGCAAAGGCATAACCCAGATTGCCGAGGAACTGCACCATGATTTCTTCGGTGCCGGTTACCAATGCCTGGGAATAGGTCTGACCGGGACGGACAAAGATAGCGGCGCGTAACAGAGCCTCCGCATCCACCAGGTCACCTGCCAGGTCCACCTCGTTGACAGTGAACTGGGGACCCTCGGTGATATTGACTGTTATGTAGATTTCTTCCTTGTCCGGAGTAATGGAAATTGGCGTGGAATCAACATTGAACTCCACGTATCCGTTGTCCAGGTAGAACGACTCGAGGCGCTCCAGGTCTCCGGAGAACTGCTCCCGGGAGTAGCGATCCCTGCGGCTGAAAAACAGATACCAGGGTTTGGTACCCTGTTCAAACAGGTCCAGCAGCTCATCGTCATCGAATGCATTGTTGCCGACGATATTGATGTGGCGAATACGGCTCTCCTCGCCTTCATTTATGTCAAGATTGATAGCTACCCGGTTACGGGGAAGTTCTTCCACCTCGATATCCACCGTGGCGCCATAGCGACCGCGTGAGGAGTACACGTCCTGAATTCCCTGGCGGATTGCTTCCAGGGTTGAGCGGGTGAAAATCTGGCCTTCTGCAATTTCCGCCGATGCCATATTTTCAATGATCTGATCGGTCTCCAGTACACTGTTACCCTCGATATTGATTTCGGCTACCGAGGGACGTTCCAGGATACTGATAACCAGCAGGTTGCCATCCCGCAGCACTTCGATATCCTCAAAGTAGCCGGAGTCAGACAGGGCGCGGATAATATCCGCCGCCACATCAGGCGTCACCTCATCGCCAATCCCTACTGGCAGCAGGCCGTAAATTACGCCAGGAGAAACTCGCTGATAGCCATCAATGATGATATCCGCGATGGTAAAACTCTGCCCGTAGGATGAATTGGCAAATCCGATAAATAATAGGATACCAAGACAAAATCTTTTCATTATCAATTCGTACTCAAATTCAAGCTTGACAAACTACTACGGCGGGTAGGTTAATCACTTCAACTGCTGGTTTGATTTTTTAAAGCAGTCGACTAACGTCATTATAAACTGCCAGAATCATTATTCCGGATATCAATAACAGGCCCAACTGCAGTCCCAGTTCCTGTATCCGCTCCGGAACCGGCCGTCGTATTACCCCTTCAATCACGTAATACAACAGATGGCCGCCATCGAGAACTGGTATCGGCAATAGGTTCAATACCCCAAGCGAGATACTGAGAATAGCCAGGAAGCCCAGGTAAACATCCAGACCGTAGGATGCAGTCTCCCCGGCTACCTGGGCAATGGTGATGGGGCCATTAATATTTTTTACCGAAATCAGGCCCACCACCATCTTCTTCACTGAATCCAGGACGAACACCGATTTGTCCCAGGTTTCCTGCAATGCCGGTATTACCGCTGACACTGCATTGTATTCCATGCTGCGCTGCCGTTCCGGCGGTAACAGATCGGCAATGGATCGTTCCTCGACAGCGGCACCGATAGTGCCGATGACACGATTATTTTCGAGCAGCGTCCGTTCCGGTATCAGGTGTAACTCGATAGTCTCGCTTCCCCGTTGGACAACAACATCCAGATCGAGTTCCGGGCTGGCCCGAACGATCTCAACCCAGTGCCCCCAGCCCCTGACCGCCTGGCCATTGGCAGTGAGGACCTCGTCTCCCGGCAGCAATCCCCCGGCTTCGGCCCGCCCGCCGGGGACTACCGATGCGATCACCGGTGGCAGATCGAACTGTATCATCCCCAGCGATGTCAAAGGATCGGGAGAAGTGGAATCCGCCAGCCAATTGATAATTGGAATCACGTGGGATTGCGGCGCTGTTGAACCGTGCGGAGTAACGGTCAGCTGAATCTCACCGGTCTCTCCAAGACGTTCAAGAAGTTTCATGCTGACCTGTTGCCACATCCGGGTCTCGGATCCATCGACCGCTACAATCTCATCACCTGCCCGCAAACCGGCCCGATCTGCGGGACTGCCATCAACCACACTGTGCAGAACTGGCGCCAGTCCGGTTACCCCGTAACTCAGGTTAATAACCCAGAAAACGGCTGCGGCCAGAATAAAGTTGGCAATGGGTCCGGCAGCGACGATCGCCATTCTCTGCCACAGCGGCTTGAAGGCAAATGATTCGTGTCGTTGCTCTAGGGGAACCTCGCTGGCATCCGTTACCGAGGTATCCTCCTGCCCCAGCATTTTGACGTAACCGCCGAGGGGTATTGGCGCAATGGCGTATTCCACGCCGTCCTTGCCGTACCAGGACTTGAATGGCTTGCCGAATCCGATCGAGAAACGCAGGACCCGGACTCCGCAACGGCGGGCCACCCAGAAGTGACCGTACTCATGGAACGTCACCAGGATGCCCAGCGTTACCACCAGGGCGAGGACATTGAAGATCAGCGTTGCTAACATAAAGTAACCTTAATGCCTGACCCAAAGGAATCAAACATTTTCTTTAACAATCAATTCATTAGCCAGAATACGGGCTTGCGAATCGGCTGTCTGAATAATATCGAGACTTGCCGCGACTTCACAAGGCATTTTCGACATAACTTCCGCGATGACACGATGAATCCGGTCAAATTGCAGACGTCCTGCCAGGAAACCCGCCACCGCCACCTCATTGGCAGCATTGAGTATTGCCGGAGCGGTGCCGGCCGCCCTCGCAGCATCCATTCCCAGCCGCAGACAGGGAAAGCGCTCCAGGTCCGGTGACCTGAATTCCAGCGGCTGCAGGCCGGTGAGATCCAGGCCGACAGCTCCGGAATCGATCCGCTCCGGCCAGGCCAGCCCATAGGCGATGGGAATCCGCATGTCGGGATTCGCAAGCTGGGCGATTACGGAGCCATCCTGGTATTCGACCATCGAGTGGACGATGCTCTGGGGATGGATCACCACCTCCAGTTGCTCACAGGGCAGATCAAACAGGAAGCAGGCTTCGATAAACTCCAGCCCCTTGTTCATCAAGGTTGCCGAATCCACCGATATTTTCCTTCCCATCTCCCAGCGCGGATGCCGGCAGGCCTGCTCCGGTGTCACGTCGCCAAGGCGATCAGCCGGCAGATCGAGAAAGGGGCCTCCCGATGCGGTAAGAATGACCTTGCGTACGCCCTGTTTCCCGCTGATCACGTCGCCAATGAGCGGCACCGGCAGGCATTGATAAATGGCATTGTGTTCACTGTCGATAGGCAGCAACTGCCCACCACCGCGCCTGACGCTGTCCATGAACAGTTCGCCGGCCATAACCAGCGATTCCTTGTTGGCCAGCAGCACTTTCTTGCCCGCTGCCACCGCGGCCAGAGTTGCTCTGAGTCCGGCCGCCCCGACAATAGCCGCCATAACTGTGTCGGTGTCCGGATGCGCCGCCACGGTTTCGAGTTGATCGGCCCCGGACAGGACTTCTGTCGGGCAATCGGCCAGCATCTGCTCCAGTTCGGCGGCCCGGCTGGAATCCGCCAGCACCGCAAAACGGGGCGTAAAGCGACGACACTGCCCGGCCAGGGTCTCAACACTGTGACAGGCAGTCAGCGCAAATACTTCATATTTCGCGTGCCTGGCTATGACATCCAGGGTGTTTTCACCTATTGAACCGGTGGAGCCCAGCACCGTCACTTTGATGGTTTCAGTCACAACGGGCCACTCCCCAACCCCAGTACCAGGAACAGCCAAAGAACAGCGAACGGCGTCGCCGCCGTGAGACTGTCGATGCGATCGAGGATGCCGCCGTGTCCTGGCAGAGTCGCGCCACTGTCCTTCAGATTTCGATTTCTCTTCAGCATGCTTTCAAACAGATCCCCGACTACACTGCTTACGGCTACCAACAGTGTTCCGATCACTCCCAGGGTTCCCTGGGTCAGAGTCAGGGGCGCTCCTCTGACGGAAGTGATACCCATGAAAATGCTGGCCAGGATCACGCTGCTGGCCATCCCCCCCCAGAAACCGGCCCATGATTTACCCGGACTGAGTGACGGTGCCAGTTTCCGCCGGCCCCATGCCCGACCGCTGAAATAAGCGCCGATATCCGCAACGCTGACCAGAGCAATCAGCCCCAGCACCAGAAATCCGGACTCATCAATGTATTTCAGCTGAGTGATACCACACCAGGTCGGTAGCAGCACGAACACGCCCATAAGCGCGATATGAGACTGGTCGTTCCAGGAGTCCGTATTTTCAGGGTAGCCGGTCAGCAACCAGGTGGCCAGCAGCCAGAACACCACGCCGAAAGCCAGCAGACTGACGACGCGCGGGAAATCGAGTACTCGTGTTTCGGGGCTGGCACCAACGAGAAAGAATGCCCCGACCAGCAGCAAGCTCAGGCTGAGCAGGTAACCAACTTTCGCCGGCACCGAATCCAGGCCGATAAACCGGGTCCATTCCATTGCAGCCAGCAGGGTAACCACTGCAACGACCACCGCAAACCAGAACGGAGACGAGAATACCGACAGCAGCACCAGTCCCGCTATCAGGACAATTGCAGTCAATACTCTCTGCAGCAGCACTCCGGAACCTCCTCTAGGTTACGCTGAATCGGGATGGGAACCGAAGCGGCGCTGACGGCTGGCGTAATCATCCAGCGCCAGCTGCAACTGGGTATCGTCGAAATCAGGCCAGTAACAATCGGTAAAGTACAGTTCCGTATAAGCAAACTGCCAGAGCAGAAAGTTACTTATCCGTCGTTCGCCTCCGGTACGTATGCAGAGATCCGGTGCCGGTGCGTCGGTCAGGCAGATAACACGCTCCACCGCCTGCTCATCGATCTGTGCAGAGGTCATTCTGCCCGTCTCCACTTCTGCAGCCAACCGGTTAGCGGCCTGGACGATATCCCAGCGACCGCCGTAATCTGCAGCCACGGTGACCGTCAATCCGGTATTCTCTGCAGTCAGCTGCTCCACCTGGTGCATGTGAACGGCCAGCTTTTTCGAAAAGCCGTCGCGCCTGCCGATAAAACGGACTCGCACGTTCTTGGCGTGAAACTGATCAATCTCCTTGCGCTTGAGGACCGCCAGGAACAGTGCCATCAGCCCCTGTACCTCTTTCTTGGGGCGCAGCCAGTTCTCGCTGCTGAATGCAAACAGAGTGAGATAATCAATGTTTCTGGCGATACAACCGTCGACCAGGTCGCGTGCCGACTCGGCTCCGGCCCGATGGCCGGCGGTGCCGGTCATTCCCCTGGCTCTGGCCCAGCGATTGTTGCCATCCATGATGACCGCGATATGTGCAGGGAGGCTGTTCTTATGGTCAGGAATCATACTGGCGTAATCCGTTCTTTTCCCGGTTACATCCCGGCGAAGGACCATTCAGGATCCTCTTCACCGTGGGCATAGAAGCGGATTATCAGACGGAAAGAAGATCCTCTTCCTTCACTGCGAGACTCTTCTCGATGGCGTCCACGTACTTATCGGTAAGTTTCTGTATCTGATCCTCGCCCCGTCGCTGTTCGTCTTCGCTGATTTCCTTTTCCTTCTCCAGATCCTTCAAATGGGAATTGGCATCGCGGCGGATGTTGCGAACTGCGACACGGGCGTTTTCCGCTTCATGTCTGGCCTGCTTGGTGAATTCCCGGCGGGTCTCTTCGGTAAGAGGTGGCATCGGAACCCGAATTGATTCGCCGTTATTGGAAGGATTGAGACCCAGATCGGAGCGCATAATGGCTTTTTCAATTTCCCCGATCATCGATTTTTCCCAGGGGTTGACCACCAGTGAGCGCCCTTCCTCAACGGTCACATTGGCCATTTGATTGAGTGGCGTGTCAGCCCCGTAATAGGAAACCATGATGTCGTCAAGAAGACTGGGATGCGCTCTGCCGGTTCGAATCCTGTTGAATGCCGATTCCAGAGCCGCTACGCTTTTCTGCATGCGATCTTCCGCATCCTGTATTATCTCTTTTATCATCTACTGGTTCTCCCGGTCAGAATTGTTGCTGGGGTCCCGTAAGGGGAAGCTCCCGATTTAGCCGATCGTGGTTCCCTCTCCTCCGCCCATTACATTGTTGAGCAGAGCACCGGCCTTGGTCATGTTAAACACGCGAATAGGGATGGCGTTGTCACGACTCAGGCAGATAGCCGTGAGATCCATCACTCCCAGCTTCTTCTCGATAACCTCATCATAACTCAGGGTGTCGAACTTGATGGCAGCGGAATCCTTATTGGGATCTGCCGAATAGACACCGTCCACTTTGGTGGCTTTCAATATCAATTCCGCGCCGATTTCGATGCCCCGCAAACAGGCGGCCGTATCGGTGGTAAAAAAAGGATTGCCGGTGCCGGCCGAAAAAATAACTACGTCGCCGGAGCGCAGATGCCGAATCGCGGTACGGCGGTCATAATGCTCCACCATGCCGCTCATTTGCACTGCCGACATGACCCGGGTTGCGATTCCGGCTCGTTCCAGAGCATCGCGCATGGCCAGGGCATTCATCACCGTGGCCAGCATGCCCATATGATCGCCAGTCACCCGTTCCATGCCGGCGGCGTGCAGGGCGGCACCCCGGAACAGGTTGCCGCCACCGATGACCATTCCCACCTCGATGCCGAAGCCTACCAACTGCCCGACTTCCACAGCAATACGATCCAGCACCTTGGGATCGATACCGAAATCGACCTCACCCATCAATGCTTCGCCACTCAGTTTGAGCAGTATTCGCTTGTATTTCTTGTCAGCCCCGGGCATCTCTGATCCTTTCGGTCATTTGCGAAAACGAGCGGTAACGCGGCTGCCGCTTCGAGCGGGTCAACCTTTCAACTGCGCGGCGACTTCCGCAGCAAAATCCTCTTCCTCTTTCTCGATGCCTTCTCCCACCTCGAAGCGGATAAAGGACACGATGTCGGCACCGGCTTCCTTGAGCAGATCCGCAATCTTGACATCGGGATCCTTGACGAACGGTTGCTCCATCAAGCTTACTTCAGCCAGGAATTTTCGCAATCTTCCTTCGATCATCTTCTCAATGATTTCTTCCGGCTTGCCACTCTCGCGAGCCTGGGCGGAATAAATCTCGGATTCTTTGGCCAACACTTCCTCGGGCACCTCTTCCTGACGCACCACCATGGGGTTCAACGCCGCTATATGCATGGCGATGTCCCGGGCCAGGGCCTCGTCGCCGCCCTGCAGAGCAATCAGCACGGCAATACGGTTATTGCTGTGTACGTAACTGTCGACGATGCCCTTGTTGGCGTCTTCGAAGACCAACCGGGCCACCCTGCGGACGGAAATATTTTCGCCGATCTTCTGGACCAGAGCCTGCCGTTGTTCTTCCAGACCCGCTTCCAGCAATTGGACAAGATCCGCATCGGGATTGTCGAAGGCCAGATTCAGCACGTTGCCGGCGAAAGCCAGAAAATTATCGTCGCGGGCGACAAAATCGGTTTCACTGTTGACCTCGATCACCACGCCGTAGTTCCCGTCTTCGGCAATTCTGGCCATTACAATGCCTTCGGCTGCGATACGGGATGATTTCTTGGCCGCTTTCAGGCCACTGGCTTTACGCAGGTCATCGATTGCCTGCTCCATGTTGCCATCCGCTTCCTGCAGGGCTTTCTTACACTCCATCATGCCCAGGCCGGTACGCTCCCGCAGCTCTTTGACCATGCTTGCACTAATCGTAGTCATGAAATTCGCCTCTTAACTGTCGCTCCACTCGCTCCGGAACGGTATGCAATGAAATCCGGTTCGCCAGGGAACCTTGTGTAAAAAGGGGGCTTGACGCCCCCGAAATCTTGGATCGGGATGCCAACTGTCACAGCCGCACCCCTAGTGAATGAAAAGCTACTCGTCTCCGGCGTCGTCTGCCGCCTTCTTCTTGGCCGGTGCCTTTTTCTTGGCTGCGGCTTTCTTGGCAGGAACCTTCTTAGCGGCAGCCTCTTTCTTGGCAGTAGCCTTCGCTTCCTCTCCGTCATCGCTGGCATCGTCAGCCGTGCTTTCGGATTCGGTTTCGTTGTCTGCCGAGGCTTCTTCAACTTCGCTCTCAGACTCGGCTGCTGCAGCCTGGACTTTCGGAGCAGCCTTGGCTTCCGGAGCCGGTGTCGGATCGTCATCCTCTATTTCGACAAACTCGCCCTCGAGTCCCGAGTTGGCAGCATTGCGCCCTTCCACGCAGGAGTCCGCGATCGATTTCACATACAATTGAATAGCGCGGATGGCGTCGTCATTGCCGGGAATGACGAAATCCACTCCATCGGGATCACTATTGGTATCCACGATTCCGATCACCGGGATCCGAAGGCTGTTGGCTTCCTTTACAGCAATGCGTTCATGATCCACGTCGATAACGAAAATCGCATCGGGCAACCCCCCCATGTCCTTGATGCCACCGATACTGCGCTCCAGTTTTTCCTTGGCGCGGCGCCGCATCAACGCCTCTTTCTTGGTCAGACGTTCAAATGTGCCGTCCACGGATTGGGCTTCAAGGTCTTTCAGGCGCTTGATGGATCCCCTGATGGTCTTGTAGTTGGTCAACATACCGCCCAGCCAGCGGTGATTGACATAGGGCATGCCAGCACGTTCCGCTTCGCTGCGAATAAATTTGCCAGCGGCCCGCTTGGTGCCGACAAACAATACTTTCTTGTTGCGGGCCGCCAGGTCACGAACTTCTTCCAGCGCCGTGTTCAGTGCCGGCAGGGTGTGTTCGAGATTGATAATGTGAATCTTGTTGCGAGCCCCGAAAATGTATTGTTCCATTTTGGGGTTCCAGTAACGACATTGGTGGCCGAAGTGCACGCCGGCCTTCAGCATCTCTTTCATAGATACAGCAGTCATAGGTATACCTTGCAGTACGGGTTAGGCCTCCACACACCCCATGACTTAACCCGTGGAACTCCAGGAAAGGCGTTCCGGCGGGCACCCAAAGCCCATGTGTCGGTGTGTGTGCGACGTTTAGTGACTGGCGCAAACCAGCCCTGGTTACAGTAAATTGCGGGGAACAGTCCCCGCAGCGCGCCGCTTTATACCACAACGGCAGACAAACTTAAAGCACCGGAACCTTCTGAATGCCTTTTCCCCACCTTTGCCGATTCCTGGCACCGTCTCCCGGCGTTGCCGTGACATGCCTGTTATTCGCCCTCCCCGTGCTTTACAATACGCAACCTTTCAGGCAGGTAGCCGGTCTCTGGAAGTCCCGGACTCACTACCCCCGGATACCGGTCTGAAAAACCGTTTTCCAGTCAACCAATAGATCCAGGCCATGGGAATTACCATAAAAACTGCCGATGAAATCGCCAAGATGCGGGTGGCCGGCCGGCTCGCGGCTGAAGCCCTGGAGATGATCACCCCCCATGTGCAGGCCGGTATCAGCACCGGGGAGCTGGATCGGCTCTGCCACGACTATATCGTCAACGAGCAACAGGCAATTCCGGCTCCGCTCAATTACAACGGATTTCCCAAATCCATCTGCACTTCGGTCAATCATGTAATCTGTCACGGCATTCCCAGCGATAACAAGATTCTGAAGGATGGTGACATCATCAATATCGATGTCACGGTCATCAAGGACGGTTTCCACGGCGACACCAGTAAAATGTTCTGTGTGGGAGACGCACCGGACCATGCACGCCGCCTGATCCGTATTACCCAGGAATGTCTTTACCTGGGTATCGAACTGGTGAAGCCCGGGGTCACCCTCGGGGATATCGGCCATGCCATCCAGACCCACGCCGAAGCCAATCATTATTCCGTGGTTCGCGAATATTGTGGCCATGGTATCGGGCGTATATTTCATGAAGACCCACAGGTACTTCACTACGGTCGCCCCCGCACGGGCTGCGTGCTGGTGGAAGGCATGACTTTCACGATCGAACCAATGCTCAATGCCGGCAGTCGCTTCACCAAGCTGTCGAAGTCGGACGGCTGGACGGTTACCACCAAAGACCGGCGACTGTCTGCCCAGTGGGAGCATACTCTGGCCGTCACCAGCGATGGTTTTGAGATCCTGACCTTAAGGTCAGATGAACAATTACCCTGGTAACAAGCCCTTGTCGAATCCGGACCTCAACATGCCGCAAGAATTGACTGCGCCCGTCGCTGAGTTTCTGGAACTGTTGGATCCGGCACAACTGCGAGGCCGGCTCAATGCAGGTGAAGACCGTATCCCACTGTTCAGGGCAGCCATAGAAAATGCCAACGAGGAATTGGACAGTCGCTTCCGGGACGGCGACGACATCGCCCTGCTGGTGCGAAGCCGGGCACATTTCATCGATCAGATCATGGCTCTGGCCTGGGAGCAGTTTCCCTGGCCGGATCAGAAGAATATCTCGCTGGTGGCAGTGGGAGGTTATGGCCGCGGCGAACTGCACCCGCATTCCGATATCGACCTGCTGATCCTGACCCGCAACGACCGGGTAGCCGGTTATAAAGCCTGTATCAGCAATTTCCTGACCCTGTTATGGGACATCAATCTCGAAATCGGACAAAGTGTCAGGTCGCTTAAGCAGTGCAAGCAGGAAGCCAAGGCTGATATCACTGTCGCCACGGCCCTGATGGAATCGCGCACCCTGGCTGGACCGCCGGAATTACGCGACGAGATGGAAAAGCTGACCTCCAGCAAGCGTATCTGGCCAATCACCCAGTTTCTGCGTGCCAAATGGGACGAGCAGATAGCACGGCATGACAAGTATTACGACGTCGATTACGCCCTGGAGCCCAACATCAAATCCTCGCCGGGAGGACTGCGGGACATTCAGACCATTGCCTGGGTAGCCAAGCGGCAGTTTGGCGCCCGGAATTTTCATGACCTGGTTGACCTTGGCTTTCTGAATGCTTCCGAGGAGGCAATCTTCGACAAGGGCCAGAAATTCCTGTGGACTCTGCGTTATGGACTGCATCTGCTGTCCGGGCGCCGCGAAGATCGGCTGCTGTTCGACAAGCAGAAGGAACTGGCCACCATGCTGGGTTACAGTGACGACGACATGAGCCTCGCTGTAGAGAAGCTCATGCAACGTTATTACCAGGTCGTGGCCAGTCTCAGGGAACTCAATGACGTGCTGCTGCAGCACCTGGACGAGGCAATACTGCGGGCCAAGGAAAAGGAGAAGCTGGTTCCCATCAACAAGCGCTTCCAGATTCACAATGGCTATATCGAGGCTCGCAACAGCAACGTATTCAAGCGTTTTCCCTTTGCCCTCATCGAAGTGTTCGTGCTGATGGCCCAGAATCCAGCGATTCAGGGGGTCCGTGCGTCAACTATCCGACTGATTCGCGACAACCGTCAGCTGGTGGATGAAAAATTCCGCAACGACATCCGCAACACCTCGCTGTTCATGGAGCTGTTACGCTCCGATCACATGCTGACCCTGCAATTGCGGCGCATGGCCCGCTACGGCATTCTCGGTCGTTACCTGCCGGAGTTCGGGCGTATCACCGGCAAAATGCAGCACGATCTTTTCCATATTTACACCGTGGACGCTCATACCCTGCAGGTGGTGGAGAACATGCGCCGCTTCCTGTTGCCGGATGCCGAAGAAAAATACCCGGTGGCGGCACACATCGCCAGGAATCTCCCCAAGCTTGAATTGCTGTATATCGCCGGCCTTTACCATGACATCGCCAAAGGCCGGGGTGGCGACCACTCTGTGCTTGGCATGGACGATGCCGAGGCATTCTGCCGCCGCCACTATCTCAGTGAGTGGGACACCCGACTGGTTTGCTGGCTGGTTCAGAAACATCTGCTGATGTCCATGACTGCGCAGCGTAAGGATATTTCCGATCCGGAAGTGATCCATGAGTTCGCCCTGGCTGTGGGCGACAAACTGCATCTTAATTACCTGTATGCTCTCACCGTTGCCGATATCTGTGCCACCAATCCGAATCTGTGGAATGCCTGGCGGGCGGCCCTGCTCCGCCAGTTGTACCTGAGCACCAAGCGGGTTTTGCGACTGGGCCTGGAAAACCCTCTGAACCGGGAAGAACGGATTCGTGACAAACAGCAATCAGCGCTGCTCAAACTCCAGGACCGGGGCATGGATGAAACCTCCATCGACCGGATCTGGGAAAATGCTGCGGACGAGTATTTTGTCCGCGAATCGGTCGCCAATATCTGCTGGCATACCGAGAGCATTCATGAACACACTGGCGACGGCCCGTTGATCAGTGTCAAGGACACGGTGGAAAATCCGATCGAGGGTGGCACGCAGATTTTCATCTACATGCCCAATAAAGAATACCTGTTCGCCAACAGCACGGCGGCCTTTGAAAAGCTCAATCTCAACATTCAGAATGCCAGGATTTTCACCTCCGCCAACGGCTACTGCATGGATACCTATACGGTGTTGGAGAATAACGGCAAGCCGGTTGGTGAACGTCCTGATCGCATTGCCCAGATCAGAAAGGTTCTGCTGGATCACATTCAGAATCAAAAATCCTATGTGCCGCCGGTCAGTCGCAAACCGGCGCGCCAGTTGAAACACTTCAGCCAGCATGTGGAAGCCGAATTGATCAACAATCCCGACAAGCCTTACTCCACTCTGGAGATCAACTGCCCTGACCGGCCGGGAATCCTGGCCTCGGTAGGTAAGATTTTTGCCGAGAACCATATCAATCTCATGGATGCCAGGATCACCACTCTAGGCGAACGGGTGGAGGACCTGTTTTATATCACCGGTGCCGATAACCGACCCATCGTCGATACGACACTGGCGGCAGAGTTGACCACGGAAATCAAGGAACGCCTCGAAGAACGTTTTGCCAGCTAGGGCCCGGCCTGTCTATGATCGATGTCTATGGAATCCGCAACTGCGATACAATCAGGAAAACCTTGAACTGGTTGACCGAACAGGACATTCCACACCACTTCCACGACTACCGGAAAGACGGGCTTTCCGAGCGCTTAATCGATAGCTTTATGAGCCGGTTTTCTACCGACGAACTGATAAACCGACGCGGCACCACCTGGCGGAAATTACCGGAATCGGTTCGTGATAATCTGACCCCGGCAACGGCCCGGTCGCTGATGCTGGCCAATCCCTCCCTGATCCGGCGCCCTATCCTCAGCGACGGAAATTCCTGGCTCATCGGTTTCGATCCGGACGCTATCTCGCGAACCCTGAACCCCTGAATTCAACGCTCCAGACTTAAACGCCATAGATGCTATAGAAGGTCCAGCCATGACAAACAGTCCCATCCACAGTTTCGCTTTCGGAGTCGCAACCAAGAACCGCCAGGGCGAAATCATCGAGGCTTTTTACCCGGCCCCATTGCGGAACCCCGAGCCGGAAATGATGCAGGCGGTGCTGGAAAGTCTCGGCATCGACGGATCTGCCAATCAGGTTGTGGAATTCGGAACCGACCAGGCCGCCAGCCTGCAGAACAAGCTCGACGCTGCCGGTTTCGCCGACCAGGCAGCCCTGGTTCGTGAACTGGCATCCAGCCAGTCCGATCGCATTGCCTGTATCCTGAGCGAGGATCTTCCCCCTGTCTCTGCCGCCGAAGTCTTTCTGAAACTCCACCTGCTCTCCCATCGACTGGCAGTGCCAAACAGTCTCAATCTGCAAGGTGCGTTCGGCCTGTTACATAATCTTGCCTGGACCAATCAGGGACCGGTGGAGTTGAGCGAACTTCCTGGCTGGCAGTTACGGTGCCGAATGGCTGGCCAACTGCTGGAAGTCATGTCGGTAGACAAGTTTCCGAAGATGTCCAATTATGTTGTTCCTCCTGGAGTCCGGATCGCCCACACGGCCAGGGTGCGACTGGGCGCCTACCTTGGTGAAGGAACCACCGTGATGCACGAGGGATTTGTGAATTTCAATGCCGGCAGTGCCGGCAAGGCCATGATTGAAGGACGGATATCCGCCAGCGTCATGGTCGGGGAAGGCAGCGACCTGGGCGGAGGCTGCAGTATCATGGGCACACTTTCCGGAGGCGGAACGGAAGTCATCAGTGTCGGCGAAAACTGCCTGATCGGTGCCAACGCCGGCATCGGCTTCTCGCTTGGCGACCGCTGTATCGTCGAAGCCGGCCTGTATGTGACAGCCGGAACCAAGGTTAACGTTCTGGACCATACTGGCCAGTTAACGCGGACCGTCAAGGCCGTGGAGTTGTCCCGGCAGAACGACCTGCTGTTTCGGCGGAACTCTCTGACCGGAACCGTGGAATGTGTTCCCAACAAGGCAGCCATCGAACTGAATGAAGAGTTGCACAGCCACAACTAGGAAGCACGATGAGCGCGACACTCGAACTGACCAGGGAATTGATAGCCTGCCAGTCGGTCACCCCGGAGGATGCCGGCTGCCAGGAGTTGCTGATCCGGCGACTGGAAAAACTCGGCTTTCAGGTGGAACGACTGCCGTTCGGTGAAGTAGACAATTTCTGGGCCCGCTATGGACACCAGGAGCCCCTGCTGGTGTTTGCCGGGCATACGGACGTGGTACCGCCAGGCCCGCTGGAAGCCTGGACCACGTCTCCGTTTTATCCCAGCGAGAGAGACGGGCTGCTATACGGGCGTGGCGCGGCCGACATGAAAGGGTCACTGGCGGCCATGGTCTGCGCCTGCGAAGAGTTTCTGCAGACCCGGGAGCCTGCCGGTTCGCTGGGTTTCCTGATTACCAGCGATGAAGAGGGGCCAGCTGTAAACGGCACGGTGCAGGTCATGAAGTGGCTGGACGAGCGCGGTATCAACATCGATTACTGCCTGGTCGGGGAACCCAGCAGCAGCGTTAAACTTGGTGATACGGTCAAGATTGGCCGACGCGGTTCGATAAACGGGCACCTCACCGTTACCGGAATTCAGGGCCACGTGGCCTATCCACAACTGGCTGATAATCCCATTCACAAGGCGCTGCTGCCATTGGCGGAACTGGCCTCTGAAACCTGGGACAACGGCAACGGATCATTCCCACCCACCAGCCTGCAGATCTCCAATATTCATGCCGGCACCGGTGCCACCAATGTCATTCCGGACACTCTGCATGTGGACTTCAATCTGCGTTTCTCCACCGAACTGAGCGACGCACAGATCCGCAACCGCTGTGAAAGCCTGTTCGATGCCCATGGACTGAAATATCAACTGGACTGGCAATTGTCCGGCCAGCCGTTCCTGACTGCCAGTGGCAACCTTGTGGAGGCGGCCAGTGAGGTAATCAGGGAACAACAGGGAATTGAAGCGGTTCTGTCGACCAGTGGGGGAACTTCCGATGGCCGTTTCATCGCTCCCTACGGTACCCAGGTTATTGAACTGGGGCCCTGTAACCAGTCGATACACAAGGTCGACGAACATGTGGCCATTGTGGATCTGAATAACCTGACCAGCTTGTACCGGGGAATTATGGAGAAGCTGCTCTGAGCCGGACCTTTAGAAGGTCTTATCAGCAGGCTGTGAGTTAGGTAACTGCGAGCCGGCCAGGTAAACATCGAAACGGCTGCTTTTACCGGTCAGTCGGAAACTCGGAATCTGACCGCCCAGGTCCCCTGCCCGCGCAGGCCGCTTGACGACTACCCGGCGCCTGGCGATGTCCAGCGCATCCCGCAGCATCCCGGGTTCATCGTTTTTTTCCCGGCTGTCGCTGAAATACTGCTGCAGTACGTACATGTCCTTCTTCACTCTCGCGCTTTTACCCCGTGCCGGGAACATGGGATCCAGGTACACCACGTCGAATGCCAGTCCGCGAATCCGGAAATCGGCAAGACTGGAGTGGGATAAGTCCATACGGGATACCGCCTCGAGTATGGCCGGGTCGCGACTCAATCCAGCCCTCCGCAGACCGTCTTCAAGCAACGCGTGAACCAGAAAATTACGTTCCAGTAACTTCACGCGGCATCCGCAGCTGGCCAGCAGGTAGGCATCCTTCCCCAACCCTGCGGTCGCATCCAGCACATCTGGATGAAAACCCGGCTTGATACCAATCGCCCTGGCAATAGCCTGTCGGCTGACCCGGTTTCGGATCCGGTAGTCCAGGGTCGGATTCTCAAAGTCGACCCGAACCGGACCTGGCGCCGCAGCCCGCTCCAGCACCAGTTCAAGCCCATGCCCTGACAGGCGCAACAGAAAGTCGTAACCCTTTCCTTTACTGTCCTCATAGTCAAGGAATGGTAACCCAAGTGAAATTGCCAGCTGTTCGGCCCGCTCATTGAGCGCGGCACGCAGGGTAATGCCTTCCTGCTCATCAACATAGACTGTCAATGCGACTTGAACCATCGGTTAGCTGCCCTGTCAGCGGCTGAAGTACACGCCAAAAAGCATCAGTCCCAATACTATCCGATAGATAACAAAGGGGAGGAATCCCAGCCGCTCAATCAGTTTCAGAAAATAGTGGATGCAGAAATAGGACACCACACCTGACACTATGACCCCATACAGAAGGGTGACCCAGTCTGAGACGCTGGCACCAAGCTGATAGAAATCCAGCACCTTTAACAGGCCACTTGCTGCGATAATGGGAATGGCCAGGAGAAAGGAAAACTGGGCGGCGGCATGACGGGACAGGTTGGCAAACAGGCCGGCCGTCATAGTCGCACCTGAACGCGAAGTACCCGGTATCAACGCCAGCATCTGGGCCAGACCAATCAACGTGGCAGACTTCCAGTTCAGATCGGACAGATCACGGTTACTGCCGATCCTGCGATCTGCCAGATACAGTAGTCCTGCGAAGAAAATTGACGTGAATGCAATCAACAGTATCGAGCGGCCATACTGTTCGACCAGATCGTTGAAAAGCAGTCCTGCCAGACCGGCAGGCACCGTGGCAAGGATAATCAGCCATGCCAGTCGCGACTGACTGGTGGCCTGGCCACCAGTCAGGGAACGTAACCATGCGGTACCCAGTTCAATAACGTGGCCGCGGAAATAATACAGCACCGCGAACAGGCTTCCGACATGAACGGAGACATCGAAAACCAGCCCCTGATCCTCCCAGCCGAACAGTTCAGCCGGCAGGATAAGATGTCCGGAACTGGAAATCGGCAGGAATTCCGTAACCCCCTGCAGAATCGCCAGAAATGTGATCTGCAAAAATTCCATAGGCAGCGGTGCTCCCGTCACAAGGCCGTTCGATAATGTAAATTGGTTTTCAGGTAACTTGGCAAGGCCTCTTCGGGAGCCACAAAGCATTTTTGCAGCAGCTTGCGGTTAGCCAACCGGCAAAGACTTTCGACATCAGCCGTCAACGCTGGATCGACGATAGTGAAATGGTCTGACAACGAACTCGGCACGCGGTTCCAGTCGTTCCAGCCATCGCCAACTGCTGCCCATTCGTCTGGTGCCGGCAGCAAGGCCGGAAGGGCTATCTGTGCTCCCTGCACTACAGCTTCCTCACCCACCCGTTCCACCTGATCATCCACAAGTTGTCTGTAGGTACCCAGGTAGAATTCCTGTTCACGGGCTTCTCTGCACACCGTAACAACCGGGCTCCCGTAACGAGAAAACGCACTACAGGCCAACCACTCCAGTGACGAAAGCAGCGTGATCGGTACCTCAAGTGCAGCAGCCAGCCCCTGAACTACACCAATACCGATCCTTAACCCGGTAAAAGATCCAGGCCCGGAAACTATTGCGATCGCGTCGAGATTACCCAGTTGCAACTCCTGCTCTTCGACAACCTGCTGAACAGCCGGTAACAGAAAACGACCGTGAGTTCGTGGTTCCGGGCTCTGTCTGATCGAGCGGCCCCGTTGTGACTGCAATGCGACTGTGCACACCTCGGCAGAGGTATCGATGATCAACAGGTTGGACATGACTGACTGGATGGGAGTGCGGCTGACTGGCTGAAAGGGGTAGTTTAGCCTAAAAAATCCCGCTTGAGTGATTCGAAGGGGATTCCGGCATCAAGGAGAGTCGCCTGATGGTCCCGATCCTTCGGAACCACCAGGCGTTGAGTGCTAAAGTTACTCGTTACATTGACCAGTCGCTACTTCTTACTGGCCTTTTTCGCCGCGGCCTTTTTCTTGGCAGGGGCTTTCTTCGCTACCTTTTTCTTGGCAGCGGTCTTTTTGGCAGGCGCCTTCTTCTTGGCTACTTTCTTTTTCGCAACTGTTTTTTTAGCAGTTGCCTTTTTGGGGGCCGCCTTTTTCTTGGCTACCTTTTTCTTGGCTGGAGCTTTTTTCGCAGGAGCCTTTTTCTTGGCAGCAGTCTTTTTGGCAGGCGCCTTCTTCTTGGCCGCCGATTTACGTTTTACTGCAGGCCGCTTGGTGGCTGCCGCCTTTTTCTTGGCAGGTGCCTTTTTCTTCGCTACCTTCTTTTTGGTTGCTGCCTTTTTGGTTGCTGCCTTTTTGGTAGCCGCCTTCTTCTTGGCTACCTTTTTCTTGGCAGCGGTCTTTTTGGCAGGTGCCTTTTTCTTGGCAACTTTCTTTTTCGCTACTTTTTTCTTGGCAGGTGCTTTTTTCTTGGCAGGTGCTTTCTTCTTGACCGCTGTCTTCTTGGTTGCAGCCTTTTTAGCTGCCGCCTTTTTCACTGCCACCTTCTTTTTGGCAGTAGCCTTCTTGGTAGCCACCTTCTTCTTGGCTACTGTTTTCTTGGCCGGGGCCTTTTTCTTGGCTACCTTTTTCTTGGCAGCGGCTTTCTTCTTTGCCGCAGGTTTCTTGACTACTTTCTTGGGTGCAGCCTTTTTAGCCATTGCTGCGCTTTTAACTGACTTTTTCTTTGCCACTTTCTTTCCGGTCGCCTTTTTGGCTGCTACCTTCTTCTTGGCCGGGGCTTTCTTCTTGGCAGGCGCCTTTTTCTTGGCGACTTTCTTCTTGGCAGCGACTTTCTTTTTGGTTGCTGTCTTTTTCGCTACCGCCTTTTTAACAGGAGCTTTCTTTTTGGCTGCTGCCTTCTTGGCAGATGCCTTGGCCTTAGCGGCAGCCTTTTTCGCTGCGGCGCGGGCTTTTGCTGCCGCTTTCTTGGCAGCCTGCTTTTCTTTCAGTGCAGCTTTTTTAGCGGCTTTCTTTGCCTTGACTGCCTCTTCTTTATCTTTCTGTTTGTTCCACTTTACAACAAAACCCGCAATTGCCTTCTGCAAAGCTGCCTCACGCTTTTGAGCTGCAGTAAGCTGCTTGCCGGCAGCCTTCTTTGCAGGGGCTTTTTTCTTCGCCACCTTCTTCTTTCCAGTAACTTTAGCCATTCTCTTCAATCTCCTGTTTGTTGAAACGTATACTTACCTGAATAGGAAAGTTCATGCTTCATTCGCCGGCAACATAGCATAAAAAAAATTAGGCTAACAGTAATGAAGCGCTTTTTCGTGACTTGGAATCAAAAAAACAATTCCATTAAAAACTTCTACTGAATACAGCACTCAACAAGTATTTCGCTAGCTGAAATGAAAACTTTAAGGAATTCATTTTCAACCTGCCGGCATGCACCCCTAAGGTGCGACTGCTTTTCTCTGAGTTCTTACTCAGCGGACAAAAAAAACCCGGCAAGTGCCGGGCTTCTGGAATCTGATTTTAACAATCGGAAAGTGGAAATAACCTGCTGACAGCAGTACTTTCGCCTTTCCGTTACTTGTTATTGAAGGGCATCCATTACTTTTTCTCGGATAGCATCCACCGAACCGGAGCCATTGATACTGACCACCTTGACAGGATTTCCCTGCGCCTGAAGATTTGTGTAGAAATTCACCAGCGGCTTGGTCTGTTCATGGTAAACCTGTAGACGCTTTCTCACCGTTTCTTCTTTATCATCATCGCGCTGAATCAACGGCTCACCGGTTACATCGTCCTTTCCTTCGATTTCTGGCGGGTTGTTGGTGACATGGTAGACCCGTCCCGAGTCCAGATGCACGCGTCTACCACTCATTCGTTCAACGATTTCCTCATCGTCTACATGTATTTCCAATACCACATCGATAGGGACTCCCGAATCAAGCAAAGCCTCTGCCTGCGGGATGGTTCTGGGAAAACCATCGAAAAGAAACCCGTTTGCGCAATCATCCTGTCGAATCCGGTCTTTCACCAAGGCAATTATAGTGTCGTCGGTTACCAGTCCACCGGATGCCATGACCGCTTCTACCTGCTTACCAAGTTCAGACTGTTCCTTGACAGCGGCACGTAACATGTCGCCAGTGGAAATCTGCGGGATGCCGAATTTCCCCGTAATATAAGCAGCCTGGGTACCCTTACCGGCTCCCGGTGCCCCCAATAGGATGATTCTCATGAAATAAAGCTCCTTGATTACAAGTTGGTGAAATCCTGGCTGGACATTATAGCCCTTTCTGCTTGGCAGCATCCCAGAGCAGATCAAGTTTTTCCAGTCCGGCATCCTCAACGCTGACACCGTCTTTCTGCAGCTGCTCTTCGATATAATTGAATCTCCGCGCAAAGCGCCGATTGCATTCCCGCAGGGCATTTTCAGGTTCTACCCGTGTATGCCGGGCAAGATTGACTATGGCAAACAGCAGATCGCCCAACTCATGGTTCATCTGCTCCTGATCACGTTGATTCAAGGCCTCCTCCATTTCTTCCAGTTCCTCTCTGACTTTGGCCAGTACAGGCGCAAGTTCCTGCCAGTCAAATCCGACCCGTGCTGCCCGCTTCTGAAGTTTGAGAGCCCTTTCCAGTGCCGGTAATGCATTGGGAATATCCGCCAGCGCCGATGCTCTGATTCCTTCATCGACCTTACCGGCACGCTCCTCGGTCTTTATCGCTTCCCAATTGCTGACCACCTGGTCCGCATTCAACTCCTGGGACTGCCCGAAGTTTTCCAATCTTGCCGCGGGGAAAACGTGGGGATGTCGCCTCAACAACTTGTCAGAAATGGCATCAACAATATCCTGGAAATCGAATAGTCCATCTTCTTCGGCAATCTTCGCATAGAACACTACTTGAAACAGCAGGTCGCCCAACTCATCTCTCAGCGATTCAGGGTCACCATCCTCCACTGCATCGACAACCTCATACACTTCTTCCAGCGTATAACGGGTCAGACTGGAAAGCGTCTGTTCCAGATCCCAGGGACAGCCATGCTCTCTGTCCCGCAACTTTGTCATTATCTCCAGCAGTTTTTGCATGCCGTTCCGGTCCGTCATCAGTTGATCAATTGATTTTTTCGAATACAGCAATGGATTCCACATGTGCTGTATGAGGAAACATGTCCATCACCCCGGCCCGCTTGAGCCGAAAACCACTGGCTGTCATTTTTGCGGCATCCCGTGCCAGGGTGGCCGGATTGCAGGACACATAGACTATTTTCCTGGCCCCGCACTGTCCGATCCAGTCGATGATTTCCAGTGCGCCGGAACGTGGCGGGTCCAGGAGCACCTTGTCGTAGCGGTCTCCACTCCAGGTTTCATCACCGGTGAGAGCATAAAGGTTGGCGGTATGAAAACTGACATTGGTAATCTGATTGGCACTCGCATTCTCTTCTGCCCGTGCTACCATTTCCTCGCTACCTTCCACCCCGACCACCTCGGCACAGTGCCGGGACAGGGGCAGAGTAAAGTTTCCCAGGCCACAGAACAGGTCCAGAACCCGATCATCTGGTTCAAGCTCCAGCAAGTCGATTGCCAGTGCGATCGCCTTGTGATTGACAGACTCGTTCACCTGCACGAAATCCACCGGATGAAACCGCATCCGCAGCTGGTATTCAGGTAGTTCGTAGCCCAGCCTGTCCCCGCCACTCTCTGGCCAGAGTTTATGAATACTGTCTACGCTCTTAGGCTGCAGATAGATCTCACAACAATGTTGCCTGGCAAACTCGAGCAACTTTTGCAGATCACCGGAATCGAGCGATTCCAGGTGTCGAACTACCAGTGCGACACTGGATTCACCGGCCTGATTGTTGCCGGAAGCGACTTCGAACTGAGGGATTGAAAGCCTGGCCTCGAGGCTGTTTACCAGCTCGCGCAGCGGACTGATCAGTTGTGCGATTTCACTGACCAGAACCTGGCAATCGCTCATATCTGTGATAAAGGTACTGTGCTTCTCGCGGAATCCGATCAGCGCGCCACCTTTTTTCGAGACATACCTGACCGCCAGCCGTGCTTTACGTCGATAATGAAAGGAATCCGCCTGCTGAATATCCAGTCGTTCAAAGGCTTCCCTGTCGATACCTGCGGTATGGGAAAGCTGATCGAACAACAGGTCCTGCTTGAAATTAATCTGTGCAGAACTGGAAAGATGCTGCAGCGAACAACCGCCACAGATTCCAAAATACTCACAGGGCGGTTTTACTCGGAATTCACTGGCATCGATTACTTCCTCGACAGCCATCTCATCGAAGCGGGCCCGGGTATCCAGATAGCGGGCCCTGACCTTCTCACCTGGCAGAGCGCCATCGACAAATGCCACTTTACCGTTATTGTTGGCGATTCCGCGGCCCTCGTGAGAAATCCGGTCGATCGTCAGTTCAACGCTTTCCTCGGGTAATTTTTTTCTGTTACGCCGTCCGTGTCGGGCCATAATTAATCAGAGGTTCCCTGGTCAGTTAGATTGGTGTCCCGATCAGCGCTGAGACTGGTCAAACACGCCGGTGGAGAGATAGCGATCGCCGCGATCGCAGATTATCGCCACGATAGTCGCATTGCTGACTTCCCTGCTCAATTGCAGCGCGCCATAAATACTGCCACCCGAAGACACCCCGCAGAAGATGCCTTCCTGTCTGGCCAGTTCCTTCATAGTAAGTTCCGCATCACGCTGATCGATATCCATCACCCGATCGACTCGCGAAGGTTCATAGATCTTCGGCAGGTAGGCTTCAGGCCAGCGTCTGATGCCGGGAATTCTCGAACCATCCCTGGGCTGTAAACCGATAATCTCGATCTGCGGATTCTGTTCCTTCAGATACCGGGAAACTCCCATAATTGTCCCGGTGGTGCCCATGGAGGAAACGAAATGAGTAACTTCGCCACGGGTATCGCGCCAGATTTCCGGACCGGTCCGTAAATAATGGGCATTGGGATTATCCTGATTGGCAAACTGATCCAATACTCTGCCCCGACCCTGCTGTTGCATGCTCACCGCAAGGTCTCTGGCTCCTTCCATGCCGTCCTGCTCGCTGACCAGGATCAACTCGGCTCCGTAGGCTGTCATCGACGCCTTGCGTTCTTCGCTCATGTTATCCGGCATAATCAGAATCAGCTGGTAGCCCTTGATGGCACAGACCATGGCAAGTGCGATACCTGTGTTTCCGCTGGTGGCCTCGATCAATACATCCCCGGGACTGATTTCGCCCCGCAATTCGGCCTGTACGATCATATTCAGCGCCGGGCGGTCCTTGACCGATCCGGCTGGATTATTGCCTTCCAGCTTGGCCAGGATTGTATTGCTGGTGTCGCCAGCCAGCCGTTGAAGCCTGACCAGCGGCGTATTACCAATCATGTTGTCGATAGTTTGATAGGCCATGAGTCTCCGCTCAATTACAACAGGTGCGGGATTCTAACCTGATTGACCCACGGCTTAAAGCCGTGGGTCCTGGTTGCGGCCGGAGCGGAGAAACAGATTGCGGCTGTGCAGGGGTTTGTCCCCAAGATGGGCCGCCAGTGCCAGCCTGGTAATCCTTTTCGCTGCCTGTCGGCTGTCGGCATCGCAGAATTTCAACGCCTTGAGTGATTGAATATGCCTGCCAAGGAATACGTTTCCCAGTTGGCCGGCCCGATCGTCGTCGCCGGGCAGTTCTTCAAAGCCCAGGTCAGGGACGAACAGGTAACGACTTTCCGCCGCAATGGGACGCCGGGAAACACAATCGGTTTCGAGGTTGATCGCATAACCCAGTTCGTCAAGCAACGCCATTTCGAAACGTCGCAATACCTGATTGAGCTCATCCACTCCGGACAGCGCAACCAGGGCTTCCTGGTAACGCTGATACAATCCTGCCTGCTCCACATTGACCAGCAACAGTCGAGTAATCAGCTCATTCAAATACAGGCCACTGAAAAGTTTTTCTCCGCGCAACTGAATTGCGGCGACACTGCTTTCTACACCGGTCACCGTCTTGACCTCGCCCTTTCCGCTCAGTGACACCAGCAATGGCTGAAACACCTGTAACAAACTGCGGTAACGGGATTTACCGCTGCGCGCTCCACGGGCAACAGCGCGCACCCGACCGTAATCGAGACAGAAAAAGTCCAGCAGCAGGCTGCTGTTCTGAAACGGTTGTTTATGCAGAATGTAAGCGGGTTGCAGGTAGACGCGATTTTCCATCGTACCTCAGGACCGGACAATTCCGGATAGATTCAGAATCCTCTGATCAGCAGCCTGTTGAACACCAGTTTTAGAGATCGTCAGTATAGCCCAGACTCTGCAGGGCCCGTTCGTCATCCGCCCAGCCGGTCTTGACCTTGACCCACAGTTGCAGCATGACCTTGCTATCGAAGGCCTTCTCCATGTCCTGCCGAGCCTCTGAACCGATCAGTTTGAGTCGGGAACCCTGTCGGCCGATCAGAATCTGTTTCTGACCGGTTTTTTCCACCAGGATCAAACCGTCAACATGTAGCACTCCATCGGACTCCTTGAAAGTTTCAATCTCCACGGTCACTTCGTAGGGCAATTCATCTCCAAGTTGACGGGTGATTTTTTCACGAATCAGTTCTGCCGCCAGAAATCTGGAGCTGCGATCGGTAACCTGATCCTCGGGAAACAGGAAATCTCCTTCCGGCAGATATTTCCTGGCCACTTCGTCGATCACTTCCAGGTTATGCCCCTTGAGCGCTGAAACCGGAATGATCTCCGCGAATTCCCGCTTCCCCGCCAGCGCCTGCAGGTGTGGCAACAGCCGGGTTTTATCCTGGATCTGATCGACCTTGTTGATCAGCAGTAGAACCGGCTTGTCGACCTTGTTGAGAGCTGTCAGGACCAGTTCGTCCTCGTCCGTCCAGGCCAGCCTTTCCACCACAAAGAACACAACGTCGACGTCCGCGATAACCCGTTCTACGGTCTCGTTCATGATCCGGTTCAGGGTTTTCCCACGCTCATGATGCAAACCGGGCGTGTCCACGTAAATGAATTGTGCGTCCGCTGTAGTGTGCACACCCAGTATACGGTGCCGGGTGGTCTGCGGTTTGCGTGAAGTGATACTGATTTTCTGGCGCAGAAAGTGATTCAGGAGAGTAGATTTGCCCACGTTGGGTCGGCCAACGAGCGCGATGAAACCACAGCGGCGATCGCGTATTTTGCCGGTATCGGAGCTCATGCGCTGGTTTCCAGAGCCGCCAGCACGCGCCGGGCGGCATCCTGCTCGGCCATGCGCTTGCTCTTGCCACTCCCGGTTAACGGCGCGCCCAGCAGCGAGACTTCGCAGGTTACGGTGAATGTCTGATCATGTGCTTCTCCGGCAATCCCGGTCACATTGTAAGCTGGAAGTGGCATACCGCGAGCCTGCAGGAGCTCCTGAAGGCGGGTTTTGGCATCTTTGCGCGGTCTGCGGATTTCACTTGCGGTCAATCGCTCTCCAAACCAGCGACTCACTACGCCGGCTGCAGCGGCAAGGCCGCTTTCCAGATAGATGGCGGCAATCAGTGCTTCAACGACGTTGGCGAGAATCGAAGCGCGTCGTTTACCACCACTTTTCCGCTCTCCGGCGCCCAATCTGAGGAACTGTCCCAAACCCAGTTCAGTAGCGATGTCCGCCAGGATATCCCCGTTTACCAGGTTGGCCCGCATGCGACTGAGCTCGCCTTCTGTGGCCTCGGGATAGCGTTGAAACAGTTTCTCGGCTATAACCATATCGAGAATGGCGTCTCCGAGGAATTCCAGTCTTTCGTTGTGGAGTCTGGCCGCGCTTCGATGAGTCAATGCCTGGTCCAGTAATTCCGGATTCTTAAAGGCATATCCCAGACTTGTTTCCAGTGTCTCTCGATCCGCGACCATGAATTATTGAGCAGTGTGATCAAAAACAGCGACGATATCCAGATTGCCTACCAGTGGCAATCGCCGCTCATAGGATATCCGGATCGCAGTTTGCCCACCAGAGCGGATGATCTCGATGTCGGAAAGATCGAAATCATAAATGGAGTTCAGCCGCAGTGCGTCCGCGAAACGCTGCCGTATCTCATCCACCCGCAGGCGGTTGGCGGTACCGTCGGCCACCATGTCATCGGCCAGTCCGGTCAGGACACTGTTGTCCATATACAAGGGGCCCACTTTCAAACCCACGGTCAGAAACAGGGCAATGAAAATGCCCATTATAAGCAAGCCTAACTTGGAAACTCCCCGTTGATAACCGGGGTAATTGAAGCCTTTTCCCATAATGATCACCACTTAACAGCGTTCAACTCGATTGCAAACGCAACAATACGACCTTTGACAAGTCAAAACCGCCAATAAAATCACATATTTAGGGAGCTTTTGAACTAACAGCCTGTTGAAAAATTCTCAGGTGAGTACAGGACCAGGCAAATTCTGGCGAAAAAGCGCAGTTTACACGTCGTAAATGAGCATTTTGAGCCAAATATTAACGCCGTATTGTGCCAGCTGAGAGTTTTTCAACAGGCTGCTAATTATGGAACAGCTCTAAGTAAGTCCTTAATGAATCAGAGGCTACCCGGATCAGAGAAGCAGTCACTGGATTCGTTGATTCCGGGAAAAAGTCGGCAGCTTGAGGCCCGGATCCTTGTGCATCCAGATGGCAACGGCCTTACCGATAATCTTGGCTTCCGAGGCGGGGCCCCAGACGCGACTGTCCGCACTGTTATCCCGGTTATCGCCCATCATGAAATAATGGCCATCGGGCACAATCCAGGATGTGCGCCCATCACGACCCAGCGGTACATTCGACATCTGAATTTCGTGGACTACACCCCCGACCTCCTCCCGATACAGGGATCCGGGGAGCTGCTGCGGACCGAATTCGATGCTGGTTTCCCCCACGTACTCTCGTGGCACTGCCTCTCCGTTGATATAAAGCTGGTTATCCTCGTAGCGGATCCGGTCTCCGGGAAGCCCGATTACCCGCTTGATGTAGTATTTGTTTTCGTGTGGAGGGATAAACACCATGACCTCGCCACGCTGCGGATCGCCGACGCTGAAAATCTTGGTGCCGATGACCGGCAGCCGTAACCCGTAGGCGTACTTGTTTACCAGGATAAAATCCCCCACCTCCAGCGTGGGTATCATCGAACCGGTGGGAATCTGGTAGGGTTCTATCACAAAGGAGCGCAGCATCAAGACCAGCAGCAGGACCGGGAAAAACGACTTGGCATACTCGACAACAATTGGCTCCCGCGCCAGTTCATCCAGTTCCTGCTGCATCGCCTGCTCCGATTTCGATCCGGCATGGGCGTTGCGGGTCTCGTCAATTGCCCGGTTACGGGCCTTCTTCAACAATAACAGGTCCAGCAGCCAGATTGCGCCGCACACTGCGACCAGAACGACCAGGACTAAGGCAAAATCTATATCCATCAGGAATCTATTTTCAGAACGGCGAGAAAAGCTTCCTGTGGGACGTCAACGCTTCCCACTTTTTTCATGCGTTTCTTGCCTGCTTTCTGCTTCTCCAGGAGTTTCTTCTTACGGGTTATGTCGCCGCCATAACACTTGGCAGTGACGTTCTTACGCAGCGCCTTGACGGTCTGGCGGGAAATGATCTGCCCTCCGATCGCGGCCTGAATAGCTACATCATACAACTGACGGGGAATGAGTTCCTTCATTTTTTCGGTCAATAGCCGTCCTTTGGACTGAGCCTGGTCCCGATGCACAATAATCGCCAGTGCATCTACCTTATCGCCATTAATCAGGATATCTAAACGTACCAGGCTGGACTTCTGAAATCGCTGGAAATGATAATCCAGGGATGCGTAACCCCTGCTGACCGATTTCAAGCGATCGAAGAAATCCAGTACCACCTCGTTCATCGGCAGTTCATAATTGAGTGACACCTGCCTCCCGATGAACAGCATATCTTTCTGCACGCCGCGTCGTTCGACACAGAGGTTAATCACATTCCCCAGATATTCCTGAGGTACCAGGATATTGGCCAGCACAATGGGTTCGCGCATCTCGGCGATACTGGCAATGGGAGGAAGCTCCGAGGGGCTGTCCACTTTGACAACGTCACCGTTGTGGAGAACCACCTCGTATATCACGGTCGGCGCAGTGGTGATAAGCGACAGGTCGTACTCCCGCTCCAGCCGCTCCTGAATGATTTCCATATGCAGCATACCGAGGAAGCCGCAGCGGAAACCGAATCCCAGGGCGTCGGAATTTTCCGGTTCGTAATGCAGCGAGGCATCGTTCAGTGTCAGTTTCTCCAATGCATCGCGAAAACTCTCAAAATCATCGGACGATACCGGGAACAGCCCGGCATAAACCTGCGGTTGAACTCTGCGGAAACCGGGCAGTGCGGGTACTTTTGGAGTGGCCGCGAGGGTGAGCGTATCCCCTACTGGCGCACCGTGAATATCCTTGATCCCGGCGATGACAAATCCCACTTCGCCAGCGGCGAGCTGATCAGACTCCACCCGCTTCGGCGTAAATCTGCCGACGCTGTCGACCAGGTGCGACTTGCCGATTGACTTGGCGATAATCTTGTCGCCTTTGCGAATAACTCCCTGCTTTACCCGCACCAGAGAAACAATGCCAAGATAATTATCGAACCAGGAATCGATAATCAATGCCTGAAGCTCACCCTTGCGGTCTCCCGCTGGCGGCGGAACTTTCCTGACAATCTGTTCCAGTATTTCCTTGACTCCCATACCGGTCTTGGCACTGGCGCAGACTGCCTCGGACGCGTCGATCCCGATAATTTCCTCGATTTCCGTGCGCACCCGCTCCGGATCGGCCTGAGGCAGGTCCATTTTGTTCAGGACCGGAATTACCTCAAGCCCCTGCTCAATTGCGGTGTAACAGGTAGCGACCGACTGAGCCTCCACACCCTGTCCGGCATCCACTACCAGCAATGCTCCCTCGCAGGCCGCCAGCGACCGGGATACTTCGTAGCTGAAATCCACGTGGCCCGGTGTATCGATGAAATTCAGCTGGTACCGTTGACCGTCATCGGCATCGAAGTACAGAGTCACACTCTGAGCCTTGATGGTTATCCCACGCTCCCGTTCGATTTCCAGGGTATCCAGCATCTGCTCTGCCAGTTCCCGCTCGGACACCCCGCCGCACATCTGGATAAACCGGTCAGCCAGGGTGGATTTACCATGGTCGATGTGGGCGATAATGGAAAAATTGCGAATATGACTTGGCTCAATCACCTGATCTGATTTCCCTGACGGTCCTGCGGACGAAGGCCGCAATTCTAAAGTATCTGTGGAATTGTGTCAGTGGGTTTATAGCGGCATGGAACCACTGGCGCAGCAATAAAAAAGGCAGCCTGTGGCTGCCCTTTTACGCCGGCTGAGAAACCCTCCGATTGATTGCAGAGGTTGGTTAACAGCCTGTTAGGTTGTTAATTCATATCCAGGGCCAGAGTTGTTCCAACCCCCTCCCGGACGATGCGAACCTGAACATAACCCTGCGCAGGCAGGCTCTCGACCACTGCTGAGAACTGTTCCATGCTGGTAATTTCCTGTCGATTGAGGGCAACGATGACGTCACCCTCCAGAATGCCGGCCTGTTGGGCCGGACCGTCGAAGACCTCCAGCACCTGAACGCCGGACACACTGTAGGCCGGATTCAAATCCGCCACCCGCAACCCCAGTGGATTACGGCGTTCGGGTTGTGCCTCGGCAACTTCCTCCTGCGTCACGTTAAGCGGCGAACTGCCAAGTGTCACGTTCAGGGCCAGCTGCCTGCCGTTACGATAAACAAGCACTTCGGATTGCGTGCCGGGACGATTCTGGCCGACAAAAAAAGGCAGATCGGTCGAGTTGATTATTTCCTGTCCATTGAAAGAGAGGATGATGTCTTCAATCTGAATACCCGCCGCTTCGGCAGGGCTTCCCGGAGAAACCAGGTCCACAAACGCGCCTTGGGGCCGGTCCAGATCGAAGGATTCCGCCAGCGCATAGGTGACTTCCTTGATCTGCACGCCAAGCAGACCACGCTGCACGATGCCGGCTTCCCGTAACTGCTCGACAACGTTCAATGCCACGTTGCTGGGAATGGAAAAGGAAATACCGGCCGAGGTTCCGGTACTACTGAGAATCTGTGAATTTATACCGATGACTTCGCCATCCAGATTGAACAGCGGACCACCGGAATTACCCTGGTTGATAGCCACATCGCTCTGGATAAACGACATATAATTATAGCGGCTGTTGCCGTCGGGAATGGAACGCCCCTTGGCGCTGACAATACCCGCGGCAGCCGAAAATTCGAGCCCGAATGGCGAGCCGATGGCCAGCACCCAGTCGCCTACCCGGACCGCATCCGAATCGCCTACCCTGACGGCCGGCAGACCGCTGGCATCGATCTTAAGCAGAGCCAGGTCCGAAGGCTCGTCCAGCCCTACCACCTGAGCCTCGAATTCGCGGCGGTCGGTCAGGTGCACAGTGATTTCCTGGGCGCCCGCCACCACATGATGATTGGTCACCACGAATCCGTCGGAAGTGAGAATAAATCCGGAGCCTACCGAGCCACGGGGTCTCAACTCCGGTTCTTCAGGCTCCGCTTCCAGATCCGGCAGTTCATTGGGATCGATACGCCGGCGCAGAAATTCTTCCAGGTCCTGCTGAGACGGAAAGTCCGGTCTCTCCACCATGCGAATTGCCGAAATCTCCACGATAGTCGCAGCATTGGCCTCCACCAGGTCCGCAAAATTGGGCAGACTCACCGCTGCGCCACTCACCAGGCCGGGCAATATCAGGAGTGTCAGTAACCCGACTCGGGCCCAGTCGGATTGATTTGGCAGAGGCAATAACTTGGGAAATGTCATAGTCGGTTTCCGAGACGTTCAGGGGTGGCAGCAGGTTGCCGTAATCAAATCCGGACTTTCGGCGAAACAACCGGAAGTCCGCGCTCAACGAGTGTACTTGAGCGCGGGATAAACGTAAACCTGAGGTATCACGGCGGCTTGGAAGGCGCCGGCCCGGGATGGAATTCCTGCTGCTTTTACAGGAAGATGGAAGCTATTGTGAAGGTTGTATCTCGTTCACCAGCCGGTACAGAGGCGAGTCTTCCAACTGTTCCAGACGAGGTGGTTCCTCCCGGGTAATGGACGCACTGCGGATATACTCTTCCAGTCGCAGCCTGGCTTCCGGATCCACCTGGCGAAGATCATTGTCGGCCAGTGTGGCAATTCCCGCGGGGCTGACATCAGGTTCCCGGACCAATGGCTGGGCTGCCTGGTCCGACCCGGTTGCCACAGGAACGGCGCCAGGCGCACCCGTCGGATCATTGATACTGAACTGCATACCCAGGAAGAAGGCGACGGCTACCGATGCCGCGATAGCCATTTTTGCCAGTGGCTGGCGCCACTGGCGGGCTGCGGATGCCGGTACCGGTTCGTCGGCAATGGCCTCCGTTACCGCGTCGGCCAGTCGCAGACCTGGCGCTGTCAGACTGTGATTGACACTCAGATTTTCGTCGTGAAGCAATGCCTGAACGAGGTTCATCCGCTCCCAGGCAGCCGCCAGTTCGCGGTCGTTGCCGACCCCTTTGGCTACCCGCCGGAGTTCGAGTTCATCGGCTTCGTTATCCAGCATCGCTGACAGGGTTTCAAAGTCCCGACTGTTCAGACTGTTCATAAGTGGCCCTTTCTCTGCTTGATCTCTGCTTGTTCCGCCATTCAAAGTTCGTACTTCAATTCCGCGCTACAAATTCGTGTTTCAGTTTCGTATTTCAATTTCGTGTTTCAATTTCGTGTTTCAATTTCTTCGTGGTTCGACGCGATACGCTGGCTGCCTGCCCGGGTATCTTTCCTGCTCACATCTACGTAATCTGCCTGCCCGCGGTCTACCTGCGTTCTGCCTATCTACATTTTGCTACATTTTGAAGACCGGTTTCCCGTAGCCTTTACTTCGGCAGCCTAGATCAGTTCCCGAATCCTCTTGTCGATCGCCTCCCGCGCTCTGAATATTCGCGATCTGACAGTCCCTACCGGACACCCCATCACCTCGGTGATATCTTCGTAACTCAACCCGGAGAACTCTCTCAGGGTAAAGGCCGTCTTCAATTCTTCAGGCAACTCTTCGATAGCCTGATTGATCGCCTCCCGCAGCATTTCGGTGCTGAGGCAGGCTTCCGGAGATCCCAGCTCCTGCAGTGGCAGGGCCAGTTCATTACTCTCCGCATCGTCTACATCCACGTCCACGGCCGGAGGCCTGCGGTTTCGGGCTACCAGATGGTTCTTGGCGGTATTCACCGCGATCCGGTACAGCCAGGTATAAAAAGCGCTGTCACCGCGGAACAGCGACAGTGCCCGGTAAGCCTTGATAAAGGCCTCCTGGCTGACGTCCTCGACCTCCTGGGGGTCGCTGACAAATCTTGCGATCAACGCCGCGACCCGATGCTGATAGCGCAATACCAGCAGATTGAAGGCCTGTTTGTTTCCATTCAGTACCCGGTCGACCAACTGCTGGTCGGTTTCCTTTTTCACTGCGTTCCAACTCCAATCTCAGACCGGGAACCATCGCCGTTGGAACTATCCAAACCGTTCACACACATAGACCGCGGGGATGTTCAAAAGTTCTGCAAAACTATAAAATTGCTGCAATCGCATTACAACACAGGCGCCATCCGCTATTTTCCATCCACAGCCTCCAGGCTCACCCAATCGAAGCCCTGGCCAGCAATGGCGCAAATCCCATTGAATAACAACAAGTTACGCCCATTCCCATCAAACGCCCCGAGTTACGCGTCATGACCGGTGCGAGCGCCAGCTACAATCCTGAGCAGCAGGAAACCGATATATTGATCATCGGCAGCGGTGCCGCCGGGCTTACCCTGGCGCTGCGTTGCGCCGAATTTGCGCGGGTCCGGGTCATCAGCAAAGGCAGTCTGCGTGAAGGCGCCACCTTCTATGCCCAGGGAGGAATAGCCGCGGTTCTCGATGACCATGACAGTATCGAGGCTCACGTGGCAGATACCCTGGTGGCCGGCGTGGGTTTATGTCACGAGGACATGGTTCGATTCGTGGTCACCCACAGCACGGAATGCGTTCGCTGGCTGGTTGACCAGGGGGTCCCGTTTACCACCAAGTCGCGCGCCGATACCGCGCCGAACCAAGGTGATCAGCCAGCGGCAAGTGCCGATGACCTGACTTCCCTGCACCTGACCAAAGAGGGTGGACACAGTCATCGCCGTATTATCCACGCCACCGACGCCACCGGCAAAGCAGTATTCAGAACCCTGAAGAATAAGGCCCTGGAACACCCCAATGTGGAATTGGTGGAAAACCATATTGCCGTGGATCTGCTGACCAGGAAAAAGCTGGGGCTGCCGGGACAGGCCTGCATCGGTGCCTATGTCATGGATACCGGCAGCAACCGGGTCAGGTTGATCCGCGCACGGTTCGTGGTACTGGCCACCGGCGGCGCCAGCAAGGCTTACCTGTACACCACCAACCCTGATGGAGCCAGTGGTGACGGCATTGCCATGGCCTGGCGGGCCGGCTGCCGGGTTGCCAATATGGAGTTCAACCAGTTCCATCCCACCTGCCTGTTTCACCCCCATGCCAAGTCGTTCCTGATTACCGAGGCGCTGCGGGGCGAAGGCGCGTACCTGGAACTGCCTGACGGGACCCGTTTCATGGAGAAGTTCGACAGCCGCCTGGAGCTGGCGCCCCGTGACATTGTGGCCAGGGCCATAGACCATGAAATGAAAAGGCTGGGCTGCGACTGTGTCTATCTGAATATCACCCACAAACCCGAAGAATTCATCCTGGCGCACTTCCCTACCATTCACAAACGCTGCCTCAAGTTCGGCATCGATATCTGTACCCAACGGATTCCGGTGGTTCCGGCTGCGCACTATACCTGTGGCGGCGTGCTGGTCAATCAGTTCGGGGAAACCGACATCCCCAACCTTTATGCCATCGGCGAGACCAGTTTTACCGGTCTGCATGGGGCCAACCGAATGGCCAGCAACTCACTGCTTGAGTGCTTCGTCCTGGCCTTTTCAGCATCGCGCCAGATCCGGGAAAAAATAGACCGGACTGAAATCAGCCAGGAAGGCGCGCCGTGGGATGAGAGCCGGGTTTATGAATCTGAAGATGACATTCTCATTTCCCACGACTGGCATGAGTTGCGCCGCTTTATGTGGGATTTCGTCGGCATTGTCCGCACCAACCGCCGCCTGCAGAGAGCGCGCCTCAGGGTGGATGTTCTGGAACAGGAAGTACAGGAATATTACCGCCACTATAAAGTCAATTCCGACCTGCTGGAATTGCGCAATCTGGTACTGGTGGCAAGGCTGATTATCGATAGCGCCCTGCAGCGCAAGGAAAGTCGCGGGCTGCATTACACCCTGGATTACCCCGACCTGGCCGACCACCCAGTCGATAGCGTACTGGTGCCGGAAAATTATTCCCCTGACTGAAGACGTGCAGACCGGAACAACTCCGTTATTGTCGTTCCGGCAGACAGGGAAAATGGCGTAACACGACGGCAAGCTGCCGGCGCTGTTCCAGCGCTACACTGTCCGGCAGTATAAAGACCCGTAACCGACGCCCTGCCCGCCTATACCGACTGACAGAGAAAAACCCGTAGCGATTCCAGCTCACGCTGGCTGGCCCCGGACCTTTCTCGTCCCGACAGCGGAATTCAAGAACTGTCAGCCAACCACTCCGATAAATCACCCGATTCAGACAACCTGCGACCATCCCGCCACGCTGCTGCAGCAGCGCCGCACCGTTGTTATCCAGCCACACCCTCAGCACTGCGGACCGGCTGATCTGCAGAATCAGACTCAGCCGCTGCAGGGTGCTGAGTAGCAGAACCGCGATCAGCCCTGATCCCGGCGCCAGCGGCAATCGCGCCACAATCAGCGCGCATACGGCCAGACCGGTTCCGCCCAGCAGCGCCAGCAGTTCCAGCCTGGAAATCCGGAATGCTAAATGCAGCAACACGTCTCTCCTGAAACTGGCGGCTTGAAATGGTAGACCGATAAGTGCCGGTCGGCAGCCCCAGGCCTGTTGCACAGGCTTCGACGGCAGAGCCGGGCTGACCCGCACAACCGGTTTATTCCCGCTGTGGATACGCGCAGCCCGGAGCAAGACAATCAGACAAATCCGGAGAATACCTGACTCAGAGCCTAGTCCCGATGACGGGAGAAAGCGAGAATCGACTCGATAATCGGCTTGAGTGAGGCATCATCAGGATCACCGCGTTGCAGCAGCCAGGCATAGAGATCCTGGTCTTCGCAGCTGAGCAGACGCTGGTAAAGCTGCTGCTCCCCGGCAGACAAGGTTTCGAACCGCTGCCTGGCAAACGGTTCCAGCAGCAGATCCAGTTCCAGCATACCGCGACGACTGTGCCAGAGAATTCGATTCTTGTTGATTGACTCCATTTACACTCGCTTGATCTGCATGGGGTGGGGGTCACACGTTGCGAATTATCAACAAAAACGTATCATGATGCGAGTCAGGAGCCTGATTCCCGGCCGGCAGAATCCCGAAGCGAATGAGCACGGAAGTCGTTCGGCAAGACTGAGCGCCCCGGGACTGGACCTGCAGCACTGTAATTCAATAGCAGAAAAGCGCTAGAACTGTAATTCCCTAACACCGAACCGATTCGAACGAGAGTAACCGAACATGGCACTATTTAACCTGAACGCTTTCGATCTGTTAGCGGTATCGGGAGCCGATGCGAAAAAATTCCTGCAGGGCCAGATCACCTGCAATGTCGACCTGCTCTCTCCCACTCACAGTCTGGAAGGTGCCATTTGCAATCTCAAGGGTCGGGTTATCGGTGACTTCAGACTACTGGAGCACACTGGCGTCTGTTATCTCGCTATGGCACCGGGAATGGCAGCCAGGGTAAAGCCGGTGCTGGACAAGTACATTGTGTTTTCCAGGGCTACCTGCGAACAGGTCAACGATGGCGTACAGCGTATCGGGCTGATCGGCGACCAGGCGGTAGATCTGGCAGTAGAGCTCGGGCTCGAACTGCCGTTAGGCGATGGGGACGTGATAGCCCGGGATCACCGGCTGCTGATCAGGGTCAGAGGGGCCACTCCCCGCTATGAACTCTGGCAGTTCCCTGAATCCGCCACCGGTTCGCTAATCCCGCCCACCGCTTTACAGTCCATTAGTGATCCGCAACCCTGGCGGATTGAGAACATCCGCGCCGGTATTGCTCACGTGACTCCGGACAGGTCTGAAGAATATCTGCCTGAGGCTCTGAATTACGACCTGTCGGGGGTCATCAACTTTAAAAAAGGTTGCTACACCGGACAGGAAGTCGTGGCTCGCATGCATTTTCGAGGCATTGCCAAGAAACGACTCTGCTATCTGCTTGCTGACAGGGACTGTGGGCAACCACAGACCATAAGCTGCCGATCCGACGATACGGAGAAGGCAGAACAGGGGGAATTATGGCAATGGGAAACCGATACCCGGGGGCACTGGCATATTCTGGCAATTCTGCCGACAGTGGCTGTCGAACCCTCCAGCCACATCTATCTGAATGACGACCCGGATTGTACGGTTACAATCCAGTCACTGCCTTATCTGATCGAAGCTGTCGGATCCTGAGCCACCAGCGAAACTCACTGATGTCTCAAGCCCAATGCGATCCCAGGCCTTGCTGACCAGGCTTTCTTCGCAGTTCTCAAGCATCTGAATCTGATCGATACGTCGACCGGCTGCCGCATTATCGTCATCCTCCAGTTCCAGCAGGTGCCGATTCAGGGCAATGGCATCCCTGATGCGCACCAGGAACAGAATTTTTCCGGCATCTGCAGGATTGGCCCGGGGAATTACTGAACAACGGCCGAACCGGGCCAGCTGGGCAAAGCATTTTTCGATGTCGTATTCATCCAGTGCCAGTTGCAGGGGAATCAGGCTCTCACCGGTTGCCGAACGTCGGCTGCGTTCCGGTTTCATCGCCGCAGGTGACCAGTCCGGGCCGGCCGCCCGCCCCTGTCCAGGATGGTGATCTTCGAAATAAATCAGGCGCCCCATGGGTTCTCCTTGTTCTGAGCCTTGATCGACTTGCTTTGATCTGCTTTGTTATATGAGAAGTGTGCTGAGCCATGCTTCGCGCGTCAACAGGCTGAATTAATTGATTTTTTTCGAATACGCTGTGGGTTGATCCTGCAATCATCGGTTACTGAGAAATTGAAAAAACGGTCCGATTTCGGTTTTGAAATCGTCACGACGGGAGCGGGATTCGCATCGGGTTGCCCAATTCGCCTCCCTTTAGGATATCGTGAAGGCAATTTCTGAATAGAAATCGAATTCAACGCGAGTCTATCGGCAATTCTATAATCTTTTTGTGAGAGAAATTCCTTCCGCGGTTTTCGGTACGCCAGTTCCTCAGTCTCTCAGTTCCTTAGTTCCTTAGTTCCTTAGTTCCTTAGTTCCTTAGTTCCTTAGTTCCTTAGTCCCTCAGTTACCCAGGACTTCAGCACCCCAGGACTGCAGTGCACAGATCCATCACCAGTGTTCACCTGAAATTATCGTAATGTGTGATTTTTCCTACCAGTTTACATAGAGGACCCAGAGGGTTTACCGGCGGGTATCAACCGGGTTAAATAAAAAGGGCCAGGTTTCCGGTGAAACCTGGCCCTTTTGTTGGAGTCTGCCGAGTCTTACTCGTGCGGTCGGCTTGCAGCAGTTGGTCTTTAGTAGCTGGTCTTCAGAGGCTGATCTAAAGCAGCGCTGAAACCGGCCAGGACACCCTGATAGACCTCGTTACAGACTTTGTCCGTAAGGTGTCAGAAATTATAGTCGACCTGGAAGCTGAATTCGCGACCTTCATTATAGGCATTGGCAATTCGTCCACCCTGGGTAATTTCCTTATCCTCGTCAAGAATGTTCTTGGCCTTGGCAGTAATTCGCCAGTTGTCACTCAGTTCCTTAATTAAGACAAAATTCAATTCGCCATAATCCTGTTCAATCAGATCAGGCGCTCCTTCAATTCCCACCTCACCGATGCGGTCTCCGTAATAGTGATACAACAGCGTCGCGGTGGTGCCGGAAAACGGTTCGTAGCCGACCTGCAGGTTGAACAACAGGTCTGACTGGCCCTGCAGGGGCCGGCTGAGGGTAGTGAGCACGCCCTGATCTTCCGGCGCTATTTCGACATTCGAGTCAATATAGGCGACATTGGCCTGCACGTAAAAGTCCTCGCCGATTCCTCCGAGAAACTCATTGCCAAGAAAGTCCATGCGCTTGTAGATCTCGTATTCAACACCCTGGTTCTGGGCCGATGCGGCATTGATGTAGGTCGAGGCCCGGGTGGTCGCGCTGAAGATCGAAGACTCGATGGGATTGGTGAAATCCTTGAAGAACAGGCCCAACGACATGTAATCACTGAATGCGAAATACCACTCCCAACGAAAATCGTAGTTCTTGATATCGGTTATCTGCAGATCCGGATTACCGATGATGGACCGGCCAGTGATCGGATTGGTGAAGGCTGAGGTGGACAGTTCCCGAAAATCAGGGCGTGACACGGTTTCGCTATAAGCCAGGCGGAACTGATGATCATGGTAAATGTAGGTTGCGCTCAATGCCGGCAGAAATTCCGACTGTTGCAGGTCCGCAACCACTTCCAGTTCCGGACGGAACAGGTCAAAGGTTGTAGTCTTCTGACTGAAATCTTCCTGACGGCCGCCAAACGTAAAGCGGAAGCGGTCATCGAAGTTGACTTCCACCTCAGCATAGTAGGCTTCCAGGCTGCTGGCCGCGCGATAACTGTCGGTGGGGCGGGTGATTTCCAGTAATTCGAATCCGTTCGGTGAAATATTGTCATAACTGAGGATCTGCTCCAGGGGCAGCTTCAGCAGATCAGGATCATTGGCAATGGATCCCGCAAAGGTGAATCCGAAGCGGCGAATTTGCGAATCCCGATCCTTCTCGTTCCAGACATAGCCGACTCTGGGCGTAATAATTGCGTTCATCGGGGCATAAAACACCATCGACATATCGACGCCGATGTCGTCCACGGTATCTTCCAGAGTGCTGAAGCGACGCAGGTTGCTGTCGGCCCGGGAGGTCAGCTGCCCCCCATCATAGCGATACTCACGGTTGTCTGGAGACTCCCGTTGCGCTGTCATTTGGCTGTAGCGCCAGTTGACTGCCAGCTCGTTGAAGTCAGGAAAGTAATGATCGCCCTGTAACTGATTGCTCAACAGCTCCCTTTCTATCCATTCAATTTCTGTGGCATCGCCATCCGGAACATCCGAGGTAAAGCCGGTGGTTCTCGACACCCTGTCATCGGTCTTCCTCAGCAGTACCGATGTCATGCGCAGATTGTGATTCGGATTGAAATCCAGGCCCGCCGTGGCGATGCCACTGAGATCGATGCTGTGCTCGGTTCCAACGAAAGTCAGGCCTTCCTGCTGACGCAGCTCATCCACACCAGGCACCCACAGGTTCCGAGTGATGGTGTTGGTATCCCAGCCATTGGAATAGTCGACCGCCGCCAGGTAGTTGACCCGCATTCCGCTATCGCCGAGATCGTGATAATTGCCCAGCGAGGTGGAAAAATCGAAATTGGGCGGCATGTCTTCCTGGGTAGGCTGGTATTCATTGCGGAATGCGCGACCGAATGCCTGCAGCTGCTCGTCAGTAAATCCTTCTCCGGTAAAACGGCTGTAGGGCCGCACCCGCACACCGTCTCCGGCTGCGGCGCTGATGACCGTCGGAAGTTCCCGGTATCCATCATCCATACCGAGCCAGTCGGTGCCGCCACCCTTCATGGTGAAGCCTTTTTCGAAGGTGGAGCCCTGCACCATACCCAGTGAACTGGTGACATTCCAGAAAAATTCGTCGGTGGACTTCTTGGTGCGCATCTGCAACACGCCACCGCCGAATTCGCTGGGATACTGGGCAGAATAGGTTTTCTGAACCAGAACACTGTCAAGAATTGCAGTCGGGAACAGGTCCATGGGTACCACCCGATTGATCGGTTCCGGGCTGGGCAGAATCGCGCCATTCAACAGCGTCGTCGAGTAACGTTCTCCTAGGCCCCGCACGTAAACGTATTTTCCACCCACCGTGCTGAGTCCGGAAATACGTTTGAGTCCTTCGGCAATATTGGCATCTCCCGAGCGGGTAAACTGCTCTTCGCCAATCACGTTGGAGATCTGGTCGGTCGCCCGCTTTTCGTCAGGAACAAACTGCCCGATCACAGAAATTTCCTGAATTTCCGGTGCGGGTTGTGCGTTGGCCATCGAGCTGACGGCGGATGCGACGCAAATGGCCAGTAACTTTTTACGGGACATTAATTGACTCCATGGGTTTTAAGTACAGGTGCGTATGTTAGGGACAGAATGTGACATTAATATTTCAGGACAGTCATATGCCGCTGTCCTTTTGCGCTGGATCAGGACGACCCTTCGTTGCCAATTCTCAAGAGTTGCCGGAGTGTTGGTTCCAATGTGTCCCCGGCGGAACGAGGAAAGGGTGCCAAAGACACCCTTTCCTGTTTCTGGATTACTAAATGGATCAGTTGCCGGCTGCGGCTTCGTAGTCGAAGACCCAACCCTTGGTCCAGTCGGAGGTGTCATCCCTGACCGCGCCGATGTAATCCACCTCATCGAAAAACGAATCGGCAGGGATATTGGGCTCTACCGCATTGATGCCCCAACCATTGGCCCAACCGCTGGGACCACCCAGATCCACAGTGCCGGACGAGCTGTTCTGCTGTGCAGCAAACCAGTTGGTGGTGGTGAAATCACTGCCTGCCGCGGTGCTCGCGCCTTGCAGATCTGCAGCACAGGCCGGCGTGATCAGGGAGTTTTCCATGACCAGAGTGCCATTCAGCCCGGAAATGCTGCCGTTACCAGTAGACAGATCGAAAGTCGGCTGCTTCCTGATCAGGATACAACCCTCGGCACTACCGGTCCCTGAGGGAAACTCACCGCCCACAACCATGTTGTAGGCCCGCATGCCGGTACCTTCCTTCAGTTCCATGGCGTGGCCGGAGCCCTTCTGCCCCAGCGAGCCGATACAGGTGAAGTTGGAGATCGTCGGTATGGCACGGGGTTGCGCCACGTTATTGGAGTCCAGAGTATCGGCCTCGATACAGTTGTCACCGGAGGTGGTCATCTTGGCGACGACGTGCTGCAGTTTGCCGCTCCAGCCGAGGGTCCAGTCGATGGCATCGTCATCCACTCCGGTCACAACCAGGTGTTTGGCATTAGGAGTGCCACCGTAGAATTCGATGCCGTCGTCTGCACCATTGTGAATGTTGACGAAGTCGATGTTCGTCTTGGATCCCACGGCCTGCAGGGCGAGAGCATTCAGTTCGTCTGTTTCATTGAAAATCTGACCTGCATAGCGGATCTGCAGGTAAGTCAGCGAACCACTGTCATCCTCAAGGTTGACATTGTCCAGGCCACCACCGAATTCACCGGTATCGCCCTCGCCATTCTCGATACCGCTGGTGCTATTCAGTCTAGACTGTCCATTGAGGATCACGCCACCCCACAGTGCGCGGTCGTTGATCGGGTCGATTTCAGTGGATCCTTCCTCATCGAATTCCGAAGTCATGATGATCGGATTTTCCGGTGTGCCGTTAGCCATAATCCGGGCACTGCGGTCAATCAGCAGGAAGGATTCAGTGTTGCCCACAATAGTGGTACCGGCATCGATGGTCAGCGTGATCTTATTTTCGTTAGCAGTGAAAGCCTGGGTACCGACCCGGACTGCGCCGTCAAGGAAATACACGTTGTTGGCCGTCAGATGGGTGTCCTCGTTAATGGAAGACGTGCCCAGGCTGGCACCGGCAATGACGCAGACCGGCTTACCATTGAACTGCACCGGGCTGGAAGTTGTGTTGGCAGGACAGCCAGCGGCCGGCGGCTCAGAAATGGAAAATTGTATTGGTTCACCTGTGAAGGTCAGAGTCTGGAGGTTGTTGTCGGTCAGATACGCCAGAAATATGGAGAAAGTGAGACCTGTCAGATTGGTATCTTCTCCGACCAGCCCTTCCAGGATTGAGACTTTCTCTTCAGCTTCCAGGGTCTTGGTTTTATAGGTAAAGAGAGTATTTTCGAGATCGTTCAGATCCACCGGCAACCAGATGCCGCCAGACACACGGCTGAAAACTCCAATTCCGGGCACGTCCATGGCTATGATAAGGCCGCCTGTTTTTCCAACGTCAGAGGCATCCGGCTTGATGGTGGCAATAACGTCGACGGCATCGGCAGCAGGAATTTCAGTCAGGTAGCTGGCGCCACCATTGATTGTGGCACCACCGCTGAACACGGTATTGGGCTTGAGGCCGACAGCCGGGAACGTCGGTTGTTCGGCAGCCTGCGTAGCCATTGCGGATACACCCATTGCCACTCCAAGGGCGATCGCGCTCATTTTTCGGGGTTGGAATTTCATTATCACTCCTTAAGCTTAAGAGTCAGGGGTCAATCAAAGGACGGACCGGTATGTTAAGAAGCGGATGTTTCAGTTAGCTGACATTTTTATTACAGTTTTTTGACAGTTGGAGCCCGAAGCAGTGAATTCTCTGTTCAGGAACTGGCTCGGGTTGACTTATTTTTCAGTTGTATTCAGAGCGTCAACTTTAAGATTGCTGCCCACGCGGTTTCCTGCCACATGAAATTGTCATATAAATGTTGTGAATATCCTTTGATCGTCGTTTACCAATTCGCATGCAGCGTGCAGGCCCGACTATGACCGACTCGAACTCCAGCTATAACTTTCGCACCAGGGCACAGCCCATGGCCCTGTTTGAAACGCCGATCGCCTATTGCCAGCTAGAGGGCGGTGAACAGTTTCTGCAGGACCTGGAGACCCTGGTCCGTCAGCGACGCGATAAGGACCCTGGCCTGAAGCGCTCCAATATCGGCGGTTGGCACTCCGATACCCGGATGCTTGAGTGGGGCGGTGCGCCAGCCCGGAAACTGGGCGACACAGTAATCAACATTGCCAGGCGTATGACCCATTTCAAGAACAATTCGCTGGATGCTTTCGAGTGGCGCCTGCAGATGTGGGCGAACATAACTCCCAGGGGGGGCATGAATGACATGCATGTCCATCCTGGCAATCTGTGGGCTGCAGTACTTTACCTGGACCTGGGAAGAGCCGGGGACGGAGATACCGAAGCCGGGGGCAATTTCTTTGTCGAGGACCCGCGCTTTCCCATGAATGTGATGCGCAATACCGGCGTGCGACTCATCGGGATGGACGGAACCCCTCAGGATGTGCAGTCCGAATTCAATCTGCAGCGCGGCAATATTGTGGTTTTTCCTGCCTGGTTGAGACACGGAGTGCGCCCTTACACAGGTGACCGGGAACGGATTTCGATCGCAGTGAATATTGATGCCGTGCCGAAATAATGGGCATTGAAATTCCTCACGGCGACTCCTACTGAGCTGAGGCCTGATTCAGCGCGGCATTGCGTTGCACCAGGTAAGTATCGAGATCGAGATAATATCGCCACACGCTGATCCGGCCGTCCTCCATCTCGAATACGCCCTCGGAGAGCGGTTCAACAGGCTGTTGAACTGATGGCGTCAGGCCAGCATCTGCATTATCAGGAAAAACAGCGCACTCATCACGCCGGCGACCGGCAAGGTAATCACCCAGGCCAGCAGGATTGGTTTCATCAACTGCCAGTTGGTCTGACTGTTTACCAGTCCAATCCCCAGCACGGCGCCGATCAGGATATGGGTACTGGAAACGGGGATCCCCAGCACCGTCGCCAGCAGCACTACGGCGGCGGCCGACAGTTCCGCAGAAAAACCGGACGCCGGGTGCATGGTGGTCAAATTGTGGCCCACTGTCATGATGACCTCACGACCTATAAACCAGAGGCCCGCGACCATTGCGACACCGAAGGTGACCATGGCAACTGCAGGAATGGAAGCCGACGCGTTCACCGCACCCGTCCGCAGCACGTCCAGAATGGCAATAAAGGGTCCGATGGCATTGGCAATGTCATTGGATCCGTGACTGAAGGCAAAACCGGACGCCGTAAATACCTGCATCCAGCTGAATAACAGAAAAGTCGACCGCGCCAGTGACTTGCTGCGCATGGTCTTGGCAAAAATAAAAGTGCCCATCCACATGGCGGCACCGACCATGCCCATGATCAGGAAGTTGTACAGCGTACTCAACCCAAGATCCAGTTTCTGCAGACCCTTGAACAACAACATAGCGGAAATGACCATCGATCCGAGAGCCGCTACCAGGGGCACCCAGGTTTCCAGGGCAACATGGGCCTCTACACTCTCTTTCTTGGATTCGATCCTGTGCAGTTCCCTGAAGTAGTCCGATTCCAGATCGTCCGGATCAAAATCTGCTTCGTTAAACAGTTGCGCATCTCTCGCCATCGCTCCGGCATAGGCAACCTGGGTGATTTCATCCAGGCGTTCGAATGCCTTTTTGTGGGATTTCTTGTGTAAACGCTTTTCTTCCCGAATCCGGTCCAGTGCCACTTCTGCCCTTTCGTTATAAAGCAGAATATGCTGCTTGATGAGATAAAACAGCAGGTAGGAAACCAGCCCTCCCAGCAGCGGAGAAATTACCCAGGACAGGGCAATCAGGCCGATCTGATCCCAATGCACCAGAGCCAGTGCCGTATTCCGACCGGAGATTGATGTACCCAGAGCGATCGAACTTCCGACAATACCTCCGATTATCGAATGCGTGGTGCTGACCGGGTAACCCCGCTTCGAGGCAAACAGCAGCCACAATGCTGCCGCCAGCAATGCAGACATCATTATCAGCACAAACTGGATGGGATCCACGTCGATATCAGAGAGGTCCACAATGCCGCTGCGAATGGTCGAAGTCACCTCTCCACCAGCGATCACCGCCCCGCTGACTTCAAAAATAGCCGCCACTGCCAGCGCCTGCTTCATGGTCAGGGTGCCGGCCCCGACACTGGTGCCGAACGAGTTGGCCACGTCGTTGCCGCCGATATTGAAAGCCATGAACAACCCGAAAGAGGTTGCCAGCAGGAATATCAGGTTATTGCTGTTGTTGGTGTAACCCATACCGAACAACAGAAAATAGGCTACAGCTCCGAGCAGCAGGAGTCCGAACAACAGGCTGAGTTTATCGATTTTTGGCATTGGCAAACCGTCACGTCCGGTTAAAACGAGGCTGAGAATATCAGCTTAGGAGTGTAACCGACAGGATTTGACGATTTTGTGACAGCGCGAGTTATATTCTTAACGAATTCAGAACGTTATAGAAAAATGATTAAATGACGTCAGAGTAAGACTAAAGTGTTGAATTGGATCTTCGATTAACCCGGTTTTTACAATTCTTGTATTGAATAGTTGACCCACGAGGTGCGGCTGATTCTCTGCGTGAGAGGCCTATCTCGGTGGTCAAATATAAATCCAATTACAGGATCAATTTTCGCTGCAAATCTACAGTAGAAACCTTAACTATCTGGATGTACTCAGCTTTTTCTTAGACGTTTTCAGACTGTCTGAGACGGTGTAACTCCCAGATGTTTGGTGCCCCGGGCAGGATTCGAACCTGCGACCTGCCCCTTAGGAGGGGGCCGCGCTATCCAGCTGTGCCACCGGGGCGGCGCGTGAGGCGGGGAGTATAGCATGGTTGAAATTTTTTCTGGGCGGGTCTGCCACTTCATTCAGGCCTGATCCGGTTTGAAAACCAGCACGGCACCGTTGTTGCAATAACGCTTGCCGGTAGGTTGCGGTCCGTCACTGAGCAGATAACCATGGTGGCCCCCGCAGCGGGCGCAACGGTATTCCACCGGGTTGAACAGGCCAAAGCCCGAGGGCAATTCGTCCAGATGCCCCGGAATCGCATCCCAGAAGCTTGGCCAGCCGGTGCCACTGTCGTACTTCCATTCCGAGCGGAACAGCTCCAGGTCACAACCGATACAGCGGTAGACCCCTGCCCGCTCCTCTTCCAGCAACGGACTGGAGCCCGACTCCTCGGCCTCCCCCATCACCAGAATGGAATATTGCAGATAACTCAGCCGGTCGAACCATTCGTCTTCGTCTATTTCAATGCGCTGAACATCGGCTTCATGTGCCCGTGCCAGAAAACCCATACCGGACACTGGCAATAAAGCCAGCAAATTGAATGCTGTTCGCCTTTTCATCCGCTTTCCTGTTGTAAGGCCACCTGAACAAAAATACTAACACGGTTACGGCGGGTTCCGTGGTATGTTTGACCCGGGCTTCCCGCAGTCCCGTGATTTTCTTGTAATTTCAGGCTGATAATTGGATGTCGAAACTCAACTGGCAATGTCTGACCTTTCATTCCCTGACGCCTGCGCAGCTGTATGGTCTTCTCCAACTGCGCTCGGCAGTCTTCGTTGTGGAGCAGGCCTGTATCTACCAGGATCTTGACGATCTTGATCAGGATGCCATGCACCTGGTGGGCTATCTTGATGAACAACTGGCCTGTTACGCCAGGCTGATACCACCGGGAGTCAAGTACGATGAACCCGCCATCGGCAGAATCACCAGCCACCCTTCTCTACGCCGTCACGGTTACGGACGGGCTGCCGTCAAAAAAGCCATACAAATCTGCCAGGACATCTGGCCTGCCGCTGGCATAAGAATCTCGGCCCAGCAGCGATTGGAGAATTTCTATCGGGAATTCAGCTTTCGACCGGTTTCCGCTGCCTACCTGGAAGACGGCCTACCGCACGTGGAAATGTTCAGGCCGGGTAACGAGTGATTACGGCTGCCAACGGGATCCGCGTTCGCTGCCCAGCACCTGCACCTCGTCAAATTCAGCCAGCACCGCGACGTTTCGCTGCGGCGCTGTCAGAGTCACGATCACGATCGACATTGAAGCCAGCACAAAGCCCGGCAATATTTCATAAAGATCAAACCAGCCGCCCTGCAGATTGGACCATAGCAGCACGGTAACCGCGCCACAGATCATTCCGCTGATCGCTGCCCCGCCGGTCATCCGGCGCCAGAACAACGAAAACAGGATTACTGGTCCGAACGCGGCGCCGAAGCCCGCCCAGGCGTAGCTGACCAGGTCCAGCACCCGGCTGTTTCTGTCACTGGCAATCACCACCGCCAGCAGGGCAATGGCAATAACCGCAGCGCGGCTTACCAGCAGCAGCTCCTTTTTATCGGCGTCAGGTCTCACAAAAACGCGATAGAAATCCTCACCAATCACACTGGAAGATACCAGCAACTGGGAGTCGATGGTGGACATGATGGCCGACAGAATCGCCGCCGAGATAATGCCGGCAATCCATGGATTAAAAAGGGTCCGGCTCAGCTCAATGAACACCGTTTCCGGATTGTCCAGAGGTTGTTCAGCAAAATACGCCATGCCGGCCAGGCCGGTGGTCGCCGAGCCCAGCAGTACCACGATCATCCATGACATGGCGATGCGCCGGGCCGACACCAGCCTGGCGGGACTTTCGATTGCCATGAACCGGGCCAGGATATGCGGCTGTCCAAAATAACCCAGCCCCCAGGCCAGCAGTGACACGATTCCAGCCAGCGAAGTACCATACAACAGGCTGGTACTGGTGGCACTGACTTCCTGCAGCTGCCCGACCAATGCGCCGATCCCGCCCGCCTGTTGTACCACCACCAGCGGAGTAATGATCAACGCCAACAGCATCAACCCCGCCTGCAGGGCGTCGGTCCAGCTCACTGCCAGGAACCCACCCACGAACGTATAAGAGACAATTACCAGGGCGCCCAGATACAGCGCAATCCGATAGTCGAGGCCGAAACTGCTTTCAAAAAGAATCGCTCCTCCCACCAGTCCGGAAGCGGTGTAAAAAGTGAAAAACAGCAGGATAACAGCTGCCGACAGCACTCTTAAAACCCGGCTCTGATCGGCAAACCGGTTTTCCAGGTAATCGGGCAGGGTCAGCGAATTGCGGGCATGATGACTGTAGACCCGCAGTCTGCGACTGATCAGCCGCCAGCTGGTGTAGGCACCACAGACCAGCCCGATGCCGATCCAGACTTCGCTCAATCCGGCCAGGTATATGGCACCCGGCAGCCCCAGCAGCAACCAGCCCGACATGTCTGATGCCCCCACGCTGAGCGCAGTAACCACGGCGCCCAGCCTGCGACCACCGAGAATGTAGTCATCGATGTCATGGGTACGGGTATAGGCACTGGCGCCGATTACCAGGATCAGCACCAGGTAGGCAACAAAGCTGAACAGCAAGGGGATATCCATAACAACTTACCGCGAATTGGTCCTGGCGCATGCTAGCAAAGATCTTTTCCTGCTGAACAGCCAGAGAACGGTCACACTCCCAGGCCTCGGCCTGTCCAGGTGCGGATCAGGTGCGAAGCGGGCCTGTAGCGTGAACTAACAGCCTGTTGAAAAATCCCAGGCGAGCGCAACACAAGGCAAAAATATGGCGGAAAAGCGCAGTTTACACGCTGTAAATGAGCATTTTGAGCCAGATTTTAACGCCGCATTGTTCCGGCTGACGGTCTTCAACAGGCTGCTAATTGAATTATCAAATTGATAACTTTATTAACTCACTGACCCATTAAAATTTACTACAGTAAATACTGTTGATATTCTGGCGAAAGCTCGGGGAATCACGCCCTCCTACTCCTCAGGAACCTGTCAGATGCACCTATCGGCCTCCCAGCAGAATATTCTGGGCCAGCTCAAACAGCACGGTGGCCAGTCGGTCAAGGTACTGGCCAGGCGCCTCGATATGACCACTATGGGCATTCGCCAGCATCTGGCGGATCTGCTGCACATCGGCCTGGTGACCACCAGCGTGGAAACGCGGCAGACCCGGGGGCGTCCCCTGCACCTGTGGGAACTGACCGAACTGGGACATAGCCAGTTCCCGGATTCGCATCGCGAAGAGAGTTGCGAACTGATCGAGGTGATCAGGGAAAAACTGGGCGGAGCAGTGCTTGACGATCTGGTGGACCTGCGCAATGAAAAACTGGCCGACCAGTACCGACGTTTTCTGGCCGACAAGTCTGACCTCGGGGAACGTATCCGGGCACTGGCCTCGCTGCGCACCCGGGACGGTTATATGGCAGAAGTCCGCTTCCTTCCCGATCAGAACTGGCTGCTGATCGAAAACCACTGCCCGATCGTCGGTCTGGCTCAAAGCTGCAATCACTACTGCCGGGCCGAACTGGAACTGTTTCAGAATCTGCTTGGCGACCTGGCAACGGTGGTCAGGACCGAGTATCTGCTGGAAGGCAACCGCCGCTGTGCCTACAAAATTGTCAGGCTGCGGTAACTGACTGCGATCTCAGGGCGGAACGGCAGAAATATCCCGGGATTGTGTTAAAATCTGCCGCGTCTTACCCCACCCCTGCTTTCGATGCTGATCCGAATGAAAAAAATCCTGCTGGGTATGCTGGCGACCCTTGCTGCCGCCCTGCTCATCACTCCCAAGTTCGTTGGCGGCGGCATTCAGTCGGCAGCGGCCGATACCTTGCGGGCCATGGTGCCGCCGAACCTGCGGGATTCTCTGACTATCGAGTCGACTGAATTACAACATGGCTGGTTCACCAGCCATGCCAGGCTGCAGGTCAGTCTCGAAGCGCTCGACCGCATCAGCCCTAAACCAGTGGTACTCAACCTGGACCTGGACATTCGTCACGGTCCGCTGCTCTTCACGCCGGTGGGAGTGAGAGTGGGCGCCGCTTTCGCCCGCATCGTACCCTCTCTGCAGGGCTTCGATCTGCCCGGGCCGGAGGCATCGATCGAACTGGCGGGTAGCGACCCACTGCTTACCCTGTTTGCCGGCTTCGACAACAGTATGGAACTGGGCCTGGACGCAGACAGGTTCACAGCCGGCTACCGCGATTCCCGGCTTGCCGCGGAAGGACTGCGGGCCAGGTCGCAGATATTTGCTGACCTCTCCAACCGGGCCCAGGCAAGCATCGATGCTGTCACCACTGTCGGCCCGGGGTTGGACCTGGCCATGGAGAACCTGACCGCGACCGGCTGGCGTTCGGACATTACCCGTACGCTGTCCGCCAGCGAGGCCGGGGTCAGCGTCAGCTCACTGGTAAGCAGCGCTCCGCTTGCCATGGATCTCGACTCGCTACAGATAGACTATCGCCTCAGTGACAATGAAAACTCACCTGCTGATCTGGATATGAATCAGCAGGTCCGCGTCGCTCACATCGACTGGGACCTGCCGGTCGATTCGCTGGACTGGCAGCTTCAGATCAGTCAGCTCAATCGCAAACTGCTGAACTCCTACAGTGAGCTGATCCGTCAGGCCAGCACTCCCGCCGATCTCAACCTGGATCAGGCCAGCGCAACACTGACCGGCCTGGGGAGGGAATTCCTGGTCCGGTTGGCCCGCGAACCGTTCGATCTGCACAGCAGCCTGCAACTCGGTGCCTATAACGGTGGCCACGACCTGCAGCTGTCCATCAACTGGCAGGGGTTGCCTTACCTCACCGACATCGAGGCATTCGAACCCGGCGCCGCTCTCAATGCGCTCGTTGTTTCTGTTAACCTTGATGCCGATGAGGCGGCGCTGATGAACAGCCCGTTCGCACAGACTGTGACCGACTACCGGGCCCTGCTCGAGATCGCAGGAGGGCGTGTCAGAGCCCGGATCACCATGGGCGACGGTCAGCTGACTCTCAATGATGAAACCTTCCCACTCCGGCAATTTGTGAATTTCTGATGCACCATACCGACACCCGACCACGTCCACTGTTCAGTTACCCGAAATACTGGGCCGAGTGCTTCGGCACTGCCGACTATCTGCCCATGAGCCGACAGGAAATGAATGCACTGGGCTGGGACAGTTGTGACATTATCCTGGTCACCGCCGACGCCTATGTGGATCACCCCAGCTTCGGCATGGCTGTAATAGGCCGTTTCCTGGAGGCGCAGGGATTCCGGGTGGGTATCATTTCCCAGCCGGCCTGGGACAGCGCTGAACCGTTTCGGCAACTGGGTGAGCCCAATCTGTTCTTCGGAGTCACCGCCGGCAACATGGATTCACTCATCAACCGTTATACCGCCGACATGCGGATCCGCAGCGAAGACGCCTATACACCCAATGGCGAGGCTGGCCGCCGTCCGGACCGCTCGGTTATCGTGTACAGCCAGCGCTGCCGCGAAGCCTATTACAACACTCCGATTATTGTTGGTGGAATCGAGGCAAGCCTGCGCCGCATCGCACAATATGACTACTGGAGCAACGAAGTTCGCCGCTCCATCCTGCTGGATTCCAATGCCGACCTGCTGGTCTATGGCAACGGCGAACGGGCCATAGCGGAAATCGCTCATCGACTGGCCCAGGGCGAGAAAACGGCCGACATGGTGGATATCCGCGGTACGGCTTTCATCCGGTCCGACCTTCCCGCCCACTGGACCGAGATCGATTCGACCCGGATTGACTGGCCATCCAGCATCGATGAACTTCCCAACCCCTATGACTATGATCACAGTGGAGCTGATGACAGGATGGCTACTGCCGGCCGCAATCAGGAAACGCCGTTGCGGATTATTCCCATGCCGCTGCAGCGGCAGTACGAACTGAATCCGGACAGCAGTTACATCCGCCTACCCTCTTATAACAAGGTAAAGAACGACCCGGCACTGTATGCACATGCCTCCCGGGTACTGCATCAGGAATCCAATCCCTATAACGCCAGACCACTTGTTCAAAAACATCAGACTCAGGATGTATGGATCAATCCGCCGCCGCTGCCTCTTGAAACCGAAGAACTGGACGGGGTGTTCGACCTTCCCTACCGCCGGACTCCGCACCCGTCCTATGGCGACGCCAGAATACCGGCCTATGAAATGATCAAGACCTCGGTCAATATCATGCGCGGCTGTTTCGGCGGTTGTACTTTCTGTTCAATTACCGAACATGAGGGGAGAATCATTCAATCCCGCTCCGAGGACTCCATCCTCCGCGAGATTGAAAAAATCCGCGATCAGGTGCCGGGATTTACCGGTACCATCTCCGACCTGGGTGGCCCCACCGCCAACATGTACCGTCTGAACTGTAAATCACCGGAGATCCAGAAGGATTGTCGACGGCTGTCCTGTGTTTATCCCACCATCTGTAAGCACTTGAACACCGACCACAGCCACACCACGCAACTTTACCGCAAGGCACGGCAGTTACCCGGCGTGAAAACGGTGGCCATTGCCTCCGGACTGCGTTATGACCTGGCGCTGCGGGACCCCGAGTATGTGGAGGAACTGGTTACCCATCACGTTGGCGGCTACCTGAAAATCGCGCCGGAGCATAGTGAGGAAGGTACCCTCAGCAAGATGATGAAACCCTCGATCAGTGCCTATGACGAATTCAAGAAACTGTTCGACCGCTTTTCCCGCAAGGCCGGCAAGACTCAGTACCTGATACCCTATTTTATCGCCGCCCATCCCGGTTGCGAGGATGAAGACATGGTGAACCTGGGGCTGTGGCTGAAGGAACACGGTTTTAAACCGGATCAGGTGCAGACTTTCTACCCCTCGCCCATGGCTCTCGCCACGGCCATGTACTATTCAGGCAAGAACCCGTTAAAGAAGGTACGCTACAAAAGCGAAAACCTGTTTGTCTGCAAAGACCTGCAGCAACGCAGGTTGCAGAAAGCTTTCCTCCGTTATCACGATGAAAAGAACTGGCCCATATTGCGCAAGGCACTCAGGGACATGGGACGCGGCGATCTGATCGGAAACGGTCCCCATTGCCTGGTTCCTGCAGAGAAGACCCGCCGGCAGGCGGCAGGAAAATTGCGCCGGGGTGGCAATAACCCTGCCAATCGGGGTCGCAAAAAAAACACAAGACGTTAGGAAACCTCATAGTTCAGAGAACTACCTGCATTTCCGAGCTGATCGGGCATCGCGACAACAAAAAAGTTTCAGCGCCTGCTCATTCTCCATTTTCTTCCTGCTCGCCCATTTTACCTGCCTCCTTGAGTATCTCGACCATCGTATCGAGACTGCGTTTGTTCTGCGCCGCCTCGTCGAAGTCCTTACGCTGCCGTCGCTTTTTCTGCTTCGCCTGAATTGCCTTGTCATTGGAGCTTTCCCGCCGCCGCGCCGTGCGTCCGGTCACCGGTTGCGGATTGTCCAGGTGAAATTCCATGTGAGTCAGAATGCCGCGCAGAATATTCATCTCCATGGTGTCCAGCCGCACCCGGCTGTACAGGCGCCGCAGTCGCTGCATAAGCTGGCGCGGATTCTCCGGGTTGTGGAAATCCAGCCTCACCAGCACGGTTTCCAGGTGTTCAAAAAACTGTTCGAGCTGCTCACCGGTTGCCCACTCGATGTCCCAGTAATCGTCCTCCTGCTGGCTGTCCTGCCCCAGCCTGCTCAGGGCATAGCGCCGGATCTCGTAACAGATCAGCAGAGCCGCGGCGGCCAGGTTCAACGAACTGTACTGCTCCGCAGCCGGAATCTGCACATGGTAATGACACAGCTGCAACTCTTCATTGGTCAGCCCCCGATCCTCCCTACCGAAAACCACTGCCACCCGGTTACGATCGCTGTCACGGACAATCTTTTCCGCGCATTCCTCAGGTGACAGCACCGGCCAGGGTATCTTGCGTGATCTGGCGCTGGTTCCGATGACCAGGCCGCAATCGGCAATTGCCTCCTGCAATGTAGCGTGGACATTGGCATTCTCCAGAATATCCAGGGCCGATGCGGCCCGACCGACCGCGACACCGCTGGGAAACTCCAACGGATCAACCAGGGCCAGGTGAAACAGGCCCATATTTTTCATGGCTCTGGCAGTGGCCCCGATATTGCCCGGGTGGGTGGTGTTGACCAGCACGATTTTTATGTGGTCGACCTTGAACAACTCATCAGTTTCTTTCAAACCGGCTTCCTTCAATTCAGCTTTATTCAACTCAGCTCTATTCAACCAGGGCATCCTCTGATTTCCGCCTGTTACCTGGTAGATCCTGCTCCGTTCGCGCAGCACCGGCAGCCCGGACAGGAGCTGCGAGTATAACAGCTTGGCTCCTGCCTCCGGACTGCCGGGACATTCTCGACAGCCGGCTAATCTGATATGATGGCGCGCTTTCCGGCCGGCCCATTGAGCCGCAGCCGCTTCAGTTTCCAGGACACCCGCTATGCAAGCCCTCCTCAACATCGCACTGCGCGCCATCCGCGACGGTGCCACGGCTCTCACCGGTAACTTCGATCGCCTGGATAGGGTCAGACTGGTGGAGGAACGGGACGACGGTCCACTGACTAGTGCTCATCTGGATGTGGAAACGGCCATGCTGATGCAGTTACAGAAGACCTTTCCCAAGCATGGCTTCCAATCCTCCGCCTCGAGACTTCCGGAGCCTGATGAGGCCGGCACCATCTGGTTTCTCGAGCCGCTTATCGGTAGCGCCAATTTTCTGCGAGGTGCACATGGTTTCCTGCTGGGCTTAACCTGCCGGGTGGATAACCAGATTAAATTGTCGGTCTTTGCCGACCCACTGCTTAACGAGGAGTTCACCGCCGTTCGCGGTAGCGGAGCCAGTCTCAATGGACATCGGATTCGGGTTGCCGGCCATGCCGAGCTGCAGGACAGTACGCTGGCAATGGACTTTACTTCGGAACTGGATCGCGAACACCTGCTACACAATCTGGGACAGTTTCTTGAACAAGGCGCGACAATCCGTAGCAGCGGCAACTCAGTGCTGGATCTGGTGAATGTGGCGGCTGGACGTCTCGATGCCGGTATCGTTCACAAACCGTCCGCAATTGCGCTGGCCGGTGCAGCCATGCTGCTGCGGGAAGCCGGCGGCCTGATCAGCGATGCCATGGGTAATCCGCAACTGGAAAGCAACCAGCTGGTGTTTGCCAATCCCAGACTGTTTCGGCATCTGCTGCGACTGGCCAGGTCCCAGGCCTGACCCGTCTGTCTCAAATACGATGAATTGCGGCTTACCGGCGCTGGCTCCCGTACCGCTCCGGCCTTAAGATAGGCGCCGGATGTGTCACAGGCCGGTCGCCTGCAGGCTGCTGGACAACGCAAGAGCTCGCGTAAAAATAACGAACAATCAGAGATTGCAGGTGCAGGGCAGGTGCAGGAAAGTACCAAGCGACACAGTCTGAGTCTGGTGGATTCCCCCATACCCGAGACGCTCAAGCGTATGACTGCACCGGTGATCATCGGTATGGCCATGCTGTTCACCTTCACTCTGGTCGATACCCTCTTTATCAGCCTGCTGGGTACCGATCCACTGACCGCCATCAGCTTCACGTTCCCGGTTACCTTCATGATCATGAGCCTGGCAATCGGGCTCGGGATCGGCACCTCCGCAGTGGTGGCCAAGTACCTGGGGCGGAGCGATTTCGTCAAGGCCAAGGAGGCGTCCACCGTCACCAATTACCTGGCCATACTGTGCGCCTCGGTGACGGTGCTGATCTGCTGGTTGTTTCTCGACAGCATATTCCGCGGCATTGGTGCCAGTGAAGAAATCCTGGTCATGATCCGGCAATACATGGACATCTGGCTGCCCGGCAGCATTCTGCTGGTGGCGATAATGAACGGTAACAGCATTCTGCGCGCCTGTGGCGACACCCGGACACCCAGTCTGTTGATGGCGGCGAGCGGGCTCATCAACGCCGTGCTGGATCCGCTGCTGATCTTCGGTCTGGGTCCGATTCCTGCGCTTGGCATCAGTGGCGCGGCTCTGGCCACCCTGGTTTCCTGGGTAGTCGGGTTCGGTTATCTCTGCTACCTGTTGCTGCTGCGCATGGAGCTGATCAGCCGTATTCTGCCATCGCGCAAGGTATTGCTGTCATCCAGTCGGGAAATGCTGCGCATCGGTCTGCCGGCAGCGGGGGCCAATATGATGACGCCATTGGCAGCCGGCGTAATGACCGCCATTGCCTCAGGTTTCGGCGAAACTGCCGTAGCAGCATTTGGCGTGGGCTCTCGAATCGAACCTCTGGCGACACTGCTGGTCCTCGCCATGTCCTCCACCCTGCCCCCCCTGATCAGTCAGAATTTCGGCGCCCATCGGCTGGACCGGGTGGAGGAAGCCTATCGCCTCGCAACCCGTTTCATTCTGGTCTGGCAACTGGGTGTCTATGTGGTACTGGCGGGATTTGCCGGACTGATCGCCCTGATTTTCTCTCAGGATCCTTCAGTGGTGGCGGCTATCAAGCTGTATGTCTGGATTCTGCCTCTGGGTTACGGCGTGCAGGGCGTGATTATTCTGACCAATTCGGCGTTGAATGCTTTGCACCGCCCGTTCGAGGCACTCTACCTGTCGATGGTTCGATTCTTTGTCTTCTATGTGCCGCTGGCCTGGCTTGGCTCGATGCTGTTCGGGTTGGTGGGCTTTTTCGCCGGGGCCCTGATCGGAAATCTGACCATGGCGACCCTTTCGTTGCGGGCTTTCAGGCGGGCGCTGAGGGCCGAGCGGGAACAACTGTTGAAGCCGGATCCAGTCTGATCTGGAAGTCACTACCGGCCAGCGCCGGAATCAATGTGAGCGAATATCGCTTTCTATAGCAGCGCAGATACTGCGGGTAACTGTTCAGGGACTGCGAAACGGCCCCAGCACGCGGCTGACCAGTGAGCGCTTGGAATCGGCAGCCACTGCAGAGTCTGTTTCGATATTGCCGACACTACCCGTTCCGGGTGAACTGAATTCATCGTTAGCAGAAGCTTCAGCACTTGCCGCACTCAACTCCAGACTCTTGTCGACCACTGCCACCGGTGTATCCACGCCGTCTTCATCTGTGTAGCTCAACCGGTTATTGCGTTCCTGGAAAGCCAGCATTTCCAGGCAGATTTCCTGATAGTCGGCGGCGCTGAGCAATTCCGGCCGTTCCTTCATGTTCAAAGTAAACTGCCTGTCATTGACTGCCGACAGGTAATGTAGATTTTTCTTGTTTTCTATCAGCAGCCCTTCCCGTTCCGCCACTTCGTAAAGCGGGGTTCCGCGCAATGGAATGTAAGGGAAGAAGAAAAAGTGCTCCGGCGCAATACGCTGGTTCAGAAGCAGAGTTTCCCGCATGTTCGCCGCCGTTTCCAGCGGCATACCGACAATGTTGAAAGTCAGCCGGTTGATACCTGCCTGACGGCAGTTCTCAGCTGCATCGATAATCTGCTGATTCTTCATTTTTCTGCCCAGCATCTCTGCGCGGTATTTCTCGTCGCCGCTCTCGATACCGAACCAGATAGTGTGACAACCGGCTTCGGCCGCTGTCCGGCAGAATTCCTTGCTCATCACCTCTACCCTGGAATTGATGGCGAACGGCAGGTGGATGCGCTGTTTGTAGATCTCGAAAAATGCCCGCACGAACTTCAGGTTGGAAAGAAACAGCTCATCCCAGAATTCGAAATAGCCCACGTCATAGCGATCCCGGAGCCGCTCAAGCTCGCTGACCATCGCTTCCGGGTCATATTTCCTGAGGAACTCTTTCTTGTTACGCCAGCCGGCCAGAACCGGTGTATTGCAACAGTAGCTGCAACGGTAGGGACAGCCCCGCCCGGTCATAACCGGCAGCACCAGCTTGCCCTTGGGACCGAAAATTGAAGTGTTGACTTCTCGGAATCCGCCGTTGCGCTGAAAGATATCGTAATCCGGGAATGGGAGTGCGGCCAGATTACCGATCTGATGCGGTTCGGTCTGGTACACCGAGCCATCTGAGAGTTTTTCCCACATACCATCAACCGGTCCCGGTTTGCTGCCACGCAGGAACTGCACCAGGTTACCCATGGCGTATTCCCCATCACCGACACAGATGACGTCTACGTGAGGATTGTCGATGGTCTGCTGCTGGCTGAGCATGGCCTGGTAGCCGCCGATAACGATCATCAGCTCCGGCATCTGCTTTTTCAGTTCGGCCAGGTACGGCTCCATGGGAAACCAGTGCGGACTCATCACCGATAAAGCGATCACGTCCGGATTCAATTCCCGTACCGCCCGTGCATAATTCTCCGGTGTGTACGCCTGCTCGTCGCGAAGGATGAGTATCGGGTACAGTGCCACGTCAACCCAGGGAAAATCCCGCTTCAGATACGCGGAAATACTGGCAACAGGCATGGAGACCTCGTTGCCATCCGGCGAATAGAAGCCGAATACCACGCGCAGCTTTCCAGACTCGCACTTGCCGAACCAGCGGGACTTGTCCTGGGGATAATATGGACGGTCCGTACTTACGGCTATGACATCAGCCTTAGAATTCATAGAGATACCTGTAGTTACAGCTGGTGATCCGGAACTGAAGTGGGTCGAACAGGGTGATGAGTGACGCTGCCTGTCACCGTACTATCGACCTGCAGAGCAAAAAGTATATCATTTTTCCGGGCCAGAAAAATGCCAATCAGGCCCAAAAAGAAACGTAGAAAGCGTAAGGATTCCGAACCAGGACGGGATCACGCGGCCAGGTTCATTTGTGCCGCAGTTTATTTTATTCTCCCAATTGGAAGAGGCGGGTCTGACAAGTCTAACCCGCACTATATGACCGACTGACTACAGGCCAAGCTGGACAGCCCTTATGGATGCGATTGACGCACTGCATACCAGAACCTCCGTTCCCAAATTAACTGACCCTGCGCCGTCGGGAGAATGCCTCGACAACATCTGCCGGGCGGCCCTGCGTGCCGCTGATCATGGTGTCCTGCGGCCCTGGCGCTTCCTCCTGATCGCCGGCGAGGCGCGCCTCCGGCTGGGGGAGCTGTTTGTAAAGGCGGCATTACATGAAAATTCTCAGCTCGATCCGGCGGCACAGGAACGGCTTCGCGACAAGCCGTTGCGGGCACCGCTGATCATCGTCTCCATTTCCCGCCATCAGCAGACCGCCAAGGTACCGGTCATCGAGCAGGATTTGTCTGCTGCCGCCGCTTCCCAGAACATGCTGCTGGCGGCTCATGCCCAGGATATCGGTGCCTTCTGGCGCACCGGTGCCATGGCCTATGACCCGATTGTGAAACGGGGTCTGGGCCTGGCGGACAATGAACATATCATCGGCTTTCTCTATCTGGGCCGTAAGGCCGGCCCCAGCCGGCGGCTGGCGGACCCCGACATCGCAGAATTCTTCAGGAACTGGCCCTGACACCATGAAACTGCACTGTTGGAAATGCGGCGCACTGCTCCCGGAAATGCGCTTCCCCTATTCCCGGTACGAAGAATGCAGCACCTGTAAAGCCGATCTGCACGTCTGTCGTCTGTGCCGCGAATACGATCCGGCGATTGCCAATGCCTGCCGGGAAGAGCGTGCCGAGTTTGTGCTGGACAAGGAAAAAGCCAATTTTTGCGACTATTACCGGCCCCGGCCCGGTGCCTATCAACCGGCGGACGACAGCAAGGCACGGGAGGCCCGGGCCAGGCTGGCCGAACTGTTCGGCGAGTCGCCGCCGGATGCCAGCAGTGCCGGAGATGTCGAAGCCGGAGCACCCGAAACGGAAGCGGAACGCGCATTACGGGAACTGCGGCGCCTGTTTGGCGAGGATTGATCCCACAACCTGCTCAGCCCGGCGGCTGTCCGAGCGTGCCGGTTGAACCGGCCGGACAATCTCACTATAGTCTGGCAACCCGAGACGTCCTGCCCGTTGCAGCGCGTCGGACCCGCGCCAGGCGCCAGCAGATCGATCCGAACAAATGCGAACCACTGTCTTCTCTACCCCGCTGCTGACCCCGCTCCTGCGCCTGATCGCCATCCTGGTCCTAAGGCTGATGGGCTGGAAAGCCATCGGCAAGGAAATTTCCAATCCGAAGCTGGTGCTGATCGGCGCGCCGCACACCAGTAACTGGGACTTTCCGCTGATGCTGCTGGTGGTTCTGAAACTGCGTCTCAAGGTGTTCTGGATGGGCAAGAATTCGTTGTTCCGGTTTCCATTCGGTGGCCTGATGCGCTGGCTGGGAGGCATTCCCATCGATCGCAGTAAATCCAACAATGTCGTGCAGCAGATGACCGAGGAATACGCCCGGCAAACGGAACTGGTGGTGCTGATCCCCCCTGAGGGTACCCGCAGCAAGGTGGAGCGCTGGAAAACCGGGTTTTACCATATTGCCCGGAATGCCGGGGTCCCGATTCTGCTGGGCTATGTGGATGCGCCGAAAAAGGAGGCCGGACTGGCCGATTTCTTCACTCCCAGCGATGATCTCGAACGGGACATGCAGGCGATTCGCGACTTTTACGCCGACAAGGGCGGACTGAAGCCGGAAAACGCCTGATCCGGGCCTGCCCATGACCGGCGCGAAACCTGCGTAGGTCGGATTACCCGGCCGCGATACCAGGCTGTTTCGAGTTGCTGTTATGGTGACCGTTCAATGCCTTCAACACGAATTCAAACACCGAACTGGCAAACTGATCGGCATTGAGCTGCATGCGCTTGAATTTCCAGCGTTTCAGATACCACTGCTGCAACAGGCCGATGCTATGCACCGCCAGCATATCCGGGTTATCACACTGAAACACCTGTTGTTTCATCCCGGCAGTGAAATTGTCCAGCAGAATCGACTGAGCCAGTAATTCCAGGTCCATGGCCTTTTCCTGCTGGCTGCGGGGCAGGCCTTTCACCTCCATGTAGGAAAAATAAAACCACGGATTCATGATCTCATTCATGTAGGTTTCGCCAAAGATGATTGCTTTCAGGTGACTGACCGGGTCCAGATCGTGTTTGGCCAGGCTGCCCAACACCATCCGAAGGTAGTGGCGCAGCACCGATTCGATTACCGATGCCAGTTCATCCTTGCTGTGGATATACGCGTAAAGCCCCCCCATGCTGATCCCGGTCTCGCGGCTCAGGTCGCGCAGGCTCATGGCCTGAAAGCCTTTTTCATTGCTGAGCCGGAACGTGGTGTTGAAAATATTCTCGAGATTGGCGGTTGCCACGTTCACGTTCTTGATCTGCATCTTGTCCTTGTGCATCTCGAAGACCGTTTCCCAGACCGGTGTTCCTTCCAGTTGCCAGGCTTCACGAAACGCATCCATACTGATTTCATTGGGCCAGCGCGGGGACGGCGTCGACTCGACGTTGTTCTGATTCACTTCCATAACAGTAGCGGCTTATCGGGTGATTGTTTTTTGTCTTAACAGAGAGCCGCCAGGTGCACGGATTCTGAATGATTCTGAATAAAGGGCCGGAATTTTACCGCCATTGGCCCGGCCATGGTAGCAAGCATCTAACCGGCTGCTAAAGAAAGCCCTGTGGCACTTCTCACGGCTTTCGTCAGGGCTTTTGCGGTAGTGTCAGGCCACCCGGACAGCAGTATTGTTGAGCCAGAGTCCGGCCCGACAGTGTAGCGTATCGCAGGCTGACCAGACAGGCCCGAAAGGCTCTGAACACAACCTCTCAAGAAATCTGGAAAAATACTCTATCTCTTTGTTTTATCTATTAATTAATCGATCAGAACCAGAAAGAAACGATGGCAATGGCGCCGCAGACCGAGCACAGCCCGAGCGACGAAAGTCGTAAAAAACGCGGTGATATCAGATGCCAGGTCTGTCGGGCCAGCCAGTATCCCAACAGGGTTCCCGGCAGCAGCGGCAGGGCCAGATTTATTTCCCTGAGCCCGAAGTAGCCGACCGGAGCCAGCATGGACAGAGACATCAGGCAACTGACCACGAAAAATGCCGACAGATTGGCCCGGATATAACGGGCCTCCTGATGCTGCATCAGCAGAGCCATCGGCGGCCCGCCGATGGAGGAACTGGTCCCCATGAAACCGGACATGAAACCGGCTACTGCCATGTGTCCCGGCGTGGGGGTCAATGCCACGGCTTTTAGACTCACAGCCACCGCCAGCAGCACCGTGATTCCAAGCCACAGCCCGAGCAGTTCCTGGTCTATCCAGACGATCAGCAACGCGCCGGCCAGTGACCCCGGAATCCTGCCGATCACCGCATACTTGAGCCCCCGGAGCGAAATCGATTTGCGATGCCCCCAGGCATTGACGATCGACAGGGTGAAAGCGCTCACCGTAATGGGCGCCGGCACATAGTGGGGATCGATAAAGAACAGCACCGGCGCGGCAATAATGGCGAGTCCGAAACCGATGGAACTCTGCACATAGGAACCCAGTGTGATGGTGGCGAATGCCAGCAACAGGTTCATCCGCGATCCCGGTCCCGACGCGCCAGTAGCGCCTCGTAGCTGCCTTCATTGACGACCCACTGATAGCCGAGTTCTATCAGTATATTCAGTGCCAGGCCGACGAATCCGGGGTTGCTGCCGTACAGGTGTATGGGCTGGTACAGGTCGGTCACCAGGGTGCCAATGCGATGCGAAATCTCGCCCCGCGGAATGTTGATGGCGCCCTCGATATGCCCCTCGCGAAATTCCTGCGGCGAACGCAGGTCTATCCAGATTCCCCCGTCCTCCGGCTCCGGGTCTGCCGGTTGGGCAAACACCAGGACCGGCAGCAGACAACAACTCACCAGCAGACTCACCAACAGACCCGACCGTCCGATTCTCATTCCAGGTTCTCCCGCAGCTTTCCAGTTCCCACCGGTTCTCATGCCCACCCGCAGCAGCCACACCCGTTATCGAAATACCACGGTACGGCTGCCATTCAGAATAATACGATGTTCACAATGCCATTTGATGGCCCTGGCGAAGGCCACGCACTCGGCATCGCGACCAATCTGCACCAGGTCGTCGACATCACAGTTATGATCCACTTTCTCAACCACCTGTTCAATAATCGGCCCTTCATCGAGATCGGTAGTGACGTAGTGAGCGGTGGCTCCGATTACCTTGACCCCTCGCATATAGGCCTGACGGTAAGGATTGGCACCCTTGAATCCAGGCAGAAACGAATGATGAATATTGATTATCCGCCCCTGCAGGGCCTCGCACATCTGTCCGGAAAGGATCTGCATGTAGCGCGCCAGTCCGTACAGATCAACCCGCAGCGATTCAATGATCTGCACTATCTCCTGCTCCTGATCCAGCTTGTTCTCTTCATTCACGGGCAGGTAAAAATAAGGCAGTCCATACCATTCGGTCATTTTTTCCATGTCGCGGTGGTTGGAAACCACGCCAACCACCTCGGCTGGCAATACGCCACTGCCCCACCGGTGCAGAATGTCATTGAGACAATGTGTGTGGCGCGACACGGCCAGTAATACCCGCGGTTTTACCGCCAGGTCGAAGAACGACCACTGCATCTGGAATTGCCTGGCAATAGTTTCGAAGTCCCTGTCCAGGTCCCCGGTATCCGGCAGCGAGGGCTCTCCTTCCTCGAATTCCACACGCATGAAAAACTGATCGACTTCGCGATCTCGATGCTGTGCGGCATCGGTAATGGTGGCGCCGCGCTGAAAGAGGAAATCACTGACAGCCCGGACGATACCGTTGGCTTCCGGACAGGAGACGGTGAGAACAAAGTGCTTTCTTGGGGTTGCGGGCATCAGCGGGTATTCCAGGAGCCAGGTTTTTCAGCAGACAGTACCCTGGCGCGGGTACCGCAGGTCACAAAGCCGCGCAGTTTACCATCCCGGGGCGCCAAGGCATACCTGCAGACCGGCGTGCCGGTTGCCTGGGCGGAAGTCGATCTTTACAATCCCGCTGAATTCAATAAAAAACAGGTCGCTCTCATGAAATCACGCGCAGCCGTAGCCTTTGCCGCAGGTAAACCTCTGGAAATTGTCGAAGTCGATGTCGAAGGCCCCAGGGCCGGTGAGGTTCTGGTGGAAATCAAGGCGACCGGAGTCTGTCATACCGATGCCTTCACCCTGTCCGGGGATGATCCCGAAGGCGCCTTCCCTGCCATTCTCGGCCATGAAGGGGCAGGCATCGTGGTGGAGACCGGTCCCGGAGTTAAATCGGTCAGTGTCGGGGATACGGTTATCCCCCTTTACACGCCGGAATGTCGCGAGTGTGATTTCTGCCTCAATCCCAAGACCAATCTCTGCCAATCGATCCGCTCCACCCAGGGCCAGGGCCTGATGCCGGACGGCAGCAGCCGCTTTTCCCTGGATGGCAAACCCATACTTCATTACATGGGATGCTCCACCTTTTCCAATTACACGGTGCTACCGGAAATCGCACTGGCGAAAATCCGTCCGGACATTCCCTATGACAAGGTCTGCTACATCGGCTGTGGAGTCACCACCGGGGTCGGCGCCGTCGCCCTGGACGCCAAGGTCGAACCGGGCAGCACGGTTGCCGTGTTCGGGCTGGGCGGGATCGGTCTCAATGTGGTTCAGGGAGCCCGCATGGTGGGTGCCGACCGGATTATCGGCATTGACACCAACCCGGCCAAGGCGGAACTGGGCCGGCAGTTCGGTATGACCGACTTCATCGATCCACGTGACGTCGACGACGTGACAGCAGCAGTTATCGACCTGACCAACGGCGGCGTAGACTACAGCTTTGAATGCATCGGCAATGTCAACACCATGCGTCAGGCTCTGGAGTGTTGCCACAAGGGTTGGGGCGAGTCGTATATCATCGGCGTCGCCGGTGCCGGACAGGAAATCAGCACCCGTCCCTTTCAGCTGGTAACCGGGCGGGTATGGCGCGGGACTGCCTTCGGCGGGGCCCGCGGCCGCACCGATGTACCGAAGATCGTCGACTGGTACATGCAGGGCAAGATACAGATCGACCCCCTGATCACCCATACCATGCCTCTGGAGGAGATCAACCGCGCCTTCGATCTGATGCACCGGGGCGAAAGCATCCGCTCTGTCATCCTGTACTAGAAAATCCCGGATTAATGAGGGGGAGGATTTATGAAATATTTGCATACCATGGTAAGGGTCACTGACCTTGAACAGTCGCTGGATTTTTACTGCAATAAGCTGGGCCTGAAACAGGTACGCCGCGTGGACCATGAACAGGGCCGTTTTTCGCTGGTGTTTCTGGCCGCCGAGGGCGATGAAAATGCCCAGGTGGAATTGACCTATAACTGGGACCCCGAAGAATACTCCGGCGGCCGTAATTTCGGACACCTGGCCTACCAGGTGGAAGATATCTATGCGCTGTGCGCAAAGCTGCAGGACGCGGGCGTCACTATCAACCGACCGCCCCGCGACGGGCGCATGGCGTTTGTCCGGTCACCGGACAATATCTCGATCGAACTGCTGCAGGCAGGTGACCCACTCCCGCCTCGCGAACCCTGGACCAGCATGGCCAATACCGGCAGCTGGTGACGGCGTTTTCTTGAGCCTCCCGGAGAGCTCGATTATCATAGCCGCCCTGAAATCGCACCATCCCCAGCCACAATCCAGACCCAGGGCGGCCAAGCACTATGCAGATACTAGACGGCAAACAGACCTCCGAGCAGATCCGCCAGGAAATTGCCGCGCAGGTAAGGAAGATCAAGGAACAGGGCGGCAAGACACCGCATCTGGCCGCAGTACTGGTGGGCCATGACGGCGCCAGTGAGACCTATGTGGCAAACAAGGTCAGGGACTGCGAGGAAGTCGGATTCGAGTCCACCGTCGTCAGACTGCCCGATACCGTCAGTGAACAGGAACTGCTGGACCGGATTGCCGAGCTCAACGAAAACGACGCTATCGACGGTTTTATCGTTCAGCTGCCGGTACCCAGACATATCGATGAACACAAGGTAACCCTGGCAATCGATCCGGCCAAAGATGTGGACGGATTCTGTCCTGCCAATGTGGGGAATATGTGCCTGGGCTTGCCAACTTATGTTTCCGCCACGCCCAACGGCATCATGGAACTGCTGTCCCGTTACGAAATCGAAACCGAGGGGAAAAACTGCGTGGTGCTGGGGCGCAGCAACATCGTCGGCACGCCCATGGCAATCCTGCTGTCACGCAATACCGCTCCCGGCAACTGCACGGTGACCCTGCTGCATAGCCGCAGTCGTGATATCGCCGCCCACTGTCGTGCTGCCGACATTCTCATTGCGGCGATCGGCCGGCCGAACTACGTCGGTGCCGACATGGTCAAACCCGGCGCCGTGGTAATCGACGTAGGCATCACCCGGATCGCCGACGACAGTCGCAAGAGCGGCTTCCGACTGGTGGGTGACGTGGATTTCGAGGCCGTCAGTGACAAGTGCAGCTTCATCACGCCGGTACCGGGCGGAGTCGGCCCCATGACCCGCGCCTCGCTGTTGCAGAACACCCTGAAAGCCTGTCAACGTAAATCCTGAGGATCGCCCCGAAATGTTCGAAACACTGCAAAGTCTCAATGCCGATCCGATTCTGGGCCTGATGGCGGCTTTCCGGGCCGACTGCAATCCCGCCAAAATTGATCTTGGCGTTGGCGTCTACAAGGATTCCAGGGGCCGGACTCCGGTCATGGCCGCCGTAAAGGAGGCGGAAACCCGCCTGCTGGAGACCCAGGACAGCAAGTCCTACGTGGGCCCGGCCGGCGATGCCGATTACGATGAACTGACTGCCCGCCTGGTGCTGGGGGATGCGCTGTGCCAGCAGCTGCAGGAACGCCGTTGCACGGTCCAGGTACCGGGAGGCTGCGGTGGTCTGCGGGTGGCGGCAGAATTCATCATGAAAGCCAATCCCCGGGCCCGGATCTGGGTCAGCGATCCCACCTGGCCAAACCATGTTCCGCTGCTGGGGACGGCCGGGCTGCAGATCGAGACCTACCCCTACTACGACTACGACAATCACGTTATCCGCTTCGAAGAAATGCTTGCGGCACTGCAGTCGGCCAATGCCAATGACCTGCTGTTGCTGCACGGCTGCTGTCACAACCCCTGCGGGGCGGACCTGAGCGCAGATCAGTGGCAGGCGGTTCGCGACCTGGCTCTGGACAAGGGCCTGACCGTCTTTATCGATCTGGCCTATCAGGGCCTCGGTGACGGCCTCGAGGAGGACGTGTACGGAGTCCGCCTGCTGGCCGCATCTTTGCCTGAACTGCTGGTGGTGAGTTCCTGCTCAAAGAATTTCGGCCTCTACCGGGAGCGGGTCGGAGCCCTGACCGTGATCTGCCAGTCCGGCGCCCAGCGGGCGGCCGTCTCCAGCCAGCTGGCGTCGATTGCCCGGGGGATCTATTCGATGCCGCCGGACCATGGCGCGGCGATCGTCAGGATCATCCTGGAGGATCAGGATCTGCGGCTGAGCTGGGATCGGGAGCTGACTGAAATGCGCGATCGAATCAACGGCCTGCGGGCGACCCTTTCCAGTCGCCTGGCGGCGGCTGGTGTCCCTGATGACTTCAGCTTTATCCGTAATGAAAAAGGCATGTTTTCGTTTCTGGGTATCGGTATTCCCCAGGTACAACGCCTGATTGGGGATTACAGTATCTACCTGGTGGATTCCAGCCGTATCAACGTGGCTGGCATCAACGACAGCAATATCGATTACCTGGTGGACAGCCTGATCAAGGTGTTGCAACAGTAGTCGCGCCACCCTCCGGCAGCGCAACGGCCACAAGTTGCTCTGCCGAGGCTAAACCCTTACTGCCATCACATCGGATTCGATACCCTGCAGAACGCAGTTGGTCGTGGCGCCGGGAAGACTCATCCAGCCGCCGGTTTTGCTGTGACTGCCAACGATGACCAGATCGGCTTCCAGGTCATGGGCCAGCCGCTTGATTTCCGTGGCCGGCTCACCATAGCGGATAACCAGGTTTTCCAATGGCACGGAGAAGTCGTTGCGATGAAGGATTTCGGTCAACCTGACCTGGGACTGATCCCTGAGCCGCCGCCGATCCGGATCGACCGGATCCCCAAGATCACCGGGTAACATGAAATCACCGCGCAGAACATGCACCACGTAGACTCTGTCCATATGGCCTTCACAGAGCTTTCGGACCCGGCCGAGCAACTGATCCGCATCGGGGGAAAAATCAATCGCTAACAGCAATTTATCGAAAATAGCCAAAACTCGCCTCCCGGCTGGACCCAGCCTTCGCCCCGATGGGGCAATAGACAATGGCGGTGTAACTGAAGCGCAGTATGAGCCAGACCCGGCACACGCCTTTTGATCTACATCAACGGTCCCGAACAAAGCGTTCGTCCAGCTGCGTGCGGGGAGACATCCGCTCCAGTCTGAAAAACCACTTTTCAAAGCCCCGGGGACAATAGGCAGAACGATGGCGGCCGGAAAAAGATAGACAAAGATTTTCGTCGCTGCTGTTTGTCTATTTTTAGATTAATCGTTCTATTTTTCCTGTTGCAACTGTACCACACCAGTCTGTTCACTCTATTCTACAGACGAATTGGCCCTGCGTAGCGGCAACGCCGCCTCCACCGACCGGGCAAAGCGGCGCAACATTTCCTCCGTCGCCTCCCAGCCGACACAGGCGTCGGTGATGGAGACGCCGTAGCGGATTTCTTCCAGGTCGTCGGGGATCGGCTGATTGCCTTCCAGCAGATTGCTTTCCAGCATGACACCGACGATGCTGCGATTGCCGGCCTCAATCTGCGTGGCGACATCGTCCAGCACCAGCACCTGTTTCTGAAAATCCTTACTGGAATTGCCGTGACTGCAATCGATCATGATATTTTCGGTAATACCCGCCTTGCGCAGCTCCTCCTCACAGGCCTCGACACTGGCCCTGTCATAATTGGGAGAAGTGCCCCCACGTAGTATCACGTGGCAATGAGGATTTCCCTCGGTGCGGAAAACCGCGACCTTGCCATCTTCGGTGATACTGATAAAGCTGTGACTGGCCGAAGCGGAGCGGATGGCATTGACCGCCACTGCGAGGTTGCCATCCACATTGTTCTTGAAGCCCACTGCCGAAGAAATACCACTGGCCAGCTTGCGATGGGTAGGTGACTCCGTGGTGCGGGCTCCAATCGCCGTCCAGGTCACCAGATCCTGCAGGTACTGGGGAGAGATCAGGTCCAGTGCCTCGACCGCGATGGGCAAGCCGATACTGGCAATTTTCAACATCAATTCCCGACCGATGCGCAGGCCATGATCGATCCGGTGGGAACCGTCCAGGTGGGGGTCGTAGATCAGCCCTTCCCAGCCTACCGAGGTCCTGGGTTTTTCAAAGTAGACGCGCATCAGTATCACCAGCGAGTCCGACAATTCGTCGGCCAGCGGTTTAAGACGCTCGGCGTATTCGATTGCCTCGGCGGTATTGTGAATTGAACAGGGCCCCACCACCACCACGACCCGGGGATCCTCGCGATCCAGGATCGCCTTGACGCTGCGATGACCGCGCAGCACGGTCGCCAGGGCTGCCCCGTCCAGCGGCAGGCTGTCCTTAAGTTCACGCGGTGTCGGCAGTTCTTCAAAGCCGATGATATGGAGGTTGTCGATTTCCTTGTTACGTTGACTCATAGTCTTTCCAGGCCGGTTGCTGTTGCTACATTATCGGGCCGACAGCAGCTGATGGCAAAAGTGGATAGCGAAGTTTACCCGCTCGTAATTCCCATTTACTCGGCCCCACCGATCCAGTAAATTGGCGCCTGCCAGAATGCCATATTGGGGATGAAAATGTTAAAGGCAAGCGAACTGAAAAGAGGGATGGTAATCGACTTCGACGGGGTACCGCACATCGTCCGGCAACTGGAAAGCAAAAGCCCGTCCTCGCGCGGTGCCGCCACCCTGTACAAGGTTCGTTTCAACAACCTGCAGACCGGCCAGAAACTGGATTCCTCCTTCAAGGGGGACGACGTGCTCAAGGAAGCCGACTGTGTGCGGGTCAAAGTCCAGTACTCCTACCAGGACGGCGACACGTATTTCTTCATGGATACCGAGGACTACACCCAGTACAGCCTGAACGCGGATGAGCTGGCGGGACAACTGGATTACCTGGCCGAACAGCAGGATGACATCATCGCCCTGGTGATGGAGGGTAATCTGCTGGGTGTCGAACTGCCCCAGTCGGTCTCCCTGCCAATCGTGGATACGCCCCCTGCGGTAACCGGATCCTCTGCCACCAACCGCACCAAGACCGCCACCCTGAGCACCGGTCTGGAAGTTCAGGTGCCGGAGTACCTGGAACCGGGTGAAGTCATCAGGGTCAATACCCTGACCGGCAAGTTCATCTCCAGGGCCTGAGCCTGAGGCCGAGAAACCCGGTTTCCCGGCGTACGGGCGTCACGGCATCCGGTGATCAAAATGTCCGTTGGCCAGAAACTGCAGCACCTGTCTGATCACCTCGTCGTTGTACATCATCCAGGTATGGGTGACCGGCAGGATCAGGTGATCGGTCATGCCTTCCACTCTCGTGCTTTCAACCGATACCTTACCATCGTCAGGTCCCGGAATCAGAGCCGTGTAAAGGGGGTTGAAGCTGTGATCACCGGCGATCACCCCGGTCTCGAACGAGACCGGCCCCAGCGCCTCCGGGATGCTGCCGGGACCGGTACCCAGCTGGTCGCCGGAGGGCCCGTTAAGCAGTTCAAAACCGGGGAACTCGGCCAGCGCATCCACCAGTTCACTGCCCTGGTTGGGCGGACCCAGCATCACCACCCTGCCCAGCCGCGGGTCGCTGTGCTCGGCGAAAAAGTAGCGCACCAGGATGCCGCCCAGTGAGTGGGTGACAAAGTCGATCCGCCCGGCGCCAGTCGCGGCACAGCTCTCCAGCCCTTCACCGACCGCCTGCGCGGCCAGCTCCGCAACCGGATGTTCCCGTGACGGGTAACCGAGATTTACCACCTCATAACCGGCTTCACGCAAACTTTCCTCCAGTTTGTTCATGGAACCGGAGGTTCTTGCCAGCCCGTGCAGCAGCACCACGCAATCCGCTGCCCGGCCGGCCACCGGCAAGGCGACCAGAATGAGCAGCAGAATCAGCTTTGGTTTCATCATCTTGGCTACCTGTGCAGATCGCTAACACGCATGCCGGTTACATAAAGGCTGGCGACATAGATCAGAAAGCCGCCACCACAGGCAAGCAACAGGCGCAGGATGCGCACCCACAACTCCATTTCCAGCCAATCCCGCCAATCCCCGGAGAACCAGTGCAGAAACAGTACCATGGCGGTATTGGCAACCACCAGCCGCACCGCGAACAGCAACCAGCCCGGCTGGCGCACAATCAGCCGGTCCCGCCACAGCCCCAGAAACAGCAGCCCGGCGTTGACGAAGGCGGCCAGGCTGGTGGCGAGCGCCAGTCCCACATGCTGCAGGGAAAATCCGAACACCAGAACCAGATTCAGAACCATGTTGGTCACCATGGCAACAATTCCGATCCGCACCGGGGTACTGGTATCCTGGCGCGCAAAATAGCCGGGAGCGAATATCTTGACTCCCATGTAGGCGATCAGCCCCAGCGCGTAGGCCTGCAGACTCATGGTCACCCGTTCCACGTCGGTTACGCTGAACTGGTCGTTCTGAAACAGGGTAATCAGAATCGGTTCAGCAATAACGATCAGAGCCAGGGAGGCCGGGATGGCAATCAGGCAGATCAGGCGCATGGCCCAGTCCAGGGTGCTGGCAAATCCGGCCAGGGATTGCTCGGCGTGCCTGCGTGACAGACTCGGCAGTACGACGGTGGCAATGGCGATACCGAATACTCCCAGCGGCAGTTCCACCAGCCGGTCCGAATAGTACAGCCAGGAAACCGCATTGGACATCAGCAGCGAGGCGATGAACGCATCCAGCAGCAGGTTGATCTGGCTGACCGAGACGCCAAACAGGGCCGGCCCCATCAATTTGATCACCTGCCTGACACCGGTATGTCCGCGCTGGAGCCGGGGGACCGGGAACAGCTGAATCCGGGCCAGAAACGGCAGCTGAAACAGCAGTTGCACCACACCGGCAATCAGCACGCCCCAGGCCAGGGCCAGCTCCGGCCGATTCATGTACGGTGCCAGCAGAAAGGCGCAGGCAATCAACGACACATTGAGCAGCGCCGGGGTCAGGGCCGGTACCGCAAACCGGTCGTAACTGTTCAGTATCGCGCCACAGAACGCGGTCAGGGATATCAGCAGCAGGTAGGGGAAAGTCAACCGCAGCATCTGCACAAACAACTGAAACTTGTCCGGCTGATCAAGAAATCCGTAGGCGACCGGTATCGAAATGTACGGTGCCGCGGCCACCACCACCAGGGTAACGGCAAGTAGTATCAGGCCCAGCGTACCGGCCACTGCGTTGATCAGCTCCTGCACCTCGGCGTGTGGCTTCTGACTGCGATACTCGGAAAGCACCGGCACAAAGGCCTGATTGAAAGCCCCTTCGGCGAACAGCCGACGCAGGAAATTGGGGATGCGGTTGGCCAGAAAAAATGCGTCGGTGCCATCGCCGACACCGAACACCCGGGCAATCACCACATCCCGGGTCAGTCCCAGCACCCGCGACACCATGGTCATCATGCCGGTCACGCCGCTGGCTCTCAGCAGGCGCTTGTGGCCGGCATCAGGATTGGCTGATTGAGAAGTGGAAGCAGGGTTTTCAGACATGGTTGGGCGGCGCCGGGGTAATGAACAGACGGTAGCGGTAATGACAACAGTTCACTGGTCTCAAGTCTATCGACTCCTGTGCGGGGCAGTTGAGGTCTGCCGGATGGAATCAGCCTCGCCAGCCTGCTATTGACAACATGTGCCGAAAGCGGCATAGTGTCGCGCTCGAAAATTGGGGTGTCGCCAGGATAGAAAACCGGCAAATCCCACTAACTGAATTACGCCTATCGACCTAGCAAAGGAGTAACTCTTGGCTAACTCTCCGCAAGCACGTAAGCGTGCGCGTCAGGCTGAAATCCGGCGCCGCCACAATGCAAGTTTCCGATCCATGGTGCGCACCAGCATCAAAAAGGTAATCGCTGCCATCGATTCCGGTGACTACGAAAAGGCCCAGGCCGCCTACCAGAGTGCGGTACCGGTTATCGACCGGATGGCCGACAAGGGGATCATCGAAAAGAACAAGGCTGCCCGCCACAAGAGCCGCCTCAACGCCAAGGTCAAGGCACTGCAGGCCGCGTAACGGAAACGGGCCTGGAAAAAACCGGCTTCCCAGCCGGTTTTTTTTCGCCAGATCCTGGCAGCTAGCCGCTCAACACCATGTTATCCCGATGAATGACCTCGGGTTCGCCTGAGTAGCCCAGCAGTTCCTCGATGCGGGTGCTGGCCTGTCCCTTGAGCACAGCGATATCCGCACTGCTGTAATTTACCAGCCCCCTGGCAATCTCCTGTCCGGCCTGGTCCACGCAGGCCACAACCTCACCCCGTTCGAAACGACCTTCGCAGTCGCGAATACCCACCGCCAGCAGGCTGCGGCCGGAATTTTTCAACACCTCGACAGCGCCGGCATCCAGAATCAGTCTGCCACGCACCTTCAACTGCCCTGCCAGCCATTGTTTACGGGCTGCCACCGGCTCACGTTCCGGAATCAACAGCGTTCCCACCTGATCGCCCTGCACTATCCGCAGCAGCACTTCCGGCTCCCGACCGCTGGCGATAATGGTACAGGCACCGGAGCGCGCCGCCAGGCGTGCCGCTGACAGCTTGGTGAGCATGCCACCCCGGCCCAGGCTGCCGCCGGCACCTGCCATCTGCTGCAGGCTGCGGTCATCCGCGGACGCCTCGCGGATCAGCTCGGCACCGGCATCAAGCCGTGGATCGGCATTGTACAGACCCTGTTGATCGGTGAGCAGGATCATCGCATCGGCATTGATCAGATTGGCGACCAGCGCCGCCAGTGTGTCGTTGTCGCCGAAGCACAGCTCCGCGGTCGCCACCGTATCATTCTCATTGACCACCGGGACCACGGCCATGTCCAGCAGCGTTATCAGCGTGCTGCGAGCGTTAAGGTAACGGGTCCGATCAGACAGATCCTCATGGGTCAGCAGGATCTGGGCAGCATGTACGCCGTGCCTGGAAAAACAGCTTTCATAGGCCTGGATCACTCCCATCTGGCCGACCGCCGCAGCGGCCTGCTGAAGGTGCACGGCACGGGGTCGGGACTTGAGCCCGAGGCGGGCGACCCCTTCCGCTACCGCACCTGACGAGACCAGTACCAGTTTGTGTCCGCGCCGTTGCAAAGTAACCAGCTGATCGGCCCAGTTTTCAATCGCCGGCAGGTCCAGCCCCAGACCATTATTGGTGATCAGGGAGCTGCCGATCTTTACCACCAGCCAGCCGGAATTTTTCAGATCCGCCCGCTTCATTGCTGCTTAAAAATCCAGTTCATCATAGTCATCGAATTCATCCCTGCGGCGCCGTGCCGGGCGACTGCGCCGCACACTCTCTCTGATCTCCCGCTCCATCTCGCTGTCCAGTTCCTGTTGCTGCTCGGCATACTCGCGATCGTCCCGGAGACGCTGCCGATGCTCTTCGACAGCACTCATCAGGGCCTCGCACATTCTGTCCAGTCCCTTCCCGCTGACAGCTGAAATTGCGAAAACCGGTGCCGACCAGGTCAGCTGGCTGACAATGCGCTCCTGCAACGCCTGCACCTGGTCCTCGGCAAGCAGGTCTGTCTTGTTGAGGACCAGCCAGCATTCCTTGCCTGCCAGCACCGGGCTGAACTTGGCCAGCTCGGCCATGATCGTTGTCACATTCTCCAATGGATCGCTGCCATCGACCGGCATCACGTCCACCAGGTGCAGCAGCAGTCGGGTACGGGCCAGGTGCTTGAGAAACCGGAACCCCAGGCCGGCCCCTTCGGCAGCACCTTCAATCAGACCGGGGATATCGGCAACCACGAAGCTGCGGTCCAGCCCCAGGCTGACCACACCCAGATTGGGAACCAGGGTGGTAAAGGGATAATCTGCCACTTTCGGCGTGGCGGCAGTAATGGCGCGTATCAGAGTAGACTTGCCGGCATTGGGCAGGCCCAGCAGTCCTACATCGGCAACCACCTTCAATTGCAACTGCAGGGTGCGGAGTTCGCCCGGGGTGCCATGGGTGGTCTTACGTGGAGCCCGGTTGACGCTGGATTTGAAACGGGTGTTACCCAGCCCACGACGGCCGCCCTGGGCCACCAGGAGCCGCTGCCCGGCCTCCGTCAGATCGCCGATCAGTTCATCGCTTTCCACGTCGATGACGCTGGTTCCGGTGGGAACCCGGATTACCAGGTCGTCACCGCCGGCTCCGGTACAGTTCCGCCCCTGACCCTGTTGCCCGGACTGGGCCCGGTAGCGTGGCTGAAAACGGAAATCGACCAGGGTATTGAGGTTGTCGTCAGCCTCCAGGTAGATGCTGCCACCGTCACCCCCGTCGCCACCGTCGGGACCGCCCTTTTCGATAAACTTTTCGCGGCGAAAGCTCAGGCAGCCGTTGCCGCCCTTGCCGGCCTCGACGGTGATTTCCACTTCATCGACAAATTTCACTGCAATTCCCGTTAGCGGTGCCGGTCAGGGCCCGCTGGCGCTATCCACAAACAAAGGCGCTGACCACGGACAGGGAACTGTCCCCTGCCAATGGCAATTTCCACATACAAAAAAGCCCCGTCGATCGACGAGGCTTTTGCTTGATTCAGAGAAAACGCTTAAGCCGGTTCGACGCTGACGAATTTCCTGTTGTTCGGTCCCTTGACTTCGAACTTGACCGTACCGTCAGCCTTCGCGAAAAGGGTATGGTCCTTGCCGCAGCCCACGTTCTCACCCGGATGGAAACGGGTACCACGCTGACGCACGATGATATTGCCGGCAGCAGCCTGCTGCCCACCGAACAACTTGACGCCCAGCCGTTTGGATATCGAATCCCGGCCGTTACTGGTGCTACCACCTGCTTTTTTGTGTGCCATGGTTTACTCCTGAAATCTGTTAGCCCTGGATACCGGTAATCTTGACTTCGGTATACCACTGCCTGTGGCCCTGTTGCTTACGATAGTGCTTGCGACGGCTGAACTTGATGATATTGACCTTGTCAGCGCGCGCCTGGCTCAGCACCTCGGCAGTGACCTTGCCACCTTCCACGTAAGGAGTGCCGATCTTGACCGATTCGCCTTCACCAACCATCAGAACCTTGTCGAAATCAACCTGGTCACCAGTAGCCGCTTCCAGCTTTTCCAGCCTGAGGATTTCTCCTTCCTCGACGCGATGCTGCTTGCCACCACTCTCAATTACTGCGTACATAATGTCTAAGGCTCCGCTTTGTATTAGGGATGAGGCTCTGTCGCCAGCCCAATCCTACAGGGGCGGGCATTGTACGGGAACATGGCGCCACTGGCAAGCCTGACAGCCTGCTGTATTTGTCGCCTGGGGTGGCCCGGATCGGTGACGAGGGCAGCGGCCCGTCCTTGACAGCGTTAGCGTGCCTCCCTAGGATTGCGTCTCGCAATCAAGCCCCGGAACAGGGGCCGGGTCAACCAAGGGTTTTACCCCGACAGAATTCATCCATGTACGAATCGATACGCGCACCTGTCGCCACCGACTTTGAAGCAGTCAACCGCTATGTGGTCGACCAGCTCTATTCCAACGTCTCACTGGTGGAAAGCATCGGCCATTATATCGTCGAAGCCGGCGGCAAGCGCATGCGCCCGGTACTGGTCCTGCTCAGCGCCCGGGCCTGCGGTATCGAAAAAGACCATCACATCAGCCTGGCAGCCGTGATCGAATTCATCCATACCGCGACCCTGCTCCATGATGACGTGGTCGACATGTCCACCATGCGCCGGGGTCGGCCGACCGCCAACAGCCAGTGGAACAATCCCTCCAGCGTACTGGTGGGCGATTTCATCTACTCGCGGGCTTTCCAGGTGCTGGTTTCGCTGAACAACATGCGCATCATGCAGATTATGGCGGATACCACCAATCGGATCGCCGAGGGCGAAGTGCTGCAGCTTATCAACAAGCACAACATCGCGGTGACCGAGACGGATTACCTGCGCGTGATCCACAACAAAACCGCCATTCTTTTTGAAGCGGCGGCCCAGTGCGGGGCAATTCTCGCCCAGGCGGACGCGGCGGTGGAACACAGCCTGCGTGATTTCGGGCTCCATGTGGGTACCGCTTTTCAGCTGATCGACGATATCCTCGATTATGAAGGTGACGCCGAAAAGCTGGGTAAAAATGTCGGTGATGACCTGGCGGAAGGCAAACCCACCCTGCCTCTCATCTATGCCATGCAGCACGGCAGCGAAAGTGACGCCCAGCTGATCCGCGACGCCCTGCGCCATGGGGGACTGGAGTCCCTGGAGCGGATTATTCAGGTGGTACGGGATTCCGGCGGCCTGGCCTATACCCGACAGCTGGCTGAGGAACAGGCACAGAAAGCCAGCGCCTGTCTTCAGGCCCTGCCGGAATCCAGCTACCGTGCGGCGCTGGATTCCATGGCCAGGTTCTCGGTGGAACGGGTCAGCTGAATGGTCTTAATCGTCCACCACCGTTACGGTGATCGGTTCCGACACCAGCGGCGGATTGTGGGGAACATGCAGATAGTCGGCGAAAAACAGCTGCAGGGTATGTTCGCCCGGCGGCAGGGTCAGGCGAGTCTGGGTCTGACCGCCTCCAAAGTGCATGACCGCATCCCCCAGCGGTGAATTGAGATCCGGCAATTCCACGCCGTCAACCAGCAGGTGGTGATGTCCGGTGTTGGCACGTTCCATACCGGCCGGAGCGACTCCCATGCCGGACAGGCCGAATTCCACCACAAAAGTACTGGGTACCACGGCTCCATCGGCCGGTGCCATGATGTACACCCGGGCCTGCTCCGGTGACGGCGAACGGTTCATTTGCGCCTCTGCGGCAAATACCACCAGCATAGCAGCACCCAGGGTCATTGCCGTCTTCGATAATCTGCTCATTCAGGCCTCCTCGTTACCTGTAAAAAATTGCAAATCAGTAAAGCCGAAGCATAGCAACTTACTCGCGCTTTCGGAATCCGTCCCCGCTTCGACAACTGCATAGAAAATTTTTAGGGTCCCTAACCGTTGAGGCATGTTATACACTCGTGCTGCAGGGTCCGAAGGCAGCCCGCCGTCCGACCCGGCGAAATCGAGGAAGCTCAGATTAATAACAAACAGAAATCGAAGTGATCACCATGTCCCTGGACCTGTCCGCGGTGTCTGCACCGCTGCTGCAATCCCTGCAGGAAATCGAAGCGTTCGAACAGACCCCTCTGGAAGAGAATTTCCCCCACACCGACAGCTATACCATGCTGCAGCAGAGCGCCACGCGTTTCGGTGACGACCCGGCCCTGGAGTTCCTGCTTACCGGCCAGCGTGACGAATCCCCCCGCAGCGTCAGTTATCGCCTTCTCGGCGAACGCATCAACGCTACCGCCAACCTGTTGCATTCACTGGGGTTACAGCCTGATCAGGCAGTCTCCATCGTGCTGCCGATCCTGCCCGAGACGCACTTCGCCATCTGGGGCGCGCAGGCCGCGGGCATCGCCAATCCCATCAATCCGCTGCTGGAAGCGGAACATATCGGTGAAATCATGCACGCAGCGGAGTCCCGGGTAGTGATCTGCCTGGCTCCCTCGGCACATGCAGACATCTGGGACAAGGTGACAGAAGCTGTCAGACATGCCGGCAAAGTTGAAGCCATCATCGCCGTGGAAGTGCCTGGATTGACCAGCCACGTACCCGACTCAGTGCCGGATTCAGACCTCCGCGTGCTGGCTTACGAGCAGGCCATGGCAACACAACCCAGCGACCGCCTGCTCAGCCAGAGACGTCTCAACGGCGACGAAATCGCCGCCTATTTCCATACCGGCGGAACCACCGGGCGGCCGAAAATCGCCCAGCTGACGCATCGCAACATGGCCTTCCTCGGCCAGTTGATACAGGTTTATACCGCCCACCAGGACCGCCAGACCATCCTGTGCGGGCTGCCCCTGTTTCATATTTACGGCGTCATCATCCAGGGAATTGCGGCTTTCAGCGTGGGCTACCGGATCGTCTTGCTCACCCCGGCGGGCTTTCGCTCGCCGGAAGCGATGAAAAATTTCTGGCACCATATTGGACGTTTCCGGGTAAAGAGCTTTTCCACCGTCCCCACGGTGCTGATGGCTTTATCACAGATCCCGGTTGGTGACGCGGATATCAGCTGCCTGACCAATATCAATTCCGGTGCCGCGCCGCTGTCGCATTCCTTCGAACTGCGCTTCGAACAGCAGTTCAACGTCCAGGTCGCCAACGGTTATGGTATGACCGAGACCACCTCGCTTATTTCCCGGGCTCCGGAGTACCAGCCACCTGGCAGTGTCGGTATGCGCCTGCCCTATTCCCGGATTCGCATCGCCATGGTCAAGGGCAATCGGGTGGAACATAACTGCGCCGACGGTGAGAGTGGCGTCATCCTGGTATCCGGTCCACAGATCTTCAAGGGCTATAAGCACGCTGCCGATAACGCCAGCGCCTGGACCGAAGATGGCTGGTTCAACACCGGCGACCTGGGTTATCTGGATAGCGATGGCTTCCTGTACCTGACCGGCCGTGCCAAGGACCTGATCATCCGTGGTGGACACAATATCGATCCAGTGCTGATCGAGGAGCCGCTGAATGCCCATCCGGCCATCAATACCGCGGTGGCGGTTGGCGAGCCTGATCCCTATGCGGGTGAATTGCCGATGGTTTTCATCGTACCCGAGGCGGGCCAGTCACTCAATGTGCAGGAGTTGCATGATTACTGTGTCGAACACATTTCCGAACGGGCTGCCATTCCCAAGCGCTTCGAGGTGATCGATGCCATGCCACTCACCGCGGTGGGCAAGATTTTCCGCCCCCGGCTGCGCCAGCTAATTACCGAAAAGGTACTGACCGAACTGCTGGCCGGGCACGACATCGACGCGACAGTTCATTGCCATCTGCACAAGCAAAGGGGACTGTCGGCCGATATAGAGGTGACTGACCCGGACGACGTCGAGCGAACCCGGGAACTGGTACAGAATTTCACTCTGCCGATTTCCGTCGCCAGCGCCGGCCAGGCGGAGCATGCAAGGGGTCTACTATGACAATCTCCATCAGGTATGCCATGTGGGCACTGACCGCACTGCTGCTGGTGCAATGCACCACCACCGGCCGCGGCAGCGATTCCCCTGAACAGCGTCGCCAGGCGATCCTCGACATGCGCGCCGACGTGCTGGACCAGTTGTTCCGGGTCAAACCGGATGTCCGTCCGCAGATCGGTGAAGCGGTCGGCTACGCAGTATTCAGTAATGCCAATGTCAACATCGTACTGGCCAGCTTCGGCAGCGGCATCGGTGTGGTCAGGGACAACCGCAGCGGACAGGAAACCTATATGCGCATGGGCGAAGTGGGTGTGGGTCTGGGTGCCGGCATCAAGGACTTCCGGGCCGTGTTTATTTTTCACGACCAGGATTCCCTGGACGACTTCGTCACCAATGGCTGGATGTTCGGCGGTCAGGCCGACGCGGCCGCCAAGGCCAACGACCTGGGTGCAGCCGTAGCCGGTGAAGCGGTGTTGGACAATGTGACCGTCTATCAGCTCACCCAGAGCGGCCTGGCCTTGCAGGCCACCGTCAAGGGCACCCGCTACTGGAAGGACCCTGATCTCAATTAGCAGCCTGTCAGGCACCGGGCAGCTGCCGGAGCAGGAGATCACATGTCCGGGTAATTCGGACCCCCGCCCCCCTCGGGTACCACCCAGTTGATATTCTGGGCCGGATCCTTGATGTCGCAGGTTTTGCAGTGGACGCAATTCTGAGCATTGATCTGGAAACGCAGCTGGCCATTTTCCTCCACCACTTCATAAACCCCGGCCGGGCAGTAGCGCTGCGCCGGCTCATCATAAAGGGGCAGATTTTCCCGCAATGGAATGGATGGATCAGCCAGATGCAGGTGGCAGGGCTGATCTTCGGCATGGTTGGTATTGGACAGAAACACTGACGACAGTTTATCGAAGGTAATTCTGCCGTCGGGCCGGGGGTAGTCAATCCGACTGCAATCGGCAGCTTTTTTGAGTTGTTCGTGATCACGACTCCGATCGTGAAAAGTCAGTGGAAAATGGCCGCGAAACAATTTCTGCTCCACAAATACCAGCGCGCTGCCCAGCCAGAAGCCGAACTTGTGGAATCCGGCACTGAAGTTACGCGCCTGGTGCAATTCCCCGTGCAGATCCGATTTTTTAAATCGTTCGGTATAATCAAGCGGTTCCTGCTGCGGGGTTTCAGAAGCCAGTTCCGCAAACAGGGATTCGGCTGCCAGCAGACCTGATTTCATTGCCGTGTGACTGCCCTTGATCTTGGCGGCATTCATGGTGCCCGCATCGCAGCCGATCAACAGCCCGCCTGGAAACGTCATCCTCGGCAACGAGTTCAGACCGCCCTTGATCAACGCCCGGGCGCCGTAACTGATACGGGTACCGCCTTCCAGGTAGCGCCGGATAGCCGGGTGCAGCTTGAACTTCTGGAATTCATCGTAGGGGCTGATATGGGGATTGCGGTAGGCCAGGTCGACAATCAGCCCGACCGAGACCTTGTTGTCCTCCGTGTGATAGAGAAAGCCGCCGCTGGTGGCTGCCGCGCTGGCCCCGATCATCGGGTATCCGGCGGTATGAACCACCAGCCCCTGGCGGTGCTGAGCGGCGGGAATTTCCCAGACCTCTTTCAGACCGATACCGTAATGCTGCGGGTCACTGTCATTGTCGAGCCCGAAATTGGCGATTATCTGTTTGCCCAGGTGTCCCCGACAGCCTTCCGCCAGTATTGTGTAGCGGGCGTGAAACTCGAACCCCGGCTCAAAGGAATCCTTCTTCTCTCCCCTGGCGTCCACTCCCATATCGCCGGTGGCCACCCCTTTGACGCTGCCATCCTCGTGGTAGAGTACTTCGGCGGCGGCAAAGCCGGGAAACACCTCGACGCCCAGTTCCATGGCCTGCTCCGCCAGCCAGCGGCACAGGTTACCGAGCGAAATAATGTAATTGCCGTGATTGTGCATGGTTTGTGGCACCAGCAGTCCGGGAAAGCGGAACGCCGATTTATCATTGGGCAGGTAGTACACCTCGTCACCGGTAACCGGCGTGTTCAACGGCGCCCCACGCTCTTTCCAGTCCGGGAACAGGCGCTCCAGGGCGGCCGGTTCGAACACCGCACCGGACAGAATATGGGCGCCTACTTCGGAACCTTTCTCGAGTACACAAACTGAAAGCTCCCGGCCCGCCTCGCTGGCCAGTTGCATCAACCGGCAGGCAGCACTGAGCCCGGCCGGCCCGGCTCCCACAATGACCACATCGACTTCCATCGATTCGCGCTGCATAGGCATTCCCCGTTCCATAAATTGGTTTATCGCCGCCCCTGCCATGACTGACCGTAATCCTCTGAAACCCAGGCGTGCGAAAGACCGCGTATTATCCTCAATTCACTGTACAGGCGCAAAATACGCCAGCTCCCGGGCATTACAAAATGTCACAAAATTGCCCCGGCTTTGCGTTTTTTCGACTGCCTTTTACGTGCATACTACGCCGCTTGATCTCGGGTAGCCTGTGTCTTTGCCTGAGCAGCCTGACATAGGGACCAGGGTGCCCCTGGAGTCCAGAATTAATTCGGAGCATCAATTGATGAAACCAGCATTTTTGCCCTCCAGACTGGGCCTGGCAATCGGCCTGGCCAGCGCCTTCATCGCGTTTCATGGCAGTCTGGCCATGGCCCAGCAACCTGCCGATCAGCCCATCACCAGCGAGGATTCCACGGTCAGGTATCCTGCCTCCTACTTCAGCCAGTACCAGACCTATTCAGTCAATGACATGCTGGACCGTATCCCGGGCATCACCGTGGCACGGGGTGGTGGCCCGGGGCCGCAGGGCGGACCCGGTTCCGGTGGCGGTCGGGGACTGGGCGCCGGCGGTGACCAGATCCTGATTAACGGGCGCCGCATAGCGGGCAAGGAGAACGAGGGGGGCAACCAGCTGTCCCGGATTCCCTCCAGCCAGGTGGACTACATCGAAATCATCCGCGGCACATCCGGCGACCTGGACGTACGTGGCGGCACCCAGGTGATCAATATCGTGTTGCTGGAGGCCGAATCCAGTGCTTCCTATGCCTACGAAGTCAACATGGACCACCTGCAGGACGGCACCAATCGGCCCGGCGGAAAATTCTCGGTAACCGGACAACGCGGCGATCTCAGCTACTTTCTCAGCGCCGAGCGCGAACCCCGCTACGAATTCAGGGACGGCTTCGAAACCAGCTACTTTGTCGATGGCAGTGTCAACGAGACTGTTGACCGGGACGAAACACGAGATGCCTGGCCGGTCACCCTGTCCTCCAATTTCGGTTATGAAATCACGCCCAACGACACGGCCAACCTGAATCTGCAGTGGACCTCCAATAACTTCGACTCCTATGCCGACCGCATCATCACCGACATGGAAGCCAATCCGCCGGTGGCGCGGGTCGAACACGACGATATCCCCAACGACGACAATTCCTGGGAAGTCGGCGGCGACTACATGCACGTATTCGATAACGGCAGCCGCTGGAAAACCCTGTTCATTGTCAATGAGGCGGAAACCGAAAGCGTAAGGGAGCGTTTCCAGGTCGAGGACAGCAGTCGTTACAGCGACCTGTATCTGCGTGACTATGCCCGTAACCGGGAGCGGATCGTTCGCTCGTCCTATATTTTCGATCTGGGCGAATCCCAGAGCGTGGAAGCTGGCCTGGAACGAGCCCAGACTATTCTGGATACTTCCCTGCAGCTGGGTCTATTGACTTCCGGAAGCGGGGACCCCTATTTCGGCGGGCTGACCCCGATCACCAATGCCAACGGCACGGTGGAGGAAATGCGCTACGAGTATTTCGCCATTCACAACTGGCAAATGAACGACCGCATGACCCTGGAGACCACCCTGCTCTTCGAGGACAGCAAGATTTCCCAGAGCGGTGACATCTCCAAGTCCCGGAATTTCAATTTCTTCCGTCCCAAGGTGGACTACCGCTTTCTCATCACCCCGTCCATTCAGTTCCGTGCTTCCATCGAGAAGGACGTAGCGCAGCTCAGCTTTGGTGATTTCACGGCCAATATCGACTCTGGTGACGACGAACAGAATGCCTTCGAGGGTAACTCGGACCTGCGCCAGGAACAGTCCTGGAAGTACGAGGCCAATCTGGAATACCGGCTGCCTGAAGACGCCGGTGTAATCAATACCAATATCTTCTACCACGACCTGACCGACCTGATCGACAACATCGATGTCTCGACCGAGAACGAAATTCTCTCCGCTCGCGGCAATATCGGTGACGGTGAGCGATACGGGTTCAATTTCGACAGCAGCCTGCGACTGGGTTTTATCAGCCAGCCGGATATGCTGCTGACCGCCGGGGTGACCATGGAAGATTCCACCGTGACTGATCCGTTTACCCACCAGAAACGGGAGCGGTCAATTCGCGGGGGAGCCAGCCGCTACAGCTTCGGCTTCCGTCATGACCTGCCGGCCCGGAGCATGAACTGGGGATTCAATTACCGACGCGAGTTCTACAATCAGTTCCGCGACTATGACATCGACAAGATCGAGCAGTATCCCAAGGTCGGCTCCTACTTCGGCTGGTTCGAGATGCAGCGTTGGGGCGGTCTGATCTATCGCTTCGAAGCCAGGGACAACCGGCAGCGATGCCGTATCCGCACCCGTTATATCGATGGCACCATCGCCACCGGGGTGATCTCTGAAATCGAGGACTCCTGTTCCGACGCCGGCCCGGTCTACGCGATCAAGATCCGGGGTACGTTCTAAGAGGGATTCGCTATCCTGACTATTTCAGGGCCGGGTCGGAATTCATTCCGGCCCGGCCTTTTCTTTTCCGTGAGCAGACTATTTTCCCTTCCCGGCAGCCCTGTTCCGGCTGATTTCGTTCCCGCTACGGTTTCACCCTAAAATTCCCGTTTACGCTAACGATACTCTTACTTATGCCCGGTATTTAACGCCCGCAGCTTTAACGCTGTCATTGTGACATTCGTCGGTTTCTGACAAAAAGTCACAAAATCAATGGGCTGAGTTGACTATAATTGGATGCTTTGTGAACAAACTTTGTGCGGAAGGCCGGACCAAGTCGGCGCCAGACTGACGGGCTTTCACTCAGGCCAATTACAGGAGTTAATGTAATGACCCAACAGCTTAGCAGTAAGCTGATCAAGGCAGGTGTGCTCACCTCCCTTACTCTGGCAATTTCACTGGCAAACCAGGCTTTCGCCCAGAACCCGGCTGACGCGGAAAGTCAGGAAACCACTACGGTTTCCTACCCGGCGGCGTATTTTAACGACTATTCGCCAGTATCGGCCAACGACATGGTCACCGTAATTCCCGGCGTAAACCTGGCCATGGGAGGCGGTGGCGGCGGTAATCGCCGTGGGCTCGGTTCCGGTGAAAACGAAATTCTCATCAATGGCCAGCGGGTTACCGGCAAAAGTATGTCGGGTCGTGACCAGCTGAGCCGCATCCCGGCCGACCAGGTTGACCATATCGAAATCATCCGCGGTGCTTCCGAGGATCTGGGTGTACGTAATTCAGGCCAGACCCTCAACGTGGTGCTGAAGGACGCCCAGTCGCGCCGCAGCGTCAATACCGAAGTGAACATGGATCGCTACCACGACGGCACCCTCTATCCCGGCGGTAAACTGTCGGTCACCGGGCAGACAGGTGATCTGAGCTATGTGGTAAGCGCCGAAGCGGAGCCCCGTTATGAAAACCGCTTCACCGATGAGGTCAGTTACAGTCCCGACGGCAGCCTGCTTGAGACCCGCGACGAGGAGCGTATCCAGGAGCGCACCGATCTGAACCTGAACAGTGCCTTCAGCTACCAGTTCGATGAGGATCTGGTGCAGCTTAACGCCAGCTATGGAGTCCGCAATCCCCCCACGGATACGGAACGGTACATTACCGATTATTCGGGCGCTGCACCGGTAACACGCCTGGAACGGGAACACCGCTCATTCGACCGCTACGAATGGGAACTGGGCGGCGACTGGGAACACGGGTTCGATAACGGCAGCCGCTATCGGCTGTTATTCGTAGTCAATGACCGCCAGGGCGAGGGAGTCCGCGAACGCTTTCGCATCGACGGGGACCAGGAAGCGGAGAAGAATCTCTACCTGTACAACCTGGGTCGCGATCGGGAGCGGATCGCCCGCAATTCCTATATCTTCAACCCGGCGCCGGATCACGGTCTGGAAGTCGGGGTGGAAGCAGCCCAGACGCTGCGAAACAACGGGCTGCTCCTGGGCACAGCGGGAACCGGCACGCCGTCCGACAGCGTTGGCGGACTGGTCCCGGTACCGGTCAACAATGCATTCTCCGAGATCGAGGAAATGCGTTACGAAACCTTTGCCATCCATAACTGGCAGATCAATGACCGTATGACCCTGGAGAGCACTCTGGTGCTGGAGCAGTCGGAAATCACCCAGACCGGCGATGTTGCCAATCAAAGGGATTTCCAGTTTGTCCGGCCCAAGGTGGATTACCGTTTCAACATCACCGACATGATTCAGCTGCGCGCCTCTATCGAAAAAGAGGTCTCACAACTGAGTTTCTCCGATTTCAGTGCCACCACCGACAACTCCGACGAAGACAAGAACACCGAAGCCGGCAACCCCGACATCCGCCAGGAACAGTCCTGGGTCTATCGCATGGGTCTGGAGTACCGGCTGCCGGATAACATCGGCGTATTGAGTTCCAACGTCTTTTATCGGGATATCGAGGACGTCATCGATCGCATCGACGTGACCACCGATCCGGATAACCCTATTTCGGCACGTGGCAATATCGGCGACGCAGAACGCTGGGGCATCCGCCTCGACGCCAGCACCCGGCTGGGTTTCGTTGGACTGGATGACGCCCTGGTAACCGCCAATCTCAATCTGCAGGACTCGCGGGTTACAGACCCCTTCCTGGGTATTGAACGACGGACCCGTGACAACGGGCGCGGCTGGGGCAACCTGGGATTCAGGCATGACCTGACCGACTGGAACATGAACTACGGCTTCAACTATTCCAACCCCTTCAACGGTGGTTCGGGCCGGAAAATCATCGACGTGGATGATATCGAAATCGAGGAACGGGAACCTAACCTGTCCCTGTTCGTGGAAAAGCGGGCCTTCGGTGGCACCACTTTTCGACTCGAAGCGCAGAATGCCCTGGACAGTGTCTTCTGCCGCGACCGGATCCGTTATCTGGGGCGGACTGCCGACGGCATCGTCGAGGAAATCGAGAATTCCTGTAATGGCGACGGACGCAAGTTCGCCCTGAAGGTACGTCGTACTTTCTAAGGAACCCAGGCGTACAGAGTGGTTCTCTGTCACTACTGGCTGCAGATCAGCCGGAACCTGCTACTTAGCTACGCAGAATGCTGGCAGTGTTTATTGCTGAGAACGTTTGAGACATGGATGTCGAAAACGAGCGTACACGGATGTACGTTTGCGATTCTCAGCAATAAACACTGCCAGCATTCCATATCACTGCCTTGCAGTCCTGCATTTACCCGGCTGATCTTTCCACACTGTTGTTGGCGCTTTTATGAAAATTGTCGCTTAGCAGCCTGTTAGACATACTTGGGATTTGGCCGCGTCGATAACTCGAAGTGCCCGTAACGGGCTCTGAACTGGCTGCGGGCTTACCCGCGGCGGACATTATTCCACTTTGGTGAAAATCATCATGTGCTGCCAGGGCAGGAAGTCCAGGGTCTCAGTCCAGTCCAGGTTAAACACCAGCATCTCGCGCACCACCTGTTCCTCACTCATCTTGTGGAGTGGGCGAATAGGCACCCGGGGATCTTCCTCCCGATATTCCAGCAGAAAAATCCGGCCGCCCGGTTTCAGCGCAGAATAGATACCCCGGATCATTTCATAGGGATGGGAAAACTCGTGATAGGCGTCCACCATGATGGCGGCGTCGATGGAATCAGCCGGCAGGTTGGGGTCATCGATCTGTCCCAATACCCCTTCGATGTTGTTTACGCCCTCCTCGGCCTTGCGCTGTTCGATAAGATTCAGCATTTCCGGCTGGATATCCACTGCCAGGACTTTCCCGTCCGGTACCCGTCTGGCAATCCTGAACGAGAAATAACCGGTACCCGCGCCGATGTCTGCCACCACCGCGTCAGGGGCCAGGCCCATATTTGCCACCACCTGGTCCGGTTGTTCCTGTTCTATCCGCTCCGGCCGCTCCAGCCAGTCGGCGCCCTGGTGCCCCATGACCAGGGAAATTTCCCGACCCAGGTAAAATTTGCCCAGCCCGCCGCGACTGCTTGCCGGGTCCACTACATATCCGGGAAAGTCCTGGGCAAGTACGGTCCCGCACAGAGTTGCCAGGGTCAGAATTGATAGCAGAAGAATACGGGCGGGCAATAACTGAATCATGGTGTTACCCCATAGGTCAGGTTCGACTGCACGTGTCGGGGCTACTTGCGCACTGGGAAGTGAACCCGACATCGGGTGATTATCGGATTATTACAGACAAGTGGGGTTTTTCAAGGCCCGGCAGTCGGTTTTACCAGCGTAGTAAGGCTCATTGCCCCGACCAGGGAAGGAATCACTGCTAGCGCCAGGATGCGGCGCAGCTGCCTCGCCAGGATAGACTACAGAAGCCGCAGCAGGCGGTAGCCGTTGCCCTTGCATTTAACACAGGGCTCTTTCTTGGTGGTAAGTCCACTGCCATCACAGACATCACAGATGTCCTTATAAGGCTGCTTCAAGATTGCCTGAAGTTCCTTCAGGACCTGGGGATGAACCCCTTTGTCTACGATTGCATTCATGAATAGTTTTCCCGGACTCTAGAGTGGCAAATCGGGTATGCCAGGAATTCCCCTGCAGGTACTCTGGCATTTGCGTAGTATGCAGAATCGCGTCCGTCAGCAGTGTTAATTTCGTCACAAAATCCTGAATTGGCGGGGTTGGCCAGCACTGATCCCGACTCCTGTCGGCGCCCCTTACCAATTCCCGCTGCGCAATACTGACTATGTTAAAATCTTTCTCAGTTTTAATTACTTACAGCATAATACTCGGAAACTGCTGACACTGGAGATCCCCTTGGCCATGGAGAAAGTATTGGCGGGCGTGCGCGTCCTTGACTTCGGTCGGTATATCGCCGGTCCGTTCTGTGCCACGCTGCTGGCGGACATGGGTGCCGAGGTGATCCGGGTTGAAAAAGTGGACGGCAGCGAGGATCGCTACCTGTCGCCGGTCACCGGGCAGGGCGATGGTGCGTTGTTCATGCAGGTGGGGCGCAACAAACTTAGCCTGACTCTCAATCCCATGAAACCGGAAGGACGCGAAATTGTCAGAAAACTGGTCGCCACTGCCGATGTGGTAGTCGCCAACCTGCCACCTGAAACCTTGCTCGCCATGGGCCTGGATTACGAGAGCCTGACAGCCATCAAACCCGATATTATTCTGACCATGATTTCCGCCTTTGGCACCGGTGGTCCCTATCAGAACCGGGTTGGCTTCGATGGACTTGGCCAGGCCATGTCCGGCAGCATGTTCCTGTCCGGTACCCCGGAGCAACCGGCCAAGTCCTACGCCCCCTATGTGGATTTTGGTACCGCCAGCCTCAGCGCATTCGGGACGCTGGCAGCTCTTTACGAGAAGCAGAAAAACGGTCGCGGTCAGGTAGTGGAAGGATCCCTGTTCAACACTGCCCTGACCATGATGAACGGCACCCTGATTGAGCAGGCCTTGATCAGGCGCAATCGCGTCGCCACCCTGAACCGGTCCCAGACATCGGCACCCGCGGACACCTTCCGCACCCTGGATGGCTGGGTACTGGTACAGTCCGTAGGCGGACCGTTGTTCAAGCGCTGGGTCGATCTGATCGGCGAACCCGAATGGCTGGACGACCCGCGCTTTCAATCCGATATAAGTCGTGGCGACCATGGCGCCCTGATCAGTGAGAAACTGGCCACCTGGTGTGCCGAACGGACTTCTGCTGAAGTTCTGGAAGCAATGGAGAATGCGCGAATTCCGGCCGGCCCGGTGCTGTCACCGCAGCAGGTGCTGGAAGATCCGCACATTGCCGCCAAAGGCCTGTTCATTGAAACTGAATTCCCCGGTGCCGCAAGACCGGCCCCCATCATGCGGACACCGGTGGAACTGTCGGCGACGCCGGGAGAAATACGCCATCGGGCGCCGCTGCTTGGTGAACATACCGGAGTGATCATGAAAGAACTGGGCTACAGTGAAGACGAAATTTCCGAATTGCGCCGGAAACGCGTGATTTAAGGCTCTTCTGATTAACTGGCTGTTAATACAGACACGGGCAACGGCAGCAGTCCAAATACAGCAGTAGCAGAGCGTCAATCACTGGAAACCGGACTTCACCGACCCCCTAAACTGAGATTTCAACTCATTTTCATTGCTGGATCAGCAGTGTATAGTTCTTTACCAGACTGATTAAAACAAGGAGAGATCCATGCGATTTTCACCCAGACTTTCAGCATTACTTTTGAGCATCCTGTTCACAACGGCATTTTCACTGCAGGCTCAGGAACAGATACTTACCGTCGATCACTATGTACCGGTTTTTTCCTGGGCGCCATCGATGCCTGGTGAACAGGCCCAGATCTACGTGCGGGAACGGGTGCTGCCCAGCACCGCAACCCGCACCAGGAATCTGGAAGATCGGGTCGTACTGTTCATTCACGGTGCCGGAACACCAGCTGAAGTGGCGTTCGATGCACCTTACGATGGGCATAGCTGGATGGCTTACCTGGCTGCGGCAGGTTATGACACATTCGCCATGGATACCACCGGATATGGCCGCTCCACTCGTCCTCACGTCATGAACGATATCTGCAACCTCTCACAGCAGCAGCAACAGGACTTTGTCCCGGCAACCCTGTCACGTCCCTGCCCGGCCAGCTACGCTTTCGGCGCCACCACCATCGAGTCGGACTGGCATGATATCAATGCCGTGGTGGAGTTTCTTCGCGAAACCCGCCAGGTAGAAAAAGTGCACCTGGTGGCGTGGTCCCTGGGTGGCCCCAGAGCTGCCGGTTATACAGCACTGTATCCCGATAAAGTGGGACGCCTGGTATTGCTGGCCCCGGCCTACAGCAGAACCCGGCCCGCCACCCGCCCCGCCGTGATTCCGGTTCCGGGGCCGGCGTTTACCAAGCAGTCTCACCAGGATTTCGTCAGCAACTGGGATCGTCAGGTGGGCTGTGCGGATCAGTACCGCCAACCGGTCAGCGACGCAGTGTGGGGAGCCATGCTGGACTCAGACCCGGTCGGTGCGACCTGGGGAAGCGGAGTCAGGCGTGCTCCACGAACCAGCACCTGGGGTTGGGGCCCGGAACAGGTTGGCGCCACACAGAATCCGATGTTGCTGGTGGCTGGAGCGGAAGATCGCCAGGTCCCTCCCGCCCGGGTGATGGAGCTGTACGAAGACCTGGGAGCCAGTCAGAAAGTCCTGTTGGACCTGGGTTGTGCCTCGCATAACGCCATGTGGGAGAGTAATGCCGGGATACTTTTCGATGCTTCACTGCAATGGCTGCGGGACGGTACCGTGGACGGCGTGTCCAGTGGCACAATCGCCCGCGGCTACGACGAGTAACTTACAGACAGATCAGACTGCGTCGACGGGTTCCCCGTAAAGGTCGTACTCGTCGGCCGCAGTTATCACTACCTGAATCCTGTCACCAGGCTGCAGATCATGCAGTGCATCATTGCCATTGACATAAACCAGGCCGTCGATATCCGGGGCATCTGCGCTGGAACGGCCCACCGCCCCTCCTGCGTCTGAGCGATCCACTTCATCAATCAATACTTCCAGAGTGCGGCCCACCTTGCGCTGCAGACGCCGGCTGCTGACTTCCTGCTGAACCTCCATAAACCGCTCCCAACGTTCCTGCTTCAACTCATCCGCCACCTGCCCCTCCAATTCATTAGACCTGGCTCCTGCCACGGGGGAATACTGAAAACAGCCTACTCTGTCCAGCTCTGCCTGGCGGAGGAAATCCAATAGAATCTGAAAATCATTTTCAGTTTCACCGGGAAAGCCGACGATAAAAGTACTGCGCAGGGTCAATTCCTGGCACTGCTTTCGCCAGGCCTCGATGCGAGCCAGATTGTCTTCTGCAGCAGCCGGTCGTTTCATGGCACGCAAGATCTGCGGACTGGCATGCTGAAAAGGAATATCCAGATACGGCAGTAATTTACCTGCGGCCATCAGCGGAATGACACGATCAACATGGGGATAAGGATAGACATAATGCAGCCGCACCCACACGCCCAATTCCGCCAGCGCTTCACACAGGCCCTGCATGTCGGCTCTCACCGGCCGCCCCTGCCAGAACCCGGTCCGGTACTTTCTATCGACGCCATAAGCACTGGTGTCCTGTGATATTACCAGCAGTTCCTTCACCCCGGCATCGACCAGGCGCCTGGCTTCTTCCAGCACGTCTTCAACAGGGCGGCTTACCAGCCTGCCGCGCATGGATGGAATGATGCAGAAACTGCAGGAGTGATTGCAGCCCTCGGAAATCTTCAGATAGGCATAGTGGCGGGGAGTCAGCTTCACTCCCTGGGGTGGCACCAGATCGGTAAACGGATCATGGTCGCGTGGAGGCGGAATCACCTCATGTACTGCCGATACCACCTGTTCGTACGCCTGGGGTCCGCTGACGTTCAGCACACCAGGATGGATACGGGTAATGCTTTCTGCATCGGCGCCCATACAGCCGGTGACGATCACCCTGCCATTTTCCTGAAGGGCTTCACCGATTGCCTCAAGCGATTCCTGCTTGGCACTGTCGATAAAGCCACAGGTATTGACCACGACCACCTCGGCATCGGCATAGGTGGGTGCAATTTCGTACCCCTCCATACGCAACTGGGTGAGAATACGTTCTGAATCCACCAGGGCCTTGGGGCAGCCAAGCGACACGAAGCCGACCCGGTTCGCGGATCCCTTTTCCGCTGCTGCTGCAGACAATCTGGATGGACCGGGAGTGGGAACAGTTTCAGGGTGGGAGTCAGAATCCGGGGTGGGATCAGAACTATCGATAGAGCCGGTTTGGTACCTGGTTTTAGACATGGATGAGGAATTCTTGGCAAAACCTTATTTTACCCGCAGATTCCGGATACTGTAAGCCGCCTGTATTCCCTGAACGAAGCCGAGCGGGAGGCTGCGCTGCGATTAATGGCGTCCCTGAGGCGCTCCGGCAGCGCCCGCTGCCAGCCATTCCAGGACCGCGAAGGCTGCCACCAGCAAAACGATACCCACCAGCACCAGATTACCCAGCGGGGTGATTCTATCCTGCAGTACCAGCATCACAACCGGGGTCATTACCACCCACGCCAGGTCGGCCACGAAGATTACCAGGATCCTGGCTCTGCCCGGTTCCGAATGCCGGGCAGTGAGGAATACGTACAGGGCGAACAGCACCAACACCAGGCTGAGCACGACAAAGACCGGGCGCGGCAGATCGATCAGGTATTCGATTACAGTTCCGGTGAACAGCAGTATCAACGCGGTGCTGAACAGACAGAACACCCAGTTGGCGGTCAGCACGGCCTGGATTCGGGGTAATTTCATAGCCATTGGTCTCCCGCTTGCGTGTCCAGAGGAAAGCATCCTGACCGGTGTCCTCGCGGCAATCCGATCCGGATTCGATTACAGGGACAACTCGCCGTGCCCTGCAAGGGCAATTCTACCCGCTCTCCCTGCTGCAACCCTAACTTCCCTGGTAAGAGCCGCTTTGCTGATCCAGAATCTCGTGCATCCCGTAATTGAACAGAGCAACAGGCTTACCAAAGGATTCACGTGTCACCATCGCTTTCCATATTCTGGTTCCGCCAGGATTTACGTATTCTCGACAATCCCGCCTTAACCGCCGCAGCGGCAAGAGGTCGGGTTCTGCCAGTGTATATTCTCGATGAAGCGCATCCGGGCCCCTGGCGCCTGGGTGGTGCCAGTCGCTGGTGGCTGCATCGGTCGCTGCAGGCGTTGAATCAGGCTTTGGACAACCAATTGTGGATCTTCGCCGGGGATCCGCTGACCGTAATCCGCGAACTGATCAGCAGGCACGGTGCTGATGCGGTTTACTGGAACCGTTGTTACGAACCCTGGCAACGGGACCGGGACCGGGATATCAAGCAGACCCTGCGCGAGCAGGACGTGGCAGTCAGCAGTTACAACGGCAGCCTGCTCTGGGAACCCTGGGAGGTGCTGAAGGCCGATGGCACCCCCTACCGGGTTTTTACACCTTTCTTCACCAAGGGATGTCTGCAGGGGCCCGCGCCCCGGTCACCGGAATCGCGGCCGCCGGAACTTCAACTGCTCCCCTGCACCCAGTCAAAGCAGCGTATCGAGGAACTGGCGCTGCTGCCAACTGTCGACTGGTACCGCGTAATGGCCACTCAATGGCAACCCGGAGAGACCGGTGCTGCACAGCGCCTCGAGTCATTCCTGGAAACCGGCCTGGATCAATACCGGAAAGGCAGGGACTATCCGGCTTTGGAAGCTGTCTCCCGCCTGTCTCCGCATTTGCACTGGGGTGAAATTTCTCCCAACCAGGTATGGCACAGGATTCGCCAGGAAACGCTGTCCCGGGGCCTGGAAGAGAAGGGAGAGCATTACCTGCGGGAACTGGGCTGGCGCGAATTCTCCTATTCATTGCTCTACCATTTTCCGGAACTGCCCCGTCGCAATCTGCAGCAGAAATTCGACGCCTTTCCCTGGCGCAATGATGCTGAATCGCTGCGGGCCTGGAGTTCGGGAATGACCGGCTACCCGATCGTGGATGCCGGAATGAGGGAATTATGGCAAACCGGGTACATGCATAACCGGGTGCGGATGATCGTCGCTTCCTTCCTGGTCAAAAATCTGATGATTCACTGGCACCAGGGTGAAGAGTGGTTCTGGGATTGCCTGCTGGATGCGGACCTTGCCAACAACAGTGCCAGCTGGCAGTGGGTGGCCGGCTGCGGAGCCGATGCCGCCCCTTACTTCCGTATTTTCAATCCGGTTACCCAGGGACAGAAATTCGACCCTGAGGGACACTACGTACGGCGTTTTATCCCGGAAATTGCCGCCCTGCCCGACCGCCACCTGCATGATCCCTCGGCCGCACCGGAGCCGGTGTTGACTGCGGCCGGGATAGAACTGGACTCAACTTACCCGCGTGCCATAGTGGATCTGAAGGATTCCCGTAATCGGGCTCTGGAAGCCTTTCAGTCGTTATCGGGAAAGCAGGGGTTCGCCGATTGAGTACCCGGCCGTTCAATCGCCCGGGTTGATTCCCCTCTGCTTATTCAGCGGCAGGCCCGTATTTCCAGGTAATTTTCTGCTCGGCGGAATAGAATAAACATTTAAAAATCATGCCGTAGAACAGCGGTAGCAGTGCCATACCATAACGGGCATAACGAACTCCACCGTTCAACAGTTCCGGATTCTGAGAAAATCCGATTGATACCAGGATTACGCCCAGGAAAAAAGTTACCCCACCTACCAGCAGAAACTGGTTGCCGGTCACGTGCAGAAACCGGGCCGCCAGGCTGATCTGTGCCGGCGAGTACTCATCCGACTCACTGAAACTCAGCCTGAATGCCGTTCTGGCTGCCTGATACGAGGTGGCCCCGATCCCGAGAATCAGACTGGTAGGCACCAAAGCCAGCAGGACCGGCGGACTGAGCAGCCACAGTCCGAATTCAGCGGTAACCAGCGCCGCTGTCAATACAAACAGGAAAAACAACACACTGAGAAAAAAAGCCATAGCTGTACCTCGCTGCATCCAGATAAACAGACAGGCACTTTTCAGTACCTGCCCCCAATACCATCGATAGGCCCTGCCCATCCGCCTGTCGTGCTGAATTTTGAGCAGAAACTCCTCCTCCAGATCGCCAAGGAGCGGTTCCCGAAGCCTGACCGGCACAAAGAACTCCAGCAGCAGGCTACCGATGCGGGGAGGTACACAGTGCTGATCCTTTGCTGCCTCCTGAACCGGTCGTTCCCAGGACATCAGCTTACCTCCCGTTGCCTGCAGCCAGAGGAGCCGACAGTTGCACGCCCTCCCACAAAACTTCCAGGTTGGCACGAACCTCTTTCAGGACCCGGCGGCCACTGGCTGTCACACTGAAATACTTCTTCGCCCTACCACCACGTCGGGCGGTCGCTTCGCCCAGTCGCGATTTGACATAACCTTTGTCTTCCAGTCGATCCAGAGTTGTGTAAATCGCACCGATCGATATGTCACGCTTGATCAACTGATTGATTTTGCTGCGTACCGACATACCGTAAGCCTGATCGCCCAATCTGATCAGGGTGAGCAGGACGATATGTTCAAACTCTCCCAGGGAACTGTTCTTGCCGGTCTGTTTCATGCGTGGTTGCTCTACAACGCGCTGGTTATATAAGAGTATTTGTTCTAAATAGTAGAGTATTTCTGGCCGCTGTCAACTATTTCTTCTACATTTTCGTACTTTAAATAAACTGACCTTTCCAGGTCATTCAGATCGCGGCTCCCAAACCTCGGCTGCTTCACCGCGGCCGCAACCGGGTTGCAGATAACTTGTGAACCACGACAATGTCTTGCCAGACAGTCTGGTATACCGTGCGAAATTGAAGGAACATAGGGAATGTCTGATTCCGTAACATGGAGAAAGTTATGAAAGTGTCTGTTTACCTTGGCCGCACCCTGGCTATCACTCTGGCTCTGGCTCTGGCCAGTTACACCGTCAGCTCACCGGTACTGGCGGACATGGTTCCTACCGGCCAATTGGCAGGTGGTGCCCGGCTTGAATCCGCGCGCGACCGTGCTGACAGCCTGCTGCAATAGGAGCAGGTATCAGCCATGCTGGCTGACATGGGCGTGGACGCTCAAGCGGCGCGGGACCGCGTGGCTACCCTGAGCGCCGAAGAGCTGGAACAGCTTTCCAACAGAATGGATGAACTCCCTGCCGGAGAAGGCGCCCTGGGTACCATCGCCCTGGTGCTGGTCATCCTGATCCTGCTCGACGTTGCCGGTGTTACGGATATTTTCCCGTCCGTTTAACACTTTCACGTTCTTAATCTTCTATTCCAGAAATGGCTCGACTACGGCTGATAGTGTTTTTGCCGGTCCTGACGCTACTGGCAGCCTGCTCCGGTACCGTCCAGATCAGTCGCCTTACAGCGGACGGCGAGGAACGGCTGCCGCCTGCGGTTGCGCTCAATGACGTTCCGTTCTATCCGCAGGATGCCTACCAGTGCGGCCCAGCCGCGCTGGCTACGACGCTGGATTACAGCGGCGCGTCGACTTCCCTGGAAGCACTGGTGGAGCGGGTTTATCTGCCGGCAAGGCATGGTTCACTGCAACCGGAAATGCTGGCAGCGACCCGTAGCGCCGGCCGACTGCCGTACCTGATCGATCCATCGCTGGATGCTCTGCTGGAAGAAGTGGCCGGCGGGCATCCGGTACTGGTTCTCCAGAACCTGGGTCTTGGCTGGCTGCCGCAGTGGCACTACGCGGTGGTGGTCGGTTTCGATCTGGAGGCGGGCAAGCTTACCCTGCGCTCCGGCACAATCCGCGATTACCGGGTCAGCCTGGGACTGTTCGAACGCACCTGGCGGCGGGCTGAGCATTGGGGCTTCGTGGCGCTCCGGCCGGGAGAACTGCCAAGTGGTGGCGAGCCTTATCTCTTTTTCGAAGCGCTGGCTGCGGCGGAACAGGTCATGGACAACAAGGTCCTGATACCCGCCTATCAGTCGGCGATTCAACGCTGGCCCGATGCTCCGTTCCTGGGCGCGGCACTGGGCAATCTGTACTACCGCCAGGGAAATCTGTCCTTGGCCCGGCAGCAGTTTCAGGGAATTACCGAATCCCATCCGGCTTATGCCGAAGCGCATAATAACCTCGCGCATATTCTGTTGGAGCTGGGCCAGCCTGAAGCCGCTTCGCGGCATGCCCGTATGGCGGTAAACCTGGGTGGTCCCGGTTACCCGCTGTTCGAGAAAACGCTTGCTGCAACCCTGGCGGCAATGTCACCGGCGCCCTGAGCGACAGGCCCGATCCGGCGCCACCGAATGACCCTTACACAGTTACCGTATCCGCCCCAGTCTGGGTCAGATAGCCAGTCCAAAAAAGGGCAAAGGCCCTGCCCTGCTCCACTCTGGTAACCGGCTTCCGGCTGTTCCGGGTGTCATCTTGATTGACTGCTCCAACAACTCCGGAAATTGGTGTTGGATGGCCTCCGTGCGTTGAACACCGGTTCCTAATACAGTAGCCTTGAACCACATTCCTAATCCGGGAATCTGTACAGCAGGAGCCTGCCATGCCCGCTCGATTACTCGCATTATTGACTGTTTTCGTTTTATTACCGGCCTGCGACGACAGTTCCAGTCCCGCTTCCTCGCCGACACCACCAGTAGCGGTGAGTCAGCAGGCGATGGAATCGACACCCACCGAGCAGGAGCTGATCGACCTGGCGCGCGGTATCCATGATCGCGTTATCACGCTCGATACCCATGACGATATCGACACCGGCAATTTCACCGCGCAGCAGAATTACACTGCCGACCTCGATACCCAGGTAAACCTGCCCAAGATGGAGGAAGGTGGCCTGGATGTGGCCTGGTTTATAGTCTATACCGGCCAGGGCCCGCTGGATGAGGACGGCTATGCCGCTGCATACGCCAATGCCGATGACAAGTTCAATGCCATCCATCGCCTGGCCGAGGAGATTGCTCCGGACCAGGTTGAGATTGCCTACAATTCCGACGATGTCCGCCGCATTGTGGCAGCAGGAAAAAAAGTGATCATGATCGGCGTGGAAAATGCCTGGCCGGTAGGACTGGACCTGTCACGTATCGAGGAATTCCATACCCGCGGTGGTCGTTACATGTCATTGGCCCACAATGGTCACAATCAGTTCGCCGACTCTCATACCGGCGAGGCAACCGGTGAGTGGCGCAATAATGGACTCAGTGATCTGGGCCGTCAGGCGGTAGTGGAAATGAATCGGCTGGGCATCATGGTGGACGTATCCCATCCCTCCCGGGATGCCATCATGCAGATGCTCGATATCAGCCGTGCTCCGGTTATCGCCTCCCACTCTGCGGCGCGGGCACTCTCCGACGTCAGCCGCAACCTGGATGATGAACAACTGCTGCGCATTCGCGATGGTGGCGGGGTCGTGCAGGCCGTGGCTTTTAGCGGCTATGTGGACGCCGAGAAGAACGCTGCCCATCAGGCGGCGCTGGATGCGCTGAACGCCGAAATCGCCGGGAGCCTGGGTTTTGAATTACTCGACCGCGCCGGCCTCATGGACCTGGACGAGACCGCGCGGGAAGTCTACCGCAGCAATATGGCGCAGGTTCGCGAGTTGGCCGAGCCCCGCATGGCCGAAGTCAATGCCACCGCTCCACCGGTTGATGTCGCCGATTTTGTAAATCATATCGATTACCTGGTCGACCTGATCGGCATCGATCATGTGGGAATCAGCTCGGACTTTGACGGGGGCGGTGGTATCGATGGCTGGAACGATGCATCGGAAACTTTCAATGTCACTCTGGAACTGGTTCGACGTGGCTACTCCGAAGCCGAAATTGCCAAGCTGTGGAGCGGCAATCTGTTACGGGTGCTGGATGACGTGCAGCGCATTGCAGCCGAAATTCAGGCCGAATCGGAAGCTTGATCCCGATAACGCTGGGGACACCGGGAGCTCGATGCACCCGCCATGTTGACATGCCTTATTTACCGGAACCCTTCACGCAGTCGAATACGTCTGTGATCCGGACACCGGGATTGCCGTCGCTGGACAATCCCGGCCAGTCAAAATAGGATCGGCTTTTCTACCAGGCACGAGAGGCAGCCAAAATGACCCAAAGTAACAGCAGGACACCTGCCCGGCGACGTTTTCTGACCAGCATGGGAATCGCAGCAACTGGCGCCGCCGTTGCCGCCGGAACCCGGGCAGCCAGCAATATGCCGGCAACCGGCAGTGGATTTGTACCGACCCGGCATCCGGAGGATTCCTGGATGGAGGAACTGGGCGGGTCTCACCGCGCATTTCTGGACTCCTCCAGCGGGAGTGGCGGAGTTTCGGCCATGAACTTTGCCAGCAATATTCTGTCCGCACATGCCGATGCCTATGCCGGTGCCAGTGAAGCGGATTATGCGCTGATAGTCTGCTTTCGCCACGACTCCTCGCCGTTTGGCTTTAACGATGCCATGTGGGAAAAATACGGCGAACTGTTCTCAGCCCGTACCGGAATTCGCCACGTGGATACCGATCAGCCTTTAACCTTCAACCCGTTGAGCCTGGAGCGTTCACCTTACGGCAATCGCAGCAACACAGTAACCAACATGAGCGCACGCGGCGTGCATTTTGCGGTCTGTAATTTATCCACCCGCGGTATGGCCGGCATGCTGGCACGCAGCACCGGGGCTTCCAGCGATGCGGTTTATCAGGAACTTGTCAACAACAGTATCCCCAACAGTCATTTCGTTCCGGCCGGCGTGGTCGCGGCGACCCGATCGCAGGAATATGGCTACAGTTTCCTGTTTGCCGGGTGACCGGTAACTGGCGCGACCTGGGCAATGCAGGTTGCCGGGAATTGCTTCCGGCAACCTGTATCGGCATTCCATGAACCCTCACGCGATTCAGCAAACCCCTTCCTGGCCCCACGGGATACAACGCATCGAGCTTCCGCTCGAAGACCGATTCAGCCGTTGAATTCACCCGCCTATTGGCCCCTCAAGACACGAGAATCCACCTTAAAATAAATTCATATCTTATTGATTATAATAACTTATATTCACCTGGCCTTGAGCCAGGGCGGCCCGCTGGGCGAGAATCCGGATTGGGGGCTGGCAGGCTAGCAACACTCAAGTTAGACTTGTCAGTCATGTCACCTCCGGCAATCCGAATAAAAATCGGGAGGTACGCATCGGCATCGGAGTTGTCGTCAGCCTGACGGAAATCGAATTGGAAGATTCGTGCCGCATCCGCCCTGACAGTCTGGTTTTTGAATGCCATAAAACATTCTGACAAAGACCAACGAGGGGAGAATTGCAATGCGCCAATCCTTGACGAAAAATCGCAACCTGTTCCAGCGCAACAGTCATTTTCGATCGCTAACCTGCTCTCTGTTGCTGGCTTGCCTGACCGGCTTTGTGGCGGACCCGGGCCTGGCCCAGAGCGATACCTGGCAAATGCCCCGTACCGTGGACGGCCAGCCCGATCTGCAGGGCGTCTGGGCCAACAATACCATTACGCCATTGGAACGCCCCGAGGTATTCGGAGACAAGGCGTTTCTCACTGACGAGGACATGGCGTTCCTGCAACGCCGTATCGCCGAGATCACCAGGGAGGATGGCGATGCCCTGTTCGGGGATGGAGTCCTGGAGGCTGCATTCTCTGGTGAAGCGCGTTCCTTCGAACCTTCCACCGGCAATTACGATCAATCCTGGCTGGTTCAGCGCAATGTCCATAACCGGACCTCGCAGATCATTTATCCCTTGAACGGCAAATTTCCAGCCCGCACCGAAGCGGCGATAGCGGCGACCCGGGATGCAATGAAACGCTATACCCGGCCACCACGAAGCTGGGAGGACCGGGGGCTGACGGAACGCTGCATCAGCTTCGGAGCTCCCTATCTTGGCACTGGTTACAACAGTTACTGGCAGATCGTGCAGTCCCGCGACCATGTCATTATCCTGCAGGAAATGATTCACGACGCCCGTATAATCCCGCTGGTGGACAAACCGCATATCGATGAGGACATCCGTCTGTGGCACGGAGATTCACGCGGCTGGTGGGAAGGCGATACGCTGGTGATCGAAACCACCAACTACGCCGACAAGAGTGCCGCCACGCCGGAAGCTTCACGCGTTGTCAATCTTGAGCGACTGACCAGGATCAGCGATGACGAGATCCGCTACCAGTTGACCAGCCAGGATCCCGGTCAGTTCAATGGCACTTATACCCGGGAGTTGATACTCGATTACAGTCCGGATCCCATCTATGAATACGCCTGCCACGAAGGCAACTATGCAATGGAGCATATTCTGGCCGGGGCCCGGGCTCAGGAACGAAGGCAACGCGAAGCCGGTGGTTCAGAAAACTGATCGCCAGGCACGGATCACAGCAATACGCGGGTCTGCAGTGTGCGGACCCGCTGCCACCCCGCCATCCTGGCTCCCCTGAGTGCCGCAACCCTTTCGATCCGAACAATTCCCGTTCAGCAGTCTGTTGAATAATGCCTCACAATCCACCCCGATAGTCTCTATACGCTCTAAAAAAAGGCACCGGACGCCCTTTATGGCAAATCACCGACCCCGGCAATAAGGGAACGATCCGCTTCGCTATCGGCACCGTAAGAGTGCAGGTTGTGCCAGCATCCGCCTGCAGGGCCTGTTTTTTCTGGAATGCTCGTCCTTCAATTACGCACCAGGATGAAACATTCGCCAATCCGGGAACTTTTCTCTATTCCACCACTTGCTTGTGGCGCGTTTTTTGCTGCTACCAATCTCGCTGACAACTGCAGCGAAATGATTTAGGCAAACCAAAACAGTTTCAGCCTCGAGTCTGTCAAACTCTGTCCGGAGACTATAGTCGATGGGGATCGTAAGCCCACTTAGCGGATCTGACCTGCCCCTTGCATCCTGTCTGCTGGCGCGACGGGTCCTGCACGAGGCCCGGATAAAGGCTGTCGCTCGCCTGGTTGCCGAAGTCTGCGGGGTCACTGTCGCCGATGCCCGCTGCACCGAAGTGCCTGCTTCAGTCATTCCGGTCCCGGTGCAGATTATCCGTGCAGACTGACACACGCAGTCGGGATACGACTTGCAATCACGTGATTGGCTTCGGCAATCAATTCCGCGGCGGCCTCAGGATGGCCGCTGTTTCTCTAAATGCAGGTTTCAGAAGTGACTGGCAACCGTTTCTCCCCTTTTATTCTTCCATTCCACCAAGCTGTCAAGGAGACCAAGTATGAATCCCGTTTTAAGTCGCCGCCGTTTACTGATGAGTGGTTCCCTTTTTGCCGGTGCGGCCGCGGTACAGGGCCTGACCGGCGGCTCCCTGAGCCTGGTGAATTCTGCCATGGCCGAAATCACTGCGCCGCTGTCACCTATTCGTATGTCGTCCAATGAAAATCCCTGGGGACCTTCCAGGCTGGCAATTTCAGCGATGGAAGCCGCCTTCGACAAAAGCAATCTGTATGGCGGTATCGCCAACCAGATTTTTGCACTGCAAGCCAGTATTGAAGGCGTACCCCCCGACTGTATTACCCTGAGCGCAGGCTCCGGAGAAATACTGCAGGCGGCAGCAGTGCTGGCAGCCTGGGAACCGGGCTCCATCGTGGCTCCCTACCCGACCTTCGGACAGCTGATTCGCACTGCCGAAAGCCTGGGCACCGAGATTATCAACGTTCCGGTAAACAAGGATATGCACATCGACCTGAACGCCATGTACGAGGCCATTCGGCCGGATACGCGCATGGTCTATCTGTGCAATCCCAATAACCCGATTCCTTCGATTATTGAGAAGAAGGCGTTGGAGGATTTTGTCCGTACCGTTTCCAGGGACCGGCTGGTGTTCGTTGATGAAGCTTATTACGAGTACGTGGACAACCCCGATTTCAGCTCTATGATGCCGCTGGTTGCGGAAGGTCTGAACAATGTAATAATCGCGCGAACCGCGTCCAAGATTCACGGCTTCGCGGGGCTGCGCGTGGGTTTCGGTTTCGCCAACCCGGAACTGATAGGCAGACTCAACCAGGTGATGACCGGTAGCGTCAATATCCTGGCGCAGTACGGCGCCTATGCCAGTTACCAGGATCGGGAATTTCAGGATTTTTCCCGTGACATGAACAAGAAGGGACTGGCAATTATCGAAGGTATGTGCGACGAACTGGGAATGAACTATATAAAGTCCAATGCCAACTTCACCTTCATTGAAACCGGCATCGAAATTCAGGAATTTCAACGTACCATGCGCGAGCACAATATCCTGGTCGGGCGTCCTTTCGAACCGTTCACGCGCTGGGCTCGCGTCAGTATCGCCAAGCCGGATGAAATGGCTTACTTCGTTCAGACCTATCAGAAACTTTACAGCTAGACGGCTGGGGCCTTGCCGCCGGTCTGACAGTCTCCCGGCAGTTTCTCCAGGCGAATCAAGAGGCCGGAGAGCTGCCGGGCAAGAGTGTTCAGCGGTCCAGGGCAGGAAGCCTGTCCTAATCAGGGCAACCTGCCCCCCTGCTTCAACAACTGCTGCAGCAGAGCGGCAGATGGCGCTTATTACTCGACAAATTCCAATCGCGAAATACGCACGCGATCTGCTTCTGGCAGGTCACCGAACACCAGTTCACGATAACTCTCATCGTCGTCCAGAAAAGTTTTCAACCAGGCGACCACCATGCTTCCGACCAGGTCGTGTACGTCGATATTGGGGTTCCGATCCTCTCTGTCGGTCATGCTGTTGGCGATGTAATGATTACCCCCTTTAACCTCCAGGTACATCCTGGGCACCGCCCCGGTCAGAGACTCATAATGCGGCCAGGCATGGTCTTTCACTGCAGCGATACGATCAATCTCCCCGGCCAGCACCAGCGTTGGTACCGAAACGGCGCTGAAGTCTGCGCCCGGTAACCAGGGAGTGAACGGAATAATCGTCTTTAACTGATCACTGTGCTCGTTGGCCGCCAGCAGCGTGCCGCCGCCACCCATGGAGTGGCCCATCAACGCGATACGACCCTCGAGAATCTTGCCTCGCAAGGTGCTGCCCATCCGTGTATTTTCCCCTCGCAACACGGCAACCCCTGCCATCAGAGCGTCTGCCCGCCGATCTGGATACTCTTCCGGATCATTGGTATCCAGTACCAGCACGGCATAGCCATGAGAGGCCAGGTGATAGCCCCACCATTGCACATTCACCTGCTTCTCGGTATAGCCGGGTGCGATGACCACGCCACCGAAAGCCTGAGCCTTGTTGGCCGGAAAGAACAGGGTCGCCGCACTGAATTCTGCGGCTGGCGGCAACTGGGTGTAATAGGCCACCTGGTAGGGACCGGTTCTGGCCAGCGCTGTGCGATCCGGAGCCTGGGCATACAACTGTCCGGCCAGCACAATGCTGCTGAGAATCAGGAAGAGGATTTTGAACTGTACTAACGCTTTCATGACTACTCCTGTGTTACGTCGATACTGCATTGAAGAATAGAATAACCGACCCTCCCGCAAATTTCCGCAGCGACCTTCCGCAACACGTTCAGGAGGCCGTTCCAGGCGCCCGACTTCAAGGAAGTTGACTGAATTCAAAGAATTGACCACCTGATGCGGGTAAATTTCCCAGTCTGGTGCGGTTGCCCGCTCCTGCCTGGAACCAGTTACTGCCGGCTTCAGGCAGCTGCAACCAGACTATTTACCGGGCAGGGATCTGCTGTGTTACACAGCGCCAGGAAACACATTGGGAGGTCTTATGCTGGACACCGGTTATCTGCTGACCAGCCTGATTTTCAGTTCCATCGGAATCGGGTACTTTGTTTACGGCAAACGTCAGCACCACAAAGTGGCCAGGTATGCGGGAATCGGCCTGATGATCTATCCCTACTTCGTCACTGCTGTGCCAGTCATGATAGTCGCCGGCCTGGCCCTGATGTCAGCTCCCCGCCTGATCAGAGCCTAGCAGCGCCAGTTCCCGCGCGCAGTGCCATTCGCACTACATCGTCAATACCGGCGCCAGGGACAATACCAGCAATAACGCCATGGTCCAGTTGAACAACCGTAACCGTTCATTGCTGTTCAACCAGCGCCTGACCTGTTGGCCCAGAACCGCCCAGGTGCTCACACAGGGCAGGTTGATCACTCCGGCAACCGCGGCAACGAGACCGACTCCGGCCAGGGTATGAGTCGGATTAAATATACTCATGGCAGTCAGGGCCATGGCCCAGGCTTTGGGATTGACCCATTGAAACAGGACTGCCTGTATGAAACTGATCGGAGTGCCGACTCCCGACTGCATGCCCTCGGCGTCGGGCTGTGCGGCAAGTCTGCCAAAACGTACCGGCGCCGCGGTGGCGATTTTAAACGCCAGGTAAAGCAGATAGACAACACTGACCACCTTCAGAATCAGGTAACTGACCGGGTAAAGATCGAAAATCCCGGCCAGGCCGGCACCGACAATAACCACCATCAGCACGAAACCGACCCCCACCCCCAGCATGTGAGGGACGGTCCGCAGAAATCCGAAATTGGCTCCTGACGCCATCAGCATCAGGTTATTGGGCCCCGGGGTGATGGAGGAGACAAAGCAGAACAGTGACAGGCTGGCAATCAGTTCAGGTGTCATGAGAGGAAAGGGTTACGGATGGGAACGATGAGTTAAACACTATCCTGTGTAGCGGCAGACAGACGGATTGATAAACTGGTGTACAGCTGAAATTGAAAATTGGAAATTGGAGATAAAAGGACCTTCAGTTAATTCCCTGATCAAAGGGAAGTTCCTTATCCGGATACCGGATCAGTCGTATTCTCTACAGATACTGCTTCAGCCATTGCCTGAACTGCTCCGACGGCAGCGCCCCGGACAATCTGCCGACTTCCCTTCCCTGCCGGAATACCATCAGCGTGGGAATGCTGCGGATGCCGTAGCGGCCCGCCAGGGCCGGCTCGTCCTCGGTATTCAGTTTCCCGAACCGGGCCGCTGGTTCAACACTGGCCGCCGCGGATTCGAACACCGGTGCAAACTGTCGGCAGGGCCCACACCAGGGAGCCCAGAAATCAACTACCAGCGGCAGGTCACTGCCGGCATGAGCGCCGAAGCTGGCCGTGTCCAACACGATGGGCTTGCCGGTGAACAGTGCCTTCTTACAGGCACCGCACCTGCCTTCCCCACTGAGTCGATCTTCAGGAATGCGATTCTTGCGATGGCAATGGGGGCAGGCAATCATTACCGTCATAGCTTATTATCCTCGTCTCGCCTGGGCTGATCCAGTTATGCTGACCGGCGGCCAACTCGGCCGGGGCCTGACCGCTATTAGCCTGTCGAAACCCTCTCAGATGAGGGCAAGACAAGGCAAAACCTGGCGAAAAAGCGCAGTTTACACGGCGTAGTAAATGAGCATTTTGAGCCACATTTTTACGCCGTATTGTGCCAGCTGTGAGTTTTTCAACAGGCTGCCAGGCCCGCTGACGCTGCCAGGGAAGATACATCCCTTCCTGCAGGCCCCGCAGCCCCACCAGTAGCGGCCGCTCTACACTGACATAAAGCAGACACCCGGCCCCCACACCGACTGCCAGGCCGGACCAGTGTGGAAACCATGCCATCGGCAACATATGGACAAGGTAGATAGAATAACTCGCCGACCCCAGAAAATGTAACAGTCGACTATCCGGCAGCTGCCTTTCCAGACCCATGAGCCCGGCCACCAGGGCGGCAGCAGGAATGCCCAGCAGCCACCAGCGAACGGTCATGGAAATCTGCTCCATCCCGCTGGCATAGACAATTCCACCGACTGCTACCAGCAACAGAACGCTCGACCAGCGGGTCAAAAACTGGCGTGATAGGTTGGCAATGATCATGCCGAAAGCAAATTCCAATACAATGGGGTTGGTAATCACCAGCTGCCAGATTGAGCCCAGGCTTGCCAGACCGACCAGGAGGGGGGCCGCCAGCCACCAGCGCCCGAGGCAGGCGGCAAACAGCAGGTAGAACATGACTTCATAAGCCAGCGTCCAACCGGGGCTGAGAAATGGCTCGGGAACCGGCCAGCCTCCCAGCATTGATGCCTCCGGTAACAGGAACCAGTCTCTGGTCGGGGCCGCCACTACCAGCACCGAGGCCAGCGCGCAGACGACCCAGTAAAGAGGCAGAATTCGAATTGCCCGCGCGGCAAGAAACTGTCGGGTGTCAAAGTGGGACCGGGTGGCTTCCACCATGACAAAGCCGCTGATCACAAAGAAGATGTCGACTCCGCCGGCCAGCACCGGTGGAGCGTTGCTGATGAAAGCATGGAAGCCGGCAACTGACAGCGCGGCAATTCCCCGCAGGTAATGGATGGATCGATAAAACATCTGCTCAGTCAACTCAAATGAACCCAGCGGAAATGCGAGGTTGTCTGTGCGATTGTTCTTACAGATCAAATAAAGGTATCGCCAAGAATCGGGAATGTCCAGTATCCGCAGCACTGCCGGCACCGATTGGGGGAACCCGGTGTGGAAAGCCTGAGTCCCTGAAGGACAAGGTGGGGCATAACAAGAGCCGAAACACATCATAGAGCCGACTAACAGCCCGTTGAAAAACTCTCAGGTGAGCGCAAGACAGGGCAAAATCTGGCAAATAAAGCGCAGCTTACGCGCCGTAAATGAGCATTTTGAGCCGGATTTTAACGCCGCATTGTGCCAGCTGAGAGCTATTCAAAAGGCTGCTGATCCGGACGGCTACTCGTGATCAACTGCTGCTTTGACTATAATCCTTGTCCCTCCCGCTTACAGCAGCCACTGACGAGACTCTTCAACCATGTATTCCCGCCGCGCCTATACCCAGAACCTCTCCGGCAATCTTTTCGGCGGCCTCACTGCAGCTATCGTGGCGCTACCCCTGGCATTGGCGTTCGGAATTTCTTCCGGCGCCGGTCCGGTAGCCGGTTTGTACGGAGCTGTCTGTGTCGGCTTTTTTGCCGCTGTATTTGGCGGCACGCCCACCCAGATCTCCGGCCCGACCGGACCCATGACCGTCGTTATGGCGGCCATGACCGCAGACTATCTGGCTGGCAATCCTGAGCAGGGACTGGCGCTGGCGTTCAGCACGGTTTTTCTCGGAGGCTGTCTGCAAGCACTGTTCGGCATGTTACGGATTGGCAAATACATCATCATGGTGCCCTACCCGGTTATTTCCGGGTTCATGACCGGGATTGGTGTCATTATCATCCTCATGGAACTCGGCCCGTTGCTGGGTTTCCCGTCCAACAGCGATATTGCGGCTTCGGTGGCGGCGCTCCCGGCTCAGCTTGCCGGCCTGAACGGATACGCCATTGGCGCGGGAGCTATCAGCCTGGCTGTGGTATTTCTGTGGCGAGGCAGACTGAACCGGATCCTGCCCGCTCCGCTGGTCGCGCTGATTGCGGCAACTGTTACTTTGAGCGTGTTCTTTCCAACCGATTCCATTGCACGTATCGGCACAATTCCGTCTGCGATTCCCACCCTGCATTTGCCAGTGTTTCAGATCGACATGTTGCAATCGATGCTTACCAATGCGGTCATGCTGGCGGTTCTGGGATCCATAGATTCCCTGCTGACTTCCCTGGTTGCCGACAATATCACCGACGATTCGCACGATTCCGATCGGGAGCTGATTGGCCAGGGAATTGGCAACGCGGTGGCCGGACTGCTGGGCGGATTGCCCGGGGCGGGTGCCACCATGCGCACCATGGTCAATATCCGTGCCGGTGGCAGCGGCCCGCTGGGCGGAGTTGTCCACTCGTTAATTCTGCTTGCCACTCTCAGCGGGCTCGGATTCCTGTTTCAGAGCATTCCACTGGCGGCCCTGGCCGGCATTCTGATTAAAGTGGGTATCGATATTATCGACTGGCCGTTCCTGAAACAGCTGTGGAAGCTGCCTCGCTTTCCGGTAGCACTGATGCTGGTCGTTTTACTGCTGACGGTTTTTGTCGATCTGATCACGGCTGTTTTTGTCGGTGTGTTTATCAAGAACCTGGTAACAATCAGCAAACTCTCCGATCTGCAACTGGGCTCGGTCATACTGAGCGATGGCGTGACGGATCTGGATCGACTGCCACCTGCCGAAGCCGGGGTTCTTGCCGAACATACCGGTGAAGTGCTGTTGCTGCGTATTACCGGACCACTGAGTTACGCGGTCGGTCGTGGACTGAGCAGCCGCGTCAAAGCGAAGCTGAACGATTCACGCCTGTTGGTGATCGACATTACCGCCGCCTCCATCGTGGGTATCTCTACGGCAATGGTACTCCTCGACCTGGTAAGAAAGGCCCTGGCCAGGGGCATCGCGGTCAAATTCATTGGCGCGGACCTGAATCGACATCAGGAACTGGCTAAGCTGGGACTGACCGGGTTGATCGCCCGCGAAAACCTGATAGACAGACTTGACCAGGCCTTTGTCTAGCAGCTTTTGAAAAACCCTCAGCTGGCACAATACGGCGTTAAAATCTGGCTCAAAATGCTCATTTACGGCATGTAAACTGCGCTTTTTCGCCAGGTTTTGCCTTGTCTTGCGCCAGCTGAGAGTTTTTCAAAGAGCTGCTTGGTGGCGGCCGATTGGGCCAGTGCCCGGTTCATGGTAGTCTGGCGGAACCCTGCACACTGACTGTTAAAGGCAAAAAACAGCATTCGGAGAAGACATTGAAAATTACTGTTGAAACTGTCATCGCTGCGGACATCGATAGAGTCTGGCGATGCTGGAATGAACCTGATGACATAATGCGCTGGAACGCGGCTTCGGACGACTGGCACACCACGGCCAGCGAAGTCGATCTGCGTGAAGGGGGAAAATTTACCTCACGCATGGAAGCCAGGGACGGCAGCATGGGCTTCGATTTTTCCGGCACTTACACCCGGATAGTTCCCCTCCAACTGATCGAGTACGCCATGGAGGACGGCCGCGAAGTTTCCGTGCTCTTCGAAGCCGGGGCAGGAACCGTGAAAGTGACTGAATCCTTTGATGCCGAAACGATCCATGATCCGGAACACCAGCGTGAAGGCTGGCAGGCCATTCTGAACAATTTCGCCAGGCACGTCGAAGCCGGTTCAGCATGATCACCCGGATAGAGGATTACTTTTCCAGGGGTTGCGGGCGCTGTGCGCGCTTCGACACGCCAGACTGTTCCACCCGGCAATGGCACAGCGGCCTGGCGGAACTGCGACAGGTCTGCCAGCAGACCGGGTTGCTTGAAACGGTCAAATGGGGACACCCCTGCTATGTCCAGGGTAACCGTAACATTGCCATCATCGGAGCCTTCCGTGACAACTTCCGCCTCAGCTTCTTCAATGCCGCGCTGCTCAAGGATCCGCAGGGTGTGCTGGAAAAGCAGGGGCCGCATGCCCGGCATCCGGGGATACTGCGATTTACGGCCAATCCACAGGTAGCCGAAATGGCGCCGCTGATCCGGTCCTATCTCGAGGAGGCAATCGGTTACGCAAAAGCCGGCACACTGCCGAAGAAAGAGGAAGTCACGATCGAACTGCCGGAGGAGCTGGCCGATTCCCTGGCGGCTGACCCCGAGCTTGCCGAGGCGTTTCAGAAGCTGACACCGGGGCGTCAGAAAAGCTACGCTATCAACATCGGCTCTGCCAAACAAGTGGCCACCAGAATGGCACGGATTACCAGGTTCCGGGACAAAATCCTTGCCGGTAAAGGGGCATTGGAGCGGTGAACCGGTAAATCGGCAGCTCATCCGCTAATTTGCTTTCAATTTACGGTTGCTATGATAGAGTCTGGTGCCACTGTCAGACCTGCTGGAAAGGTCCCCAACCGTCCAGCCGGATCAGATCTGGGTTAGCGCACCAGCGAGCCAGTAGGTTAGTGAGTAAGGGGGCTGAATTAACGGCACCCATTGTGTTAGTTTTACAGGAGTCTTGTCTAACAAGAGGAAAATGCTATGAAATCCCGATCTCCAACAGCGTCTCTGCGGAAGGCCAGGCAGTTGTTCCTGGTCGGCTGTCTAGGCGCTTTACTTGGCTCAGTTGCCCAAACCGGGCTGGGTCAGAACCTGGTCACCGATGATACGGTCGAGTGGTTTACCCTCGGTGGAGACTATGCTCACACCCGATATACCCCGGCCGATGAAATAACTGCCGAGAACTTCTCGGAACTGGAAGTCGCCTGGGAGTGGGACGGTGCCAGTTTTGGCGGCTATTCGGGCCGCTCTACCCCGACCTACGTGGATGGCAAATTATTCACGGTTTCCGGTCCCCACCGAACCGTCGTGGCCATCGACCCCAAGTCCGGTGAAACCCTGTGGTCATACCGGCTGCCCAGTACGCGGCGTCTCGAATATTCGATGCGTGCCTCTTACGGTAAAGGTATCGCCTACTCCCGAATCAACGGGAAAGGCGTCGTTTACATTTCGACACCGGGCTTTTTCCTGCTGGCACTGGACGCTGAAACCGGCGCTCCGCTGGAAGGATTCGGTGAGCAGGTGCCGGTCGAAGGCTTTCCCGGAACCGGCGTTGTGGACATGCTGGCCGACCTGGGACATCCCTACGATCCCTACGAGGGCATCCCACTGGAAACCGGATACATAACCACCTCCTCCCCACCGATCGTGATTAACGATACCATCGTGGTCGGTAATTCGGCGGAACAGGGATATCTGCAGGCACGAATCGAGAACGTGCCCGGTGATATTCTTGCCTATGACAAGGTCACCGGTGAATTCAAATGGAAATTCAACGTGATTCCCCGCCCGGGCGAATACGGTCATGAAACCTGGGAAAACGACGCCTGGCAGTGGACCGGCGACGTGTCCTCCTGGGCACCGCTGACCGCCGACCCGGAGAACAATATTGTCTACATCCCCACCAACCCCCCGACCATCGACTACTATGGCGGTTTTCGACCGGGCGATGGATTGTTCGGAACCAGTGTCATCGCGCTGAATTCCGAAACCGGCGAGCGAATCTGGCATTACCAGACTGTCCATCACGATGTCTGGAATTATGACAACCCGTCTCCGCCGATTCAGCTCAACCTCAACATCCCCGGCCGGGGCGTTGTTCCGGCGGTAGCCGAGGTAACCAAGCAGGGTTTCGTCTATACCTTCGACCGGATGACCGGTGAACCGGTATGGCCGATGGTGGAACGTGAAGTCCCGCAATCGAAGGTACCCGGCGAGAAACTGTCCGCTACCCAGCCCTTCCCGACCAAGCCACCACCCTTCGAAATGCAGGGAATATCGGAGGACGATCTGATCGATTTCACTCCGGAACTGCGTCGTGAAGCTCTTGAAGTCATGGCCAGTTACAAGATGGGCCCCCTGTTCAATCCGCCTATCCACGATACCAATGAGGAAGGCAAAATCAGTGCGGCCATGTGCCCGGGCGACGGTGGCGGTGCCAATATCTATGCTCCGCCAACGGCCGATCCTACCACCGGTTTCCTGTATGTTGCCTCTGCCAATAACTGCAGCTGGCAGCGGGTCATCCCCGGTGAGGAAGCCGATGCGCGCATTGCCGAGCCGACCGGTACCACGTTCGCCCGCTACGCCAATGGACCAGGCGGTCGTCCACCCAGACTGGCTTCCGGCCTGCCCTATATGAAACCGCTGTACAGCAGCATTACCGCGTATAACATGAATACCGGTGAGATCGCGTTCCGCATCCCGTCCGGTGAAACACCGGACCGAATCCGTAACAATCCGGCGCTGGAAGGTGTGGATATCGGCGACACGGGTACCGGACGTGCACCATCCATGGTAACCACGGCAAACCTGCTGATTTATTCAGACACCGACCATGACGGCCAGACTGCGCTGCTCTACGCTATCGACAAGCAGACTGGCGAAGAGTTGGGACGCATTGTCGTGCCGGCTCAGAGCCGCTATGGAATGAGCTCCTGGATGCATGATGGCCATCAGTACATCATCCTGCAGACCGGCGCCAAGCTCACCGCCATGGCCCTGCCTGCCGCTTCGGAAGGCCTTGGTGGCGCTGCCCACTAGTAAGACCGACATCGGAGGGGTTCCCAAAACCCCTCCGATGTTTCTCCGCCTTTAAATCATCTCTCACCTGCTCCCCACCTTCCCCAGCCATAACCCCGCTAGGGGATTCCGTCAGCAATACATCCTGCAACACACCGCCCGGGGCTGAATGGTTCTGCTGGTGACTCATCGACACCTTTCTGTTTGTATTGCCAAGCATTAGTGACGACTTCCATTTTGAACTGAAGGTCATCTATCCCAACGACTTCACGGCATGTTTGCATACATTTCACACAGCTATCTGACTCGCAGCCTGTTGAATAACTTTCGGGGGAGCGCAAGAAAAGGCAAAATCTGGCGAAAAAAACGGCTATAGAATCAGCTTCAGCGTGCGGGAAAGAAACTGCTTGGTTTTTTCAATCAATGGACGTCGCTGCCAGGTATCAAGTTGAACTTGTTCTGATATTTCTATATCCGCCAGAAAGCGCTCTGCCATCGCCTTCCCAAATGATTGTCCGATGACGATTGCGTTGATTTCGTTGTTGTAGAAAAAGCTCAGCGAGTCAAGATTACTGGAGCCGACCGTAGACCAGACGTTGTCGACGACCGCCGTCTTGGCATGCAATACAGTCTCTTCGGTCTCCCAGATTTGAACGCCGGCCCGCAGCAGATCGCTGTAGTGAGCGCGCGCTGCATTAATTGCCAGACCGGAATCTGAGGTCCCCGGTAACAGCAATCGCACATCGACACCGCGCTTCACTGCTGCTTTCAAGGCCTCGAGAAAGGTGTTATCGGGAATAAAATAGGCCTGGGTGATCCAGATGTTCCGCTCTGCTGCTGTGATAGCATCCAGGTAGCTGGCCCGGACTTCAGACAATTCGAGGTCCCCACCTTCCGACGCCATGACCCTGACCAGCTGCTTCCCCTCATAACCCATATCCTGGTCAATATACCGGGACGGATCGAGAATCTGCCTTTCCTTCTCCACCTTTGAATTCCAGGTGTCGATAAACATCTTTTGAAATTCAAGCACAGCGGAGCCGTCAATACGAAGATGCGTATCCCGCCAACCATAGCGGGATTCATGGCGCTTCCCGGACGAAAACGGAAGTGGATTGGATGAACTGCTTGAGTAGTCCTCGGTGATGTTAATGCCTCCGGTAAACGCTGTGTCGCCATCCACAATCAACAGCTTCCGATGATTGCGAAACGGCAGCTTGACAGGATTTCCACCTGCCAGTGGATTCACCGGATTCCACTCCAGAATATCGGCACCCGCTTCGCTAAGATCCTGAAAGAAATCGGGATCACTGGTAAAGCTGCCAAAGCTGTCATAGATCAGTTTGACTTCGATGCCATGAGCCAGTCTTTCCAGCAACGCATCGCGAAAGCGCCTCCCTACGGAGTCACTGGCGAATACGTAGGTCTCAAGGTGAATATGCGATTCCGCCTTGCCGATGGTTTCCAGCATGGCGTCATAAGTTTCCGGTCCGTCGACCAACAGAGCAAGTTTGTTGTTAACGAACAGGTGTGATTGGCTGATCAATTGTGCATGTTGCAGAACCGGCAGCATATGCCTTGAATCAAGGGGCGATCCCAGAACCCTGTCCAACAGATTGCTGGCGATTTCCGGAGCTACTTTTCCGATATGATCGAACAATTCGACAGGCGGAAGATACTGTGGTTCGGAGAGCGGAATTTGCGCGGGTGATCGGCATCTCACCAGGGTGGTCAGGCAAATAATCAGCCAGACTATTGAGCAGAGTTTCAAATTTCGCTGGGCAAGCCTCATGAATACTCATCCGCCACTTTTCAATATCCATTCAGAATATGTCAACCTGGAAATGCCCGATCAGCTTTCACTTGCTGGTCAGATCATGGCGCGAAACCGGGGAATCTGGCTTTTTTTCACCTTGATTTCCAGAAGCACAAGCTTTTGAAAGCCTGCAAGAGCTGTACCATGAGAAGTTCAATTTCTCTTGCCACTTCCGGCGCTTTCGCCACTGTCGTATCTCTGTTTCACAACGATTCACGTCTTTGCAGCACTTTTCATTACATCACAGCACTCCTTTATTGATAGCTTGAGACGGCGAGCAATCGAAGACGACTATTTAGCTGGCTTTAAGTTATTCCACTGTTTTTACGAAAAAGCAGTGCAGAATCCTGCTTTCAGTTTTACGGGTAATTTCTCCACAGTGCGGTAAAAATTACGCCTTATGCAAAATTGCTCAGTCCGAAGTTGCTCGCCCTTCGCGATGTCAGCCTAACTCATCGCAACAGTGTTGTGACAACACAACATTGTTTGTCGAGTTCGTAATCACAGCTTCAATGGACTGATCCTGAAACAACGCTTCACTTTTCCGAAGAATCGCCTTTCCAGCCCACCATTACTTCAATCCGTTGTTTTCCATCCGATCTCGGGCCGGATGCTGGCATGCGGATTGCTCCCCTTCTTCAACGGCAGGTGAGCAGCCTGTTTTTCGATTGCAATTCATCAGTAAGCCAGGAGTCATAACATGTATCTACAGAGAACTTTTTTGTTTTTCATCGCCGGAACAGCAATGGTTGGATTGTCCCAGGCACAGGATGTCAGAACGACCCTTACCATCGAAGAACCTCAGGTCCGGGAAATGGTAATAACCGAGGGATACGATGATCCGATAACCATTGAACGGGAAGAAAATCTCTGGCGGGTAAAGAGTACTGAATCCGGAAGCAACGAAGAGATTGTATTGTTCGTTGACAATGACGGGAACGTTCTCAGTGCCTCTGAAGTTACCACAATGCGCATTTCACAAGACGCCTCAGGATTTGAGGAGACCGATCAACATGAAATTGAAATCCTGAATGAAAGTTCGGTAGTCACCGTCGTCATGAATGCAGGATTTCATAACGTACATGACATCGACTTTCTTGATGGAAGAGGCGTCTGGAAAGCAGAGGCGGACGACATATCCGGAGAAGACTACGAACTCCATGTTAATCCGGAAAACGGCAATATTGTGCATATTGAGGACGACTGATCCTCATTGGAATTCACAGGGACGTGATTTTTCCGGCCGGCTCCCGCCGATAGGCGGGAGCTTTTTTTTTGCGCCGAATCCGGACTATCGATCCTGTGTACAGTCACAGCATTGACTCCAGATCATCCACTGTAACTGGAATGTCGGGCAACGGGGACACTTAACTGACCATTTTTCAGAAGGTTACAATACGGGCAGCAGCGATGTCGGGGTTTCCCGACAACCTGTCAACCAGTCGTTCTGTCAGCAGCATCAGACAGGAAAGAATCACAGCAGCTCTGTCAGAGTGAGGTCCAGGTGCCTGGGAAGCGCTCCTTCTGCTGCTTCTGTTCTCTCCTGTTCTCATCAAAATCAATCGTAATCCACGCTGACGTCCGTCCCACTACCGTGGAACTGCCGATAATCTGGAAGGCCAAAAAAATGGCCCTCCAGGCAACTTCACAAACCTGGAGGACCACCTCTGATACAAATTATGCGGGCAGAGCCGCGTGGATATTATCTGTCGGAAGCAACAATCATCAGGTTGTTCGTGACTTCCATGACATTGCTGGTATTGGCAGCGATAGTTTCAGCCAGCTCGCTTTCCTCGGGCGAAGAGACATCTCCTGACAGCGTCACCACCTGGTGATTGGTATCCACGTCGATTGATAATCCGGACGTGTCTGAGTTTGCCAACAGTTTGGATTTAATCGTAGCAGTGATTGTTGCGTTACTCACCCAGTTCGAAAGCGTATCGCCGGCTTCTGACAATTCATGCTGAGTCTGATCAATCACGCCCGGCTTTCCGGTAACCTCCAATTGATTGTCTATGTCCTCGACACCTTCGACACCACGGACGAGTTCGGTCGCCAGGCTTTTCTCCACGTCACTGCTCACGGTTCCGGTCAGAAGCACGTTACTCTGGTCGACATCGGTATCGATGGTAAAGGAATTCAGCATCGTATTCAGGGTAAGCACAGTTTCAATCTTCCCGGTAAGCCAGGCATCATGGGCCGCGCCCTTGAAGCTCTGCTGGGACTGCTGGGAAAACGCCGGTGCCGTAGAAACCACCACCGCAGTAGTAAAAACTACTACCATAGAGGTAATTTTTATAGCTTTCCTGACAGGCAATTTAAGAATATTGGTAATCATGTTATCTGCACTCCTGATTTCAGTTACTGTTAAAGAAGAGTATGATGAACAACTCTTTGCTATCACTTAGCTTCAGCAATACAACAGCAATGAACATGCCAACTAAAAGTCAACATGCAAAGGTCAATCTACCGAATCCGCGATCAGTACCGCTTCCCGAAACACCGCTTCAGAATGCTGTAACCGACAGCGTGCGCGATGCCCGGGAGGGCTACGATACCGCTCAGCTGCCGCTGGCCTGATAGCTTCTGACAGATCCACTTCGAACCTGGTTGCCCGACTACCGTACCCAGGGTTGCTCCCCGCATCAGTTATCGTACTTACAATAATTAACAGGCAATTTTGTTCGCTCCAGTGAACACACCGAGGCAACACAGAATTTCATGACAGAACTCGAACCAGGTCCCCCACCTGACAGTCAACACCACCAGGTTACAGGCCGGAAATGGTCTCGCCTGAAACTGCTGCTCGGCGGGACAACATTACTTGTCACCGTGGCATTGGCTGGATGGTTTGCGTGGATCGACTTCAAAATCCGCCGCGATTTCGAAACACTGCAATGGGCATTGCCGGCGCGACTGTACGCGAGACCGGTTGAACTCTATGTAGGCGCTCCCGTCAGTTCCGAGGATGTGATAGACACTCTTCAACGTCTGGGATATCGCCATTCCGACTCTATCGACGGGCCCGGTGAGTACAGCGTGAACGACAGCGTCGTGCAGTTGTGGACCCGTGGCTTCGACTTCTGGGACGGCGAGGAGGTCAGCAGGCAGGTGGAACTGGATTTCCTCGGCAGCCATGTGAACCGCTTACTTAACCTGAGCCGGGACAGTGAATTCCCACTGCTACGGCTGGAGCCCGTGGAAATTGCACAGATCAATCCTGATACCGGCGAAGACCGACTGCCGTTATCTTTATCCGAGGTACCGACCGACCTGATCAATGCCGTAGTGGCCGTGGAGGATCGCCGTTTTTACGATCACTTCGGTGTGGATCCCATTGGGATTTTGCGGGCGCTGCTATCCAACCTCCGCGCCGGCGCTATCGTTCAGGGTGGCAGCACACTCACTCAGCAGCTTATTAAAAACCTGTATCTGACTCAGGACCGTACCTGGCACCGCAAGATCGAAGAAGCCCTGATGGCGCTGGCTCTGGAACTCCATTTCAGCAAGGACGAAATTCTGGCCGCCTACCTCAATGAGGTGTTCCTGGGTCAGGATGGCAATCGGGCCATTCACGGCTTCGCTCTGGCTGCGGAATATTATTTTGGCCGTCCACTTGGCGAACTGCCGCTTCAGGATCTGGCATTGCTGGCCGGTCTGCCGCGTGGAGCGTCCTATTACAATCCGCGCCGTAACCCGGAACGGGCTCTGGAACGCCGCAACGTGGTGCTTACCCGGATGCTGGATCAGGATTTCATTACCCCGGCGGAGAATGGCGAGGCGCGAACACAACCTCTGGGGGTATCGGAACGATCGACACAGCGTGGTAGAGGATATCCTGCGTTCATGGACCTGGTGCGCAGCGATATCGCTCGTGACTACGACGCCCAGGCCCTGCAGACCGAAGGTTTGCGCATATTCACCACCCTGGATCTGCGCATCCAGAACACCATGGAAGCGGTCCTAGATGGCGCGGTGGCGGACGTGGAAGTCCCTGCGCCGCCAGGCTCACCACCGGCGCCCCCGCTGCAGGCAGCCATGGTCATTACCGATGCCGTTACCGGCGAAGTCAGGGCAGTCGCCGGGGGCCGTAAGCCCGGTTATAACGGCTTCAATCGTGCCACCCGGGCACTGCGTCAGATCGGCTCACTGGTGAAGCCGGCGATCGCGCTGACAGCGCTGGAGAGCGGTGACTTCAACCTCGCGACGGTACTTGACGACTCCCCCCTCAATATCACACTGGACAATGGTGATAGTTGGACACCTACTAACTATGGCAACGAGATGTACGGCGATGTGTACCTTTACGATGCCCTGCAGCGATCCCTGAATCTGGCCACAGTCGACCTGGGAATGCGGTTAGGTGTCCCAAGTGTGATCAATACCTTGCGTAAACTGGGGTTTGACGGGGACGTTCAACCTTATCCCTCTGTGTTGCTGGGTGCAGTCAACATGACCCCGCTGCAGGTCGCGGGCATGTACCAGACCCTGGCCAGCAATGGATTCCGTTCACCGCTGCGAGCGGTGGAGGCAGTGACCACAGGCACCGGCGAACGCCTGGCACGTTACGGCATCGCCACCGAGCAGGTGGCAGATCCTGTCTCCATGTTCCAGCTCGAATGGGCAATGCAGGGCGTATTTGAACGCGGTACCGCCAGAAGCATGCTCAATCGCCTGGACCGGCGGTTACCGCTGGCCGGCAAAACGGGCACTACCAACGACTTGCGTGACAGCTGGTTTGCCGGCTACGGTGGGGACCTGGTGGGCGTGGTGTGGCTGGGCTATGACGACAATCGTGCCACCGGGCTTACCGGTGCCTCCGGAGCACTGCGGGTATGGTCCGACATCATGGAGCGTCTGAATCTGCAACGTCGCCAGCTGGTAGCACCGGCGCAGGTAAGCTGGCAACGGGTCGCTGCCGAACCTGTACACACCGAGTCGGCTCGCGACTGCCAGTCGCCGCTGATGCTGCCCTTTCGCGACGACCAGATGCCGCCACCGGCGGTGAATTGTGAAAGTCGCGAGTCACTGATAAACCAACTGTTCGACCGATTCCGGAGCCTGTAAGCATGTTATCGCGACTGCCGTTACTGTTGTCCCTGAGTATCATGTCGGCCTGTGCCACCTATAACACCGGCAGAGTTCCGGTTTCGACCAGCTCACCGACAGTGCAGCGGGAGACGCCTGCCGTTTCCGGGGGGCAGCGGTCCCAGCCCTCGGTGAGTCCAGCACAGGAGAATGTTCCACCTGAACCGGTGCCGGAAAGCAGCCGGGAGCCGGCGACTCCCGCATCGACCCTGATGGTTTCGGTGGACGATGCTATTGCTGCAGGTGATCTGGAACGGGCGGCTGCAATCAGCGAACGCGCATTACGAATCAGTCCCAGAGACGCCTACCTGTGGTACCGGCTGGCCGATATCCGCTATCAACAGGGGCAGTACACCAATGCCGAGGGATTTGCGCGCCGGGCACAGAGTTTCGCCGGCGATGATCGCAATCTGAGCCAAGACATAAACCTGTTGCTGTCCCGTATTAGCCAGGCTTCCAGGTAGCTCTCTGTGCCTGGAGTTCAGGGATACTCACCCCACTCACTCGCGATAACCTCACCCTGATGCACGTAAAACACGGCATTGTCCACCAGCACCGAGCGGTCACCAAACGGGCTGTAGTAGCCGATTGAGCCCGGCTCAGTGCCATAGACAAGTCCCACCTGTTTGATTTCTGTATCGTCTATTTCAAAACTGTACAGTCCGGTATGGGTATAGTCATACCAGGCATTGGGTGCAGCAGGGTCGAACCAGGGATGAGTTGGTATCGTGTCGTACAGGTCGACCGGTATCGCGATACGGGCCGGCTCCTCTCCGATCGCCGGCAGGAATGACAGTGCATGGTGATCGTAAAGCACCTCGGACTGCGTCCCGCGCCTGCCAAGAACCACCGAACTGAGTTCGACGGGATCTGCGGGATCGGCAACATTGAACAGCGAGAGCTTGACACCCTGGTACCAGGCGCCACGGGTACCATTGAAATCCGATGACTGGGAATCGGCTACCGCATCCTTGCCGATTCCCAGTAGAAGTTCGTCGCTGATGGGGTGCAGATAATCCGAATAGCCGTCGATCTGCAGTTCCCCGGCGATGCTCGGTTTTTCCTGGTTGCTCAGATCGATTACATAGAGTGGATCGGTAAGCAGAAAGGTGACCAGGTAGGCGCGATCGCCGACAAACCGGGCGGCATACAGTTGTTCCCCCGGTTTGCCAATGCCTTCAATGGAGTCGACAGTTTTCAATTGACTGGCCGAATCCGCTTCCTTCAACACCGTCAGCAGCGTACTTGACGATCCATCCCAGGTCTCACCGACTGATGTGACGATGTTCAGGTAGTCCCCGTTTTCACCCATCCGAAAGGATTTCTTGTCTTCTGTCCAGCCCAGGTGGCCCTTTACCTGGCCAGAACCACGATAGGTAATGCCGGATTCCGCCAGCGCGAACTTGTGAACCGCGGTGGTATGATCCGGCTGGTAGAACAGTCTGTCGAACTCCAGGTTCGAGTACTCATAACGTGTGGTGGCGAGGTAGAGAGACTGAGGTGTCATGTACAGAGTTTCAGAATCGCCGATAAAACAGGTGCTCTGATACTCCAGAGGCTGTGTCAGCGGAATCGCTGAGACAGTCACTATCGATGGATTGACACCCTGCTCCAGATTACTCGTAGTCAGGTAACAGTTTTCGGCGTCGACCAGATCAGATTCGTTGTCGTTGCTGTCGACTGCTTTCGGCAACAGTTCACTCAGTGTGACATCACTCAGAAGTGCGTCATTGGCCGCCAGCGACTCGACGTCATAGGCATAGGGGATCCAGCCCTCAATAAACGGTGTATAGCGGGTTACGACATACAACGTATCGCCGACACGGCGGCTGGAAACCAGGCTGCCATCCAGCGTCAGGGTTTCCAGCGACTCCAGTTGTGCCGGGTCACTGGCATCGAAGAATTCCAGTTCGGTCCTGTTGCTGCCCCATCCCCACACGTCGAGCCACAGGTGATTATTCTGGTTCCCGGCCAGAGTGACGAGCGTGTCGCTGGTGCCGGCGGTCGGGCTTCCCTCCCCGGTTATCAGGTACATACCGTTGGCAGTCTGACTTCCACTCAGTGGAACACTGGACAGCTCCCTGGCCTCGACTTTCTCACTGTCCAGTTCATAGGTGACTATACAGGTCGTCAACTCACAGGTGCGCAACAGCAGCAGATGGTCAGCGTCCGCTTTTACCACGTCAGCCTCGTCAACACCCTGCTCCTGGAGATTGGTACCGGAAACACGGCCGGATCCCCCACTGCTGTCCTCAGCCGTGGCGGCCAGGACGAAATCGCCGGAGGCGTAGAACTGATTGCCGGAACTGTTTTGCAACGCCTTCTTGAGAAAGGTTTCCATCGCCAGGCTGGAACGGAATGGATGCAACACGTCCTGGTTGGCCGGATGCACAACAAAATGAAGCGGCGCAGGACTGATGACCGGTTCATTGCCCGGTATAACGTAGGCTGCCCAGAAATAAAACTCGCCGGGAGGCAGGTTGTTGTCAGCCAGGACATCGAACGTATGGGAATCCGCCAGTTCGACTTCCTGGTAGGGGATTAGTCCCTCCAGAGTATGATCCCAGGGAATCCAGCCGTCCGGCGTCTTGATAAACCAGGTGCCGTCCAGCGTCGCCCCCAGGTAGAGCTGCCCGGCCCTACCGCGATCCTGACTGGCAACTTCCAGTGTGAACTCACTGGTGTAGGTATCCGTTTCCAGATAGGCCCAGGCATATTCGTGGGGAGCAGCTGCCGTGACAAAGGCGTTTCCGTCAGCAGACTCGATACGACCGGCGAAATCCGGTTGTGCCGCCCGAACCGGGCAGGAAAAAAGCAATGCCAGCAGCATCATGCAGGCCAACTGGATTACCGGCCCCGCAATCCAGCGTAACCCGAAAGTGTTCATAGCATTCGCCCGCCTTTTTCATAATTGGGGTCAGAGTTAAAATACAACAGTTTTAGAGCCGTATGAAGAGACAGACTGCTGGCCCACTGGAAGCAAAATCCTGTATCTTTACTCTTACCCCATTTAGTTCAGTTACTTGGACAATTTCCAGATATGGAGATACCCTCCATAATGCTTTGCTCCCTGCTAATCGTTGACATCAGATGACACCTGAAGATTCTCTGCTCGCCATCTCCGAAATCGGGATCGGCCTGGCCGGTTTTTCCGGCCTGGTCGCAGCGTTTGTTCAACATTCAGGGCAGGAGTGGCGCCTGGAACAGAAGGCGCGAATCGTACTCCTCATCATTCTGTCTTTTGGCTTGATGATCTCGTCACTGATACCCTTCGCACTGTCAGGCATAAATGACTCACCGGCGCTGGTCTGGGGAACGCCGATGGTCGCCTTCAGCCTTCTTTGCTTGAGTTTGCTGGTGGTTTGGATTCGCACATCCCGCAAATACGGGTTTCGGCTTTATTTTCCTTTCATTTCGCTTCCCATAATGAGCGTTGCGTCGACTCTGCAGGTCATAGGCATCCTGAGTGGAATCGGTTTGATCTTTCCATATTCCCCTACGCTGTTCGTCTTTTGTCTGCTATCAGTTCTTATTTTCGGCGCCAATATCTTTCTGGCACTGCTGTACTCAATCTGGGGTTAGCAGCCTGTTCACGAAGTACAGGGGGTCTGGAAGACACAATCAGCATGTTTTTACAAGCAACCAGCCTGGATCCATCCTTCGCTGCAGCTCACTATGACCTTGCGCAGATATATGCTTACCTGAATCAACCTTAACGTGCAGGGCCTCATTACCAGAGAGCTTCGGAGCTTGGTTATTCTGCAGCAAAGGAGATGTTGAAATGACGGTTCTGAACTAGAATACCAGAGTGAGGATAAAGTTCCCGTCGAGCATCAGAACGGTAGCCTTGAGCTGTGGAGCTCACAAGCAGAACTGGAAATCCACACTGCCCTTACAGCCAGCGGTTCCAGCGAAACAGCATCGCCAGGGCCGACATCAGCCCGACGCATAGAACCACTACAATCCAGAAGGCAGTATCATCCTCCACACCGGGCATACCACCCACATTGATTCCCATCAGCCCGGTAAAAAAACCCAGTGGCAGGAAAATAGTCGCGACTACTGTAAACACGTAGGAGCGGCGGTTCATTTCTTCGGACATCTGAGTCAGCAATTCGTCATGCGCCGCGGCGGCACGTTCCCGTACTGCATCGATATCCTCGATATGGCGAATCAGGCGGTCGTTTATTTCCCGCAAGCGCAGCCTGTCCATTTCATCCAGCCAGCTTACCGGTTCTGCAGCAAGCCGATTCATGGCTTCGCGCTGGGGGGCCAGGTAGCGACGCAAGGTAATACACTGCTTACGCAGGCCGGCCAGGTCCAGGCGCACACTTTTCACTTCTCCGGCAACGACTCGCTCTTCAAGATAATCCACCTCTTCTTCAAGATTATCCACGGTACCGCTCATACGCTGAGTAATCCTGTCGACCCACTGGATCAGTAACGAAGGAGCGTCAGTTGGACCAACCCCGGCTTTGAGGTCCTCAAGCAGGTCCTGTGTGGACTGCAGAATTCGCTTACGGGTACTGATCAGTTGCCTGCCATCAGTCCAGATGCGTACCGACACCATGTCGTCAGGCTCTGATCCGGGATTGAGGTTCACTCCCCGCAGCGCCAGGAGCATATTGTCGCCGCGATTAATCGCCCTAGGTCGCGTCTCCGGGGTAATTAAAGCTGTTGAGGCAATGTCGTTAAGGCCACTGTCACGTATCAGCCACTGCTGGGCCTCTTCTCTGCAGAAGTCAAAATGCAGCCAGCGCGTGCCCATAGCGGGATTCCAGTTTTCCACTTCGTGCCAATCAAGGTCACGCGCCCCACCCTGGCCGTCCAACAGCTTAGCATGTATCAGTCCATCAGGCGCCTTAACCATGGCAGTCCCTATTACCAGTCAGAATCATTAGTAGCCTGTTAGCAGCCTGTTGAAAAACTCTCAGCTGGCACAATACGGCGTTAAAATCCGGCTCAAAATGCTCATTTACGCCATGTAAACTGCGCTTTTTCGCCAGATTTTGCCTTGTCTCGCACTCATCTGAGAGTTTTTCAACAGGCTGTTAGGAGAATAATTGGGCTCAGAGTAAAAATACAGTAGTTTCGGAAGTGCGGGAGTTTGCCGGCTGTCTGCGCCGCTGTCGAACCGGGAGATGTCAATCTCAGCTCCGCCTTTTTCGAACTTTTGCGTCAGGATATTGAGGGTTACCAGGAACTGAGAAGCGGAAATGCCAGCAATCTCAGGATTCCGGATCAAGTCCCTCGCATAATTTTTCAGTCCGAACTGGCGAGCGGCAGAGTGAATCTTGCCTCACACCCTTCATCATCGGAGCGATTGCCGATTGTCAGAAAGCCATCATGCGCTTCAATCACCTGTTGACAGAAAACCAGGCCGACACCAGAACCAGCAGGCTTGGTTGTATAGTATGGCGTGAAGAGATTTTCAGAGTTAAGAATTCCAGTTCCCTTGTCGCAGACTTCAATAACCAGCTGGCCCGAGTCGGTATGCCAGTACACTGCTATTTCGTCGGCACCGGTGCTGGCTTCGACATCATTCTTTAACAGATTGATCATTACCTGTTCTATCTGCGCCGCATCGAGTGAAACCGAAATCGGTTCGCCTTGCAATCGGACGCGGTGTTCGGGAAACAATTTCACTATTGCGCTCATCAATTGGCCGAATTCTATTGTACTTTTCACGGGCTCAGGTAATTTTGCGATTTTCTGGTAGCTTTGCACGAAATGCGCCAGAGAATTGGCACGGTTGGCGATAACCTCCATCCCTTCCAGTAGCTCGCATTTCAGAGCCTCGTCGCGCTCGCGCTTGCTGATTTGACTCTTCAGAGCTTCGCTGAACGATTTCAATGGCGTCAGTGAGTTATTGATTTCATGGCTGAGTACCCGCACAAGGTTACGCCAGGCACGACGTTCCTCGAGGCGCAGGATGGATGAGACATTAGTAAGAAACAGCAAACTGTGCGTATTCCCATCGGCCATGAAACGTTCGAGGTGGGCGCGATAGCGTCCTTGTCGGGAACCGAACTGAAGGTTCACTACCCGTGTTTCACCCACCTGCATAGCTCTGGTAGAGGCCAATACGTCGGTGAATTGTGAACTGGAATCTCCGGGTAATGCGCCAGGCGCCAGCCCTGCCAGATTACAGGCGGCCGGGTTGGCAAATTGGATACGCTCCTCCTGATCCCAGGCAATAATCGCCACATCGATCTGATCGATAACTTTCTGCACCAACAGCTGACTTTCCTCGGACCGGGTCCGCTGCCGCTGCAATGTCCTGGCCAGCGCATTGATTGTTCCCACCAGTTCACTGAACGCACTGCCGGATTGGGAATACCCGCCTCGCAGCGTATAGTCACCACGCACAACTGCATCCAGCAGGTTATGCAGACTGCGAAACTGAAACTGCGTCTGGCGCCAGACCGTGGTAGCACAGTACAGGATCAGGAACAGCAGGACCAGAAAGACTATTGCCAATAAATACAGAGACACCTGGAAGTACCACAATGCCCCCAGCAACAACGCGGACGGGATGAGGTTGGCAATCAGAACCAGCAGCACCAGCCGATTTTCAATGGGATCCTTCTGGTTGTCCCGGATTGCACGTTTACCGGCATTTAGGTCAGGCAACGGAACCTCACTGGTCGGGCGCAACAGCCCGACGCGCAGCTTTCTCTATTTCAGTTCATGTTTCTTGAGATGACGGTAGAATGCACTTTTCGAAAGACCAAGGGATTCCGCGGCCAACTGGCTGTTGCCGTCACAGGATTCCAATCGTTCAGCGATAACCTGCCTCTCGATTTCGGCCAGGGTAAGTTCAGCCGCTGCACTTCCCCGGTCCGGTAACTTCGACTCCTGGCGCGGATCGACACCCAGCACATCCGGTTCGATGACTTCCTGAGCCAGGATGCTGGCCCGTTCAATCAGATGTGCCAGCTCTCTTACATTGCCGGGCCATGTGTAGGCTTTCAGCGCGCCTCTCGACGCCGTGGAGAATTCCAGATCCGGCTTATTGTACCTGGCCCGGTTAAGCGCCAGAAAGTGCTCGGCGAATGGCAGAATGTCCTCAGACCTCTCGCGCAACGGCGGCACATTAATGACCACCGTATTGATCCGATAGAGCAGATCCTGGCGGAAATGCCCGGCAGTGACGGCCGCTTCCAGATTGCCATTGGTGGCACAGATCAACCGGCAATCCGCCACATGCGTGTGACTGCCCCCCACCCGTTCGAAGTGCCCGTCCTCCAGTACACGAAGCAGTTTGGCCTGTTGGGAAAAGGGTGTATTTCCCACCTCATCAAGGAACAAAGTCCCGCCTTCCGCCAGCTCGAAGCGTCCGATATGTGTGCGTGCAGCATCGGTAAACGCCCCTTTTTCGTGGCCAAACATTTCACTTTCGAACAGGCTTTCGGTTATTGCCCCCATATTCACCTTGATCAGGGGACCCTCGCGCCTGGGGGAAAGACAGTGAACATGATCCACAAGGAAGCTTTTGCCGGTGCCATTTTCCCCGGTCAGCAGCAGGCTGGCGTCACTGCCGGCCACCTTCTGAAGGTCATCCATCACCTTGCGCATGACTGGTGACCGACAGAACAGACCATCGCCCGTATCCTTCAATGCATTGCGCAACAGCTTGTTTTCTTCACTTAGCCGCTGTGAACGCCTCTCCGACTTGGTGAGCCGTAACTGATTGCCGATAATTGCCAGTAGCCGTTCGTTTTCCCAGGGCTTCTGGATGAAGTCCCGGGCTCCCGCCTGCATCGCTTTGACCGCCGTTTCGATACTGCCCCAGGCGGTCATGGCAATTACCGCCGGACTTGGCTCCAGTGCGGCAAGAGCTGGCAATAACTCGAGGCCTTCCTGCCCGGAGGTTGTATCCTTGCGGTAATTCAGATCCATCAGCACAATCGGAAAATCCCGTTGCCTGATCAGCGCCATGACTTTGGCTGGCGAGTCTGCAGTGACCACTTCATACCCCTCTGTCTGCAATAGGTAACGCAGGGCAGAGACGACATCAGGGTCGTCGTCAGCAACTAGTATCGTATCTTGCATTAGTCGTCGGAGTTTCTGAATCAGGGCAGAGCAAGTCTATCACTCGTAGCGCAGGAGTTCTGCCGGCTCCTTCTGCAATTCATTCTTGATCGGGTAATAAATCGTCAGAATAATACAGGCCAGAAATGCCAGCAGGACAAAGGCACTGGCGATCAGCCCCGGCACGATAAAGTCCGGCCCGGCCAGGCTCTCGATGAAGATCACGAACGGCGAGCAAACCAGAATCGCAATAGCGATACCGATCAGAGCCTGCCGGATTCCCTGCCGGATGAAGGTCAGACTGATTGAGCGGTCGGGCTCCCCCAGGGCGCGGCGGGTCCCGATTTCCTGTGTACGCAATTGCACAGAATTCTTGGTCAGACCGAAGATGCCGGCGATGGATATCAGAAAGGCAAACAACCCTATCACTGTGAAAACGAGAATTCCTGACCGGGTGACAAAAGAAACCATTTCCCGATTCTGTGCCCAACTCAAGATACCGATCGAGACGTTGGAATTCAAACCGAGCACAGTATCGCCCAGTATCCGGGTGGCCCGCTGCTCATTGACATTGCTGCGAATGATTGCCGTGATCTGTTCGGAATCCAACTGGCCCAAGGGCAGATAGACCATGTTGAACTCCCGCCTGAAAAGTTCTGTACTGTCGATGGGAGTGTCGGTTGTCATTCCGACAACCGTATAGTTTAGAAACGTATCTGCCTCGCCACTGTCAGCAACACTGAGACGCCGACCGACTGGCGACTGGCCAGGCCACAGTTCCTGAGCCAGGGACTGGCTCACCAGCGCCACTGGCGTGCTTTCCGGTCGATCCCGGTCGTCGAACAGCCGGCCTTCCAACAGCGATGCATTCAGCATACTCAAGTTACCGGAATAGATCTGAACCCGTGACAGCGGCCGGTCCTGCTGTGTCAGATAGCTCGCGTCGTCGACACCGAGAAGACGCTGCCCCGCTTCACCGATCATCATGACCTCGTTGACATCCGGGTGACTCGCCAGGCGATCCTGCAGCGACTGAAAAAATACCAGGCGCTGTCGGGCACTGGCAAACTCGTCAAGGGTGTAAACTTCAAGGCTGTAGATCCCTTCCGGGTCGATGCTGCGAAAAGTACCGCCTAGAGACCAAACGAACGTGATCATGGCGATAAACACATAAAGGAAAATTGAAATCAGAGCAATGGCCGCCACCACCAGGGCCCGGCTGAAGCGTCCTGTCTTAAGCCCGAGGGCTCCTCGGGTACCGTCCTGCATGACTGAATTGAAATTGCCATTGATGAGTCTCCAGGCTGGCCAGGCACTGGTGACCAGCACTGTAAGCAGCGCAAAGACTACTGCCAGCGACAGAGTAAAAATATCGATCCTGAAATCCCACCAGAACTCAATCCCTTCTTCGGCCAGAAGCGTGGTCAGGAACAGGTTCAATGCCTGCAGAAACAGGCCGGCCATCAGGATGGCAAACAGCGCGCCTGCGGTTGCGATAATAATACTTTCCCCCAGTGTCTGTACCAGTAGCCGTATTCTGGGAGCGCCAAGCGCGACGCGAATGGACATATCCCGCAATCGCCCATTGGTCCGCGCCAGCAACAAGGTTCCCACATTAATACAGGCCAGTAGAAATAGAATCACAGCGAGTATACCGATTATTCCGAATACCAGCTGATTACCCAAGTTGTGCAGATTGCGCCGTGGCAGGGTTGTCACGAAGCCTGAGTCCAGGGAACTGACAATTCGTTCGATTCTTGAAACCGAGTCAGGGTTCTGAAGCGGATACTGTGTCCGGATTCGTCGCAACAGGTTTGCGAATTCGTTGCTGGCCTCGTCTTCGGTTGCGCCCGTCTTTCGCAGCGCATAGGGCTGAACGAGTGTCATTTCATTGGTTACCGGATTGAGGTGGGATTGCGCAGCGGGAATCCAGAGATCAGACCAGCGCGGAAAGGTAAATCCTTCCGGCATAACACCGACCACGCGACGGGAAATTCCACCGACCCGGATAATGCTGTCGAGAATATCCGGATCGCCGGCAAAAGCCAGTTGCCAGAAGCCATGCGATAGCACAGCTACCGGCTCAGCCGCGGCGCGCTGATCGGCTTGCTGCAGGGTCCTGCCCAGGGTGGGACGCTCCGGCAGGAAGTTGAACATGTTCCATTCAGTCTGCGTAATCGCTGCCTCATAAAGCACTTCGTCGGATTGCACATAAGCCTGATAGGCTGAGTAAACCCCTATATTCTCCAGGGTCGTCAGATCGTCCCTGATAGCAGCAAATTCATACGCTTTCATGGGCATACAGGCACCCAGTTCGCCTCTGCCACAGAGCTCCACGATACGATCGCCATTGGGAAGATCGACATCCTTGAAGCCGAAGGTATAAATAAAACTGAAGGTGAACAGGGTGAGTCCCAGGCCACCTGCGAGCACAATGATCGACAGCAGAGCAAAGCCCGGACTTCTGGCAATCTGGCGAAAGGTGTATTTCCAGTCTGACGTTGCAAAGATCACGTAGAGTATCCTTCAGCCATCAGTGGTTTACTGCAGTGGTCCTGATCGCCGGTTCGTCTGCCACAATCTGGCCATCGAAGAGCTCCAGGTAACGATCTGCACGCTTCGCCGAAGCCGGGTCGTGAGTGACCATACAGATCGTGGCTCCCTCTTGGTGTAGTTTCTCCAGCAGTTGCATCACTGACTCGGCATTTCTTGAGTCGAGGTTACCGCAGGGTTCATCGGCCAGAATCATGGATGGGTTGCCACCGATTGCGCGTGCCACGGCAACACGTTGCTGCTGTCCGCCAGACAACTGCGAGGGAAAGTGGTCTCTTCTCGATGTCATATCTACCGTAGCAAGGCAATCCAGGACAATCTCCTCTTTCTGGCTGTCACTGAGATCATTGCGATAAGTGAGCGGTAGCTGAATGTTCTCGTAGACTGTGAGATCGCTGATCAGATTGAACGATTGAAATACAAAACCGATTTCGCGATTACGCAGTCGAGCCCGTTCCTCTCTTCCCAGCTCCGTGACTTCATGTCCGGCAAGAAAATACTCACCGCTTGTCGCCACGTCCAACAAGCCGAGAATCGACAGCAACGTGGATTTGCCGCAGCCGGACGTACCGGCAATAGATACAAACTCGCCTTTTGTGATAACAAGGTTAATATTCTGCAGGGCATGGGTTTCCAGAGTTTCGGTCGAATACACCTTGCCTATACCTTTCAATTCAATGAGGTTCGATTGCGTCATTCCTGTCTTCCTATCGAATCAAAATTCTTTCATGGGTATCGAATGAGCTCGGATCCGAAACAATAATTCGGTCGCCCGTCTGCAAGCCTGAAAGTATTTCGATGTAATTAGTAGATGCCTGCCCATAACGCAGCACGACCCGTTCGGCAATGTCACCTTCCGCGGTAAGACGATAGCCGATCCCCTCGGAGTAGGCCTGGGCGAACACGGGTCGGCGGACGGAAAGCGTGTTCTCGATGTAGGCTACGCGGATGTCTGCCTCTATATTGAGCTCGGGGCGCACCTCCCGGGGCAGTTGTCCGGTCAGTTCCACTTCAACCAGCACCGAACCATCCACCACGGCCGGGTCAATACGTGAAACAAAACCGTCCATTTTGCTGGTACGGGTATCAACTGTCGCCTTCATGCCAGTCTGAATGTCATTGACCTGTAACTCCTGAATCTGTACTTCGGCAACAAGTTGATCCGGCCGGGCGATACGGGTGATGTTGTCGCCCCGGCGAATCTGCTGCCCCAGTTCAAGTTGCATTCCCTGCACTATTCCTTCCTGTCCGGACCGGATTTTCAGGTTGGCTACCTGATCACGAATTTTCTGCAACTCGTTCTGTGTCTGTGACAGGCGTACCCGCTCGGCCTCTTCCGTAGCACGCATGGATTCCTCATGCTTGGCCACACGCTGCTTCTGCATTTCCCATCGTTGCAGGTATTTTTGCACTGCCAGTTGTGACCGCTCGTAGTCAACTCTGGAAATAATATTCAACCCCTGTTCGACCAGCTCCGACTTGGCATCAAAGTCCATTTTGGCCGTTAGATGGTCTATTTCGGCATTGGCAGCTTCAGTTTTCAGGTCGAGAAACTGTGACTCACGCTGCACCGCACTGGCTCGCGCTTCCGCCTGGCGGGCAGCAAATTCAAGCTCGGAGTCTGTTAACTGCTGCAGTAGCTGTGGATTTACCAGCTCTACCAGCACTTCGCCGGATCGGACCAGATCGCCGGGCCGTACCAGAATCCGTGCTACGGTACCTTCTGATTCAGCCCCTATCCAGTACACGTCCCTCGCCACCAGCTGACCGAATCCGCGCACCGAAACCAGCAGATCACCTTCGGCAACTTCATCAATCAACAAGGTGTCTCTTGAGACCAGATACGTCACATTGCGGTATCTGTTGGCTGCAAATGCGACCGCCGTCATCACTATCAGTACAATGGACAGATACCAGTAGCGTTGGTGAAAGGGCTTTTTTTCGGGAGTCCTGACAATATCCATGCCACAGACAAAGCAGATATCGTGCCAGGGCTTTATCCATTTGTTTTTATTCTATTTATTAACTTTTCAGGTTGTGTTGAATGGCGAAATTCCCAATATCGGGAACGAACTCGCCATGCCCTGTTCCCGTTAATGGGACTGAGGCCGGCAGGCATCAGTCCATCTCTCTAACCCCCCGCAGACCAACGTCCCGGTATGACTCGACTCAGCGGTTACGATCCCGACTCCAGATTGTAAGCTTTGCAGCGTCTGTATCCCATGAACCTCCGCGAATAACACTACCCTGGTACTCCTTCCTGGTCGTTTCTGCATGGCCTGCTCCGGCTGATCAGCCAACGGGTTGCCCGCTTCCTGGAGCAGTGCGGGGTTCTGGAGAGGAGTGTCCCAGAGAGGATGGATTCGGAAATTGCGGGGGCGCAATTCCCTCACCCTGCGGGCGCCCTTCGGGCGTCTGCGCCGCTGCGCGGCTGTCGAACCGGGAGAACCCAATCTCAGCTCCGCTGAGCCATACCAAAAAGGGTCCCGTTGGGAGTTATTGCTTTTTTTGGAGAGGAGTGTTCCAGAGAGGATGGATTCGGGAATTGCGGGGGCGCAATTCCCTCACCCTGCGGGCGCCCTTCGGGCGTCTGCGCCGCTGCGCGGCTGTCGAACCGGGAGAACCCAATCTCAGCTCCGCTGAGCCATACCAAAAAGGGTCCCTATGGGAGTTGTTGCTTTTTTGGAGAGGAGTGTTCCAGAGAGGATGGATTCGGGAATTGCGGGGACGCAAATCCCTCACTCTTCGAGCAGCCTTCGGCTGTCTGCGCTGCTACGCAGCTTTGATTCGGAAATTGCGGGGGCGCAATTCCCTCACCCTGCGGGCGCCCTTCGGGCGTCTGCGCCGCTGCGCGGCTGTCAAACCGGGAGAACCCAATCTCAGCTCCGCTGAGCCATACCAAAAAGGGTCCCGTTGGGAGTTATTGCTTTTTTTTGGAGAGGAGTGTTCCAGAGAGGATTGATTCGGAATTTGCGGGGACGCAAATCCCTCACTCTTCGAGCAGCCTTCGGCTGTCTGCGCTGCTACGCAGCTTTGATTCGGAAATTGCGGGTGCGCAATTCCCTCACCCTGCGGGCGCCCTTCGGGCGTCTGCGCCGCTGCGCGGCTGTCGAACCGGGAGAACCCAATCTCAGCTCCGCTGAGCCATACCAAAAAGGGTCCCGTTGGGAGTTATTGCTTTTTTTGGAGAGGAGTGTTCCAGAGAGGATGGATTCGGGAATTGCGGGGGCGCAATTCCCTCACCCTGCGGGCGCCCTTCGGCTGTCTGCGCTGCTACGCAGCTTTGATTCGGAAATTGCGGGTGCGCAATTCCCTCACCCTGCGGGCGCCCTTCGGGCGTCTGCGCCGCTGCGCGGCTGTCGAACCGGGAGAACCCAATCTCAGCTCCGCTGAGCCATACCAAAAAGGGTCCCTATGGGACCCTTTTTGGTATGGCGCACCAGAGAGGATTCGAACCTCTGACCGCTCGGTTCGTAGCCGAGTACTCTATCCAGCTGAGCTACTGGTGCTTTGCTCTTTGCGAGGAGCGGTATTATAGCGAAACTGTGTCATTTTCATAGACATTATTCGGTCCGATTGGCGACCGGGGTTCGTGATTGGGGAGCGGCTGTATTACCATGCGGATTATGAAGAATTTGCTTTTATTGTGGCTGATGATGCTTCCCCTCATGGCCCGGGCGGACCTGGACGCGGCGCTGGAAGCGTTTGATGCGGGCGACTATCCCCTGGCGCTGGAGCGGTTTTCGCTGCTGGCGGATGCCGGGGACACGATCGCCCAGTTCAACCTGGGACTGATGTATCTGCGCGGACTGGGCACCGAGCCGGACCCGCAACGGGCACTGTTGCTGTATCGGCAATCGGCTCAACAGGGCGTACCCGAGGCAGCCTATTACGTCGGCAACCTGTTTGAAACCGGTACAGGCACGGAGATCGACCTGGAACAGGCCATTTACTGGTATCTGGAAGCGGCCAGGCAGGATTACGCGCCAGCCCAGTACGCCCTGGCCAATATTTACGTGCGCGGCAGTGCCCGGGACCGGGATTATTCCCGCGCCCGGGAATGGTACGAGATGGCCGCCCAGAACGGCCACAGCGCGGCCCAGTTCAACCTGGGTGTGATTTATGCGGAAGGCCTGGGCACGGAAAGGGATTTTGCGAAGGCCTTCGACTGGTTCTTCACCGCCGCGAACCAGAATAATGCCGAAGCGCAGCACAGTCTGGGCTCCATGTACCTCGCCGGCCAGGGAGTCCAGCAGGATTATGCTGAGGCGCTTCAGTGGTTTACCAGTGCCGCCGGATTGGGACTGGCCCAGGCGCAGACCAGTCTGGGCATGATGTATGCCGCCGGTCAGGGTACCGGGCAGGATTATCAGCAGGCCCAGGTCTGGTTTTTGCGAGCCGCCGAAAATGGCGACACCACCTCTCAGGTCATGCTCGGCAATTTCTATCTGAGCGGTTATGGCGTGGCGATCGATCCGGTCGAGGCGCTCAAGTGGTACCGGATTGCCGCGGCAAGGGGGCATCCACTGGCCACACGTCTGGTCCGCCAGACCAGCGTAGAATTAAGCGCCGAGCAGTTGTCCCGCGCTGAAAACCTGGCCAGTGACTGGCTGGAATCCCGAAATTGACAGGACTGGTATATGACGATGAAACCATTCAAATTGACCGTTGTCGCCCTGCTGTTCTCTGCCTTCGGGCAGGTTGCGGCAGATTATGAAGACGGCCTGGCGGCTGCCCAGCGCGGCGATTACGAAACCGCCCTGCAGGAATTCAAGGACGCAGCGGAAGACGGCCTGATGATGGCTCAATACAACCTGGCTATCCTGTATTTCTCCGGGCGTGGCACCGAGCAGAACTTCGCTGAAGCCTTTCGTTGGACTGCGGCAGCAGCCGATCAGGGACATACCCAGGCCCAGTTCAATCTGGGCGCCCTTTATTACGAGGGCCAGGGTACCGGGAAGAATCGCCAGACTGCGCTGGAGTGGTACGAAAAAGCCGGCAGCGCTGATTATGCGCCGGCTCAGTACAATGCAGCGGAAATGTATTTCCGCGGTGACGGAATTGAGCGTAACCTGGTCCGCGCTCACGCCTGGGCCAGCCGGGCCCTGGAGAACGACCATGAAGAGGCGCCGGCACTGCTGGAAAATATCGAAGCCGACATGTCCGCTGCCCAACTGAGCGAAGCCCGACGACTGTTCGCGCGCATGAAAATCGGTATGGACTACTGACCGGATCGATAAGCCAATACACTATGACTACTGCGGTAACGGGATAAATTCCTTTTCGTCACCCGGCACTTTGGGATAGCCTCCGGCCCGCCACAGCGCCTTAGCCTGTTCGATTCGTTCCCTGCGGCTGGAAACAAAATTCCAGTCGATAAACCGCTGACCCAACCGCTCACCGCCGATGACCGCCACACGTGTGTCTTCCAGCGCTTCGATTGTCACCCTGCTGGACGCCTGCAGGACAGCCATCTCACGGGCCTCGATATCGGTATCACGAATCCTCAGCCTGCCGCTGGCCACGTATAACGCCCGCTCCTCCTCATCCGGTATGTCGAGAGCCTGTCCCGCCTGCAGAGACGCCTCGGCATACAGGGTCCGGGCAAAAGTAATGACCGGCGAAGTGACTCCAAATGCCGCCCCCATCATCACTCGCACTGGTACGGCATTTACCTCGACCCTGGGTATGTCCCGGCCAGAGTAATGGTGGAATGCCGGTGCAATCTCCTCATCGGCCTCAGGGAGCGCCAGCCACAACTGCAATCCGTGCAACACATGTTCGACGCTACGCACCTCCGGACGCTCCCGTTCTGAATGAACGATACCACTTCCTGCGACCATCAGATTGATGTCACCGGGCTGAATAGCCTGGACGCTGCCGAGGGAATCGCGGTGCAGAATTTCTCCTTCAAACAGATAAGTTACGGTGGCCAGATTTATGTGGGGATGAGGGCGGACATCGATGCCCTGCCCGGCTGGAAACGTCGCCGGCCCCATATGATCGAAAAAGATCCAGGGCCCAACCATGCGCTGGCCGGCCACCGGCAGAACCCGGCGCACAGTAAATCCACCCAGGTCCTTTTCCCGGGGTTTGATAACCAGCGCCACACCAGTACAGGGTTGTTCAAGTAACTTGCTGGAATCGTGTTCCTCTGCATAGCGTGTCATGTCTATTCCTCATTCAGCGGGTCTGCTTTATCGACGCTTAAGCACGGAATCTAGCGCCCCTCTTAATTCAGGCTCCTGGAAACGGAACCCGCTCTCCAGCAGGCGCCGTGGTTCCACTCTCACACCGGTCAGTAGCAGTTCATCAGCCATCTCACCGAACAGCAGGCGGGCCTGGAATGCCGGCATCGGCAACCAGGTCGGACGCTGCAGCACTGCGCCCAGAGTACGCGTAAATTCAAGATTGTCGACTGCACCGGGTGCGACCAGATTTACCGGCCCGCTCAGGGAATCCTGCTCGATCAGAAAATCCATGGCTCGCACCAGATCATGCAGGGCAATCCAGCTCATAATCTGACGGCCGCTGCCGATTCGCCCACCCACGCCCAGGCGGAACGGAAGCAGCATCTTCGCCAGGGCTCCAGCATCGGCATCGAGGACGATTCCAAACCGGGTATTGACGGTTCTGATGCCGGCCTGTTCCGCGCTGACAGTCGCCGCCTCCCATTGCCGCGCAACCTCGGCCAGAAAACCCGACCCGCTGTCATCACTTTCATTTACCGGAGCCTGATCGCGAGGACCATAAAAACCGATTGCCGAGGCGGAGAGAAACACGGCCGGTTGCTGTTTACGCTGCACCAAAGCCATGCTGAGCAACTCGGTACCCTTCACTCGGGTCTGAAGAATCTGATCCTTACGAGCCTGAGACCAGCGCTGGTCGGCAATACCCGGCCCCGCCAGATTGATCACCACATTCAGGTGCAGATCCTCGTCGAGATTCAGCGTTCCCTGGTCCTGCTGCCAGTTACAGGGATTCTCCGGCTGATTGCGGGTCAGGGGAATTACCCGATGCCCGGCCCCGGTGAAATGCTTGGTGAGCGCCGAGCCGATTAATCCACTGGCTCCGCTAATCAGGATATTCATCATAGAGTTCGATCTCGAATCAGTCTGCGCTGTACAACCGTGCACAGTCCAATCCTGGACTGTTCAACCTTGCATTGTTCGATTAGCAGCTTGTTGAAAAACTCTCAGGTGAGTGCAAGACAAGGCAAAATCTGGCGACAAAGTGCAGTTTACTCGGCGTAAATGAGCATTTTGAGCCAGATTTTAACGCCGTATTGTGCCTGCTGAGAGTTTTTCAACAGGCTGTTAGATCACATCAACGGTTTACGTCGGGAATCACCGGACGGATCGCAAAATCGGAGCGCCCTTCGGTGCAACTGATGTGAACCCACATCTTCAGTACCCTGCCAACGCCAGGAAAATCGATAAGTTCCCGGCAATTCACCGAGGCGAAAGTCCCCCACTGCAGTGCCGGGTAACTGTTGATTCGAACACCAACCCAGCCCTGAGGAGCCGATGTTAAGCAGGTTGCATTTCAGAACCGGCCGCGGCCCAAACTGTGAACAGGCTCTACCTTTGGAGTATTTTCAATCGAATCGCACCAACTCCTGAGACACCCTCGACTCCACTTCTACAAGGACTGTTAGCACAACCTATCTACACCGGATTCAAGGAGTCATCGTCATGAATTTATTCCGAAAGATTGCCCTCGGCATTTCGGGCGCTCTTTTTGTCAGCGTCATACCCACCGCCCTGGCGGACCATACCTGGGGCACTTATCACTGGGCCCGTACCAGTAGTCCATTCACGTTACAGGTAATAGACAGCGTCACCAATTTCTGGTGGGCCGATCTCGATTTTGCACTGTCAAACTGGGCTGAAGCGCAATCATTGGAATTACAGGTCACGCAGACCGAAAACGATGAGACAACCCGATCAAATTGTCCCATGGTTACCGGCAAGATTCGCATTTGTAACTGGACCTACGGGCAGACAGGTTGGCTGGGCCTGGCCACTGTAGGGGTCGACAGCAGTGGTCACGTGGACCGTGGCGTCACCCGGATCAACGATTCCTACAGCGCTTACTGGGGGAACCAGACATACAAGAACAAGGTGGTTTGCCACGAGGTAGGGCATCTGTTCGGCCTGGGACACACCAGCGAAGATGGTTCCAGTCAGAAGACCTGCATGGACTACGCCTTCGGCACTGACAGCCAGTTCCCGAACGCTCACGATTACGACCTCCTCGATAACACCATTTATGCCCATCTGGATAATCACAACAGTTACGACGCCAGTCTGGACACTGGCAGCTCCACCGGCGGGACCACTACCGGTGGCGATACCGGCGGAACCACTACCGGTGGCGATACCGGCGGAACCACTACCGGCGGCGATACCGGCGGGACCACTACCGGCGGCGATACCGGCGGGACCACTACCGGTGGCTGTTCCGGAAAAGGCAATGACAAAAACTGCAATGGCATACCGGACAATCGGGAAAGTGGCAGCACTACTGATGGATCCACTGGCGGTTCCACCTGCCGTGGCAACAGCAAGAATTGCAACAAACTCGAACAAGGCAACTGGGTTTCCCATCTGCCACCGCTGGGCACGCGGGTAGCTCAGAGCCGACGCGGTGAAGTTTGGGTTTCTTCTCGCAAAGACGGCGGCCTGTGGATTCACCACGTCCTGCTGGCCGAAGAAAACGAGCAAATTGATCGTGGCGCCGGTAACGATGGCCACAATCACGGTGCTCATCATCACTAGAGCTGTTAACGGGACGTCCTGAGCGTTCCAGAACAGAATACGATGCCAGAAGCTGGGTAAGGAATTCCTCCGCTTCTGGCATTGTCACTTACAGGGCGGTCAATTATTGAGCAAAAACAAATGAACACTGATTACGGGAAACTGTATTGCCAGAGTCCGTCAGCGGAAATCAGAGGGGACTGCATTACGCCAGTAGTTCTCCAGGCCCAGCCTCCCGGTAACTTCAGCGAATAGTGGATCTTCCCGAAGTCCCGCTGCCTCCCTGGCAAACAGAAATTCAATATCCAGATTCTTTTTCGTCTCGCTATATTTTTCGATAGTCGCAACAGCCCGCTCCCACTGTTCTAGAACGATCCACACACCAAACTCAAGACGGGGGATCAATTGTTGCTGAAGGACCAGTCGGTCCACCATGCTCACCAACTCGGTCCGGGCGTCCGGAACATCCAGGTATTCAAGATTGTCAAGCAGCGGATCAAGATCAGCCCCAGGATGCAGCGCCCGCAGCCCGGCACGGATCTGCTCGTAGTCCCGATCACGCCACAAAAGTATCAGAAAGCCTGGATTCTGAAAGCTGTCGAAACCCAGGCTGGCGCCCGTCGCGAAGCGACGAAGAGCCTCCTCATCCTGATCAAGCCACAGGTAGGCGGTAGCCAGGCGGTCGTTAACCACCGGTGAAACCGCATCCAGTTCATAGGCCATCCTGGCCTGCTGGAGGGATTCCTCCAGCCGACCCACGGTGGACAGGAACTGGGAATACCAGAGGTGGGTATTGGCCAGGTTGGGATTGGCCTGTAACGATTCAATAAAATGCGCCTCTGCCTGCAACCAGTACCACTGGCGAAACGCGATAAACCCACGAATCGCTTCTGCCTCGGCAAAAGCGGCTCCGTTCAGTGCGTCCAGTTGTCTGGTGGCTTCGGCGAAGGCACGAATTTCATCCTGTTCGGAATAGAACGGCAACAGTGCCAGCACATGCGCCAGTGCGACCCGCGCATTCTGAAATTCCGGCTGCCTTGCCAGTGCCGAGTTAAACGCCTCGATGCTGGCACGCAGCGGTTGTTCACCGCGCAGCTTGGAAAAAAAGATGCCATTGAGGTAATCAGTGTAGGCAACCAGATCGACTTCTTCCCGCTGAGGTAACTCGGTCTCGATACCGATTACTCGATTCAAGGCAGAGATCACCAGCTCCGACAGTTCCCGCTGAATTTCCTGGTAATTGGAACGGACTGTCACATAATTGTCGGACCACTGAATAATATCCTCTTTTCCGTCGATGATCTCCAGATGCACGCGCAGCCGGTCATCGACAATGGCGACACTACCTTCAAGAAAATAATCGATTCCCCCATCTTCGCCCACCGGAGGCCGGTCGACCGTCGAGTTTCGGGATACAATCCTGAGTACCGGTGACTGGCTAAGGTCATTGATAATCTCTTCAGTCAGGCCAACAGTTACGAACTGATTGGCAGACGTGCCACCGACATCCGTCAATGGCCGAACAGCGATGGTAAAGACGGGGGGATCGGGCTGAACTGTATCGACAATAACCGGTGCTCTGGACTGGATAATAACGGACAATAGCAGGCCGACCAGTAACAGCAGAACGACTGTCCCTACAACCCGACGGGAAAATCTCTTCAGCAGTGCAGTGCCCGGTTTGCGGTCAAGCGGTTGAGGATGGATTGCCAATCGATAGCCCAACTTCGGTATGGTTTCAATATATCGGGGCTTTCTGGAGTTGTCGCCAAGGTGGCTGCGCAACAGGGAAACAATCCGCGAGATGGCTTCGTCACTGCCATGGGTGCCGGCCCATATTTCCCTGCCAAGCACATCGCGGCTGACCGTCTCACCGGCGTGTTCAGCAAGGAATGCCAGCATTTCCATTGCTTTCGGCTCAAGGTGCCGCTCCTCGCCGCCACATTCGATAGCCAGCCGACCCGGTTCCACAGTCCAGTCTCCGAGACGGAATGGTTTCTTGAGATCCAACATATGGACGATAGCTCGCGTACGGCTGCACTCACCTAAGACAAAGTTTTAATAAAAACCCTATCTTCTTGTTTTTTAATAAAATATATATAGAACTTAATAATTTACATTAAGCGATTGAACACTCAGATACAACGAGTTGCCGTCGGAGTTTCAGCGGCCCGGCCAGTTATCGCCATCCGCGTACGCCGGCGAGTGAGTGTCCTCACCGTAGAACCGACTACCGCGTCATTGGCGAAACTATAGCATGGAGGGAGAAAAGGTAAGAGAGCAGCACTGAACGATAGTGAACGTGCGCTCTAAGCTCAGCAAGGCCCGTCCTTGACAAAGATCAAAGCAGGAGTTTTCAGAGGAAATTGCGATTCTTTCATTGGGCACCTGCTAAGGATCTGGACGCCTGAAGCCAATCCAGTTCGGCTTCAGGCAAGGACATCACTGATAAGGTTCGCATGTTCGTGCGGCGGGGATCGCGTGAGCAATAGTGCCTGGGACTTGGCCGTTCCGGAACGGCTAGTGTCCTGTCCGGTTAATTCGTTGTATTTCAGAGCCTGCATAAAGCGCTGTAGTGAGGCGCGATCCGCAGGGAATACTGGTTGTATTTCCAAGGGTCGCAACTCTGCTACAGCGCTTTATGCAGGCTCCCGGAGGGCGTGCCAGCCAAGACCCCCGGCCGCGTTGCGCCTTTTGACAAGGGCTACGGCCATTGCCTGCAAGGCGCGCCTTGCCAGGAACCTTGGCTGGCACGCTGAAATGCGACGAATTAACCGGACAGGACACTAGTTGCTCGTATCGATACAGGTGGAATGACCCTTGGCATCAGGTCGCCCACACGCCTGATCGATAACCAAAAAAGCGCAGTCCTGATTGAGGTTCGACCACCTCGTTCAGTTCCGTCAATACGTCAACAATCGCAACTCTGAATCCGGGTAGAAGCACATTCTCCTGCAACATGGCGCCAGCCAGCACTGAGGTATTGAACTGTGTGGTCGCTGCCTCGGTCAGGCCCTGGATGACATCCGGCATGCCCGAGGCCGCGGTCAATTGAAGAATACGCGGAGTCAGGGCGAGATTAGGAAGACTAACAGGCAGTAACTGTGAGTACCTCTGGCCCACAGCTTCGCAATCTGCCCCGCCATTTCGTGCAGGGCATATTGAGTAGCCAGAGGTCTACGGAAAGTAAAATGTCCGGCAGGTCATTGGCACTGATCCAACTTACATAGCTCGCATCGGGCGGGGAATCGCCGCCGTGGTCGGCAAGACAGGCATCTTCCTGCGAACTCAGAGTCGTCTCGGCAATCACGCCTTGCAGATTCGGACGTGCCCGGAAACGGCCGACCGCACTATTACCAAACTTGCCGGGAACTCGTAAGGCCGCCTTGCCGCTGCCCAGGTCACCTGACATTCTGGCCACCTGCCTGACCCAGGTCTCGCCATTGGTAGAGCGCCCTCGTCCGATTGCATAGGAGGCGCCGCGATTCCTGTACCTGAAGTAAAGCGGCAAGAGCAACCATCCGGGCAAATGGCACAGCGTAACTGCCTGAGTAGGGAGAGGGGTGGAGAATGGGAATTGTCGTCGACCGTCTTGAGACAAACGCTCAGCGTAACTGCCGGCATTGTACTAACAGGCTGTTAATGGGGGTCAGAGAAGAATAAAAAAACGGGCGATCCTGCGCGGAGTCGCCCGTTCCTTGAGTTATGGCAAACTGCCGGTTACCGAGTATCGTCAGTCAGGCAGGTCTCATCAGGGTATCAGACGTGGCACAAACCTGGTCATACCCTGGATAGGACCCACTTCGCCGGCATAGACGTTGCCATCGCGATCGGCAGTAACCCCTTCGCCCATGGAACCGACGCCGCCCATCCCGGACGCGCGACCAGGAGACACATGCTCGGGGATGAAATACAGCACCTCACCATTGCGGGCATTGCCCACGCGAAGACCTTTACGCCAGCCGCCGGGGTTGTAGTTGGGGTCGGACTCCGAGTCGATGGCATATAGCATGTCGTTGGTCGGATCTATGTGCAGGCCACTGATGCGGCTGAACTGATACCAGGTATCCAGCCATTCCCCGTCCTGGGTGAAAATCTGAATACGGTTGTTACCACGGTCAGCAACAAAAAGCCGGCCCTGGGAATCCATGGCCAATGAGTGCGGAGAACGGAACTGGCCGTCGTCCCAACCGAATTCGCCAAAGGAACCGATATAGGTGCCATCCGGTTCCCACATGGTGATGCGGCTCTTGGCATCGGGACCCGGTTCACTCTGAAATTGCGCGCCATGGGTCTCGGCGATGAAAATGCGGCCATTAGGTGCCACAAACACGTCGTTGGGTTCAGTCAGACGGTTAGGCGGATCACCCATTTCGCCGGGAGTTCCAATTGTCATCAGCAGTTCGCCTTCAGGGCTGAACTTCAATACCGCGTTACCGATCCTGGCAGCGGCCGGGTTCTCGGCGATTTCGCTCGCGTTGGCAAGGCGTGCATCTGCTATCCAGACATTGCCGTCGGCGTCCACATCCATCCCGTGTGGCCACACGATCAGGCCGGCTCCGAACTGCTCAACCACGCGGCCATTGGGATCGAACTTGAGAATCGGATTGATATCCGGTGTGGTGGCGCAGGAATTGGTGCCACAACGGTCTCCGGCCCATATATGAACACCGTCCACATCGATATCCACCGCGCTGACAGAACCCCAGCTACGGCCATCGGGCAGGCTGCCGAAATTACGTTGTGTCTCGTAGGGGTTGGGTAAATTATTGACCGGCTGCTGGCCGGCGTGGGCAACCGGCTTGCCGGTTTCCGCCATCGAACCACGTTGAGCAACCGCTCCTGCGGATGCAACTGACAGAGCGAGGCCAACCAATCCGGCTTTGACCCAAAGCCCTCTCCCGGATTCAGTATTTCTGATCATTCTCATTTCTCCTGACTTCTTATGGGTATTGCGGAATACTCAACCGTCCGCAGGCGGAATCTGAAAACATGAACTCAAGGGGGGCGCTTGTCAAGAAGGCTGTCAGCAGTGTTATGAAGATGGCAAACTGGGCCTCGCACGGGTCCTGTGGACTCCCCGAATCGCCCCCGGTTCTGGTTGGCACCTTTCAGTCCTGGAAAATGACTAGAATAGAGGGTTTGCTGAATTGCAATGCCTTTTGACCCATTCTCCGCACCCCCAGTAGTCGCTTCAAAATTCAGGCCTGAAGATCCACGGCATTCCAGCGAAACCAGTAGCTGCAAGTGAATCTGCAGTTCGATGCGAAAAATCATTGAAGGTATGTCAACTGGCAGGCTGCCAGATAGAACCAGAAAAAGAATTGTCGGCGCTTTTCCGGGTGGGCCCCGCATACAAAGTACACTGAGCACCAGCCCGGCTGCCGTTCAAAGTGCCGGAAATGGTGGGCCATTCCAGTGGAATGGCCCACCGATGTATCAGGTCAGGCGCAGTGGTTTAGCCTCAGGGCAACACTTCGTTGACACCATCCGCGTCCAAGCCGGTGCCGCCTGTAACTGATGCATTCAGTCCGCTTGCTTCGTTGTTCGATCCGCCATGCACAGCAGCAGCATCGCCACTGGCGATGTTCTCCGTACCGCCAGTTACCGAAGACCAGATACCGCTCGCAACGTTTTCTGTGCCGCCGCTCACCGTAGATTCAATACTGATTGCCGCGTTCTCCGTGCCACCTGTGACCGAGGCAAAAGCGCCACTCGCCTCGTTGAAACTGCCGCCGGAGACGGAAGAATCGCGGCCAGATGCATCATTGTTGGAGCCACCGGAGATCGATGAGTTGCGGCCACTCGCCGTATTGTTGGAACCTCCGGAAACAGAAGACTCCAGACCGCTGGCCACGTTGTCTGTGCCACCGCCTACCGAAGCATGATCATTTATGGCCATATTGGTCTTACCACCACTTACTGAGGAAAAATCCCCGCTCGCAAGGTTGTCCCTGCCGCCGCTGATTGACGCATTACTGCCCGATGCCACATTGCCCTGTCCACCGCTTACCGAAGAGTACGCACCCTCGGTGGAGTTTTCGGAGCCAACCACAATGCCGCCGAAACCGCTGAAATTGTTGAAGTCCCCGACTACCAGCATATGAGATCCGGTCCGATTGTTTGCCGTCAATGTGCGCGATTCGTTATAACCGATGATAATGTTACCTACACCGTTGGTAGTTGTAGTGTCACCTGTGCCATTGGTTACATGTAGATTGGCGCCATTCAAATACAGGTCAGCCCCATTCCTCGTAAACAGGCTCAATATACCGTCGGGATCAAGTGCCGCGATAATGCTGTTGGCCGTTTCCAGTTCAGACTGAAGCGACATCACGGCGGCTTCCAGGTCTGCCAGCCTGCTCATCGTTTCCGGTGACAGTTCGCCTGAAGGTCCCTGAGGCCCTTGTGGACCCTCTGGCCCCTGCAGTCCTTGTGGACCCTGAGGCCCGGGAGGGCCCTCGGGTCCCTGCTCGCCGACCAGATCGAGAAGCGATCCGACATCCGCAAATGTGGCGCCCTGCCCCAGTGGTTGCAATGTACTCAGGCGAATGATTGGTGGCGAAAGGCCTACCAGTTGAAAATCTGCGCTGAACGAAACGCCATTCAGGATGATAAACGGGGTACTGATGATATCGCCATTGACGACGCTGACAGTTTGCGAATCCGCAGAGGAGATGCCAAAAAAATTGACTAGCTGAAAATCGGCCGGTTGATCGCTGATCTGTAGCAGTTCTGCCTGGAAGTATTCGCCCTCAACCTCCAGCGCAACGATTGTAAGTTCTTCATTGTTCAAAAACGCGGATTGAGCTTGAAGCTGGCCCTGAAGTCCCAGTGTCAGGAGTATAAGTGTGACTGAAATCAAGCTGATCCGAGTATTCCAAATTTCCATGTTCCTTCTCCCGGTGAGACAGACAAGTGACTTTGCAAATTGTCTAATTCTGACAATTACTTGTGATAGTGTGACTTTGGTCATACAGAATCCCGGCCAAGCGGATTCCTGTCCGATCGGCTGCAATTCAGCGGTAGAGGATTTCATGAACCGCCATGCGTAGCCTTTGCAAGCAACTTCTAATCAACTATATCGTTTCCAGGCTTGAGAATTTGAAGACCGCCGTTGGGTTCCAATACTGTCACCCGTAAGCATTTTCCCACCCAGTAACGGAGAACGCCCGAAACTCGGCATGTTTCCCGGCAATGCAGATGAGAGCGGTTCGGATTGTTTCGGAGGGATTTGCAGGGTGGGATGGGATAATCAATCGAGTGAGTATGAATGCCCATCCCCCGTTAATGGGGTAAAGCCGTACTTTGGCGGAGAGAGAGTCCGCTGTGTTAGCTTTTCATGCCGTCCTATTGAATTCATTTTAAACTGTAATAACAAGTAGTTAACATTCTATACATTCCATCTCGATCCATTATAATCCTCGTTTAATGGGGGACTCTTTGGGGGACTACCCTTCCTGCCCCCCCACCCCTCACGAGGATGGCTACATGTCGATTCACAAACTCACTCCGCGTAAGGTGGCGACTGCTGGACCAGGTAAGTACGAGGACGGAGGAGGTCTTCGGCTGGTAGTTTCCAACCATGGTGCAAAGAAATGGGTATTGCGTTTCACCATCAACGGTAAGCGCCGAGAGATGGGACTAGGTAGCTTCCCCGATGTAGGGCTTGCCGAGGCACGGGATCTGGCTACCGAGAGCCGGAAGCTGGCCAAGAAAGGCATCGATCCGATTGCTACAAGGCAGATCGAACAGGAGCAGATTCCCACCTTTACTACCTGTGCGGCCCGTTTTATCCGAGCACACCGTCGCGGCTGGAAGAACGCCAAGCACGCCCGCCAGTGGGTCAGCACGCTCAAAACCTACGCCCGGCCGGTAGTTGGCACCAAGCTGGTAAACACGATCACAACAGAAGATGTGCTTAGCATCCTCTCCCCTATCTGGACCACCAAGACCGAAACTGCCAAGCGTCTACAAGGTAGGATTGAGAACATCCTGGACTACGCTGCCGCCCACAAGTACTGCGATCCGTTGAATCCCGCTCGATGGCGTGGACACCTGGACAAACTGCTACCAAAACCCTCGCGGGTAAAAAATGTCAACCACCACCCCGCTATGCCTCACGATGACGTCCCAGACTTTATGGCCGAATTAGCCGGCAACCGCAGTATATCTTCGTTAGCGCTTAGATTCTTGATACTCACTGCCACTCGAACCAGTGAGGTGTTGAATGCGCAGTGGAAAGAAATCGACCTCGGTGCTGGCATCTGGATTATACCTGCTGAACGAATGAAGACCCGGCGCGAACACCGGGTACCACTTTCAGACACCGCCATGGGCATCCTGGATGCCCTACCCCGTATTGACAACAATCCTCACTTGTTCCCCGGCACTCGTCACGGTCAACCCTTATCTAACATGGCTTTGTTGCAATTGATGCGCGGCATGGGCTACAGAGTCAAGGGCATTCGAGGAAACTATGTCCCTCATGGCTTCCGGTCCAGTTTTAGAGACTGGTCCGGCGAGGTTTCGAGTTTTCCGCGAGACGTGGCGGAAATGGCCTTGGCTCATGTTATCGAAAGCAAAGTTGAAGCCGCGTATAGGCGGGGCGACTTGTTCACTAAACGCCGACAAATGATGCAAGAGTGGGCTGAGTACCTCGCCTAATTCAACGCTGGCGCAGAGATCGTTCCGATTGGGTTCTACCCCGATTATACGGACACTTCAAAGAAGCCTCATAATAGGCGAAAGGAGTGATTATGTCGAAGAGAAGAAAGTACAGCCCCGAGTTTAAGCAAGGGGCGGTGGAGCAAGTCCGTCAGCCCGGCGTAAGCTGTGCTCAGATAGCCCGTGAGTTGGGTGTTACGCCCAATTTTGTTGATTGCCGTCCAAAATTGACCCACTTTGAGGGATAATTTCCATCAAAAACTGACCCACTGATTCAACTACCCTGTTCATTTTTTGAGCGGGGTATCAAGGAGTGTGAACCGGCTACCAGGCTTAAAGCTTAAAGTCCACATCGATAGTGAACACTTTCGCGGCTCCATCAAACCGCGCTTCCTTTACATACCACGGCGGGCATACACCCAGCTCTGTTTCAAAAAGCTTCTCAGATTGCATGGCTTCCGTCGGGTCCTTAAGCTGCATTCTCGACGGAAACACTTTTGCACTGCCCACTCATATTTCAAAAGAGGCAAAATCAACAATGCACTCATCTATGCATGAAATATCTTGCCAATCGTCGCTATTCTTTCCCAATAGCGATTGAAGCGTATATAGAGTACCCAAAAAAACTCAAGATGTAGAGCCAATAGACTACAAACGTCAGTAACCACAATAACAGAACCCATCCATTAGATTGCGATAGACTCAATCGAAAGGAAGTGACTTCAACAGTCAACAAGTAAATAGCTTGCAAAATTAATGCAAGAAATACTGCGGTAACATCCAACTTACTTAATGGCTTGTGAATTCGTACCAAAGAAGTTAATACTAGAATGCTAGACAGAAATATTCCCACAACAGCGAAAAGCTCGTCATTACTCCCAGCACTGTACAATTCTGTAACTCTCATCACCTCGGAAGACTCTTCATTGTAAAAGTACAGAGCTCCGTATACGACAAATAGAATACTCGTGGATAACTGAACTCCAGATAATATAAATATTGCGGTTCTGAACTTATTATTACTTAATAAATTCATCTCAATGCCTCGGCAATTTCGTCTTGAAAACCCCATGACCTTCTTGATACGTCAGATCCAATAACGATAGGTAAGCTGTTAATTAAATTGTCGATTCCTGCATTGTGCCCAAAAGTTGCTTCTTGTAAAGTCACAGATCGTCCTAGTTTTGATTCAAAACTAGCTATATTAAGAGCGATAAGTTCAATTGACTTTTCGTCACTGCCAAGCGCTCGTAAGATTTGAAAGCGTTCAATATAACTCATCGTTTCGACATTAAATCCCATGATCCTTGCTGCAGTATTTACATCCATATTAGCCAATCCCACTGTCACACTATTTGCTCCTCCCACGGCTAAAGGCCATGCTGGAACGTTCCGTGCTGTTGCCCATATGCCATTGAGTCTTTCTTGATAGATAATGCTTGCCACATACTGCGGATTCACGCCAGCCGATTCGGATACACTCAGTATTACATCTCGATACTTCCTGATAAGATTTAATGCACCTTCTGCCGCGACAGCATCACTACTGGCTAATATACTGGGGATTGACTCAGTATCAAAATCACCCGGACTATCATCTCCATAAATAATAGGCTGCGACGGCCCCAGGTCTATATAGCCCGAGAAATTCTCATTTGCTGAAGATAAGTCCGTACTGCCACCAGTACTACTGGTAAACAAGTCAAACGTCCCTGCCAATGAATTGATTATGTCCGCCATAAGACTGTGTTCAAAGAGAGTCTCATAATATACCTGCTGCATTCCATAAAAAATGGATTGGTAACCAGTATTATCAAACATGTCTATGCGTGAGCTGTTTGCCTCAAAACTATTAAAACCCGTTGGATCGATTCGTGTCCCTGGGTTATTTCGAACATAGGTTAATCGATTTAATGTCTGGGAGTTGAACATATCCGGAATTGTCGGATCTGCCGACATAAACCGTCCCACCTCAGGGTCATAAATCCTGGCATTCATGTTGATGAGATGAATCCCATTTACGCCACCAGGCAAGTGTTGGTGGTCCGTGTACCCCCTGGTTGTCGGGGCTGTAATTGCCCCGGTCGGATCTTCAGTGCCGTTGGGGTTTCGCCTTCTTCCCCACACATCATAGGCAAGGTTCTGCACGATGCTGCCACTGCTGTCCGTAACGACGGTAACCGATCGCTCATGATCAGCGACAAATCCTTGAAAAGTGGTTGAGCTGGGAGACGTCTTCTTGGTTCTTACGCCTACCCTCTCACCATCCGCAAATAGGTAATCATTGAAAGTACCCCCGTCACTTGTGAGATATTCTGACTGAACGCCTGCGATTGGGTCGTTCAGAAAACGCGTGACGATTGAGCCGTCACTCTGCTTTATCCGTTGATGCTCGGCGTCATACACAAACGAAACTGTCAATGACCCTTCGGTGATGGAGGTAACCCTGTTGAAAGCAGTCCAAGTCACCGAGCGACCAGCACCTGAGGTCATATTGCCGTTATCATCATAGGAAAATGTAGGATTGGTCACTCCGTTGACAACACCAGTGATCGAACTTACCGAATAGGGCTTGGCGCTTCCTGGTGTCGGGTACGAATAGGAATTGGTGTTAGTTGACCCCAAGCGTGTCTTGCTAGTAATGTTGCCAACATCGTCGTAGGTCACGCTGCGAGTTGTACCGCCGATAGTTGCACCAGTCATCCTATTCATTGCGTCAAATGAAAATGATTCAGTAACGCTCTGATTAAGGTCTTGCCGCTGAGTGAGATTTCCGAGCTTGTCGTAAGTAAACGTCAAATCAGCAATTGAATCGCCCCGGGTTTACCGGAGGGTCTAATTCTTGAGAGGATAGACCCCTATGAAGAAAGGAACAAGATATTCACCAGAGTACCGAGAACGCGCTGTTCGGATGCTGTTTGAACAGCAGGATCAACACAGCTCGCAATGGGCAGCGATTAATTCAATAGCCGCAAAGGTTGGTTGTACGCCTGAGACGTTACGTAAGTGGGTCAAGCAGGCAGAGATCGATCAAGGCAAGCGAGACGGCTTAACTAGCGCAGATCGAGATCGGCTTAAGGAACTGGAACGGGAAAACCGAGAGCTTAAGCAAGCCAACGAGATTTTGCGCAAGGCATCAGCTTTTTTCGCCCAGGCGGAGCTCGACCGCCGACCAAAGAAATGATTGCCTTTGTCGATGCTCACAAAGAACAGTACGGAATCGAGCCAATGTGTAAGCAGTTGCCGATAGCTGTCTCAACTTACTATGAGCATAAAGACCGGGAATCTGATCCAGACAAAGAGTCCAACCTATCAATACGGGACCGTCACCTGAAGCCCGAGATCCAGCGCGTGTGGGACGAGAATCAGCAAGTGTATGGCGTCAGAAAGGTCTGGCGACAAATGAAGCGCGAGGGTTTCGTTATTGCCCGTTGCACGGTAGAACGATTGATGAAGCAGCTTGGTATCCAGGGTGTAAGCCGTGGTGGTGCCAAGTGCTGGACCACAATCAGCGATGACAGCCAGGACCGGCCCTCTGATCTGGTAAACCGTCAGTTCGTTGCTGAGCGGCCTAACCAGCTTTGGGTAGCGGACATTACGTTCGTAGCCACTTGGTCAGGGTTTGTCTATGTGGCGTTCGTGGTAGATGTCTATGCACGCGCTATCGTCGGCTGGAAGGTAAGCCGATCACTTAAAACAGAACTGGTACTGGATGCCCTGGAACAAGCAATCTGGGCCAGGAAGGAGACTGACAACCTGATCCACCACAGCGACCGTGGCAGCCAGTACCTATCGATCCGTTACAGTGACCGCCTGGCAGAAGCCGGCATCGAATCCTCGGTCGGCTCTGTGGGTGACTCCTATGACAACGCGCTGGCCGAAACGATCAATGGCCTCTACAAAACAGAGGTCATTCGCAATCCCAAACGGGGACCTTGGAAGACTATCGACGACGTGGAATACGCTACCCTGGAATGGGTCGAGTGGTTTAACAACAGGCGGCTGCTGGAACCGATTGGAAATATTCCGCCAGCGGAATACGAAAAGCAGTACTATGACAAAATTGAAGAGTCTGCCATGGCGGCATGACTCAAACTAAACGCCCTCCGATTTTCCCGGGGCAATTCAAATGGCATTGGACGCTCCTGCTTCTACGCTTGTAATCCGACCATACACATCGAAAGTTCGATCAATGGTATACTTTGGCCTTAAATTCAGGTGAATGATTGCGTCTTGGTCTTCTCATGGTTTCGCTCCTGAGCAGATTGCTCATAATGGCGGAACCACTTAGCAGAGTCCAATTCCTGTCCAATCAGAGGGGTCCATTACTCTTCGACTTGTTACGATTACTGGATCTGTCGGCTTCGCCAACCACTTGGAAACTATTTGAACCAATTTCAACATATTTAGCGATTTAATTGCACGCCGTGTCGAAACGGAAAGACGAAAAGCAACTCTGTGTCAAGGTTGAAGAACCTGAAATGGCGGCGTGGCTCAAACCAAACGCTCTCAGATGTTCCCGAAGCGTTTCAGGGTAAGCACAAAGCGGAAGTCAACATGAAGGGCTGGATTGAAAAATACGAATACCATTCTGGTCTTCTCTAAGGTGCAAAATGTTTTGAAATGGGAACATAGTTATTTTCATATAGATTGTGAAAACCAATATACCGCCTGTTAAGGTCAGATTTGCCCAACCAGAGACTGGATCAATCTGAACTAAAACTAAGCTATCTAGTGCACGTATAAACATAATTAGGATAAACAAAAGATACGCAATAGCGTTAGGCTTAAACATAAAGTAAATAATTCCAACTTGAAAAAGAAAAACAATAGTCAACAGTGCCAATAAAGCAATTGACAAAGTAGCTGCACCAGTTTGCATTAAAGCACCAAAATAATTTAAAACTACTAATAAAAAAGAAACCCCTACTAGCACGTTATTCATGATTTTGTGCTTAAGGTAGTGACACCTATCAGGGTACATGGCCAAGTACTTCGCACCTCTATTGGGATTCCCTCCTTGCATGCAAAATTTGTTGAAAGCATCTATTTTTGACTTTCCGGTCTGATATTCTTTCTTTAGCTCTTTAAAGGTATTTGACATAAATAAATTCAATTGATAAAGGCGAAATTCAATGGGTTAATTTTAAAATTCCTGAGGCATGTATGATCCTCCGGACTATCAGTTATTCCATATTTTATTTTACTGCTTGCGGAGTTGTCTGTGTATTTGAATTTGAATCATTGCCACAATACTCACAATCCAAGCTGCAATTAAAAAAATAACTATATTCGTACTATAACTGAAATGCGCGAAATCATATACTAGCCTCTCATCTACACGCAGCTCCATGAGACTTCTCCGATTGAAGTAAGCTCTTACAAAACTACCTTTAGAATGCTCAGATATTGAATAATCACACCTTTGATTAGGAACCAATGCATCAACTACGATCTCTTCTTGTAAGTAAAACTTGTAGTAAGCTCGGGATTTTCTTGAAAGACACGACACATTGACAATCTTGCCCTCTACCAATGTAATGGAGCCCTTAAAGCGATTTATATCAGAAGAAAGGACCAGTTTAGTCGACAACCAAAATAAAATTATTACCGTAAGAAGGTAAAGTAAAACACGCATTCTAATTAATTGCCTCCCGCATACTAGTATAAGTCAAAGAGAGATTGAAATTTGATCAACGCTTTTCGATGCGAGACCAAATCTTTTTATAGTGTCTGATATTCAGCTAATTCGTGAATTCAATTTGTAAGTGCAACTCTAGAGAGTTGGTTGGAGGGTAAGCTGCGGTAGCATAGAAAGCTTCTCTCACCGACCAAAGTTAGAGGAGCACCATGTACACACAGCTCACCCAGGAAGAACGATATCAGATCCACGCACTTTTGAAAGCCGGTTTTGATCAAACTGAAATAGCCATGGTCCTAAAACGCCATAAATCCACTATCAGCCGTGAGATCCGCCGCAATAGCGGGCTTCGTGGCTACCGCCCTAAACAGGCGCAGCGATTGACTGATGAACGCAAGCAATCCAGGGTCATGCCACGTATCAGTACTTCCAGTTGGTCCACCGTTGTAAGACTTCTTAGAGAGGACTGGAGTCCTGAGAAAATCAGTCTGTGGCTTAAAGAGGAGTCCAACGTCGCAATCAGTCATGAGTGGATCTACCAGTTTATTCTCCAGGACAAAGCTGCTGGTGGCGAACTCTATCGCCACTTGAGGTGCCAGAAGCAGCGCCGGAAGCGCTATGGCTCCTATAGCCGACGCGGCCAATTAATAGACCGAATCAGCATTGATGAGCGACCGGCCGTGGTGGATTCCCGAAGTCGAATTGGTGACTGGGAACTCAATACCATCATCGGCAAAGGTCACAAACAAGCTATCGTCTCTCTCACGGAGCGGAAGTCCCACTACACCCTGATCAAGAAAGTTCAGCGAAAGACCGCTCATCTAGTCTCCGATGCCATTATCAGCCTGCTCTCTCCTGTATCCGGCAAGGTCCTCACGCTGACTTCTGATAACGGGAAAGAGTTTGCGGAGCACAAGATCATTGCTAACCATCTCGACGCAAAATTTTACTTTGCACACCCCTACGCTTCATGGGAACGGGGACTGAATGAGAACACTAATGGTCTGATCCGTCAGTACTTCCCCAAAAGCAGAGATTTCGCAACTATCACCCAGAGTGAAATCAACAAGGTTATGGAAAAGCTCAACAACAGGCCCAGAAAATGTCTTGGTATTAAAACACCCAATCAAGTATTTTTAGGAATCAACCCATCCGTTGCACTAGCGAATTGAATCCGCGTCTTCTATAAAGAGCCTCTGTTGTCAGTATACAAAAACTCTCTATTTTTAACACCAGCAACCTTTTGGGAGGACTTTCCTACAGTTGATTGTACCTTTTCTTAAGGTCAACAGAATGCCACTTGCTCGGATATTTCTGCACTCTCCAATTTTCCAAAGACACTTCATTAACCACTCAAATTCTTGCAAATGGAATCAATAAGATTTATCTCACTGCTGTCCCATAACTTTGCATTAGAAAAGGCCTGAATCTCAACAAGTTGGTACAATGGGTGTGCAACCAAACACTGTAATAACAGGGAGATTCAAGCCTTGGCAAATCATGATACGGTCTTCGCTCAATTGCTAAAATTAATTCCGAGACATGAATTCGAGTCCCTGGCCAATAAGCACCATCAGGGCCAGAAGCTGCGCAGAATGACTCGGTGGTCGCAGCACGTTGCTCTTTTCCTGGCTCAGGTTTCCGGCCGCCCGAGTCTGCGCGATATAGTCAGCAACCTCTCTGCCCAGTCAGCCAAGCTCTATCATCTTGGCAGCGCTCGCGTAACCCGAACATCTTTTATGACAAGTTGCTGACCGCAATTCGCGGTGATTAATTCTCTATATTTTTTACATGCTTGAGCAATTTTCACGATTTGTTCTATTTGAAAGCACTTCATAGCTTTGTAGGAAATATTGCGAAAATACATCGCCCAATAAACACAATCATTTCCCTTAGCAAAGACAGATTCGCTACATAGAGTTTTCTTAAGCCACGGATCAATCTGAACCGAATTTGTTACAACCTTGGAAGTCGCCAAGGGTTCTCGAAAGTGATTGCAATTTTACTGTAAAGTACTGCACCCTCTCGGATTAGTCTGGACATAGACAAAACAAACAAGGAGGAACACATGGCCCGGCACTACTCTCCCAGCAATTTCTTCCGGCAGGTTCCTATTAACCCGGCGATTAACTATATCTGTTACGCGGCATAACGGATCTTCTCATGGCGAAAGTATTTCATCACACGTGCTGGTTTCTTCTGCAGCATCCGCATATGTGACCTTACTTTTTTCTTGAGCTGATCTTTTGTTCTTGCCGGCTTGCCGCTATGGACGCCGGCTTTCACATCACAGTTTAAATATTCGTCCGGATTTAACTCGGGCGAGTAGGATGGCAGATAGAACACGGCAATCTCATCTCCATGTTTCGCTAACCAGGCTTTGAATACCTTTGCATGATGCACTCGGAGATTATCCAGTATCAAATACACTTTCCGACCCGAAGCTTTGATCAACCGCTTGCAGAAATCGATGAGAATGTCTGTGTTCATTGAACCATCAAACACACGAAATCTGACTTTGCCCTGGTTCGTGACTGCAGAAACCATATTGGTCGATGAGCGATTCGCATTCAGCCGAACCACGGGCGTTTTGCCTTTCGGGGCATAACCTCTTTCATGCTGGCTATCATTTCGCATGCCGGTCTCGTCACCCCAGTAAATCTCGGCATTTTCGTGTTTCGCCATGGCCTTGATATCCGGATAATCTTCTTTCAGCCACCGTTGTACCGCTTTCGGGTTTTGTTCGTAAGCTTTTTTCACCGGCTTCTGCGGTGTCATGCCCCAGCGCTTCAGATAATCGCCTACAGTGCGAATCGGAAGATCAATGCCAAGCTTGGTCAAGACCAATTCACCAACGGCTTTGCGCGTCCACAACACGTAATCGAGCTTCAGCTGATCAGGCGTCTTGTCAACTATCATCGATCGAATCATCTGTTCCTGATCTGCCGACAACCGTCTGGCATCTCCAACTTTTCGACCGCCCCGGTTTACCTTGAGATGCTTTGCATCAAGTTTCAGCCAACGACCCACAGTATCAGCGTGCACGCCACCCAGCTCCTCTCCTATCTCTGCTCGGGTGAGTCCGCGTTTACGCAACCGATGTGCCATCCGGCGCTTCTCTTCAATAACCTCTCGTGGTAATTTTCTTGTATCAATTTTCGTTTCCATTTGTGGATTATATCAGATATTCATTACCACCGGGTTAATAATGCGCTACTGGCACGTTTCTTCTCTGACCGTGGGTTGTTCAATGATCTAGACTTCGCGGCCATGCTGGAAACAAAGCCGGATGTGCTAAATGACAGCTGGCTGAAATTACCCGAGGAACTGCGAAAACCATTGGACGCCGAGTTTCAAGACATTTTCGAACTGAGTTGTGAAAAGGGGTTCCGGGCGATCATCGATGAGGCACAGTGGCAATTGCAGGCGGACCCCGAAGGCCTAACAGCATTCATTGAAACTCTCTCGGAACTTCCCAATCACTATCACAGAGCGATGCTCACCTACCTGGATCATGGTGAGTGCTGGAAAGGAGCCACTCGCTTCTATCACGCCGACACTCTTCCCTTCTGGCGCAAACGCAAGAACATGGGGCACCAATCTGCAGCGGTTGACGATACCAGCATCCAGCAATTGGCAAGCAAGATCAGCAACTATTTTCACCGTACCGAGGGGCGGGGCAACAACTGTGTCGTGGAACCTTTCCGTCGGGGAGAATTAGACTACTACTTTGCCTATCCCGAGGACTACTCCCAACAGAGTATCGAATGGGTGGACGGTGAGTTTGGGCGCCGCCCGCATAACCCGGCCTTCGAAGTGATCTTCGTCTATTCCCAGAAGGCGGGGACTCTGGACCTAAACTTTCGCGGAGTAAGGAAGGCGATAGAACCACTACAAGGGATGTTCGCCACCACCATTCTGAAACTGGATGAATTGCCGCCCGATCCCAAAGATGAGCGCATCTACGATCTGGGTCAGCTCGGAAAGCGGGGCTTTGACTTTGTCTACGGCGTTGGTAGCGGTATCGAGGAGGTCGCCGTGCGTAAACTGCGGCTATCGTCACGTTACAACAAGGGGGAGAGGATCACTCTAGAGACAAATACTAGCAACGACTCCGATGCAATCTATGACCTGTTGGACAAGATCGGCAAGTCGATACCTTTGTCTCTTTACAACGTCACTCAAGTAGAGATCGCAGCTTCCGTGGTGCGCAATGCCGACAAGCCTCCCAAGAATATCTTGTTCCGCATTACTTACCCCAACTCCTGCTCGCTCAAGTATGACGAGTTGGGCATGAAGCTGCGCGACATGCTGGAAGCGTCCGGTATCGAGCCCAAGGAACCGGAAGAAGTCGAGGAAACCCTGGAACCCGCCGAAACATGATGCCAGAAGACGCCATTACCGAATTACTAAACCGGGTGGCCGCATTGCAGGGTGCTACGGCTCTGATCAACGCGGATGAACTGGCTCAGTGGCGCGGTGAAGCGGTCACGGCAATGAAGACGCAGCAGCTCATCACCAGGGCGCGGCCTGCCTCCAGCGCGGTATGTCCCGGCTGCGAGCGCGAATGTGTCATGCCCGTGCATGTATTAACCGACAAAGCGCGGGAACCGGCAGCATTCATCGTCTGCGACAAGCGCGACGACATCAACCGCGTGCCGGTGCCGGTTGCACGACTCGAACAGTGGCAGGCATCCGGTGATTCAATCGCCGATCTGCTTGCGGGGCTGCTTGATCTGCAACGTCCAAGCATGGGCAGTTCATCGGTGGGCCGTTGGGAGATCGGGGTATTTCGGGGTGCAAAGCACGCCAGCCATCTTGTTCTCATGGCCGGGGAGAAACTCACTCTCACATTGGCCGGTCACTCGATTGCGTTGACCGACGTGCTGGCGATTGATGGTGACACCTTCAAGGTAGATAAACGACGATTGACCCGCCTGGTGGATGACCCCGTTGCCGGGGCTGGTGATGTTGAATCCGCCGAACAGCGGCGGGAGCGCATCAGGAAGCGGGTTGATGAATTGAAGGCCAAAGGTGTAAAGGCATTCCTGAAAACGGTTGCGGTGGAAGAAGGTCTCTCCATTTCCCGAATCAAACAGCTTGTCCAGGACGAAAAGCCCTCCTCGAAATCAGAAACCCCTCACTGGTAGCCGGACAGAGGCTACCTACTCCCCTACGACAAGCCCTGTAGTCGAACGGCCTTGCGCCGTTCTTCATTAGCCAGCTTGAAGGGTAGTGCCCTAGCTCGTCCGTAATTCAGCCATGTTCAACAACGCCTATGGAGGCGCAAACATGGCTACCGTGATCCTGAGACTTCCCACCGTCAAGGCCCGTACCGGGCTTTCCCGCAGCACCATCTATCTACGTATTTCAGAAGGTCGCTTCCCGAAGCCCGTATCCCTTGGCGGTCGCGCAGTGGGATGGGTCGAAGCAGAAATTACCGAATGGTTAAACCAGCAGATCGAGGCCAGCCGCAAGGCTGCGCACTGACAGGAGGCCACTGCAATGATCAGATACAAAAAGGGTCGCTTTGGCTGGTACCAGGCGACCCCGAAGACTTCAAAACACTCTCTCAATTGTAACGAACTTCCAGCCCGCGTCAAAAGTTTCGTAATCACCCTGGCCTTGTGGGGATGGCTGCCCCTGTGCCTGGCAGACTGGCTTATTCGCCAGGGAGAAGCGCACGATGAATGAGTCACTCTCTCAGTTCAAAGACGCGATCCGGGCCGCTGGCCTGGAACCTCCTGATGTGATTGTACCCGGCGAATTGCACCGCTTCCCCGGTAACGGCAAACGCCCGACCAACAGAGCCGGCTGGTGTCTATTCTTCAAAGATGGCATTGGTGGTTGTTTCGGTGACTGGTCTACTGACCTCTCCGATAACTGGCAGTTGAATCAGGGAAAACCATTTTCCAATGCCGAGAGGGCGGAGTTTACGCGCCGAGTGGAAGAAGCCCGCAAACACGCTGAGGCGCAGCGTGAACAGCAATTTTCAAAAGCCGCTGTAAAGGCAGAATCTATCTGGAATGAAGCCATGCCAGCCGACAACAACCACCCTTACCTAGTGCAAAAGGGAATCAGGTCCAATGGAGCGCGGCTTTATCGAGGTGCGCTGGTTATCCCAGTACGCTCGGGCAACCAACTTCACTCGCTGCAATTCATCAAAGAGGATTGCAGCAAGCGATTTCTGAGCGGCGGGAAAATCTCTGGTGGTTATTTTAGTATTGGCACTGCTCAGGGGACGAATGCCTTGTGCATCGCCGAAGGTTTTGCCACGGGTTCAACTATCCATGAAGCCACGGGGTACCCTGTCGCGGTTGCGTTCAATTCAGGCAACCTGGAAAGTGTTGCCTTGGTCATGCGTAAAAAGTGGCCGGATCTTACGATCATCGTTTGTGCGGACGATGATGCAGAAACTGAAGGCAATCCTGGTATTACCAAGGCGAACCATGCCGCGCTGGTTGTCAGTGGAAAGGTGGCCGTTCCGAGTTTCGGAGACCAGCGCCCTGCTGGAGCGACTGACTTTAACGACATGGCGGCAGTAGTTGGAATTGACGCGGTCGCACATGCCATTCGTGGTGCAATCACTCCTGACAGCACCGACAGCCTCATCTGGCCCAAACCGCTCTCCCTTACAGCCAAGATAGACCCCAAACCCTATCCCCTGGACGCCTTGCCGGAGAGGGTCCGCGTCGCCGTTGAGGAAGTCCTCGCTTTCACCAAGGCTCCCGTTCCACTGGTAGCATCCAGTGCCCTGGCTGCACTATCACTGGCCGGACAGGCACTCGTCGATGTGAAGCGGGCGGAAAAGTTGCAAGGACCTACGGGGCTGTTTCTGCTAACCGTTGCCGATTCCGGAGAACGCAAATCCACGTGTGATGGTTTCTTCATGCAAGCAATACGGGAGTTTGAAGCCGAACAAGCCGAAGCCACCAAGCCACTAATCAAAGAGCAAAAGGCGGCAATGGACGTCTGGGAGGCAAAGCACGGCGGCATAAAGGAAAAAATCCGCCAACTTACCAAAGCGGGAAAGCCAGTCCGCGAACTTGAAGTGGCTTTGAGGGATCTGGAGCATGACAAGCCGGAACCGCTAAGGGTACCCCGATTGAGCTATAGTGACGCCACCCCAGAAGCGCTGAAATGGAATCTGGCCAAAGGCTGGCCTTCCGGCGGGATAGTATCGAGTGAGGCCGGACTAGTGTTTGGTGCACATGGCATGGGAAAGGATTCGGTCATGCGCAATCTGGCCACTCTAAACCAACTTTGGGATGGTGTAGACATTGCCACTGAGCGGCGTACCTCCGAATCCTTTACGGTGCGCGGGGCAAGGCTGACCATCGCCTTACAGGTGCAGGAAGCCACCCTCCGTAGTTTCTTCGACCGTTCCGGCGAACTGGCGAGGGGCACAGGGTTTCTTGCCCGATTTCTTCTAGCCTGGCCAGAATCGACGCAAGGGTATCGGCCTTTTACCGATCCGCCAGAATCCTGGCCCGCATTGGCCCGGTTCAATCAACGAATTGCTGAAATACTCCAACAGGATGTCCCCATTGATGAAGATGGGACGCTCTCGCCAACGCTTTTGCCTTTGACGGCGGAAGCCAAGGCCGCATGGATAGCGTTCCATGACGCCATAGAAAGCGAACTGCGCTCTGGCGGTGAACTCTACGATGTGCGCGATGTGGCCAGCAAAATTGCCGACAATGCAGCCAGGATCGCCACTCTGTTTCAGATATTCGAGCATGACAGTGGCAACGCTGTCGGATTGGCAGCATTTGAAGGCGCTTCTCGTATTGCTGCTTGGCACCTACATGAAGCCCGGCGTTTCTATGGTGAACTGGCGTTACCGGAGGCTCAGGCAAACGCGGTACGACTGGATAGCTGGTTGCTAGACTACTGCCGGAGGGAGAAGACAAACATCGTTCCCCGGCGAGAAATTCAACGCAATGTGACCCCAGTACACATACGCCACAAAGCCGCTCTGGATTCTGCCTTGGATGAATTGATGGAAGCCGGCAGAGTCCAATTGCTTCAGGAGGTCAGGCGCAAGGAGATTCACATCAATCCGGCTTTGCTCCAAACCGGGGCGATAATCCCCCACCAGGCTGGGATTGAAAATAACGGGGTCACTAGCATCATGACAGCGACACTTGCGACAGCTGCGACACATGGAGCGGACAATCCAGCAACTGTCGCGTCAGTCGCTACTGTCGCTGTCGCAGAACAGCCAAAATCACTACCTACATTATCACCGGATGAAGAATCAGGCATTCGAGCTTGGCTGGCACACATTGACGAAACCGATTCGACAATCATCGCCGATGTTTTGGACAAGTGCCGGAATGACCTGGAGGCCCGTCGGTATTGCCTGAAGCAGTCGGAAGAGATACCCGCCCCCTTCACTTCCCAATAACCAACTACGTGAAACCAAAGAGTCTACTCCTAGCGTGTCCACCACCCATAACTTGACTGTAGCGCCTAATGGGGGTCAGAAGTGGTTGTCAGATTGTAGAATACGAAGAGGCGATTTTGTGCATGCTTAATACCAACGCCAAAGAAAACCTACAACGACCCTTGCAGGCCCGCAAGGGCTGAAACATAAAGTTGAATTTCCCTAATGATTTCGGATAAATAGTCAGGAGGTAGACATGGGTGGCATAGGTAGCGGACGACGGTGGCGCTGGGATGCGAAAAGCACCACGGATGACTATCGCTCGATTGACGTGCGACGATGGAAGCGGGATGGTTTGCTCGAACCAGATCAGTTCTTTAGCTGGCAATGGTCCCGACATGGCAAAGTGGTCGCTTCCATTCGCGTGCATACTGAAACGAATCAGGTAATTCTCACGTACCGTCACCGGAGAGGCGGTGAAGACTGGAAAGACGAAAGTTATACCGTCTCTTTGGACTGGACGTCCTGCAACCTAGGGGGGAAACGTCCTTGGTTTCTCTGCCCCGCCCATCGTTGCGGTCGGCGTGTTGCAATACTCTATGGTGGTAGCATTTTCGCATGTCGCCACTGTTACCAGTTGGCCTACGCCAGCCAGCGGGAACCCTGGGATGACCGAGCAGCAAGGAAAGCAGATCGAATTCGTGACAAACTCGGATGGGAGCCAGGTATCCTCAATGGCAAAGGCTGTAAACCCCGAGGGATGCACTGGAACACCTTCGAACGGTTGACGGCGCAGCACGATTCGTTTGTGCAGATTTCACTTGCCGAGATGGCAGCGAAATTTAGTCGAATTGGGGAATCGTTAGATGATTGGATTTAATTCTTGCGGGGGCCAATTGGGGGACTAACTCCCAAACCAATAAGAATATATTGTTTTATATCAACAAGTTAAATGTCATTGTTGGCGGAGAGAGAGGGATTCGAACCCTCGATAGGTTTTACCCTATACGCCCTTAGCAGGGGCGCGCCTTCAGCCACTCGGCCATCTCTCCAGAGGGCGGAATCATAGCATAGACTGTCGGGACTTTGCGAAAGTTAGTGCGAAAGTCGGTGTGATTATGTATTGGAAATCGGAGCAGTTGGCAGGGTGATTTCAGATGCTGTCCTGCTGGCGGACAGATCCGGGCTGGTGGTGACATTCGATCCGGACTGAACCCGGTTGGCTGACTCCGTCGTCATCGCGGAGTGCTATTGGAGGGTGGGATATGGGACCAGGTCAGTAACGTGGCAATACTGGCTCAGGACTCATTGTCAGAATCATCGGGATCGTCACCGGTCCGCTCCTTCTGGATGCGCTGGTAGATCTCCTCGCGATGAACGGCCACGTCCTTGGGTGCGTTAACTCCGATGCGTACCTGGTTGCCTTTGACTCCCAGCACCGTGATAGTGACGTCGTCCCCGACCATCAAGGTCTCCCCGATTCGGCGGGTTAGAATCAGCATTTGTTACCTCCTTTAACCATTCCTTTGCCTGGCCCATTATTCACGTATTTGGGTGTCTTGGAAATACCTAATTCCGTTCTCACCGCCACGGGTTTCCGGTCCGGCGGTCCGGATCGGGTAATTCGCCCCGCTTCGCCGCCCCGCATTTACGTTAATCCCAGAGCGGGACCGGCAGGGCGGGACTGAGTATTGCCCTGCGCTGCGAGCTTAATCGTCCGCATCCCCCTGCGGCTGATAGTCCGGGTCACCCAGTTCGAAGGCCGCATGCAGCGCCCGAACAGCCAGCTCCATGTATTTCTCGTCGATGACGATGGAAATCTTGATTTCGGAGGTGGTGATCACCTGGATATTGATATTCTCATCGGCCAGAGTCTTGAACATTTTACTGGCGATTCCAGCGTGGGAGCGCATCCCCACCCCGACAATCGATACCTTGGCAATCTTATCGTCGACGCTGACCTTCCGGGCACCGATCTCCGTGGCAACCCGTTCCAGGATTTCCCGGGTCTGCCTGCTGTCGCCACGCTTCACGGTGAAGGTAATGTCTGTGGTACCGTCGGCGGAGACGTTCTGCACGATAACGTCCACTTCGATGCCGGCATCGCTGACCGGACCGATTACCTGGTAGGCGACACCGGGAACATCGGGCACACCGGATACGGTAATCTTGGCTTCGTCACGTGCAAAGGCAATACCGGTAATAGCCGGATCTTCCATATCGCTCTCTTCCTCCATTGTAATCAGGGTTCCGGACCCTTCTTCGAAACTGGATAATACCCGCAGCGGTACCCGGTACTTGCCGGCAAATTCGACTGAACGGATCTGTAAAACCTTGGCACCGAGGCTGGCCAGCTCCAGCATTTCCTCAAAGGTAATGGTCTGCAACAGGCTGGCATCCTTGACCACGCGTGGATCGGTGGTATACACACCTTTTACATCGGTATAAATCTGGCATTCTTCCGCCTTCAGGGCCGCCGCCAGGGCTACCGCCGTGGTGTCTGATCCACCCCGGCCGAGGGTCGTAATATTGCCGTTGTCATCCACACCCTGGAAACCGGCTACCACAACCACCCGCCCAGCGGCCAGTTCACTGCGAATCCTGGCATCGTCGATCTCGCGGATCCGCGCCTTGGTGTGTGCCTGGTCGGTGAGGATACGAACCTGGCTGCCGGTGAACGAGCGGGCCGGATAGCCTCGTTTCTGCAGCGCCATGCACAACAGTGCAATGGTCACCTGCTCGCCGGTGGAGAGCAGCACGTCCATTTCCCGGGGTGGTGGATTGTCGTTGATAGCCTGGGCCAGGGCAACCAGCCGGTTGGTCTCACCGCTCATGGCGGAGACCACCACGACAATGTCTTCTCCCCGGTCGCGAAAACCGGCAATCTTGTCGGCCACCGCCTCGATACGTTCAGTGGTTCCCACCGACGTACCGCCAAATTTTTGAACGATCAATGCCATTTTCCCCAGTACCGCGTTCCTGGCGCATCCCTATAAAGTACTGCGCCCCAAAAAGCTGCAAATTAAACAGTAATGATTATCCGAATGCAATCGGTTCCACGGGACTAGAGTCGCTCGCTCAGCCAGGGCTCGACACTCTGCAGGGCCGCCGGCAACGCCGCGGGATCGGTACCGCCGGCCATGGCCATGTCAGGCCGGCCGCCTCCTTTGCCGCCAACCTGGCTGGCTACCATGTTTACCAGGTCACCGGCCTTGATTCGATCAGTCAGGTCGCGGGTGACCCCTGCTACCAGGTTGACCCTCTCCCCTTCGGCACTGGCCAGCAGAATGACGCTACCCTCCCCCAGTTTGTTTTTCAGCTGATCCACCGTATCCCGCAGGGACTTGGCATTGAGTCCTTCCAGGCGCGCAGCCAGCACTTTGACACCATTGACCTCTTTCGCCTGACTGGCGATATCGCTGCCGGCACTGCTGGCCATTTTTGCCTTCAGCTGTTCCAGCTGCTTTTCCAGGGACCGGGTCTGGGCAGTCAGCTGCCGCACTTTTTCCACCAGCCCTTCTTCGCTGGTCTTGACGATTTCCTCCAACTGGGAGAGCGTCTTTTCGCGTCGGTTGGCTAGCGCCAGAGCTCCCTGCCCGGTCACTGCCTCGATTCGCCGCACCCCGGCTGCGATTCCGGTTTCACTGACAATCTTGAAAACCCCGATGTCGCCGGTGCGCTGCACATGGCAACCACCGCACAGTTCAGTGGAAAACCGGCCACCCATGCTGACCACTCTCACCTGGTCACCGTATTTTTCTCCGAACAGGGCCATTGCGCCTTTGGCACGCGCTTCGTCCATGCTCATGATCTCCTTGCTCACCTCACTGTTGGCGAGGATTTCCCGGTTCACCAGCGCTTCCACCTGTTGCAGCTCCTCTCGGGTAACCGGCGCGGGCTGGGAAAAATCAAAGCGCAGACGCTCGGCGGTGACCAGCGAGCCTTTCTGGGTCACGTGGTTCCCCAGTACCTGACGCAAGGCGGCGTGCATCAGGTGCGTGGCGGAATGGTTGAGAGTAATGGCAGCCCGATTGGCGGCCTGTACCTGGGCATTCACCGTGTCACCCACCTGTAGTTGCCCGCTCTGCAGGACCCCGCGATGAATCAGGTATTCACCCTGCTTCTGGGTATCGGTCACTTCAAATTTCTTGCCGTCGGCCTCCAGCGTTCCGCAATCGCCGATCTGGCCACCGGACTCGCCATAGAACGGACTGTGATCAAGAATCAGATCCGCTTCCATACCGGCCTCGATCCGTTCCAGCGGCTGACCCTCACGGTAGATCGCCTGAACTGTGCCCTGCCCCTGCAGATGGTCATAGCCGATGAAATCGGTAGCCGAATCCAGGTCGATGACCAGCTTTTCCACTGCCCCGAAACTGCTGGCGGAACGGGCCCGGGTTTTCTGTTCGTTCATGGCCTGCTCAAAACCGGCCATATCCAGGGTCAGACCATGCTCCCGTGCCACATCGGCGGTCAGATCCACCGGAAAGCCATAGGTGTCGTAAAGACGGAACACGGTTTCGCCCGGGATCACCTTGCCTTCCAGCCGCTCAATGGCCTGCTCCAGGATGCCCATACCGTGCTCCAGAGTGCGGGCAAACTGCTGCTCCTCCTCGTTGAGGACTTTTTCCACGAACGCCTGCCGCTCCACCAGCTCGGGATAGGCTTCGCCCATGGCAGTGACCAGTGCGCTCACCAGCCGGTAGAAAAAGACTTCCTTGACGCCCAGCTGGTAGCCATGGCGTACGGCACGGCGGATGATGCGGCGCAATACGTAACCGCGTCCCTCGTTGGAGGGAATTACCCCGTCGACGATGAGAAAAGAACAGGAGCGGATATGATCGGCAATTACCTGCAGTGAAGGGCGGCTTAGATCGCTTTCGCCGGTAATCTTCGCGGCGGACTTCAGCAGGGTCTGAAACAGGTCGATCTCGTAGTTGCTGTGCACGCCCTGCATTACTGCCGCGATGCGTTCCAGACCCATGCCGGTGTCCACCGACGGCTTCGGCAACGGCTTCAGCGTACCATCGGGTTGCCGGTCGAACTGCATGAACACCAGGTTCCAGATTTCGATGTAGCGGTCGCCGTCTTCGTCCGGACTGCCCGGCGGGCCACCTTCGACTTCCTCGCCGTGATCATAGAAAATTTCCGAACAGGGTCCACAGGGCCCGGTGTCCCCCATCGCCCAGAAATTATCCTTCTCCCCAAGGCGGGAGAAACGCCCGGGATCCACCTTGACCTCGTTCAGCCAGATGGAGGCTGCTTCATCATCGTCCCTGAAAACCGTGACCCACAGTTTTTCCCTGGGCAGCCCCAGGTCGCCGGTCAGAAATTCCCAGGCAAAGTTGATCGCCTCGCGCTTGAAATAATCACCGAAACTGAAATTTCCCAGCATCTCAAAAAAGGTATGGTGACGGGCAGTGTAGCCGACGTTTTCCAGGTCATTGTGCTTGCCGCCGGCACGCACGCAGCGCTGGGAACTGGTGGCACGCGGGCACTCCCGGACTTCCTCGCCCAGAAATGCCTCCTTGAATTGCACCATACCGGCATTGGTAAACAGCAGCGTGGGGTCATTACCCGGCACAAGGGAACTGCTGTTCACCACCTGGTGACCGTGGCGGGCAAAATAGTCTAAAAACTTCTGTCTTATCTCGGCGCTTTTCATCTGGCAATTCCAGCCTTCAGGTTCGAATCAGGGTAGCGCCGGCAGGCCGGCGACCCGGTGTTGTTAAACCGGGGATTATAGCCGTTTAGCACGGTAGCTTGCAGGTTTTTGAGACCTGGCCCGGGCTCTGTCCGGCCAGCCCGGTATCCGGCCCGGTGTCAGTTTTCGTCGATAAAACTCACATTGCCATCGGCCGAAAGCATTACCGCTATCGGTCGGGTCTGGGGGAAATGGGCCAGCACAATAAACACAATGATGAGAAATGGCACGCACAGAAACATGCCTACCAGACCCCAGATATACCCCCACAAGGCCAGGTTCAGCAGAATCAGCAGGGGGCTGAGATTGAACGAGGTGCCCATCATTCGCGGTTCCAGGAAGTTTCCGATCACAACCTGGAAGGTGGCGATTACCGCCAGCACCAGCACAAACTGCGTATAACCCTCGAACTGGGCCAGGGCGATGACGGCGGGAAAAATCGTGGCGATGATAGACCCGACCGTGGGGATGAAATTGAGCAGAAAAATCAGCAACCCCCACACGGCGGCGAAATCAACGTCGAGAATACGTAAAAAGGCATAGCTGAGCACTCCGGTCAAAGTGCTGGTAAACATCTTGATGCTGATGTACTTGCGGATGTCGTACTGAATCTTCTTGATGATATTGCGTACCCGTTTTTCCCGCTCCGGGTTGTTCACCAGGCTGGAAATTTTCTTGTCGAAACTGCCCTGCTCAAGCAGCAGAAAAATAATATAGATGAAAATCACTCCTCCGCTGGTCACCACCGAGGTAAAGGTACTGGCCAGGGAGGTAAAAATGGCCGGCAGGTCCAGCCAGCCGGGCTCCAGCAGAAACCCGGTCAGATCGCCGGTCTCCTGGTCGATCAGGTACTCGGAAAAAGGCAGGTTGCGAATCCGGGTTTCAATATTCGCCTGGTAGGTTGGAATCACGTCACGCACATCGCTGATGCTGGACCCGATGAAATTGACCACCGCCCAGCCCAGCGCGACAAATGTCAGAATAGAGGCGATCAGACAGATCGGCCTGGGTATCTGGTAAGTTCCGAATTTTGCTTCCCGAAAGCCAGAGGCCAACAGGTTTATCAGGTACCACAAGGCAACCGCCACCACCAGCGGTAACAGCAACGCCTCCCCTACGATCAGCACGTAGAAGATAGCGATGACGAGCACGGCAATCGCGGTGATATTGAGGGTCTTCGTCAATGAATTTCACCCCGTTGTTCAAGTTGCGTGTGGAGTCACAGAGTCCGGCACTGTAACTGCGTGATTTTGCGAAGAATATCACATTTTCCTGAGTGCTCACTCATTACGCTATGTAACTTGCACACTCCTCTGTTTTATAAGGCAAAAAGACTCACATGGAAGAGCAGGTGAAACTGGACGGCTACTCGAATCTCAGCAAGATCGGCGAAGGCGGAATGGCTTTCGTGTACCGTGGTATTCAGGACTCGCTGAAGCGCCCGGTGGCGATCAAGATTCTCACCCATGAGCTTGAGGATCACGGCGAAGCCCGAAATCGGTTCGAGCGGGAATCCCTCATCATTGCCCGACTCAATCACCCCAACATCATTCACGTTATCGACCGGGGCATCAACCAGGATGACCTGCCCTATTTCGTCATGGAGTATATCGAGGGGATCGAGCTGAACAACGCTGTGCAGGCCATGCAACTGGATCACTACAGCAAGATGGGCATCATCATTCAGTTGCTCAAGGCGCTCGCCTACGCGCACAAGAACAATGTAATCCACCGGGATATCAAGCCGGATAACATCCTGGTCGATGAAAACTGCAACATCAAGGTGCTGGACTTCGGTATCGCCCAGTTCTACGAGGATCAGGGCCAGCCGGGTAAAAAGACCGAGGAAGGCACGGTCATGGGGACCTACAATTACATGTCCCCGGAACAGCGTGAATCCGCCGACAACGTGACTATCAAGAGTGATATCTACTCGGTCGGGGTGGTCATGTACCGGTTGTTCACCGGCGAAATACCCGCGGGTCACTTTCCGCCCCCGTCGAAGCTGAATCCGGAGGTCTCACCGGAGCTGGACCGCATTATTCTTCAGTGCCTGGAACCGGTTCCGGACGATCGTCCCGAGTCCGCCGAGACCCTGAAGATCGATGTCCTGAGCGTGATGAAAGGCGCCCATATTCACGGCGACCAGAAAAGACGCGCCGAACAGGGTATCACCCAGATCAAGGCCAAATTCCAATTGCTGGACGTGCTGCGGGAAGACCGCTACGGATCTGTCTATCTTTATCAGCAGAAACACACCGGCAATCTGTTGATCATCAAGAAGAAGACCAACGACTCGCCAGGGTTCGAGACCAGTAACAAGCTGGCCAGGATTCAGCACCCGAATATTCTGCAGACCCTGGGTACGGCCAGGAACGAGCAGTTATTCATCCTGGTGCAGAGCTATATGAGTGGCGGCACGCTGCAGGATAAGCTGGCCTTCGAACTGAACTGGAATGAAACACTGCGAATCGGCCGGGAAATCTGTCAGGGAATGGATTTCGCGCATCGACATAATATTGTGCATGGACACCTGCGCCCCACCAACATCCTGTTTACCGACGAAGGCCAGGTGAAGATCACTGACTTCGGCCTGAAGGACGACCTCAGCGAAATCAAGAATGCTCATTTCTACAGCCTCAAGGACGAAGCCCAGAGTATTGCGGCCGACATCTACGCAGTCGGTGTCATACTTTACCAGCTGTTCACCGGCAGCCTGCCGAGACAGGAAGCCGACCGACGCCAGCCGCCCAGAAAAACGTTCCTGGATCTGCCCGGTGACATCCAGGAATTGATAACCACCTTGTTGTCAACGATTCCGGAACGGCGGCACCGGGATAGCCTGAAACGCTGTATCAGTATGTTCAATGAACACCTGGAAGTGACCTCTTCCCGGGCTCCGGAAAAACCCGGCGACGACCCGGAAACGGCGCAGGGGCAGGCGGAAGGGGAACGCTCCAAGGAGGACATCACTGCCATAACCCTTCCCAAAGCGGATGAGGACAGCCAGGAACCGGTATTTGAACTGATTGCCAGCCAGAGAAAATTACCCCTGCACAAAACCCGGACTTTTAGGATATTCGCAGTCCTGTTACTGCTTTTCTCCCAGTACCTGCTGTTTTTCGATGGTGACCGCCAGATCAGTCAGGTGGCGGACAGCTTCTGGGGACTCCTGGGAGAATAATAATGTCGAGGCCATCAACCACGCTGGAAATCACCGGCTTCACCGACACCGGGCTGGCCCGGGATCATAATGAAGACTGTATCGGCTACGACATCAGTTCGGGAATCGCCGTGCTGGCAGATGGCATGGGCGGGCACCAGGCAGGGGAAATAGCCAGTCGCATGGCCGTGGAGCAGGTTCTGAGGCAGATGAAGGCCCGTCTGATCAGCGAATCCGGCAGACCGATAACCAGTTCTCAGATGCTGAATATGGTTTCCCATACAATTTTGAACAGCAATCGGAAAATATTCGAGGCGTCGGAAGAAATCAGTTCACGACATGGCATGGGAACCACAGTGGTTGCGGCGGTTCTCGAGGGTTCACACCTGTATGCCGGACATGTGGGCGATTCCAGGCTGTATCTCTATCGGGGCGGCAGTCTGAGACGAATTACCAGGGATCACAGCCTGGTGCAGGACCTGATCGATAAAGGATTTTATACGGAAGACGAAGCAAGGCTGGCCTCGATCAACCATGTTGTTACCCGGGCCCTGGGTACAGCGGAAGACGTTGAAGTCGATATACTTCAACAGGAGGCCGAACAGGACGATCTGTTCCTGCTTTGCTCCGACGGACTGTCCGATATGCTGAGCGATGCGATGATTGAGCAGCTGTTGGGCGAAACTGACATGACGCTGGATGACAAGGCGCAGAGCCTGGTCGCCAGGGCGAATCAGAATGGGGGCAAGGACAACGTCTCGGTCATTCTGTTAAAGGTACAGGCTCCCGAGTAGACCGGAATTCGAGTGCCGGACGGCGCTCCACTAAATTTGAATCGATCAGGTAGAACCCGATGACTGGAAAACTAGAGTTCAGCTTTAACACCAACAAGATCGGCGAGTACGCTCTCGATAAGGAAGTCATGACTATCGGGCGGAAAGACGATAACGATATCCGTATCGACAATCTTGCGGTCAGCGGCCATCACGCAAAACTGCTGACGATTTTTGGCGATTCATTTCTGGAAGACCTGAACAGCACTAACGGCACCTTCGTCAATGGGCGCAGCATCGACAAGCATGCACTCAAGAATGGTGACGTGATTACCATCGGCAAACACGAACTGCGTTATATCAACTACAACAACAAACCCAGTGCCGCCGCTGCCAACGACTTTGAAAAAACCGTGTTTATCGGAGCAAAAACGCCGAAAAGCCCGGCTCCTGAGCCCGCCAGCACTCCCAAGCCCAACCTTGAGGAACGGCTGCGCAGTGCCAAGCTGCAGCTGTTGAACGGTAAGAGTTCGGGGAAAGAGCTGTTCCTGGAAAAGGAATCGGTCAAGCTCGGCAAACCCGGCCTGCAGGTGGTGCTGATCAATCGCCGGCCGGACGGCCATTTCATCGTGGCACTGGAGCAGACCGAAGAAAGCAGACCCCTGCGTGTCAATGGCGTGGAAATCGGTTCCCGCTCGGTCAAGCTGCAGAATCACGACATTATCGAAATCAATCAGCTGAAGATCGAGTACTATCTCGGGTCCTGACCGGCCACAGAATTTCCTCTTCCACCAGGTCGTAGATGCGCCGTAAATGCTCCCGGCGGCCGGCTCCGGGATTGCTGTCAGAAGTCGCCACTACCACCAGGTCGTAATCCCGCAGCACAAAAATCAGCTGTCCCCCATACCCCCAGGCCACCGGCACCAGCATGTCGGCCAGATCACGTAACCACCACCCGTAACCATAGAAACGTCCCTGTCCGCGCGGCGACGTGGCATGGGGCTCGAAGGAATCGTCCACCCAGGCAGCCGGTAATATCTGCTGATTGTTTACCTGTCCCTGCTGCAGGTACAACCGGCCGAACGCCAGCATCGCCCGGGGCGTCATTTCCAGATCGTTGCCACCAAAGTAGATACCCTGGGGATCCTGGCTCCAGTAGGCCAGTGAAAAACCCAGCGGCTCCGCCAGGTACTGTTGCGCAAACTGGCGGGTGGACAGGCCGCTGGCACGACTGATAATCGCCGACAGTAAATGGGTACTGCCGGTACTGTAAATCATCTGCTCGCCGGGCGTGGCCACCAGCGGTTGCTGCAGGGCGAAGCCAATCCAGTCATCGCTGAGCACCCAGCGACCGTAATTGCGGTTGCTGGTGGTTTCCAGACCGGACTGCATGGTCAGCAGGTCCTCGATGGTAATAGTCCGCTTGGTCTGATTCTCCAGGCTGGAAAAGTAGTCGGGAAAGAAAGCGTCGATCGACTGGTCCAGCCCCTCGATCAGCCCCTGTTCGATGGCGATTCCGACCAGTGCGGAAATCAGGCTCTTGGAGGCAGACTTCATGTTGTCGGGCTGGAACCGGTCGCGGCCATGGAAATACTCCTCCATGACCAGTTCGCCCTGATAGGAAATCAGCAGACTGTGCAGCCTGGGCAACTGTCTGGCCTGAATCAGTGCTGAGTTAAAGTCCATGGTCTGGGCGCGCCCTGCCACCGCGAATAACAGCAGAACCCCAGCGAGCAAAATCAGTGCGCCGGCACGGCGGCGCCGGATCCGGTCTTCAGTGAACCGCGATCCAGTCCAGGTGCCGCATCCGGAAGCCGGGATTCGCGCAGCCACTACAATGCCTTGAACGCTTCCAGCACGATGGAGGGAGTGAGTAGCTGGGGAAGGATCGTGGGTTCCCGGTCAGCATCGCCATAGTAGAGCAGATAGAGGGGCACCGAGGGACGGTTAAACTGCTGCAGTACCTTGAAGATCTGCGGATCCCGGTTAGTCCAGTCGCCTTTCAGGTAAGTCACATCGTGCTCCGCCATCGCCTGTTTGACCACATCCGTACCCAGCGTGGTCTGCTCGTTGGCCAGACAGGTAATGCACCAGGCCGCGGTCATGTTGACGAGTACCGGTCGGCCGGCAGCCTGCAATTCATCGAGACGCTGCATACTGAACGGTTCAAAACCAAGCGCCGCAGCCTCGTCACCGGAGCCCTCCAGGGCCACTGCCGGTTGCTGCAGCGTCTGCAGAAACGGTGATTGCAGCACCAGCAATGCAATCAGCAGACAGGCAGTCGCCAGCCCCCGTGTTCCATAACGCCAGAACAGCGATGCACTGCGGGCCTTCCTGATCAGCCACAGCGCGAACGTCAGCAGGATACAGGACACCAGCACCAGCGCCATGCCGGTTACCCCGACCTGGGTACCCAGCACCCAGAGAAAATACAGCGCGGTGAGATACAGCGGGAACGCCATGAACTCCTTGAAGGTTTCCATCCAGCTGCCCGGTTTGGGCATGAACCTGGCTAGACCCGGCAGGTAGGAGAGAACCAGGATCGGCAACGCCATCCCCAGTCCCAGGGCGGCAAATACCAGCATTGCCACCAGCCATGGCTGGGTCAGGGCAAATCCGAGCGCCGGCCCCATGAACGGTGCCGTGCAGGGAGTGGCCACGACGACCGCCAGTACCCCGGTAAAAAACGAACGTCGATAGCCATGGCTGTGTTCGGCCAGCCCGCTGCCGGCACTCATCAGCCGGGTACCGAATTCAAACACACCGGACAGACTCAGACCCATGATGAAAAACAGGTAGATGATCAGGGCATTGAACCAGGGTTCCTGCAACTGGAATCCCCAGCCCACCAGTTCGCCACCGGCGCGCAGCGCAATCAGCACCGAGGCCAGCAACAGAAAGGACACCAGCACTCCACCGGTATACACCAGGCCATCTTTCCGTTGCCGGGACGCGGGCGCACCTACATTGCCAGCCAGGGTCAGGGCTTTCAATGACAGCACCGGAAATACGCAGGGCATCAGGTTGAGAATCAAGCCGCCGGCCAGTGCGGCCGCCATGAAGCCGAGCAGGCTCAGCAGTCCCGCCGGAGTGCCTGAACCGCTGCCGGTGCCGGTATCGGCGCCCGACCCCGGCGCCGCCTGAGGGGCGACACTGAACTGTCCGGCATCGGCGGCCGGATTGACGAAATCGTAAGCGCGGTGATTCCCATCCTGATCCTGCACCACCAGGGTACCGAAAACTTCAGACAGGTCATCCAGCATCCGCCGTGGCTGTTCATGGGTGATCTGCAGCAGGGTGGGCTGCACACTGACCTCGCGCAGCGGACCGTTGGCAATCACCCGCCGCTGATCCGGAAAGAACCAGGCATCGCTCACGTCCCCGAAGCGCGGCTGCGGCGACCGGAATCCCAGGCTCACCCGATCGCCGGCTGCGGCGATCAGGAATTCGATATCATGATCCCGTTCCGGCAATTGGGACAAGGCCTCGCTTATCAGCGCCTCTCCTGCGACATCCAGTTCTGCGACCTCGCCAACCGGCAGGGTCAGGTCCAGGCGCTGCTCGCCGGGAATACAGATCATTTCACAGACATACCATTTGACCGTGGTACTGAGAGTCACCTGCCGGTCATCTCCGGTTTCGGGCAGGGTCTCGGGCAGCCGCACCTGAAACGGCAGAATCACTTCGCCTTCATAGCCGTAATTGACCAGGTTGGAGCCGGGAAACGGCAGCCAGTAAGGTGCCGGCCACTGAATGGCCCCGATCAGGGTGCCCTGCGGCGCTTCCCAGTCGACGGTTTCGGTAGCCTCACCACTGTCGCCAGCCATTTTCCAGTAGGTATGCCAGCCGGCATCGGCCTGTAATCGCACTGCCAGCCACTGATCCTGGCCCGGTACCAGCACGCTGGACTCGGACACCAGTTCCACCGCGACACGGTCCTGCCAGGCAATGGCGGTCCGGGTCGGAGAAATTTCGTAAGAGCGTGTATTGCCGGCGCTGTCGGTCACTGCCAGCAACCCGTTGAACTGAGCCAGGTCCTCCGGGATACGGCGGTGCTGTTCAAAGCTCACCTGAACCCGATTCGCCTCGATCAGGTTTTCACGGAACGGAGCATACTTCATGATGCGTTCCTGTTCGGTGAAAAAGTAAAGCTCCTCGACATCCTCGAACCGCGAATCCGGCGCCGCCACCATGATATTGACCTTGCCATCATGGGTATTGAAGTGCGCCGCCAGCTGGTGATCCTCGATCGGCAGGCTGGCCCGGGCTTCCGCAAAGGCACCGGTCAAGCGCGGGTCCGGCTGCAGCACATCCGCCACCGGCAGGGCAAGGGAAAAAGTGGCGTTACCGGGAATACAGATCTCGTCACAGACCTGCCAGTCGATACGGGTACTCAGGTTGAATTGCTCATCGGCAAACTCGGCCGGCACCTGGACCGGCAGTGGCAGGTACACTTCCCGCTCATAGGTAAAGGTGACCAGCGGCGTACCTTCGAATGGGGTCCACTCGGGCGTGGGCCACTGGATATCCCCGGCACTGGCCCCGGGAGGCAGCTGCCAGTCGCTGGCCGCCGTGGCTTCCCCGCTGTCGCCGCCGAATTTCCAGTAGGTGTGCCAGTGCTCGATGGGATCCAGCCGGATCGCCAGCCACAGGATTTCCCCGGGTACCACGTTGGTGGTCTCGGCAACCAGCTCCACTTCTATTTCATCGGTTTTATGAATCTGAGCCCGAGCGGACAGGGCCGCGAGCAGCAGCGTCAGTATTACCAGCAGATTGAAGGAAAGTTTACGCATCGGGCTCGGAGTCTTATTGATTGAACATCTCTGACGCTAGCAGAAAAGACATCAGATGTCATTGAAATAGCGCCGTTTTTCCACCTGCACACCAGATCATGCGATGGGCGGTGGCGGCGCCTCCCCCTCGCTTACGACACTCTTCCGGCAACAGTCTCCTGTCAATAGACCGCAATCCCGCAAAAAACGCTCACCGCAGCCGGAGGGCCCGGTCAGGCCTTTTCGAAAGCTTCCACAACCAGCTGCAGGCGTCGCAGATCCCGGTAGTCATTGACCCCCAGCCGGTAGACCAGCCGCACGGCATCACCGACCTGCAGCGGATCCTCAAAACTGGCATTGAAGGCGATGGCCTCCACCTCCAGGTCCTCCCCGTCAGGCAATACCGCCATTTTCAAATGCTTGTCGGCCAGGACCCGCAAATCCTGCACCACAAACCGGCCGTCGAACAGGGGCTCCGGAAAGCCCTGGCCCCAGGGACCGGCCTCGATGACCGCCTCGGCCGTGTCGATGGCGAACTCGCCAGGGCCGAGTTCGCCGTCCGTCACCAGGCGAGCCTGTAATTGTTCTTCCTCCAGCATCAGTCCGGCATAGTCGGCAAAAGCTGCCTGGAATTCGTTCAGCCGGCCTTTTTCGAGGCTCAGACCCGCGGCCATGGCATGACCGCCAAAACGGCTGATCAGTCCGGGATGACGGCTGGCGATCGCATCGAGCGCGTCGCGGATGTGGAACCCCGGAATGGACCGGGCCGACCCTTTCAGTTCGTCCCCTGACGCAGCTTCGACACCGGCATCGGCAAAGGCGATGACCGGCCGGTGATACTTGTCCTTGATCCGGGACGCCAGAATCCCGATCACGCCCTGGTGCCACTGTGAATCATAGACGCACAGACCGGCCGGCATCGCGTCGGTTGCAATCTCCAGTCGATCAAGATTTCGGAACGCCTGCTCCCGCATTTCCCCTTCGATAAGGCGACGGTCGGAATTCAGACTGTCCAGTTGGACAGCCATGGCGTGTGCGGCGTCCATGGAGTCGGTCAACAGGCATTCGATACCCAGCGACATGTCATCCAGACGCCCGGCGGCATTGAGACGCGGACCGATGGCGAAGCCCAGATCCGCAGCCACCAGACCTTCACGCCGGCGCCGGCTGACCTGCAGCAGGGCCAGGATGCCGGGGCAGGCGCGCCCGGCGCGGATCCGCTTCAGCCCTTCATTGACCAGAATACGATTGTTGCGATCCAGCGGCACCACGTCGGCCACCGTACCCAGTGCCACCAGGTCCAGCAGTTCCGCCAGATTCGGTTCCCGGCGTCCGGCCGCCCCGGCGAAATAACCTGCTTCCCGCAGGCTCGCGCGCAACGCCAGCAACAGGTAAAACATCACCCCGACCCCGGCCAGTGCCTTGCTGGCAAACTCGCAACCGGGCTGGTTGGGGTTAACGATTGCTGCGGCTGCCGGCAGCTGTGCCCCCGGCAGATGGTGATCGGTAATCAGCACCTCGACCCCGGCCCGCCTGGCGGCGTCGACCCCGGCCAGACTGGAAATGCCATTATCCACGGTAATAATCAGATCGGGCTTTCTGGCGGTCGCCAGCTGCACGATTTCCGGGGTCAGGCCGTAGCCGTATTCGAACCGATTGGGAACAATGTAATCCAGGTTTTCAAAACCCAGCGCCCGCAACCCGCGCAGGGCCAGCGCACAGCTGGTCGCCCCGTCGGCGTCGAAATCGGAGACCACCAGCAGACGGCCCTGCCGCTGCAACTGCTCGGTCAGCAGCGCTACCGCCCCCTCGACCCCCAGCAGGGAGTCGGGAGCAAGCAGGTTCGACAGCGACAGGTCCAGTTCGTCGCTGGAACCCAGGCGGCGCCTTAACAGTACTCTGCGGATCAGCGGATGCAGATTGTCCGGCAATTGCAGGGTCTGATCCGGCTGCCGGTGTTGTATGACTAAAGCCACGGTTCAGTTACGGTGATCAGGGTTGTTGCCAGGGATAAAACGCTCTCAGGGTCCACTCCCCCGCCCGCCACAGGGAGCAAACCGGTTCAGGCACGCAGATGACTGGACAGATATCCGGTCACTGCCGACACGGAATTATCCAGCACCGTGCAACGCTCCGGCCGCTCCATCAGGTCACTCAGGTGGGCAGGCAGGGGCGGTGTCGGAATGCCGGCCGCTTTGATCGCATCGGCAAATTTGACCGGGTGCGCGGTGGCCAGCGTCACCATCGGTACCTGTGGGTCTGAACGGCACTCACGGGCCGCCTTCACACCCACCGCGGTATGCGGATCAAGCAGGACACCGGATTCATCATAGACCTGGCGAATCATGGCGCAGGTCTGTTCGTCACTGACGGCATAGCTGGAGAAATTCTCCCTGACCCGCTGCCAGTGAGCCTCGTCGACCTGTAATGACTCGGAGTTTGACCGTGCCATGAAATCCCGCAGCCGGGCCGGATCGCGATCGAAAAGATCGTACAGAAAGCGCTCGAAATTGCTGGACACCATGATATCCATACTGGGCGAATAGGTCGGCGCGAGATCGGTTACCTGGTAGGAGTTGCCGCTGATGAAACGATGCAGGATATCGTTGCGGTTGGTGGCTACCACCAGTTGATCGACCGGTAAGCCCATCTGCCTGGCCAGGTAGCCGGCGTAGATATCTCCGAAATTTCCGGTGGGCACGGAGAACGATAACGGCCGATGCGGACCGCCCAGGTTAACCGCCGCGTAGAAGTAATAGGCGATCTGCACCATGATGCGGGCCCAATTGATGGAATTGACCGCCACCAGCTGGCGGCCCGCAGGGAGAAAATCCTGGTTAGAGAAGGCGGTCTTGACGATTTTCTGGCAATCGTCAAAGTTACCGCGAATCGCCAGGTTGTGCACATTGTCCCCTTCCACCGTGGTCATCTGCCGGCGCTGGACTTCGGAAATCCGTTGGTGGGGGTGGAGAATAAAAATATCCACGCGCTCCGAATGCCGGCATCCTTCCAGAGCTGCCGACCCGGTATCACCGGACGTGGCGCCGAGGATCGCCACCCGCTGATCATTGCGGGTGAGTACATGATCCAGCAGGCGCCCCAGCACCTGCAGGGCAAAGTCCTTGAACGCCAGGGTCGGCCCGTGAAAAAGTTCCAGGGTCCATTCGTTGCTGTCGAGCATGGTCAGGGGAGCGACCGCCCGGTGGGAAAAACCGGCGTAACTTTCATCGACACAGCGCCTGAGATCCGCTTCGGCTATGGTATCGGCGACAAAAGGCCGGATCACCTGCAACGCCAGTTCGTTATAAGGCAGTCCCGACCAGCCGGCTATCTCGTCCCGGCTGAAGGACGGCAGCGATGCCGGTACGTAGAGCCCTCCGTCAGGCGCCAGCCCGGTCAGCAGAACCTGTTCAAAATCCTGTGGCTCGCCGCCACCCCGGGTACTGATATATTTCACTGGGATTCCTCGCTGTCCAGTTCCTCGACCCGGATACGGGCAATCCTGCCGGGAACTTCCTGGAGAGCCTCCAGCGCCTGGATTGCCTGATTCATCTGCTTCTCACGCACCGTATCAGTAAGAATTACAACAGGCACTTTCCCGGTAGCGTGGGATTCCGGTTCCTTCTGTATCACGGCCTCGATATTGATCTCGAAGTTCTGCAACACTCCGGTGATCTTGGCCATGACGCCTACCTTGTCTTCGGCCTCGATGCGCAGATAGTAAGCCGTATCAATTTCATCGATCGGCAGAATGGGCAGATCGACATTGAGTTGATTGAAGGCCAGAGAAGGCAGTCCGGTATTGGTTTTTTCCCCCGCCTCATGAAACGAGTTGCGGGCAATATCCATGATATCGGCAACCACCGACGATGCGGTTGCCTCAGCACCGGCTCCAGCCCCATAGTAAAGAGTGGCTCCTACCGAATTGCCTTTAACCAGCACTGCGTTCATTACACCGTTGACGTGTGCGAGCAGGCGCTTTTCTGAAATCAGGGTCGGGTGGACGCGCATCTCCACGCCCCGCTCGCTGCGCCGGGCAATACCCAGATGCTTGATGACATAACCCAGTTCGCGGGCATACTTGACATCGTCTATTGTGATGGCGCTGATGCCTTCCGTGTAGGTGCTATCGAACTGCAGCGGAATTCCGAAGGCAATGGATGCCAGGATGGTAAGCTTGTGGGCGGCATCTATACCTTCCACATCGAAAGTGGGATCCGCTTCGGCATAGCCCAGCGCCTGAGCCTCCTTGAGCACATCCGCGAAAGCCCGCTGCTTCTGGTCCATCGCGGTCAGGATGAAATTGCCGGTGCCGTTGATGATGCCAGCCAGCCACTGTATGGCATTGGCGGCCAGCCCTTCCCGCAATGCTTTGATAATCGGAATCCCGCCAGCCACAGCGCTTTCATAGGCGATGGTTACCCCATTCTGCTTGGCCAGTTCGAACAGCTCGTTACCGTGCAGGGCAATCAGCGCCTTGTTGGCGGTTACCACGTGTTTGCCATTTGCCACAGCACGGCGCAACAGCTCACGGGCGGGATCGAAACCGCCGATGGTTTCCACCACAATATCGACCTGGGGATCATCGACAACGGCAAAGATATCGCTGGAGAAAGGAATGCCGGCATCCCGGAATTGCACTTTGGGAGTGCGGGAGGCCAGGTGACAGACTTCCAGTTCCCGGCCCAGCCTTCTGGCGATTTCTTCCCGGTTTTCACTCAACAGCCGGTAGGTGCCCCCACCTACCGTACCGAGCCCGCAGATCCCGATCCGGATCGGCCGTTGCTTGTCAGAATTCAAGGTCGCTCCTTGGCAGTCAGCCTGGAAAAGCGCGAATTATACTGTAATCCACCAGGCAGCTCAGCAACTGGCCGGGACAATTTATCAACTTCGTTCAGGGAGGCAGGAGAATCGATGAGAGACCGGCCACCGGGCGGTGACCGGCCGGGGAACAGGGCTTTTATTGGTCCAGCAACAGCGCCGCCAGACGATCGGAATCCATGTAACCGGGAATCACCCGACCGTCGGCCAGGACCAGTGCCGGGGTACCGGAAATTCCTATCTGATTGCCCAGTGCATAATGCTCGAGAACCGGATTCTCACAATCCCTTTCCGGCAGATTCTGGCCATGCTTGGCCTGGGTAAGAGACTTCTGCCGGTCGTCGGAACACCAGACTGAAATCATTTTATTATAGGAAGTGGCCTGCTGCCCGCCGCGTGGATAGGCCAGGTAATGTACCTCGATACCCAGGTCCAGGAGTTTGTCCATATCGCGATGCAAAGCCCGGCAATACTGGCAATCGACATCGGTGAACACGGTGATGGTGGCGCGGGTTTCCCTGGGCTTGAAGATGATCATCTCCTCCTGCGGGACAGCGGCAATTTTTTCCGCGACGCGCACCTGACGCACCTGGGAAGACAGGTTGGTGAGGCCATTGGGACCGGATTGAAACATGTCCCCGGCGAACAGGAACTCGCCGGTTTTGTTGGTATAGAGAATTTCTCCGGTATTCAGTTCCACCTGCACCATGTCCGCCATGGCAGTGGGTTGCAGGGAAAGGATCTGAATCTGGTTCCGGGACGCTTCTACCAGGGAGGTAGTCAGCCGGGCCCGAAGGGCCTGCATGGCAGCGTCTTCCACCGCCGGATTCTGCGCCATCACGGACGACGCCAGCAGCGCCAGCACCGGAAGGAAGATCAGACTCTTGATTGAACGCTTCATGTATTTATACCAGCCGTTAGGATGAATTGCGGGAAGCGCAGGTAAACCTGCCACCCGGAAGTCGACAGCCACCGCCGGGATTACTGCCCGGCGTATTTCATGGAATCGCCGACTTACAGGGAATCTTATCGTAATGTGACCGGAAAACTGCTGGATTCTTCGCAAAAACCCCGCCAGACGCGACAATCGGCGTCAGTGAGCGGGTTGAGCAGCCAGCACCGGTAGATTCCAGGGTGGATTATAGGGCGCGAAAGTCCCGGTAATCCACCCCGGTGAAGGGCTTAATCCTGACCGGATCGCTTGTCGAGCTTCTCGGTGATACGCGCGGCACGGCCGGTGAGTTCCCGCAGGTAGTAAAGTTTGGCCTGCCGAACGTCGCCACGACGCTTCACGGTGATACTGTCAACCAGCGGGCTGTAGCTCTGGAAAGTTCGCTCTACACCCACACCATGAGAGATTTTGCGCACCGTGAAAGAGGAATTGAGGCCCCGGTTACGGCGACCGATTACCACGCCCTCGAAAGCCTGCAACCGCTCCCGGTCACCTTCCTTGATCTTGACCTGAACGACCACGGTATCACCGGGACCGAAATCCGGGATTTCCTTGCCCATCTGGCCGTTTTCAATCTGCTCGATTACCTTGTTCTTGCTCATCTCTTTCCGCTCCTGAACACCTACCCGGATTGTTTGATCCGGGCCGCTTCGAATTCCTCTATGTATTCCCGCAACAGCAGCTGCTGTTCGCTGTCCAATTCCTTTCCGTCCAGCAGATCGGGTCGCTTCCGCCAGGTGGCTCCAAGGCTCTGCTTGAGTCGCCAACGGCGTATTTTCTCATGATCACCACCCAGCAGTACCTCGGGTACCGCCCGCCCGGCAACGCTTTGCGGCCGGGTAAACTGCGGACAGTGCAACAGTCCTGCCGAGAAGGAATCCAGTTCGGCACACTCCTCGCTGCCCAGCGCACCCGGCTGCAGTCGGGTAACTGCGTCAATCACCACCATGGCAGCCAGTTCGCCGCCACTGATGACAAAATCGCCGATCGACCATTCCTCTTCGATCTCGCTGTCCAGAACCCGTTCATCAATACCCTGGTAGCGTCCGCACACCAGCACCAGTTCGTCCAGTGCCGCCAGCTCGGTCACTCCGGCCTGATCCAGCCTGCGTCCCTGGGGTGACAGGTAAATCACGCGCCTGGCGCCCGTGGCCGTGCCATTGTCGTGGCCCTGCCCGACAGCCAGCCTGGCGGCATCGATCGCCGCCTGCAGGGGCGCTGTTTTCATCAACATGCCGGGGCCGCCGCCAAAGGGCTTGTCGTCCACGGTGCGATGCCGATCCAACGTGTAATCCCGCGGGTTCCAGCAGGTCAGTCCGACCAGCCCGCTGTTGACGGCCCGGGCAGTAATTCCGAACTCGCTGACCGCTGCAAACATTTCCGGAAACAGGGTCACAACTGCAATTCGCATGATCTACCCCCGATTCCGTCACTCACACCTGCTGTGGATCTGCGCGCTGCTAAAGCAGAAAATCGGCGTCCCAGTCGACTTCGAGCCTGCCGCTGTCGAGATCCACTGCCCGGACTACCGAATCGCGCAGGTACGGAATCAGGCGCTCGTGACTGTCGATACTGTCCTGGCCAGGCTTGATCACCAGCACATCGTTGGCACCGGTTTCCAGCAGGCTGGCTACTTCACCCAGCAACTGGCCCTGCTGATTGATCACCGCGAGACCGATCAACTGGTGCCAGTAGTATTCATCCGCTGCCAGCTCCGGCAGTTCGCTTGCGGACACCTGCAGTTCCACACCGACCAGACGCTGTGCCGCGTCAGGGTCGTCATAGCCGACAAAATGCGCGACCAGGTGGTCTCCCTGAGTCTGCACCTGATCCATTTCCAGTTCGTCCTGTGCCGGACCATTCTGCCGGCCCGGCTGAATGCGACGAAAGCGTCGGTAACAGGCTATGTTTCCGGCCGGTTCGGTATACGAATACAGGCGAACCCAGCCTTTGATTCCGTGGGTCTTGCCGACCCTGCCCAGGGTTACCGGTTTTTCTTCAGCCGTATCAGCGATCTCAGCCATCTCAGCCATCTCAGCCGTAATCGGAACTGACGGTAACCCGATGCTGCCGGATCAGGCCTCGGTAGTGGCAGTCCGTGCTGCTTCTTTGGCCAGCGAGACAACCCGCGGGCTGGACTGGGCGCCCTGGCCAAGCCAGTAACCCATGCGATCGAGATCGAGTCTCAGCCGCTCTTCCTTGCCCCGGGCAATGGGGTTGAAGAAGCCGATCCGTTCTATGAACCTGCCGTCGCGGGCTTCGCGACTGTCACTGACCGTGATGTGGTAGAAGGGCCGCTTCTTGGCACCACTTCGGGCTAAGCGAATTGTGACCATACTGTATTTCCCGTTCCAAGAACTAAAAAATTCTGATTTTCCAGGGACCTGGAGCGGCCCTGCCGCCGTGTTTCAGACTTGCCCCGGACAAAAAGGCGCGTATTTTATGCCAATTACCGGGCGATGGGAAGTGACCTACTGCCCTCCAGTCATCGAAATATGCCTGCGCTTTTGAAAATTATCGGAAGCGGGGGAAATTTCCGCCCCCACCGGCGCCGGGAAAGCCACCGGGGCCCTTCATCCCGCCCATGCCCCGCATCAGGTTGGCCATGCCGCCGCCCTTCATTTTCTTCATGACCTTCTGCATCTGCTTGTGCTGTTTCAGCAACCGGTTCAGGTCCTGAATCTGAGTTCCGGAACCCTGGGTAATGCGGCGCTTTCTGGAGCCGTTGAGAATGTCGGGATTGACCCGCTCCCGGGGCGTCATGGAGTTAATGATTGCCTCCATGCGGGTAAACTGGGAATCGTCCACCATCTGGCCGGCCCCCGGCGGCATTGCGCCCAGGCCCGGCAGCTTGTCCATGATACTGCCGACGCCGCCCATGTTCTTCATCTGCTGCAACTGCTCGCGAAAGTCCTCCAGGTCGAAACCCTTGCCTTTTTTGATCTTGCGGGCCAGCCGCTCGGCCTTCTCTTTATCGACCTTGCGTTCCGCCTCCTCGATCAGCGACAGCACGTCGCCCATGCCGAGGATACGTGACGCGATCCGGTCCGGGTAAAACGGCTCCAGGGCTTCGGGCTTTTCGCCGGTGCCGATGAACTTGATCGGCTTGCCGGTTATCTGGCGCACCGATAGCGCCGCCCCGCCCCGGGCATCGCCATCGGCCTTGGTCAGCACCACACCGGTCAGAGGCAGGGCATCATTGAAGGCCCGCGCCGTATTGGCCGCATCCTGACCAGTCATGGCGTCGACCACGAACAGGGTTTCCACCGGCTTCAATACCTGGTGCAGGCGCCTGATCTCTTCCATCATGGCTTCGTCGATAGCCAGTCGCCCGGCAGTATCCACGATCAGTACGTCGACAAAGCGGCGTTTAGCCTCGGCCAGGGCATCCCGTGCAATCTGCTCCGGTGCCTGCTGCGGATCGCTGGGGAAAAAGTCGATACCCAGGTCGTTGGCCAGGGTTTCCAACTGCTTGATCGCAGCCGGCCGGTAAACGTCGGTACTGACCAGCAGCGTCGATTTCTTCGGATTGTTTTTCAGCCACAGGGACAGCTTGGCTGCCGTGGTAGTTTTACCCGCCCCCTGCAGACCGGCCATCAGCACAACCGCCGGCGGTACCGCCTTCAGGTCCAGTGCCTCGTTGGCGGACCCCATCAGCTGTTCCAGTTCGGCCTGGACAATCTTGATAAACGCCTGTCCCGGCGAAAGGCTCTGGGCCACTTCCTGGCCGACCGCCCGCAAGGTGACCCGGTCGATAAAATCCTTGACCACAGGGAGTGCGACGTCCGCTTCCAGCAGTGCCCTTCTCACCTCGCGCAGTGCTTCCTGAATATTGTTTTCAGTCAGCGTAGCCTTGCCACTGAGCTTGCGCAGGGTCGAGGAAAGTCGATCGGTTAAGCTGTCAAACATAACATCTGGTCCCTGGGGGAAAACCCGGCATTATAGACGAATCCGAATCGGCTCAAAAGTTCAGCTTCTGTGGTCAATGGCGCTGCAGTATCAATTTCACGGTATACCGGTCTCACGGTTCAGGAAAAGGGGACAGTCCCTGAGGGACTGTCCCCTTTTCAGGTCAGCTTAAGGGGTCGGACTGTGCACAGGATCCCGCCACATAGAACAACGGTTCGGTGGACATCGCCCAAAAAAGAGCTTCAACGACTTCCGCAACTGTGCGACACTTTTATGGTTTTCGCAGGACCTACACCATGCCCATGACCCTGATTTCAGGATTGCTAGCTTCACTGCTCTACCTGCTGGGAACGGTTTTCCAGGGACAGAGTATTTTCGCCAACAAGCGCACCCGCAACCAGGTTTTCAGCCTCGGTTTCATGGCGGTTATTGCCCATGCGATCAGCGCCATGGGGGTGATCAGGACCACCACCGGCTATCACTTCGGCATCACCGAAATCAGTACTCTCATTACCCTGTCGATCTCGCTGCTGGTGCTGATCAGCAGCCTGCGCAAACCTCTGGAGAATCTGTTTCTCGGCCTGTTTCCGCTGGCCATCGTGTCCATCATCGCCTCGCTGACCATCTCCAGCAACTATCCACCGACCGCAATGGGGCTGGGCCTGGCCAGTCATGTACTGCTGTCCATTGTCGCCTACAGCATCCTGACCATCGCTGCGATGCAGGCGATTTTCCTGGCTTTTCAGAACTACCAGCTGAAGCATCACCACCCTTCCGGACTGATCACCCGCTTCCCGCCCCTGCAGGATATGGAAGCATTCCTGTTCGAACTGCTATGGGTCGGCGAATTCCTGCTCAGCCTGGGAATCCTGGCGGGTTTTATTTTCAATGAACACATCTTTGCCCACGCCGGCATTATTCATAAGACCTTCTTTTCCATTCTCGCCTGGGTGGTCTTCGCCGCCCTTTTATGGGGGCGCCATCGGCTGGGCTGGCGTGGCCAGACTGCGATTCGCGGCACACTGATCGGCTTTACGCTGCTGCTGGTCGGTTTTTATGGCTCCAAATTCGTCATCGAGTACGTGTTAAACTAGGGACCTTCCAGACAGGTATGGAATTATTCCGGGCTCCAGACGAGTTCACTGACCGGGCGACCTGGCGCCGGTTTGCTGGCGGTCGTCCGTCACCTCGATGCCCCTCGACGACGCCGTGACCCGATGAACAATGACGATACTCAAATTGGCCTGCTGCTGTTGCTGCTGGTCTTCCTGATCTGCGCCTCGGCCTATTTCTCCAGTTCCGAAACCGCGATGATGAGCCTCAACCGGTACCGTATGAAGCATCTGCAGCGGACCGGGCATACCGGAGCACGCCGGGCCAGCAGACTGCTGGAGGCACCGGACCGGCTGATCGGGGTAATCCTGATTGGCAACAACTTCGTTAACATCCTGGCAGCTTCTATCGCCACTTCCATTGCCATCGCCCTGTTCGGTAAACCGGAACCGCTGATTACCACCGGACTGCTGACCCTGATCATCCTGATTTTTGCCGAAGTCACCCCCAAGACCATCGCCGCCCTGTATCCCGAGAAAATTGCCTATCCCTCCAGCTACCTGCTGATCATCTTGCTCAGGCTGCTGCATCCGATCGTGCTGATCGTCAATGTACTTTCCAACCGGCTGGTGACCCTGCTGGGATTTCAGGCACATCCTGGCGATGACCATCAATTGAGCAAGGAAGAATTACGCACCGTGGTCTTCGAATCGGCCGGGCGCCTGCCGCAGCGTCGGCACGGCATGCTGCTGAGCATCCTGGACCTGGAAAAAGTCACGGTGAACGATATTCTGGTGCCCCGCAACGAGGTGTTGGGAATCGATCTGGACGACGACCTGGACACCATACTGGACCAGATCGGCGCCACCCAGCATACCCGCCTGCCAGTCTACAAGGGTGATATCGATAACATCGTCGGCCTGCTGCACATGCGCAGTATCAGTAAACTTCTGAAGCTGGATAATATCAACAAGGCCGCCCTCATCCAGGAAACCAACGAGCCCTATTTCGTGCCGGAAAGCACTCCACTGCACACCCAGTTATTCAATTTTCAAAAACACAAGAAAAGATTGGCCGTGGTGGTGGATGAGTTCGGCGCGGTCAAGGGCATCGTCACCCTGGAAGATATCCTCGAGGAAATTGTCGGCGAGTTCACTACCGACCTCGCCACCAGCAACCGGGAAATTCACCCGCAGGTTGACGGCAGCTTCCTGATCGATGGCAGCGCCACGATCCGGGATATCAACAAACTGCTCAACTGGGAACTGCAGAGTGATGAGGCGAAAACACTCAACGGTCTGCTGATGGAACTGTTGGAGTCAATACCCGATTCGGCGGTGTGTATCAGAATCGGTCGTTACTATGCTGAAATCCTGCAGGTCAAGGACAACAAGATTCGTACGGTCAAGATGTGGGAACAATCCGCTGACAGTGCGGAAAGCGACGCCTACCACGACTAACGGGCTGCCGCTCAATCGCGTTCCGCTCTCGGAACCGGAACCTGGCGACTCCACCGCTGCAGCTTCATACCCGTCGGCACGACCTCATCCAGGTTCTGCAGGCTGTCAATCTGCCGAACCTGAACCCGCACCTCCGCGTCGATCCCGTCGTGGCTCAGTGCCAATGCCAGCCGATGGGTTGCATCGGCGAACAGCCAGAATTGCCAGGTTGCCGATTCCGAATCGACTCCCGCAGTCATGGTTGCGGCAATTTCACTTGCTCCCCGCCAGTTGATATCCAGCTTCCCCAATGCCGGAACCAGGGCGCCACCCCGGGCCTTTGAAAAAGCCTCCTTGAGCGTCCAGAGGTCATAAAACCCTGCCAACTGTTCATCGGGAGCCAGGTCGCACAACCAGTTCTGCTCGGCCGTAGAAAAATAGCGCTTGGCTACTGACATCAGGTTATGACGCGGCACTATCTTTTCCACATCGACCCCCAGATCGAATCCCACGTCGCTCCCTGCTCCCGGCCAGTTGCATACCGCCAGCACCACCCGGCTTTGGCAGTGGGACAGATTGAACGCCGGCGCCGCAGGCAATGATGGAGCGGACACTGCCGGTTTGCCATGCGCGTTGCTGGTAAAACGCCAATCTGCGGCATCGACTCCCGCATAACAGGCAGACAGAACACGGCGAACCAGGGTCCTGGCCAGTCGGTAACGCTGCCTTGCCTCAGGGACGCTGAACTGCTGCGCCCGTCGTTCCTCGTGCTCATCCAGGATCAGCTCCCCGGTGGGCACCGCCAGCGGATCATTGCGCTCCAGGTCAAGCAGCCACAACTGAATCTCAGCAGTGCCGTACGTAACCACCCCTGTCCCGCTTTTTAGCCGTTCGTTCATTATTCCGCGCAACCCTGGAAGACACACAACAGTTGTTTGCCGGCAATTCTGGTTTCCGAGGGATAGCCGAAAGCATTGTTGACATAGCGGATGCCCTCCACAATCCGGGATTGATTGACATGACTGTGGCCGTAGATATGAATATCCGGCTTCAGTTGCCTGACCTGCTCGCCAAGTCCCGTGCTTCCCAGCACCGGATACAGAATGCGCTTGCGATCAGGGATACTCTGAGGCATCAGTTCAATGCTGGGGACGAAGTGCGAATAACTGATCACGGTTTTGTTCGACTCGCAGAGCAGGCCGGTATTACGTGCCAGAAAATGCTGGTTGATCTTGGCACTGCTGTCGAGTTCCTGCGGCCAGGCACAGGCCTGGTAATCACGCCAGCCGCGACGCAGGTGCCGGTCGGGACTGGCAAAGGAATAATCGTACCAGCCATGCAGCGGAACCACTGAAAGACCGGCTTCCCGATAGAGGTCGATTTCGACGCCCAGTGATCGGCACAGGGAACGGACAGCCGCGAATTTTTCCAGCGAACAATGATGATCCGAATTTCGAACCCAGAGTTCGTGATTGCCGGGAATAAAACAGAGTCGGCGGAATTTCCCCAGCAGTAAAAGAAATGTTTCCGCCAGCAGGTCCATATCCTCGCTGACATCGCCTGCCAGAATCAGGATATCATCCCGGTAATCCACGCTGGAAAGCATTCGCAGCCACGCCAGGTTATCCGGGTAGTCCACGTGAATGTCTGAAATGGCATGTACCCGCATAATCCCGTTCGCCACACCCGGAGAATTGTCATGCCCGGCAGTCAGGCCAGCAAGCTGGACACCTTACTGGATCAGATCCGGCGCTGCAATCTTTGTGCCGACGCTCTGCCCCACCAGCCGCGGCCGGTATTGAGGGCCCGCAGCAGTGCCAGAATCCTGGTGGTCGGTCAGGCTCCGGGTACGCGGGTTCATGCTACCGGCATCCCCTGGAACGATGCCAGCGGCAGACGTCTTCGACAATGGCTGGGGATAAGCGAGGAACAGTTCTATGACGAATCGCGTATTGCCATAGTGCCGATGGGATTCTGCTATCCCGGCAAGGGCCGATCGGGTGACCTGCCGCCGCGCCCGGAATGCGCCCGAACCTGGCACCAACCGGTTCTGGAACTGCTGCCGGAAATCCGGACTACCCTGCTGATCGGCCAGTACTCTCAGCAGCATTATCTTGCCGGTAACTACCGAAGCCTGACCGAACGGGTGCAGGACTGGCGCCGTTTCGCGCCTGGCCAGTTCGTGCTGCCCCACCCTTCGCCGCGCAACCAGTTGTGGCTGCGACGCAATTCCTGGTTTGAGAACGAGGTCGTCCCGGCCTTGCAGCAGAGGGTCAGTCAGCTACTTCAACCTTCAGCGCCTTCTTCACCCAGGCACGAATAAACTCGGCCAGAGCCAGATAGTCCCGATCCCGGGGATCCGTATTACGCCAGGCCAGGCCGATCCGGCGCGCCACGCGCCCATCCTTGAACTTTTTGAGTTCCAGACCGGACTTGCCGAGGATATTGGCCTTCACGGCAATTTCCGGCAACAGCGTCACGCCCAGACCATTGGCCACCATCTCAACCAGGGTGTGCAGACTGGTACCCTGGTAAACCAGATCCAGCTGTGGAGATTCCAGCTTGCAGGCTTCCAGCGCATGGTCCCGCAGACAATGGCCTTCCTCAAGCAACAGCAGCTTCTCCCCCTGCAATTGCTTCTGCTGGACATGTTCGGCGTTCTGCAATGGATGTCCGGGTGGCAACAGCAGTTCGAACTCGTCACTGAACAGGTTTTCCACGTGCATATCGGGAAGTGGGTATGGCAGTGCCAGCAGGATCAGGTCCAGTTCCCCCTGTTGCAGCCTTGTCACCAGTTCGGCGCTGAGATCCTCTTTGAGAAACAGCTTGAGCCGGGGATATTCCCGGCGCAGGTCGGTCAGCATCTGTGGCAGCAGAAACGGCCCGATGGTGGGAATAACGCCCAGCCGCACATCGCTGGACAACGGATCCTGGCTGGCATGAGCGATAGCGACCAGGTCTTCGGCGTTACCCAGCAGCAGGCGGGCCTGACGGAGAATCTTCTCACCCAGAGGAGTGATCAGTACGTTCTTTTTATTGCGCTCGAAGATCGTGACACCCAGTTGAGATTCCAGTTCCTGGATCCCCGCACTGAGGGTGGACTGGGTGACGTGACAGGCTTCAGCGGCCTTGCTGAAGTGCCGATGTTCGGCTACCGCACAGAGGTATTTGAGCTGCTTGAAAGTTGGAAAAGAGGACATGTCGCCTTATCGATAAAATCGATACCCTGCTATGAAAAAATCAATTAGATTCTATAACTGTATTATCGTAAGGTACACTCCTCGTTAGGCCAGACAGGTAACATTTCTGGTCTTAGAAGGCTTTTCCAGACCCGCTGCAGCGGGTCTGAATACACAAGCTTACGAGTCCGGACTATTGCAACCCGATCTAAAGGAGAACTGTTATGTCACTTAAAGGATCCAAAACCGAAGCCAACCTGAAAGCGGCTTTCGCAGGCGAGTCTCAGGCCAATCGCCGTTATCTGTACTTCGCCCAGAAAGCTGATGTGGAAGGCTACAACGATGTTTCAGCACTGTTCCGTTCCACCGCGGAAGGGGAAACCGGTCACGCCCACGGTCACCTTGAGTATCTCGAGGAAGTTGGCGACCCGGCTACCGGCATGCCGATCGGCGGCACTGCTGACAATCTGAAGTCCGCGGTAGCTGGTGAGACTCACGAGTACACCGATATGTACCCGGGCATGGCAAAAGATGCCCGTGACGAAGGCTTCGACGAGATCGCCGACTGGATGGAAACCCTGGCCAAGGCCGAACGGTCCCACGCCAACCGCTTCCAGAAGGCGCTTGACAGCCTGGACAGCTAAGCACGAGGAGCAGATTCCCGGGGCCGCCGTGTGGCGGTCGCCGGGAATTTTCCTGACTACCTGACAGCATCCCGCAACCCGCACCAGCAACGAGGTTTTCCATGGCCAGTGAATCAGGCAGAGAAGGTGGACTGGATGCCCCTACCCGGCATCCGCTGAACCAGAACGATCCGAAATTCTGGGACGAGCAGGAACTCAACAGGGAACTGGAACGGGTCTATGACATCTGTCATGGCTGTCGGCGTTGCGTCAGCCTCTGTAATGCCTTCCCGACCCTGTTCGACCTGGTGGATGAAAGCGAAACCATGGAAGTCGATGGCGTGGACGTGAAGGATTACGGCAAGGTCGTGGATCAATGTTACCTGTGCGATCTCTGCTACATGACCAAGTGCCCCTATGTGCCGCCCCATGAATGGAATGTCGACTTTCCGCACCTGATGCTGCGCGCCAAGGCCGTCAAGTTCAAAAAAGGCGATACCAAATTCCGGGACAATATCATTACCAGTACCGATCTGATCGGCAAAATGGCAACCGCACCTGTGGTCAGTGGTGTCGTCAATGCCGCCAATCGCAGTGACACGCTGCGCGGCCTGCTCGACCGGACCATGGAGATCCACAAGGATGCCAGGCTGCCGCAGTACGTGCGACCGACCCTGCGCAAACAGTATGCAGACCGCAAGGGCAACAGCAGCGCGGAACGGAAGGTTCTGTTATTCACCACCTGCTATTGCAATTACAACGAACCGGACATTGGTGCCAGTGTGATCAAGGTGCTGGAACACAACGGTGTCCAGGTGTCACTGATGAACATGGAACATTGCTGTGGCATGCCCAAACTGGAGCTGGGCGACTTCAAGACCGTGGAAAAACTCATGGAACGGAACATCCCGGAACTGTTTGAGAAAGCCAGAGCGGGTTACAGCATCGTCGCTGCCGTTCCCTCCTGCGTACTGATGTTCAAGCAGGAGTTGCCACTGATGTTTCCCGATGATGAGCGGGTCGCAACGGTAGCGGCGGCATTCAACGATCCTTTCGAATACCTGTTCAAACTGCACAAGGAAGGCCGGTTGAATACCGATTTCAAAAACCAGCTTGGCGATGTCAGTTATCACGTTGCCTGCCATCAGCGGGTCCAGAATATCGGCCCGAAAACAAAACAGGTGCTGGAACTGGTACCTGGCACTACCGTTAACAATATCGAACGCTGTTCAGGTCACGATGGCACCTATGGAGTCAAAAAAGAGACACTTCAGTACGCCAACAAGATCGCCGCGCCGATTGTCCGACAGATCAAGCAGAAAGAGCCCGATCATTACGGCAGCGATTGCCCGGTCGCCGGACGCCACATTGAAAACAACCTGGACAACGGCCGGCACCATGAGCATCCGATGGAATTGCTCTGCAAGGCCTACGGACTCGACTGAGCAGAGTCCGCTGCATCCACCAGGGTGTTGATTTCAAATTCAATCAAGTAAAGCGAGTTTTTAGACCATGAAGAAAATTGCTGTTGACGATCTGCAAAGCAACGAGGCTTACAACGCCCAGCGGCCGGCATTTCGCAAAGCGATGATAGAACACAAGAATAACCGTCGCGTTAAGCTGGGAACCAACGCCACGTTGCACTTCGAAGACACTATGACCATGCGCTACCAGGTGCAGGAATTGATGCGTGCCGAACGTATCACCAGCGTCGATGAAATCCGCGAAGAACTGGAAGCGTACAACCCTTTGATTCCCGACGGGCAGAACCTGAAGGCCACCTTCATGATCGAGTACCCGGACGAAACCGAGCGCAGGCAGCAGCTGGCCCGGCTGATCGGTATCGAGCACAGGATCTGCATTGTCGTCGATGGACACGATCCCGTTTACCCTATCGCCAACGAAGATCTGGAACGCAGTACCGAGGAAAAGACGTCTTCAGTGCACTTTCTGCGCTTCGAATTTCCCAGCCACATCATCGAGGCGGCAAAAGATGGCGCCAACTGGCTGATCCGCTGTGAACACGAAAACTACACCTGCGAGGAAGAGATCCCCGAAAACGTGAGAACCTCGCTGGTCAAGGATTTTGACTGATCCCCGCTGGTACGCCGGGTCCTGACCCGGTCGTTCCGAGCTCTCTGTTGCCGGACTCTCAGTCCGGCTCTTTTTTTGCGACTGCGCCTGATGGCTCTGCAGAGTTTTTCAACAGCCCGGTAGTTAATCGACTTTCACTGGGCTAATATCGGGCCTGGCAGTCTGTTGAAAAACTCTCAGCAGGCTGATGATTCGCCGTAAGCGAGAGTTTCCACGAGAGGTTAATCTGCAATGAAACAGCCAGTTAGAGCGCTACTATCCACCCTGCTGATCGCCACATACTGCCTCCCGGTTACCGCGCATCCGCCGATCAGTTCCATTCACCGTATTCACTCGACCAACTTTGGAATCGACGAAACCGAGCTGACCCGGATCAGGAGTCAGATGCAGGCAGCAGTGGATGGTGATTACCTACCCGGTGCGATGCTGATGGTTGGCAACGATGACGGCGTTGGCGTTCTGCTGACCGTGGGCACTGAAGGTCCCGATGATCCCACTCCGGTGAATACCGATACCCTGTGGCGCGTCTGCTCCATGACCAAACCGATCGTCAGTGTCGCGGCGATGACGCTGGTCGAAGATGGCCGGCTCAACCTCGACGACCCGGTTTCCCGGTTTCTGCCGGAATTTTCTAACCCGCAGATCTGGGATGAGGACACCGGAACCACGCGACCGGCCAGCAACGTCATGACAATCCAGCACCTGCTGACCCAGGAGTCTGGCATTGTTCAGGATATTTTCGCTACCGGAACCAGGTTGGGCGAGTTGTACGCTGAGACCGTGCAGACCAGCGGCAGGACATTACGCCAGGAAGCCGCCGACATCGGCACCCTGCCACTGCTGTTCGAACCGGGAACCCGCTGGCATTACGGTCTTTCTACGGATGTGCTGGGTGCTGTCATAGAAGAGGCGTCGGGACAGACGCTCGATGTGTTTTTGAAAGAGAAAATTTTTGACCCACTGGGTATGGACGACACCGGGTTTTTCGTCCCCCCCAGTAAATTGAATCGTATGGCAAAGGAGATTCACGGTGATATTTCGCTTTGCGATCCGGCGCCGCCTTTTACCTCCGCTGCTGGTGGCCTCAAATCCACGATCGAGGATTATGCCCGTTTCGCCAACATGCTGCTTGACGGTGGGGAGTATTACGGCACTCGCATTATCAGCGAGGAGACGCTCGAACTGATGACTCGCAAGTACATCGGTAACTCAGTTTCCCGTCAGAACTTTTTCTATGGCGAACGCGGGGATTGGGGGCTGGGCTTCCACCTGCAGCCCACCACCGATGATCCTGACGGACCGTTCAATTTTGGCTGGCAGGGCATCGGCGGTACTGTTTTTATCGTGGATCGGGACAATGACTTTTATCTGATCTACATGGCACAGACCCGGGACGGCCCCCGCGGCGCCCCATTCAGCCTTTTTCACGCACAGCGGTTAATCTATCAGGCGATGAGAAACTGAAATTTATTTTCAGTTCCCTGGATCATGCCTGCCCGGTTGCCGGACACTCCGGCGCCGGTCGGGCGAGACAAGAAAAGCACTTTCGATGTCAGTTAACAGCCTGTTGAAAAACTCTCAGTTGAGAGCAAGACAAGGCAAAATTTCGGGAAAAAGCACAGTTTACCCGGCGTAAATGAGCATTTTGAGCCAGATTTTAACGCCGTATTGTGCCAGCTGAAGGTTCTTCTACAGGCTGTTAACCCAGCAGATCATATTTGCGCAGGTAACCGCGCAACTGGTGATAGCTCAGGCTCAGCTTTTCAGCGGCCTTTTTTTGGTTGAACTGGCATTGCTCCATGGCCTGCCTGATCAGAGCTATTTCGTAATTCTGTACCGTTTCCTTGAAATCCAGCGCCTCTCCGGGAGTCAGTGCGGGCGCAGTTAACCCCTTCCCGGCCGGCTGGTCTCCTGAACTCAATCCTGTACGCTTCCTATAGGGCTCCGACCTGATGTCACTCTGCCCGCCGGCTTCAGCCCCGGACATCCCACCAGCTGCCAGCCGGTACGGGGAATCGAATGGATTGAATATCAGCTCGGCAATTTTCTGGTCGCCATGCTGGTAGACTGCTCGCTCGATCACATTCTTCAGTTCCCTGACATTACCCGGCCATTCATAGCTCAGAAGCGCTTTCTGAATCTTGCTGGTAAAGCCGGGGAAATATTCCCCGCCAATTTCATTCACCATGCCCACGGCAAAATGTTCAGCAAGAATCAGGATATCCTCCTTCCGGGCGCGCAACGGTGGCAGGGTGATGACGTCGAAAGCCAGCCGGTCGAGCAGGTCGTCACGAAAGCGGTTCTGTCTTGCCAGCGCGGGCAAGTCTTCGTTGGTAGCGGCGACCAGACGCACATCGACGGTCAGGGTCTCGTTGCCCCCCAACCTTTCGAATTCACCGTACTCAATTACCCGCAGAATTTTTTCCTGTACTGCCAGCGAGGTATTGGCCAGCTCATCCAGAAACAGGGTGCCACCATCGGCCCGTTCAAAATAGCCTTTCCGTTGCCGGGTCGCTCCGGTAAAGGCACCTGCCTCATGACCGAACAACTGCGCCTCCAGCAATGTCTCGCTCATGGCCGCACAATTGATTTTCAGGAATGTCTGATCCCAGCGCCGTGACAGATAATGCAGGCGCGCGGCCACCAGTTCCTTGCCGGTGCCCCGCTCACCGACTATTAATACCGGTTTGTTCAGCGGTGCCACCAGGGAGATGTGCTCCTGCATTTCCAGGAAGCTGGCAGACTCACCGAGCATCCTTGGCAGGGATTTTTTCGCGTCGATTTCCATTCTGTCTAAGCCGCCTGGCACACGGATCGGGCCTGAGCAGCCGGGCCGTGGTAATCGAACCGGGCTGACCGTCAGGTAGGTGGGTTACGTTTGATCGGCAGTGTACCCCATCTGCGTTCTTTTTGGTGAAAATAACTACTTTTTAACGCTTCTCACCGGTTCAAGCGGAGAGTATAAGGTCTTTGTAATTTTATTTTCTTATAAATCATCCAGTTAGAGCTTATTAAAAAGTTGGCACGGACTCTGCTCCTCCAACCTCAGGTGGCGCGAAAACCAGAGCTGCCGGTAAAGATTACTACTGTCGAGGTACGACTCATGAGCATATTTTCGCGAATGACAGACATTATCAACTCCAACATCAGCGCCCTGCTGGACAAGGCGGAAAATCCTGAAAAACTGATCAGGATGGTGATTCAGGAGATGGAGGAAACCCTGGTCGAGGTACGCAGTGGCACCGCCAAGGTGATCGCTGAGAAGAAAACCCTCACCAGGCGTGTGGAACACCTGCGTCGACAGGCCCGTGACTGGGAGGAGAAAGCGGAGCTGGCCCTGTCCAAGAATCGCGAAGACCTGGCCAAGGCTGCCCTGCTGGAAAAATCCAATGTCAATTCCACGGTCGAAATCATGGAACAGGACATCGGCAGGCTGGACGAGACTCTGGACAAACTGAGCTCGGAGATCGAGTTGCTGCAGGCCAAGCTTAACGATGCCAGGGCCCGTCAGAAATCCCTGCTGATGCGGACCAAGGCCACCCGTTCCAGGCTGGATGTCAACAGGCAGTTGACCAACAACACTATTGACAATGCCATGGACAAATTTGAGTATTACGAAAGAAAAATCGACATGATGGAAGGGCAGCTGGAAAGTGCCAATGTCGAACAGAAAAGCCTGCACAGTGAATTCGAAGAACTCGCCAGACAAGAGAAAATTGACCGGGAATTGCAGGAACTTAAAAACAAGTTGAACAGGTAGGGCACCGTCATGGGACTATTCGAGTTCATTATTTCACTGGTCAGTATCGTCCTGGGTTGCGTCACACTCTGGTTGCTTTTGTTCTATGCAAGAAGGGACAAGCGGCGCCGGGTTCCCGAATCTGACGCCCGCTTTGACCTGGCCCAGTTATCCTCAATGGCGGAGTCCTTGCAGGATCGCATCGACACCCTGGAAGCCATTCTCGATGCCGAAATTCCTGACTGGAGAGACCAGAATGAGCAGCCAGCCAAACAATCTTCGAATTAATCACGCCGACCGGCGCTTCCTCGGCGTCTGTGCGGGGATCGCCGATTACCTGGATATGCCGGTGGTGCTGGTACGGATTATTTTCGTTATCAGCATCTTCACCTGGCCCACGCTGATCGTTGCCTATTTTGCCCTGTATTTCTGGCTGGACCGGAATCTCAGTACGGAAAAGGTTTATGACTGGTTCAGTGGCAGCGCTCCGACCCGGCATCTGAAAAATCTGGATTACCGTCGACCGCTGTACCGCAACATGCGGCATCGCAGGATTGCCGGTGTCTGTGCAGGGATTGCTGATTACCTTGAAGTCAGAACCTGCCTGGTCCGGCTTGCTGCGATCCTGGCAGCCGTGGTCCTGGGACCTTATGCAGTCCTCGCCTACGCGGTCTGCTGGTTTGTCATGGAGCCCAACCCGGCACCCCGTTACAGCCGGCACTCGCGCCGTGCCAGTCGTCACCAGCGTCGCCAGGAGCGGCGTATGTCCCGTCAAGAGAAGCGCAGGTTCCGTCAGGAAAGACGCAAGTCCCGTCACGGTCTCTCTTCCAGTCGCATCAATACTCCGGACGACGAGGATCTATATGCCAGCGAGACGGATGAATACCGCGACCGCTACGGGGAGGAAGACGATCTCTACGACGAGACAGATTCGGATTCACTTTATGACCCGGATTCCGTAACCGTGAATCTGGAGCGCTCGCGCAGGGCCAGAAAATTTCGCCAGTCCACGGCCCGGCACTCCACTAACGAAAAGTCCCTGGAAGAATGTGCCGACACCTATTACGGTCTGGAAAGCAGGCTGCGTGACCTGGAAGCATTCATCACTTCGAAAAAATTTCGCCTGCACTGCGAAATCAATCGTATCTGACACCTTTAATGCGCAGGGCTGCAACAAGCACTGCAGACTGCAGAGGATAGCGGGACAGGCGCCCCCTATTCCCCGGCTCCAGTCTCAATCCCTGTTCTGAGACGCGCGGCCTGCCACCTGGTGCGGCAGGCCGCGGGCTCTCCTGAATCGCCATACCGGGACCACAGCCATTGCGGTCAACACGGATTTGACCAGGGCGCCATAATAAAACGGTGCTATCCCGTTCTGATAAGCCTCAGCCATTCCGAGCGAGCGGGCCAGCCAGGCGCCGCCAAGCAGCAGAATCAGACCGTGGCCAGCCAGCAGGATCAGAACGGCTTTCCCGAATGCGATGCTGCCGCCCGGAACCGTCCTGAGCAGTCTTCCGGTCATCATTGCGCTGACCGCGAAACCGGCAAAGTATCCCGCATTGGGTCCGGTCAGAACCTGCCATCCGGAAGCCCCATCACTGAAAATCGGGAGCCCCAAGGCGCCCGTCAGCAGATAAAGAAGTACTGCCAGGCCACCCAGTCTCGAGCCAAGCAAGGCACCGCAGCCGAGGACCGCAATCGTCTGTCCGGTCTGTGGAATCGTGGTACCCGGAATCGGGAACTGCAGCCAGGCCCCCAGGGCGATCACAGCCGCTCCAGTCAGAGCACCGAGCGCTGCTCGAATCCACCCACTGTTAATTACCGACATCCACTCCTCGCTCCGCGTTGCCATGCATTCTGCTACTCCGCCGTCACACAGGACGCGTATGGTAGTTCAGCAGCCTGGGGTTAACAAAGCGTTGTACTTTGCACGAGTGTTTTCAGCACCCCGACATCCAAGTAAACTGGAACAGAAATCCTTTCCAGCGGTAAACAGGCGGTTCATGAAATTCTGTCACAACTGCGGTGGCTCCGTGCAGCAACGCATACCCGAAGGCGATGACAAACTGCGCTATTGCTGTGACAGCTGCGATGTGGTTTTTTATCAGAACCCGAAAAACATAGTCGGCACCCTGCCCACCTATGCTGACCAGGTACTGTTGTGTCGACGGGCGATCGAGCCACGTCGTGGGAAATGGACCCTGCCGGCCGGCTTCATGGAAAACGGTGAGACGACCCTGGACGGGGCGATTCGAGAGACCGCCGAAGAGGCCGGTGCCAGGGTCACCGTTGCGCCAAACAGCCTGTATACCCTGTTCAACCTCCCCTACATCAACCAGGTCTACCTGTTTTTCCGCGCCCAGCTGGTAGACCTCGATTTTGCCCCGGGTGTGGAATCACTGGAAGTCGGACTGTTCACCGAAGACCAGATACCGTGGGATGAAATTGCCTTTCCAGTGGTGCGCAGTACGCTGGAACATTATTTCCGGGACCGGACCGGCGGGGAATACCCGGTGCGCATGTTTGATATCCGCTATGACAACCAGGGCATTACGACCCGGCTGATCAGCCACAGCCACAACGAGGAACCCTGATATACCTGGTCGCACTCTTTGTGCCAGAAGTTCTGGAGATCAGGAAATGGTCGGCGGATAATTTTCCAGCTTCAGTACTGCGTAAGCGGGTTCTTCGTAAGGATGTGCCTTCTTCAGCGCGGCAAGTGCGGATCCAAGATGAGCCTCTACACAGACCAGCTCCACCTTGAATTCATCGACCTTTTCCAACTCACCTACTGAACCGATAAAGGGAGAGCTGGCTTCTCCCGGTTGAAACTGGCCGGTGCCACGGGTCTGCCAGGCACACTTCGCATATTCCCCAACCCTGCCCGCTCCGGCGCTGAACAGTGCTTCCTTGACTGTTTCCAGATGCGACTCTGGTACGTAGAACTCGATGCGGTATAACTGTTCTTCCATTGCGATGCGATACCTCCGTTATGAGAACTCTCCGCGCTTGAAAGCGGCGTCCCGCTTTACCCGTACGACCAGCCCGTTTTACCGGGCAGACTCATGCTCCACTCTGGCTCCAGGTGAGCCGGAACCGTCTACTCAAAGCCACCACTTCCAGCCAGCCGCTACTAACAGGTTTTTGAAAAACTCTCAGCTGGCACATGACAAGGCAAAATCTGGCGGAGAAGCGCAGTTTACTGGCCGTAAGTGTGCAATTTGAGCCAAAATTAATGCCGTATTGCCGGCTGAGAGTTTGCCAACAGGCTGCTAATCGAACCAGCGTCGGCCACTCCTGAACAGGCGCAGCGCCGGGGCGTCTTCCTGCCAGTCCGCGGGATGCCAGGAGTTCTGCGTGGTGCGGAATACCCGTTCCGGATGCGGCATCATGATAGTGACCCGGCCGTCGTCACTGGTTACTCCGGCTATCCCCCCGGGCGAGCCATTGGGATTGAACGGATAGCGATCAGTTACTGCACCCCGGTTATCCACATATTGCATGGACACACCGCCGTCTTTCAACAGTTGCTCCTGCGCGTCTGCCCCGGCAAACCGGGCCTGCCCTTCGCCGTGCGCCACAGCAATCGGGAACACCGAACCGACCAGGTCCGCCAGCAGCAGGGAACGGGATTCGGCGATCTGCACGCCCACCAGGCGCGCTTCAAACTGTTCGGAGCGGTTTCTCACGAAGCGCGGCCAGTTTCCGGCACCGGGAATCAGGTCGCCGAGCAAAGACAGCATCTGGCAGCCGTTACAGACACCCAGGGTAAGGGTATCGGAACGCTCGAAGAAGCGTTCAAACTGCTCTCGCAAGCCGTCGTTGAACAGTACCGATTTCGCCCAGCCTCCACCTGCTCCCAGCACGTCCCCGTAGGAAAACCCGCCGCAGGCAACCAGCATTTGAAAATCGTCCAGCCGGTGTCGACCGGCAGCCAGGTCGGTCATATGGACATCGACGGCACTGAAGCGGGCCCGTTGAAAAGCGGCCGCCATTTCCACCTGACCGTTAACGCCCTGTTCTCTCAATACCGCCACCCGGGGCTGGGAAGCCAGGTTGATATAAGGTGCGGTAATATCTTCACTGGGGTCAAAACTCAAACTGACCGGCAGGCCCGGATCGTCACGATCCAGAATTGCGTCAAACTCCTCTCGGGCGCAGTCGGCATTGTCTCGCATGGCCTGGATTCGATAACTGGTTTCACTCCAGGTCCGTTGTAATTCAATGCGGTCGGCTGCCAGCAATTCCCCGCCCTGATAGCGCACCACGACGCGGTCGTCTTCTGTCACCGTGCCAAGTTCCTGCAGGCACTCTCCCAGACCAAGTTCACCGGCCAGTTGCCGGATGCTGTCCAGCTCGGCCGTGCTGACCTGCAGCACGGCACCCAGTTCCTCGTTGAAGAGCATGGCCAGCGCCGACCCTGACTCCACCGCCGGCAGTGTAATCTGCAGACCGCAGCGGGACGCGAAAGCCATCTCTACAAGCGTGGCTGCCAGGCCTCCATCGGAGCGATCGTGGTAGGCAAGTAACCGGTCAGTCGCAATCAGTTGCTGCACCAGGTTGAAGAATGCCCGCAGGTCTGCGGGATCATCCAGATCGGCAGGTACGGAACCGAAGCGGCGGTAAACCTGTTCCAGGGCCGAACCACCCAGGCGATTGCGTCCCCGTCCCAGATCCAGCAGCAACAGCGTCGTGTCACCGCGATCCAGACATAACTGGGGGGTCACGGCCTTGCGCACATCGGTAACCGGTGCAAAAGCGGAAATGATCAGTGACAGCGGGGCCGTGTTACTGCGTTCTCTGCCCTCCTCCTGCCAGACGGTCCGCATCGACATGGAATCCTTGCCCACCGGGATGCAGATTCCGAGCTGCGGACACAGCTCCATACCCACTGCCTTGACCGTTCGGTACAGACTGGCATCCTCATCGCCATGACCGGCGGCAACCATCCAGTTGGCAGACAGCTTGATATCGGACAGGCGGGCAATCGGCGCACAGCAGATATTGGTGATTGCCTCGCCGATGGCCATACGCCCAGACGCCGGGGCGTCCAGCAGTGCGACGGGGGTTCGCTCACCCATGGCCATCGCCTCTCCGCAGTGGACGTCGAAGCTGCTGGTGGTGATTGCCGCGTCGGCCACCGGTACCTGCCAGGGACCGACCATCTGATCCCGGCTCACCTGCCCGGTAATGGTCCGGTCACCGATGGTAATCAGAAAGCTCTTGCTGGCCACTGTAGGCAGGCTCAGCACTCGGGACAGGGCTTCGCCCGGCTCGATACCTTCCAGCTGCGGATTCCTGAACCCGCGTGGGATCGACATCGCCTGGCGGTGCATCTTCGGTGGCTTGCCAAACAGCACATTCATGGGCAGATCAATCGGGCTGTTGCCAAAGTGGGCATCCTGCAGGCGAATCCACTGTTCTCCGGTGGCCTCGCCGACCACCGCGTAGGGGCAGCGTTCGCGGCTGCAGATCGCTTCAAAGGCGGCCAGGTCCGAGTTGTCGACGGCCAGCACGTAGCGTTCCTGTGCTTCATTGCACCAGATTTCCAGGGGCGAGAGCTGGGCCTCGGCGCTGGGAATCATACGCAGCTGAAAGTGGCCACCGCGACCGGCATCCTTGACCAGTTCCGGCAGGGCATTGGACAGCCCTCCGGCGCCGACATCGTGAATGAAGCGGATCGGGTTGGCATCACCCAACTGCCAGCACCGATCGATAACTTCCTGACAGCGCCGTTCCATTTCCGGGTTGTCACGCTGTACCGAGGCAAAATCAAGCTGCTCATTGCTGGCGCCCGCCGCCATGGAACTGGCGGCGCCGCCACCCAGGCCGATCAGCATGGCCGGGCCGCCCAGCACGATCAACCTGGCGCCTGCCTCGACCTGACCTTTCTGAACATGCTGTGGGCGTATGTTGCCATAGCCACCGGCAATCATGATGGGCTTGTGATAGCCGCGTACCTCGCTCCAGCCATTGCCGAGTTCCACCTGCTCCTCGAAAGTCCGGAAATAACCACAAAGATTGGGGCGACCGAATTCGTTATTGAACGCGGCACCGCCTAGAGGGCCCTCGATCATGATGTCCAGCGCAGAGGCAATGTGGGCCGGCTTACCGAAATCCTCCTCCCAGGGCTGCTCCCGACCCGGCAGTCGCAGGTTGGAAACACTGAACCCGGTGAGCCCGGCCTTCGGTTTGGCTCCCCGGCCGGTGGCCCCTTCGTCGCGAATTTCCCCACCGGATCCGGTCGCCGCACCAGGAAATGGTGCGATCGCCGTGGGATGGTTGTGAGTCTCCACCTTCATCAGGATCGGTATCTCTTCCTTATGGAAACGATACTCGTTACTGTGGGGATCCGGAAAGAAACGGCCGGCCAAAGGCCCTGACATCACTGCCGCATTGTCGGCGTAAGCGGACAATACGCCTTCCGGGGCCAGACGATGGGTGTTGCGGATCATGGCAAACAGGCTGTGCTCCTGTGGCTCGCCGTCAACCGTCCAGCTGGCATTGAATATCTTGTGCCGGCAATGCTCCGAGTTCGCCTGGGCAAACATCATCAGTTCCACGTCGCTGGGATTGCGGCGTAACTGCATGAAACTGTCGTAGAGGTAATCGATTTCGTCCGGAGCCAGGGCCAGCCCCATCTGCTGATTGGCGTCCACCAACGCCGCCTTGCCCACCCCCAGGATATCGACAAGCTCCAGTGGCTGTGGCTGGGCGTCCTGAAACAGCAGGGCGCCCTGTTCTGGCTGGTCGAAAACCGCCTGGGTCATCCGGTCATGCAGTTGGCTGTCCAGTAACAGCAACTCGGTAATCGACAGCTGTCTGCTGCAGATTACTTCATAGGTGATACCACGCTCGACACGGCGGACCTGGGTCAGACCACAATTATGCAGAATATCGGTTGCCTTGCTGGACCAGGGAGACCAGGTTCCCGGCCTTGGTACTACCAGTCTGATCTTGCTCTCGGTTGCTACCTCACGGTCTGCTGCAAAAGGTCCAGTTGCCTCGCCCGGACCGTATTCGAGCAGTGCCTGCAGTCTCGTGATTTCCTGCTCAGACAGTGCTTCGCTGGTGTCGACGAAGTGCAGATAACGGTCGTCTATGGCTATGATTGCGGGTAATGTTTGCTGGAGATCGGCCAGCAGTCTGTTCTTTTTGAAAGCGGAAAGCGCTGCGGCTCCGTACATCAGAAGCATTGAATTTCAGTCCTTGATCCTGGTCGTAAAAAATCTGTTGCGGATGATACGGGAAATATTCTGTGAATAAACCCCTGGCCTGGCAGGGAAGTGTTTGAGTTAACACGTCTCTGATCCGGTTGATCGCTGCCGGACGCTTAGCGGGACCCCGGACGCGAGGAGCCGTTGTCGACAGGCTAACCTCCACTCCGCGAGCGTCTGCTGCGAAAAAAAGTCTGCAACAGGTCGCCACATTCAGAGGCACCGATACCCTCGATGACTTCAATTCGATGATTGAACCAGGTGTCCTCTGCCAGTTGCCGCTGGCTAACGACACTGCCGGCGCGAGGTTCCCGGGCGCCGAACACCAGGGTGCTGATGCGTGCGTGCATGATGGCGCCTACGCACATGGTGCAGGGCTCAATGGTGACGTACAGAACGCTACCCGGGAGCCGGTAATTATTCAAAGTCCGGGCTGCTTCCCGGATCGCGACTATTTCGGCATGGGCGGTGGGATCGGCGCTGCTGATCGGGCGATTGAACCCTTCACCAATGATTTCCTGCCCTGCCACCAGAACCGCCCCGATGGGCACCTCGCCCAACTCTGTCGCCCGCTCCGCCAGCTGAATGGCTCGCTTCATCCAGTGCTCATGGCAGGGCTGCTGTTGTGGTAAGGCGGTCATCTTGTTGGTATCGGTTGCCTGGCCGGGTCGGGCAATTGGAATCAACTTTGTGTCGCTGCCGGCTTCGCTTATCAGCAAGCCTGAACTTTCACTGCCTTACCAGCCACTGTTGCCAGGCCGCTATTATAAAGCAGATCAACCGCTTGCTGGGGTAAAAGTTCACCGGTCGCAGGCCTTCACACACAGGTACTGCGGAGGTGACTCTTCCTGGACGCTGTGCAACGCCGATTATACACTGCAGCATGCCTCCCCATTGCATTGAAGACCATCTTGCCACCCTATATCAGACCGAGTCACGCCGGGTGCTGGCCACTTTGATTCGACTGCTGAACGGCAATTTCGAACTTGCTGAAGACGCTCTGCAGGATGCCTTCACTGCGGCGTTTTCACAATGGCAACACGATGGAATTCCTGAGAACCCGCGGGCCTGGCTGGTCTCCACCGGTCGTTTCAAAGCGATCGACAGCTTGCGTAAAAATTCCCGCCTGGACGCTACCCAGGCGGCTTTTGCCAGATTGCTGGAAAACGACCCACAATCTACGCCTTTTGAAGAAGAAGAGCCGATCGAGGATGATCGCTTACGACTGATATTCACCTGCTGTCACCCCAGCCTCTCGGGGGAAGCGCGCATCGCGTTGACCTTACGGGAAGTGTGTGGTTTGACTACCGAAGCTATCGCCGCCGCCTTTCTGGTCCCGGTCGCAACCCTGGCGCAGCGTATCGTGCGGGCAAAGAATAAGATCCGCGACGCGGGAATCCCTTACCAGATACCCGAACCTTCGGCTCTGTCGGAGCGCCTGGATGCGGTCCTCTCAGTGGTCTACCTGGTATTCAATGAGGCGTATTCCGCCTCCAGCGGAGCTGAGCTGACGCAGCAGGCTCTTTCCGTTGAGGCGATCCGCCTGGGCCGTTTATTGCAGACCTTGCTGCCTGAAACCGAGGTGATGGGACTGTTGGCCCTGATGCTGCTGCACGATGCCAGGCGCGCGGCACGAACCACTGCTGCGGGCGATCTTATTCCCCTGGAGGAACAGGATCGCGTACTCTGGAACCGGGAACAGATCCGGGAAGGCAGTGAACTGGTGGTAAAAGCCCTGCAGTCCGGTCCACCCGGCGCGTATACGTTACAGGCCGCGATAGCCGCAGTACACGCGGAAGCACCGTCAGCTGAAGCAACGGATTGGGCGGAAATCACTGGCCTGTATGACCTGCTGCTGCGTTTCAACCCCTCTCCGGTGGTAGAACTCAATCGCGCCGTCGCCCTGGCCATGCGTGACGGGCCTGAGACCGGTTTGCAGGCAATCGACAGGCTGATGGAGCGCAACGATCTACAACGTTACCATCTGTTGCATGCCGCGAGGGCCGATCTGTATCGCCGTCTCGACGAGCCGCAACAGGCCATCCTCTGCTACCAGCAGGCCCTCGAGCTGGTGCTGCAGGAACCAGAACGGCGCTTTCTGCAACGGCGCCTCGCCTCGTTACAAAAATAAAGTTTTTTTCCAACTGCTGTCGAAACCGGCATACGAAACTCGACTATAAGGTGACAGTACGCACTGACAACAGAGGATTTGCATCATGAGTTATATCGACGGATTTGTTATCGCCGTGCCGCGCGCCAATAAAGACGCATTCATCAGGCACGCTGAAACCGGTGACCCGGTCTTCATTGAACTGGGCGCGTCCCGGGTTCTCGAATGCTGGGAGGACGATGTCCCTGACGGCAAGCTGACCGATTTTCGCCGTGCAGTGCAGGCCAGGGATGACGAGGCCGTGGTGTTTTCCTGGATCGAATGGCCAGACAAGGCCACCCGCGATGCCGGCATGAAAAAAATGCTGGCGGGAATGGATGGCGATGAGCGCCTCAACCAGGAAAATAACCCCATGCCCTTCGACGGTATGCGGATGATATTCGGTGGCTTCAAACCGGTCGTGACGCTGGCCGAATAAGCGCCTGTCATTCACTTTCAGCAATAGGGAGAAAACCATGCCTAATCGACACGGCGAATTTATCTGGTACGAATTATTGACTAACAACAGCGACGCTGCACTTGAATTTTACAGTGCGATTCTCGGTTGGCGATCCACTGACAGCGGTCAGCCGGGAATGGATTACCGGATCCTACATGCCAAGGAAGATGATCAGGGCGAGGGGTACGATGTCGGTGGTCTGATGCAGCTGACCGAAGAGATGCGGAACAATGGCGCCCGCCCGGTATGGCTGGGCTATATCGCCGTCGATGACGTGGACGTATGCGTTGCCGGTATTGTCGCCGCCGGCGGCAAGGTACAGATGCCCGCCACCGACATTCCCCAGGTCGGACGCCTCGCCATGGTAACCGACCCACAGGGCACACCGTTCTACATCATGCGCGGGAACAGCTCAGGCAGCAGCATGGCCTTTGCCTCGGACCGGCCCCGGGTTGGCCACTGTGCCTGGAATGAACTGGTAACGCCGGATCCCGAAGCGGCCAAGGCGTTTTATTTCCGGCAGTTCGGCTGGACCAAGGATGGCGAGATGGATATGGGAGCCATGGGCGCTTACGAGTTTATCCGTCACAACGGATTGATCGGCGCGATCATGCCCAAGCCTGAAGAGATGCCCATGCCAATGTGGCATTACTACTTCCGTTGCGCGGACATCGATACCGCGTTTCAGGCAATCTCGGAGCATGGCGGGCAGGTCCTGCACGGCCCCGATGAAATTCCCGGTGGCGATTTTATTGTCAAGGGCCTCGATCCACAGGGTGCGCTGTTCTCTCTGATAGGAACAAGAACCCATGCAGTTACGGAACTCGCACACTAGTGTCCTGTCCGGTTAATTCGTTGTATTTCAGAGCCTGCATAAAGCGCTGTAGTGAGGCGCGATCCACAGGGAATACTGGTTGTATTTCCAAGGGTCGCAACGCTGCTACAGCGCTTTATGCAGGCTCCCGGAGGGCGTGCCAGCCAAGACCCCTGGCCGCGTTGCGCCTTTTGACAAGGGCTACGGCCATTGCCTGCAAGGCGCGCCTTGCCAGGAACCTTGGCTGGCACGCTGAAATGCGACGAATTAACCGGACAGGACACTAGCAGCTTCGAAACTTACAGGAGAACGACATGAAATACCTGTGTCTGGTCTATTACGACGAGAACAAAATGCAGCAACTTACCCAGCAGGAATGGGACAGCCTCAACCGGGAGTGTATGGATTGTGTGGAAGGTCTGACTCAGGGCGGCCATTTCCTGGACGGAGCACCACTGTTATCCACCGAAACGGCAACCACCCTGCGTATGCGCGACAACAAGCCACTGGTCACCGATGGTCCGTTTGCCGAGACCAAGGAACAACTGGCCGGGTTCTACATGCTGGAAGCCCGCGATATGAATGAGGCGCTGCGCCTGGCGGAGAAAATTCCTCCGGCCCGCTACGGCTGCGTGGAAATTCGCCCGATAAGGGAACTGCTGGCTCAGGATAACAGCCGTTAACTGCCCATAATGCGGAATGCGCAAATCATAAAGGAGCATAGCATGTCTCAGGATTCCGGCACTGTCAGCTTACACCGCGTGATCCCGGCTCCGGTCGAACGTGTCTACAAGGCCTTCATCACTAAACAGGCGCTTGAATACTGGCTGCCACCTTACGGCTTTATCGGTGTTATTGAGGAGTTTGATGTCCGTGTCGGCGGCGGCTATCGGATGTCCTTTACCAATTTTGGAACAGGAGCCAGCCACTCGTTTACGGTTGAGTTCTTAGAACTGACGCCCAATCAGCGGATCCGCCACACCGATCGCTTTGACGACAAGAATCTTCCGGGTGAAATGCTGGTGACCATAGCCCTCAAAAGTGTATCCTGTGGCACCGAGATTGAAATAGCCCAGGCCGGTATTCCCTCGCTTATTCCGCTCGAAAGCTGTTATCTGGGCTGGCAGGAATCTCTGGAGCAACTCAGCCGGCTGGTGGTGCCGGATATCCCTTAAACGGTATTGTTCTGTATTTCAGGGGTATAGCGGCCTGCACAACAATCCGGTGCAATTCATTGAACCGGAAACCTGTGAGCCTGAAGGAAGGTCTCTGTCCCCGGGTAATCCTGCTGAACTGCCGTCAAGTCGCAGTGGCCTGGATCGAGCTTATCTGGGAAAAGAACATCTGGAATAAGAGCGTCTGGAAAAAGAGCGTCTGATATAGAACCATTGAGAATGAATCCAGCTGAATTGAATATTTCTGCAGAAATTTTTTCGAGGAGCGACAATGCCCAAAGTTAAAACTCACCTCATGTTTCAGGGCGAGGCCCAGCAAGCGATCGATCTTTACTCTTCCCTGTTCAGTGATTTCACGGTTGGCGCCACTGAAAACTACGGCGCTGACGAAGGCGTGCCGGAAGGCACACTCAAGCTTGCCGAGGTAACCTTTGCCGGACATGAGTTGATCATCCTTAACAGTCCACCGGTCCATGACTTCACTTTTACCCCGGCCATGTCCCTGTTCGTGGATTTCGAAACCGAACCGGAGCTCGAAACGGCCTTCGCAAAATTGTCCGAAGACGGCAAGGTGATGATGCCACCAGGGGATTACGGATTCAGTAGACGATTCGGCTGGCTCACCGACCGGTTCGGCGTATCCTGGCAGCTGAATCTGCCGGCCTAGGGACCAGACCATGAGCAATCTGATTATCTGGACCCTGGACTGGGTACCGGAAGGCCCGCGCGGCTTCGTGCGCGATCTGCGACTCCGCTGGGCCTGCGAAGAGGCCGGGCTGGCTTACCAGGTGCAGACTGTTCCGTTCGCTGACCGTGAGAGCAATCACCTGACACAGCAACCCTTCGGACAGGTTCCCTTTCTCACCGATGGCGAACTGCAGCTGTTCGAAAGTGGTGCCGGTCTGCTGTACCTGGCCCGCAAGTCCGACCGGCTGATGCCTGACGACCCGGTCAGCGCAGCACATACCCTGCAATGGGTCATTTCTGCGCTCAACTCAATCGAGATGGTGACGGTACCCTGGTGGTTCCTGAGCCTGTCCGGCAATCAGGACAATGGACTCGGGAAGTGGACTGAGAAGCGGCTTCAGCAGCTGGAATCCGTGCTGGAAGGCCGGGACTGGCTGGTGGCGAACCGCTTTACCGTTGCAGATCTGTTAATGGCCGATGTACTGCGGATACCGGAGGTGCGAGCCCTGAGTAACCGTCCTGCTTCTGAGGCTTACGTCCAACGGATAACAGAGCGCGCTGCCTTTCGCAAAGCTTACGCCGATCAGTTGGCCCATTTCGAAGCGGCCGACAGATGCTGGAGTTGACGACAAGCCCCGATCGCGCCAGGGCAAAGCGCGCCTTCGAAGCGATGATGACGATGCAGAAGATCGATATTGCCATGCTTGAAGCGGCAGTCGCTGAGGTTCCCTGAGCAGCACCGGGCCTGAGAAAGCCCGGAGCTTACTCAAAATCCAGTGTCCTGCTTATTCCCACTCTATTGTTAATAAGCCTTTTTTATCTTTTATATCCAATGGCTTATTTTCCTGACAAATGGGAATACCATGAAAAATACCATGCACAGTAAATTTTTGATTACAAGATTCTGACATCTTCAGCAGGTCGGTAAAACTGTTTGTTGCACTACGTTCCAGGCAACATCCCAGGCAATCCGCTCCTGCTCCAGACGGACATTTTGCCCCCAGGTATTGCTTTTGATGGCCTGATACACCGCCTGTTCGGGATCCGTCAGCAACGGCAATGTTTCGGCAGCATGCTGATCCTTCTCTTCAACCCATAAATCCTGATGACTTCGGAGGGTCGCTTCGTGTTGGACACATAGGCCTGCGCCGTTTGAGGGAAATCGTCGCCCTGGGCCCGCAGTTCTTCCAGATCTCGCGTCAGCCGTTCAAACAAAATTGAGGCCGGCAGGCTGCGTTCCTTTTCAAAGAGGTGTGACTGCAGCAGACCAATCACCGTTGGCCCATTGCCAGAAGCGAGCAACCGCCACAGCGGTTGATTGCGCATGCGGCGGTAGGCAGCGATGTTCTTGTCCGCTTTCATCACCCTATCCTGAAGTACCACCCCCTAGTTCCTTTGGACTCGTCCCGATTTCTCTCACAAGCCTTGCTCAGGCAGTAATCGGTTTAGCTTTCTCGATTCGTGCTCGCCGCTTTGGTGTATTAAGTGCTTTCCACAGCTCGTTGCGCTGCTGTAGGTTCAACCAAAAATCAGCCCTATTTCCAAAGACAGCAGCCAACATCAGCGCAGTGTCGGCTGTGATTGCACGGCGATTGGTACACAACTCATTTACAGTTTTTCGGCTGACTCCCATCGCCTCAGCCAATTGCCCCTGAGTCAGCGCCATGGGCACGAGGAATTCCTCGGTAATCATTTCACCGACACTGACGGGTTGTCGTTTTGTGATATTCATAGCCTGCCTCACCGATAATCGTGGTTATCCAAATAGATGTCCTGAGCCTCGCCACGTTCGCCTGACCAGGAAAACACCAATCGCCATTGCTTGTTAACGCGAATCGAATGTTTTCCGGCCAAGTTCCCTCTCAACTTTTCAAAATGATTGCTCGGAGGCGACCGTAGGTCGAGATCACAGGTCGCGTCATCGATTAACTGCAGCTTTCGGAACAGTCGGTCTATAATCTCAGCGGGTATCTTCTTGCTGGTTTCATCTTCCAGATAAAAATCTCTTAGCCAGCGGTTCCGAAAACTCTGAATCAATCGTAATCTCCTTCTTTATGGGGAAACTGTAACGTACATAGTTACTTTTCGCAAGTAGTAGACGTGGAGAGTGTAGACACAGGCTTAGCGGTGAAGTCCGACCTTGTCCACGAGGAGAATTGCGAAAATAAGTGCTTTATCAGCAAGTTATGCAGTCATTTCACTGCCAATTGTTTTAGAAAAACAGTACTGTTTTTCTAAAAAACTGTGCTGGAATTGCCGGTTTCGGATTGCGCCAGAGCACCTCTAAATCAAGGCCGCCGATACCATGCCGAGCTCAATTTTTGTCTCATGGTTTCACTGCTTTTGTGCTATAACGCGCGGAAAATACCATTGATGATGCAGATTATATTATCAATTGGATTGTTTTTATCTTTATTATTCAATATGTTAAAAATAAATGTTACTCCCACTCGATTATCAATAAGCCCTTTTTGTCTTTTATATTCAACGACTTATTTTCCTGCCAAACGGTAATACCATGAAAAATACCATGCTCAGAAAATCCTTCAAAAGGCTGGATGAAATTGCCGTGTGAGCGCCACCCAAAAGCACACTAGACTACGTTCCGGGCTTTGACTTCCAAGTGTTGCCCTCCTGCTCCTACAGGCAATAGATTATCCTACCAGGCACCACATGCAGGCTAATTGGGAATAACATTGACAATTAGCCATTTTTTCTCATAATGCAGGCATGCAAAGCAACCAGAAACCACCATGACCTACATCCCACGAAAGGCAGAATCCAAACTTAAACACTTCGCCAGTGGCTATCCAGTACTTGTCGTTACGGGACCACGCCAATCCGGCAAGTCCACCCTGGTGCGGCATGCCTTTCCCGATCAGCGCTATGTTTCACTTGAAGATCTCGATCAGAGGGAGTTCGCCGAAACAGACCCACGGGGGTTTTTGAACCAGTTTACCGAGGGAGCCATCCTGGACGAGGCGCAACGCTGCCCTGCTCTGTTTTCCTATCTTCAGACACGCATCGATGAACGACAGAAACCCGGCGAATTTATCCTGACGGGATCCCAGCAGTTTGATCTGTTGTCCGGCATCACACAGAGTCTGGCAGGCAGAGCCGCACTGATGACGCTGTTACCTATGACTTACGGCGAATTACAATGCGCAGGCAAAATTGGCAAAAACCTGGACAAGATACTCTTTGACGGGGCATACCCCCCCATCTTCGACCGTGGACTCGAGCCGCACCCATGGCATGGAAACTATGTACGCACTTACCTGGAGCGCGATGTCCGACAATTGATCAAGGTACAGGATTTGGGCACATTTCAACGCTTCCTGAAATTGTGCGCAGGCCGGACAGGACAACTCCTCAATCTTTCCTCACTGGCCAATGATTCTGGTATTACGCATAACACCGCCAAAGCCTGGATTTCTGTTCTGGAAGCCAGTTACATCGTGCACCTGCTGCCGCCGCATCACCAGAATTTCAATAAGCGCTTGGTCAAAACACCCAAACTCTATTTTCTGGATACGGGTCTTGCCACCTGGTTGCTCGGCATCCAGAACAGCGAGCAACTGACTACTCACGTTCAGCGCGGCGCTCTGTTCGAAACCTGGGTCGTCAGTGAATTGCTTAAGGCCCGCTATAACGCAGGCGAAACCTCGAACCTGTACTTCTGGCGTGATCGTTCTGGACACGAAGTTGATCTGCTTATTGACCATGGAACCCATCTGTCACCGCTGGAAATCAAATCCGGGCAAACTATCAACAAAGATTACTTCAAGGGGCTGGAGTTCTGGCAAAAACTGGCAGGTGAAACTGCCGGACAGGCGTGGCTGGTTTATGGCGGTGACACCCGGCAATCTCGCTCCGACTTCACTGTTCTGCCGTGGTATGAAATCAATTCCGAGCAGATCGTGATATGAAAACAAAAGGCATTGGGCGCAATGATCCCTGCCCTTGCGGCAGTGGAAAGAAATTCAAACACTGCTGCCTGGACAAGGAGAACGGCAAGGTATCCGGCCCCGGCACGGCGAGCATCTCCGAATCCTTGCGCAAAGCACTCGAAAGCCGGCAATTCAATTCACTGGAAGAGGCGCAGGCATTTCTAGACCGGATTACACAACAGCAAAACCGTCGGCAGCTGGACGAATTTCACGGTTTATCACCCGAGCAGATGCACCGGATATTGAATTTTCCGTTCGCATCACAGGGACTGGTACGTTTTCCGGATGTGCTAGATGCCACTCCAGCCGCTCGGATACTAACCCTGTTCCAGCAATTGACGGATGCCATCGGCGAGCAGGGCCTCAAACCGACCGCCAAGGGCAACCTGCCGCGCAACTTCTGCCGCGAGGCAGCGCTGGTCTATTGGCGTGAGCAGCGATATCAGGATAACACCCGCTATGGCGGCATCAATCGGGAGGAGGATTTTGACGATCTGCATGTCACCCGCCTCGTGGCCGAACTGGCGGGGTTGATTCGTAAATACAAGGGCCGGTTCATCCTCAGCCGAGATTGCCGTCGGCTACTGTCCGATGACGGCTTGGCGGCGATCTATCCCAGGCTGTTCAGGGCCTATGTCGAGCAGTTCAATTGGGCGTACAGGGACGGCTATCCTGAGTTGCGCTTCATGCAGAGCGCCTTCCTGTTCACGCTTTACCTGCTTGTCCGCCACGGTGACGACTGGCGGCCGCAGGTATTTTATGAAGATGCTTTCCTGGGCGCCTTTCCGCGGCTGTTGGATGAAGTGCCGCCGAGCCAGGTAATCCCCCCCGATGAGACAGTGCGCAACTGCTACACCTGGCGCTCGTTGGTGCACTTCGCAGGCTTTCTGGGTCTGGCGACGGTGGAGCCGGTTTCCGACCAGCTCCTGTGTCACGAGTACCGGGTAAAGTCCTTGCCGCTACTGGGCCAGGTCGTTCAATTTCAGCTTCCCAAGTAACGGTACATGGCAGGAAAACACAAACAGGATGATCCGCTGGCCGCTTTGCTGGAGACCGTACCGAAAGCAAAGCTGGTCGATCTGCTCGTACACGTGTCCGCCTCGCGCCCCGCTGTCCGGCGCGAATGCCTCGACTACCTGAACAGGCACACTGCCCTGTCACCCAGCCGGAAGAAACAGTCCGAGGGCGAAAGACTGCTGGCCCTGTGGGCCGAACTCGCACCGGATCTGGACGAGTTGGACACATACGGCGGCGGCGATTATGACGCCGACTTCCGTGTTTCGAGCCTGTTGCATGAGATCGCACAGGCACTTTCAAGGAAAAAGATCGATACAGGCTACCGGCAAAAACTTCTCGACAACACCCTGCCCTATATCGAGAACGGCAATGCCGGCCTTGACGACGATCTCTGCGATGTGGCCTATGCAACCTGTTACAACGATGACGACTGGCGGGCACTGGCGAAATCTCTGGAGACGATGCGCGGAGACTGGAAACTCGACCATGCCCGCCGCATTTACTGTCGACTAGGTGACCGGGAAAAATATCTCGAACTGCGCCAGCGTAAACTGGCCACCGGTGCAGATTACCACGACCTGGCGGATTTCTACTGTAAGGCCGGTGAAAAGCAAAAGGCCATGGAGGTCGCGGAGACAGGACTGCTCAAAGGAAAAGGCCGCATGGATGACTTGCGTCAGTTCGTTGCCAAGCGTGTCAAATCCGCCGGCAATCGCGAACGCTACCTGGCACTACAGTTCGATCAGGCTATCGATCCTCTGACCTGCGACAAGTACAAGGCGTTTCGGAAACTTTGCACTGCTGCCGAATGGAAGCATTACGAAGCGAAAATCCTTGCGCGGCTGGATAATGCCTGGGAAACGGAGCAACTCCGCATCCGCATGCACCGCAAGGAGCACGAGGAAGCAGTAGACGTGCTGATCCGAAGCCGCTATCCCCTCTATGCTGTTGATTTGCATTTAAAACTGACCCGGGTTTTGCATCCAATATTGACCCGCCCAGATGGCCCGATTATGGCCTGAGTTTATCTTCGCTTTCCAGTTCTTCTGTCCTCCTGTTGGTTTGTCGTTGAGTGTTTGAATCGGTAACTGTCATTTCCGGTTTCGATGATGTGGCAGTGATGAGTTAGCCGGTCCAGTAATGCCGTTGTCATCTTGGAATCGATGAACACATTGGACCATTCCGAGAAGCTCAGGTTGGTTGTAATCAGGATGCTGGTCTTCTCATAGAGCTTGCTGATCAGGTGGAACAGCAAGGCCCCTCCAGACTGACTGAATGGCAGGTAGCCCAGTTCATCCAGTATCACCAGGTCGGCATGCACTAACCGGTTGGCAATGCGGCCTGGTTTACCAGCCTGCTTTTCCTGTTCCAGTTGATTCACCAACTCAATAGTGGACAGGAACCGGACTCGAAGTCGGTGGTGTTGGATCGCCTGAACTCCAATCGCGGTAGCCAGGTGAGTCTTCCCGGTTCCCGGGCCGCCAACAAAGACTACATTCTGAGCATCCTCAATGAACTCACAACGGTGGAGCGAGCGAACCAGGGCTTCATCAGCCTGGCTTTCCGCAAAGTCGAAGCCAGCAAGGTCCCGATAGGCGGGGAACCTGGCAACGTTCATCTGGTAGTTGATTGAACGAACTTCCCGTTCAGCAACTTCAGCTTTCAGCAGCGTCTCCAGAGTGGGCAGTGCCGATTGGTACGCAGGAGAACCCTGTTCGGCCAGTGTGGTAATGGTGTCTGCCATACCGAACAGCTTAAGGGATTTGAAGGTGGTGATCATGGCATCGTTGTTCATGGAGTAGTCCTTCGGAGGCGGTCGTAGCGGCTAGTATCGGCGACCGGTTCATTCACCAGCTTCAGGGCCGGTGGCGTTGAAGTGGGTTGAGGCCTGGGGACGTCGCTGAGCTTGCTCAGGCAGTTCAGTACATGCTGCTTGGACACCTGGTCGACAAGGAGGGCCTCACTCACCGCCCGTTCCACAAGCGCCTCATTGTGCAACAGCACCAGGGCAAGAATGTCGGCCATCTCCCGATCACCACCGGGCCGCTTAAGCAGAACCGCCTGTAACTGTCTGAAGCTCTCAGGCAGTTCATTGAACGGCGCACCGTTACGCAGAGCGCCGGGCTTGCGTTGTACCACCGACAGGTAGTGTCGCCAGTCATAAATGGTCTTGCCGCTGACACTGTGGTCCCGGGTAAACACTCTCTCATGGATTGCCACTACGTTGGCTTCCGCGACTACCACAAGACGGTCAGCATAGACCCGTAGGCTCACTGGGCGATTGGCGAAGCTGGCTGGCACACTGTAGCGGTTATGCTCGAAGGTGATCAGGCAGGTAGAACTGACCCGCTTGTTGTATTCCACAAAGCCGTCGAATGCGGCCGGCGTTTCCATCAGGCATTCCCGTTCCGCCTGCCAGTAGTCGCTGAGCGTTCGCCTCCTGTCCTCTGGATGGGGAAGCTCTTCCCACAGTTCCAGGCAGCGCTGTTTCAACCAGGCATTGAGTTCTGCCAGTGACTTAAAGGCGGGGGCTCCTTGCCAGACCCGACGGCGGGAGTCCAGCACCTGTTTCTCGACCTGACCCTTCTCCCAGCCGGAGGCCGGGTTGCAGAACTCGGTTTCAAACAGGTAATGGCTGGCCATGGCCGTGAAGCGCTTGTTGATAGTCCGCTGCTTCCCGCGGCCCACCTTGTCCACGGCGGTCTTCATGTTATCGTAGATCCCTCGCTCCGGGATGCCACCAAAGGCCATGAAGGCATGATGGTGGGCATCGAACAGCATCTCGTGGGTCTGCAGCAGATAGGCACGCAGGAAGAACGCCCGACTGTGGCTGAGTCGGAAGTGAGCGACCTGCAGCTTGGTGTTCACGCCGTTGATTACGGCGTAGTCTTCGCTCCAGTCAAACTGGAAAGCTTCGCCCGGAGCAAAGGACAAAGGCACGAAGGTGTTCCTGGCGGCGGTACGCTTGGCTTCCTGTTGTTCCTGACGCCAAAGCCTGGCAAAGGCAGCCACCCGGTCGTAGGAGCCGGTGAAGCCCATTTGCACCAGGTCGCTGTGGAGTTGCCTGACGGTCTTGCGCTGCTTGCGGTGCCTCCTGGTCTCCCGGAACAGCCAGCTGGTCAGGGTCAGCTCGAAGTCGTCCAGCTTGGAGGGAGTCTTTCTCTGCGGGTAGCGGGGTTCCACCACTCCACTGGCGAGGTACTTGCGGACTGTATTGCGACTCAGTCCTGTTCGTCTTGTGATCTCCCGGATCGGCAATCCTTCACGGAAGTGCCAGCGCCGGATTACGCTCAATAACGCCACGTCTATCACTCCTGAATACTCCTGCGTCAGATCGATGCAGGATGAGTTGTACGTGGGTCAAAATTAGATGCAAATCAGGGGGTGTAGTGGGTCAATTTTGGGTGCAAATCAACATGCTGATAGTAGCTGGAGCGTCTGACCATCCAATTGCATAGTCAATTATTCATTCCCCAGAATTTAACTTCCATATCCAGCCTTTAATCTGCTTCTTCTATTTGAGTTATCTACGACAGGGTCAATCGCTTAATTCCGATACACTTTCTTGATCTCTAATAGCTTCCACCACCAAAGCAGTCTGCTGACTGTCTATTGCCGCCCCATGAGCTCCACCGATCTTTGCCCTGAGATCTTCAACTTCGAGCGCTTTCGTCAGCGAGTCTAGCGACGGCCCTCTATGACTGCACGGAAAATCTGTTGCCTGCGCCCAAGGAATAGTCGCTTTCTGACTGCAAAACACACCTTGGACTGACGGCATTGATAAATCGTATCGGGCGACGTGATCCAGCAGGATCGGCCAGTCAAAACTGGCGTTGTGAATGATAATGAGCTGATCTTGCAGGTATTCGACAATCTGGTTCCATTGGGAATCAAAGGAATCAAATCCTGCAGCCTGTTCGTTGCTAATACCGTGTATCGACTGCGCTTCTGAAGATATTGACTTTTGAGGTCGGGTTTTAAATTCGACGGATGCAGCAATATCCCGATGCCTCACGACAGTGATGCCAAGCGTCACAATATCTGGTGGGCCGTTTTCGTCAGGGAGTCCAGTGGTTTCAGTGTCGAGGACGATGTAATCGTCCGGCAGTTGGGTGAATATCCAAAGCAGTTCGCTGTACATAACCTCACCTCCTACCACTGCCATCGAGGGATTCAACGTCGATGATAACCCCTTGGTCATAGTGGTAACGAAGATATCGCCAATGGATGGCATCGGACAGCGCTCTTGCTCGCATCACCCCGTAGCACTCGCCTTTTGCCCTTACGCTTTGGTAGTGAACACCAAAACTTTTGCTATCACGTAACGCGTAACCGAGCTGCTGGCCTTCGCCGTAATTCTCTGGATCATAGATGCCATTTCCCGCCAGGTGACGGACATCATGCAACGTTGTCGGCCCCAACTGTGCGCGGATCACGCGCATTTCCTGAGTGGTCTTGTCGATCCGGGACTCCCGCAGAAATCGCGCTCGGTGGTAGGACGATTCGGCGATGGCAATCACTTCATCGACAGCGCAGTAGTAAATACCAAAGTCCCGGTTGAAGCGACCACCCCGCCCATCAACCGGAGGATGGGTGAACGCCGCCATGATCCAGGAGGCACCGTCGCCATAGACGCGATCTTCCGGAGGTACTAGGCGAATATCGCCAACTTCATCGCGCAACCTGGGATTGGTTAGCGACTCGACGGCGTAGAGCACGTCCCAATCCTGGGGGTTGGAGACGCACTCGAACAGGTGGATCTGGGGATAGCGCGATAGGATGACCCGATAGACCGGTTCATTGACCTCGCTGCTGGGTAGTGTATCGATCGCAATCACCAGCCACCCCGCTCCGCATCGAGAAAATCCCTGACCACGGCCAGATCGACCACCTGACCAGCAAGTATCCGGTCCAGCGGCGCCGTTCCATTGAACAGCGGGTTGTCGTTAGGTGTGGCCAGCCACTGGTCTGCCAACACCTGATCGGGCAACAGGATTTGCAGGGACTTGTAGATCCCCAAAATGTAGCTGGCCCGCTCCAACAGGTCTCGCGTCAACTTGGCCTTCTCGGGTTGGCTCTTCCAGTTGTAGAGGGTCTTCTCATTGCTGAGTCCCAATAGCGTCATCTGCTGGGCACCAGTGAGGCGCCACTGGCTGAAGATATTGAAAATGGCCGGCAGCAGCGAACTGGTGACACTGGAACCACGTTGCAGTAGTTGTTCAGCTTGCGCGATCATGCCTACCTCCTCTCAACCTCTCTATTTCATCTCAAAAACTGTACCATTACAGTCAGAAAATACAGCCTAGCAAACTGTATTGTTACAGTCAACGGTATCAGAGATACTTCTTGAAACTACTCGCGGTGTGGTGACCGCAAAGGAAAATCCCAACGCAAAAGGCAGAAATATCCACGACGGGTGGAGACTGAAGGGCAAGGCCGGGTACACCACCCAGGCCATGATGATTAGTGGTATAGTGGCTTTTTTTGGCATAGTGGTACACGAAGGAGCTCTCCCGGCCCCCACCCCAGCGCCGGAGGTCGCGCTGCACCAGTCCATCCACCAGCGCCACCAGGGTGAACAGTCCAATTACCAGCGCGGCCAGCGTCAGAATGACCAGTCGCAAAGCAAACACTTGAGTGATTTGCATGGCAGCGGGATGAAACCAGGAACGGGTCGGTAGAGGCGATGGAGCATTTGCATCAGGCCGGTTTCCTCAGCAACCGGTACCGGAGCGCCCTGTCGTCAAAGTCTCCTGCCGCCCACTGATTGAATCAGTTGTGCCTGAAAGAAATTGTGCCTGTCAGCGTGATGGCTACGTAGAGGCCGTCTCGGTTGTTGACTTTGTAGAGCTTGTCTTTGGGTTTCAGATTTCGAAGCTTGGAATCGGTCAACATGGCAGACCCACTTTTTCGCCCCTGATACCTTGAATAAAAATGGCATCTTTTTATCTATATTTCATTCAATATCATTAAGTTAACAATTTTCAATACCATGATATGTTGAAGCTTCATGGTATGGTATTTCGTTGAACTAGTGGTATGAGCCAGGTCGATACCATCAAATGTACCATGAAAAAAGTCTGCTTGACGGTGCTAGAGAGTGCCTGATATTGCCAGGCATTTTCAAGAATAACTTATTGATAACAATGGGTTAGGATTATCCTGCTGCTTGTTGATACCAGCCTGTGCCAAACTTGAAATCACTCCCACTCGATAGTAGCAGGCGGTTTCGAACTGATATCGTAAGCGACGCGGGAAACCTCCCGGATTTCATTGATGATACGACTGGATACCGTCTCCAGTAATTCATACGGCAATCGGGCCCAGCGGGCAGTCATGAAATCCACCGTTTCCACGGCGCGCAGGGTAATAACGTAGGAATAGCGCCGGGCGTCACCGACCACGCCCACCGACTTGACCGGCAGAAACACGGCGAAAGCCTGGCTGACCTTGTTGTAGTAATCGGCCCGGTGTAACTCTTCAATAAAGATAGCATCGGCCCGTCGAAGTATCTCACAATACTCTTCGCGTACTTCTCCCAATACCCTGACGCCCAGTCCGGGACCGGGGAACGGGTGGCGATAGACCATCTCATAGGGCAGGCCCAGCTCCAGGCCAATCCTGCGCACCTCGTCCTTGAACAGTTCGCGCAGCGGCTCCAGCAGTTCCAGGGCCATTTCCTCCGGCAGTCCCCCGACATTGTGGTGCGACTTGATGACATGGGCCTTACCGGTTTTCGAACCGGCCGATTCGATCACGTCCGGATAGATAGTGCCCTGGGCCAGCCAGCGCACGTTATTCAGTTTCGCGGCTTCCGCGTCGAACACCTCAATGAAGGTATTGCCGATCAGCTTGCGCTTCTGTTCCGGATCCGCAACCCCGCGTAATTTGTCGAAGAAGCGCTGCCGGGCATCGGCGCGTATCACCTTGACGCCCATGTTCTTCTGAAAGGTCGCCATCACCTGGGTACCTTCATCCAGCCGCAACAGGCCGTTGTCCACGAACACGCAGGTCAGCTGATCACCGATAGCCTGGTGCAGCAACGCCGCCACCACCGACGAATCGACACCGCCGGACAGCCCGAGCAGCACCTGGTCGCTGCCTACCGTCTGCCGCACCTTCTCGATGGCATCCTGGATAATGCTGGCCGCGGTCCAGAGCGCTTCGCAGCCGCAGATGCTTCTGACAAAACGTTCCAGAATCCGCTGCCCCTGCAGGGTGTGGGTGACTTCCGGATGGAACTGCAGGCCGTAGAAGCGGCGCGATTCATCAGCCATGGCCGCCACCGGTGCCGAGTCGGTCACTGCCACGATCTCAAACCCCTGAGGTACCTCGACCACCTTGTCGCCGTGACTCATCCACACGTCGAGCAGTGCAGCGCCCTGCCCGTCAACGCGGTCTTCGATGCCATCGAAGAGCAATCCGGGCCGGGTGATCTCCACCTCGGCGTAGCCGAATTCCGATTTATCGGAAGGCTGAACCTTACCGCCCAGTTGCTCCGCCATGGTCTGCAAGCCATAGCAGATACCGAGTATCGGTCGTCCGTACTCGAACAGAAATTGTGGCGCCCGGGGCGAATCCTGCAGTGTTGCGGTCTCCGGCCCCCCGGAGAATACGATGCCCTGCGGATCGAACTCCGCGACGCGATCGGCATCACAGGCATAGTCCCAGATCTCACAATAGACCCCCAGTTCCCGTATCCGGCGGGCGATGAGCTGGGTGTACTGGGATCCGAAATCCAGGATCAGGATTTTCTGACTGTGTATATTGGTCGCTGACATTAACTCTGGTACTGCCGTCTGATGAGGGTGCCGAGGCACTCCATGGTGATTGAAACGATAAACTCCTGGAAGTGACAGTCAGTACCCGCACCCTTTCTGGAACCAGTGGTGCAATTCTGTAAACCTGCCCGGCCGGACTCCGTTGCCACGCAGTCCGACAGGGTCGATAACAGAAGAGAGCTGTCAGTCTGGACGGGACTTTTCCCCGACCGTCAGGAACCTTAACTTACCCGGTAATTGGGCGCTTCCTTGGTAATGGAAACGTCGTGTACATGGCTTTCGCTCATGCCGGAAGCGGTTATTTTCACGAATTTTGTCTTGGTCCGCATCTCGGTGATATTGGCGCATCCGGTGTAACCCATCGAGGACCGCAGGCCGCCCATCAACTGATGCACGATCGCCGACATGCTGCCTTTGTAGGGCACCCGTCCTTCGATTCCTTCCGGAACCAGCTTGTCGGTGCCCGCCGCGGCATCCTGAAAATAGCGGTCACTGGATCCCTGGGAATGCGACATGGCCCCCATGGAACCCATGCCACGATACGCCTTGTAGCTGCGTCCCTGGTACAACTCCACCTCGCCAGGCGCTTCTTCCGAACCCGCCAGCAGGCTGCCGATCATGATCACATGGGCACCGGCCGCAATTACCTTGGCGATATCCCCGGAGAAACGGATTCCGCCATCGGAGATCACACACACATCGGTGTCCTTGAGGGCTTCCACGACATTGGCGACGGCGGTTATCTGGGGTACCCCGACGCCCGTGACGATCCGGGTGGTACAGATCGAGCCCGGCCCGATCCCGACCTTCACGGCATCCGCTCCGGCCCTGGCCAGATCCCTGGCCGCCTCGGCAGTGGCGATATTGCCACCCACCACGGCAATTTCAGGGTACCGCTTTTTGATCCTGCTGACCTGATCGATGACGCCCTGGGAATGCCCGTGGGCGGTATCGACCACGATCACGTCCACCCCGGCTTCGACAACGGCATCCACCCGCTCCATGGTTTCCACACCGGTTCCCACCGCAGCGGCAACCCGCAGGCGTCCCTGCTCATCCTTGCAGGCATTGGGGAAATCCTCGGACTTGCGGATGTCCTTGAGGGTAATCAGACCACACAGCTCAAAGCGGTCGTTCACCACCAGAATCTTTTCGATCCGGTGCCGATGGAGAAGCATCTTGACCTCTTCCATGTCGGGATTTTCCTTGACCGTCACCAGCCGCTCCTTCGGCGTCATGATCGATTCCACCGCGGCATCGAGATTGGCCTCGAAGCGCACGTCCCGGCTGGTCACAATGCCAACCAGATCCGAACCGTTGGCTACCGGCATGCCGGAGATATTGTTCTCCTTCATCTGCGCAATAAGCTGCCGGATGGTGGCCTGCGGGGAAATGGTAATCGGATCCTTGACCACCACACTTTCGAATTTTTTGACGACGCGGACTTCCCGTGCCTGACGCTCCACAGTCATGCTTTTATGAATGACACCGAGACCACCTTCCTGCGCCATGGCGATAGCCAGACGCGCTTCGGTCACGGTATCCATCGCGGCCGAAATCAAGGGGATATTCAGAAAGATGTGCCGGGTCAGAGAGGTTTTCAGCTCGACGTTCTTGGGCAGAACGGTGGAGTGGGCGGGCACAAGCAGGACATCATCAAATGTTAGGGCTTCTTCAGCTATACGTAACATGAGATTTCACTTTCCACAAAAGCGCATTATACAGACCGGACCGGGACTTGTGAAGGACAGGTTCATGGACAAGACACCGCAGGTCGATCTGACCGATTCACAACGAAGTCTACGACAGGCTGTCAGGGTCCGGATCATCGCTGCCGGCGATACCCCGGCTTGTCTCACCGTCACCAGCCAGGGATGATCTGCGGCGAGGGTCGTAGCAGCTGTAATAGCGTTCCGCCGCGGGGACTGTCAGGAACAGGGTGAAATAGACGTATGCCGCCCACACCAGCGCCTCCTCAGCCAAAGCCAGACTCAGGGCGATAGACACCGACCCCGTGATCAGGACCACCAGCCAGGCCAGGCAGATACGTCGACAGAAATACAGTTCGAACTCATTCAGGGATAATTGCCGGCGATGGCGAAGGGCGTTCTGATACAGCGCGATTATCAGCAGCGACAGCGCAATCAGGCCGACTCCGACAAACACGAACAGATTACTGACTCCCTCCCAGGTCATATCCGGCAATTCAACGCCCAGCCGGCCGTCACTGAGATACAGCACCGAAGCCTGGATAACCAGCTTGATCGGATAGACGAAAATCAGCATCAGCATAACCAGCGCCAGACTGAGATAGACGGTGAGGCGGTCCTGCAAACCGAAAGTGCGACTCCAGGTGGCATGAGAAAGCCATACTGAACCGATGATGGTGGCACTGATGACAAACGCCGGGATGTCCCTCGAAAGCGCAAGCAGTTCCTGGGGACTGCGCGGTATCTCGTCGATGCTGATAACCAGCATGGTAAACGCAAAGGCGAAGGCGGCGTCGACAAAAGTCTCGATGCGGGTCATGTTCTCACCGCGCAGCAGTCGCCCGCTCTCTTCCCGGCACCCGGCCAGAAATTCCCGACTCAGGGGTTCCACGACCGCCTACCTGGCCTGACCGAACTGGAGCCTGGCGATCGCGATGCCACTCTCGCCGGCCACCGCATAAAGCAGGTAGGTTTCACCGTCCTCCTCGAACACGGCAGGGTCACGAAGCTGATTGACCCGCTCTTCGATATGACCGCCGCGGGACGGCACCACCGGCAGACCGGCACCTTCCCATTCCCGTTCCGGACGCAGCAGTTCCTCAGTTTCCGTTACCTGCCAGGTCTGCCAGTCGCCGGTCAGCGGAATGGTACTGACGTATATTCGTTCAGGGGCGTGTCCGATCCGGGTCCAGAATACGTAAAGAGTGTCATTCCTGATCAGTAGCGCGGAATGACGCATGTCGTCATGTATCAACAGCGGCCCGGCTTCAAAGTTGCCGATGCCATCGCGGGACCGGTAAAGATAGCCCGGTTTCGACAGCGCGTAGTAAAAGGACTCGTGTTGAATGACACGGAAGTATGGACGTCCCAGCACCTCCTGCCGACCCTGAAAATGAATTCCGTCATGGGAAACCGCGAGCCGGGTCAACTGACGCCCGACATCCCGACCGTGGTAATACATGACAATCTGCCGCAGGTCCTCCCGCACGTGAACATCCGGCGAGGCGATATGGGCATACAGTTCATCACTCGCCCCCGGTGCCAGGGAACAGGGTGGGCAGGTGACGGGAAAATGGGAAGCGTTCAGTTGCAGCGTTCCCGGTGAATACACGGTCCAGGGTCCGGTCAGTTGATCGGCATGCGCCATGCGAATGTAGGTGCCACGATGATCGGCGAAATAGAGGTAGTACTTACCCAGCGGATTTTCGACCCAGTCCGGTACCCGGATCAGCGACGGCCCCTGAATATTGCTTCCCATGCGCGCATCCATACCAGGACCGATGAGCGGCCCATCGCCAAGCCGCTCCGCCGTGACCAGCGGCTCCCCGACTGCAGTTGGATTGATGACGGTCAGCAGCGACAGCAACAGCATCAGCAATGGCAGGCGTGCAGACAATTTCATTTTCGGACTCCTCGCAGTTCCGGCCTCAGCGGCCGGCTGGTGTCAATTATTCTGTTTTCTGAGATGCCATGGGCTCACTTCACAGACAGCCGCATCTGGCGCCAACCGGACCTCGGCAAAACTTAGCACATTGCGTCAGCGGCGAGAACATCTCTTGCCCCCTTTTCACCCGACACATTACAATACCGGTCCCGTCGCCAATAAAATCAGCAGAACCGAACTTAATGCAATTAAGAATCCTGCGGGAACCCACTTTCCATTTTCTGGCCCTTGCGGCCGGTATTTCATTATTTTACTGGTTGTTCAATAATGACGACTCGAGGCCCCTGCAGATCGACTGGCAGGAGGTCGAGGCGCGCATCGTCGTTACCGAACTGGCCCAGGGCTACCCGGCCACCGACGAACAGAAGCAGGAGATCGAGAACCTGCTGATCGACGACTATGTCCTGGTGATGGAAGCCTATGACATGGGGCTGCAGAACGATGCCCGGATCAATGACATCCTGACCCAGAAAATGCGCCACGTTCTGAGTGGCAATGTAATTCAGCCGACGGACGACGAGCTGCAGGCCTTTTATCAGCAGAATCTGGACCGCTATGGTCAGCCCGCCCGGGTCACCGCCACCGAACTGGTTTTCAACAACCCGGACCCGTTACCGGCCGAGGTGGCCGGGCAGTTGGCTGCGGGCGTGCCGGAGCAGGACCTGGTCACCGACCTCAATCGGATTGCCGGCATCCTGCCCCGGGTAACCCAGGAAGATCTGGCCAGTATTTTCGACACCGAAACGGCGTCAGGAGTTTTCACCTCGTCTGGCGATGACTGGGTCGGTCCCTACATCAGCCGCCGGGGCCAGCACTGGATTCAGGTGGAACAACGCTTCCCGGCCCGCACCCCGCCGCTGGACGAAATTATTGAACAGGTCAGGCTGGACTGGATTGCCAGAGAGGAAGAGCAACGCCTGCAGCAGGAAATAGAACGCCTTCGGAACCGCTATGCCATCTCTATCGTCAACCGCCCTGCGTAACTGGCTGCCCGTTTTCCTGGTGCTGCTGGCAGGGCCGCTGGCAGCTCACGATGTCGACGTCACCGGCGTGGCACGCATGTTTCTGGACGAGATCGATTCCGGCGTCTACCGGCTTTCGATTGTGGATCGACAGGTTCCCCCGATCAGGAATCTGCAGGAGGTTGTGCCGGTCCGCTGTGAGGTGCTGGAAGATCCCCGGGAATTGCGGTTCCGCTGCGATCCGCAGCTCAGCCAGTCCGACCGGCTGCTGTTGCCCTGGTCTCTGGAGGGCCTGGTTGTGGTCGCCAGGTGGAGCGACGGGACCGAAGGCTCGGGCTATTTCCGCGGCACCGGAACCGTGGTTCCCGTACCGCTTTCCGCACTGCGGGCCGGTTCCTCCTCCATCGCCGCTCTCGCTTCCACGTATCTGGTGAGCGGCGCCGAACACATCCTGTTCGGCTTCGACCACCTGCTGTTCGTACTCGGACTGCTGTTGCTGCTACGGGGAATCTGGCCGCTGGTCAGGACCATTACTGCGTTTACCTTAGCCCACAGCATGACGCTCGGGCTGGCGGTTCTGGGCGTGGTCAATGTCCCCTCGGCTCCGGTGGAAATCGTTATCGCCCTGTCAATCGTGTTGCTGGCGCGGGAAATCATCATGGGCCAGCGCGGCAATCTCAGCCTGGTGCACCGGCTGCCCTGGCTGATCGCCTTTATCTTCGGACTGTTCCACGGCCTGGGATTCGCAGGCGCTCTGGGCGACCTGGGATTACGGGCCGCCGACATACCGCTGGCCCTGCTGTTTTTCAACCTCGGAGTGGAGTTGGGCCAGCTGGGCTTCATCGCCCTCGTGCTGGTGGTTAACAACCTGATCGGCCACCACCTGGTGCAGCGCCTGCCACGCGTGGAAACCGCGTTGGCCTATGGCCTGGGCGGGATTTCCACCTACTGGTTCCTGGACCGTTTGCCTGGCCTGCTACCCGGTTGAGCGGCTACTGCTGCATATAACGCTGGTGGCAGCTTTCGCAGGGCGGGTATAACTGGTCATTACCGGCGTTGAACAGCGCTTCCTCATCGCGGTTGCCGATCGCAGTCAGCGCTGCCCGGGCCGCGCTGATCATCTGCCGGTCGTATTCCTGCCAGTCTGCATTGGCGGCATTATCCCCGGCTTCCTGCAACAGGGTCCCGGCAGCGATTACCGTAACTGCCGCATTTTCCAGCTCCTGCCACTGGTCATCAGTCTGAATATCGTAAGCACCCCACAGGGTATTGGTCATGGGGGCAATGATGGCATTCATGATCTGGGAAACAGTCAGCCCGTCCTGGGCCCGGGTTGCCCCGATCCCGAACAGCATCAGCCCCATCAACAGAATCGACAGACCCTTTCCAGTCAGGTTTTTCATGACAGTATCCTCCTTGCAGATTACCAGCTTGGCCTGTCAGTTTACCCCATGTTGCAGCGAACGTGGGGGGCAAGCTCAAATCCGACTATCAGCCGGATGACAGTCGGCAGACAGTGAGTCAGGAATCTGTTCTAATCTCACTGGCAAGACTGGTCACTTACTGATCGACTGCTTACTGAACCACTGAAGGGGAATACATCATGTTCGCCAGACAAGCCCTAAACCGTTTCGGAATCGCCCTGTTTCTGCTGTGCCTGCTGCCACACCTGGCTGTTGCCGATGTCTGGTCCGAGGCTGAGCACGGTTACGCGCAGAACGGCGATGTCCGGATTCATTACGCCACCCTGGGTCAGGGTCCACTGGTAGTCATGATCCACGGGTTTCCCGATTTCTGGTACAGCTGGCGCCACCAGATGGCAGGCCTGAGCGACCGTTACCAGGTGGTGGCCATCGATCAGCGGGGTTACAACCGCAGCGATAAACCGGCTGGCCAGGCCAACTACAACATGCGCTACCTGGTCAGTGATATCGCTGCCGTAATCCGTCATTTCGATGCCGAGAAGGCAATTATTGTCGGCCACGACTGGGGTGGCGTGGTGGCCTGGCAGTTTGCCTTCGCCAATCCCCAGATGGTGGACAAACTGGTCATCCTCAACCTGCCTCATCCTAACGGCATGGCCCGGGAACTGGCCGGCAATCCGGAACAACAGCGAAACAGCCAGTATGCCAGGGACTTCATCGCCGGTTCACCAGCCGATCCGGACATATTCTTCGGCGCTCCCATGAACCCACAGACCTTATCCGGCTGGGTCACTGACCAGGCGGCTCGCGAACATTACCTCGAGGCATTCGGCCGCTCCGACTTCGACGCCATGCTGGCCTACTACAAGGAAAATTACCCCCGCATGGATGCCACGTCACCGACACCACCCCCGGCACCGCAATTGAATGTGCCGCTGCTGGTTTTTCACGGCCTGCAGGATACCGCCCTGAACTCCGATGGTCTCAATAACACCTGGGACTGGAACGATGCCGATACCACCATCGTCACCGCTCCCCAGGCCAGCCATTTTGTGCAACAGGATGCCGCTGAGCTGGTCACCACGACGCTGCGCTGGTGGCTGCTGTCACGACCGTAACGGCAGCGACGCGACCGGCTTCGCTCAGCCCAGGTACCCGTGCTGAGCCAGTTGCACCGAGTTGCCGTCGGGATCGTTAAAGTAGAGCTGATCACCGCCACTGGTGCGATTGGCCGGGTTCCGGTTAACCCGGCCTTCGATGCCGTGTTCGGCAAGCCTGGCGTTGAGCCTGTCCGCATCGTAATCGTCCACACCGATACACAGGTGGTGCATACCCCGGGTACCGGCGATATTGTACAGACCCAGGAAACTTTCCTCGCCCAACCCCAGGTTCAGTCCTCCGTTGGCGGGCCGACTGATAATTTCCATGCCCAGCACCCGCTGGTAGAAATCCGCCGAGCGAGTGACGTCGCTGACCGACAGCGAGACATGATTCATGGAGCGGCCGATCGCTGCCGGTGCCACGGTCTGGGCCAGCAGCGGTTGCCCCAGGGCCGCCGCTCCCGCGGCACTGAGCAGTGAAGTCACCAGTTGGCGACGGGTCAGCCGGTTTTCCTCGTACTGGGTAAGCAGTGCTTCGATCTGGTTTTTCATAGTCAACTTTCCTGATTCCTGGTTACATGCAAGTGTTGGTAAACGTGTTCTGCATAAGCGCGGCGCCGAAGATTATGCCCGCTAACGAGCGCCGGCTTAACGGAGTACGTGACGCTCCAGCATCTGCCTCCTCACCACGGCCCCGTAGACATTGCCGTCGGCATCGACCCCCACGCCTTCAGCTCCGGAGTGGGGATCGGTAAGCGGTTCCAGGTCCTGGATAAAGGCTGTGACCTCCCCGTCTCTGGCCGAGCCGATCCGGATCCCCTTCATGATGCCCGACAGCTCGCCGGCCCCGGTATCCGGCCCGGATTCAGAATCAGCCACGTAAATCCTGTCATCAGCAGTAATAAAAATCCCGCTGGGACGGCCAAACTGCCGCCACTCTTCGAGAAATTCCCCGTCCTGGGTAAACAGCTGAATTCGATTGTTTTCCCGGTCACCGACAAACAGGCGACCGCGGGAATCCATGGCGATAGTGTGTGGCTCGCTCAACTCTCCCGGTCCGGATCCCTTATGCCCGAAGGCGGACAGGTAAGTGCCATCGGCACTGTACCTGACGATACGGTTGTTGACGCCATTACGGTGGCTCTCCGCCACAAAGATATCGCCATCCTGCGGATCCACCACCACGTCATTGGGCCAGTACAACAGTCCCGGTTCCGGGCCCCCGATGCCGGGTTGGCCGAGGCGCATCAGCACTTCCCCGTCAGGGTTGAACTTGATGACCTGGTGACCGAGGTTGACGCTGTCACGGGCATCGGTAACCCACAGATTGCCTTCGTGATCCACGGTCGCGCCGTGAGGAAAAACAAACAGCCCGCCACCGAAACTGTCCAGCAGATGCCCGGCGTAGTCGTATTTCAGAATCGGGTCCTCGCTGCGCCCTTCGCAGGAATTGTTGACGCAGCGATGTACCACGTAAATAAAGCGCCCATCCGGTGACGGTTCGACTGCAGTTACCGCGGCCCAGCGGGTACCGGCCGGCAGCTCACCCCAGTCCCGCTGGGTCGTATAAGGTTGCGGCAGATCGTTACGCACGCCGTGCGCCAGCGGCGCTACCGGCTGTGACCATGCCTGCGAACCCCACAGCAGGCAGCCCAGCAGCGGACCGCCATAGCGAATAATGTTCATGAACTCTCTCCCCGGGTTTGCCCGGGCAATCTCAGTGGCAGTGAAACTGACCCGGTTGGTTTTACGTGCTTGTTATCTAGGCGGAGACTGGCGCTTACAGACCGTTACGCCATTCCTGGCAGGTCAGTGTACTGCAGCCATGGAGCAAAAGGCAGCCGCAGGTGGGCCGTCGTAGAAGGCAGACTTTTTTGTCGAATCTGTCGCATTTTGCAATTTATGTTCTTAATATTTGTTGACTGGTTCGTTTTTCTTGCTATTGTGGCGAAATCTCATATCAAAATGGATTTTGCGACATGACGTTACCCGCCGAAATACTCAGCAACCGCTATGGTGACAACGGGGCCTGGCTGGCCTGGGATACCCGTTCGGTCCATGACCTGCTCACTGAACAGACCAGCAACGGCTCGATAAGAACGACGGAACGGTCACTGGAGTCCTCCGATCTGCTGCCCGCAACTCTGGAAGTTGATGCCCTGGTGGATGAATTCGGCCGCCACCTGCGCCAACGGGTTCTGGATTCGCTGCTGACGGAAGCCAAAGCGAAACGCTTTACCACCCTGCTGCTTCAGGAGTATCGCAACGACCGGGGGTTGCGGGTGCTGTTCAGCAACGATCTGCGCGGCGGGCGACGCTGGGTATACCTGCAATCCGATAACGATATCGAGGAACTCGGGGACGCCATCAAGGTACTTGCCGAAGACCGCAATGTCCTGCTGCTGCCCGGCGGCCCCATTACCGCCAGCATTCGTGCCCTGCAGGAACGGCTTGGCAGCCCACACCTGCGCGTGGCGGCAGGCAAGGTAGTACGCTTTGGACTTCCCGCCTACCATGAGCCGACGGTCAGCGTTGACTGGCAGGTGACTCCCACCACTATCGCGGCCGGACAGACCCTTAGCAACCTGGACCGGCTGGAAGCGGAGAGCATTTACATTCTGCGGGAAGTGGTCGCCCAGGCAAAAAATCCGGCCATGCTGTTTTCACTGGGCAAGGATTCCTGTGTGATGCTGCACCTGGCCCGCAAAGCCTTCTATCCAAGTCCGCCACCCTTTCCGCTGGTCCACGTGGACACCCGCTGGAAGTTCAAGGCCATGTATGAATTCCGCGATGAGGTGGCGCGGTCCAGCGGAATGGACATGATCGTTCATGTCAACCCGGAAGCCGTGGAAAAAAATATCAATCCTTTTGATCACGGCAGCGAGTTGCATACCCATATCACCAAAACCGAAGGTCTGAAACAGGTTCTGAATCAGTACAAAATCGATGTGGCACTGGGTGGCGCCCGTCGCGACGAAGAGAAAAGCCGTGCCAAGGAACGGGTATTCTCCATCCGCAACAGCAGCCACCGCTGGGACCCTAAACGTCAGCGCCCTGAACTGTGGAGCCTTTATAACGGCTACAAGGCGCAGGGCGAAAGCATTCGCGCCTTCCCCCTGTCAGACTGGACTGAACTGGATATCTGGCAGTACATCTACCGCGAACAGATTCCGATCATTCCGCTTTACTATGCCGCCTACCGCCCGGTCGTGGAGCGTGACGGCATGTTGATGCTGGTCGATGACGACCGCGCCGAACTGTTTGAGAATGAAACCATACAGATCAAGAAGGTTCGGTTCAGAACACTGGGCTGCTATCCGCTGACCGGGGCCATCGAATCCGATGCCGACGACCTGCCATCGATCGTTCTGGAACTCCTCCAGAGCCGCAGCAGCGAACGCCAGGGACGGGTAATAGACAAGGATTCCAATGCTTCCATGGAGAAAAAGAAGCAGGAGGGTTATTTCTGATGTTACAGGTTATCAACGACAAACAGTCTTCCATTGAGAAGGTCAAGGCCTACATCGAGAATCAGGCCGGCCTGGATCAGCTACGCTTCATCACCTGTGGCAGTGTCGATGACGGCAAGAGCACTCTGATCGGGCGCATGCTCTATGAAGCACAATCGATTTTTGAAGATCAGATTGCCGCATTGGAATCGGACTCGAAAAAGCTGGGCACCCAGGGCGGAGCAATCGATTTCGCCCTGCTAGTGGACGGCCTGGCCGCGGAGCGTGAGCAGGGAATCACCATCGACGTGGCCTATCGCTACTTCAATACCGACCGCCGCAAGTTCATCGTGGCCGACACTCCGGGGCACGAACAGTTTACCCGCAACATGGTAACCGGCGCCTCCCATGCCGATGTAGCGGTCATCCTGATCGACGCAAGCCAGGGTGTTCTGACTCAGACCCGTCGCCATTCTTTCATTACCTCACTACTTGGCATCAAGCATGTGGTGCTCGCCGTCAACAAGATGGACCTGGTGAATTTCCGCCAGGATGTATTCGACAGGATCGTCGAAGATTACAAGGCCTTTGCCGGCAACCTGGAATTTCAATCCATCACCCCCATCCCGATGTCGGCGCTGCTGGGCGATAACGTGGTGGAGCGATCCGCAAAAACTTCCTGGTATCAGGGCCCCACCCTGCTGGGATTCCTGGAAACAATTGAAATCACGCACTCCAGGGGTTCCGACCCGTTCCGGTTTCCGGTCCAGTGGGTCAACCGTCCCAATGCGGATTTTCGCGGTTATTGTGGCAAGATTGTCAGCGGTAAAATCTGCCCGGGGGACAAGATCAGAGTGCTGCCCTCGGGAGAGCTGGCCAGCATAGAATCCATAAAACTTTATTCCTCGGAAATGGAGGAAGCGGTTACCGATCAGTCCATTACCCTGACCCTGGATCGCGACGTCGATATCAGCCGCGGCGACGTGATCGTCTCCGCTGACGCCCCCTGTGAAGTTTCCGATCAGTTTGAAACTTCACTGGTATGGATGGATGCCGAAGCCGGATTTGTGGGCCGCTCCTATTGGCTGATGATCGGTACCCACCGGGTCAACGCCACCGTTACCGAAATCAAGTACAAGTACAATATCAACACCTTCGAGAAACTTCAGTCCCGCTCCCTGGAATTGAACGACATCGGCAAGGTGACTGTGAGTCTCGACCAGCCGATCCCGTTCGAGGCATACAGCCGCTGCAAGGAGCTGGGGGCTTTCGTGCTGGTCGACCGCTACAGTTTTGCCACGGTCGGCGCGGGCATGATCAATTTCTCGCTGCGTCGCGCCAAGAATGTTCACCGCCAGGCGCTCAGCGTGGACAAGGAGGCCCGGGCCCGACTCAACGGCCACCGGCCCCAGGTACTCTGGTTTACCGGACTCAGCGGTTCAGGCAAATCCACCGTCGCCAACGCGGTGGAACAGGCCCTGCACCGCCGGGGTGTCCGTACCTACATTCTCGATGGTGACAATATCCGCCATGGTCTCAACAAGGATCTGGGCTTCACCGATGCCGACCGGGTGGAAAACATCCGCCGCATTGCCGAAGTGGCCAGGCTGATGGTTGACGCCGGACTGGTGGTACTGACGGCTTTCATCTCGCCATTCCGCTCCGAGCGGGATATGGCCCGGGCCCTGTTCGAGGCCGGGGAATTCGTCGAGATTCACATCGATGTGCCCTTGGAAATCGCCGAACAACGTGATCCCAAGGGACTCTACAAAAAAGCCCGCAAGGGAGAGCTGCCCAACTTCACCGGGATAGACAGCGCCTATGAAGCACCCGACGCCGCGGAACTCATCCTGCGCACAGGTGAACTCTCGGTGGATGAATGTGTCGAGCGCGTACTCAACGCACTGGAAGCGAGGTAACAGCATGGCTAACGTTATTGCCCTGTCACAGAAAGAGACCCGCCTGCGAAGTCTGGCCAAGGCGTTTTCCTGGCGCATTCTGGCCACCCTGACCACCGCGACGATCGCCTTTCTGGTGGTTGGCGAGATCACCACCGCGGCCATGATCGGCAGCATCGAATTCTTTTTGAAGTTCGCGATCTATTATGCTCACGAGCGGGCCTGGCAACTGGTGCCCGATTCGTTGTTCTAGGGCGGCGCTGCAACAGGCTGCCTAACCCCTGCCGGTTCCCGACAGGGCGGATAATCGGTCAGTTCATGTTGCTGTGAAGGGAAAGAGAAAGCGGTGGACTCACGGTGTGGGTCCGCCGCTTTGACGTTCAGCCAGTCAGTCCAGTGGTGGGTAGAAATTGCCGATCCTGAGTTCAATCCCGCTGCCATCCAGTTCTGCGGCAAGCCATTGCAGGGTCTGGTCTACCGTTACTCCCCCAGGCAGGCCCGGCGCCACGTAGTCAGGATTGAGAGCACGGCGGGCGTAGTCCTGGTCATAGTGATAGGGATACACCACCTCCGGATCCAGGATCTTCGCACATTCAGCAGTCGCTGCCGGCGTCATGCGTCCCAGCGGAATGTTCATGGGCAGAAACGCCACATCGATATTTTCCAGCGCCTTCACCTCGTCGACGCATTCGGTCACGCCGGCAAAATAGAAACGCCGACCGCCCAGTTCCAGGACATAACCGTTTGCTTCGCCACGTGGATGCGAAGGCTCACCGGGAATAATGTCATAGGCGGCCACGGCCGCCACGGGAATGCCGGCGATAACTTCCCGTTCGCCATTGGCCATGACCAGTCCATCGGGAATCTGCCGGCTGCCGTTGGCGGCGATCACCACCGGTGCGCCGGGCTTGCGCAACTTCCGCACCGCACCGACATCCAGATGATGGCCGACATTGTCGGTAATCAGAATCAGGTCGGCCGGTTGCGCATTATCCAGTCCCAGGCGATTCCAGGGATCGATCTGCACCACGGTACCCTGGTACTGTAACTGGACACTGGAGTGAATCAGTGGCGTGATCTCGATGGAACCCTGATCGCCGGCAATTGAATCGGCTGCTGCCGGCACCCAGGCTGTCAGGCTGGCGACCAGCAATAGTAACTGTCTCATAGCATGCTCCTCGTGCTGGTTTCAGGGCAGCCGGTAGGCTACCAGTTCGCCGGGATGACCCCGGCCACTTACCGCGATCACCAGGTATTGTTCCCCATCCAGTTGGTAAGTCATGGGCGAACCGGTCTGGGGTGCGGGCAGTCGGATGGCGGCCGCCTCGACACCACTGCCCTTGTCATAGGCTCGCAGCCAGGCACTGCGTTGCCCGTCGTCTCCGGTAGTTTCCTCCGCTTCGCCCGCGATCAGCAGTGATCCGGTAACCAGCGTGCCTACCGAGGCACTCTGGCCGGTACGCGGGATAGTCAGACCCTGCAGGGCCGGGTGATTTTTTACGTTGTCCGGAGTAGCACCATGCGGAATCCGCCACAGCAATTCGCCACGATTCAGATCGATGGCGCTGATTACGCCGTAGGGCGGTTTGAGCAGCGGCAATCCATCCACCAGCAGACTGCGGGGTGGATCGCCACGGGTGGATTCGGGTGTGCTGCGACCGGTAGCGTTAAACTCCGTTCGCCCCCCTCCGGCACTGGAACCGGCTCCACCAGAGGTACGGGGACCGGACAGCGCATTACCCTGAATATACGCCATGTCCGACTGTCCCGGATAAGGGGGCACGAGTCCCAGACTGGCGACCGAACTGTTTGAGGATACATAGAGAATGCCGGTTTCAGGATCCACAGAGCCGCCGGGCCAGTTGGTGCCGCCACCGGTCGCCGGTGCCATCAGAGTTCCCAGCGGACCGTCGATGTTGCTGACCACTGGCGGGGTGAATAATGGTCCCAACTTGTGCCAGCTGGCGATTTCCAGCGCCTTGTTCCGCAGTTCCGGCGTGTAATCGAGCAAATCGTCGATGCTCACTCCCTGGCGGTCATAAGCTGGCGGGCGGGTGGGGAAAGGTTGCGTGGGTGAATACCATTCGCCGGGCACATCGCCCTGCTCCACCGCACGTTCCTCCATCGGCCACACCGGCTCTCCGGTAACCCGGTCGAACACGTAAAGAAAAGCCTGTTTGGTGGGCTGGGCCACCGCCTTGACGGGGCGGCCATTCACGTTAATGTCCACCAGGATGGGAGCCGCCGGAATATCATTGTCCCAGATACCATGGTGGACCAGCTGGTAGTGCCACTTCCGTTCTCCCGTGCGCAGATCCACCGCTACCAGGGATTCGGCGAACAGATTGTCGCCGGGGCGGTAGGCTCCATAGTAGTCACCGGTACCCGCCTCCACCGGCAGGTAAACGGTCCCCAGTTCCTCGTCCACTGAAATCTGCGCCCATACCCCGGTATTGCCGGTATATTCGGCCGAGCCTTCCAGCCAGGACTCGTACCCGACTTCGCCCCGGAACGGCACCGTGTGAAAAATCCATAACCTTTCGCCAGTGCGAACATCGAATCCACGGACAAACCCTTTTACATTTTCGCGACTGCTGGGATTGCCTCCGGTCCGATGTGCCGCACCCACGATGACTACATCCCTGGCAACAATCGGTGTGGCATGCAGGCCAATCTCACCGGTTACCGGATCGATCTGCTGGTCGGCTCCCTGCTTGAGATCCACTATGCCGTCATTACCAAATCCGGGGATGGGCCGACCGGTTTCTGCATCCAGTGCAATCATCTGGTAGCCAGGTGTCACATAAATCACCCGCCGGTCATCGCCCTGCTGCCAGAATGCCAGACCACGACCGGACAGTTGACGCGGGGCATTGGCCGCCCGCTCCCCCTCATCGATACTGAATACCCATTTCAATTCCCCGGTTCCGGCATCAAGGGCGAAGACTGCCCGTCTTGAGCCACCGGTGCTGTACAGGACTCCATCGATCATCAACGGCGTCGACTGAAACCGGTACTCTGGCCGCGGGCCCAGGTTATCGGTCCGGAACCGCCAGGCAATCTCCAGGTCGGCAAAATTGTCAGCATCGATCTGGCGCAGGGGGGAATAGCGCGTGTGCCCGAGATCGCCCCCGTAGGTAGGCCATGCATCGGCAGCGGCACCCGACTGGGCAAGTACCGGAAACGGAGCCAGCAGCAGCAGGCTGAACAGGGCGGAACGGAGCTCGTGATTCAGATTTGGCATGGGCGTTATCGCTGTTATTGTTATCGGAGGCCGGTCGTGGCGAGTCTAACACAGGCTTTGCTCTGGCCAGCAATTCTGCGGGCATGACAATCCGGCAACGATCCATTATTATCGAACGACAGCGTCTGGCAGCCTTCCAGGAACCAGAATCAATAATAATATTTTTTCTTATTATTCAAAAGGATAAGAAGAATACCTGGACTGAGTTATGAACCTCATGGAGAGCCTGATATGGTACCGGGCACGGGTCTTCCCGGTGTTGGCAGCGGCGTTGCTGAGCGGCCCTGCAGTGCTGCCGGGATCAGCCCGGGGGCAGGCCATAGCCCTGGACCAGCAGGTCTGGAATGCTGAGGTGATCCGGCCCCGAGGCCAGCCCGTGGTACCGCTGTTCGACGGCTGGTTTCCCAATCAGGATGGCAGCAGAACCCTCTGTTACGGCTATTTCAATCTCAACACCGAACAGAGTTTCGACATCCCTGTGGGTGAGAGGAATCACCTCGACCGTAACGCGCTCCCTGCCCTGCTGCCGACTCACTTCGAGCCATTACCCCCCCGTTACCGGCGCCGGTTCTGTGTCTTTACCGTCACGGTCCCGGCCGGTTTCGGAGTTGATGAAACCGTGGTCTGGACCCTGAGCAGCAACGGACAGACTCTGAGCGTACCGGGCCATATCCGGCCCGCCTATATACTCGACGAACCGCGCTCAGATGGTCGCGGCGATATTGCTCCGCTGATCAGGCTTGACCCCGACGGAGACGGCGTCCGGGGTCGCAATGGCATTCATTCCAGGCAGCCATTGCAGGTCGCGGTTGCCGAGCCGCTGCAACTGCGCGCCTGGATCGAACATCCAGACCCCCGGGTCTGGGTTGGCTGGTCCAAGCATTCCGGACCGGGCGAAGTACTCTTCAACATGGCCGAGTCGGAGGTTGCAACCGGCAGCGAACCGGCCACCGTGATCGCACGATTCGACCAGCCCGGTGATTACGTTATCCGGCTGCAGACTATCGATTCGGTAGCGGCATTCGAGTTTTTCTGTTGTCACAGCAACGCCTATTTTCATGTCACAGTCACTGACTGACGTCTTCAACACGACGCCGGACAGGTAAAACACAGCGAGGAACAAGCCATGAACCCGCTTTCCACTCTGACCTCGATCAGTCAAGCACGAGACCTTTTGTTCAACACCCTTCTGACTCTCACATTATTCAACCTGGCCGGCACTGCAGATGCCCAGGACCGCAGCGCCATCCCTACCTTTTCCAGGGATATCGCCCCTATCCTGCAGCAGAAATGTCAGACCTGCCACAATCCCGAAGGCATTGGGCCCATGCCCCTGATCAGCTATCGCCAGGTACAGCCATTTGCACCCCTGATCAAGGATCGCGTTACCCGTGGCATCATGCCCCCCTGGCATCTGGACAAAACTACCGGCATCCAGCGCTACAAGAATGATATCTCTCTCAGTGACGCGGAAATCGCCACCATTGCTGACTGGGTTGATGCCGGCAGCCCGGAGGGGGATCCTGCGAACCTGCCAGCGCCGTTAGAAATTGCCAGTGGCGATCAGTGGCAACTGGCAGATCAGTTGGGACCACCCGATCTGATAATCCGTTCCGCGCCTTACGATGTGATTGCCAACGGTCAGGACCAGTGGTGGATGCCGGAAGTCAGCTTCGAGGGCCTGGACCATGAACGCTGGTTGCGGGCAGCAGAGTTCAAACCTTCCTACCCGCTGGGTAGAAAAGTCGTTCACCACGGCCATGCGGTACTGATTCCGGAAGGAGAAAGGCGCCAGGTGGCACTGGCACGCTACGGCGTCGGTAAGTCCTTCGAAATTTATCCTGAGGGCACCGGCATGCGGGTACCGGCGCATGGCACTATTGCCTGGAATCTGCATTACTTCCCGGTTGGAGCCGAAGGGCCGGCGGACGTGGTAGAGGTGGGACTGTGGTTCTATCCGGAAAACCAGCGTCCGGAGCTGGAAACTGCCGGTGAGGTGATGATGCGCGTGGACGGCAGAAACGGCATGGCGCGTGGCCAGGATATCCTCATTCCGCCCCACGGATACCAGGTGCTGGAAAGCACCTATGTCCTGGACTCGGCCGCCACGATACACAGTTTCCGTCCTCACCTGCACATGCGTGGCAAGGTTATGAGTATGAGTGCCATCTATCCCGACGGCCGCAAAGAGGTACTCAGCCAGGTCAATAAGTACAACCACAACTGGCAGATTGCCTACATGTATGAAGACGACGTGAAACCGCTTCTGCCCAAGGGTACGGTGTTACAGTTTACGTCGGTATTCGACAATACTGTGAATAACCCTCTCAATCCGGATCCTAATCAGTGGGTGGTTTTCGGACGTCGCGGCGTCGACGAGATGAGTCACGCCTGGGTCGGTATAACTTACCTTAACGAGGAGCAATACGGTCGTGCGCTCAGTGAGCGCCGTGCCAGAACCGAAACCCTGCGGGTGGGGACCAGCGAATGAAACACGGCAAACTGATCCAGAATATTAGTCTTACTGCAGCACTCTGGGGCACGGCGGCAATGTCAGCCGTGGCCCAGTCGCAGGCCTCGTATCTCGCTTCCCAGGCTGAACAGGGCAGCCAGCTCTACCAGAACGTGTGCGCAGTCTGCCACCTGCCAAACCTGCAGGGTGCGTTTGAATCCCCGGCTCTGACCGGCGCCAACTTTGTAAACAACTGGGGACCGCGTTCGGCACGGGAATTTCTTGCCTTTGTGCAGGAAGCCATGCCCCCACAGGCTCCAGGTTCGCTGTCTGAACAACAGGTTGCCAGTCTTACCGCATTCATCCTCAGTGCCAATGGTATTGCCCCGGCCGCTACAGCATTGGATTTCGCGTCCACTGGCGCCATGATTGCTGCTGCCGGTTCCGCTGCGTCGCCCAGCGGGCAGGTGCGTTACCCTGTTCCCGGGACACCTGGCACTCAACCTTCACCGGATTCACGTAACCGCACACCCGAGACCGGTACCATTTCCCGCTCCGCAACCGCACTGACCCGCACCTTCCATGCGGCAGAGAATTTCCGCAACGTGCCGGACACCGAGCTGGCCGACCCGCCCGCCGAAGACTGGGTGTACTGGCGGCGCACTCCCAGCAGCCAGGGCTATACACCTCTGTCGCAGATTAATCGGAACAATGTTAAACAACTGCAACTGGCCTGGGTCTGGGGTATGGAATCCGGACGCAGCCAGCCAGCTCCACTGGTGCGTGACGGAGTGGTGTTCATTCCCAATTTCGGCAACGTGATTCAGGCACTGGATGGCCGGGATGGTACCCTGCTGTGGGAGTACCGACGTCAGTTTGGCGAGGGTGAACGTCAGGGTGGCAACCTGCGTACGCTGGCACTGTGGGAGGACCTGGTATTTGTGGCCACTACCGATGCCCACCTGGTCGCCCTGGATGCCCGCACCGGGATCGTCCGCTGGGATACCGAGATCGCCGATGATAATCATGGATACTCCAACAGCAGCGGGCCGATTGTGGCCAATGGTGTGGTCATCAACGGCATTAATGGCTGTCAGCAGTTTTATCCGGAAAGCTGCTTCATTACCGGACATGATGCCCGCACCGGCACCGAGCTCTGGCGAACCTACACGGTGGCTCAACCGGGGCAACCGGGCGATGCTTCCTGGGGTGGCCTGCCGGTGGAGTTTCGTGGCGGTGTGGATGTATGGATGACTGGCAGCTGGGACCCGGAACTGAATCTGGTTTTCTTTGGCACCGCCCAGGCCAAACCCTGGATGGCAGCCAGCCGCGGCCTGACTACCCAGGATGCCGCCCTGTATTCCAATTCAACCCTGGCACTGGAGCCGGCAACCGGCCGCCTGGTCTGGTATCGGCAGCATGTCCCGGGGGAATCCCTGGATATGGATGAAGCCTTTGAGCAGGTGCTGGTGGACGTGGCCGGCGAGCCTTACCTGCTCAGTATCGGCAAAAGCGGCATCCTGTGGAAGCTGGACCGTCGCAACGGACAGTTTCTGGGGCTGGCACAGACCGTATTCCAGAATGTCTATGACCAGGTCAATATCGAAACCGGCGACCTGCGCTACCGCGAGGATATCCGCAACATGCAGGTTGGTGACTGGTTGTCGGTCTGCCCTTCCACCGCCGGTGGCCACAACTGGCAATCCAGTGGCTACCATCCGCCGACCCGGCAGCTGATCATCCCGCTGAGTCAATCCTGCATGGAAATGTCACCCCGCTCGACGACCTTCGAAATCGGCTCGGGAGGAAATCAGGGTGATCGCAGCTGGAGAGAGATGCCTGGCACCGATGGACGTTTCGGTAAGCTGGCTGCCTACGATGTGGAAACTCTCGAGGAAACCTGGAGTATCGAGCAGCGGGCGCCGTTTCTCACTGCCGCCCTGACCACGGCTGGCGGCCTGGTATTCATCGGCGACTATGACCGTTACGTTCATGCACTGGACGTGGAATCCGGTGACGAACTGTGGCGCACCCGACTGGCCACCTCGGTCCAGGGTTTCCCGGTTTCCTACGCCATTGACGGCGAACAGTACATTGCCATTCCGGCCGGCCGTGAAGGCGGCAGCCCCTGGCGAATCGGCAACTTTCTGACTCCGGAGCTGATCAGTCCGGACGGGCACAATGCCCTGTATGTGTTCAAACTCAATCCCTGAGTCGCAAATGGAATTACGCAAGCAGCAGGTGACCCGCTAAAGCGGGCTACCTGCCACCCTGTATAGGCTTAGTGATTGATCAGCCGCAGTACGAAGCGGTCGGTGGCACCACGGATACTGCCATCGAATACCATTTTACTGCGATCGTCATCGGGATTTTCCAGCAGCGGACTACTGGCAGACACGAAAAAGCCGGCTGCCTGGGCATCGGCTACCACCTGGGATTCCAGGGCCCGATGCAGCGGAGCCGGATCAAACACCGGGTAGCCGGCATGTTCGATAATACCCAGCACACCACCCGGCTTCAGCACCCGGCGCATCTCGGCCAGAAACTTCGCGGCGGTCTGGGGATCGTCACGAAGATAAAGCTCATGAAACTCCAGTGCGATTACCGCCGCGTCGACAGAATTGTCAGGCAGGCCCAGGTTGTCGATATCGCGGCGCAGCTGCTCGACATTGCCCAGCCTGTTGTTGGCGAGTCTTTCGTTGATGGCAGCAACAGTCCGTTCACCGCGTTCACCGGTCAGTGAGGCGGGAGAATTCTGCATGTAGACCGTGCCGGAGGGGCCAACAGCCTTGGACAGGACTTCAGTGTAGTAGCCGGCTGCCGCAACCACATCGATCACGGTCATGCCCGACTCGATGCCGAGGAAGTTCAGCACTTCCGCAGGCATTCTGCCGGCGTCCCGCGCCTTGTCGGCTTCCGGGCGCAAGGGATCGCCGGACAGTTTGTCATTCAGCTGGCCCACGTCGAGTGCGGCCGCGACGCTGCCGAATAAAGTCATTGAAATTGCTGTAGCAACTATCAGTGTTCTCATAGTAATACCCTGTTTCTCTCTATTTTCGCAATGTTCTCTGGTTAATTTGAGGTACTTGCTGGTTTTGCGTTTTTTCTCTTGTTTGCCTTTATTGCTCTTGATTTTCAACTATCTCTGTTTATTTCCTATTGAACCAATACCGCTCAAACCTCACTTGCCTGATCGGCTTCAATCAGATTGAAACCGCTGGAAAGTACGGTATGACCGCAGGTTAGTTCGCAGGTTACTATGAAAGTCACTGTGAAGGGAACTTCAACCGTCGCTGGGACTGACTGTTCAGCTGAGTTAAACTTGCCCGATGGCCCTGTTTTCCGAACCCTCCCCTGTTTCCGACTCGATTACCACTCCGACCCGTCCGGCCGTGTTGTCGGTGAGCAGTCTCAATCACATGGCCAGATCCCTGCTTGAAGGACATTTCCCGGCCGTTCTGGTGGAAGGCGAAATATCCAATTTCAGCACCCCCTCCTCGGGACACTGGTATCTGACCCTCAAGGATGAAAAGTCCCAGCTGCGTTGCGCCATGTTCCGCAACAGCAACAGTCGGGTGCGGTTCCGTCCTGCTAATGGTAACAATGTCCTGGTGAAAGGTCGGATCAGTCTTTATGAGGCACGTGGCGACTACCAGCTGATCATCGACGAAATGGAAGAGGCTGGCGACGGCCTGTTGCGTCGCGCGTTTGAACAACTTAAAGCGAAGCTGTCGGCGCAGGGGCTGTTTGATGAACAGCGGAAGCAACCCGTGCATGACCGCTACCGCCATGTCGGCGTCATCACCTCTCCTCATGGGGCTGCAATTCGCGACATCCTGACCGTATTCCGGCGTCGCTTTCCCGCCATCCGGATTACCGTACTGCCAGTTGCCGTGCAGGGCAAGGAGGCTGCCCCGCTGATTGTGCAGGCCCTGGAACGGGCCAATCGGCTGGCCGCAGAACTGGGTATCGAAGTCCTCCTGATTGCCCGCGGTGGTGGCTCGCTGGAAGATCTGCAGCCCTTTAACGAGGAAGCGGTCGCCCTGGCCATCGCGGCCAGCGAATTGCCGGTAGTATGCGGAGTGGGTCATGAGATTGATTTCAGTATCGCCGATTTCGTGGCGGATCTGCGCGCCCCGACCCCGTCAGCCGCCGCCGAGCTGTTAAGTCCCGATCAGCAGGAAGTCCGCCGCCAGCTGCTTTCCCGTCGACAGCGACTTATGCAGCTGATCGAACGACATCTTCAGCAGCAGAACCAGCGCATTGACTGGCTCGGCAAGCGCCTGAAACACCCTGGCAAGCGCCTTCGGGATCACGCCCAGACACTCGATCTGCTGGAAAGCCGACTGCAACGTGCCCTGCGCTGGCAGCTGCAGAAACGACAGAACAAATTACGTGAGCTGACCAGGACCCTGCTGTCTTCCTCTCCACAGCAACGGCTGATCAGCCTGAAAGCGATGCAGTCGAACCTGCAGGTTCGTTTTCGCCAGGCCATGAACAATACCCTGCGAATGCGGCGCGGCAATCTGACACAGCTGGTCAGGAACCTGAACGCAGTAAGTCCACTGAGCACACTGGCCAGGGGCTTCAGTATTACCTACCTGGATGAACGCACGGTAGTGCGCAGTACTGCCCTGCTGAAGCCAGGTCAGCGCATCCGTACCCGACTCCATCAGGGTGAGCTGGAGTCGGAAGTGATCCGCATCCTCCCGGAGTCCGGAAAACCGGAGTAATCGGTCGGCTGAAACTGACTTCTTTCACTACACTTCTTTCAATAGACTTCTTTTCAATACCTGTCTTTCAATGCCCTTCGATCCAGGCTTCTGCCATCGACATCGTAGATGTGCAACCTGGCACACAAATTCTGAATTCGAATAACAGTGGTTTCGCAAACGCAGTCTGATGACAGCCCTGCACCAGTGCACGTTTCTCCTGTGAACCTGCTTGCAAAATCATCAGGACAACATTGGTTTATAAGGACAATTGTGCGGTAGGTCCAGTTACTGCGGGGATGCTCATGAGAGAGTAACAACTCACTGTGGTCGACATCGATCACTGAAGTTACCCTGAACCATTACACAGGCCGACGGCAGCAACCGATCCGCCGGAACAAAGAGACCAATGCCCTTCTTAGAAACGCTGTTCATGCTGATGGTCGGCCATGCCCTGGCGGACTTTGTTCTGCAACCTGAAGTTATGGGTTACGGAAAGAATCGCAACAGCGACATTCATAACAACCAATCTAGCCGCTTCCCGCACTGGGCTTACTGGATGACAGGTCACTCGCTGATCCACGGCGGAATTGTCTTTCTGATCACCGGCAATATCCTGCTCGGTCTGATTGAAACCGTATCGCACTGGTGTATCGATTTCATGAAATGCGAGGGGCGGCTGACCCTTCACCAGGATCAGGCCCTTCATGTCGCCTTAAAGGTAGCTTACGCGGCCCTGGCATAACCGGGATTGCTACGACCTACGGCCAGAAACTCAAACTGCGTATTTTGAACCCGGTAAGGAATCCGTTTATAGTAACCGGTGATTCAAACTGCATAAGGATGCGGAGTCACAAATGAACAAACGTGAGCAACAAAGGTTACGTAAGCAGGAAAAACAGCAAGCCGCGGAGCGCAAGCAACAGACCCGTGGTGTCGCGCTGAAAGTCGGCCTCTATGTGGTCGCCCCGGTATTTGTCCTGGTCGTGCTGTTTACCCTGTTTTCCAGGGGGCCCACTTATTCTCCTGTCGAACTGGCGGAAAGCGATCATATCCTGGGGGATCGGTCGACCCCTGTGACCATTACCGTTTATGCAGATTTTCAATGTCCTGCCTGTGCCCAGGAACAACAGTTGATGTCCCGGGCCTGGCCCAGTATCAATGATCAGGCTCACCTGGTATTCCGTCACTTTCCAATCACCAGTTCACATCCCAATGCCTGGCGCGCGTCGCTCTACGCCGAGGCAGCGGCACGCCAGGACCGGTTCTGGGAAATGCATGATTACCTGTTTCTCAACCAGAATCTGTGGGCGGGGTCCGGCAATCCGATGGAGGAATGGGACAGCTACGCACTGGAGTTGAGCCTGGATATCGATCGGTTGCACGCCGATATGGATTCAGACGAGGTAATACAGAAGGTCAGGAACGATCAGCGCAGTGGCAGTCGCTCCGGCGTGCGCGGCACACCGACAATTTTCATTAACGGCAACCTGTCCTCGTTTTCGACAGTAAGTCGACTGGTGGAACTGGTGGATAGCGCCGGTTCGGCTTCCGGCGGTTGATGGTCAATTCTGTACAGTCTCCTTCACCAGTTCCATAAACCTGCCTAACAGGTGGGCCGACTCCGGTGTCGGCCCGACCTGCTCCAGTAACCCTTCAGGATCCAGTCCCTCGCTGACCAGTTGTTGGCGACGCTCCTCGATATAGGCCCGGGTAATCCGCGCGGAAAACTCGGGATGAAATTGCAGGCCCCAGGCATTGGTGCCGACGCGAAACGCATGATGCGGCTCGAACCCGTTGCCAGCCAGCAGGACCGCCTCCGGAGGTAACTTCAGGACGGTCTGACTGTGCGAAACCTGGGCCGGGAAGACGCGCGGCAAGCTTCCCAGCAACGGATCCTCAGTGCCGGCCGCGGAGAGATTTATAGGGACTGTCCCTATTTCGCGGCCGCGGGGGTGAAAGTCGACCCTGCCGCCCAGGCAATGCGCCAGCAGCTGGTGACCGTAGCAGATGCCAAGCACGGGAAGCTGTCGTTTCAGGGCGCTGCGCAGGATTCCGGCGGTAGCCTCACTCCAGGGTTCCAGGTCGGTGACATAGGCGGGGGATCCGGTGACTATCAGTGCAGCACAATCATCCAGTTCAGGCAGTCTGTCTCCGCTGAAAACTGACACCGTTGCAAACTGCTCACTGTCAAAGCCGCTGGTGGCGATAATCCAGTCTTCGAAATCTTCTCCTCCGGCCAGCAATGAAGGAATGGTGTGGCCGGTTTTGACGATGACGGTTTTTTTCATAGGCTGCGACTCCCTGCCTGCGTCAGCTATGGCTCGGGATTACGGTCCAGGCACCGGCAGAACAGTTCCGGGTCCACGTTACCCCCGGATAAAACCAGCCCGATGCGCCGGCCTGGGGTCGTCAGTCCTCCCTGCAGCAGGGCGGCAAGCGCTACCGCACCGCCAGGCTCAACCACCAGCTTCAGATAACGAAAGGCGAAGGCGATGGCCTGCTCCACCTGGCGATCGGAAACCGTCACAAACCGGTCCACGGATCTGCTGTTGATGGACCAGGTCAGTTCTCCCGGCATGGGTGCCATCAGGGAATCACAGATGCTGGTGGCAGAACCGGTATTCTGCTGCCGCTGCCCGCTGCTGAGTGAGCGGGCATGATCATCGAAGGATTCGGGTTCGACGCCACAGACCTGTGCTGCCGGGACCAGCTCCTTCACTACCGTGGACAGCCCGGCTATCAGCCCACCGCCACCGACCGGGCAGATCACCAGGTCCGGTGGACCGCCCCGCTCCTGCATCTGAGCGATCAGTTCCAGCCCGCAGGTTCCCTGTCCGGCAATAATATCGGGGTCGTCAAAGGCCGGCACAATTATCTGACCGCTGTCGGCGGCGATCTGTCCGGCGATCTGCTCACGGGATTCCTGCCGGCGATTATAGAGGCGGATCTGTGCACCCAGTGAGCGGGTACCGGCGATCTTTATCGACGGTGCGTCTTCAGGCATCACGATGGTGGCCGGCATGCCCAGCATTCGAGCTGCCAGCGCAACCCCCTGGGCATGATTACCCGAAGAAAAGGCCACCACACCGACCTGCCGCTGCACATCATTCAGTTGACTGAGTCGGTTATAGGCACCCCGGAATTTAAAGGCACCGATATGCTGCAGGTTCTCCGGCTTGATGAAAACCTGACCACCGGTGCGTCTGTCGAGCTCCAGGCTGGACAGCAATGGCGTTTTGACCGCCACGCCTTCGATGCGCCTGGCCGCAGCCTGAATGTCAGCTAACGTGACCGTCATTTTCCGTTCCCTTCGTAGTCTCCGGTTACTGTTCGCTGCAGTTTCGTTCCACAAAACAGGTAACCGCGCTCATCATCTCTGCAAAAAATGGATTGAAAGTGGCTCTTCGTACCAGTTTACCCTGATAGCGGCGCTGTTCGTCTCGCAGGTTGTTCTCGCCGTAGACAGTGTTGAAATTATCGGTCCGGCATTGCGCCAGTTGTTGAGCCGAGTCTTTATAGGCGGAACAGACCGGATAATCGCTATCCAGACCATAATGCTCATTGTCCACGGGCATGCTGATAGCAACATGAGAATGACTGACATAACGCAATTCCGGTCTCGCCACCTCGACGACATCAATTCCGGGACAGGATGATTGCGGCCGGGCACCAGTAGCTTTACTGCTGTACCAGATCAGCCTGCTGCCCGGCACATCGAGCTTTTCGCAATAATAGGCCGCGGCGTAATCTGCATCCACGGTAGTGTCATCGCCGCTGACTGCCATGAACACCGGCAGGTCCAGATCCGGCAGGTCAGGTTGCACAATCTGTTTGGTAAGCCGGTAAAAAACGGCTGCCGCATTGGTGGGTATGGAATCGTACTTGGCCGGGTCCCGATCCTCACCTCGGCTGACCCAGGGCAGCAGATATTTCAGAAAAGGAGTCAGGGCGATGGATTTACGGGCCGCCGCCAGGCCGGGGGACAGCAGAATCAACCCCTTGATCGAGTCAGCCTGCGGATGCTGCTGGACATAGTCGACCGCCAGCGCGGAACCATTCGAATACCCGACCAGAAACAGTTCATCCACCAGGCCATCAAACTCCTGAACACCGTAGCGGACTGCCTGTTGCCAGTCATCGAGACTCACCTTCAGCAGATCACCTGGCACCGTGCCATGCCCTGGCATGAGCAGGCTTCGTATCCGTGCACAGGGAAAGCGGTCCGTCAACCAAGCAGCGAACTCTGAAAGCAGGTACGGGGAGTCGGTAAGCCCATGGATAAGCAGGAAGCCGCGATCCGGGGAGTCAGCCTTAGTGTGACAGCGCGCCGGATCCGGCGCGATCTCAAAGGGAGCCCGCATGGCAATGACTTTCTGCAGCGGGTATTGCGGGCCGAACGGAAACTCCTCTCTGGAAAAATAAACCTGTTCCAGAACCCGGCGAATACGCCGGCGGTTCTCATCGACATAGGTACTGAAATCTTCCGGTCCGGACGGCACCATCGCCGGAGCATCGGAAGGCCGGAAGCGGACCTCCCGAACCGGAATCACGCCAGACAGGTACAGCAGCAACACCACCAGAGCCGACACCAGGATTACCGAGGTCGGTCTCTTCCAGTTCATGAACCGGTCCTTGCCTTTCTCGCCAGGCGGTTCTTTTTCATCCGGCGCTTACGCGCCACCTGTTGGGGTGACAGGTCCTGCTCTTTTTCTGTAAACGGATTTTCGCTGCTTTTGAACTCGATCCGGATCGGAGTTCCCTCCAGCTTCAGGGTCTGACGAAACGTTTTTTCCAGGTAGCGTCGATAGGATTCGGGCAGTTTGTCAGTCTGTTTACCGTGTACAACGATGACCGGGGGATTGTGGCCGCCGGCATGCGCGTAACGCAGCTTGATACGTCGATTATTGACAGTCGGCGGCTCATGTTCGTCAACCGCAGCTTCCAACAGGCGAGTCAGCAGGTTCGTGGAAAGCTCCCGCCAGGCCGAGTCGTAGGCCCTGTGAATGGAACCGTACAGGTCACCCACACCGGTGCCGTAACGGGCGGAAATAAAATGGACTCTGGCAAAATCGGCAAAACCGAGGCGTCGTTTCACATCCGCTTTCACCTGGGTTTTCTGATCCACATCCATGCCATCCCACTTGTTCAGCGCAATCACCAGGCCACGGCCGGCCTGAATCACGTAATCGAGCAGATGCAGATCCTGTTCCACCAGTCCCTTGCGGGCATCGATCACCATGACTACCACACTGGCGTCCTGGATCGCCTGCAGCGATTTGACTACGGAGAATTTCTCTGCTGTTTCCCGGGTCTTGCCGCGCCGCCGGATACCGGCCGTATCGATCAGCGTATACTGGCGCCCGTGTCGCTCGAAGGGAATATAGATGCTGTCCCGGGTGGTTCCCGGCTGATCGAAGACCACCACCCGCTGCTCACCCAGCATGCGATTCACCAGGGTGGACTTGCCGACGTTAGGGCAGCCGACGATGGCGATTTTGATGCCCTGGTTCGCCTCCGCAGCGGCCGGGTCAGCTTCCTCTTCTGTGGGAAAACCCGATAGCACCTGATCCATCATTTTCTTGACGCCCCGCCCCTGGGTTGCCGTGATGGGGATCAGGTTCTCCACTCCGGTGGCATAAAAATCCGCCAGCGCCTGATCGACATCCAGTCCATCCGTTTTGTTGACCACCAGGTACAGAGTTTTGCTGGTCTTGCGCAAATGCTCCAGCAGCGTGGAATCGATTGGCGTCAACCCGGCCCTGGCGTCCACCAGCAGCAGCACAGCATCCGCCTCTTCCACTGCCTGCAGGGATTGGGAGGCCATCTCGAAGTCGATGCCCTGTTCATCACCGGTGATTCCTCCGGTGTCGATAACGATGTAGGGCCGGTCCCCGATCAGGCCCTGACCGTACTGGCGATCCCGGGTTAAACCAGGGATATCGGCAACCAGCGCGTCCCGGCTGCGGGTCAGGCGATTGAACAGGGTCGATTTACCGACGTTGGGACGCCCGACAAGGGCGATGACAGGCCGCATGGCGATACACCGGGTTCAGGGTTGGTGGGAATTGACCGTGGCGACTATTGTATCGTCAATGCGGTCAGTCTGCCGCTATTGCCGTAGGCAAGAAGCGTGTTGGAGCCGACCACCAGCGGCGCACGAATACCTTCGCTGTCGATTTCCCGGCGTCCCACGATACGGCCGTCGACCTGGGAGATGAGATGCACATAACCTTCGAAGTCGGCAACGGCAATATAGTTGTTGAAGGTTGTGGGCGCTGTCAATTCACGCAGGTCAAGGTCTTCATTGCGCCAGACTTCATTGTCTGAATTGCGGCGAATGGCAATCAGATGGCTACGATCGTCACACAGATAAAGATTGCCGAACCCCGCAGCCAGCCCATGATAGCTGGAAGCCTCCATACCCCAGACTATGCGGCCAGTCTGGGCGTCGAAGCCCATCAGATTGCCCTGGTAGCTGGTGGCCAGCACCACGTTGTTGTCCACCAGCAGATCTCCGTCCACGTCGATCACCCGATCGATATCGTAGCGTCCCTGCGGTACTGCAACCCGCTCTTCCCAGCGCCAGATGCCGTCCTCGGCGTTGACTGCCACCAGGGTACCGTTACTGAACCCGGCGACCACGGCACCGGCTACAAATACCGGTTTGCTGGTCCCGCGCAGGGTCAGTACCGGCAGATTGGCCTCGTAGATCCATCTGCGTTCCCCGGTATCGGCGTCCAGTGCGATCAACTTGTCATCGACGGTCTGCAGAACCACGATATCGCCGTTGGTCTGGGGTGGGGAAAGCACTTCGCTGGTTACCGGGGCGCGCCAGATTTCCCGGCCATCCTGTTGGTCGAAAACGATCACCTCGGCATTCTGAGTGCCCACCATCACCAGGCCGCGTTCGGCGCCGACGCCGCCGGTGATTGTTTCACGGGTACGAACCCGCCACTCGATGTCGCCGCTGGCCACATCAACGGCTACCACGTCACCATCCTCGCTGGCCGCAAATACCCGGCTTCCGTCCACAGCAGGGACCAGCTCGTTATACTTGCCACCCTGCCCGTTGCCGATCTTGACCGACCAACGGCGTTGCAGTTGTACTTCCTCACTGATCTGCTGCAGCTCCGCCGGCTGTTCACCCTCGTCCCCGTCAAACCAGTTCAGCGGGTTGAGCTTAGTACTGCAGCCCTGCAGCGCCACTGACAACAACGCCAGAACCAGCAGGCTGAATCGGTTACTTCGCATCTGTACTCCGTGCATGCATTTCAGTGACGAGTGGCTGTGGGCTGCAACCGGCCCACTCAGCTGGCGTCACTTAATTCATCAAGTTTCAATTGCAGAAAGTTGCGGTTGCCACCGGCAGATTCAAGGGCTGTCGTATAGGCGTCCCGGGCATCCACCGGACGTCCCTGGGCGAGATAAATATCACCGCGCAGCTCGGCAAACCCGGCCTCGAAAGTTCCCGGATCGATCGAGTCAACCAGCGCCAGAGCCTGATCGGGCTCACCCCGCGCCAGCAGAACCCGTCCCAATCGCAGAGTGGCGGTCAGCACCAGACCCTGGTCGGTTTTGCTCAGGAAGCCACCTTCGGCGTTGTCCAGCAACCACCTCAGGTGCCGTTCTGCCACTTCCAGCTGGCCGGAATTGACCGCCTGCTGAGCAGCGAACAGGGCTCCATACAAGGCATAAACGGAGTCACCGTGTTCAGACTGCAACTGTTCGGCCACATTCAGTATCCGGGACCGATCCGCTTCACTGGGCTGGGTACCGGGATTGGATGAACTCAGCGACAGAATTTCCTCATACAAATCCGAGGCCGCCGAAACGGTGGCAGTCCGCGAATTCTGCCAGAATGTCCACCCTCCCCACAGCAGGGCACCGGCCGCTACCAGGGAAATTAACAGGGTCCCGTTATCCTCCCACCATTTCTTGAGGGCTTCTAAGGTTTCTTCTTCAGCTGCGTGTAACGCCACGACTAACTCCTAATTCCTTTTCGCTACGGATTATGTCAAAAATTCAAACTTTTCCCTGAGGCGCCCGGGCAGATCCTCAAGGGCAATATTCTCGGAATCGCCGGCATCGTCCAGTGTCCGCAGTCTTACTGCAGTGACCGGAGCACTCTCCCCATGTTCCAGCTCGAGTACTATAGCGGCGCGGGCACCGCTATTGAAGGCTTTTTTCATCTGGCTGTTGTACTTGCCGCCTCCGCAATTGACCAGTAACTTCAGTCCCGGTAATTCCTGTCGCAGAGTCTCGGCCACCGCCAGGGCCTGGCCGGTCAGCTCGTCGCCAACGGCAGCCAGGTAGATATCCACGCCACCCCGGGCTTCATCCGGCAGCAGGGCCAGTTCCTCGAGCAACAGCACCAGGCGTTCCTCACCCATGGCGAATCCGACTCCGGGTGTGGACCGGCCACCCAGTTGCTCCACCAGGGTATCGTAGCGGCCGCCGGCGCAAACTGTGCCCTGTGCTCCCAATGCGCTGGTGGTCCATTCAAAGACCGCATTATTGTAATAATCCAGCCCCCTCACCAGGCGCGGATTTTCTACAAACCCGATATCACAGCCCTGCAAAAGCTGCTTCAGCGCCGTGTAATGCTCGACGCTCTCCGCATTGATAAAATCGGCCAGTACTGGGGCATCGGCCAGCAGTTCCCGGGTGGCCGGAACCTTGCTGTCGAGAATGCGCAGGGGATTACTGTCCAGCCTTCTGCGACTGTCCTCGTCCAGCCGGTCGCTGTGCGCGCGGAGAAATTCCGCCAGCGTGACCCCGAATGCCCGGCGGTCGGCGGCACTGCCGATGTTATTGAGTTCCAGGGTGACCGAATCGGCGATGCCCAGTTCCTGCCAGAAGTTCGCCGACAGCAGGATTACTTCGGCATCGATATCCGGTCCAGGCATCCCGAACGCCTCGATTCCAAACTGGTGGAACTGCCGATAGCGGCCTTTCTGGGGCCGTTCGTGACGAAACATCGGACCGTGGTACCAGAGGCGCTGCTGCTGGTTATAAAGCAGCCCGTGCTGTTCGGCAGCCCGCACGCAACCAGCCGTGCCCTCCGGTCGCAGACTGAGGTTGTCGCCATTGCGATCGTCGAAGCTGTACATTTCCTTCTCGACGATATCGGTCACCTCGCCGATGGAACGTTTGAACAGCTGGGTCTGTTCCACGACCGGAAAACGGATTTCCCGGTAGCCATAACGATGGGCAACCCGTTGAAAACAGTGTTCCACGTATTGCCAGGTGGGCGACTCGGTGGGGAGAATATCATTCATTCCCCGGATAGCCTGGATCTTAGCCATAGGTTCGGTCAGTGCAACTGGGTGAAGGCGGGGAAAATACTAGCCGGTGGCGATAATGTCATCGTCAGGGACCGGATGGCGGGAAACTTTGTCGGCGACCCGCTGGCGAACCATGGCTTCCAGTTCGTCGACCAGTTTCTCGTTACTGATCTTATGATCCGGTTCACCGTTGACGTAGGCCAGATTGGCGGGGCTGGCCCCGGTGAGCCCGATCTCGGCCACCTTGGCCTCGCCGGGACCATTGACTATGCAGCCGATCACTGCCACGTCAATGGGAGTGGTTATGTCTTCGAGGCGCTTTTCCAGTTCGTTGACGACACCGATCACGTCAAAATTCTGCCGTGAACAACTGGGGCAGGCTACCAGGTTTACTCCCTTGTGCCGCAGACCCAGGCTTTTCAGGATATCGAAGCCAACCTTGACTTCTTCAACCGGATCCGCCGCCAGTGACACCCGGATCGTGTCGCCGATCCCGTCCATCAGCAGCGCCCCCAGGCCGATTGCCGATTTGACGGTTCCGGAGCGCAGCCCGCCCGCCTCGGTAATACCCAGGTGGAACGGCTGCTCAATCTGGCCAGCCAGGGCCCGGTAGGCCTGCAGAGTCATGAAAATTTCCGAGGACTTCAGGCTGATCTTGAAGTCCTGAAAATCGAGCCGGTCGAGGATATCAATCTGGGTGAGCGCCGACTCCACCATCGCCTCGGCGTTGGGTTCCTTGTACTTGCGCAGCAGGTTCTTGCCCAGCGACCCGGCATTGACACCGATCCGCAGCGGAATGCCCTTGTCCCGGGCGCAGTCGATCACCGTGCGGATACGGTCCTCGCTGCCGATGTTACCCGGATTGATACGCAGGCAATCGACTCCGTATTCCGCCACTTTCAGGGCGATGCGGTAATCAAAATGGATATCCGCCACCAGCGGGATAGTCACCTGGCTGCGAATTTTCTGAAACGCCTCGGCCGCCTCCATCGACGGCACCGAAACACGGACAATGTCCACGCCGGCTGTCACCAGGCGACTGATCTGGGCCAGGGTGGCTTCCACGTCACGGGTTTCAGTATTGGTCATGCTCTGCACCGAAATCGGAGCAGAGCCGCCAACCGGGACGTTGCCGACCATGATCTGACGGGTTTTACGTCGTTTTATCTGGGTATCGGACCTCATGGGAACTGATTATAAGCCTTCTGGCGCGTTGACGGTAATGCCTGCTGAAAGATTCGCGTCAGCTGGCAGATCCAAGCGGTCAAGGCTGGCAATGCGGAGCCCGGTAACGGCACTGCCCGGTAACTTCTGGAGGCTGGCCGCAAAGCCCGGACCAGCGTCCCGAAGCACCATGCCACGGGGGGCGTTTTCAGGCTGTTGTAAAGCACTGACCGCATCACCGGCCGGTCGGAAAAAGGTGTTATAAGCCCAGAAAATCAGGAAACCGCTGCCAAATGCCAGTATCGCGATAATCAGCCAGGGAACCAGCCTGTTCCCACCGCGGCTCCGGCCGCCGTCCAGTCGTCCCTCCCTGGGACCGCGTTTGGGCACCGACACATTGGTGTCGAACAGCTCCACCAGCTCGTCCTTGTCCAGCCCCAGCAGTTGTGCGTAGCTTTTGATATAGCCCCGTGCGAACACGATCCCGGGTAATTTCTGGTAACAGTCAGTCTCGATTGCCCGCACGTAATGCATGGTTATGTGCAGACGATCGGCTACCTGCTTTTCCGACAACCCCAGCCGCTCCCGTTCAGTCCTGAGCAGGGTACCGGCAGACTCTCCGGCGCTTCCCGGATCATCCTGTTCCTGCTCGGTGTTTTCGGTTTCAGTTTCCATTCACGAATGTCTGGTAAAGTTGGTATTCCGCGGAATCCTGATACAAAGCCGTGAGCAGTCTGGCATAAGTATCCGCCGCCGCCTGATTCTGAAAATGCGACTCGATCTGAATGCCAATCCACAGACTGCGTGGTGTATGCGGAATGTTGTAAAAATCCTTGGTGGTCAGGTACTGATTGTACAGTGACCGGGCGGACTGATAGGCGCCTTTGTCAAAGCGGATCTGGGCCAGTTCCAGGGCCGAGATATAAAGATTGCCATTCAGTTGCAGCGCCCGCTCAAAGGCGCGCTCCGCGGCGTCCGTGTTACCCATGCGCAATGCACTGCGGCCCAGATTCTCGAACGCGATCGGCCGTCCTTCATAGGTGGTATCGTTGGAAACCAGCTCCAGCTGCTGATAGGCATCCTGATAGCGCTGCTGACCGAACAGGAATGCGGCATAGTTGTTGCGGGCCCGGGAATTATTCCGATCCAGGCGAATGGCCCGGTTGAATGCCTCGTCGGCCAGATCCAGATCACCTTCCCGCTGATGTACCAGGGCCAGGATATTATAAACCTCGGAACTGCGGTCGTTGATCTCCATGGCGTTGGCAATATGGCGACGGGCCCCGGCCATGTCATTGGCCTCGTAGTAGGCCACCGCCAGCCGGATATAATCCTGCAGCGCCTCGTCCTCGGATACTTCCGGGTTAAAGCCACCGGTCGTGGTGGTAACACAGCTATTCAGGATCAGGCTCAGCAGCAGCGTCAGCGCGGCTCCCGTGACACGTTCGGGGAAAGCCTGGCGGATCCCCTTAATTGAACTGTCAGGTGTGTTCATAATTCAGTCTGCAGCAGGAAAAAATCTTTACTACCTTACTGTTTCGGCAGCTCTGTTCAGATTCGCAACATCTGGTTCGACAAGCGGTTTGCCCCGTGAGTTCCTTTCGCGATGGCGACTGCTGCGCCGGGTCTGATCCTCGACCTCGCCCACCAGCTGACCGCAGGCGGCACCGATATCGTCCGCCCGGGTGGTGCGGATTGTGACGGTATAGCCCGCCTCCTGGAGAATCTGGCGAAAGTTGCCGATCACGTTGGCGCTGGGTTTCCGGTAGTCGGAGAGGGAGAACGGGTTAAACGGAATCAGGTTGATTTTGCAGGGGAAGGATTTCAACAGTGCGGCCAGTTCCCGGGCATGGGCACGGTGGTCGTTGACGCCGGCGATCAGCGTGTATTCGATTACCGGCAGCCGGCGATCCGGGAGACTGTGAATATAATCGGTAGCAGCCTGCAGCAGTTGCCGGATCGGGTAACGCCGGTTGATCGGCATGATCTGGCTGCGCAGTTCATCATTCGGCGCATGTAGCGATATCGCCAGCGACGCATCCGTGAGTCCCCGCATTCTCTCCAGGGCCGGTACCACGCCGGAGGTACTGATAGTAACCCGTCGCTTGGAAAGACCGTAGGCCAGGTCTTCCATCATCAGGCTGACTGCATCGATAACATTGTCGAAGTTAAGCAGAGGTTCCCCCATGCCCATCATCACCACATTGCTGACCGGGCGCAGGGTCGAATCGTTAAATCCGCCCAGCTTGTGGTTGGCCCACCACAATTGACCGATGATCTCGGCGACTGTCAGATTGCTGTTGAAACCCTGTTTGCCGGTCGCACAGAAGCTGCAGTCCAGTGAACATCCTGCCTGCGATGAAATACACAGCGTGCCCCGCCCGGCTTCGGGGATGAACACGCACTCCACGCGACTGCCGCTCTCAACTTCGATAATCCACTTGCGGCAGCCGTCGACCGAGTGATACTCGTTAACGATTTCGGGCAATCTGATCTCGGCAATTTCAGCGACCCGCGACCGCAAGGCCTTGCTGATATCGGTCATCTGTTCGATTTCGGTGACCCCGCGCTGGTGAATCCAGCGCATCATCTGGGTGGCGCGGAACGGCTTTTCACCCAGATCAGCGAAAAAAGCCTGCATTTTGGGCAGGCTTAATCCGAGCAGATTGATTTTCTCCGAATGACTCATTGCCTTACTCGACCCGGGAGTCCTGAATTACAGCCGACGTTCGCAGATCTCGTCGTCCTTGAAGAAATAGGCGACTTCCCGCTGTGCCGATTGCGGAGAATCGGAACCGTGTACCGCGTTGGCATCGATCGACTTGGCAAAATCGGCCCGGATGGTGCCGGGTTGTGCCTCGGCCGGATTGGTTGCGCCCATCAGTTCCCGATTCAGGGCTACCGCGTTCTCACCTTCCAATACCTGCACCATGACCGGACCGGAGGTCATGAATTCGATAAGATCCGGATAAAACGGACGCTCCTTGTGCTCCGCGTAGAAACCACCGGCGGACTCATCGTTCAACTGCAGCATCCTGGCAGCAACGACCTTCAGACCCGCCTTTTCAAATCGGCTGTAGATTTCGCCGATCACGTTTTTGGCCACCGCATCCGGCTTGATAATGGATAAGGTACGTTCAATCGCCATGCCTGTTCCTCAAAAAGTATCCAACAGTTTGCAAAGAGGGCGCATTATAAGACCTTAGCGAAAGGTTTTATATGCCTTTCTGGCGCCTGAACCAGGGCTCGCAATGGCCACTGTCAGTCGTCTGCCTCCTCGATCCAGGCCGCCTGAATCGCCTCAAGCACCTTCTCCCCGCCGCGCGCCGGGTCGTCATCGAATTCATCCAGCCCCACAACCCAGTTGTGCAGATCGACAAAGTTCACATAGCGCGGATCAACATCCGGATAGCCGTCCACCAGTTCGATGGCAATGTCGTTGATGTCAGTCCATTTCATGTCTGCCAGCTCCTGTTTTCCGCTGCCTCTCAGTGGGCTTCGGATACCATGTTAATGGTGTATCTGGGTATTTCCACGACCAGGTCATCGTCGGCAACCCGGGCCTGACAGCTCAGACGCGACTCCGGTTCCAGGCCCCAGGCCTTGTCCAGGTAGTCTTCCTCGTTTTCGGTAGCCTCTTCGAGGGAATCGAAACCTTCCCGGACGATAACGTGGCAGGTTGTGCAGGCACAGGATTTTTCGCAGGCATGTTCGATGGGAATACCGTTACGCAGGGCGGCATCGAGAATGCTCTCCCCGCTTTCCGCCTCCACGGTTGCCCCCTCCGGGCAGATGACTGAGTGTGGTAGATAAGTAATCTTGGGCATGGTCGATCCGCGCTTCCTTAGTGGTTCAATCTGGCCTGTTGGGCAATGGGTTCTGTCAGTCGTCCTGCACCGAGGAAATCGATTCTCCGCGCAGGGCGCGACTGATTTCCCGGTCCATCCGTCTGGCGGCAAATTCCGCGCTGGCGGCATTCAGCCGTTCGGTCAGTTCGTGAATGACCCGGCTGTCCTCACCCTGCAGCGCAGTTTCCAGAGCCCGGGTGGCCGTCGCTATCCGCTCGACTTCCTTTTCATCAAGCAGCGCCCCGTCAGCCCGCAAGGCGCCAGCCAGGGCATCGAGTAACTGCTCCGCCTCGATTCGGGCTTCCTGCAGGGCGCGGACTTTCATATCTTCCCCGGCGTGTTCCTGAGAAGCTTTCAGCATGTTTTCAATTTCCGTACTGTTCAGGCCATAACTGGGCTTGACCTGGATTTCCGCCGATTTCCCGGTCGTGGTCTCGGTGGCACTGACGCTCAGCAGACCGTCCGCATCCACCTGGAAGGTGACCCTCACCTTGGCTGATCCGGCAGCCATCGGCGGAATACCGCGCAATTCGAAACGGGCCAGAGAGCGGCAGTGATTGACCGTCTCCCGCTCACCCTGCACCACATGTATCAGCATGGCAGTCTGACCATCCTTGAATGTGGTGAATTCCTGTGCCCGGGCCACAGGAATGGTGGTGTTTCTGGGAATGATTTTTTCCACCAGTTCGCCAACCGTTTCAATACCCAGCGACAGCGGATTGACATCCAGCAGCAGAAACGCGTCCCCGGATTTGTTGCCGGCCAGCACATCGGCCTGAATACCGGCGCCTATTGCTACCACCCGGTCCGGATCGATATGCGCCAACGGATCGCGCTGAAAAAAATCCCCGACCCGCTGCCGTATTACCGGCATCCGCGTGGCACCGCCGACCAGCACCACATTATCGATATCCGACGCTTTCAGGCCGGCATCCCGCAGCACTCTGCGACAGGCATTAATAGTGCGGTCGGTCAGTTCCCTGACCAGCCCCGCAAACGTTTCCCGATCCAGTTGCCCGGTCCAGTCGTTGAATGACACCGTTGCGAAGTCGGTATCGGTAAGTTCATGCCTGGCCTGTCTGGCAGTCCGCAACAGTGCGCTGCGGCGGGACGGCTCCAGCCCGGATTCGATGCCGGCCTGCCCCAGAATCCAGTCCGCCACCAGGTGATCGAAATCGTCACCACCCAGGCTGGTATCCCCCCCGGTGGCCAGCACCTGAAACACGCCCTTCTGCAGACTCAGTACCGAGACGTCGAAAGTTCCTCCGCCCAGGTCGAACACGACAATATTTCCCTCGTCACCTGAGTCCAGTCCGTATGCCACCGCTGCCGCGGTCGGCTCGTTGAGCAGGCGCAACACGTTAAGCCCGGCCAGGCGTGCGGCATCGCGGGTCTGTTGACGCTGGGCGTCGTTAAAATAGGCAGGAACCGTAATTACCGCACCGTCGAGTGGCCCGCTCAGACTTTTCTCAGCCCGGATTTTCAGAACCCGCAGAATCTCCGCTGACACTTCGATCGGGTTGCGGGGGCCGGCGACGGTTTCGATTACCGGCATGGCGGAATTTTCAGCGGCGCTGAAGTGATAGGAGAGATACGGATTGGCAGCCTGTATTTCCGGCAGGCTCTTGCCCAGAAAACGCTTTACCGAAATGATGGTATTCAGCGGATCCGCCACGGCTTCTTCAAGCGCTTCATAGCCCACGTGGACTTGCTGGTTCCCGGTCAGGTAACGAACCGCCGAGGGTAACAGGTGGCGCCCGGCGCTATCCGGCAGGGTTTCCACTTTTCCACCACAGGGAGCCGCGACCAGGGAATTGGTAGTGCCCAGGTCGATACCGACCGCGCGTTTTCGGGGAGCCCTGGCCGGTTTGCCACCGGGCTCCGATATTTGAAGTAATGCCATAATCGTTCTATCAGTCAGCTGCGAGCCCGCTTCTCATTATTGCTCTGAGGTTCTCTGACTCCCTGTCCTTATGTGTCAGTATCCCAGCAGGTCTTCCTCCAGGGAATCAATTTCGGTCGCCAGTTTGGCAAAATACTGCATTTCATAATAGCTTTGCCTGGCCTGGTCGAGGTGCCTGGTCTCCAGAGCCCGGCCAAAGCGCTCCTGACTCTGCAATTGCCGGGTTTCAATACCGGTTCGCAGTGATTCCAGCTCCGCCAGGGCCGATTCGTCACGCGGCAATTCTTCCAGTTGTTCGCGCAGCTCAATTTGTTCCATCAGCAATTGCGGACTGAGGTCAGCCTGATTGACCTGAGTAACGTCGATACCCGCCAGGGACAGCAGATAAGCCGCCCTCCTGGTCGGTACCCGTAGCGTATCGTAGGCCTCATTGAGCAGACTGGTGGCTTGAATGGCCCGCAACCGCTCCTGCTCAGAACCTCTGGCAAAGCGATCCGGATGCACCTCGGCCTGCAGCGTCCGGTAGACCGCGGCCAGTTCGGATAGATTGACCTGGAAGGAAACTGGAATGGAGAGGATTTCGAAAAAATTGTTATCGCTGGAAAACACTGGCCTGGCACTTGCACCCTGGAGAGATTGGCGGAACGGAGAAGCTTGAACTGGACGCTGTAGCTGTCAACTTATATGTTGAGGCTCTTTACCCACGCACTGAAGGTCTTTCCTCACACGTTGAAACTCTCACCACAACCGCACTCACCCCGGGAGTTGGGGTTTTTGAACTCGAACCCTTCATTGACTCCCTGTTTGACATAATCCATCTCGGTGCCATCGATATAGACCAGGCTTTTCGGATCGACCACCACTTTGACGCCGTGGTCTTCGAACACCCGGTCACCCACCTCCAGCCTGTCGACGAACTCGAGCACGTAGGCCATTCCGGAACAACCGGTCGTTTTGACGCCAACCCGTATCCCGATCCCGTGACCACGACTGGCCAGTTGATTCGCTACGTGTCGGGCGGCGTCCTGAGTAAGGGAAATAGACATGGTTCGGTTACGCAATCCTTCAGCTGTTACTGGAAGTCCAGCAGGCTGCTAGCAAGTAGTCAAGTAGTTTACTTTTCGCCACGCTTGCTTTTCACATCGGCAATTGCTGCCTTGATGGCATCTTCAGCCAGCACCGAGCAGTGAATCTTGACCGGCGGCAGACCCAGTTCGTCAGCAATGTCCTTGTTCTTGATCGCGGTGGCTTCCTCGAGCGAACGACCCTTGACCCATTCGGTCAATAACGAACTGGAAGCGATCGCGGAGCCGCAGCCATAGGTCTTGAACTTGGCGTCCTCGATCACGCCGTTCTCGTTGACCTTGATCTGCAGACGCATCACATCACCGCAGGCCGGTGCACCCACCATACCGGTTCCCACGTTCACGTCACTCTCATCCATCTTCCCGACGTTGCGTGGATTCTCGTAGTGATCGATTACCTTGTCTGAATAAGCCATGTTGAATACTCCAGAATTTTAGTGGGCTGCCCACTGAACCTTGCTCAAATCCACCCCGTCCTTGTACATATCCCACAAGGGTGAAAGTTCGCGCAGTTTAGCGACCGCGTCGTGAATTTTTGCCACTGCATAATCGACATCTTCCTCAGTCGTAAAGCGGCCGATGCTGATGCGCAGTGAACTGTGCGCCAGTTCGTCGTTCAATCCCAGTGCCCGCAGTACATAGGAGGGTTCAAGACTGGCTGAGGTGCAGGCAGAACCGGACGACAGCGCCAGATCCCGCAGGGCCATCATCAGCGACTCTCCTTCGACGAAATTGAAACTCACATTGAGATTGCCTGGGACACGGTGTTCCAGGTCCCCGTTGACGTACACTTCCTCGACATCCTTCAGACCGTTCAGAAACCTGTTTCTGAGAGCCAGGATGCGGGCGTTTTCCTCGTGCATTTCCTCCCGGGCAATCCGGTAGGCTTCACCCATTCCCACAATTTGGTGGGTAGGCAGGGTACCGGAACGCATACCACGCTCATGACCGCCACCGTGCATCTGGGGTTCGATCCTGACCCGTGGCTTGCGGCGTACAAACAGAGCCCCGATACCTTTCGGGCCATACAGCTTGTGCGCGGTCAGCGACATCAGATCCACCGGCATCTGCTCCAGATCTATATCGATCTTGCCGGCACTCTGTGCGGCATCGACATGGAATATCACTCCTTTCTCGCGGGTCAGACTGCCGATCGCGGCGATATCGTTGATCACGCCAATCTCATTATTGACGTGCATCAGGGACACCAGGATGGTATCCGGCCTGATCGCCGCCTCCACCTGCTCCACGGTGATGATGCCGTTGGCTCCCGGGTCCAGATAGGTGACTTCGTAGCCCTCTTTCTCCAGTTGGCGGCAACTGTCCAGGACCGCCTTGTGCTCGATCTTGGAAGTGATTATGTGCTTGCCTTTTCTGGCGTAGAAATGGGCAACTCCCTTGATTGCCAGGTTGTCCGCCTCGGTGGCACCGGAAGTCCAGACAATCTCGCGGGGATCGCAGTGAATCAGATCCGCCACCTGGCGACGCGCGGTTTCAACCGCCTCTTCCGCTTTCCAGCCGAACACATGGGACCGGGAAGCCGGGTTACCGAAGTTGCCTTCGAGGGACAGGCATTCCACCATTTTCTCCACCACACGCGGATCCACCGGTGTTGTGGAGGAATAATCCAGATATATGGGCACTTGCATTTTCGTCTCCAATCAAGCCGTTCCGATTACAGGGACTCCGCCGAGAGGGTGATCTGATCCACCACATCAGCCGCAATCAGTTCTTTCTTGCGGTCCTGATTCTCAGCAATGCGTCTGATTTCGTTTTTTTCAACCAGATCGGCAAGGCTTATATTACTAAGAAATTCATGTATCTGCTGGCTCAAATCCTTCCATAGATAATGAGTAAGACAGATTTCTCCGCCCTGGCAGTCGCCCGCCCCGCCACAGCGGGTGGTATCCAGCGATTCGTTCACCGCATCGATGATCTGGGCGATAAAGATCGAGTTGGCGCTGTCCTTGAGTTCGTAGCCACCTCCCGGCCCCCGTACACTGCTTACCAGCTGATTCTTGCGCAGCTTTGAAAATAACTGCTCAAGATAGGACAGCGAAATTTCCTGTCGTTGAGAGATATCCGCCAGGCTGATGGGCCCGTCATCTTCATGAAGAGCCAGATCGAGCATTGCAGTGACCGCATAGCGGCCCTTGGTTGTCAGGCGCATGGGCTTTCCCCGTTACTCTACTAAAACTGTCGGGTATTATTGAATACCTAAGTAAAACAGTCAAGTATTGACGGGCCGATCTACCAGGGTCCGGCTGTCAACCAGGCTCCGAATCCGGCACCTGCCGGTCCCGATTACCTTCCTCCCGCTCATGGATCAGGGTCGAGGGCGCTTTCCCTATCTCTGCTGCCAACTCAATGCCCCGGGAGCGAGCCAGCAACGAGATCAGGGCCAGATGGTGTGTAGTATGGGATATCAGACTCATCAGCTCCCGGTTCAAAGTGCTGGCAATGGCCACCGGTTGCACTTCCGGATGCACCGACTCCCTGGCCTGCAGGGGAATATTGGCTTCGGTCGGCAGCATTGCAAGTCGGGCCTTCAGGCTCTCCAGTGCCCGCAGTGCAGCCGCCGGGCTTTCCTCCAGCAGCCGTTGCCGGGCCCGGCAATCGTAGTCAACCTGCCCGGTCTCCATACCTTCCAGCACACAGAGCACCCTTTCAATAATATGTCTGACGTGAACACCGATAGCGGAACTTCCTGCGGCCGACCGGCTGTAAACCGGATCCGGCAGACCCTGCACGACTTCCAGGCACTGCCCGAGACAATAACAACAGGCATCGCACAACAGCTGACCTGACGATCGTTCAGCAGTTCCGGGAACGCTATGCTGGTATACACTCATCGGGGGTACAGTTCTGCAGCCTGTTGAAAAACCTCAGCCGGCACAACGCGGCGTTAAGATCCGGCTCAAAATGCTCATTACGACGCGCAAACTGCGCTTTTTCGCCAAATTTTGCCTTGTCTTGCACTCACCGGAAAGTTTATCAACCGGCTGTCAGATAATTATTTATCCGCTGGCTCGGATTGCTATTATTTTTTTCTCATTCATCAGGTGTCCTGGCAGGACTTCAGGCAGCGCGACCGGCCCCTGACTCGCAGCAGCCTGACCCGGTCCGGCCCGGGACTATAGCACAGCGCTCCTGAATGGTACTATAAACCTCCGAATACCGGGCTGTCTGTTGCCTGCTGCAGACACTTGATCCACTCAACAATCCCGGCAATAAACCGCCGACTGAAACCCCGCATCGATGACCAGGGAGACGACACCGCTGAAAGCTGATCTGCATACTCACAGCTATTTTTCCGACGGTTCCCATGCCCCCGGATATGTTCTGGAGCAGGCCCGGCAGAATGGCGTGACCCACCTGGCTCTGACCGATCACGATTGTATCGACGGCTATCTGCAGGCGGCCGACGATTACCAGGACGGACAACCGGCCCTGATTCCGGGGGTGGAGATATCGACTCTTTGGAACAACCTGGAAATCCACGTGCTCGGGCTTTGTTTCAACCCCTCGGATCAGAACCTCAAGCGGTTACTGGACTGCCAGCAACAGCGACGCCGTGAGCGCCTGCAGGCGATCGAAGCCAAGCTGGTCAAGGCGGGAATTATCGGGCTGGGGGATTACATAAGGGACCTGCCCTGCGTGTCACCGGGCCGGGCCCACGTTGCGCGTTTTCTTGCCGGGCAGACCCGCAGCACCGCCAGAAAAGCGTTCCGTTCCCTGGCCCGTAACGGGCGCTTCCATGTTGCCGCTGCATGGAGCGCTATGGACAGCGCGGTGTCCTTCATTCGCCAGGCGGGAGGTATTGCGGTGCTGGCGCATCCGCATCGTTACCCGCTGAATCGCAGAAAGCTGTCCCGTCTGCTGGAGGAATTTCACGCAGCGGGCGGTGAAGGGCTGGAAATCTGTTGTTCCAATATGGCAGCAAATGAACTGGAAAATCTGGCGGCGTTGAGCCTCGAACACGGACTGTGGGCTTCCGCCGGTTCCGATTTTCACACCAGCGAGGCTACCTGGATGGATATTGGCAGGCTCCAACAACTGCCGGAGTCGGTCAAAAAAAATGCCATCTGGTCACATCCCCGATGGCATTTTCCTGATCATGGCGGGCACTGCAATGGACCCGGTTAGCGGCGCAGACGGGCCACCAGATCGCGGAATACATCAAGCAGAGTTTCGTGTTTGAAGTCGGTGAATTCACCGGCATCCATAAACATGCCATGCTCTTCGCAGGCTTCGTATTGCAGATGCTTCTGCTTCTGGTCGTTGATTTTCTTCATCGGCTTGCCACAACGCGGGCACTCGATGTCCCGTACCTTGTTGTACGACTTGCCCTGCTCAGGATCACCACTGTCTACGAAATCCGCCATCCAGTCCTTCTTCAACTGTTCGGCTTCACCGTTGTCAAACCACAGCCCCTTGCATCCTAGACACTGATCGATCACGACCGGGCCGTGCAAGGTGTCGATCTTCACCTCTTTCATGTTTGAGTTACATTTCGGGCAATCCATCTTGGTCTCCTAACTTCCGCCGTGCGGCTTTCTTATTATCGAGCTTATTATCCAGCTTGTTATCGAGCATGTCGTAACGAGATCGTCGAGAATTTCGAGAAATCTGCAGACAGTTAACTGCTGGCATTCTATAGGAATCCCCTGGCTGAAACAAAGTGTAAGACGGCCTTTTTACAAATCCATCGCAAATAAATTCAGCTGCTGCAAGCTGGTGCGGGAAAACCCCGAAACAGCGCGTCCACCCGGTTTTCCCGACACCGGAATCTGAAACGGAAAAGTCGGCACCAATGCGGGGCCCGCTGCACCGGGAATTCAGTAGTCGTAGCTGACTGCGCGCCGATGCAGTGCAACCTCGTCCAGTTCACCCGCCAGGCACGCCTCAATATCGCGCCTGGAAATAATATGAATCCGGTCGCTGACACCGGTATCTGCACCCTGGCTGCCCAGGCCGGTCAGTATGATCGAAACCTGTTCGTCCGCCCTCACCGAATTCAACGTTGCCCCGAACTCGCACAACAACCCGTACAGACTGTCTTCCAGTTCCGCCACATCCTCCAGCCAACGCTGACGCAGATTCTCCCTGGCAGTTTCAAAACTAGCATCCAGGCTGGCGACCTGTTGCCGGGCACTGCTGCTCAGTGCCACCAGCTTTTCCTGCAACTGCTGCAGTCCGGGAATTGAACTTGAGCCGTCCCGGGTTCCCGGGTCCACTTCCAGTTGCCGCAATTTGTCGAGCGTTTCTTCGAATTCCCGTCGCAGGGAGGCCAGCGATTGTTCAGTGGCAACCAGCGCATTGGGCTCCATGGCTCCCAGATCTCTCAACATGCGCATAATGCGATTGGCTTCGCCGAGTGCGGCATCGACCTCGACCCGGTAGTCATTGGAGCTGGCAAGCGGCTCAGTGGTCTGGTCGGCCCTGGTCACCGCATCGACCCCGACCGGTTGCGGGTCGCCTGCCTGTGCCGGTGGTTGCACCGGCAGTCGATCCGCAAGATTGCCACGTCCGGCCACGTTTCGAAGCGACGCGGCCAACGCACTCAGACTCAGGCGGTTGCGCTGATTCGCCAGCGGTGACCGGACTTCCAGCACCACGCCCTGGCCACGCAGATAATAGCCGTGAACCCGGCCGCTGCCGATACCAAGAAAACCCGATCCATCAGCCAGTCCCAGCCCCTCCTGAACGATATCGCTGAAAATTTCGATTTCATTTTTCAAGGTAGCCGGATCCGGTTGCTGGGCCGAAACAGGACCCCGTGGTCCCAGCAGACTTATTACGACGGCAGTGAGCAATAGATGGATACGCATCGGCATACTCCAGCTACTGGACCTGACCCGGAACCTGCATGACGCCGGCCAGTTGCTGCATGGTTCTGAGAGTTTCGAAATCGCGGTCCAGGAGCTGTTGGTAGCTGACCTGGACCGTCTCCATATCCAACTGGCGCTGCTGCTCAAAGTAAGAATAGATCCGTTCGAAGTTTTCCGCACCGAGCTGGCGAGCTTCGGACATTACCGCCTGCCTGAGATCCAGGTCGCGGCGGGCCTGCTGCTCATCCAGCCTGGTCAGGAACTGCTGCAGTTGCTGTTCCTGGCGTTGCCGCTGGACTGTTGAGAAATCTTCAAAGCGGGTATCCAGTTGTGCCTGTTGCACTGCGGTTCCGGCTCCCGCGAAGACGATCCGGAAGCCACTTTCGTCCCGGTAAATCTCCGCGTCGAAGACCAGCAGTACCAGCATGACCAGGCTCGCCGCAGTCGGCAGCCACTGCAGGATCCAGCCGCGTCGCTGCGGTAACTCCGGCTGCCGCTCCGCCCTGAACAACGCCACACCCCTATCCCATTGCGGGACCCGCCGTTCCTCCCAGTGCCGTAACGATTCCTGCACCGACAATAATCCGCTCAACTCATTGCTGCAGTCAGGACACTGCCGCAGATGCCGTTCAGTTTCCTCCCGCGCCGATGGTGATCGGCTTTCATCGAAATACTCGGTCAGCAGATGAGAGGTTCTAGGGCAGGACATGGGATTCCTCCATGATTGACTTGAGTTTACGCAGCGCCGTGTAAAAACGGGTCTTGGCGGTGTTTTCGGAGATCTCCTGAAGCCGGGCGATTTCCTCGAAAGTCAACGCCTGGAATATTTTCAGCTCCACGGTCAGGCGCTGCTCCAGAGGTAGCCGTGCCAGCAGGGTCTGAATCTGCGCATTACGCTGCTCCTCGGCAAGTCTCCAGTCCGGCTCCAGGGCAGAATCCGCATCGATTCCGGCGAATGGATCCTCGTCGCCGCCAAAGCCGTGCCCCCGCAACAGCAGATTACGCCGGTTCATGTCCACCGCCTTGTTGTGGGCAATGCGGAAAATCCAGCTGCTGAACCTGGCATCACCGCGAAACCGGTGCAGGTTCCGGTAGACTCCCAGAAATACCTCCTGCATCAGGTCCAACGCGTCGGAGGCATTGCCGGTCAGGCGCAGGCCATAGTTGTAGATCCGGCCTTCGTAGCGCCTGACCAGTTTTTCCCAGGCAGCGACCGACCCGGCCAGGGCGGCCTCGATCAGGGCCTGATCTGCATCGTCTGAGGTCATCGGACTCCACGTGAAAACACCGCGACCCACCGATTCAGCCCAGGGGCGGACCGGTGGATCTCAGTCAATAGTCGTTGCGACTCAGGAAATAGTTTGCTGCCCGGCTCGGCCGGGTACAGCCCAGGACCTCGAGCTTTAAACCCGAAGTCCCAAACCAGGGGTGTGGCCGGGCCGACGGTCAACCTTCCCGCCTTGTGAGCTGGAGGCCACCGTCGACCGGCCAATTCGGTCCGGTCCTGCCGGAATCCCCTGCCGGGTCGTCAGGCTGCCGCTTTGCGATTGCGGCTGGCCAGCAGTTCGCTGGCAGCGCTCATCAGGGCGTTCAAAGAGGAGGAAATTATGTCCTTGCTGATTGCGACTCCGGTGTAACGCTTACCCTCACACTTGAGCTGAATGTAGGTAACCGCTTCGGCACTGGCACCCTGACCCAGGGCGTGTTCGCCGTAGTCCAGCACCTCGAATTCAAGGTTGATGGACGACTTCAACGCTTCGATAAACGCATCGAGTACGCCATCCCCTTCGCCACTGATCACGATCTCGTCGCCATAGTAGTTGATGCTGGCATCGAAGGTTTCCCGGCCCTCGTTCTTTTCAATGCTGAAGTTCTCCAGGCTCAACACCTTGGGATTGTCCAGGTAATGGGTGTTGAACAGTTGCCAGATCTTGTCAGGCGCTATTTCCTGACCGGTTTCCTCGGCTTCCTTCTGTACCACACGACTGAATTCGATCTGCAACCAGCGTGGCAACTCGAAACCGAATTTGTTGGCCAGCACGTAGGCCACGCCGCCCTTGCCGGACTGGCTGTTGACCCGGATCACATCCTGGTAGGTTCTGCCCAGGTCACGGGGATCGATAGGCAGGTAGGCAATCTCCCAGGTAGAACCTTCCGCGTACCTATCCAGGCATTTCTTGATGGCATCCTGGTGGCTGCCGGAAAAGGCGGTGAAAACCAGGTCTCCGGAGTAAGGCTGGCGCGGATGGACATCGATCTGAGTGCATTCCCGGACTACCGATACGATCCGATCCATGTCATGCAGGTCCAGTTGTGGATCAATACCCTGGCTGTAGAGATTCATGGCCATGACCACGATATCCATGTTGCCGGTCCGTTCACCATTGCCCAGCAAAGTACCTTCCACCCGTTGCGCACCGGCCATGACGGCAAGTTCTGCCGCCGCCACCGCGCAGCCGCGGTCGTTATGGGTGTGCAGACTGACAATTACCGCTTCGCGGTTATTGATGTGACGGGTAAACCATTCAATCTGGTCGGCATAGACATTGGGTGTCGCCATTTCCACCGTAGCAGGCAGATTGATGATCGCCGGCCGCTCCGCACTGGGTTCCCATACGCCAAGTACGGCGTTACAGACTTCGACCGCATAATCCATCTCGGTGCCGGTAAAACTTTCCGGCGAATACTGGAATACCCATTCTGTTTCAGGCGCCTGCTCCGCGCAACGGCGAACCACCCGGGCCCCGTTTACGGCGATATTGACGATGCCTGCCCGGTCGGTCTTGAATACTTTTTCCCGCTGCACTGTCGAGGTGGAATTGTAGACGTGCAGGATGGCACGCCTGGCACCTTTGAGCGATTCGAAGGTTCTTTCGATCAATTCCTCGCGGGCCTGGGTAAGAACCTGAATTGTCACGTCCTCGGGAATCATGTCTTCCTCGATCAGGCAACGCACGAAGTCGAAATCCGGTTGTGATGCGGCCGGAAATCCCACCTCGATCTCCTTGAAGCCGACTTCCACCAGCAGGCTGAACAATTTCTTCTTCTGCGCCACCGACATAGGCTCGATCAGGGCCTGATTGCCATCCCGCAGATCCACGCTGCACCAGGCAGGCGCCCGCTCAATTACCTTGTCCGGCCAGGTCCTGTCGGGCAGGTTGACCGGTTTAAAAGGCTTGTATTTGCTGTGATCGAACATGGTTCTCTTCCCGTCTGGTTGAACTGAGGAATACAGACAGTGCTGGTGCACGGCTGTTTCAATGTGGCTATGTTAACCAAAGCTGAAGGGCTTTTCTATGCATAGTTTCCATGAAATGGGGCATAAATTAGAATTAATAGCTATTATTAGTGTATTTATTGGTGGTATTATCTATTTTCTCAGAAACCTCACCTGCCTGTCGTGATTACCCTTGTTCGGGCCGGTGACTGAGCAGGCATCGGCACCATGAAACTGGACAAAATCGATCTGAAAATCCTGCGTGAAATGCAGCGCGACGGAACCATCACCAACCTGGAACTGGCTGAACAGGTAGGGCTTTCGCCCTCTCCCTGTGCCAGGCGGGTAAAACAGCTGGAGGAAAGCGGCATTATCGACCGTACGGTCACCCTGCTGAATCCGTCTCAACTGGGACTGAAGCTGATCGCGCTGATCCAGATCGCCATGGACCGCCATACCCCGGATCGTTTCGAAGAGTTCGAGCGACAGGTGGCCGGTTACCCGGAAGTGGTGGAATGTTCGCTGATTACCGGCCAGTCAGCCGATTACCTGCTCAAGGTGATCGTGCCGGACATGGAGTACTACCAGGAATTTCTGCTCAACAAGATCACCCGCATCAAGGGCGTCTCGGACGTCCACTCCAGCTTTATCATGCGCCAGGTGATTCATTCCACGGAACTGCCACTTAATCATCTGCAGCCCTGACCCGGGACCGCACTACTGAAAGAAGTGTTTCACCTTGTCCTTATAGGAACGGCTCATTTTCAGCGACGAGCCGCAGCTGAGTATCAGGTGATACTCACCATTGATATGAGACGAGACCTTCTCCACCCGTTGCAGGTTGACGATGGTGGAGCGATGGACGCGCTGAAAGGTGGCCGGGTCCAGCTTGGCCTCCAGTTCCTTCATGGTGGTGCGCATAATGTGGGTTTCGCCCTGTACATGGATACACATGTAATCGCCGGCCGCATCGATCCAGTCGATATCCCGTACCGGGACAAAGGTGGTGGTGGAACCATCCTTGATCGCCAGGCGGTCAGGATGGGGTGATTCCTGCTCATCCGTTTCCAGTAATTCGCCGATCGCCGCTTCGGATTTACCAGTCATGCTGACCATCATTTCCAGCAGACGCTGTTTCTCATCCATGGCACTCAGTTGCGCGTGAGTCTGCATGGCCCTCTCCACCGCTTCGCGCAGACGTTCTTCTTCGACCGGTTTCAGCAGGTAGTCCACAGCGTGGATCTTGAACGCGTCGACCGCGTACTCGTCGTAGGCGGTGACAAAGACAATCATCGGCATCAGGTCCACCTGGATTTCGCGGACCACTTCGAAGCCATTCATGCCCGGCATCTGGATATCGAGAAATACCAGATCAGGCTCCTTTTCGACGATAGCTGCCAGTGCCTCCTTGCCGTTGCTGCAGGTGCCGACAACCTCGACCTGATCAATCTCTTCGAGGCGCATTTTCAGCCCCTTGCAGGCCAGTTCTTCGTCATCTACGATCAGTGCTTTCAACATACTAGTTCCCTGTCACTTCGAAAGGTATTACTACAGTCGCCTTGCAACCCGAAGGCTGCTCTCTGGTAAAGGCAAAGCGCTGGTTGGCGCCATACATCTCTTTCAGCCTGTTGCGTACATTCATCAGACCGACCCCGGTAAATCCGGACAGCGACTCGCCAAGCAATGACTCCGGGATACCGGGACCATTGTCCGCCACCGTCAGGATCAGCCTGTCACCATCCACTTGCGCGGTAATGGTGATCTTACCCCCTTCCACCATTTTCGACAGCCCATGTTTGATGGAATTTTCGATCAGCGGCTGCAGCAACATACTTGGCACCAGCGCCCCCATGGCAGTGTCCTCGACGCTGATCTCGATCTGCATGCGCTCTCCGAATCTTACCTTTTCTATATCGAGGTAAAGTTTCGAGGTTTCAAGCTCATGCGCGAAAGTGACCCGGTCCAGCGGTGAATGGTCCAGGGAATAGCGCAGAAATTTGCTCAGCTTGGTCAGCATCTGGTTGGCCTGGTCAGTGGACTTGTCCAGAACCAGGGTGGAAATCGCGTTCAGGGTATTGAACAGAAAATGGGGATTGAGCTGGTAGCGCAGCATCCTCAGTTGTGCTTCCTGGGCCAGGGCCTCGGAGCGCAGGCTCTTCTCCTTTTCGAGCTGGAACAACTGGTAGTATTTGATGAAGAAATACAGACCGCTCCACATCAGGATGGTCGGGTAGGCAATGGAGAACGAACCCCGCAGCAGGTCCTCCACCAGGAAATCCTCAAAAGGCAGGAACTCCCCGAACGACATGTAATCCATGTAGTTGCTGATCGGTTGCCAGACCAGCGCGACACTGAGCGAACCCAGCAACACTGTAGTGATGCGGATAAGGACCCCGTTATCCCAGACCATCCGGTACAGGCCACGCAGCAGGGTGGTCAGGAGAATACCGACCAGCGCGGACAGCAGATAGATGACACCGCGACCGAGCAGGTATTCCGCGGGGACGAACGTCAGGTCCCTGACCACCAGCAGGATACCCCAGACTGTCCAGCCCCCGGCCTGGAACAGCCAGAACTGCTTACCACGACTCAGGGAGATTGCCCGTTCCTTGAGCGTTGCCGGTTTCTCATAGGGCTGAATCAGAGCTGTCATACGGGTCGGCAGTAGTGAATATCAGGTCCAATTATGCAATAACGGCGGCTGGCATGACACCGGGGCCCGCCCACCGGCACAAAATAAAAGCCATGCTGCCGGGACAGCATGGCTTTATCTGTCTTCATCAAACGCCGCCAGCTACTGCGGCTCATTAACCGGTTCAGGGCAGCAGGTGGGAGACCGCCTGCTTCTCCTCAGCCAGCTCCTGCTCGGTTTTCTGCATCAGATCGCGGCTGAACTCATTGATTTCCAGCCCCTCCACCACCTGGTACTGCCCGTTCTCACAGGTGACCGGAAAGGAATAGATCAGGCCCTCGGCGATACCGTAGTTGCCCTCGCTGTGAATTCCCATGCTGACGATTTTGCCATTGGTGCCCAGCGCCCAGTCGCGCATGTGCTCGATGGCGGCGTTGGCGGCGGAAGCGGCACTGGAAAGACCACGCGCCTTGATAATGGCGGCGCCGCGCTGCTGCACGGTCGGGATGAATTCCTTCAGTACCCAGTCCTGGTCAACCAGGCTGAGGGCTTTTTCACCTGCCACGGTGGCATGATGAATATCCGGATACTGGGTTGCCGAGTGATTACCCCAGATAATGACACTTTCCACTTCAGTGTTGTGCCTGCCGGTCTTGTTGGCCAGCTGGGCAATGGCCCGGTTGTGATCGAGGCGGGTCATGGCGGTAAATTGCCCGGGCTTCAGGTTCGGGGCATTGCGATAGGCGATCAGGGCATTGGTGTTGGCCGGATTGCCCACCACCAGAATTTTGACGTCACGACTGGCGTTGTCGTTGATGGCCTTGCCCTGGGCCGAGAATATCGCCGCATTGGCTTCCAGCAGGTCCTTGCGCTCCATACCCGGACCGCGGGGCCGCGCGCCGACCAGCAGGCAGTAGTCGGCATCCTTGAATGCCACATTGGGATCATCGGTCTGGACGATGCCGGCCACCAGCGGAAAAGCACAGTCTTCCAGTTCCATGACCACACCCTTCAGTGCGTCCAGGGCCGGGGTAATTTCGAGGCACTGCAGGATAACCGGCTGGTCGGGCCCCAGCATTTCACCAGCAGCGATTCTGAAGAGAAGGGAATAACTGATTTGACCTGCGGCTCCGGTGACGGCCACTCTGACGGGTGCGTTCATAAGACTCGATGATCCTTACTGGCTGTTGGGTTAATGGTAGGCTGGCAGCCTGTTAACGAAAGGTTGATGAAAAACCAGGAAAATTAGGCCGCGTAGTATAACAGACTTTGCTGCAATACCCCCAGCTTCGCCGCCTTCCCGGTTCCATGGATCTTCCACCGGACCGGGCATTGCCTGCACCAGTCCGTGTCCGGGTAAGGGTTTCAGGAACCGCCTCGACGGCATCAGAATGAGGTACAGGCACTCATTTCTGGAGGGGGATTGAGGATTCAGGTGCGGATCCAGACCTCCAGCATGGCCGGTTCCGCTTCTCCGGTCACCCCCCATGCCCGGCAAGTCTATCCTGGCTCAGCAACCGCTGCCGCCGGATACAGGCAGCGTCAGGCCTGGCTCAACCGATAAACATCGCATCGCCATAGCTGAAAAAGCGATACTTCTGTTCGACAGCCTCCCGATAAGCGCCAAGTATCCTCTCTTTCCCGGCAAAGGCACTGACCAGCATCAGTAATGTCGACTGCGGAAGATGGAAATTGGTGATCATGGCATCGACCACCTGGAAGCGATAACCGGGATAGATAAAGATGTCGGTCTCCCCCTCGAAAGCTTCCAGCCGGCCGCCGCGGGCAGCGCTTTCCAGGCTGCGCACCGAGGTGGTCCCCACCGCGATTACCCGCCCACCACGCCGCCGGCAGGCTTCGATACTGTCCACTACCGTCTGGGACACCTGCTGCCATTCACTGTGCATGCGGTGATCTTCCACCCGATCAACCCGCACCGGCTGAAAGGTCCCGGCTCCGACGTGAAGCGTGACAAACGCCCGCTGCACGCCCAACCCATCGAGACGACTCAGCAGTTCCTGATCGAAGTGCAATCCGGCCGTAGGAGCCGCAACCGCCCCCGGCACCTCGTTATAGACAGTCTGGTACCGCTCCCGGTCCTGCAACTGATCCTCGCGCCGAATGTAAGGGGGCAGCGGCATATGGCCGATTCGCTCCAGCGTCTGCGCCAGGCTGGTGTCTTGTGGAAACTGCACGGTGAAGAACTCCCCTTCCCGGCCCAGCACGGTGGCCCGGATGCTGTCTGCGGATTCACTTTTGAGGTTGCCTCCCTCCGCTGCGGATACTGAGAACAGCAGTTCGGTACCCGGTCCGGGCGACTTGCTGGCACGAATCTGCACCAGTGCAGAACGTTCCGAAATAAGCCGCTCCACCAGCACCTCGATCCGCCCGCCGGTTGCCTTGCGGCCGAACAGGCGCGCCGGAATAACCCGGGTGTTGTTGAATACCAGCAGATCGTCAGGGCTAAGCAACTCCGGCAGATCACGAAAAACCCGGTGCGTGACCGTCCCCGAGGTCCGGTCGAGGCACAACAGCCGGCTGTCGGTGCGCTTGGCCGGGGGATGAAGGGCAATCAGTTCCTCAGGAAGCTGATAATCGAAGTCGGTGGTCTGCATGAATCAGGTTATAACGAACAGTTAACGGGAATCACCGGCCTTCCGGCCGGGACGCAAGAGTAATGAATTTCAGCGCCCACTTGAAGCCCGAATCGCACGATTCCCGATTGCGGGCCCACTGATTGCTGTTATAATCCCATCCCGTCGAATACCCTGCCCTTTCGTGGCAGCTCCCCGATCGCAAGAGATCCAATGCCGGAGTGGTGAAATTGGTAGACACGTCGGACTCAAAATCCGATGCTAGCGATAGCGTGCCGGTTCAAGTCCGGCCTCCGGTACCAGCCCTGCACCAATGCGAATACACCTTCTTGAGCTTTTATAAGACAGAGTAGCTGGCTTCGAACCAGATACCTCTTCGCGCGCCAGCAGCTTCTTCGAGCCGACGGGCCGATGGCATCTACCAAGATGCTCTCGAATGCAGACACCGACAGAAATCGAACTATACTGACAGCAACACACGGTCGAAAAGGACTTCGACTTGCCACTGCCAGCCACATTGCCAGGCGGGGTCCAGCCTGCTCTTTCTGCCGCCACCGCACCACACTACCGGCGCCACCAGCCGGCGACCACGCTGCTGTACAGGATCGTCGAGCAGCACTACCCCGCCTTTCTCGCCCACCTGCAAGCAGAAGGCCGCTCCCTGCCCGACTATGTGCAGCAGGAGTTCACCGACTATCTCAAGTGCGGCCGCCTGGAACACGGCTTCCTGCGGTTGCGCTGCGAGAACTGCCATCACGAGAAACTGGTGGCCTTCTCCTGCAAGCGCCGGGGCTTCTGCCCCAGCTGCGGCACCCACCGAATGGTGGAAAGCGCTGCCCTGCTGGTGGACGAAGTGCTGCCGGCCAGGCCGATCCGCCAGTGGGTGTTGACCGTCCCGTTCCCACTGCGCTTTCTGTTTGCCGCCTACTCCGAACTGATGAGCCGGGTACTCGGTATCGTCACCAGAGCAATCTCCACCCACCTGGCCCACCAGGTAGGACTTCCAAGGACTGACGCCCACACCGGCGCCGTCACCCTGATCCAGCGTTTCGGCTCGGCCCTGAACCTGAATATCCACTTTCATATGCTGTTTCTGGATGGTGTCTATGTGCAGGACCCCAATGACCAATACGGCTTCCGCCGAATCCCACCCCCGACGGTCGACCAACTCCACGACCTGCTGCATCGCATCAGTCAGCGGGTGGCCCGCTTCCTGGAGCGGCGCGGCATTCTGGAGCGCGATGAGGACAACAGCTACCTCACTCTGGATGGCCTGGAAGAAGATCCCCTCCAGGATATCCACTCTCACTCGGTCGCCTACCGGATCGCAGTAGGACCTCAGAAAGGTCGCCAGGTATTCACCCTGCAGACCATCCCGCCCAGACCCGATCTGCCATCGGGCGCCGACCGTGTGGCCAAACTGGCCGGCTTCAGTCTGCATGCCGGAGTCGCCGCCCGGGCCGATCAGCGCGACAAGGTCGAACGCCTGTGCCGCTACATTGCCAGGCCCGCTGTCTCCGAACAGCGCCTTTCGCTGACCCCCACCGGCAAAGTGCGTTACGAGCTGAAGACGCCGTTCAGAAACGGCATCACCCATGTGATCTTCGAGCCCCTGGACTTCATAGCGAGATTGGCCGCCCTGGTCCCCAGACCCAGGGTGAACCAGACAAGATTTCATGGCGTGTTCGCCCCTAACAGCAAACACCGGGCCGCCATCACGCCCTCGGGCCGGGGCAAGGGCAATAACAAACACGCCATCCACCTCGATGACAAATCCCCTGCAGAACGCCATACCGCCATGACCTGGGCCCAGCGTCTCAAACGGGTGTTCCGGATCGACATAGAAACCTGCGAGAAGTGCCAGGGGCCGGTGCGCATCATTGCCTGTATTGAAGATCAGGAATTAATCCGGCGAATACTGGAACATTTGAAAAACAAGGAACCCGATGAGTCCCAGGTTCAATCACCACCCGGGTGGGCACCGCCGCAGATCGGCTTGTTTGACGCGACCTAACTCAACAACAAAACAACAGGACGGAAAGACACAACAGTCTGCCAGGAACGGTGGCCGGATGACACTTGGTTGGTCATCGGCCTGAGCATTATTTAACCATGAATCTCCCCGCATTCCTTCCGGTTTGCGGATTAAACACAACTGATTCCCAGTGATTTCTGACCGATAATCAGGCCTGACCCCGTCCGACATTCACAAGACTGGACAAAGCACCGCTTCGCAGATACCTTTAATTCTTCCTATAAGCGATGCTAAATTGTGCTGACGGCACAGGGAAAGTAGCAGTGCAACCAACAATCACTAATGAGAAAATTAAATTTGCAAGGATCCGCATAAGTAAAACCACGATTTCAACACACTAGTGCAGCATATGACTCGTTACCATAATGCGCGGATTCAAAACTTTAACGTGCAAATCTAGCTCGTCTATCAAACCCCAAAATTGCTCTCTTACTTTCTAATACTGTCCCCTTATAACTGTCTGGAAACATCCAGGGTCTCATAAAGTAAACTAACTCTGGATCACCTGAAGGGAAAATAATAATGTTGCCATCTTGTGTTTGAAATTCACTAACAAAATTTTCACTTTGTAATAAAATCTCTCGCTTTCCATAAAACTCATCAGCGCTTGCAATATAAAATATTGACCTTGTATTTTCGCCTGACCAAGGCATTGCTGTTACTTTCGATAACCAAAATTCGTAGTAAATGCCGTCTATCCTTTTGTAATATAGCTTGAGAACTTCGTATCCGATACCTCGAGCTTTAATCCAAAATTTAGTAATTTCGCGATCATCCTCCGTACCGACTATAGGTGGAACCACCCATAGCTGTACGGCCCAGTCATCAATTAATTTACTCTGAATTCCCTCAGTCCCAATGGAAGTATACGCTGAAATGCCATTCTCAATAATCCACTGAGAAGCCAATTTCATGTTATTCATAAACTTTTCTTGAAGAGCTTTTTCACCTACAGGAGCTCCATTGACAACCATAGACGTTAGACCTACAAAAATTAAGAGCGAGCATCGTATTAATCGCTTCATCTTAGTTCCCCCACTTTAGATACGGAAGAATATCTGCCTTGATATAACCATATACGTCACTTGGACCATAGATATTGAATGTTACATCTAATATGCTACTACCTAAAATGTCGCCATATCGATCATACACTCCTCCTAAATGCCCACCATCTGTGCTTACCCATTTTGTATTTAAAATGGGAAAATGAAATATGCTTTGATACCATGGCAATTGCTGGAACGTAATTCCAGTCATTTCCCAATTTTTGGTTATTTCTTGCAATTTGTTCGGTACATTGCTATTCAAAATACTCCTGTAGATTGTATGTAGATCTTTACTATTCATCAACATATGATGCGCATAGTCGGGGTCAGTAAAAAGCATCCCATCCACCCCGATGACAAATCCCCTGCAGAACGCAATACCGCCATGACCTGGGCCCAGCGTCTCAAACGGGTGTTCCGGATCGACATAGAAACCTGCGAGAAGTGCCAGGGGCCGGTGCGCATCATTGCCTGTATTGAAGATCAGGAATTAATCCGGCGAATACTGGAACATTTGAAAAACAAGGAACCCGATGAGTCCCAGGTTCAATCACCACCCGGGCGGGCACCGCCGCAGATCGGCTTGTTTGACGCGACCTAACTCAACAACAATACAACAGGAAGGAAAGACACAACAGTCTGCCAGGAACGGTGGCCGGATGACACTTGGCTGGTCATCGGCCTGAGCATTATTTAACCATGAATCTCCCCGCATTCCTTCCGGTTTGCGGATTAAACACAACGGATTCCCAGTGATTTCTGACCGATAATCAGGCTTGACCCCGTCCGACATTCACAAGACTGGACAACGTTGAACACCCTCGTCATTCTTAGCTAATTCGTGAACTACTGCAAATCTTCATTTATCTCAAGTTCCATACAACTCATTAATCTTTCACGTATTAGGTATTCTATTGCTTGCTCAAATTCAAGTGAAACAATTGACAGGATTCGTTCGCTATTCAAATGATCAATAAACGCAAAATTACAGTCGTCGTAGTTATATTCCCCTCCATCTTTTCTGTTTAAGAATAAAATATATTTCCTTCCTATCCGTGTAGTCGAGAATGACTTTGGTGTGTCTGTATCTATTATATCCCCTTCTACAATATCGTCACCCCTTAAGACTTTGATTACCAAATACTTTTGAGGAAGTTGTGACATTTGCTCTTGCCAATTTTTTCTTATTCTTTCTTCAGATAAACTAGAAATCCCACTAGAAAAATAGTCATAGTATTTTATGAATGAAACAGGCTCACCTATCTTGGCTGCGTACAGTATCACATCCTTATTAGCTAAATATTCAATCGGATTATTACCATATGGATCGGGTTCATCGGCGTACACGTTACTTAGAATAGGCATTAACAATAACGTCAAAATGTACTTGGACATAGCAGTGTCATCCTCTAATTTGCGTATCTTCTAGGAATAGAGCTTCCGGTTATTGCATCAACTATATTAAAGGAAAATGCTCCTCTGTATAATTCAAAGTCTTCTGGGGAGTGTATTGGTCTTGACGTACCATATATGTCATTAACTGTCGTATTAATATATGTAAGTCGTTCGCCAGATGCGTATATTCTAGTGGCCTCTTTGTTAAATGCGCTTCGAAAATCCCCACGCATCATCACCACCTGGGTGCGTATGCCAAATTACATCACCACGCCGATATGAACTTGAGTAATCGTATATTCCCTCTGCTTCATAAGAGCGAAACCCAGTGCCAACTTGTTTGATACTAAATGTATCTCGTCCAATTACTGCCCAGCCTTCGATACCTATAGCTGTTAAATATGAAGGCAGGTCAGACCTGTGCAATGCAATAGCTGCTTCATTGTAGGAATTATAGCTACCTCTCCTTAATACAGTAGACAATTGATCTATGTGAACGAGAATCTGAGTTCTCTGGAATTCAGAAAAGTCTGTTCCTGAACACCGTTCGGAGCAATCTGGCAATGGCTCGAATTGCGCAAGAATTTTTATTAACCCGGTGATAAAGAATATCTGATATAATCCATGGATGGAATCGAAAATTGATACAAGAAAATTACCACGAGAGGTTATTGAAGAGAAGCGCCGGATGGTACATCGGTTGCGTAAACGCGGACTCACCCGAGCAGAGATAGGAGATGAGCTAGGTGGCGTGCACGCTGATACTGTGGGTCGTTGGCTGAAACTCGATGCAAAGCATCTCAAGGTAAACCGGGGCGGTCGAAAAGTTGGAGATGCCAGACGGTTGTCGGCAGACCAGGAACAGATGATTCGATCGATGATAATTGACAAGACGCCTGATCAGCTGAAGCTCGATTACGTGTTGTGGACGCGCAAAGCCGTTGGTGAATTGGTCTTGACCAAGCTTGGCATTGATCTTCCGATTCGCACTGTAGGCGATTATCTGAAGCGCTGGGGCATGACACCGCAGAAGCCGGTGAAAAAAGCTTACGAACAAAACCCGAAAGCGGTACAACGGTGGCTGAAAGAAGATTATCCGGATATCAAGACCATGGCGAAACACGAAAATGCCGAGATTTACTGGGGTGACGAGACTGGCATGCGAAATGATAGCCAGCATGAAAGAGGTTATGCCCCGAAAGGCAAAACGCCCATGGTTCGGTTGAATGCGAATCGCTCATCGACCAACATGGTTTCTGCAGTCACGAACCAGGGCAAAGTCAGATTTCGTGTGTTTGATGGTTCAATGAACACAGACATTCTCATCGATTTCTGCAAGCGGTTGATCAAAGCTTCGGGTCGGAAAGTGTATTTGATACTGGATAATCTCCGAGTGCATCATGCAAAGGTATTCAAAGCCTGGTTAGCGAAACATGGAGATGAGATTGCCGTGTTCTATCTGCCATCCTACTCGCCCGAGTTAAATCCGGACGAATATTTAAACTGTGATGTGAAAGCCGGCGTCCATAGCGGCAAGCCGGCAAGAACAAAAGATCAGCTCAAGAAAAAAGTAAGGTCACATATGCGGATGCTGCAGAAGAAACCAGCACGTGTGATGAAATACTTTCGCCATGAGAAGATTCGTTATGCCGCATAGCAGATATAGTTAATCGCCGGGTTAATAAATACCCAGCTATATTTTCATTAACAGTCGACAAACCGGCGTCACCCGAATCAGCCCCAGGTAGAGCAAATTGACCTATCGTATTAATCACCTCTGCCATTAACGCGTTTTCAAAGAGAGCCTCCATATAAACTTGCCGCATTCCATAAAAGCTAGATATGTCACTTCGATATTCATACCGGGCCGCCATCACGCCCTCGGGCCGGGGCAAGGGCAATAACAAACACGCCATCCACCTCGATGACAAATCCCCTGCAGAACGCCATACCGCCATGACCTGGGCCCAGCGTCTCAAACGGGTGTTCCGGATCGACATAGAAACCTGCGAGAAGTGCCAGGGGCCGGTGCGCATCATTGCCTGTATTGAAGATCAGGAATTAATCCGGCGAATACTGGAACATTTGAAAAACAAGGAACCCGATGAGTCCCAGGTTCAATCACCACCCGGGCGGGCACCGCCGCAGATCGGCTTGTTTGACGCGACCTAACTCAACAACAAAACAACAGGAAGGAAAGACACAACAGTCTGCCAGGAACGGTGGCCGGATGACACTTGGCTGGTCATCGGCCTGAGTATTATTTAGCCATGAATCTCCCCGCATTCCTTCCGGTTTGCGGATTAAACACAACTGATTCCCAGTGATTTCTGACCGATAATCAGACTTGACCCCGTCCGACATTCACAAGACTGGACAAAGCACCGCTTCGCCCGCTTCGCAGATACCTTTAATTCTTCCTATAAACCCTATAGGCGCGGAGACTTGTTCGCAAAGCGGAGGAATATGATGGATGAATGGGCAAAGTACGCAACAAATCGTCCAGCGTACATTCTATCCAACACACTTCGACAGGATTCCATCTAAATTCGTGATGTTTGTGTAGGGTCCAATGATTGACATTTCCGTAGCCCCGTCTGTAACTATGAAATGGCAATGCTCCCCCTATGTAGTATTTAATAGCCGAAGATTATTTCGCCTCTGAACCAACAATGCATTCAGTATAGTGCGCTCAATATGCCCCTTTCCCAATGTTATTCGTGCAGCTAGCAACCATTTCAATTTTGCTCAGGCAAATTGGAGATAGGATTTAGTAATTTGGCGACACCTCAGCCATCTGTAACATAAGTACCCTAGTAGATTGGCCATTAGTATTAAATTCTCTATCGATGAATAAACCTCGGCAAATTACAGATTTTCCCGAACCGGTGCCTTATCCGGCCGGCCGGGTCTTTCATGTCTATCCGCATGGTTTTGAGGGGGAGAAGCAGGAACCGTCTTTTGAAGGGCTGTTGTGTGCCTACAATTTCAGCTGTTCGGGGACCGACTGGTCAACTACCGGCCGTCCCCGGGTACGGCCGGGTGATACGATTCTAGTGCATGGGGGGCTGTACCAGTATAACCGTTATGAATACACCACCAGCGACAGAAACAGGCTGATGCCGCTGGCGGGCACTTATTTTCTTACGGCTGACGGGACGGCGGACCGACCCATTGCCATCAAGGCGGCCGGGGACGGCGAAGTGATATTCGATGGTGTCGGAAATTACACCCTGTTCAACGTGGAGGCCGCTGACTACAACTACTTCGAAGGCATTACCTTTCGAAATACGGAAATAGCTATTCTGGCGGGCACTCAGTTCATCACCGGGTCCAAGGGGCTGACGGTGAAAAATTCCCGGTTTGAAAACGTCGGTGCCGGGGTATTCACCAATTTCAGCGGCTCCAGCAATTTCTATATCGCGGACAACTGGTTCTACGGTCGCAATAATTCTGAGCGGATGATCGGCTGGTCGGATCCTGAGCTGTGGGCGCGCTTCGATGGAGTCGATGGGCAGAGTCATCCCCCCGCCATGGATTCTTATGTTGCGGTGAAGGTTTACGGGCCCGGTCATGTGGTTGCCTACAACTACATCGCCGATTTTCACGATGGCATCAATGTGGAGACTTATGGGAATCCGGACGGCACAGAACCGTCGGGTACCGGCGTTTTCGGGCCTAAATATCCGCCGCGTGAATACTGGGACAGGCGTCCGGTCGCAATTGATTTTTATAATAACTACATTACCAACAGCCATGACAATCCCATCGAGATTGACGGCAGCATGCACAACGTAAGAGTGATGCGCAATATGCTGATCAATCATCCTTCGCATGCCATGTGCAACCAACCGGCAATGGGAGGGCCGATTTACTGGATTCTGAATATCGCCTACAACCTGCCCGGCGGATCTACACGCCTGACCACGGGGGCGGCAGGTGTAGTTTTTTATAACAATACGATATTCTCTGAAACCGAGGGATCCCTGCAGAATACGCACTGGCGCAACAACCTGATCCTGGGTCAGAATGCTGCCGGACGCCTGTTTGATATCAGCAGCTTCACCAATTACACATCTTCCGACTACAACGGTTTCTATTCCTTTCCCGGCAAGGAGGGCGTTTTTGCCTGGAATACGCCCCCAGCCGGCGTGATGGCGGACTAACCCGGCCCGGGCAGGACTCCATTCCTCGAATCCAGGGAATTCAGTTCATTGGCTCAATACAGCCAGACTACCGGGCAGGACCAACACAGCATCATGGTTGATTACTCGGTGTTTAGAAATGTTCCCCGCCTGGATGCCGAAGATGTGGCCAGCCTGCAGAATGTTTATGCGGCGGAGGACTTTGATTTCCGATTGGTTCCCGGCTCGGCGCCAGTGGATCGGGGAGTGCTGTTGCCAAACGTAAATGACGACTTTAGTGGTTCAGCACCGGATCTGGGGGCATTGGAATCCGGCCGGAATCCACCTCATTACGGGCCGCGTGCTGATTGACAGGGTTACTGTGCGCCAAGGTCTGGTAGTGATTTCGACAGGCAGAAGTTGTAGAAACTGCGAATCGAATGAAGGTTCCCTAGTCCGCCCGGGGGCTGGACAGTGCCCGGCGACGGTATTCCGATGGCGTTTCTTGCATCAGTTCGCGAAAGGCGACATTAAAGGGAGTCGCCGATTGATACCCCACTGTTAAGGCAATTTTAAGGATCGGCATATCGATGTTGGCCGGGTCCGCCAACAGCTCAAAGGCGTCATCAATTCGGTAACGATGCAGCATTGCGCTGAAATTGCGAAGTCCCAGCGAACTGCGGATAAATTGTCGCAGGCGGTACTCGGGAAGGTTCAGTGTGGCAGCCAGACCGGCAATTGTCAGCCCGCTTTCCCGATGCAGCCTGGGCTCACAGAACCGCTTCTCGAAATCGTCGATAGTCAACTCCCTGAGCCTGACAGGCTCAGGGCCTACTGCGACCCCGGTAAGCTGGGTCGCCGGCTTGCCTGGTGTGAACCTGTCAATCCTGATAGTGACCAGCAATACGCCGGTTAGTACTGCGGTGATGGTGGAGACAGTCAACAGCTTAGCCTGGTCCAGATCGATAACTCCGTTTGCTACCAGCAGGTTCTCTATAACCAGCACCACAAATACCATCAGCCCCTGCAGAGAAACTGATAGCCAACGCAGCAGACGGTGCTCCTGAACCAGATCATCACTCCAGCCTTTCAGCGTCCAGAATAGCGCCAGGCTGACAAAGAACAGCTGCATTACATCCATTCCGATTCGCAGTGAATTCGGAATCGGCAGATTGAACCCGCCTTCCGGCAGCAACACGATGGCTTCCAGGACAATTTGGAAACAGAACAGCACAGTCAATCCTGGCGGAAAACGGCGTCCCTCCTGAAAAACGTGAAAACAGTAGACCATAAATAGTCCGGGAACCGCCTGCACTGCTGGATGTACCAGCAGTCGCAATGGCCAGGGGGAGATGTCAATCCGGAATAATGGATCAACGTGTGTTCGCCCCATGCCTTCGAAAAGATAAAGTATGCCGAACAGGGCGCCCAGGGCGAAAGTCCGGCCAGCTGGCTTGTCCGGGCTCGCTTTCAGATATCCTAGACCGAGCAGCAGCGCGGACAGAATGGCGGTCAGCTCCATTGCGTAGAGCAGTACTGAGTTGTACAAGGGAGGATTCCAGTTTTTTATTTTAATGTGAGCGCTAACCGCAAATTCTGTGTACCAGGATCCCCGGGACGAGCAAAGTTACCTGGAAGAGCGATCCGCGAAGACGCTGTTACAGTAAGCGGGAAAACTTAACAGCTGCTTAAAGAATCTGCCAACCTTTTAAGGCGTTATCCGCTACAATCCAAGCCCACTGATTTCCTTGACTTGCCTTGACAGACCGACGCACGCCAGCGTCAAGTCGACTGGCCAGTGAATTCACCTGAAACCCGGGATAGTTTCAAATTCACGCAGAGGTTCCAATAATTGTGATTTAGGCAAAGAAATTAAGAGCTTGGTAAGTAAGTTTTTACGATACGGTTACGATATACTTTCAACAAGTCGGGCCTAACGATATCAACACTGTCAGACCTCAAGTGACGCAGTTATATAATCAGATAATTCAGCAGGTTAGAGATACAGCAGCAACGACCTTGGCGGAGTTGGCTGACAATGCTTTGCGTCATGCGTCGCTGGTTCTCAATCAGCAGCACAAGTTCACTGGTGACGATGAAAAACTGATTCGGGAACGTGCTAACGTCATCAGCCGTTTCACTAAGCAGATAACATTCAGATTTGACAAGATTCTGGATGGGGGGCTGCACCGGCACCGGGAGGGTCCGGATTTCAGTGGCCTCAGTCTCATGGAAACCGATGTGCAGGATGCAAATATCGCTCTCGAAGGTATGGCGGTGCATGCCAGAAACACACATACCAATGAATTGCTTCGATTCGCGGTCCGCGTCAATGCCCAATTTTTTTCAGCACAGCTGGACGAATCCAATAACCCTCTTGATCCAGCCATAATTGCGGACGCCTTCAAGAATGCGTTAAGTCCGGTAGGGCTGAGCGCCGCTGCTTTGACTGATGTCTATCGTCAGTTCAATTTACATCTTTTTCATAAGCTGGAAGCAGTCCTGGGAACTGCCAATCAGATTGTAGCGAGTACCGGTCTCAGGCCAACCCTCGAGAACCTGGGACGAACCAAGAAAGCAATTGCCAACCGGCGCATTGAACCGAGGTCCAGGCTTGATGCCAATACCAGGGCATTCCGTGTAACGGAACAAATTCCTGAAAGGGATGAAAGTGCGAGTCGGCCACTCCTGGATATCGTAGTTGGTTACCTTCGTCGATGCGACGCAGCAGGGCTTGCTTCGGTGACAGTGCCGGATAGTCAATCAGCAAATCAGACAACTCAGGTTCTGGATCGAAAGCAACTGGCGCAGATGCTTGCCGCCCGAACCGCTCCAGAGGACGCCTTCGCTGATTCGGAGCAGTTTTCGTCGCTTTCCAGTGTTGCCGAACGCGTCAAGGAAATCTTGAATTCTGACTCCACCGCGGACCAACAGTTGCGTTTGAATCAACGTTGTTCGGATATTGTCTCACTCGTCAGTCTGTTGTTCACGGCCGTCAGCAGGGACGAAATCCTGGCTGATACACCACGTGCGTTGCTGACACAGACCTGGCTGACGGTTCTGCAGGTGGCGCTTGCCGGTCCTGGATTTTTTGACAATGCTGGGCACCCGATCCGGGCATTGCTCAATGAATTTGCTGCGGCAAGTATCGGCTGGACTCCCGAGGATCAGTTGCAGGATGAGCCGGTGTACCAGCGAGCCCGCGAGACAATTCTGAAAGTAACGAACAACTTTCAAGGCGACCTTCGCCGGGTTGATGCGCTGGTGCAGGATTTTCTGGCCTTTAAGAGACAACAGGTGAAAGAGAAGTCGGGGACTCCCAGCCATCTGCTCAGTTCAACTGAAAGCAAGCAGAGGCTGAGAGATCTGCACAGCTATGCTCTACGCAAAATAGCAGAACGAATCCCTGATCAGAGCACTCCGCCATTGGTTAGAGACATCCTGGAGAAATACTATAGCGTGTTTCTGGTTAAAGTGCTGCGTCGGGATGGTCCGGGAGGAGAAATTTGGAAGCCGGTAATGGATACCCTGGACGTCCTGCTTTGGAGCGTGACGCCGGGGAAGACCGGTGAGGATGCCAAACGATTTGGCCGTGTGAGAGAAAGATTGATGGCGAACCTGGCCAATGCCCTTAAAATTGCCGGGATGGAGCGGCAGCAGTCCGACCGCGTGCTCAAGGAGTTGAAGGAACTGCAACAGCAATGTTTTTCCCAAAGACTGCCAGCAAGCGCGGCGACGGCAATGGCAAAGGAATCGCCGATCCGGCAGAGTTCTAAAGAAGTAAAAGTATCTGTTTCACTGGATAACACTTCCGGTTTAGAACCCCAGCTCGAAGTGGTTAAGAATCTGGCTATAGGGGTCTGGCTGGAGTTTGATGTCCATGAGAATCAACCTATAAGATGTACGCTTGCATCCCGAATTCCAAGTATCAATCGGTTAATCTTTGTGAATCGTAAGGGCGTCAAGGTGATCGATAGAACTGAGCAGGAAGTGGCGGTGGAGCTGTTGAATCAATCCGCCCGGTTAATTGATGCCGGGCGCTTAATGGACCGCTCGTTTGAAGCTGTTATTGCCGAACTGCGCAGCCTTGGATAACTGGACTGATTTCGGTAGTCGCTGCTCCCGCAGGCTCGTCCGAGCACTGATCCACCTTATCGCTGGACAATAAATTATAACGGAGATACCTTAAGAAACCTCTGATTCCCATGGTATTCGCATGCGTATTCAAAGATCATTGGTTTTTGGACTGACGATCTTTACCCTGGCACTGGCATCTTGCGACAGGGTGGAGAGCGATTCTGCCGATATGACTCAACCCGCGACAGGTCCGGCAGGTTTCTGGGAGAACCGTTACCAGGACGCTATCGGTCAGTCCTATCTTAACGTCATGGAACAGCGCGATGACGGTAGCTACGCAACTTTTATGCAGGATTCCACACCGGACGACCATGGCCGCTACAGCCTGGCAGGCGGAGTCCTGCGCTTACAAAGCGAAGTCGATCCCCGTTACAGCAGAAGCCTGCCCTATCAGTGGGATGGCGACACTCTTAAATTATCAGTGGAGCCGTTTCCCGGAGCCGGCTTCATCACCGTAACGGTTGAGTGGCAGCGGTCAGCTGCGCTGCCGGCCTTCGAGACTTTCAACAGCAATGGTGATGAGTTACCCGTTGATCTGCCGGGACTTGTGGCTTCCGCGTTGGTGTCGCACGCGCTGGCCTGGCACGAAGACGCGTTGCCGGTCAGTCTTGATATCAGAATATCCCCTCCGGGTCGGCGCACCCGGCTCACTCTGGAATTCTTCTCCCCATCAACGGTTGAAGGCCTGCGTCTTGATCTCTACAAATATGTTTTTTCCAGCAGAGTGATTGACGGTTCCCGGATGCGACAACAACCCTTGCCAGCAGGCTTTGTCGACCTGTCCGACATACTCAGGATCGCCGAATCCCAAGGACTCTCGGGCCGCTTTCAGCGCGCCGATCTCAGAACTTATGTTAACGCCGGCCCGGCCTGGATGATTCTTCCTCAGGGCCCGCGCGGTGCCACCTATTCGGCTATCAGCGGCGAGCGCATCGAAGGAGACGTTACCGGCTATATCAGCCAATATGAGGCGGATTGGACAAGAAATGCCGAAATCTGGCGTCAGGTTTTTGAACGGTATGCCAGCTGCCCGGCTGGTCAGGCACGCGATCGCCTGTTCGGCGGTGGGTGCATGAATGCAAGAACTTCCGGAGTCTGCGCGGAATGGGGTGGCCGCTGGGTAAAGCAGGGCCCCAATCTGGATGATGGATATTGCACGCGATGGAATTGACCTGCTGTACGCCAGCATAATGCCGGCACCCTGTCTGTTCCCTGGTGCTTTATGTGTCAGTGCAGGGTAACAGTCCTGCAGGAACGCAATCTGACCACATTGCAGGCTGGGAGGCGGCCCTGAAAGTAACCCTCTCCGACAGCTCTATTCTCTGTCAGCACAATTGTCATGTTGCAAGGGACGTAGTATGGAGAGACTGATTCGGATAGGGTTTGCCGTTCTGTTATTGTCGGTTGCTGCCTGTGGTGAGCGTTCGGCTGCTACGTTATCAACCCCGCCTGGCATTGAGTCGGAAACGCAGGTTGCACCGAATGACGCGCCAGCTCTTATCGATTATCTTGATTTGCCCACCGATGCGCTCACCTCCGACAGGATTGCCTGGCAACAGGCATTGGATACCGCTCGCAACCAGATGCTGTCCGATACGGCAGGTGGGGCTGAATACCTGGTTAATATTCCCAATGGCTGGTTCAATGCCGATGAGAACGTGTTTGTCTATGTATGGAGACGTCAGGACGACCGTCGGATCACTACCGGGACTCCCGATCAGGGCTACCTGGTAGTGGTCGCTGCGTCAGATGGCAATATTCTGGCCGCGGGTCCTTTTCAACGTTGAACCCGGCGCCTGGCAGGTCAAGGGTGCCGGAGCTTCTGGAAAACGTAAAATAGCTCGGCCCTCTACAAGGGCGGTCAGTGTTTGCCGGGTGCCAGGGGTACGCCTTCCCGTTCCTTGTGGATATAGGCCTGCAGGGCGATCATGTCCGGGTCATCGGCGGCCAGCTCCTCGCCTTCCAGGGGATTGCGGATACACCAGTTGATCATCTCCCACAGCATGGCCACCCGGCCCAGCTGCTTCTGGAACTTGGGATAGGTTTCCGGGTGGGTGTTCGCGCCGTTTGGGTGGCACTGGGCGCAGACAACTTTATTGCTGCCCAGCGCGGGATCGGTGAACAGTTGCCGGCCTCTGGCGGCGACCTGCTCATACTGCTGTTGCCAGCGTTCCAGGTCCGCTGCCGTGAATTCATCGCCCATGACCAGGCCGGATGCCAGCAATGCCATTCCGATTAATAGAATTTTCATTACAGTTCCCCTTGCTCTAGTAGTGATTCTGCGGCGGTACGCGGAGTGCTGGAGCCTGGTAGGAGGTGTCCTCCGGCCGCCCACTGGCTCCGTTCCATGACACGGTGCGATTGCTGTTGTCGTACAGGGTGTATTCCAGATCCACCCGGCCGGTGTGGACATTGATCAACTGCCAGCCGGTTGCGTCTCTGGCCGAAAACGGATCGGCGCGATTCATGGGCACGGTCATGACCGGTACGTGGCTGCCCGATTTGGCGTAGCTGGAAGGGTACGGCCAGGGCCAGGCAGTCGCCATCACCGAGTTGAAGGCGATGTTGCCGATCTGGTTGTACTGAATCTGGTGTACGTGGCCATAGATGACATTGACCCTGTCGAAAGGTGCCAGAATGGCCTGCACCTGGTCGGCATCGTCGGTCCAGAAGTTCCAGCCCTTGTAGATTTTCTGAATCGGTGAGTGGGAAAACACCACCACGGGAGTGTCTCTGGAGATATTCTGCAGGTCTGCTGCCAGCCAGCGGCGCTGGGCTTCGCCTACCATAAATGGCGACCCGTTGGGATTGTCCAGGCCGGCCATTTCGCTCATGCGGCGTTCCGCTGACTCCCAGCGGTTGAAAGTCCAGTCGTCGAAGGTCAGGATGCTGTTCAGCACCACGAAGTGCACGCCTTTGTGATCGAAACTGTAATAGTGCTCGCCGAACAGCTGACGCCAGTAGTCGCCAAGATCCAGGTAATAGTCGTGTTCCCCCAGAACTCCGCGCAGTGGCAGACCGTTAAGTCCGGACAGGATTTCGAAACCGTGGTCCAGTTCTTCGCGGGTACCCAGTTGTGCCAGGTCACCTCCGAACATGACGAAGTCCGGTTTCGGATTCATCAGGTTGGTTTCGGCCACTGCGCTGATCAGGCCGCGATCGAAGTTTCTGACGAAGCGGTTGCCTTCGATGTGTTGAATGTGGGAATCGGAAATATAGGCGAAGGTAAAATCTGCGGATTCCTGGGCGCCGGCGATACGGATCAGGCTGACCGGCAGGACTCCGGCAATCGCCGTGGTGGTGGCACGCCTGATGAAGTTTCTGCGCTTCATGGTCATTCCTGGTTACCTCCACGGACATATTGCGGACTGGTCAGGGCTTTCATAAACGCTTCCAGGTCGTTCATCTGCTGCTCGGTCAGGTTCAGTGGCCGGATTCCGCCGCTGAGATAGGGATTGACCACATCGTTGGGGTGGGTTACCCCGCCGTTATTGTAGTGTTCGATCACGTCGCGCAACGTCTCAAGACTGCCGTCGTGCATGTAAGGTCCCGTGACGTCGACATTACGCAGGGTAGGGGTTTTGAAGGCACCCATATCCGCGACATCGTCAGAGATGGCAAAGCGGCCAAGATGTGAGGTGTCCTCGTCGGTGAGCACTGCCACGTCGACGTCGGTGCCCCTCTGTTTGGCCAGCATGAAGGCGGAGGACAACTCGGGCACCCGGCCTGCCATGTCGTTGATTCCAATGCCGATATTGTGGAATCTGTGATCGGTAAACAGGGCATGATCCTGTTCGATGGTGTGACAGGAGACGCAGCGACCGTCCTTGAGAAATACGTCGAATCCCCGTTTGGCCGCGTCGCTCATTGCGGTATCGTCCCCGCCAAAATAAAAGCGATCGAACGGACTGTCGCCGGAAACAAGGGTGCGCTCGAAGGCGGCGATCGCCATTTTCACGTGTTCCATGGTGATTGCAGTCGCATCGATATGGAATACGTGGTCAAATTGCTGCCGGTAATCCGGGTCGTTGCGTACGACCAGCAGAATCGGCTGGTGATTGGGCAGACCCATTTCCACCGGATTGACGAAAGGATGCTGGGCCTGGTCTTCCAGGTCTGGAGAGCGACCGTCCCAGAACTGGGTCTTGTTGTAAGCGGCATTGATCACGGTCGGGGCATTGCGGGAGCCGGCCAGATCGCGAATACCGAGCGAAACGCGCAACGGGTAATCGGCAAAGGCCTTTTCCGCGTCGTGGCAGGTGGAGCAACTGATCTGCGCAGTGGAACTGAAGCGCACATCGTTGAACAGACGCTCGCCCAGTTCGATTTTTTCATCGCTCATGGGGTTGTCGGCGGGGATGGGTAGCGCCGGTAGCCCCAGCGGTTGCGCGTGCAGCTGGAAAGCAGCCAGCAGGCAGAAACCCAGCAGCGAGACTCTCTTCATGGAACTGCTCCTCTTTTTTGTCATTTTCTCTGTTATGTTCTGCTGATGGTCGCTCCAGCCCCGGATTGACGACTGGCGGGACCGGGGGTGACAGGGGGCAGGGCTGAATCCTGAGTATCCTTGTAGACGGTACGGGTTTTGAGCGGGCCGGTAAAATTGAATAATTCGATCAGGCTGGTCGAGTCAATCGAAAGTTTCTGTGACGCGAGAGCAGATTGCCCTTACCGGACTGCCGGATCTCTTGAGCCATCAGCCGCCCAGGACCACCGCCAGGGGAATTTCGTAGCGTCCGGTGCCGATGCCGATCAAAACCAGATCGGCTTCCTGAGTGGCACTGAATTTGACAGAGTTCTCCGCTGCGCTGAAAGCCATGCCGGTGACACCGGCACAGGATATCTCGCCAGGGGCGTCGAAATCGCCGCCCCGTCGAATACCCTGCCCTATCGTGGCAGCTCCCCGATCGCAAGAGATCCAATGCCGGAGTGGTGAAATTGGTAGACACGTCGGACTCAAAATCCGATGCTAGCGATAGCGTGCCGGTTCAAGTCCGGCCTCCGGTACCAGCCCTGCACCAATGCGAATACACCTTCTTGAGCTTTTATAAGACAGAGTAGCTGGCTTCGAACCAGAAACCTCTTCGCGCGCCAGCAGCTTCTTCGAGCCGACGGGCCGATGGCATCTACCAAGATGCTCTCGAATGCAGACACCGACAGAAATCGAACTATACTGACAGCAACACACGGTCGAAAAGGACTTCGACTTGCCACTGCCAGCCACATTGCCAGGCGGGGTCCAGCCTGCTCTTTCTACCGCCACCGCACCACACTACCGGCGCCACCAGCCGGCGACCACGCTGCTGTACAGGATCGTCGAGCAGCACTACCCCGCCTTTCTCGCCCACCTGCAAGCAGAAGGCCGCTCCCTGCCCGACTATGTGCAGCAGGAGTTCACCGACTATCTCAAGTGCGGCCGCCTGGAACACGGCTTCCTGCGGTTGCGCTGCGAGAACTGCCATCACGAGAAACTGGTGGCCTTCTCCTGCAAGCGCCGGGGCTTCTGCCCCAGCTGCGGCACCCACCGAATGGTGGAAAGCGCTGCCCTGCTGGTGGACGAAGTGCTGCCGGCCAGGCCGATCCGCCAGTGGGTGTTGACCGTCCCGTTCCCACTGCGCTTTCTGTTTGCCGCCTACTCCGAACTGATGAGCCGGGTACTCGGTATCGTCACCAGAGCAATCTCCACCCACCTGGCCCACCAGGTAGGACTTCCAAGGACTGACGCCCACACCGGCGCCGTCACCCTGATCCAGCGTTTCGGCTCGGCCCTGAACCTGAATATCCACTTTCATATGCTGTTTCTGGATGGTGTCTATGTGCAGGACCCCAATGACCAATACGGCTTCCGCCGAATCCCACCCCCGACGGTCGACCAACTCCACGACCTGCTGCATCGCATCAGTCAGCGGGTGGCCCGCTTCCTGGAGCGGCGCGGCATTCTGGAGCGCGATGAGGACAACAGCTACCTCACTCTGGATGGCCTGGAAGAAGATCCCCTCCAGGATATCCACTCTCACTCGGTCGCCTACCGGATCGCAGTAGGACCTCAGAAAGGTCGCCAGGTATTCACCCTGCAGACCATCCCGCCCAGACCCGATCTGCCATCGGGCGCCGACCGTGTGGCCAAACTGGCCGGCTTCAGTCTGCATGCCGGAGTCGCCGCCCGGGCCGATCAGCGCGACAAGGTCGAACGCCTGTGCCGCTACATTGCCAGGCCCGCTGTCTCCGAACAGCGCCTTTCGCTGACCCCCACCGGCAAAGTGCGTTACGAGCTGAAGACGCCGTTCAGAAACGGCATCACCCATGTGATCTTCGAGCCCCTGGACTTCATAGCGAGATTGGCCGCCCTGGTCCCCAGACCCAGGGTGAACCAGACAAGATTTCATGGCGTGTTCGCCCCTAACAGCAAACACCGGGCCGCCATCACGCCCTCGGGCCGGGGCAAGGGCAATAACAAACACGCCATCCACCTCGATGACAAATCCCCTGCAGAACGCCATACCGCCATCACCTGGGCCCAGCGTCTCAAACGGGTGTTCCGGATCGACATAGAAACCTGCGAGAAGTGCCAGGGGCCAGTGCGCATCATTGCCTGTATTGAAGATCAGGAATTAATCCGGCGAATACTGGAACATTTGAAAAACAAGGAACCCGATGAGTCCCAGGTTCAATCACCACCCGGGCGGGCACCGCCGCAGATCGGCTTGTTTGATGCAACCTAACTCAACAACAAAACAACAGGAAGGAAAGACACAACAGTCTGCCAGGAACGGTGGCCAGATGACACTTGGCTGGTCATCGGCCTGAGTATTATTTAACCATGAATCTCCCCGCATTCCTTCCGGTTTGCGGATTAAACACAACTGATTCCCAGTGATTTCTGACCGATAATCAGGCTTGACCCCGTCCGACATTCACAAGACTGGACAAAGCACCGCTTCGCCACCGCTTCGCAGATACTTTTAATTCTTCCTAAAAGCCGCATCGAAAACCCTGACTGCTACAGGATTCTGTAATGAAAACCATACAAGCTACTGACGCCAAAAACCGATTTGGTGAATTGCTGGAAGAAGCCGCAAGTGAACCCGTGGTGATCCAGAAAAACGGCAGAGATGTCGCCGTGGTCATGTCGCGGGCGGAGTATGACAGACATTTCCAGACTGTCTCGAAGAAAGAATTGGTGCAGCAATATCACGAAGAAAGCATCAAGCAATTTGGCAAACTTTACAAAGTCCTCGCCAAATAGCACCGCCATTGCAAAATCATTACTACCTGGACATGGATGATGTGTTGGTTCTGCATAGAACGCAGATCCACCATTTCGGCGGTGCACCTGGGATTCGTGATGCCGGTCTTATCGAAGCTGTACTGGCCAGACCACAGACCGGATTTTATGGTGACTTGATCAAAGAAGCAGCAGCACTATTGGAAAATATGACTATGAACCATGGTTTCATAAAAGGTAACAAGCGAGTGGGGTTTGCCGCCACCTATGTGTTCTTGCGAATCAACGGCCTCGACATCAAAGCCTCGGAAAGAACCACACTGAAATTTGTCATCGGGATGCTGGAGTCCGGAAGCTTTCTAAAAGACGAATTGGACGCCTGGCTACGTCGTCACACGCGGATGTCAGGCTGAATTGAGTGTAACAAGGGACTCTCACAAATTAACAACTTAACTGTCCGGATCGGGTTAACTGTTGTGATCGGGAGAATCGATGTTGGCACCTTCCACCAGGCCCAGGCCTTTCTTGATGCATTGCGAAACTGCTGGCTGCCCGCCATGCAACGCGCATTATGTTGTTAAGTTGTGAGTGTCCCCTATGGGGGTTCGCCACCCGCAGTCAGCACACTCTTGGAAAGCAGTTCGCTGTTCTGCTGGTATTCCCACAACTTGGCGTACTTCATGAAGTTATAGAAAGCATGGTTCATGCTGACCAGCAACCCTTCCACTCCATCCAGAAAGTAACCTTTACCCAGATAGCATTGCAGAAATGACCATTGGAAAATAACGACCAGAATCGCCGGATTGCACTTCCTGTTTTTATCGAGCTTATCCAATGCCTTCAGGCGACTGTATTGATTGGATTTGGCAATCCGTTCCGAAAAGGACAGGTTTTCATGGTGTAACAGCTGCACGTCAGATTGCTTTACCCTGCCGCTTACCGTGATTCTTTCATGCACTCTGGCGAACTCATAGCGTCCATGCTCTTTCCGAAAAAAACGGATCAACCGGTCATCCTTCACAAAACTGTTTGAAGGCCTGCCCCATCTAAGCAGGCGTCGATTGGATTCCAGCGCACTGTACTCAGTCTGCTCCAGTAGAGAACGCATTTCAGCCAGATACGGGGGTGTAAGTTCCTCGTCGGCATCCAGGTTCAACACCCAGTTCTGCGTACACAATGACAAGGCATAGGCTTTCTGATCGCTGAATCCGGTCCATGATCTGAAATAAAATTTCACATTCGGGTAGCTGCCTGCAATATTTCGAGTCGCATCCTTACTGCCGCTGTCGACGATGATGACTTCTTTGAAACCCGATAACTGATCCAGCAGCCGGTCTATGTTTTTTTCCTCATTCAGAGTGATCACATAAACGCTTACAGGAAGTCCGCTCATTTGCGCAGCCGGATCCCTCGCAGGAACGGTGTATTCACTCAGAATTTCACTCAGCAACATTACGCCCCCGTAAGACATCTCTGTATCGGCGTTGATCGTCGACAGGAAAAAGTAATAGCACGACGGGAAACAGAGCGGAACTTGCAAATGCCTGCAGACTGGCTGTTTTATGCCCAAGCTTCCAACGACAACATTATTAACAGGCCAATGTGACAATTTCGGGTAGGCAGGAAAACTGAAGCGTGTCGCTCTGACATTGGCTGCTCTCAGCCGTTGGCTACTTGCCAACAGAATTCGCCCTCGGGACTCTACATTTGCCCACGGGTCTCTAGTCGATACCACTCACATTGGTACAGTGTGCTCCCGAAGGCACCTGCCCGGACCCCAGCGCAGTAGGATACGGTGCCAGATAGGGATCGATAGGTTCGGCCGCAAACAGATCCACCAGCACGAACAGCAACAGTCCCAGCAGAACCAGCAGGCTGGCGGTGGGCCGTCGAGGCAGCTTGTCGTTATCGCTCATGGGATACCCACTGCCAGTCTGGGCCGGGCCTGTTGCAGCAGCACCGGGCGCAGCCGGATACCCAGGGCGGATCCGGCAAAGGCGGCGATAAACCACACCCAGCCGTGAACGCTGCCAGTGGACACTCCGCTGAAAAAGGCGCCAACGTTACAGCCGAAGGCGATGCGTGAACTGTAGCCAAGTACCAGCCCGGCCAGAACGATCACTCCCCAGCTGAGTGGTTGCAAGTTGGCAACCTGGGGATCGACGTGTCGACGCCAGCGCATGGCCAGAAAGGCTCCGGCAATCAGCCCAATGTTGGTCAGGGAAGTCACATCGGTGAGGACGCTCTGCTGCAGACGTTCTGCGTGAGCCGGATTGGACCAGAATACTGAGGCACTGAGGTCCATGCCACCGAGCTGAGCCAACTTGGCGCCCCACAGCCCCAGTCCGTAGACCACCCCCCAGGACTGTCCCGCGATGATCAGGTTCAGAGTGGCCAGACCAGCCAGCAGCGCCGCGGCGATAAGCAGTCGTGGCGGTGGCTTGCGCTTGCCTGGCTCCGACCAGACCAGCGCCGCGATCGCCAGCAGCCCCAGCCCTGCCAGGGTCAAAGCCAGACCGCCACCGTTTCCGAACAGATCCTGCATGGTCAATAATGGCAAAGTACCCAGGCCGTTCCACCAGGCCAGGTGCAGGGAGCCGGCAAAACTCCCGGCAATAAAGCCCAGCAGCGCCACCAGCCCGATCAGGTTACCGCTGCCCGCATTGACCAGGGTCCCGGAACCGCAGCCCAGTACCAGTTGCATGGCCATGCCGAACACAAAGGCGCCACCGATCATGGCAATACCGACAGGCGCATAGGCGCCGGTCAATTCTTCAGGATGCGATGCCAGTAGCGGAAAGGCACAGGCCGCGGCGAGGCCGATGGCCAGGAACTGGGCCAGCAGTCCCCGGCCGTCACGCTGCTGTATCGCCAGTCGCCAGGGCCCGGCAAAGCCAAACCGGAAACCCTCCAGCACCAGGCCGAAACCGAGGCCGACCAGCAGCAGAAAAGCAGACCTGGGGCCAGCCAGATAAAAGGTTCCAGCGACCATTGCCAGAGCCAGCAACACCACACGATAACGGGGGGTCAGCCTGATTGTCGGTTCGCTCATAACTGCAGTCCTGTCAGATCTCTCAACCAGCGCAGGGTGAGGTCCGTGTAGACCCGCAACCGGCCGACCTGATTGTCCATGGGTCGATCGGCTTCGCTCCAGGCTGCCACGCTTTCCGCGTACAACCGGGTGTTGTCGATGCCCAGCACTTCGCTCATGACAAACCAGTTGATCGAGGCCCAGTGTCCGGTGTTGCAGAAGGACACCGTCATCGGCTCACTCAGCGACAGTTGCTGCAGGGTCCCGTCCAGTTCACCCCGCCCTTTCAGGCTATCGCCCTGGAACCAGCTTTCATACTCCAGATTGGCGGCGCCATGAATCGTACCGGGCTCTCCCAATGTGGCCCGCAGACCGCGATAGAAACTCAGTGGCCGGGCATCGATCAGGTTTCCGGATCCCGACGCCACCAGGGACTCCACCTGCTCGGTGGTAACCCGCCAGTCATCATGCCAGTCAGGTTGATAGCTGCTCGGTGTCACGCTTACCGGGTCATTGTTGACCGGTAACCCGGCTGCCTCCCAGGCTTCGAATCCGCCATTGATAACCGCGACATCCTGAACGCCCAGGGTTTTCAGAGTCCAGTAGACCCGGGTGGCCGCTCCCATATCAGCCGGATTGGCTCCCTCGTGGACCACCACCACCGGGGTAGTGGCATCAATACCAAGTTTCTGCAACAGGCTGGTATATTCCTCCAGACTGCGCAGTTCTCCGGGATTGCGGCCGGTACCACGCCATTCCTCATACGGACTCTCGATACTGTCAGGCAGGTGTCCACGCCCGTAACTGCCGGACACGCGAATGACTCTCACCGCCGGGTCAGTGCTGAGAATTGAGGCGACCGCCTGCGGTTCCAGCAGCGGCTGCCAGCCGATCGGGGTGCCCAACGCCAGGGTCGGCACCAGCACTGCACAGAGCGCTAAAAACGGGGCTTTAATCCTCATTAACTCATTTCCCAGGTCATTTGATACGGGCAGCTGCTACTGAGCTGCGTGCCCGGCCAGTATCTGCATTTCACTCGGCTGTCTCAGCTCCGTTACACTGGCGGGACAAACGGTCGGCGGAACCGGAACAATATCCAATAGAGACCCGCTTGAACCAGTCACTATTCTTGATGCGCAATTCGCCTCAGCTAATGCCTCAATTCACGCCTGAACTCATGTAATCCCGTTTATTCGGTCCTTTCGTCACACCTGCCCACCCTGTGGTGGCTGCGCAACCGCTTTCCTGACATATCGCCGGCCAAGCATAATTGCCGGGTCAGCCATCCGCAAGTAACAGCGCTGCTGGCGACGGTTCCGGCAATATCCCGGTCGCCGGATCGAAGGCAGAGTAGACGCGACGACTCTGCAGTCGCGGTCCCACCGGCCTTATCCGTCCTGACCCCATAAGCCGCATTTCTTGTGACCATTGCCGCTGCATGCTAAATTACGCGGCCATTTTCATCGACACTTCAACCAGCAGCCGACCCGGTAAGGAACGACTTATGGCGACGAAAAAAATTGCACTTCTGGACGGCGACGGCATCGGCCCGGAAATCATGACCGAGGCTGTCAAGGTGCTGAACCTGGTCGCAGAACGTAATGCCATCGAATTCGATCTGGTTCATGGTGCCTTTGGTGCCAGCGCCTATTTCGACCATGGCCATTCCTTCCCGGATGCCACCAAGGCACTGTGCGACGAGGCTGACGCCATCCTCAAAGGCCCGATCGGTCTCAGCCACGAAGAATCGAAGAAAATTCCGGTCGATATGCAGCCGGAACGGGGTGCGCTGCTGCCGCTGCGTCGCCGCTATAACACCTTTGCCAACTTCCGTCCGGTGTTCCTGCCCAAGGGGCTGGCGCATTTTTCACCTCTGAAACCGGAGATCATCGGCGACGGTATCGACCTGATCATCATTCGGGAACTGGTCGGCGGACTCTACTTCGGTAATAAGGAATCCGGCGTCAATGACGCGGGTCTGCGCTATGTGAAGGAAACCCTGGAATACGACGAAGAACAGATCGCCCGCATCGCCCGAGTAGCGTTTGAAACTTCGATGAAGCGCAAGAAGGTGCTGCACAACATTCACAAAAGCAATGTGCTGAAGTCCAGTGTCCTGTGGAACGAGGTCCTCGAAGAAGTGGGCCGCGATTTCCCGGAGGTGAAAATCGTTCACATCCTGGTGGATGCCGCCGCCACCTACCTGTGCCTCAACCCGGGCCAGTTCGATGTTATGGTGATGGAAAACATGTTCGGCGATATCCTCAGCGATCAGGGTGGCGGCATCCTGGGTTCCCTGGGCCTGATGCCGTCCGCCTGTATCGGTCCGGACAAAGCCTACTATGAACCGTCCCATGGATCGGCACCGGACATCGCCGGCAAGAACATCGCCAATCCGTATTCGATGATCGGCTCGGTGGCCATGATGCTGGAAATGTCCTTTGCCATGGACCAGGAAGCCCGCAACGTCTGGCACGCCATGCAGAGTGTATTCGCCCAGGGTTACTCCACACCGGATCTGTCCAAGCCCGGCAGCGGCGTCAAAATGATCGATACCAGCGGTTTTGGCGACCTGGTGGTGGAGCAACTGCGTAAGCAGCCGGTAGCCTGACCGTCCCGTCACTCACAACCGGCGGGAAGTTTAAACTGCGGCACTGAGGGAGGAGATTTCTGTGAATCGAGTGACTCTGAGACGTTTGATCGCCCTGTCAGCCAGGCTCCTGCTACCACTGTTTCTGCTCGGACCGGCTACTGCACTGGCACAACCCCGGACTGAGACCATCGCCATCATCGGCACCGGCAATGTCGGTTCAACGCTTGGCAGAATCTGGGCTGCTGCGGGACACCGGATAGTCTATGGTTCCCGCACCCCGGAGACAGACCGGGTACGAAATCTGGTGGAAGAAACCGGCAACGGCGCCAGCGCCACGTCCCAGGCAGACGCAGCCAGCCAGGCGGAAATTGTGTTGATTCCGATTCCGCCGACGGCAATACCCGACGTCATGGCAGCGCTGGGCGATCTGACCGGAAAAATAGTCATTGACCCCACTAACTGGTGGGAATTCGAGGACGGCATTGCCGTCTCGCCCCGCGATCCCCGCGACTCCCTGGCCGCGCAGGTCCAGGCCCTGGCGCCGGGTGCGTCAGTCGTGAAGGCCTTCAATACCCTGAATTACACGGTGATGCAGAACCCCTCGCTTTCCGATGGCCCGGTCAGCGTGCCCATCGCCGGAAACGACCCGGCTGCGAAACAGCGGGTGGCAAGGTTGGCCGTGGACGCCGGCCTGGAACCACTGGATGTTGGCCCCCTGCAGTTCGCCGAATACCTCGAGGAAATGTTGCGTCTCGCGATCGGCTTCCGGGAGCTGAATCCCGGTCAGGCATTCGACTTCTATCTGCGTCTGCGCCCGAATTAAGAAACCACTTATCAAGGGGAACTGCTCAATGGGAGCGTGTCGATCAGCAACCGGTTAAGTGAACCACTTCCAATGCGCACATCGACCGGTTACCTTGGGAGCCTCTGATTAAACGGCAGTTAACTGACAGATAAATTCTGGAGGACGCGCCATGAGAGTCACCTTTCCATCCCGCTTTTTCCTCGGCCTGGGTCTCGCCGTGATGCTGAGCCTGGCCGGCTCGCCGTACGCACAATCCCTCGATAACGGCGCCCTGGTGCGGGCCTTGCAGAGCGGCGGTTATGTGCTGCTCATGCGTCACGCCAGTTCGCCCGCTCAGCCACCCGATGCCGACACCGCCAATGCGGATAACCCGGATCGGGAGCGCCAACTGGATGAAACCGGCCGGCGCACGGCAACTGCCATGGGCATCGCACTGCGCCGGCTGGCCATCCCCATCGCCGGGGTCGAATCCAGTCCCGCCTACCGCACCCGGGAAACTGCCCGATTGGCCGGCTTCAGTGACATCAAAATCAGCGCCTTCCTCGGTAACCAGGGTATGCAGAATTCCAGCGGGTCGAACACGGCACAACTCAGGGATTCCCTGAGCGCTGCAGTGCCTGGAGCCAACCGGCTGCTGATTACTCATTCGCCAAATATCGCTGCGGCGTTCCCCGACCTCAGCCCGCCGGTCGAGCAGGGCGAAATCCTGGTTTTTGACCCTCAGGTCAGTGTGACCCAGCCTGTGAGCCGGATCTCCATCGACGAGTGGCCAGATTTGAAGTAAAAGAACAACTGATTCAATTTCGAAACTGAAGGTGATTTTGAACAGAACACCAGATAATAAAAAACAAGAAATGGTGCGACAATTTGTTGACGACAAGTCGGCGACAGCACAGCAGCTGACTGACAACGTCAAAATGAAAAAGCGGAGGAACAGCTTATGCTCAAAATTTCCACTCTTTTCCTGGTGGCCAGCCTGGTGACCGGCTTCGGCAATCAGAAAGTACTAGCACAACAATCTGTGCAGCTGCTCGGTTCTGACTGTACGCCTGATCTGGATCACCCCGTTACTGAACCCGCTACCGGTCGAACTTTCGTAATCGATTTCCCTTGCGACTTGCGCAGCGACGAAGAAGTGACGGTTATCCTGAATCTGCACGGTGGCGGCTCAAACACCCGCTACCAGCATGGCTATTTCCCAGCTTTCGAATACAAGGAACAATTCCGGCTGATTGTTGCCACGCCCTATTCGCCGGTTCGGCGCTGGTCGGAGGTGGATGATGCGTACCTGCAGAATATCGTCTCGCTGATTACCGCAGCCGTAGGCAGCGAGAATATCCGCGCCCTCTGGCTGGCGGGCCATTCCCAGGGAGGCTCCACCTCGCGCCGCCTGGTGTGTACGGAGTTTTTCCGGGACAAGGTCGATGGGTTCCTGAGTCTGTCCGGGGGGCGACTCGGCGGCTCCCCACAACGCTCGCCCGATGCAGGCCGACCCCGCCAGGCCGACGATCCGCCCCCCGCCGCCCGCACCACCCCACCGACCCTGCGAACGGAAGTGGAGCAGCCTGATTGCGATTTCTCGCATATTTTCGCCATCGGCGAGCACGAGATAGTCGAATTGCCAACTACCTCCACCTGGGCCGAAAGATATCACTGTGCAGCCCGTGTCCAGCGCCCGGATGTCGTCGATACCGAAGCGGGCCACGTTCACGACAGCGGACACCAGAATCCTGCCACCAAAGCCTGGGGACGCCTGCCCAGAGGCGGAACCTCGCAGGTCTTCGTTTATCCTGACTGCGACGACGGTCGCGTGGTTGCCGATGTAATCCGCGTCGACAAAGGCCATACGGAAGGCCTGGAACCCAACGTGGTAAAGGAAATCCTTCGTCTGATGGTGAGCGCCAGCGGCGGCAAGATCCAGGGCTGAAAGGAACGAATAGTACAGAGGGACAAACCGAACCCGACCACGCTGCTACCGGAACGGGGTCAGCAGCATTACAGGCCGGGACCGAAAACGGCTTCATAACCCCGGCTTCCTCTCGGCCTTGCAAACTCCCAGAAAAAGTCCCCAAAGCAGCCGCAACCCCGGAAACCAGAGGAACCTTGCAATGGGTACGAAGGTCTCTGGCGGCTGGCGCTTCCCGGCCAATCAGGACGCGTCTCAGCGCGCGTGGCTATTCGGAAATGAGCGAGGACTGCGCGAGTCCCGTAGCGCGCAGCGCGAAGGTCGAGTTCCGCAGCGCCGAATAGCCTCGCGCGCTGGCGTCCGGCCGGGAAGCGCCAGCCGCCAGAGACCAGCCACTAATCCATCGGCGCCGTTAAAACCTTTCGAGCAGACTGACTAACCTGACTGCTCACTCTGCATCCGCATATTGATCATGCGCATGGTCGCCTTGATGGCCGCCAGCACCTGGTTGGAATCCACGCCGCGCGTCTTGATCTTGCGCCCGTCCATTCCCCAGGTGATGATGGCTTCAGTCAGCGCATTGGTATCACCCCCGCGGGGGATATGCACTTCAAAATCCACCAGCTCCGGCATCCTGAAATTGCGCTCGTCGAGAATCTTGCGGATGGCATTGATGAAGGCGGCAAAACCGCCATTACCGGAACCCGAGCTGTGGTATTCCTCGCCCTCGATGTCCAACCGGATACTGGCGGTACTTTCCACGTCCAGGCCGCTGCTCACGTAACAGTTCTTCAGATTGATCAGGTGAACTTCACGGCTTTCCATGACATCGGCAATGATGAAAGGCAGGTCTTCCGGGGTAATGATCTGCTTGGAGTCACCCAGTTTGACAATTCGTTCCAGAACCTTGGCCTGCTCCTCTTCACTGAGATTCAAACCCAGTTCCTCCAGGTTATTGATCAGCGATGCCTTTCCGCTCATCTTGCCCAGCGCATAGGTCCGCTTCCGGTCGAACCGTTCCGGTCGCAGCTCGGTGACGTAGAGATTGCCCTTGAGATCACCGTCGGCATGAATGCCGGCAGTCTGGGTGAAAACATCGGCACCCACGACCGGGGTGTTGGCCGCAATCCATTTACCGGAAAAATTCTCCACCATCCGGCTCAGCGTAACGATCCTGGTTTCATCTATGGACAGTGACATGCCCAGTTTGTCTTTCAAGGCCACGGCAACTTCTGCCAGCGAGGCATTACCCGCCCGTTCTCCCAGACAGTTTACCGTGCAGTGCACGTTATTGATTCCGGCGCGAACCGCTGCCAGCACATTGGCGGTAGCCAGGCCGTAATCGTTGTGGGGGTGAAAGTCGAATTCCAGATCCGGAAATTCAGCCAGCATGATCTGTAATGCCGCACTGACCTCCCCGGGATCCATGACACCCAGGGTGTCCGGCAACATGAAATGGCGGATGCCCAGTGAACCGGTTCGCTCCAGCAGGCCAAACACGTAGTCGCGGCTGTCCGCGTAACCGTTGGACCAGTCCTCCAGGTACATGTTGCACTGCAGGTTCTGGCTATGGGCGTATTCCACGGTCCTGGCGATATCGTCGGCATGCACCTCCAGGGTCTTGCCCAGCTGTTCCCGGCAATGCTTTTCGCTACCCTTGGACAACAGGTTGATTACTCTGCCGCCGGCGGCCCGGATCCAGTCCACGCTGCGCCGGTGATCCACGAACCCTAGCACCTCGACACGCTGCTCATAACCTTCGCGGGACGCCCACTGGTTGATCTGGGCAACCGCCTGCTTTTCCCCTTCCGAAACACAGGCCGAAGCCACTTCGATGCGATCCACTTTCAGGGACTGCAACAGGGCCCGGGCAATATTCAGCTTTTCATTGGCGGCAAATGACACACCCTGGGTCTGTTCACCATCCCGCAGGGTGGTATCCATGATAGCTATGTGGCGCCCGGTTCCTGCCGGAGCGGTGGTATCAGATTGGCTCATAGTCTTGTCTGCCTGGCTGGTGACGAACCTGTCGCTTCGCAACAGGCTAGCGGGCCGGAAAAATCGCAAAATAAAGGGCGCTGATTCTACCAGCAAAACCACCAGTCTGGAAAACCACAGCGGCAGGCTGGCCGCTCCCCCATCTCACGCCATCCGCTTCGCTCAGGGTTCCCGTTGATCGAATCCGACTCGTGATGTGGGAGAAACCCAGGATCAGGACCACCGAAAGTGACATTCTCCAGTGACATTGTCGCCGCTGGACAGCCCGCCGTCATTCAATTGTCCGGCGGTTCCGTATATACTCCGCGCTTTATCCGCAATTGATCGCCAGGAGTGGTTTATGCCTATAAAAATCGGAGTCCCGACAGAGATTCGGGATGGCGAGCAGCGTGTGGCGCTGGTGCCGGATGTCGTCAAACGACTGGCCGGACCGGAGGTACAGATCGCTATTCAATCCGGGGCCGGGGAAGCGGCCGGCTGGAGTGATGCAGATTACCAGGAGGCCAGTGTCATCGGCGACAGTGCGCAACTGCTTGGCGAATCCGACATCACGTTGATGGTCAATCCCATCACCAGTGACCAGATCGACAAGCTCAAAGACGGCTCAGTACTGGTCGGCTACCTAAACCCCTTCTCGGATCTGGAGCGCTTCGACAAGCTGGCCGGCAAGAACATCAGTGCGTTCTCCATGGAAATGATTCCACGGATCACCCGGGCCCAGGCCATGGACGCCCTCTCCTCGCAGGCCGCCATCGCCGGCTATAAGGCGGTACTGATGGCAGCCAGTCTGCTCGGCAAGTTCTTCCCCATGCTTACCACCGCGGTCGGTACCGTCAGACCATCCAAGGTACTGGTGATCGGCGCCGGGGTGGCCGGCTTGCAGGCCATCGCCACGGCCCGCCGGCTCGGAGCGGTGGTGGAGGGTTACGATGTGCGTGCCGCGGTAAAAGAACAGGTTGAATCCCTGGGTGCCAAGTTCGTGGATGTGGGCATCAAGGCGGAAGGCAGTGGCGGCTACGCCCGCGAACTGACCGACGAAGAAAAGCAGCAACAACAGGATGTACTGGCACAGCATATCGCTGCCGCCGATGTGGTGATAACCACCGCGGCGATTCCCGGACGTCCCTCACCGCGGATTATTTCCACCGCCATGGTCGACGCCATGCGCGGCGGTTCGGTGGTACTCGATCTGGCGGCCGAAGGCGGTGGCAACTGCGAACTGACGCGGGCCGGCGAGACCGTCATTCATAACCGGGTCAAGATTTACGGTCCGGTCAATGTGCCCAGTACCGTCAGCAATCACGCCAGTGAACTTTACGCCAAGAACCTGCTTAACTTCCTGGAACTGCTGATTCAGGAGGGGCAGATCAACATCAACCTGGATGATCAGATCATCAACGACAGCCTGTTGACCCATGGGGGGAAAATCCATCATCCCACTCTGCAGGAAAGAATGAACAAAAACCAAGGAGCAGAATCATGATTGAAGGATTGGCTGCCCTCTATATTTTCATGCTGGCGGGCTTTACAGGCTATGAAATTATCAGTCGGGTCCCCGTGATACTTCACACACCGCTGATGTCCGGTTCCAACTTCGTGCACGGCATCGTGCTGGTGGGTGCCATGTTCGCCCTGGGCATCGCCGAGACTCCGGCGGAACAAATCATCGGTTTCATCGCCGTGCTGCTGGGCGCCGGTAACGCTGTAGGTGGCTATGTGGTCACCGAACGCATGCTGGAGATGTTCAAGTCCAGTCGCAAGGACAACAGTGGGGAGGGCCGCTAAATGGAACTCTTCATCCAGATTTTCTACTTTGTTGCTGCGGTCCTGTTCATCTTGGGACTCAAGCAGATGAGCTCACCGGTGACAGCCCGTCGCGGCATCATCTGGGCCGGCGTCGGTATGGTCCTGGCGACCCTGGTGACCTTCCTGGCACCGGAAATCACCGATACCGGCCAGGCCAATACCAACCTGGTCCTGATTATTTTGGCCATCGCCCTGGGCGGTGGCTACGCCTGGTGGAGCGGCAAGAGGGTCGCCATGACCGATATGCCGCAGATGATCGCCATGTACAACGGCATGGGCGGCGGCGCCGCTGCCACCATTGCGGCAGTGGAACTGCTGAAGGCCACCGGTGAGGTGGAGCACGGACTGGCCAGCTCGGTACCGGACGCGCTGGGCGCAGATGTGGCAATTCTGGGTATTCTCGGCGCCATCATCGGTACTATTTCGTTCAGCGGCAGCATCATTGCCTGGGCCAAACTGGACGGGCGACTCAATCGCAGCCGCCTGCTGCCGGGCCAGCACCTGATCAATGCCGCCGTGGCGCTGGCGACCCTGGCGTTCACGGTTGCCATTTATTTCGCCACTGATCTGACCCCGATCATCATCTTCTACGTGCTGGCACTGGTGCTCGGTATCTTTATTACCGTACCGGTGGGCGGTGCCGACATGCCGGTGATCATCTCCCTGTTCAACGCCCTCACCGGTCTCGCCGTCGGTTTTGAAGGCTATGTGCTGGGCAATGCCGCCATGATCATCGCCGGCATCGTGGTAGGTTCCGCGGGCAGCCTGCTGACCCATCTGATGGCGGTAGCCATGAACCGCTCCGTCGCCAATGTCTTTTTCGCCGGCGTCGGCACCGATAGCGGTGCGGCGGCTACCGGTGAGCAGGGGGAAATGAAAGAAATCAAAGCCCAGGATGCCGGTATCCTGATGGCGTTTGCCGACCAGGTGGTGATCATTCCCGGTTACGGCATGGCAGTGGCCCAGGCCCAGCACAAGATCTGGGAACTGACCCAGTTACTTACCGACAAAGGCGTTTCGGTCAAGTTTGCCATTCACCCGGTGGCAGGTCGGATGCCCGGTCACATGAATGTGCTGCTGGCCGAAGCCGGCGTTCCCTATGACATGATCTATGACATGGAAGACATCAATGCCGACTTCAAGAAAACCACCGTCAGCCTGGTGATCGGCGCCAATGACGTGGTCAATCCGTCGGCCAAGAACGATACCAGCAGTCCGCTGTACGGAATGCCGATTCTGAATGCCATGGACAGCGCAAACGTCATCGTCATCAAGCGGGGCCGCGGGGCCGGTTTCTCCGGGGTGGAAAACCCGCTGTTTTTTGCCGACAACACGCGGATGCTGTTCGGCGACGGACAGAAGGCTGCTAACGAACTGATTCACGCCGTCAAGGAACTTTGAGCCGGTCTTGTCCATAACTATCGACAGTATCGACCTGCCGGCGCTGCCCGGCGCCGGCCTGTTCCGCCGCCTGGCAGCGCTGCTTTACGATGGCTTCCTGGTAGTGGCGATCTGGATGCTGGTGGGATTGATATTGCAGATAATATTCGGCACCGACACCAACCACCTGGAAAACGGCGTGGTGGAAACGGATCCGGTGCTGGGCAGGATTCTGTTTGCCGCCATGCTGCTGTCGGCCACCGGTTTTTATGTGTGGTTCTGGTGCAAGAGTGGCCAGACCCTGGGGATGCTGGCCTGGCGCCTGCGGGTTCAGGACCTGCAGGGCAATCTGCTGACCCCGGGCCGTGCCCTGCTGCGCCTGCTGCTGGCCTGGCCGTCTTTCTTTCTGTTCGGTGCCGGATATCTGTGGGTGCTGGTCGACCGGGACCACACCGCGGTGCACGACCGCCTGTCCGGAACCCGCGTGGTGTTACTGCCCAAGGAATTTCAACCGCTGAAATAAAGTTACGGAACCAGCAGATCCTGCTCGAACAGGAACGCGTCGGTAATCCTCACCTCGATGGCTGACAGGCGCTCACCGTTTTCATAAGCCACCACATAGTATTTCCCAGGCGCCAGTGCATCAGCCCGGTAGAGTCCATACCGATCAGTATAGACCTCACCAACCTGGCGACCGGCAGCATTGAGAATCGACAGTTGCAGACCGGTTACGTTCTCACCGTCGACATTGCGGACACGGCCGGAAATGGCGTAGCGGGCCTCCAGCAACAGCGGTACTTCTGTGGATGCTCCGGCCTCCAGTCGCACCCAGTAGTCCTGGTTGTCACCCGGCATCAATTCGATCGGGAGGAATCGGGAGTCGATGGAAATCTTGTGCAGGCCGGGTTCCAGACCATCCAGATAATAACGCCCCGCTTCCACCAGGGCCGTATAACTGTCTCCGTCTATGACCAGCTCTATCCGATCGACATTGTCAGCGGAAGCAACTCGTCGACCACCCAGCAGAACCTCCCCGGTCAGCGAGGCGCTGCTCAGAGAGCCAAAGGAACTGTCGGCCGGAACAATACGACTCTGCGCCACGGCAAAATCCAATGTCATATGCCATTGCAAATACAGCTCTTCTTCCTGTTCGTCCTCATAAATACCGACGTCGTAACCTCCTTTGGCAAGACGCAGACGGGAATTAAAGCCGGGTAACAGGCGGGATTCCCAGTCCACGTTATAGCCGAACCGGCTGCCATTGGCGACCAGACCCAGCTGTACGCGACCCAGCAACTCATTCTCCGAATAGTGGACCACGCCAAGTTCCGTGCGATCGCTCAACGATTGACCGGTCCGGTAGTTGGCATAGTATTCCTGGCCGCGGCCATCGCGTTGCCGATAGTCGACCAGGTGCCGATTGCTTTCGTAGGCGTAGCGTGCCGTCGCCAGGCGCGAGAGACTGTAGCGACTGTCCAGGCGATAATCACCCTGGATATTCGGGTAAGCGGACAGGGAAAAATTACGGCGGTTGCTCCAACTGGCGCTGGGCAGCACAAAACTTTCGCTGGCAAAACTTGCGTTGACATCCCTACCCACCAGGCCCAGGGTCAGCTGATCATTAATATCATAACGGTAGTTGAGATAACGGGACCATTGACGCCTCTGCTGGTCAGGATCGAGCAGACCGGTCATTTCATATTCGCGGGCTCGAAAATCGAACGACCAGGGACCACTGCCTCCCTCCAGGTCGAGACCCACGGCGTCGCGATCAAAGCTGGACGCATAACCCAGCGAAGCAAACCAGTTACTGAAAAGCGCCATCGACAGAGCCGCTTCGTTGCCCTGCAGGCCTCCCACCCGCTGACTGCCCAACTCGACGGTCAGATCCTCGGTAAGGCCATAACGCCACTGGCCGGCTACCGCCGAACCCTGCGACCCGTACTGATCATCCAGGGGATTGCCCTGCGCGCCCAGAGTAGCGAACAGGGTATGTTGGCCGCCCGCAAGCAGTTCTATACCGCTGCGGCGGGAAAAGTTCTGTGAATCCAGCAACGTCCCCGAGCTGCGATCGAGAATGTAGACCATGACCTCCGAATAGCCGCGGGTCGGCAGCTCCACATTCAGAAAATCGTAACTGCCATCAAGCCGGACCCGGGTCCTGGCCACGATTCCGCCGTCCACACGCAGTTCCGCGACCGAACCCGGCGTCGCCACGCCTTCGATATTGCGAATGCCGTTGGCAATGCCGCGGTTGCGATTGGGGCCGCTGATCGCCCGATAGCTGGAGCGGGGAATGGGTGAGGTACTGTACAGCATCTGCACCCCGGTCTGTTCCACGGTCGGCAACAACGGGTGCAGCGAGAAATCCGTGTTCCCTATCAGGGTCTGAGTATTCTGGTAATCACGGCTCCAGTAATATTCGAATGGCCGGGCGTTGCCCTGTTCGTCCTGCTGTACACGGAAGCGCCAGGTACCCCCTGCCAGATTACCGGCGGCAAAATAGTCGCCCATCCAGCCATCGAAATTGCTGGAACTGACATAATTCAGATCGGCGCGCAGATTCCGAAGCGATGCTGACGGCGGTTCAAATTGAGGGGTCGGTGACTGGGCCTGAACTGCCTGCCGGAACTCGGGCCGGTTCCAGGGCAGTTCCAGGAATATGGCATAACTGGTCTGATCAAAGCGGGCCGCGATCAACAACTGTTCAGTCAGCGCCGACTGCTGCACCATTACCTGGCCGTCGATGATACGCAGATCAGTCGGGTCCAGAGTTGCCTGACCGCCGGGCGTATTGAGACGGATTCCGTTTCCGGTGGTTGCCGTGGCATCGCTGCTGATACTGATGGATGCGGCATCCATGATCGTGGCCAGCGGCAACAGGTATTGTTCGCCGTCGAACAGGCCGGTGATGGCAGGTTGTTCACTGCCATCCACGTAGAGGCCGATCAGCTGTCGTGTATAGGTAGGTTCACTGGTTGCGGCAGTTGGAACATCACCGGCTGGCAGGCTGTCAAATCCCCTTAATTGCGCCTGACTGATCTGAAGGAGATCAAAATCCTCCAGTTGTGCCAGCAGGTTTACCGGGTCCGCAGGCCAGACCACCGCGGGGGCGACCAGCCCCCACAGTAATATCAGTGTGAAGCTGATCGGCCTGCGGTACATGTTTGTCAGGTATCGGGTTGAACCAGTTCCAGTGATTCGTTAATTCGCAGGCCGGCGACCTCGCCATCGAGTACTACCCGGTATTTCCCCGGCATCCCCAGCGGCAGTGACAACGCGATATCCCGTCGATTCTCGGGAAGTACCACCGTTGTCGGGAGAGTTCCGATGACAAAGCCTTCCGGTTCTGTCAGCTGATTCACAGCACGGCGTAACAGGCTCAGGGCCTGTTCATCTCCCGGGTACTCAGCAAGGCGCCAGATGCCATAGTTGCCGTTGAGTCGAACATGGGCGTTTCCGGTATTGGCAATATCCAGAAATACCCTGTTGTTGTCCCGGTCAACCTTGATCCCGTTAAATTCGGCACGCGCCAGTCGCTCACCTACGTGAGCATATATCGGCAGACCGTAGCGCATCTTCATCCGGATGCGATCCGGTTCGGTGGGTGGAGCGGGTGGAAGTTTTTCCTCCAAGAACAACATGGCCCGGTATTCACCCGCCAGTGGCTTCAGGCGCGGCATGATGGCCCAGCGGATAGTCTGGGGAGAACCGGGCGGAATTTTCACCTGCAGCGGATTGATGACGATCCATTGATCGAGCGATATCTCCGATGGCGGAATGATTCGTAACTGATTGTTCTCGTCAAGATCCCAGTGACTGACTGAAAGCGAAACAGTGATCTCCTGATCACTGAGATTCTGAATCATCAATGACTGGGTATCACCACCCCGTTCATCGAATGTCACTTCATAGCGATCCGGTGAAATTCCCATGCGGGCGGCCGGTTGGGCACCAGCGGAGACGCCCACGCCAAGAAGAAATAATGTCGTCAGGGTCAGACTAAGGTCGTGGAACTGGTTGTGCAGCCTGGACCGGTAAAACTTGTTATTCATAAATGTCCTCGAATATTCACGCAAACATTCAGGTCAGCCCGGTGCACGCCGGCACGGGCCAGTTTCTGGATATCAGAAAAAGTAAATTCCAGGTTGCCACGGAGCGTTTTGAGGGAATTGGACCCACCCCACCAGACATCGTGTAGCATTCCTTCCTGCACGTCGAGAGTGACCGAGGAGACACTGCCCTCGATCACATGTACCGCTTCTCCGGAGGAGACGGTCAGGATCACTTCAACACGCAAGTCATCTTTGTCACGAAACTCGTACAGTCCCCGGGGAAAATTTGCTTCCCAGATGTTGGGCAGTTTACGGTCGAATCTAACCAGCCCCAGCCCGTCCAGGGGGAAATCGGATTCATCCAGGCCCTCTGCAACCAGCACACCATTGCGATTGACCGCGGTCAAAGCAGGGCCAGTACCGAGGCTGCGCGATTGCTCCGACTGATTGTTGCCAGCCAGTTCCTTGGTTCGCACATCCTGCAGCAGCAAAGCGCCTCCTCGGGTACGGGAAAATTCCACCGGCACCCCGTCGCTGTCACAACTCTGGGCGTTGATTCCGTGGCTGAAAACCAAGAAGTACGCCAGCGCAAAGGCGGCTGGCGTTCTTCTTTTGTATTGAACTCGTATCACGCGTTACCCAGTCAACTGCTTAGAATCGGTTGCGAACGAGGTGCTCCGGATGGTCTTAGAGCGAAGACACCACTGTCACTTCCAACGTATCGGAAATGGACAGGTCATTGGCAAGATCATTGAGGCTCACATCGAAGGACAGATCGCCGACATTGTCATTGCCTCCGTTGGTGTTACTCAACGTCATTGATGCAGCCGGAGTGGTTGGAGTAATTCCCAGATTGGTGAAGTCCCCGGTGTTGGTAACCGATGCGCTCAGAGATGCTCCACTGGGCACCAGGGCCCGAACCGCCCAGACATTTCGAAGCACAAAAGACAGGTCGTTGGGTACCGATGTGGCGCCGGCCTCGGTCTGTATGTCGGCAGTGTAAGTCAAAGTTGTACCGGAGATGGAAGCACTGTCGGTATCGAGCACATCGAATGCCGAACCCGCAGCGCAGGACAATCCGTTTCCGTCCGGCGAGGCAACACATCCGGTTGCTCCGTTATTAAGTGCTTCAGCAAAGTCGGAGGAATTCACGGCAATGTTGATGTCATCGTAGTAATACAGGATGACCAGGGATGGAAAATTGATTTCCACATCCACTTCGCCACTGGCTGCGTTGGCGCCCTGCCCAAGCATCCCCAGCCCCACCAGCGAGCCCGCCAGTACGCCAGCCTTTGCCATGGCACGAATTGATTTTCTTACTTCAATTTTCATAGCTAACCTCATGTTGAGTTATCAGTGATATTTAAAGGCTTGGCCCACAGGCAGCGCGGCAAGCATTCAACACCGCTGATTCTAGGAAGAAAACTCAACAATAAGAGGGACATAGATCACAGTTCTAAGAATATTTGCTAAAGGTGGAAAAAGTGCCCAGAGAATTCGTGGGTGGAGAATCAGCCAAAGCAACAGCGGCAGATCCCATGCAGGACTCTGCCAGCTTTATGCAGGACTTTGTTTTTATTGACTTTTACAGGTAAGCTGGTGCAGATTCAGGGACCCGGCCCGGCAGAACACCCCTTATCTTACGGGGTGCCCTCCGGGCCAGTCAGGTTATTGCCTGAGTGCGAAGGTCGCCAGCGTATTGCCGGAGATGATGGAGACGTACTGAGTACCGTCCACCATGTAGGTGACTGGCGCCATCACTATCTGGCCACCCAGGTTCTTGTGCCACAGCAGCTCCCCGGTGCGGGCATCAAGGATGTGGAAATAGCCCTCTCGACCGCCGGTAAACAGCAGGTCAGATGCCGTGGTCAGCATGCCGCTGTCGCTGACATCAAACTGTTCGAATTCCCAGACTTCCTCACCGGTGCGGGGATCCATAGCCTTCAGTGAAGCATGGCCGACTTCGTTGGTCCAGTTGTTGATTGGGTTAGTGCGACCGATGCCGATGGTGGGCGCGCCCGCCACCGGTGCCAGCACCGAAAAACCGCCGCCCAGAAACGCCCGACCCGGTTCGTACTCGGACTCTTCGGATCGGTAGATGGTGGCGTAATCCTCCCAGGCGCTGAAATAGAACAGCTCGGTCCGTGGACTGTAGGATGGCGGATACCAGTTGGTGCCGCCCTGATTGCCCGGGTAGGTTGGCAGTCCGTCGGGCTGCGGAGTGGGAATAGGCCGGCCATTTGCATCCAGGCCGCTGGACCAGTTTACCCTTACATAGGGACGGCCCAGCAGGAATTCGCCGTCGGTGCGGTCCAACACGTAAAAATAGCCATTTCGATTGGCCCACATCATCACCTTGCGTGCCTGTCCCTGCCACGCCAAGTCGGCCAGTACCGGCACCTGTACCGAATCGTAGTCGTAAGCATCGTTGGGCGTGAACTGAAAATACCATTGCAGTTCCCCGCTGTCGGCATCCAGCGCAATCACCGAATCGGAATACAGATTGTCCCCGGGCCGCTGTCCCGCGTTCCAGTCGGGACCGGGATTACCTACTCCCCAGTAGGTCAGATTGAGCTCCGGATCGAAGGATCCGGTGATCCACACCGGCGCCCCGCCATGTTGCCAGTCGTCACCTTCCCAGGAGTCATGTCCGGTTTCACCGGGTCCGGGAATCGTATAGGTTTTCCAGGCCAGTTCGCCGGTGGCCGCGTAAAAGGCGGCTACGTAACCACGGATGCCGTATTCACCACCACCCACTCCCACGATCACCTTGTCCTTTACCACCAGTGGCGCCATGGTGACCGAATAGGCCTGATCGACATCCCCCACCGGCACATCCCAGAGGGGCTCGCCGTTGATACGGTCCAGGGCTACCAGCCGCGCATCCAGGGTGCCCATGAAAACCCGATCATCCAGCACCGCCACGCCCCGGTTGTTGGCGCCGCAACAGACCCGGCTGTTTTCGGCCGGGGTGTGACGGTACTTCCAGAACACGCGCCCGGTCACGGCATCCACTGCCATGACACTGTTGGGCCGTTCGGTGACATACATGATGCCGTCCACGATCAGCGGGTTGCTCTGCCAGGCACCGAAGACCTGGTTGGGAAGCATCCAGCGCAGTTCCAGGTCGCCCACGTTGTCCCGGTTAATCTGGTCGAGCAGGCTGTGCCGCTGACTCAGGTAGCTGCCGTTATAGGTCATCCAGTTCTCAGGCTCACTGCCCGCACTGAGAAGCCGCGGGTAGGGAACCTGTGCCAGTACCGTGGAGGTCAGGGACAGGCAGCTCAGCAGCAGTGCCGTGATCGGCTTAAGGAGTTTATTGTTTTTCATTGCAGACCTCGCAGCGTCAACAGGTAACCGATGAGGTCCGCCACCTCATCGCTGGCCAGGGTGGTGGGTTGGTGGGTCGGAGTCTGGCTGATCTCATATCTCACCAGATCGGCCTTCACCAGGGAACGGAGTCGCTCCTGGGAATCGATCAGCTGCACGGTGTAGGTATCCTCGTTGAGACGCCGTCCGGTGATCACCTCCTCATCGCGGGTGACGATGCGCACCGGCCGGTTGATCGGCAGCAGCGCACTGGCGGGGTCCAGCAGGCTGCGCTGCAGCGCGGCCGGTGTCCGGAGCGCGCCGATTTCGCTGAGATCCGGTGCGGTGCGCGGTCCACTGCCGTTAACCCGGTGACAACCGGCACACTGTCCCTTACCGGTAAACAGTGCCCGGCCTCGTTCGGGGTTGCCGATCCGGACTGCGACACCGTCCGGATCGAAGCCCGCCCGGATATAGGCAATCACCCCGTCCAGCTCCGTCGGGTTCAGGCTGAATGCAGGCATCCGTCCCTGCGCGGCACCACCGCTGATTACCTGGCGCAGGTCGTCATCGGAGCTGGCGGTGCGGAACACGCCCCGGCGCAGGTTGATACCGTCGACTGTGTCACCCTGCGGGCCATGGCACAAAGCACATTGTTGGGTATAAACCCGCGATCCGGCTTCTATGGCGGCGCTGGTATATTGATGATCCCCGGGTTCTTGGGCATTGCCCACTCCGATGATCAGAGTGACCACGACTGACGCCGCCCCACTCAAAATCCTGCTGCAAACTCTGTTCATTACTCCCCCGGTAGTAGCTGGGTCGTTATTATTGGTGGTTTTCAATCAGGCCATTAAGCCTGCGAATTTCCTGTGGAAGGGTCTCCATCAGAGGCTGAGAATAATCGCTTCTTTCAATCAGGTCCATCCGGCGAGGTCCATCAAGGCAGGTCCACCTGCCGGCGACAGGATCTCTCACTCAGACCCAAGTATCCCCTGACCGCAATCTGCTCCATCAGCCGGTTGCAGGATTGACCGGTTTAGCGGACCCGCTGCATCAGTACGCCACCCAGCACCAGGCACGCAGCAATCGGCAGCAACACCGCCAGCAATGGGCTCAATCCATACAGCAGACTGAAAGGCTCCAGTAGACGCTGGATGATGGTAAACACCAGCCCGATGGAAATGGCGACAAAGATTCGCAGCCCCATGGTCGCTTCGCGCAGCGGACCGAATACGAAGGAGATCGCCAGCAGCACCAGTACTGCGGTGGATACCGGCTGCAGCAGCTTTTTCCAGAATGCCAGGTAATAACTGTCCGCTTCCAGACCTTGTGCGTCGAAATAGCCAGCGAACCGGTACAGCCCGGAAATCGGTTGCTGTTGCGGCTCTACCAGAAGCACACTGAGTAATTCCGGGGGCAGATTCACCTGCCAGTCCCGCTGCAGGTAGGACTGGGTTTGAATCTGACCGGGCAGAATCAGCGTCTCCACCACGTCAAACAATTGCCAGTAGCCCCCATCCCCGTCGTTCACGTATTGCGCATTGGCGGCAAAACTGCTGGATGCCAGGCGCCGGTCTGAATCCAATCGATAACGGGTGACGCCGATCAGCTGCTCACCCCCGGGCAGGATGGCGTTGATATGGATGAATTCGTTTCCCAGCCGCTGCCAGGAACCCGAACTGAAGCGAATGACACTGTCACCACTACGCTGCACCGCCTTGTCACTGGCAGCCTGCTGCTCCAGCTGCGGTGCCACATACTCACCCAGCAGCAGGCTCAACAGCATAACCAGCAAGGTAGGCTTCATGGCCGCCCAGACCACCCGCCAGGTTTTCACTCCGGCGGTCTGAATAACTACCAGTTCATTATTGGAAGCCAGAATCCCCAGCCCGATCAGGGCGCCGCCCAGCGCGGTGAAGGGCAACAGGTCGTAGATACTGGTTGGGGTGGTACGCAGGACGTAGATCAGCGCCTTCATCACGGTATAGTTTTCGCCGGTGCCCCCCAGTTCATCGGCTACCGCGAAAACCAGATTGACGCTGGTGGTGAGGGCCATCACCACCAGCATCGCCAACAGGACGTTTTTCTGGATATAGCGATCGATGCGTCTCATGTGCCGGCCTTGCTGCGCCGGAGCCGGCGCCGGCTCCGGGTGCCGGTTTTCCGATAGATCGCCAACCCCAGCGCCAGAAACAGAACGTGCACCCACCACAGCCCCACTACCGCCGGCAGATCCCCTTCCGCCAGTTGATCCTGGCTGACCTGCAGCAGCATGAAATAGACCGCGTAGATCATTGCCGCCGGAACCAGTTTGCCATAGCGGCCCTGGCGTGGACTGACGCGGCTCAGCGGCACTGCTATCAGGGTCACGATGGGAATAATCAGAATTGAGGAAATTCGCCATTGCAGTTCCGCCTGGCGTGCCGGCTCCGCAGAACCCAGCAGTGAACTGGTACGGAATGCCCGCTCCTGGTCGATCTCCTCAAAGCGAGCCGGTTCCGGCAACAGAATGGCCTGCACGTCGAATTCACCGATGGTGAAATCCGCGGAACCGGGTTCGCCCTGGTACTGCATTACGTTTTCCAGGCGCATGAAGCGGGCACCCGTTTGCGGATCGACTTCCGGGCGTGCGGTGTCGGAAATCAGGATGCGGATTGCGCTGCGCCCGCTGTCGACGGCCGGTCTGGAAACCACGAACACGTTTTCAAGACGCCGTCCGCTCGGGTCACTGCCGATCCGTTCGGCGTAGGTGATCCGCTCGCCGTCGTTGAATTCCTGGAACTGACCGGCGGTGATCAGATCCACCTCGGTCAGCTGCTCCTGCTGCAGTTTGAGCTGCTCGGTATTGCGAATTCCCCATGGCGCCAGAAGCAGACTGAGAACGGAAACCAGCAGGACTACCACCAGTGAACTGCCGGAGGTGAGCGCCAGCAGGCGCCAGCGGCTGAGACCACTGGCAATAAGCACGGTCATTTCGTTTTCCGCATACATACGGCCGTATGCCAGCAGGATAGCCAGGAACAGGGCCAGGGGCAGGATGACCAGCAGGAAATCAGGCAGTCTATAGAAGACCAGTAACAGCAGTACGTTGGGAGACATCTGCCCCGCCACCGCCTGGGTCAGATAGAGGATGAACCGGTTGATCAGCCCGACCACCAGCAGGATCAGAGTGACCGCCGTCATCACGGACAGGACTTGCCTGGTGAGGTAGCGAAAAATGATCACGCGGCTTCTCGCGGGTTACAGCGGACGTCGCTACCGGTGGGTCGCCCGCTCAGGCGACCCGGGAAGCGGGCTTTTCCAGTAAAGACCGAAAGGCGCCGGGCAGTTCCGCCAGTTTATGGTTGTCGAAATCGAAAAATACCACGCCCAGCTTGGCAATACAGACTACGGTGTCGAGGGCGCGATTGGTAACCTGGAAGCCGATATCCAGGCCATACCTGTTGAACTGGCTGATACCCACGTCGATGGTCAGCACATCGTTGGCAAAGGATTCGGACCGGAAATCGATAGCCAGGTCGGTGACTACCATACCCAGCCCATAGATGTTGGATTCACTGAATCCAAGGTCGGCCAGAAATTGCAGCCTGGCTTCGTGGATGACACGAATCATGGCAACACTGTCCATGTGCCGAGCGTAATTGAGGTCGCTGATTCCGACCCTGCGCTCCATGCTGAAGATTAAAGTTTCCGGTGGACTTAGCTTCACCCTTTGCATGACAACTCCATCGATTCATTTGCGCCGCTGCCGCGGTTCCGCTCCCGGCCGGATACTCCGGGGAGGCCCAACGGTCGTAGTCTCAGACAACCGGAATGGGAAATGGTTCACCCGGATCAGCCCGCACTACGGCCGGAGCACAGTGGCGCCAGAAAAATTAAGCGCGGATTCTACCAGCGATGTTTTGCCGATTTCCAGCCTGGTCGTCGCAAACTCGCAAATCTATTGCCTAAGCTATTGAAATCATTTAGGATTAATAACCAGTTTCAGATCAGTTTACAGGCTCCCGCTGACCACGTGCACCGGGCACCAGCCTCCACTAACCCTCAATGACCCAACAGGATCACATTTTTCTATGAAGTATTCTCTCAGTTCCGCCACACCCGCCAATCTCAGCACCGACTGCCTGGTGGTTCCGGTTACCGACAAAACGCACCTGACGGCCGGGGGCAAACAACTGGACGCGGCCAGTAACAAGGCACTCAGCAAAATACTGCACAGTGGTGACCTGGCCGAAGCTCAGGCCAGCACCCTGTTGCTGCACGGTATCGAGGGTATCAAGGCCAAGCGCGTTCTGCTGGTGAATTGCGGTGAAGCCGGCAAGCTGGATGGACGCAACATGCGCAAGGCGCTGCAGGGCGCCATGAAAGTAGTCGCCGGCCTCAAAGCCAGGAACGTCCACTTTCTGCTTACCGAAGCCAGTCTCTCCGATCAGGATGGCAGCTGGCTGGTAAGCCAGACCGTGCAACAGGTTGAGGATAGCCTGTATTGCTACGATGCCACCAAGAGCAAGAAGGCACCGAAACCGGCTCTGAAAGAAGTCGGCCTCACCCTGCCGGAAACCACCGGCCGCGCTGCCGCCAGTTCCGCGATCAAACAGGGCAAGGCAATCAGTGCCGGGGTCAATGTGGCCCGGGAACTGGGTAACCTGCCCGGCAATGTCTGCACCCCCAGCTACCTGGCCGGGCAATGTAAAAAGCTGGCCGAGCAGCACAGCAGTATCAAGACCCAGGTGCTGGGCGAGAAGCAGATGCAGCGCCTGGGAATGGGCTCCCTGCTCTCGGTAAGTGCCGGCTCCGACCAGGAAGCGAAGCTGATCGTGGTCCAGTATCAGGGCAGTAAAAAGGCCAACAGCAGACCTTACGTACTGGTCGGCAAGGGCATCACCTTCGATACCGGCGGCATCAGCCTGAAGCCGGGGGCCGCCATGGACGAGATGAAATTTGACATGTGCGGCGCCGCCAGCGTGGTGGGGGCACTCACCAGCGTGGCCCGCCTGCAACTGCCCGTCAACGTAATCGGCATTATTCCCAGCGCCGAGAACATGCCCGGGGGACGGGCCACCAAACCCGGTGATGTGGTCACCAGCATGTCCGGCAAGACCATCGAGATTTTGAACACCGATGCCGAAGGCCGGCTGATTCTGTGCGATGCACTCACCTATGCCGAACGCTTCAAGCCCAGGACTGTTATCGATATCGCCACCCTGACCGGGGCCGCCGTGGCGACCTTCGGCAACGTGGTCTCCGCCCTGCTGGCCAACGATCAATCCCTGGCCGACGAGCTGATGAGCTGCGGGAAGCAGGCCCTGGATCCGGCCTGGCAACTGCCGCTCTGGGAGGAATACCAGCCCCTGCTGGACAGCAATTTCGCCGACATTGCCAATATCGGCGGTCCTCGCGCCGGTACCATCACCGCGGCCTGCTTCCTGTCCCGGTTCACCGAGAAATTCAAGTGGGCGCACCTGGATATCGCCGGCAGCGCCTGGAATTCCGGTAAGGAAAAAGGGGCCACCGGCCGTCCGGTCAGCCTGCTGGTCAATTATCTGTGCCAGCAGCAGGCCTGAATCCGGTGACCACTCCGAAAGTCAGTTTCTACCCGCTCGGCAAAGGCAGCAGCCAGGACACCCTGGTGTTTGCCTGCCGGCTGGTGGACAAGGCCGTGCAACTGGGGCATCGGGTCCACCTGCTGGCGCGCGATGCCGCTCAACTGAAGCTACTCGACGAGTTACTGTGGCAATTCCAGGCGGAGAGTTTTCTTCCCCACCAGTGCCTGACTGGCGAATCGGTAGAGGCTGACATCCGGGTCACCCTGGGTGTCACGGACCAGCTTCCCGGACAGCGCGATATATTGATCAACCTGCGCGACTCGGTCTGGGAGCAGCATAGACAGTTTCCAGACATCCGCGAAATCGTCCCCGCCGATGCGGAACAGCGCAAACTGGGCCGGCAGCGCTACCGTTACTACCAGGAACAGGGCTACGAGTTGGAGACCATGAAGCTGGGGGCCCAGGGAAGCTGACCCCACTGCTGCCTGTCTGCCCGCCCATCCCGGCTCGACACCCCGCGGTTAACCCCTATTTCCGCCGGTTGCGTTATACTTGCGCCTTTTCGAATCACAGCGCGATTGTATTCCATGGACAAGACCTTCCAGCCCCAGCAACTTGAAGCCCACTGGTACAAAACCTGGGAAGAAGCCGGCTACTTCGAACCCCGGGGTGACGGCGATCCCTATTGCATCGTCATCCCGCCGCCCAATGTGACCGGGCATCTGCACATGGGACACGGCTTTCAGCAGACCATTATGGACGCCCTGATCCGTTACCAGAGAATGATGGGACGACGGGCCCTGTGGCAGGTGGGTACCGACCATGCCGGCATCGCCACCCAGATGGTCGTGGAACGACAGCTGGCAGCTGCCGGCAGCAGTCGCCTGCAACTGGGGCGGGAAGCTTTCGTGGCCCGGGTCTGGGAATGGAAAGAGCAGTCCGGGGGCAATATTACCCGCCAGCTGCGCCGCATGGGTTCGTCACCGGACTGGAGCCGGGAACGCTTTACCATGGACGAACAACTGTCCCGGGTGGTGGAGAAGGTCTTTATCGACCTCTACGAAGAAGGTCTGATCTACCGGGGTAACCGACTGGTGAACTGGGACCCGGCCCTGCATACGGCAATCTCCGACCTGGAAGTCATTTCCCAGGAAGAGAACGGTTCACTCTGGCATTTCCGTTACCCGCTCTGCGACGGGGCGACCACCGCCGACGGCGCTGACCATATCGTCATTGCAACGACCCGCCCGGAAACCCTGCTCGGCGATACTGCCGTGGCTGTGCATCCGGACGACGAGCGTTATCAGGATTTGATCGGCAAATGGGTACACCTGCCACTTTGTGGCCGCCGCATCGCTATCATCGCCGACGACTACGTGGATCCGGCGTTCGGTACCGGCTGCGTGAAGATCACTCCGGCCCATGACTTCAATGACTACGAAGTCGGTAAACGCCACGATCTGGAAATGATCAACATATTCACCATCGACGCCACCATCAACAACAATGCACCGGAAGCTTACCGGGGCATGGACCGGTTCGATGCCCGCAGGCAGCTGGTGGCGGACCTGGAAAACCTCGGGCTGGTGGAGAAAATCGAGCCCCACAAACTGAAAGTGCCGCGTGGCGACCGCAGTGGCGTGGTGATCGAACCCTACCTCACCAACCAGTGGTACGTAGCAGTCAAATCACTGGCGGAACCGGCCATCAAAGCCGTCGAGGACGGTGCCATTCAGTTCGTACCGAAAAACTGGGAAAACACCTATTTCGCCTGGATGCGGGACATTCAGGACTGGTGCATCAGTCGGCAGCTCTGGTGGGGGCATCGCATTCCGGCCTGGTATGATGACGACGGCAACATCTATGTCGGCCACAACGAGACAGAAGTTCGCAGCCGACACAACTTACCGGGCGACCTGGCGCTACGCCAGGACGAGGATGTTCTCGACACCTGGTTCTCCTCGGCCCTGTGGACATTTTCCACGCTCGGCTGGCCAGAAGACATGGAAACTTTCCGGACTTTTCATCCAACCGACGTGCTTGTCACCGGATTCGACATCATCTTTTTCTGGGTCGCCCGCATGATCATGATGACCCTGAAATTCACTGGCGAAGTTCCCTTTCGCAAAGTCTACATACACGGCCTGATTCGCGACGACCATGGCCAGAAAATGTCCAAGTCGAAGGGCAATGTTCTCGACCCGATCGATCTGATCGATGGCATCGAACTGGAAGAGCTGGTCCATAAACGTACCAGTGACATGATGCAGCCGGAGCTAGCGAAAAAAATCGAAAAAATGACCCGCGATTCATTCCCGGAAGGCATTCCGGGATACGGTACCGACGCGCTGCGTTTCACCTTCTATTCGCTGGCCTCGACGGGTCGCGACATCATATTCGATCTGGGCCGGATCGAAGGATATCGGAACTTCTGCAATAAAATCTGGAACGCGGCCCGCTATGTGTTGATGAACACCGAGCAGCAGGCCCTGGATCCGGATGCCATAGCCAACGGGCGTCTTACCGTTGCCGACCGCTGGATCCTGTCCCGGCTGCAGCAGACCATTACCGAAGTGCATGAGGGCATGGCCAACTACCGCTTCGACCTGGTATCCCAGGCGATTCACAGTTTTTTCTGGGACGAGTACTGTGACTGGTACCTGGAGCTGTCCAAGCCGGTCCTCTGGGATGAGGAAATCGCCCCGGACCAGGCCCGTGCCACCCGCTACGTGCTGCTGGTAACCCTGGAGCAGAGCCTGCGGCTGCTGCATCCTTTCATGCCGTTTATCAGCGAGGAAATCTGGCAAAGAGTTGCGCCGTTGCTGGACATCCAGGGGCCCACCGTGATGCTGCAGCCCTACCCGCTCGAGGACCAGAAACGCCGGGACACCAGCGCGGAGCAGGAAGTAAACTGGCTGAAAGGTGTGATTGTTGCCATTCGCAACATTCGCGGCGAGATGGATATTTCCCCGGCCAGGGCCATCCCGGTACTCCTGCGCAACGGCAGTGATCAGGACCGGCAACTGCTGGAGGAAAATGTGCAATACCTCACCCGGCTGGCCAAGCTGGAATCCATCGAATGGCTGGGAGCCAGCTCCGAAATACCGCCGGCGGCCACTCAGTTACATGGCGAACTGGAAATTCTGGTACCGCTGGCGGGACTCATCGATGTCAGCGCTGAAGTTGCCAGGCTGGAAAAGGAAATTGCCAAACTGCAGGCGGTACTCGAAGGAATCAACAGGAAGCTGGCGAATGACAAGTTCGTCGCCAACGCGCCGGCGGACGTGGTCGCCCGGGAACGGGAAAAACAGGCCGGACAGCAGGCGGCCCTGAATTCACTGCTGGACAAATTGGCGACTCTCAAGTCGCTGTGAAAAGCCAACTGGTGAAGTCGAGAAATTTGTGGCTACCGACCGGAGACGGAATACGGGTGATCGCGAGAACTCAGAGAGCTATCAGAAATAGCCTTCCAGTTTCTTTTTTTCCATGGACCCGACCTGATCACTGTCGATCGTTCTTCCCTGGCGTTCGCTGCTTGTTGAAAGCAACAATTCCTGTATAACTTCCGGCAGACTGCACGCTTCACTGGCTACTGCCCCTGTCTGAGGATAACAACCGAGTGTTCTGAACCGGATGACTCTTTTTTTCAGGGAAGATTTTTCCGTCGGGCTGAGAAAGGGCAGCATGCGTTGGTCATCCAGCGCGAATATCTGTCCGTTTCTGTCATCGATCCAGCTCATTCTCGGGCTGGCCAGATAGAGCGGGACCAATTCAATCTTCTCGCTAAGGATATATTGCCAGATATCCAGCTCGGTCCAGTTGGAAAGCGGAAAGACGCGAACATTCTCGCCCTGTGTTAGCCGGCCATTGTAGAGATTCCACAGTTCTGGACGCTGGTTTTTTGGATCCCATTTATGTTGCCGGCTTCGGATTGAGAACACTCTTTCCTTGGCTCGCGACTTTTCCTCATCTCGCCTGGCGCCGCCGAGGCCGGCATCGAAACCATATCGGTCGATAGCCTGTTTGAGCGCTTGCGTTTTCATTAAATCGTTGTATTTAACCGATCCTGACAATATGGGATGAATACCGTCGTCAAGTGCTTCCTGATTGATATGCACAATCAGACGCAACCCCAGCTTTTCCACCAGTCGATCCCTGAATTCAGCCATTTCTCTGAATTCCCAGGTGGTATCGATATGCAGGAGTGGCAAGGGTACCGGTGCGGGATAAAACGCTTTACGTGCCAGGTGCAAAAGCACTGTAGAATCCTTGCCGATAGAGTAAAAAATACAAGGATTGGCGAAAGTTGCAGCCACTTCTCTGATGATATGGATAGCTTCCGCTTCCAGGCTTTTCAGGTGACTGATTCGGTACATTGGGAAAAAACCCACGCTGAATTGGAATACCCTCAGCCTACAGCGGTGTGCCCTGGAGTAAAAATCGATTTAACCTGATGAACTTCTCAGTGATACCGAATTGAAGGACTGGAGGCGACTGGAAACTAAGTACTTCGCAACCTGGTTGCCAGGACGAGTACCTCAAAGTCGCAGCTCGCGAGGCATGCTGAACACGATGTTTTCTTCGACACCGCGAATTTCGTCAGGTTTGACGCCACTGTGCTGCTGCAGGTAGCTGACAACCTGCTGCACCAGCACTTCCGGCGCCGAGGCACCGGCGGTGACCCCGACCCGGTGTTTGTCGATCAGCCAGGCATCCCTGATCTCCCCGACATTATCAATCAGGTGCGCTTCACAACCCATACGTTCGGCAAGTTCCTTGAGGCGGTTTGAATTGGAACTGTTGGGAGAACCGACCACCAGCAGCAGATCGCATTCCAGGGCCAGTTGTTTGACCGCATCCTGGCGATTCTGGGTGGCGTAGCAGATGTCTTTCTTCCGGGGACCCTGGATATTCGGAAATCTGGCACGCAGGGCGTCTATAACGCGTGAGGTATCGTCCATGGACAGGGTAGTCTGCGTCACATAGGAGAGATTGTCCGGGTCTCTGACTTCGAGCTTCGCGGCATCCTCCACCGACTCAACCAGGTAAATCCTGCCCCCGGCGCTGGTATCGTACTGCCCCATGGTGCCTTCCACTTCGGGATGAAACTGATGCCCGATCAGCACGCACTCGCGGCCCGACTGGCTGAACTTGCTGACTTCAAGGTGTACCTTGGTGACCAGCGGGCAGGTGGCATCGAACACCTTGTAGCCCTTGGTTTCGGCCTCCTCCTTGACGGCCCGGGAGACACCATGGGCACTGAAAATGACAATCGCCGGCCTGCCGCGCTCATCCAGCAGGGGAATTTCGGCCAGTTCGTCCACGAATACAGCACCGCGTTCGCGCAGGCTGTTGACCACGAACTTGTTATGCACCACTTCGTGTCGCACGTAGATGGGCGCGCCGAACAGGTCCAGGGCCCGGCTGACAATGTCGATAGCGCGATCGACCCCGGCGCAGAAGCCACGCGGATTGGCAAGCTTGATCTGGATGTTGTCGGAGGTCGTCAATTCAGTGTTCCTTTGAAATAAAACCTGTTCAGTCAGTGTTTGCGGTTCGGGTAACGGGTTGACGCATCAGGCTGTTCGCGGCAGAGCAATGGAGCACGCACGCAGGGACTAGATTCTAACTTCCACACTGCGGGTACCGGCTGGCATTACCCTGACGATCCTGGCGCGGAACAGGATCTCCTTACCGGCCAGTGGGTGGTTGAAATCCACGACCACGGTCGCCTGGAATTTTTCTTTTATCACACCAGGCAGGTCGAATCCAGCCGGGTCCTTGAACGACACGACGGTGCCGGGTTGCAGTTCCTCGTACTCCTCGTCGAGGAACTGGGTGAAGCGATCCCGGGCAATCCGGTGCACATTTTCACTGTTCAGCTCACCGAAAGCCTGCCCGGGTGGTAACCGTACTTCCACTTCGTCGCCCTCCTGCAGGCCCAGCAACGTCTGTTCGAATCCGGGCAGCATATTGCCGTCACCCACTTGAAAGGTGGCCGGTGCGCGGTCGAAATTACTGTCTATCAGTTCGCCATCCGGCAGCGCCAGGGAAAAGTACAGGGTTACCTGACTACCCTGCCGAATCCGCTCAGTGGATGCCTGCTCAGGCAAAGTGCCGCTCCTCGCCCCCGCCGTCAATATTCTCGATACACCTGGCGCACAATGTCGGGTGCGCAGTGCTGGCCCCGACACTCTGACTGTGATGCCAGCAGCGCTCACATTTCTGATGGGGCGACGGCTGGATTCGCAGTCTGAGACCGTCCATTGCGGTATCCGCTGCATCCGGGCCTGCTGCAGCCAGAGGCTGTATTTCCGCTGCGGAGACGATCAGCGCGAAACGCAGTTCCGCGCCCAGCCGCTGCAGGGAGGCACTCAGGTCTCCGTCGCAGTAAAGGGTAACCTCGGCACTGAGACCGGAACCCACTACCTTCTCAGCCCGCTTGCTCTCCAGCTCCTTGTTGACCGCCGATTTGACTTCCATGACCTGCTGCCAGTAGCTGTCGGGAAATTGCTCCTGCTCCGGCACGTCCAGTTCGCCGCTGGCAAAATCGCTGAGGAACACCGATTCCTCGCGCTGACCGGGAATGTGCTGCCAGATTTCATCGGCGGTGAAACTGAGAATCGGGGCTATGACCCGGCTCAGGGATTCCACCAGGTAATACATGGCCGACTGGGTGGAACGCCGGGCCAGGCTGTCCGGCTGACAGGTATATTGCCGGTCCTTGACCACGTCCAGGTAAAATCCGCCCAGTTCGATGACGCAGAAATTATGTACCTTCTGGTACACATTAAGAAAATTATAGGTGGCGTAATGCCCGGCCACCTGTTCCTGCAGGGCCTGCCCCTTGCGCACAATCCAGCTGTCCAGAGCCAGCATGTCCCGCGGCGCCACCCGGTCCGTGGCAGGATCGAAACCGTTCAGATTGGCGAGCATGAATCGGGCGGTATTGCGAATACGCCGATAGGCGTCGGCCACCCGCTTGAAAATCTCGTCGGAAACGGTCATTTCGCCCCGGTAATCGGTGGCAGCCACCCACAGGCGCAGGATATCGGCGCCGTAGTCCTGGTAAATCTTTTTCGGAGCCACCGTATTGCCCAGGGACTTCGACATCTTGCGGCCTTCGGCATCGACGAAAAAGCCGTGGGTGAGTACCTGCCGGTAAGGCGCACTGCCATTCATGGCCACCGCTGTCTTCAATGATGACTGAAACCAGCCACGATGCTGATCGGACCCTTCCAGGTAAAGATCGGCGGGATAGCCCAGTTCCCTGCGCTGTTCCAGTACCGTGTAATGAGTGACACCGGAATCGAACCAGACGTCCAGGGTATCGCTCACCTTGCTGTACTGACCGGCTTCTTCGCCCAGCAGCTCTTCCGGCTGCAACTCAAACCACGCTTCGATTCCGCCCTGTTCGATGCGCCTGGCAACTTCTTCAATCAATTCGGCAGTGCGTGGATGCGGCTGCTGGGTTTCCCGGTCGACAAACAGCGTGATGGGTGTTCCCCAGGTTCGCTGGCGCGAGACACACCAGTCAGGGCTGCCTTTCAGCATCAGTTCGATGCGGGCCTGTCCCCACTCCGGCACCCACTTGACCCCTTTGACCGCCGCCAGGGCATCGTCCAGCAGATGCTGTTCCGACATGCTGATGAACCACTGCGGTGTGGCCCGGTAGATCAGTGGCGTCTTGGTCCGCCAGCAATGGGCGTAACTGTGGGTCAGCTTGCCCTCGGCAACCAGGGCATGATGACTCTTCAGGACCTCGATGACCTTTTCATCCACCTTGTAAACATGATCGCCGGCAAACTGTCCTGCCGCGGAGGTGAAAGTTCCGTTTTCGTCGATCAGATTCAGCGTACCGATACCATAGGCCTGCCCCACATAAAAATCGTCCAGACCGTGGTCCGGGGCGGTGTGAACCGCTCCGGTTCCCGCTTCGGTGGTGACATGCGCACCCAGAATCAGGGGTACCTGGCGATCCGCAAAGGGATGACTGAGCTGCAGGTTTTCAAAGCCGGCGCCCGGTGCACTACCCAGCAGCTGATAATCGTCAACCCCGTAGCGATTCAACACGGTTTCGAGCATGGCGCTGGCGATCAGGATCGCTTCCGGCCCTGCTCCCAGGTCGACTTTTATCAGGCTGTAATCCAGTTCGGCATTGAGACAAACTGCCTGGTTGGCCGGCAGCGTCCAGGGAGTAGTGGTCCAGATCACCACCGACTGGGGCAGTTGCGCAGCTTCCGGGCCCAGGCCCAGCACGCTGGCGAAACGCTCCTTATCGACAACGGGAAAGCGGACATCGATGGCAAACGAAGTCTTATCCTGGTACTCCACTTCCGCTTCGGCCAGTGCCGAGGCGCCTACCACGCTCCAGTAGACCGGCTTGAAGCCCCTGACCAGGTGGCCGTTGGCGACGATTTTGCCCAGTGCGCGGACGATATTGGCCTCGTTCAGGTAATTCATGGTCAGGTAGGGATTGTCCCAGTCACCCAGAACACCCAGCCTGATGAAGTCCTCCTTCTGTAATTCCACCTGCCGGCTGGCGTAGTCGCGGCAGGCCTGGCGAAACTCCCGGTAGCTGATTTTCTGGCCGGCCTTGCCCTTTTTCTTCTCAACGTTATGTTCGATGGGCAGGCCATGGCAGTCCCACCCGGGAACATAGGGTGCATCGAAGCCACTCATCTGCTTCGATTTGACTACGATGTCTTTCAGGGTCTTGTTGATTGCATGACCCAGGTGCAATTCTCCATTGGCATAAGGGGGGCCATCGTGAAGAATAAATTTCGGCCGGCCGGCCGTTTTTTCACTGATCTTTCCGTACAGATTCATCTCCTGCCAGCGTTTCAGCATTTCGGGTTCACGCTGCGCCAGGCTGGCTTTCATCGGGAAGGCCGTGCTGGGCAGATTCAATGTGTCTTTGTAATCGCTCATGAGAAAAATCTGTCTGTTGTGTCTGTTCAGTTTAGAAAAGGTTTTACCGGCCAACCGCAACGGTCAGCGTCTTCACCACCAGGCTGGCAGGGATGCAGGCCGACCGGCGATTATACACCGATCCGCGCCGCACACTGCCAGTTAACCGCGCTCCGGTGGTGACTCAATTTGAATTGTTCACTGAAGCCCGAAGGATGCGAGCAGTCACTGTCTCTGAGGACGTTCGAGAAAGCGAAGAAAAACCATACAAGACCGGGATGTCGAGAACGAGGCGAAATAAATGCTCCTGCGTATTCCGCACTTCCGCCATCCCCGGCGGTCGCCCACCTGGACGTGCGTTTGCGATCCGCAGTGCCAGTGACTGCTCGCCTCCCCGCCCACAGCACCTGATTTCAATCTCAGTTACACCCGGCACACCCGGCGCACCTATCAGATTCGCTAACTTGCTGTTACGTCCTGGCAGGTTGCCCGCCGGCACTGGACTCAGGTCTCAGCAGCGAAAAACGCCCGCACCTGCTCCACGTCCCTGGCAATCTGTCTGATCAGGGCCTCCAGGCTGTCGAATTTTTCCTCGCCCCTCACCTTGCCCCGAAAGATGACTTCCAGGGTACGCCCGTACAGGTCGCCGCTGAAATCCAGCAGATGGGCTTCCAGCAGTGCCTCGCCCAGATCGGTCACTGTCGGCCGGTAGCCGATGTTCACTGCCGCCGGGTAACTGCGCCCGTCCACGTCCACTTCACAGGCATAAACGCCGTGCAGCGGAACGCGTTGCCGGTGCAGGTTGACATTGCAGGTCGGAAAGCCCAGATCGGCGCCCAGTTTGCGCCCCTCCACCACTTCGCCGCTGATGCTGTAAGGCCTGCCCAGCAGTCGTTCCACCAGCGGGAAATTGGCGGCTTCCAATTGCTGCCGCACATAAGTACTGGATACGCGGTGACCTTCCACCACGCAGGTGGCCGTTTCGATGACTTCGAATCCGAATTTGCCGCCGGCCTCCTGTAACAGCTGGAAATCGCCGCGCCGCTGGTAGCCGTAGCGAAAATCATTGCCCACGATGAACGCGGCGATACCCAGCCCATCCACCAGAATATCCCGGATATAATCGGCCGCACTCAATTGACTGAGCGCAGCATCGAACTTCAGCAGGTAGACAAAATCAATGTCCATCGCTTCGAGCAGAGCCAGTTTTTCATCCAGGGTATTGAGCCGGGCCGGACACTGCTCCGGCGTCGGCGCGAAAAATTCCTCAGGATGCGGTTCGATCAGGATTACCAGCGCCGGCAGCTCCAGTTGGGCGGCCTTGCCTCTGAGCTGGCCCAGAATGGCCTGATGCCCCTGGTGTACGCCATCGAATTTACCGATAGTCGCCACGCAGCGTGAATAGCGCAACTGAAAATCGCGATGGTCCTTGACGACTAGCATGGTGAGAATCGGGCCATGGCGAAAATCAGGGCTTGTCCCGGGGATTCTCTGCGTTCCCGCCGCCACTTCCCTGGGGGGCGGAACTGTTGTCGATGTCACGATACCGGGCCAGCCCTTTCTTCAACTGAATCCGTCCCAGCGCTACCAGGCAGACAATTAACACCGTCTGGCCAATGATGGTATTCACTACCGAAATCGTGTCGGTATCTTCGGTTCTCATGGTAATCAGCGCCATGTTGACCAGTGTGGCGACGGCAACAAGAAACAGTATCAGTGCCAGCAGGATCTGCAGCACTGCCTTGGTTCTGCTCATGGTATCGGCTTCCCGGAATTAAGCGGATTGGGTCAGTCTGTGAAATTCGAGAAAGCGATTGTACCCTGCTTCGCCCATGAAGCGAATGGCGGTTTTCGGGTCGCAAAGGCGCAGATCCACGATGATCAGCCCTTCGAGTGAGCTGTTGAAATTGCTGTGCACGTTAAAGCAGACCAGCCGGCCATTTAGCGACAGGTAGTGTCGCAGCAACACCGGAACCACTTTACCCGGGTCGCAACGCCCCACCAGCTTGCTGAGAATCCTGATATTGGCCAGGGCGTTGAGCATTTCGGTACTCCAGACTCTGCCCCGCACGCGGTGTGGGGTGATGGGCCGCACCAGATCACGGAAGCCGTCTGCCTGGTAGTGAGTCAACAGGGTATCGGCAATAAGCGCGCGGGTAAGATCCTTGTAATGACGTGAAATGCTGACCGACCCGAACAGGGTGTGATACTGCGGATTCTGAGTGAGGAAAGCCCCGATGCCGCGCCACAGCAGGTTAAGGGCTACCGGCCGCCGCTGGTAATCCGGGTGAATAAAGGAACGGCCCATCTCGACAGCCGGTCCCAGCTGGCGAATGAAGGCCTGGTTGTAGCGATACAGAGAGCGCGTGTACAGCCCTCTGATTCCCTGAGCTGCAACGATTTCATCCACCTTGCCGATGCGGTAGGCACCGGCCACCCGGCAGGCCTGCCGATCCCACAGGAACAGGTGCAGGTAATGTCCGTCGAATTGATCCGAATCGCTGGCCAGACCGGTGCCCTCACCCACCATCCGGAAAGTGACCTCCCGGGATACCGCGATCTGCTTCATGATCGCGCCCAGGCGCTGGAAAGGCGCACAGTACACATCGAAATCCCGGTGTTCCACCAGCCGGCAGTCATTCAGGGTGTCAATCACCCGTTGCAGCTGCTCACGCTGCTGATCGGCGCCGAACCGGGCCTGGCGCAGTGGCTCGGCGCCTGCCGGCGCGTCGACAGCGCTGCCCAGGGCTTCGCTGCTGATACGCAGATACTCGGTAATGGCCTGAGGACTGCCCAGCTCGGCCAGTTCCTGAAACGGAATGCTGGCACCTGGTGTAAGAGGCAGCCGGTAGCCCTGTTTATTCAACAGCTGACGGGGCAGCAATGCCGTTCGCAGCCGTGGATGAAACAACCCGGCCAGGTAAAACGAAGCGCTGTTGCGGCCTCCCACATGAACCGGCACACAGGCACAGCGGTGACGTTGCACCAGTTGTCCTGCCAGCCGGTCCCAGGGCCGGTCGACGATGGCCCGGTGCCGGAATTCATAAGTGGCGACCATGCCGGCCGGAAAAATCAGTAATGCCCCACCCTGCGCCAGGTGAGTGTGAGCCTGGCGCAGCCCGGAAAGATTACGACGCTTAGCCTGCCTGGAAAGGATATCGACACCGATAAAAAGGTTCGACAGTTCCGGGATCCGGCACAGCAGCTCATTGGTCAGCACCTGCAGATCAGGCCGGAATTCGCTCAGCAGCCAGGCCAGGGCCACGCCTTCAAGGCCGCCGAGAGGATGATTTGCCACCACTACCAGGGGACCCTGACGGGGAATCAAGTCCAGATTTTCTCGCTGGTTAACGGCCAGGGAGACACCCAGTACGTCAAGGACATAGGCCAGGAAACCTCTGGCATCCAGGTCAGCGGGGCGAGCCCGGTAGTGTTGTGAAATGGCGTCAAGACCGGTGACCCTGTTGAACAGATGTCCGAGCCACCTGGATGGCAGCTCAATCCTGAATGGATCGTTCGTGACTGCTGGCACTTTCATACTCAATCCATTTCATACTCAATCAATCACATGCTCAATCAATCATTGGCCGGGTACTGTTTCACCAGCCGGCTTTCGTGGCGCCAGGCATCCCACAATGCGCGCAGCCCCGGAGGACGATGGCCAAGCCTGCGATTGGCCTGTCCCAGTCTGAACAGGGTGCGATACTGGCCAAGCAGAGTGGCAACCGCGGCACCGAACCTGGCATTGCGGTCCCAGATATGAATCGACTCCGAACTGGCACCATTAATTTCTATGATTACGAAATTGCGCCCCTCCCGGAGGCTTTCCAGATCCTGAAACTTGATATCCAGGCGGCCGTAGTGAAAGCCCGGTATATCGTCGAATATCCTATCCAGGGTTTTTGACAGTTGCTCGGTAATATACTCACGTCCATCACGAAAGATCGCGCCCCGGCAGTGACTGGCGGAAAAGACCAGCCGGTAGGGGCGGCCCTGTTCGATTACCGTCTGCCAATGCGCCTCGTGACGCGGCCGGTAAACGGAAATCAGCCGGCCGGCACGGGGATCGCGCGCCACCAGCTCACCAAGTGTCGAACGTCCGTCGCCTACTACGTAGGGCATGTACTTGAGTGTCAGTGAGGTAATTTCTCCCTGTCGGCGGCCGGGATGTCGCACATAAAACACTCCGGCTTCAGCCTCCCACGGTGCCAGTTGCTGAAACTGAATCGTGGCGGAAACCGGGAACCGGGACAGGTAAGCGTGCAGTTCCTGCTCCGATTGCAACAGCCTGACTCCGGCGCCGCGACAGCCGATGCTGGGTTTTCCCACCAGCGGCAAGGCCAGTCCGGCATCAGGCAACAGCTCGTTGATGCGACTTACCTGTTCCGGTATCGGCGCGTCCTCTACCTGGTACTCGATCCAGGGCAATATCCAGCCGGACGCTTCGCTTCCCGCCTGGCGCAACACCGCACTCTTGGCCACACCGACCATCCCGGACAACGGAATCGCCGGGTTGGCAATCAATGGCAGAGTGAGGCTGCGATAACGAAGCGACAGCAGACTCCATTGCAGCGCCACTGGCAGATATACCAGCCAGACCGGCCAGAATTCGAAGAACGAAACAGGATTGCCCGACTGATCCAGTTCGGGCATACCGGGCGGAACGAATGTCGCCGGTCTGCTGCTTTCTGCCACTCTGTTTTTCATTGTTGATCTGGCTTTTATTCTTTTCAGGAAGCTTTGCTTAACAGCCTGTTAACTCCGCAACAACCCTGCTGCAGGTGCCTGCGTACTGATTAGCAGCCTGTTAGTCCGACTCGCCCCGACACCTTCCGGCATCTCCGGCAGCGACCAGAAGCGTCGAACCGGCACTGATCTGCTGCTACGGTGACAGCGCGATTATCCTACCCCTATATCCGCTGCGACAACAACCGCGGTTCCGGGAGCAGGACGCCAGAAACGTGACATCCGCTAGCGCCAGGGCGGCCCCGCGGGGCAACACCCGGAACCTGATCCGCGCCGGGCGCTGGCAATAGGCGGATAGCGATTGTTATCATCTGCCTCCGGGCGCTGACGACAGGCTGTATTGCATGCTGGGAAAAATAGTAGTAACGGTGGCAGTAATCCTGATCGCCATTCTCGTGCTCAGGCAGCGCAGCGAGGCCGAGGCCGAACGGCGGCTGCCTGTCAAGCGGAACAGCGCCGCGAATAACACCGGCCCGGCCAAAGCTTCCGACCTGCGCACGGCCGCCTACCTGTTCCTGATTCTCATGTTCGGCACCGGGGCAATCGTTTATTATCTGCGCTGGCAGGACGATCATACCGTGGTAACAGTGAATCTGTTCCGGGACGGTCAGTCTCAACCGGCATCGTACCAGGTTTTCAAATACCAGCTCGAAAGTCGCTCGTTCACTACAACCGAAGGGGTTCGCATTACCGTGGCGGATAACGAACGCATGGAAGTCACCGGACTGGATTCGCCATGAGCCGATCAGGACAGAAACCGGACCAGGTGATCGGTGGTGGCTTCAAAGCCATCGAATATGTGCTGTCCTGCGCCAACAAGGTCGGTCCCGGCAAACTGGCCGCCGCCGTCAGATCGAAAAACGCCTGCAAGGCCTGCGCCTTCGGTACCGGCGGACAGCGTGGCGGTCTGCACAACGAATACAGCAAGCGGGTGGAAATCTGCAACAAGAACATTCAGGCCCAGCTCAGCGACATCCGGGAACCGATCCCGGCGCAGATATTTTCCCACAACAGCATCGCCGAATTGCAACAGCTCACCGGCAAGCAACTGGAAGACCTCGGTCGCATCGGCGGACCTCTGCACAAGCTTCCCGGTGACAGCCATTATAGACCAGTCAGTTATGAACAGGCAGTGGCGCTGATAGCGGACCGCATGAAGGCTTCAGCTGCTGAACGCAGTTTCTTTTACGCCTCGGGACGCTCCTCCAACGAGGCGGCCTTTCTGCTGCAACTGTTCGCGCGGGCTTTTGGCAGCAACCATGTGAACAACTGCTCTTATTACTGCCACCAGGCTTCCGGAGTCGGACTCAGTGCGGCTATCGGCACCGGCACGGCGACCATCCGCTATGCCGACCTGCATCGTGCCGACCTGATTTTTGTACTCGGGGCCAACCCCGCCTCAAACCATCCCCGCTTTGTAAAGACCCTGATCGAATGTCGGCAGCGTGGCGGTCAGGTGATAGTGGTCAACCCGGTCAGGGAAGCCGGCCTGGTCCGGTTCGCCTCGCCGAGTAACTTCCGCTCCATGATCGCCGGCGGCACCGAGGTCGCTTCCCGGTATATTCAGCCAGCCATTGGCGGCGACGCCGCCTTTCTCAGCGGTGTCGCCAAGGCGGTACTGGCCCTCCAGGCGGAGGACGCTGACTTCATCGCTGCGCATGTCAATGGATTTCCCGGCTACCGTGATTTCCTGGACCACCTCGATTGGCCGCGCCTGGAGCGACTTTCCGGCGTCCCGCAGCAGGTCATGGAAGAAGTCGCAGCCCTCTATGCGGCATCTCAGCGGTCCGTATTCGCCTGGGGCATGGGACTGACCCATCACCGGCACGGTACCGAGAATATCGAGGCGGTCAGCAACCTGGCCCTGCTACGCGGCATGCTCGGTGGTCCCGGACGGGGCCTGTTGCCACTGCGTGGGCACAGCAATGTGCAGGGGGTGGGTTCCATGGGGGTGACACCGGCCCTCAAGGAAAAGGTTATGCAGGCTATTCAGCAACGCCTGGGTATCAGTCTGCCGGACGCACCGGGCATGGACACCCTGTCCTGCCTGCAGGCGGCCGATCGCGGTGCCATCGATTTCGCCCTGCTGCTGGGCGGCAACCTCTATGCGGCAACACCGGATAGCGGGTTCGCGGCGCGGTCCCTGTCCCGGATCCCCTTCAAGGTGATGCTGAGCACCACGCTCAATCAAAGCCATCTTTACGGAGTGGACCAGGAAAACCTCATCCTGCCGGTGCGCGCCAGGGATGAAGAGCAACAGCCAACCAGCCAGGAATCCATGTTCAATTTCGTGCGCCTCAGCGATGGCGGCTTCGACCGTATCCCGCAACTGTGGTCGGAAGTGGAGATCATTGCCCGGCTGGCCGGCCAGGTGGTACCCAGCGGGGTCGTGGACTTCAATTCCTTCCTCGATCACCGCGAAATCCGCCAGTTGATAGCCCGACTGATCCCAGGCTTCGAGCGCCTGGAGACACTGGATGACAGCCGGGAGGAATTCCATATCGACGGTCGCCATCTGGACCGGCCGACTTTCCCCACCCCGGACGGGCGCGCCACTTTTCTGATTCCCGCCATATGGCCGGATCTGTCTGCTGATGGGGAACACGAGTTCCTACTGACCACCGTGCGCAGCGAGGGCCAGTTCAATACCATCATTTTCAATGACAAGGATGTGTATCGACGCCAGTCCCATCGCCAGGTGCTGTTTATGAGCCGGGTCGACAGGGACAGGCTCGGACTGAAGGAAGGTGATGTGGTGACGGTGAGCAACGCAACCGGGACCATGACCGGCCTGAAAGTGGCGGAATTCGATATCCACGCCGGTAACGTGATGACTTATTTCCCCGAAGCGAATGTGCTGATCCCGCAGGAAACTGACCAGCGCAGCTGCACGCCGGCGTTCAAGTCGGTGCCGGTGACAGTGCGCCCGGCTGCCGAGGCCCGGGACAGTGTCAGCTGTGACTGAGTCCCTGCCGCTCGCGTGCCGGTCTTAACGCGAAATCAATCATCTGTTCCATTTCTCCGTCCACATGGACCAGTACCAGCTCGCCCTGCTGCACGACCATCAATGATACCGCCCTGATGGTCTGGCGACGTTCATCCATACCCATCAGCACCCAGGTCTGCTCGCCGGGATCGCGAACCCGTACCACCGTGTCCCAGGTCAGCGATCGATTCAGCTCAGCCAGGGAGGATGTCACGTCAACATGCTGCAGGTCGGCATCCAGCGGGATGCGGTAGATTGCCACCTGTACCTTGTCGAGGCTGGAAAAATCCAGCTCTGAACCCACCGCCAGCAGATCCACGGTATTGATCAATGTGGACCCGATGGAAATCGCGAATTCCTTGCGCATTTCCAGCTCCGGAGCCTGGCGGCTAAGCTCCCGGGTCACCGGGTCGAAGTGGCGGTCGGAGAAAGACACGCACCCGGTGACAGTGGTAAGCACCAGCCCCAGCAGGCCGATTCTACTCATCGTTGAGGTTGTCATCGTCGTTATTATCGTCGTCGTTGCCGCTGTTGCTTTCGGCCTTGCCATTGTTCAGGTTGATTCCCGACAGTTCGTCGATGTCGAAACGGGCTCCGATGGCACTGATATCGTCCGGGCTGATATTACCGACAATATTGACCAGAACCGTTTCATCGGGCTCGGCCACCATAATGGCGATACCCTGAATCATGGCGGCATCGTCGGAAAGCCGGAAATAAACATCCACGTGATCGGTTCCCTCGCGAACCCGGACCACCCGGTCCCAGTTGCTCGCATCGAGACGCTGCGCGATCGCCGACATGGTATTCGCCATCAGTTGAGTATCGATGCGGCTGCTGTCGAATACCCGGACATTCACGCGTGTCAGTGTGGAAAGAAACTGGGCGGCCGTCTCGTCATTGTTTTTCAGGATATTGGTTATCAGGTTGAGCAGCGGCTCCTTGAGACTGACTTCCACACTGGGCTCACTGCCCGCTATCTGACTCAGCTCGCTGAAATCCACATAGCCGGGATGATCCAGCAGGTTGCTGTTCTGAGCCAGACCGGGCCTCACCAGACTTAATCCGAAAACCGCTACCAGCGCAATACTGTTGAATTTCATAGTCCTCACCTCTCTAAAACTGCCTGTCAGGCAGACTGTTTGACGGGTCAGATCGGTCCGTCGCTTCCGGTCGCTTGCGGATCATGGTTCAAATCCGTGGAAAGCGACGCATTAATTGATTCTCTGAGCTGGCGATGCAGGAACCGGTCTTCGATCAAGACTTCGGTTCTGGCACTGACCTGGCCCAGGTAATCCAGCGCCAGTTCCAGATCCTGCATTGCCTTTACCACCTCAGCCTCGGTGTACTGCGGCTGGGTGGCCGTTCCCGCCGGCTGCACGGCCAGGCCGGGATCGCCGCCCGGAGCAGGCAGCTGCCGACCTACACCCACAGCCAACAGCAACACGGCTGCGACCGGAACCCCGATCCGCACCGGCGCGGGAATGGCATCCAGCAGTGCCGCCAGCGCCGCGCGGAAGCCGCTGCCGGTACCATGAACCGGTGCCATGTTGTCAGTGACAGCCGTGCCTCCTGCCCGGAACAAGCGGTCAACCGGCTCCAGGGCGCTATCGGAACAGTCCAGGATCGGCAGGCTCACCACCGCCCGGTGCAACTGTTCGGCATAGGCCAGTTCCCGCCGGCAGGACTCGCAGCCCGCCAGGTGGGTATTGAATTCCGTCACCCGGGAAGGTTCCAGCTCGTCGTCCAGGTAAGCATCGATGTGCAGCTGGAAGAGCTGGCACTGTGAGCTGTTATTGGTCTGCATGACTGATTCCCTCTGTGTTAATCCTGTTGACGCCGGCCCCATGACCCTGTTCGGTTTCAGTTGGCCGGCCGCGTTCTTCGCCGGCGCCGGTCAGGTTGTGTTCAATCGCCAGTTCCCGCAGACTCCGGTTTTCCCGCAGCTGTCGTCTGGCCCGGTGCAGGTAGACTTTCACCTGGCTCTGGCTCAGATTCAGGGTCTGTTCAATTTCCTGATAGCTGAGCCCCTGAATGTCGCGCATGATGACAATACTGCGGTGCGGGTCGGCCAGGGAGCTGATCGCCGACTCCAGGGCGCCACGAAACTGTTCGGATTCCAGCCCCGGATCCTCGACGGCGACCGCTTCTTCCAGGGTATCCGGCAGATCGACGCGCTGTTGTTCATGCCGGTTCCGGCGCAGGTGATCAACAACCGAGTTATGGGCGACCCGCATCAGCCAGGCGCCGATCCGGTCGTGGTCGATTTTCTGCCAGTGCTGCCACAGCCGGATGAATACATCCTGGGTGATATCTTCGGCATCCTCGCGAGCCCGCAGGCTGTAGTAGGCGAACGAGAATACCCGTTGCCGGTACTGGGAGATTGCCTGTTTATATTGCGTCATCATTTGCAGCTAAAGACGGCGATCGGGAAAAATAGTTACAGCTCATTTTCGCAGGCTCCCACAATTTCCGTCCAGCCAAGGAAATCGACGGTTCTGACGGGGATTCTGTCTCATCAGGATGCGAGATAATTTGCCAGCCTTGTTATACTGCGGGCACTTCCGGGGGGACTCCTGACTGATGGCTCTGCTACGTTTTCTGGCATTTTCTGTACTGCTCGCGACATCGCTTCTGGCGGTTGGTGCGGAACGCACCGTGTCGCTGGCGGGTGATACAGAGGTCCGGGTCTGGGTATTCACACCAAGGGATGCCGGTGACGGACCCTGGCCACTGGCGATGATGATTCCCGCCGGCAGCGGTCAGGAGTATGCCGTCAAGGCCCAGTTCTGGCTGGGTCGGGAAATGACCAAGCGCGGCTGGGTAGTGGCGATTCCGGTGTCTCCCGAAGGGCTGTCTTTTGTCGGGGACAGCGAAAACAATATCAGTCAGGTAATCACCGAATTGCAGAAAGATGAGGCCATACGGGTGGGCAGAACCCTGTTGCTGGGAGTGTCCAGCGGCGGCAGCTCGGCCCTGGAAATAGCCAGCAAGAACCCGGCAGCCTACCACGGCGTGGTGGCGGTACCGGGTCGCATCAAGCAGTCCGGGCCACTTCCGGCGCTGGATGGACTGCCGATATTTCTCCGGGTGGCCGAAAAGGACTATTTCCGCTGGAACAAGCAGATGCCGGACATGACTCAGCGGCTGGTGTCAGCAGGAGCGCGCGTGGATGCGGCCCTGGTACCCGATGCTCGACATGTTATCAAGGTGGATATGGACGAACTGGACCGCTGGCTGCTTAATCTCGATCGCTGAGACTGGCCGGCTGCGGGCGGCACTCCCTGCCGCCGCAACTGGCGAATTACAGATCAGTACCGCTCCGACTCAATCCAGTAATTGGTCACCACATCCTGTTCGAATTCAATGGTCAGGGTTTCCAGCCTTTCCTGTTCCAGATCGACAGAAAACAGCAGGAACAGACCCACCTCAGTGTCTTTTTCCGATCGGTTGCGATATTTCCATACCGCACTGCCATCGGCGTAGCTGATGCGGCTCGAGGGCTCCCCGAATGTGGTTCTTACCCACTCCGTATCGCTATTCCCGATCGACAGACGATTGACGTCTCCCTCATCCCAGGTGTTGTCGAGCAGACGCCCGTCGGAATCCACCGTCAACAGACAGCCAGTCAAAGTCATGCCCATCAACATCAGAAGTGCCATTTTCTTCATAATTTTCCCCAGTGTTTCAATTATTGGTTCCGGCTTGCTTGGTATCCAGCCGTGCTTTGTATCCAACTGTGCTTTGTATCCAACATTGTGAAGACGCAGGTCGGCTCCGAAAAGTTACAGTTGCCAGGGAATTAATGGATCACCACTGCGCCGCGGCCCTGCCTGTTCCCGAATTGCCGGGACCCGAGTGTCACCCGGACAGCATGCGCCGGTCAGCCTGAACCGGCCCTGAATCACTTGTTGACAGACAACACTACTGGTATGGTTAGCCTCCGTTCACCAGCCTCAGCCGGATGCCGTTATGTACCTGACAATTAAAATTATTCATGCCAGTTGCGCAATCCTTAGCGTGCTGGGATTCGCCATCCGCGGCTTCCTGAAAGTTAAGCGGAACCAGGCACCGGGCAGTTTTGTATTCCGGGTACTGCCACACATCATCGATACAATTCTGTTACTCAGCGCCATCGTGCTGGTGGTGATGTCGGGCCAGTACCCCTTTGTGGTGTCCTGGGTGACGGCCAAGGTCATCGCGCTGATCGTCTATATCGGTCTGGGAATTGTAACCATGCGTTCGCAGGCGACGCAGGGTAAACGGGTTCTGTACTACAGCCTCACGCTGCTGACGGGTCTTTACATTCTGCTGGTCGCCGCCAGCAAGAACCCCATCCCGTTCGGTTAACAGGCTGTCAGACGACTCCCCATTGCCCGCTCTGTTGTCATCGTTCAACCGCCTGTTCCCGCTGTGGGCGATTCTGGTTTCGGCACTTGCCTTCGTCCAGCCGGTGCCGTTCAGCGGCCTGCAGGAATGGATCGTTCCGCTGCTGGCCGCTGTCATGTTCATGATGGGCCTGACCCTGACCGGTGACGATTTTCGCCGGGTTCTACTCATGCCGCGCCCTATTTTCATCGGCGTCGCGCTGCAGTTTCTGATCATGCCCTTGGTAGCGTTCGTGCTGGCAGGGATTCTGCAGCTTTCTCCCCAGCTGACTGCAGGAATGGTGCTGGTCGGCAGCTGCGCCGGCGGTACCGCTTCCAATGTCATCTGCTTTCTGGCCCGTGGCGACGTGGCGCTCTCCATCAGCATGACTCTGGTCTCCACCCTGCTCGGCGTGTTTGTGACGCCGCTGCTCTGCACACTCTATCTGGCAACCACGGTCACTGTGGATACGCTGGGCATGCTGCTGGATATTGTCCAGGTGGTGCTGGTTCCGGTGCTCGGAGGACTGCTGGCAAACCGCCTGCTGGGCAAATCAGTCGCGCGCCTGGAGTTTCTACTGCCAACCCTGTCGGTGCTAATAATCCTGTTGATCATCGCTGTTATCGTGGCGTTGAATGCGGGACGGCTGGCCGAGGTGGGTCCGTTGGTGCTGATCGCGGTAATACTGCATAACTCGCTGGGACTGACAGCCGGTTTTTACCTGTCAAGATTGCTGGGACTGAACCTGCAGCAGAGTCGCACCATCGCCATCGAGGTAGGCATGCAGAATTCCGGTCTCGGCGTAGCCCTGGCACTGGAGTATTTCTCCGCCACGGCCGCGTTGCCCGCGGCCCTGTTCAGCATCTGGCATAATATCAGTGGCTCATTGCTCGCCACGCGCTGGAGCAGTCGCTCCGCAACCATCGAGGCAGGGCTCGATAACGAACAGTCCAAAAGGCTCTGGTAAAACTTTTTCATTGACTGTCGATTAATTTCCAATTAGCGGTTGACTTGAATTCTGAAAGGAATACAATGCGCGCTCTGAACAGCATTACTCTCAGGTTTTAGACTACTTCACATAAATCGCGTGAACGAAATGCAGACTTACTTCGACACAATCATTAACAGCCTGCCGGCAACCATGCCCCTCAAGGGTCATCGGTTCTGCTCACGCGTGGTGGGAACCTGGAGGTCCAGCTTGGAGTGATTTTATCAGTACAAATCTGAAATCCGAGTCTGAAAAAAGACCTCTAAGCACCCGAACCGCCTAGAGGTCTTTTTTTTTTGCGTCGCTATATCGCCCGGGACACAATTCCGGGCGCAGGGGAACTATTGTGGTCAAAAAACTGCAAAGAAACATAAAACTGGTTTATGGCCTGGCATTTTTTCACTGCTTTATGCTGATCGTGCCGGTTATCGTGCCTTTCTTCATGTCGAAAGGCCTCGGTCTGGCGGAAATTTTTTATCTGCAGACCATTTACGCTGCCACCATTGTGTTGCTCGAGGCACCTTCCGGCTATTTCGCGGACCTGTTCGGGCGCCGCTCGGCACTGCTGGCGGGCAGTGTCATGCACGGCTTCGGGTATCTGCTGCTGAATTTTGCCGATGATTTTTTCAGCCTGATGATTTTTGAAATCAGCGTTGGTATCGCCGGCAGCCTGTTGTCCGGCGCAGACCTGGCGCTGCTGTACGACTCGCAGAAGGCGCTGGATGAAGAAGACAGTTCGCCACACAGCACCGGTATCGCCCATCTGGGATTTATCAAGTCCTGCGCTGAAGGAATCGGCGCATTGCTGGGTGGTCTGCTGGCCCTGTGGTCATTCGAGATCATGGTTGTCGGGCAGTCCGCCGCGGCCTGGGTCTGTTTCATCCTGGCACTGTTCGTAGTGGAACCGCCGTACAAAAATGACGAACGGGACCAGACCAGCACCAGGCTGACCAGCATATTCCGCCACATGTGGAGAAGCGACCAGGTATTGCGCAATGTTTTCATTGCCATACCCATTTACAACCTGGCTACCATCCACGTGGTCTGGCTGGTGCAGCCCTACTGGGAATCACGAGGAATCTCGCTGGCGGCTTTTGGATTGCTCTGGTTTGCGCAGAGCCTGACGGTAGGCATAGCCAGTCGCTGGAGCTTCAATATCGAACGGAAACATGGAGCGATCGCGGCACTGTGTCTGATTGGAGTGCTGCCGGTACTCGGTTTCTTCGGAATGGCCTGGCTGCAGGGATGGGCCGGCATCGCAGTTGGATTGCTGCTGTTCTTTGGCAGAGGCCTGGTGCAGGTCATTCTGGTCAACGCACTGAACCGCCGGGTGCCCGGCAGTTTTCGCGCCACGGCCAACTCGCTGACCAGTTTCACCTTCCGGCTGGGATTTATCACCACCGGGCCGCTGGTGGGCTTTGTCGCCGAAAGCCAGGGCTTGCCGGTTGCCCTGAACCTGCTCGGCGTCGCCTTTATCGTGGCCTTCGTGTTCATCATGATGCCACTGATCAGATCGGTGCGGATACTGCAACAGCAGACCGCCTGACCCTCCCTCCCCCCCTCGGGGGTGGCCGTCCGGACTCCTTCCTCCCGGATGACCACCCCCTTTTTTTTGGTTCAGACCGGACTACATCGATTTTTGCACTACCACGGTGCAGACCCGGTCAGGCACAGCCTTTACAGGCCAGAGAACTCAAGCCTTTGCCCGGTATCAGCCGGTTCCCGTCTGCAGGCATAAAACCGCCCCGCATTGGTGCTTTCAGGGGTGACATGATAAAGTCGTGGCCACTCTCAGACCCGCCCGGAATGCTGCCAGTCCGGGTCTGGAGTTCAGAGGGACAAGAACAATTCCGCTGAGTCGTCGACGTCGACAGATTCCGGAAACCAACCAATTAATGGCGGGAGAGAAACCATGAAATTAATCACGGCGATAATAAAACCGTTCAAGTCTGACGACGTTCGGGAAGCGCTGTCTGAACTCGGCGTAAACGGCATGACGGTTACCGAAGTCAAGGGCTTCGGTCGCCAGAAGGGCCACACCGAGTTGTATCGCGGCGCTGAATACGTCATCGACTTTCTGCCCAAATCCAAAATTGAAGTGGCAATCGAAGACGGCCTGGTGGACCAGGCCATCGAGGCCATCTGCAAGGCAGCCCAGACCGGTCAGATCGGCGACGGCAAGATATTTGTCAGCAATCTGTATCAGGTGGTACGTATCAGAACCGGGGAAACCGGCAACGACGCGCTGTAATCGAGGAGCCTCCAATGACAACAAGAAAAACCCTGATCTCCCTGACCAGCGCGGCCTTCACCCTTATCGTCCCCTCGCTTTGCCTGGCCCAGGCTAATGAAGCGGATGGCGCGAATACGGCCTGGATTCTGACTTCCACTGCACTGGTCCTGTTCATGACAATTCCCGGCCTTTCGCTGTTCTATGGTGGCCTGGTTCGTACCAAGAACGTCCTCTCGATTCTGATGCAGTGTTTCACCATCACCACCATGGTGTCGGTGTTGTGGTTGCTGGTCGGCTACAGTATGGCTTTTGGCCCATCCGAATCACCGTTCTGGGGCGGACTCGGCAAGGCATTGTTCAACGGCGTGGTGGTGGACTCGGTCTCCGGTTCGATTCCGGAAACCGTATTTGCGGCCTTTCAGATGACCTTCGCCATCATTACCCCGGCGCTTATCGTGGGTGCCTTTGCCGAACGGATGAAGTTCTCTTCCATGATGTTGTTTTGTGGACTGTGGGTAGTACTGGTTTATTTTCCGGTGGCCCACTGGGTCTGGGGCGGTGGCTGGCTCGGTCAGATGGGACTGATCGATTTTGCCGGCGGCACCGTCGTCCACGTTACTGCCGGCGTCGCGGCCGTGGTGGTGGCGCTGATGCTGGGCCAGCGTCATGGCTTCCTTTCCTCCGCCATGGTGCCACACAACATGACCATGACCGTTACCGGCGCCGGCATGCTGTGGGTGGGCTGGTTCGGCTTTAATGCCGGCAGCGCACTGGCAGCCGACGGTAATGCCGGTATGGCACTGCTGGTTACTCATCTTTCTGCTTCCGCTGGCGCTCTGACCTGGATGACCATCGAGTGGATCAAATTCGGCAAGCCCAGCGCCCTGGGCGCAGTCACCGGCATGGTGGCGGGTCTGGCTACCATCACGCCGGCATCCGGTTCGGTGGGTCCGGCTGGTGGCATGCTGGTAGGGATTGCCGGTGGATTCATCTGTTATTTTGCCACCACAACGATGAAAACCCGGCTCAAGATCGACGACTCCCTGGATGTATTTCCCGTCCACGGTGTAGGCGGCATGCTGGGAACCTTCCTGGCGGGAATCCTGATTTCGCAGAACCTGGGAGTTTTCAGCGGCAATGGCTATGCGGAAGGGATGACGATGGGGTCCCAGGTGCTGGTACAGATCACCGGCATTCTGGCCACCGGTGTCTACACCGGAATCGTCACCGTGGTGATTCTGAAAGTGGTAAGCGCCCTGACCTCCGGAATTCGCATCAGCGATGAACAGGAGCAGATGGGCTGTGATATCACCGACCACGACGAGAAAGGTTATTCGATGTAAGTCTTCTGACTGACGACTGGCCGGGTTCACCTGAAATTCAGGTGCCCGGCAGGTCTGTCCCGGTCAGTTCTACCCGCCGTAATTTCCCGCTGCGGCGGGCCTCAGCGGTTGACCCGATGACAGTTGACGCACCCGCCGGCCACCCGGCCGGCCAGATAATAGGATGGCGGATCCATTCTGGCAGCGATCCTGGCACGTCCCACCTGTACCACGAAATCATTCATATGGTCTTCCAGAAACGGATGGTTTGAGCCGCCCTCCCCGGCCCGCAGGTTGGTCCCGATCCGCTCGATATCACCCAGTACGCTGAGCACTTCCTGCTGACTGACATCCTGGCCGGTCTCGGCAGGCGCCAACGCCTGATCGAGGCGCTGCAACTGGTAGCCCAGCTGATCCATGCTGCTGCGCAACTCATCGCCGCTGACGTAATTGAAATCAGGTGGGTAGGTAGCCTGGCGGATCAACCTGGCAGCCCCGCCACAAGCACTCAGTGACATGACCAGGACAATGACGCCGGTAATTGTTCGCAACACGGTCGGCTTCCTTATCTCTAAAAAATCTCTAAAAGTTCTCATTTGAAGTTGCGGTGGACCCGCTGTCAGTGAGCGGGTCCCAGGCAACCTCTGTTATTCATCCAGCAACTGATAGATTCTGCGTACGGCGCGGGGATCGGCTCCAGGGCCGCGCAGTTGCGGGTAATTGTCGCTGTGGTTGGTCATGTCGACCTGCTCGGCCGCCTGCTCCGCGCTCAGGCCCTGATCCTTGAGGCGGGCAACCTTGGGCCAGAGATCCTCCAGGTAAGCCTGGAAATTGTCAATCACGGCACGGTCGTTAAAAGGTTGACCGTGGCCCGGCAGCACCCAGTCAAAATCGAGGGTTTTCAGCGCGTCCAACGTGGCCGGCCACTCGTTGACGTGGGCATCGCCCATGTAAGACAGACCGGGCAGCATCATGTCGCCGGTGAAAACGATCCGCTCCTGGGGCAGGTAGACAACCACGTCACCTCCGGTGTGGGCGCGGCCCAGATGTAACAGCTGAATCTCCCTGCTGCCCCGCTCCACGACCTGGAACAGAGTCATTTTTTCTTCCAGGGTGATATTGGGCGGTGTCGGGGAGACTTCCGGAATCGCATTCATGTAATCACGCTGCACACTGGCCCGTTGTTCAAGTTGGGCGCGGCGGACCGGATCAGACTCGTTGGCTGCCTGCCGTTCCAGGTTCGCGACGGTGCTGGGTACGCCATCGGAAAAACTGTGAAACGTGGTTTCCTCCAGGACGTTGCCGATTTCGCCGTTCAGCTTCTGGCGGGTGAAACTGTGACCGATGATCTCCACTTCCCGTGGGAATGCCTGATTGCCATGGGCATGATCGAAATGATAGTGACTGTTGACCAGGTACCTGACCGGCTTGTCGGTCAGCACCGACAGCGAATCCAGCAGCGAGCGGGCGGCAGTCGGCGTCACATGTGAATCCACGACCAGCGTGTCGAACTCACCCACCAGCACCATGACATTGCTCATGACATGAACCCGGCCGGTGCCGACGCCATGCCAGACCCCTTCTGCCAGTTCGGTAAATCGATGGGTATCCGACTCCACTACGCGTCCGGTCTGGGAGTGGGCTCTGGCGGCAAAGCCGGCGGCCAAAACCAGCAATGCGGTAGTCGCTATGAAGATCTTGATCAGGGATGAAGCGCTTTTTCTTCGGGTCATGGGTGGTGCCGAACCTCGCTTGGATGGACCAGGAAAACGGTCAGGGACCTGAATCGTACCTAATTAATCCGATTCAGAGAAGAGTGTTGAAAACGGTGTGAAACATTTACGCTTCGTGTCATCAAAGCGGCACGGAAAACAGTCGCCAGATTGCTTCCTCCGAAGCCGGAACAGCCCCTTCCGGCGGTGCCGCCGGGCAATAACGAGGGATCTTCCGCGGCGGGTATGAGCGGCCGGCTTTTCATCGCGGCGCGGCCAGGAAGCGGCTCAGATACTCCATTGCCAGGCCGATGGTTCCGCCCCAGGCGGCAAAGTTATGGTCACCGTCAAACACACGGAATTCCGCATAGTCCGGCTGGTAGTCCCGCAGTGCCTTAAAAAAGACCGCGGCATGATAGGCAATGTCGTAACGATCGTGGTCGCCGGTATTGATATAGAACGGCACGATAATGCCGGTCGCCTTATAGGCGTCGATAAAAGAAACCCAGTTAAGCGCCTCCCATCTGGCCGGATCGAACTCACCGTCGGTCAGAAAGGTGTCCTGACGGGTCGCCGAGGAATCCAGTGGCGGTACTGGCGTATAGACGGCGGGACTCAATGGTGCTGCTGCGGCAAACAGCTCCGGGTACTTCAGCACAATGTTGGCGGCTCCGAATCCGCCTGCCGAATAGCCACCGATTGCCCTTCCCTGCCGCTCCTCGATGGTCCTGAACTGATCCTGGACGTCGGCCAGCAGATCGTTGACCAGGGCCGTCATGGCAGGCCGGCCGTGACTGTCGGCCCACCAGAATTTCGGGTCGGCAGGGATCACAATCAACAGGGGCTGAATGGCGCCGGAGTCAATCAGCGCGTCGGTGGTCGCCTGAATGTGACCGGGTCCCACCCAGCTCTGCTCGGTCCCCAGATTGCCATGCAACAGGTACAGAACCGAATAGTGGAGACCCGAATCCTGATAGCCGTCCGGCAGATAGATGTTGTAGACATACTCTTCACCGAGAGTCTGCGAGTGAAAACTCCGATGCTCGACTTCACTGGCCTGAAGCGTGGCAATGAACAAGGCATTATGCAGGCAGATGAGCAGCAGAACTCGATTGATCATGGCTGGATTCTCTCGTTGTGTGAGCAGGTTTTTATTGAACCGGTGGGCGTTTTCTTGGGGTTATTTTATTTTTTGCTTTTATGTCTGCGGCTGACCAGACAGGCTGCTGATCATAGCGACCTGATCTGCGCATTGCGGAGCAACGGACGCCGGTCTGACCACCTTCGCATACTCTGCATTCAGACCGCGCAGAAAGTAGCTCAAAACGGCGCTCCGAGTAAAGACTGTACTGCACAATCCAGTTAGCGAATCTGACCAAACTATTGGCCAGATTCGCCTGCAGGAGGTCAGAAAATCCCAGTAAACCTTCCCCATCCCATTGTTATTTATACGAAATAGCACCCTGGCAAGGGAATTGCATATTTACTGATCGGAAGGCTGATCATGGGGCTCATCAGCGGTCCAGAAGCGGAATGCGGAAGTCGCCGCCAGACAGAAATTTGTAACCTGAGCGAACCCTGTCGCGTCTAATCAAACAGGTTTTCAGAGGAGAACACTCAATGCGGGATTTCAATCACAATGCCAGGATCACCATGGCGACTCTACTGGCACTGCTGCTGGGCGCCTACCTCTTCAGTTACGATGCCAATGCTGAAGACCGAGTGCGCGACATCAGTCGGGTAAACGGACGCGTGGAAGTGGAGCATGGCAGGCAGGTCGCCGATGTGTCGACGGTAAATGGCCATATCGACATTGAATCCGGAGTGACGGCGAGCAGACTCAGCACCGTTAATGGCGGTATCGATATCGGCGATGCCAGCACCATCGAGGAAGCCCGGACCGTCAATGGTGGTATCCGGATCGAAGCCGACGCCAATGTCGCCGGCAAGCTGTCGACTGTCAACGGCGACATCCGGGTCCGGGAAAATGTCACCATCAGCGGCCCGGTGTCCAGTGTCAACGGCTCACTCAGTTTTGCCGGCGGCACCCTGATAGAGGATCAGGTCAAATCCGAAAACGGCGATATTCAGCTGTTCAACACGACCGTGTCCGGTGATCTGATCAGCCGCAATGGCGACATCGAAGTTCGCGATCGCAGCCAGGTGAATGGCGACATTATCATCAAGAAACGGCAGCGACACTGGTGGAACGGCCTGTCCCTGTTCGGCGATCACCGGGAACCGCGACTCTACATCGATGCCAGTTCGTCCATAACCGGTGCCATCCATCTGTACCGGGAAGTCGATCTGGATATCGCCGAGGGGGCGCAGGTCGGCGAAATAATCCGCCACTGAATTGACCACCCGGGAACCAGGTTGTTTTAGCAGCCCATTGAAAGTTCCTGGAGCGGTCGGCATTCAGCCGCCCGACCGCTCCAGGACCGGATTGCCGGCAGCGCTACTCGGTGCGCTGATAGTGTCCCATCAACAGGCCGGTGGCCAGGACATGACCTTCCATGCGTTCCAGCAGTTCGTCCTTGCCCAACCCTTCCGGCAGATCCAGATCTGCATCCAGCGCATAGACTCGGAAGTTGTAAGTGTGCAACTGGCCATCGACCGGCGGGCGCGGACCGAAATAGCCTGGTCGCCTGACTCCGCTGACGCCATTGGTCAGGCCCTCCAGGCCCGGTATTTCCGGCGCTGCTTCACTGGACATGCCTGCCGGCAGCCCCGCAGCGCTGGCCGGTATGTTGTAAACCACCCAGTGCACAAACGGTTGTGGCATGGCGACTACCGGATCGTCGCAAATCAGTGCCAGTTCCACGGTACCGGCCGGCAGGTTACTCCAGCTCAGATCGATTGACTGGTTATCGCTGTAGGCGGTGTTGGCCAGCGGCACAGTGCCATGGTGGGCAAAGGCGCTGCTGGTCACCTCCACCGTTTCGGGAGCATCCGCAGCCCTGGCCAGGCCAGTCAGCGACAGCAGTGCCATGGCGATTACCAGGCGGTTGGCTTTGTTGATCATCGGTTTTCTCCTCTTTGTTGTTGATTCATTTGCTTTTGATTAATTTGTTGTTGATTCATTTGCTTTTGATTAATTTGCTGTTGATTCATTTATTTTCGATTCATCTGTTGTTGATTCATCTGCTTTTGAAGCATAGGTTATTGGACCATTGGTTGTTGAGTCTTTCACTGTCCTGTTCAGCTTTCCCGGTCCCCAGTGAGTTACCGGGTTGTCAATGCTGCGGATCGGCAGCTTCCTGTTCATCCGCTTCGGCTGCCCGCTCCCGCAGTTTGTATTTCTGTACCTTGCCGGTGGAGGTCTTGTCTATCGGTCCGAAGATGATTTTTTTAGGAATCTTGAACCCTGCCAGCTGTTCCCGGCAATATGCGATCAGTTCTTCCGTGGTCAGCTGCCGGCCCTTCTTGAGCGTGACGAAAGCGCAGGGAACTTCTCCCCATTTTTCGTCCGGAGCCGCAACCACCGCCGCCTCCAGAATTCCGGGATGCTTGAACAGCACCGACTCCAGTTCCAGGGAGGAAATGTTTTCACCTCCCGAGATGATAATATCCTTGGAACGATCCTTGATCTGCACATAACCATCCGAATGCCAGACCGCCAGATCGCCGGAATGAAACCAGCCACCGGCAAACGACTCTCTGGTGGTCGGAGGATTCTTGAGATAGCCCTTCATCACCAGGTTCCCGCGCATGAATATCTCGCCCATGGTCTGGCCATCCCTGGCCACCGGCTCCAGAGTATCCGGATCCGCCACCATCAATTCATCCTGCAGCGGCGCACGGACTCCCTGCCTGGCGAGCAACTCGGCACGCTCGGCAATGGGCAGATCTTGCCAGCTTTCCTGAGGGGCACAAACGACACAGGGACCGTAGGTTTCGGTCAGCCCGTAGACGTGGGATACACTGAAATTCATCTCCTCCATGCCGGCGATAACGGCGGCCGGTGGTGCCGCTCCCGCGGTCATCACTTTCACCCTGTGATCGATGCCCTGTTTCAGCTCTTCGTCGGCATTGATCAGCAGGTTCAGGACTACCGGTGCGCCGCAGAAGTGGCTGACCCGGTATTTTCTGATAGCGTCAAAGATGGGCTCATCGCGCACCTGGCGCAGACAGACACTGGTCCCACTCATCACCGCCAGGGTCCAGGGAAAGCACCAGCCATTGCAGTGAAACATGGGCAGGGTCCACAGGTAGACCGGATGCCCTGTCAATTCCCAGCTCAGGGCATTGGAAACGGCATTCAGGTAGGCGCCCCGGTGGTGGTAGACCACACCCTTGGGGTTACCGGTGGTGCCCGAGGTGTAATTCAGTGCACAGGCCTGCCACTCGTCCGCCACCTGGAAACAGGCATAGTCGGGGTCGCCGCTGCGCAGAAACTCCTCGTAAGTCATTTCACCGAGCAGTTCGCCGTCGGCGTATGCCGGGTCATCGATATCGATTACCAGGGGTCTGTGCGTGACCAGTTCCAGCGCCGCCCTGATGGTGGCATTGAATTCCCGGTCCGTGAACAGCACCCGGGTCTCGGCGTGGTCGAGGATGAAGGCGATGGTCCGGGCATCGAGTCGGGTATTCAGGGCATTCAGAACGGCACCCGGCATCAGCACTCCGAAGTGTGCCTCGAACATCTCCGGGGTATTGGCAGCCATGAATGACACCGTGTCACCCGTGCCGATACCACGCCGTTCCAGGGCCGAGGCCAGCAGGCAGCAACGCCGGTAGGTTTCAGCCCAGTTCTGCTGCCGATCGCCATGAATGACGGCGATCCGGTCCGGGTAAACCGCAGCGGCCCGCTGCAGGAATGACAATGGCGTCAGGGGCGCGAAATTGGCGGCGTTGCGATCCAGATCCTGTTCGTAGATATTCTCGACACTCATGAAATTCCAACCTGTTTTTATTCTTGCCTGATCGCGTACCTGATTGCCGGCGATCTGGCGGGTCTTCGCTCCGGGCAGCAGTGCGGCAGGACAATGATGGCATGCTTTAATTCCGACTGACCAGTCCACCGTAAATCGTCAGGGAGCACAGGTCGAGCGGAAAAAGCGCAGCGAATTCCTGATCAGGTTTCGGGTTATGGGTTACACTGCGAACATGACAACAGAATTGTACAGCACCGGGTTCCGGAACCTGTTTGCCTCTTTTTCTCTCAGCGACAGTACCAGTACCGCGCGGCAGGCCCTGTCGCTGCTGTTGCTGATTCGCACTTTTGTCACTCTGCTCGGCGGCATCGGCCTGATACTCTACAGCGCCTATTCCGGCCTGCGCATTCCGATCACTCCCATTACCCTGGTTTTCATTGGCATTTTTATCTCGGTATCGCTGGGCATCTGGCGCCTGTCCTCGGCGCGGGTCATCAGCAATGCGGAGCTGTTCGTCCATCTGACCGTGGATGTGCTGTTCCTGGTGCTGATGCTGGTCACTGTCGGCGGCGCCAGCAATCCGTTGATTTCCTACCTGCTGGTCCTGCTGGCGGTGGGCGCCACGTTCCTGACCCGGGCCCAGGCCAACCTGTTTGCGCTGGGCAGCATCCTCGTTTATACCAGCTTCATCTGGCTGGATTTGCGCAGCGATCACCAGGAAGGTGACCCGATGATGAGCTTTCAGGTACACCTGGTCGGCATGTGGGCCATCTTTGTGGTCTGCGCCATTCTGATTTCGGTATTTGTCACGCGGATGGCCAGCACGATAAGGGAGCGGGAATTGACTCTGGCAAAAGCCCGGGAAAACGAAATGCGCAATGAGCAACTTGTTGCCATTGGCACACTGGCCGCGGGCACTGCCCATGCCCTGGGCACCCCCCTCTCCACCATGGCGGTGTTGCTGACCGAGATGGACAAGCTCAGTGTCGAACAGGTGGGCAACGAGGAACTGAAAGAGGATATCACCCTGCTCCGTCAGCAGGTGCAGCGTTGCAAACACTCCCTTACGCAATTGACCAATTATTACAACAAGGAATTCGACACTTCCGAGGACAAGATCAGCCTGGGCGACTTTGTCGACGGCATCAAGGATTACATCACCAATATCCATCCCTCGTCAAAAATACACTTTGCTGTCAGTGAGATTGACCAGCCCTTCCTGATGGTTCGCGACCCTAATATCAATCATGCCCTGATCAACATCATCGAGAACGGCATCAAGGCGGCCCGCACCGAGACGCGGGTGATTTTCAGAGTTCTCCGGGAGGCCGGCACCCAGGTTGAAATATCGGTTCAGGACGACGGCCCTGGAGTTCCGGAGCAGGTTATGGAAAGAATGGGCGAACCTTTCATTTCAACCCGCGAAGACAGTATGGGACTGGGAATTTATCTCGCCAATGCCACACTGCAGAAGGCAGGGGGCAGTATCGAAATGTTCAATCGCAAGACTGGCGGCGCGCAGACGGTGATCCGACTGCCGGTGCGGTCCCCTGACTGAGAGATAACCGGGAACTGTAATGGCAGCCTGTTGAAAAACTCTCAGGTGAGCGCAAGACAAGGCAACATCTGGCGAAAATGTGCCAGCTGAGAGTTTTCCAACAGGCTGATAATCAAAAACCGACAAGGACAAGCAGGAATTCATGGATAACAATCTGTTGCTGGTGGAAGACGACCCGGCCTTCGCCCGGGTTGTAACCCGCGCCCTTAACATGCGGGGTTACCAGGTGTCACACGCCGAGAGCCTGGCGATTGCCATGGACCTGATAGACGGCACCCGGTTTGACTTCGCCATCCTCGACCTGAATCTTGGCGGCCATTCGTCCCTGGAACTGATTCCGGTTCTGAATAGCAGCAATCCTGGCATCCGGACTCTGATACTGACCGGTTACGCCAGCATCGCGACCGCCGTCGAAGCCATCAAACTCGGTGCTACCAATTATCTCGCCAAGCCGGCCGATACCGAAGAGATTCTTGCCGCATTGCTGGATCAGGAAAGTGAACCGGCTAATGCCGAGGCGATCCAGGAGCCGATGTCTGTCCGTCGTCTGGAATGGGAGCATATTCAGAAGGTGCTGAAGGAAAACAATGGCAATATTTCGGAAACAGCCCGTCAGCTGAAAATGCACCGACGCACACTGCAGCGGAAATTACAGAAGCGGCCGGTCGCCAGGTAACCGCCAGTCCGCTGCCTGTCGGGTCAGAAGTAGGGGTTGCGGGGTTGCCGCATTGTTCGCCGCAGACAGTAAAGTGCCAGCAGCCCGGCTGCCAGATCCGTCACCTCGACGGCCAACAGTTGCTGCATCAGTGCACTGCTGTTGCCATTCAGGTAGATCCCCCAGGCTCTCACCGCTGCCAGACCGGCGTAACTGAGGATCGCCAGCAGCACCGCAGACTGGCGCAGGCTGGCAGTCAGGCCGGCGGCCAGGAAATAAATTCCCAGACTTCCCATTAACCCCACGTACGTTGCTTTCAGCTCGGTATAAGCGGCCGGGTCGACGGCGTCGATCTGCAGGCGGGCGAACCACGCCAGTGGTTCGGTCAGAAACAGCCAGGCCACAATAGCGTACGCCATGCCATTGGCCACCAGGTATAGACCCGGATAGAGTCGTGCGATCACCATGCTATGGATTTATCCCCCGCGGCGCAGGCCTCACCACCACGCCAGTCAGCGCTGCTGCGACCACTAGCGTCGCACCAGCGGAACCTGATTGAGGTGGCGCCCGCCATCCACGATCAGAGTCTCCCCGGTCACGACACTGGGTCCGGCAATGAAATGAAGAATCGCTTCAGCGACAGTTTCCGGGGTCGCGTTGACACCCAGCGGGGCGCTGTCACGATTACTCTTCATGACCGCCTCGTAGCGTTGGTCTCCCATACCCTTGCGCAACCAGTCCCCCTCGATAAAACCCGGGCAGATGGCATTGACCCGGACTCGCGGCCCCAACACTCGGGCCAGCGACAGGGTCATGGTTACCAGCGCTCCCTTTGACGCCGCATAGGCGATACTGCTGCCGATTCCGTTGATGGCCGCGGTAGAGGCGACATTGACAATACTGCCCCCGGAGTCCTGCTGCTGCATGACCGCATTGGCGGCCCGGGTCATCTGGTAGGCGCCGATCACATTGACCGCATAGATGCGCTGAAAGTCTTCGGCACTGAGTCCTTCAAGATTGCTGTGGTCGACAAACTTGGTAGTCCCGGCATTATTGACCAGTGCATCCAGTCTGCCCCAGCGATCCTGAGCCATTTTCACCAGTTCCCGGCACTGGTCGTCCCGGGCCACGTCGGCTCCGGAAACCAGCACCTCGACACCATGCCGCCGACAGGTATCGGCCACCTCCTCGGCAGCCTGCTGTTTGGAGCTGTAATTGATCACCACATTGCAGCCCAGCGAAGCCAGCAACTCTGCGGTGGCTGCCCCCACGCCACTGCTGGAACCGGTGATGATGGCCACCTGGCCGCTGAAGTCGTTCCTCATTTCGTGCGCCTCACTTGTCCTGCAAATACCGCTGAGCCGGGCCCCATTGCTCCTGCCAGAGCGTCAACCGACTGTAACAGAATTGGCTTTCCAAACACATCCTGGCCAGAGCTCGACTGATCGCGAAAGGTCAGTCAAAGCCGTTGCAATCTAGACGACTGAAGTTACAATAGGTAACAAATTTATGGCAGTTAATTCGCAAACCTGCCATTTGATCAGGGAATCGACTCAATATGCCCGCTCTGCGGGTCCATCCAACAACAGGGACGCGAAAGACCAGCAAGGCACGAGGATTCGATCGGTTCCACCACCAGGCGGCAACCGTATGCTGTTTGTACCCATGCGTTTATACACAAGCTTTCGCCGGCTCAATAAACTTTCATTGATCCCTACGCACTCCTGAGACGTACACAGGATAACGTGCAGGTAAAGGTCCAGGAGACATTTTTGAACAAGCAGAAACTGGTTGCCGTGGCGATCGCCGCCCTGGTAGTGATGTGGATGATTGTCCCGAGGCCTTCCGGCACTCAGGAAAGCAATGCGGCCGGTCAGTCGGAAGCATCAATTACCGCCATCCGGGAAGACAGTCCGTCCAGTGCCGACGACAATACGGGCTTTACGGTGCGGGCAGCGCGGCTATCGGCCCGGGACTATGTCGAATACGTACGCGTGAGGGGCCGGACCGAGGCCTTTCGCCGGGTTGATGTGAAAGCTGAGCAGGCAGGTCGGGTCACCGCCACGCCGGTGCTGGAAGGGACTCGAGTGGCCAGTGGCGACGTACTGTGTGAAATTGCCGTCGATACCCGGCAAAGCGATCTGATGGAAGCGGAAAGCCGCCAGCAACAGACCCGCGTGGAGTATGATGCCGTTCAGGATCTCCGCCGCCAGAATCTGGCCTCCGAGGTTTCGGTCACTCAGGCCAAAGCCGCCTACGACAGTGCCACTGCCGCGGTTGCACGTGCCAGGCTGGCTCTGGACAACACCCGTATCAAGGCACCTTTTGACGGGATCGTGGAAGCACGGCCGGCTGAAATAGGCGACCTGCTGGAACGTGGTAACATCTGCGCCACCCTGCTGGACGACAGCCCGATGCTGGTGGTTGGTCTGGTACCTGAACAGCAGATCGGTAAACTTGAGCTCGGTGCCCGCGTCAACGCAGAGCTGCTCACCGGTGAGAAAGTCGCCGCTACCGTCACCTACCTGTCCCACAGCGCCGAGGCCCTGTCCCGCAGTTACCGGATTGAGGCAACCATCGACGAGCAGGAGGGTATCCTGGATGGCATCACGGCAGAAATGTACATTGCCGCTTATAACACCCGCGCCCATCTGATTCCGCCCTCGGCAATGACCCTCGACGACAATGGCGTGGTCGGAGTTAAAACCCTCAATGCCGATAACGTGGTGTCCTTCATGCCGGTCAACGTGGTCGGCGACGAAACCAGCCAGATGGATGCCGGCGTCTGGGTGACCGGCCTGCCCGACCAGGTGACTCTGATCACCCTCGGTCAGGAAATCGTATTCCCGGGACAGCGGGTCGAATCCGACTTCAGCTGGACCCGGTCCAGTCCCTGAGGCGAGGAGCAACGATGTATCATTACCTGGACGCCGCAGTCTCCAGATCCCGCACCACCATCAGCATTTTCATCGTGATCATGCTGGCCGGTGTGGGAGCCTACCGGGCCATCCCGGTGGAACTGAATCCGGATGTAACCGTACCGGTTGTTGTCAGCACCATCATGCACGAGGGTATTTCCCCGGAGGATGCAGAACGGCTGCTGGCCAAACCGGCTGAAGTCGAACTCAAGACTATCGACGGCATTACCCAGGTCTCTTCTTTTTCCAGCGAAGGGGCCGCCACCATCATCGCCGAATTCGATGTCAGCTTTGATACCAGCAATGCGTTGATCGAAGTTCGTGAAGCCATCAATCGCGCCCAGGCCAAATTCCCCCAGAACACCGAGGAACCGATTATTCAGGAAGTGGCCGCCGCCACCATGCCCATCGTGCAGATCGCCATCGGTGGAAGAAATGTTCCGGAGCGGGTGCTGTTGCAAGTGGCCCAGGATCTGCAGCGGGAAATCGAAACCCTGCCGCAGGTTCTCTCTGCCGACATGGTCGGCAACCGGGAAGAGTTGCTGGAAGCCACTATCGACCCGGCGCAGCTGGAAACCTACGGGATCACCAACGGACAGATCGTGCAGGCGGTCAGCACCAATAACCGGCTGATCCCCGCTGGTGCGGTAGATACCGGTCGCGGCAGCTTTTCAGTGAAGGTGCCTGGTCTCATAGAAACCGCCGATGACCTTTACAACCTGCCGATCGCCTCCAACAGCCAGGGGGTATTGACTTTAAGTGACGTGGCGGAAGTAAGGCGCACCTTCAAGGATGCTACCCGGTTCTCCTATGCCAATGGATACCAGTCCATATCCCTGAATATCAACAAGCGCAAGGGCGCTAACCTGATCGAGGCAATGGACGGTATCGATGCGATCGTCGAGCGGCTGCGCCCCACCCTGCCGCCCGCGGTGGAAATTGATTACCTCAACAACACCGTGCCCCAGGTGATCGAGCAGAACATGGGCCTGCAGGGCAACATGGCAACGGCCATGGTACTGGTACTTATCGTGGTGATCGGAACCGTGGGTATCCGCTCGGGAATCCTGGTGACGCTGGCCGTACCGTTTTCTTTCTTCTTTGCCTTCATCATTATCTCCGGCCTCGGCTTTACCTATAACTTCATGGTGATTTTCGGCCTGCTGCTGGGGCTGGGCATGCTGATCGATGGCGCCATTGTGATGGTGGAGTTTGCCGATCGGAAAATGGCTGAAGGACTTGACAGCCTGAGTGCCTACCGGGAAGCTGTACATCGGATGTTCTGGCCCATTGTCGCTTCCACCTCGACTACCCTGGCAGCATTCCTGCCACTGATGTTCTGGCCCGGGGTCTCCGGCGAGTTCATGCGTTACTTGCCCATCACCGTGTTCGCCGTGCTGGTGGGCTCGCTGTTTTACGCGCTGCTGTTCGCGCCGACACTGGGGGCACTGCTGGGCAAGTCCCAGTCCGCCAATGAATCGGCTCAGCGGCTGCGCGAACTGGAGGAAGGCGATCCGAATCAGGTTGGTGGCATTACCGGCATCTACGCCCGGGTTCTGCGTGCTGCAGTCAGGCGGCCGATACTGGTAACTTTCAGTTCGGTAGCATCCCTGGTCGTCATCGTCATAGCTTATGGATCGTTCGGTCGTGGAGTGGAGTTTTTCACCAATGTCGAGCCGAATATGACTCAGATACGGGTCTTCGCCAGGGGCAATTATTCACCGGCCGAAATTCGTGACATGATGCTGGACGTAGAACGCCGGATTACTGAAATCGGTTATTACAAAAACATCGTCACGCAGTCCGGCGCCGGTCAGCAGATGGGCGGCGACCAGCAGACCGCACCGGATCTGGTGGGTACCATCTTCCTCGAATTTATCGATCGCCGCGACCGGGACGTGGACGGCTTCGAACTGGAAAATCTGTATCGTGACGCCATCGACGGTCTGCCCGGCCTGAAAGCCGAGGTGGCCACTATCGAGATGGGGCCGCCGGTCGGCAAGGAGATACAGATCGAGCTGAACGGAGAGGATCTGGACATGCTGTTCCAGGAGGGACAGAGGATCCGCGACTACATGAGCAACTCCATGACCGGGCTGATCGATATCGACGACACCATGCCGGTTCCGGGTATCGAATGGGAAATCAAGGTGGACCGACCTCGCGCCGCCATGATGGGCGCCAACATTGCCGAGATCGGCACCGCGATTCAATTACTGACCAATGGCGTCATGATGGGTGAATACCGTCCTGACGATACCGAAGAGGAAGTGGATATCCGGGTTCGTTACCCGGCTGAATACCGCGGTCTGGAACAGCTGGATACCATCCGTATCAGCACCGCCAACGGACCGGTGCCGGTCTCCAGTTTTATCACCCGCACTCCGCAACCCAAAGTTGGCTCCATTCAACGGGTGGACAGCCGTCGAGTGGTCTATGTGCGCGCCAATCCGGCCCCCGGGGAACTGGCATCTGAAAAAGTAGCCGAACTGCAGCAGTACCTGGATGACAATCCGGTCAGTCCCGGAGTCAACGCCATTTTCCGAGGCGCCAATGAGGAGCAGGAAGAGTCTGCGGCATTTCTTGGACAGGCTTTCTCCCTGGCTCTGGCGCTGATGGCAATTCTTCTGGTCACCCAGTTCAACAGCTACTACCAGGCTCTGTTGATCCTGTCGTCGGTGCTAATGTCGACGGCCGGGGTGCTATTGGGCCTGATGATAACCGGCCAGGCGTTCAGCGTTATTCTCACCGGTGTCGGGGTGGTGGCGCTGGCTGGAATTATCGTCAACAACAACATCGTGCTGATCGATACTTTCAACTATCTGCGCAACACACACACCGACTGGCCGCTACTGGACGTGATTGTCCACACCGGGGTACAGCGTTTGCGGCCGGTGTTTCTGACCACCTTTACCACCGGTTTCGGACTGCTGCCTCTGGCCATGCATGTTTCGATCGACCTGATAGGTGCTGAAGTCGAGGTGGGCGGACCGATCACTTCTCAATGGGTCAGTCTCGCCAGCGCCATCGTCTTCGGACTGTCGTTCGGTACCCTGCTGACGCTGGTGGTCACCCCCGCCATGCTGGCCTTGCCGGACCGCTTCCGCGAGCTGCTCAAGCGCGGCAAATCGGTAGCCATGACAACCCCGGCCAACCTGGCGAGCCACTGAAACGGCTCGCCGGGAGGCACCACAAAGAGCGTGTGCTCTATTGATGTAACAATTTGTAATTGAAGGCTATTCGCCGCGCTCCTGTGATAAGATTTCCGGACTTTCTGCATTGACTTCCACCAGGGAAAAGGCGGTCATGTAGAAAGAGCCGGCAGCAGGGCTTGGGAGTTTTTCTTTGTTCCCCCCTTTTCATTAGCATTGAGTTGCTTTCAAGTTCCTGCTTCGGCGCCTTTCCAGTCATTCCTCCTGACGCTTTTCCTGATATCAGCCACCGTGTTTATTGACGGCTGACTCCGTCATTTCTAGCAGTCAGTCGAAAAGCCCAGCGCTGGCACAGTACGGCGTCAGAATCGGATTCAATAAGCTCATTTATGGCGTGTAAACTGCGCTCTTTCACCAGAGTCTGCCTTGGCTTGCGCTCACCTGAGGGTTTTCGACTGACTGTCAATCGAATTGAGCCGATACAGGCGCGCATTGGATCAATCCGATCTGATCAGCAAAGCGTGTCAGCAAGCGTGCCTGGTTGAAAGGAAGAATTGAGGATTGTGAATGAAAAACGCAATGAGGGAGCTGCTGCCCCTCAGTCGATATTAGCCAGATAACGATCGCGCATGGCCCGGCGCCGGTCGGTGGAAAGTTCGCGATGGATATCGGAATTCAGGTAGAGGAAATACTCACTGCGCTCGATATTTCGCTTCAGTGAATCCAGCAGCGGATCTTCCCCGCTGAGTGTCAGTTCAGCCGATTGCAGGCGCAGCTTCAGCAGTCCGTGCGCTTTACGCAGGTGTTCCAGACGATTACCGTTGAGGTTGAAATTCGACGCGTCGAAATGCCAGGCGACAACTTTGCGCAGCCCGCTTTCCAGCCGCGGATCATCGAGCTTATACAGTTTTTTGTAGAGATGTTCCAGATAGGCGAAATGGTCGTTGACCTCGTCCCAGCGGGCCAGTTGCTGGTCGACTTCAATGAGTCGTTCGACGATCGCCAGTTGTGACTCGTTATACAGGCCCTCGTTTACCCGGGAAATATGCAGGGCACGCTTGAACGCGTCACTGGCCGCTTCGAACTCGCCCTCCTGCCTGAGTCGATAACCCAGTCCCTTAAGCGCCTCCTTCAATCTGACATCGTAGGGGCCATAGCGGGCCTCGATGGCTTCCACCTGGAGGCGCTGCTTTGCCACCAGATCAACGCTGCCGGGCCTGAACTCGCTGGCGGAAAAGCTGTTGCCGACCGAAGCATCATCAGCACGCAGGGTTACGGGCATCGCCAGCAGGTAACCGGCAAGTATTCCCGTCAGGGTGATAGCGCAATTTTTCCCTCTGAATCCCATAACGACTCGCTCCTGATAGCGCTAAATATGGCTGAATAAGAGTCGCTTGACAACAGAATTTAGAGCAAAAAATCACCAAATATTTCATAAATATGACAAAAAGGTGACAAAAGAAAAATATTTTTTCTTTTATTTCAATAGGTTAAAAACAGAGAATTTTGACAAATTACTATCGGTAGGTTCTGTTGGCGATTTTCGCTTCTGCCAACAGCAGCACGATAACCAGCGCCAGAATCCACCACCAGACCCGCTGCGGTTGTTCCAGCTCGGCGATCATCTGGGCGGTCCTGACCTCTCTTGACTGCACCGGGCTGGTCTCCGGATTGATAATCTGATCGTTCACGGCGCCGACGCTGGTAGCCAGCAGATTGGATTCCTCCGGCGCCAGGTTGACAGCAAAATAGGTAGTGGAATCGTCCAGTTTCGCTTCAATAAAACCGGGCTGGTCCGCCTCCAGGGTTTCGCTGCCGGCCAGTAACTGACGGCTGTCGCCGGAAGGCAGGGTAATCTCAACCTCACTACCGGGACCGGCTACGGCGGTCAGGTTGATGGCATCACCAATACCATATACACGCCTGGCAGTCTCCGGCTCCACCAGGTGCCGCAATGTCTCGTGAACAAAGGGCAGATACATGCCCTGCAGTGCCAGATTGTTCCATTCCAGATCCATGGTGGAGGCAAACAGAATAACCTTGCCGGCACCCACCTGGCGCTCCACCAGCGCCGGAAGCGTATTGTCGAAGCGCATCAGCACATCGGCATCGTCCCTGGGAGCCAGCTGCCAGAGGCGCTGAAAACGGGCTGTCCAGTCGATATCCAGAGGTTGCAGAATAGGATGTCGACGATCCATATCGGCAATCACCAGATAATCATCCAGTCCGCTATCGGTTGCACCCAGCAGCGTAGCAGGACTGATTTCGCCGAACTGACGATTGAACTGTTCCGAATCGACCCGGTCACCCGGAGCGATCAACAGGCTGCCGCCACCGCGCGTATAATCCACCAGGGCGCGGGCCTGGGTAGCGGAGAGATCACCCACATTCAACAGCACTGCAACGTCATGCTGTTCCAGCAGGTCCCTGGTGACCAGACCCGGTTCCACCGTATCCAGACTGAAGGGTGAACTCTCGGCACTGCTTACCGCCAGACCGAACCAGTGGCCCTCGTCGTCGTACCAGTTTGGTGAAGCTTCCCCATTGACCAGCAGGACGCGAATTTTCCGCGCCACATCAACGGTAAAATAGAAATCATTGTCGGCCCGGAAGTTATCTCCATTGACTGTAACGCGCCCCCGGCGGATTCCCGTGGACTCGAAGTCACCGGTCAGGCTGGCAACTGCTTCCGAGGCCTCGCTGAGATCGACCCGCTGACGGTCCACGACGGTACCGTCTATGGCCAGAGTCACCTCGGCTTCATTGAGATAAACCGAACCGGTACTGCGGACCCGGGCCAGGATCGACTGGCTGGTGCCAGCACCTTCCAACAGCCGTTCCGGAAAGCGGACATCGGTCAGGACCAGGTTGCTGCTCTCCTCGTCGGCAACATTGACCCCCGAGAACACCACCCCCGGCGCCAGTTTCCAGTCAGCATCATTGGCGTCAAGGCCAATCTGCTGATAGTCGGAAATCAGGTAGACACGCCGGTTGTCGTAACGTGACGCCGCCAGCAACTGATCGGCCAGGCGCAGGTTGGGCATGAAGTGAGTGCCGCCGTAGCCGGCCGCCGCCAGATTCTGGACGGTGGTCCTGACACTGTCCAGGTCGGTAGTGAGTTCCTGCAGGCGATCCACGCCATCGGAAAACACCACCAGGGCCACCTCATCGCCGGTACTCAGGCCGTCGATGACATCCAGGGCCTCCCGGCGGGCGTTCTCGAAACGGTCGCCGTAGCGCATGCTCATGGAATCGTCCAGCAACAGGACTACCGATGCCGGATCGGCATCCAGCAGGCGTGCCATGGTCTGGTTGATCAGCGGCCGGGCGAAGGCGAACACCAGCAATGCGATCAGCGCGGCCCGCAGCAGTAACAGCAGCCATTGCTGTATCTGTTGAAACAAAATCAGTTTCTTGGAGGTTTTTTTCAGAAAGCGGATGGTGCCGAACATCAGCTTGGGAGGCTTTTCCTTGCGGATCAGATGAATACCGATCGGAATCAGCGCGGCAAACAGTCCAAACAGAAACAGGGGTGACAGGAAAACCATCAGAATCCCCTCCCACGTTTGGAAATATACGAGGAAAGTGCTTCATCCAGTGGCTTGCTGGTATTGACCAGGCAGTAATCGACGCCACTGCTCTGGCATTGCTTGCGGCAGTAGTTGAGGAACTCCTGGAGGTTTTTCAGGTAGGCCTCGCGGATCGCCGCCGGCGAAGTGATAAAGGTCTCATTGCTTTCCATGTCGACAAATTCGGAGGCTTCGTTGAATGGAAAGTTCAGTTCTGCATCGTCCATGATCTGGAACGTAATCACGTCGTTACCCATGCTGCGTAAATTCTGCAGGGCACTGATGACCCGCGATTCATCATCCAGCAGGTCGGTAATCAGAATCACCAGGCTTTTCTTGTTCAGATGGGAAGCCAGATCGGACAGCGGTTTTACCACGTCGGTCCGGTTACCGGACTGCAGCGTGGAAAGGGAGCGCAGGATGCGGATCAGATGCGGCTGCCGGCACTTGGCAGGAATGAATTCGCGCACCCGGTCATCGAAGGTGATCAGTCCTACCGCATCGCGCTGGCGCATGATGAAATACGCCAGAGCCGATGCCAGGGTCCTGGCATATTCCAGCTTACTGATGCCCCCCGAGGTGTAGTCCATGGAAGCGCTGGTATCCAGGGCGATAAAGCAGCGCACATTGGTTTCATCCTCGTACTGCTTGATGTAGAACTTTTCACTGCGGGCGTACAGTTTCCAGTCCACGTGGCGCATGTCGTCGCCGGGGTAATAGTTGCGATAGTCATTGAACTCCACACTGAAGCCCCGCTTGGGACTCTTGTGAAGACCGGACAGAAAGCCCTCCACTACCACACGGGCCCGCAATTCCAGATTGTCCAGACTGGCCAGCACAGTGGGGTCCAGAAAATTCAACGACTCTGCCATAGTATCTGTCTATCCTGATGGGCCAGGTGTCTGTTGCCTGGCACTCTCTTTGTAGCTTTGCAGGGACAGACCCGGAGGGTAGGTCCCGACCGACCACCAGGGACTGACCCTCCGGGTCTGTCCCTAGATCTTCCCAGCCGGCTCCGGCACCGCTTCGAGCAGCTTCCTCACCACGTCGTCGGTGGTCACACGCTCTGCTTCGGCATGGAAGTTGAGCAGAATCCGGTGGCGCAGCACCGAGGGAGCCAGTGCTCGAATATCCCCATAAGACACGTTGTAGCGTCCCAGCAGCAATGCTCTCACCTTGCCGGCCAGAACCAGGTTCTGGGAGGCGCGGATGCCGGCACCCCAGCTGACCCAGTCCCTGACGAAGTCAGGAGACTTGTCCGACTGAGGCCGGCTCGCGTGCACCAGGCGAACGGCATATTGAACCACTGCTTCCGCGGCGGGAACCTGGCGGGCGATGCGCTGAAATTCCAAGATGTCCTCACCGCTGAGCGGGTGCGCAAGCGTCGTATCACGCACCTGGGTGGTGTTGGCCACCACCTGCACCTCTTCCGCCTCCGACAGGTATCCCAATTCGATCTTAAACATGAACCGGTCCAGTTGCGCTTCCGGCAGCGGGTAGGTTCCTTCCAGTTCAATCGGGTTCTGCGTGGCCAGCACAAAGAAGGGCTTCGACATGGGCCAGGTACGGCCACCGGCGGTCACCTGACGCTCTTCCATGGCTTCCAGCAGTGCCGACTGGGTCTTGGGTGGAGTCCGGTTGATCTCGTCAGCCAGCAGAATATTGGTAAAGATGGGACCCTGCACGAAACGCAGTTCCCGCCTGCCGTCTTCTTCGGTGACGATTTCGGAACCGACCACGTCTGACGGCATCAGGTCCGGGGTGAACTGAATGCGGCTGAAATTAACCTGCAGAATGTCCGCCACGGTCTTGATAAGCAGAGTTTTAGCCAGCCCGGGAACACCGGTGACAAGACAGTGACCACCGGCAAACAGCGCAATCAACAACTCGTCGATAATGTCCTGTTGACCGACAATGATCTTCCTTATCTCGTTGACTATCTGTTCCCGCCCGTCCTGCATCTTGCGAACCAGCGCCAGGTCGTCCTGATTTTCAATCCCGTCTGCGTTTTCTTGTAATTCTGCCATGGCTAGTTCCTGTCGTTTCAATGGCTAAAAGCGTAAATCAGAAAGTTGATGCCTATCTTGTAGGCCTCATTGGTGTATTTGGTGGGATACGGCTCGTAGAAAGTATGCTCCCAGCCATCACCCAGGTCGGTATTGTAGTTGGCGACCATCATGACTCTGCCGTCATCGTCCAGAATCGCGTAGACGGCGGGCGGGTAGTTGGGATCGTCGAGATTGAAGTAACCACCCCGGTCCCAGGTCACCATGCGCCCGGGCACCTGGGCGACTTCGTCGATATCAAAGAAAATATGGAAGATCTCATGACTGGTATCCAGTTGCACCAGTTCCCGTTCGGGGAAAATCTTGCCGATTTCCATGCGCATGTCTTCCAGGTGCGCATCACCCCAGAAATCATCGACCATGACAAAGCCGCCGCGAAACATAAACTCCCGTAAGGCTTCGATTTCTTCCTCGGTAAAATTCGGTCCGCTGAAGGTCGACCCGATCGGCACCCGTTTCCAGTTCATGTACAGAAACATGTGCTCGTAAAGTTGCGGATCGGTCAGCTCCAGCCAGTTGTGGTTGCGGGGATTGGTGTCGATATTAGTGTAGCGCTGGACACCGCGCAGGAAATTTTCATCAGAATCCGGATAATCGGTATCCCACCAGCCACCGCGGCGCCCGAACCCATAACCGCCCCGGCCACCACCGTAATTGGTATAACGACCCCTCACCCAGGTGAATTCAGTAATATCCGTTCCATAAATGGAAAGATCCTCGCCACCGCGAAAGTTCAGTGGCTCCACCTGCGCCGTGGCCAGACCGACCCAGCAGGCCGATACCAGACCTGCCAGCAGCACCGGTAATCTGAAGCCTGATTTCCTGTCGGACGCTTTCACGTTGTTTCTGTGTTCCCGTCAGTTGGTTGCATCGACCGCCTGCAACAGAATCTGTTGGGCCCGCCGGTAACTGGGTGCAATTTCCAGGGCATTGAGAATATTGCGCCTGGCCTGATCCTGCTGCCCGTTGTTGAGATAGGCTTCCGCCAGGTTGGTCTGCGCCTCCACCGGGTCGGTGATATCGAGCTTGGCCAGCACTTCGTACTCGGTGACAGCCAGCGAGGTATCGTCGATCAGATCCGCATAGCGGGCCTTGAGCTGGTGGACATCCATCCGGTAGGGATCGATCTGCAATGCCCGGTTGAGGTAGTAGTCGGTCTGTTCGACGTCGCCATTCTCGATCGCCGCTTCCGCCAGGATCATTGCCGATGAGTAATCATGCTGTTGGTTCTGGAGCAGAATCCGCAGCTGTTCCAGCTGTGCTTCACGGTTCCCTTCCCGCTCGTAAATCTGCGACAGCACCAGCGGTGGACTCGGGTAACCGGTGTAGCTGGGCAGAATGTCATGGGCATGCTGCAGGTGCAGTTTTGCCTCGTCAAATTTTTCTTCCTTGAACAGCACAATACCCAGTTGCAGGTGCGCCTGGAAATCTCTTGGCTGCTCCTCTATCCGCGCCCGCATGTGCTGTTCCAGCGACATGTTGTTATACAGTTCGGCCAGAATCGCACTGGAATTCTCGCGAATGCCATGACCATGGCCCTCACCTTCGTCGGGCTGGTCCTCATCGTCGACATAGACGTTGATTTCCTCCACACGCCCGACGATCCAGTCGACGAACCCGTCATTGAAGTCGTCCAGGTCCTGTGCGAAGACATCCCGGAACATGGCGTCCTCTTCCTTGATCTCGGCGTACTGTTTGACCAGCTCCACCAGCTTGTCGAAGCCATATTCGTCGGTGATGTAATCCACCACCAGGTAGGATTGGAAATACGCGAAGCCCAGGTCGGCACTGCTCTGGGCACCGGTGAATCCGGCGTTCAGATTGGCCACCGGCAACAGCTTGTTGTCCTCCACTGCACGGACCAGGTCCAGCCCCTGACGACGTCCCCAATACGGCCTGCCCTGACTTTCCTCCCACACCGAGATGCCCTCCGACAACCAGCGCGGCATACGGTTCTTGGTCATCTGCAGGGTGATCACGTGCATGAATTCATGCCAGGCGATTTCCTGCCAGTTGGCGGACAGGGTATCCGGTGAAATCAGCGTGATAACCTTGCCGAAACAGATCCCCACCAGCGGTCCGATATCCGGCAATCCCACGGAACGGACCGCAAAATCCTCGCTGTTCTCAAAGACCTCGATCAAGACCGGGCCTTCCGGTACGAACCCGTATTTGACAGTCAGAGTGTCCCAGGCCTCTTCCAGCAGAGGGCGCATGTAAGGCCACAGGATGTCGGCATCGTTCTCGCTCAGGTGCACTTTGAAATGTTCGGTTTCGCGGGTCTCATAGGTGGCCAGCGTGTCGAACACTTTCAGCATGTTGGAGGCCATGACATTGAACGGATCGTTCTCAAAACCGATTTCCAGATTCGCCTTGCCCTCGTCCTCCTCGCCCAGACGCACCAGATTGGTACCCAGCAGGGTATAGGCGGGCCAGAACGTGGGATCGGAATCGATTGCCGCGCGGGCGAACTCCACCGCTTCCCTGAAACGGTAGGCATTGCCGAATGCATCGGCGATATTACTGAGAAATTCCGGATTGCCGGGACTGAAACTTTCAACCCGCTCCAGCAGCTCCTGATATTCGTCTTCCCGTTCCATCAGCTTGGCATCGGCCGCCAGCGTACTCAGCACCGGCAGCGACTCGGGGTTGATTTCCAGCGCCTGTTCCAGCGCCGAGCGGGCTTCATCCTTGCGGTTACTGCGCATCATGCCGGTGGCATAGGTCTGCAGTGCCATCACGGAATTGGGATTCAGAGCCATTGCCCGTTGCAGGGAGCGCTGATCGCCGACTGCCCTGGCGACACCCACCAGCGCCGGAATATAGCGATTGTTGATTTCCAGGGCATCGCGATAAGACTGCTCGGCATCGGCCGCATTATACTTTTCCAGGAACAGATCGCCCCACAGTACCTGCGCTTCCAGGTTATTGGGATTGGCTCTTATCGCCTCGTTGAAGAGGCTGTTGGCTTCGTGAAAACGATCCAGTTTCCAGCTGGCCAGGGCCACCATGGCGACATCTTCGGAAGCAAATACCAGTCCGTCGTTGTAGCGCTGAATCGCCCCCTCGAGATAACCGGCCGCCCTCGCCTTCTGTCCCACGAACTGCAGCAGCGTACCGTACTGTACCAGAGCCCGGACCGGTGCCCCCTGAGGATCAGAATCCACCAGCGCCGCCAGAATTGCCACCGCCTCGGCAGAACGACCGACCTCGCGTTTCATTTCCGCCAGCTGGGTGCTGACCAGGGGGAAATCGGCATAGTCGCCGCCATCGATCAGTTCCTCGCAGATGGCTATGGCTTCCTCGTATCGTCCCAGCATGGCATAGGAACGACTGGCACCCACTATCGCTTCATTGCGATCCAGGCCGTCAGCGGTTTTAAATACATCGATGGCGGCTACAAAGGAGCCGGATTGATACAGCTGTTCCCCGCGAAACAGCGGAGATTCACCGGTATCGATCGGCGGATCCTGAGCCAGTGCCGCATTGCCAAGAGGCAGCAGCAACGCCAATGTTGTAGTTCGAGCCAGTGTGCCCAGTCTAGTTCTCAAGGTATTCATGGTACTGTCCTGTGGTTCTAGCCAAGTCAATCAACAGCTGTTCCATCTGTGCCCAGTAATCATCCGCGAGAAAATCCGCCTTGCGTCCTCGCAGCAGAAAAACTTCCCGTTCCAGTTCCTGTACCTGCGCCTTCAGAGCCAGTGCCTCGGGCGACAGATTTGCGTCGTCTGCCGTGAGCACGTCAATGTAGGCAATTTCGGCCAGACGCCCGTCCGCCTCGGTGGCATTGGGATCCAGGGTGAACAGAGCATCACCATTGTCATCCAGGCTGGCATGTTCAGACGCCAGCCGGCCCTGCTCCTCGTACCAGGCATCGACACTCTGCCGGGCATAGTTGAATGCTTCCAGCATGGAGACACGGTTGTTCTTGTCGAGATCGCCATTGCGTTGTGCCAGCGCCTCGATAAAGTAGCCGGAAAAAATAGGATCGAATTTTTCCGCCGGAGAACGCGTTGCCGAGATTACCACCCGGCCCTCGCTGGAAAGCGAGGTGGAAAATCCGTAACTGGCACTGGTCGTGTTGACGATCACCAGGTCCTGCTGGTCGAAATTGTCCAGCAGTGCGGCAAACTCCTCTCCGGTAATATCAGGACCGACGATATTGAACTTTGATTCCTCGTCACTGCCGGTGCCGTGCCCGATCAGGAACAGGGTCAACTGATCGCCATCCTTCACTTGCCCCGCCAACGCCTCAAGTTGCGTGACGATGGTCTGCCGGTCGCAGGCGCCATCGACGCGGGAATTGTCCGGATAGGAATCGCTGCCACGGTCCATCAGCAGGGTGATGCTGTCGGAGCTGTATCCGTAATCCCGAATCAGAATGTCGTGCAGGGAAAAAGACCATTGCCGGAACCGGCTGGTGGTTTCTTCGCCCACCGAAGGCCCGGTCAGGATAACCGCGTACTTTCTGATATCCGCCCGTTCCCGGAAATAATTGCCCGGATCCATCCGCCCATCGGCAGATCCCTGTGCCGCCAGTGCTGGCGTAAAGCACACAGCCACCGCCAGCATCAGCCATTGCAGGATCGCTGCCGAATGTTGAAACCCGTTGAGGGTGGATAACTCTCTGTTGTTCATCACGACAACCCTTTCATGCGCCTGGCGATCCAGTCGGTGCACAGGAGCACTATCAGCAATGCCAGCAGCCAGGGACGGTCCCAAAGATCTTCCTGAATTTCGCGCGAATAGGCATTGGGTACGTATTCGATCTCATCCAGCAGGTTGCCCGCTTCGGAAAAATTGTAATACTGTCCGCCGCTAGCGGCAGCCACCCGCTCCAGCAGGCCGGCATCCATGTTGGCGTTGGAGTATTCCCGCAACGACGGCGTCACCACAAAAGCGGAGTGCTTTTCGGAACTGTCCGGTGCCGCATCGGCGGCGGCACTGGTGACATCCACCAGCAATTCGTGTACGCCTTCGTTTTCAGCCACGAAACTTACCCGGTAAACACCGTCTTCCTCGATATCCCATTCCATCGGAATATCACGTACCTGGCCTTCGGGATCGACCAGTTGCATCCACAGCGTGGCATCGTTATCCGGCTCGTAATCGTCACCCAGCACGGTAGCGCTGATACTGACTTCGTCACCCACGTTATAGAATTCCCGATCAAAATCGATGGTAATCCGCTCGGGCGCAGAGACAGCCAGCCAGCGCAACATCTGCCGCCACAGGGTTTCATGGGACTGATCCTCGGAATGCATCATCATCTGCCAGCGCCAGGTGCTGGCAGTGTTGATCGACATACTGCGTCCGCTGCCATACCGCTGGGTGGCGATAACCGGCAGCGGCTGATTCTGGAATTGCAGAATGGGATGTTCCAGTAACACCGTGGCGCCCGGCTTGGCGCGGCCGGTGACATGAATTCCCTGCAGCTCGGGCAACTCCTGCCAGAGTCGGCGATTTTCGGCATCGTCGCTGGACAGTCGCATCAACGGTGAGAACTCGCCGTTACGGGTGAGACGCGGAAAATAAAGTTCTCCGGTGGGGTGATCTCCGCGCCGGATTCCGCCGCGCAGATGCGAGGGCAGAAAATTCTCTTCCACGATCGTAACCGGCAGAATATCCGCTATCGGCGTGTTCTGGTAACCTTCATCCACCATGCCGCTGACCAGGAAGCCACCGCCCCGTTCCGCCACGAAGTCCTCGATCATCTGCAGCTGATCGGCATTGAAGAAGCTGGCTTCTATGTCACCGAGGATAATTGTCTCGTAACCGTACAAATCCTCCTTGGTTTCCGGAAAGCCGGAACTGAGCTCGGTGGCGGATTCGATACCCTGCCGATAGAATTTCTCTGGTCCCGTCTGCAGGTAGGTCGCCAGCCGCAGTGAACTGTCTCCCTGGACGGCCCGGCGGATGAACTTGTATTCGTTACGGGGGTGGCCTTCGATATACAGAATGTCCAGCGGTGGCTTTTCGCTGTTATCTACCAGGAACTGATAGCGATTGTTCTCCGGGATAATTTCCCCTTCCTGCAGGGCCACCTGCAGTTCATAGACGATTTCTTCGCGGCGTTCCGGAGTAAGCTGCAGGTCGTAGCGGCGGGTTACCCCTGCCTCACCGAGAGTGATGGTTTCACTGACCACCGGCGTATCGCCATCGAGAATCGAAACTTCAACCGGCACGCCCTGGTAGCCCTGATGATTGATGGCTACCTGCACGTCGAACACCGATCCTTCCAGGACCGTTCGTGCGCTGCTCACATCGACGATGCCGATATCCTGGGGAATATTCTCCTGCCCCACCCCGATGGTGAATACCGGCACCTGCCGGGATCCGAGCGACTCGGCCACTGCCACAGGATCAGAATTGGTATTGTCGGCACCATCGGTAACCAGCACGATACCGGCCAGTGGCAGGCCGTTCAGCTGGTCGTCCACGTATTGTAACGCCTGTTCCAGCGAGGAGGCATTGCCGCTGCCAAGCAGGTCCGATGCTGTCGCGATGCGGCGGGTTTCCTTGTCGAAACGGAAGGAGCGTACCTGGAAGGTTTCCCCGAGACGGTCAAGAAAACCGTTCTCAAACAGCAGGTTACTGACTGCACCGGCGCGGCTCTGACTGTCCTGGTCCTGTACCTGCATACTCTCTGAGTCGTCGATCAGAACGCCCAGGTAGGTTTCCTGCGGTGTCACCTGGGTAGTGCTGATGACCGGGCGCAGCAGGCAGACCAGCAGCAGAATGAGCACCAGGGAACGCAGCCCGATAAAAAAGCTTTTCCAGCCGTTGGAAATCTGGCGCGTGGTTTTCCGGTAACTGAACCAGACGATACCGATCAGTGCCAGAACGATCAGTAGAAAGATGGGCAGGCTGATTCCGTACGCAAACGAGAATCGTCCTTCCTCTATTGCCTGCAACAGGTTTGGATCAATGAACTGCATTACTACCGAGCCGCTTCCGCTGTCCCCTGGTTTTCCGACAACACCCGATAATATTCCTGAACCAGATCTCGATACTGGTCCGGGATATCTTCGTCCATGGCCGCATACAATTTATTGTTGATATTATCCAGCTCGGCCTGAGCCCGCAGCTGACCTTCCAGTTCAATTACCGGCTCCAGCAACTGGCGGAACAGCTCAGGCTGGCTGAGGAAATCCTCGATATCCTGCTGGGTCAGCTGCTGTCTTATCGACCTGGCATTGCCGATCGGGGAATTATTGCCATTGGTGTCGATGACGCCGCCGCCGATACGATCGGTATTGGCATCTCCGCCCCTGGCTCCACCCGCCTGGCCACCGCCCTGTTGATTGGCGGCCTGCTGGTTACCCCCTGGCTGCTGACCAGGTTGTTGCCCGGGCTGCTGTCCCGGTTGCTGACCCGGTTGTTGACCCGGTTGTTGACCACCTGGTTGCTGTCCCGGCTGCCGGCCACCCGGCTGCTGACCGCCACCCTGACCCTGTTGCTGTAACTGCTGGGTCAGCTGCTGTGCCAGCTGCTGGCTGCGCTGCAACTGCTCCCGCATTTCCCGTACCGAGGGAACTCCGCCGTCCTGCTGGTTTCCTTCGTTAAAGGCCTGGGCCTGCTGCTGTAACTGTCTGACCCGTTCCGCCAGCTCCGAGGCGTCGCGGGCGGCCTGCTGAATCTGATCGGACTGCGAGCCCTGCTGCCCCGGATTGAGGGCCATCAGGGTGTTACTCAGGTCAGCCAGCTGATCCTCGATCTCCTGCTCGATATCCACTGCCAGGTTGACCATGCCATTGCGCAGCACCCGATTACTGGTCTGCATCTGCTCACGGATCGGCCGCACTTCGCGACTGGCTTCCTGGGCCTGGGACATCAGGCGCTGATCCTCGTTGCCGCCACGGGCGATGATGGCGCGCAGCATGTCTTCAATTTCCGACAGGTCACGCTGCTGCCGTTGCTGACTTTCCACCAGTGCCTGAAGATCTTCGTCATTGCGCACTGACTGGCGGGTCTGTCCCAGCCCCTGCTGTCGACTGGTGTCCTGTAACTGCTCCTGCAACTGGCGTTGTTGCTGCAGCAGCTGCTGTCCACGCCGGCCGATATTCTGGGCCAATTGATTGACCGATCGTTCCGACTGCTCATTCATTGCCTGCTGTTGCTCACGCAGGTTTTCCAGCGCCTTCTGGCTCAGTGCCGAGGCGATCGAGGCATCACTGCTTTCCGCGGCCTGGCGCATCTGTTCCGCCGCCCGTTGCAAGGCATTCTGAGGCTGCTGCCCCGATTGCTGACCGCTGCTGCTGGAGGACGACCCCCCCTGGGACTGCTGTCCGGATTGTTGCTGCGACTGTTGCGACTGGGGCGAACCACTCTGGGATTGCTGTGAGCGCGACAGCTGTTGAGACAGTTGCGCCACCTCCCGGCTCAGCTGTTCCTGCTGGCGCATCAGGCGTTCCAGTTCCCGGCGTTTCTGCTCTTCGGTCATCTGGTCTTCCCGTCGCGCCAGATTCCGCTGTGCCCGGGTCAGGCCTTCCTGGCGCCTGGCCAGTTCTTCCAGTTTGTTGGCTTCCTCACTGTTCTGCTGCCGATTGCCGCCGGCGCTTTGCGGAGTTTCATAGCGGTTTTCCAGCCGTCCCAACTCCATTTCAAACAGCTCGCGCAAATCCTCCCGTTCCTGCTGGGCGCCGCCACCGCCACCACCGCCGCCGCCCTGTTGCATGCTGATCTGGGTGCGGTTGATATTGGCTTCGGCTTTCAGAAGGTATTGCAGGGCTGCCTGTTCCGGAGTCAGAGCGCTGGTTACCTGCTGCTGATCCAGTTCGTTGGCCGCCAGATTCATCTGTTCGATCGCCAGCGACAGGTTCTCCACCGCCTGGTCGTAGGTATCGTCAGAAAAATTCAACCGTTCCGACAAACGGTCAATAGACATCCTGGCCCGTTCCGTTGCCTCGCGCTGGGATTCGGCAATAACTTCAGAATCGGCCTGGAACGCATCGGCGCTGGACTCGGTCTGGCGATTGCGGAGTTTCCAGGTGGCTGCGATCACGTCTTTCTGGATGCGTACCAGAGCGCTGCTGTCGCCGCCCTGCTGGCCGCCACCGCCACCTCCGCCGCCGCCCCCACCGCCGCCACGACGAAATTCCTGATCAGTGGGAATGACTTCCAGAAAGTAGATGTCGGAAATGACTTCCGCGGGACCTTCCAGGCCGTTGTTATCCGCCATGGTAAGGTAATAGGAAACGAAATCGCCGGGTTCCACCTGCAGATCTTCCAGGTAAATCAGCTGGGAACCGGTAACCGAACGCAGGTTGGGCGCGTCCAGAAAATCCACCGCTTTCTCGTCCTGGCCAACCACGCTGTAGTGCAGGCTGAACTGACTGATGCCATAGTCATCATTGGCATCCACTTCGATTGTCACTTCTTCCAGCGGCATCACGTCCTGGTCGTTGCCGGGACGTTTCAACACCAGTTCCGGCGGTGTATCCTCGATGGCACGAATGTAGTAATCCAGGGGGTTCTGTGTTTCCAACTGTTCAAAGTCTCGCGCCACTACCCGGTAGACGCCGTCGGCCTTGACGGTAAAGCGTGCCAGGCCGGTGCTGCCGTCGATACCAAGCGGGATGTTCTCGTAGACCACCACCTCCTCGCCCTCTTCATTGTAGGAGGGCTGGAACTCCAGGGTAGCCTCGGCGATGGGCTTATTGAAGGCAACCGTCAGCTCCACTTCGGTTCCCTCCGGGACCACCATATCGCCACTGTCTTCCTCGACGTTATCCTCGAAGCCGGTATAGTCGGGATAGTCATAGGCCACATCGATCTGCTCCACCTGGGGCAGATCAAACAGGTCGATGCGGTACTGAGGCGAATTGAACTGCTCGGCCTCCGTGAACGTCACGTAGTAGGTGGTGTCCTCGTCGAGCGCCGGGATATAGTAGCTGTAGGTGGCACTGTCGCTACCGCTGCCATCGCGGGACATGGTGAAATCGCGCCAGTTCACATTGTCGTCCTGCAGCCTGAGGGTGACATCGGCGGGTATGGCATTATCGACCCGGGCGATGATAGTGACGCTGCTGCCCCGTTGCAGTTCCAGGTTACCGGGCTCCAGCGCAATCTCAACCGGCAGACGGGGTACTTCCACTATCGGTTCCGGTGCCTTGATAGCGAATGGCCAGGCCAGTTTGCCGCCGGCCGTCAGCAGGGTATCGGAAATCGAGTACAGCAGGCCCAGACCGATCACCACCAGAGCCGCCCCGGTCAGACTGAACCAGGACTGGCGGGCCGGAATGACGGTCTCCACGTGCCGCTCCTGCTGTTGCACGTGTTCCTGGGCGTCAAGCCATAACTGCTGAATAAACTGATAGGACACGCCCTGTCTGCCATGGATCAGTTCGTCGTCGCTGAATTCCAGCGAGGTCAGCAGCCGTTGCTCCAGATCCGGGATCCGAGCTTCGACATAGCGCGCCAGGTTGCGATCATCCGTCCTGCGGTAACGCAGGGTTCGCAGCAGGGTCCCCAGAATTCCCACCACTCCGGCGACCGTCAACGCGAACAGGGCAATGCTGCCGGTGCGTCCCGGCTCCAGCCAGACCTCGATGCCAGTCATGAACAGCACCAGGGCGGACACCGCAATGACTGCCAGACTCAGGTATTTGATAGCGAACAGCAGACTGTGCCGGCGGCGGATCTTCCTGAGAGTTTGTCGTAAGGTGGAGAATGTTGGGGACGACATGGTGAGCTCTTCCGTCGAATGTAGTTGAGTCGCGTGCTTTGCCCTGTTCAGCCTGATTGTTCCGCCTGCTTCAGGCTGTTTCAGCCTGAATCCAGCCCGGTGCCAGGCCGGAATCTGCCCTGCCCGGTTTACGGACTGGTCGATGACGCGGCTTGAACTGCCCAGGCGGATCGAATTCAGATACGCGGCTTCAGCGCCCCTGCCGCCAGTTGCCTTCGGCTGCGGTCATTGCATGATCTGGTCAGCCCGGTCAGGAGCCGACCCTCAATTCCTGCTGCGGTATTCCAGCAGCTGGATTTCTGCAGCTTTCACCCGGCAGGTTTTCCCTGCACCTGTCACTCTGCAGAGACTGTTCTTACTGACCGTTTGCAGTGACGCCTGCTTTCAAATAACCGCCTAACTATCCCACTAACCCACCCTGAAAAGCAAGCCGGGAACGCGTTCCGGGCGGACAAAGCGCGCCAAATTTCGGACAGTCCGCCCCTCGCCACAATTCGTCAGGATTTGCCACCACAATCACCGCTTTTCAGCGCCTGCAGGGGATCTTTCAGGGTTCTGAGGCAGTCTGACCGACGTAAATCATTGTCACTATCACTTACCATCGGCCATTTACCACCGGCTCTTTATAATCGTCCGCCCATACAGCGATGTCGTGTCCCCGCTCGGCCGTCATCGGTCTGCTGTGATTGGCCGATAATAGGGAGAGTTTTCCGGCACAACCCGGATCCCTTTTCCGGTCATCCCTGCCAACGCATCCTCAAGGGTCAGATAAGTCCGCAAATCCTGCAGGGTTATCCTGGTCGGCTGAATCAGCTTCAGTGTCCGGCGTTTGCTTTCGGCGAGAGCCCGGGCCGGACTGATCCAGCGGTAGTCACGAATTTCCCAGTCATCGATAGTCACTGCAACCGGCTGGTAAAGGGGGCACAGGAAGAACCAGGTGCTGTAGCGAAGCGGCAGGCTCTCCGGGGTAGTCCAGTGTGCGGCAGGGATCAGCTGTTCTGGCTCAATGCTGATACCAGCCTCCTCTCTGGTTTCCCTTACCGCGGCCCGCAGTGCCGCCGGATATTCGTGGGTGCCGTCCGGATCAGGGTAGTCCTGCGGGTCGATTTTCCCACCCGGGAACACCCAGCAGCCGGGGCTGAACGCCAACTCCCTGCTGCGCTGCAACAACAGGACCTCGATGCCCTGCGAGGCTTCCCGCAGCAGTACCACAGTAGCCGCCGGCCGCGGTTCCACATTGGACATAGGGTGAGGTTCCAGTCGAAAATCTCAAACCTAGCGCTCCTGGCCGGCGGTTGCAATCCTCGCGACCATGGCAGCTTTCTAGTAGCCTGCCAGGGAGCGGTCACCTCGGAGTCAAGGAATCTCTGTTTACATGGCCAAGAACATTCTCCTGCTCTCCGCCTACGACGCCCTGAGCCATAGACTGTGGCGCCAGACGCTGGCGTCCCTGTTTCCTGAATTTCACTGGACCCAGCTGGCGCTTCCCGCGCGACACTTCAGCTGGCGGGTGCGTGGCAACAGCCTGAGTTGGGGGGCCGGACAATTTCCGGAACTGAATGCACGCCATGACCTGTTAATTGCCACGTCGCTGGTCGACCTGGCCAGCCTGCGGGGACTTCGACCGGCACTGGCCGAGTTGCCCAGCGTGGTTTATTTTCACGAAAATCAGTTTGCCTACCCGCGCAGCCGGGAACAGGACCGGCGCGGATACGACACCGGACTGGACGCTGCGCTGGTATCACTGTATACCGCCCTGTGTGCCGACCGCGTGGTATTCAACAGCGAGCACAACCGGCGAACCTGCCTGGCGGGGGTCCAACAATTGCTGGCCAGGCTGCCGGATCAGGTTCCCGCCGGAATCCCGGAGCGGCTGGCCCTGGCCAGAGTCCTGCCGGTACCACTGGCCATGGACCTTGTGGCGCCGGAACCGGAACGCCGCCGGGAGCGGGGGGTACTGGATGTGGTCTGGAATCATCGCTGGGAATACGACAAAGGCCCGGAGCTGCTTCTGCAGATAGTCGAAGCTGTGCTGGACCGGCAACTGCCGATCCGCTTTCATATCCTGGGACAACAGTTCCGTCAACAGCCAGAGGAGTTTGCCATACTGCAGAGCCTGCTTGGTGCCGCGGCCCGGAAGCGGCCGGAATTGCAGTCACAGATCGGTTATATCGCGGACCGCAGAGACTACCTGCGACAGTTGGCCAACTGCGACGTGGTCCTGTCCACGTCCCGCCACGATTTTCAGGGACTGGCAGTGTTGGAAGCCTGTGCCCTGGGCTGCACACCCCTGTGCCCGGATAGCCTGGTGTATCCGGAATACCTGGATTCGAGGTTTCTTTACCCGGCAGCTGGACCAGGAAGTGAGCGGCTGTCCCGGGACAGCGTGTTGCAGAGACTACAGGAATGGCAACAGTTAAAGGCCGGCGGCTCGCACTTACCGGAGTTCAATCCGCAATGCTTTACCGGCGCCGCCCTTAAAGAGAATTACCTGGCACTTTTCAAGGAAATCTGGAAATAACGCCAGCGCCGCCGGACACCATTAACGTTGGAAGTGCAGCTGCAGACAGGTGAGGAATTACAGCCTGGTCAAGCACCTTCCCGTCGCCTACTCGGTCTGTTCGAGTAATGGGAAGACAATGTCCTGCCCGATCTGAACCCGACTGAAATCGAGACTGGGATTGTACTGCCTCAGCAGCCAGATCGGTGTGGAATAGCGCTGCCTGGCGATCGAACCGATATTGTCGTTAGCAGCCACCTGATAGTGGGCGACATCCTGGATCCGGTACTTGCTGAAGAATTCCTGCTGCATCCGCACGTGGAAATTACGCCGTTTGACCTCAAATTCAGAACCGGACACGCGGGTGAAGTCCAGCTTCAGTCGCTCACCCACGATCACCGGTTCACGGTACGACAGGTTATTCAGCTGACGGATGTCGCGGGCCCTTATCCCCAGCCATTCGGCATAATGCCCCAGGGTCTCCGACGCCTGAATCTCGATGCTGCCGTCGGCTGCCACGGAATAGTCGGAGGGGTCCGCCAGCAGTTCCTCCACCAGCTGTTCGTTGGTTTCGTCGACGCTGAGTGTCGTATCGAGGGCAACAATTTCTCCCTGCTCTTCCAGGCTTGGCGGTTCCACTTCGGACTCTTCGGACGCTACCGCCGGCTCCAGTTGTTCCGCCGCCACCTGAACCGGTTGCGGGGCTGAAACGTTACTCACAGGATTAACGGAGCCTGCTTCATTGTCCCGCAATGCCGGCTCCGGAATCACTTCCTCGCTGACAGCAGCAACCAGACTTGTCGAGCCCGATTCAGTCTCACGGCTCTGCGCCGAGCTGCCGCGCTGATCCGCCGGTACCGACCGGCCGGGGCCCGGCAGGTTCAGTTTCTGTCCCGGATAGATTCGGTGGGGATCGGAGATATTGTTCAGCCGCAGCAGATCCGCTTCACCTATATCGAACCGGGCGGCAATCACCGACAGCGTGTCGCCGCTGCGGACGCTGTAAACCCCATCGCTGGGAATAACCCGGTCAGCCGCAGCAATCAGGCTCTGGGCAGCCGCGTTGTCCTGCGGCAGCAACAGGCGCTGCCCGATCTGGATCCGGTGCTGGCTGGCCAGTTGATTCAGTGCAGCCAGCTTGGCAACGGTAGTATCGAAACGTCGCGCGATGACCGAGAGGCTGTCTCCGCGTTCCACCACGTAGGAGATATCGGGAGTCTGGACCGCAAACTTGTACTGGGCAGGGACCTGGGCCAGCAGTCGGCCTGGATCATCTGCCACACCACGCCGTAATTTGATCGTAAAGTCCTGGGGGATTCGCTTGGTACCTTCCCAGACAATGGGCAACAGTGCCGGGTTGTCGAAGCGCAGTTGTTCCAGGCTCACGCCGGCAGAACGGGCAAACACTTCGGCATCGATAAACGAGTCGGTGCGCACTTCGACAAATTCCGGCGCTTCATTGAGGCGGAAATCCCCGAAATACTGGCGCGCATTGTTTTCCACATCCAGAACCGCCAGAAATTGCGGATAGAAATTTCTTGACGCAAACCCGAATGCCCGGCCCCGGTAATTGGCGATGATATCTTCAATCCGGTCGGTGCCCAGCTCGCGCTTGGCCCGGGCCATGCCGCCGGCACCGTGATTGTACGCGGTCAGTGCCAACGGCCAGGTGCCCAGGATGCTGTAGTTGTATTCCAGCAGGCTCATCGCCGCGTAACTGGCGGTATAGGGGTCGAGTCGCTCGTCAACAATATGATCGATACGCATGAAGCGCTGCCCGGTGGCACGACCGAACTGCCACATCCCGGAGGCCGAGGCGCTGGAGAGCGCCAGTGGATTGAAAGAGGATTCCACATGCGGGAGCACGCCCAGTTCCAGGGGCAGATTCTTTTCCCTGATCACCTGATTGATATGGGCCCGGTAGGCACCGGAACGGATCAGGCCGGCCAGAAAGCGGTCCGATTGGCCGAGCTGCCAGCGGACGCTGGAGGAAGCTTCCGCAAACCTGGCATTGCTCGTATTCTCTCCCCACAGGGCAAGTATTTCCTGCTGGCTTGCGGTCAGACCGGTACGCTTTCCCGATGCCAGAACTTCCAGATCTTCGCGAATGCTGTCGCGGTTCTGCTCGATCAGGCGCCGGTCGAGCGGTAGTCGCCGGTAAATTACCGCCAGGTTTCTGGCGTCATGCAGGTAACCGCTCTGGGTATCAACCTGGGTATAGACCTTGATCCAGAATTGTACCGCCGGCTCCAGCGCCGCCGGCCGGGGAAACAGGTCAGGGTCCTGAGCAGCGACCGGTCCCGCCAGCAGCAGGGTCAGTAGCAGAAGGCAGGAACTGGCTGTTTTTTGAAAGCGCATTGAGGCCTGGTTGAGTTTTACGTTGTCGACCCGGTTTGGGAAACTCTGACTAATTCTGGTTTCGCTCTGATTACGGTGCCCTAGCTCGGGTTGAACGAGCCTACACTCAGTTATCGCCCCGCTAAAAGTGAACTTTATGGGCGCAACCGGTTTGGGGACTGGTCAGATCGGCAAAGTGTAAAAATCACCGGCCCTTCTGTAAAGAGGCAGAATCGCCGCTCGCCCTGCATTTTTAATGAAATGTCCGCACCGTGCGCATCATTGGGGCCGGGATCGCACAGGTGGCTTATTGCCGGCCCGGTCAGGGCATGCCGTCCAGTTCGGCGCCTTCCTTGACCGGCGTCATCAGGTCTTCGCGGTTCACCTTCATATACAGAATGGTGGTGCTGGCCACGTAAATGGAGGAATAGGTTCCCACCATGACGCCGATGGTCAGTGCCAGTCCGAACCCACGAATGGAGTCACCTCCGAAAATCAGCATGGTAACCAGCACCAGCAGCGTGGTGAACGAGGTGATCAGGGTGCGGCTCAGGGTCTGGTTGAGGGAAACGTTGACCATCTCTTCCGGCGATCCCTTGCGCAGGCGCCGGAAGTTTTCGCGGATCCGGTCGGCCACCACGATGGTGTCATTCAGGGAATAGCCGATCACCGCCAGCAATGCCGCCAGCACGGTAAGATCGAACTCCAGATGGAACACCGAGAATACGCCCAGCACGATGATCACGTCATGGGCCAGTGCCGCCACCGCCCCCACAGCGAACTTGTACTGAAAGCGCACCGAGATATAAATCATGATGATGCCCAGCGCCACCAGCATCCCCAATCCGCCCTGCTCGGCCAGTTCCTCGCCCACCTTGGCGCTGACATAGTCCGAACCCAGTAACTGGACCTGTGCATTGGAAGACTGCTGCAACAGGGCGGCGATTTCCTCACCGGTGCGCAACGCGGCCGCCGACTGATCGGCCTCGGCAACCTCCTCGGCCACCGGCAGAATAATGCGGATGTCGCGGTCCGAGCCGAACGATACCACCAGTGCGTCATTAAAGCCGTTATCCCGCAGGGTTTCATTGACCGCGGGGATGTCCACTGTCTGGTCGTAGGACAGCCTGACCGAGGTCCCGCTGGTGAAATCGAGGCCGAACTGCAACTGGTTAATCAGCAACGACAGCAGCGAGATAATGACCAACAGCCCGGAGCCGATGGCCGCGATGCGGCGTTTGCCCATGAAATCGATTTGCCTGTTTATAATCATGACCTGCTGAATCCTTGCCTGTAACTGGCTACGAAGATGCCGCGGAGGAGGCCACGGCCTCCTGCAATTTTCTGCCACCAATAGACAGCGTGCGCAGGTTGCGACGTCCGCCGTACATCAGGTTGATCAACGCCCGGGTACCCACGATCGCGGTGAACATGGAGGTGACAATACCGATCATCAGCGTCACCGAGAAGCCCTTGACCGGACCGGTGCCGATCGTAAACAGCACCACCGCCACCAGGAACGTCGTCAGGTTGGCATCGAGAATGGTGCTGAATGCCCGGTCGTAGCCGGCATCGATGGCCTGCTGCGGTGGCAGGCCGTCGGCAAGCTCCTCGCGGATCCGGGTAAATATCAGCACGTTGGCGTCCACCGCCATACCTACCGTCAGCACGATACCGAAAATACCCGGCAGCGTGAGCGTGGCCGGAATAATGGACGACATGACGGCGAAGATAAGCAGGATATTCATGACCAGCGCCACATTGGCGGTGAGTCCGAACAGACGGTAGTACCACAACATGAATCCCACCACTGCCACGGCGGAAACGGCCACCGCGTCCAGTCCCTTGACCAGGTTTTCCCGGCCCATGGTCGGCCCGATGACGGACTGCTCGACGATCATCATCGGTGCGGCCAGGGATCCGGAGCGGATCAGTTGTCCGAGATCGTTGGCTTCACGCTGGCTCAGACCGGTGATACGGAACTGACGTCCCAATGCCGTCTGGATGGTGGCATGGCTGATCAGCCGCCGGTCTTCGTAGAATTCGGTCTCCTCCACTTCCTGCCCGTTTTCATCGAGATGGGAATTGGTACGTGACTTGGTTTCGATCAGCAGAATGTCCATGTTGCGACCGACGTTGTCGCGGGTAATCCGATTGATCTGCTGCCCGCCCTGGGCATCCAGGTTGATGGAAACCTGGGGCAGTCCGTTTTCGTCCAGGGTCGCCCGTACATTGCTGATCCGGTCTCCCTGCAGGATAACGTCGTTGTCCACGTTGATGTTCTGGCCCTGATAGGGATAGGCTTCGTAGGAAAGAGACGGGGCTCCGGGTTGTGCTTCCAGGTGAAACTGCAGGGTGGCGATCCGCTGCAGGATGCGTATGGCCTGGGCCGGATCCTGTACCCCGGGCAGTTCGACCACGATACGATTGGCACCCTGCTGTTGTACGGTAGGCTCGGCCACGCCGAGTGCGTCGACCCGGTTCAGCAGAGTGATACGGTTGGTCTGGATGGTGTCACGCTGGATTTCCAGGATCGTCTGTTCGGTCATGCGCAGATCCAGAATCGCCTCGCCGCCGGCTTCCCGGTTCTGAAACAGCAGTTCGGGAAAACCGTCCCGCAGTTCCGATCTGGCCAGGGACCGGGTATCCTCATCGGCAAAGCGGATTTCGATGTGGGAATTACTGACCAGTTCCATCCCGGTAGACCGGATCCGTGCCGTCCGCAGCTGATTGCGGATATTGCTGAGGTTGTCCTCCATGCGGCGGGTCAGGGCGGCCTCCATGTCCACTTCCATCAGGAAATGCACACCGCCCTGCAGGTCGAGGCCCAGGTTCATCTTGCCGGCACCGATGTCCTGCATCCACTGCGGCGTGGTTGGCGCCAGATTCAGTGCCACGATGTATTCGTCGGTGAGTGCGTCCTCGATGACGGTCTTGGCCCGTAACTGGTCTTCAAGACTGTTCAGTCTCACCAGCGCGTTTTCGCCATTGACCTGTTCACCGAAAAAATCGATCTGGGCCGCTTCCAGAGCGGTAGTCGCAATGGCCAGATCCGCTTCCGTAACCGGCACGCTCTCATGAGATATCTGCAGGGCCGGATCGTCAGGAAACAGGTTAGGGGCGGAATACAGCAGGCCCCACACCACAACCAGCAGAATCAGGGCATTCTTCCAAAGGGGATATTTATTCAACATCGTGGTCAGTCTCTCAGGTCACGCTCGGGACGCCGGAGCGCCCGCCCGGAAGTTATTTGATACCGGCAATGGTGCCTTTGGGCAGCGCCGCCGCCACCGATGATTTCTGCAGCTTGAGTTCGACGCCTTCAGCCACGGAGATCCCGATGTAGTCATCGTTCACCACGGTCACCTTGCCAAGCAGTCCCCCGGAGGTCATGACCTCGTCACCCTTGGAGATGGAGCCGATAAGTTCCCGGTGCTCCTTGGCCCGCTTCGACTGTGGACGCCACAGGATGAAGTAGAACAGCAGAAACATGCCACCGATGAAAATCAGATTGAAGGTGGCGCTGGGCGCACCAGCTTCCTGGGCGTAGGCGGTCGGGAATAACAAATCCATGATTTCTTCTCACAGGTTGCGGTCCATCATTGGCGTGGCGATGGATTGTTTTGATTGTTGAAGGATCCCTGATCGCTGTCAAAACGCATCAGAGACTCCCGAATAAGTTCTATGAATCTGGTGATTTGGCGAATTTTCAAGTCCCGGCAGGCAATTTTTTTCAACTGCCCTCCCCGCCCAGCTGCTGCTGGGTCCCCTCAAACTCCCGCGCAAAGGCGCTCAATCTACCCTGTTCTATGGCCTGACGCAAATTCTGCATGAGATTCTGATAGAAGCGTAAATTGTGCAGCGTATTCAGCTGCGCTCCCAACATTTCTTTACATTTATCAAGATGATGCAGATAGGCCCGGCTGAAATTCCGGCACGTGTAACAGTTGCACTCTGGGTCCAGCGGACCGGTATCGTCCCGGTAACGGGAATTGCGTAATTTGAGTATTCCACCCGACGTGAACAGGTAGCCGTTGCGGGCATTGCGGGTCGGCATGACACAATCGAACATGTCCACCCCCCGGGATACGGCAGCGATGATGTCCTGAGGTGTGCCCACACCCATCAGGTAACGGGGCCGGGACTCCGGCATGGCAGGGGCGATGGAAGTGATGACTTCGGCCATCAGTTCTTTGGGTTCGCCCACCGACAGGCCACCGATCGCATAACCGTCGAAATCCAGGGCTGTCAGCCGCTCCAGGGACTCGCGCCGCAGGTCCTCAAACATGCCACCTTGAATGATGCCGAACAGTGCAGACGGATGCTCGCCATGGGCCCGTTTGCAGCGTTCCGCCCAGCGCAGCGACAGCTGCATGGAACTGGCTGCAGTGTTCCTGTCCACCGGATAAGGTGTGCACTCGTCAAAGATCATGATGATGTCGGAACCCAGCCGTTGCTGGACCTCGATTGCCGACTCCGGTCCCAGAAATACCGGACTGCCGTCTATCGGGGATTTAAAGCTGACCCCCTCCTCACTGATCTTGCGCATGCTGCCCAGGCTGAACACCTGGAAGCCGCCGGAATCGGTGAGAATCGGCTTCTGCCAGCCAATAAAATCATGCAGATCGCCATGGGCCTGGATGATTGCAGTACCAGGACGCAGCATCAAATGAAAGGTATTGCCCAGCAGAATTTCCGCGCCGGTATCAGCCACCTGCCCGGGCGTCAGCCCCTTCACGCTTCCGTAGGTACCGACCGGCATGAAAGCAGGCGTCCGCACCTGCCCCCGCGGGAAGCTCAACACTCCTGTGCGTGCCTCCCCGTCAGTTGAATTTACCGAAAATTCCATAACCATGTGTGTTTACCTGCCGGGACAGGCCCGTACTGCCTGTTTCATTCCAGCTTAACCGGTTGCTGTGGCCAACCGGAGAAACGCCTGCATTCAGGGTTACCTGCCCCCTCCATGCTGCTGCCGCCGATCAGTGTTCGCGCGTCGCGTGAAACTCGATATCGGGCCAGCGTTCCTCCGTCAATGACAGGTTGACCCGGGTAGGCGCGAGGTAAGTGAGACACCCGCCAGCATCAACAGCCAGATTGTCATGGGCTTTTTTGCGAAACTCCTCCAGCTTGGCGGGTTTGTCGCAGTGGACCCAGCGGGCCGTATAAATGCTGCTGGGCTCGTAGATGCATTCCACTTTGTACTCGTCCTGAAGACGGAACGCCACCACCTCGAACTGCAGGGTACCGACCGCCCCGACGATCAGGTCGTTGTTCTTCAGCGGCATGAACACCTGTGTCGATCCTTCCTCGGACAGCTGCGTGAGCCCCTTCTGCAGTTGCTTGAGTTTCATGGGGTCCTTCAGGCGGATACGGCGGAACAGCTCCGGGGCAAAATGGGGAATGCCGGTAAACTTGAGATCCTCTCCGGCGGTGAAGGTATCCCCCAGTTGAATAGTGCCGTGATTGTGCAGGCCGATGATGTCTCCGGACACCGCCTCCTCGGCCTGCTCACGCTCGCCAGCAAGAAAGGTCACAGCATCGTTGACCTTGATGTCGCGACCGAGACGCACATGGCGCATTTTCATTCCCTTGTCATAGTTGCCGGAACAGACGCGCAGGAACGCAATACGGTCGCGATGTTTGGGATCCATGTTGGCCTGTATCTTGAACACGAAACCGCTGAAATTTTCCTCATCCGCGGCGACAGATCGGGTTTCGGTATCACGGGCTGCCGGTGACGGCGCCCATTCCACGAAATCGTCGAGCATCTCGCGAACCCCGAAATTTCCCAGCGCCGTGCCGAAATAAACCGGCGTCAGATGTCCGGCCCGATAATCGTCCAGGTCAAAAGGATGACTGGCACCCCGGACCAGTTCCACCGCATCCACCGCCGCCTGGTATTCATCACCCAACAGCTGCCGGGCGGCGTGGCTGTCGAGACCCTGGATACGATCCTGCTCCGGAATCTGATCGCCATGTCCCGGGTGGTAAACATCGATGGTGTCGTTACCGAGATTGTAGACGCCCTTGAAATCCTTCCCCATGCCCAGTGGCCAGTTGATCGGGGCACAGGCGATTTTCAGCACCGTTTCAATTTCATCGAGGATCTCCACCGGATCCAGAATGTCCCGGTCCAGCTTGTTCACAAAGGTGAAAATCGGCGTGTCCCGCAACCGGCACACATCCATCAGCTTGATGGTGCGCTCTTCCACACCCTTGGCACCGTCGACCACCATGAGTGCGGAATCCACTGCCGTCAGTACCCGGTAAGTGTCTTCGGAAAAGTCCTCGTGACCGGGCGTATCGAGCAGGTTCACCATTCTGTCACGGTAAGGAAACTGCATGACTGACGAAGTGACCGAGATACCCCGCTGCTGCTCCATGGCCATCCAGTCGGAAGTGGCGTGGCGATCGGATTTTTTGCCCTTAACGGTGCCTGCCACCTGAATCAGTTTACCGAGCAACAACAATTTTTCGGTAATAGTGGTTTTACCCGCGTCCGGGTGGGAAATGATGGCCAGCACGCGTCGACGCTGGATCTCATCGCGCAACTTTCTGGGATTCATCGGGTACTGGCCTCGGCACGAAAAAGGGCGCAAGTATAGCAACTGCCGGTAAGCCGGCAAACCGGTCCGTGAGGGGATGACATCCCGATTCACAGGGACCGGGCCGACCCGGCCAGAACCCCGGTTGACTCCGGAACCGAGTTCCGGGAAGCCGATACGGCGCCTATAATCGGCCCGGGAGGCGGAGCTGCAGACGACTGTCGCGGCCTTAACGGGTCAGCCCCGCAATCCGGCATCGTTCCAATCCGAGTCAACCACCGCAAGGAGAACAGGGCCCGTGGATTTTCAGCTGACCGAACAACAGATTCTGCTTCAGGACACCGCACGCAGATTTGCCCGTAACGAATTACCGCAGCTGGCCCGCCACATCGAGGCCAATGACGAACCGCCGGGCATCGATCTGCGCCGCCGCTTCGCACAACAGGGTTTTCTGGGTATCAATTTACCGTCCGGATACGGTGGCGCCGGACTTTCCCACCTGGAGGCGGCGCTGGTACTGGAGGAAATTGCCAAAATTTCAATCGCCGTGGCCTTCCCGGTATTCGAAAGCTGTTTCGGCCCCAGCCTGGCCCTCGCCCATCTTGGCAGCGAGGAACTGCGACGGAAATACCTGCCCCGGGTCTGCAGTGGCGAGCTTGTTATCGCGGTATCCATGTCGGAACCGGATGCCGGTTCGGCGTTGACCGACCTGAATACCCGCGCCAGGGTGGACGGGGATCAGGTGATCATCAATGGCCGCAAACGCTGGTGTTCCGGCGCCGGCCACGCGGAGGCCTACGTGGTGTACTGCCGCCTGGAAAATCTGCCCGGGGCCCGGGGTATTGGCGCCGTACTGGTGGAAAGAGAGACACCTGGCCTGAGTTTCGGGACCCGGGATCACCACATGGGTTTCCGGGGCATCGCTTCGGCCGACATGAGTTTCGAGGACGTCAGGGTGCCCAGGGAAAACATCCTGGTCCCCGCCGGCGGTTTCGGCAGACTGATGGAGGCCTTCGATCTGGAGCGCTGCGGCAATACCACCATGTCGCTGGCCGTAGCACAGTCAGCTTTCGATTTCGTGCTGGACTACGTTGCAGAACGCCGCCAGTTCGGCAAACCGGTAGTGGAATTCCAGGCCGTACAATTGCAGCTGGCCGAAATGAAAATGCGTCTCGATGCGGCACGGCTATTGTTGTATCGCGCGGTAGTCAACGCCCAGCAGGGTCTGCCGTCCATCAACGACAGCTCCATCGCCAAATGCTTCGCCAATGAGACGGTCCGGGAGGTCACTTCCCGGGCGATGCAGCTGATGGGTGGTTACGGATACAGCAAGGAATTTCCAATCGAACAGAAGCTGCGTGATGGCTGGGGCTGGGGCATCGCCGGCGGCACCATCGATATTCAGAAAATCAACATTGCTGCCGCGCTGACCGGGCGCCGCTTCGATCAGCGCCGCTAGTGTGACACCAACTGCCAGACCGGATCAGTGCAGGACGTGGGAGCCGTCCGGCATCTGTTCGCCGGTGAAGCCTGGATGCAGCAGGTCTTCGCGTTTTACCAGCAGCAGATCGTGCTGGTGCAGGTAATCATGATCCTCAGGCTCGCCGATCTCCACATCGTCGAGCAGCACGCAAACCACCTCATCACCGTCGACATCGACAATGGCGCAGGGTTTGAACCCGCAGACTGTGTTGAGGGAGGCCATGCCGCCGATCTGACCGTGGTAGACCGGCAGTCGGCCACGGCGTTTTTTCAGCAGCCCCGGCACCATGTAAGCAGTCCCGAACCCGGCGGCCGCCACCACGTTGATGATTTCCACGATAGCGGGGTCCTCGAAGTCTATCCGCAAGGTGTCGGCGATAGGCAGGTTGTGACACAGCCGCCGGTAGTTGACCATCTTCAGGAACAGGTCCACGTCTTCCTCATTCCATTCCAGCATTTCACCCTGCTGGGAACGGCTGCTGTCTGAGGACAGGCTCAGCACCGATGTCTCAATGGTGAGGTTTTTCAGGTCCTCTTCTTCCTGGTAGGAAACTACCATCGAAACGGCACAGAACCCTTCGCTGGACTCGGGGCTCAGGCACCAGAGAAACGGGACATCACTTTCTATTTCGATCATGGAAAACCGCCACTGCAATGGAAACTGTTCGTCACCTATTCCTGATTGTCGTATACGCGGGAGTATTCTGAAGCGCGGTTCCGGCAAAAAATCGCCACACCTGATTCCCCTTGCTATACGTGAATAAAATTAAAGACAATTCCCTAAAGTTAGCTACTTTTGCTCATGTTCTGACCCACAAAAATCCGATATCTAATTGTTTTATATGCATTAAATTAGGATTTATCAGCGAAAGGTGCTTTTCCACAGAATCTGTGGATAAGTCAGTGAATAATTTTGGCAATCTGGCCGGGAAGCAAGAATTTCAGTGTTTCCAAGGTGGATTGCTCAAATTTTAACCAATCTTAAATCTTCAATACTTTCAAAAAGTTAGCTGTTTTAGAAGGTTCGAAACAAAAAAATAACTGAAAAAAACAGGGGTTTTATGACAAGCGGGTAATTTTTGTGCATAAAAACCGGCTCAAAATCTCCTCAGCAACTTCTGACATTCATTTTCTTACTGTTTTCCTTAATGTTTTTCCCAAATCGATTACCGCTCGTTCAGAATACCGCGATCCTGACCGGCAGCACCCTGCTGTTCATACCAGCGACATCGGTCAGCCGGATCAGGCCAGAAACAGATCGTAAAGGGTGGGAACCAGAATGAAACTGCAGACCGATGCCAGCAGCACGTCGCGGTCGATCATGTGCGCCTGCATGAAGGATTCCGGAAGATTGATAGCCAGCACACCTAACAGGACACAGAAAATCATCAACCGTCGTTTGTTAAGCAGCAACACAGAAAACAAGAGTCCCAGGCTGACGATATACACGTAGTTATCGCCCATGCCGAGCCGGGACAGCATCTCGCTAGCCAGACTGATTCCGATCAGCGAGAAAAATACCAGCGCATACAATACTGCACGAACCGATTTCCCTTCACTTTGCAAGGTTGTACTCCTTCTGCAGATCAAACTCTACGGAACCACTGTCCGCCATGGTTTACCAACCGAGCCTGGCAGGCAAGCAGCGCCGCGCTTTCCGCACCGATTCTGTCCCAATCTGCTAACCGCGTCACACTTGACCGGTCAGTCCGCCACCACCCGCAGCAACTGCTGGTAATCGGACAGGCCAGCCAGAATCTTTTCTATACCGTCCTGCTTCATGGACCGCATGCCATCCTGTTTAGCCTGCCGACGAATTTCATCAAGGCTAGCCTTGTGATAGATCATGCTCTGTAGCTCGTGTGTTCCAATCAGCAACTCATGGATCCCGGTCCGTCCGCGGTAGCCGGTATCACCACATTCAGTGCAGCCTACCTGTCGGAACAATTCAATTTTCGTGGGATCGATTTCCAGACTTTGAAAATCCTCTTCACCGTACACCGAGATCAGATGTTCCAACTCGCGCTGGTCGGGCTTATAGGCTTCCTTGCAGCTGTTGCACAGAGTACGCATCAGTCGCTGGGCCAGAACGCCCAGCAGCGCGTCGGAGAAATTGACCGGATCCAGGCCCAGGTCGAGCAGACGGATAATGGTTTCCGGAGCCGAGTTGGTATGCAGCGTCGAGAGTACCAGGTGTCCCGTGAGCGATGCTTCAACCCCGATCGCGGCAGTTTCCCGGTCCCGCATCTCACCGATCAGGATGACATCGGGGTCGGCCCGCAGGAACGCCCGCATGGCGGTGGCAAAGGTAAAGTTGATTTTTGGCAGCATCTGCACCTGCTGCAGACCGGGCTGGGTAATCTCCACCGGGTCCTCGGCGGTCCAGATCTTACGGTCCGGCGTGTTGATATGCCCCAGCACTGCGTGCAGAGTGGTCGTCTTACCGGAGCCGGTCGGGCCCACTACCAGAAACAGGCCGTGGGGTTTGGTCGACTGCTCGATAATCTTATCGTAGTTGGGTTTCGAAAGGTTCAGATTGTTCAACGGCATCGCGGAACCGGCGGCCAGTAGCCGCAGCACCGCGCTCTCGCCGTGTACCGTCGGCATGGTGGCCACCCGCAGTTCCAACTTGCGGTTGCGGACCTTGAGTTTGCACTTGCCGTCCTGCGGCAGGCGCCGCTCAGCGATATCCAGCCGCGCGATAACCTTGATACGGGCGATCAACGCAGCGGTATGTTCCTTGGGCACCTTCAACAGCTCACGGCAGCTGCCATCCACCCGGATGCGCACAACCCCGGGTGTTCCGTCCTTGCCGGGTTCGATATGAATATCTGAGGCACCCTGCCGCTCCGACTCGGTAATGATCTTGTTGACCAGTTGAATGACGGCAGATGTGGCGGCCAGTTCCTCGTCATCGTCATCGTCTTCCTCCAGCTCTATATTCATCTGCTCGTCGAGTGCCGAAAAGACCTCGTCGAAACCGGTTTCCTTTTCCAGTTCACCGCTTTCGTTATGCAGATACTGCAGAATGTGCTCGGCCAGTCCAACCCGGAACGAGAAATTGCGGGCATTGACCACGCCCTGGATTTCCATGATACGGCGGTAGTCACTGGGATCGTCGATGAGGATAATCGCTTCCTGCTTGTCACCCCCGATTGGCAGCCAGAGATTGCTGCGCAGGTAACTGAGCCCGATATTCTGCAACAGCTCCATCGGCAGTTCCCGGTTCGGGTCATAACCCAGGTACGGAACCCGGAAATACAGTTCCAGGGATTTGCCGATCAGATCCGCTTCGATTTTTTCCGATTCCATGAGCGCGCGACTCATGGTACCTCCATAGGAAGACGTGCGTTTCTGCAGGGCGGCCAGTTCCTGGGCGGTGATCTTGCCTCGCTGAACCAGGTAGTCATAGGGCCCTTGGGTAGACTGCAGGGAGGAGCGAAATTGCTTGGCCAGCAGCTGCGACAGCATCAGAGCGTACTTCAGGTCAAGTCGGGTGAATTCCGGATCGCCTTCAAAGCGCACCAGTTGCAGCACCCCCAGCAGGACTTCATCCTTGATGGGCACCACGATCTGGGATTTCACCTTCCAGCCGCGGGCTTCGCTGAAGCTGCTGTTATAGCGCAGCCGCGGATGCGTCGCGGTCAGTTCCTGACGGTCATTGACGTCCTTGATCAGCAACGAGCGCTGGCTGAGTGCGACATAGCCGGCAATGGATCCGGGACTGAAGGGGACCCGGATCTCGGCGTCATCGCTGCGGGAATCGCCAGCCTTGAACGTGGCCAGCAGTTCGGCGCAATGCTCAACGCACTGATAGACGGTAATCAGCTTTACTCCCATCAGGTCGAGCAGGTCCCGCTCCACCTCCCGCATCGCCGCGGGGAGCTTCTTGGAGTACCGCATGCGCTGATAGATTGCCGCCAGCCCCTGGACAAAATCGTCCTGGGATGCGGCCGACGCGACTGGAGCCGGTTTTTCTTTTGTTTCCGATGAGGAGAAAAATCCTTTCATCAATATACTCGTTGTATAGCCGATAGAAGTTGTCAGTAATTGCGGGACCGTTCCGGCACCTGTGGTCCCGGACCGACCTCCCTTAAACAGGCCAGAATTTCAAAAAACCCTGTGGTTAAAGCAACTTGCAATTCAAACTGCCAGTAAAATCCAGCAAACTCAACGCCTTCATTCTATTTTTGGGAATTGGGTCGCCTTTTTTCGGTAATTTACCGGCCCGGGCCAGCGATCTGAGTGAGACGCAACTCCAGTGGATTGCTCAACAGATTTTCCAGAATGAGTGCAATCGGGACGTTGCCTGTCTGACCAGTTGGAATTCCGGGGAGGATTTTCCCTCGCTGGGACTGGGGCACTTTATCTGGTACCAACCGGGCCAGGCTGAAATTTATACCGAAACCTTTCCTGGCCTGCTGCAGTTTTATCACAGCCAGGGCGTGGAGACTCCGACCTGGATCACAGCCCTGCCCGGGCCCGATTCCCCGTGGCAGAACCGCGCCCAGTTCTACCAGGAATTCGACCAGCCCAGGCTGGCCGGGTTACGCCAGTTTCTGCTTGCAACCCTGCCCACGCAGACCCGTTTCATCCTGGCCCGCCAGCTGGCGGCACTGCCCGCCATCCTGGCCCAGGCGCCGGCCGGACAGCGCCAGGCCCTGGCAGCCCTGTTCCAGCAGGTCGCCACTGCAAGCCCCCCCTATGGACGCTATGCCCTGATCGACTATGTCAATTTCAAGGGCGAAGGCACTAATCCGGCAGAGCGCTATCGGGACCAGGGCTGGGGCCTGCTGCAGGTGCTTCAGGAGATGCTGGAAGATGCTCCCGGGCGCCCGGTGCTGCAGCGCTTTCAGGAGGCAGCGGCCCGGGTGCTCAGCCGACGCGTTGCCAACGCGCCAACTGATCGCAATGAACAGCGCTGGCTGGCCGGCTGGCTGAACCGGCTGGATACCTACCTGCCACCCGAACAGCCCTGAACACTGCCGGTCGCTCCACTCCCTTGCCCGGCCAAGCCGGGTCTCTAACCCCTTGCCGAATACCGGGACAGGCATTAACCTTGCGACCTCGATCTGCAACTGCTCCAGGATTCCAGCCACCGTGAGTTACGAACGACACAATATCGAGTCGATGTCCGGCTATGTCCCCGGTGAGCAACCCACCGCGGCGGACGTTATCAAGCTCAACACCAATGAGAACCCCTACCCGGCCAGCGCTGCGGTGGCAGAGGCACTGGCCGCGATCCGGGTCGAGGATCTGCGTCGCTATCCCTCGCCTACGGCGCAGCGCTTCCGACAACTGGCTGCGGCCTATCATGGCCTGGACAGTGATAACATTATCCCTACCAACGGAGGTGACGAATTATTGCGCCTGGCGATTACCACCTTCGCCGGTCCTGGCGAGGTCGTCGGTATCGCCGAACCAAGTTATTCACTCTACCCGGTATTGACCGAGGTCCAGGACTGTCGACTGCAGCCGGTACCGCTGCTCGATGACTGGACACTGCCCGGCAATTTCACCGCCGTGCTGAACGATGCCGGCGCCCGGCTCGCAATCCTGGTCAATCCGCACGCACCGACCGGCATGCTGATGCCGGCTGCTGCATTGCGGGAAATTGCCCGTGACTTTCATGGCGTACTAGTGGTGGACGAAGCTTACGTGGACTTTGTGGACCCCCCTCAACATTACGATCTGACCGCCGCAGTCAGGGAACTGGACAACCTGTTGCTGTTGCGAACTCTCAGCAAGGGATTTTCGCTGGCCGGCCTGCGCTTTGGTTATGGCATTGGTGCCGCCAGTCTGCTGGCGCCGATGATGTTCAAGACCCGCGACAGTTACAATACCGATTTCATCGCCCAGCAACTGGCCTGTGCCGCTATCGAGTCGGTCGACCAGGCCCGCCTGAGCTGGGACCGGGTCAGGCAGGAACGCCAGCGCCTGGCCGCAGAACTCGCCCGCCTGGAAATGCCCTGTCTCCCCAGTCAGTCCAACTTTCTGCTGGCCCAGTGCCGCTCGGCTGCAGACGCCAGGAGCCGGTACCAGAAACTGAAACACGACGGTATCCTGGTGCGCTACTTCGATCAGCATCGGCTCCAGGACAAACTGCGAATCACCGTCGGAACACCGGAGCAGAACCAGTTACTGTTACAGCATCTGGCCGGCCAGGTAGGCTAGCAACGATCGACTCACCGCTAAATTCACTGTAGCAGGATACGATCCGATGGCCGAAGACCCCGATTCCGGCAAGCTCCGGGAACAGTTCGGAATCAGTCAGATCCACTTCTGTGCTGCCTGCAAGAAACCCCTGCGCCGGGTAAATGGTAAGATGGGTCCGTTCTGGAGCTGTACCGGCTTTCCGGACTGCCGCACTACTCTGGACGACGTGGCCGGCAAACCATCGCGGGAACCCGACGAACATTACTGCTGTCCGGTCTGTACCCGCCGCATGGTGAGAATTGAAGCGGAATCAGGCCCGCCGGCGTGGATCTGCACCGGCTCAAGCCGTGGTTGCAGGGTCCGGCTCAGGGATGACCAGGGCAGACCCGAGCAGGCCTGGCGCTGCGGCAGCTGCGGACATCTGCTGGTGTTGCGACATGGCCGGCACGGCGCCTTCTGGGGCTGCAGCCGCTATCCGGACTGTAAACAAACCTACAACGACGCTAACGGTAAACCGCAACTTGATATTTTCTCTGCTAAAAATCCGTAAGAAAACCAGTGCCGTGATCGCCGGCATCCTGATAGGAATCGCCTGCCTGTGGGGAATCTCAATGTGGCAGGGTATAAGCGCCCGGCAACTGTTAAACCTGTTTCTGGGCAGCTTTGTCTTCATCCTCGCCATCATGCTGGCCGCGGTGATCCTCATCGTCGTGATCAAGGCAGCGACCAGGCTGGTCAGGACCGCTCGGGGTGGCAGAGAAGATGACACCGAGCCGCCAGGCTAGCAGCGAGTTCTTACAACGGCAGGGTGCGGGACATGATGACAGCGTCTTCCCGACCATGGTCTGAGGGGTAGTAGTTTTTGCGCTCGCCGATGGGCAGAAAGCCCATGGAACGATAGAGGGCTCGGGCCTTGTCGTTGGAGTGACGGACTTCGAGAAAGCAGACTTCCGCTTCCTCCTGTTCCGCCTGCTCAAGCAGGAATTTAAGAATCCGTCTGCCATGCCCGGCCTGTTGGAAATCCGGGTGTACACAGAGCGTCAACAGATGGCTCTCGCCCACCGCCACCGACATCACGCCATGACCGACCAGCCGGTCTTCACTGGCCAGTACCCAGCATTGGTACCCTGCCCGCAGACAGTCGACAAAAATCCGCTTGTTCCACGGGTGTTCATAGGATGCCGCTGCCTCGGTCTGAACCACCAGGTCAAGATCGCTGGAGCGCATGGGCCGCATGGTGAAATCTTCCTCCAGTGGCACCACAGGCAGGTCAAAATAGTCGGGAAATTCACTGCTCACTGATCAACTCCATTACGCGACTCCGTCATCCGATTCCGCTACTGATCCGGCTTCTGTTCTGGATACTACACGCACCTGTTCCCAGACCGTCCGTTTCAGGGCCGGTACCTGCAGCATGGCCCCCAGGCTGTGAGTATGAATCACCCGCACGCCGGTGCCGGCCAGCTGCTCATCGACGCCAGCGGCAGCGAACAGCGTCCGAAAGCGATCACCAAACACCAGTACCTGCTGATAAGCCCCGGTCTCCAGCCGCTTGCGCAGAAACCCCTGCAGGGCCTGACCGGCCTCCGGTGCTCGCCCTGCGGAGGCGTCGTCATCGGCCGCCAGGGGCCAGTTGAATCGGTCCGGCCGGGGCAATTCCGCAATCGGCAGATTCAGGGCTCGCAAGATTGCCAGCAGCAGTTTTCCCGTGCCCTGATGGATTCGTTCATTGCCCAGGAACGGGATTTCACTGATTACGGCAATAGTCGCCGTCACCGGGTGGAATTGCAGGCTGAACCGCAATTGCTCGACATCGCCACCGGGTTCCTCGACAGGGACCACCGACCCGGGCTCTGGAGCAGCTGGCTGGGCAGGGATCCCGGCGGCGCGGGAAAGCGACGGCGAACCGACATCGGCCAGCAGTTCCCTCGCCTGGCGTATCGGCGCCGCCGTGGGTACAGGGGATTCCGCAGGGGATCGTGGGGCAGTCAGGGTCGCGTCATCGCTGCTGGACAATGCAGCGCCAGCCAGTTCCCGCCGAACATAGCAATCGATTCCCAGTGCGCGGAGATAGGCCTGGCGGCGGGCTTCGTTCATAGCTTGGAGTGTTGACGGATTGGTAACTGCTGCAGAGTGATTACTATACGCCTTTCCCATTTACGCAACAACCTGTCCGGGCTATGCACGGAACCTGAAAGGCTGCGAGAGCCCGATTTCAGCTACAGATCCAGCCAAGTTGTGCTCCTGCTGGTTTCATGTTTGAATCGCGCTTCGTTGTCGACGAGGTGTCCGGATGAAAGCGATAGTCTGCCATGCCTATGGTCCCCCTGAATCCCTCAGCCTGGAAGAAATCGAGGCACCGGTCGCCGGTCCTGACCAGGCCGTAATCGACGTCTACGCGGCATCGCTGAATTTTCCCGACACCCTGCAGATCCAGGGCAAATACCAGTTCCAGCCCCCCATGCCCTTCACGCCGGGCTCCGAGGTCGGCGGCATCGTCCGCTCGACCGGACCGGGACTGGAAGGGTTTGCTGTCGGTGACCGGGTCATGGCCACCCCGTCTATTGGCGGCCTGGCCGAGCAGGTAGTGGTGGATGCCACCGGGCTACGTAAAATTCCCGACAACATGGAATTCAAAACTGCCGCCAGCTTCGCCATGGTGTACACGACTTCCTATCATGCCCTGAAGCAGCGCGCCAGACTGCAGGCCGGCGAGACACTGCTGGTTCTTGGCGCCAGTGGCGGCGTGGGTCTGACGGCGGTGGAACTGGGCAAACTGATGGGCGCCCGGGTGATTGCCGCCGCCAGTTCCGACGCCAAACTGGAGTTCGTCAAACGTTTCAATCCTGACCACTTGATCAATTATTGTGACGGCGAGCTGAAAGAAAAAGTCAAAGCGCTGACCGGCGACCGCGGCGCCGACGTGATTTATGATCCGGTAGGCGGCGATCTGTTCGATCAATGCACCCGCTGCATTAACTGGAACGGGCGCCTGCTGGTAGTCGGATTCACCAGCGGCCGCATTCCGGAATACAAGGCTAACCTGGCGCTTTTGAAGGGAGCTTCAATGGTAGGGGTGTTTCTGGGGCGCTTCCGTAAGGAGGAACCTGAGGCCTATGAGCAGAATTTCCGTGAACTGCTGGATTTTTATGCCGCCGGAAAAATCCAGCCGTTAGTCACCCAGACTTTTCCGCTGGCGGATTTTGTCGCCGCCTTCAATGTATTCCGGGAGCGCAAGGTAATGGGCAAGGTAGTCCTGGAAATCCGAGCGGAGTAACGGAGCATGTTAAGCCGGGAGGAAGTCGAATCCGACCTGCAGCGGTTGCGTGAAATTGTCCTGGCACACAAGGCGCCCGGTCAGCCGCTCGCCACTCATCGGGCAGTCATTCACGGCGTGGAACTTGACGTGTTCAGCGCTGTCCCGTCGAACCTCGCTGCGATCTACCGGCTCGGTTTACAGGTCGCCGAACGCGACTTTCTGGTCTATGAGGATCAGCGTTACACGTTTGGCGAATCCTATCGCCTGGCCCGCAAGCTGGCCGGAGTTCTGGTCGGACGTTACGGCATCGGCAAAGGCGACCGGGTGGCGATCTGCTCCCGCAACAATCCGGAATGGTGCCTGGCCTACATGGCCACCACCCTGATCGGTGCTGTCGTAGTGCCCATGAATTCCTGGTGGACCGGGTCGGAAATGGAGTATGGCCTGGAGGACAGTGGCGCCCGCCTGCTGTTTGCCGATCAGGAGCGCATCGATCGCATCGAACCCTACCTGGACCCGCTCGACCTGCAACTCATTGCCATCCGCCCACAGCGACCGCTCCCCTACCCGGAATTTCATTACCTGGTGGAGGATGCTGCCTGGCAGGAAGTTGATCCTGATGACTATCCGGTGGCTGCAGACGACGATGCTTCCATCATGTACACCTCCGGTTCCACCGGACATCCCAAGGGCGTGCTGTCGACCCACCGCAACATTACTCATGCTCTGTATACCTGGCTGTTCATCAAGGAGGTGAACGAGATCCTGCGCCCGGAACTGGTGGAATCAGCGCCACCGTATGAACCGGCCATCCTCTGCAATGTCCCACTGTTCCACGTGACAGGCAGCCACGCCCAGTTTCTCAACTGTTTCGTTACCCGGCGCAAGTTCGTGATGATGTACAAATGGGATGCGCGGGTGGCACTGCGGTTGATTGAGCAGGAGCGCGTCACTGTCTTTCATGGCGTTCCAACCATGACCTGGGAGCTGATGCAGTGCCCCGATTTCGATAACGCCGATCTGAGCAGCCTGCGCAATGTACAAAGCGGTGGCGCTGCGCGGCCCCCTGAACACCTGGCCCTGATGCTCAAAAAATTTCCTGCCGTGGCGCAACCGGGCCTGGGTTATGGCCTCACCGAAACCAACGCGATCGGGGCCCTCATTTCGGGTAAATTCTACACCGCCAATCCGCGCAGCACCGGCCGCCCCAGCCCTCCGGTCACCCAGGTGAAAATTGCCGACCCGCAGGGTGATGCCCTGGCCAACGGTGAGGTCGGTGAAATCTGCATCAAGGGTCCTACGGTGATGCGCGGATACTGGAACAAACCCCAGGAAACCGACAAGGTGTTGCGGGACGGCTGGTTTCACACCGGTGATCTGGGCATGCTGGACGAACTTGGCTTTCTGATCATCATGGATCGGGCCAAGGATATCGTTATCCGGGGGGGCGAAAATATCGGCTGTGCGGAAGTGGAATATGCCATCGTCGAACATCCCGCCGTCAATGAAGTGTCGGTCTATGGCATTCCCGATGACCGGCTGGGCGAGGTCCTGTGTGCCACACTGATGCTGAAACCGGGTCACAGCCTGTCGGTGACTGAACTCAGCGAGTTTCTGACCAACAAGCTGGCCCGCTTTAAAATCCCCGAGCATTTCCTCTTCCAGGAGGAGCAGTTACCACGCATCGCCAGCGGCAAGATCGCCAAGAAGCAGCTCCGTGAGCAGGCTATCGCTCTGCTGAGGGCATAGTGACGGGCTGCAAATTTTTGCCTTTCGACTCTTGCGTTTTGTTTGTTTTCCCCCTATATAGTGCCCGGAGCGGACCCGGTCGAGATTCCACAGCCATTAATTTCTCTGAAGTTAATCGACCCGGGACCCGATAACAGTTTTGAAGGTTTTGTTTTCAACCAATTCTGCTGGTGCCGTCCTGGACCAGCGGTTGCTGGAGGGTTGTTCAAATGGCAGATCTGAACGAAACCAGGGACGATGAGTGGGAAGAAGGCGAGGACAGCGCGGTAGAATTCGAGGCGATCGAATCCGACAATGTCATGCAATTCAGCGATTATGTTGAACCGGATGTGAAGAAAATGCAGAAGCATCGCATCACGGAATTGCGCCGCCGCGCCGAAGAGCGTCAGGACTGGAAACGCATCAGTCACGAATTCGATTGGGACCTCGACGAAGACGAAACTCTCGAGGAAGCCTGAACACCCAGTAACGGCTTACCGGCCCGCTCCAGCGGGAGTGTGCCGGGCAGCCTCTGAAATCTGCTCCCCTGAGCAGGGTGCGGTGCTCACTCTTCTGTGTCAGCGCCTCGCTCCGTTGAATTCACCACCCGACCAGCTTCGAAAACCACCTGGGTCCTGAACCCGCCGGCCGGAAATTCCCGGCCCGCAACCTGCCGGACAATCAACCCAGATTAATCTGCAGACTGCCCAGACCGGCAATGCGTGCCTCCACCTGGTCGCCGTCCCGCAGGCTGCCAACGCCTGCCGGAGTCCCGGTAAATATCAGATCCCCGGGTTTGAGCATGAAGTAACCGGACAGTTCGGCAATGATCGCCGGGATGCCCCAGGTCATATTCCCTATATCGCCCTGTTGGCGGAGTTCACCATTAACTGACAGACTGATCTCGCCCCGCTCCAGCAGGCCGACTTCCGACACCGGGTAGATAACCGAGACTGGCGCTGAATTGTCGAAGCCCTTGGCCACGTCCCAGGGACGTCCGGCCGCCTTGGCCTCGGCCTGCAGATCGCGGCGCGTCAGATCGATGCCCACCGCATAACCCAGGACCATTTCAGCGGCCTGCTCGACACTGACATTGGCTCCTTCCTTGCCGATCACCACCACCAGTTCCACTTCGTAATGCAGGTCCCCGGTATGCGAGGGAAACGGAATTGACGACTGGCCATAAACTGCCGCGTCCGCCGGTTTGCTGAAAAAACAGGGCGGTTCCCGCTCCGGATCGCCGCCCATCTCGCGGGCATGATCCGCATAATTCTTGCCCACACAGTAAATACGGTGAACCGGCACCAGACTCTCGCTGCCACGCAGTGGCAGCGCTGTTATCGATGGTGTAAACAGATAATTCATGACACTCTCCCGAAAAATTCCAGCGGCTCAGCAGCCCAGTCGGGAGGCCAGTGAACCGGTTGGCCAGGCGTCGGCCGTGGGAAACAGATCCAGCCCACTGGCGCTTTCCACCGCGTCCAGCCCGGTGAGCTGATCACAATGGCTGGCATGGGCTGGCAGGTCCTGATCGAAAATGAAGGCGGCCAGCTGTCCTGAAGCATTGGCAACCACCTTGAAGTAGGCGTCGGGTACCGCACCAACCGTCCCGGGTTGCCCGGTTCCGGCGGACTGATAAATTGGCCCGGCAACCACGAACAATTCGCCATCGCTGCGCACCAGGGAATTGACCGCCTGGTCCAGGCGGGACCAGGATTCCAGGCGCAGGTCACTTTTCATCAGTGACATGATGGACAGCAGATTGAGGTCGCTCCAATAACTGGTCCCGGCAAAGCTGGTCATCGGCACCAGGCGGCCCTGATCGCCGGCGGCGACTGAGAATTCGGTGATCCGATAAACACTGTCCTGCTGATCGCCGGAAGCCTGCTGTACCAGCTGATCCCCCTCCCCGCGCAACTGTTCCACGCGGATACCGTTGCGGGCCAGATCATCGCTCTGCCAGTCACGCGGCAGCAGCGACGCAACACCGATACTGCCGGGCAGGATCCGGTAGGAAACCCAATCTGCCAGCCGGGTGCCGGGATTGATGGATACCGCATACAGGTGGCGGACCAGGATTTCGTTGGCACTGGAGGTTCCGGTGGGACAGCCCTGCAGACAATGGGCTATGGTCAGTTGCCCGGCTTCCAGTGGCGGCATGACCGCACCGGCAAACACCAGACTGACAAGCACTATGGCAACGCGTTGCATCCCTGATCCTCCGGACTCTCGGTAAAATGCGGGTTACTGTAATACAGCCCCCTGCGGGTGACAATCAGCAATCGAGGCATAGTCGACGAAAACGGGAGGCGCAGGTTGCCAGCGCCAGTGATGAGATCGGCGGGGAGATCCCGACAATCCTCTGAACAACCTGCGGCTGAGTGCAGCACAAGGCAGAAACCGGCGAAAACGCGCAGTTTACGTAGGGTAAATGAGCATGTTGAGCCACTTTATAACGCCGCATAACGCCGCCTTGTGCCAGCCGGGAGTGTTTCAGCAGACTGCTATCCCATCGGATACAGATATTGCCGATGCACTTCGTCACAGGCGCGCAGCACATCGTCGGTCAAGGTTACATCCAGAGCCGCCAGCGACTCATCCAGCTGATCGGATGTGCGAGCCCCGATGATGGTGGAGGCGACAAAGTCGAAGTTCATGCTCCAGGCCGTGGCCAGCGTCACCGGCGACATGCCCGCCTCCCTGGCGATCTCCATGTAGCGGGCGGTGGAAGCCAGGGTTCCCTCGTTGACGAAGCGTTCACCCATGGCCCGTTGGCGCTCGTTTTCCTGCTTGAAGTACTCGCTGAAGCGGGCATCGTCCGGAAAGTTTCCGCCATTGTACTTGCCACTCAATACGCCGCCGCCGATCGGTGAATACGGTAACAGGGATACCTTTTCCCGACGGCAGACAGTGGCCAGTTCGTCGAGGAAGCGGCGATTGAGCAGCGAAAAGTTATTCTGAATGGACTGGAAGCGGGCAAACCCCTCGTAGTGGGCGATGGTATTTGATTTGGTCAGTCCGTAGGCGCTCTCGTTGGAGGTGCCTATGTAACGCACCTTGCCGGAACGTACCAGACGGTCCAGGGCTTCCATGCTTTCCTCCATGGGCACCACCGGATCCGGCCAGTGCACCTGGTAGAGATCGATGTAATCGATATCCATGCGTCGGAGGCTCCCTTCCACGGCGGTTTCAATATGGTGCCGGTCAATGGCGGTAAGACCATGCCGGATCGGTGGAGCAAACCAGCCCGCCGCGGCCCCGGCGACCTTGGTGGCAATGATCAGTGAATCACGCGGTTTGGTCTTCAGCCATTCGCCGAAAATCTCTTCGGTGCGGCCGGTGGTTTCAGCCCGCGGTGGTACCGGGTACACCTCGGCGGTATCAAAAAAATTGATCCCCCTCTCGTAACTTTTTTCACAGATCTTCAGCGCTTCCTCCTTGCTGCTCCAGGATCCGAAACTCATGGTACCCATGCAGATGGGACTGACCCGGAGGCCGCTGTTGCCAATATAACGGTGTTTCATACTGATTCCTTCATTTAAACCTTAAGGAACCTCTGATTAATTATGAAACTACTCTGCGGGAGTCTGTCGGGCACTGCTGCTAGGCGTCGTGCGCAGGGAATGGCCGTAGCCCTTGCCAAGTGCGACAACAACGCAGCAGTGCTCGACAGGCCCCGCCCGGCGGGGCCTTCAGACGAGCCCACTGGCTTCGTTGACTTGCCTTGACAGGCCGACGCATGCCGGCGGCAAGTCGCCTCGTCAGTGAACTCGTCTGAAGGCCAGAGTAATTTCATAATTAATCAGAGGTTCCTTAACTTAACAGCCTGGTTCACAGGGTCAGGCACTGCAATCGTCGCCCAGGTAACCGGTGCCACCACAGTAGGCCGGGTCCTGCAGCTGAATATGGATACCGTCCGGGTCGCTGAAATACAGTTCCGGAGTTCCTCCCTCGGCGCCGCCCCGATTGGGCATGCGCAGACTGATCCAGTGCATCAGGGGACCGGTATCGGCGGAATCCTGGCGCGGCTGCAAGCCATACCCGTCCAGCAGGGCTCTGACGTCATCCACGTCAAACCCATCCATACCCATGCACACGTGATCGATCCGGCCCGGTTGCTGCGGCGGGCCTTCGTTGCGGCCGCCCACATACATCAGAAACTGAATCCCGTCTCCCACCCCGATCACCGGCGACGTGGGACCCTGGTAGGCCTGAAAATCCAGGCCGAACAGCTGCCGGTGAAACTGATTGGAACGGTCGCTGTTATTGACGTAATTGGTGAAATGACTGAGTTCCCGCAGGCGGATCAACCCCGCAGCGGGGCTTGCCTGGATCGCCTCACAGCGATTGCCGTCGGGGCCGCTGCCGGCACAATAGGACTGGCTGTTGAGCTGGTAGAAAATACCGTCCCGATCGGCGAAAAACAGTTCGGTAGTCCCACCGCTGGCGCCACCGAGCGCCGGACCGCGAACCCGACGCCAGCTGGTTCCGGCAACCTGCAGGCCCGATCCACCCTGCGCAGGCACCGCGCCACGGGCGATCCCATTGGCAGCCAGCAGGGCTTCGGTATGGTTCAGGTCGTAGTCCGCCACGGAAAGACCGATATGTGTTATGCCGGGAGATTCGCCCGGCCCCAGTGGACTGAGGGAATAAAAATAGGGACCATCGCCCAGGCGCAGCACCACGGTCTGCCCCTGGCGGGCCTGGATCGGTGATCCGAACAGTCCCTGATAGAAGTCGACCGAACGTTGCACGTCGCTGACCCGCAGATTGAAGTTGTGCAGCTTCAGCACCGGTATCGGCAGGCGCTGCTGCTGAGCCAGCAGCCCGGGCGCCAGCAACAGCGCGGGCGCTGCCTTGAGCAGGGTTCTTCGGGGGATGCCGTGGTTGGGAACTTGCTTTGCCATGGTTGTTTTCCTGTTATTTTCCTGGTTGAAGCTGCTCAATTTCACCGCCCTCCAGCAGCCACTGTTCGAGTCCTCCGCGCAGGTGGAAGACTTCCTCACACCCCATATCCAGCAGGGATGCAGCTGCCAGCGCGGATCGCCAGCCCTTGTTGCAATACAGGATGACCTCGGAAGCGGAAGCGAATGCCGGCTTGTAGTACGGGCTTTCCGGGTCTATCCAGAACTCAAGCATACCGCGTGGCACATGCAGCGCATGTGGGATCTTGCCCTCCCTTTTCAGCTCGCGGATGTCGCGCAGATCGACCAGCAGTACCCCCTCCCCGCCCAGCCGTTGCGAAACTTCGGCCGGGGTCAGTGATCTGACCCGCTGCTCCGCCCTCCTGACCAGGTCGCGGAATCCGGTTCTGGGCTTCACTGTGCCGGGCTCGTCATGAAGGTACCCCACAAACTGATCGAATTATCTGGAATGCGTTCGGCAGCTTAAATCGGCTGCCGGGCAAATTCAACGTGCGAACTTTCACGGACTATTCTCTCAGGGCCTGATATAGCCGATGTTGCCCTGAATCAGAATCCGGGTACCGTAAGGCGCCGACAGCTCCTGCAGGCGTTCGAGTATTCGCCGCGAGGTGGTTACATCGGCAATGCGCGGCACACCACGATGGGCCATGCGGGAACTGTCGTAGCCCAGCTCGACCGGATACAGACGCACTTCCGCTACCTCACCGCCACGGTATTCACTGACCGCGACGACACTCTCGTACTTGACCGGAAACGGGCAGCCGGCACAGACATCCCGGGAGGGATCGCCGCGCCCGGCAAGACCACCGATATCGCGCTGTCTGATGAATTCACCGAGGCCGTAGAAAACCGGTTTGCCCCGGTAGATTTCAATGCCGCGTAACACGTGCACGCCGGTGCCCTGGAACAGGTCGGCACCATTGTCCACTGCGGCGTGGGCAAATTCCTCAAGATAGTTGGCCACACTGGGGTTGGTGTCCAGATGCTCCGCCTCGGGCACGTTCTCACCCCGATAGCCTCCCTTGGCATCGCGAAAATGATGGGAATGCAGGGCCACGGTAATGAAGTCGGAACGCATCTTGCCCTCGCGCACCGAAGCCAGGATGTCGGTCAGGTCCCGTTGATTGATTTCGTAACTGTAATACGCTTCGTTAACGCCGGGCGGCGCCTTGCGGAACTGATTGCCCAGCAGGCTGATCTGGCGATCGTTGTTGGCTCCACGGGCATAAAACCCGGTGCCATTGGGAAAATTATCCCGGATAGTCTGAACCGCGCCCCAATCCTCGGCCGGAATCATCAGGTAGCGCTCTACGCCCAGGTTGCTCAAGCCACCCCGCCCGGTCCACTCCCCGCGCCCCGGCATGGCGGCAAAACTGGTTCCGGCAGTGGTTGCCACCATCCCTACCCGGCCCCGTTCGGTGGTGTAGAAACGAGCCGCCCGCGCAGACCAGTAGTTGTTGGCATAGCCGCTGTGTTGCAGGCCGGCACGGTCAAGATGGCGGGAGGTTTCCGCCAGACCCTCGGGGCCATAATCATTGGCGTGATTGTTGGGCCGTGCCACCAGATCGAAGCCCATGGCCTTCAGATACTCTGCCGAATCAGGTTCGGCGCCATGGGTTCCCCCGCCGTTGCTGCCGGTAAAAGTGCGTGGATCGATAATCTGGGTTTCCAGGTTTCCGGTCGCCACGTCAGCCTCACTGAGCAATTGAACAACGCGCCCGAAATCCGGCTCATCCACCAGGTGTGCCAGGGAGTGGGAAATGATCAGGTCACCCACCGTGGCGATGGTAAAGCCGTCGTCGACGCTGCTGGTCAGCTCGATGTCCAGCGGTTGTGCCGTTACCCGATCGCTGCCGGCGGCAGTCAACAGCAGCGCGGCCAGCAGATTTGTTGGAGTGACTTTCATGGTTAACTACCTCTTCTCTTTCAGTTTGATTCTGTTATTGGCGGCCTGTTGAAAAACCCTCAGCCGGCACGATAGGGGGTTAAAGTCTTGCTCAAGATGTCCTTTCACTGCATGTAAACTGAGTTTTCTCGCCAGATTCTGCCTTGTTTCGCTCTCACCTGAGTTTTTTTGAACAGACTGTTAAACAACCGCTGCTTCCAGAACTGCGACGACACCTCGTATGAACTGTCAGGATCACTGACCGGCACCACCCTCCACGGTAACGGAAGTCTGTTGCCGGCGGCTCACAACCGCAATGCCAAGTCCTGCTGCCAGCAGTACCGTGCTGATCAGCACCAGCGTCCAGTGACCGATTGTCAGCATCCCACCGGCCGGTGCGGCCAGGATCAGTCCCGCCACGCCGATCAGGCTTCGTGCCGGCAGCGAAACCATGGATCTGCCCAGGTCCCCGAAGCCCAGCAGGTAGCCCTGCAGGGCTGCCGATACCAGGGCGACGCCCAGCACTGCGGTCACCAGCACCACCAGGATTTCACCAGGCTGCCCCTGCAACAGCAGCGCCGGGTTGAACACAAAATAAAAGGGAATGAAATAAATGATGGCGCCGAGACGCATGGCCTGAAATCCGGCCTGCATGGCCGACACCCGGGCAACCGACGCCGCTGCAAAGGCGGCCAGCGCCACCGGTGGCGTGATAAAACTGAGCATTCCCCAGTACATGATGAACATGTGCGTTGCCAGGGGGTCCAGGCCGGCATTGATCAGGGCCGGCGCCAGTACGATGGCCAGAAAAATGTAGGCCGCGGTCACGGTCATGCCGATACCCAGCACGAAACTGGTCAGCGCGCCCATGATCAGCAGCACCAGCACATTATCCCCGGCCAGGTAGACCAGGTCGTTGGCCAGGGTCCCGGCCATCCCGGTAACGGCCAGGGAACCGATGATCAGGCCGATGGCGGCCAGAATACCGGCCAGTTCCGCCATCAGTTTGCCGGTCGCGGCAATCATCAGCAGCAACTTTTCCAAGGTCAGCCGGTGTGAGGTGAAATGGTTGATAACCAGCAGCAGGCCGGTAGCGTAGAACGGTGCGGTGGCTTCCCGCTGCATGTAAACCAACAGCCAGATCAGGGTCACGAAGACGGCGATGAAGTACCAGCCCTCGCGGAACACGTCGCGGAGTTTCGGCAGCTCTTCCCTGGGCAGCCCTTCCAATCTGTTACGGGCGGCATAGGCATCGATCTGTATGAACAGGCCGAAGAAATAGAGCACCGACGGGACAATGGCGGCCACCGCCACCGTCACGTAGCTGACGTTGAGAAAACTGGCCATGACAAAGGCGGTCGCGCCCATGATCGGGGGCATCAGCACGCCGCCGGTAGAGGCACAGGCCTCTACGCCAGCGGCATACTGGCGGCTGAAGCCGATACGCTGCATGGCCGGAATCGACAGAGGCCCGGTGGTCAGCACGTTGGTGACCGGCCCACCGCTCATCGATCCCATCAGGCCACTGGAAAAAATCGCCACTTTGGCCGGTCCGCCACGAAGGTGACCGAGCAGAGCGAAAGCAAAGTGAATGAAAAACGGACCACCGCCGGTGAATTGCAGTGCCACGCCAAATAACAGAAAGCCAAACACCAACTGGGCGAATGCCTGCATGGGAATTCCGAACAGGCTTTCTTCGCCGAGAATGTGAAATATCGCCACATCCTGAATGGGCATTCCAATACCGGCTATCACATCGGGTAACCGATCCGAATACATGGGGTAAAGGGATAGCACCGCCACGATAGCGAAAATCGGCCAGCCGCCGGCCCGGCGTCCGGCTTCGAGCACGATGACCCAGGTCAGCAGCGCCAGCGCGATACCCACCGGTGGCGCCGCATACTCCCAGGCCTCCAGTACGATTCGCTCGGCATAGAACGCGTAGTAAGCGAAGATCAGGGCGATCACCACCAGGATGACGATGTCATACCAGGGCACGTGATCCAGGCTTTTCCGCGTCGCCGGAAAGGTGATGAATACCATGGCCAGCATGGTACCGGTGATCAGGTACATGTAGCGGCTGTCGAGCATCACGTAGTTGACCAGAAATCCCAGGTTGAAGATCTGGTTGATGGCCAGTAAAGTGGCAGTTCCGGTCAGCACCGCCATGGTAATCCGCCAGGGTCGGGTCAATTCCCGATAGCGGCCGATATCGACGGCGTCGTTTTCGTCGTCGGTCCGGGCAGGATCTTCAGCAAAACTTTCGTGAGTCATACCGGCGGTTCTGGTTTCTGTTGAAGTTGGTGTTGGTGTTGGTGTTGGTGTTGGTGTTGGTGTTGGTGTTGGTGTTGGTTTTTCAGTTGTTGTTGCGCTTGTCGTAACTGTGTTTATGGTTACTGGTTTTGTTATTGTTGTTCATGGGAAACCTTACTGGGTATCCTCGAGTGTGATCAGGTGTTCCGCCTCCAGGGCCCGCAACCGGTATAGCAGCCAGGCGGCATCGAATTCCCCATAGGCGCCCGGTGCGCCAGGCAGAAAGTCTTCCCAGGCCCGGGCCAGCACCTGCTGACGGTACAGATTTTCCTGCTGCCGGGCCTCGGCCTCCGGAGTCCAGACACCTATTTCGCGGAAGTAGCGAATCGCCCCGTCATGATAGGGAATGAAGGCCTGTTCCAGTTTTTGCCGGTCCATGGCCCAACCGTTGGCACCGGGAGCATTATTTTTATACTCCTCGAAGTGCTGATGCATGATCTTGACCAGGCTGTAAACCATGGCCTCGTCGGCTTCCGCCATGCCCACCAGAAGCGGATAGGCTGAAGTAAATACCTCCAGCCCCTCCGCTGGCAGGGTCGGTCCCTCGGTGGCCAGATGCGGCACGTACCAGGGCAGCCGGCTGCGCACCCGCGCCACGGCTGCGGCATCGTCGTGGGGAAACGGCACAAACCGCAGGCCCCGCGGTGACGCTTCGATGCGCAGGAAAGGCGGTGAATTGCAAGCCCCACCTACCACGTCCGCCCGGTCATTGAGTACCGCATCGATAGACGCATTGTAACCACCCACCTCGACCGGGGTAACGTCGTCCCAGGTTAGGTTGGCGTAGGAAAGCAGGGCCGCCGAGGCGTTGTTCAGCGACGGTGCGCCCTGGACGAAGGTGACCCGTTTGCCGGCCACGTCGGCGGGCGTGAAGATATCGGCGTCGGCCGCGGTGGCAAAATTGAAAGAACAACTGTCGGAGAAATTCGACAACAGTGCCCGGATCGGTTGCGGCCCCCAGATCCGGGCGGCGAAATTGAGGATCCCTTCCTGCGCATAGACCGCCTCGGAGCCGCCGGCCGAAAAGTTGACCCGTCCGGCGCGCAGGGTGGCCAGCCGTGACACGTCGTTGCGACCCGGAATTACCCGCAGATTGACCCGGTACTGGCGTTGCAGGATATTACCGATCGCCACGGCCTGGCTGTAACCGCCGGTGCCGGTGGGGTAGGCCGACCAGGCAATGGTCCGGGGCAGCTCAGTGCCCTCGGTTGCCATGTCAGCCAGTGGCGGTGGATCACCGCAAGCGGTCAGACTGACCAGGTAACCCAGCGCCAGGCCGATCCTGGCAACAGACAAGCTGGACAGAAAACGTGCCACGAGACCTTTATTAAACCTGCTCTCAGACTCGTTCTTTGGTCCGCTCTCTGACCTGCTCTCCGACCCGCTCTTTGAAATACACGTTGCCCCGTATTTCATCCCGCTGTCTCCGCAACGGTTACTTATTATTTTCATTCCAGTTCCGACCAGGGAATTCGGCTCCCGGTAAGCATAGCGCAGGGTCCCTGACAAAGCCACCTGACTGAACCGCCCGCTGTATCTCTAATTGCAATCGGTCCCTGCACGCGGGAGCAAGAGCGGTCGCTGTCATCCACCCGGCGGTAGCAAGGTATGCCAATTCCGGGGCAGGCGTAACCCGGTCAGTGCGTCTCACCCGGGAGTAACTGGCGTCCTTTTCCTGCGCAACCGACCTCAGGAATCCTGCCGGCCGTCACAACTACCCGAGAATTCGAAAGAAATCTGTTGACTGTGGCGAATTTGGTACTATACTGCGCGCAGCTTGAAAGTAAGCTTATATTTATGCAAGACCATTTCGAAGTTCCTTTCAGAAAGACCTCGTCCTGAGTTCCATAAGTAGTTATAGCAAAAATTTCCAGCCTCTCAGTCCGAGCCGCCGGGTGATCCGGCAGCGGACGTTATTTAACTTGTGAATAAACAGGATTTTTTATGTCAGAGTCATTAACCGGCACCGTCAAGTGGTTTAACGAGTCAAAGGGCTTCGGGTTCATCGAACAGGAATCGGGCCCCGATCTGTTTGCCCACTTCAGCGCCATCAGCGGCAACGGTTTCAAAACCCTCCGCGAAGGCCAGCGCGTGCAGTTCACCATTACCCAGGGACAGAAAGGGCCTCAGGCTGCCAACATCGTTGCCCTTTAATCAGGCCGACGGGACGGCTTTCCCGGCAACCCTGTGTCGGGAATAGTCGTCTACTGTTCCTTTCGTATTCCGGCTCTGCCACCCTACCGGGTGACAGGGCCGGTTTGCTTTGCACTCCCCCGTTCTTCGACTCGCTTCGGACTGTTGTATGGATGCGCTTCGGCTTTTTCCTCACTGCAGGTCTGATCTTGCAAACTTCCCAGGACAGGAAATCTTCGAGCGGTTAATCCGCAACCAAGGCGGAATGGAATCGGAGCGGCTATGGACCCTGGCTCTGCTGTTGAACGGACAGGTTCCCGAGGCTGAGATCCGGCGTCAGCGCAGAACATTTCGCAACTGCTCCCGGTTAACTCGCGAGGTTTCCTCGAAGTCACCCACAAAGCGACAGCGTCGTTGTGGAATATTACTGGTCACCAGATTTTCCACCCGGCAGATTATACGATCTTACGGTGCCACCTGGGCGTTGTATTGTTTCACCTCGGCGTCGGTCGGCAGGCGGGTTGCCTCCCGTCGTTCAGCTTCCTCTGCCGACAGGCAGCCGGTGAGGAGAAATGCCATCGACAGCAGGAACAGCCAATCATAAAGAGCCAGTTTGCTGAATTACGGCCCATCGGGCCCTGAATTGTGCACCGAAAAATGCCGGGGCGGGGTCACAGTATGCATGGAGTTTACTCGCGTAATGGCCCGGATCGATCAGAGGCCGGCCGGTAGCGCAGCAACACCGGACCCAGCACTGCCGCTTCTCCCCCGACCAGTCTGGGGCGGAAACTGATCAACTTGATTTCAGTCAGGGCCCGCTCCACCTCGGCATCATTTTCCATCGTAGCGGCAACCGGTTTTATTCGATTGGTTCCATAATGCATTCCTTCAGGATCGCCGACAGGCGCACCCAGTGTCAGCATAACCTGGATCTCCCCTGCCGTCTGATTACCCTCCCGAATCCGGCCTACGGCCTGATCATTAAATAGTTGCTGTTGAAATTCCAGCGGCACCTGGGCGCCGGGATACGTGCGCGACCAGGCATCAAAACTCAATGCTGACGGCTCCGGAACCGGATCCGGCCAGGCGGTCTGCAACTGTTCCAGTGGCAGCGGCTGCAGTCGATTGAAATAGCTGTCAATCTCTGGCCCGGGAATGCCCTCTTCAAGCAGTTTCAGGTAGGCCTGGCGGTAGCCGTCCAGGGCTCGATCGACAGCCCCGTAAAGATAATCCCAGTCCGCCAGCTGGATCTGCAACAGCGCATCGGTGACCCCGGATGCCGAAGGATCGGCGGCATAGAGACTGCGGATGCGGCTCAGCAGCTCCCGACCGATCCGATAGCTGCGCCGTAGCGTCTCGCTGCGTGACGCAGCCCTCCCGCTGGCGATGGCTTTGGCATCAGTCCGGAATTCGTAACTGGCCATTCCCCTCCGCTCAATGGAGACGGTCTGGTAAAAGTGGGTCAGGGTGATCTGGTATAGCAAGGGTGCCAGGCGCGAATCGTCACGACCGAATTGCTGTTCAAGGAGGCTTACCGCCTGCCAGTCCAGGTATTTGCCCTGGATAAGATACCAGGCGCTGGAAGGATTGCCTTCAGCCGCCGCTGCCGCGCGATGCCAACGACTCTGGTGCTGCAGACCTTCGGCCAGCTGTAGTGGATCGGCGCGGTTGATGCGCCGATTCAACCAGGCCAGGTAATCCAGTTTTTCATCGAATTCCGACCACTTCTGTTGCAGAAGCAGCGATTCGAGTGTTGCCTCCAGGATATGTAACTGGGAGGGGTTGTGCAGTCCGGCACTGGCCCGGTTTATCTGCAGAGCCTGTTCCAGCAGCAGTTCCGAATCCAGAAACCGGGACTCCGACCTGGCGCGCCGGGCCTCCGCGATCAGGGCTTCTTCCCGTGCCGGGTGAAAATAGTCGCCCCAGACCTGTCCTTCCGTAGCGAACCCCAGGCCGCCAGGCGGCAGAGTGGATTCGGTGACTGCGGGTATCGGTTGCTGGGCTTGCAGTGTGAAAGAACAGCTCGCGACCAGGCAGGTTGCGAGGCATCGGGCCCACAGGCTGCAAGCTTGCTGCAGTCTCCACCGGGCCCACCTCCAAGCTGTTCGCAACATCTCGCCCGGAGATACACATTGGGCCTGAAACCGGGACCTGTACCGGGATATATCCCCGCTTCGGTCTGTGAATAACAGAATTCTTGCGTCGGTGGCACAGGCTGACTCCGGACTGATGAGTTCAGCCGGTTCGGGACTTGCACCGGTGGGGGATATCGGGGTATTCATTGCCCTTTTTGTTCGGTTCTTTGTCCGGTAGCTTATTTGATTTTTCTGGGATAATCCCGGCTTTCCCGGAACTCCGAACTGTGACCCTACTTTACCTGACCGAGATTCTGACATGCTAGTCCCTGACCACGAAACTCTCCCCATGAGGCGGTTCTCTGCCGCGTCTGCCACCAGTCTCTGCTTCACCTGTCTGAAAGCAGCTACGGTTTTGCTGGCCCTGACAATTCACGTGCTGCCGACGCTGGCAGCCGCGGCTACCGCAGAGGATGCCGAAATCGAAAGCTGCTGGCTGGAACAGCTCAGACAATCCGCTAACGACTCCCTCACCGTAAAGGAACTGAAAAACCATTGCCGACTGCAGCAGGCGCCTGTTTCGGAATCGGTCGATGCCGCATTGCCGGACGTTCTTGGTATGGGGCCGTCACCGACTGTCGAACGGGCCCGCTTCAACGCCTTTTTCGAGCCTTACAAGGAAACTTATCTGCTGGCAGGCGCCATGCGCAACGCCGACGGCAGCGATCCGTTCAGCGGCCGCACTGCGGACATCAAGTTCAAGCTCGGATTGAAATTCCGGCTGTTCCCCGACCTCCCGGCACTCGAGAGTCTGGCCCCGCTCTATTTCGGTTACTCCCAGCAATCCTGGTGGGACGTGGCGGAGTCGTCGGCTCCGTTCAGGGAGCATAACTACAATCCGGAAATATTCTGGGACTACTCCAAAACATCGAATCTCAATGGCTTGAACTTTATCGGGCGGCTTATCGACCGGGTCGGCTATGAACACCAGTCCAATGGACAGGATGGCAGCACTTCCCGAAGCTGGGACCGGGTCTATGTACAACGGCAATTTCAGGCTTTCGACCGCCTGTCACTTGGCGTCAAGGCCTGGGAGGTTGTCAATAAGGGAGAGGAAAATTCCGACATCACCGATTACCTGGGTAATCTTCAGCTGCAGACGGCATTTCAGGCCAATGACCGGCTCACGGTGCGGGCCAGCGCATTACAGGGATGGGAAACCAGCAAGCTCAGTTTTCAGCTGGATCTGATCTACCGGATCCCCGAATGGGTCAACAGTCAGTTCATGCTAAGCTATTATGAGGGTTACGGTGAAGCACTGATCAGTTACCGGCAGAAGACATCCAGCCTGCGAGCCGGTTTGTACTTCCCCATTTCGTTCAATGGCATCAGGCCCAACTGATAAACCGGTCATCGGGCGCTGATGGCTTGCCCGCCTGTCACACTGCCAGTAAAGTGCCTCTGGTATTATAATTTCGTTGCTGCACTGTGGTGCAATGAAATGCGTTGCAATTAATAGTCGAGCAGGCTGTTGAACGACGTCATGAGCGCAGCCAGGACAATCTTGTTCAGCAGCCTGGTAGAGGGATCTGATTATGAATTTCGGTCTGGTTCAGAACTTCCTGGCCACCCTGGTAAAGGGGCAGCGACTGCTCGGTACTGATGAATACTCTCCCCTGGAGGAGCTGCTGGAAAAACTCATGAGCAGCTCCGGGGAAATCTCCGCCATGGTGACGGCGCGGGAAATCCTCGATCGCTACAAAAAGCTGGACGCCGAAGAACGACTGAAATTTTTCCAACTGCTGGAAAGTGAATTCAATGCCGAACCGGATCAGATCAGGCTGGCCTACCGGGCCTACGAAGAGAACCCGGGCAGCCAGGCGCTGCAGGAGCTGAACGACGCCTGCGAACCGCGCCGTCGGGAACTGTTCCGGCGCCTAAATCAGACCGCCGGCGCCACTCACGATCTCGTGGCCATGCGCACCGATCTGCTGCAACTGATCAGGCAGCAGCCCAAGCTTGCCGCCGTGGACAGCGACTTTGTGCACCTGTTTTCGTCCTGGTTTGCACGCGGCTTTCTGATGATGCATCGCATCGACTGGCAGACTCCTGCCGACATCCTGGAACGGATCATCCGCTATGAGGCGGTCCATGAAATCCAGGACTGGGACGATCTGCGCCGCCGCATTCAGCCGGAAAACCGACGCTGTTTCGCGTTTTTCCATCCTGCATTGATCGATGAGCCACTTATATTCGTTGAGGTCGCACTCAGCAACAAGATCCCGGGCTCAATCGGGGAGATTCTCAAGTCGGAATCCGAAGAGGAGTTGGACGGCGACTACGATACCGCAACGTTTTACAGTATCAGCAACTGCCAGCCCGGCCTGAGAAATATTTCCTTCGGTAACTTCCTGATCAAGCAGGTGGTTCAGGAACTGCAGAGTGAAGTCCCCTCGATCAAAAACTTCGTCACCCTGTCCCCGATTCCCGGTTTCTGCCGCTGGCTTGCCAATGAGGATTCCGGGATCCCGGAACATCTCGAACACCTGGCGAAAAAGATCAACAGTCTGCCCAATACGGTCGGCAATGCCGAGCCGCCCGCGGAAACTCTGAAACAGCTGTGCGCCGAGTACCTGCTGAATGCCAAGCGCGGGATTCTGCCGCTCGATCCGGTCGCCCGCTTCCACCTCGGCAACGGCGCCCGCATCCACCGGATCCTGATCGCCGCCGACACCAGCGGTAAGGGACTGCAGCAAAGCCGTGGCATGATGGTCAACTACCTCTACGATCCCCGCTACATCGAGCGCAATCACGAACAGTTCATGACCGACGGCATCATTGACAGCAGCTCAGAAGTTCAGAAACCCCTGAACAAAACCAGGCCGCCCACCAGGAAGAAAGCCAACGGCAGCTGACCGGCTTCGAAAACCCAGGTGGCGTTTCTTCGGCCCGTCACCCAAGGTCCGTACCCGGTCGCCACCTTACCCGGCCGCCAAAGGCAACCTGAGTCATCCGGTTTACGTTAACTAACGTAGACAGTCTTACCACCAACCCGAATAACAACAACACAGACCGGAGACTCAATATGAAAAACAGCCAGGCCATACTGGCCATCGTCGTCTGCATCGCGATCGGCGTTCTGATTGCCCTGGCCGGCAGTCAGGGCAGTCTGCCGCTGACCGACGCTGTCCCCCTGTTCGCCGCCTGTGGTTCGGTTGGATTCCTGTTGCACTGGCTGGCATTTGTTCCCTCCTACCGTTTGCAGACGGAGCATTACTTCGACCTGACCGGGGCGGTGTCCTTTATCGCCGCCACCTCGATCGGCTTCCTGCTTAACCCCGCGCCGGACCTTCGAACTCAGCTGCTGAGCCTGGCGATCATCGTCTGGGCGCTGCGCCTGGGCAGCTTCCTGTTCCTGCGCGTCCGCAAGGTCGGCCGGGATCGCCGCTTCGACGAGATCAAAACCCGGTTCTTGCGCTTTGCCTTTACCTGGACCATGGGCGGATTGTGGGTGTTCCTGACTGCGGCGGCACCGCTGGCCGCCATCACCTCTAGCCACAAGCAACCGCTGGAACTATGGGCCTACCTGGGCCTGGCCCTGTGGCTGACCGGTTTCACCATGGAGGCCATAGCCGACCGCCAGAAATCCGCCTTCCGGGAAGACCCGGATAACGAAGGGAAGTTTATTAATCGCGGCCTCTGGGCCTGGTCGCGCCACCCCAACTATTTTGGCGAAATCCTGTTGTGGCTGGGACTGGCTGTTGCCGCGCTACCCGTTTTGCAGGGCTGGCAGCTGGTTACCCTGATCTCGCCACTGTTCGTCATCCTGTTGCTCACGCGGGTCAGTGGAGTACCCCTGCTGGAACGCAAAGCCGACGAAAAATGGGGCGACGATCCCGCATATCGGGCCTATCGGGACCGGACCCCGGTGCTGATCCCCAGACCGCCCCAGCGCGGCGTCTAGGTTTATTCGGTAACCACACCAAAAAATAGGGACAGATTTATTTTCCTGTTGGAAAATAAATCTGTCCCTATTTTCTGGCCCTGCTTCCCCTGTCGGTGAGGAGCCATGGAACTTCTGCTGGTTTGTCTGGCCGCGCTGGGCGCTGCCGCTCTGACTTTCTTTTCCGGCTTCGGTCTCGGCACTTTGCTGATGCCGGTGGTCGCGCTGTTTTTCCCCGTGGACGTGGCCATTGCCATCACCGCCGTGGTGCATTTCGCCAACAATCTCTTCAAGCTGGCCCTGGTAGGACGAAACGCGCTGGGGTCGGTGTTGCTGCGATTCGGCCTGCCGGCCATTCTGTTCGCCCTGCTGGGCGCCCTGTTGCTCAACTGGTTATCCGAAATCCCGCCACTGATCAGCTACACACTCGGAGGGCGGAGCTTTTCCATCTCGCCGGTCAAGCTGACCATCGGACTCTTGATCCTGCTGTTTCTGGTGGTGGAGTTATCCCCCCGACTGGCAAAGATGGCCATCAGCCCGACGTACCTGCCGCTGGGTGGCATGATCAGCGGCTTTTTCGGTGGACTTTCGGGTCATCAGGGTGCCTTCCGCAGCATGTTCCTGATCCGGGCCGGGCTGGACAAGACCCAGTTCATAGCTACCGGAGTCACCATCGCGGTCATGGTGGACCTGACCCGGTTACTGGTTTATGGCAACACCCTGCTCGGTCGTGACCTGGGTGGGCAGTGGCCGCTTATCTTGTCCGCCAGCCTGGCTGCTTTTATTGGCAGTTTCCTGGGCAACCGGCTGTTGACCAAGCTGACCTACCGGTCAGTTCAACTGGTGGTTTCGGGGTTGCTGCTGGTGGTGGCGGTGGGCCTTATCAGCGGTTTAATCTAGGGAATCCCCCACGATCCCGGTAAATCAGCAATGCGCGGTGAAAAACCTGATCAGCACCACCGCCTGTGCGAGTTAAATTTGTTCGTACGGGTGTGCGGGGGATTGTTCGAAATAGGGGCAAAGTTACAGCCACATTTAAGTTTGGAGGTCACCGAACAGTAACCGGCTAACGGCTTGTTGGTGGAACTTTCAACGTCCGGAAAATGGCAAAGTGAGTGGCCCGGTCAGCTATTCAATCAAAATTCCCCTGCGAACTGGAACAGGGCCGGGCACCAGATGTTTCTCACGAGGCCAAAAGATCCACTCAATGTTTCATGTGAACGGGTGAGTGGTACGTGACTGCGAGCCCAAAGAATCAGGAAAAAATAATAAATCTTCTTTATTAACAGTGCCTTACATCACCTTTTTAAGGTCGGATAAGGCGGAATGAAGTGAATTCTCAGAAGTGCGCAGGGCTCACTTCATGCCGGAACCAGAACCGGTTCCGGCATCCCTTCACCCCATGCCGGGCTCCCGAACCACCGCGTTCTGAATCCGCTGCAATAGCGTTCGAAAGCCAACCAGTTTCAGGAAACGGTGATCGGCTGCCAGCCCTTCACCCTGCCCTTCAGATCCTCAACCTCGTGCTTGCACACCCCGGCCTTGTCGATCAGCTTGATCTCGCAAAGATCGCAGCGCACACATTCCTTGAAATCGATCTTGGGACCGCGAATCGCACCGGTCGGACAGGCGTGCTCACAGACCTTGCAGATGTCGCACTGCTGCACCCGCTTGATCTTGAACGGCGAGATTATCGAGACGACGCCAAGCGCCGCCCCGAGCGGACAGGCATAACGGCAGTAGAATCGTTTCACCACCGAGGCGCTGAGCAGGAAGCCGATCAGGATCACCCACAGGATTACCGACTGGCTGAAAAAGAAGATCGTGCCGAACGGTTCAAAGTACTGGAAGATCGTGACTTCCGGAGCCACGAAAGTCAGGAACAGGATAAGTGCCAGAATCCCGTACTTGATATAGATGGCCTTGTCGTGGATTTTCTGCGGTACGTCACGCTGAAACCGCTTCGGTACAATGCGCGTAAGGAAATCCTGCAGCGCGCCAAACGGGCACAGCGACGAGCAGAAGATCCGGCCCCACAACAACACCGTCACCAGCGTGAAGGAGACTATCATCAGCACCGGCGCATCGTTCAGGTACATGGACGGACCGACCTTGAAGCCATTGGTAATGTGCGAAATGGACAGGAAGCCGCCATCGTAAAAGCCCAGGTAGCCGAGCGTACAGGCAAGCGCCAGCCAACGTACCGTGGCGCTCTTGCGCAGAAACGCGGTCATTACCAGGGCAAACAGGCCGGCCAGAATAACCACCTGATCCATTGGCGCCTCATTGACCAGCCGCGCAAAGCCGGATTCACTCTCCGAGCTGCCGTAGTCAATCGCCTCGCTGGGGTCCTCCCAGGGAGCTCCGGTCGCCAGTGCCACCCCGATAGGCGGCAGTTCGTAATCTACAGACGCTATAGAGGCAAATGACCCCATCTGATCGCTGGTGTCATATTCCAGAGTGAAAGGCTGAGTCACGTCGATGGCCGGATTCAGCACGATGGCCCCGGCGAAATTAACCCGGTTGGCGATCTTGCCCTCGGTGCCACTGCCGGCATACACAAATTGCCGACGCGGCAAAGGATACAGATCCTCACCCTGGCGAACCGCCAGCCGTTCCGGCCGGAATGGATTGCCCGAACTGTTCGAATTGCCGCTGATACCCACCAGCATCAGAGTTCCGGAATCAGTGCGATTGCTGGCCTCCCGCTCGGCACCCGAATAATCGTTAGCCCCGACCATCATCTCCCCGAATTCCTCGTTACCCAGGTACAGAAAGTTCAGTACCAGCTCGGTATCTTCCGGATAAGGTACCCGCAACTCGGCAATCATGCCCTCGTCCAGCAGGTCGTACCAGTCCATATCGCCCAGCGCGGCCAGCGCCCCGCCGCCTTCATCGCCCAGACCTTCCAGGTCGCTCATATACGCCTGGGCCACCCGGCGGGCCGCGTTGCGAATGCTTCTCGCTACCGCCCAGCTGCTGATCGTAGCCCGAGAAACCCCGTCCACGTCCCGCCCGACCCGGAATTCCTCGCGCAAGTCTTTGTCGAAAAACTGGTTGGGAAAGCGCTCGGTATTCAGAAAGTCCCCGCGGATACTGCGATAGGACTCCCGGTAGTTGATAATTTTGATGCCGGTAATGATCCCGTCCCGGTCCATGGCCACCAGGGTATGAATCGGCGCCGCATAACCGATCTCCTCCGGTGGCAGATCCGGCGTCTCGAACAGGTAGCCTACCAGCTCCTGCGCTCCGCCCTCTCCGACCTTATAGGCCTTGTAAACCAGCGGATCACCGGCCTTTTCAGAGAATACGTCGGCCTCTGGCATAAGTTCGAGCATGAGGTCGTCGGTGATGGGAATGGCGCGCTGGCCGTAGGCTTGCTGAGCCAGAAAAGCGCCCGGCAGTACCAGCAAAATCACTACTATCAGGGAACTAAGTCCAGTGGAGAGACGAGGCACCCTATGCGGGAAACTGCTGAAGGCAAGGGTCATAGTTTATTCTTTATTAAAGTTATCAGGATCGTAGGCAACAGAGAGACATTAGCCCGTTACAGCAGATTCCGGATTGCGTCCGAAATCGCGAAATTTTGCCGGGTATTCAGTCAACTGTCGACATCTGCGTGCAAAATACAGGTCATGCAAAGTGCGAGTCAACTGATATTTGCCAACAATTACAGCCTGTTGAAAATCGTTGCAAATGGAACCGCCGGGCTCAGAACCAGGACGTAATGATGACCAGAATGGACGCGATAAGCAGTATGAACAGTATCGAAATACTGGCATCCAGAATCGTAAGCATCGACCAGGTTCGCCTGGACTTAGTCTTGTCCGGGGGAGTGACAGCATTTGTCTGATTGATCGGCTTCCAGTCAGACTTTAGCGCCGGGGGGGCGGGGGGACTTTTTTTTTTGCTCTCCGAACGAGCAGTCTGTGGCGTCAGGGTTCTGACATTTCCCGCTGCCGGTTTTTGTGGAACCCGGCGTCGCGCTTCAGACACGGGCGCTGTGCGACCAGTCGCGGAAGCCACTCTGGGTTGTACCAGGGTCTGCGCTGCTGCCTCCTGAGTCCGATTGGCATCCAACTGGTCTTCGGATAACGCTTTTACGTCAGCCTCGTCGACAGCGGGGATCTCCTCCTCAAGAACATCTTCAACGACATCTTCAAAAACATCCTCCACCTTGAAATCACTTTCTGAAAAACTGTCTCCGGAAGCCAGCTTCTCGCTCTGCAATTCCTGTATGACTTCTCTTACATCGGATACAGTAACCTGATGCTTCTCCTCCACCGCACAATGTAGCAGGAGGCGACTGCAAATCAGGTTAATGCGCCGCGGCACTCCTTCACTGAACCTGTACACCAGTGGGTAGACTGCTTTGCTGACGGCTGGGTCGCCCCGCCAATGTGCAACAGCCAGGCGATGACGGATATAGGCTTCAGTTTCCTCCTGCTCCAGTGGTTTTAAATGACTGGCGGCTATTATACGTTGATGGACCTGCTCCAGGCGCGGGCTGAGAATCAATTCCCGCAACTCTGGCTGGCCCAGCAGGAATATTTGCAGAAGTGGCCGGGAATCAAGCTGCAGATTGGTCAGCAGGCGCAGTTCCTCCATGGCGGAGACCGACAGATCCTGGGCCTCGTCCACGATCAGCAAGGCGCGGCGACCATCGCGATACCAGGTTTTCAATCGCGAAGTCAGCATCTGCAACAACTCGCCTTTCTCCACCACCGACACGGGAATGCCGAATTCGTAAGCCACCATCTTGATCAGATCGTCCGCCTGCAGCTGGGTACAAACCAGATTGGCAATACGGACTGGCTCGCGGGACATGTCATTGACCAGGGCATCGATCAGCGTCGTCTTGCCAGTGCCCGGCCGGCCGGTGATCATCACAAACCCTTCCGCCTGCATGTAGGCGTAATCCATATAGGCCCGCGCCTTGGTGTAGCCTTTATGGGAATAGGCGAACCCGTGCTCCGGGCTCAGCCGGAACGGCTCGCGGCTGAAGTTGTAGTATTCCTGGTACATTGTGCTTCCAATATTTCATAGCCCGCAGGTCCGCTGACTTCGTACCTGCCACCCTGATCATACCATAGCGGAATCGCTGTAAACGCGCCTTTTCGGATTCCAAGGCAAGGTAGTCACATTACGTCAGGTCGATTACCATGTCACCCGGTGCCAGTGAGAGCACAAGGCGATGGGATCATGCCAGTAGCCTAAGAGTAATAAGCCACACGGGAAGCCTCTGTGCGGCATCGCACAGACCCAGACTGGCGCATAACAGTTAATGGGATTTACCCGTTAACCGACCGAGTTTGACCCGAGAAACACAAGCGTCAGGTTCTACCTGTATCAGGGCAGCCCATGCCGATCCCCATCGAAGTGTTCACTTATCTCATCGCCAGCATAAGCTCTCTAGCGTTAACCATCCTGCTGGCAAGCTCGCGTCGGCCCCATCCACTGCGATCTTCTCTATTACTGGCCAGCGCTGCATCCACGCTCTGGGCAGCTCTGGTGGCGATCAGCTCGATGTTTCCCTGGCTGCCGAACGTGCTGGTGCAACTGGGCGAACTGGCCCGCAATGCCGGCTGGCTCTTTGTCCTTTTACAGTTGCTTGGCCTGCAAAGTGGTAAGGAAGCCTGGTCCATCGGTGACTGGCAGTGGCGCCGAGCTTTCTTTTTAGGATCGGCGCTGGCACTGCTCCTGATCGCTATCGGCCCATTGCTGGCAACCACCACAATTGACGCGCCGGGCGTTCATTATCAGTTAGTATTGATTTTGTGGCTTTGTCTGGCGCTGACCGGCCTGGTCGTCATTGAGCAACTTTACCGAAACGCCGCACTATCGGCGCGCTGGTCACTCAAATTCCTGTGCCTGGGCCTTGGTGCTGTTTCCGCCTATGATTTTTTTATCTATGCAGAAGCGCTTCTGTTCCGCGAACTTGATGCGGAGTTGTGGCAGGCCCGTGGCCTGATCAATGCGCTAGTTATTCCCCTGCTGGCTGTAGCGATCTCGCGCATCAGTAACTGGCAGATTGGTTTGCACGTCTCGCGCCAGGTGGCCTTCCATACCGTGACACTTACTGGTGCCGGGCTGTATCTGCTGGGCATGGCCGCTGCCGGCTATGCTATCCGGTACCTTGGCGGATCATGGGGTGGCCTGTTGCAAATAGGTTTCATGACCGCCGCAGCGGCCCTGTTGGCGATGCTGATGTTCTCGGGGCGACTGCGCTCAGAAATCCGCGTGTTCCTGAACAAGAATTTCTACAGTTATCGCTACGACTATCGCGAACAGTGGTTGAAGTTCACTCTGGCGCTGTCAAACCTTAACGACAACGTCGCCGAGGGCATCATCCGCATCATGGCTCCATTGACCAGTAGCCCCGGCGGCCTGCTGTGGGGCAGAGATGATGGCCAGGCCATGCATCTGTTGGCCCACTGGGAGATGCCGCCCCCGCCGACCGGTTCCACGCTTGGCGGACTGTCGGATTGGCTGCAGCACACTGACTGGGTAATCGACCTGGAGGAGTGGCGTCGCGCGCCGGACCTGTACAAAGACCTGGAATTGCCCCACTGGCTGCAGAACGATATACAACTGTGGCTAATCATACCGCTGGTGTTCCGCGACCAGGTTCAGGCCGTTCTTATGTTAAAAAAGTCCTCGCTCAAGAGCTCTCTCAACTGGGAAGACCGGGACCTGCTCAAAACAACCGGGCGCCAGGCTGCCACACACCTTGCACAGCATCTGGCCAGTAACGCCCTTGTTGAAGCAAGGCAGTTCGATGCCTTCAATCGCCTGTCAGCTTATGTAGTGCACGACCTGAAGAACATCCTCGCCCAGCAATCACTGATCGTATCCAATGCTGCCAAACACCGCGACAACCCCGAATTTATTTCGGATATGATCGACACTGTGGAGAACTCGGTAAAACGCATGAAACGGTTGATGGACCAGATGCGCAGTGGAATCCGCAGTGCCCCCAATAATAGCGTTTCACTCCAGAAATTACTTCGGGATGTCATCGCCACGCGAGCTGCCAACCGGCCGATACCAAGTGCCGAATTCGAAGCAAACAATAACACTGACGGCAATAGCGTTTCCACCATGACCACACAACCCCTAGCAGCGTGCGTAGTCGAGGCCGATCGGCATCGACTGGCGACTGTTTTCAACCACCTGATTCAAAATGCCCAGGAAGCGACCGATGACCAGGGAAAGGTAGTTGTGCGGCTCGATTGTTCTGACGATACAGTAACGGTTTACATCGAAGACTCCGGCACCGGTATGACTCCGGAGTTTATCCGCGACCGCCTGTTTCGACCCTTCGAATCCACCAAAGGGCTGACCGGCATGGGCATCGGTGTATTCGAGAGTCGCGAGTATATTCGTCAACTGGGCGGAGAACTCTCCGTCGTCAGTCAATCAGGCGTAGGCACGACATTCTTCGTCACCCTGCCCCGGCAAGTGGACGATTCCAAGAGCCCAACCCAGGCCCCCGATCAGCAGGCTTCGCCAAATCCTGTACAATCGCTATAAGCAAAGGAAGTTTCCAGAAGCAACGGAAAGAGTGAGACATGACCAAACGTGACGCCGACAATAGTGATACTCACTACCTGCTGGTAGTAGAAGACGACAAGGGACTGCAAAGTCAGCTGCGCTGGGCATTCGAGAACCACGAAGTGATCCTGGCAGGTGACCGCAGCGAGGCAATTGCCGCATTGCGTCGCTATGAGCCAGGTGTGGTCCTGCTGGACCTGGGGCTACCCCCGGATCCTGGTGGCGTCACTGAGGGCCTGGCAACTTTGAAAGAGATACTCACCCTGGCGCCGGAAACGAAGGTCATCATCGTCACCGGTGATAACGATCGCGCCAACGCAGTAAAAGCCGTGTCAGGTGGCGCCTACGACTTTCACCAGAAACCGGCAGACCCCGAACTGCTTGCTCTTCTCGTCAACCGTGCCCAGCATGTGTACGAACTGGAAATGGAGAATAATCGGCTCCAGCAAGCCGATGAGAACATGCCCCTACGCGGCATCATCGCCTCCAGCCCGGAAATGCTCAAGGTATGTCGGACTGTGGAAAAAATCGCACCCAGCGATATCACCACTCTGCTTCTTGGTGCCAGCGGTACTGGCAAAGAACGATTCGCTCGCGCCCTTCACGACCTGAGCCCCAGGGCGAAGAACAAACTGGTGGCCATCAACTGTGCTGCCATCCCCGAAAACCTGCTGGAAAGCGAGCTGTTCGGTTACGAGAAAGGCGCGTTCACCGGCGCCAGCCAGCAGACTCCCGGAAAAATAGAGTACGCCAACGGCGGTACGCTGTTCCTGGACGAGATCGGCGATCTACCGCTGGATCTGCAGGCCAAGCTGCTGCGTTTTATCCAGGAACGAGTGGTTGAGCGTATTGGTGGCCGCAAGGAAATTCCGGTCGATGTGCGCATAGTTTGCGCAACGCACCAGGATCTTGAAGGTCAGATACAGGAGGGTCGATTCCGAGAAGATCTGTACTACCGTGTCAGCGAAATGACAATTCAGATTCCTGCGCTCAGGGACCGCTCCGGCGACGCTCTGGTGCTGGCCAAGGCGTTCCTGGGCCGGTTCGCCGCGGAGCTTGCTCCCACTGTAAAAGGATTCGACGATGGAGCCATCGCGGCCATCGAGCAGTACAGCTGGCCTGGCAACGTGCGGGAACTGGAAAGCCGGGTCAAGCGTGGCGTCATCATGGCGGAAGGCAGCCAGGTCACAGCCGAGGACATGGAACTGGACGTTGGCGTTGGGGACGAGGCAATCTCCACGATGCCTTTAAATCTGCGGCGGGTCAGGGAGAGCGCCGAGAAGCAGGCAATACTTCGTGCCCTGGGCTACACCAATGACAATATCTCCGAGGCGGCTAATCTGTTAGGTGTAACCCGTCCTACTTTGTATAGTATGCTGGACAAGTACGGACTTCGAGAGCCGGGCGATAGGTCGGGCATCAAATAATGAGCTGTGATATGGGTTAGCGCAGCTCGGACAGCAGGGTCTCGACTTCTTCCCGCTCACTGTCGCTGACATTCTCATCGCTCACCAACTGCTCCAGCAGTGCGACCGCCTCAGTCGTCTGGCCGCCTGCCTTGAGAATCCTGGCACGATTGATACGGATCCCGACACTTGACGGCATCGAGTCCAATGCCCGTTGATTGAGACTCTGCGCCTCGTCCACAGCACCCGTTTCCAGCCGCACCATCGCGTAAGTATCAAGAATCTGAGGGTTGTCAGGTACCAGTGAATCGGCTCGCTGGATGTGTGCCAATGCCTGTTGTGGATTCTCTGAACGTAACAGCCAGGCCAGATTGTTCAACGCAATCACATAATCCGGGTTTTCATCCAGAAGTGCCTCGTAGTGCACGCGTGCGGAGCTTTCGTTGCCCCGAGCCATGTAACGATTTGCCAGTTCATTGCGCACCATCACGTCAGCGGGATTCTCTGCAAGCCATTCCTCCAGCATATCATTTGCCTCTTCTTCGCGACCCTGCGCATCAACGGCAGCGCCCAGCCAGAGTGCGACCATGGAATTCGGGCTCTCCTCCAATGCAACGCGAAGCAGAGGTTCTGCCTTCTCAGGCCGGTTCGCTACGAGTTCAATCCGACCCCGCGCCACCAACACCGAGGGAGCGTTGGCAAGTTCATCAGGGAGTTCAGCCAACAAAGTCCCGGCTTCATCGAGTTTGCCCTGACCGACCAGTACATCAGCTAACACGGCTTGCAGCCCCGAAAGATCTGGTTGCTCGGCCAATAGTGCACGGAGCCTCGTTTCCGCATCACTGAAATGCGCCCGCGCGGCTTCTATGTCATTTTGTTGCATGGCTATTCGGGCCATTACAATGTTGGGACGCGGATTTTGCGGTTGCTGTTCTGCATAGTCTTCTGCCTCTGCCATCGCTGTCTCGATATCGCCCTGAGATAGATGCGCCTGAATCAGGGCTTCCAGCACCTGAACCGATTGTGGCGCAAGATCCCGGGCCGCGCGGAACTGTGCGATTCCACCCTCACTATCGCCTGACTGAAGCAACGCGGCGCCCAGGGCCAATTTGGGCTCCGGCGCATCGGGGCGCAGATTCGCCATCTGTTCGTACAATTCCAGCGTTTGGGCTCCCCCTTGCCCCTGTGCATTCAAAGCAGTTGCTAAAATACCTATCGCGCGATAGTTCGTGGCATCGAATTGCAAAATGCTACGCGCCACTTCCTCGGCAGATTCCGGATCTCCCTGCTGCAGGAAGAGGTTGGCTGACAACAACTGACCCTGAATATACCCTGGCCGGGCAGCAAGTAATCGATCCAGTTGCCCCCTGGCTGTAGCCAGATTGCCTTGGTTGATGTTTGCGATTGCCGACAATTCAAGGCTACCTGCGTGATCCGGTATCGCGCTGAGAACACTGAAAAGCGCTGCCAGAGCCCCTTCATAGTCTCCGGATTGAAAAAGCAGCCGGCCCTGCAGAAAGTTCACACCCGGATGATCGGGGTAGCTGCTTAACAGGGGCTGTAAATCGGTCCGGACTTCGTCGACCTTGCCTTGATCCATACGGATTTCAAGCAGGCTGAGCAGGTCCGCAAATCGGTATGGATTGAGCTCCACCGCACGGGCATAGCTGGCTTCCGCCTCGGCGAGCGCTCCCGCCATCCTCTGTACGCCACCCAGCAGACTCCACGCCTCGGGGTAATCCGGGTTTGCACTAACCGTATTCTCGAGCAATGTCCTCGCTTCTTCCACAGCGCCTGGGTCCGCCAGCTGAAAAGCTGCGCGAGTTGTAGCCACGATGGCATTGTCTGGCGCGGCTGCAAATGCTTCATCAACCAGGTTCCTGGCCCGCTGCATCTCGCCATTGCCAGGGTTGCCAGCTATGGCCCGCGCCAGAATTGCCTGGTAACCAGGCTCCATGCTCAGGCTGGAAAAAGCACCCTGCTGATTCAATTCAAGAAGCCGGTCTGCCTGTCCCGACTCCAGCAGCGCCCGCGCATAAACCAGCCGTGTTTCTGTGTTCTCTGCTGTGGACAGTGAGCGCTCCAATTCCTCAGCGGCCGCAACCGGGTTCTGCTGGAACAGATAGGCCTCTCCAAGCAATCGTCTGGCAGCAGCATTTTCTGGATTCTGTTGTAACGCAGTTTTGACGTCGATCTCAGCCGCCCTCGCCTCACCCTGCGCCATGGCCTGCCGGGCCCGATCCAGAAGTTCCTGCTCCGAAGCCTGAGGGGAGCAGGCGCCCAGAATGGCTGCAAACAGCAAGATCCAGGCAATTCTTACTATGATCAACAGGCTCGGCCGGGAGGGATTGATTGTCCCAATGTGGTTAATCTTCGTCATGCTCGACTCCGGGAGGAAACAGTACCCAACATACAGGATAACGTGGATCCCTTGCGGTATCCGTGGGTTATATTACATAAGTTATCAATTCCAGACCAATGGACACCTTACTGGATATTTCGGGACAAGACAGGGATAAGGAAAAATCGTCCCGATGTGGGTTCGAACTAATGTTATGCCAGATCGCTGCCACAAGGTTGTCGCCCTTAGGTACGGCCTAATCAAACCCGTGACCAAACCCATGTTGCACCACTGGACTGATGAATTCGAACAGTCAATGCTTGAATGGATGCATGCAGCCCCGAAAAAGCCAAAACTTGAATTAAAGTATATTTATCAATAACATCAGCTATTAAATATATCTTTCTAATGTTCTTTATGAAGGAATTCTCTGAGATTTTTCCAAAAAACTATCCTCAAAACATTCGCTTCATAAGCCTCGGGAGTCACTCTCCAATCGCGAACTGATATGCTCCATGAAACCCTCCAGTGCCCGGTCAATAATATCGTGTACATAGCGAAATCCCCGTACGTCGCCGAAGTAAGGGTCGGGAATATCCGGAGCATTGGTTCCTCCCTCGGAAGCTGGCAGATAGCTACCAAGCAACGCTAGCGTGCCGGTAAACGCGGCTGTCATATCCTCGTGCTCGTCAATGAGCGCTGCTGACATCCTGCTGACCTCCTCAAGCTGACCACGATCCATCACCAGTATATAGTCACTTCGACTGAGCAATTTTGGAGTGAGCCGTTGTGACCGGATTCTCCCCAGCGGCACGCCTGCCTCCGCTGCCACCTCCACGGCCCTTGGGTCCGAACGCAACCCAGGATTGGCGGCCGTGCCTGCCGAGCGCACCTGCACGCTTTTTGCCAGACCTTCATTGCGAAGCCGGTGCCGCAATAGCCCCTCCGCCAGGGGCGACCGGCAGATATTGGCAGTGCAGACAAACAGGACTTGCAGCTCAGGGCGCGACCAGATCATGGATTGAAACCTCATAGGTCCATAACAGATAATAGCCGGATGTGCGATTCTCGCACGAACAGCAGCCCCACAGGGAGTGCCACACAAGGAGACAAGTGGGATGGCCGATCTTATTCACGAACTGATAATCGACAGTGCAAAGTCTGACGGCGACAGACCAGCGCTGCTTTTCCGGGACAGCAGCCTTTCCTACTCACAGTTGCTCGACATGATCCAGCGGGTTTCAAACGGATTGTTGACTGCGGGCGTCTCAGCTGGGGAGCGAGTCGCTGTCTACCTCCCTAAACAGCTGGAGACAGTTGCCACCCTCTTCGGCGCCTCTTTTGCCGGTGCCAGTTTCGTACCCGTGAACCCGGCGCTGAAGCCTCGGCAGGTTACCTATATTCTTAATCACTGCCAGACGGGCGTTCTGGTCACGTCACAACAACGACTCGAACAACTGGCAGACCAGGTGACGGATTGGCCAGAGCTGCATACGATTGTTGTTATCGATGAGGCCGTCAGCGACGCAGTCGTCGGGCAAATCAGGCGGGCACCGTGGATTCGGTTGGACACCTGGAATGGTCTGCTGTCGGCTCCGTGGAAACAACCCCACCGGCGCATTGATGGCGATATGGTGGCTATCCTTTATACGTCAGGCAGCACGGGTAACCCGAAAGGGGTCGTGCTGTCTCATCGCAACATGATGGCAGGCGCGCGCAGCGTTTCACAATACCTGGAGAACACCAGGGAGGATCGAGTCCTGGCTGTCCTGCCGCTGAGTTTCGATGCAGGTCTCAGCCAGCTCACCACTGCGTTCTGTGTCGGCGCGTCTGTGACCCTGATGGACTACCTGCTACCCCGTGACGTGCTGAAAGCATTGGTTCATTACCGGATCACCGGACTTGGGGCCGTGCCATCGCTTTGGAACCAGCTGGTACAGTTGGAATGGCCGCCGGAGATTGTCGGGACATTGCGCTATATAACCAACACGGGCGGCGCCATGCCCGTTGCCACCACCACCGCCCTGCAGCAACGCTTGCCGCGTACCAGTATCTATCTGATGTACGGACTCACCGAGGCATTCCGATCCACCTACCTGCCACCGGACCAGGTCAGCATTCGTCCACGTTCCATCGGCAAGGCCATCCCCAATGCAGAAATTCTGGTGATTAACGAGGCGGGTGAACTTTGCGGACCGAACGAGCCCGGCGAACTGGTGCATCGCGGTGCACTGGTGGCACTGGGCTACTGGAACGACCCGGAAAAGACGGCTGAGCGCTTCAAACCTTCCCCCGTCCAGGACAACAACCTCCCGGTACCAGAGCTTGCCGTCTGGTCGGGAGACCAGGTGATGCTGGACGAGGATGGCTACCTGTACTTTGTCAATCGCAAGGACGACATGATCAAGACGTCCGGTTATCGAGTCAGCCCCACGGAAATCGAAGAAGTCGCTTACAGTTCCGGGCTCGTGGCTGGGGCTGCCGCTATGGGCGTTCCTCACCCCCAATTAGGGCAAACCATCCTACTCATAGTTACACCCGTCGAAGGATCAACTGCAGAGCACGAAACTCTCCGTCAGGAGCTGATAGACTATTGTCGAAGGGAACTACCAGGCTTCATGCAGCCAGCCCAGATTGTCGTACGTGACTCCATGCCTCACAATCAGAATGGCAAAATCGACCGCCGCGCCCTGGCAAAGGAACATTGCTGATAGACCTGGAAGCCCCTATCCGTCAAGATAAGTGGTCTAGCGCACATATTAGGCTGTCGAATCCGGTTACCTTCTCCACTATCAGCGGAGATTGTCTTTATCAAAGGGCAGCCATAACAAGTAAACTATACGATCTGCTCTGCGAGCAGGTAAATGTCAGGAAAATGGCTTTAAACCGACGCCTTTACGAAAACAGGCGGTGCCCGTGAGGAACACAGATATGATCGCAAACCTCTTTCTTTCATCCATACACCGTTATCTGGCGCTGCCCGGTGTCCTGATGGTCACTATGTTGTTAGGTGCCTGCGGCACCAACTACCCATCGGTTCCACAGACTGAACGATTTGATCCAACCGATTACAATTACGTGATCGGGCCGGGCGATAACATAGAGATTTTTGTCTGGGGACAACCTGAGCTGACCGGCAACAGTATCGTGCGTCCCGACGGCAAAGTCACCACACGACTGGTGGAGGATATGCAAGCCAGCGGCCGCACTCCCACGGAACTGGCGCGAGAGATCGAGGAAACCTACTCCCTTTACGTGCGTGATCCTATCGTCAGTGTCATCGTCAGGGGTTTTGTCGGTGTGCCAGAGCAGCAGGTTAGCGTCATCGGCGAAGCAACTTCACCAAGGACCGTGCCCTACTCGCAATACATGACTTTGCTGGACCTGATGGTGGCAGTGGGCGGAATGACAGAGTTTGCAGCAGGCAATCGCTCTGTGCTTGTACGGGTGGAAGACGGACAATACCGCTCCTATGGGCTTCGACTTGACGACCTGCTCAAGGACGGGGACATCTCCGCCAATATGGCACTGCGGCCCGGTGACATTGTGATAATTACGGAATCCTGGTTCTGAACCGGTAGCGCCGTAGCGAAGACTTTCAAGTACCAGGTACCAGAGGGTAATAAGAGAAAATCATGCGGGATACTATTGCGTTACTGCAAAGCTATGTATTCGGGATCTGGCGTCACCGTTGGCTGGCGCTTTGCATTGCATGGATAATCTCGATAGCTGGCTGGGTATACGTGTCCCGAATGCCGGAGTCGTACGTCGCGAGTGCCAGGGTCTATGCTGATACCAGTTCCATCCTGGGACCGCTGATGCGAGGTCTGACGATCACACCGAATCCAAACGACCGCCTGGCGATGATGAGCCGGACACTTCTCAGCCGGCCTAACCTGGAACGCCTGGCCCGAATGACAGACCTGGGTCTAACGGCAACCACTGAGGCCCAGCAGGCGGCCTTGGTGGGGCAACTAAGAGGAGCTATTCGACTCAGCGGGGATCGGGGCAATAACTCGCTCTATTCCATTTCGGTAATTCATCGGGATCGCGAACTAGCAAGGCGGCTCACCCAGGCTGTGATCACGGTATTTATTGAAACGTCTATGGAAAACCAATCTGCTGACAACTCCGGTGCGCAAAATTTCATCGAACGTCAGATTGCCGAGTCCGAGAAACGTCTTATTGAAGCCGAGAGCCGACTGGCGGATTTCAAGCGGGATTATGTTGATATGCTCCCGGGTGAAAGCGGTGACTACTATAATCGATTGCGACGCGCAAGAAGCGACCTTCAGGCAGTGCAGCTGCAATTGAAGGAACTGGAAAGTCGCCAGTTAGAGCTGAACCGCCAGATTGACGGGGAAGACCCAGTGTTTATCAACAGCCCTGCGGCCAGGCGTGCAGCCAACACTGCTCTGGATCAGCGAATCCAGAGCCTGAAGGTTCAGGTCGACCAGTTACTGACCCGCTATACAGAGCAGCATCCGGAAGTCAGACGCGCCCGAAGCCTGATTGCAGAGCTTGAAGCGGAAAGACAACAAAATCTTGAAGAGGCTGCAGAAACGCCAGACAGAAATCCCGTCTCATTGTCAGACAGCCCCCTCTATCAGAATATGCGCTCCCGTCTCGCAGAAACCCGGGCGCAGGCTGCCGAACTGGCGGTACGCGCTACCGAGTACGAGGAACGCGTGCAGGAGCTTGAGGCTCAAGTCAATGAAATTCCGGATGTTGAAGCACAATTGGTCCAGTTGAATCGTGACTACGATGTGCTTTTCAGCCGGCACCAGCAATTGTTGCAGCGCCGGGAATCAGCACGCCTGTCCGAGGATGTGCAACGCGACGCCGGAAATGTCACGTTTCGCGTGATCGATCCTCCCTTTGTTCCACTGCGGCCCAGCGAGCCAAACAAACCCATGCTTAACGGGGGCGTACTGATCCTGGCACTCGGTGCCGGTGGAGCTCTGGCATTGCTTCTAACTCTGCTGTTCCCTGTCATTACGGATCCGCGAATGCTAACTCAGGCTACAGGCGTACCGTTTCTCGGCAACGTGACAAATAAAAAGTCACGCGCGGAATCTTTAAAAGATCGCCTGAATCTGATCGCGTTTCTGATCTGCGTGGGCGGGTTGATTGCTGCCTTTGGTGCAACTGCGGTTTTACCGAATCTGATCGGCTAGTGGCATGATGATGAGTCGATTATAGTGATGGGAGGATATGGGTAATGAGCACCATAGAAAAAGCGCTGGGCAACCGCCAACAAGAGTTGCCTGCGGTGCCTCCGGAACCTGGCTCAATGGTTCCAAGCAATGCCGCCATGTCCCTGGACGAGCGCGCCGAAGTGGTCATCCCTTTCGATCATCTACATGACGAGGGCTACCTGACGCCAACTACACCCCGAGGCACCACGGCCGAAGAGTTTCGTGCGATCAAACGGCCGCTGCTGAGGAATATCAATGGTCACTCAGCATCTCCTATCGAAAATGCGAATCTCATTATGGTGACCAGCGCGCTCGAGGGCGATGGCAAGACCTTTACTTCATTGAACCTTGCTATGAGTATCGCGATGGAACAGGATAAGACGGTCCTTTTCGTCGATGCCGACGTGCACAAGGGATCGGCCGGCCGGGTACTTGAAGTTCCCGACGGCACACCGGGTCTCATCGACATCCTGCTGGGAGATGTTTCGGCTGAGGAAGCCATCTTTCGTACCTCGATCAGAAACCTGCGATTTATGCCGGCAGGAACCCGCCACGAGAAAGCCACGGAACTGCTGGCCAGCGCAAAAATGCTTAGCCTCATGCAGGAACTGTCCAGCCGCTACTCGGACCGCGTAATCATTTTCGACTCCCCGCCCCTGTTGCTGACCAACGAAGCCAGCGTGCTGGCCAGTTTTATGGGACAGATCGTTTTTGTCTCATCGGCCAATAATACGTCCCAACATGCTGTGCAGGAAGCGTTGGAGCGAATCGGCAAGGACAAGATGGTTGCCGCCGTGCTTAATAAGACACCCAAATTCCGTTTCAAACTGTTTGGCATTGGCATTGGCAAAGGTTACGGTTATGGATACGGTTACGGATACGGATACGGCAACCGTGAAGAGCCCAAGCAGCCTGACAAGAAGAAAAAGGAGGCTCATAAAAAATGAAGCGAGGCTCTTTTCTTCTGACCGCACTGCTGATTGGCGGCTCACTGCTGTCGCAACAAGCGTTCGCGGCTGAGTGGGAGCGAAATGCCGGATTCACTATCAACAGCTTCTATTCGGACAATATCTGCTTAAGCGAAGAGGATCCCGAAGGCAAGGGCGCGGTCACTGTAACACCGAACCTTCTTGTCAACGGCCGTGGCGCTCGAGCCAATATGTCCCTCAACGCCGCATTGACCTATAACGGCCTGGCTGACAGCGGCGTGGAGTGCTTCTCTCCAGTGGGTGCGGGGCTCACCAATCGTGTCTCATTCGTGCCCAGCTTGCGTTACACCGGTGACCTCGAAGTAGTGGAAGACTGGCTGACTCTTGAATCCAATGCAGTTGCGGTCAGAAATCCCATCGACCCCTTTTCGCCGGGGGGTGTCAACCGGTTCGATGGCCGTGACAACCTCAATATCACCTACCAGTATGGCGCGGGGGCCAGGATTCAACGGCGGCTTTTTGACAACACAGGTTTTCTCCTGCGCTATTTTCATAATGAACAAGAGAACGCCGCCGACGTTCTGGGCAACAGCAGCGAGGACCGGGGCGAATTTCAACTGGGCACCGGGCAGATGGGCAATGCGCAGATGGGTAACGGGCAGCTGCAGAACGGGCAGGCGGGAGCTGGACAATTGGGCGCCAATCAGGGAGGCAACCGCTTGAGCGTCGGTATTTCTGGCCGCTACAGCAGATTCAAAACCGACGAAACGGTGTTTCAAGCCGCCCTGGAGAATACACTCTCATCTGTCGAGGTTAGAGCGGCTCTGCAATTGAGTCGAAGCTGGCAGATCGATACACTTTTTGGCGAAGAATTTAACGAATTCATCAGTAACCGTGCGGATATTGACGGCACATACTGGGATGTTGGACTGCGATGGTCGCCAAATAATCGGGTGGAAGTAAGGGTGGGCACCGGCGAACGATTTTTCGGCCGAACTCCGCGAATCAGTGCCCGCTACCGTCATCGACGTAGCGATGTGATCGTCGATTATACCCGTTCATTGACTGTACCTCGAAATCTGCGGGCAGCCAACCAGGGTCCAGACGACCCGCTCGGCCCTGACTTCGATCAGTTCCTCGGCGATCCGTTAACGTTGAACGGGCAACCGACGTTCATCGACAATTCGCCTATCCTCAACGAACGCCTGAGTATCAGATACCGTTTCACCGCAAGGCGCACTTCGGTCAGCATCAATGCCTCAGATTCCAGGCAGTCGCGCACAGAGGATTTCAGCGAGGCTGTTTTCTCCGATCTGGCGTTCAGACTTACCAGGTCGCTGGCGGCTAACCTGACTGCAAATATACAGGTAAGGTGGAGTGACAGAAGTAGCGAAGGTAGCAACCGCAACGTGGGGTTTTTTGGCCAGAATGCGGAAACCTGGGACTTGGAGGTCGGTCTCGGCCGCAGGCTGGGCAATAACACCAATCTAAACCTGGGTTTTGCCCACAGGCGCCGCGAAGCAGACTCCAGTTCCGAGTTTGCCGTGTTCAATCAGTTTGAGGAAAACCGGTTGACTCTCTCCTTAACGCATCAGTTTTAACCCACGCGTACCAGAACCAGCATCCCAATCAGTTCCGGAAAACTCAATGACACAGCAGAATTCATCCAGGCCGCACATTCTCTGCGTGGTGGGAGCGCGGCCCAACTTCATGAAGATAGCGCCTATGATGCGCGCCTTCAGAGCGCCAGGAAGCGGGATGACCGCCAGTCTCGTGCATACCGGGCAACACTACGACGAGGCCATGAAGCACACATTTTTCGACCAGCTCCACATTCCCGAACCAGATGTCGATCTGGGGGTAGGTTCAGGCAGTCATGCCGTGCAGACCGCTCAAATCATGCAACGTTTCGAGCCGGTTCTGGACGAGAAGCAACCATCGGCGGTGCTGGTCGTGGGTGATGTCAATTCCACCATCGCCTGTGCCCTGGTGGCTGCCAAGAAACACGTGCCGGTCATACACGTCGAAGCTGGGCTTCGCAGTGGTGACCGTTCCATGCCGGAAGAAATAAACCGTGTGCTGACCGATCAGCTTTCGGACCTGCTGTTTACGACCGAGGCGACAGCCGCCACCAACCTGCACCGCGAGGGCATCGCTGCTGAAAAAGTCTTTTTTGTCGGGAATGTGATGATTGATTCACTTCGCTACAATCTGCCCACTGCCACGCCGGCTTCCAGCACTCTGACGGCCGCGGGAGCATCTGAGGCTTACCAAGGCGGAAACTATGGACTGCTGACCCTGCACCGTCCGTCCAATGTGGACGATCCTGCCACATTGCGCCTATTGCTTCAGACGCTCACAGAAATCAGCAAGCTTACGCCCCTGGTTTTCCCGGTCCATCCCCGGACGCGGGGCCGAATTACCGATGCGGGACTGGACGACTTGCTGGACAAAGCCGATATCCTGTGTCTGCCGCCCCAGGGTTACCTCGAAATGCTGGGCCTGATGGCAGATGCGCGGCTGGTGCTCACCGATTCCGGCGGTATCCAGGAAGAAACCACAGCACTCGGTGTGCCCTGCCTGACCCTGCGAGAAAATACTGAACGCCCTATCACGGTCGAGCAGGGCACCAACACCGTGGTTGGCACTGACCCGGACACTATTCACCGCGCTCATAAAAGCATTTTGAGTGGCACCGGCAAGGCAGGCCGTGCACCCGAGCTCTGGGATGGCCAGGCAGCCGAACGGATCACATCGATAATTACCCAGTGGTACCGGGCAGCGAGGGCAGCCTGATGCAGGATGCACTGACCTCAACTCCAGTCAACGCGATGAGTGTGGATGTGGAAGACTACTTCCAGGTCTCCGCCTTTGCGCCCCATATTCAGCGCCAAAGCTGGGAATCCACGCCGTTGCGGATAGAAACCAACGTTAACCGCATCCTGGCTTTGTTTGATCACCATGGCGTCAAAGCCACATTCTTTACGCTGGGCTGGGTAGCCGAGCGTCTGCCCGCCATGGTGCACCACATCGTGGCCGAAGGCCACGAGCTGGCCAGTCACGGCTGGGAACACACCCGAGTCAGCGCCCAGTCTCCCGAGAGCTTTCGCGACGACATCACCCGAACCAGAGCGCTGCTGGAAGACATCGGGGGAGTACCAGTGAATGGCTATCGAGCCGCCAGCTACTCCATTGGCAACGATACACCGTGGGCCCACAAAATACTGGCAGACGCCGGCTATCGCTACAGTTCCAGCATAGTCCCGGTCCGACATGATCACTATGGCGTTCCGGATGCGTCCCGCTTTGCCTTCCCCGCTGCGGGTGGGTGTATCACAGAGATCCCGGTGACCACGGTTTCCCTGGCCGGCCGCAATATCAACTGCGGTGGCGGCGGCTGGTTCCGCCTGTTTCCCTACCATTTTTCACGCTGGGCACTGCGCCATGTCAATCAGCAAGAACAGGAGAGCGGCCTATTCTATTTTCATCCCTGGGAGATCGATCCGGAGCAGCCGCGACCCAAGGGTCTGACGATTAAGACACGCTTCCGCCATTATGTGAATCTCAAACGAATGGAGCCCCGCCTGGATCGTCTGCTGCGTGACTTTCAGTGGGACCGAATGGATCGCGTATTCGCGGCGGCCATAGAAGCTTCGGCTTCGGTGCACCAGTGAAACAATCGGGAAGTGGCCCTATGAGCTTTAATGTTCGCGAGTGCGCGGAGACCGATCAGGCCGCCTGGGACGCCTACGTGGAGCAGCATCCCCAGGCCACGTTCTGCCATCGCTTCGGCTGGCGCCGGGTGCTACAGGATGCCTTCGGGCACGACGGCCGTTTTCTGTTGGCAGAGGAAGCGGACGCCCCAGAGCCGGGGCGGATTGTCGGTATCCTGCCGCTGGCGCTGGTGCGGAGCCGGCTGTTTGGCACCAAGCTCGCCAGTCTCCCGTTCTGCGTCTATGGCGGGATCCTCGCCGACGGCGACGATGCCGAGGCGGCACTGCGAGAGGCTGCCTGCAAACTGGCAGAACAATTGAACGTCGAGGCACTCGAACTGCGAAACACTCTCCCATCAAATTCCGGCTGGCCCGTCAAGGATCTGTACTATACGTTCCGCAAAGAGATCAGTGCTGACCACGAAGCCAACATGAAGGCCATACCCAACAAGCAGCGGGCCATGGTGCGCAAGGGTATCGCCAACGATCTGAGCAGCGAGGAAGATGCCGGATGTGAGCGTTTCTACCGGGTTTACTCCGAAAGCGTCCGTAATCTTGGCACCCCGGTATTCAAGCGCCGCTACCTGGAAATCCTGCGGGACGAATTTGGACAAGATTGCCGCGTGTTGATGATCCGGCACGGCAATCAGGATGTCGCCGGGGTAATGAGTTTCTATTTCCGCCATGAAGTGCTGCCCTACTATGGCGGCAGCGTCGCTCGAGCTCGCAGCATAAAGGGCTGTAATGATTTTATGTACTGGGAGCTGATGCGCCGCAGTGCCGAAGAGGGGTTGACCGGATTCGACTTCGGACGCAGCAAACTCGATACCGGGCCGTTCAAGTTCAAGAAGAACTGGGGATTCAAGCCGCAACCGTTGCCCTATGAGTACTACCTGGTCCACACGGACGAAATGCCCGATGTTAACCCCAATAATCCTCGCTATCGGCGCCTGGTGGACACTTGGAAACGCCTGCCACTGCCCCTGGCGAACCTGCTGGGCCCGCCCCTGGCAAGGAGTCTCGGTTGATGCCTATCGCAACCGTGGCACAGGCGGAGATGCAGAAATCAGAATCCGCGGCATCGAGCAGCGCCAGGACACCGCTGCTTTTCCTTTGCCATCGTATTCCGTTTCCTCCCACCAAAGGGGACAAGATCCGGTCGTTTCACCTGCTTCGACACCTGAGTCAGCATTTCGATATCTATCTGGCCGGATTCATCGATGACCCGGCGGACTGGAGCGGCGTCGATGAACTCGGCGATTTTTGCCGGGAAAAATATTTCCGCCCACTCAGAGCCGGCCTTGCGAAATGGAAGAGCCTGACTGGGCTGCTGACGGGCAGAGCGTTGACGTTGCCCTACTATGCCGATGCCAGGATGCAGCGCTGGGTCGAGCAAACCTGTGCAGCTAGAGGGATTCAACATGTACTGGTCTATTCCGCCGCCATGGCACAGTTTGTGCCCTGTGGTGGTGAGCATTTCGAACGCAAGGTGATAGATTTTGTCGATGTGGACTCCGACAAGTGGAACCAGTTTGCCGAGCAGAAGCCCTGGCCACTTAGTTGGCTGTACCGGCGGGAAGCGCGTCAATTACTTAACTTTGAGAAGGAAATTGCATCTGAATTTGATGCGAGTCTTTTCGTTTCCGCAGCGGAAGCGTCGCTATTCCGGCAACTTTCGCCAGAGACTGCCGATAAGACCGGGCACTACAACAACGGAGTCGATTTCCATTATTTCGACCCGGAAGCCGACTCGGTATCCGCGCAACAAAATCCTTACCCGGAGGGGTGCCGGATTCTGGTTTTCACCGGGGCAATGGACTATTGGCCCAACGTGGATGCAGTCACCTGGTTTGCCAATGAAGTTCTGCCCATGTTACGCAGCAGGTACCCGGAACTGACCTTTTTCATCGTCGGCAGCAACCCAGGACCCAATGTTCAACGGTTGGCAAAATTGCCTGGTGTCACGGTGACCGGCCGCGTACCCGATATCAGGCCCTGGCTGAAACACGCCCTGGCGGCTGTGGCGCCGATGCGTGTGGCAAGAGGCGTACAGAACAAGGTTCTCGAGGGCATGGCCATGGCACTACCGGTTCTGGTGAGCCGCAAGGGCCTGGAAGGTATCGACGCCCGCCACTGTGAACATGTGTTGCTGGCTGACCAGCCTGAAGAGTACCTGGCCGCTGTCGATGGACTTGTCGGCGGCTCATTTCCTGATATCGGATCACAGGCCCGTCACAGAATACAGCAGCAATTCGATTGGAATCAGACTCTCCCAGCGGTAGTTAATCTTCTGACAACAGAAACCGCCCGGTCAGCCAGAGGGGCAGGTGTGCAGCAATGACTGAAGTCTCCAACACAGAAACTGCAACCGCTGCCAATCCGCCCACCAGTCGATTAACAAGTAGCTGCTGGCTGGTAATCATTCTGAGTCTTTATGTCCTGATTGTCACTGCGCTCTTCCATGACACCGCACAATCCATGGTATCCACCTGGCTGCGTACCGATATGTACGCCCATGGCTTTCTGATACCGCCGTTATGCGCCTATCTGGCATGGCGACTGAGGGGCCACCTGAGTACACTGTCGGTAAGACCGGAACCCCGCGTTTTGGTTCTGACATTAGGCGCCGGTGTGGCATGGTTGTTTGCCAACCTGGTGGATGTGAACGTAATTCAGGAACTGGCTTACATAGCCATGCTGGTAAGCGGCATCTGGGCTATTGTGGGAACAGCTGTGGCCAGGCGCTTCGCATTTCCACTGGGCTTTCTCTTTCTCTCCGTGCCCATGGGATCCGGGTTGATTCCGCCGCTGATGGAGTTCACTGCCGACACGACTGAAAGTCTATTACGAGCCAGCGGCATACCAGTGCTTCGAGAGGGTATGTTCATGTATCTGCCCACCGGCACATGGTCCATCGTCGAGGCCTGCAGCGGCGTAAATTATGTAATCGCCTCAGTGACACTCGGACTTTGCTATGCACACCTGAATTACACCAGCCTATGGCGGCAATCAGCCTTTATACTGGCGGCTATCGTCACGCCGGTGCTTGCAAACAGCGCACGAGCCTATTTCGTCGTACTGGCGGGCCACCTGAGTGACATGCGGCTTGGTACCGGTGAGGATCATATCGTGTTTGGCTGGGTATTCTTTGGCGCCGTTATGATGCTGATGTTCTGGATAGGCAGTTACTGGCAACAGCCTGAAGCAGTGCCCCCTCCCCCCGACCGGTCGGCAAGCGAGTTGCCGGTCAATGCGCTGGCCAAAGTCTGTGGCATAACCCTGGTCTGCGCCGCCCTGTGGCCGGCGCTCTCGGCTGCCATGAATCGCGGCGGTGGTCCGATCGAAATTGTCACACTTGAACCACCTACCGCTCAACCTGACTGGCATTATGCCGATGATTCAGATTGGCAATGGCAACCGTTTCAATCAGGAGCAGACCAGGAACTGGATCGAGTCTACGTCAAGCAGACCAACATCGAAACACTCGCAGTGGGGCTGCATCTTCGTCAATACCTGCAACAGGGGCAGGGCTCTGAACTGATCGACTCGTCCCTCATACCCTGGCGTCCCGAGTCGGGGGACTGGGAAGTCGTCAATCTGCAAAACGTGGTTACCGACCTGGCGGTTCCAGATCATGCCACTGAGGCCCGGCTCGTTTCAGGTCGCGTCGAACTGCTGGTTTGGTCCTGGTATCGAATTGACCAGCGGCACATTACCAACCTGTATGTGGCGAAGTTGCTGGAAGCCAAACAGCAGCTGCTCCAGGGCCAGCGCCGCGGTGCCAGGATATTCATCTCGACGCCGCTGAATGGGGATACCTTACAGGCCCGGCAGTCACTGCGAGATTTTATTGCGGACCACCTGACCGCAATCGAAAATTCTCTGGACCTTGGGATTTCCCAACCGCTCAACCTGACTGCAATTTCCCTGGAGGAGCCTGCTTCTCCCAAAGGGGACAGGTAAATGAGGCAGTCGTCGCAGCCCCCCCAGCTGGTGCATATCATATTTGCACTAGGCACCGGCGGGCTGGAAAACGGCCTGGTCAATATCATCAACCGATGCCCGCCAGAGCGCTATCGGCATGCGATTATCTGCCTGAGCCAGGCCGAGGATTTCGCCCGACGCCTGACAGCACCGGATGTCGAGGTTATCGAACTGCACAAAAAGCCCGGCCACGACCTCGGGATGTACTGGCGCCTCTGGCGACACCTGCGCCGCCTGCGCCCCGCTATAGTCCACACCCGCAACCTGGCTGCCCTCGAGACCCAGATACTGGGCCTGCTGATGCCCCGCTGTAAACGTGTCCATGGCGAGCACGGCCGGGACATGCATGACCTCGATGGCAGTAACCGGAAGTACAACAGCCTACGCCGTTTTCTCAGTCCTTTGATCCATCGGTTCGTGGCCGTAAGTCAGGATCTGTCTCGATGGCTTACGGAAACCGTCGGAATTCCGGCAGATAAGGTCACCCAGATCTACAATGGCGTGGATACCCGGCGCTTCGCCCCGGTACCCGACGATCCAACTGACGTGGCAGACTTGCCAGAAGGCTTCCGCCGGCGGAGTGATCGCCTTGTGATCGGCACGGTAGGACGCCTGGCGGCGGTGAAGGATCAGCGGCTGTTGCTTGAAGCCATGCACCGGCTCCTGGCTGAGAGACCGGAACTACGCGATACGCTTCGCCTGATTATCGTCGGCGACGGCCCCGAGCGAGAAGCACTGATCACCCGGATCGAGCAGCTCTCATTGCAAGACAGCGTCTGGCTTGCAGGGGACCGGGAAGACATTCCGGAGTTGCTGCGAGCCCTGGATCTCTTTGCCCTCCCCTCGCTGGCAGAAGGCATTTCCAACACCATTCTTGAAGCCATGGCCAGCGGGCTTCCCGTCGTTGCCTCGTCTGTCGGTGGCAATCCCGAGCTGGTGCAGGAAGAACAGACGGGACTGTTGTTCCCGGCCGGCGATGAAGAGGCGCTGACTCATGCCCTCAATCGCCTGATCGACGACCTACCACTCCGGCAGGCCATGGGTCTGGCTGCGACAGCTTACATCAGGCGGCATTTCGACTGGCAGCGCACAGTAGAAAGTTACCTGGCTGTGTATGATGCGCTTTTGTATCCAGAAACCATTCGTTCCGGCGTGAGAGAACACTGAGGAAAGAGTCCCATGTGCGGTATTGCAGGCATTTTCGACATCAGGGAGCAGCGTCTGCCGGAAAGATCCGTTCTGGAGGCCATGAACCAGAGCCAGTTCCATCGGGGACCGGACGAGGGAGCCATTCATATCGAGCCCGGCGCCGGCCTGGCGCACCGGCGGCTGTCCATTATCGACCTGGCAAGTGGCCAACAGCCCATGTTCAGCGATGATGGCAAGCTGTGCGTCGTGTACAACGGCGAGATCTACAACTTCCAGGAGCTGGGGCGTGAGCTCAAGAACCTGGGCTATACCTTCAAGACGAATTGCGACACCGAGGTGATTCTCTACGCCTGGCGTCACTGGGGGCCAAACTGTGTCGACCGTTTCCGCGGTATGTTTGCCTTCGCACTGTACGATCAGCAACAACAGAGTCTTTTTCTCGCCAGGGATCGCTTTGGCATCAAGCCGCTGTTCTATGCCCTGCTGCCCGATCACCAGTTCATCTTCGGGTCCGAACTCAAGGTTCTCAAGGCTCACCCGTCGCTGCCGCGACAGCTGGACCCGCGCGCGGTAGAAGACTATTTTGCACTGGGTTATATCCCCGAGCCCAAGACTGTCTATCAGAACGTGAATAAATTGCGACCCGGGCACACACTTTGGCTCAAGCGCGGCGCCAGTATGCCAGAACAGCACAAGTACTGGGACATCACCTTCCGCACTGGGCCGGAGAGCAGTGAAAAGGAGACTCAGGAAGAGCTGCTCGCCCGCATCCGTGAAGCAGTGCGAGTCCGCCTGGTGTCAGAGGTCCCGCTTGGCGCTTTCCTGTCAGGCGGCGTCGATTCCAGTGCAGTCGTGGCCATGATGGCGCAGCTGCAGGAGGACCCGGTCAACACCTGTGCCATCGGTTTCGATGTCAAACAATTCAACGAAACAGAGTATGCCTCCCAGGTTGCACAGCGATACAGGACCAATCACGTGGAGCATCGCGTCGGCAGTGATGACTTCGATCTGCTGGACACCCTGGCAGCACTTTACGACGAACCGTATGCTGACAGTTCCGCGATCCCCACCTATCGAGTGTGCGAGCTGGCACGGCAACGGGTAACAGTTGCCCTGTCAGGCGACGGTGGCGATGAGATGTTTGCGGGCTACCGTCGCTACCGCTGGCATATGAACGAAGAGCGCCTGCGTGGTGTCCTGCCACTGAGCCTGCGGCGTCCACTGTTCGGCACCCTCGGGCACCTTTATCCGAAGGCGGACTGGGCGCCCAGGGTATTCCGCGCCAAGACCACCTTTCAGGCCCTGGCCCGAAACAGCGTCGAGGCCTATCTGCACTCGGTCTCCATCTGCAGCGACCAGCAACGCCAGGCCATGTTCAGCCTTGCCCTGAAGGAGCTACTGCAGCATTACTCCGTTGACAGCGTTTTCGCCGAACATGCTGCCAACTGTACATCCGAAGACCCGCTATCCCTGATCCAGTACCTGGACATGAAAACCTACCTGGTGGGCGACATTCTCACCAAGGTCGACCGGGCCAGCATGGCACACAGCCTGGAAGTGCGAGTACCCCTGCTCGACCATCCGCTGGCCGAATGGTCCGCCGGGCTTCCACGCAACCAGAAGCTGCGGGGACAGGAAGGCAAATATGTGCTGAAGAAAGCTTTCGAGCCTTTGCTTCCTCATGATGTGTTATACCGACCGAAGATGGGCTTCGGGGTCCCGCTGGCCAACTGGTTCAGAGGACCACTTAAAGAGCGGCTGAGCAGAGACCTGCTGGAGGGTGGACTGGCCAGGACGGGTCTGTTCAACCAGCACTATCTTGAACGCCTCGTCAACGAGCACCAGTCGGGACTGCGTGATTACAGCGCGCCGCTATGGACTTTGTTAATGTTTCAGGCGTCCATCAGTGACGATGATTTCCGAGTGACAGGTTGACCGGGCGACGATGCGCATACTCCATATCCTCGATCACTCCATTCCGCTCCACAGCGGCTATACGTTCCGCACTCGCAACATCCTGCGCGAGCAACGGGCCCTGGGCTGGCATACCGCCCATGTCACCGGACTCAAGCAGGGAGAAACTGAGGCCAGCGAGGAAACAGTCGATGGACTGCACTTCTACCGCACGGCGATGCCTGCCGGATTACCCGGCCGACTGCCGCTGCTGAACCAATGGCAGGTAATCCGCACCCTCAGCCGACGAATCGAAGAAGTAGTCGAAAAGGAGAAGCCGGACCTGCTGCATGCCCATTCCCCTGCCCTGAACGGTATCGCAGCCCTGCGTGCCGCCAGGCGTCTGCAGCTTCCCGTGGTTTACGAATGTCGCGCATTCTGGGAGGACGCCGCGGTCGATCATGGAACCAGTCGGGAATGGGGCCCGCGCTATCGCCTCACGCGCGCATTAGAAACCCATGTGTTCCGCAACGCGAACGCCGTAACAACGATCTGCGAAGGCCTGCGGGCGGAGATTACCGGACGCGGCATCCCGGCTGGAAAAGTCACCGTCATTCCCAACGCCGTGGATACAGGCAGCTTCAGCACCGGGGGCACGCCACCACCAGGATTGCAGGGAAAACTCGGCCTGACGGATAAAACTGTTCTCGGCTTTATTGGTTCCTTTTACGCCTACGAGGGCATCCCCCTGCTGGTGCAGGCCATGCCGGACCTGCTGGTCAGCCATCCGGACTTGCGCCTGCTGCTGGTGGGCGGGGGGCCGCAGGAGGCTTACATTCGCCAGCAAGTCAGCAAACACGGCCTGGAAGACAGGGTGATTATGCCGGGCAGAGTCGCGCACAACCTGGTACAGGACTATTACAACCTGGTGGACATCCTCGTCTATCCCCGCCTGTCCATGCGGCTCACAGACCTGGTGACACCTCTCAAGCCCCTGGAAGCCATGGCTCAGGGGCGCCTGGTGGTCGCTTCCGATGTAGGCGGTCACAAGGAGCTGATCCGCAATGGTGAAACCGGGATTCTGTTCGAGGCCGGTCGACAGGAGGCCCTGGTCGAGGCAGTCAACAGCCTACTGGAAAGGCGCGACGATTGGCAGAGCATGCGCGACAATGGCCGGGCGTTCGTTGAACAGGAAAGAACCTGGCAATCCAGCGTGGCGCGCTACAGAAACGTTTACGGAGAGCTTCTCTAAGCACCCGATTGGGGACAACAAATCAAACGAACCAGGCCAATAAAGAGATCCGTGGAATCGAAGGTGACAATGCACAAGGCACTAGACTCAGTACTGAAGTACTACGAAGTACAAAACAACAGAATTCGAGTAGGCGGGCAGTTTCTGTCGGATATAGTCACAGAATCCGGGTCTCCGTTGTACCTGTACGACCTGAACATAGCGGGCATGAAATACAGAAAGCTTCGCGATTCTCTGCCCGATGAAGTGGAAATCCACTATGCCATCAAGGCCAACCCCCATCCCGAAATAGTGACCTTTTTCAAGGATCTAGGCTGTGGAGTCGACGTGGCTTCGGAAGGCGAACTGGACGTCGCTTTGAGAGCGGGAGTCGCTGCTAACAAAATAGGCTTCGCAGGACCGGGGAAAAGCCCCTCGGAACTCGAAGCCGCCTGTGCTGCGGGGATAGACAGTCTGAATGTGGAATCCGAAGAAGAACTGAACCAGGCCAACGCAATCGCTGAAAGGTTGGGCATGAAGCTGAATATCGCGCTGCGTATCAATCCGGCCTATGAACTCGTCGCATCGGGTATGCGGATGGGAGGCGGACCAAAGGTATTCGGTATCGATGAAGAGCAGATCCCCGCTATTCTGCAGAAATTCGATCGCTGGCCAAACCTCAATTTCGTTGGTTTTCATGTGTTTGCCGGTTCCCAGAATCTAAACCATCAATCGATTATCACTGCTTTGGAACAGGCTTTTTCATTAATCGAGGGGCTCCTGCCTGATTGCCCGTCACCCCCTGCCATGATCAACCTGGGTGGCGGGTTTGGAATTCCATATTTTGCGACTGACGAAGAGCTCGATATTCAGTCAGTGGGAACAGCATTACAGACCCTGCTGCAGCAGAAACGCAGCCTTTTTCCGCAAACCCGCTTCGTACTTGAAACAGGCCGCTATCTGATTGGCGAGGCCGGCCTGTACATCGCAAAGATACTTTATCGGAAAGAGTCTCGCGGTGAAGTCTTCCTGGTCTTGAACGGCGGCATGAATCATCAACTTGCAGCGTCCGGCAACCTGGGGCAGATTATCAAGAAGCCGTACCCGATAGCTCTTATTGACAGGATTGAAGCGCCGGAAACTGAAACAGTGAATGTGGCAGGGCCTCTTTGCACACCGATTGATACCTTCGGCAAGAAAGTCGAATTACCTGTTTCCAAAGCCGGCGATCTGCTGGTGGTATTTTGTTCAGGGGCTTATGGATACACCAGCAGCCCCCTCAAGTTCCTGGGGCACGCGAACCCTCTCGAAAAGGTACTACCAGCGAATCAATAGAAGCGTGGCCTGTTCGGGGATTGCGTGTTATTGGGGTTAATTCAAACTTCGCTTTATCTGGCGGCTTCCAGTCTTTTTATCAGGTCGATATTTTGGGACAAGGCACCAGACAGAGCTTTTAGCTGCGCCATCACATCATCCCCTGAATAATTCTTTGTGACAAATTCTCTTAGAAACTCCGCCAGCCCATCCTCATCAGCAACTACAGAAATCATCCCGTTACTTTCAGCGATTTTGAAAACCGGATAGCTTGGATAAGTTTCCTCCCAGTTGCCAAGTGCGGATACCGGCTTGCCAAAGCTGAGAGGTTCAAGAATGTTGTGATTAACCCCGACATAACAGGCATGGGCTACTGAGTAAAAAGCTTTTAGCTCACCAAACGTGTCCACTATCAGGACATCTCGCAGTTGCAGTGACTCCTCTGCTACCTGGCTGCGATAGTCATAGTGCAAACCCATTCGCTGCAGCAATGACTCCAGCGCGCCTAATTGCTCGGGCTTTTCCGGATGGCGCGGCGCTATCACCAGCTTTAACTCTGGCATACTGTTGCGGGCTTGAACAAAAGCCGCAATAACCAACTCATACTCCCAGATGTCTGTTACGCAACCAGCGACGAATAGCGCACTTTGTCCTCCCAGTGACTCAAGCAAGGTTTCAGTGTGCGCCGTCAGTACCAGGGTCGTGTCCAGATTGTCATATTTCATATTCCCGGTAACAACCAGTTTGTCAGGGTTGGCGCCATGGGCTAAAAGAGTTTGTTGTATTTCTTGAGTTTGCACTGACAGCAGATCAAAACTATTCAGGTAGTCGCGCTCAAATAAAAATTTTTCAATACTGTCCTGCTTACAAGCTGCCTCATAGCCGTAAAGCCAGCCGTTAACCATGTAAACGGATACCTGGTGCTTTCTAAGGGTGCGCAGCACGCCGTAGGACAGTCGACATGGCGCATCATGCAGCAACAGCGGGATTTCGCACACAATGGCCAAAAGGGGCGGATATCGGCCTATCAGGGCCGCGGTCACGCGAAAATCCACCTCAACGACAGCAACCTCTGCTATCGGGAACTGTTCTTTAAAACTTTCGAGGTAAATTGCCCTGTCCGTTAAAAGCAGCACCTTGCCAAGGGCACAGTAATGCTGCACGAGCGATTTGCAGGCGTTCAGCTCACCGATGGTAGAACAGAATATCCAGGTATAAGTGTCAGCATTATCTTGATTTTCAGTCGCTGAATCTGAGGGAGTTGACCCATTCAATAACCGGTGCAGGATCAGATAACAGTACCAGCGGATCGGCTCGGGCAGCAGCCGAATGAATTTATTGCTCATTGTGAATGCTCGGCTTTTAATACACGGGTAGGATTGACGGTCATTAGTATATTGTCTGCCCAAGGGGAAATCAGATGTCCGGATACCTGTCTCCAGCTAATCTTGGGCTCCGCGACTATGAATGGCAAGGAGGAACGATACCATCGACCGACCGGATCAACGTGACACCTGTTTAGCTCCGGAGTATACAGGGCAATTACAATTTGCGGAAGAAACCCGCTCAGTGGGAGGAATCACAAGAATTTCCAAGGCCACCTGTTACCCGCGTGGAGAAAGCACTGTGTGAGAAATTTAAACAACGTATGGTAGGATGACAAACGATTACCAGCCTGTATTGGATCCATGACAACTGTTGGAAGACATCGGGGCAACCATGTAGCGTGACTGCAAAGAGAATCGCGAAGTGGCCAGAAGTGGCGGGCAGAGCTCGCTGCTAAGGAAAGGAAATTAAAAACTGAGGAAAGTTAATGGCCGGATATTTACTCATTTCAGGTGCAAAAGAGCGTAAGAATGGTTATGAATTGGGAGAGGGTAAGTACTACGACTGCGCCAAACTCCTGAAACTGGATTTGCAATCCGGCGCTGTAAATACGGTGCTACAGAAGGCAGATGGAGGCCCACACTACCCGCAGGAACACCCTAATTTACAGTACAGCTCTTGTTGCCTGGTGGATGATGTACTGTGGTTGCCGACGGATACAGAGGTGTACAAGTTAAGTTACCCGGATTTGAAAGTATTGGCGGTAATCTCTCATCCTTTTTTCCATAACATACATTCCGTCAATGTGTTTGATGACAAAGTGTATGTCACCTCTACCGGTTTGGATACCGTGGCTACTTTCAATACTGAAGGCGAGTTGATTGAATTATTCAATACCGAGGGCAAACCACTGTGGCATCGCTTCTCACAAGATCAAGACTACAGGTTGCTCCACTCCACACGGCCCCATGATTGTCATCCTAATTTTGTATTTTCCTGGCAAGGGAAAATATGGGTAACACGCTGCAAACAACAAGATGCCGTACGTTTAGATGATTTGAATGAAAAGATAGAAATCACCGACCCTGAGAAACGTATCAGTGTCCATGATGGCGTTGTTTTCAATGATAAGGTGTACTTCACTACGGTAGATGGATACCTGGTAGTTGCTGATCCGCAAACCAAAGAGCGAGAGCAAGAAATTTATTTACTGTCTCACATTAAAGAATCTCAACTGGGGTGGGCAAGAGGCTTATCGATTACTGATGAAGGTATAGCCTATGTGGCTTTTTCACGAATCCGTCGCACAAGAGTGGTCGACAGGCTTGCCTGGCTGGCCAAGGGTGACTTAGACAAAATGAAGTTTATACCTGCTTGTGTTCTGGCTTATGATCTAACTAGTCATCGGGTGTTACGTAAGTATGACTTACCCATTGATGTTATTGATGCGATTTATGGTGTTGAATATACAAGTTCTTAGTCACCAACTACCCTATTAGTCTCATGTCCGCCTTCAGGTCCAATATGTTCCAAGCAGGATTCATCAGTCTTCCAGGCTCGGCTCGTATAAAAAATGTTTTTAGTGACTCACCATTAAATACGAAACGTCCTGTGTTGGTGAGTGCAGCAAAACGTATTGAATACACGCCTGGGCTGAGAGGAAATGAGGGTAGGCAGTACTCGATCTCATATTCTCCAGCCTCATAGGAATCTTTACTGAGGTAATCTTTCGAATTTGCAACTGACAGATAAAGGAAATCAGATCGGTGGGTACCCACATACAATTCAAGAAATTCAAATGGTTTGAGCAGCTTAAAGCGGACCCTTGCTGTCAGAGGTCCACCTGAATCAATTTCCGATATTTCATTACCCTCATTGTTAAGAATTTTTACATCAATCAGCTCGAGCTCACCAGTGCTCTGAATATTAGAATGACCTCCCTTTTCTGCATCTTGGGTAATTTTATCGTTGCTTTCTCTATAGAACGATTCACAGCCTTCCGATGCATCGGCATCTAGAACAACTCTTCCCTCTTTTAGATGTATTACCCGAGAGCAAATCCTATCGACTTGTCGGATATTGTGACTGACTAGTAAGACGGTTTTTCCCTTATTCCTAATTATATCTTCCATCCTATCGAAGCATTTCCGTTGAAATGCCAAGTCCCCCACGGCCAGTACTTCATCCACTATCAAGATGTCGGCATCAATGCTGGTCGCAATTGAAAATCCCAGTCTCACCGTCATACCTGAACTATAGCGCTTTACCGGGGTATCGATAAATTCTTCAAGCTCTGCAAACTCGATGATTGAGTCGATTTTGGCGTCGATATCCTTTCGCGTCATTCCCATAATGCTGCAATTTAGGTAGATGTTCTCTCGCCCGGTCAATTCCTTTACAAAACCGGCACCCACTTCGATCAATGGCGCAACGGAACCGCTCACAATAACTTCGCCCGAGGTTGGTGTAGTGATGCGTGCCAGATGCTTAAGCAAGGTACTTTTACCCGCACCATTAGTTCCAATTATCCCGACTACTTCGCCCTTCTCAATCGTAAAGTTAATGTCTTCCAGGGCCTTAAAGAGTTTACGTTCCGTGACTGGCTTACCTTGCAGGCGCTTGAGAGTATTCAGCAAACTGTCCTTGATAGTGGTAAGGGCACCAAGTTGATATTCCTTTGTAAGATGCTTTACTTCAATGACATTCATGTTGGAATCCTTAAATCACGTCGGCAAAGTAAGCCTCAGCCCGCTTGAAATAAAGGTAGCTCAGGGGTAGAAGTATCAGTGTCACGAGTAAGCCTGGCAGGATGACCGAAATGTCGGGCACCTCATTGCGAAGCAGGCAGCCCTGGAAACTATCGATGATACCGGCCAGCGGGTTTAAGGTGTAGATGGTGTAGAAAATGTTGGACCACTCGCCCGCGGCCTGCTGCTCCAGGAGCTTTTCCTTCACTAGCGCCAATGGATAGATGACCGGCGATGCATACATAAACAGAGACAACATCACTGGCAACGCCTGTCCCATATCACGGTAATAAACATTCACTGCCGAGCCAAACAAGCTGACTACTAGCGTTGCGATCATAGCGTAAGAGATAATCAGCGGTGCCCACCATATTGTCGCTGTCGGGGCAATTCGATACCAAGCCATCAAACCCACCAGAATCACGACACTTATACCTAGTTCCACGAGCTTGGTGCTCATCGCCACCAGCGGCAATACCTCTCGAGGGAAATAAATCTTTCTTATCAGCGCAGCTTTTGCTACAACACTGTTTACCCCCTGCGACGCTGATTCCTGAAAAAATATCCATGGCATCAACGCCGCAAACACCATTACTGGATAAGGAATATCACCGGTATCGATACCAACAAAACTTCTTACCAACGTAAAAATCAACATCAGCGCCAATGGTTTTAATATTGCCCACACCACCCCTAAATATGCTTGTTTATAGCGGGTCGCTATATCCGTCAACGCCAGAGTGACTATCAACTCACGATACGTGTAAATATTAGTTACGGCACGCAACATAACTATAACTTTCCAATTAAACTCTCCATGATTTATTCTAGCTCGAGATGGTAATACTTATTGTGCATTACCCCACACACTACTTATTCTGAATACAAGTTATTCTGTCAACTTTTTTACTAATCAGAGCTCTTGGCACAACTTGAAGTTACTCAATCAGCAACAAGATCATAAACCCGTCCAAACAGCATGCGCGAATTCAATTGACATAAACGATCCAACAGGTAGGAAGCCTATTCATTCTTTGAACAGGTTTTTTATATGCTGCTGCTCAGGCGCATAGCTATGCGGAGTGTTCAATATCAGTGCGACATCCTCAGCGCAGTAGTCAGCCCCAAGAAAATCAAACAATCCTCTCAACTTTTGACCGTTCTCGACAACCTCTTCGTATTGAATATGAAAGCAGTTAGCCTTACTGGCGGCGTATTGTAACAGTCGTGATTCAAATTCCCGCAGAGCAAGAGTAGATTCTGCGGCGTCTTTTTCTTTCCACCAACCACTTTTAGTGACATTCTCCAATTTCCGAGTATTTATAATGAGCGCGACATCAGGAAATACTTTTTGCAGGAAATCCAAGTATTCTTCCAGATACTCGCCGGTATTAATATATCTTACTTCTTTGAATCCGATGCAACGTACGCCAGGGGCTTTTGGAATAAACAGCGTTAAAAACTCTTTAAAGTAATCGAAATATTGATCATCTTCGACTGCATCAATTCTATACCAGGGATTTTTGGGTAGGAGCGCTCCCTTGTGCTTGCGTCGAAGCTCGGATAATTTCTTCCAAATCATGAAATAGTCAAAGTACACGTTCCCATTTTCCCCTAGGACGCATACGCCCGGTATCCCGTTCAAGATGCCCTGCAGCAAGGTCGATCCGCTGCGGCCATAGGTGACAACCAGCATGTGACGAAACTTTAAGTTTCCTTCATTTTTGCACTTATCGTGCTTGTTCCTACCTGCCCCCAATATTCTAAAAAGTCGATAAATCTTACTAACCATAGTGCCCTTTCTTTTCGTAGTTGATTGTTCAGACGGTCGAAGAGTATAGCAACGATAGTACACTATTAAACACCGAAGCCCGTCCACTGGATTCTAGAGCAAGCTGGCATTGAGACGCTGGGCAGGGTACTCCCAGCTGAGGCTGAGCAGCCCCAGGCAGAGCCGGTAAGCCAGCTCCGGATACTGCCGTTCGTTGAGACGGTCAGCGACCCATCTGAGGGTGTCGGGGCTGATGTCTGTGGCCCAGTTCTTCAATCGGCCCGGGGTCCATTGCTATTGCTTGCGGTGGCGGGTGGGCATGTGGCCGGCTTCGGTGGTGATGCCGGCATAGTAGCACCGGTGCGTATTCCAGACCAAGCCTGCCACTGATTCCACGCGAAGCCTGCCACCCATTCCACGCGAATGCTGCCACTGATTCCGCGGCAAAGCTGCCACCCTGGCAGCAAGCCTGAAGTCACCCGCCGGAGTGTGCCGGCGCAGGATAACTAACCGGTATTCTGACCTTTTCCCCAGGGAGAGGATCAGATGCCTGCGAAGAGGTTATCCATGCGTAAAATCAAAGAAGTGCTGCGCCTCAAGTGGGTCAGTGGACTGAGCAATCGGCAGATCGCCGCCTCCTGCGGTATTGGCCGACCCACGGTCAGTGAGTACCTGCGGCGGGCTGAGTTGGCCGGCCTCCGGTGGCCGCTGTCTGACGATCTGGACGAGGCGTGACTGGAACGCCTGTTGTTTCCACCACCACCGGACCTGCCGGCCCAGCAACGGGGCATCCCTGATTGGGCGATCATCCATGGCGAGCTCAAACGTCCGGGAGTCACCCTGTTCCTGCTCTGGCAGGAGTACCGGCAGGCTCATCCCGATGGCTACCAGTACAGCTGGTTCTGTGAGCACTACCGTACCTGGCAGGGCAAGCTGGATCTGGTCATGCGTCAGGACCATAGGGCCGGCGAGAAACTGTTTGTCGACTATGCAGGCCAGACTGTCCCGGTCATTGATCGGGCCACCGGCGAGATCCGCCAGGTACAGATCTTCGTTGGGGTGCTGGGAGCCTCCAACTACACCTATGTCGAAGCCACCTGGAGTCAATCCCTGCCAGACTGGATCGGCTCCCACGTGCGCACCTTCAGGTTCCTGGGTGGCATACCGGAACTGGTGGTGCCAGACAATCTGCGGGCCGGCGTGAGTAAAGCCCACCGGTACGAGCCCGACGCCAATCCCACCTACCAGGACATGGCTTCACACTATGGGGTGGCGATACTGCCTACCCGGGTCCGCAAGCCACGCGACAAAGCCAAGGTCGAAAGCGGTGTCCTGGTAGTAGAGCGCTGGATCCTGGCTTCTCTGCGTCATCGCCAGTTCTTCTCCCTGACAGAGCTCAATGCCGCGATCAGTGATCTGCTGGGCAAACTCAATGCACGCTCCTTCCGCAAGCTGCCTGGCTGCCGGCGGGAACACTTCGAACAACTGGACCGGCCGGCGCTGCGGCCCTTGCCAGCAGAACCCTATGTCTATGCCGAGTGGAAGAAGGCCCGGGTCCATATCGATTATCACGTGGCGATCGATGGGCACTACTACTCGGTGCCCTGCGCTCTGGTCAAGAAAGAGGTCGAGGTCCGACTGACCCGTCATACCGTCGAGTGCTTCTACCGGGGTAACCGGGTAGCCAGCCACCGGCGTTCCGATCAGAAAGGCCGCCACACCACGCTCACTGCCCACATGCCGGAATCCCATCGCCAGGCCGGGGAGTGGACACCGGAGCGTCTCCAGCGTTGGGCTGCCAAGACCGGGCCGGCAACGGAGAAACTCATCCTGGTGGTGCTGGGTTCACGCCAACACCCCCAACAAGCCTATCGCTCCTGTCTGGGCATTCTCCGCCTCGGCAAAGCCTACGGCGATGAACGACTGGAGGCCGCTTGCCGCAGAGCCCTGGTCCTGGGCAGCTGCCGTTACAAGAGCATCGAATCCATCCTGAAACTCCGCCTGGACGAACAGCCTCTTGAAGGTCAGCAGGAGCTGGCTTTACCCGATGCCCACGACAATATCCGCGGTCCCGCTTACTATCACTGAAGGAGAACATGATGTTGAAACACCCCACCCTGGAGAAACTCCAGGCACTGAAGTTCACCGGCATGGCGACAGCGCTGGTCGATCAGATGACCACACCGGACATCGAAGAGCTGGGCTTCGAGGAACGCCTTGGGCTGCTGGTAGACCGGGAGATGACCGAGCGGGAGAGCCGCCGTCTGACCAGCCGATTGCGCCGGGCCAGGCTGAGGCACAACGCTGCCCTGGAAGACATTGACTACCAGAACCCCAGGGGGCTGGATAAAACACTGATCCAATCACTGGCTGCCTGCCGCTGGGTGCAAGAACACCTCAATATCCTCATTACCGGACCCACGGGGGTGGGTAAAACCTGGCTGGCCTGCGCCCTGGCACAGAAGGCCTGTCGCGAGGGGTATACGGTGCAATACGTCCGGCTCAGTCGACTGTTGAGGGAGCTGATGATCGCCAAAGGTGATGGGCGCTATCCCAAGCTGCTTGCCAACCTAGCCAAGGTCGACGTGTTGATCCTCGATGACTGGGGCTTGATAAAACCGAATGCTGAAAACCGGCGGGATCTGCTGGAGGTGCTGGAGGACAGGCACGGCCTTCGCTCCACCATTGTCACCAGCCAGCTCCCTGTTGAGGAATGGCATGCAGTGATCGGTGATCCGACTCTGGCGGACGCCATCCTGGATCGGCTGGTTCACAACGCTTACAAGATCAACCTGAGAGGAGAATCCCTGCGCAAACAGAAGACAAAGTTGACGGCAGACACCGATTCTGAATAACTACAAAACCCTGCGTCGCTACGCTCCGATGGGTGGCAGCTTTGCCGCGGTCCAGGTGGCAGGCTTCAGATGGAATGGGTGGCAGACTTCAGCGGTTTACGCACACCGGAGATAGATGGCGATCTGGCGCTGCCGGAAACTGACTATTACCACTAAAAAGCAGCTAGTGAGGATTGGCAATATTCTAGCCGAAACTCAAGGTACTTACCGCGCTCCTATCGGGACTCCAAATTCAAGATCACCGCCTCAGCGTCAACGAACTTGTCAGCTAGCAGGCATTTAAGACATAAAGAAGTGGCATAACTGCGAGTCCGCTGTTGACGTGCAGGATCTAGGAGTTGGAGATAGGTGACTATTATATGCAGATCAAAGGGTTACCAAATTAATATTGAGTCAAGCCGACAATGTCGAGTAAGCTTCAATTAATCCCAGCTTTCTTCATCGTGTGCCTGAAAGCTCGTATGGCCGCATCAGCGTTTGCGCCAGTGGGTGCGGGCATTTCCTGTCCATAAACATTACTGACGGTTCGCGAAATGTCTTTATCATCTACCAGATGTATAGCTGGCGGGTCAGGGCATACGGACAGGGCCGAGGTGGTCTTGTCTACCCCAGGGACTATGGTAGGGACGCCCAAACAGGATCCAACGATCGCTGCATGCATACTAGTAGTGATTATGCAACCCGCTGCTGCTAGAACAGCGGTAACCTCATTTGCTGGAAGTCCTGTCAAAAAGGGTACACCAGCTTTTAATGCAGCCGCTTTTAAGAGTCGGTCTTCGCCAGCATATGCGCCAAGTGCTAAAACTACGATCGGATAATTAGAAATTTCCGCGAGCATTTTAGTAATGCGATCTAGATTCCAACCATGAAACGCAGCTGCCTGAAACAAAACCGGCTTTTTTGAGGTGTTTGCTTGTTCCACTAAAATGCTTTTGCCTATTGAAGCCAAATACGCCGGATCCTTCAGTTCTGACATTGCAAATACAGCATCTGGCCCTATTTCCAACTTCTCTTGAGGCATACCCGCATCTTCAAGATGTTTGGCTCCCGCTTCTGTGCGCACCCATGCTGCATCTATATTTTCAATAGCCCGACTCGCAGATTCACTTGCCGCGAGCCGGTGTACGCCTACGGAAACATAGGCGACAGGCACTAATTCAGACCACCCCTCGATAGGAAGCCACGCGCCGGGCCCGCGAAGCATGGATCGGTAACGAAAACAGCGGGCTCTTATTCTATTTAACATAGAATTTCTCAGCTCGGTTGGGACATTCAAATGATCTAAGGCAACAGTATTCAGGTCACAACGAATTAGGTCACCCCCTCCCACAAGTACTGCATCCATGCTATCCGGCTTCAGGACCGTGAGCGGCCTTACCTCTGCACCGTCCAGTGTTTTACCCGGGAGTAGAGCATAATGCTCGATAATGCCGCCGAATCCTTCCTGTTTCAGCAACTCAGCTATTGCCTTGGGATACAGTGCATCACCATAATTACTCATTGAGTAAGCTCCCACCAGGGCTACTTTTTCTATCATAGTCGTAACACTTAAAATTTGAGCTTTTGGAAAATGAGAATTAGATTCACGTATACATCAAAATGGTTAACTGCGTCACTGTCCAGAATTGCAACCTTTCTTTTGATAAAAGACAATTATGACCTATTTTGAGTAAAAAAACTTTATGCGGTTCAACTTAATGTATTCTCGGGGCTCTGGGCGGCTTAGATTGACAATTGGAATCCAAAAAGAAAATATCACTCTGATAAGTCAATTATCCTGATATCTTAATTACATTACCCGTGGGCAGATAAATCGACAACGATTCACTAGTTTTTGGATTCTGAGGTATGCGTGCTGTTAGGCATTTCAAATCATGCGTTTCAAAGGCGCGAGTGAGAATCGAAGACTACTTCAGGATATCTCCTGAGCTGAACGCCAAGCTGTCTACATCACCAAGACAATTAAAGGTACTGGTTGTTGGAGTAGTACTGGGGGATCGAATTAACCACTACCGGCATATTTCAACACGACTCAATCAATCCAAAATTCATAAAGTGCAACAAACCTGGGCGGTAATAAAATCCAATAGACCTATCAAGGCCAGCAAGAATGTAAAGTTAATCGAAGTCACTGAATTTGTGCCGAGATCGCTCCTAATAAATAGACTTCTAAAGGAAAGCAAGCACACGGAATTTGACCTCGTTATTCTTGTTGATGACGACATTCGGCTTCCCAAAGGATTTCTGGATCAATATATCGAAGCTCAATTGAGCTTCGACTTTTCCATAGCTCAACCTGCTCGCACGCCAAATAGCGTGATTTCTCACGATATTACCAGACAGAGGGCTGGTTTACTGGCCCGCCAAACTCAGTTTGTGGAGATCGGACCTTTGGTGTCGTTCAGGAAAGACGCTTATGATCATGTTCTACCGTTAGACGAGGACTCCCCAATGGGATGGGGCTTGGATTTTGTCTGGCCGGTAATTATGCGTAACAACGAAAAAAAAATGGGGATTATTGATTTTGCAGCAGTTGCCCATACACTGAGGCCAACTGCAGGAAGTTACGATAATGACCGCGCAAAGTCAGATATGGAAAGATATTTGGAATCCAGACCACACTTAAACACTAGCGAAGCCTTTCAGGTTGTGGCGGAGTTCACGGAAAAAGACATTATTAACCCGGTGGTAAAGAATATCTGATATAATCCACGAATGGAAACGAAAATTGATACAAGAAAATTACCACGAGAGGTTATTGAAGAGAAGCGCCGGATGGCACATCGGTTGCGTAAACGCGGACTCACCCGAGCAGAGATAGGAGAGGAGCTGGGTGGCGTGCACGCTGATACTGTGGGTCGTTGGCTGAAACTTGATGCAAAGCATCTCAAGGTAAACCGGGGCGGTCGAAAAGTTGGAGATGCCAGACGGTTGTCGGCAGATCAGGAACAGATGATTCGATCGATGATAGTTGACAAGACGCCTGATCAGCTGAAGCTCGATTACGTGTTGTGGACGCGCAAAGCCGTTGGTGAATTGGTCTTGACCAAGCTTGGCATTGATCTTCCGATTCGCACTGTAGGCGATTATCTGAAGCGCTGGGGCATGACACCGCAGAAGCCGGTGAAAAAAGCTTACGAACAAAACCCGAAAGCGGTACAACGGTGGCTGAAAGAAGATTATCCGGATATCAAGGCCATGGCGAAACACGAAAATGCCGAGATTTACTGGGGTGACGAGACCGGCATGCGAAATGATAGCCAGCATGAAAGAGGTTATGCCCCGAAAGGCAAAACGCCCGTGGTTCGGCTGAATGCGAATCGCTCATCGACCAATATGGTTTCTGCAGTCACGAACCAGGGCAAAGTCAGATTTCGTGTGTTTGATGGTTCAATGAACACAGACATTCTCATCGATTTCTGCAAGCGGTTGATCAAAGCTTCGGGTCGGAAAGTGTATTTGATACTGGATAATCTCCGAGTGCATCATGCAAAGGTATTCAAAGCCTGGTTAGCGAAACATGGAGATGAGATTGCCGTGTTCTATCTGCCATCCTACTCGCCCGAGTTAAATCCGGACGAATATTTAAACTGTGATGTGAAAGCCGGCGTCCATAGCGGCAAGCCGGCAAGAACAAAAGATCAGCTCAAGAAAAAAGTAAGGTCACATATGCGGATGCTGCAGAAGAAACCAGCACGTGTGATGAAATACTTTCGCCATGAGAAGATCCGTTATGCCGCGTAACAGATATAGTTAATCGCCGGGTTAATAGTAATTGAATGAACACAATGATTCCCACAGTACTCCGCATTGATATAGAACCGGATGACCACCTTGCCGTCCCAACAACACTGTGGAACGGCTTCGTTGAACTGCATAAGATTGTTGATGAGCTGCGAAAACAGCTTAGCGAAATCAATGGCTCCCCATTTAGACCAACCTGGATGGTAAGACTGGATCCAGAAATCGAGCGGTGTTTTGGCCAAGGCGATTTCGCGATCAGGAAGTACCCAAAGATCTTCGATAGCATTCGGGAAAAGGGTGATTTTCTGGGAATACATGTTCACGCTCACAGGTGGGACGATGCGAATAGAACAGTATATTCTGACTATGCAGATAACGATTGGGTGTCTAATTGTCTATTGACGTCAGTAGAGATCTATAAAGACTGCTTTGGTGAAGCCGTTAAAAGGGCGAGTCAGGGTGGCTATTTTCTGACTGAAGAGCTTGTCAACCTGTCAATTGCTTGCGGTATCGAAGTTGATCTGACTTTAGAACCAGGATTGAAAGCGCTAACATCCGACATCTCTTTTGGGACGTATTCGACCGCAGCATCCCCTGACTACTTTGAATCGCCCCGACACCCCTATTTTCCTCACAAAAAAGATTATATGAAACAGGCGATGAGCGCAGAACAAGCGAGGCCTCTTCTGCTACTGCCTCTCACGTCTTTTTCTTACCACCACCATCTTAAATCGCCTATCTTAAAGCTTAAGGATAGGTTATTGCGCAAACCTCGCCCATACCTTCCCTTAAGTATGTGGAAAGAGTGGCCGAGCCCAAAACAGTATTGGGATATGGCGGCTCTAGCGGCAGAACGGAAAGAAGCCGGCTATCTTTCTTTCGCGATTAGAACAGACGGAACCAACTCGGTAACTCATCAAAGGGTGCGAGAACTCCTTCTGTTCCTTCCTCAGCACCCGATAGCCAAACGGCTTCTATTCGTGGATCCGGCTGGAGAAGCCATTCGTGCGCTGGCAAGAGGCAATTTGGGCGGCCAAAAATCTAACCAACTACAGTCATAATAAGCATCCGGTATGGCGATTCAGATAAACATGAAAACTATGAACGAGTCAGCAAAAACTGAAAAGGACTTTATTAGTATCGTTATCTGTACGTATAACCGTGCCGATATACTGCAACAAACACTAGAAAGTTTTTTTTCTTTAAATTCGTTAGATAATAACTTTGAATTAATCGTCGTCGACAATAATTCTACAGATACCACTAGGGAAATTGTCGAATATTTTGTAGATCAGAATCCTCAAGTGTTATACAGATTCGAGAAAAAACCCGGTTTATCCCAGGCAAGAAATACTGGCATCAAGGAAGCAAAAGGAGAAATCGTAGCTTTTGTTGATGACGATGTTTTTTTTGACAAGGAATGGTATATCAACTTACGGGACATCTTTGGGAGAAATCCTGATATTGTCAGCGTTGGAGGCAAAATTTTGCCCCATTTTGACACGCACAGACCTGAGTGGTTGCCTGATAACAAACTATGGATTTATGGTGTAACTACTTATGGAGCAAATGAAAAGCAGATTATTCCACCTGAAATTCCGGTAGGTTGTAATATGGCTTTTAGAAAAGATATTTTTACTCACATTGGTTTGTTTGATGTTAACTTGGGTAGAAAAGGAACTAATCTTCTCTCAGGTGAGGAGAATTCTGTTTTTTTTAAAATTCAGGAGTTGGGAGAAAAAGTTTATTACTCGCCAGGAATGCTGGTTCATCACCGTATTCCGGAAGTTAGAGTTTCAAAAGACTGGGTATTGAAACGTTTCTACTGGCATGGGATTTCAGAAGTCGCCACCAAGCAGATAATTGGCAAAAAGTTGAGTCGCTTTGAATTGGTCCAGGCAGGACTAAAAGCGATAAAGAATCTTTTTTTCATTGTGGTCGGAAAATCTATCCACCCAAAAAAAATATATTGGTCGCTGATGCAAATTGACATGAATAGAAAAATTCAGATTGCCTTTTGTCTTGGCGAAGCTGCCCAGTCATTCAGATTATCAGTGAAATGACAGACGCAAAAAGCGATAATCACTTAGATCATAAAAAATTAAATGTTCTATTCGTTTCCCACACTCCAAATCTGACCGGAGGTGCAGATTTTTGTCTCAAAGAAATTTTAGAGAATATCGATCGCGAAAAAGTTAGCCCTCATGTTGTTTTGCCTAAAAACACCGCCACGGCTAAGAGCGGATTCGTAAATTTTTTATCGGAACATGAAATTCCATTTTCTCTATCAGAAATCATCCACTGGATTGATTATAGTTCCTATGGAAAAGTGTCGAGAAGAAGGCTTATTCTGCGCTTCTTCAGAACCCTGCCGGCGAGAATCGTTAGCTTTGTCAAGATAGTCAATCAAAATAAAATCGATTTAATATATACCAATACAGTAACTGTCGTTGAAGGGGCACTCGCAGCTAAAATAACTGGCAAACCTCACATCTGGCACATCCATGAAGCAATTTCTGGAAATAATGACTTGCTGCCAATTTTCCCAGAAAAATGGCATAGACGAGTAATAGACTGTTTATCCAATAAAAAAATCTTCCCATCTTCATATTTGGCGTTTCAAGTTTACCAATTCTACAAAGGAAGTGAAAAATCAATTATTGTTCCGAATGGTGTCGATATAAGCCGCTTTAAACCTGACAAAACAGCTCGCAGTTGGTTAAGTAAACTTATTGAAATCGCAGATTCGACGAATCGAATAGTTTCAGTTGGAAATTTAACCGAGTCTAAGCGAATGGATGACTACATCAGGGCTGTTGCGTTATCAGAAAGTGCGCGCGGTAAATGCGTTTTCATCATTATAGGTTCTGGAAAAAGTCAAAAACGAGACTCTTTGATAGCTTTAAGTAAGCAATTGGGCGTCTTCGATAAAGTAAAAATAATTAGCTGGTCAGGTCAGATTGAAAAAATAATTGCGGGTTCGGATGTATTGGTGATTACCTCTGGACAGGAAACTTTTGGAAGGACAGCCATTGAAGCAATGGCTTGCGGTGTACCAGTTGTCTCGACTGATTGTGGAGGACCAGGAGAAATTATTGACCATGGCGAAACTGGGTTATTGACCCCGGTAGGTTCGCCAGAACAGACAGCGGCCGCGATAGACAGACTCATGTTAGACCCTGATTATGCGGACTCTATAGCCGATAAAGCGCTGAATAAGGTTAAAGAAAGCTATGACCTTCGCACATACGTTGCTCAAATAGAAAAAATTATTGTTGTCTTTAAGAGCACATAATTCGCCCATCTCGAATGAGCGCATAGCACATTAAATTCATGGACCAATGGGTTAGCATTGATTCGGCGTGCCGCGGCAGTGCTCTTTTGGCGGCGTGAATTGAATTAAACTAATTCACATCAACTATCTGAGATTCGGGCTTTCAGTTGCTCCAGATAACTGTGCCCATACTCAGTCCCTGGTTCAAGATGGTTTCCCTCCGCCCATTCATTCCACGATTTGACGAACAAAAAATTATCTTTTGCATCACGACTTTGACAGCGATCTATCGCCCTACCCAGCATCTTTCCGAATAATTCTGGAGTAGAACCCTTAAGCACAAGACCTTGACTGCCACTCCTCGGCGTATTGTCCCAATTAGGCAACACGCAGGGAATCGCAAGTTGTGACGCCTTTTCCGGCACAAAATATTCTATCTTGGACTGATAACTTGAAATGGTAGGCTTTCCCCTGAAGTCCAGCCACTTATTCCTCAATTTCTTTACCGGATGCTTCCATGGCGTCCAGCCACGCCTTCTGCGGAAGCCCGGCTTATTCACGAATGCATCGAAACCGTGCGCAGTCGCGTCCCAGAACGGGTTGCCGTGCTCGGCAATTAAGTACAGACCCTCGAATCCGGCTTCCACTGCCATGCTGCGCAACCGGCTCGTAAACTCGACAGGCTCCGGTAAGTCACTCGGCTGAAAGATCATAAAGACCGGCTTCCCATCCACTCGAATATATCGCGGGTCATTGAATGCACGACTTAGATACTCAAAGTGTTGTATTTCGTCATCCCGGCCTGGGTAAGTCTGTTCAATGAGAACCTTTTTATCCAGGCCATGCCAGGCACCGGTCCAGGTTTGATTCGCCCAGCACAACATGAACGGAAAATCAGGTTTCCCCGATGAAAGCACTTCATCAAAAGGACGTTCAAGCAGTCTTCGCCCCCCTCCGAACCAATAATGATAGTAGCAGAATCCGGTGACACCATAATTTTGTGCCAGGGCTGCCTGCTCCTCTCGAGTTTCAGATACTCTCAGATCATAGAAGCCAAGGTCAGCAGGAAGATTTGGTTGCTTGTGGCCTCGATACAGTGGCTTGGCCTTCGTAACATTCGTCCACTCTGTGAATCCTTTCCCCCACCACTCGTCGTTTTCGGGAATCGGGTGATATTGCGGCAGATAGAGAGCGATAACACTTAAATCGGTATGAGTCATATTTTGTGCGCTATGTGTTCCGTTGCGAGGGACCTTTTTGAGCTTGCCGGGATCCAGGGCCCCTAAAATTCAACCTCAAAGCGAGGCGTATGCAGCTAAAAGTGAGTATACCAAACAGCTCATAATAGAAGCAGTCAAACAGCCTAGGCTATTAGGACATCCAGCGGTAGAGCCCATAGATTGACTCAGTGTCGCCAGAGACAACCCTTTAACTGCTTGAATGCAGCTTCCAGATAAATTGCAAAACAGATTGATAATGTCATCGACGCAGCGCGTCTGTGCGGCAACTAACGCAAGCATGTATCCAGGGATAAATTTTAATCTCCAGGGACTCTAAGTGGTTGCCAGCTATTTGTCCTGCTGATACGCTGCTCCAACAAATTTATGGTTGAATTCGACCGGCAGCCCTCCTCTATTCAGTCGTGATTATCTTCAAGGCCTCTACTCAAGTTCTGGTCCGGTCCAATTGCTGTCGATACCCTTAGTAACCAGGAAATAACAATGAAGGAAACTTCCCTTTCTGTCTTGTTAGCGACCAATCGACAGCCCAATTCATACACTGCAGATCTTGCGCGGTCACTTGCTCCACACTGCCAGCTTACGATGGGCACCGATAATTTCTGGCTATGCTTAAGAAGGCACGATATCGTTCACTTCCATTGGCCCGAGGAACTGTTTTCGTGGAGAAACGTTACAAGGCAAGGGTTAATAGACTTGAGAGCTTTATTGGAAGGATTCTACAGCGACTGTAAAATTGTGGTAACAATGCATAATGTGCAGCCTCACTATGGTGACAATCCGCTTTTTGATGATCTGTATAAGTTGCTATTCGGCTTCGCACACGCTGTAATTCATTTTGGTAATGCCAGTATTCAACTCTATCAGGAACTGTATTCAGATGTTCCCCGGTTTCAGCCAAAACCTCTCGATCATCGAATGATCCCCCACCAGTCATATCAACAACTGTTAGCACGAATCCCTAAGGAATCAGCCAGGAAAAGTATGGGGATATCGGAGGACAGGAAGCTGATGGTCGTATTTGGCTCCATACGACACGAAGAGGAGGAAACGCTAATACTTGATGCCTTTCGCGCTGCCAAAGTACCGCAGAAATCTCTTCTGGTGTCAAACTGGAAATACTTCTACAAAGCCCGGCGGCGGCATAACCCTCTTCTGAAAATATTCTATAAGTTACGGGAAGTACAATGGCGCCGTTCACAGTATGCAGTATTTCATCACGGCCTGGTCAGTGAAGATGATATCGCAAATTATCTCCAGGCTGCTGACATCGTTTTTATTCCTCGAAAAAAAGTGTTGAATTCCGGGATTCTTCCCCTGGCTTTTACCTTCGGCAAGGTAGTCGTGGGCCCGGATACAGGAAATGTGGGCGAATGGCTTCGCAATACCGGCAACCCGGTTTTTGACCCTCACAGCATATGTTCCTTGGGTCAGGCTGTTGAAAGCGCATACGCGCTTGCTGACGGGGGTTTAGGCAAAAAGAATGCGCGCCTGGCGTTATCAGACTGGTTGCCGGAAAATATCGCAAAGCAGCATATGCTGCTTTATGAAGAGCTTGTCTCAAGAGCATAGTGGTCAGAAAGCCACTGCGCACTCAGAAATACGTGCAGCTTCTTGTCTACTTTTAAACAAGAAGCCGCTCACGAAGAGTTTCTTATTGTAATGAGCCCGGTTAGCGGATAGATGCAAACAAATTCAGTGTTTTTTCGGCCATTTTTTCTCTTGTATGGCAAGACAGCCACTCATTCAGCTTTTGTGTGTTCTGAGCAAACGATTCGTCACTAATCAAGTCCAGTGCGTCATCAAGACTGTTTGCGTCACTTATAAAAAAACCTGCTTCAAGCTCTTTTATCAAACGTGATATCTCCCCCTCTTCCCCAAAACAAAGAATGGGTCGCTTCGATGCAAGATAGTCATACAATTTACCTGGTATATAACGGCTGAGTGATTCAGTTGAGAACAACAGCAAAGCCTGCGACTCCACCATCAGTTTAGCGGCCTCATTTTTTGACACCTGGTCGATTAACTTAACATTTTCTCTATGCGGGAATTTTAAAATCGCGTCCAATGCCTTCTGCGATTTTTGCCCGATGAAAACCAATTCTATACGTTCCTTGTAACCCTTAAAGTGATTAAAAAAATCTTCCATAAACAACAAAAACTTGTCCGGAGGCGTATGGTCGGCAAGGTTTCCGACGAACGAGATTCTGATGATACTACTAGTTCCTTTTGTTGCTGGCTCCTGGAAATTAAAGTCACCAGGTTCCCATCCGTTAGGCACAATTTTGCATTTTGTTCGAGACAGCTGTTTAAAAACGCCAAGCTGTTGTTCTAACTGCGATTCAGTAGTAAACAAGACCAGGTCCGCTTTGGATAGACATCGTTTCTCCCAGTATCTGTCTGCGGTGCCGATATCTACAAATCCGAAGGGGCTTTCAGTCCACTCATCCCGATATTCCAATACCAATCTCGCCCGAAAATATTTTGCCAGAAAATAGGCCGCCACAAAGTTGTGAAAGACCGGACCTGTTGCCATGACAATCGACGGCGGTGAGGCGCGATACTTTTCTCGAGCAAGGAAAAATGTTGCAGCTATATTGGTAAATCCTCCGTCGATGCGCGGGAAAAATCTATAGCTTGGGCTTCGTGTCGACTGTTTAACTCTGTGTATCTCCGCTTGTTCCGGCAACGACTTCAGAAGGTATTTTCCAGCTTCCGTTGGCTCTTCATCATAGTCACCAGCAATGACATCTATCTGCCAATTTCTCTCGTTCCCATACCGCACCAGAGAAACCGGTCGATAAACCCCTCCCGATATCTTGGGTGGGAATAGCCAGGCAAGTAACAGAACCTTACTGCGATCTTTAGGCGAAGCCGGATTTCCAATGCGTGCCAGCAGCCACATGTAAAAAAATTCCATGTAACAAACAACGGTATCCCTGATCGAGCGTAGTGGACTCATGGCGTTTTAACCAAATATTCAGCCATCAACCAGTCTCGCGTGCAAAGCTGCACCTGATGACGCAGACTATGACTTGAAAAAGTGTGGTTCGCCTCGGGCAGCTCTGACACTGTGACGTTTTTCTTTTTGAGCTGTTGCTGCCACGCCCTTGAATGCGAGACCAGGTTTTTAAACTCATCAGCCGTCAGGTCCTTTCCACTCAGTATTATCAATACTCCCCCATTGAAATTTCGAAGGCCCTGAAACATACGATCGGGCAATGAGGCCTGACCTAACCCATTCTCTCCTTCCTCTCTGGTCGTTTTATTCCCGAAAAACATACTCCAGATGTTTCCAAATAATGACTTATATGCCTCCCAAAGGCTCACTTTGCCCCTCAGCAACTTGAACCAGAAAGCTTTATTAGCCAATCTGGACACATAGTATTGCTTGACATATGCCTCGGCTTCACCCTGAGCCGTCCTCACCCAGGGATTTAACAACACCAGCCCGGCAACCCTGGAATCTGTGTGTGCGTAGAACAGGGCGGCCGAAGATGCATCACACAGGCCCCAGATGACGATACGTTTTACGGGAGGGACTGCTACCGAAAAATGATCGATGGCAGCACAAATGTCATCGTCGATAGTCTCAAACTCTCGCAACAAACCTCCGCTATCCCCCATACCGCGATAATCGAACCTCATGACAGCAATGCCGCTATCGGCAAGATAACGCGCCAGCAGTAGAAATTGTCGATGAGAACCAACCCGGTATTGAGGCCCGCCCACGACAACGAGTACGCCGACGTCCTCTGGTACCTGTGGTCGATGTATAATCCCGATGAGATTTTCACCCTGGCATTCGAAAACAGTTGCTTCTTCAACGACCATGGCTCTTATCTACCTTGAAGTAGTTTTCTGATCAATTCCAATAACCCCGGCAATTCAACCAGCTCTACGGCTGACCAGAATGTCGGGCCGCAATACCTGTGCAGGGTTATCGGCAAGTCAGCCGCAGTCAATTGCTCAACTGCCTGTTTGTTCATAATGGGCACCGGGCGACTTTCCTCTGCGATAAGCTCGATCCAATCCATTGTTTGTATACCCTTCCCATGAAAGCGACCTTCTTGAATCACACTGCCTGTCATTCCTCGCGCTAACGAAGGATTCAAGGTATATCCGGCTACTTCCACTGACTGGCCGGATAACAGACTCTCTTTCAAGGATTTTACCGTTGATTTGTCCCGACTGTTTTCAGCCATTTCTGCCGCAATACGAAGGCGAAGAAACTGGGAAAGGAAATTTTCTCCTCTTACCACAGGTGCCAGGAATATCAGCTTGTCGACATCTGGGTGCAAGCGATGAATATAATCCGACGCCAGCAACGCACCAGTTCGCAGGGCTACGATCGAGACCGGTCTTCCTGCTTTGCCGGATTCTTTAGCCAACCACTGATGGGCAGAGTTGAGATCTTCAAGCCAGATGTCCCATGTTGCTTCGCCAAAGTCTCCGTCGCTATCCCCGGTACCAAAAGGATCAAAAATCAAGCTGTCGATTCCAGATTCAGCCAGAAGCTCGGCTAACTTTCGGAAAATGTGACGAGACTTGTTCATCTCTTCCGCAAACGGAGGGATAAACAAAACCGGGGACGCATTCTGAAGCGCTGCATTTGCCTGGATACTTAAACAAAAAAGTCGTCTGTCAGGACAATCCAGGAAAAAGGGCGTAACGGCTGGCTTCTTCACGCTTACGAATTGAGCTTTTTGTCTACAAATTCAACTAAGCTGCCTACGGTTTCAAACACCTCCGCATCAATCTCATCATCTTCCACGGTGAAGCCGTAGGTTTCCTCGAGTGTAGTTACCACCCCTACTACTGCCATGGAATCGAATTCCGGAATCCCCCCCAGTAATGTTGAATCCATGCTCAACCCGTCCGCTTTATCGCCGAGCTGAAGAACATCTTTTAACACTCGCTTTACTTCATCAATTGTTGCCATTTTTCACCTTTCAGACTTCAACAACACTCTCAATCAACACTTGCCGACAACCGTGTCCAGCAACTGCGCCAACTGCTCTGTCCTGGCCCTTCTGGAGTGTGATCGAATCACCTCTTCCGTTGCAAGGGGAGCAGTGTCATTTTTCAACCTTTGCAAAAAATCAATAAGCCCCGCCTTGATCTCCGAACTGGAGTCCAGGGGAACGAGTGTATCTAACCCCGAATCCATCATTACTCGCGCAGTTTCACCTCTTGGATCGGTCAGCGCGAAAATGGGGCGCTTGGCACGAAAGTATTCATAGATCTTAGCCGGAATCTGGTGATTGCAGTTGGAAGCCTGGAATAAAAGAAGGCCATCTGCACTCACCATTTCATTCAGGGCGTCGCTATAGGGCAGAGGCGATGCCAATTGAACAAGATCATCAATCGCATATCGCCCCAGCATTGGCTGAAAGATGTTCTCATGGCCACTTGCTCTCAAAACAATGCTCAGCCTGGTGTTGTCGATGATACCTTCAGTTTTGAGCTCCGACAGGGCCCTGAAGAACTGCGTCGGATCACGTTCAGAGGGGTATAACAATCCACTGTGAACCAAAGTTACCCTCCCCGGCGCTTCCTTTTGTAGAGATGCGTGTTGTAAGGATGCATAGTCTTCAGTCGCACTAAAACTCTCTTCGTCGAACCCGTTTTCTATGGTTGACCATCTGTCAGCTGGAACGTCGGGATATCGCTCAAAGTACATTTTCTGGGTACCGGGCGTGGTAAACACAACCTTCGTGGCCGTATGCACAACACTTCGTTCGATTCTGCGATAAAGATTCCACTTTGTTTCATCCGTCGGATAGTGGTCATCAGTCATTGAGTCCCTGAAATCAGCTACCCAGGGTATGCTACTTGAACGATGCAATGTTCTGCCAATCAAATGGGCAGTGGCAATCGGATAGGTAGACCAGATCGCATCAGGCTTATACTTCAATATCATTGATTTACCTGAGAGGACAGCACCAAGCCACCAGCTCACCCAGCGGTCAGGTAATGCCAGTCGCCCCCAAAAGCGCCCACCAATGGCCAAATGCCGTGCGGTGTCAAGCCCGAACGCCCGCTTTACAACCAGATCAGACGGAATGTCTTTAAGCTGATTATCGCTGACTCGCTCGTAAGCCCTCGGATGAACTGTCAATATAATCGGCTCCCAACCGTACTCCCTTAAATACTGGGAGAATTTCAGTGTCCTGTGAACTCCGCTGCTGACGCCAACAGGAGGATAATGGTAGGCAATAAGTAAAACCTTCTTCATTTCAAGGTGTTCCGCCCTGTTCAGCCATTTACGTACCCTACTTCTCGTAATTACATGAATTTTCTCATATTATATCGGCGATCTGATCTGAGAATCAGAGAAAATGTGCAATTTCGGATAAAAATTGTGGCAAGCGGCTTATGATGGCTGTGGTCAGAAAGGATATGGCCGACAACAGGCTCAATTGGCGTTGGGCTGATCTGCCTGCCGGTTTGCCGCCGCAACCGATACATTGATGCTACGGAGCAAAATGGATTTTCCTAAACCTAAAATTCCGACCCAGGCAGTCTTGTCCGGCAGCGGGTTCAGCTTGAAGAAGCAACCCCCGGATTTTCCCTCGATATTGGACGCAAACCACAATGTGTTCGTTACCAGCGGTCGCATCGCTATCACATTGGCTTTGATGGACGCGAAAGTTGGAGATGGCGACGCAGTAATGGTCCCTGCTTATCATTGCAGTTCGATGATAGAACCTGTTATTCAGGTTAATGCCAGGCCCGTGTTCTACCGTATTAACGAAGACACTTCCGTTGACTTTCAAGACCTGGTGAAAAAGTGCTCTCCCGATGTAAAAGCAATTCTCGGCACTCACTATTTTGGATTTCCTCAAGATCTAGGATCCCTGCGCCACCTGTGCGACCAGCGCGGAATCGTCCTCATTGAAGATTGCGCCCACGCCTTCTTTGGCACGCTGGGAAAACATTCTATAGGAACTATCGGCGACTACTCTATAGCAAGTATTATGAAGTTTTTCCCGGTATACGATGGAGGATGCCTGGCATCCAGAAACCCTCTCGACTTTCCCGAAATCACCAGTGCAGGCAGAGGGTTTGAAATTAAATCTATCCTGAACACAGTTGAAAACTCACTCTACTACGGACGGCTGGCGTCATTAGGATTGTTTTTAAAGCCACCATTAAGATTGAAGGACCTCCTGTGGGAACGCTTTAAAAAGCGCCGCTCACAATCTGGCGGAAACATCCCTCTCGCTCCTGGGTCATCGGACGGGGGTTATGGGCTTGATGCGAATTGGCTTGACAAGAGCATGTCGAGATTTTCCAGATACGTTATGGACCACAGCAATCACCGAAAAATCGTCGAAGCCAGACGATACAACTTTCTGCGAATTCATGAGAAGTTATCGACGCTTCCAAACTGTGAACCGCTTTTTGAAGCGCTACCTGAGCATGTTGTACCCTATGTTTACCCTCTGAAGGTGCAGAATCCGCAAGGCGTGTTCCACCTGATGAAGAAAGAGGGAATACCCATAATCAGATTTGGGGAATTTCTCTGGAATGGAGTTGATGAAAGCATCTGCCCGAATAGTGTTTACCTTTCAAAAACGGTCTTTCAATTTCCCTGTAATCAGGCACTGACCGATACAGAAATCAACTGGATGACAAACCTGATCGCAGAGATCATTACCAACAACGCATAATTTCCTGGAAACTTGAATGCAGTGGTCTTTTTACCCTCTTACACAGTTTAACGAATTTCGAGACGACTGGCATAGACTGAATATAACCGGTCCGAATACGCCACTTTTTGACTTACGTTTTGTCGAGCCGGGAATTGAGTTTTTCTCTACCGGCTGCGAGAAAATTGCTGCATGCCGGGAAGACAATATTACTATTGCACTAGCAATCATCTCAAAAAGGAAACCTGGATCCTGGGAGACATTTCAACCTTCGCAGAGCCCTTTGGGGATGTGGTTGCATGCTAAAAACTATGCAATCAGCGAATTACTAACTTCACTTCAAACGTCGATTCCGGGCACCTGTCTGATCCTTGGTATCACTCAACAGGACCCCGCCCTGTTGACGAGACCGGATCAAGCCAAGCGCCTGAGAACATTAAATTACATTGAGACAGCTAGGATTTCAATTGACACTGACTGGGACACCTACTGGTCAAGCAGGGGAAAGAATTTACGACACAACTTAAACAAACAGCGAAATAGATTCGACAAGAGCAACGTCGAAATCGATGTTGTCGAAATTACCAAGCCGGACGAATTGAATGAAGCCGTCAAGCAGTATGGAAAGATTGAGTCCGCTGGTTGGAAGCAAACGACCGGCACGGCCGTCAGCCTGGACAATGCTCAGGGCATGTTTTATGCAAAATTACTGAGTGAATTCGCCTCAACAGGTAACGCCAGAGTTTTTCAGCTTCTCCTGAATGGAAAGGTTGCGGCAACAGACCTGTGTATCGATGATGGAAAAACATTCATCATTTTGAAGACGACTTATGACGAGGCGTACAGATCCAGTTCACCGGCACTTCTGATGCGTAAAGTTTATTTTGAAGATTTTTTTAAACATAAGCGTTTCCAAAAGATAGAATTTTACGGAAAACTAATGGATTGGCACACAAAGTGGAGTGACGATATTAGACAGATGTACCATATTAATTACCTGTCTAAATTAATGTCCATCATCAAGTAATTGTAGTCGAGTTTATCTCTACAGGCAGATACCTGAAAAATACCCGAAAAGGAACTTACGATGCACAACTCCAGGCTAAGCATATTATCCAATGCAACTGAAGAAGACGTGTTTTTAGATCCCTACCCTCACTTGGTTGTAAGGAACGCACTCGATAAAGAGATTTTTCAACAGTTAAGAGACGAACAGCCCGACGTCGATATCGTACTGAACGGTAGAGAAAAAAAGGACACATGGTATGACTACCCGGCAATACTCGCCTGCGAAAATAACGACGTAAGTCCGCTGTGGCGGGAATTCATGGAGTATCACACTTCCGATATATTCTTCAGGGAGATTCTGCGCATATTCAAAAACGCGCTAAACAGAACTTATCCAGATCTGGAAGATACACTCGGGAAAGAACTCAAAGCACTGAGTTGCAGCAGACGAAGGACTGGCGCTGCCAAAAACCCCAGGAATTATGAAACAGATTTATCCATGGAATGCCAGTTTTACGTTAATTTTACTGAGCAGCCACGCGCAGTAAGAGGCCCCCATGTCGATCGCCCCACGGAACTCTATGCGGCATTGCTTTACTTTAGAGGTGATGACGACGATTCTGTTGGGAGCGATCTAGATATTTGTAAGGCTAAAAATGTAACAGAGTTATATCCCAGCCCTGGAAAAATAAAAGTCGATGAACCTCCAATGGAAGTAATAGATAACAAGGTTGATGTAGTACGAACTGTTAAATACGAAGCAAATACGCTGGTTTTCTTCATAAATTCTGAAAGGTCTATTCATGCCGTCTCTCCGCGAACTGCAACGCCTGTCCCACGCAGACATGTCAATTTTACCGGCGACTTGTTTAACCTTGATAATAAGGAACTGTTCGAAGTCCTCCATACACCGAAACATAAATTGAAGGTTTGGCTGGAAGAGCAACCCCTCATCTGGCGATTTGCGAATTATCTTTAGCGGCTTCAGGGTACTATGAACGAAAATGTTGATCCTGCCACGGTTTAACTTCTGAGCGAAGCATTACGCACGGGAGGATCGAACTCGATTGGCTGAGCTCTTTTTACACACTCACCACTCAGTTACTGCTCAACCGGAGAGAATAGCTACAGACTATGGGACCAAACAAAGTATACATCGTCCACAGACGGATCAAACACCACGCAAAGCACTCAGGGTATAGTTCTGTGTTTGAATACATGAATTACCCAAGAGCGGAAGGCGGCTTACTAAGCGCGCTGGCAACAAAATTCCTGCCCAAATCCATCAGGTGGCGGCTTCACATTCTCAGGCCTCAGCAGGTAGGAGACCAGGGTCTTATCCCTGAACTAACGGCGTTATCTACTGCCATGTCCAGCAAGCCAGGCCTGTGCCATTTCATTTACGGCGAGGACACTTATTTCTATACACCTTTATGGCAGCACAAAAACAAGAAGGTGGTTGCAACTTATCACTATCCGCCCGCCAGACTCGATGAGAGAGTTAGCCACTCGATCCTCTGCCATCTAGATGCTGTTATACTCATGTCAGAAAGTCAGAGGGTCTGGTTTGAAAAGTATCTGCCAGCTGAGAAGATTTATGTCATACACCATCATGTTGATACCGATTTTTTCGTACCTCCAAGCCAACCTGCCGATGACAATAAAAAGTTCAAAGTTATAAGTGTTGGTGGTACATTGAGGGATATGAAGGTACTGCTGGAAACAATTCAGCATCTTAATGACCTGATCGGAGAGGAAAATATCGAGTTTAATCTACTGGTGCCGCTCCGTGAGCGTGACCCGTTCAGAAGGTTTGTTAATGTTAATCTTCCCGACAATATTTCTGACGAAGATCTTCGTGAGCTTTACCAGAAATCTACCCTTGGCTTTATGCCGCTGGTCGACTGTACAGCGAACAACGCCGTGCTTGAGATGATGGCCTGCGGAATTCCAGTCGCTTGTACTGCATGCGGAGGCATAACTGATTATCTAAAGGAAGATGGTGCACTACTGTTACATAAAAAGCAGACCTCCACCGAGATAGCATCTGACATTAAAAGCCTGCTGGATCAGCCCTTGAAAAGGAAGGCAATGGGCGAATTTAATCGTCAATATTCGGTGGAAAACTTTTCCCTTGATGTAATCTCTAATCGGTTGCGGGGGTTTTATAGCGAAATTATGGCCCGATAAATTTTGATTCGTGAAACCCTAGTGACCCTTCAATCTGAAAAAAGAAAACCACTGAGCAAGTCAGAAACACTTATCCTGCAACATTTTCACTGGACAACGTTTACTACACTTAAAGCCCCAGGGGATATCTGTATCTGCTCGCCAACTATTAACCCGGCGATTAACTATATCTGTTACGTGGCATAACGGATCTTCTCATGGCAAAAGTATTTCATCACGCGTGCTGGTTTCTTCTGCAGCATCCGCATGTGAGACTTTACTTTTTTCTTGAGCTGATCTTTTGTTCTTGCCGGCTTGCCGCTATGGACGCCGGCTTTCACATCACAGTTTAAATATTCGTCCGGATTTAACTCGGGTGAGTAGGATGGCAGATAGAACACGGCAATCTCATCTCCATGTTTCGCTATCCAGGCTTTGAATACCTTTGCATGATGCACTCGGAGATTATCCCGTATCAAATACACTTTCCGACCCGAAGCTTTGATCAACCGCTTGCAAAAATCAATGAGAATGTCTGTGTTCATTGAACCATCAAACACACGAAATCTGACTTTGCCCTGGTTCGTGACTGCAGAAACCATGTTGGTCGATGAGCGATTCGCATTCAGCCGAACCATGGGCGTTTTGCCTTTCGGGGCATAACCTCTTTCATGCTGGCTATCATTTCGCATGCCAGTCTCGTCACTCCAGTAAATCTCGGCATTTTCGTGTTTCGCCATGGCCTTGATATCCGGATAATCTTCTTTCAGCCACCGTTGTACCGCTTTCGGGTTTTGTTCGTAAGCTTTTTTCACCGGCTTCTGCGGTGTCATGCCCCAGCGCTTCAGATAATCGCCTACAGTGCGAATCGGAAGATCAATGCCAAGCTTGGTCAAGACCAATTCACCAACGGCTTTGCGCGTCCACAACACGTAATCGAGCTTCAGCTGATCAGGCGTCTTGTCAACTATCATCGATCGAATCATCTGTTCCTGATCTGCCGACAACCGTCTGGCATCTCCAACTTTTCGACCGCCCCGGTTTACCTTGAGATGCTTTGCATCAAGTTTCAGCCAACGACCCACAGTATCAGCGTGCACGCCACCCAGCTCCTCTCCTATCTCTGCTCGGGTGAGTCCGCGTTTACGCAACCGATGTGCCATCCGGCGCTTCTCTTCAATAACCTCTCGTGGTAATTTTCTTGTATCAATTTTCGTTTCCATTCGTGGATTATATCAGATATTCTTTACCACCGGGTTAATAAGTCGGCGAGATTTATGGAGTTTAAAGGAATCATAACAATGCCATTATCTCTGGTGTCGTCCGGTTTTCTGAAATCATGCTTTGCCGGGCGATACGCTCTGCGCGGTGCCCCGCCGCATTCTGTATACCTTCCAACCATGGGCGAAGAATCTATACTGGTAGGTACAGTATCTCTTTGTACCCCCCAATGGGACACTGGTTCCAGGGTTAATTCGGCTCTTACGCCACCTTTATCGAAAGTATCTATAATTTCGTTAGTTAGGAAACCGGCGCCATATCGGGTTCGGGAAACTTGTTCGCCGGCCCAATCACTAAACGCTTCCATAGAATATTTTGTACATGCGGCTAGCCAACGTGCGTCTTCAAATTCATGAATCCATTTTTGATGCCTGGGACTCCACCTAAGAGGATGCGGATGAATACCAAAATAGTCATCGGCCCTTCTCGCACTTTCGATAACTTCTGGAGCATGGGTCATAGCGAAGCTTGATGTTCCAAATACTTCTCCAATCTGCGGGTCCGTTCGAAAATACCAGCCAACTCGTGGCGATGAAACAAAATTTTCCTGCAACCTCGATCTGAATGATGCGATGAACTGAGCCATCAACCTGTACCCTTCCCACTCACCAAGGGTGTTGGAAGAAAACTGGAAAGCATCAGGCTCTACGTCTATAGATAAAAATGCTGGTATCGACTTCTTATTAGGCCTATTCAACATTTAGTAATCATCCATAATTAATCGGAGGCTTCTTAGTAAATATACAGCCTGGTTGGCAAGGGCGTATACACAAAATCGCCGCCATCAGGCCAGTACGCAACAAATATTTGTAAATCTAAAGGCGTGTCCATATATCCTTCAAATAGAGTGAGTTCGAAAGTCTTCCAGAAAATACCGCTATCGAAGGCAACCAACTGTTTCAGATCAGCATTGATCGGTATCAACTGCCTGCTGGGTGTAACTGAATACAGTTGCTCTTCTACCTGGGCGATTAGAAAGACTTCGATGGCCTTACCACGATCTTGCAACTCAGGTGTAATGGAAACTGTGATGTGTACTAAATCCTGAATAGTCGCGTCCGTATAGTATGCACATTCACCGTCTCGGGTTAATCCTATTGAGAATTTCGCCCGCGACTCCTCTCCATCAAGGTAGATACCGTTCTGCGTGGGTCGTGTAGCATGTTGCAGGCTGTCCTGCAGCACAGACTCTATTGCGCTTGCCTCGGTTGTATCAATATCCAGCCCATAAGCGCTCTTAACGGCAACCCAATCACGAACGTACTGACAGTGATAGGCAGAGTCAGGTGGCATCCATAGAGCCGGATCGTCAAATCCTTTTGAAAGATAAGTACTGGCACTCATAACAACGAGAGCGTCGGCTAGGAGAGAATCTATTGCGTAGGCTTGAAACCGATCTTGTTGCCAAATTTCTGCCCCACTGTTGAGAGCTTCCCTTAATGGAACGAGATGGTCAATTTCAAGATCGCCTGGGTCGGTATAAAAATCACCGGTGTAAGGGTCCTGCCAAAGTCCCGATGTGACGCGGCATCCGAAGTCGTCATAAGCAGGTAGTTTCAACGACTCAATAGCCAATAATCTATTTCTTGTATCAATACAGGTATCATCCAACCCGTCCCAGCCAGGCAAATAGTCTCTACTGTCAACTGCCTGCTCTTCTGAGGCTGAGTCTTCCGTGAACTGTAATGGGAAAGCTACGCCCCAAACCGGGTTCTGATTAAAACTCCCCATCCACGAATTAAAATTAGCGGCGGCTTTCACGCGCCTCCAGGCGTCATCTGCCCCTTCAGCCCTGTGCTTTACCGCGTAACTTATAGCCGGTAACAGATTGGCCCAATAATTTGTTGCACTCGGAGAGTCTGCGAGTTCACCAGCGCACGGCTCGCCCAGGTAGATCTTACTCCAGCGTCGAAAATTGAGTCCGGTCATATCCGTGTCACCGGCCCTGAAGGTATATAGTCCAGCCCGGCAGTATCTGTCCTGAAGCAGCCCAATTGGAAATTTGTAGTTAAAATCCCTCAGCGCGATCAGGTCAGACATGTCGTCAAGCGGATCGATGTCACTGAGAAAACCCAGCGTCTGGACCCTGAAGTTGTGCTGCCAGGGGCCAATTACTCCCACTCCGTAGGCGCGGTCGTCATAACTTATGCCCAACTCGTTCACGCCCACTCTTGCGACATAGCTCGCCATGTTGTAGGCAAACCGATCAGTAAGTCCATTATCGCCAGTCAGTGCCGCGTACATCCCCGCTGCTCGCCAGCACCATGCCTGACCACGAGTCTGAAGCAGGTCTAGCCGCTGCTCTCCAACACCACCACCGTTTCCCCAGGTTTGCACCAGATAACAAGTGCTTGCAGTGTGGCCAAGGGTATCGAGGTGGACTGGATTGCCAGTAAGCAAGTACGCCAGATATCCTGTGGATGGGAAGTGGGCCCGTTCCCAACAAAGGCCGCTGCCACACAGTTGATTAACACCACCCTGATTTTCTCCCTGTACTGTCCATTTGCCAAATTTTTCTGGCTCAAGAATTCGTCCCGTATCAATATCGCGCCAAACAATTCTGTAGCTTCCTATCGCATAGGCATTTGCAATTACTGATGAGTAAGCTTCCGCGCTGGGATTAGCCAAATAGGCCGCATCCCACTTTGGGAGTATACCGATCTGTGGTTGGTAACCGCCCGCACCCATGCTCGCCGTGTGATCGCCCTTGTCCATAGGAGCATAATTCTGATAACTGCCAGGAGTGGCATCGGAACTTAGAGGATAGTTGGGTACCAGACCGGATTTCACTAGCTGCTTCACATCCTGTGAGGCCTTGGCAAATTGACCATCAAAAAACTCAGCTACCCAGCGAGTATTGCGTGCCTGCGAAATCTGATATTCTTTTGACTGATCACCCACGGTCACCGTCGCACTATACTGAGCCTGGGCAGTAACATAGTTAACGTAACCATTCTCGACAGCTATCGTTACATGTCGTTCACCCTGGCTGAATTGTTGTACGTAAAACAGGACCAACAAGTCACCTGCCATTTCCCGATACCAGTTCTCTACCATGTAAGGCCCCCTTTCAGTGTAAAAAGGGATACCTGGTTCAATGATAGCGCCATCGATATCAATGGAAATTCCGGTTGAGGCAAGTGAATCAACCTCACCCGCGTAGCCGGCAACAACGGCAAATTTACATGAGCCGTCATTCCAGCGCACTCGGCAAACCGTCTGGGCGTTCGGATAACCTGGTCGGTCCGTCGCGCCTTTCGGCAAGCCGACACCTAAGGAAAATGGCCCGTTACCCTCTATGTTCAATTCCAATTGATAGTTCTGCAAGCCCTCGCCAAGCACTGTAGCCTCGGTTACTTGCGGTAAGAATTCGTTCTCGCGCTGTGTTGCGGTTTTGGATTGATACTGCAGTCCGGGCTGAGGATTGGGCGATGGCGTTGTTGCTTGTGATTGCCCTGGTTTTGATGTTGATGTTTGAGCAGTAGTTTCCGCGACCTTATACAGCCAAACAGGCTGATTGACATTTGAAACTCCGATATACACATCGTAGTCAGGAATATATTGCAGCTTTGAATAAACTCGACTATCCCCACCGGTAGGACCGATTGTATGTTTAACATCGGTGTAAGTATTGGGGGCTGAGGGATTCCAAACAGTTACATTTGACTCACCGGACCAGAACAGACACTCGCCATCACCACACGCCATGCCTCCGCTATTAGGAATTCGAGTATTCCTGATGTAATTTGGCCAGCCCAGTTCAGACCTCCAGAATCCCCACATGTAACCAGCGTTCATGTAGGTAACCCTTTCGGAAGTGCCTGCCAATTTGTCCGCCACACCATCCCCAGCGGGTGGGTTCCTGAATACGTAATCCTGCTGCGTAAGAAGCCCATCCACGAAGGCGTGACGGAACATCTGCAAATTACCACCCAACATGATTTCACCGTCTTTTATTACGGAGCGTGGATACTGGTAATTGTGCCTACCGTGGTTGCGGTATGTTAGAGGCTGTAGCCCATTCCTGACTTCAGTTTTCGACGGATTGAATTCATAGATATTGGCAATCTGTGTGCCGTTAACCTCCGTGCCGGTAGCCGGGCGAGCTCCGCATAATTGTGAATAGCCCTGATTTACCATTATGATCGTGCCAGTCGGAACATTGAACCCTAGGCCGTCATAAGTGTGTGCAGATGCCGGGACTGCAGGATCAGGAATGCGGCAATACTGGTTCAGGTTTGTGCTGAAATAATAGTGATCCAGCGGTGACGGGTCATTAAGGCGCTCGAATTTTCCAGCCTTTATGTCATACGCATACCACTCATTCCCATAATAGTCATTGTGGCCTCCACCAAAGAAATACATGGTAAGATTATCCGGATCCAGCGCAGCTCCGTTCCATGCGACCATTACTGCTTTTGAGCCGGTCGAACCTTTCACTCCCAGAGAATCTGCTTCAGCATCGCTCAGTCGAACGTTGTCAAACACATCATCAGACACCTTACACCACCCAGACATGCCCTCAGCATAAGATGCGATACAGTCGGCAAATCCATTAGACTCAAGAGCAGTTGCACTGGTTAGCCTATCGGCTGATTCCCGGTCAGTCTCGGGGTTTGCTGATGCGTAATTCGCACCGGCGCACAACAAAGTCGAGAACATTGTCGCCCGATACAGTCTAACTATTCTGTCGTGCATGGATTTCTCCAAAATTCCCAATTAAGCAATTCATGATGATTGTTAAGACACAACAGGTCGTATCAACCCAAATAGTGGCTCCCCTGCAGCCACCCGGCCCAATCGCACTCCAGGTATGTGCTCCCCAGTAGACATATCGACCCCATCAAGAATCGCGATAACGCTGGCGATTGGCTTCAGGACTCACATAGTCAGGTATTGTCCGTTAGTTGCGCTAGCAGGAACAAGGCGTAGTTCTCAGTCAGGGTCGAATTAATTTAATTTTTTTACACCCAAAGTAAATTGCCGGCTATAACTTGATGCAGGAACTCAATTTATCTAGTTGATATTTATATATTATTTTGAATAATCTCTGGATATTCAGCTTAAATCTTGGCATATTTCGCCTGTTGTTTCCGGTCCAGGCGATGTTCTGGACTCCTATCTGGTCTGTTCTTCGGAACGAGATGGGCTACCTCGAAGTGCATCTCAACAATCCTTATGATCATTGGTAACTGCCAACAGCGAAACTGGACAACAGCCTTCTTCGGGGATACCTTGTGTTTTTCCAATTAGCGGCCCATGACCATCAGGCTGGAATTGCCGGTCCGATCCACGAAAATACCTCGATACAGGACTAATCCCCCCAAGAAACGACTTTGTCTTAACAAAATAAACAAATCTTTGCTTGCGGTTCCATTCCCTCGAGTCTTTCTGAAGCGCCCAATGTCAATATGGATAGTTATGATGCCAGTAATAAATAACATCAAGAAGATTGCTCGAAAAATAGTACCTGCCACACGACAGCGCATGGAATGGCTAATCCTGACAGTACTGAAACGTGACATCGAAGTGATGCAGAATAGTTCTGCTGTATCAAAAACAAATCAGCTCGTCTTAAGACAACTATGGCTCACGGATTTTCGAAACAATGGAGCCATACTCCCTCTGGGAGATGTGGAATTCAGGGCTTTTTCTCAAAATGGTGAGGATGGAATTCTTCTCTATATTTTCAGCATTATAGGAACTACAAATAAAAAATGTGTGGAGATATGCGCAGGTAATGGGATTGAATGCAACTCAGCAAACCTGATTCTAAATCACGGCTGGCAGGGTCTACTCATTGATGGCAAGGCAGCCAATGTCCAAAAAGGAAAAGCCTTCTACAGCTCCCATCAAGATAGTTTCAGTTTTCCGCCTAAATTTATCGAGGCCTGGGTCGAACGAGAGAATGTCAATCAGCTGATCTCAGACAATGATTTTTCTGGCGATGTTGACCTTCTTTCGATCGATATGGACGGGGTTGACTACTGGATTTGGGATGCAATTGATGTGATAAAGCCTCGAGTCGTGGTCGTCGAAACCCAGTGCATTTGGGGAGCAGATACCTCCGTGACCGTACCGTACCGTCGTGATTTTAGTTCACCATTGATCGATGGTTTTGGACTTTACAGCGGAGCAAGTCTGCTTGCGTTTAATAAATTAGCAAAATCAAAGGGTTACCGTCTAATAGGCACTCAGGCACTAGGTTTCAATGCCTTTTTTGTAAGGGAGGATGTAGAGCCAGAAGTATTTCCCGAAGTGACGGTGGAATCTTGTCTCGATAAGCCATTTGTAGAATGGGCCGCAAATAAGTATTTGAAGCTTGTCAAAGATAAAGACTGGGAAACCGTTTGAAACAAATGGCCTTGAGCATTGCCATGCAGGCGCATGAATTGATCAGGTCGGTCGGCTTGTATTGACTGTCATCTTTGCAAATCATTCAGCACTTGTCGCCGCCACAACCAACGTCATGGACCCCGGCTCATTTTTTAGCGCCAGCCCCACTATTCAGTAAACAATGAGAATTCCCTCACGCCCCGCTGATGAATCATATTCACAAACTATCATCTGCCCGAATTGAATTCTAAGCCTAGACCGGGATGGTGTTGCGCAGCATTTGGGCCGATAATGCCTCGGATTATTATACTTATGAATTAGCTGAGAAAGTCGAGTTCCATGGTGACAAACAAGTCCGTGGGGAAAAGAATCTTAGACGGATCATTTTGGACAATCCTCCTCAATGTATCTATCAGAATATTAGGGTTCGTCAACATCCTTGTGCTGGCCCGCTTTTTGGAACCACATGATATGGGTGTGTATGCAGCTGCAGCAGTAATTATTGAACTAATTACCGTCCTCACACAAACCGGTGTAGGGCCCGTCCTGATTCAAAGGAGCAACTCACTCGTTTCGCACTATCAGACTGCCTGGACTATCAACATCATCAGGGGCACGGTGATATTCTGTGTTTTGCAATTATTCGGACAGTTTTTCGTCACTGTGTACTCCAGCGACCCAGACGTCAAACAGGTAATTCAAGTGCTTGCTTTCAGCGCCTTGCTTGGATGCTCCAGTAGTGCCTACTTTATCAATTTCCAGAAGCGCATTGATTTCAGAACCATAGCAATTTTCAACATTGCATGTCGTTTAGCGGGCCTTATCGCAACCATAATCGCGGCGTATTTATTGCGATCATTCTGGGCGCTCGTTGTGGGGAATTTCGTCACCACAACGATGAATTTACTACTGAGCCACGTACTGGCACCCGGCAACCATCGATTGACGCTATCAAAAGCCTCGGATCTGATTGGCTCATCCCGCTGGGTTATGCTTCATGAGATTTGTGCATTTACATCACTAAAGATTGATACGTTCCTAATAACCAGGTTCCTGGGCACAAGAACTCTTGGTATCTACGACGTGGGTTATCAAGTAGCAATGATGCCTCTTCAGGAGATCGCACTGCCGGTTTCACGGGCTCTATTTCCTGGCCTGGCAAGTTTAGCAAGCGATAGGGAGGCTTTTCGTGATCTGCTGACTTCATTTCTGGCGGCAATTTTCTATCTGACCGTACCTGCTTCGATAGGTCTTTTTTTGATAGCTGAGTTACTTGTTTCCAGCCTGCTGCCCGAAGAATGGTTTGATACAATTGATGTCATAAGAGTTCTGGTAGCGCTTGCCTTGATGAGATCTTTATTCAGTCCCACAATATCGGCGCTCATGGGTGCAGGTCAATTAGAACTGAATGCAAAGCTGTCCGCATTGGGTGCAATTCTAAGTATCTCGTTTCTTTCTTTTGGCGTAGTTGTCTACGGGCTGATCGGCATGATGGTTGCTGCCATTCTTGTTGCCGCACTCCGATCTGTTATCTACCTGCGGATCCTGCAGAAACTTGATATGTTCAATCTCCGAGAGTACTTTATGACTATCTGGCGCGCCTTGATAGCCGCTCTTTTTATGGCTTTTTGTGTTGATCAGTTCATAAAATTCGGATCGGACAGTTTATCCATACATCAATTTCCAATGCTGCTGGCAACGATTTCCGTTGGAATGATTTCCTACACTGCGGTTGTCAATTTGCTGTGGGTTCTCGCGGGCAAACCTGGTGGTGTCGAGTCGAGTGTTGATAAATGGTTGAGAGATCAACTGAAATCCCTGGGAAAAAGTAAGGACTCTGGATTGCTATGACAAAGTTTATTGCCGTTTCACGGACAATACTGCGAGGAATTGAGGAATAGCGGAAGGCGAAACTGGCTGGGCTCAGACTACAAGCCCTGCCTCTGGAGGTTGGATTCCTATTGCCGGTGACTCGCTTCCTGCAACTTCCGACGAAGACCCGGCAAATCAATGCCGCGTCTGTACGCCTCATCGGCATAGTGTCGCGATTGGTCGTAGTTACCCAGATCGAAATGAAGCAATCCCATGTTGTACAGCAAGTTACCATCATTGGGCGCCAGGTCCTCTGCTCTCTCATACATTTCGAGTGCCCGGTCAAGCTTCTTCATTCGATGTAAATACAGCCCGAAAAGCATGTAGGGCGTAGGATCTGTCGGCGAGAAATTGATTGCGCGCTGAAGATAGCATTCTGCATAAAACCCTTCCCGACGCGGATAACTTGACTCGCCGAGAGCGTAACGGATAGCTGCGTAGAGCGCTCTGTGGTGATTGGGAAACCTGTTCAATGTGTAGTTGATGTCAGGCATCGGGTGCTCGGCCGTTTTACCCCTCACCAGATTTTCTACGTCAGGAGTAAAATGCGCTCCCTCTACAAGGGGCAAGCGATTTTTATGAAACCGATAGTCAAAAGGTCCGTACCCCTCGGCAACCCCTGTTGCTATAAGCGCGCATACACGGCCATCAAGTGTGTCACCCACCCAGGGGGTTGTTTGCGCACCTGCATTTACTGAAAAGAAAGCAAACAGCAGGCACATCACCGCGGATAAGGCATGTACCTTGGCTCGAATCATGTTCATGACCTCGGCTCCATACAATAGTCAGGTTCGTTAACAGCCAGCCACATTTCCAATGACATCAGTACCCAGATCAACTCGCCGAAATACGAGGCGTGACCGTCTCGATGGTTCGCAATTGCCTGATCAAGAAACTGCTGTAGAAATATTCCTCTGCCTTTCAGCTTGAGTATATTGTCGTAGGCCAGCTCCTGCAACGGCTTATGGGTCTTCATCCACACTCCGAAAGGCAAACCAAAGCCGTGCTTGGTCTTCCTGATTGTCTCCTCTGGCAGCCAGCCTTTCATCGCCTGCTTGTAAAAGTGTCTGAGTCCTTCTCCCTGCGTACCGCTGGCTGCTAATTTCCATGTCGAAGGGATGCTACTGGAGAACGCGACCAGGTCATCGTCCAGCATCGGATATCGAACCGCCACGCCCGCAAGAGCGCAGGCCAGATCGACCTTGCGCAGGTCGTTGTCCGCTAGAGTGATCTGCCAATCCAGAAATAACAACCTATTTAACACTGAAGCGTTTTCAGGAGCTTCATAAATTTCCTCCAGCAACGTCAAGGGATTGGTTTGATCCACTTGCCGTAAAAATTCCGGGCTGAACACGTCGCTCGGGCAGTTCTGCTCCAGGAAACCATAGTACTGAAGTCGCTTGGGAAGCGGGGTATTGGCCTGGCGAAGGAAGCTATGGCCCTTGGAAACCAGAGGCAGCTGGCCGGGAAGGTTTCTGACCAGCGGCTCAATCAGACTCCCGCGTAGCCACTGTGGAACGCGACGATAAGACTCGAAGATGCGCTGCTTGGCATACCGCTCGTTGCCGGCGAAGAGTTCATCGCCGCCGTCCCCGGCCAGCAACATATCAACTCCGTCCTCGGCGGCCAGGCGGGCGCAGAAGTATGCGGGCAGCACGGAGGAATTACCGAAGGGTTCATCGGAGGCGGCAGCTATTTCAGGCAATGCCTCGACAACTTCATCCGGTGTCACATAGTGCTCATGGAGTCGAATCCCGAAATAGCGGGCGGCCAGACGCGCATAGGACATTTCATCGTAGCCTTCGGCGTCGAAACCGATAGCGTAAGCATCACTCTCCTGCTCCTGAACTTCGCTAAGCATTCCCGCTACCGTCGAGCTATCAAGGCCGCCGCTGAGAAAGGCACCTATCTTCACATCAGTTCCCCCCCCAGAACCGTTCTGCACCAGCGGACCCGGGAAGGTGCAGCGCTGTACCGCACTCTTCAGGTGTACCCTGAGCTCCTCTTGCGCCCGGGTTGCGGATCCCGAGATTTGTTCTTTGAAGGAGGGGATCCAATAGCGGGATAGCTTCCGGCCCTGCCGCGTCAGTTCAAGAATACCGGCTGCCCCGAGCTTCTGGAAACCGCCGATGATCGCAACCGGCGCGGGTACCATGTGAAAATAGATGTAATTGTAAAGCGCCTGCGTATCCAGGCCCGTCTCTCCGGCGCACGTGCGCAGATTCGCGAGGCTGCTACCAACCAGCAAGACTTCCTGACTAATCCTGTAATAGAGCGGCTGTCGGCCCATGCGGTCAGTGACCAGCAATACGCATTTCTGCTGGGAGTCGACAATGATGGCAGCCCATCGCCCTTTAAGGTGAGTCAACCCGGCTCGCCCACGGGATGCATAGAGAGCAAGAAAGTCCTCGGCAGTAATAAAATTGATGTCACCAGATGCCGGATCTTCTCCCTCGTAAGGTTCTCCGATAAGGGAGACCGTCACCCCGCTCTCATTCTGCGCAAAGTCCCGGGCGACGATAAACGCCTCTTCAATATCCAGGTCACCAGTATACTTTTCGGGATTCAGCAAGCACAGCGTATCGCAGGGTATGGCATCGATACGGAACTGTGCCAGCAACAGATTGGCTGATCGATGTGGCATATTATGTACAGCGCGGTGATACGCGTGGCTGCGTCGTTGAAGTCAAATCACCAATATACAAAGGGCTCAATATCAGTGCAGTAACAAATTGTAGCTAATACCACCCGGCCACTCTGTTAGATAGCAGACAAAACGAGCTGCCATCACCCACCTGATGCCAGATTCCGGTCCGGTCGATTATCGCACTAAGAGATCCTGCTCTTTCCGCGACATGGGCAATGAATCCACACTCCGATCATGCTGGCGATGCATTCAGGCCAGCAGGACTCTTAAAGACTGGCGCATGGCCGGTCTGAAAGAGCTCTGCCCAGTAAAGAATCGCCTCCAGGTCTGGACTGGGGTTGCCCTAAGGTCAAAGTCCAGGTATACGACTCGAAATTAACGAGTCATTTTCTCGTAGTGTATTGATTTCTCTAGAATAAAACGAGCCAGAGAGCGGTCCGGATGGAAGTCGAGCCCCGGCGCGCGTCTCTTCCATGTTAACCCTCCCTCGAGATTCATCTTGAAAGCTATTGAATTAGCAGCTTTTTTCACGAAATAGGACCTACTTCACAGCACACCGCCCCAGACATGTTGATACTACCTGCTAAAGCGGCTGGATCCCACAGCAATAGCTGGCTGCGACGATCACTGATCAGCTCTGCTGGAACCACCGGCGTTGATATTCGAGTAACCAGCAGGGACCAGATGAAAAACGACAGGACATTTTGATGCGCACAATTACCCTGATATCAACGCTGCAACAGAACCATCTGCTGGCAGCCATATCCGCCGACTCCCGCAGTCGGTTGCTTCCCCACATGGAACTGGTTGAGCTGCCCCATGGCAAGGTACTCCATGAAATAGGCAAGAAAATAGACTACGTTTATTTCCCGATTGATACTATAGTCGCTATCGTCGCCATGCTCGAGAACGGTGACTGCACGGAGGTTTCCATGGTGGGCAATGAAGGCCTGGTTGGAATCTCTTCGTTTATGAGCGGCGATACCATCCCGCAACAAACGGTAGTCCGCAGCGCCGGCTACGCCTATCGCATCCCTGCAACACAGCTCAAGGACGAGTTTTCCCGTCACGGCGAAATGCTTTCCCTATTGCTGAGCTATACCCAAACCCTGATTACTCAGACTGCCCAGACTGCCATTTGCAACCGTCATCACACTATTGAGCAGCAGCTATGCCGCATCTTGCTTCAGTCACTGGACCGGATACGCGGAGATGAGCTCACCGTGACGCACGAAAACATCGCCACCATGCTGGGAGTACGGCGTGAAAGCGTGACTGAAGCGGCCGGCAGGATGAAGGGAATGGGACTAATTGAATGCCGCCGCGGCAGGCTGAAAGTACTGGACCGTTCCGGTCTTGAGTCACTTTGCTGCGAGTGTTATCGCGTGGTCAGAAATGAAACTGAACGTCTGTTACCACGCACAAGCTCATTCCGTCGCTTCCAGTCGCAGACTCTGAGTACGCCATCGAACAGATAGGAGACTCAGTTCACGGTTAACTACCTCCTGAACTGAAAATTCACTCTCTGTCATCGGAGGTATTGCTGTTTGCGGGTGTTACCTTCAGGCCGACATGCTAACGCCTCGCCTCGGCCCGAGCAAAACCTTGTCCTGCGCGCCTTGCCCGTTCATGTCCGCGCACGGCTCTTTCCCTGCCTCGAGTTAATGACACTGCCCTCCGGGCATCACCTTTACGAGCCTGGCGACGCATTCAGCTTTGTCTATTTCCCGGTGGATTGTGTCATATCGATGATGTATATCTTGACGAGTGGTGTTACGGGGCAACTTGCTCAAGTGGGCAGGGAAGGAATCGTTGATACGTCTATTTCGATGGGTACCAGACTGATGACCAACTTGGCAGTTGTACATCACCCCGGAGCGACCTATTACCTTCCTGTTCAGGTGTTTCGCAAAGAATGCGCTCGTCACAGCGAATTACTCTCTCACGTGTTGTGCTGTACGCAGTTACTCCTCAAAAAGGTGACATTGACAGCGCTGTGTAATCGTCAACATTCGTTAAGCCAGCAACTTTGCCGCTGGCTGCTCGATGTCTCTGACCGAACAAATCATTCCGAACATTTTCTTACACAACAGCAGATTGCCAGTCTGCTGGGCGTGTGCCGGGAGGGTGTCACTGAGGCAACAGAAAGACTGCAGAAACTGGGTGTAATTACATGCGAGCGTGGAAGCATGACGATCCTGGATCGGCCTGAACTCGAAAGGCTTGCATGTGGATGCTACGTGAAACTTAAAATGGAATCGGAACGCCTCATCCTGCCCGACGAAACATGAGTCGTGCTTCGGAATTCCGGAAACATGAACTTTCGACCACAGTAGTCTGGCTCGTGCGATGAATCAAACGTGGATGTCCTTCAAAAATCTTCGCCAAACAATCGGTTTCTGATCAGGGCATGTAAAATGCCCTGATCGCTTCTAGACCACATTTCTTTCATCCTGCTACACCTCCAACACTACTCACGGGGCCCCTTGAGCACTATTCGCTGTGGTCCGTCATCGCCACTCGCTTGCCAGCCCGGTGTTGCTCCGCAGTTGGCGAATTTCAGACTTACTGCTTTCTTTATCCGGCACTGGCAGGAAGCTCCGCCGCAGCATCGTCATTACCGCCACAGTGCCGACAATCGCATAGAGCAAGTCAAAATAAGCCAGACTCACGTTTAAGCCAGTAATGCCATAACCTACCAGGGAAAGGGTTAACGCGTTAGATAGATGGTGAAACCATTCCACACCGTATTGTTTTCCTAATTTTGCATTCTTGATGGTGTTACGCAGGGCAGTCAGAAGCATCATCCCAAAAAAGAACAGCCCGACAAAGCCGTGGTCTCCCAATACCTGAAAGTAAATATTGTGAGCTGCTTTGGGCCGCAGCCCCGGAGGAATGGGGCTAGTGTAAACTGGGCCAAATTCAGGTGTTCGAGGTGCATAGTAGTTCCATATTGATCGATCCGTGACAGACCTGAACCCCCCCCCGGTGACCGGGTTGTCCAGCGCGATCATCGTTGATATCTTCCAAGCCCATAGGCGGCCGATGAATGAACTGTCGCGATCCACCGCGGTTGTTACAGAGCTCTGCCGCGCTTTCCAGTCTTCCGGAGCATTCTGATAGAGAACTGGTAATGCCAAAATAACCAGCAAAGTCAGTGCTAACTTGTGATTTGACTTGAACCAGAACGCGATGCCCAGTACGCAAAGACCGATGAACCCACCCCTAGAATAGGTACCTACGATACTGACAATATTGAGCATTAGTAGCCCCCACAATCCCATTCGTAGCCATTTATGCCGGGTCACATGAATCAGATAGATGATAAACGGCATACACATGTTGATGGCTACTGCCAGATCATTGCGGTCCTCGAGCCTCCCGGCCCGCCCAACTATTCGATAACTTCCGCCGGACAGAATGAACTTGACCGCCTCCATCGCAGCATATGACGAAAGGGCCAGAACAATAGCCCAGATCAGTGTGTCGACATGAAGTCGTTTACGGAATATCAATATCATGAAAAAGAACAGCATTACGACTTTTATAAACTCTTCTAAATCGCTTTGCAGTTCCATCGAATTGGACCGAATGTTGAACGTGGTACTTACCAAAGTCCAGAACCCAAACAGCATCACCCAGACGGTAATGGCCGTCATCGGCAGCGATTTACGCTTCATGACAAACAAATAGGACAGGAAAGTAATCAGAACTATGCTCAGATTGAGCCGAAAGCTTTGGGAAAAACCCCAGGCCCAGTTGGCCGGTGCAATTAGCGCGATCCATATCCAAGCGGCCACACCCACATAAGGTCGCCGGAAGGTAAAGTAGGTAGCGACGAGCAAAAAGCCTACCATCAACAAGTCACGCATTATTCTTCATCCTGTTTATCGGACCAGTAAAACAGGTAGCAGACGCTGCAGACCACCATCAATACGTACAGGCTGTCAATGTCGAACATGTAAGACTACCGATTGCAGGGGGGTTTGAACGGTCTGGAGCTTTGTTCCGTGTTCGGAATGTCAAGAACACAGTTTACATGCCCCGAATCCTCCATCCAGTACTCAGTACCCTGATTCGTAGATTATTCGTCAGGCTGGATGTGGGGAAAAATCCCCGATCACACCACATAACATAAGGAAATGAGATTGCAGCTTAGGCCCTGCCCTTCCAGTTCTCTGTACGATAGCACACATAGACTACCGTATGTCGACAACTTCAAAGCCGGATAATTCCACTGTGTCCATTGGCCAAACAAAGACAGAAAATCAAAGTATGCTTCCGAACGAAGTCTGTCCTAAACTAGGGAAATTCGAATCAGAGTGAGATAGCACTCCGCAGCCTCTGATTCGCTGATGAATTTCGACAAAGAATGGTATTAGCAGCACATGCGAATTCTGACATTCACTTCACTTTTCCCGAATACACTCCACCCCAATAGCGCTGTATTCATCAAGAACCGCATGGCTGCCGTCAACGACCTCCCCGGCACGGAAGTCAGGGTTGTAGCACCAGTACCCTGGTTTCCGCAGATTATTCCCGGAAAAGGACGCTGGCAACGACTGGCAAAGGTTCCGCACCATGAACAACTTGCGGGACTCGACGTGCAGCACCCACGATACCTGGTTACACCCAAAGTCGGGATGAGTTTGTACGGAAAGTCCATGTTTTGGGGTAGTGCTCAAACCGTCCAGGCACTCTACGAGCAGTGGCCTTTTGCATTGATTGACGCACACTATGTGTATCCGGACGGGCTGGCAGCCATGCTGCTGGGACAGAAACTCGGCGTACCGGTTGTTGTCAGCGCTCGCGGAACAGATATGAACCTGTATCCGTCAATCCGAGGCATTACCCCGCTGATCGAAAGAACGCTCAGGCAGACTTCCCATCAGATTGCGGTCAGCTATTCCCTGGCCGAGGCTATGTGGCGCTGCGGCGCTGCGAGAGATAAGGTCACGGTGATACCCAATGGGATAGATCCGAAAACAATGCAGCAAGTGGATCCAGGCGAGGCGCGCAGACTACTTGAACTCGACCCGGGCAGGCGAGTGTTGGTCTCAGTGGGCAACCTGGTGAATTTGAAAGGCCATGACCTTCTGATCCAGGCGCTCGGGATTTTGAAGGAAAAAGGCAACTTGAAGTTCAGCACCTATATAATCGGCCGTGGAAGCTGCAAAGATCGGTTGCAGCAACAAATCGACAGGTTGGGCCTGTCAGACGTCGTCCTTCTGGTTGGCGAAGTGGATAATGCAAAATTGAAATACTGGTATTCAGCAGCGGATGCCTCGTTTCTTGGCAGCAGCCGCGAAGGGTGGCCAAATGTAGTGAGCGAGAGTCTGGCTTGCGGGACACCTGTAGTTGCAACTAACGTGAACGGTATTCCGGAGATACTGACCAGCCCCGCATATGGATTGATCGTGAATAGGAGCGTCGATGCTTTTGTGGCCGGGTTGGAAACAGCCTTCGCTATGGCTTGGAACCGGGAACTCATCGCTGCCCATGGACAACAGCGTACCTGGAACTCTGTCGCAGAGGAAGTCGTGAAGGTATTTCACGGAGTGTTGGAATCCCAACGAGAACATGCCAGGAACCGACGCCCACAGATCTAAGGAACTTCTGATTAATTATGGATCTGCTCCGCGGGAGTCTGTCGGGCGGGGCCTTCAGACGAGCCGACTGACTACGTTGACTTGCCTTGACAGGCCGACGCATGCCGGCGGCAAGTAAACTCGTCTGCAGGCCAGAGCTGTTCAATAATTAAACAGAGATTCCCTAAAATAGAAAGAGCTTAAAATCTATGCACCGGTTGTTACCGGGAATCTGTTTTCCTGGGACTTGTGGACTTATAGATTTCTAGATTTATATCCTCGATAAACCATATAGACTCATTAAACTTAATAGTCCCCTATTAGGGCCCAGTGAAGAAGCTGTCTTTATCAGAAGTTGCCGGCAATTTTAATTGAGGCTGCGGTCACCCCCGTGAACCTATGGACGCGCCTGCTTTAGCTGCAATGAAGGACCACTATGATGCAAGTCTCAAACTACTCTTCCGTGATTCAACGCAACCCCACCGAGAGCGAGCGCCTACCCTTCCTGGCATCCTCTCGCAATGCCCTATTTCGGCTTGGCTATAGCACGCTGGGGAGAAATTGTCTGTCGATACTCATTTATCACAGCGTTCTCGACGCCCCGGATTTCATGCGCCCGGGAGTGCCCACAGCTGAGCAGTTCAGGTGGGAAATGCAACTTCTCAGGGATAACTTTAATATGCTCCCTCTCAGTCAGGCGATACGCTTGATGCGCGAGGGGCGTTTGCCGCCGCGTGCGGCATGTGTCACCTTCGACGATGGCTATGCTGACAACTTGAAGGTGGCGACCCCAATAATGAAACAGTTGGATATTCCAGCCACATTTTTTATCGCGACCGGGTTTCTGGACGGTGGACGTATGTGGAATGACACCGTCATAGAGGGCTTGCGCCACTGTCCCGACCGGCATCTTGATCTTTCAGCGCTGAATCTCCCGGTTTATGAGGTGAACACGCCTGCCGACCGGGTCAACACAGCTTATGACATCATCAGCAAGATCAAGTACTTAGACGAAGGCCTCCGAAACGAGATTGCGGCAGCGATTGGTTCGATTTCAAAAGATATGTCTGGCGATCTGATGTTGACGCGAGACCAGGTGAGGGAACTACGACAATCCGGTATGGAAATTGGCGGACATACCGTCAATCACCCGATACTCGCACGATTGTCAGCAGCCAGATCGCGTGAAGAAATCCTCTCTGGCAAAGAAGATCTGGAGTCAATTATCCAGGAGCGGCTGGGGCTTTTCGCCTATCCCAATGGCCGGTATGGAGCCGACTATAGTAAAGAGCATGTTGAATACGTTCGTGAGGCCGGATTCGATGCCGCTGTAACCACAAACGGCGGTGTTTCAGAAAAATCTACCAACCTCTACGAACTGCCCCGCTTCACGCCCTGGGACCGAACCGCGTCCCGATTTCTTCTTCGCATGACTTTAAACGCGCGACATCGCGGTTGAGCACTGCGCGATTGAGGTAATCAGATGAGGGCAAACAGGACAGGATCGCTCATTCTTGAGCTGATACATTCAGCACTTCGTCTGTTAAACTTTGTAATTGGTGCCAAAAAGCGGCGATTGAGGTGGCCAGTGAGATGCTATTGCGAAAGTTATGCCTTTTCGGTAATTGTGGTCTTACTGGCCGGAATATTCACACCTGCTCACGCCGACCTGCCAGACGTTATCGACTCGATCCGCCCATCTATCGTAGGAGTTGGCACTTCCTATCCTGAACGCCAGCCGATAGGCAATGCCAGGCCCAGCCAGTTGCTGGGGACCGGCTTTGTTGTTGGCGATGGCAATTTGATCGCCACCAACTATCACGTTATACCGGCCTCACTTGACGACCAAAACCGCCAATCACTGGCGGTGTTCGTTGGAAGAGGAAGAGCGGCTCGCATTCATCTGGCTGAACTTATCGCAGAGGACCAGGAACACGACCTGGTTCTGCTAAGAATCCGGGGCGATCCCCTGCCTGCGCTAACGCTGGGCAATGCCGAGACCGTCCGTGAAGGCGAAATAATGGCATTTACCGGATTCCCAATCGGTGCCGTGCTGGGACTTTTTCCGACCACGCATCAGGGCATAATATCTTCAATTACTCCGATTGCGCGCACGGCAGACAATGCCGCCGACCTGTCACCCACCCAGTTGCGACACATGCGCAATCCCTTTGACGTATTTCAACTCGATGCAATTGCCTACCCAGGAAACAGTGGCAGCCCGGTCTACCGGCAGAGCAATGGCGAGGTAATTGGCGTTCTGAACAGCGTTTTCATCAAGGAATCCCGCGAATCTGTCCTGGAGCGACCTTCCGGCATCAGCTTCGCTGTCCCGGTCAATTGGCTCGAAGCCCTTCTACGTCGCACGGCAGGCTCTGAAAATTGAGCCGCAACCTGCCAGTCCAGCCGCATTGCGGCTTCCCATAACGCGTAATCCGGTAATGACAATCAGGTCGTACGAGGTCGAGGACTAACAGAATGTGTCAGGTTTTTTTCCAATCGGGTTCTCGAAAGCGGCATATGCCCAAAATGATCGGACATCTATTACGAAAAAAATAAAACATAATCAGATAGTTGCAGCTCCATTCGATTCCTGTGGTGCGCTTCTTGCATAATTAGTGTAAACTTCCCGTTTGGAAGTAAAGCCAAAGAACAGACTAAGCATCCCTGGATCAGGATGCCCCAACCGGCCGACAACGGTAAGCGGTCGAAAATGCAGTCCGGTAGGGTTGTTCAAAAGGAAGAGTTGGAAATGAAGCATGAGCATAGTGAAGAAACCCGGGTAGCGCGAGACGGCGATGGTGCCAAATCACCTTCCCGCCGTAAGTTCTTGCGTACGTCTTCTGCGACGGCATTGGTGACCAGTCTGGCATCTCAGCCAGTTTGGGGGCAGTGCACGGTTTCCGGCGGCATTTCAGGTGGCTCGCGGACTGAGGAAACCACTGCCTGCCTTATTCCACCGAATGCTGTAGGCCGCTCTCCAGGATTCTGGTCGAATGCGATTGTCGGCGGCAATGGGAACGGGAACGGAAACGGCAATGGGAACGGAAACGGTAACGGGAATTACAATGGGAACGCTGTATTGTCCGCGTTTCCCAGTTTTACCGGGGAAAAGCAGGATTTGATCTGTCACATCCTCAATGTGATGGAGAGCAACAGTTTCACTATTCCGGAAACACCTTACTCCCCATCTGAGACTTGGGTTATATCTGATGCGCTAAACTCGCCCGGTGGCGCTAAATTTAACCTGGCAGCTATTTGGCTGGATGCCTACTTTGGCTTTTTCGGGGATCTTCCAGCTCCAGAGCGATCATCCGACCCTCAGGATTGGGTTGAACACTTTTTTGCTCTCTATATGATCGGCGCCTCCTGGGGAGATGCAGTGTTTGACGCGGTGTTCCTTGAAGGCGCCACCACGTCGTGGAACAACCTGCCAGTCGATGGTATTTGCTCTTCTTAACAGGGTCTGACCATCATGCCTGCTCGTTTCGAACCCGTTTCGGGGCAAGCCAGGTTCTTCGCGGTTGACGGGAGCGGTGTTGCGTTTCTTTGTGAGCTGACCGGCGACACGCATTTTCTTCACGTAGACCCTGTTGGCTTCAGCAAAATCATGTCCGGCCCCCCCTTCAATCTTGCCGAATTGCTCGAAACCCTGAATCTCGGGGGCGATAGCGAGGCCAGTCAGTTTGCGGATCAGCTGGTTTCGCTGGGAATCATTGATAGAATCGGCTGATGTTTGTCATTAACAGCGGCGAGTTTCTTTTTGAAATCCAACACCTCCCGGCTTTCGTCCTGAGGCCGCTTCGAGCCATTTATGGCGATCAGCCGCCCGAGGCCCTGGACGGCCCCGCGGATTTTCGCGTCTCTCTCCGATGTGACTCTCTGGTCAGGCGCTTCCTGCGTCCACAGATCACCTTCTACAGTGACCGGCAGGCCCCTTTCAAGCCGGTCGCCAGATCCCAGGCATTTGCAACTCTTGAGTGGGGCATGAACTGGTGTGTAGCAGCTTACGATTACACCCGACTGATCATCCACGCCGCAGTGCTTGAAAAGAACGGAAGAGCCCTGATATTTCCGGCTGCTCCGGGGTCGGGAAAGAGCACGCTCAGTGCTTATCTGGCCTTCAACGGCTGGAATCTTTTCTCTGATGAAATGGCCATTATAGATCTCACGACAGGAAAGGTTGCGCCAGTGTTCCGGCCCATGTGCCTGAAGAATGAATCAATCGAACTGGTCAGGGGCTGGTACCCCAATGCAGTAATGACACAGATAGCACACGACACGCAGAAAGGTGATGTTGCCCACCTCAAGGCTCTGGATTGGCAGAAGTTCAAAAGCCTGCATAAAACCCCCGTCGTGGGAGTAGTCTTCCCCCAATTTCGTGCCAATGCTGCACTTACAGTTAAAAAAATGCAGCAGATCGAGACATTTCGTCAATTGTGCAGTCATGCATTCAACTACAACATCGTCGGAAGACCCGCGTTTGACCTCATTGGCAGACTCACTCTCGACACTGACCACTATTCAGTTACCTACTGCGACCTTGCCGAGGTAAACGGGTTTTTAGTCGAGGAATTTGGCGAATGACCCTGCAGTACCGCTTCGGGCAATTAACCAGGCTGATTCGAGATCCTCGAACAGGTGTCAGTCTTGACGAACGGGCATGGGTGGACCTGATACACCTTCTGCGCGCGAGTGACTTACTGGGATGCCTGTATCATCTTGCCGATATCGCAGGTGCTTTTGAGCACTACCCTTCTTATGCGCGCCGACACCTCCAGTCCATGCGAGTGTACTCGGACCGGCAGGCACGACAGGTGCGGCTTGAATGCTCCGAAATTGACGCACAATTATCGTCGGTGGGCATCAAGCCTGTGTTTCTCAAAGGAGCCGGCTACACCCTGAGAGGCAGTCGCAACTCCAGAGGCCGAATCTATACTGACATCGACGCGCTGGTGCCCAGAGAAGAAATATACAAGGCGCAGGCAGCTCTGAAACATGACGCCTGGTACAGTCCGCCAATTACCGACTACGACGAGCGCTACTACCGTAAGTGGGCCCATGAAATACCGCCCATGAAGCACCTGTTTCGCCGCACGGTGCTTGATCTGCACCACAACATCGTACCGCCCATCAGTGGTCGGGCGCCTAACATCAACAGCCTGCTCGAGGGTCTGGTGACCACAACGGAGGGGTTGCTTGTTTTATCTCCACCCGCCGCCACACTGCACAGCATAGTGCACCTATTCACCAATGAGGATTTCACCAAGGGGTTCCGCGACCTGGTGGATCTGTACTTGCTGATGGAAGAATACGGAGATAAGTCGTATTGGCAAGGCCTGCTATCCTTGGCCAAACGAACCGGCTTCAGTAATGAGCTGGTTTACGCCTTGGCCTCGCTGAAGCAGGTATTGGAGTATCCGGTACCGGACTCAGTTTGGGCAGAGCTCGGTGATAGTGCACGAAAGCTGGCACAAGGCTTCTGGGCGAAACAGGTTTTCAGTCGTGCATTAAGTCCTCATCATCCGATGGTGTGTGGGGCATCCGAACAGCTGGCCATACAGCTTATTTACCTAAGAGGACACTGGATGAAGATGCCGGTTCCCGTGCTGATAGGACATCTTTCAGTGAAGGCGGGCATGGGTTTATGGGCCAAATTGTTTGGCAAACAGCATGCTGAACGGCCATTGGCTGTGCCGAATGATACCACTGATATCGATAGAGCCTGACGCGCCGACTAATTAACAGACCAGTGGTCCGTCAAGCCCCGCGGAGCTCGGCCGTTGATTTGCGTTGCGGTAAGTGCATTACTTGGTTAGGCTTTCCCTTGATTGAGCGGGATATCGGTCCATATGATGAGGCCAGGACAACCATGAATAATTCATTCAGTTACAAAGAAGCGTTTTCTCGCAATATCGGCTGGTATACCGAGCAGGAACAGGAAGCACTCAGAACCAAACGCGTCGCCATTGCGGGTCTCGGGGGCGTCGGGGGAAGTCACCTGATAACCCTCGCACGGTCCGGTATCGGCCGCTTCACGATTTCCGACCTCGACGTCTTCGAATTGGCAAATTTTAACCGCCAGTACGGTGCGACCCTGTCCGCGCTCAACAAGGACAAAACTCAGGTGATGCGCCAGGCCTGTCTCGATATCAATCCCGAAGCTCAAATCAATGTTTTCGATCAGGGCGTTACCGCAACCAACCTCGATGAGTTTCTCCGCGACGTGGAACTGTACGTCGACAGCCTGGATTTTTTTGCACTGGAGATTCGCCGAAAAGTGTTTGCACGCTGCTACGAACTGGGCATCCCTGCAATCACCGCCGCGCCGATGGGTATGGGTACCGCCGTCCTGATATTTTTACCGGGCAGGATGAGTTTCGAGGATTATTTTTGCTTTAATGACACGGATAACTTCGAGGACCTTATGGTCAAATTTATGATCGGCGTTTCACCCGCGATGCAGCAGCGCCACTATGTCGTGGAGGAATCCGCCGTCGATTTTGAACGCAAAAAGGGACCCTCAACCGCCATGGCCATCGACCTGGCGGCGGGTATCGCCTGCACCAATGCCGTCAAGTTACTCCTGGGGCGGGGACCGATCATACACGCGCCCCACGGACTGCATTTCGATGCCTATCGCAATAAACTGGTCAAGACTTGGCGCCCCATGGGCAACAGAAACCCTATCCAGCGCCTGATGTTCGTATCTGTTAAAAAAATGCTGGAGCGATACCGCCGCTGACACCTGACTTCAGATAACGGCCCCACCATCCAGCCTGCCAACAATTTGTCTCCAGACCTAAAACAAAAGCAACAAATCTACAAAACATAAAATTAAAATGACACAAAAAAAAACCGGCCTGTTTAACAGGCCGGTTTTCGTTGCGTGTTGCTCAATAGTCGATCTTAGGATCGACGACCTCTCAGGCGAGCCCCCAGGCCGGCAAGACCCAGGCCCAGCAGCGCCAGCGTGCCCGGAGCCGGGACCTGTGCTGTGATCGAGCCGTCCAGCGTGGTCTGACGGATTGCATTGTTTCCCACCAGCAAAAGCTGATTGGGGGACGGAATCGGTGGGTTGACATTGGTATCCAGAGCCAATGTGACTCCGCCAAGGCTTGCATCCACGAAACCGCTGCCATTGTCTACATACAGAAAACCTGGAAGCGCGTAGGTTACGTCGAAAAACAAATCCAGGTTCGCAGCCTGTAAATTGGATCCAGTCAATGAGGCCGAAAAGGCTAGCTGGTAATCCAATGGGTTGCCACCAAACAGAGGAATTGGATTAAAGTAGAAGTCCATAGTGCCGCCGGTATACACAGGCCCGCCGGCGCCAAGCGTTCCATTAAACGTATATACAACCTGAAGATCCCAAGTTAGACCAAAACCTTCGCCATCGTTGGTAGGTGGCGGTACAAGCGGACTCAAGGCATCAATATCACATTGCCCAAGCGAGCAATTTGGCAGCTTTAAATTGACAATCGGCCCCCCCATTGAAGCTCCTGATATCGGGAGTCCCAAACCGGTTAGAGTCGTTTGGTTATTGGTGTCAAAGAAGCTGCCAGTTATCAATCCATCGCTGAAATCGTAAATCGATGTGGCCAGAAATTGGCTGAAACCGAATTCATTGAATATACCGGTGGTGGCATCACCATCAATCGGCACAAAATCGTAAGTAGTACCATTGACTGACTGGATGCCCGTCAAATCTATAAACATTTCGTTCGCACCTGCGGCCCCGCTGACGATCAACGCAGCGGCCGCGGCGACGCCTTTAATTAATGCTGGCTTTTTCATTTCAAGTTCCTTTCTTGCTTGTGTTGACCTTTATGGCACTTCCCCGTGGATCACCGACGAAAAAGTTTGCACACTCCGAAAACTTACTGTTTCGCAATACTTATAAGCAGAAACCGTGCCAGGCAGGAAATATTCTTATTTATTCTTTAAATTCAGTGAGTTAAAAAACAACTTGTGGGGCCGGATGTTACAGCAAAGCCGCCTGTGTAAAAATATCCGACACCCACGCTACCAGCCCCGGCTAACCGATCACCCCTGCGCTACTACACCAGAGGACCTGGCGGGTACCGGAATAAAGCGCCTCAGCGCCAGCAGCAGTGCCGGCAATACCAGCAGATCGAATACCAGGGCCACCACCAGTCCGAAGGCAGTCAAAAGGCCGAAGGCAGCGGTGGGCTGGAATGCCGATAGCGCCATCAACAGAAACTGGGAGCTGAGCACGACGGTAGTGGCAACCACGGCGCGCCCGCGCTGGCGGAAGGTGCGGGCGATGGCCCAGGTTTCGGAGTACCCGGTCCGGCGGTGCTCCAGGTAGCCGTGGAGAATATGGATAGTGTCGTCCAGAGCGATGCCCACTGCCACGCTGGCAATCATCGCGGTGGCCATATCCAGCCAGATCCCCAGGAGGCCCATCAGGGCAAAAATAAACACAACAGGCGCCAGGTTCGGCACCATGCTCACCAACGTCACGGGGAGCGAACGCCACATGATCCCCATCATCACCAGAACCAGGGAAACCACCACCAGCAGACTGTCCAGTTGTCCCTGGATCAACAGTCGTTCCTGGTCGGCAAACAGGCGACCCATTCCAGCGAATTCCCACTGCAGATCTGCCGGCGGTTGCGCCTCCAACCGAGCGCGCAGTTCGGCCATGAAGGCATTCAGCTCCCGCGCCCCGGTGATATTGAGATTCAGTACCAGGCGAGTGCGGTTGAAGTCGCGGTTGACCAGGTCGAACAGATCGCGGCCATCGTAAATAAACAGGTATTGTGCGATCAGGGGTTCATTGTCGGGTATCGCTCGGAAACCCGGATCCTCTTCATTGAAGGCCCAGTGCATCTCTGCAATCAGGTCCGGCAGTGACAGGCTGTAGTCCACTTCGGGGCGCTCATCCAGCCACTGCTGGACAGCGCGGATCGCCTGCAGCCGCTGCGGTTGCAGCAGGCTGTTAAACTCGGGCCCGTCGAAAACCACTTCGAAAGTCATCACGCCGGAGAGGTTTTCCTCAACGCGCCGGGTGGCAGTGGTGATAGGGTGACTCTCGGAAAAAAAAGCGTACAGGTCCGTCTCTACCTCCACCCTGGTGATCTGGGGAATGGCAATCGCCAGCAGCAAAGTGGCCCCGCCAAGGACCCATGGTACCCGGCGCAGGGCCAGTCGCGCCATCCGGTCGGTGAACGAGTCCACCCAGCGCATGCCGCGCCGCTGCACTACCCAGCCTGCGCGATCGAAACGCATCACCAGAGCCGGCACCAGCAGAATCACTATGGCGGCGGCAAACAGCACGCCAATCGCAGCAATCATGCCGAATGTTTCGATCGGCCTAATCGGGCTGACCATCAGCGAGGCCAGGCCCGCCGCGGTAGTCAATGCAGTGAAGGCAATGGGTAAGGCCACCGAGGTGATTGCGGCGCGCATACGCTCCTCACCTTCGAGGCCGCGCTGGGCCGCATGCAGTATCGCATTGAACAGGTGCATCAGCATAGCGACCGTCAAGGCCGTGAGCAGTGGAGGTATAATCGCGGAAATCAGCGTGAAGGGTTTACCCAGCAGCACTAGTAAACCCACCGACATGCCGGTGACCGCGGCGATGGTGGTGGCGGCCAGCGCCACTACCAGCCAGCGTCGGAACAGCCACCAAAGTAAAGGCAGGCCGATAGCCAGGGAACCGGGAATCAGGGTGGCGAGGTCCACCATCATGGCCCGCAGTTGGGCGACATCCAGGGCCACATGTCCGGCTACGGCGCTCAGCCAGGGCGACAGGCCCGAAGCATCGATCTGCCGCCGCAGCAACTGTTCCAGTTCCAGGCGCTGCAGGCTTGACTCCATTGGGGAGGGTCGCAGTACCACGGCCAGGAAGTCACCCTCCGGCGCGACGATCATTCCAGGCGCGAATCGGTCTTGCGTGGCCCGCTCTCGCCGCTGCGCCGAAGTGGTCTCATCAAGGTTCATTGGGTTTATCAGCGGCTCGACAGCAAAGCCTTCGGGCGTGGCGCGGATCTGGTCCATCGTGGTCACCGCCAGGACCCGGTTGACCTCCGGGTCCATTTCCAGCCGCTGTACCAGGGTATCGAGTTTCTGCAGGAACGCAGTCTCATACAGGTCATCGCCCTGAAACAGTGCTACCAGCACCTGGTCCTGGGGGAACTGTTCTCGCAGTGCCTGATCGAAGACCACAGCAGGGTCATCCGCTGGAAAATAGATTTCCGGAGCGTTATCCAGCCTGACTTTCAGCAGCAATGGGCCCGGCACGAGGAGGAACAGCGCAAACAGCGCAACGGCCAGGCGGGGCTTGTGTAGCATCCAGTGCATCAGAAGCGGCCGCGCCAACCAATTACCACCATGTCCTGCTCGTCATAGAAGCCGCCAACAGTCACCTCATCGCCACCAAAGAAGTGTGCGCCGATGTAGAACTCGTAGGGTTCCCAATCGGTCCAGATGAGCTGCGGATTAAGGTAAACGTCGGAGCGGTCCAGCCCCAGGTTGAAGCGCAGGCTGCCGCGCCAGCGGTTCTGTGAGAAAGGCGCCTCGAGCTCGCCATTGAACGATAACGGTGATTCCCGGTCGAGGATATCATCGGCGTCCCCAAGGCGGTTACCGGCAAGTTGCAGGGTCACCCTGAAGTTTCGATCGCCTGGGAAGACTTCCGCACCCATTACCCAATTCCACGCATCCACCGTATCGTAGGCCAGGTTTTCCCGGGTGACCGGTAAATCGCTGGACCAGGTGCCTTCAAAACGAAAGGTCCAGGCGCCGGCCGCAAGGCTGAAATCGCCTCCTGCCACCCAGGAACGTGGATAGACGGAATTAAAAATCACCGGCCCTGTCAGTGCCGGCACATCATCTCCAGTAAGCAGGTACTCCCGAGTCGTCTCGTCCAACTGGAAATAGGGCATGGGATTGCGCGAACGCTGCAGAGTAAAGGCATAATCCAGGTTCTGTCCAAAACGCCTGAAGCGGATGCCGCCGCCGCCATCCTCCGGTGCGTCATAGTTGAATTGTCCGGCACGGACCAAGGCAGATAAAACCCCGTCTTCAGGAAGTCCCACTATACGCCCGCGGCGTTTGTCCACTGGATGCCAGAGACTTTCTGTATCGGGCAATTCTGCCTCGCGAAACAGCGGTAGCCAGACCAGGTCCAGGGACCATTCCTGAGCGAACCACTCGAAACGCAGAGCTGGATTAGCCCGACGTCGCGCCTGGCGCGGATCCAGCATTAATCTGGTCAGGTCCGGGGTACTGAGGCGGTCGGTGGGAGAAATCTCGTCCGCGCGCCCCCAAACCACCTTCTGGGCACCCGCGGTCAGGCGCCAGTCATCGGCACGATACCGCACCCAGCTCTCACCGTAATCGGCCTTGAGACTGGAATCTCCATAACCTGCACCCTCCTGGTACCGGCCATCGATCCGCCCGGTCAGTCGCAGCTCGAAGCCATTGTCGAATGCGCGCGATACACCCGCGATCAGCTGCAGGTGGTTATTACTGTCGACCGGCCTTTCGTCGGCAGTCAGCGCGCCAGTCTCCAGCAGCGCCCGTTCGATTTCAGCTTCCCAGCCGCCATTCTTTGTCTGTTTGTGCGACGTCGGCTCTGTGGTCAGCCTCTGTTGCTGGCCGAACACAAACGCCCCGGATTGTTCTTGCGCACGCGGATTCGTCGGGGCCGGGTCCGGCGCCAGTGCCGCCAGCTGCAGCACCGCAGGGTACGAGACCACTGAGCGGGACCATTCCTGTGTCGCTATTTCACCGGCAAGCTCTTCTTGAGGTTCACTCGAGACGTTTTTTTCCGCGAAGTTTTCATCCGCCACGTTTACCGGTTCGTTGCGCGCCACGAGCGCACGTTCCGCCCGGGCAGTGGAGCCCCCCTCCTCTGGCATAAAATAGATGGTGTGTACTTCAAAGTTATCATCCACTGTCACTGAGGTAACGCGGAACCGGGCCGGCTCCTGCAAATCGAAAACAAGGCGCAGCCGCCCGTCATCGCCAAGAGCGTGACGGATAGCCTGGATAATACCAGCGGCAGGGGCCGCCGGCAGCTGAAATTCGCGCTGGAGGAGAGTATCGGGCAGATCCACAACCACCAGCGAAAGTTCACTTGAGGCAAATGCCCTGGGGCGAGTTTCGCCATCTACTGTGATCACCGCCTGCAGTTCCCCGTCTACGTATTCCAGGCGCAGGTCCTGGATCACCGCCGACGCGCTGGCATCCGCAATCGCGAGTAGTAGTACCAGGGGAAATAGGTTCCTGACTAGTCTCGTGTATTGCATGAATGCACCCTCACGGCCGAAACCGCTCCTCAAAGACAACATCTGACAGAGCACGAATGGAAAACAGCTCGTCGGGCAGTCCCGTGTCATAGACCACCGACTCTACTGCCATGATGGTTTTGTGGCCCGTGCTCAGCATGGTCATGGTGCTGGACATCACCGTCCAGTAACCTTGCATTTGTTCGAGCCGCTGCACTTCCATGCGCTTTACCGGCTCATCGCCTCCCTGGTAGAAATCGATACGTAATGGGATCAGTGTCTCAGGGTGAATCCAGCTCACACGCTTGCTATAAGCAGATTCAGCCTGCTCTCTGGGAATGCTTTCCAGCAGGAAGGTTGCGGTACCCTGGTATGCATCTATACCCAGCAGGCGGTGTGCATCCTCCGTAGGAGGGCGGTCCTGGAGGTCCTCATAGTAGATATCCGACTGAACGAAGTTACCGCCCCGGTTCTCGCTGCTAACCCGCCGTACCCGCTTGGCGGCTGGGAGGTACAGCCACTGATCCGTCTCCTGCGCTCCATGATTGTGTACCAGCAGGCCGGTGCCGGCGATATTGGCTGGTTGAGTAAAACGAATCAACCAGCGGCTTTCAAAATCCCCGGTTTCAGTGCGGTAGATGTAGGTTTCCCTGACGCGCTCGCGACTGTCCTCACCCCGCAATGTCATCGTGCCCCGGCTTACCATATCGATACCGTCGGGACGCTCGTAGACGGCACGGGCCAGCTCCTCTCCCGTCATCTCCGCGGCCTGACCGCAAATCGCACCGGCAAGCGTGACCAGAATCGTGAGAAGGGTGATGGTTCGATGAAAAAGGAGCGCTGTAAGTCGTTGCGCCATAGGCCGATGTCCAGGAAACGGGCAACCGAGTATAACCGCAAAGCTGCTATGACTGCGACATGCTGTATGAGCCGCGCTACCCCGGAACGCGCAGGAAGCGATATGCGTCACATTTCGTCAAGGCCCTCAGGCCACACAAGTCTCGATTTCGGCCTGAAAATCCGGCGCCAGGCGGCTGTGAATGGCATTGAAGAACTCTCGCATTTCATCCCGCATTCCGTCGATAGCCTCTCTTGTGGTAATGTAGTACAAGGCACGCTCACCATGGTACTGCATAGGATCGCCGGCCTGCTCAACCCAAATGCCCATCCGCCGCAGAAGCCTCGGTAGGTTCGAGTCCATCATGGCAAATACGTCATTACGCCTAGCGTGGCTGGCCATTGAGAACACGGAGAGTACAGTAGCTACACTGACCAGTGGGAAGCTCTGACGCTCCACCCGGCAACAGCCAAAGTGATCGACCTCTCCCCGCCTGGGGCGGATATCACTGGACTGCTTGCGGAAATTGCTGTCGACTGCAAGGCGGGAAGCTTCGCAGAATCGATACCTTTCGTCACCCAGTTTTTGCAGGTAGTTCAGGTAGATCGTACTGCGACAATGGTCCTCGAAGGCCATGGGGCGCTCCTCCGAGGCACATATCAGCCGTGCGCAGCCCGCCGTGCGTTGGCTGCGCCGGTGGGTCACTAGGCACTGCACGGAATAATGGTCGTAGGGGTCTCTTTCGCAGCAGTCAGGAAAATCCGCCGCTGGTTCGAAACCGAACTCCTGGCAATACACCTGGTAGCGTAAACGCGCCGCCAGAGTTCGCTGCACGTCACTGGCGACTAGATCGATATCGAAGTACTTCAGAAAACGTTCTGTGAGAGTAAGAGTGGTTCCGGACATCAACTGTACCGTGGCGACTTGGAGATGTCGACTCGCGCCTCCGAGTTAACGTATACGTTGATCGATGTAGAAGGGTTAACGTTAAAAACCAATTTACGTCGCCCATAGAATAAGACTACATATAGTGTACTTGAATCGTCACCAATCACAACCCGAAAACCAACAATGAGTTAAAAATTTTCTTTCCATCCTCCGTTTCCGTCTGGAAACTAAGGCGGAATCAACTGTTAATTGCTGCATAGATCACAAAATCGTTTCTCACGTTGGACAATACACCTTATTCGCATTTACCTTTTACTCAAGTTATCAAGCGAACCACCTGATTTCAATTTGAAATCTGTTCAGACGTTGCTATTTGAGAGACAGGTATGCAATTGCAGTCAGTCACGCAAGCTCAACAGAACCTACCATCAAACGGATGCTGTCAGCCCGATCTGTGGCGTGACAGTCAAGAGCACAGGGATAGATCATGGGGATTCGACTTAAACTCGCGGAAACCGGCAAAGAACTGGACGACGTTTTCTGGGTTCGTCGCCAAGTGTATTCGGTTGAAGAAGGGAAATTTGGCGGCGAACGTATGGCCGACATCCCGCTGGTTGACAAATTTGATGCCCATCCCTGCTGCGCCAACATTATTGCCTACGAAGGCGAGGAACCAATAGCAACCACTCGCGTGAATCTGGATACCGGTTGCGGATTGCCACCTGAAAAACTTTACGATTTCAGCGCTGAGCGAAAGCGCGTTTCGCGCGATTGGAAAATACACAGTTCAAATGAAACGTTGTTTGTTAGCGCCGGTATGCTGGCGATCCGTCGTGAATGGCGCGGCCGGCGCGACGTTGTACGTTCTCTCATCAAGCTTGCAACCACTATTGCAGATTCCTGGGAAGCCTCGCATGTGATGATCACTGCGAATCACGAGAACGAAATAATGTTTCGTAGACTCGGACTCACCAGCGTCGCAGGCAGTTTCTGGGTCGAGGAGATCGGCAACAAAGTTGTGCCGATGGTGGCCCCTATTCGCGACTTACTTGCTCACTTGGTTGGTCCGCGGCTTGACAACATCCCGTTGCTGGACTGCTTTCCAGGTCAGTTTCAACGTCTGGTCTACCGCGCCGGAGAGCCGGTATTTCGCGAACTTGATTTTGCGGATGAATGCTATGTAGTCGATGTGGGCAGAGTGAAAATTTCGACCAACGCAGCCGAAAATGGAAGTGAACTGGTCTTTGCAGATTTGGGGCCCGGTGAACTGTTTGGTGAGATGGCCCTGCTTGACGCCAAGACCCGCTCAGCCAATGCCACGACGGTCTGCGATACCGAGTTGATCGCTCTCCGACGAGACGACTTTATGGAGGGTTTGCAGAAGAAACCCGAGCGGCTAGGTATCGTTCTTAGATTCATTTTTGATCGATTAAGGCGAACAGATGAATTCGCCAAATTGCTGGCCTATGGTTCGGCGACACAGCGCACCGAATTCGCGCTTAAGGGTTTTATTGATTCCGGCCGCCTGAAAGAACGATCGGATGGTACCAGCATGCTTCGGGTCGGCCCGGTCGAATTGGCCGCTGCTGCTGCCACTGATACTCCTGAAGTCATTTCATTTCTCGATGACCTGAGCCAGCGTGGTATCTGCAAGTACAACGATACTCGTATAGAATTCCTTCGCCCCTACAACCACTTAAACGAAAAGAACACTTGGAAAGACGAGGGTACCGCCAGGGTGCTGTAGGCGCCAGCGGTATCGCTTTGAGGACTGGATTCCCGTCGCCACACTGCCCAGCAGCATGGCGATTGTCTTTCCGTAATTGTGATACTATCTCCTGCCATTGACCCGCCAATTGGTGCACTCAGCGCATAGCGCGTGCACACTTGCATAAAGCTGTAAGTTTATGCCTTTGAAACCTTAGGCCTGCCTAACGTAGAGCTCCAATCGGGTCTATTGCCTACAGCGACTGAAAGGCAAAGGGTGAGTGCTGATGTTGCGAAAAGTAATAGTGACTCTGATTCTGGCACTGGTGGCGATGCCACCGCTGCTCGTGTTTTTGCATTACAAGTATACCGGTCTTACTCCGCATCGTTATATCAGCCTGGTAATCAACACCATAGAGGCTCCAGGGTCACCCCGGCGCCAGTTAGTGGCCGATACGGTCAGGAATCTGACCCTGGACAGCGGTATCGTTGCCGACCCGGTACAGAACTTTCCACCTGACCTCAAGATGCCTTTACCGACGTGGCGGGGAAGAGGCGCAAACGCGTTGCGCCAGTCTGTGAGTCCCCGTTACCTGCCGAATGGTGAGCCTATTGCGCTGGCGGACATCAATCTCTGGTTGCTGCATGAGCCAGAGATGCCCATGACAACACAGTCGGTAACAAATGTGGATGAGTTGTCCCACGCGATTGCCGTGGCCGAACCTGGCACGCGTATTGCGTTAGAGCCCGGAACCTATATCATTGATGCCCCATTACTATTGTGGGAGTCGGGTACTGCCAGCTTGCCGCTACAACTGTCTGCCTCGAATCTTGGAAAAGCGGTCTTGGTATTCCGTGATGGGGGGGCGTTGGAAATCGAGGGAGCATACTGGAACATAAGCGATCTGATAATTCGCGGGGAGTGCGAAGCGGGCCCCTGCTCTGGTCCCATCCTGTTGGGTGACGACGCAGACTATCTGACAGCAAGAAATCTGTTCGTGTCCGGAGTGGCCAGGTTGCTCGAAGCCGGCAGGGCCAGGGCAGCGACAAAAATGCCTCTGGTGGAAGGCATCACTATACTCAATGGCGAGCTGGCCCCAAGTGAGCTGCCGTTGCGGGAGAAAGATCTCCGCCTCATCCACCAGTCAAATATTGGCAACCGCCTCATCATAGTATGTTCAGAGCTCACCGATGCGCTTGACTGCCAGACAGACTCGCTTGCGCAAGCTGCAGATCAAGTTGCAGCGGGCGGAATGGTCCTCATGCGCCGGGGGATTTACAGGCAGGCGGCCCACTTCAGAAAACAGGGAGTTCACCTGCTGGCCGAGCCAGGTTCACACCTGCTTGACGTGGCCACCGAGGGCAAAGGTGCACTGGTGGTGAGTGAGGACATCATTGTTGACGGCCTGGAGTGTAGCGGTATCGTGGTAAACAGCGGGAATGGCGCCTGTCTGCGACAGAACCAGGGTGACGTAACTTTGCTGGGGGTACATTTCCACCACGCAGAAATGGGCCTGTTAACAGGCCATGAGGGTGGTGAGATAAACATCATTGACAGCTATTTCCATGACAATGGCAACAGCGACAGGGCCAGTTCGGGGCAGAATCACAACATTTATGTGAATAGCGGACGACTGACATTTATCCGCTCGTGGAGCCTCATGGCGCGCAATGCCGGCCACGAAATCAAGTCACGGGCCGCCTACACGCACCTCGACAACTGCCTTGTCGCTTCCGTCAATGCGCGTGACAGTCGACTTGTGGATGTGCCTGAAGGAGGAGTACTGGAAATAACCGGATGCGTGCTTGGAGAAGGACCGCGCAGTGAAAATTGGGACATGATCGGATACGGTCTCGAGATCCTGGGTTCCGAGCAGCCTTATGACGAAAATACCATCCAGCTCGAAGGCAATACCTTTTATTCAGACAGACCGCAGGGAGCCAGCCTGCTCCATGCAGAACGTGCCGACGCGATTCTGTCCAACGAAAACGTTGGAATTGGACTCCGCCAGGCAGAGCACCTGACGACCGCATACACTGACCGGGCTGCCGCACTCGTGCCTCAATTCCCTGCACTGGAGCCTCTGGTTTTCCGCTAACGACCAGCCAGGCAAAGAACTCCGAAAATGGAAGTGCAGCCAGATTCGGAGCTCCGCTTCCAAGCCGCTCTATGCAGCCTGGTCCCGGGAAAATCAGCCTTGACCGGACTCACAGCCATCTGAACTGGACAATCCCAGAATTCGGATATAACTTAAAATTCCTATAGTTACCGGTGGGGCCCCTATTTCATGGCATTTATACAGGATTCGCAATTGATAAACGAGGTTTATGGCAAAGGGCGTCGGCGCTACTTCCTGCGTACCGCCCTTGTAGTGCTGCTGGCGGGGTTTGTGTTCACGATATTGCAACCCCGTCAGTACATGAGTAACGCTACCGTCCTGATGAGCGCACCGACGGCCATCGACCAGACCATGCTGGAGGCCGACATTCAGAGCATCGCAATCCAGGGACGCATCCTCACCGGCAACGAGATAACGATCGCACTGGCGGAAGTCATGGGCGAGAACTTCCAGCAAGATCTCACACCTCTTGAGCTGCGCAGTATGTTGGACATCACCAGTATTCCGGAAACCAATCTTCTGGAGCTTCGCGCAATTTCCAGCGATGCCGACTTGTTGCCACCACTGGTGGAGTCCTGGATTACAACCTATGAGGATATCCGGTCCAGGGATATCGAAAAACTAAAAAATCAGACTCTGCAGGAGGTTGGAGAGGAGCTTGGAGAGCTAAGCCAGCGCCTGGCCATGGCGAGAACGGCCCTGGCCGATTTCCGGGAGGAAAACGAGATTATCTCCATGGAGCGACAACAGAATGCCGTCCTGTCGCAGCTGGAAGGTTTGAATAGATCCCTTAACAATGCCATTGAACAGGAAGCCAGAGCCAAGGCTTACGTGGATATGCTTGAAACTGGTGTAGCAGCTGGAGAGCAATTCGTACCAGAAAGCGACAAGGCCACAGTCGCGGCCCTAAGCAGAGAGCGCAATACCCTTAGGGCAAGACTGGAAAATCTGCTGACACGCTATACCGAAGATTACATCCGCAAGGATCCGAACCTGCGTGACATTCCTCAAAGAATCAGCGAGTTGGAAGCGGCACTGGCCCTCGCCTACCGCGATGGCACTGAAACCGAGCTCGAAAATGCACGTCGTAGCTGGGAGCGGACACGTCAGTTGGTCGCTGAACTTGAAGAGCGTTTGGAAGAACACGGCGAGGCAGTGAAAACCTTCAATACGATATACGCCGAACACGAAGCACTCGTAGAAGACCTTGCGCGTCTCGAAGAACTCAATCGGGAGACTCTCGCTCGCCAGGTACAAATAGAAGTGCGGCAAACGGAAAAGTATCCACAGATGTCGGTAATAACCTGGCCGCTGTCCGAGGCACAGCGCATCGGACCACCTTATTTGATTCTCATCGGTGCGACTTTTACGGCGGCCATCATTTCGGGCATCTTTGCAGCCTGGCTTTACAGCTACCTGCATCCGCGAGCTGCCCAGCCGGCTTACGTGACACTATCGGGTGTACATATGTATCCGCCGGACTTCGGACAAGCCCTGCCCACAGGAGCGCAACCGCAGCGTCTGCAAGGGAATTCTGCATCACGAATCGAACATCAGCCTGATCCGAACGACCCGCAGCCAGATGATTGGAGCGATACCAACAATCAGGAATAGGCTTAAATCAAAATAAAACGATAATACAAGTCCCAACCAAGCTGTGTGTTCAATAAACTTTGTTAAGCGGGAGTTGCCGTTGAGGCCACGCAAGGCAGAACAGTCCTGTAACTTCAAGACCCGATTCGATCAGCTTAATAATCTCTCTTAAAAGGCATCGGGAATACCTTTTCGCTGATCAAATTGAGAGGCATTACTGGTATGCGGCATAAACTACTGGGCTTCTATATTACGATTTGTACGCTGTCGCTCATTCTACCAGCAACAATCGCCAGGATTAGCTCCATTCACGATTACTACACACTTGCGTGCATGTTGACGGCCGTTCTTTTCTCACTCGATGCATTCGCATGGTTCTTGACACGTAAACACTATTCAGACGACCTCGTTCTTAATGTAATACAGATTTTTCGTATCGCCTTTACATGCGCAATTCTGGTACTGATCAACTATGTCGCATTTAGCGAACCCAACCCCACGACTTTGTTGAACCTACATTTTTGGATATTCCTTAGTTTCACTGGGTATTTGTTGTCCTACGCATTGTTTTGGTTTGCGCTCCCGAGGAGAGATCTGCTCTTGCTCGGCCATGTTGTTCGCACTTGGAAACTAGGGTTGCCCAAACTTCGAGTTGCCAATCAATACGGGATTCTCTATGCAATCTTTGCTGCGCTCTACCTCGGAGCAGTTGTCAGCCCTATTCCCTTTGATCTCAGTAGAGAGGCGGACCTGTTGAACTTCGTCATCCTTAGCGCATTTTCTGTGGTGTTGTTTTGCCTGGTAGGCCCTATATTCTGGATAGTTGTGAGAGACACTTACACGATGGGTGACAACTGTTTTCTGAGTTATTCACGTAGCGACGCGGAACAAGCTCAAGCTGTCCGCACTGGACTGGAAGATCGTGGTTTCGGATGTTTTCAAGATATTGAGGGTGTTCGAGCCGGTGACGAAATATCTCAGACACTTGGGGAAGCAATCGCCAACTCGGACGTATTTATTCCCCTTTTGTCTGAGGCAAGCATGAAGAGCCCGTGGGTCAGGGACGAGGTTTTTCTGGCTATGCACTACGCTAAACTTAACGGATCCCCGGTAATTATCCCTGCCAGAATCTGCCAGATAGATCACGTAGAAAAATGGGTGACCGCGGGCAATCACATCGGCGAATACATTAAGTCAATGAATATTCTCGATCTTGGTATCAATGGGACCAGTGACCATAAAGGCAAAATTGACAAACTGGCGGAAGCTATTAAGCGCAGGACAAAACCAGATATTCGCAATTAGTGGGTCGTGCAAATTTCCTCATCAATAGTGCCATTGGAAACAAGTGGAAGTCAGCTTGGTACAAGGAGAACTCCAGGAAGTCGTTTGTATAAGGATATGGAGCAGCGCTATGCTCACCTGGCCCCGGAGCGTCTGTCACCGTATGCCGAAACCTTGTGTGAGCTGGAACCTGTTACTACATTTTCCACTACATAATAAAGTGTGAAGCAAAAAGCAGATACCGCTTTTTGATGCCAACTATATCCTAAGTAGAAAATTTTGAGCTACCCGGAGAGATTGATTCGGAATTTGCGGGAGCGCAAATTCCTCACCCCTGCGGGGCAGCCTGCGGCTGTCTGCGCCGCTAGCGCGGCTGTCGAACTGAGGAGTTTGAACCAAGTCCTCCGGGCGTGCCATACTAAAAAAGGGTCCCAATGGGACCCTTTTTAGTATGGCACGCCCGGAGAGATTCGAACTCCCGACCAACTGGTTCGAAGCCAGTTACTCTATCCAGCTGAGCTACGGGCGCGTGGAGTGCGAATTATAACCGCCCTTTCCTTGATCGTCACTGTGTCTGTGATATTTCCGGAGTATTGACACCGGTGCTCTGTAAGCTCTGATCGGGATCTATGCCGAGTCGATTACGATTGGATCTGACCAGACTTTCTGACCAGACTCCAACTCACGAATCCGGCAATTCACCGGCGAAAAAAAAAGAGGCACTCCACAATTCGCTGGAGTGCCTCAGGGCAAGTCAGGACCTATGGGGAAGGAAAGGTAATCCCTGACTTTGAACTGGTAGGTCTGGTGTAACAACCGCCGTAAAACCGACAGATTGCATCAACAATTGATAAAGACCGTGACGGGTCAAAAACCTTTCATTGCCTGAGTCGGGACCTATGCATGAAAAATAATCGGGGAGCCTCACTTTCTATCAGAGTGAAAGTAAACTCTGGAATTACCCGCTTCAGAACCGACGCAGCAGAAGCCACAACTCGAACAGAACTCTTGATTTAACCTGAAGAATATCGTTTATCTATATGATATTTAAATATTTTAATAGAAATAAATAGAAGTTACTTTAGGACCGATTCCAGGCCAGAACCAGCCACCACAATCTGGAGCGCATAGAACTCCTCACGATTTCCAGACCCGGAGAACACGGTTCAGCATCGGTTCAGCCTGTCTGTAACATTGTGTGATTTTGCGCGGTCACTTGTTTTGGGTCGGTTACGACACTACCCCAAAGACGCTACCATCCGCGCCGGCTGCAGGGTGTGGCTTTCCGTCTGCGCCATTGCCGTCTCGATTAAGTTCGGGAAACCGCCCAATCCAGGTGCAGCGCAGGGTTGGCGGGTCTATACGCGAGCGAGCTCTTAGCCACGGCTTACTCGAGCTAACCACCGTCGTGTGCATATCCGGGTTGTGTGCGCTGGAACAGTAAAACGGTTTCAAAAAAGCGGCTTCAAAAAAATTGGAAAGAAAGCGAAGTGAAGCTAAGAGAAGTAAAGGCGAGAGAAAGAAAGCAAAGGAAAGAAAAGTGAAGGATAGCGATAGAAAGGAGAGAGACATTGCATAAATCATTGCATCAATCCGCAGTACTCCTGCTTGCAGGCCTGGGCCTGTTCATGTTCCACAACGCGTCGGCTCAGCAGGTCAGCGTCGAACGGGGTGGGGAGACATTTCAGTCTGAATGCTCGCGCTGTCATGTGCCGGCCGAAATGAGTGGCCGCCTGCAGGCGCGCTGGCTGGACCGGTCTGCTCAGGAGCTCTACGACCAGATTCGCCAGACCATGCCAGCGGAGACGCCCGGGTCCCTGTCCAATGAGCAGTATCTGGACCTGACCGCCTTCATTCTTTCCTCCGGTAACGTGGCGGTTCCGGCTACCCTTCCTGCTGCCGAGTTGGTTTCGATTCAGATTCGACCCGGTGTAGCCGTGGCTGACAGTAACGCGGACGACAACTATAACTGGCAATCTTATGGCGGAAATCTGGGCTCGACCCATTATGCCCCGCTGGATCAGGTCGATGCGGAAAATGCCGCCGACCTGGAAATCGCCTGGTCCCTGGATACCGGGCTGTTCGGTCCACGGCCGGAAACCCTGAGCGTCACCACCCCACTGGTAGTGGACGGCGTGATGTATGCCACCGCCGGCTCCACCCGCAATGTCGTAGCCCTGGATGCGGTGTCCGGCCAGTTGCTGTGGATGTGGCGGCCCCAGGAGCGGCAACGTTTTGATCAGGCGCCGCGCAAGGGTTCCGGCAAGGGCCTGGCGTTTTTTCAGGATGGCGACCGGCAGATGGTTTTCACCATCACCCCCGGCTATTTCCTGGTGGCGCTGGATGCCCGCACCGGAGATCCGGTGGCAAGTTTCGGCACTGGCGGGTTCGTGGATCTGCAGCGGGGGCTGAGGCTGGGACCGGGACGGGACGCCATCGACATCGGCATCTCATTTCCGCCCTTCGTGATCGACGATGTGGTGATTGCCGGTGCTGCCCACGAGGTGGGTATGCGACCGGTTTCGGCCAGCAACGTCAAGGGTGATATCCGCGGCTTCGACGCCCGTACCGGGGAACTGCTGTGGACCTTCAAGACCATTCCGGAAGCCGGCGAGCCCGGCTCGGAAACCTGGCTGAGCGGCGCGGAGTATACCGGCAATGCCGGCGTGTGGGCGCCCATGTCCGGGGACCCGGAGCTTGGTCTGGTGTTCCTGCCGGTGGAATCCGCCACCGGCGACCGCTATGGTGGCAACCGCCATGGCTCTAATCTGTTTGCCAGTTCCACCGTGGCGCTGGACTACCGCACGGGTGAGAGAAAGTGGCATTTCCAGACTACCCACCATGACATCTGGGACTGGGATACACCGTCCGCACCGATTGTGGCAGATTTGCCCGATGGCACGCCGGCGCTGATCCAGACCCTCAAGCAATCGCATCTGTTCGCCTTCAATCGGCAAACCGGTGAACCGCTGTTTCCCGTTGAGGAACGTCCAGTACCCATCAGCGAAATACCGGGAGAATGGAGTTCGCCGACTCAGCCCTTCCCGCTGTTGCCGGCACCCTATGATCGACAGGGCTTTCAGGCTGACGACCTGGTGGACTTCACTCCGGAAATCAAACACCGGGCACACAAGGTAGCAGCGAACTACCGATTCAGTGAGTTGTATACCCCACCCTCTCTTTACCAAGCCGAGGATGGCAGCCTGGGCACCCTGCACCTGCCCTCTTCCACCGGCGGTTCCAACTGGGAGGGAGCACCCTATGATCCCGAAACCGGTCTACTCTATGTCCCGTCGCGAACCGCCACCAGTGTGCTATCACTGGTGAGCGATCCTCAGGCCTCGTCGATGGCCTACATCCATGGCGGCGACCGCACTCCCAGTATCGATGGCATTCCACTGGTGAAACCGCCTTACGGGCGAATCACTGCCATCGACATGGTGTCCGGCCAACACAAGTGGCAGGTCGTCAATGGGGAAACACCCGACGAGATTGCCAATCACCCGTTACTGGAAGGCGTGGAGCTGCCAGCCACCGGCAAGCCGACCCGTTCCCCGCTGCTGCTGACCAAAACCCTGCTGTTCCAGGGCGAGGGTCCGGGTGGTGACCCGGTTCTGTGGGTCCGCGACAAAACAAGCGGCGAGGCCATTGCCCGTATCGAACTGCCCGGGTCGGTGACCGGCGTACCGATGACCTACATAGTTGAAGGCAAACAATACCTGGCCATGGCAACCAGCAACTTCCGGGAACCGGCCAGGATCGTGGTGCTGGCATTGCCGGACTAAGTCCATTTGAAACCAGGCGGCCGGTCCGGGAGCTATCCCGGGAGGCCGTCTGTATCAACCACTTCACCTCAGGAACCTCGCTTTATTGCCCCCCCCACTCAACGCTCGACTGAACCTGTCGAAATCTCCAAGCGCTGCAAATTGAAAGTTCTGTATAAAATTTTGATCACTACCTGCAACTTCCTCTGCTACACTCCCCCACATGACAAAGCGCTGCTGGTGGCCGGGTGAAGACCCGATTTATATCGCTTACCACGATACCGAGTGGGGCGTGCCAGTGCACGACGATCGCACCTGGTTCGAGTTCATCTGCCTGGATGGACAGCAGGCCGGCCTCAGCTGGATCACGGTGCTGAGGAAGCGTGATAACTACCGCAAGGCCTTCCACAATTTCGATCCACTCAAAGTGTCCCGCATGCGGGACAGCACCATCGAGAAACTGCTTCAGGATCCAGGCCTGATCCGAAATCGTTTAAAACTCTACTCTATTCCCATCAATGCCCGCGCTTTCCTCGCCGTACAGGAGGAATTCGGCTTCTTTGACGATTACATCTGGCGCTTCGTGGATGGCAGTCCGCTGGACGGCGGACGCCGCAAGCTGGGCGACGTACCGGCCACCAGCCCGGAGAGCGATGCCATGAGCAAGGACATGAAAAAACGCGGTTTCAAGTTCTGTGGCTCGACTATCTGTTATGCCTTCATGCAGGCGGCCGGCCTGATCAACGATCACCTGGAAGACTGTTTCCGCTATGAAGAAATCAGGCGCCTGCATAATCACTGAAACCTTTCGTAACAACCGTAGTGCTCTTCAGTCACAGAAATCTGTTGCTGCGAAAGACTGGCTTCTCAATCACTGACAAGACGAGGAAAAAGCAATGATTGGATATGTGACTCTTGGCACCAACGACATTGAAAAGGCCGCGGCATTCTACGATCAGCTGCTGGCAGAGCTGGGCGCCAAGCGCTTCATGGAAACGGAGAAATTTATTGCCTGGTCGAACGACATGAACTCGCCCGCCATCTCCATTACCGCACCTTATGACGGAAACCCGGCCACCATAGGCAACGGCATGATGATCTCTCTGGCTGCCGGTAGCCCGGAGATGGTAGACCGAATTTACAACAAGGCCATCGAACTGGGCGCCCAGTGTGAAGGACCGGCCGGCCCCCGCGGTGACAGCTTTTATGCCGGCTACTTCCGCGATCTGGATGGCAACAAGCTGAATGCCTTCTGCATGATCCAGAGCGACTGACAGGTTGTTGAAAAGCGTAATGAACGGAACTGGAGAACTGGTGACAAAGCGCGGTTAAACGGGTAGGACTAACACCCCGCTGAAAAATGCGTAGCCCAGTTCTCAACGACGCAATGGCAAGCGCAAGGGTCTTTCGATAACCTGCCGATCGTTTCTTAATTTAACAGCCTGTTGAACAAATAGAAAAAAAGCCGGGTCGATTTGCATCGCCCGGCTCTTTTTTAGGGGAGTCTGTTGACCCCTTATTTGCCCTGCACAACCTCGTTACGCAGCGTTCCGATTCCGGACAGTTCCACTTCATAGACGTCGCCCGGTACCATGGCACGGGTGCTGCCCATGGTTCCAGACCAGATCATGTCGCCCGGCTCGAGTGTGAAGTACTGGGAGATGTAGCTCAGCATTTCCTCCATGCCGAAAATCAGGTCGGAGCTGTTCTCACCCTGCACCACCTCACCGTTCAGGCGACCGGTGATCTGGGTGTTCTTGTAATCGGCACCCTTGATCAATGCCGGGCCGACGGCATTGAAGCCACGGGTTCCCTTGGCGCGCACCCACTGGATGTCGCCAGCCTGCCAGGCCCGCTCGCTGACGTCATTGCCGGCGGTCACACCGAAAATGTAATCGGCGGCTTCTTCGACCGGCACGTTCTCGGCGTGCTTGCCGACGATGATCGCCATCTCTGCTTCGTAGTGCAGGTTGGTGGACTCGGCCGGACGGACGATGGGATCTTCAGGTCCGATGATGGAGTTGGCCGGAATAATGAACAGACCGGGATACGGGGCCGGTTCGCCACGAATATGACTGCGGAAATTGAATGCCGTCATGAAAACCAGGCTGGGATCGACCGGCGCTTCCAAGCGCACGTCTTCCCGTTGCACGATGGTGCCGGTGTGCTCCATGGTGTTGTAGGGAGCTCCAGCCAGTTCATAAATACCGTCGTCATGGACCATGCCCCAGTGAATTTCACCGCCATCCTGGGAATAACGGACAAAGGTCTGGGCTTGGGCATTGACGCCTGCTACGAACAACAACGCAGCCGCGCCGACGGCAATTCTGGAAACAAAATGCTTCATTGAAAACCTCTCTGACTAATTTTGACTTTCTCTCGAGACTTGAATTCCGGCAATCCGGCAGATACCGGTGCCCTATTGTTTTAAGCTGCATTAACTGCCATCGACCAATTTTCGATCAATGGTTTGCTTACCAGGCGATTGCAGGCTGTTGAAAAACTTCACGGGAGTAGCCAAGACGAGGCCGGTACCACCGAAAAAACACATTACTGAGAGTAAATGAGCATTTTGAGCCGGTTTTTAGCGAAGTGTTGGCAAGCGCAATTGTTTTTCAGCAACCTGTCCGTGAAGGGATCTACCGTAATGACTCCGATAGACCCATTCAGCCAGGACGTTTCCGCGCCTGTGGGAGCGCGTCCTACCGCCGTGACCCGGCATGCTACGCCCGAACCAATAAGGGGTCAACCGCGAACCGTGCAACCCGGCCGGGGCTGCGGCCGGGAGGCGCTCTCGAACGCCAGCCGCCGACTGACAGGCTGCTAATCCTCTTCCCGTAACGCTTTGAAGGCTTCTTCACCCAGTTCGACGGCTTTTTCTTCGTAAACGATCTTATGCAGCACTTCGGCGATCACGCCTTTGAAACTGTCAGAATGCAGATAAGCCGACGCCCCGCCATCAGCAGGGTCCAGTGCTATCTGGCGCAGTTCCTGAAGGTGATCCTCGGTAATCAGGATGACCGGAGTGGGCTTGCGGAAAGGATAGCGCCTTTCCAGTTCCCTGAGCTTGAATAGAAACTGATCGCGTCGCTTCTTGTGATGGTTCCAGCCGATGATTATGCAGGAAAGCTTGTTGGTCAGCAGGCCGAAGCCGCGATTGTACTGACGAACCACGTCGAATGCATTCGCTTCATTGTAGGTATTGATACTGGTATACAGTCCGGTGGTACCGATGCTGGCGGCGATATCATCCACCAGGGCATTGTTGAGATCGTAAATCAATATAACGGGTTTAAAACTCATGGAGAAGCCTGTCATTTTCAGTTGCTGCGTATTATGACCTGAACACTTTGACCTGAAAACTATGACCTGAAGATTATGACCTGAACACTACATTGGTGCTGATCGGATCCCGGGAGGTCACCGTGCGATTGGCCGGTACCGTGGGATCCTCGTAACCGAAAGCGATGCCAAACAGGATTCGGGTGTCATCCTGAATGTCGAAGGCCTCTCTGATCAGATCCGGATAATTACGCATGGTTCCCATCGGGCAACTGTGTAACCCGAATGCTGTCAGGGTCAGCATCAGCGTCTGCGCCCACATCCCCACGTCGATCGCCACCGTGGTACCGAAGGCCGGATCCATACCGATGAAAGCAATATTGGGAGCATCGAAAAACTCGAAGTTACGCAGCACCGCCCGCTGCCTGCCCTCACGATCGCCCCGTTCGATACCCATTTCCGTATAAAGAGCCACCGCACACTCCACCTGGCGCCGGCGATAATCGTTTTCAAAATCACCCCGATACGGATAATCCGGATTCGGCGCCACCCCTTCGCGGGTGCGCTGCACCATCTGTGCACTGAGCTTATTCTTCAGTTCACCACTGGCGACAAAAACCTTCCAGGGCTGCACATTACAATTCGAAGGCGCCTGCTGGGCTATCTCGAAGATCCGCTCCAGCATCTCCGGCGCCACCTCCCGGTCCAGGTAACCCCGCACCGAGCGCCGTGCATAGACCGCCTCCACCAGACTCATGCCCGGATCCGTTTCCAGTCGACCTCTCCTATCTTCAGACATCGTTATTCTCAACCTGCTTTTACCATCTACGTTACTATCAGCTGATCCATCGTAACCCACAATTCGTTTACGCAGTCCGCGGAAAATTCGATCAACAACTGCAGTTGTTTCCGATAAATGACCCAAGTTCTATGCACTATTTCTGAGTTTGAGAGCGTCACGAGCGCAGCGGAATCGAGGCGAAGTTCGCCGGGGAAGCGCGGCGTACTGCAGTACGTGAGCATTTCCCGGTGAACTTCAACGAAGAGTCCGCAAGCGCAGTCTCGCACAACCCAGAATCAATAAAATTCTGAGATTGAGAGCGTCACGAGCGCAGTTGAGACAAGGCGAAATTGGCTGAGTAAGCGCAGCGTACTGCAGTACGTGAGCATTGCTCAGCCAATTTCAACGCCGTATCAACAAGCGCAGTAGCTCTCAACTCAGAATCAATAAAATTCTGAGATTGAGAGCGTAACGAGCGCAGCGGAATCGAGGCGAAGTTCGCCGGGGAAGCGCAGCGTACTGCAGTACGTGAGCATTTCCCGGTGAACTTCAACGAAGAGTCCGCAAGCGCAGTAGCTCTCAACTCAGAATTCGGCCTCCGTCGACGTCGACTGTGGTCCCAGTTACGAAGCCATTCTGCATCACAAAAAGAATCCCCTCAGCCACCTCTTCGGAAGTCCCCGGCCGTTTGATCAGATGCCCCGCCGTCATCGCCTTGAGCTTCTCCGCTTTCTCCTCCCCCATCCAGTCAAACATGGAGGTGGAGATGGTCCCCGGCGAGACGATATTGACCCGGATCGGCGCCATCTCCACAGCCAGGCAGCGGGCCAGATTTTCCACCGAGGCACCGACGCAGCTTAAGGCCGACTGGGAGGGCTTGATCTTTCTGGCGGGTGAGCCGCTGACCAGGGTGATGGACGCCTGTTCTGCCAGGAACGGGGCCGCGGTTCGCACCACCTTGGCGTACCCCCACAGCTTGTCGTAGGCCGCCTTGAACTGCTCTTCGGTCTGCTCCAGGAACGGTTTCAGAGTCCGTTCGCCGCCGATGGCCGCCGACACCAGGTGATCGATGGGGCCTGCCTCCCGGAAGACCGCTTCCAGGGCCGCCGCATCATGGGTATCCGCCTGCACGACCTGGAAGCGTCCATTGGCCACACTGCGGGCCTTTTCCAGATTGGCCTCGGTACGGCCAGCGGCCCAGACGATGGCGCCCGCTTCGCTGGCCGCGACGGCAGCGGCTAGACCGATGCCTGCCGTGCCACCGATAATGACCACCTTTTTATTCGCCAGTTTGTTCTCACTCATAACTCTTCCCCTTTCCTCTGCATCTTTATCCAAATCTATGGCTGATCAGTTCGGACCTTCACGTCCGGCCCCGTTCAATTTCTGTCCGACGGTCCGTTAAGGACCAGAAAGAGGCTCTCAGGGCTGACTGATTCTCAGAAAATCCTGCCCGGACTCAGTATTCCGCGCGGATCCAGCGAATCTTTCAGCCTGCGCATCAGGGCGATCTCTGCCTCACTGCGACTGTAACCGAGAAACGGCTTCTTCATCAGACCGATACCGTGTTCCGCCGATATCGAACCATTCAGCTCCTGAATCAACTGGTAGATGATGCTGTCGATTCGTCCATGGGCCTGTCGGGTCTCAGGTCCCACATTGACGACCAAATGAATATTGCCATCGCCTACATGACCAAATACGCCGAGCACTGTATCCGGCCATTGCCGCGTCAGTCGTGCCGCCACTTCTGCGGCGAAATGATCCATGTCACCGATGGCAAGACTGACATCGTAGGCATGCATGAACCCGGCGCCGCGGATCACCTCGGCGGCCCCGTCACGAACCCGCCAGATTCCTTCGTTCTGTTTTTCCGATTCAGCGATCACACAGTCGCTGACCAGCCCTGCCTCCAGCGCCTGACTCAGCGTCTGATCCAGATGTTCCCGATCCCGGGCCGGCTCTGACCCCATTGCTTCGATCAGCACGTAAAACTCATGCTGCGCCGGCAACGGCAAATGAATTTCCGGCAGGTGCTGCGCTATCAGCTGATAGGTGTTATCCCATAGAACTTCGAACGCGGTCAGGTTCCCACCCAGGTGCTGCTGACAGTGCAGCAGCAATTCCGCCACCTGATCGAAGCTGCCGACGCCACAGAAAGCAACGGTCTGGCTGGTCGGCTTCGGCATCAGCTTCAAAACAGCCCGGGTAATCACACCGAGAGTTCCTTCACTGCCGATGAACAGCTGGTTGAGATCATAACCACTGTTGTTCTTGCGCAACTTGTTCAGGCCGTTGATCACCGTGCCATCGGCCAGCACGGCTTCCACGCCCAGAGTCAGCGCCCGGGTCATGCCATAACGGATCACCCGGTTACCGCCGGCGTTGGTAGAGAGGTTGCCACCGATGGTGCAACTGCCCCGCGCGCCCAGGTCCAGCGGAAACAGCATGCCCTGGGCCTCCGCCTGCTCCTGAATGGTCTGCAGTTCCACACCGGCTTCGACCGTCATTGTGCTGGTGAAGCGGTCGATCTCCTCGATTTTTTTCATCCGCTCCAGACTCAGAGCCAATTCGCCCTGCAGGGGCGCGGCGGCCGACACCAGGCCGGTCAGGCCGCCCTGGGGAGTGATCGGTTGCCGGAATTCATGACAGGCCTGGAGAAGCTGCGAGACCTCGCCGGTGTTGGCCGGCCGCAGCAACAGCGCCGGACGTTCCGACCGGCTGCCCATCCAGTCGCGATAATTGCGGGATTCAATCTGCCCGCCTTCCACGAGACCGGAGGGGCCGAGGATGGTAGCCAACCTGGCTTTCAATTCAGAGTTCAATACCGTGGAATTCATCGGTGCGGCAATTCCTGTTCTTCTTTTGGCTTTCTACTAGCTTTCTACTAGCTTTCTTTTCCAGTCAGCTTTCTTTTCCCGTCAGCTGTCCTATGACATTTTCCTCGCTCTCTGGCCCCTGGCTCTGGGCTCCCGGTTAGTGGCCCGTGGCTCATGGCTCATGGTTCGTGGCTCATGGCTCATGGCTCATGGCTCTCCAGGACCCCGCGCAGTACTTTCCGGTTCCCGCTGTCTGGTAAGTTGACAGGAGGACGACAGGCGCGACGTCGATAACGGACGGGATGGTAGCACAGTTGCTCAATCGGAACGGCCGGACGATCCTTCGTTAACCGCCCCGACTCCAGTACCTGCTTGAATTGCTCAGTGCGTGTGTCGGTGCGGAAGCAGCAGGCTGGAAATTAACTGTCCCATGCAGGAAGTTGAGAATCCTATCGTTGCTCAAAGGCTGGACGCCGATGCCTATACCGGTAGCCAGCCCAGGCCCACTCGGGCTGCTGCCAGGCAATACAATCGCATCAAATTTGCTAAACTACTGCACCGGCTCGCTTCACGGCCAGGCGCAGGCGCGCCGCAGCAGGCAAATCGGCCGAATTATCAGTCCACAAGTTCCCGACGGGAGAAACCGCCATGCGTATAATCTTTTTTCTGACATTGAGTCTGTTTGTGCTGTCTGCCTGCAGCTGGGTCCGGGTCACGCCCGAAGGGGTACCGGTAAGACTACTTAACAGTAACCAGATCAGCACCTGCACCCGACTTGGCACTACCACCTCGACCACCTCGAGCCGGGTCCTGTTTGTGCCCAGGGGTAGTGAAAAAGTGCAGGCGGAACTGGTGGATCTGGCCCGCAACGAGGCAGGACTGATGGGCGGAAATGCCATTGTCGCCGACTCAACGGTTGACAGCGGCCGGCAACACTTTATCGTCTACAGTTGCCCCTGACCATGTCCACGGGGACTTCCTTTGCCGGGAGATTCCCTAGTATTTCAAAGGACGCTCAAAGACCTCGCGGTCAAACTCGTCCTCCCAGTTGGCTACCGCGGTGGCCACACTCAGATCACCGGTGACATTGACGACCGTCCGCAACATGTCCAGGGGACGATCGAATGGCAGGATGAACCCGATCACCAGGGCTATCTGTTCCGGCGAGATGCCTATGGCTTCCATCACTGCCGCCATCAGGAATAATGAGGCACCTGGCACAGCGGCGGTGCCAATGGAAACGATGGTAGTGGCCCCGGCGATGACGGCATAGTCGGCCAGGGACAGGTCCATGCCGAACGCCTGGGTGGCAAAAATGGTGACGATGCCCACGTACAAAGCGGAGCCATCCATGTTGATAGTCGCTCCCAGCGGCAGCACCGTGGACGCAACCACCGGCCTGATACCCAGGTTTTCTTCCGCCACTGACATCGACATCGGCAGGGTAGCCGAACTGCTCGATGTGGAAAACGCCAGCAACATGGCGTCCCTGGCACCGCGAAAAAAACTGGCCGGAGACAGTTTGAGCAGGAACCGCATGATGCCCCCGTGCACCAGTATCACGTGTGCGACGCAGCCAATAACGACCGCCGCCGCCAGCCTGACCACGTCCAGCAGGGCAGCCATACCTTGCGTACCTGATACCCAGGCAATAAGTGCAAACACGCCGAACGGTGCAAATTCCATTACCCAATGGGTAATCTTCAACATGACCTCCATGCCGGCTTCCATGAAGTCGGCTATGGGGCGCCCTTTGTCGCCAATCGTCAGCAATCCCACACCGACCAGCAGGGCAAAGAAGATAATCGCCAGGATATTGCCTTCACTGAGAGCCTGAAACGGGTTCTCCGGCACGATAGCCATCAACCGCTCGGACAGAGGAATTGCCTCCTGAATTGCATCCGGGGTGGCTCCGGACAGATCCACCCCGACTCCAGCCTGCAGCACCGTGGCCAGAAACAGTCCGATTATGATGGCCGCCAGGGTAGTGCCCATGTACAGGGCCAGGGTCTTGACACCCAGGGAACCCAGTTTTGACGGATCGCCCATGGATACCACACCCGCCACCAGGGTAACGAATACCAGTGGTACCACGACCATGCGGATCAGACGCACGAACAGGTCGCCGATCCAGCGGATCGACTCGGCGCCTTCACCCCAGATTATACCTACGACAAGCCCGAGAAACAGGGCCAGCATAATCCGTTTCCACAGCGCAATTTCAAACCAGGTGGTCAGCATGGAAGCCTCCAGAGAACCTACTTCGCATATCCCTCATCCCGTCTCACTCTCACCGCCGCAACAGAACCAGTCGCCAACCGGAAATACTGCTGGCGGCGCTCCGCATGGTACTGCCACTGTTGTGAGGCAGTTTAGTCGTCGTGTCGAATGTAGTGTTTAGCGATTTATTTAACGTTCCTTCTAACATTCTTTCGAACGTCCTTTCTAACGTTCTTTCTAACATTGTGGCGACCAGTTGGCGACGATGTTGCGGTCAGACTATAGAAATTCATAACATACTTCCAATGTTAATGGAGACCGCAGCCCGGCGAGGCGGTTCCAACCACTCCCGGCCCAGGAGGGGCAAACCTTGAAAGACTGGATAGAAGGCGTTGTAACCGACAATATTCACTGGACCGAATTTCTGTTTTCCCTGCGCATCGAGGCCGATGTGGCCCCGTTCAAGGCCGGTCAGTTCACCAGCCTGGCCCTGGACATCGGGGGGGAAAGGATTGCCCGCCCTTACTCTTATTTAAGCTCACCGGGACAGCAACCGGTGGAGTTTTTCTTCTATGCTGCCACCGGGGGGGTGCTGTCCAACGCCCTGATCAAGCTGCAGGCGGGCGACCGGGTGTGGCTCAAAGAACATGCCAACGGTTTCTTTACCCTGGACGAGGTACCGGATGCCCGGGACCTGTGGCTACTGGGAACGGGAACCGGCGTGGCGCCATTCTATTCCATAGCAAGAACTCCCGAACCCTGGCAACGCTTCGAGAACGTGATCCTGGTTAACGCCGTGCGCAACGGGGAGGATCTGCAGTACCTGGACCTGATCGATGAGCTCAGGGAGACACACGGCGACAGATTCCGGTTCCAGGCCTTTGTCAGTCGCGAGAAAGTTCCGGGTACACTCAGTGGAAGAATTCCGTCAGCGCTGGCGGACAGATCGCTGGAAACTGCGGTGGGCCTGGAGCTGACACCGGAACAATCCCAGATCATGTTATGTGGTAACCCGGGCATGGTGGCGGACAGCATCGAACTGCTCAAGCAACGCGGCTTCCGCAAGAACCGGCGGCGCACCCCGGGTCATCTCACCACGGAGAATTACTGGTAGCCTGGCGGCACTGCCCGCCCCGCCAGCAAGCCTTCCAGCTGCAGCCCGATATCGATAAGAGTCTGTTCCTCGTAGGACGGCGCAATAAGCGTCAACCCGACCGGCTCCCCGCCGCTGCGCAGTCCCAGCGGCAGAGTCAGGGCCGGGAAATTGGCCGCCGCTGCCAGCGAGGCATGCCGGTTGTTCAGGGACAACAGCACATCGAACTGCTGGCTTGCCAGCGTGTCCCCCAGCACCTCGGCACCGGCCGCCCTGATCGCCGCAGCCATGGCCGTAATCTCCTCGGCCCGATAGTCCGAGGCCACCATGGCATCGAATCGCCCCTGTCCGTATGGCGCCCGGCTTTCCATGTCGGCACTGTTGAACATGACTATCTCTTCGATCAGCGACACAGCTACCGCCGGGTCGGCAACGTCCTCCAGGTAACGGGTCAGGTCCCGCTTCATTTCGGCGCCGAGAAATTCTCCAAAACCGGGCAGTTCCCGCTCTGGCAACCCGGTTTCCAGTACCTCGGCTCCGGCTTCCCGCAGCGCCTCGATTGCTGTTCTGACCAGCGGCTCGGAATCTATGCCGGCCGCGAAGCCGATGCGCCGGCCCCTCAGACTGGTCTCGTGCAGGACCAGCCCCGCTTCCACGCTGCGCAGGGTCATGGCCAGATCGTTTCGATCATAGCCGGACATGGCATTGAACAGGATCACCGCATCGGTCACTGACCGGGTGATTGGCCCCACGGTATCGAGGCTGCTGGAAATCGGAATCACGCCGTAGCGGCTCAGCTGCCCGGTGGTGGGCTTCAGTCCCACCGTCGAATTCAGGCTGGCCGGTGACAGGATCGAACCGGAAGTCTCGGACCCGACCGCCACCGCCACGTAATTGGCAGCCACTGCCACCGCACTGCCGGAACTCGAACCGCCGGTTTCAAACTGCTTACGGCCGTAGGGATTGAGTGTCTGGCCGCCCATGGCACTGTAACCCAACGGGCAGCCGTCGCAGAAATAATAAGCCCACTCGCTCAGATTCGCCTTGCCCAGAACCACTGCGCCATTGGCTCGCAGACGCCGGGTAATGAAGGCGTCGGAAGCCAGGTTGGCGGCCATTACCAGGGCTCCAGCCGTGGCGGGCATACCTGACGTTCCAATATTGTCTTTCAACAGCACCGGAATACCGAACAGGGAGAACTCATCCACTTCATGGCCGGCCGCCAGGGCCCGGTCCTTGCCCCGGGCGGCAGTGATCACATCGGGATTGATCGCGATCAGCGCATTGAGTGACCGGTCGTTGTCACTCTCGAACCGGCGCAGGCGATACAGGTAAAACTTGACCAGTTCCTCGTAGCTGAACCGGCCGGCCCGGACTGAACGCTGCAGGGACGGAATATCCTGCTCCAGAATCAGCGGTTTCAGGGACTGGTAGCGCTGTTCGGAAAAAGTCGCCAGTTCCTGGTCGAACGGCGTCCAGAGCGTATTTTTGTCCAGATAATGAGAGTTGATCAGCCGGAAGCGCATGCGCGGATTGGGATGATCCGCCTGGCGCTCGAGTTCCGGACCCTCGTCGTAAGGCGCCCAGGTAAAGTTTTCGGGCTGCTGTGCATAATCCACGCCCCCTATTAGGGCAAGCACGGCAATTGTTACCAGCACCGGCCACCGGTTGCGAAACTCAAATCTGAAATTTGTTCTCATATTTCGTGCTCTTACGGGCGATCGCTGAACTCGGGTTGACGCAACGACAGGCATCACTGTCTGGCGTCAGCAAAATTCTACCTGTTCTTCATACCCCTCTTACATAAATTACTCGCCTGACAGCGCCGATTGTTCGCCGGATGCGTCGGTAATTTTTGCAAAAAAATGTCACCTTGATTATCCAGGGCTGACTCGTAACCGGTCGACGGCCAAAGTCAGCTGGCGATCTGGCATATTTTCCGGTCCCGGCCCGGACAGGATTCACTACTACCCGGCATCAACATCTGGTGGATTTTCAGCCCCCCAGCTTACCAGATATTGTAAATTTCAAGGATCAGTAACCGATAAAGACAAATCCAGACTGACAACTCAGACAATGGCACTGCATTTTCATTCAGTTCTCTGCTTTTTTATCTGCCGCAATCGGAGTAAAGTCAGGGGCTTGGAATAAAGAATTAATAAACTCGTGATCCCATTAACAACAAGGATGTAGGCTGGTCTATTACAATGCCCGGCAGTGAATTACTGCGGTCAATGTTTCCGGGGCTGGCGACCATTTCCGCAGACACCAGATTCGTGCTTTCGATGGTATTCAACACCATCGGTTAACTGGTGACATTGCTCGTGCAAGCCTGAAGTTTGACTTTAAACGGTAACTTTCGTGGCGGTAACATGCCTTATACCAGAGCGCAGGCACTACGACTTATTATTTAAAACTGGTTATAATTGATAGGGTGCGCAGGCATCGCGAACCCTGTCTGGCAGTCGACAAAATCATTTTCAGCGATAGACAACTAGCGGTTCAGCTTTAACGCAGGCGCCAATGGACTTCCGGTCAGCATGACTAGCTTAAGAATATTTAATAACCACATCAAAGTCTGCTTGATCGTGCTGGCAGTGGCGGAATCGCTGGCGTTTTTTGAGGCGGTTTATATTGCTTACGCCATTCGTTTTCAGACCCTGGATTTTACCTCTCCAGACGCGTTGGCAGCTACCCTGTTTCCCAAGGCGCTGATGTTCGCTCTGGGGAATATGCTGGGCATGACGGCGCTGGGACTCTATCAGCAGGATCAGTTCCGCGGCCGAATCGGCTACGCCTACATCCTGTCCCGGGTGCTGGTCAGCCTGATGCTGGTCTTCCTCGCCCTGATGATACTGTTCTACCTGGTACCGTTCTTTCAACTCGGCCGTGGTATTACCCTGCTGGCTTTCCTTGTCAGCCTGGTCCTGGTGGTCGCCATCCGGCGACTGTTTGTCCTGTACCTGGGCGCCGATCTGGTGACCTCAAAAGTCCTGGTTTACGGCGTCGGCAGAAACGCGGCCAGCCTGCTGATCAAAGACGATGGTAACCTGCCCACCAGTTCTTACCGCATCGTGGGATTCATTTCCACTCCGGAACAGAACCGCTATGTGCCTGATGAGAAAGTCATCGAAATCGGCGATTCGCTGTTACATCTGGCACACCGGTACGACGCTCACGAAATTGTCATTGCCCTGGATGACCGTAACGAGAATTACCCGGTGCAGTACCTGCTGGACTGCAAACTGGCCGGGATCAACGTGACCGACCCTATCTCTTTCCTGGAACGGGAGCAGGGTAAAGTCAACCTGTCGCATCTGAACCCTTCCTGGATGGTTTTCAGCGATGGCTTCCGTGGCTCACGAATCAAGTCCGCGCTGTCCCGTGCCTTCGACGTGGTATCGAGCCTGTTGATTCTGGTAGTGACTGCGCCAATCCTGGCCCTGGTGGCATTTCTCATTGCCCTCGAGGGAGGATTCCGCGAACCGGTCCTCTATCGCCAGCAGCGCGTCGGCAAAAATGGCCAGGTATTCGATCTGCTCAAATTCCGCAGTATGCGGGTGGACGCGGAGAAGAACGGCGCCCAGTGGGCCGGTCAGAACGATGCCCGGGTTACCCGTGTTGGCAGTATCATCCGCAAATTGCGCATCGACGAACTGCCCCAGATCGTCAATATCCTCAAGGGCGATATGCGCCTGGTGGGGCCGCGTCCGGAACGGCCCGAGTTCGTCGCCCAACTCAGTCAGACCATCGACTACTACCAGCAGCGTCATTCCGTCAAACCCGGGCTGGCCGGCTGGGCACAACTCAAGTACCCATACGGCGCCAGTGAGAAAGACGCCTACGAGAAACTACAGTACGACCTTTACTACATTAAGAACGCCAATCCGGTGATGGATTTCTTTATCCTGCTGCAGACCCTGGAAGTGGTCATTTTCGGCAAGGGCGTTCGATAAACCTGACAGCCTGTTGAAATACCCTCAGCTGTCACATTACGGCGTTAAAATCTGGATCAAAATGCTCATTTGCGGAGTGTAAACTGCGCTTTCGCGCAGATTTTTCCTTGTCTTGCGTTCACCTGAGAGTTTTTCAACACGCTGCTAAACAATGCCGATTCGGCACTTCAACCTACCTGGAATCTTCCCTGTCACTGTGCTTGGTCATTGGCTCGATGGGGCGGTGATGCTGCCCCCGATTCCGGCTATCGGGGTTACCGCACTCGTTCGTCTCGGCCACGACCAGTTGGTCCCCCAGGAAAGCTTTTCCGGGTTTTCCAAATTCCGATGCTGTGATGCAGTTCTATTCTGCCGGTCTCCTTTTTGTGCTCTAATCCAGTCCACAAACCATCTCATTAACAACAAGTTACACTGGAATCATGACCTTGGACATAAATAACTCGAAAATTGCAGTGATCGGTCTGGGCTATGTAGGCCTGCCACTGTTGGCAGCCTTCGGCAGGAAATATTCCTGCGTCGGGTTCGACATCCAGAAGAATCGCATCAGGGAATTGTCTGAAGGGTTCGACCGGACCAATGAGATGTCCCGGGAGGAACTGGCCGCGGTCGACGTGGTTTACTCCTGCGATCCAGCCGACCTGGCCGACTGTAACGTCTTCATCGTCACCGTTCCCACGCCGATCGACAAGCAGAAACGTCCTGACCTGCGACCGCTGCAAAGCGCCAGCGATCTGGTCGGTTCGGTACTCAGGGAAGGCGACGTGGTGATCTACGAGTCCACTGTCTATCCGGGCGCCACCGAGGAAGTCTGTGTGCCGATTCTGGAACAGAAGTCCGGGCTCAAGTTCAATCAGGATTTCTTTGCCGGCTACAGCCCGGAGCGGATCAACCCGGGCGACAAGGAACATCGCATCGAGTCCATCGTCAAGGTGACATCCGGTTCGACGCCGGAAGTGACCCGCTTCGTCGATGCGCTCTACAAAAGCATCATCTCGGCGGGCACCCACAATGTCACCAGCATCAAGGTTGCGGAAGCCGCCAAGGTGATCGAGAACACCCAGCGCGACCTGAACATTGCCCTGATCAATGAACTTTGCATTATCTTTGAGAAGCTCGGTATCGATACCGAGGAAGTGCTCAAAGCTGCAGGCAGCAAGTGGAACTTCCTGCCGTTCCGGCCGGGCCTGGTGGGTGGTCACTGCATCAGTGTGGACCCTTACTACCTGACGCACAAATCCCAGGAGATCGGTTACCACCCCGAAGTTATCCTCGCCGGTCGACGCATCAATGACGGCATGGGCACCTACATCGCCGAGCGGGTGATCAAGCTGCTGACCCAGAAACGCATTCACGTGGTGGATTCCCGCATCCTGATCATGGGCCTGACGTTCAAGGAAAACTGCCCGGACCTGCGTAATACCCGGGTCGTGGACGTGATTCGCAGCCTTGGCGAATTCAACACCGATATCGATGTCTACGACCCCTGGGTCGATGCAGAAGAGGCACATGAGGAATACGGAATCAGTGTTATCGACCAGCCCCAGCCGGGTGCCTACGATGCGGTGCTGCTGACCGTAGCGCATAACCAATTCCGGGAAATGGGGCTGGATGCGATCAAGGCTTTCTGCAAACCGCAGCACGTGATATTCGACGTCAAGTACCTGTTTCCTTTCGAGGCCGGACTGTGCCGGTTGTAATCGAAGGACCTATGCGTTGACTATCAGGGACTGATTCATGAGCAATTCAATTCTGGTTAGCGGCGGCGCCGGCTACATCGGCAGTCACGTGGTCAAGCAGCTAGGCCAGCGTGGGGAACGCGTGGTGGTGCTGGACAATCTGAGTACCGGCTTCAGGCGGGCGGTTCAATACGGTGAACTGGTAGTTGGCGACACCGGAGACCGTGAGCTGGTTGCCAGCCTGCTGAGGGACCACAATGTCGATACCGTTATGCACTTTGCGGCCCACACCATCGTCCCCGAATCGGTGTCAGACCCCCTGAAGTATTACCGTAACAACACCTGTTCGACGCGTAACCTGCTGCAGTGCAGCCAGGAAGCCGGTATCAAACATTTTATTTTTTCCTCCACCGCAGCCGTTTACGGCGAACTGGCGGACGGTGTGGCACGGGAGAACACCCCTACTGCTCCGATCAACCCCTATGGCACCTCCAAGCTCATGAGCGAGTGGATGATCCGCGATCTGTGTGCGGCATCAGACCTGGAAGCCGTGGTTCTTCGTTATTTCAATGTCGCCGGCAGTGACCCGGATGGCGACATCGGTCAGAACACCGAAAAAGCCACATTGCTGATCAAGGTAGCCTGCGAGGTGGCCCTGGGGAAACGGGAAAAACTGCTGGTCTTCGGCACCGACTATCCTACTGCGGATGGCACTGGAATCCGCGACTACATTCACGTCTCCGACCTGGCGGCAGCGCATCTTTCGGCACTGGACTACCTGCGCGAGGGCGGCCGGTCCACGACCCTGAATTGCGGCTACGGCCACGGCTACAGCGTCAGGGAGGTGATCGATGCCGTGGAAAGGTGTCACGGCTCCTCATTGAACGTCGAGTACACCAAGCGGCGCGCCGGCGATCCGGCCACGCTGGTATCCAGTGTCGAAAAAATCCACAAGACCCTCGACTGGATACCCCGCTACGACGATCTGGACACGATCGTTCGCACCTCCCTTGAGTGGGAGAAAAAGCTACCCGCCTGACCCCCAAAAATAGGGACAGATTTATTTTTCAGGGAAAAATAAATCTGTCCCTATTTTTGATTTTTGGTTATTCGTGGCGGAGGGCTTCTACGGGGTCCATCTCGGCGGCGCGCATGGAGGGGTAGATGCCGAATATCACGCCGATCAGGGCAGAGATGGAAAAGGCCAGGATCGGGGCGATCGGCGTAACGATGGTGGTCATGCCCCAGAACATGGAAATGATGAACGGGATGATCACTCCCAGCACTACGCCGATCAGACCGCCTACGCCGGACAGGATGACCGCCTCGATCAGGAACTGGGTGATGATGTCGCGCTTTTTGGCGCCCAGGGCCCGGCGAATACCGATCTCCCGGGTTCGCTCGGTGACGCTGGCCAGCATGATATTCATAATGCCGATGCCGCCCACCAGCAGGGAAATGCCGGCAATCGCTCCGGCTACGATCTGATCGCGCAGGGCGCTTTCCTCAGCCTGGCGCAACAAGGCCAGCGGCACTTCGATGGAATAGTCCACGTCCCGGTGGCGGCGTGCCAGGATCTGCTCGATGATCTTTCCCACCTCGATCACGGTTTCCTGGTTATCCACCTGAATGATCGCCTCGTGCAATTCGACGGTTTCGGATTCCATGCCACCGGCGGTCTGGCGCACCACGGTTTCCCCGAACCGTGACCGGGACGAGGTTACGGGAATGAAAACCCGGGTTGGTGCAGCATTGGAACTGCCGGCCTGATTCTGACCCAGATTGGAGAATCCCTCCGGCTCCATGATGCCGACGATGGCGTAATAGTCGCTGTCGATCTTGATACTCTTGCCCAGCGGGTTGTCGATCGGGAACAGCTCCCGCGAAACCTCGTCGCTCAGCACGACAACATTGGCGTGATCCCGCACTTCCGCCTGGCTGAAGAAGCGTCCGGTCTGCAACTGATAGTTCCGGGAAATCGGATAATCCACCTGGGTTCCCACCACATCGGCGTTCATACTCTTGTCGAGGTGCCAGATATTTTTCTTTACGATCCGTGACGAGATGACATTGTTAACTCCGGGTATCGTCATTCGGATAGTGTCAATGTCAGCGTTGGTCAGCCCGTAGACGACCGCCTGGGGTGGACCGAACCCCTGATTGCTGTTTTCCTCCACCTCAGCGGGTTTGACACTCTTCAGCAGGATATTGCTGGCGCCCAGATCGCGGAACTGCTGCTGCGCTTCATAACTGGCGCCTTCGCTGACCGCCAGCATGGCGATAACCGCGGCCACCCCGATGACGATACCGAGCACCGTGAGCAGCGAGCGCAGGCCATGGGAATAGATACTTTTCAATCCCACCTGGGTGATTTTTTTGAATCGCACCAGATTAAAGCCACCGGTCGGCGCCAGCCGCCGCTGCGGGGTGCTGACGTCGTGATCGTCTGCCTGCAGTGTCAGTTCGTTCATGGCTTTCCTGGACGCATTAGGACAAATTCCTGACCGGGCGGGATGCCCTGACTTGCCGTCCCGTTAATGTAACATGAGCGAGCCCGGCCAGCCCCACCCAAGCGCGGAATTCTGGCGCCAATGGCTGGTATTTCACGGCAGTTTTCCTGCATTTCATGACCAGGATCAGGATTTTTAGTAGGTATACCCCGACAGATGCCGTAACATAGAGACCGGCTGCTGGCTGGAAGTCCATTAACCGCTGGCGGGACCGGATTACCGGTTGACCCCATCAAGGCCGGTGTGTCCTGGCAATTGAACAAGGGGCATCCCAACCGGACCGATTGACAGCCGACTGCCAATTAACGAGGATAACCTGGATTTCGTTGACAGAAATCCGACACAGAATTCCAACGCCCGTCCGGCCAGCGCAACAATCCGGTTGCTGCCTGGTCAAGGCGACGCGAGGATAGCCAGGTTGAAACGTCGCCTGGCGGCCGGGTCACCGTGACCCGTTACAACAGACTTGTTACTGGTAAGTTTTGTAAAGAGAAGGATTTGTTAAGAGTAAGACCCATTACAACAATAGAACCCCGAAGGGAGGTTGACATGTCACCATTACGTTATGCACTGGCCCTGGCCGTACCTGGCCTGCTGGCCGCTCCGCAACTGTTCGCCCAGAGCCAGGCGGAAATCATCGAAAAAGCCCTTTCACCGCTGCCTGCTGATCTGCGTACCGATGCCACGGTCTACACCTACGATGAAGACACCGGCCAGCGCATCACTCTCAAGACCGGTTCCAACCACGTGGAATGCCAACCCACCGACGCTGAGGGTTTTACCCGCTGCAACCCGGTGTCGCTGCGCGCCCGCAACGACCTGAGTGCCAAGCTGCGTGCCCAGGGCCTGGATGGCGAGGAATTGCAGCTTGCCCTGCAGAAAGCCGAGGACGAAGGTCAGATACCGCCGCGCGTATTTGGCGCCCTGAGCTATCGCCGCTTCGATACGCCCGATCGTATCCAGTATCTGTTCGTTATCTCCCTGCCCAACGCCACAGCCGAAGAACTCGGCATGCCGACCGGCCCCCAGCGCGATAATGCCTTGGCCGGCAAGGGTACTCCCTGGATGATGCGGTCGGGCACCTCTGGTGCGCACCTGATGATCCCGGTCAATGGAACTGAATATTCCAACATGGCCATGATGATGGGTCACTGAACGCGTTGGTAATACTTCGCAACTGAAGACCCGAAGCCCCCCTCACCTGAGAGTGACGGGGGCTTTTTCAGGTCTGATAAAAAGTGGCGGATCGCCAATGGTGAGGTGTAATTTACCCGTCTGAGTCGAGTTAATCTGGCGCCTGACTGTTCGCGAAAAATAACACCGGTTTCCCAGTCGGGTTCCAATTAATGGCAGAGATTGAAAAATCCGCCCGGCCCGGTCGCCTAATTTGAACAATTCCCGGAATCCGAAAGGCAGCTTTCCCTGCCCGTTAGGACCAAAACCGGTCAGCGACGCTCGTCACTTTCCACCAGGCCGTCGCGCAGGCGGATCCAGCGATGAGAGCGCTCTTCCAGCTCTTCCGAGTGGGTCACCATAATCAACGTCTTGCCCTGCTGGTGCAGTTCGTCGAACAGGTCGAGAATTTCGGCACCGGATTTGGAATCCAGGTTACCGGTCGGCTCGTCGGCCAGGATAATCAGCGGATCCACTGCCAGCGCCCGGGCTATCGCCACCCGTTGCTGCTGTCCACCTGACAGCTCGAACAGCTTGTGATCGACACGCTCGCCCAGACCCACCCTCTCCGCCAGTGCCATGGCGATCTGGTGGCTTTCCTGTTCCGGATAACCCTGGTAAAAGAGCGGCATCTCGATATTTTCCAGCACGTTCAACTGCTGGATAAGATTATAGGATTGAAAAATAAAACCCAGCCGGGCACCCCGGATGGTGGACAGTTCATCGTCCTCCATCTGCGAAGTGTCTTCGCCGCCAAGGTAATATTTGCCTGAGGTGGGTTGGTCGAGACAACCAAGAATATTCATGAAGGTGGATTTGCCGCACCCGGACGGCCCCATGATGCTGATGTAATCCCCTTTAAAAAATTCCAGTGAGATTCCGTGCAGCACCTCAACGGACAGGGCGCCCATCCGATAGGTTTTGCGAATGTCTTTCACACTCGCGACCACCGACTCACCCCAGCGCTGCGCCGTGCCGGGCCCGGCAGTTGCCTGTTCTCCAGCTATCATCGCTCTGTCCTTTAGCCCTTATGAACCTTAGCCCTTATGGACCTTATCCCATATGAACCTTACCACATATGAACCTTGGCCCTTAAAGTGGCAAAATCAAATAGCTGCTTCCACCAGCTCCTGTTGCGGTGGCAACAGCAACACTTCCTCGCCTTCACGGATGCCGCTGACAATCTCGATAAACTGCTCAGAAAACGCACCAGTGGTTACGTCCCGGCGTGCCGGCCGTCCACCGCTGCGCACATAGACCACCCGCTGATCTCCATAATAAGAGACCGCCTGCAGTGGCACATAAACGACATCCTCCAGCCGATTGACCAGGATTTCCACCTGGGCGCTCATGCCCGGCCGCAGCCATTCATGGGTTCCGTCGATCTTGATAGTGGTCGGGTAGACCTTCAGATCGGGATTCATGAAGGCGTTGGCAGAGTCCGCCACGACGGCCACCTTGGTCACCACCCCGGTCAATCGTTCATCGGGAAAGGCGTCAATCGACACATTAACCTGCTGCCCCACCGCGACCCGCTGCACGGCCGACTCGTGAATATTCACCTTGACCGCCATCTCACGCATATCGGGTATGGTCAGGATCGACTGCCGTTCCCGCACCGTGGCGCCTTCCGCGATCGCCTCTTCGTTGCCGCGCCGGAACCGCTGACTGTTCTGATCCGAGGCACCGTATACCACCAGTCCTGGCCGGATCGCGCGGATGGTCGCGGCTTCGATCTGCTGATTGACGTCCGCCAGCTTGACCCGTTCCAGGTTGAACTTACGTTCCGCCGAGCTCAGCCGGGCCTCTTCCTGGGCTTCCTCGGCGATGTTTTCCTTGAGTTGGCGCTGATAGCTCATCACCGCATTTTCGTAGTCGGTCAGTTTCTGCTCGGCTTCCTTGGGGAAGGTATATTGAATGTACAGCTTGAGCGAAGTTTCCTTCTCCTGCAGCTTGTTATTGGCCTTGTTGAGATTGAGCTCCTCGGCTTCAAGCTCGGTAGGCGTGATAAAGCCCCTTGATTCCAGCCGCCGCTGCCCCTCTATGCGGGTCTGGGCCAGCAGGTATTCTTCCTGGGCGACCTGCAATTCGTCCTGCAGTTGACGCAGCATCTGCTTGGCCTCGCCGTCTTCCAGGCGATCGATATTGGCATACTGGGTAAAGTCCAGCTGGTCCCGGATGTTCATGTACTCTTCGTCCAGCAGCAGGGTACTGACCACTGGAACCGCGGACTTTTCGGTATTGGCCAGCACCAGTTCCCGAGGTTGCGCTGCGGGTGCGGCGCCAGTTTCCGTGGGAAAACTGGAAGTGACTTCGGTCGGTCGTGTGGGGCGTCCGTTGCCGTTGCCACCATTGCGGCCCCCGCCACCCTGAAATCCTCCCTGCGAGAAGCGCTGCATGCGGTCCAGCATTTCCTGGGGAAGCTGGCCGTCGTTCTCGGCCATGGCCTGACGAATCCGCTCCTGGAATTGGGGCGGCAAAGAGTCAAGGTTGTTCAGATCGAATCCGCCGGTCCGAGGAGCCGGGGTGGGTGAGGATTCAGCCGCCATGGTTTCCGCGGCCTGCTCCACGTCTCCCTTCAGGACCGCCAGGTCGGCCGCTTCGGCTCGTGCCAGTCGTTCCTCAATTTCCAGTTCCGCTATGATCTCGTTTACTACATTGGCGCCCAGAAATTTCTCGAAGTCCAGACGCGCAAAGCGCATGGTCTGACGCGCATCATTCAGCTCAGTGGTATTCTGGTTAAGTTGAATTTCGTATTGGGCACGGCGCTCGATGAATTCGGCTTCAGCCGACTCGACGGAGATTTCCTGGTTAAGCTGCTCGTCGATAAGCTGTGAGGTATCCAGCTCCACCAGCACCTTGCCGATGGACACATCCTCTTCGGTAATGCGGTAACCCTCTTCGATAATACTGAGTATCTTCACCCCTTCCCTGCCTTTCACCGCGGAACGGATTTCGGTAGACACCAGTGCTTCCAGCGCACCCCCTTCCAGAACCGTGATATCCAGGTCACCACGGCGGGCCTGAAAAGTAATACTCCCGGCACCATCGGTACCGGATCCGCCACCGAGACTGAATAACAGTATCAACAGCCCGGCGCTGCCGCCGACAATGGCATAACGGGTGGGCTTGCGGGCTGCCATGAAGCGGTCCCGGAGCGACTGCATCTGTAGCCGTAGTCCTTCCGGCAGGCGTTCCGCAATCCTGGTTAGTACAAGGTCTCTATCGAGGTTCATTCACCCCTTCCTCCCATTGGCCGGAATCGTCGACGTACAGCAATCCGATGTCGCGCCAGAATTCCAGCTTGGCTGTGTTGTGTTCCACGATGGTACTGATCAACTCGGTGCGGGCGGCAATCAGGTCGTTCTGGGAATCCACCGTGTCCTGAATATCGCCCAGCCCCAACTCGGCACGCAACTGTGCCTCTTCGACCCGGCGCTCGTTGATCTCCACGCTGGTCACATTGATCTCGTAATTTTTCAGCGCCTGATCCATGCGCCGCCAATCGTCGATCACTGTCAATTTCACCTGATCCACGGCGGCTAGGTAAGTGCGGGTCGAGGCGTCGTAATTGATCAGCGCGCGGCGCAGTTCGTTGCGGTCGAACTTGGTATCCAGCGGCAGATCGAGGCTGAGTCCGGCGGTGTAGACTGCATTCTCAAAGTCCAGTTCGCCGAGGCGGGGATCGTCCGGCCCACTGACCGCCACGTCGAAATTAAAGTCCAGCGCCGGCTTCAACTGATTGGCGGCAACCCGGATCTTGCGCGCACTGTCCTGTACCCGGTCAAGCTCACTGTACAGATCGAGTCGGGTCTGCAGACTCATTTCCAGGGCGCGGTCCAGATCGAGGTCGGGATCGGTCATGCCGGTTTCGGAAATAATCTGCAGTTCGTTGTCGTCGAGGACGATATTGTCGCTGGCACGCAGGCCGATCAGGATCTTGAAATTATCGAGGCTGCGTTTATAGCGCGTGATCGAGGTGGTCCAGCGCAACCTCTGCTGCAACGACTGCTGCTCCAGACGACCGACCTGCAGCAGCGTGCGCAGGCCCTCGGCCTGGAAAGCCTGCTCCCGCTCCAGGTTCAGATTCACCGCCTGCAGACCGGAGTAGTTGTTACTGGTGATTTCCCGGTTCAGCAGTACCGAGTAGTAGTTGGAGGCGATACGGACTGCAAAGGACTTGCGGAAACGGGTGAAGTCCCGCAACTGGTACAGCAGGTCCCGTTCTGCCTGCATCAGATTTTCGGTCTCGATAGCTGTGCCGAAATCGCGAATCAGCGGCTGCGCAAACGAGGCGAACAACGCGCTGCTGCCGGTTTCCCTGATATCGCCGGTCAGAAAGCGGGTGAAATTGTTGGTCAGGGTCAGGGCCAGCACCCCGCCGCCCTTGAGCAGCCAGCGGGAACCCAGCGTGGTGCCGGCGTCGATGGACTCGCTGGTGTTAACTCTCTGCATGCCAGTCAGTTCCTGCATATCCACCACGAACTGATCTTCGCTATCCCACCGATAGTCACCACTGGAGGTAAACGAAAAAACCGGCGTATAGCGATAACGATCGAAGGTCAGGGCCAGCGCTTGCAGGTACAGCCGTTCCTTCTGGGTCTGGTATTCGCGGCTGTAAAGGAATGCCAGTTCGAGGGCATCGTTGAGGCTGATGATCCGCCCTCCCACTTCGCTCTCGGCCTCGTTGTCGAGGAATTCAAATATCTGCTGGTTCTGCGCAAATGCGCTCAGATCGACACTTTCCACCGTCGCCGCCGGGTCGAGGTCCACCTCACGGGTCATACCCGGAACCAGCGCCGTTTTATCGGCGATCGCGGTGTAAGTTTCGTTATCAGCCGATTGCCGATAATGGCCGCTGGTGCAGGCAGCCATCACCACCACCAGCAACATTGAAAGGAAGTTGCGCAGCATATTCCGACTGGAAGTTAGCAAAGTTGAGAGAACTGGCAGTATAACGCCTGTTTGAACGCCAGGTTTACCCCCGAAGCGCCCAAAACCGGACTTTATGCGGGGGATTGAGACCTGCTGCGGGTGGATGACAAGAAAACCGGCAACGCTGACGATAAAGTGGCAGTACCAGCGCAGAATCCGCTGCTTGCGGGCTGGTTACATGAAACCACCCTACGGGAGTACCAGATCATGCTGAAACAGGGCCTGCTCAGCCTATTCATCCTTTCCTGGGCTGTAGCCGGAGGCCTTGCCTACTACGCTCTGCAGCAGCAACGGGAAAATATTGCCTTCGAGGCCATGGAAGCCGAATTGCTGGAAACCCGGCAGCGTTACCAGGAGCAGGTTGCCGTCAACGCCAGGCAACGGGAGGAGTTCGAAACCCGCGTACAGTCGCTGGAGGAGAATCTGCGCAGCTCCCAGGCCCAGATGAGCAACCTGTCCGCCGCCCTGCAGGAAGCCCGGGAGCTGATGGAGCCGGTAGCCCGACAGGTGATTGAGCAGCTCGCAGGCGATCAGCCTCCTGCTTCTGACGGTAACACGGATGACACCGGCCGGTAAGGAAATTGCCAGGTTCCGGGTCTGGAAAAGAGTCCGTGTGTCAACCTGGCGATTGTGAGACCCGGAAATCCGCAGGTCTGAATCCTGATTTAACCGGGGCGGTGTGGATTTCTTCGGCAAATCCTATACAGTATCAATCCTTGGGAATCTTTTCGTTCAGCACTTTCTGCTGGAGGCCGGGCAGGTTCCGACAGCCATCCACCCAAAGGGGATCAACCGAGATGAGAAAGTTTTTTTCCGCCAACCACCTGACGGGCATTGCCCTCGCTGCCCTGATGTTATTGCTCACGGCCTGTGGCCAGGCGGGCGACAACACCGATCCGGCCAGCCAGTCAGCAGCGACCGCGTCGGGAACCGCTGGCGGGACCGGTTACCACCGCATCAACGAAGCGGATCCCGATGACCCCCTGTCCGCCCAGATATATGAACTGGATAATGGCCTGCGGGTCTACCTGACCGAAAATCACGAAGAGCCGCGCTTCTACGCAGAGATCGCGGTGCGGGCCGGCAGCAAGCAGGATCCGGCCGCCGCCACCGGGCTGGCGCACTACCTCGAGCACCTGCTGTTCAAGGGCAATCAGCACATGGGTACGCTGGACTACGAGGCTGAGGAGCCCTATCTGGAGCAGATCGTCGACCTCTATGAACAGCATTTCAATTCCACCGACGACGCGGAACGGGCCGAGATCTATGCCGAGATCAACCGGGTCGCCCAGCAGGCGGCTGCCTATGCGGTTCCCAACGAGATCGACAAGGTCTACAACAGCATGGGTGCCGGCGGCCTCAACGCCCATACCTCCTACGAGGAGACCGTGTACAAGGTCGGCCTGCCATCCAACCGGCTGGAACAATGGGCCGAGATCGAATCCGATCGCTTTGTCGATCCGGTATTCCGCCTGTTTCACACCGAACTGGAAACCGTTTACGAAGAGCTCAACCGCAGTCTCGATAACCGCGACCGGGTAATTCTGTATGCCACCGACGAGCTGCTGTACAAGAAGCACCCCTATGGTCAGCAGCCGACCATCGGCAAACCGGAGCACCTGAAGAATCCTTCCCTGGTCTATATCCAGAATTATTTCGACACCTACTATGTGCCCAACAACATGGCCATCTTCATGAGCGGGGACATCGATATCGAAGAGACAATCGCCCTGATCAGCGACAAGTTCGGAGCCTGGGAGCCGAAGGAGGTTCCCGAGGTGGGGCCCTGGGTGGAAGATCCGCTGCAGGGTGCCGAACGGAAAACCGTCTACTATCCCGGCGAGGAACAGGTACAACTGGCATTCCGCACCGCTTCCAACTCCAGCCCGGACAAAGAGGCGCTGATGATGCTGGACATGATCCTGGACAATCGCACTGCCGGCCTGATCAACCTGAATCTGAACCAGGCCCAGCGGGTTGCCGGTGCCGGTTCCTATCCCAGTTTCCTTAACGACTATGGTTCCCAGCAACTGTGGGGCGTCCCGAAAGCGGGCCAGTCCCTGCAGGAAGTGGAAGGCCTGCTGCTTGACCAATTGGAACTGATCAAGAACGGCCAATTCGAAGACTGGATCATTCCCGCCATTGTCAACGATTTCAAGAAGTCTCAGAAAGCGTCGCTGGAATCCAACACCGCCCGGGTCTCCATGATGCGCCAGGCATTCCTCGCCGGTGACGACTGGGATCATTCAGTGGGTGAAATGCGGCGCCTGGAACAGGTTACCAAGCAGGATATCATCGACGTGGCCAACCGCTATTTCGGCAACAACTACGTTGCCGTCTACCGCGAGGATGGCCCCCAGGAAATCCCGCCGGTGGTGAAGCCGCAAATCGATCCGGTTTCCATCGACCCCACCCGCCAGTCGGCCTTCGCCGCCAATGTCCTGGCCATGGAAGTGGTGCCCATTGAGCCGACTTTCGTGGAAGAGGGACAGGACTACCGGGTGGTGGAATTTGCCGAGGGCGTACCGCTTTACTATGCCCCCAACCCGCTCAACGACCTGTTCAGCTTCAGCATCAGTGTCGACGTGGGAACCGATACCAATGAGAAACTGGGACTGGCAGCCGCGATCATGGACAAGGCCGGCACTCCCACTCTCAGCAACGAAGAATTACAGAAAGAATGGTACAGAATGGGCAGTGAATTCAGTTTCTCGGCCGGCGAGAACCAGTCCGCCATCAGCATTTCCGGTCTTGACGAGCAGTTCGCTCCGACTCTCGACCTGATGCTGGAACTGGTGCACAACCCGGTCGCCGATGCCCAGACCCTGGAAGAGCTGAAAGGCATCATTCTCAAGTCCCGGGAGGACCAGAAGCAATCGCCGCCAGCCATTTCCCGTGCCCTATACCTGTACAATCGCTACGGTGAGGAATCGCCGATGCTGGAATCGCTCAGCAGTGAGCAGATCGCCGACACCTCACTGGAAGAACTGCTGGGTCTGCCGGGCAGCCTGCTCGACTACCAGCATACCCTGGCCTACACTGGCTCCATGCCACTGGAGGAACTGGTGGAGATTCTGCGTGAGCACCACCCGGTCAGCGGTGACCTGCAGGAACCCCCACCCTACCGGTTCCGCACCACCCGGAATTTCGATCAGACCGAAATCTACCTGGTTGATAAGGAAACCGCCCAGTCCCAGGTGCGTATCGAGTTCCCCGATGGCAACTATGATGAAGACCTGAGCCTGATCTCCTCCATTTTCAACAATTACTTCGGCTCCGGCATGTCCAGCGTGGTATTCCAGGAACTGCGCGAGGCCCGGGCGCTGGCTTACTCCGCTGCCGCCAGCTATGCCCAGGGCAGTCGTGAGGATGCCGAAAACCTGATGCTGGGTGCCATCGGTTCGCAGACCGACAAGACCGTGGACGCAGTCACAGCCTTCGTGGACCTGATCGACAACATGCCGGAATCCACCGACCGCTTCAACGAGGCCGTTAATTCGTTGCTGAACCGCTACCGGACTTCCAAGCTGAGTTTCCGGGAAGTGATCGGCGCCGTGCGAACCTGGGAACGCCTCGGACTGCAGGGCGATCCGCGCCGCGAACGCTTCCAGCAGTTGCAGAACGTCACCATGGAAGACCTGCTCGCCTTTCAGCGCGACCACGTCAAGGGCCGTCCCAAGCTCATTTCCATAGTCGGCGACACATCGGTCATCGACGCCGGGGAACTGGCCCGGTTCGGTACTGTCAAGGAAGTGCAGGTAGACGATATTTTCGTCGATTGACGCAGTGGCCGCCCGGCTGATACCGGGCGGCCTGTTTTCCGGACGCTGTTTACATAGTGAACATGACCCCTCTTAAAATTGCCGGTCTGCGCAAGAGCTACGGCAGCGCGCAGGTATTGAACGGCCTTGACCTGGAAGTCGAGGCTCACGGCATTCACGGCCTGGTGGGACTGAACGGCTCGGGAAAGACCACTACCATGGAATGCGTGCTGGGCATGCAGCGGTATGACAGTGGCACGGTGGAAGTGCTGGGCCTTGCGCCGTCGCGTCTCTATCGGGCCGGCGGCGACGTGGTAGCAATTTTCGACACGCCCGGCCTGCACCCCGCCCTGACCGTGCGCCAGAGCCTGGAACATGCCCGCCTGCTCTGTAAGCAGCCACAGCGCAGTTGTGCAGAAGTGGAGCGCCTGCTGGGAATCAGCAGCTATCGGGATTACCGGATCCGTCACCTGTCACTGGGTAACAAGCGGCGCGCTTCGATTGCCCACGCGCTGCTGGGGGATCCCCGCCTGATCATTCTTGACGAACCGTTCAACGGCCTGGATGCCGAAGGCGTCAACGATGTGCTGGAACTCATCTCCCGCCTGAACCGGGAACGCGGTACCGCGTTCCTGCTCTCCAGTCATCAGCTGCCCTATCTTGAGCAGGTCTGCAGTCACATGGCCATTCTGCACGCCGGCCGCATCGCGGTCAGCGATCGAATCGGCAGACTGTTCAGCCGCGACCATGCCCGTATCCTGGTTACCTGCGACCAACCGGAAGCGGCGACCAGGCTGATCGGGGAATCCGGCTTGGGCCGGGTGGAAAGCCGCGACCATAACCAGTTGCTCTGCGAGCTGCTGCAGGGCGATGCGGCCGCCATCAATACCCTGCTGGTCAGTGCCGGCCTGGCAGTTTCAGAACTGCAGGAACAACGCGATTCATTGATGTCGCTGTTTTACCGCATCACTGCGGATCGGACAGCCCTGGCGGGAGCGGCCTGAGCCAATGAATGGATTCACCACGGCCCTGCGGGCGGAGCTCTATATCGCGCTGCGCAATTACGCCAACCGCATCGCGGTGCTGGCCCCGCTGCTGATCGTTGCCGCCCAGTTGATCCTTACCCGCCTAGGTCAGGCCGGCACGGCGGCCCGGGAGGCCCTGCTGAATGAGTCGCCGTTCGGGGCCGAAGCCACAGACGTCACCGCCTATGGTTATTTTGTCGATGGCCTGGGAACCGGTCTCACCCTGCTGGTGCTGATCCTGGTGGCACTGGCAGCGCACTCGTTCGCTTTCGATCGCGACACCGGCCTGCTGCGTCACCTGCTGATCCGCCGCGTCTCGCGGCCGGCAGTTATCGCCGCCAAACTGGTGCAACTGCACCTTACCGCGCTGCTGGCCCTGCTGGTGCTGCTGGCCGGAACCTGGCTGCTGTGCGCCTGGTTGTGGGAGTTTGGTCCGGTAGTGGAAGATGGCTTCGAACTGATCGGGGAAGCGGAAATCCGCTCTGAAATTGCACTGGGCCTGCGGCTCGCCCTGTTACCGCTGCCGGCGGTGATCGCGTTCGGCATGCTGGTTTCGGTCCTGACCAACAGCACCACCCAGGCGGTTACCACGGCGCTGGGCATCAACCTTGCCATCGATATATTCAAGGCGACGCTGGGAGATTCCGCCTACTATCTGTATGCCACCTTTCAACCGGCCCTGCTGGATCAGTCCTATCTGAGCGACGTGGGCAGCCTGGTCAGAGGGTTTTCCGACGTGCTGATCGATTCGCGTTTTCTGACCCTGAACACCTGGATACCCTTGCCGCAAATGCTCATACTGGTGCTGTTGTCGCTGTGGCTGGTGCAGAAGAGGAACCTCTGAGTGATTCCAGGACTCGCAATTCATCGTCCGCTGACGTGTTTCCTGCTGCTGGGCAGTGCCCTGCTGGCCGGCTGCGTCAGTTACGAACCCAGGCAGCTGGCTCCCAGTATCGCGCTGTCTCCCGAGCAACTTGACCTGAGCCAGCCGGATCAGCGCAGCGGCTCCGGCGGCGTGGAATTCGGACTGACAGTCAGCACCAATGAAAGCGACTCACTGTTCAACATCGAAGTCCTGCCCGGGGTGCGGGTCCGCGAAGTGGCGCCGGGTGGGCCCGCCGACCTGGCCGGCCTGCGGGCCGGGGACGTGGTGCTGTCGGTCAACGGGACCGAAACCAATCACCCCGACACGCTCGACGCCTTGTCCGCACAAAGCACTACCGGGTCGGCTTTCACCTTCCGGGTACGGCGCGGTACTGCCATCCTGGAATCCAGTGTCGTAGCGCGGCCGCGGGCCAGCGCCGGGGCACCGCTGCGGGAGCTGTTCCGAAGTGATCCACTGGCCACCCGGGCCGGTTACGATACCACGGTCCTGCAGCGCCGGGATCAGGGACAGCGGCCCGCCGCCAGAGTCGTCGAACTGGCCGCCGACAGCCCGCTCCAGGAAGCGGGTATCCAGCCCGGCGACGTGATACTCGCCCTGGACGGACGACCGGTCGAGTCCGGACAGGATCTGATCAACCGGGTTCTCGGCGACTATCAACTGGGCGATGCAGTCACGTTTACTCTGTTGCGCAACGGGACGACACTGGAACGCCAGGTCCGGCTATGGGATCCCGGTCGGCGGATCAGTCAGGTTTCGTTGCGCCCCCTGCTGTATTACGAATCCAGCCTGGCCAGTCAGCAGACCCGCTTCTCGCTGCTGGACTTCTGGCTGTTCGCCGTTTACCGTTTTAACCGCAATGAAGGGGAACGCCAGCATCAGCTGCTGGAAATTTTCAGCATCAGCAGCGACTACGGCGAATTGATTGAAGAATAGTGAACGCCAGATGGACATCAAACCCGTAAAACTTCTTTTTATCTACCTGCTGCTCGGCTGGCTGCCGGGGACCCTGCTCGGCCAGGTGAGTTATGTGGCCTCGGAAATTGAATCCGACCGCCCGTTCGGCAGATTGATCAGCGAAGACCTGAATGGCGATGGGCGCCTGGACCTGGTGGACTACCGGTGGCGCCGCGGAATCGGGCGGGAACTGCTGATCTATTCGCAGGCAGCGGATGGACGCTATGCACCCAATCCGACCCTGGTGGAAATCAAGTCGGAAATTATCGCCGTGGGCTTTGCCGATCTGCGTCCGGATCCCGGCAGGGAGCTGGTCCTGCTCGCCAACAACGGCGTATTCAGCCTGTCCACTGCGATTGACGGCTATGCGGGAAACCTGGCGCCGCTGGCGCGCTGGCAACTGGTGGCGGATATTCCTGAGCCGGACGAGGTGCAGTTCCTCCGTGACTTCAGCGATATCAACGGCGATGGACTGGTGGATCTGCTGCTGCCCGGCCAGAGCGGCTATGGCCTGTTTACCGCGACAGGTCCCGAGCAGTTTGAGCTGATCAGCGAATTTTCCACCCTTAACCGCGACCTGGATCCTGCCCTGCGCCCGAGCGGGGACGCGGAACTGTCCGCAGCTATCGACATCAATTCCCGGGATGGTATCCGTCTGCAGGTAAGCGCCAGACAACCCACCCCGTTCGCCGGTTTCGTGGAGGACTGGGAAGCGCAGTCCGACGAAACCGATACCCTGCTGGAGGCGGAAAACTGGATGCCGCCGGCACTGCTGGCAGATTTTAACGGCGACGGCCGCCAGGACATCGTGTTTCTCAATGTCGGCCTGGATATCCGTGGCCAGGTCAACCTGATGTACCAGCACAGTGACGGCAGTTTTTCCTCCGCTCCCGACTGGCAGGGACCGATCGACACCCGCGGGGACGTCCGCCTTCTGGAACTCAACGGTGACGGACGTATGGACCTGGCCAGGCTGACCGGCGAAGGCGATGAGTGGGACGTGGCGTTTTTCCTGAACCGGGACGGCCAGTTTGATTTCGACCAGCCGGATCAGGTCATGCGTTTTGCCGGTTACGATGTCAATCTCGACGTGCTCGATCTGGATCTGGACGGCACTCCCGAACTTACCGTGAGCTACTATACCATTCCGGTCGTGGAAGCCATTCGCAACACCAGTATCGTGCGCAGCCAGCTCATCTACGGACGCGATCCCGAACGGCTGTTTTCCCGGCGCCCGCAGTTTCGGCTCGACGAAAGTTTCTCGGCCAGTGACGTGCGGGGACTGACCGAACAGATGTCCCTGCAGCAGGATGTGGACGGAGACGGTCGGCCCGATGCCCTCTACATCACCACCGAAGGTGCTGTGGCCGCCCGTCGGATCAATGCGGATCTCAGTATCGACGAGACCCCGTTCTGGGAATACGTTCCCTCCAGAACCGTCACCGGCTTCGAGGTGAATGACCTGAATCAGGACAACGTGCCAGATCTCATACTCAGACACAGCTCTTCCTATACCGTGCTGGTGGCCCGCCCATGATGTCCGCGCCACGTCTACCGACTTACCTGGCTGTGCTGCTGCTCAGCCTGTCCAGGGCGGCATTCGCGGTGGATGGTTATACCAGCATGGAATTCTCCCTGCCCGGGAACAGTGAACAGTTGCTGGTCGCCGATACCGACGGCGATGGCCGGCGGGAGCTGCTGACTGTCAGCGGGAACGAGGTGCGGGTCTACTTCCAGAACGGCGAAGGTTTCGATTTTGCGTCCGGCTTTCAGTCCATCACGCTGCCCGGGACCGCTATCGGCTGGGACCTCAGCAGAGGCTACGACCCGGACGGCAACCTGGCGCTGGTGGCCCTGATCGACGGTCGTGAAGTGCGCTTGTGGCGCATCCGTGACCGCCGCATCAGCGAACCGGAACTGCTGCTCGACAACCTCGGCGGATTTGTTCCGCGCGGCGTACATCGGCTGCACTTCAGCCGCGACATCAATGGTGACATCCGGGACGACCTGATCATTCCCGGGGCCGGTGTGCTGAATCTCCATATTTCCACCGCTGATGCCGGTTACGAACCGGCTATCTCGGTGCAGACCGAAATGCAGATGCGCACGGTTCTGAGTCCAGGCCGGCTGGAACGCGAGGTCGGCCAGTCCCTGACCATTCCGCTGATGGAGCTGCGCGACATTAACGCCGATGGCGCCCCCGATCTGGTTTCCCGCACCGAGACGCAGCTGGATGTGTTTCTCGCCCAGCGGGGCGCGGCGCGTTATTTCAATGCCACTCCCACCTACAGCGTGGATATTGCCGCTATCGAGGAAAGGCTGGGGGAATTCGATCTGGACCGGCTGGATTTTTCCAATCTGACCGGGATTCTGGCGATTACTCACGAAGAGCTTCTCGAAGACGTGGATGGCGATGGTATCGACGACCTGTTGTTGCGGGAAGGCGGCAAAGTATCGCTGTTCGGCGGTAACGCAACCGGCATGGATCTGGAGCAGCCCCGCCAGGTACTGCGCTCCGGTGGCAACGTGTTGAGTGTCTTTCTTTATGACGAGGATGAAGACGGGCTCAAGGACCTGTGGTTGTGGCGGGTGGAAACCATTTCGGTCGGGGACATTTTCCTGTGGCTGGCCCTGTCCGGAGACATTGCCGTGGAAGCCTTTATCTATCCCAACGAAGGCGAACGGTTTGCGCGCCGCCCCACGCGCCGGATCACCGTCAACCTGAAGTTTCCTTCCGCGCTGCGGCTGGCCGGCCAGGCCATGGATATTGCCCGGCAGGCCCGGGAAACCGGCGCCGAGCCGATCCCTCCCAACGTCCTGGCCAACCTCGACGACGATCAGTCACGGCAGGATCTGCTGGTACTGGCGGACAGCCGCCTCGAACTGTTCCTCGACGTGGTGGAACCGGTGACCCGTACCGACCCGTTCCTGGATGGACTTGGCTACAACCGTAACCAGGATGAATACGAGATCGATATCCGCGATGTACTCGGCAATATCAGCATCAACGGTACCGGGGAACTGCAGAATGTGGCTGGCCGCAACCCCGATCAGAGTCTGCCCATAGACGGCGATATCAGCGCCGGCGATGTCCTGGTCGCGGAACTCAACGGCGATGACCGGGATGACATTTTCGTCTTCACCCGGCGCGACAATGTTCAAATCAACGGAATCCTGTTACTCTCGATTCCTCAATAAACCGGACCGGCACCTGTTCCCCCAGACCCCAGCGTGGCCGATTCCGCCACCAGTGAGGGCTCCCGCCATGAGAAAAGCCGTCTGGATCGCCTTCATCGTCGCCCTGGTCCTGGTCAACCTGATCGCCTGGCTGATGCAACAGTTTACCGGCGTCCACATTCCCATGATTCTACGCCTGACCATCGTACTCGGCGTGACCATTGGCACTATCGTCTTCTCCGGCGCCTTTGCCCTGATCAATAAAATGGACGAGGAACGTCCCCTCACCGGCCACGTCAACGACAGCCTGCAGCATCGTCCCGACACCCCACCGCAATCCACAGCAGATCCGACTCCAGTAAAGGACCAACCGAAGCAGCAGGACAACTAATTCCCACCCTAAGTCCTCGGTACGAATGCTCCACTGAAACCGGCAGTGTTTGGACGGTATTGTTGTAGTGGATACACAAATTTGAGAAGTCAAAAAACAATACTCAGGATTTTGAGCTCGTGTTCTTTATTATCCTGAACGTGCCACTGTGGTTGGCAGGGCGCGGATAGTCTTTGTGGCTGGGGACGTTTGAGACAGGGACGTCGAAAACGAGGCGGAATAACTGCTCCTGCGTTTTCCGCACTTCCGCCATCCCTGGCGGTCGTGCACATGGATGTGCGTTTACGATCCCCAGCTACAAAGACTATCCGCGCCCCGACCACCATGGCAAACACCCTCCATTGTGATTTCACAGGAAATGTGTTTACATCGTGGCGCGCGCAACCGGGTAAAAAACTTCATGACTCGTCAGCATTTTTCGACCAGATTTCAGCGACTTGCCTGTTTACTCTGCCTGCTGCTCCTGGCCTCCTGCGGAGACAATCTGGGAGTCCGGCCTTACATACTTACCACGGCCACCACCGGCGGCACCTACTACCCGGTCGGTGTGGCCATCGCCACCGTGGCCCATGCCCAGCTGAGCCAGACCGAGGGGATTTCGCTGACCGCCATCAGCTCTGCCGGGTCACTGGAAAACGTCAAGCTGCTGCGGGACAACCAGGCCCAGTTTGCGATTCTGCAGGGCCCGTTCGGTGCCTGGGCCTGGGCCGGTGAAGGTCCGATCCGCAATCCCCAGACCAACATGCGATCGGTGGGGGCGCTGTGGAAGAATGTCGAACACTTTGTGCTGTTGACGGAACTGGTCACCAACGGCGACATGATGGATCTGAACAATCTTGATGGCGAACGGTACGTACTGGGCGCCCGCAACTCCGGTGCCGAACAGACCGGACGTTTCATTCTCGACACCCTGGGGGTCGACTACGAGAACAGGTTTACACTGGCCTACATGGGTTATGGTCCCACTACCGGTGCCATCCAGGACGGTCGCATTGTCGGCATGAACATCCCCGCCGGTGCCCCGGTCAGCTCCATTACCCAGGCCTATGCGCTGATGGGCGATCGCATCACCATCCTCAACTGGACCCAGGAAGAACTGGACCGCCTCAACGCCAGATATCCACTCTGGGACTGGTACGATTTTCCACCGGGTACTTATCCAAACCAGGACCGGCTGGTGCACACCGTCGCCTCACCCAACGTGCTGGTCACCCGCGCGGATATTCCCGAGGACGTCGTTTACCATATTACCCGGGTGATCTGGGAAAACCTGGCCACTCTCCAGGAGATCCACGGGGCCACCAATGACATGCGGCTGGATATAGCCATCGCCGGACTGGGCGCACCGCTGCACCCCGGCGCGCTGCGCTATTATCGGGAAAAAGGCCTGACTATCCCGGATCGTCTGATCATGGAAGAGCCGGCGGAGAGTATCTCGCCCTGAGGAACCCTGAAACGTTCCTGAATAATAACCACAAGAGGTTCCTGAAAGAGCGATCGCGATGAATTCACCCGCACTTCGAATTGGCGCTTTTCTGTTCGCCCTGTTCCACATCTACTATAACGTCATCGGCACCATTTCGGAGTTGTGGTTGTCGGCCATCCACTTCGGTGGCTTTGTGGCTATCTGCGCGTTCATGGACAACGAGCGTGAGGAAATCCGCGGGCACCGGTTAAGGTACTGGTTCAATGTGCTGCTGGCATTCCTGGGCATGGCCGTTGCCCTCTACCTGATCCTGTTCGAAACCGCCCTCTATGACCGGGAAGCCGAGTACATTTTCAGTGACTACCTGGTGTCGCTGATCGCGGTGGGCCTGGCCATCGAATTTACCCGCCGCACTACCGGCTGGTTCATGCCGGTGCTGATTCTGATCAGCCTGGCCTATATCCTGTTCCTGGGCCGCTTCATCTCGGGCGTGTTCTCGTTTCCGGGACTGAGCCTGGAGACCGTGTTATACCGCAGCTATTTCAGCAGTGAGGGCATGTTCGGACTGACCGCGAACATTTCGGCAACTTTCGTCTTCATGTTCATCATTTTCGGTTCCTTCCTGCTCCATTCCGGCGCAGGGGATTTCATCGTTAACCTGGCACGTTGCCTGGCCGGACGCTTTACCGGAGGAGCCGGCCTGGTGGCGGTGGTGGGTTCCGGGCTGATGGGGTCGGTGTCCGGGTCCGCCGTCGCCAACACCGTATCCACCGGGGTAATAACCATTCCGATGATGCGCAAGTCAGGCTTCAACGGCAAATTTTCCGCCGGCGTGGTGGCCGCCTCCTCAACTGGAGGCGCGCTGATGCCACCGGTCATGGGGGCAGGTGCCTTTGTTCTGGCCAGTTATACCCAGATCAGTTACCTGACCATCATTGCAGTCTCGGTGCTGCCGGCGATCCTGTATTTCCTGACCGTTTCCTATTTCGTTCGCATCGAGGCCAAGCGCCTGGGACTGCATCCTGAAACCACCGGGGAATCTGAGAAAATAGGCTCGGTGCTGACTCAGGGCTGGCACTTCATCATTCCGATTGCGGTGCTGGTTGGTCTGCTGGTGATGGGCCGTACTCCGACCACCGCGGCGGCCTGGGCCACTCTGGCGGTGATCGCCGCCAGCTGGATTTCCAAAAACCCGATGTCCTGGAGCGATATTTTCAATGCCGTCCTGGAAGGCGTCAGGACCATGATCTCCACCGCCCTGCTGCTGGTCGCCGTGGGTCTGATCATCAACGTGGTCACAACCACCGGTGTCGGTAATGCCTTTTCACTGATGATCGTGGAATGGGCCCAGGGCAGCCTGTTGATTACCCTGGTGCTGGTGGCATTGGCGTCCCTGGTACTGGGAATGGGGCTGCCGGTCACCGCCTCCTATATCGTACTGGCCACCCTGTCAGCACCGCTGATCTTCGACCTGATCAGCCACTCACAACTGCTGGCCGCCCTGCAGACCACTGACCTGCCCTCCAATGTCCAGGCCACGCTGGGCCTGTTCGGTGGCGACCCGGCGGTAGCGCTGCAGGAAATGCCGCTGGAAATGAAGCGACTGATCCGGCGGGAAATGCTGGACCCGACCCTGTTACAGGGCATGTTGCTCAGCGCGCACCTGATCATCTTCTGGCTGTCCCAGGACAGCAATGTCACACCGCCGGTGTGCCTGGCCTCATTCGCGGCCGCCGGGATCGCCGGAACCCGCCCCATGGCTACCGGCCTGACCAGCTGGAAAGTCGCCAAGGGCCTTTACCTGGTGCCGCTGCTGTTCGCCTATTCACCGCTGATCTCCGGCAGCTGGCCGGAGCGGCTGGAAGTGTTCGGCTGGTCCTGCCTGGGTCTCTATGCCCTGGCCGGGGTGCTGCACTGGTATCTGGAAATCCGTCTCAATCTGCTGACCGCGGCACTGTTGCTGCTGAGTGCGGCACTGTTGATGTGGGCTCCGTTCGGGATCATTTATCATCTGATCGGTGCCGGCCTGTTGCTGGCTGTTATACTCTGGCAACGCAGAATCAAAGTGGATTCCGATAACCCGTCAGGCTGATACACCGGTTTTCTTCATCGGGCCTGTATCCAATCTGACCCGTCAAGGATCATGACCTATGACCAAGGCTCGGGAAATACATCTCGTCACCCGCCCGACCGGCCTGCCCGAAGCGGATCATTTCCGGCTGGTGGAAACTGAACTGCCAGCGCTGCAGGACGGCCAGGTCCTGGTGAACAACCTCTATATGTCGGTGGACCCGTACATGCGCGGCAGGATGCGTGAAAATGCCGTGTATGCGGCTGCCTACGAACTGAACAAGGTGATGTATGGCGGCGCCGTCGGTACGGTTACCGAATCCCGCGCCAGCGGACTGCAACCCGGCGATGTGGTACTCAGTCAGTGTGGCTGGCGGGACCGGTTCGTGGCCGACGCCGGTACCATCGAGAGAATCGAGCCCCTGGATCGGGATCACCTGTCCTGGTACCTGGGGACGCTTGGCATGCCGGGAATGACTGCCTGGGTGGGACTGTTGAAATTGGGTGAACCGAAACCCGGCGCTACCGTATTCGTCTCGGCCGCTTCCGGCGCGGTCGGCGCCAATGTCTGCCAGATTGCCAGAATCAAGGGCTGTCGGGTGGTGGGCAGTGTCGGATCCGACGCCAAGGCGGCCTGGCTGCGCGAGGAATGCGGTGCCGATGCGGTGATCAATTACCGGACCTGCGGCGACCTCACCGCGGCACTGGCAGAAGCCGCCCCGGAGGGGATCGATGTCTATTTCGAAAACGTCGGCGGCGATCATCTGCAGGCCGCACTTGCCAATATGAAGCCGTTTGGCCGGATTGTCGCCTGTGGCATGATTCAGACCTACAACAACGCGCAACCCGCAGCTGGCCCCAACAACCTGATGCTGATAGTGGGGAAGAAATTACGCATACAGGGCTTTATCGTTTCCGACTACATGGATTTGCAGGATCAGTTCAGAAACGACATGCAGGAGTGGATCAAAAGTGGCAGAATAAAAACCCGTGAGACGGTCATCGATGGGCTGGATAACGCTGTGGGTGCCTTTCTGCAATTATTCTCAGGCGGGAATTTCGGCAAAATGGTGGTCAAAATCTGATTCCAGGTCTGCCCGGCCAACACCCAGTTTCCGGCTCGGAACTCTTCACAGGATATTTGACCCCTTTAAGGAATTGCAGCCCCTTTCATGCTCGTCAACAGTTTTCTACTGCTACTCGGTTTTTTCATCCTCGGCCTGGGCGCCGAATTTCTGGTCAGGGGCAGTTCCACCCTGGCGCTGAAACTCGGCATCAAACCCCTGGTAATCGGCCTTACCATTGTCGCCTTCGGCACCAGTGCACCGGAACTGGCGGTGAGCGTCGATTCGGCACTCAATGACCGCAGTTCCATCGCTCTGGGCAATGTCATTGGCTCCAATATTGCCAACATCGGCCTGATCCTGGGCATCATGGCGATGATCACTCCGGTCACCATCGACCTGCAACTGGTGCGCAGGCAGATCCCCCTGGTTATCGCCAGCTCCCTGTTTCTCTGGTTACTGCTGCAGGATCGGCAACTGGATATGCTCGACGGCGTTTTTCTCACCTTCGGGCTGGTTCTGTTTCTGCTGTTCAATTATCAGCAGGCGCGCAAGGATCGGGCCGCCTGTGAACTGATCGAGGCCAGCCCGGTAATTTCCACTCCCCATAAACCCGGCCTGTTTTACGTGGGGCTGCTGCTGGTGGGACTGATCATGCTGGTGTATGGGAGCGGGCTGTTCGTCGACAGCGCGGTGGAACTGGCCCGGCTGCTGGGAATCAGTGAAGCGGTCATCGGCCTGTCGATCATTGCCGTGGGGACCAGTATCCCGGAAATGGCCACGTCCATGGTCGCCGCCTACAAGAAGGAACCCGGACTGGCGGTGGGCAATGTGGTGGGATCGAACCTGTTCAATATTCTCGGGATCCTGGGCATTACCGCGCTGCTCAAACCGGTATCGGGCAGCGAATTCAACCTCGTGGACCTGGGCGTGATGCTGTCATACGCCGTGATCCTGTTGCCGTTCGCCTGGACCCACCTGCGCATCAGCCGCCTGGAGGGCAGTGTCCTGCTGGCCGGTTATGTGGCCTACATGGCGTATCTGTTTATCGGCAATTCCTGACCGGGGCCTGCCTGCTAGAGCCCGGACAGGGGCATGCAATCATCACGCAGGTCTTCCACCGCCTGATTCTGGGTCAGATAACAGTTACCGGTCAGCCGGGTAAAAAAATCGGTGCGTTGCAGCCGGTCCATGACCGGACCCTTCACCTCGGAAACGTGCAACTTGATGCCCAGATCCGACAGAGTCCGGTTGATCTGAAACAGGGTCTCCAGGGCGCTCATGTCGATCTTGTTCACGGCCGTGCACATCAGGATCACATTTTTCACCTTCGGATAATGGGACACCTTCTCGTAAATCAACTCCTCCAGGTAGCGCGTATTGGCGAAATACAGGCTTTCATCGATACGGATGGAAAGAATATTTTCAAACGTCTGTACCCGGTGCCGATCGATATTGCGAAAATGCTCGGTTCCGGGCACCCGGCCCACGATCGCCACATGAGGTTTGGAAGTCTTGTATAACGATATCAGCACCGAGGCCAGCACGCCGGCGGCAATGCCTACTTCCACACCGATGATAAGCGTCAACACCAGGGTGGCCATCATGGCGATGAAATCGGCGCGCGAATAATTCCAGGACTGTCGAAACAGGGAAAAATCCACCAGCGACATGACCGCCACGATGATGGTTGCCGCCAGGGTGGCACGGGGCAGCCAGTAAATCAGCGGAGTCAGGAACACGGTAACCAGGCCGATCAGGATGGCGGTGAAAATACCGGCAGCAGGCGTGGCCGCCCCGGCATCGAAATTGACGATAGAGCGGGAAAACCCTCCGGTGATGGGAAATCCACCGGTCACCGATACGGCCACATTAGACATACCCAGGCCGACCAGTTCCTGATCAGGATTGATGCGCTGCCGGCGCCGGTTGGCCAGGGTTTCACCAACGGAAATCGATTCGACAAAACTGACGATGGAGATCAGTACCGCTGGCCAGAACAACTCCGCGATCAACTCCCGTGACAGGCCGGGAATCACGATACCCGGCATCCCGCGCGGAATATCCCCGACCAGGGCCAGTCCCTTCTCGTCAAGGCGCATCAGGTAGGTGATCAGCGCGGTTATAATCACCGCGATCACCGGTCCTCCTTTCACTATCAGCGAGGCATTGCGGGACGACATACCGATCTTCATCAGTAGCGGCTTCAAACCGACCCGCATCAGCACGATCAACAGCAGGGCCAGAGCGCCGATGAACAGGGTATAGAAATTGGTATGGGTGATTTCCCGGCCCAGTCCCAGGACCACATCCAGCAGGTTATGCCCGCCGGCGGAAATTCCCAGCAGATGCTGTAACTGGCCGGCCGCAATGATCAGCGCGGAAGCGGTAATGAATGCGGCGATTACCGGATGGGACAGGAAATTGGTCAGGAATCCGAGCCGGAATACGCCCAGCAACAACAGCATGGCTCCGCACAGAAACGCCAGCGTGTAGGCGGCGCTGATGTATTCCGCCGAACCAGTCCCGGCAACCCGTTCCAGTGCCGCCGCCGTCATCAGTGACACCACTGCCACCGGCCCTACCGAAAGTGAGGTGCTGGTGCCGAACAAGCCATAGGCAAGCAGACCGAAAATGCTCGCGTAAAGGCCCATTTCCGCCGGCAGTCCGGCCAGCAGGGCATAGGCCAGCGACTGGGGAATGAGCATGATGGCGACGATGACGGCAGCCACACCGTCCTCGGTGAAACTGGCTGAATTGTAACGCCTGCCCCAGTCCAGAATCGGCAGGTACTGCCTGAGCGCTTCCACTTCGACTACCTTCCTTTCAATTCGTCAAATCGCACCATGTTTGCGCGGTCCCCGGCCGAGCCTGAACAGGCGTGCCAGTAACAGCAGGATAAGTTCCAGCAGCAGCGTAACCGATACCGCCAGGCCAAATCCCCAGGCCAGGGTATTCAGATCCAGCGGGACCGTATAGGAATAACCGGCCAGGGCCTCACCGCGAAGTTCCGGATCGGCACGAAACACGGCATGATAGGCGCTGCGGTACCAGGGGGCGGAAATGGCATTCTGCTCCCGGGTCAGGTTCAGGTAACGACGATAGATATTGCGCACACTGTTGGCATCCAGTTCAAACACCTGGTCACCACTGTTTTCATAATAGGCAATCAATGCCTCCATATTGCCGTCAAACATCCGGTTTGCGGTATCCTGAAATCCGCTCAGATTGGCAGTGACCTCGAGCAGATGGGCATCCACCCGTTTCTCGTACTGATCCACATAGCTGGGGACCTGCAGACCGGTCAGCAGGCAGCCGGCAAAGATCAACAGTCGAATTGAACCGCGAAACAGACCAATCACCCGGAAATTCCTCCCCGGGCGTCCCTGAGAAAGCCCAGGTGCTTGAGGTCGAAGGTAGGCTGCTGGTGGACGATTTCCGGATCCGGCTCGATGCGGCTGCCGGTTTCCCCACGGCCATCGTACTTGACCTGGCTGAGAACGTAGCGCATGGATTCCAGGCAGGCCCGGTCGCGATCGTTGCCCTCCACTACCAGCCAGGGATTGCGACGGGTGGAGGTTTTCTCAAACATGACCTCCTTGTAACGGGTATATTCGTCCCACTTGGCCTGGGCCAGGGCGTCCACGGTACTCAGTTTCCACTGTTTGAGCGGATTGGTCTTGCGTTCCCTGATGCGCTTCTCCTGCTCTTCCTCGTCGATGGAGAACCAAAACTTGATGATATCCAGCTTGTCTTCTTTCAGCATATGCTCAAGCAAGACGACCTGCTCCAGGAAAAACTTGTACTGACGCTGGGTACAGAATCCCATCACCGGCTCGACCACCGCCCGGTTATACCAGCTGCGGTCGAAGAAGACGATTTCCCCGGGATTCGGCAACTCCTTGATATAACGTTGAAAATACCACTGACCCCGCTCCAGTTCAGTGGGTTTGCTGAGCGCCACGATCCGATAATAGCGGGGATTGAGAAAGCGTACGAAGCGCATGATGGTGCTGCCCTTGCCGGCCGCATCGCGCCCCTCGAAGATAATCAGCAGCCGCTTCCGATGCTGCCGCAACCAGGTCTGCAGACGCACGAATTCAACCTGCAGATCCAGGTATTCAGCCTGTTGCTCGAGCGCATGTAGCATATCAGCACGTCCTGTTTCGAAACCGCTGCCGGATTAACTGTCTGTTAAGTGGAGACTGGATTATATCGATTAACCCTGGGCAAGAAGGCTACGCAGGTCAATTATCGCAGCATTGGCCCGGGACACATAATTCGCCATGGTCAGTGAATGGTTGGCAAATATGCCGAATCCTGAACCGTTAAGTATGACCGGAAATACCCGCCGCTGGCTGAGCTCCAGGTCCCTGATTATCTGATCCAGGCTGGCCATGGCATTCTTGTCTTCCAGTACATCGGCAAAATCACTTTTTACCGCCAGCAGAAAATGCAGCAACGCCCAGGTGGTACCGCGCGCCTCGTAGAAAATATCGTCCACCTGCAGCCACGGTGTCCCGGGGCGCCCGGTTCGGCTGGTGGCCCGCTCCGGGTCGCTCAGCTCGGCGCCGGGCGGCAGCGACGTCAGCCGGTTTTCACCGACGCAGGCGCTGAGTCGACAGGACAGGCTGCCCAGCCTCGACTCCACTGTCATCAGCCAGCTGGCCAGGTTGTCGGCGCGGGCGAAAAACTGGGCATCATTATTCTGCGGATTGGTAAGACGATCCAGATAGGAATCGAGGAGACCGATGGCACGGCCGTATTCACTTTCAGTGGGGGGAAACATCCAGCTCTGATAGTCGAAACTGAACAGGGGTTCAGCCTCCCGCAGATCCCGGTCCTCCTCGGACTGGGATTGCGAACGACTGAACGACTCGCGAAACGCGCGGGAAAAATCCCGTACCTGAACCAGCACGCCGAACTCCCAGTTGGGAATGTTGTCCAGGTACAGACCCGGTGGCATGACGTCGTTGCTCAGGTAGCCCCCCGGCTTGTCCAGCAGGGTCTGTGCAATCCGGATCAGAGTGGCCGCCGACGCGCTGCCAGGGCGTGGACTGCCGCCACTGGCGGCCAGCCGTTCTGCCTGATTGGCGGATACCGAAAAAGAATCCGGCTCCAGGCTCCAGTATATTCCAAGCCCGAGAATGACCAGCACCACGGCGGCCAGGACTGAGGTGAGGATTTTCAGCAGTAAGCTGCCCTCTTCCCGGTTCTCAAGCTCATCGTTCTCAAGCTCAGAGGATTCCCGCTTCCTGAACAGGTTGGAAACTCGTTCTTTCAGACTGGCAAACATGGGCGGAAAGACTCCAGGAACTAAGATTCATCATCTGCCGCATCGGGCATACGCAGACGGATAATAGCAAATCCACCCAATTCAATATTGCCCCGCAATCGATAACCGTTGGCCTGCTCCCGCATGGTGCCATATATCCAGCGCCCCTTTTCGTCACTGGGCGCGGTGATCCAGACAAACGCTTCGTTTGCCACTGCCTGGTCGGCGATCCCTGCCAGCTGCTGCACCAGGTTCTCGGATTGGGCATCGAGTTGCTGCAGATCCAGTTCAAAAACCAGATCTCCGGAATTTCGATCCCGCTCCAGTGCCTGCCGGGCAGCCACGATCGCCGGATCGTTCCTGTCTACCGTCCGGGCCCGGTCAATATATTGATCTGCCGCCGCAAAGCGGCCCTGTCGACTGGCGGTGGCAGCCAGCTGCAGGTAACGCCGGACAATCTCCTGCAGCCCCTCCCGGGCCAGGCTGTTCTCCGGGTCCAGCGCCAGCACCCGTTGATAGCGCGAGTAGGCATTGTCATCGGCAGGAAGCAGCAACCGGTCCTGTTGTAAAGCACGCAGCGCGTCGTAGAGTAAATCACCGATCAGCCTTTGCCGGCGAAAGGCAATCTCCCAGGCGCGCATCTGCTCCTCACTCTGTGCTTCCACCTGCTCCTCCATTCCGGCAACCTGAGGCTCGGTATCTGGAACGTCAGTCTCATTATCGGCGCTCTGGCACCCGGCCAGGAACAGAGCTATGGAAACGCCCGGCAGCCAGAATCCCTGTCTCGTCAGAAAACTCATCCCGTCAACTCGGAAAAAGGCATGAACTCCAGCATATCGCCCTGATTTACGGAAGTAAACGGTGGCAATACTGCCAGTCCGTCGGCCCGGCTCAGGGACGAACCGGCGCCGGAACTCTGGTTGTCAACTCTCTTCAGTCTCTGCTGCTTCGGCCCGGAACCGGACAGCGTGACCCGCAGGTATTCCTGCCGCTCACCACTGCTGGCACTGAAGTCGACAGGCAGCCGGAAAGTCAGCGGACCAGCCGGCGTGGCTCCCAGCATGGCCAGCAGGGCCGGGCGCACCAGTAATACAAAAGTGACATAGGCAGAAACCGGATTACCCGGCAGACCAAAAAAAGGTCTGCCCCGGACCCGTCCCCAGGCGAACGGTTTACCCGGCTTTACCGCCAGTTTCCACAGATCGATCCGGCCGAGCCGTTGCACTGCCGCTTTGACATGATCCTCTTCGCCAACCGAAACACCGCCACTGCTGACCAGGCAATCCGCCTGCGCGGCAGCACGCTCGAGACTGTCCACAGTGACTTCCAGATTGTCTCCCACGGTTCCACAGTCGATAACCTGGCAGCCCAGCCTGGTGAGGAGTGCCGACAACAGATAAAAATTGGAATTGTAAATCTGCCCCGGCTGTAACAAGGTGCCAGGTCGAACCAGTTCATCACCGGTGGTGAGAACGGCCACCTTCAACGGCTGACGTACGGCCAGGTCGGCGATTCCACAGGATGCCAGGGTGTGCATATCGCGTTCGACGATTCGGTGCCCGGCTCTGAATAGCAGGCTGTCCCGGGCGATGTCCTCACCCCGGGAACGCACATTTTCACCGGCCACTACGGGCTTCAGAATCCTTACCGAGTCGCCCTGCTGCTCTGTGTTTTCCTGCATGACTACCGCGTCCGCTCCAGTCGGCAACGGCGCGCCGGTGAAGATCCTGGCTGCGGTTCCGGCCCGTAACGGCTCGCCACTGTAACCGGCCGGAATGCGCTGGCTTACTGCGACAGTAACCGGCACAGAGTTCAGGTTGGCGGAACTGATTGCGTAACCATCCATGGCACTGTTATCGGTGGTCGGTACGTCGAGCGGTGCGTACAGATCCTCTGCCAGCACCCTGCCCGTTGCTGCGTAGAGCGCGACGGTTTCCTGCCCGGTCCTGACCGCCAGTTCCGACAGCAGGCGGGGCAGAGCCTCGTCAAGCGGAGTAAGCCCTGGGTTCATGGCCCGATTCCCCTCAATGCAGTCCCCGGGAACCGACACTGTCTGACAATTTTGTCGGCGTATTCAGTTGGCTGTCCGAGCCCGAGCGGTCCCCGCCCTGGTATATGGTTTTTATGGTCGACTGCAGGCTGCCATGCCAGGACCGCTGCTTGATGCCGAAGGTGTCGAAAATCTTCTTGCTGGATAAGGTCGAGTTGGAGATTTCCGGAGCGTCGATAGGCTCCTCGGTCATAGTAAAATTATCGAGAAACTGATAAATCTGCTCGTCGTGCTGGGAGGCGTATTTCAATACTTGTTGGACGAATTCTATTTCTTTCTTGGTTTCCAGCCCGCAGTAATGATAGGTACCCCAGACGTTGGCATCACAATCCAGTTGCCGACAGATAGCCAGTACCACTCTGGCCACATCTTCATTGGGAGTGGGACTGAAGCGGCGCTGCAACACCTGCAGATTGCCCTTGTGCTGTTTACAGGAACGGATCCAGTTCTCAATGACATCATGCTGCCGGCGCCCGAATGGCCAGCCAATCCGCAGAATGACATGTTGGGCGAGTTTCTGGACAGCCAGTTCACCCTGCAGCGCCGTGGTCCCGAATACACCAACCGGGTGGGTTTCATCCTGCTCGTTATAGCCCAGACGCTTTTCACCATCGAACACGTAGCAGCTGGAGAGATGGAGCATGGGGATTTCATGGTGCTCACTGAGGTTGGCCAGCAACGCCGCATGGTCCCGTTGAATCGAAGCACATTCCTGCCTGCCTGACTCGGCATGTTGCAACGCCAGCTGGGAACCGGGCTCGAAGGTATGCAGGTTGATCAACTGATCCGGCCGGCTGGTATTAACCAGTCGATCCAGGCCCGTCTTGTCGGCAGTCAACAACAGCTTGTCCGGCAACAAGACAAAGTCCAACCCCTGCTTCCTGAGCAGATCCTGCAACTCCAGTCCAGTGGGTGCTTCGGCACCCGCTATCAACAGCTTCAATTTCCAGTTCTCCACCACGGTCGAGACAATACTTCACAGGCTGCAGACTCACGCACTGAGAGCCCAACCGGCCCCAGTTTATAGGGTCCAGCGCACCAAATCACCAGTACCGGGAATGAACTTTGCCGCGCATCCGGGTCGCAGGAACGGCGAGTGGCCGGGCGTGACCGGGAAACCACGAATACCGCTGCCCCCCGGATGGATACCTGAGCGCCAGCGGGTAATCGCGGTCAGAATGGAATATCGTCGTCGAAGTTGTCGAAGTTGGCCGGTGCCTGCTCCGGCTCGGAGCGAGACGAGGACTGGCTCGGCGCAGCCTGGTGCCCGAATTCTGAACTGCCCTGGCCTGCACCGCGGGAATCCAGCATCTGCATCTCGCTGGCGACGATTTCAGTCGCGTAGCGCTTGATACCGTCCTGCTCCCAGGAACGGGTCTGCAGCCGGCCTTCCACATACAGCTTCGACCCCTTGCGCACATATTCGCCGACGATCTCGGCCAGCCGGTTGAAAAACACCACCCGATGCCACTCGGTCTTTTCAACGTTTTCGCCGCTGCTCTTGTCCTTCCAGGACTCGGAGGTTGCCAGGGTCAGGTTTACCACGGCACCACCGCTGGGCATGTACCGAACTTCCGGGTCGCCCCCCACATTGCCGACCAGAATTACCTTGTTGATACCGCGACTCGCCACCTTGACCTCCCGTCAGAAATTTACCGATTGCTGCATCGGTTAAGTCTATACCATGCTGCCGGCTTTACGAAATAAAACGCCGGATTAAACCCGTCATTGGTATTGGCACCACAACGCGGGACATGGTGGCTGGACTTTTCTTTATCCTGACGCTGAAATCCGGAAAGACTGTTTATCTCTTGAGAACTTAAGCGAGGTGAATTTGGCGTTGGCCGCAGGGCCGCCCCGGCCCAGGGGTAAGTTCCCGCAGCAACTTGCCCCGCTCCGCGGTTCCCTCCCTCGGTCGCGAGCCCTGTAAAGCGGTCTCGCTCGGTCGGTCGGTGCTGCGTTTTTATCGCTGCGGGAGCTTACCCCTGGCCCGTGGCTTGGTGTTCCTGCCGACTAATGTACACACTGCAAATCCGTTGGTTCTCGCGCCTGCTTCTGCGAAAAGGGCGGGACCACAGAAAAAGGGGACAGTCCCTCAGGGACTGTCCCCTTTTTTCAAAGCTGCTGTAGTGAAAGAATGCCAGCCACGGAGGCGCTCCAGGACACCGCCGACTGGCCACTCCGCACCTAAAGCTGAGACTCTCGATCGGGATAGATATCGGGATTCGACCACAGTGTCGCCACTGCACACGGGACGAAGCCATCAGACTGGACGTGGCCATCCAAGTGAGGCTGTGCGGACCGTGCCTTTTGCGGCGGCATTAAAGGACCTGAACTGAACGGCAGAAAATGACCGCCTTCCAGAGAAAAATGGGGACAGTCCCTGAGGGACTGTCCCCATTTTCGAATCCCGACCGCAATAAAATCTAAGAGTTGAGAAAAGAGTCGCCCCACCCCAATACAAAGAAATCGCCGGACCAGACGCCTCCACCAGGGCAAGGCTGTGCGGGCCGTACCCTTTTGCGGCGGCAATAAAGGACCAGCGCTGAACGGCGAAAAAAGAAAGGGGACAGTCCCTGAGGGACTGTCCCCTTTCTTTTTCTCAGAGTGAAGGGACCCGGGACGGGCGCGGTCCGCCGCAGCGAAAGGGTACGGACCGCGCAGCCGTTCGAAACCCCGAACGGCAGACAATTTCTAACAGGCAATCCGCCAACCGGATACGGGAGCAGCTTTACTCCCATCACCAATTGTCTGGATAATGAGCGGTTTGGATTCCACCCACACCAGCCAGGCCCTGCATGGACAAGATTTTCGTCAGGGGTGCCCGCACCCATAACCTCAAGAACATCAACATCACCATCCCCCGCGATCAGCTCGTGGTGATCACCGGGCTGTCGGGTTCGGGTAAGTCTTCGCTGGCTTTCGACACTCTCTATGCCGAGGGACAGCGTCGTTACGTGGAATCCCTCTCCACCTATGCACGGCAGTTTCTGTCGATGATGGAGAAGCCGGACATCGACCATATCGAGGGACTCTCGCCGGCCATTTCCATCGAGCAGAAGTCCACCTCGCACAATCCGCGTTCCACGGTGGGAACCATCACCGAGATCTACGATTACCTGCGACTGCTGTTTGCGCGGGTCGGCGAACCCCATTGTCCCGATCACGGTCTCAAGCTGGAAGCGCAGACAGTCAGCCAGATGGTCGATCAGGTCCTGGCCCTGCCGGAGGGCAGCCGGGTGATGGTGCTGGCACCGATTATCCGCGACCGCAAGGGCGAACACCTGCACGTGTTCAGTGAACTGAAAACCAGCGGTTTCATTCGCGCCCGGGTCGACGGTCTGGTCTGCGAAATCGAGTATCCGCCAACCCTGGAGAAGAACAAGAAACACAACATCGAAGTGGTGGTCGACCGGCTCAAGGTCAAGGAGGGCATCGAGCAGCGCCTGGCGGAAAGCTTTGAAACCGCCCTGCAACTGGCCGACGGCCTGGCCCTGGTGAGCTTCATGGAGGATGGCGGCAAACAGCCTGACCTGGTGTTTTCCTCGCTGTTCGCCTGCCCCAAGTGCGGACACAGCATCAGCGAACTGGAGCCGCGGCTTTTTTCATTCAACAACCCGGCCGGTGCCTGCTCCAGTTGCGATGGCCTGGGCATGAAGCAGTATTTCGATGAGCAGCGCATCGTGGTGGATTCCGGGCTGTCGCTGGCGGAAGGCGCCATACGCGGCTGGGATCGCCGCAACATGTATTACTTCCAGATGCTCAATTCCCTGGCTGACCATTACGGTTTCAAGCTGGACAAGCCGTTCGCCAAGCTGAGCAAGAAACACCGCGACGTGATCCTGACCGGCAGCAAGGGCGAGAGTATCGATTTCCAATTCATCAACGATCGCGGCGACATGGTGATTCGCAGTCATCCCTTCGAGGGCATCCTGCCCAACATGGAACGGCGCTACCGGGAAACCGAATCGTCCATGGTCAGGGAGGAACTGGCCAAGTACCTGAGCTCTCAATCCTGCCCTGACTGCCAGGGCACGCGCCTGCGCCGGGATGCCCGTCATGTTCTGATCCAGGGGCACAATCTGCCCACCATCACCGAGATGACCGTGGCCCAGTCGGCTGCCTACTTCCAGGCTCTGAAGCTGAAAGGCAAGCAGGCCAGAATCGCCGAGAAAATTCTCAAGGAACTGCAGGCACGGCTGCAATTTCTGGTGGACGTGGGCCTTAACTACCTGACCCTGAGCCGCAGTGCGGAGACCCTGTCCGGTGGCGAAGCCCAGCGCATCCGCCTGGCCAGCCAGATCGGGGCCGGCCTGGTCGGAGTCATGTACATCCTTGACGAACCGTCCATCGGCCTGCATCAGCGGGACAACGACCGGCTGCTCAACACCCTGTTTCACCTGCGCGACCTGGGCAATACGGTAATCGTGGTGGAACATGACGAAGAAGCGATCCGCAGCGCCGATCACATCATCGATATCGGACCCGGCGCCGGCGTCCATGGCGGCCATATTGTCGCCGAAGGAAAGCTGCGCGACATCATCAAATCCGAGCAGTCCCTGACCGGCCGGTTTCTGTCCGGCAAGGAATGCATCGCCGTTCCAGAACAGCGCGTCAACGTCGATAAAAAACGGCTGCTTTCCCTTAAAGGCGCCAGGGGTAATAATTTACGAAAAGTCGACCTGGAGATACCGATCGGACTTTTCACCTGTGTAACCGGTGTCTCCGGATCCGGGAAATCGACGCTCATCAACAGCACGCTGTACCCGATTACGGCCACCCGGCTGAACAAGGCCACTTCGTTAAACGCCGCGCCGTATGACGAGATCCTGGGCCTGGAACAGCTGGACAAGGTGGTCGATATCGATCAGAGTCCGATCGGCCGCACACCCCGCTCCAATCCGGCTACCTATACCGGGATATTCACCCCGGTCCGCGATCTGTTTGCCGGCACCCAGGAAGCCCGGGCGCGCGGCTACAAGCCAGGGCGCTTCAGTTTCAACGTGAAGGGCGGACGTTGCGAAGCCTGTCAGGGCGATGGCGTGGTCAAAGTGGAAATGCACTTCCTGCCGGATATCTACGTGGCCTGCGATGTGTGTCGTGGCAAGCGCTACAACCGGGAAACCCTGGAAGTCACCTACAAGGGCAGGAACATCAGCGAAGTGCTGGATATGACCATCGAGGACGCCGCCGACTTTTTCAGCTCGGTGCCCGCCATTGCCCGCAAGCTGCAGACCCTGATCGACGTGGGCCTGGCCTACATCTGCCTGGGCCAGGCGGCCACCACCCTGTCCGGTGGCGAGGCCCAGCGGGTCAAGCTGTCCCGGGAACTGTCCAAGCGGGATACCGGGAATACCCTGTACATACTCGACGAACCCACCACCGGGCTGCATTTCCAGGATATCCGCCAGTTGCTCAAGGTCCTGCATCATCTGCGCGACCAGGGTAATACCATCGTTGTGATCGAACATAACCTGGACGTCATCAAGACTGCTGACTGGATCGTCGATCTGGGTCCCGAGGGAGGGAGCGACGGGGGTCAGATTATCGCCACCGGAACCCCGGAGCAGCTGGCCAGGGCCAAAGGTTCCCATACTGGTTTCTACATGAAGAAAATCCTCTCCGGGCGCTGATTATGACCACACGTAATGTGAGGGCTTGGACAGTCGGCGGCTGATTGAATGCCCCTGTTGTTTTCAGGGCTATTCGGTCGCCCCGGGGTGAAAATGTAACAGTCTGTAATAATATTGTCCGGAATCGCCAGACAAGCCCGGTTTCCGGGCCTCCAGCCTCTCTCAAACCCTTCATTCAGTTGCATTTTCAAGCGGAAAATCGTAGCCTTTGAAGCAGGTATATTTGCCAATGCCAAAGCTACCCCGCGTCGTGGCCCGAAAGAGTTGCGACCACTCCTCAAAACAATGAAACGGAGCAATGTCAGTGAACCTTAAACTAACACGCAGACGTTTTATCAAGGGGGTAATTTTCTCCGGCGCCGCGGCTTCCACCGGTGCCAGTTTTTACCTTGCGAATGCCCAGTCCGGGCAGAACGCCGCCGAGCGCTTGATAACACTCAACATAAACGGGCGATCCAGGCCTGTTGATGTCATGCCTACCGAGACCCTAGCCTACACCCTTCGCTACAAGCTGAATATGACCGGCACCAAAATCGGTTGTAACCGCGGCGAATGCGGTGCCTGCACAGTCCACATCGACGGCGTTCCCAACTACTCGTGCTCGGTCCTCAGCGCCAATATGCGCGACCGGGAAGTCACCACCATCGAAGGCATCAAAGCCGCCGATGGCACGCTGCATCCGGTACAACAGGCTTTCATCGACGAGAATGCACCGCAATGCGGCTTCTGCACACCGGGACAGGTGATGTCGGCGGTAGCCCTGCTGCGGGACAACCCCAGGCCGACCCAGGAAGAAGCCATTCACGCCATGTCCGGCAATCTGTGCCGATGTGGTGCCTATGAACACTATCTGAGAGGCGTGATGCGCGCCTCGGGGCAACTAGTATGACGATGCACATAGGAAAAGACTTCACACCGCCTGATGTGCCTGGCAAGGTCACAGGTGAAATCAAGTACGCTGAAGATCACAAGCGCGAAGGTATGGTCTTCGCCCGGATCCTGACCAGCCCCATGCCCAGCGGCCGGGTCGTCAATATCGACACCTCTGCGGCACTGCGCATGGACGGCGTGGTCGGCATCATCACGGCCAATGACCTGCCGCCGGTACCACCGCCCGGCAATCCGGCCCTGGCATCCGATTACGTGACTTTCGTGGGCCAGCCGATTCTGGCGGTCGCCGCAGTCACCGAGGAAATCGCCGAGACCGCGCTGTCGCGAATCCGCGTCGATTTTGAACGCCGCAACTTCGTGGTCGACCCACTGGTGAGCCTGTCCCCGGGTGGCGCGACAGCGTATCCGGAAGGCAACGCCCTGGTGCGCACCACGGAAGAAGGACCGGAAGGTGCCCCCATCGTCGGTGCTCAGATTCAGGACATCAAGTGGCCCCGCGCTGCGATCGACAATCTGCGCGCCGGACGTGAGCCCGCGGACGGCAAGTTCACCCAGGAATGGGCCTACGGCGATATCGAAGCCGGTTTCGCCGACAGTGCGGTAGTCGTTGAAGAGCCGTTCGTGACCATGGGGTATCCCCACCATTCCCTGGAATCGCGCACCTGTATGGCCTACTGGGAAAACGGCAAGTGCTACTTTGCCGGCTCCTCCCAGAGCCAGAGTGCCAATGACCTGGGCCTGGCCCGGATGCTCAATATCGATCCCGCCAACCTGGTGTTCATCAACGAAGCCACCGGTGGCGGTTTCGGCTCCAAGATCGGTCCCTATCCGTACATGGCCATCACCGGCAACCTGTCGCGCATGCTGAACCGACCGGTTCAGACCCGCATTACCCGTGAGCAGGAGTTCTACATCGGCTCCGCCCGCTCCGGCATGCAGGGCTGGATCAAGGTGGGTGTCAAGGCCAATGGCAAGGTCGCTGCTGTCGACCTGGTGATCGTCAACGACGCTGGCGCCAATGGCGGTGGCAGCGGCAATTCCTCGGCCCAGCACGTGACCGTGGCCTACCAGCCTGAATCCATGCGTTTCCGGGGCATTGAAGTCTACACCAACACGACTCCGCGGGGCGCTCAGCGCGGCCCGGGCCAGAACGAAATGGCTTCGGTTCTGTCGCCGATCATGGACAAGGCAGCCCGCCAGCTGGGCATGGATCGCATCGCTTTCCGCCGCGTCAATGCCATCAACAGTGACGGCTTCCAGGGTGGCAGTCGGGGACCGGTGACCAGCGCTTTCGTCAACGAAGCCCTGGATCAGGGTGCCCGCCTGTTTGGCTGGCAGGAAAAGATGAATCAACCCAAGCGCAATGGCAGCAAGGTGCGCGGAGTGGGTGTCGGTATCGGCTTCCACGGTGCCGGCAGCCGCGGCTACGACGGGTTGGTGCGCATCGCACCGGATGGCAAGGTGCACATCCACAGTGGTGTCGGCAACCTGGGTACCTATTCCTATGCGGCCACCAGCCGGGCTGCCGCCGAGGCGCTGCAGGTGCCCTGGGAAAACTGCGAAATTCATCGCGGCAGAACCGATGAGCACCTGCCTCACAGTTCCGGCCAGGGTGGCAGTAACACCATCTTCACCCACAGCCGTGCCAACTGGGTTGCTGCCCAGGATGCCATTGCCAAGCTGAAGGAAATCGCCGCAGCCGAACTGGGTGGATCCGCCGACGATTACGAGATCGGCGGCGAGCGCGTGTTCCGCAGCAGTAACCCGAGTCAGGGCCTGAGTTATGCTGACGCAGCCCAGCGCGCTATCGCCATGGGCGGCAAATACAGCGGCATGGAATACCCCGACGACATCAATCCGATCACCCAGCGTGCCGTGGAAGGCCTGCAGGGTACCGGGCTGGTCGGCGTGGCACGGGACAACATCCCCGGCCAGGGCACTCCTCCAGGCATTCAGGTAGGATTCTGTGAAATCGAACTGGACCTGGATACCGGCAAGTTCAAGATCCTGGATTACGCCATGGTGGCCGATTGCGGTACCGTGGTGCATCCCAAGAACTTCGAGAACGCCATGCGCGGCGGCGCAGTCTGGGGAGTCGGTCTGTCAACTCTGGAGCGCCATGTGTATGACCCGCAGAACGGCCTGCCGGCCAACGTGGGTCTGTACCAGAGCAAGCCGCCGACCTACAAGGACGTCGCGCTCGACACCAAGATCGCCGCTGTGAACATTCCCGATCCGCAGAACCCGGTGGGTGGACGCGGCATTGGTGAACCGACCCAGGGTGCTTCGGCGTCAGCCCTGGCCAGCGCCATATCCGATGCCTTGGACGGGCACCTGTTCAACACGTCTCCGACCACTACGGATATGATCATCAATCACTTGGCTGGTAACACCTACAGTTCCAAGACTCTGAAAACAAATACATTCTGAGGTCCACTATGCCATCATATGACGTAATGCCAAATATGGAGCTCTACCAGCCTGCGCGGGTAGAGGAAGCTCTCGACATAGCTGACCGACTGGCTGAAAGGGGTTGGTTGGTAGGCGGTGGTCAGGACACTTACGGCTGGTTGAAGGATCGTGCCAAGTCGGCCGAAGCCCTGATCGACCTGAGCGGAATCGAGTCCCTGCGTGGCATCAGGGAAACCGCTGACGGTATCGAGATCGGCGCCCTGACGACGCTGACCGAGATTGCCAACAATCCCCTGATTCAGGAGCGCTATGCACTGCTTTCCGACGCTGCCGGAGTGGTTGCGAGTCCCCAGATTCGCAACATCGGTACGATCGGCGGCAACCTGTCCCAGGACGTTCGCTGCTGGTACTACCGCAGAGGCCTGTCCTGCTATCGGGCCGGCGGTAACCTGTGCTACGCCGACACCCCGGAAGGCATGAACCGCGAACACTCGCTGTTTGAAACCAGCCGCTGTGTAGCTGCCAGTCCGTCCGATACGGCGCCGGCCGTAGTCGCCCTGGATGCCACCATGGTCATCCGCAACGTGGACGGTGAACGTACCGTTTCCGCTGAAGACTACTTTGTCGGTCCCGCCGTGGATATTGAAAACACCACGGTACTGCGTCCGGGCGAGATTCTCACCGCCGTGCGGATCCCGTCAACCTGGGCCAATGCCACTTTCTACTTTGAAAAAGTCGCCGATCGGAACGTCTGGGATTTCTCCCTGGTGAACATCGCTGCGGCCTTTCAGATCAGTGGCGGCACCATCCAGAACAGCCGTATCGTCGCCGGTGCCGTCCAGGCAACTCCGCGGCGGCTGACCCGGGTGGAAAATGCAGTTCGTGGTCAGGCCCGTACTGCTGCAACCGGCGAGTCCGTTGCTGCACTGGCCGCCGAAGGAGCCCGCGTGCTGGCTCATAACGGCTACAAGGTACCGTTGTTGCAGAATCTGGTAAAACGCTCACTGAGCGCCTGACAGACACTGTCTTGAAGAGAAAAAAAGGCCGGCAAAATTGCCGGCCTTTTTTTTGCCCTGTGAGCTGATTACCTGCTTGTGCCGGTACTTATCTGTCGCCGTACCTGTCTACCGGTAAGAGGTGGAGTCCGCTTTAGAAAAGCAGGCCGCCCACTACATAGCCAGTTAACATGATGGCCACATAGCAGAGAAAAATCCTCACTGCCACCGGTCCCAGTTTCGCTGTTCTTTCCTGTGAATGCGCATGTGCATGTGCTGCCATCTTGGCCTCTCCTGCGATAAGATTTATGACAAGGCAAAGGATAAAAGAGCCAGGTTATGGCGCATTGATACAAATCAGTCTTTAGCAACCTCGCATCAGCAGGACCCAGGATTGGACAAAATCAAAGAATGTTACGTCAGGCCCTCCACCAGCCTTAACCTGCTTTCTCACCAGGAAATCAGGGTGGCGATGGAAACCACCGAAGAAGTTTTCCAGACCTTTCGCGACTGCGCCCTGGCGGTGCTGAATACCGGCAACGAAACAGACGACCCGGACCTGATGCTGAAGGAATTCGCCGACTTCAGGGTGGAAATAGTCCCCGAATCCAGAGGCATCAAGTTGCGGGTGCAGAATGCCCCGGCTTCCGCCTTTGTGGATGGCAGAATGATCAAGGGGATAGAACAGCATCTGTTTTCCGCGCTACGCGATATCGTCTATACCCAGGCAAAGATAGAAAGCCTGGGCGGCTTTGACATATCCAGCGGCGCGGGCATCACCGACACCGTGTTCAGGATTTTGCGCAACGCCAATGTGGTTAAGCCCAATCAGGCCCCTCAGCTGGTGGTGTGCTGGGGCGGCCACGCCATCAGCCGCGAGGAATATAACTACACCAAGGAGGTTGGTTACGAACTGGGGTTGCGAGGCCTGGATATCGCCACCGGGTGCGGTATCGGCGCCATGAAAGGGCCCATGAAGGGAGCCATGATCGGCCACGCCAAGCAGAATATTACCGACGGCCGCTACGTCGGTATCACCGAGCCCGGCATCATCGCCTCCGAATCGCCCAATCCCTCGGTTAATCAGCTGGTCATTCTGCCAGATATTGAAAAGCGCCTGGAAGCATTCGTACGGCTGGCGCACGCCATCGTAGTGTTTCCCGGTGGAGTCGGAACCATCGAAGAGATTCTCTATCTGCTCGGCGTTCTGATGCGTGAGGAAAACCGTTCGATACCGGTACCGATACTCTTTACGGCACCGGCAGGTTACGAAGAGTACTTCGCCTCGGTCGACAACTTTTTGCGAACCACCCTCGGCGAATCGGTCGCCGCCTATTATCAGATCATCAACGCCAATCCGTCCCTGGTAGCCCAGCTCGCACGCCGCAACCTGAACCAGGTTGTCGCCCATCGGCGCCGCAGCGATGAATCCTATTCGTTTAATTGGCAACTGGGTATTCCAGAATCCATGCAGTCACCGTTTCGGGTGAGTCACGATGCCATGGCGCAATTACGATTGTTCAGGGACCAGCCGGCCGCACAGTTTGTGGCCGATCTGCGCCGTGCGTTTTCCGGAATCGTGGCAGGAAATGTGAAACCTTATGGAATCAGGCAGGTTGAACAGTTCGGACCCTACAAGTTGCAGGGTGATCCTCACATCATGCGAGCCATCGATACCCTGCTGACGGAATGTGTGGCCAGCCAGCGAATGAAAATCGGTTCCGGAAGTTACCGGCCCTGCTATGAACTGGTCACAGTAGAATCGTAACCTTGCTGAACAGACCCGTTCAGACCGGATTAAGAAAAACCGAACGGCTCAGATGCCGCTCGACGATCTCCGCCACGGCATCAAACCAGAATTCCTCGTTATTCAGGTTGGGAATCAGTACCAGGTCATCGCCGCCCTTTTCCTTGAACAGTTCCCGGTATTCGATGCCGATTTCGTGGATGGTCTCCAGGCAGTCGGAAATAAACGACGGCGTGACCACGGCGACACGCTTGACCCCCTTCCGCGCCAATTCTTCCAGGTACTCGTCGAGATAGGGTTGAATCCACGGCTCCCGGCCGAATCGGGACTGAAAGGCAATCGAATAGAAGTCTTCTGTCCAGTTCATCGACCTGGCAATGGCCCGGGTCGTTTCCATACACTGGGCGCGGTAACAGTAGCGATTGCGACTGGTGATTTCATCACAGCAGCTGCCGAAGGCACAGACGCCATCCTTGTCGGCCTTGGTGATGGTCTTTTCCGGCAAGCCGTGATAACTGAAAATCACGTGATCCACCCGTCGCGCTGGTTTGTCCTGGCGCAGGTACTTGTCGATCAGCTTAGTCCAGGCCCGGACAAAGGCAGGCTCACTGAACATGTCCTTGATGACGGTCATCCGGGGCGGCTCCTTCCAGCGGCCCGCAGCATTTGTCACTCCGTGCAGTACCGACTCGGTCGTGGCTGAGGAATATTGCGGAAACAGCGGAAACACCAGGATTTCAGAAATTCCCAGTTCTTCTATTTCCTGCATGGTATCGGTAATGAACGGTTCGCTGTACCCCATGCCGATAAAGACCCGCATGCGTCCGCGGGTGGGGTCCATGGCGTCCTGCAGCCGTGACTTGAGCTGATCGGTATAGACCTTGAGCGGCGACCCCCCTTCCAGCCATATCTTCTCGTAGTCCCGGGCGGTCTTGGGAGCACGAAACGGCAGAATGATGAAGTTACGCAGTGCCCAGCGCGCCCAGGGTGGAATATCGAACACGAACGGGTCGGAGAAGAAATGGCGGTAGAACTCCCGCAGTCCCTTGGCAGTCGGGGCCGCAGGAGTTCCCAGATTAAGTAAGAGTATGGCGCGCATTACAGTGTCTGTTGTCGATTTCCAGTGAGGCGGTGTTTACGTATAAAACGGCAGACTGGTTTCCCAGCTTAAGGATCAATCTGTGACCGACTGGCGCCATCGACCTGCTTGACAAACCAGGACATGAAGCGCGCCATCCGTTCCAGCCCCGGTGTGGAAACCACCTCGAATACTTCGCCGCTGGTATGATAAAGAGGTGGTGCCTGCATGGTAGTCACAATAGGAACACCGGCCGTCCGGTAGCCTCCCCCTTCACCGCTGGCCATGGTGGAATCGCCGGATACGAAATTGGTACCGTAACGCTGCACGCCCTGATCGAAAAGCGACTGTAGATAGGGCGATGAATTGGTGATTCCGGCAACGATCGGCGCCTCACCCGAATCGGCAATATACTCGCGGTAGCCGTCTTCGAATTCACTCCTGGCAGGAGAAAAATTCCGTTGCGCCACGTGCTCGAGATTGAATATCAGCACGCTGTTCCCGAACAGATCCGGATTCAGGCTGACCGCGGCCCGGGGGCCGTTCAGTCCCCGCGTGTGGTGACCGGCACTGGCAACCAGTACCAGGGTGCGGCGCAGCTGGATCTCGGGCCGGTTGAAATGCCTGGCCAGAGCAACCAGCACGGCCAGTCCATCGCCGTTATCGCCGGCGCCGTCATACCAGGCGTCCACATGAGCATTCAGGACGATGGTCTCGGCGCTCTGTCCGGGGATCACCGCCACCGCATTGCGGCCGATCAGACCGCGGTGAACTGCAGAGTTTACGGATAGCCGCATCCGTAATTGATCAAGATTGCCGGCCACGGCGGCGGCGTTCATGACGGCGGTCAGAAAATGGCTGTCGCGCCCACCGACATTGAAGCAGGGACCGCCGCAATTGGACATGTCCCGGGCCATTTCGTTACCCGGCTGATCGATAAGATTGATTACCGCCACCGCACCTCTGGACATGATATCGTTAGCCTGTGGAACGAATCGGGATCGCTCGAATACCAGGTGGGCCTGGGGAGTGATACGCTGAATGGCGATTTTGCCGCGCACATCCACATGAATCAGTTCGGCAGGGCTGCCGGTACCCACATACACCACCGGTGCGGTGAGACTGCCACCGGCTATCTCCGAGGGCGCCAGTGCAACGGCTGTAGTGAGTGTCACGTCGCGACTGCCGGGACCAAACTGGTCACTGCCCAGCAGTGTCACTTCATAGTCCAGCGGCAACCATTGTTCGGCATCGGCATCCTGTTCGAACTGCTGTACCCGGACCTCCCCGATTCCGGCCTGCCGGAATTGCTCCGCAGCCCAGTCGACGGTCGCGTCACCGGAGGGGAAGCCGCTTACCCGGCCCCACAGCAGAGTGCCCCCCAACTCCTGGCTGAGCCTGCTCTGAATTGAAATATCGACAATCTGGCGCAGGTCGCGACTGATGCGTTCGCCATCCAGTTCCGGAAAATCGGATTCTTCCGGTGGCACCACGGCCGGTGCCGGACCGCGGCTGCCGATAATTGCGGGGCTGACATGGGGTTCCAGGTCCGGGGGTAGATCGAGGCCGAACCAGGGACCGGGGGCGGCGCCCTGGGAAAAACCCGGCATCGGACAGGTCAGTAACAATGCCGTCAGTGCAACCATTTTGGCTAGCGCCGGGGCGCTCTTGGTAGCAGTGTTCTTCGCGGTCTTCGCGTGGGGCTGGTTCATGCGACCCTTGTTCATGCGACGCTGGTTCATGCGAGAACGTCCCCCGCCGCAGCCCGGTCGGTCGAGGCCGGGCAGATAACCCTGCCGTCCAGGGAGCCTGGCAGAATCACCGCATTGCTTTTATTGTTGGTCCGAGTCGGAGTTTTATTCATGACAGAGTCCCCTGCAGAAATAAGAGCGTTAAAACAACCACCATGGACAGGTAATCTCCAGGCAGCCCGGAAAGTTTAGTGGCAATTGCAGCCGCCATAAAGACGAATATCAGAAGTCCCGCGATCCCGGCTCCGCGGCAGTCTACCCCGGCAGTTTGAATCAACATGTAACTGCTTGTAAATAAAGATTTTCCAATAATCAGTAACTAATGACGACAGAACTTCTGAATATCATCCCAGCCACAGAAATAGGAGCATTACGGCTGACAATCGCCATGCATTGACAAAGCTAGGAAACCTAGTGTCCTGTCCGGTTAATTCGTTGTATTTCAGAGCTTGCATAAAGTGCTGTAGTGAGGCGCGATCGGCAGGGAATACTGGTTGTATTTCCAAGGGTCGCAACGCAGCTACAGCGCTTTATGCAGACTCCCGGAGGGCGTGCCAGCCAAGACCCCTGGCCGCGTTGCGCCTTTTGACAAGGGCTACGGCCATTGCCTGCAAGGCGCGCCTTGCCAGGAACCTTGGCTGGCACGCTGAAATACAACGAATTAACCGGACAGGACACTAGTAACTGGTTTCTCGATTTTCGGACACTGATCGCAAACTGCTTTAAGTCGACTTGAAAATGCGTATCATTAACTGCATTCGGGGTCCGAGGACTCCCGCACCTATTTATTCCGCACGAGGTGGACAAAATGAAAAAACGACTCGTTACTGCATTGGGAATCTCGCTGGTGACCTGGGCCTCCTTCTCTGGAGCAGCCGAGCGCGTCGGCGACTTCGCGCTGATCGATAACCAGGGCACTTTCCATCACATGGGCTGGTACGACGATCAACAGGCGATCGTGCTTATGGTGCAGGCCAATGGGGCCAATGAAGTCCGGGACAATATCGCGGCCCTGTTGCAGCTGCGCGACCAATACCAGGATCAGGGCGTGGTTTTTATGCTCCTGAATCCCGGTCTGCAGACCGACCGGAGCAGTGTGTCGGAGGAGCTGCAGAACCTGGGTGTGGACCTTCCGGTGCTGATGGACGACGCCCAACTGGTGGCGGAGACCCTGGGAGTCAGTCACCTTGGCGAAGCGGTTATTTATGACCCACGCAGTTTCGAAGTGGTCTATCGCGGACCGGTACAGGAGCACCTGGGTCAGGCCCTGGAGCATTTTCTGGCCGGCGCTGAAGTGCGGTCGGTGGCCGCCTCGGGCAAGTCCATCGACTTTCCGGTGCTGTCTGCCCATCAGGATAACACCCCGTCCTATGTGAATGAGGTCGCTCCAATCATTGCCGAAAACTGCGCCCGCTGCCACCGTGCGGGTGGCATCGCTCCATTTGCCCTGGACAGCAGCCTGGCGGCCCAGGGCTGGTCGCCAATGATCCGCGAAGTGGTAATGACCCGACGCATGCCACCTGGCCAGATAGACAACAAGGTGGGCCACGCGATAGAGAACGAAATGAACCTGTCTGATGCGGAGATGCAGACCCTGATCCACTGGGTCGATGCCGGATCTCCGGTCGATGGCGGCAACGACCCGCTGGCGGCCCTGACCTGGCCGGAAAGCAAATGGAGTCACGGCGAACCGGATCTGGTGGTGGAAATTGAGCCGCAGACAATCCCGGCCACCGGGATCGTCGATTACCTGGATATTCCGGTCGACCTGGGACTGGAAAAAGACGTCTGGGTGCGCGGCAGTGAAATCGTCCCGGGCGATCCGACAGTTATGCATCACGTGATCACCACGGTGGTTCCGCCTGAAGGCATGCGCGATCCGCGGGAATTACTGATGGAAATGATCAACAGCCTGCCGGAAGAACGCGCCCAGCAGATCCGCGCCACCCTGTTCGCAGCGGCGGCCAGCGGGCAGCGACCCGACATGAATGAGATACTGCAGATGCTGGGCCCCGACGTGGACCTGGGCATTCTGCTCGGTGGCAGTTCGGACCCTGACCAGGCATCTATTGCCGGCTATGCCCCCGGCACCGCCTCCTCCATGTATCCGGAAGGAGTCGGTGGCCTGTTACGTGCCGGCTCGACCCTGAGCCTGCAGATGCACTACACCACCTCTGGACGGGAAACTGTGGACCGGACCCAGATTGGCGTCTATTTCTACCCGGAGGGTGAGATCCCGGCAGAACGCATGTCCGGAGGTGTGGGTAATTCCTTCAGCATTGCCATACCGGCCCAGGACAAAGACTACGCAATGGAAATTTCCACCGTGGTGCCGGAAGATGCCTACATCTACAGCCTCATGCCGCACATGCATTTCCGTGGCAAACGCATGGACTTCACCGCCGTCTATCCGGACGGGTCTGAGGAACTGCTGCTGTCGGTACCGAATTATTCGTTCAACTGGCAGCTTACCCACAAACTGGAAGAACCGTTCCTGGTACCGGCCGGTACTCACATTGTGGCGCGGGGCGCCTTCGACAACTCCTCTCAGAACCCCTACAACCCGGATCCCGATTCCGCTGTCTACTGGGGTGAGCAGAGTTGGGAGGAGATGTTCATGGGCTTCTATAACTGGAAGGTGGCCGATCAGGGTGGCGAATAGGATGCCAGTAAAACAATATGAATGCTGATAAGAAAAGCCCCGCTGAAGCGGGGCTTTTCTATTTAGCCGTCGGTTTTGGGGCATTTTGCCCCGGACCGTTCTGCATATTGAACTGCACCTATTCTCTATGGCCGGTTAGTAAAAAGGGTTCTGGGCGGCCCTGCGGACAACTTTAGCACTCTTAAACAAGGTTTTTGGTACCGCTGGATTGAAATTCTCGGGTTCCGAGCGGCTGCGCGGCCGGGACCCTTTTACTGCGGCGGCCCGCGCCCGTCCCGGGTCCCTTCACTCTGAAAAATGCCCTGGAAGGCGGTCATTTTTCGCCGTTCAGCGCTGGTCCTTTATTGCCGCCGCAAAAGGGTCCCGCCCCCGCAGCCTCACCGTGGCGACCGCTTCCGCAAAAAGGGGACAGTCCCTCAGGGACTGTCCCCTTTTTCCTCAGTGTGTTCACTGGTGAATCTGTATTGTCCACTATGGCTGGCAAGAACACCCAGCCCCGGCCCAGGGGTAAGTTCCCGCAGCGATAAAAACGCGGCACCGACCGATTGAAGGAGACCGCTTTACAGGGCTCCTGATTGAGGGAGGGAACCGCGGAGCGTGGCAAGTGCTGCGGGAACTTACCCCTGGGCCGGGGCGGTCCCTCAGGCAGCGCAGTTTTGCTTAAAACAGGAATCGGTCCTGCCCGATTGAAGTTCTCAGGCTCCGAGCGGCTGTGTGGCCGGAACCCTTTCGCTGCGGCGGACCGCGCCCGTCCCGGGTACCTTCACTCTGAAAAATGCCCTGGAAGACGGTCATTTTTCGCCGTTCAGCGCTTGTCCTTTATTGCCATTGCCGCCTCAAAAGGGTTCCGCCCCCACAGCCTCACCGTGGCGACAGCTTCCGCAAAAAAGGGGACAGTCCCTGAGGGACTGTCCCCTTTTTCCAGATGACTTGGTTTTACTGGTTGGGTGCCGGTACCGTCCAGTCACAATCCGGGCAATCCGGAGAGACTCCGTTCTGATCGAGCACGGTGAAGATGAAATCGCGCCACACCTCGTTGGGCTGCCACACCGTGTTCATGTCGGCCTTGGCCTCCGCCACGGGCACCTGCTCGTAGATGACCCGATACAGAAAGCTGAATGCGGTGGCCCTGGCATTAACCTGGCAATGCAGCAGGGTCTTCTTGTCCGGGGCACGGCGCATGGAATCGGCGAAGGCATAAAAATCGCTGGGCAGGGGATTGGCAAAATCCACCGGAACCTGCATATATTCCATGCCCAGGCCTTTCACCACCTGATCCTCATCAGGCAGAGCATTGCGGTTATTGGTAAAGGCGATATAGACCACCCGTTCAAAACCCTGATCCTTCAGCGTGGCAAACTGTTCCCGGGTCGGCTGACCGGAGCTGGCGAAACTGGGGCTGTACTGACGGTAATTGAGAATTTCCTGTAGTGCCGGATCCGGTGCTTCCGCCGCATTAACCTGAAGGGTACCCGCCAGCAGCAAACCAAGAACCGCGATTGTTATTGATTTCACGCCTTCCTCTCCTGTTTGGACCGATGAATTGAGCCGCCACTTTAGCAGGTTCACGAAGCTCGGGACAGCTTCTCTCCCGCAGCGCCGTCCGGTAAGCACCGGTGATGGTGGGCGCTGTTTTCAGCCGGCCCGGCCGGGGCCGACCGGTTTACAGCCGCGGAAAGGCTTGACGGGATTCGGTGGGAAAGGCACTCTTCATTACAGCGGATCTGCCGATAGAAGGTCCGTTGATTGTTCAGGGCGGGCGTCTTCCGCCTTCCGCAGCGACTTTGCACAGAGGTTTACCCGTCATGCGTTTACTTTGGATTCTGACCGCGGCTCTACTGACCGCCTGCAATGCCCGGATGTACATCGACCAGGTTCCTGGTGACAGCGGTCAGGCACTGGCGCCCGGACAATCGACCAGTTTCCGGTTTTTCACCACCGATCCCTCCAACCATTCCGGAGTAAACCTCACCGCCGGGGCCAGTTACCACCTGCAGCTGTCTATGGTCAGCAACTGGATAGACGGCTCTATCGACAGCGATGAGAACGGCGAACCGCTGGGTCCGTTCGGGTTTGCCGACAGCGTGATGCCCCTGGAAGCGATGGCCCTGATGAAACGTTCCACCGACCACCGCTGGTTTGAACTGATGCTCTACCAGGATGGCTGCCGCAGTGAAAGCCTGGTGGGAATTTCCAATCTGACTTACGATGCCGAGTCCGATTCCTATCTTTATGTGGCTCCCTGCAGCGGCGACCTCAGACTGTTTGTCAACGACAGCCAGGTTTCCTATACCGACAACGTCGGCTTTGCCCGAATCACGCTGAGTCGTGCCGGCTGAGGGTCACTCCGGGGTGGCAGCCACCAGGTGGTAGCCACCCCCCGCCGCCGGCTCGAAGCGCAGACGCTGGGTAATACAGCCAGGTTCCTCACCTTCGGTATGGCTGACATAGATAATCTGAGTCGCCGTCTGGGCCGCTATGAGATCGACGGTACCCAGCACCTGCAGCCGGAACCTGTCGTCGAGACCGACGCAGGGTTCATCCAGGATCAATACATCCGGTTGCTTTACCATCGCCCTGGCCAGCAGTACCAGCCGTTGCTGGCCGAACGAAATCTCATGAAAGTAATCACGGGCCAGTGACGCCAGACCCAGAGCGGAAAGCCAGTTCAGGGCCAGTTCCTCCTGGCTGGCACCGCTGTCGTCGTACAGTCCCAGCGAATCAAAAAAGCCTGACACCACCACGTCGATTACTTTCCAGCCTTTCACGTAGCGGTGGTGTATTTCATTGCTGACGATGCCGAAGTGCGCTTTGATATCCCATACCGACTCGCCACTGCCGCGCCGGGTTCCAAACAGGATCACCTGCTGTCCGTAGGCCTTGTGGTTTTCTCCGTCGATCAGGCTGAGCAGGGTGGATTTTCCACAACCATTGGGCCCCTCGATCAGGGTGTGATCACCGACATCCATAAGCCAGTTGACCCGGTTCAGAACCGGCTGGTCACCATAGGAGGCACTGACATCCCTGAGTTGCACGGGGGCCACGCGTTCAGCAGCCGGCTCCCTGGGCTGAGCCGGCTGCGGCAGTGCCTCTGGAAAGTTGACCTGCGGCTGCGCAAATCGGCGATAGGCTGTACCCGCCCTGATTGCGTCCGCCGGTCCATGCTCCACCAGTTGCAGATCCTCCAGCACGGCCAGGTGCGTAATACCGGGCAGGATTTCCCTCTCCCGACGGCTCAACAACAGGGTGGCGGTATCCTCTCCCATCCATTGCTGCAGCAATTCCCGCACCAGCGGCGCCGACTGGCGGTCAATGGCTTCCAGCGGATCGTCGAGAATCAGCAACCGATGCTGGCCGGGGGTCCTGCTCAACAGAGCCCTGGCCACTAACACCTTGCGGATCTGGCCCGATGACAGAAACCGGATTCCCCGCTCCAGCAGGTCGCTAAGCTCGAGTCTGGCCAGCAGTTCCCGGGCCGCCTGCTCTTCAAGAATCCGCCGGGGGCGGTGGCCACAGATCAGGCTGGCGACGGTGGTGCCGGGATCCCTGGCTTCGGCATCGTACTCACTGATATCCCGGCGGTTATCCGCTGCCCACAGGCGTTGCTGTTCCTCGAATGAGACGGTTTCGATATGCCGGGCCGGCTCGAAGCCGTCCGCATACGATACGTGTTGTCGGCCACTGACCAGTTCGCCTCTGAGCAGCCTGGCAAACTGGCTCTTGCCCGCTCCGTTTCCGCCCAGGATGCACCAGTGCTGCCCTGGGCTGAGACTGAATCCGTCTACCCCCAGGATCCTGCGCCGGTTGATTCTCACCCGCGCCTCGGACACGCTGATCAGTGGGGGATTTTCAGTTACAGTCGCTGACATGAGCCCGGGGTTAACTCCGTGATAAATTTACTGCTGACAAATTGCACTGGCTGTCTGAAATCTGCAATGAAAACCGGGTATAATCGCCCCTTATAAAAAAATAAAAAACCTGGACTGCCACCTGTACGTTGATCCGTGGCGACCAGGGCTCAACCTGATGCTATGGAAGTTACCCTGCCTCACATGGAGTTTTCTCTGCTCGAAAGCCTCGCGTTTATTTGGTTTCTGATCTGCTGGATCGGTTATTCCACGTTTGCCCGCCGTGCCGCCAAGACTACCGATACATTGTCCAGTGTACTCTATAAATTTCGCAAGGAGTGGATAGAGAAGCTTAGCAGAACCGGAATGAGTGAGGTGGATGCCGAACTGCTTGCCAGCCTGGAGAGGCAGGTGTCATTCTTTGCATCCACTTCCCTGCTGATACTGGCAAGTCTGGTGGGTGTACTGAGCACTGCCAGCGACAGTTTCATGAATCTCTCTTCTTTGAGCTTTGTAGCGACTGTATCGCTGCAGGTCATTCAATTGAAGCTGCTGCTGCTCATCGTCATCTTTACCTACGCGTTTTTCACCTTTACCTGGTCAATTCGTCAATACGGCTTCTGCTTTATTCTGTTCGGTTCCTCCTTCAACACGGTCCGCTATTACGATCAGGCTGAAGGCTACCAGGCAATTGCCAGAGGACGGGATTTCAAAGCCATGGCCAAGGTGCTCGATCGCGCCGCCCACAGTTACAACTATGGTCTGCGTGCCTATTTCTTTGCCCTGGCGGTACTGGGTTGGTTTATCAATTCCTGGGTGTTTATCGTCGCCTGTACCCTGACCGTGTTTGTGCTGTACCGGCGCGAGTTCAAATCCACCACGGTGCAGGCACTGATCCTGTCCCGTACCGTGACCGGCGCAGACAAACCGATGGACCAACCGTCCTGATGCAATTACAGGATTTTCGATGAGTTGGACGTATTCTTCCGAGTGAATCCGAGTGAAACTGCGGCTCCAGCTATCTTTTCGCTCACTCAGGCCGCTTCCAACATCTGACCGGTAACGTCCCACAGCCGCAGCGCGCTCTCTTCGTCGACAGCCCATGACTCCACTCCCATGTGCCGGGGCGTGGTCTCGGTAGCCAGATCGGCGACGTCGCAGTCTTCGCAATACAGCCCCCCCATCCCGTTCAGGGACGGGCTGGTGGCGGCCCAGAGCGTCGTCGTACAACCCTGAGCGGGGGATTTGAATAATTGCCTGGCCCGTTCGGAAAGATTTCCGTCCTCGTCTACCCAGCCCAGGGCGGCCATTTCCTCTACTTCCAGGTGGCGCTGCAGCGGCGTGAGAATACCTCCCGGATGCACCGCGAATGCCCTGATTCCGTGATCCCTGAATTTCAGGTCCAGGCCTACTGCAAACAGGGCATTGGCCGTTTTGGCCTGGCCGTAGGCAACCCATTTGTCGTAGGGGTCGCGGTGAAAGTGGATATCGTCCCAGCGGATATCGCTGCGCCGATGCCCGATGGAGGAAAGACTGACTACCCGGGCCGTGCCGGCGTTTCTAAGCAACGGCAACAGGGCGTTGGTCAAGACAAAGTGGCCCATGTGATTGGTGGCAAACTGGCATTCCCAGTTTTTGCCCACCCGGGTTTCGGGGCAGGCCATGATCCCGGCATTGTTGATCAGCAGATCGAGCTGCCGTTCGCCGTGACGCACGCGTCCGGCATAGTCACGGACACTGGCCAGGTCGGCCAGATCCATCTGCCCCATGACCAGTTCTCCTTCCAGAGAGCCAAGGTTGTCAGTGGCTTTCTCCGGAGAGCGTACCGGCAGATGAACTTTCGCGCCGGCCTTCAACAATGCCCTGGTAGTTTCCAGGCCGATTCCGCTGTAGCCTCCGGTTACCAGTGCCACCTTGCCGGTCAGATCAATGCCGGCCAGGATCTGATCTGGCTCTGACCTGGCTTCGAAGCCCGAATCAATTCTGTGTTGCTGTTCTGCGGCCACTTTCTTGTACTCCTGTTGTCGAGCATTCAAAGGCCAGGGAAGCTGTATCTGCTATCCTCTGTTATTCTTACATCTTTATTCTTAGATCGTTATTCTTACAAGCTGATATTCTTACAACCTGTTATCCTCAACGGGCTGATAATTACAAGAGCAACAACAATGACACACAGAGAATCTCTCCACAAGGCTGCCGGAAACGGTCTTATCCACCGCCGTCACCTGCTGGGTCTGGGCCTGGGCGGTCTTGGCGTTGCCGCAGCCGGCCAGGTTCTGGGAGCGGACCAGGCTATGGCCTTTGAGTTGCCCGCCTGGTCGCGCCGCCCTGGTCCCGGCCCCAGTCGATACGGTCAACGCTCCCCCCATACCGATCACATCGGGCGGCTGGCGGGCGACCCCAACCCCCTGTATCCGGGAGGTGGCGCCTCGCGCAGCCCATTGCACCTGTTGCAGGGGACCATTACCCCGAACAGCTTGCATTTTGAACGCCATCATGCCGGTGTCCCGGCTATCGATCCGGCCGGACACCGGCTGGTGATCAATGGCATGGTCCGTCAGCCTCTGGCCTTCAGTTATGAGGATCTGCTTGCCTACCCCATGGTCAGCCGCATTCATTTCCTGGAATGTTCGGGTAACAGCGGCACCCTGCTCGGAGCATCGCCGGTCGACGGCACGGCGCAGAGTATCCACGGCCTGGTTTCCGGTGCCGAGTGGACCGGTATCCGCCTCGCCGATCTTTTGGCCGAAGCGGGCGTGCTGGAGGGGGCCAGTTGGGTCAGTGCTGTGGGTGCGGATGGCGCCAGTATGGGTCGTTCAATACCATTGACCAAAATCCTGGACGATGTGCTGGTGGCGCTGTACCAGAATGGCGAGCCACTGCGCCCCGAGCAGGGCTATCCGATGCGACTGTTCGTACCAGGGTGGGAAGGAAACACCAGCGTCAAGTGGCTGACCCATCTGAAACTGGGAACTGCGCCGTCCCAGTTCCGCGACGAGACCTCCAAATACACCGACACCCTGCCGGATCGGAGCAGCCTGCAGTTCACTTTCCCGATGGGCTGTAAATCGGTAATTACCAGCCCGTCCGGACAGATGGCCCTGGTCCGTCGAGGTCTCTATCAGGTAACCGGCATCGCCTGGTCCGGGGCGGGAACCATTCGGCGGGTGGAAGTCTCCGCCGATGGCGGTGCCAGCTGGGCCGACGCGCTGCTGGAATCCCATCAATCGGAAAAAGCCCTGACCCGCTTCCGCATCCCCTGGGACTGGCAGGGACAGGACGCCATCCTGCTGAGTCGGGCGATTGACGATCGCGGCAACGTACAGCCTGATCGTAATACCATACTCGCGGAACGGGGCAACCTGAGCACCTACCACTACCATGGAATGCAGAGTTGGGCAGTGGGAACCGATGGCAATGTGAGGAACGTTTATGTCTAAATTCATTGCCGTGCCGGCTATGCTGATCGGCGCCATCACCCTTGCCACCTGCACCAACGCTGCTGCTCCCGGTGCCGCTGACAGCAACCAGACTCCGGCTCTGGGCAGCCCGGTCAGCGAATCGAGACTGGCTGACTTCGACCTGATCATCGCCGCCGACGGCACGGGACTGCCGGCGGGTAGCGGCACCGCCGACCTGGGCGAAACCATTTACCGCAGCCGTTGCCAGGCCTGTCATGGGGAAAACGCCGAAGGTCGCGGATCGGCAGCGGCACTGGCGGGCGGCTCGATGCAGTCCGAGGGCCCCCCGTTACGAACAGTCGGCAGCTACTGGCCCTATGCCACCACGGTGTTTGACTTTATCCGCCGCGCCATGCCGGCCGATGCGCCCAAGTCGCTCTCCGATGAAGAGGTTTACCAGGTTACTGCCTATGTGCTGTTTCTGAATGGACTGGTGTCCCGCAATCAGGTTCTGGATCGGGATTCGCTGCCCGCCATCGTCATGCCCAACCGGGGGGGCTTCATCGACCAGAGCCGGATACAGTAATTTCGCCGTCAGTCACTGGCGGCGGTTACTGTCGATGCTGTGATAGACCAGATCCTTGAATGCTCCCGAAAGTCCGTGGGCATCGGAGGGCTGCATCTGCATCATGAGGATCGCCACGGTGTCGGACTGCGGGTCTGCCCAGGCAAAGGTACCCAGCGAACCGATCCAGCCGAATTCCCCGTTATTGACGCCAAAGCTGCTGCGTGAGGCGTCAACGACCACCGCCAGCCCATAGCCCCAACCACGGTCCAGCATGGGCGCTGCCGGGTTGAGCGCGATCGGCAACAGCGCCTCATCAAGCTGATTGCGGGTCATTTCCGCCACAGTCTCGGCTTCCAGCAGCCGGGTACCGTCCAGCTCACCGTGAGCCAGAAGCGCCTGCAGAAACCGCAGGTAATCAGGAACCGTACTCACCATACCGGCGGCACCTTCCAGCAGCGGCGGGTCCTGGGTAATTGGTATTTCCATTGCGGCAACTCGAGCCAGCGGTTCATCATCTGCTGAAACCTGATAGGGCCGCGCCAGGCGTTCCACCTTGTCCGCCGGCACAAAGAATCCGGAGTCTGACATTTCCAGTGGACCGTAAACATTCTGGGCAAGGTAGTCGTCCAGCTCCTGTCCCGACGCGACTTCGATCACCCTGCCGAGAATGGTCATGGAGATGCTGTAGACCCATTGTTCGCCCGGATCACCGATCAATGGGACACCTGCCACTTTATTGGCAAGCTGCTCGAGGGAATCTGCCCGGGAACGAACCCGACGCTGTTGATACAACACACTGTTTCGATGACTCAGACCGGCGGTATTGAGCAGCAGGTCCCTTATTGTCATGTCACGCTCGGGTTTTCGCTCCGCGCTGAGGAACGGTTCATCCGGATTGATAAAGACAAACTGGTAGCCGAAGCGGGGGATATAACGGGACACCGGATCATCCAGGGACAGCCTGCCCTGCTCTACCAGCTGCAGTGCCGCGACGGCGGTGAGCGGTTTTGACAGGGAACGTATCTGGAATATCGAATCGGTCCGCATCGGCAACTGTGCTTCGATATCCTGCCAGCCGAAGCTCTTTAAATAAACCACCTGGCCATGGCGGGCCACACCAGCCACAGCTCCGGCAATCAGACCGTCATCAACGTGTTGCTGAAGCAACGCCGATACTTCCGCCAGCCGCTCCGGATTCACTCCCAGCGACAGTGGATCAGCGGTCGGCAGTCCGGATGGCGGGGCCGCCCGGGCGGTCGTCAATACCGCGCTTACCAGGATCAGAGTGATCGGGAGAATCCTTGCTCCGGCATTCATTTTGCAACTCCTTTTTCGGGTCTGGAAACCGCCGCCAATTCCGACTGAATGGGAATTTTGACCGGTAAGTTTATCTTTCGATCAGAACACAGGTATTGAGCCATGCGAGGGCTGATGGGTAGCAACCGTGCTCATTAGTCGGACAAGAGGTTTTTGTAATTATCCCTTAATACGTTTTTTTGAACCCGCAACCGTGCCCGTTAGTCAGACAAGAGGTTTTTGTAGTTGTCACGAAGTACGTTTTTTTGGACTCACAACCGTGCTCATTAGTCGGACAAGAGGTTTTTGTATTTGTCACGAAGTACGTTTTTTTGGACTCACAACAGTGCTCATTAGTCGGACAAGAGGCTTTTGTAATTATCCCTTAATACGTTTTTTTGAACTTTCCCCATACTATTTCTAGGCAGGGACTCTACGAAGACTATTTTCTTCGGTTGCTTGAAGCGGGCCAGCTGGCCGGCCAGGGCGGTATAGATCTGATCTTCATCGATCGCGCCTTGCGAGGTGCTGACGATCACTGCCACCACGCCTTCGCCGAAGTCGGTATGGGGCACGCCTATTACGGCGGACTCGACAACGCCCGACAATTCATTGATGCAGTTTTCAATTTCGATGGGATAGATATTCAGGCCACCGGAAATAATCATATCCTTGTTTCTGCCGACCAGTGTTATCCGCCCGTCGGCGTCCTGACTGGCCAGGTCACCGGTAATGAAGTATCCGTCTTCACGAAATTCTTCAGCAGTCTTTTCCGGCATTTTCCAGTATCCCTGGAACACATTGGGTCCTTTGACCTCGAGAATACCAACCTCACCGGGAGCAACCGGATTGCGGTTTTCGTCGACGATACGGGTCTCCACCTCCGGGAGCGGAAATCCGACGGTACCGGCGACCCGCTCGCCGTCGAGAGGATTGGAAACCAGCATCCCGGTTTCCGTCATCCCATAGCGTTCCAGAATCCGGTGCCCGGTGCGTTGCTCGAACTCCTCGAACGTTTCGGCAAGCAGGGGTGCCGAACCGGAAATGAACAGACGCATGTTGCCGCACACTTCGCGATCAAAATCCGGGTGTTTCAACAAGCGGGTGTAGAACGTGGGAACTCCCATCAGTACCGTGGACTGGGGCAGCATCTGCACTATTCTGTCGGCATCGAAACCGGCCATGAAGTGCATGGTAGCCCGACTCAGCAGCGCGCAATGCAGCGCCACAAACAACCCGTGCACATGATAGATGGGAAGTGCATGAAGCAGCACGTCAGCACTGCTGAAACCCCAGATATCGACCAGGTGAAGGGCGTTGCTGGCCAGATTGCTGTGGCTCAACATGGCGCCTTTGGAGCGGCCCGTGGTGCCTGAGGTATACAGAATGACGGCAATGTCGTCATCTGCCATCTCGGTAGTGCCGCTGTCAGCCGCCACCCCTTCAATACTGTCAGGAAGGCTGCCCCGGCCGTCACTGTCGAGCGTCAGCAGGCGGGCATCATGCTGCCCGGCAACTGCCGACAGACTGGCGACCCGTGCTGGGTCGCACACGAACAGCCGCGGCGTGGCGTCACCCAGAAAATAGCTGACCTCTTCCGGGGTATAGCTGGTATTCAGGGGAATGTAGATCACACCAGAGCGCAGGCAGGCCAGGTACAGGGCGACCGCAAACGCCGACTTGGGAACCTGCACCACCAGCCGTTCTCCGGGCTCGATCCCCTGGCTGCGGATAAAGTGGCTGATCCGGGCAGTCAATTCGAGCAGATCGGCATTACTGATTTTGCTGCCATCGTCGCAGTTCAGACAGATCTTCTGTGCGTCTTCGGCCAGGCGGGTTTCGATCAGTGCAAAGAAATTCTTGTTCATTATTCGGGGCATTCCAGTCGGCATTGCTTAGGGAACCTCTGTTCCTTAGGGTGAAAGACGGATGATAGCGAATTAGCAAGGTGGGTCAATGCCCGCCGGATGGAGGTCCAGTCACTTCGGGAAGGCCCGCCGGCCCCGACCGGCAGCGGGAAGCTGTTCAGTGCCGGCACAGGATTGGGCTACAATGCTCCGGCCCTGACTTTTCTATACCCGCCCGGCCGGGCTCTGACCAGGCCCCGCTTGGCCGGGCTACCTGATGGAGATGGCGGATAATCCATGAGCTATATTGTATTCAGATACCTGCATATTATTGCCATCCTGGTGCTGGCCGGGGCGTTACTGATTGAAAACATGGCGATAGCGCGCCGCATCAGCGGTGAAGACGCCCGCAACCTGGCCCGGGTGGATGCGGTCTACGGCATCAGTGCCGGACTGGTTCTGTTGTTTGGTCTGACCCTGTGGCTCTGGGTTGGCAAGCCGGCAACGTTTTACAGCACCAACCCTCTGTTTCAACTGAAATTGGGCCTGTTCGTTCTGATCGCCCTGATTTCCCTGGGTCCCACCCGGTTTTTCCTCCGCCACAGGAGATCCGAGGCAGCAGAACTGGCGGTACCCCGGCCGCTGATTTGGGCGCTCAGAATAGAGATTATCCTGTTGCTGTGCCTGCCGGTACTGGCCGTGCTGATGGCCCGTGGAATTGGTCTGGCTAGCTGACCCGGGTCCCTGGAGTCAGGCTGTTGCAGACCGCTGGCCATGGGGTTAACGTAGCCTGATCACGATTCCTACAACCGGAGACGCTGAATGATAAAAAACACTCTGCGACTGGCTGTCTGCGTGCTGCTGCTGGTTAACGCTTCGGCCTGGGCAGTGGACAAAGACGCCCTGCGCAAGGCGATCAGCGGCCCGGATCGCGACCCAGCGGATTTTTTCCGGGATGGCTCGCGGAAACCGGTCGAAGTCCTGGATTTCCTGGCCATCGAATCCGGCATGCGGGTGCTCGACGTCTACGCGGCCGGCGGTTATTACACGTTTATCCTTGCCAAGGCAGTCGGGCCCGAAGGTCGGGTATTTGCCCAGAACACTCCACGCGGGCTCGAGTATGAAGAGGACCGCCAGGAAATATCCCAGGGCGACGCACTGGAGGCGAAGCTGCAGGCCGGCAGTCTGGGTAATGTCACTCACCTGATCGAACCCATGGCGGAGCTGAGTATCGAACCCGGTTCCCTGGACGCCGTCATGGTCGTTCAGATCCTTCATGACTACTACAATCCGGCACCAGAGCGCGCCTTACAGTTGCTTACCCAGCTCTATGCCCTGCTGAAACCTGGTGGTATTGTCGGCATAATCGATCACGTGGGCGAAGCCGGACGTGAGAATCGCCGCTTTCACCGCATGGAGAAGCAACAGGCGATCGACGTCGCACTACAGGCGGGGTTTCTGCTGGTGGCTGACAGCGATCTACTGCACAATCCCGGCGATCGTCACGTCCGCTCCATCTTCGATCCGATGCTGAGCCGCAATACCGACCGTTTTTTACTGAAACTTCAAAAGCCGGACTGAACGGCACCGAATTCACATTACAACAACTACAACGAGGAATAACTGATGGCTGTCTGTATTCACTCTGCCAGGCCGGGTAGCTGCCATAAACTGGTGTTGACCCTGAGCCTGCTGAGTCCGCTGCTCGCCGTGGCTCAGGATGGCACTTATCAGGTCCCCCGGATCCAGAACGGAGCACCGGATCTGCAGGGAACCTGGACCAATAACACCATTACGCCACTGACCCGTCCGGCCGAGTTTGCCGACCTGAATATCAGCGCCGCCCAGGCCCTGGCCTGGGAACAGCGCATCGCCGACTACACGGTTCAACAGGATCAGCCCAGCGATCCCGGTCGTGCCGCACCCAGCAAGGACGAAATCGAGCTGGCCGACAGCTATAACAACTTCTGGTTCGACGATGGCACACGGGTAGCGGAATATGATGGTCAGTATCGGAGCTCCCTGCTGGTAGACCCCGCCGATGGTCAATTGCCCGACTACACCGGGCAGGCCCGGGCCAGGATTGCGCAGCAGCGCGAACAACGCAATCAACAGGGGCCGTTTGACGGACCGGAAGCACGTCCCCTGCCGGAACGCTGCCTGCTGGCTTTCGGTTCCAGTTCGGGACCACCGATGCTGCCAATTCTGTACAACAACCATTACCAGATCGTGCAGTCTCCAGGATACGTAATGATTCTGGTGGAAATGGTGCACGACGTGCGTATCATTCGCATAGACAGCGAATCCCTGCCAGCTTCCATGCACCCCTGGATGGGCGATTCCACCGGACACTGGGAAGGCGATACCCTGGTAGTCGAAACGACCCGTATCAATGCGCATCAGCAGTTCCGGAATTCGTCTCCGCAGATGCAGGTCACCGAGCGCTTTACCCGGGTCGCGGACGACACCATCAACTATCAGTTCACGGTTCACGACCCGGCCACCTTCGTCAGCGATTTCAGTGGCGAGATTCCCATGAAACTGACCGACGAACGGCTCTATGAATACGCCTGTCACGAGGGCAACTATGCTCTGACCGGTGTGCTGGCCGGAGCGCGCAAGGAGGAAGTAGAACAGGAATTCGGCCTGGGAGCTTCCGACTGAAATCATGAACGATGGTCAAATGACATTTTTTGGTGAGGGCGGTCCGGGCGGAGGCAAGCCGGTAAGGTTTCAGATCCGGCGCAGTTTCAACGCCCCGCTGGAGACGGTATTCGACGCCTGGCTGATCCCCTACCTGGCCGGGAGCTGGATTTTCGGCCCCCGGAACGTGAAACAGGAAGTACTGACCCTGGAAAACAAGCCCTTACCGGGCGGCACTTTTCTGCTCGAAGTGATCCGGGACGGACACCGGCAAAGCCTCACCGGCACTTACCGGGAAATCCGCCGCCCGGAAAAGCTGCAGTGTACAATCGGTGTTGACCCCGAAGCGGCAGAGCTGACCCTGCTGACCATGGAACTTGCCGAGGAAGACGGAAAAACCCGGATGAAACTCGGCTTTGAACTGACTCCGGAAATTGCCGGACAGGCCGACCTGCTGCGATCGGAATGGGGACTCCGCTGCCGGGCACTGGCCGAACAGGTGGATAAACCTCGTCCGCAACCGCGGCTCTTCAGGTAGCCCCCACCGACCTGGACAGGTAATCGCGCAGTCCCTGCTCCTGTGCCGGGCTGAAATAGAGCCCCAGGCGGGAGCGGCGCCAGAGTATATCCTCCGCGGTGCGGGCCCATTCCCGGTTTACCAGGTAATCCACTTCCCGTTGACTGAGGCCGTGGCCAAAGGCGATGCCAAGGTGGTCAGGACCACAACAACCGGCCAGCAGCTCAGCCGTCAGCGAGCCATAGCTGGTCACGAACCGCTGCACCAGCTGCGGGGCCAGCCACGGATATTCCTGTTGCAGCTTTTCAGTGAGCTGTTCCCTGCTGCTGAAATCACCGCCGGGGAGATTGTCCTGCGCTGTTCGTGACGCGGGCAACCCGGGGAAATGCTCGCCGAGCCGGTCGACGGCCTGCTCCGCCAGCACCCGATAAGTTGTCAGTTTGCCACCGTAAACCGACAGCAGTGGCTGCGAAGTCTGCTCGAACAGCAACTGATAGTCGCGGGAGGTCCGGGTCGCGGTAGTTTCCTGATCATCGATTAACGGGCGAACACCGGACCAGGTATTGACGACGTCCGCCGCAGTCAATTCACGACGGAAATAGCTGTTGTAAACTTCCAGCAGGTACCCGATTTCCTCTTGCGAAATTGCCACCGTTGCCGGATCGCCGGAAAACTCCGCTTCGGTGGTGCCAATCATGGTGAAATCATTACGATAGGGGATTACGAAAACGATCCTGCCGTCTTCGTTCTGCAGCATATAGGCCTGATCGCCCGGATAGGCCCTGGGGACCAGTAAATGACTGCCCTTTACCAGCCTTACCTGACGCCGGGCGGGGGCGCCCGTATTTGTTTCGAACAGCGAACTGACCCAGGGACCGGCTGCATTCACGATCACCCGTGCCTGAAACTGACGGCTTGTGGTGTTGACCAGGTCTCTGACTGCCAGCTCCCAGCCCGCCGCTCGGGCCCGGAGTTTTTCACAGCGATGTCTGACCTTGACCTCGGCTCCCAGTTCCCGGGCCCGCATCGCGTTGGCAATCACCAGCCGGGAGTCGTCGACCTGGCCGTCGGAAAAACTGAATCCGCGCCGCAGTCCGGACCGCAGCGGACACGTACTGTCGAAGCGGATCGCCCTGGCCCGGGGATAGGAGGGTCGTGCGGCCAGATGATTATAGAGAAACAGGCCGGCCCGGATGACCAGCCAGGGTCGCAGGTGCCGTTGATAAGGAAGGTGAATAGCGATTGGCGCAATCAGATGCGGGGCACGTTCCAGCAGTAATTGCGATTCCTTCAGAGCCTTGCGCACCAATGCGAATTCGCGAGTCTCAAGATAACGCAGTCCGCCGTGCACCAGCTTGCTGGAAGCCGACGAGGTCGCCGCGCCGAGGTCGTCCTGCTCGAGTAGTATCACCCGCAACCCGCGGCCTGCGGCATCCGCCGCAATACCGGTGCCATTGATTCCGCCGCCAAGCACGGCCAGGTCGTAGGCTTCATTGACTCCGTCCATAACCCTGTCCATAACCCCGCCCATAACCCTGTTTCCGATAATCCGACAGTTATGAAATAATTTGCCCGGTCTGGCTTCCACCAATCTCGGATTGATTGTGCAGCGACGAAACCAGTGATTGCGTTTCTGAATCGGAACCCGACTCAAACGACTGAAGACTAGGCTACAGGCAGCATCAATGACTTGCAATATTCTGGCCATCGATCAGGGCACCACCAGCAGCCGGGCAATTCTGTTCAATGAAAAAGGCGCGATGCTGGGCACCGGCCAGGAGGAATTTCCGCAGCTATTTCCCCGCAATGGCTGGGTCGAACACAACCCTGAAGACATCTGGCAAACCACGCTGAACAGCTGCCGCCAGGCGCTCAAAACGGCTGGCCTGCTGCCTCGCGACATCACCACGATCGGCATCACCAATCAGCGGGAAACCGTCATTGTCTGGGACCGGCGTACCGGAAAGCCGCTGTACAATGCCATCGTGTGGCAGGACCGCCGCACCGCGGAGTATTGCGAATCTCTCCGAGCCCGCGATTTGGAACCGGTCATTCAAAAGAAAACCGGGCTGTTGCTCGACCCCTATTTCTCAGCCACCAAACTGCGCTGGATTCTGGAACACACCGATGGCGCCAGAGAGCTGGCTGAAAAAGGTCACCTGGCATTCGGCACGGTTGACAGTTTTCTGCTGTGGCGACTGACAGGGGGCAGATATCACTGTACTGATGCTACCAATGCGTCGCGTACCCTGCTGTTCAATATTCACGACCATGACTGGGATCGTGAACTGCTGGAGCTGTTCAATATTCCGGCCAGCCTGTTGCCGGAGGTACGCGACTGTGCATCGGATTTCGGACAGACCACGGTCGACGCACTGGGCTGCGAAATCGCCATTCAGGGTATAGCCGGCGATCAACAGGCCGCCGCCTTCGGCCAGTGCTGTTTCAAACCGGGCATGGCAAAAAGCACCTACGGTACCGGCTGCTTCCTGCTGCTGAATACCGGTACCCAGCCGGTGACCTCACACAACCGCCTGCTGACAACCATCGGCTGTCGACTCCAGGGAGTCAGCAGTTATGCCATGGAAGGAAGTATTTTCATGGCCGGGGCCACCATACAATGGATACGCGACGGACTGAAACTGATTGATCAGGCAGCTGAATCGGAACAGCTGGCACAGGCAACCGACCCCGAGCTGTCGGTCTACCTGGTGCCTGCCTTCACCGGCCTGGGCGCACCTTACTGGGACGCCGACGCCCGGGGTGCTATTTTCGGTCTCACTCGGGATACCGGGATCAAGGAAATCGTCACCGCCGCGCTGCTCTCGGTGTGCTACCAGAGTCTGGACCTGATGCAGGCGATCGGACGCGATGGCGCCGGGCTGACGACACTCCGCGTCGACGGCGGCATGGTCACCAACAACTTCGTGCTGCAGAGCCTTGCCGATCTGCTTGACTGTGCCGTGGAACGGCCCCGCATCATCGAAACCACCGCACTGGGAGCCGCCTATCTGGCCGGCTTGCAGGCCGGCGTCTTCAGCTCCCTGGATCACATTGCCAAGGGCTGGAATCTCGATCGGACTTTCGCTCCGGCCCGCGACCAGGCATGGCGGGAACGGCGCTATCGCGGCTGGCTCGATGCCGTGGCCCGAACCCGCAGCAAGCCCGGCTTTTCGGCCTGACAGAGGCACCGCAGGCATGCTGGTTCACCTGATAAGACACGGAGAAACCGACTGGAATGCAGTGCGACGGGTGCAGGGACAGAAAGAGTCACAGCTATCACCGCTGGGCCGGCAACAGGCTTTGCAGCTGGCTGCCCAGCTGGCCACTTTTCCCATCAGCCGGGTCTACTGCAGCTCCAGCATCCGGACCCGGGAGACTGCTGCGATCCTGTTCCGGGAGCGATCCCTGGAAACCAGCTATCATGACAGTCTGCGGGAAATACACCTGGGCCCGTGGGAAGGTAGTTATTACGATGACCTGGCAGCCCGGGATCCGGAGCAGTTCCATAATTTCTGGCACTGCCCCGATCGCTTCGCAGTGACCGGTGCGGAAACTTTCCAGCAACTTCAGCTGCGCGGTATGCAGGCGCTGGAAAGCATTACCGACCCCCTGGAGCAGGATGAAATTGCCATTGTCAGTCACGGTGCTCTGCTGAAAGCCATGCTCTGCCACTTCGAAGGAAGACACCTGTCACGGTTATGGGAACCACCCAGGATGGCCAACTGTGCTCACAGTATTTTGCAGCTGGACGCTCCTGGCCGCGGACAGATTCTGCAGTATGCGGGGGTCGACTACCGCCACCTCGGCCAGCCACTGACTAAAGTTCCCTAAAGACGCAGATTCCTCCTCCGCTGGTGTCTGAGTCTGCCATGCAGCCGGCGTTTCAACGGAGGAATGTCAGTAGCCAGCACCGCCAGCCCCAACGGGATCATCCAGAAGCCCAGTACCGGCAGGAACCCGAGTAATCCCATGGCGACCAGCACCAGTCCGATGGTTCCGCGCAGCACCGGGGGCAGATAGCGCTGGGTTTTCTTGAAGAACAGATAGGTTATGGCCACGGTGCGGCGCCGGCGGTGCCTGCTTTTAAATCCCTGCATGAGTGGTGCCGTTCAGTGTGCGATGGTTGCGGTCCGGTCGAGCGGATTCGAAGCAGGACGCGGCCAGTGCAGCCAACGGGGCCAACCGCGTTCGGTTCCACAGCGGCGTAAACAGCCCGACACAAACCCTTACACCAACCCCTACACCAACAAAGCCCCCTGCCCTGTGCTATCCTTCGCTGTCCGTTTGAACTGCCAGCCGGTCGAGAGTCTTTCGACAGATTGTTGCCGGTTTCCCGAACACAGGTTTGTACCGTGCCGAAAAGAGCAAGACTTCTGCTGTTGTTTGCAGCCATCGCCCTGGTAACGCTGGGAGTGGCCCAATTGACAGGATACCTGGTCAATTCCCGGATCCCGGAAAACACCACCGTGGTTATCAATGGACTCGTCCACTTCACCCACGTTCGCAATCATGGTGGCGTGTTCGGCATGCTGCAAGGCAGTGGCTGGCTGTTTGCCACGATCAGTGCCCTGTTACTGGTTGCGGTTACCGCCTACCTTGCGCGCGGGCATGAAGTTCAACGTTATGAGTTCATCTGTTTCGGATTCATTGTCGGCGGTGGCGCCAGCAACGTTCTGGATCGTTTTCTTTACGGCAGCGTTATCGACTTCATCGATATCCAGCATATTCCCTACTGGCACTATGTGTTCAATATTGCCGATGTCATGGTGCACGTGGGGATCTGGCCGATGCTGCTGTTCAGCTTGCGGACCGGGGGCAGAAACCGGCCCGCTCCCACCAACTGAGTGAACTGATCCTCCGCTCCCGTAGGGAATGCCTACATACGATAGCAGATCGTATAGACGGCATTTTCCGTGTAGGGTTCTGACAGGACTCCGTTGGAAGGATTGGTGTTGGCATTACGACTGCCCAGCGTGGCTCGCAGGCGCCCGGTGGCACCGTCACCGTCGTCCATTTCCCGATCGATTGCCAGCGCTGCTGTGCCTGGTACCTGACTCATACAGACCTTGTCACCGGCCAGGCCTCCCCCCATCTCGTCAGCCAGGGCACTCACCAGTCCCCCCCAGGGGTTACGCGGCAGGGCCTGTTGACCGTTAATGGCCGGGTCCCCGGACCAGAATCCGGATGCCCGCAATTGCTGCCAGAACGGTCCGGATTCTCCGTTGCCGGTAAACAGTTGATTGATGCCGATATCCAGTCGCCCATCCACGTCTCCCGCTGTGACACTGTTCCAGACCGTTCCCCGCGCTGCCAGGGATGCGGCCGGCCCATCGTCCCCGGGGGTACGTCCATAACGATCCTGGTAGGCAAACACGGCAGCGGTTGTCCCGTTCAGTGCCTCGATGGCCTCGCCGATGCGGGACCGTTCCAGCATTACCACCAGTAACCAGATCAGCAGGCCGACCAGGGCGACGAAGCTGACCACGCCAACAACCACAAGCATGGTATTCCCGCTCTGTGCAGCCAGATTCGGATTGTTTGGAACGGTAGGTGAAAGGGTGGCATCCGGCGCCGGGCCGGGGTTCTGTTGCGTGCAGTCCATCGGGTCGTTCCAGTGCAGGGTAAGTCCGGGCTTGCTCCGGGTGGGGCCAGAACGGGTATTGCCGGCGTCTTACTGCTTATTCAGACAATACTTAACTATAGCGCTCCCGGATTGCGACAACAATAGCGGGCTTGCGAGTCAGGTCAGGCGCACGCCTCGCTTGCCGGCGAGGTACTCTGTTATGATGCTCCGCAGGGTGCACTGGCAGCCGTAATCCGCAATGGTCTCATTCCCGCGTCAGCGGTTCCGGTGTCACCATTCCCGGAGCCACGTTTCTGGACCCCGTTTTCTGGAGCCACCCTTACTGCAGCTCCGTCATTGATTGGAGAAAGTCATCCGTGCCCGCTGAACGATTTTCCGGTGTCCTGGCACCGGTTGTGACCCCTTTTGACAACCAGCTCAACCCTGATCCGGGACGTCTGGTCCAGCACTGCCGATGGCTGCTTTCCCAGGGTGCCAGACTGGCTGTTTTCGGCACCAACAGCGAAGCCAATTCGCTCTCGGTGGAGGAAAAAATCCACCTGCTCGATATGCTGGTGGACCAGGGAATCGAGCCGGCCTCGATGATGCCGGGCACCGGTTGCTGCGCGTTGACCGATACCGTGCGCCTGACCCGGCATGCCGTGGAACTGGGCTGCGCCGGAGTGCTGATGCTGCCACCATTCTATTACAAGGGTGTTTCCGACGCGGGCCTGTTCGCCTCCTACTCGGAGGTGGTGCAACGGGTCGGTTCCGCGGCCCTGCAGGTCTATCTTTATCATATCCCGCCGCTTACCCAGGTGCCCCTGTCCCTGGCGCTGGTGGAACGCCTGGTCAGCGCCTACCCGGATACCATTGCCGGCATCAAGGACAGTTCCGGCGACTGGCAGAATACCAGGGCGCTGCTGGAAGCCGGCTGGGATAATTTCCGCGTCTTCTGCGGATCGGAAAGCTTCCTGCTGGCAACCCTGCGTGGCGGTGGCGCCGGATGTATCTCGGCGACCGCCAATGTCAACCCAGGTCCTATCGACCGGCTGTGGCGGAACTGGCAAGCCGCTGACGCGGAGGCCGGTCAGCAGGCTCTGGATGCAACGCGGGAGTTTTTCCAGGGATTTTCTATGATCGCCGCGCTGAAAGCCACGCTGGCCCACTATCGCGGCGATCCGGAGTGGAACCGGGTGCGTCCGCCGCTGCTGACGCTACCGGAACAGCAACTTCAGAGTCTCCTCACCGGCCTGCAGAAACAGGCTTTCCAGATGCCGGACCTGAGCCGCTTTCCGTAGCTGTTACAGGTTGTTGCGAGCCCCTCCAGCCGATGGACATCGGGCAAGCCTTGCGGTAGCCTTGGCAAGGCTGAGCGCCGTGTCCCCCACGGTACGGCGCTTTCTGTAACAGCTATCCTAGTGAGGTAGAAAATGAAAACAACAACCACCGTGGAAGCTACAGGCAAGCATTTGAATTTCCGGAAAATTATTTCCGGGTTTGCTTCCCTTCTGCTGCTTTCACCTGCATTCGCAATGGGTCAGGATACGATCGAGTGGTACACCCTCGGCAACGACTACGCCCATACCCGATACACCCCTGCCGACCAGATCACTCCGGAGAACTTTAAAGACCTGGAAGTGGCCTGGATCTGGGACGGTGCCAGTTTCAACGCCCAGAGCGGCCGTTCCACCCCCAGTTACATCGACGGCAAATTGTTTACCGTGGCCGGTTCACGCCGCCACGTGGTAGCTATCGACCCGAAGACCGGTGAAACCATCTGGTCATACCGGGAACCCAACACCGAACGCTGGGAGTACTCCATGCGCGCCGATTACGGCAAGGGTGTCGGCTACGGAGAGATCGACGGCCGTGGCGTGGTGTACATCATTTCTCCGGCCTTTTTCCTGACTGCACTGGACGCCGAAACCGGCGCTCCTCTGGAAGGTTTTGGCAAGCCGGTGCCGATTGACGGCTTCCCCGAAACCGGCGTCGTGGACCTGCTGGCCGACCTGGGTCATCCCTATGACCCCTATGAAGGGATTCCGCTGGAAGTGGGTTACATCACCTCTTCCTCGCCACCTATCGTGGTGAACGACACGGTTATTGTCGGCAACTCTGCCGAGCAGGGCTATCACCAGTCACGGATTGAGAATATTCCCGGTGACATCCTTGCCTATGATGCCCGTACCGGCGCCTTCAAGTGGAAATTCAACGTGATCCCCCGCCCCGGCGAATACGGTCACGAAACCTGGGAGAACGACGCCTGGCAATGGACCGGAGACGTATCTTCGTGGGCCCCCATTTCCGCCGATCCGGCCAATGACCTGGTCTACATCCCGACCAACGGTGCCACCATCGACTACTACGGCGGTTTCCGTCCCGGCGACAACCTTTACGGCACCAGCCTGATTGCCCTGCACGCCAGCACCGGCGAGCGCGCCTGGCATTTCCAGATGGTCCACCACGACATCTGGAACTACGACAATCCCACCGCTCCGGTACTGCTGGACCTGAATATGCCAGGTCGCGGCCGGGTTCCGGCGGTGGCACAGGTCACCAAGCAGTCCTATGTCTATGCCTTCAACCGGCTGACCGGTGAGCCACTGTGGCCGATGGTTGAACGGGAAGTCCCGCAGTCCATCGTACCGGGTGAAAAACTGTCACCCACCCAGCCGTTCCCGACCAAGCCACCGGCATTCGACATGCAGGGCGTCAGCGTGGACGACCTGGTTGACTGGACTCCGCAACTGCGTCAGCAGGCCATCGAGGCTTTCGCCGATTACCAGATGGGTCCCCTGTTCAATCCGCCCATCCATGCCGGCAACGAGCTGGGCAAGCGCGCGGCAATGTTCTGCCCGGGCGGCGGCGGCGGTGCCAACATCACTGCTCCGGCCGTGGCTGATCCCACCACCGGCATGCTGTATGTGTCCTCGCATACCGCCTGCAGTCCGATCCGTCTGGTTCCCGGTGAAGAAGCCGACCTGCAGTATGCTGCACCGACCGGTGCCACCTTCGCCCAGTACGCGAACGGTCCTGGCGCTGGTGCTCCCCGGCATCCGGCAGGCATTCCGCTGTACAAACCGCCTTACAGCCGCATCACCGCCATTAACATGAACACCGGCGACGATGCGTGGATGATTCCGACCGGCGAGACTCCGCAGCGTATCCAGAACTTTATCGACAGCAATAATCTGGATGTGGGCAACACCGGTACCGGCAACCTGGTACCGATGGTGGTTACCGCCAACATGCTGGTTTACTCCGATTCCGCCACCGATGGCACTGAAATGCTGTACGCCATTGACAAGGCTACCGGTGCAATCCTCAGCGAGATCGAAGTCCCGGCCAGAAGCCGCTACGGTATGAGCTCCTGGGTGCACGAAGGTCGACAGTACATCATTCTGCAGACCGGCCCGACTCTTACCGCCATGGCCTTGCCGGATGAAAACGCACCGGCTCCCGCTGCGGCTCACTGATTTAATACATAGTCGTGAAATAAAAAAGCCCGCTATCGAAGGATAGCGGGCTTATTTTTTGGCTCTGGTTAGTAAGCCGGTTAGCCGCCTGGCGATTTACAAGGCCCGTACCTGGGAATAATCGGTATAGCCCTGCAGAACTTTTTCGATGCCATCCTGCTTGAGGCTGCGCATCGATAACAGCGTGGATTTTTCCCGCACCTGCTCCATGGATACCTTGTTGATAATCAGGCGCCTGATTTCCGCGGTCATGAGCAGCAACTGATGCACTGCGGTATGACCACGGTAACCGGTATCCAGACAGTCCTTGCAGCCGGTAGCCTTGTAAAGCGTGAAATTCGCCCGCGGTTTCAGCCGCTCCTCCCAGTCGTTGACGACCCGGGTGATGCTTTCCTTAAGCGCGGCTACCGGGGCATTGCGGGTAATGTCCTGGCAGTACTGATTGGCCAGAAACAACAGGTCCTTGCTCTCCGCCTGATAAGGGGTTTTGCAGGAAATGCAAAGCGTTCGCGCCAGTTTCTGGGACGCGATACCAAGCAGGGAATCCGCCAGGTCCAGTCGACTGATGCCCAGATCCAACAACCGCTGCAGGGCGTCTACGGCGGTTTCCGCGGACAGGCCCGCGATAACCAGGTGACCGCTCAGGGCTGCCTTGACGGCAGACCTTGCAGTTTCCCCGTCACCCAGTTCCTCCACCATCAGAACATCAGGATTGGTCGTCAGGGTGGCACTGAGTGCCGTGGCGAAACTCATACCGGCCGCTTCGTTGATTTCAACCTGCCGGACACCGGGCTGCCGGATAGCGATCGGATCTTCCAGCGAACAGATCTTGCGATCCGGATGATTAAGGTAGTGGATCAGTGAATGCATGGTGGATGTCTTGCCGGCACCGGCTGGTCCGGTTACCACAAACAGACCCTGCTTTACCGAGATGCAGTCCAGCACCCGGTCCAGATCCCGGGCCGCAAAACCGATGGCGTTGACTGGCATGCAACGACTTCTGCCCAGCAGGGAAATGACCAGGTCCTCGCTTCCCTCGGAGGTGGGCAGCGTCGAGACCCGAAGGTCCAGATCGACTGCGGCAAACTTGCGAAAGTTGACCTTGCCGACCTGAGGACGCTTACGCTCGGTAACATTCAACTGGGCCATGGTTTTCAGGCGCGATGCGAAGGCGGGACCGAATTTAAGCGGAAACCGGTAATAGACCGACAACACACCGTCTTTTCGAAAGCGAACCACGATGGTTTCACTGTCAGCATCGGGTTCGACATGAATGTCAGCGACTTTTCTGCGGTGGGCGTCTTCGATAATCCGGTTGACGATACGCAGAACCGATTGGTTGGTAACCTCGGCAATTTCAAAGGAGGAAAACAGGTTGGGATCGTAATCCGGCTCGTTGGGGCTGACCAAAGCCTGGCTGGCAGTTAGATCCTCTGACGAATAGTGAAAGTGCAGGGCCCAGTTGATGTCATCCTTGGAAGCCATCACCGGTTCAATCTGCCGCTTCGAACAGACCCGCAGTGCTTCAATCACCTGCCAGTTGGTCGGATCTTCCAGAGCCACGACCAGTTTGTTGTCATAGAGATAGAGCGGAATCGCTTCATGGGCGAACGCCACATCGGCGCTGACCAGTTTTACCGCGTCCTGACGAATGTTGAAATTGCGCAGATTGATGAACGGGATACCCAGCTTGCTGGCCATGCAATGCTGGATTTCCTCGCGACCTATCAGGTCCTTTTCGACCAGGATCTCGCCCAGCGAACTTTTACGTTTCTGCTTCTGGACCCGCAAAGCTTCATTAAGCTGGTTCTCGGTTATCAGTTCTTCGCTGATCAACAGTTCGCCCAGTTTCACATTGGGCATACTCTGTTGTCTTATCAGGACCTTTTCCAGGTCCTCACCATCGACTATGTAATTGCCGATCAGGTATTCGCCCAGCAGTTTGGAGCGGCGTTCCTGCTGTTCCATCAGCACATTGTCGAGATCTTCCTGGCTGATGGCATTGCTGCGGACCAGCATGCCACCGATCTGTTCGCCGATAATGTAGTTTTCAACCGCTGCCTTGGAAACGAAGAGGTGGGTGCAATAACGCCACTTGCGGCCTTTCTTCTGCTGCTCGTAGAAATGAATACCGTTTTTATCGACCCGGGAACCATAGGTCTTGCCGGTAATTTCCAGTCGATCCTTGAAGAATACCTGAAAATCCCTGGCTTCGTTGTCAACCGGGAGTTTTTCCTGGTTTTCCTCTTCGCTCTGTTGTTCGAGGGTAATCTGGTAAGGCTTCTCAAAACGGACAAACTTGATCTCGCTGAAGGCCAGCACCGTCGGTTTCGCCTTGCCGGATTCGAGCAGTTCAAGCATTTCCTCGTCCGCATCGAAGCGACCGAGCCGGCCTTTTATTCTCTGGTTGCGGTGTACCTCGACCACCACCAGACAGCTGGTGTAATCGGGGCCATCCATCAGTTCAGCAAACGGTGGAGGTTGCAGGTCAAAACGGGGGCTGACAACGGGTGACTGCTCCTGCGGGGAGGCCTCGACATTCACCACTTTCATGACGGTATTTATTCGCATCTCTACTTCCCGGTAGAATTTCTGGACTGGATCCGGGGCGGTCAGCGAAAACAGCCTTTTCTCCTGCGCTCCTGCCAATCCATTCTTTGAGAGCGCCAGGAAAGTGACTCAACGATGCCGGGGCGACGCACAGATAACCGCCCACGATCCCGCTACAACCCGGTAGTGAGGGTATTTTCATACAGAAAAGAAGTGGCTAACGTTGACCCAGGTCGCAAACCCGGAATTTCCAGCAGGCCTGGCAAGGTGCCGCGCCCGGTAGTCTGCAGTCCCGGGCGGGACTGCAGGTGAGAGAGGATCTGCGCCTGCTTTCCGGCTCAGTGGTCGCGGTAAAAGTGCTGGGCCGCAGTAACCGCGGCACCGCGCTCGATCCGGGCGCCGAGGTCGGAAAGTACCTCATCCAACGCTGCCAGACACAGCAGGACATTCTTACGATTGGAGGCAAATCCCATCAGGCCGATGCGCCACACTTTACCAGCCAGGGTGCCCAATCCGGCGCCGATCTCCAGACCGTAATCGGCGAGCAGGCGGGCCCTTACCACGGCTTCATCGACGTTTTCCGGAACGGTAACCGCGTTCAGCTGCGGCAGGCGGTAATCTTCACTGACCACAAACGACAGACCCATGGCTTCGATACCGGCCGCAAACGCCAGGTGATTGTGCCGATGCCGCGCCCAGGATTGTTCGAGCCCTTCCTCCTGCAATATCACCAGGGCTTCATGTAACGCATAGAGTGAGTTGACCGGGGCGGTGTGGTGGTAACTGCGTTTCTCGCCACTGCCCCAGTAGGCCATGACCAGATTAAGATCCAGAAACCAGCTCTGCACGCGCTGACTGCGATTGCGGATAACTTCCGCGGCCCGCTCGCTGAAGCTTACCGGAGACAGTCCGGGCACACAGGAAAGACATTTCTGGGAACCTGAATAAATGGCATCGATACCCCACTCATCCACTCGCAGCTCAATGCCACCCAGACCGGTTACGCTGTCGACAATACTCAGACAGTGGTGGTCATTGGCCAATCCGGTCAGTGCCTGGACATCGCTACGGGCTCCGGTGGAGGTTTCCGCATGGACAAAGGCCAGTGCCTTGGCAGCAGGATTCGCCGCCAGTACCCTGCGCACTTCATCGACATCTACCGGGCGGCCCCAGTCATCGCTGACCATGATGGCTTCGGCACCGCAGCGCTCGACATTTTCTTTCATGCGGCCACCGAACACACCGTTCTGACAGACAACCACCTTGTCACCTGGCTCCAGCAGGTTGACAAAAACGGTTTCCATCCCGGCGGATCCGGGGGCGGAAACTGGCAGTGTCAACTGGTTTCCAGTCTGGAAAGCATACTGCAACAGTGCCTTGAGCTCATCCATCATGCGGATGAACTCCGGGTCCAGGTGTCCGATGATCGGACGCGACAACGCCTGCAGTACCCGGGGACTCACATCGGACGGTCCGGGTCCCATCAGAGTCCGAATCGGGGGATTGAAAGTCGCTGTCATGGAGTTCTCCTTCATTACTGGTCCGGGCCGGCAGGCAGCATTGCCGGCCTGAAAAAGCGGAACATTGAATTCGGGCACCGGGTTTGGAACCGGCAACAAAAAAGCCGAGTCAGACCCGGCTTTTTAACTGCTACTGTATTACTGTCGGCCGACCACTTGGATGGTCAGGGTAATCCGGATCAATCTTCTCCGGATTCATCGGCCCCGGCTGCCGCCGGACGATCCACCAGTTCCACGTAGGCCATGGGGGCTCTGTCACCCGGCCGCAGTCCACACTTCAGAATACGCATGTAGCCGCCCGGCCTGTCTGAGTAGCGCGGACCCAGTTCGGTGAACAGTTTGCCGACCGCAGCCTTGTCGCGGACGCGATTGAACGCCAGTCTGCGATTGGCAACGCTGTCTCTCTTGGCCAGCGTTATCAGCGGCTCCGCCACCATTCTCAGTTCCTTGGCCTTGGCAAGAGTAGTCTTGATGACTTCGTGCTCTACCAAGGACACGGTCATATTACGAAACATTGCTTTTCGGTGGGGGCTGTTTCGATTTAATTGACGCCCACTGTGTCGATGACGCATATCTGCTTCCTATCCTTTAATTCAAGCTGCCCGATCGTCAGATTTCAGGCTGGCAGGCGGCCAGTTTTCCAGACGCAGGCCAAGGGACAGCCCCCTGGTAGCCAGCACGTCCTTGATTTCAGTCAGTGACTTCTTGCCCAGGTTGGGAGTCTTCAACAACTCCACTTCAGTGCGTTGGATGAGGTCACCAATGTAGTAAATATCTTCCGCTTTCAGACAATTCGCCGACCGCACGGTCAGCTCAAGATCGTCCACCGGCCGCAGCAGGATGGGATCGATTTCGTCTTCATGTTCTTCCGGTTCGGAAACCACTTCGCTCTGCAGATCGACGAACACGGCCAGCTGGTGCTGCAGGATCGTGGCAGCGCGACGAATCGCCTCTTCCGGATCGATGGTGCCGTTGGTGCGCAGGTCGATGATCAGTTTGTCCAAGTCGGTTCGCTGCTCTACGCGGGCGTTTTCAACCGAGTACGAAACCCGGGTCACCGGGGTATAGGAAGCATCCAGGAACAGTTTACCGACGGCACGGGTTTCGTCATCGTCTCCGACCCGGCTGTCGGCCGGTGCATAGCCGCGACCCTTGCGGACCGTAATACGCATGTTCAGTTCGCCATTCTTGTTCAGGTTGGCTATCACGTGCTCCGGATTGACAATTTCCACGTCATGATCGGTCTGGATGTCGGCGGCAGTAACCACGCCGGGGCCTTTCTTGGACAGGGAGAGAACTGCTTCTTCACCGCTGTTGAGAACCACTGCCAGGCCTTTCAGGTTCAGGAGAATCTCTATGACGTCTTCGCGGACGCCTTCGATGGTACTGTACTCGTGTACCACGCCGTCGATTTCAACCTCCTCGACGGCAGAGCCGGGCATGGATGACAGCAAAATGCGACGCAGAGCGTTGCCCAGCGTATGGCCGAAGCCACGCTCTAAAGGTTCGAGAACAACTTTAGAGTGACAATTGTCGTACTCTTCGACCTGAATCACTTGTGGTGTTAAAAAATCCGACAATGTAATTTGCATGAATCCACCTTTTGCCTTGGCAATTAACCGGGTTGCTACTTGGAATAGAGCTCGACGATCAGATTTTCGTTGATCTCGGCAGACAGATCTGCACGATCCGGCTTGCGGACGAATTGACCTTCCAGCTTGGACTGATCAACCGACATCCACTCGACCGGTGCTCGCTGAGCCGCCAGTTCCAGGGCTGATTTGATTCGCAACTGCTCCTTGGCCTTACCACGAATCGATACCACATCCCCTTCGGCAATCTGAAAGGAGGGTATGTTCACCACTTCCCCGTTCACCAGAATGGATTTGTGGGAAACCAGCTGTCGTGCCTCGGCGCGGGTGGAACCAAAACCCATTCGATAAACAACGTTATCGAGGCGGCTTTCCAGAAGCTGCAGCAGGTTTTCACCGGTCGCACCCTTGAGTCGGGCTGCTTCCTTGTAGTAACCGCGGAACTGCTTTTCCAGCACTCCGTAGGTTCGACGTACTTTCTGCTTTTCACGCAACTGCACCCCGTAGTCGGACAGTCGACCGCGGCGCTGCCCGTGCTGACCGGGAATGGTGTCCGTTTTGCACTTGCTGTCTATCGGGCGCACACCACTCTTCAGGAACAGGTCGGTGCCTTCTCGCCTTGACAGTTTGCATTTGGGGCCTAAGTAACGGGCCATATGGTTCTCCTGTAACTCGCGGTTACTAGTCTTAAACTTGTCTGTGCCAGTCTCTAACTACCGGGTTTCTCTGCATCACGTTGTGCATCAAACCCTGCGCATCAAACCCTGCGCTTCTTCGGTGGGCGACAGCCATTATGGGGAATGGGCGTCACGTCCGTGATATTGCTGACTTTCAATCCACAGGCGTTAAGGGCTCGTACCGCGGATTCGCGGCCCGGGCCAGGTCCGTTCACCTTGACATCAAGGTTCTTGAGACCGTAAAGCTCAATAGCTTGTTTGCCGGCTTTTTCCGCAGCGACCTGGGCGGCAAACGGGGTGCTCTTTCTGGAACCGCGAAAACCCGACCCGCCGGCAGTAGCCCAGCTCAGTGCGTTACCCTGCCGATCGGTAATGGTAATGATCGTGTTGTTAAAGGAAGCATGAATAAAGGCAATGCCGTCGATGACCGCCTTGCGTGCCTTTTTCTTGGTTCCCTTGGTGCCTGGATTCGCCATACTCTATTCCAACTGGTAACAATTATTTTCTGATGGGTTTGCGGGGACCTTTGCGGGTTCTCGCATTGGTCTTGGTACGCTGGCCCCGCACCGGCAGGGAGCGACGATGCCGGATACCGCGATTACAGCCAAGATCCATCAAGCGCTTTATATTCATGGACACTTCGCGCCGCAGGTCGCCTTCCACCGGGAACGTGGCCACTTCCGCCCGCACCGCATCGAGCTGCTCGGGCGACAGTTCACTGGTCCTGGTTGACGGCGCGATACCGGTCTTCTCGCAAATGGACTTTGCAGTAGTCGGACCAATGCCGTAAACATACCGCAGGGAAATCACGATATGCTTGTTATCTGGTATGTTGACACCGGCAATACGTGCCATAGTTTACTCCGCTTGTTTCTGTCAATTTCGGAAGCCTGCCGCACCGGGGATCTCCCGGTCTGTTGCGTGGCCCCGTCACAAAGGGCGCGAAAGCATATACTCAGGGCGGCTAAAAATCAACCTGCCCGTTGCGTTATGCCACGCCGTGTTAGCCCTGACGCTGCTTGTGCCTGGGTTCCGTGCAAATCACCCGGACTGTGCCATTACGCTTAATGACCTTGCAGTTCCGGCAAATTTTCTTTACTGACGCTCGTACTTTCACCGCTCTACTCCTGAAGCCTTTCGGTCTGGGAAACCCTAGAAACCGCTACGACCGTAATTACTTAATTTGGACTTCTTCATCAGCGAATCGTACTGATGAGACATCAGGTGTGACTGCACCTGTGACCAGAAATCCATGGTAACCACTACCACGATCAGCAGCGCCGTGCCTCCCAGGTTAAAGGGCACATTGGCCAGCATCTGCATGAAGTTGGGCAGCAGACAAACCAGAGTTATGTAGATGGCGCCGAACATGGTGAGCCGGGTGATTACCCCGTCGATATATTTCGCTGTCTGCTCACCGGGCCGGATGCCGGGAATAAACGCGCCGGAGCGCTTCAGGTTATCCGCCACATCTCTTGGATTGAATACCAGCGCCGTGTAGAAGAAACAGAAAAACATGATCATGGCGCTGAAAATAATAATGTACAGGGGCTGGCCCGGACCGATCATCAGGGCCAGGTCCTGCATCCACTCGAAACCCTGCGACGACGAACCGAACCACTGTCCCAGGGAAGCCGGGAACAGCAGAATGCTGCTGGCGAAAATTGCCGGGATGACACCGGCCATGTTGATTTTCAGCGGCAGGTGGCTGGACTGTGCCTGGTACATGCGCCGGCCCTGCTGACGCTTGGCATAGTTCACGGTGATACGGCGCTGAGCACGTTCCACATAGACGATGCAGGCCACCACACCCACAGCAATCACGCCTACCAGCAGCAGCAGTACGCCACTGATCTGCCCTTCATAGGCCTGGGTCAGTGAGGTACCGATAGCGGCCGGAAAGCCAGCCACGATTCCGGCAAAGATCAGCATGGAGATGCCGTTGCCGATACCCCGCTCGGTGATCTGTTCACCCAGCCACATCATGAACATGGCACCGGTGACCAGGGAAATAATCGCGGTAACATTAAATGCGACGCCCGGCGAGTAGGCCATCGGGGCAAGCACCCCTACGGTCATCCCCGACCCCTGCACCAGGGCCAGTCCCAGGGCACCATAACGGGTGTACTGGGTGATTTTGCGACGTCCGGATTCGCCTTCCTTCTTGAGCTGATCCAGCTGCGGACTCACCGCGGTGAGCAGCTGCATGATAATGGAGGCGGAAATGTAGGGCATGATACCCAGCGCCACGATACTCATCCGCTCCAGCGCTCCGCCACCGAACATGTTGATCATGCCGGCAAAGGTATTTTCATTGCGGTCGAAAAACAGCGAAAGCTGGATCGGATCGATACCCGGAACCGGGATGTGGGTACCGATTCGATAGATAAAAATGGCGACCAGCAGGAACAACAGCCTGGATTTGAGTTCTCCCAGACCGGCCCCGATGTTTTCCGGATTGATGTTCGGTTTGTTAGCCATTTTCGCCTTTTCAGTTATTCAAGCTGATTGATTGACTTACTCGACGACCTTGCCGCCAGCCGCTTCGATGGCGGCACGAGCACCCTTGGTCACACCGATACCCTGCAGGGTTACGGCCTTCGTCACTGCGCCGGACAGCATTACCTTGGCCCGGGTCACGGTCGAGGAAATCAGGTTGGCCTTGCGCAGGGCTTCCAGGTTGATCACTTCCGCATCCACCTTGTTCAACTCGGAGGTGCGGATTTCCGCGGTGGTACGACCCACACGGGAACTGAAACCGAACTTCGGCAGCCGCATGTGCAACGGCATCTGTCCGCCTTCGAACGCAGGACTGATGGAAGCGCCACTGCGCGCCTTCTGACCCTTGTGTCCCTTACCGGAAGTCTTACCCCAACCGCTGCCGATACCACGCCCGACGCGCTTGCGCGCCTGCGTGCTGCCGGGGGCCGGGCTCAAAGAATTTAATCGCATCAGTCCTTCCTCGTTTATTCGTTGTGGACCTTACTCACCGTCCACGGTAAGCAGGTAACGCACCTTGTTGATCATTCCACGCACCGCCGGCGTATCTTCCAGTTCCACCGACTGATGCATACGTCGCAGCCCCAGACCGCGAACGCAGTCGCGGTGCTTGGCCATCTGCCCGACCGGGCTGCGTACCAGGGTAACTTTCACTTTTTTGCCGGCCATATCCTAATCCAGAATCTCTTCAACAGTTTTGCCACGCTTGGCGGCCACATCTTCCGGGGCACGCATGTTCTTGAGGCCGTTAAAGGTCGCACGCACCACGTTTACCGGGTTGGTCGAGCCATAGCACTTGGCCAGAACGTTCTGCACTCCCGCCAGTTCCAGAATCGCCCGCATCGCGCCACCGGCGATCACACCGGTACCTTCCGAGGCCGGCTGCATGAACACCTTGGAGGCACCGTGCCGAGCCTTGACCGGATACTGCAGAGTGTGACCATCCAGGGAAACGGTGATCATATTGCGGCGTGCGGCTTCCATTGCCTTCTGAATCGCCAACGGCACTTCCCGGGCCTTGCCGCGACCGAAACCAACACGTCCATTTCCGTCACCCACAGCAGTCAGTGCGGTGAAACCGAAAATACGGCCACCTTTAACCACCTTGGCAACACGGTTTACCTGGATCAGCTTTTCCTGCAGACCCTCTTCGTTCCTGTTCGGCTCGTCTTTAAATGCCATATCTCAAACCCTTAGAATTCCAGACCGCCTTCACGCGCCGCATCGGCAAGCGCCTTGACTCGACCGTGATAGTTGAAACCGCTGCGATCAAAAGCAACCTGGGTAACCCCGGCAGCCTTGGCTCGCTCTGCGATCAATTCACCAATTTTCTTCGCCGCCTCGACATTGCCGGTCTTACCACCGCGCACGGATTTGTCCAGAGTCGATGCGCTGGCAAGAACTTCGCCACCATTCGGCGCAATAATCTGTGCATAGATATGTCGCGGTGTGCGATAGACACACAGGCGATTGGCTCGCAGTCCACTGATTTTTGCCCTCGCGCGACGGGCGCGACGTAAACGGGCCTGTTTCTTTACGTTCATACTCAAATGCCCTACTTTTTCTTCGCCTCTTTGCGATACACGCGTTCGTTTGCGTAGCGAATGCCTTTGCCCTTGTAAGGTTCCGGCGGACGAAACTTACGAATCTCCGCGGCTACCTGGCCCACTTGCTGCTTATCTGCACCGGTTATAACAATCTCCGTCTGCGTCGGAGTCTCTGCGGTAACACCGTCAGGCAGTTGGTAATCGATCGGATGGGAAAACCCCACGGTCAGATTGACAATATTGCCCTGGGCCTTGGCCCGGTAACCGACGCCCTGCAGTTCCAGTTTCCTCTGGAATCCTTCACTGACACCCACCACCATATTGTTGATGAGGGCCCGGAAGGTCCCTGCCATGGCGCTGGCCTTCCGGTCGTTAATTCTGGCGGAGACCTTCAGCTCACCACCGTCCTGTTCGACATTGACCCATTCGTGCAGCGCCAGGTTCAGATTGCCCTTGGTTCCCTTTACCGCGATGCCGTTGTCGCTGAGAGTCGCTTCCACCCCTTTGGGGAGGACAACAGGTGCGTTTGCTATTCTGGACATAGTTGATCTCTTTACTGTATCTGGCTGATAACTGTTCTTTAGAAGACCGTACAGAGCACTTCGCCGCCGAGTCCGGCCGCGTGAGCCTGCTTATCTGTCATCAATCCCTTGTTGGTGGACAGAATGGCGATACCCAGACCGGCCCGGTTACGGGGCAGGTCGTCCTTGCCACGATAGAGCCGCAGCCCCGGTCGACTGACACGCTTGATCTCTTCGATTACCGGCTTGCCGCGATAATACTTAAGATCGATTTTCAGTACCGGTTTGCCTTCGTTCTCGGCAACTGAATGACCGGTAACGTAGCCTTCATCTTCCAGCACCTGGCAGATTGCCACCTTGATCTTGGACGAAGGAAGACTGACCGAAGTCTTTCCCGCCATTTGTGCATTACGGATTCGGGTCAGGAAATCTGCGATGGGGTCCGACATACTCATAAATGTTCTCCAGCTTACCAACTTGCCTTATGCAGACCAGGCACATCGCCCCGCATCGCCGCTTCACGCAGCTTGTTGCGGCACAAACCGAACTTACGATAAACACCATGAGGGCGACCGGTAAGCTGACAGCGACGCTGTTGCCGTACCGGGCTGGCGTCTCGAGGCAGCTTCTGCAGTTTCACCTGCGCATCCCATTTCTCATCATCGCTGGCCTTGGGGTCGGCAATAATGGCTTTCAGGGCCAGGCGCTTTTCAGCGTACTTGGCGACAATTTTCGCCCGCTTGTTTTCACGCGCAATCATGGATGTTTTAGCCATTGGAAGACTCCTCTGCTTTTGCTTCCTTCTTGACGTTCAGAGCGCGGAATGGAAAATTCAACGCCGCCAGCAGGGCCCGGCCCTCGTCATCAGACTCTGCCGTCGTGGTGATGGTGATATCCATTCCACGCAGGGCGTCAATCTTGTCATAATCGATTTCAGGAAAAATGATCTGCTCATTGACGCCCATCGCGTAATTGCCACGACCGTCGAAGGACTTGGGGTTCAGGCCACGGAAGTCCCGGATACGCGGAATCGCGATACTTACAAGCCGTTCCAGAAAATCGTACATACGCTGGCCGCGCAGGGTCACCTTGCAGCCGATAGGCCAGCCTTCCCTGATCTTGAAGCCGGCAATTGACTTGCGTGCCTTGGTGATAACCACCTTCTGACCGCTGATCATTGCCAGGTCACTGGCCGCACTTTCCAGTACTTTCTTGTCAGCCACGGCCTCACCCAGCCCCATGTTCAGCACCACCTTGGTAATCTTGGGGACACTCATGGGATTGTCGTAACCGAACTGCTTGGTCAGCGCCGGAATCACTTCTTTCTGATATTTCTCTTTAAGAGCCATCTTGAAAACTCGTCAGCCTGTTGCTAATCAATTTGCTGATTATTCGATTTAAAAATTCGCGTCTTCTGTCCGTCGTCGGACAGCTGAATACCGACCCGATCCGCCTTATTGGTCTGTGGATTGAAAATCGCCACGTTCGAAATATCGATGGCCGCTTCCCGTTCCACGATACCGCCCGGTTGACCCAGGTTCGGATTCGGTTTGGTGTGACGCTTCACCATGTTGACTCCTGATACGATCACTTTGCGATCACCTACCAGGCGCGTAATGGTGCCTCGTTTGCCTTTGTCTTTACCGGCTATAACGATAACTTCGTCGTTGCTTTTTAACTTACGCATTTTTGCCTCTGCCTTATTCTCGAACCGCCGGCTGATCGACTACAGTACTTCCGGAGCCAGTGAAATAATTCGCATGAATTTTTCATTACGTAACTCTCGAGTCACCGGACCGAAAACCCGTGTACCGATCGGAGCTTCCTGGTTGTTCAACAGGATCGCCGCATTGTCGTCGAAACGGATCAACGAACCGTCGCCACGTCTTACCCCCTGCTTGGTACGGACGACCAGTGCGGTAAGCACCTGTCCTTTCTTCACCTTGCCGCGGGGGATCGCTTCCTTGACAGTGACCTTGATGATGTCACCGATACGCGCATAACGACGATGGGAGCCTCCCAGCACCTTGATACACATAACGCGCCGGGCACCGCTGTTGTCTGCCACATCTAAATACGACTGTACCTGAATCATCGATCCTCTCCATCGGTATCCGTCGGTCTCTCACTGGGACCCTGACGGATACGAAAACGTTCATCCAATAATCAAACTGCCTGCCTGGCAGTAATCAAACCTGCGCCGCACGTTCGTCAATTGACACCAGCGCCCAGGACTTGGTCTTGGAAATTGGCGCGACTTCCCGGATTGTCACTTCATCGCCGGGCAGACATTCGTTGTTGGCGTCATGCGCATGCAGCTTGGTGGAGCGCTTTACGTACTTACCGTAAACCGGGTGCTTCACCCGACGTTCGATAAGCACCACAATGGACTTGTCCATCTTGTTGCTGACCACCTTACCTGAAACAGTACGTGCAACTTTTTCGGTTTTAGCTTCTGACATAATCAAGAATCACTCTTCTGCTTTTCGGAGATGATGGTTTTTACCCGGGCGATATCACGACGTACCGCCTTCAGCAGGTGGACCTGGCCCAGTTGACCGGTATTCATCTGCATCCGGTAGCTAAACTGGTCCTTGCGAAGCTGACCCAGTTGCTGCTGCAACTCATCTACCGACTTTCCACGCAGCTCACTCGTATTCATCACATCACCGTCCGCTTAACGAAGGATGTCTCGAAAGGCAGTTTGGCAGCCGCCAGCTTGAAGGCTTCCCGCGCCAGTTCCTCGTCAACACCTTCAATTTCAAACATCACTCTTCCCGGCTGAATCTGGGCCACCCAGTATTCAACACTACCTTTACCTTTACCCTGCCGAACTTCCAGCGGCTTCTGGGTGATCGGCTTGTCCGGGAACACCCGGATCCAGATCTTTCCGCCCCGCTTGATATGGCGGGTCATGGCACGACGCGCCGCCTCAATCTGGCGGGCTGTCAATCGGCCGCGGGACACGGCCTTGAGGCCGTACTCGCCGAAATCCACGTTGCTGGCTCGATGCGAAAGGCCGCGGTTACGGCCCTTCATCATCTTGCGAAATTTGGTGCGCTTGGGTTGTAACATCTGGTTTATCCCCTTACTTGCTCGATGCCGCTGTCGAGGGCTCGTTCAGATCCAGGATTTCACCTTTGAATATCCAGACCTTGATACCGATCAGGCCGTATGTGGTACTGGCTTCGGAAGTCGCATAGTCAATATCAGCCCGCAGTGTGTGCAGAGGGACACGACCTTCCCGATACCATTCGGTGCGGGCAATCTCGGCACCGCCAAGACGACCGCTTACCTGTACCTTGATACCCTCGGCGCCCTGGCGCATGGCATTCTGTACCACTCGCTTCATGGCACGACGGAACATCACCCGTCGTTCCAGTTGCTGGGCAACGCTGTCCGCCACCAGCTGGGCATCCAGATCCGGCTTGCGGATCTCTTCGATATTGATGTGTACAGGCACACCCATTTTTTCAGCCAGCACGCCGCGCAGCGCTTCGACGTCCTCGCCCTTCTTGCCGATCACGATACCCGGACGCGCCGTATAAATTGTAATCCGTGCAGTCTGTGCCGGGCGTTCAATGTCCACCCTGGCTACCGACGCATTGGCCAGTCGCTTTCTGATGAAGTCACGAACCTCAAGATCGGTCAGCAGTTGTTCTGCATAGTTCTTGCCATCGGCATACCAGATCGAGGTGTGCTTTTTTACTATTCCAAGCCGAATTCCGGTTGGATGTACTTTTTGACCCATCCGTTACTCCTAGCTGTCAGCGACGGTAATTGTTATGTGGCAGGAACGCTTGAAAATGCGGTCGGCCCGGCCCTTGGCGCGAGGCATAATGCGTTTCATCGTCATTCCTTCATCAACACAGATGGTCGACACTTTCAGTTCATCGACGTCTGCGCCTTCGTTGTGTTCGGCATTGGCGATCGCAGAATTGAGAACCTTCTTGATGATCGCAGCGCCTTTCTTGGGGCTGAAGGACAGAATTTCCAATGCTTCTTCAACGGCCTTGCCACGAATCTGGTCCGCGACCAGCCTGGCCTTCTGAGCCGATAAACGGGCGCCTCTCAGCTTTGCTATCACTTCCATTGCAAATTCCTCTTAGCGTGCCTTCTTGTCGGCCGCATGCCCACGATAAGTCCGCGTCACCGCAAACTCACCCAGCTTGTGGCCCACCATATCTTCAGTGATGAACACAGGCACATGTTGGCGGCCATTGTGGACCGCAATGGTCAGCCCCAGCATGTCCGGGGAAACCATGGAACGTCGCGACCAGGTCTTGATCGGGCGCTTGTCGTTGCTCTCAACAGCAGTCTGGACTTTCTTCATCAGGTGAAGATCGATAAACGGTCCTTTCTTCAGCGAACGTGGCACTGTCTAATTCCTCTCTTTACCTAGCGACTGGCATTTCTGCGACGAACAATCATATTGTTGGTTCGCTTGTTGGTCCGGGTCTTGTAACCCTTGGTAGGTGTACCCCACGGGGACACCGGATGCCGGCCTCCGGACGTCCGGCCTTCACCACCACCATGGGGGTGATCCACCGGGTTCATGGCCACACCGCGAACCGTAGGCCGAACCCCGCGCCAGCGCTTGGCACCGGCTTTACCCAGCGAGCGCAGACTGTGTTCCGAGTTGGAAACCTCGCCCAGGGTGGCCCGGCAATCCGCCGGAACCCGACGCATTTCCCCGGACCGCAGTCGCAGGGTGGCGTAATCCCCTTCCCGGGCAACCAGTTGCAGGGAAGTTCCCGCACTGCGGGCAATCTGCGCACCCTTGCCGGGCTTCATTTCCACGCAGTGTACGGTGCTGCCCACCGGAATCTTACGCAGCGGCAGGCAGTTACCCACCTTGATCGGCGCTTCATCACCGGACACAACGGTATCACCTGCCTGCACTTTGGCCGGCGCGATGATGTAGCGTCGTTCGCCATCGGCATACAGCAGCAGAGCGATAAAGGCCGAGCGGTTAGGGTCGTACTCCAGGCGCTCCACCTTGGCTTCGATAGCGTCCTTGTTGCGACGGAAATCGATAATCCGGTACTTCTGTTTGTGTCCACCACCAGCATGTCGTCTGGTGATGCGGCCGGCATTGTTACGACCGCCGGTCTTGGTCTTTATCGTCAACAACGGTGCATAAGGCTGGCCTTTATGCAGGTCGGGGTTGACCACCTTGACTACAAAGCGGCGTCCGGGCGAAGTCGGTTTACACTTGATTACTGCCATTGCTGCTACTCCCCCTAACCCAGATCAGCGAAGTCGATTTCGTGACCCGCTTCCAACCTGACATAGGCCTTTTTCCAATCGGAACGGTTACGCAGTTTGCCGCGCCCGCTACGCTTGGTTTTGCCTTTGACATTCAAAATCTGCAGATCCTCTACTACCACGTTGAAGATCTTTTCCACCGCTTCCTTGATCTCCGGCTTGCTGGCATCACGCGCCACTTTGAACGCGTACTGATTGTTGGCCTCGCCCATGATGGCGGATTTCTCCGACACGTGGGGCGCCAGGATCACGGAATACATTCTTTCCACGTTCATGCCAGCACCTCCTCAATCTTCTTCAGAGCCGGCACGGTCACCAGAACCTTTTCAAACCCGATCAGGCTGACCGGATCGAGGCCAGCCACGTCCAGCACATCCACGTGATGCAGATTACGTGCTGCCAGGTACAGGTTTTCCGCCACCTCTTCAGCGACAATCAACACGTTTTCGAGATTGAAATCCTTCAGCTTGCTCACCAGACCTTTGGTCTTGTGTGAATCCAGCTCGAAATTGTCGACCACCACCAGGCGCTCCTGACGAACCAGTTCCGACAGGATGCATTTCATGGCACCGCGGTACATCTTGCGGTTGACCTTTTTGCTGTAATCACGCGGACGCGCAGCAAAAGTCACCCCACCGGTGCGCCAGATCGGGCTGCGGATAGTACCGGCCCGGGCGCGGCCCGTGCCCTTCTGACGCCAGGGCTTACGACCACCGCCGCTTACCTCGGATCGCGTTTTCTGCTTCACTGTCCCCTGCCGGGCACCTGCCAGGTAGGAAACCACCGTCTGGTGAACCAGCGGCTCGTTGAACTCCCTCCCGAACGTATCGTCGGAAAGGGAAATTGTTTCTTTGCCCGCCTTGTTACCGGGCATCGCAAGACTCAGTTCCACTGCTCACTACCCCCTGGACTTGATGGCTGGACGGACAATTACGCTGGAACCGGTCGCTCCGGGCACTGCACCCTTGATAAGCAACAGGTTGTTGTCCAGATCGACTTTGACCACTTCCAGGCTCTGCAGGGTTTTCTTGACGTTACCCATCTGGCCGGCCATTTTCTTACCTTTCCAGACCCGACCCGGAGTCTGACACTGGCCGATTGAACCCGGCGCCCGGTGCGATACCGAGTTACCGTGGGTGGCATCCTGCATTCTGAAGTTGTGGCGCTTGATACCGCCCTGAAACCCCTTACCCTTCGAAGTGCCGGTGACATCGACTTTCTGGCCGGCTTCAAAGCGGTCAACCCGGATTTCGCTGCCCGTGGTGATCTCGCCGAGATCCACGCCTTCGGTGCGGAATTCCCACAGACCATCGCCCGCCTCTACTCCTGCCTTGGAGTAATGACCGGCTTCGGATTTTTTCAACAGAGATGCTTTTCGGGATCCGGTAGTGACCTGGATGGCATCATAGCCGTCCGATTCCACTGTCTTCACCTGTGTCACCCGATTGGGCTGCACTTCGACGACAGTTACCGGAATTGATACGCCTTCTTCGGTGAAAACGCGCGTCATGCCGCTTTTTCGACCGACTAAACCAATCGACATTGTCTTAACCTCATCGTGTACGGGGCTCAAACCCACTATGGCCGCGGTGGAAACATATCGTTTCCAGTGCGTTACACCATGTTTGCCACCCGCTTCCGCCAAAAACCGAAATGGTGAGTGGCCCTGGACCGGTCTGCCTGGCAGCCCGGCTTATAATCTTTGTTGCCTGCTAATAGTGAAAAGGACTTTTAGCGTCGGCTGTCTGACTTTCAGTCAAACTTCGAGTCCGCAGCCGGATATTCTGTTGCCTGGTTATCAGCCCAGGCTTATCTGCACTTCGACGCCAGCTGCCAGATCCAGCTTCATCAGTGCTTCTACCGTTTTCTCCGTGGGCTCAACGATATCCAGCAACCGCTTGTGGGTGCGGATCTCGTATTGATCCCGGGCATCCTTGTTGACGTGGGGCGAAATCAGAACCGTATACCGCTCTTTATTGGTGGGCAGCGGTATCGGGCCTTTGACGTGCGCACCGGTCCGCTTCACCGTGTCGACAATTTCCTGGGTAGACTGATCAATCAACTTATGATCGAAGGCCTTCAGGCGAATTCTGATACGTTGATTTTGCATCTAGTCTGACTCCAAAAATCGCTTCAAAAATAATATGTTACAGTATCTAGTTCAGAGCCCGAATTAAATTCCGATCAGGACCGGAAAAAACGGAGCCGAAAGTCTAAGGCTGTACCCCTTGTCTGTCAAGGGAAACTACCGGCCTCACAATAAATTTCGCGACACCGGGAACGCGGGCTTCGGCCGATGCCTGAATACCTGCCTTCCCGGGCCTGCTCGAGATCACTCGATGATCTTGGCTACCACGCCGGCACCGACCGTACGACCGCCTTCGCGGATCGCAAAGCGCAAACCTTCGTCCATCGCAATCGGCGCAATCAACGTCACTTCCATCTTCACGTTGTCACCCGGCATCACCATCTCGACGCCTTCCGGCAGCTCACAGGAGCCGGTCACGTCCGTGGTGCGGAAGTAAAACTGCGGACGGTAGCCCTTGAAGAATGGCGTATGTCGGCCACCTTCGTCCTTGCTCAGAATGTACACTTCCGATTCAAACTTGGTGTGCGGCGTAATCGTACCCGGCTTCGCCAGCACCTGACCACGCTCTACTTCCTCACGCTTGGTACCACGCAGCAGTACCCCGACGTTCTCGCCCGCACGACCTTCGTCAAGCAGCTTGCGGAACATCTCAACACCGGTACAGGTAGTCTTGGTGGTGTCTTTCAGACCCACAATCTCGATCTCGTCACCCACCTTCACAATGCCACGCTCGACACGCCCGGTTACCACCGTACCACGACCGGAAATCGAGAATACGTCTTCGATCGGCAGCAGGAACGGCTTGTCGATATCACGCTCCGGTTCCGGAATGTAGCTGTCCAGGGTCTCTACCAGCTTCATCACCGACGGCACACCGATATCCGAGGTATCGCCTTCCAGCGCCTTCAGCGCCGAACCGATGATGATCGGGGTGTCGTCGCCCGGGAACTCGTAGCTGTCCAGCAGCTCACGCACTTCCATCTCAACCAGTTCCAGCAGCTCTTCGTCGTCAACCATGTCGGCCTTGTTCATGTACACCACGATGTACGGAACACCTACCTGACGTGACAGCAGAATGTGCTCGCGGGTCTGTGGCATCGGGCCGTCAGCGGCAGACACCACCAGGATCGCGCCGTCCATCTGCGCCGCACCGGTGATCATGTTCTTCACATAGTCAGCGTGCCCCGGGCAGTCAACGTGTGCGTAGTGACGGTTCGGCGAATCGTATTCCACGTGCGAAGTCGCGATCGTAATCCCGCGCTCCCGTTCTTCCGGCGCGTTGTCGATCTGGTCAAATGCCCGTGCGCTGCCCCCATAGGCTTCCGCGCAAACTTTTGTCAGCGCCGCCGTCAACGTCGTCTTGCCATGGTCTACGTGACCGATCGTGCCAACGTTTACGTGTACCTTGGTTCTTTCAAATTTTTCCTTCGCCACAGTGTCACCTCAATGCAATAAGTAGTAATGATAAAGTCGGAAATTAACCTTTATTGATAATCGCCTCGGCGATATTGGCCGGTACTTCGGCGTACTTCAGAAATTCCATCGTATATGTTGCGCGGCCCTGGGTGGCGGAACGCAGATCGGTGGAGTAACCGAACATCTCCGACAGCGGAACTTCGGCGTCGATGACCTTACCGCTGGAGCTGTCATTCATACCCTGCACCATGCCACGACGCCGGTTAAGGTCACCCATGACATCGCCCATATAATCTTCCGGGGTTACCACCTCAACCTTCATGATCGGTTCCAGCAGCGCCGGGTCCGCCATCAGGGCGCCCTTCTTGAGCGCCAGGGAGCCGGCGATCTTGAATGCCATCTCACTGGAATCCACATCGTGGAAAGATCCGTCAAAAATAGACACTTTCATGGCCAGCAGGGGGTAGCCCGCCAGACAGCCGTTCTGCATCTGTTCCTGCACGCCCTTGTCCACCGCCGGGATGTATTCCTTCGGTACCACACCACCGACAATCTCGTTGACGAACTGGTATTCCTCATCGGCACTGAGCGGTTCCAGACGCAACCAGACGTGTCCGTACTGACCCCGGCCACCGGACTGCTTGACGTGCTTGCCTTCCACCTCGACAGACTTGCGGATGGTCTCACGGTAAGCTACCTGCGGCTTGCCGATATTGGCCTCGACACCGAACTCACGGCGCATACGGTCCACCAGCACGTCCAGGTGCAGCTCGCCCATGCCGGAAATAATGGTTTGCCCGGATTCTTCGTCGGTTTCGACACGGAACGACGGGTCCTCCTGGGCCAGTTTGCCCAGCGCAATACCCATTTTTTCCTGGTCCGCCTTGGTTTTTGGTTCCACGGCGACAGAAATCACCGGCTCGGGAAAATCCATCTTTTCCAGGGTCACGATATGATCCGGGGAACACAGCGTATCACCGGTAGTCACGTCTTTGAGACCGACCGCGGCGGCAATATCGCCGGCCAGGACTTCCTTGATCTCCTCCCGGGAGTTGGCATGCATCTGTACCATCCGGCCGACTCGCTCTTTACGGTACTTGATCGGATTGTAGACACTGTCACCGGAACTCAGAACACCGGAGTAAACACGGAAGAAGGTCAGGGTACCGACGAAGGGGTCGGTGGCGATCTTGAAAGCCAATGCGGCAAAAGGTGCCTTGTCGTCCACTTCACAGGTGGTGGGAGTGCCGTCTTCCAGAATGCCTTCGATAGCTTTCACTTCAGTGGGCGCCGGCAGATAGTCCACTACCGCGTCCAGCACTGCCTGCACACCCTTGTTCTTGAAGGCTGAACCACAGAAGGTGGGGACAATTTCATTGGCCAGCGTACGGATACGGATACCCTTGACGATTTCCGCTTCGGTAAGCTCGCCACCTTCAAGGTACTTGTCCATCAGCTCGTCGTTGGCTTCGGCAGCCGCCTCTACCAGTTTTTCGCGCCACTCGTCACAGATATCCTGCATTTCCGCGGGAATTTTTTCATAGGTGAAAGTGGTTCCCTGATCGGCTTCATTCCAGACAATGGACTTCATCTTGACCAGGTCGATTACGCCCTTGAATTCGTCTTCGGCACCGATGTTGATCTGCATGGGAACCGGATTGGCGCCCAGGCGCTCCTTCATCTGCTGCACCACGTTCAGAAAGTGGGCCCCGGCACGATCCATCTTGTTGACAAACACGATCCTCGGGACCTGATAGCGGTTGGCCTGACGCCATACTGTTTCGGTCTGGGGCTGCACACCGGAAGAGCCGCACAGGACCACTACCGCGCCGTCCAATACCCGCAGAGAACGTTCCACTTCGATGGTGAAATCGACGTGTCCCGGGGTATCGATGATATTGATTCGGTGTTCGTCGTACTGGCTGTCCATGCCATTCCAGAAACAGGTCGTGGCAGCCGAGGTGATAGTGATCCCGCGTTCCTGCTCCTGTTCCATCCAGTCCATTACAGCGGCGCCGTCATGCACCTCACCGATTTTGTGAGAAATACCCGTGTAAAACAGCACCCGTTCGGTGGTCGTGGTTTTACCGGCGTCGACGTGAGCGACGATGCCGATATTTCGGTAACGTTTCAGTGGGTGTTTTCTGGCCACAACTACCCCCTATGAGCTTAATCAGTTAACTATTGATCGATCTAATCAGAAGCGGTAGTGCGAGAAGGCCCTGTTAGCTTCAGCCATACGGTGGACATCTTCGCGCTTGCGTACAGCGTTGCCACGTCCCTGCGATGCATCGGTGATTTCACCGGCCAGTCGCAGCGCCATGGACTTCTCGCCACGGGCCCGTGAATGCTCAACCAGCCAGCGCATTGCCAGGGCGTTGCGTCGTTCTGGCCTGACTTCGACCGGCACCTGGTAAGTGGCGCCACCAACTCTTCGGGATTTGACCTCGACCATCGGCGCAATGGCTTCCAGTGCCTGCTCGAAAACCTCGAGCGGTTCGGAACCGGTGTTCTGGGACACCACGTCAAGCGCACCGTAGACGATCTTTTCGGCAACCGATTTCTTGCCGTCGACCATCACGTGGTTCATGAATTTAGCCAGGGTTTTACTGCCAAATTTCGGATCAGGTAATACTTCGCGTTTTGCTACGACTCTTCTTCTGGGCATTTCTGAGACCTCATGTTTATTCAGGGATATCCAGGATTCGTGCCCGTTGAGGCTGCCGACCTGGCCTTACTCTCTACTTTTCAGCTGTTTTCCAGCGATATTTCAGCTTTCCTTCAGCTTTCTACAGCGCCCTGTTACCAGGTGCTGCTGAAAATTCACATCCTGTGATTCCTGGCAGCCAACTCCACGTTCCAGTTTTTGACCGAATTTTGTGGAATGCCACATACAAAAAATCTGGCAGCGCTTGGAATGCCAGATTTTCAGGTGAATCGCCCGATTCGTTCGGGCGTTCTGCAGTGCGTCACTAACACACTGACACGAGGCGTGGCGCTCAGACCTGCAGGCCGGTCAGCTGGTTATCACCTGCTGTGGAACCACCACAGGTGGTTCCGGACGAAAACCGGTCAGGTTAACCTGCCAGCGCCTGAGAAGCCGGGGTACTTAACCCTTCGGCCGCTTGGCACCGTACTTGGAGCGACCCTGCTTCCGGTCGGATACGCCTGACGTATCAAGACTGCCGCGCACAGTGTGGTATCGCACACCGGGAAGGTCCTTGACTCGTCCGCCCCGGATCAGCACCACGGAGTGCTCCTGCAGATTGTGGCCTTCGCCACCAATATAGGACGATACCTCATAACCATTGGTCAGCCGCACACGACAGACTTTACGCAAAGCCGAGTTCGGCTTCTTGGGCGTCGTAGTGTACACACGGGTACAGACTCCCCGCTTCTGCGGACAACCCTGAAGAGCCGGAACGTCGCTTTTTTCGACTTTGCTCTTGCGTGGTTTGCGCACCAACTGGTTGATTGTTGCCATTTTTGCTCCTAAATTCGCCTGTCGCCGGCTGCCATCCTCCGGGGATCCGCCGGCGCCTTTCCTCTAACGTCGGGCCTTCTGAAAGGCCGTATCGAGAAAGGAGGCGAGAGTTTAATGATCCCGCCCCCTCTAGTCAACTTTTCCTGTTCGTGACCGACAATTTTACCGGTCACGATATCCGGTTCATCAATTTGAAGCGGACGACTCCTCTTTGAGCGCCTCGGTCAGAGCAGCCTCCACATCCACGGCGCTGACACCCTCGTCGGCAGCATGGGCCTCCTCGGCAGCCAGTTTCCTGGCTTCGTGATAGGCCAGTCCGGTACCGGCTGGTATCAGCCGGCCCACCACCACATTTTCCTTCAGGCCACGCAGGTAGTCGCGCTTGCCGGTAACCGCCGCCTCGGTAAGAACACGCGTGGTTTCCTGGAACGAGGCCGCAGAAATGAAGGACTCCGTCGCCAGTGATGCCTTGGTGATACCCAGCAGCATGCGCTCATAGCGCGCTTCGTCTTTATCTTCGTCACGCAGCTTGTCATTGACCTCCAGCATCTGGGTGAAGGTGATCTGCTCGCCCTTGATGAGACTGGACTCGCCGGGATCGGTGATTTCCACCTTGCGTAGCATCTGCCGGACGATAACCTCGATGTGCTTGTCGTTGATCCGCACACCCTGCAGCCGGTAAACGTCCTGAACCTCGTTGACGATGTATTCGGCCAGCGCTTCAACTCCCTTCAGACGCAGAATGTCATGGGGAGAGGGAGGGCCTTCGGAAACCACTTCACCACGCTCGATCTGTTCACCCTCGAATACGGTCATGGTGCGCCACTTGGGAATCAGCGTTTCGTAGTGATCGCTGCCGTCAAGCGGGTTCACGCCATCCTTGGGGGTAATGATCAGACGCCGCTTGCCCTTGGTTTCCTTGCCAAAGCTGACGGTACCCGAAATTTCCGCCAGGATAGCCGGCTCTTTCGGTTTACGCGCCTCGAACAGATCCGCCACCCGGGGCAGACCACCGGTGATGTCGCGGGTCTTCGAACCTTCCTGCGGAATCCTGGCGATAACGTCACCGATGCTCAGGTCGTCACCGTCCTTGATACCGACGATCGCATGGGGCGGCAGGAAATAGTGAGCCGGCTGCTTGCTGCCCGGCAGACAGACTTCCTTACCCTTCTCGTCGAGCAGGACCACGGCCGGACGCAATTCCTTGGCGGATGAGGAGCGTTCTGCCGGATCGATAACCGACATGCTGGTCAGACCGGTAATCTCATCGGTCTGCTCACGAACCGTAATGCCCTCTTCCATGGCCTCGAACCTGACCTTACCACCCACTTCGGTAACGATCGGGTGAGTATGAGGATCCCAGGTAGCGACCACCTGTCCGGCTTCCACTTCCTTCTTCTTGCCGATAATAATCACCGCGCCATAGGGGAGTTTGTATTTCTCCCGCTCACGACCGTTGGTGTCGTTGACAATCAGCTCACCGGAACGGGAGACCACGACCAGTTCGCCTTTCGAGTTTTCCACTGTCTTCATATTGTGCAGGTGGATGGTACCGGTGTTTTTCACCTGGACACTGTCCGACGCTGTTGCCCGTGACGCCGCACCACCGATGTGGAAAGTACGCATGGTCAGCTGGGTACCGGGCTCACCGATCGACTGGGCAGCCACCACACCGACTGCCTCACCAACATTGGCCAGGTGACCACGTGCCAGGTCACGGCCATAGCAGAGGCCGCAGATACCGAAGCGGGTTTCACAGGTGATCGGCGATCTGACGAACACTTCATCGATACCGCTGGTTTCCAGTCTCTCCACCAGCGGTTCATTGATCATGGTTCCCGACTCGGCAATCACTTCACCGGTTTCGTCGCTCACCACGTCCGCGGCCAGGACCCGTCCCAGCACCCTTTCACCCAGTGCGGCAATAATGTCACCGCCTTCGATGATCGGTGACATGCTCAGGCCGGCGGTGGTTCCGCAATCGTCCTCGGTTATCACCAGGTCCTGGGAAATATCCACCAGACGCCGGGTCAGATATCCGGAGTTGGCCGTTTTCAGTGCGGTATCCGCAAGACCTTTCCGGGCACCGTGGGTCGACGTGAAGTATTGCGAAACGTTCAGACCCTCGCGGAAGTTGGCGGTGATCGGCGTTTCGATAATGGAACCGTCCGGCCGCGCCATCAGGCCACGCATACCCGCCAGCTGACGGATCTGGGCGGGGGAGCCCCGGGCACCGGAGTCAGCATAAATATAGACGGAGTTGAAGGATTCCTGCTCCACCTCCTTGCCGTCCTTGTTGATGACCGCTTCCTTGGAAATGGTTTCCATCATCGATTTGGCAACCAGGTCATTGGCGCGTGACCAGATATCGATCACCTTGTTGTACTTCTCGCCCTGGGTTACCAGACCAGAGGCAAACTGGGATTCGATTTCCTCCACCTCGGCGGTCGCCTGGGCGATGATCTTGACCTTCTCGGCCGGAATTTCGAAATCGTTTACGCCGATCGAAGCACCTGACTTGGTCGAATACTTATAACCGGTGTACATCAACTGGTCGGCAAAGATAACGGTTTCCTTCAACCCCACATTTCTGTAACAGGCATTCAGAATTGAAGAAATCTGCTTTTTGGCCATTTTCTGGTTGACCATGGAGAACGGCAGACCTTTCGGGACCACATTGTAGAGCAGTACCCGGCCAGGTGTAGTGTCCACCAGCCTGGTGACGTACTCTTTATTCCCGTCGTCATCGATCTCCAGGTCCCTGATGCGAACCTTGACCCGCGCCTGCAGGTGGACCTTGCCGGTCAGGTAGGCACGCTCAACCTCTTCCGGATCGGCAAACGCCATGCCTTCACCGATGGCATTGACCCGCTCTCGGGTCATGTAGTACAGGCCCAGTACCACGTCCTGCGACGGCACGATAATCGGTTCGCCGTTGGCCGGTGCCAGGATGTTGTTGGTCGACATCATCAGCGTCCGGGCTTCCAGCTGGGCTTCCAGGGTCAGAGGTACGTGTACCGCCATCTGGTCACCATCGAAGTCGGCGTTGTAGGCAGCACACACCAGCGGGTGCAACTGGATCGCCTTACCTTCGATAAGTACCGGTTCGAAAGCCTGAATACCCAGTCTGTGCAGGGTCGGCGCGCGGTTCAGCAGCACCGGGTGCTCGCGAATGACTTCGGCCAGGATATCCCAGACTTCCGGCGTCTCCCGCTCGACCATTTTCTTGGCTGCCTTGATGGTGGTCGCCAGGCCGCGCCGTTCCAGCTTGCCGAAAATAAACGGCTTGAACAGCTCCAGGGCCATCTTCTTGGGCAGACCGCACTGATGCAGTTTCAGCGTCGGCCCGACCACGATAACCGATCGGCCGGAGTAGTCGACGCGCTTACCCAGCAGGTTCTGACGGAAACGGCCCTGCTTACCCTTGATCATGTCGGCAAGCGACTTCAGCGGTCGCTTGTTGGAACCGGTGATTGCGCGTCCGCGACGACCGTTATCCAGCAGGGCATCGACCGCTTCCTGCAGCATACGCTTCTCATTGCGTACGATGATGTCAGGAGCGTTGAGGTCCAGCAGACGTTTGAGGCGGTTATTCCGATTGATGACCCGTCGGTACAGATCGTTCAGGTCCGAAGTAGCGAAGCGTCCGCCATCCAGCGGTACCAGGGGACGCAGGTCCGGCGGCAGCACCGGCAGCACCGACATGATCATCCATTCCGGCTTGTTGCCGGAATCGACGAAGGCTTCCAGCAGCTTCAGTCGCTTGGAAAGTTTCTTCAGCTTGGTTTCGGAATTGGTCTGGGGAATCTCTTCCCGCAGCTTGGTTACTTCCGCTTCCAGGTCCATGTCCTGCATCAGCTGTTGAACTGCTTCGGCGCCCATCTTGGCTTCGAATTCGTCGCTGAATTCTTCCATGGCCTCGTAGTACTGCTCGTCGGTCAGAAGCTGACCCTTTTCCAGCGTGGTCATACCGGGGTCGGTTACCACAAAGGATTCGAAATACAGAATGCGTTCGATGTCCCTGAGTGTCATATCCAGCAGCAGGCCGATCCGGGACGGCAGCGACTTGAGAAACCAGATATGGGCAACCGGGCTGGCCAGTTCGATGTGGCCCATGCGGTCACGGCGAACCTTGGACAACGCGACCTCGACGCCACATTTTTCGCAGATCACGCCGCGATGCTTGAGCCGCTTGTACTTGCCGCACAGGCATTCGTAATCCTTTACCGGTCCAAAAATCTTGGCGCAGAACAGACCGTCGCGCTCCGGCTTGAAGGTCCGGTAGTTGATGGTTTCCGGCTTTTTCACCTCACCGAAGGACCAGGCCCTGATCATTTCCGGTGACGCCAGCCCGATGCGAATGGAATCGAACTCTTCTGATGAAGACTGGGATTTGAGTAAACCTAACAGGTCTTTCATTCTCTTTCCTCCACCCGTCACCTGGTCGAAGGTGACGGGTCTCATAAAATCACTGGTTTCTGGTTAACGGCTCATGCAACGGGCTATTTGGACTGATCCAGTTCCATATCGATGCCCAGCGACCTGATCTCCTTGACCAGAACGTTGAATGATTCCGGCATTGCCGGCTCCATGCGGTGATCGCCATCCACGATGTTCTTGTACATCTTGGTTCGACCAGCGACATCGTCTGATTTGACCGTTAACATTTCCTGCAGCGTATAAGCTGCACCGTAAGCTTCCAGTGCCCATACTTCCATTTCCCCGAAGCGCTGGCCGCCGAACTGGGCCTTGCCGCCCAGCGGTTGCTGAGTGACCAGGCTGTAGGAGCCAGTGGAACGGGCATGCATCTTGTCATCGACAAGGTGATTGAGCTTGAGCATGTACATGATGCCAACCGTTACCTGGCGGTCGAACGCATCACCGGTACGCCCGTCAGACAGGGTTACCTGCCCGCTCTCCGACATTTCCGCCAGCTTCAGCATCTCCTTGATTTCCGATTCGACCGCACCGTCAAACACCGGTGTTGCCATCGGCACGCCGCCGCGCAGATTCCCGGCCAGTTCCAGAATCTCTTCGTCCGTCAGGCTCTTCAGATCTTCCTTACGCTCACCGATCTTGTTGTAGATGTCTTCCAGCAGCTTGCGCAGTTCAGCCACTTTCTTCTGCTGTTCCAGCATCGCGTTGATCCGGTCGCCCAGCCCCTTGGCGGCAGCCCCGAGATGGGTTTCCAGGATCTGGCCCACGTTCATACGGGACGGCACACCCAGCGGATTCAGGACGATATCAACCGGTTCGCCTTTCTCGTCGTAAGGCATGTCCTCTACCGGCATGATGGCCGAGATAACACCCTTGTTGCCGTGACGACCCGCCATCTTGTCACCGGGCTGAATGCGCCGCTTGATGGCCAGGTAGACTTTGACAATCTTCAACACACCCGGGGCCAGATCGTCGCCCTGAGTCAGCTTGTTCTTCTTGTCTTCAAAACGCTCGTCCAGTTCCTGGCGACGCTCCTTGAGCTGCTGTTCGGCACGTTCGAGCTGCTGATTGGCCGCGTCATTGGACATACGCAGCTTGAACCAGTCATCCCGTGCCAGGTTGCTGAGGTAGTCCTTGGTTACCTTGGCGCCCTTCTTGATACCGGGCCCGCCGGCAGCAACCTTGTTCAGCAGCGCTTTTTCAAGTCGCTCGAAGGTCGCGCCTTCGACGATGCGGTATTCGTCTTCGATATCCTTGCGCACCTTGTCCAGTTGCATCTGTTCGATTTCGATAGCCCGCTGATCTTTTTCCAGACCGTCACGGGTGAACACCTGAACGTCGATTACTGTACCGGTAACACTGGTCGGCACCCGCAACGAGGTGTCCTTCACGTCCGAAGCCTTTTCACCAAAAATGGCACGCAGCAGTTTTTCCTCCGGAGTAAGCTGGGTTTCTCCTTTCGGAGTCACCTTGCCCACCAGGATGTCGCCCGCCTTGACTTCGGCACCGATGTAGACGATGCCGGATTCGTCGAGCTTACTCAGCGCACCTTCGCCCACGTTGGGAATATCCGCCGTTATTTCCTCGGAACCCAGCTTGGTATCGCGTGCCACGCAGGTCAGTTCCTGAATGTGGATGGTGGTGAACCGGTCTTCCTTAACCACCCGTTCCGAAATCAGAATAGAGTCTTCAAAGTTGTAGCCGTTCCAGGGCATGAAGGCGATACGCATGTTCTGACCAAGGGCCAGTTCACCGGTATCGATCGACGGCCCGTCGGCAAGGATATCGCCCTTGCTGATGACGTCGCCTTCTTTGACCAGGGGACGCTGACTGATACAGGTATTCTGGTTGGAGCGGGTGTACTTGGTGAGGTTGTAGATATCCACACCGGCTTCACCGGCATCGGTTTCCTCGTCGTTGACACGGACAATGATGCGTGCCGCATCGACGCTCTCGATCACGCCGCCGCGTTCGGCCACCACGCAGACTCCGGAATCACGCGCCACGTTGCGCTCCATACCGGTTCCCACCAGAGGTTTCTCGGTACGCAGGGTCGGCACCGCCTGGCGTTGCATGTTGGAACCCATCAGTGCCCGGTTGGCGTCATCGTGTTCAAGAAACGGAATCAGGGCCGCGGCCACCGATACCATCTGTTGCGGCGCCACGTCCATGTAGTCGACCTCTTCCCGCATCTTCAGGGTAGTTTCACCCTTGTAACGTACGGTCACCAGGTTGTCCACGAAGCCACCCTTTTCGTCCAGCGGCGCGCTGGCCTGGGCAATGACGTAATCGCTTTCATCGATGGCGGAAAGAAAATCGATTTCGTTGGTCACTTTCTGGTTCTTTACCTTGCGGTAAGGGCTTTCCAGAAAACCATAGGAATTGGTTCTGGCATAAGTTGCCAGGGAGTTGATCAGACCGATGTTCGGTCCTTCCGGCGTCTCGATCGGACAGACCCGTCCGTAGTGGGTAGGGTGCACGTCGCGCACTTCGAAACCGGCCCGTTCCCGGGTCAGACCGCCTGGTCCAAGTGCCGATACACGGCGCTTGTGGGTAACCTCGGACAGCGGATTGTTCTGGTCCATGAACTGCGACAGCTGGCTGGAACCGAAGAACTCCTTGATCGCCGCGGCCACCGGCTTGGCATTGATCATGTCCTGCGGCATCAGACCTTCGGAGTCAGCCATGCTCAGGCGTTCCTTAACTGCCCGTTCCACGCGAACAAGTCCGACGCGGAACGCATTCTCAGCCATTTCGCCAACCGAGCGGACCCGCCGGTTGCCCAGGTGATCGATATCGTCCACCGAGCCAAAACCGTTGCGGATGGCGACCAGGGTTTTCAGGACATCGACAATATCGTCGACGCTGAGAACCGACTCACCTTCGGTCTCGGTACGACCCAGACGACGGTTGAATTTCATACGGCCAACCGCCGACAGATCGTAGCGCTCGGTGGAGAAGAACAGGTTGGCGAACAGGTTTTCCGCCGAATCCTTGGTCGGTGGTTCGCCCGGACGCATCATCCGGTAAATTTCCACCATGGCCTCGAGTTTGGAGGTAGTGGAATCGATTCGCAGGGTGTCGGAAACAAAAGGTCCGCAGTCCAGATCATTGGTGTAGATGGTTTCAAAGTCCTTGGTCTTGGACTCGATCAGGGCATCCAGTACTTCTTCGGTGATTTCAGTGTTACACTCGAACTTCACTTCACCGGTGTCGGTATCGATAATATCGCGGGCCAGGGCTTTGCCCAGCAGGTGCTCGCGACTTACCTTCAGATCGGTCAGTTTCGCCTCTTCCATTTCGCGGATATGACGACTGGTCACGCGTCGACCTTCCTCGACAATGACCTTGCCTTTCTTGTCCTTGACAGGGAATGACAGCACCTCACCACGCAGGCGGCCAGGCACCAGCTTGAGGGAGAATGTGGGTTCCTTGGTCTGGGAAATCTTGAACTGGTCGTTCTCATAGAACATGGACAGGATTTCTTCGGAGCTGTATCCCAGCGCCCGCAGCAGCACGGTGGCAGGCAGTTTACGGCGCCGGTCGATCCGCACGTAGACCAGATCCTTGGGGTCGAACTCGAAATCCAGCCAGGAACCACGGTAAGGAATCACCCGGGCGGAGTAGAGCAATTTTCCGGAACTGTGGGTTTTACCACGGTCATGGTCGAAGAAGACCCCCGGCGAACGGTGCAGCTGCGACACCACAACCCGCTCGGTACCGTTGATGACGAAGGTTCCGGAGTCGGTCATGAGCGGAATTTCGCCCATGTAGACTTCCTGCTCCTTGATGTCCTTGATAGTCTGGGTGGTGGATTCCTTATCGTAAAGGATCAGCCTGACTTTCACGCGCAGTGAAACCGAGTAGGTAGACCCGCGGAGCTGACACTCCTTGACATCGAAAACCGGCTTACCCAGTTCGTAACTTACATATTCCAGAACGGCCTTTCCAGAATAGCTGATGATGGGAAATACTGACTTGAATGCGGCATGCAGACCCTGATCGAGCCGCTCTTCCGCGCTCATGTCAGCCTGGGTAAACTGCTTGTAGGAATCGACCTGAATCGACAGCAGATAAGGTATATCCATTGCCGAGGGCAGTTTGCCGAAATTCTTGCGAATACGTTTTTTCTCAGTGTACGAATAGGCCATTAGCGTTTTCCTAGCATCATCAACTTTGGGGTAATTCAGTCTGTCATAGCCAGACCGGGAATTTCCCGGCCTGACTATGACAATACCGCACAGGCAACGACGGCTTTACTTGAGCTCGACAGTCGCGCCGGCTTCTTCCAGCTGCTTCTTGGCTTCTTCAGCTTCGGCTTTAGGGGCCGCTTCCTTGACAGTGGAAGGCGCGCTGTCAACCAGTTCCTTGGCTTCTTTCAGACCAAGACCGGTGATCGCACGAACTGCTTTGATGACGTTGACTTTCTTTTCACCGGCAGAAGCGAGAACGATATCGAATTCGTCCTTCTCTTCAGCGGCGGCGGCTTCAGCACCGGCTGCTGCAACAGGGGCAGCGGCAACGGCAGCGGCAGCCGAAACGCCAAATTTTTCTTCCATGGCTTCAACCAGCTGGACCACGTCCATCACTGACATCTGCGCGATAGCATCAAGAATTTCTTCATTCGAAAGAGCCATGACTCTTTATCTCCTGGTAAAAAAGTTTAAAAGTTAAAAATCGTAATCAGAACGCAGACTCAGGCGGCCTCTTGCTTCTGGTCACGCACAGCAGCAACTGCACGAGTGACCTTGGACGGAACCTCGTTGAAGGTTCTGGCAAGTTTGGTAACCGGAGCCAGCATGACGCTCATCAGCATGGAAACCGCCTGATCATAAGTAGGCAATTTCGCTAATACGTCGATTTCACTGGCGCCCAGCAGCTTTCCGCCTATCGACAGTGCCTTGATCTCGAATTTGCTGTGATCCTTGGCAAAATCCTTCAGCACGCGCGCAGCGGCACCGGGATCTTCCTGGGAAAACGCAAGAATCGTCGGACCGACCAGAACTTCAGAAATGCACTCAAAGTCTGTGTTTTCCACCGCCCTTTTCAGGAGCGTATTACGAACAACACGCAGATAGACTTTGTTTTCGCGGGCATTCTTGCGAAGCTCGGTCATGTCGCTGACAGTGACGCCGCGATAATCGGCGAGCACTGCAGACAAAGCACTGATAGCAGCCTCGTTGACTTCTGAGACGATTTGCTTCTTGTCTTCAAGTCTAATAGCCACTAGCTATACTCCTTTGACTGTTTCCAGTCCTTGAATAGCACGGTCACCCAGGGCAACCATGCCGACTTTTAAACGGTGAGGTTGATCCGGTACTGCCTGATCCGAATCGGGTTACACCATCTGCGTAGGGATTGATTAAGTGACTGACAATGCCGGCCACACCTACGGTCTTTGACAGCCCTGTCCGGCCAGGCCGGACAGAACCCCAAAGTAGGTCTGGATACCGAACTTACGCACGACAGGCCGCGAACACGACGTTGCAGCCTGCGGTGAATCCGGTTCCGTATCCATCCGCTACCGGTACGGTAGCGTTAAATCGTTAGTGATGACTGGTCGATAACCAGGCCTGGTCCCATGGTCGAGGAAAGTACGACTTTCTGGATGTAGACCCCTTTCGACGACGCCGGCTTGGCCTTTTTCAGGTCGGCCAGCAGTGCCTCGAGATTGCCTTTGACGGCGTCGGCTGCAAAACCGATCCTGCCGATCCCACCATGGATGATGCCTTTCTTGTCGGTCCGATAGCGCACCTGGCCGGCCTTGGCGTTGATAACCGCCCCTTCGACATCGGCCGTCACAGTGCCCACCTTGGGATTGGGCATGAGGCCACGGGGACCCAGCACCTGGCCCAGCTTACCGACCACCCGCATGGCGTCCGGCGAGGCGATTACCACGTCGAAGTCCAGATTTCCGGCCTGAATGCTTTCAGCCAGGTCGTCGAATCCCACCACGTCGGCGTCGGCGGCTTTCGCCTTCTCGGCGTTTTCGCCCTGGGCGAATACCGCCACGCGGACAGTCTTGCCGGTGCCGTTGGGAAGCAGTGTGGAACCCCGCACCACCTGGTCGGATTTACGTGGGTCAACTCCCAGGTTGACCGCCACATCGATCGATTCCTGAAATTTGCCGGAACCCAGTTCGCTGAGCAGCGCCACGGCTTCCTCGATGCTGAAACTGTGTCGGTCGCCGATTTTCTCGCGGATTACTTTAGCTCGTTTGGTCAGTTTCGCCATGATTACTCCACTCCCTCAACTTCAATGCCAGCACTGCGGGCGCTGCCTGCCAGGGTTCGTACCGCGGCATCCATATCGGCAGCCGTGAGGTCCGGCATTTTCTGCGTAGCGATTTCTTCCAGCTGGGCACGGGTAACCTTGCCGACCTTTTCCGTGTTGGGTCGGCCGCTGCCTTTTTTCAGCCCGGCTGCCTTCTGCAGAAGTACTGCAGCCGGCGGAGTCTTGGTAATAAAGGTAAAGCTGCGATCGGCATACACGGTGATAACCACCGGGATCGGCAGACCGGGTTCCATGCCCTGGGTTTGCGCATTGAATGCCTTACAGAATTCCATTATGTTTACGCCATGCTGGCCCAGAGCGGGACCGACCGGCGGACTGGGATTGGCCTGGGTGGCTGCAACCTGCAGCTTGATGTAGGCCATTACTTTCTTTGCCATGCGATTTCTCCTTTGGGTTCAAGCGCCTGCCTGGTCATTCGACCTTGTCGAACTGCCGGCAGGCTCCCCGGCGCGTCCTGTACTGCGGCTACCAGGACTCGACTTTAACAACAGATACCGGTTCAGAGTGGCCTTCGGTTACATGACCTTAATTCAGCCATGCGGGCCAGTCTTCCGGTACCCCCCAGCGGAATCGGTATCCGACTCTGCTAACTTTTCTCCACCTGGCTGAACTCCAGTTCAACCGGCGTGGAACGACCGAAGATCAGAACCGCAACGCGCAGGCGGCTCTTCTCATAATTCACTTCTTCGACAGTCCCGGTGAAGTCATTGAAAGGACCGTCAATAACACGAACCATTTCACCCGGTTCGTAAACTGTCTTGTGCGTAGGCTTATCTTCGCTGTCTTCCATGCGCTGAAGAATCTTATTGGCTTCCTTATCGGTAATGGGAGCCGGCTTCTCCGGCGTGCCACCGATAAAACCCATGACCCGGGGCGTATCTTTGACCAAGTGCCAGGTATCATCGTTGAGTTCCATTCTTACCAGCACATAACCGGGGAAAAACTTGCGCTCGCTTTTACGCTTCTGGCCGCCGCGCATCTCCAGTACTTCTTCGGTGGGAACCAGCACCTCGTCGAAGTATTCGTCCATCCCGGACAGAGTGATACGTTCCTGCAGGGCGTGCATCACCTTTTTCTCATACCCTGAGTAGGCATGCACCACGTACCAACGCTTTGCCATAATCTATCCCTCTAGCCGATGATGACCGAAACGATTCCGTTCAAGCCCCAGTCGAGAAGCCAGAGAATCAATGCCACGACAAACACCACGACCAACACCACGATAGTGGTCTGGGTGGTTTCCTGCCGGGTGGGCCAGACCACCTTGCGAATCTCAACCCGGGCCTCGAGACACAGATTGAGGAATGCCCGTCCCTTGCTGGTCTGTACTGCCACCCAGCCGGCGACGGCAGCCAGAACCAGTAATCCGACGGTTCTCAGCAACAGCGATTCGGCAGCAAAGTAGGAATTTGCATAAATTCCAGCGCCAACAAGTACGACTACCACGCCCCACTTGAGCCAATCCAGTCCCTTATTCTGCGCGTTAACTTTTTCAGCCATATACGTCCCGTGACCTTGTTCTGTCGCAGCCCCGCTAGCGGCTGCTGGTGTATTGCCTACCTCCCAGCTGTAAAGCTGGCAGGCCAGGAGGGAATCGAACCCCCAACCTGCGGTTTTGGAGACCGCTGCTCTGCCAATTGAGCTACTGGCCTAAATTCCTGAGGGCTCCCTCTTTGCCGATTGCCGCCGGCATCGATGCCGGAACTGTCTGTCAGCTGACCGGGGACTTTCACCTGTTCCCGCTGCTTCCGCTGCCGTTGGTTACCGGTCAGCAACCTGTGCAGGCCGGTTATTCTGCAGCATTGACCTGGAATTTCCGGAAGTGAACTGCGTTTCAGCGCACATCCAGCCAGCAAATTTACAGAACCAGTCAGTAGTCAAGGAGAGTGAAAAAGCGCCTCTGAATTCGGTTTTTCCTAGAGATGACTAAGCCGAAACACCCAATCAGGTGTTTCGGCTCATCGTCAAACATCGATCTTTACTTATTCGATGATCTTGGCTACCACGCCGGCACCGACCGTACGACCGCCTTCGCGGATCGCAAAGCGCAGACCTTCGTCCATCGCAATCGGCGCAATCAACGTCACTTCCATCTTCACGTTGTCACCCGGCATCACCATCTCGACGCCTTCCGGCAGCTCACAGGAGCCGGTCACGTCCGTGGTGCGGAAGTAAAACTGCGGACGGTAGCCCTTGAAGAATGGCGTATGTCGGCCACCTTCGTCCTTGCTCAGAATGTACACTTCCGATTCAAACTTGGTGTGCGGCGTAATCGTACCCGGCTTCGCCAGCACCTGACCACGCTCTACTTCCTCACGCTTGGTACCACGCAGCAGTACCCCGACGTTCTCGCCCGCACGACCTTCGTCAAGCAGCTTGCGGAACATCTCAACACCGGTACAGGTAGTCTTGGTGGTGTCTTTCAGACCGACAATCTCGATCTCGTCACCCACCTTCACAATGCCACGCTCGACACGCCCGGTTACCACCGTACCACGACCGGAAATCGAGAATACGTCTTCGATCGGCAGCAGGAACGGCTTGTCGATATCACGCTCCGGTTCCGGAATGTAGCTGTCCAGGGTCTCTACCAGCTTCATCACCGACGGTACACCGATATCCGAGGTGTCGCCTTCCAGCGCCTTCAGCGCCGAACCAATGATGATCGGGGTGTCGTCGCCCGGGAACTCGTAGCTGTCCAGCAGCTCTCGCACTTCCATCTCAACCAGTTCCAGCAACTCTTCGTCGTCAACCATGTCGGCCTTGTTCATGTACACCACGATGTACGGAACACCTACCTGGCGGGACAGCAGAATGTGCTCGCGGGTCTGTGGCATCGGACCGTCAGCGGCAGAAACCACCAGGATCGCGCCGTCCATCTGCGCCGCACCGGTGATCATGTTCTTCACATAGTCAGCGTGCCCCGGGCAGTCAACGTGTGCGTAGTGACGGTTCGGCGAATCGTATTCCACGTGCGAAGTCGCGATCGTAATCCCGCGCTCCCGTTCTTCCGGCGCGTTGTCGATCTGGTCAAATGCCCGTGCGCTGCCCCCATAGGCTTCCGCGCAAACTTTTGTCAGCGCCGCCGTCAACGTCGTCTTGCCATGGTCTACGTGACCGATCGTGCCAACGTTTACGTGTACCTTGGTTCTTTCAAATTTTTCCTTCGCCATTTTTGACTGCCTCTACCTTCTTATAGCTGAGTATGTGTTCTACAACTGTCTACAAGTTTTCTACTGACTCTGATTGTCGGACCTGGGGCTGACAGCGTTACGGAATGGTGCTCACATCCGGAGTCGAACCGGAGACCTCTTCATTACCAATGAAGTGCTCTACCGCCTGAGCTATGCGAGCCAACCCCTCGAAATTCTAGCTGTCCGGAATCCCGGTGCAGCAAGCTGTGCTGATTACAACCTCTGTTCGACCTTCTTTTCTTTCCTTTTTTCGCTCTAATCCAATAAGATGGAGCGGGTAGCGGGAATCGAACCCGCGCAACCAGCTTGGAAGGCTGGGGTTCTACCTCTGAACTATACCCGCCTGCTAGATACCGCCCCGCCGGGCATCTCTAGTTGGTGGAGGGGGGTGGATTCGAACCACCGAAGCTTGCGCGTCAGATTTACAGTCTGATCCCTTTGGCCACTCGGGAACCCCTCCCTGCAGAGCTCCCGCGGAGCATTTTCCGTCGGCCCTCTGATTCAAACGCGGCATTTTAGGGGAATTGATCTGCTTGTGCAATCGTTTCCAGGAGTTTTTCTGACCGCTGCCGGGCACGCATTTCGGCCTCTCGCGGGGTGCTGACAAACCTGCTGTTCCCCCTGCTTCCCGGATCCCGTCAGGGTCATCCGGCCAATCCGTTTCACTGCCCCGGACGGGACCCCGGTCGGTGCCCTGTCCGGGGTCCGGAAACTTATTGCCGGCGCTTGCCGACCGTCTCCGGAACAACAGCCTCACTCAGGGCAGGGCAATTCCGAGCCCGTCGAAGACCAGTTCCGGCATCTGCTGAATCGTGGTCTGTCCGAGATTCAGGTACCGTCCGATCAGTGCCGCATCGCCACCGGTCAGAATCACCGCAGGCGACTGTTCTGTGGTCAATCGCCCCAGCTCCCGGCTTACCACTTTTTCCAGCAGCGCCGTCAGCATGATCAGGGCGCCATGATAGATCGCCTCCTCGGTGGAATTGCCAGGTTCCAATCCCCATTGCGGCGTCGCCGAAAGTCTAATCGCCGTATCCCGAGTCAGGGCGGCGGGACCGAGTTTCAGACCGGGCACAATATAACCACCCTGGTGGTTGCCGTGGTCGTCAAGCAGATCGACGGTAACAGCGGTTCCACAATCCACAATTATCGCCGCCCCGCCGCTGCTGCGAAACGCCGCCAGCAAGGTCAACCAACGGTCCACACCGAGCCTACTCAGATCCTGATAGGCAACAGTCACGCCCTGACAATGCCGCTGGACCCTCGCGATTTCCACTGCAATTCCCCGCGTCTCCGCCAAGTCGCGGGTCAACTCCGACAGCAGCTCTCCGGGCCGCACGCAGGACACCCGGACCCGCTGGATAGCCTGGCCGGCCAGGGTGACATCGAGCAACTGCTTTGGCTGTTCGGCAATTCCGGTCGATTGGGTCCTGCCTGCGCTGTCGAGCAGGCGCCACTTAATCCGCGAATTGCCTATATCGAGTTCCAGTATCACCGCACTGATCCTTTACTATTACGCGCCGCTGTCATCCGCTTAACGCCCGCAACGACGGGGCGACTTCGCCGCCACTGATTCGTATTTCTCCAGCGTCTGTCTGCAGCAGCAATTCGCCCGCAGCGCCCACTCCCCTGGCCACGCCGGTCAGCTGCTGCCGTGGCCCGCTCACTTCCACTTTCCGGCCGTACAGGGCATCGAGTTCCCGCCAGCGATTGCGAAATTGTTCGAAACCCCCGGTCTGCAGCGCCACCAGGTTCCGTTCCAGGCTGGACAGGATGGCCACCACCAGCTGGTTACGGTCGATGGCAGCGGTGCCCTGAGAAAACAGGTCGGTAACCGGCTGTTCGATAAGCTGCCGGTAGTGATCCGGCAGTCGCACGTTGACGCCCATGCCGATTATCACGTGTCCCCGGTCGGCCTGCATGCCATGCAGCTCCAGCAGTATCCCGGCCAGCTTGGCCTCCCCCAGCCAGACATCATTGGGCCACTTGACACGCAGCTGCCCGGAACCGGGCAGTCCGCAGGCCTGCAGTCCGGACACCACGCTCAGTGCAGTGACCAGGCTGAAGCCGGCCGCCACCGGTTGTCCGGCCGGTACCGGCCAGACCACGGTGAAGTAAATATTGCGTGCCAGCGGACTGACCCAACTGCGCCCGCGCCGGCCCCTGCCCTGAACCTGTTTTTCAGCCAGGAACAGTGCCAGCCCGCTGCCGCCATCGCGCAGCCAGCAACTGGCCCGGGTATTGGTGGAATCCAGGCTCGGGTGGAGCTCGAAGGTTACCAGCGAATCCCGCAGCGAAGCCGAAAGTCCGGCCCGGATCTGCTCGCGATCCAACAGTATCAGCGGCTCCGCCAGTCGATAACCGGAGCCGTCGCGATATTCCAGCAGCAATCCCTGTGTCTGCAGGGCCGCGACCTCCACCTGCAACTCGGCGGCGGAGAGCTCCAGCGATGAGCACAGCCGGTCGACTTCATGCCAGGCGCCATCGCTCAGAATCTTCAGAATCGTGTATTGAGACAATTGAGACATAGGGAGGTTGGAGGACAACCTGCTCGGACAGGATCAGGGTATTGATAGATAGATTGATAGATGGATAGATGGATAGATGGATAGATTGAAAGGCTGATAGAAAGAAGAAAGGGAGTGTGGCTGGCCATCACTCCCTTTTCAATCGTCCTGCTTATCGGTTGCACTTTCTTTCCGGCTGCGGCCTTCGGCAATGGTGCCTTCCGGTGCCGCCTGACCGGCGCGAGGACTTTCCGACCTCTGCTTCCGTCAGACCGGAACGGCAATTCCAACCACCAGAGGGAAGGAACCGCCTGTCACCGGCAGCTCTATTCGCTTCCCGAACTCACCGCGTCGTCTTCAAGTTTCGCCTCACCCTTGCGGATCTTCGAAATCTCGGACAGCGCTTCCAGCATGACGACCACGCTGGCCGCCATCACCGCCAGGCTGAGTATCACCAGCAACCAGTTGGACTGTTGGAAGTAGGTAACCAGTGACAGTCCACTGGCCCAGAACGCCACGATGATGACGAATATCATCGGAATCAGGGTCGGCAGGAAATTGCGCTTGAGCTTCATAATATAGATGGAGACCACCAGCAGCGTCATGCTGGCCAGGATCTGGTTGCCGGCACCGAAAATCGGCCATATCCGGTTACCACCATCGCCCGGGTACTCCACCGAAGCGCCGAACGCCAGCAACAGACAGCTGGCCACAGCCACCAGCGTGGAAATGTAGTTGTTCTTGAGCGGGTTGAGTTTGTAGATATCGCCCCACTCCTGAATGATGTAGCGCTGCAATCGCAGGCCGGCATCCATGGTGGTGCCGGCAAACAGCACCACCATTACCGTCAGCATGGTCTGGGAAAAGGTCAGCGACATGCCCCAGCCCTGTGCGATCAGCTCGGCACCGCCCTCGATAAACTTGCTGGCCGGCGGACCCTGGTTATAGCCCGGGTAGATGGCACTCCAGTCGGCATTGGTCGCGGCATACAACGAACCGGTAACCGCCGTGATGGTGATCAGTGCCAGGGACCCTTCGCCCAGCGCCCCGAGGTAACCGACAAACCGGGCATCCTTCTCGTTGCTGATCTGCTTGGAGCTGGTGCCGGATGACACGATCCCGTGAAAACCGGAAATCGCACCGCAGGCGATGGTGACGAACAGCATCGGAAACAACGGCGGTGTGCCGTCTGCCAGGTTCTGGTTGAAAGCGGGCGCGGTGATCTCCGGACCGGTGATCAGCACCGCCGAGTACAGGACCAGCAGTCCGATAACCAGCTGCGCACCATTAATATAGTCGCGTGGTTGCAGCAGCAGCCAGACTGGCAGCATCGAGGCGATGCCGGCATAAATAAACAGAATTACGATCCAGGAACCGTTGTCACCCAGGACCGGAATTTCCTCGGGCAGCGACAGCGGCCAGACACTGCCCACCCAGATGGTGAAGTACAGGATCGCCACCCCGATCGCCGAAATCAGCAGCAGGTTGAAATTGCGCCGGATCAGGACACCGATGGCGATGGCCACGGGAATCGCCGCCCAGGCGGGAAATACCGAGGTCGGGAAATCCACCATTTCGCTGGCGATGATACTGCCGAACACGGCGTTTACCATCAGCAGCAGCAGGAATATCACGACCATGAACAGCGATCTGGCCCGCTTGCCGATGACGCTTTCGGAGAGCGCACCGATGGACCGCGCACCGTGCCGGGTACTGGCCCAGAGAGCGCCCATATCATGCACACCGGCAAAGAAGATGGAGCCCAGGGTCACCCACAACAGGGCCGGAACCCAGCCCCAGTAGACGGCGATGGCGGGACCAACAATCGGCGCGGCACCGGCGACAGCCGTGAAGTGCGCACCCCACAGCACATACTTGTTGGTCGGCACGTAATCGATGCCGTCATTCATCCGATGGGCCGGGGTTTCGTAATTCGGATCGAGCCGATAGATTTTTTCGGCGATAAACTTGGAGTAGACGAACCAGCCGAAAACGAATCCCGCGAGTCCAAAGATGAGTATAAAAAGCGAAGGCATAAATCGCTCTCCCAGATTTTTTTTATGGAAAAATAGCCGCCGAATGATAGCAAGTTATCGGCACCCGGCACAACGCAATGTCGCATGAATATTGGCCGTCGGGGCAAAGCCGTTGCGCCGTCCCGGTCTATTCGAGGTCCGGGCAGGCTGGCGTCGCCAGCCCCTGCCGGGCGGCCGGGTGGCATTTCCTGAACGGCGGGCCGTGCCAGCGCCCGGCGGAGACATTTGCAGCTCAATCCAGTAAAGTGAGCCCCCTTGCCCCATTGACAGACACTTTTTGAGGAGCGGAGCACCGCAATGTCGTTTTTAAGAATAATGACAGTCTGCAGTACCAGCCTTGTCGCAGCGCTCCTGTTGAGCACTCATGCCACAGCCCAACTGGACAACCCCAACGTCGTTCCCAATCCCTATGAGACGGTAAATCCCGGTGACCGGGACTGGGTCGAGCTGCCAGAAGGCCGTGACTGGGGCGCCACCAGCACCGTCTATTACGCCGGTAACGGCTACCTGTGGGCTGCCGAGCGTTGTGGCGGCAATGGGAATTGCCTGGATACGCCGGATGTCGATCCGGTGTTCCTGATCGATCCCGATGGCAATGTGGTGCGCAGCTTCGGTGCCGGCCTGATTGTCTGGCCACACGGCATTCATGTCGATCCGGAAGGCAATGTCTGGATCGCCGATGCCCGGGGTGACGAGATTCGCCGCAAGGGCCACCAGGTGCACAAGTTCAGCCCCGATGGCGAATTACTCATGAGTCTCGGACAGCCGGGCCTTGCCGGCAAGGGCGACTACATCTTCGACCAGCCCAACGACGTGCTGGTCGCCCCCAACGGTGACATCTTCGTGGCTGACGGCCATGAGGCCGACGGTAACAATCGAATCGTCAAGTACAACAGTGACGGCGAATACCTGATGGAGTGGGGAGGCACCGGCGCAGAGGATGGCGAAATTCGCGTTCCCCACGCCCTGGCAATGGATTCCCAGGGCCGTCTGTTTGTGGCGGACCGGGCTAACAGCCGGCTGCAGATCTTTGATCAGGACGGCAATCACCTGGATACCTGGACCCAGTTCGGCCGCCCCAGTGGACTCTATATCGATGCCAATGATGTGCTGTATTCGGCCGATTCCGAATCCAATACCGGCGCCCGGCGTAATCCTGGCTGGTACCGGGGCATTCGTATCGGTAGTGCCATCGATGGTTTTGTCACCGCATTTATCCCCGACCCCAACACTGGCGCAGCCCGCGGGACCAGCGTCGCGGAAGGCGTGACTGCCGATGAGAATGGCAACGTGTATGGCGCCGAGGTGGCACAGCGTAAACTGCGTAAATACCGGCTGATGCGCTGACGGCAGCCGTCACGAAGCGGGAACCACAGCATATACAGGCATATACGTAAAAGGCGGGACACCACTGGTGGTCCCGCCTTTTTTGTTTGCCTGACAATTTCACTTCAGCACAGGAGTAATTGAGTGATTACGCCGAAATCACAGCGTGGTGCCGGCCTGTCAGCCGGCTCCCATCCCGGCGTCTCAGCGTGACTCCAGCTTTTCACCTGCCCGTGCGGAGCGCAGGACCGGTGCCACCGCTCCGAAACGGCGGAACAGTTCGTACATGCCCCACACTGCGGCTGCGGCAATGATCGCCAGCATGCCCCAGCGCATCAGACCGGCGAAGAACTGGGCATCCAGAACCGGCATCTGAAACTGGTACTGGCTGAGCAGCGAACCGCGATCCATCATCCAGTGCCAGGCCGTATGGGCGATCAGGGCCGACAGTAGAATTGTACCGACCCGCTCCGCAACGACGTAGCGGAACAACAGGTTTAACAGCGGGATCACCAACAGCAGAATCGTCAACTGGCCCAATTCCACCCCCACGTTAAAGGCCAACAGGGAAGAAAACAGGTGTCCCCCTGCAAACTGCAGCGTATCGCTGAACAGGAAGGCAAACCCGAAACCGTGTACCAGGCCGAATCCGAACGTGACCATCCAGCGATGGGACAGCTTGGCCCCGACTATATTCTCAAATGCCATGTAGACGATCGACAGGGCAATCAGTGTTTCGATCAGCGGCGGGAACCACAGAGTCCCTGGCGACAGCCCGAACGCGGACCCGATCAGGGTGATGGAATGGGCCACGGTAAACGAGCTCACAACCGGGATCAGTCCGCGAATGCTGCGCAGCGGAATCACCAGGCAGAACAGAAACAGCAGGTGATCGAGTCCTTCGAGGATGTGGGTGAAGCCCATGGCGACAAAGCGGTAAACCGCCTGAAACCAGCGCGGATCCAGGATTACCTCGCCCGGGTTACCGACATAATTGAAGACCCGTTCCCCACCCCCGGCCGGCAGAAAGCGCATCACCGTGGTGGTCTGGTCCGACAACGTGCCCAGTTTGGGATCGACCGAGAAATCCGATTCGGCGGACTCGATCGGGTAGGTTACGTACATATCCAGCATACCCTGGCGCCAGAACAGGTTGACATCATCATCCAGCGGCGGGCTCATGATATTGTCGAAAGCCTCGTCGTAACTGCTGAAAGAGCGATTGGACGGCAACGATACCCGCACTCTTTCCAGGGTTTTATCCTCCAGTTCCACACCGTTTTCGAAAAAGGATATGGATTCGGTGATATACACGCGGGCGGCGTCCTGGAGCTCAAAATCCGCCTCCGAAATCACCAGGTAACCGGGTCCGCGGGTGGGAAATACGATCTCCCCCAGCGCCTCCATCGGTACCCGCAGCAGGACGTTCAGCTGTTTGCCTTCCGGTTTGACGAAAGTGTAGACGGTGACTCGCGAAGGAATGTCGTGAGCCTGGGCAATACTGGAATAAACCACCAGTAAACAAGGGATTAGAAGTCTGAGAAAGGAATGCCTCAGGAGTGACACTACGACTTGCATGATTCAGCTATCCTGGTTTTTGTGACGCGATGATTATTATTCTGACTATCTTCATTCCGGCCCGCCCCGGCAGCAGGCCACCTTAATCCAGCGACCAGCCCACACGCAAGAACTGTACGCAATCAAAGCCTCGCCGCACGCAGCAATTTAGAGCAAAGCGGGCCTGAGCGGGGCAATAATTTGTCAGCAATTGTAACTAACCCGCCCCGAAACAGGACGGCGAGTATACGGGCACATCGGAAGCGAGTATACTCCGCCCTGCTTTATTAATGAAAAATCCGCGTAGTGGGTATTCGGAGGGAGTATGACAAAAATTAAAATCACACTGGGAGTCACTCTGGTCGCAGGACTGGTTGCTCTAGGTATCGGTCAATCTAAACTGCAGAACTCTGCTGTTGAAGCCGCTGCCAATGACGTAATGGCCCCGCATTTCCAGGTTGATCCATTCTGGCCTAAGCCTCTGCCCAATCACTGGGTGCAGGGACGTACCATCGGCGTCGATGTCGACGACCGTGATCACATCTTCGTCGTGCATCGCGACCAGGAATCCATGTTCTCGCTGCGTACCGAAATCGGTCTGTACGCCGGCGTGAGCGAATGTTGTACCCCGGCTCCGCCAATCCTTGAATTTGACCTGGAAGGTAATCTGGTCAACGCCTGGGGCGGACCGAAAGAAGGCGCACCTTACGTGTGGCCGTCCTCCAACCACGGTATCGAAGTGGCGCCTAACGGCGACGTCTGGATCGGTGGTAATGGCGGTGGCGACTCTCACGTACTGGTCTTCACCGGTAACGGCGACTACATCCGTACTATCGGTGTTCCCGGCAACGACCGTGACAGCAACTCCACCACGCACTTCTCGCAGGTTGCCGAGATTGCCATGGATGTTGATGCCGGCGAAGCCTACATAGCTGACGGTTACCGTAACCGTCGGGTAGCGGTAGTCGACATGGCAACCGGTGCCTTCAAGCGCTACTGGGGTGCCTACGGCAACCGTCCTGACGACGATGCCGACGTCACTTACACGCCGGGCGAGCCCGGACCTTCCCAGTTCCGTGGCCCGGTACACTGTGCCGAGCCGTCAAACGACGGACTGGTTTACGTTTGTGACCGTGGTGCGGACCGCATTCAGGTGTTCCGTCCGGACGGTACTTTCGTAAGAGAAGTCATCATTTCCCCGGCCACCCTGTCACAGGGTTCCACCTGGGATATCGCCTTCTCTCCGGATGACGAGCAGGAATTCATCTACCTGGCAGACGGTCAGAACTTCAAGATTTACATCATCGATCGTGAATCCATGGAAGTTCTCTACACCTTCGGTGACGGCGGTCGTCAGCCTGGCCTGTTCTACGCTCCGCACAGCATTGCCACTGACTCGGAAGGCAACATCTACACCACCGAGACTTATGAAGGCAAGCGCGTACAGAAGTTCCTGTACCAGGGCATGCGCCCGGTTACCGTGCGGGATCGCGCGCCGACCTGGCCTGCTTCTGAGCTGTAAGATCAGCTAGCGAATCGAAAAAACCGCGTCGGTGCTGCCGACGCGGTTTTTTTTCGCCTGTCGTTTGGCCGCGACTCCTGTGGCGGTCAGCGCTTCCCCGCTAATTCTCACCCGCACCCCCCTTTGAAACGCTGTCTGAGTAATCATATACTCGGGCACTCAAGCTTCACCCCTCACTCACCCCGCCACGGGTTGAATGAATCAACCCCGGCAATCGGAGGTAACAATAATGAAAAAACTCAAGTTAATTACCGGCCTGACCCTGGCAGCAGGGCTGGTGGCGCTTGGCCTGGGACAGGCCACGCTGCAGGATCGGGCGGTGGAAGCGGCTGCCGATGATGTATTGGCGCCCCACTTCCTGGTGGATCCCCTGTGGCCCGACCCCCTGCCCAATCACTGGGTTCAGGGCAATACCATCGGCGTCGATGTCGATCCCCGCGATCATGTCTTCATCGTGCACCGTAATACCGAGTCCCAGTTCATGCGTATCCAGGAAATCGGGCTCTACTCCGGGGTTTCGGAATGCTGCACACCGGCACCGCCGATCCTGGAATTCGACCCCTCCGGTAAGCTGGTAAACGCCTGGGGCGGTCCTAAGGAAGGTGCCCCCTACGTCTGGCCCGAATCCAACCACGGTATCGAAGTGGCTCCCAACGGGGATATCTGGATAGGCGGAAACGGTGGCCCGGATTCCCATGTGCTGGTGTTCACCCGCGATGGTGATTACATCCGCACCATCGGTATTCCCGGCGAACCCATCGACAGCAACAGCCGCAATCACTTCGGCCGGGTGGCGGAAATCGCCATCGATCCGGAGGCCAGTGAAGCCTACTTCGCGGACGGCTACGCCAATCGCCGGGTAGCGGTGGTCGACGTGGCAACCGGTGCCTTCAAGCGCTATTGGGGTGCCTACGGCAACCGTCCCGATGACGACGCCGACGTCACCTACACGCCGGGCCAGCCCGGACCTTCCCAGTTCCGCGGCCCGGTCCACTGTGCCGAACCCTCAAAAGACGGCCTGGTCTACGTCTGTGACCGTGGTGCCGACCGCATTCAGGTGTTCCGCAAGGATGGCACCTACGTCAGAGAAGTCGTGATCTCCCCGGCTACCCTGGCCCAGGGCTCAACCTGGGACATCGCCTTCTCTCCGGATGACGAGCAGGAATTCATCTACCTCGCCGACGGTCAGAACTTCAAGATCTACATCATCGATCGGCAATCGATGCAGGTGCTCTACACGTTCGGGGACGGCGGTCGCCAGCCGGGCCTGTTCTTCGCACCGCACAGCATCGCCACCGATTCGGCAGGCAACATCTACACTACCGAAACCTATGAAGGCAAGCGGGTGCAGAAGTTCGTCTACCAGGGCATGCGTCCCGTCACGGTTCGCGACCGTGCATCGACCTGGCCACCGTCAGCGCTGGAATAATAATTCCGGCAGCAGAAAAAGGGACTGTCCCTCTGGGACAGTCCCTTTTTTATGCAGAGCCCGAACACAGCGCCCGACACTGCGGGCAGCCCACAATCCTGTAACACTCCTCCAGCACTGACTCAACCGGTTACTCAGTCCTTCACCGGCCACGCTCTCGCCAATTTTTGAACTCGTGGGCTGACAACAACGCCAGACATGAGCCTCCGAACAGCCCCGCCGCTGAGGGAAGAAACCGCGGAGCGGGGCAAGTTGTTGCGCAAGCTTATCCCTGGACCGGTGCGTTCCGTCAACCTGCACTATCCTGTCCATGCTCAGAAGTACGACCAAGAATAGGGACAGTCCCTTCTGCGATTGTGGCTTCGAACGGCTCCGCGTGCGGGACTCTTTCGCTGCGGCGGACCGCGCCCCTCCAGGGTGCCTTCACTCTGAAAAATGAAAAGGGGGGACAGTCCCCTTTTCCTTTTTCGGCGTTCAGCGCTGGTCCTTTTTTGCCGCCGCGAAAGAGTCCCGCCCCCGCAACCTCGCCCTGGTGACAGCTTCCGCAAAAAGGGGACAGTCCCTGAGGGACTGTCCCCTTTTTCCTGCTCCTGTAGCTAAGCTCCCTTGCACTGTCCCGAAAGAACACTGAGCCCCGGGCCAGGGGTAAGCTACCGCAGCGATAAAAACGCAGCACCGACCGACCGGGCGAGACCGCTTTACAGGGCTCGCGACCGAGGGAGGGAACCGCGGAGCGGGGCAAGTTGCTGCGGGAGCTTACCCCTGGCCCGGGGCGATCCCGCAGACGACACTATCCTGTAATTCCTCAAAAATACAAAAATAGGGACTGTCCCTATAAAAAGGGGACGGTCCCGGAGGGACAGTCCCCTTTTGGCGCGGCACTTTCACTACCCGGACGAGACGCTTATACTCCTCTGACTGACTTTCACAAGAATAAACCTACCAAGGACAGTGCCATGAAATCACCCGCCAGACCCCTTCTCACCCTGACCGCCGCCGCGGCGCTGCTGACCGGGCTTGGAATCGGCCAGCATCAGCTGCAACAATCCGCCAGCGCCGCCAGTGGTTCGCGCCTGGTACCCCAGTTCGAAGTGGATCCGTTCTGGCCCCAACCGCTGCCCAACAAGTGGATTCTCGGCCGCACCATCGGCGTGGCGACCGACGCCCGTGATCACGTTTACATCGTTCATCGCGACCAGAACAGCATGTTCATGAACCAGGAAATCGGCCTCACCCTGGGCAGAGCCGAATGCTGCACCGCAGCACCACCGATCCTGGAATTCGATATTGACGGCAATCTCATCAAGGCCTGGGGTGGACCGTCAGCGGATGGCGAATACGTGTGGCCCGAGTCAAATCACGGCATCGAAATCGCTCCCAACGGTGACATCTGGATAGGCGGTAACGGCGGCGGAGACTCCCATGTTCTGGTCTTTACCAGCGATGGTGACTATATCCGCACCATCGGAACCCCGGGCGAGGACATCGACAGCAACAGCACCACGCATTTTTCCAGGGTCGCCGAGATCGCCATTGACGCCGATGCCGGCGAAGCTTATTTCGCAGACGGCTACGGTAATCGCCGTGTCGCGGTGGTCGACATGGCTACCGGCGCCTTCAAGCGTTACTGGGGTGCCTATGGAAACCGCCCGGATGACGACGCCGACAACACCTACATCCCGGGCGAACCGCTGCCACAGCAATTCCGTGGACCGGTTCACTGCGCCGAACCGTCCAACGACGGTCTGATTTATGTATGCGACCGTGGTGCGGACCGCATTCAGGTGTTCCGGCCGGACGGTACTTTCGTCAAGGAAGCTCAGATCAACCCACTGACCCTGGCCGGGTCAACCTGGGATATCACCTTCTCGCGCGATGCGGATCAGGAGTTTCTGTACGTAGCCAATGGCGGCGACATGAAAGTTCATATCCTGGATCGGGACACGCTGGAAGTGTTGTATTCATTTGGAGAGGGAGGACGCCAGCCGGGCCTGTTCTTCTCACCGCACAGTATCGTTACCGATTCGGAAGGCAACATCTACACGACTGAAACCTACGAAGGCAAGCGGGTACAGAAATTCGTTTATCAGGGTATGCGTGAGCTGGCGGATATTCGCGAGGGAGCTCCCTGGCCGGCCAGCGCGATCAACCAGCGCTGATCTGCCGTCAATTACCACGAAAAGGCCACCCATTGGTGGCCTTTTCCCTGAAAACCCTACAAAATGGGCTATCGGCTATCGTTAATCGATTACCAGTTTAATAAGAAGTAGCAGTAATTATGGAGTCAAACATGAAAGCAAAGGCAGCTTTATTCACCCTGTTCGCAGTTCTTACCCTTCCTTTCCTGGCAGTGGCGGAAGAGGTAACGATCAACTACACCTATGAAGGAACCATAAGGCCCGATTTCAGCAACATGTCCCGTGGCCCCCTCAAGGTCGGCGAGTTCACGGATTCCCGCGGCGGCAATCCCAACCAGATCGTTGACGGCTACGAAGCTGACCGGCCGCTGGCGGACATCGTCCGTGATGCGTTGATTCAGGGACTGGAGAAGGGCAAGGCCGGCCTGGTGGATTCGGGCGAGAACATGAGCCTGGTGGGAGCCATCGAGTCCACTGAAATGCAGATGGTCGACGGTTCCATTCAACTGACCATCCGTACCCGTGTGCAACTGCAGGGCTCCGGGCGTACCATCTGGCAGACTGTGTTGTTCGGTCGCGGGACGGTGCCTGAGTCGGACGGTATGGCAAAGGCAGTAGCAGGAGCCATGGACCGCACCATTCGCGGCCTGGTTCAGGATGATTACTTTCTGATCGAGGTGCTGTAGACAATTCATCAGACCGGTGAGCAGGGGAACGCAGTGCGGTCCAGACCTGCAACCCGCTGAAAACTTTCTGCCAAATGCAATACCAGGTTGAATCTGGCGAAAAATAACAGTTTACGCGTCGTAACTGAGCATTTTGAGCCAGATTTTACTGCCGTGATGTAGCGGCTGTAAGCTTTGCAACAGGTTTTTGGTGATTATTGAAGTTTAGTTAAGTTTAGTGAAAGTTGGTGAAAGTTAGGAAGTTATTGGCGAAAACAGCCCAGTTTCTCGCTCAGGTCCGCTACCGGAATCTGCGGTAACTCGGGGAACAGGTCCAGTCCGGTTAACTGCTCCACCTCAACGATTGTGCTCAACTGTTCGCAATGATGAACATGGAAAGGCAGATCCTGGGGGAATATGAACGCGGCAGCCTGCCCACTTGCGTCACTCACCACCTTAAAAAAGGCACTTGGCACAGCAGTTTCAGCCTTCTGCTCCTGGGATAAGTCCGGTGCCTCATAGATCGGACCGGTAATCACGTACAGACCGTCGGTCCGGTTCGCCAGATTACGAACCGCCCATTCCAGACCATACCAGGAACCCCGGTTCAGTTCGCTGTTTCGTGGTACCCGGTTGGAGAGGTAATTGGTTTCCGGCCAGTACGGTGTGCCGGCAAAACTGACCAGCGGCGTGAAGTAGTCGAGCAGCAGCCTGTTACCCTCACCATTACTGCTGAAGTCCTGCGGGTTCAGCGTGTCACTGACGGCCGGATCCGGAGTGGCAAGTCGCGGCAGGTTGGTGGCAACACCAATGGATTCAGCGGTCACCACGTAGGTTACCCAGTCGGCAATACGTTTCTCAGTGTTGAAAGACAGGGTATAGATGGATCGTGCAATGACGTGGTTGGTGTCCGGTGCTCCGAGCGGACAGCCACCCAGGCAGTTGGAAAAACGCACGGTCTCCGCCAAAGCCGGACGGGTTACCAGCAGGGTCAGCAACAGTGCCGCCCCCATCACTCCGACAAACCTGGAAATTCGCCTCACCTGACCGTCACCTCTTTTATCCCAGCCACCTTGTTCATCCCATCCACCCCTTTCATTCCATTCGCACTTTTGCGCCCTTCCGCCCGTCCCTTTTCCACATTCCGGACATTTCAGCCAGGACCTCACTCCCGGTCCATGAACCGATGTCGTTGCGGACGTCAGTCTGATCTGACGGCAGGGCTTTGTCCTGTCACCACCGCCGGCGCATTTTAACTCCAACTACCGGTATCTGGAAATTTGTCACGACCGGCGCCGCGCTGATTGCGGCCACTGCAGCGACCTGAAGTTGCTCTGGGTCCCCAAAGCCGCCGGCTGACGGGTAAAATCAACCGAGGTGCTGTCTTTCCCGGAAGGCTGTGCGGCGGATTGGCCACACCAGGGACCGGGGGAATTTCCGCAACACCGGGCCTTCGTCATCGAATAAGCGTGGAGATCTCTTTGGTCATCCTGGCCGCCGGCAGAGTCTGCTGCTCCCACGACATTCTCGGAAAAGGGATGAAAACAGCTAGTGTCCTGTCCGGTTAATTCGTTGTATTTCAGAGCCTGCATAAAGCGCTGTAGTGAGGCGCGATCCGCAGGGAATACTGGCTGTATTTCCAAGGGTCGCAACGCTGCTACAGCGCTTTATGCAGGCTCCCGGAGGGCGTGCCAGCCAAGACCCCCGGCCGCGTTGCGCCTTTTGACAAGGGCTACGGCCATTGCCTGCAAGGCGCGCCTTGCCAGGAACCTTGGCTGGCACGCTGAAATGCGACGAATTAACCGGACAGGACACTAACTGAATGTTTAAAATTTTACTGTATTGCAATTTTCAGGATGCTTTAACCGGTATCAGCTTCTACCATCGCTGAAACGGTTGGGCTCAACACCCTGAGTCACCCGGTCACCCACCATGATTCCTGCCGCTGAGGACAATCATCATGTATAAAATCGGAAACCTGTTCAAGTTCCTGGGGCTGGCTGCTCTGGCCAGTGGCCTGAGCGTAACTGCACAGGCCCAGCGTATCAGCGATTTTTCGCTGATCGACCACACCGGAAAATTTCACCAGATCAGCCGCTATGCCGATACCGATGCCGTGGTTCTGTTCGTCTATGATAAGGACAGCGAAGTCGTAGCAGACGCCCTGCGGGACTTCAATCGGGTGGTGGATCGTTTTGAACAGGAAAACATCGCGTTTTTCCTGATCGAATCCACCGGCCTCACCGACAAGTCGGTGATCGCCGCGGCCGCTGACGAAGACGGCATTGAACTGCCGATCCTGGTTGACGACACCCAGACGGTTTCCGAATTATTGCATGTCACCCGGGCCGCCCAGGTGATAGTTATTGATCCGGCTGCCAGGGAGATCGTTTACAACGGCTCCCTCAACGACCGTTTTACCGAGGGCAGCTCGCGTCGTCGGGCCCGCGATCACTATCTGCAGGAGGTCCTGGAAAGTGTGGTAGCCGGCAGCGAAGTGACCGTGGCCGGACAGCCCAGCAGTGGTGAAGCCATTGTCTATCCCGTGCTTGAGCAGCAGGCCATCGCCGACATTGATTATGTCGACGACGTGGTGCCGGTCATCGAACGCCGCTGTGTGTCCTGTCACCAGGACGGCGGCATTGCGCCGTTCGCCATGAACAGCCATCAGATGCTGCAGGGCTGGTCTCCAATGATCCGCGAGGTACTGTTGACCAAGCGTATGCCGCCGGCACAGATCGACCCTGATTACGTTCACCTGTTTCAGGACCAGAGCTACATCACCATCGAGGAAACCCAGACCCTGTTGCATTGGATCGATGCCGGGTCACCGAATAACAGCGGTTCCGATCCACTGGCTGCAATCGAACACCAGGCCCCGGAATGGGAGCTGTCCGAACGCTGGGGTGAGCCGGACATGATCGTAAAGATTCCGCCTCAGGAGATTCCGGCTACCGGAGTGGTCGAGTATCGCAATATTCCAATCCCTCTCAACAACGAAGAAGAACTCTGGGTCAAGGGCGTGGAATTCAAACCGGGTGATCGCCAGGTATTACACCACATCATTGCTTTCACGTTCGGCAGCGACGGGGTCAACCAGTTCGACATTCTCAACCAGGGAATCGGCATGGGTGCCTATGCACCGGGCAATGCGCCCAATACCTTCCCGGACGGTACCGGGTATCCGCTCCGCCCCAATGGAGGACTGCTGCTGCAGATGCACTACACCACTTCCGGCAAGGAAACAGTCGACGCCTCGGAAGTTGCCATTTACCTGTATGATGAAAAACCGGCCAAGACCGTGTTTGGCGGCTCGGCTGCCGATCTGAATATCGCCATACCGCCGCATGCCAAACGCCACACCATGACTGCGTCCAAGACGTTCCCCAAGAACGTGTACCTCAGCATGCTGGGGCCACACATGCACTACCGGGGCTTCGATGCGGACTTCAAGTTGATTTACCCGGATGGCAGCGAAGAGCGGATTCTTAACGTGCCCAATTATCAGTTTAACTGGCAGACAACCTATGATTTCAAGGAGCCGATGTACCTTCCGGCCGGCACTGAACTGGTGTTTAACGGGACTTTCGATAATTCAGCGATGAATCCCTACAACCCGGACCCGACCGTGGAATCCAACTTCGGTGAACAGACCTGGCAGGAAATGTTCTTCGGGTTCTTTCAGTACTACGAAGCGGATAACCAGGGAAACTCTGATTGATTTTGGAATTACTCTGGCCTTAAGACCGGCAGCCTGTTGGTTCACTGACGAGGCGACCTGCCGCCGGCATGCGTCGCCCTGTCAAGGCAAGTCAACGAAGTCAGTGGGCTCTTCTGAAGAACCCGACCTGCGTCACCTGTCGCGGGAAAAGCCCTGGCCAGCGCCCGGGCTTTTTTATGCTGGTAACGGTCGGGAGGAAGTCCCGGCCAGAGGAGCACTGAGGCAGGATTAAAGGATCAGGGCCCGGTCAGGACCAAGCGAAAACCGATCGTGTCATTGCGTACGCCGGGATCCACACCACCCCGGACAGCGGCCCTGATGTTGGCCGGTCCGTCGGCATAGGAACCGCCGCGCATAACCCACAAGGCATCGCCGTCCAGGCTGTCGAAATCATCCTTGCTGGAATAGGGATAGGGTTGTAACGGGCTGCGGGTCAGCTCCCACACATTGCCACTCATGTCCGACAGACCGTAACTGCAATCCGGGCAGTCATAACTGCCCACCGGGCGGGACGCACTGGAACCGAAATTGGCGAATCCTTCCTGAAGGCGGTTGCCCCAGGGATAAAGTCTGCCATCGCTGCCCCGGGCCGCCTTTTCCCACTCCGCTTCGGTAGGCAGAGTGACGGTCCAGCCCGCCCTGAGCAGTTCGCGAAGCCCGGTGGGAGTTCGCTCGCTATCCAGCAACTGATTCTGCAGCCAGCGGCAATAGGCCAGCGCATCGGTCCAGGTGACATTGGCAACCGGGTAATCCGGATTTGCTGACAGGGCGGAAGGCAGGTAAGCATGGCCGGTGGCCTGAACAAAGGCCGCATACTGTCCGACCGTCACTTCAAAGCGTCCGATATAGTAATCCGGCAGCGTCACGGTTCCCTGACGCTGGGTGGCAGACCACCGCTCATTCTCGTAGGCCTGGCGATCCACTGACGGGTCGGACCCCATCAGGAACTCCCCGGCCGGAATTTCCACCATGCCGAGCAGCGGGTCATCGGGCAGTTGCAGGAAGTCGGCCTGGAATCCCGCCACTTTTTCAGTGGCGGTAGCCAGCGCCTGATTCCCCGGGACAGTCAGCGCCCGGCGCCCCTGGATCTGCATCCACAGGGCAACAAAGGTTACCAGCACGGCAAGAATGACAAAGCCGATCCGGGCGCCACGCTGTTGCGCGGGCTGCGACGCCTTGCCAGCCTCGGCTCCGCCGCCGGCGGGACCGTTTCGATCCGTTGTCATAACGAAGCAACCAGCGAATCGCAGGCGAATTCCCAGCCGTGTTCACAGGCGCGGCTGTAGAGGTCGCGTGTCGGCATCTCCATAAGATTCAGACCACCTTGCCTCAACATCAGGCGCAGATCCAGCTCACGGGGATTACCGTGCGCCACTTCAGAGGGTTCCAGCAGGTTCACGCAGCCAGCCTGGAATTTGAGTTCACAGGCCCTGGACAGATACCCCATGGCCAGATCCTGGTCCGGTTCGACGATGCGGCCTTCCAGGTAATGAATACCCAGTTCATTACAGGCCCAGGCGGAATTGTCACCACAGTAAGTGGATTCCAGCTGCAAAAGTCGACTGCAGCTGTTGCTCAAGCCATCGGCACAGGCCTGCTGCCAGAACGGCACACTGTCGCCAGTGTGACGGCCGTCAGTCTTGCCCAGCAGGGACATGGTACCGAACACCACGATCCAGATAGCCATATGGACCAGGTTGGGACGAATTCGTTGCCAATGGGAGTTCCAGACATTGACCAGGCCCACATTGTTGATGGAGTTGACTGCCCGGTCGATGGCAATGACGCTGAGATTGAGCAGCGGGACACACAAAAGCTTGTCATAAAAGGTGGGGACACCCAGGACTCCCAACAGTGAATAGAGCCCGAATACCCCCAGCCCGTAGAGAGCCCCGAATGCCAGTTTACCCAGCGGGGTTCTTGGCGATGTGGAAGGGTCGGTAATCAGCAGATGCAGCCCCAGGAACACCGCGGCGGGAATTTCCGAATCGATAAAGTAGGGAACCCCGGTCGTGGCCGAATACAGGGCACTGAGCCCGAACAGCACAATCGCGGCAGTTCCTGCCACCAGGGTGATGGAAAAGAAGTACATCACCACCAGGCCGAGAATGAACAGAAACGTATAGATGTTGGGCGCCAGGGTCAGAGTCGAGGCAATTTCACGTCCCCAGGTGAGATTGGTGGTTCCGGTGGCAATCAATACCACCGAGAAAAGACCCAGCGCGAATGCGGACGGATTGAAGATATGCACGCGTCGCCCGTCCCGCTGCCAGCGGACAAATTCCTTGCCCATGAAGCCTGCCCCGATCATCAGGAACTGCATGTAGAACCAGTCATCACGGAACCACAGGAACAGGTTGATACTGAAGATGATGGGAATCGGTCCAAATCCGAGCGTGTAACTCTCGCGTCGGCTCCAGGCCAGCAGAATGTCGAAGCTGTAGGCGAACAGCAGCTGTCCCACCAGGAGCCACAAGTGCGCGTAAACCGGCTGCCAGTAATAACCCCAGTACAAGAACAGGCTGCACTGCACCATCGCCTGTATGTAATGCTGCGGTCGCAGCACAATCTCAAAAGAACGGCTGGCACCGGACTGGCGCAAACTGGCGAACAGCACACCGAGCCAGGCCATAATGAACAGGGCGGCAGCCCAGAAAGACCAGGTCAGCACCAGGTTCTGCTGAATTCTCGGATTCATGGACACGGTAAACAGGGCCGCAGCCAACAGCAGTGGAAACAGCAATGGCTGCAAAGAACTCTGCACCTGTTGCACCGCCGCGGCACTGCCGCCGGCGGTCATCTGGATAGTGCTGCTGGATTTGTGACTGCGATTTTTCCTGCCTGATGCCATGGTCTGACTACCTGTTACTGCTTATTACCTGTTTGTGCTTAGCCGGCACTGCGGTACCCGATGTGCGCAAAGGATAAACCACATGGGGTTCCAACACAATTTGCCGCCATGCCGTAAACCCGTTGCCAGCACGGCCTTTTCGATAATACGCAGGCCGGCTGCGACGGCAAAACCACTGCTGTAGACAGGTCGATGAGACGAGTACCCTGGTCATTCAGTTACCGGGTCTTTTGATGGTGCGGTCCAAGGCGTAAAATGGAGAATTAGCTGATTCCTGCCGGCCTCGCCTGGACAGGTGACTTGAACCAGCCGGCTTGTCTGACCGAGCGTCCCTTTAGCTGCCAGGAAAAGACCTTAAGCCAGTCAGAGAAGAAGTAACAAGATTTGCTTATGCTTAAGGTCAGAATCCCAGCCTGTGTACTGCTATGTCTGTCGTGCCTGAGCCTGCCACCTGCAGCGTCAGGTCAACCTGCCACCCCGGAGGCATTTGAGAGCAACGGTGGAGTAATTATCCAGGACCGCCGCGGCAATCCGATCCGGCTGCTTTATGTCGATCAGGACGAGGCCGACATCAGTGTCGATGGCGTCATCGACGAGGCCGTCTGGTCGCGCGTTCAGGTGATCGACGATATGCGCGTTATCATCCCCGATACCCTGGCTACTGTTCCCTACGCCACTGCCACCCGGATTTTCTACAGCCGTCGCGGACTCTATCTGTCGTTCGACATGGAACAACCCCTCGACACGCTGGTGCAACGCATCAGCACCCGGGACAACCTGCCCCTCAATCGCGATCGTATCGGTGTGACACTCGACACCTCAGGCCAGGGACTGTTCGGCTACTGGATGATGCTGGCCCTGGGTGACAATCAGTTGGACGGGACGATTCTGCCGGAACGGCAGTACAGCAACGAATGGGATGGCGCCTGGTACGGAGCAACCCAGGTGACTGACCATGGCTGGTCGGCGGAATTTTTCATTCCCTGGGGCCAGATGGCCATGCCCCAGGAAGACGAGGCACGTCATATCGGTGTGTATACGGAGCGACAGGTGGCACACCTGGATCAGGCCTGGGCCTGGCCACCGATTCCCCGGTCCGAGGCGATATTCATGAGTAATCTGCCACTGCTGGAACTGGAGGGAATCGATCCCCGCCAACAGTGGAGCATCTTCCCCTACCTGTCGACCACCTTCGATCAGGTGGATAATTCCAGCAATACCGAGGCCGGATTCGACGTCTTCTGGCGGCCGTCCAGCAATTTCCAGATGACCGCCACGGCAAACCCGGACTTCGGCTCAGTGGAATCGGACAACGTGGTCGTCAATCTCACTGCGGTGGAAGTTTTTTTCCCGGACAAGCGGCTGTTTTTCCAGGAGGGTCAGGAAATCTTCAACACCACGCCCCGGTCCACGGGACGCAATGGCAAACGACTCGCGATCGTCAATACCCGACGCATCGGTGCCAGGCCACGGTCACCGGACCTGCCACCCGGAGTCCGCCTGCCGACCCGGGAACGGATCAGACCGGCCGACCTGCTGGGCGCACTGAAAATGACCGGTCAGGCGGGAGCCGTCCGCTATGGCGTCCTGGCCGCCTCGGAGGACGACAGCGAGTTCAAGGTCGACGGTCAGCGTTTCTATCAGTCCGGTCGCGACTTCACCACTTTCCGCATGATTTACGAGGACAGTCAGAATGCCGCTTATCGCGGCCTGGGTTACATCGGATCACTGGTCACCCACCCGGAATCTGATGCCGCAGTTCACGCCGTGGATTTTCACTACCTGACCATAGACGGCCAGTTCCGGGTCGACGGCCAGGCCATCGCTTCGGACTCCGACGATCATGGCAGTGGTCAGGGATTGTTCGCCGATTTTGTCTACACTCCGCGGCAGGGGCTGCAGCACACCCTGCAGATGACCTACCTCGACGACAAACTGGACGTGAACGATTTCGGCTACCAGGAGCGCAACGACAGCCGTGAGCTCTGGTACCGTTTTCAATGGATCAAGTCGAACCTGGGCTGGGCAAGAAATTTCAGTTTCAATCCGTTCCTGCGATACGAAGAAAACAGCAAAGGCGATCGCACCAACAATGCGTTTCCAGTCCTCAACATGGACATCACGCTTAACAACCTGGACCGCCTGAACCTGAGCCTGATGCATTTTCCCAAGCGCTACGACGACCTGAACAGTTTCGGCAATGGAACCTATGCAGTCTCTCCACGCACCAATTACGGCATCGGCTACTCTACAAACACCGCCCTGCCGGTCAGTTACAGCGCCGGCTTCAATTCCTCCGGCGAGTTCGCCGGCGGCACCAACCTGCAATATGACGCCGGGATCACCTGGCAACCTGTGTCCAACATCAATCTGTCAGGAGAAATCATCTACAACGACCGGGATGGCTGGCTGATTCACCAGGAGAACCAGAATTTCACCGGATTTCAGGCTGATCAGTTGCGTGTCAACGTCAATTTCGACTATTTCCTCAGTGCCAAACAACAGTTTCGCATGGTGCTCCAGTGGGCTGGCATCGAAGCCATTGAGGACGAGTTTTTCTATCTTCCTTCCGACGCCCCCACCAGGAACCGCGATCTGATCAAGGTTCCAAAACCCGCCGGCCCGACCGACAGCTTCAGCCTGTCACAACTGAATTTCCAGCTTCGCTACCGCTGGCAGATCGCCCCGCTATCCGACCTGTTTGTCGTGTATACCAAGGGTGACAACCACCGTGGCATACTCGACGAATTTGGCAATCTGTTCCAGAATTCCTGGGATGACCCGCTGGGTGATCAGCTGGTGGTCAAGTTACGCTACCGGTTCGGCACCTGAGATTTTTTCAACAGGCTGATAGTCGCCAGTTGACGCAACCCGCTAAAGTTTGTGATTTTTCACCAGATCTTTCACAATGTCGGATCATGAGCCCCGCAGAGCCGGGATTTCACAAACCTGGCACGAAACCTGATTGTCGCTCTTGAACAGTGGTCCCGGGAGCGCCTGCCAGTCTGTAACGAACGCACGCCGGGACCTTGAATGTCGACTTTCCAGTGGAGAACAGAGATGGAAGACCCTGCAGACTCTACGCCCAATCCGCTCCAGGTCGAACCGGAAGCTGATTTTGATAAACGACAGCCATCGGGGGTCTGGCCGAAATTACGAAGACTGGTGATCTTTCAGGTGAAACTGTATATAGATGCCCTGCGGGACCTGCTGATGAGCCCCTTGTCGTTCGTCGCCTTCCTGGTCGATGCGATACAGGGCAATCAGGGTGACAAGGCCATGTTTGAAGCACTGTTGAAATTCGGCCGCCGAACCGAGCAGGCAATAAACCTGTTCGAACAGCACGATATCAATGACGAAGAATACCGCGGTATCGATACCATACTGCTGCAGGTGGAGGAAGCATTACGCCGGGAATATGCTGACGGTAGCGTGTCGGGCAGTGCCCGTGAATCGATAGAAAAATCCTTAGGCAGACTGCGTAATAAAATTCAGAATACAGAACGCTCAGATTGAATACCCCTCAGAGTCCTGCTACGAACACTCACGCGGCTGCCGCGTGGCATCGTTCCTGACCGACAGTAATGTTTTGATTGACCATGTTGTTTTCAACACGATGCCACTTCGGCGGTTAACATTCGGAAATCAATTGTTCACGAAGAATTCACCCTGATTCCCAAAAACTCCTCGCAGAGCAAGTCTGTATAAGCACCGCCGCGAATGTCGTTATAAACTTCTCCCGGGGGCTTCCCGCTCGGCTTTATTCTGAACGGTAACATCCATGTTGATAGACCTTGACCCTGCTGCGGTAAGCAACAGGAAGCCTTGAGATACTTTGGGGAGCCTGTTGTATTTCCGGATAACGATTCTGGCGATGAACTTTTCGGGTATCTGAATGGCCGGCGCGTCAGTGATTCGTTAAATCCGACCACTTTTTGAAGTGACACCTGCAACGTGACCACTACATCAAGCAGCATTACCTTTCGAAGAACCCGGAACAGAGAATCGGGAGTTTTCGTTACGAGTGGTTGCAGGTCTTCCATAATCAGCACTCGCACGTTACCGGAGGAGGAATGAGCAGAGGCGAACCACTATTCGAGCCGCAAAAAGTCAAGCTGCCTGTCAGCAGACATTTCTGCAGGCCAGAGTAATTACATAATCAGGGAACCTTAAATTATCGTGCGTGCCGGCGAGCCCCTTGACGGAGCCCGGATGCTGCAAAACCTCGCGCCAGACAGCTGGCCAGGTAAAAACCACTCCCGAAGGGGAATAACGCCTTTCGCTGAAAGCGTGATTTGAGTAATATTCGGGGGCCCGAGCGGGTATGTACAATACAGAAAAATCCTTTTACCGATTCTACAGTTACATGGCAGATCACCCTCCCAAGACCGACCGCGAACTGATAAAGGTCAACGCCGGAGATATCCGCCTGGGGATGTATATGGCCTATGCCGATCGTCCCTGGCTGGAAACCCCGTTCCTGTTCCAGGGCTTTCTGCTGGATAACGAAAAGTTGCTGGATGCTGTCAAAGATGAATGTGAATTCATTTACATAGACAAAGGCAAAAGCCTGCACAAGCAGCCTCCAAAGACACCTGTGAAGAAGCCGGCCAGAAATCCGGCAGAAAAATCACTGATGTCGCCGGCCGACAAGAAGGTGATCAGGTCTGCCAAACCGGATCGCTATCAGACGACCAGGCCGATTGAGGAAGTCTTCGATAGCGCGGTCAAGAAACACAAGGCCAGTCTCGGGGCGATCAAGGATATCCTCAGAGAGATTCGAACCGGGGAAGGCATCAATGTGACCAACGTGCGACGCTCGGTGAAGGCCTGCGTCGCCAGTATCGTGGAAAACCCCAATGCCATGCTGTGGCTGAGCAGGCTTCGCAACCGGGACGAATATACAGCGGAACACTGCCTGAATGTTGGCATTCTGGCTATTGCTATGGGTCGTCATCTGGGACTGGATGAAAAGGCACTTGAAATTGTCGGCCTGTGCGGCATGTTACATGACGTAGGTAAGATGCAGGTCGACCCTGCGGTTCTGAACAAGCCCGGCCGGCTTACCGAAGAGGAATTTGCCATAATCAAGACTCATTGTCAGATTGGCAAATCCATACTTGAGGGAGACAGCGATATTCCCAAAGAGGCGATCGAGGCTGCATGGGGGCATCATGAACGCATCGATGGCGGTGGCTATCCGCGTGGCGCCAAAGCGTCCAACCTGAGTCTGTACACTCGCATCATTTCCATTGTGGACACCTATGACGCGATCACCACTAATCGCTGTTACGATAACTCCCGGCCGGCTTCCGAAGCCATCAAGATTCTGTTTTCATGCCGGGACTCACAGTTTGACGGATGGCTGGTAGAGGAATTTATCGGTTGCCTGGGTATCTACCCCACCGGTTCGCTGGTGGAACTGCGCAGTGGCGAAGGCGCAGTAGTCATCGACAGCAACAAGAACAGCCGCCTGCATCCCAAAGTGACAATTGTCCTGGACGAGCATAAGCGATCCCGGCAACCGCTGATAGTCGATACTCGTGATTACCAGGAACATCCCGGTGGGCGCACCATTAAATCGGTGCTGGATGAGAACGAATACAAGATTGACCTTGAATACGTGTTTTCCCATTTTCGTAATTGAACTCCACCATGCATATTGAAATTCCCGCCACCAAGACCGCCTTTACCAATCCCTACGGCGGTTTTTGGACCGATCTTGAGAACAGCCTCGATTTGATTGCCGGTCGTCAGGAACTTGGCTGGATCTCCGACCACGAAGCGGGCCTGCTCAAGGACTGGATCACCAACGGCTTTGTGGTGATCCCGGGAGCCGTACCCACCGCAATAATCGACGCCGTAAACCGGGATATCGAGCGGGTACTGGAGGCCGAACCCCCAGTTTGTCGTTCTTCATTCTGGCGCGCCGGCAGGAAATACTGGGAGCCTGCCAGAAAGGCACATATGCGGGAAGAGGAAGCCAAACTGCTGGACCTACACATGGTGTCTGAAGCCGCCCGGCAGGCAATATTCAGCGAGCAACTGCATCGCTTTATCTCGCTGGTATTTGAACGCCTCCCGGTGGCATTCCAGTCGCTGGCTTTCGAGATGGGTTCGCAACAGCCCACCCACTGCGATATCGCCTTCGTGCATGTCGAATCGCCACGGGAATTTGTCGCTTCCTGGATTGCACTGGAAGATATCACGCCGGGTTCGGGAGAATTGCAATATTATCCCGGCAGTCACCGGCTTGATGACGTGGTGTTCGAGAACCAGAGTGTCTGGGCAGCCGGTGATCTGAGCGATTACAGCGCCAACCTGGACCGGATCGCGAATGAGAACGGGTTGGCTCTGCAGCGTTTTACCCCATCGAAGGGTGATGTCCTGCTCTGGAGCTCCGGGCTCTATCATGGCGGCTCACCCCGCACGGTTTCCGAGCTCAGCAGAAAGAGCCTTGTCACACACTATTGTCCGAAAGGCCGGCAACCCCATCCACCCATTGATCCCACGCGGATTTTTCCCACCAATTATCGGGGCTTTGTCTGTTCAGAGATTACGCCTCTGATGTCAGTCTGAGACGTTGCCTTAATTCCGGTAACGCTTGACGAAGCGGCGTAGGATCCGTTGCGCATCAGGCGTTTTCTCCAGAGCAATCCTGTCGATCAACGTTTCTGCCATTGCCGGAGGAAAGTAACCGTGGTGGCGATAAACATTGATGCGTACGGTAAATCCCGCTGCATCTCCCTCCGGATGAAACTGGGTGGCATAAATGTTGGTTTTCAGTCGAAACATCTGCACCGGACATCTGTCGTTGGTTGCCAGCAGTGTGCATCCCGGGGGAATGGCATCGCAGGCTTCCTTGTGCCCCACCAGTACCCTGAACGTGGGTGGCAATCCCTGCAATAACGGGTCCTTCAATCCCGCGTCGGTAAGCCGGATATCGGTTCCGCCAACGTCTTCACCATAACGGTTTGAAATGCTGGCACCGCAATAGTTACCCAGCAATCCGTTGCCCGAACAGCAGCCCAGAAACGGGAAATCCTGCGCCACCACCTGATCAAACAGGCGCTGAAACCCAGACTCGACAGATCGTTGAACCCTGCTCTTCTGTGCAGGAGGTTTACTAACATCGAAGGGACTGCCACCGACGATAATGGCAGCATATGCATTCAAGTCGATCCCGTCCAGGCCTTCCTGTTCGACCCGGCGCCGGACCGTTTCGGCGGGTGCCAGACCGCCATACAACCGGATTGCATCCAGTTCATTGTCCGCCGTTTCATCTTCCGGACGCAGTTGCAGGATCAGAAAAGGTTTGGCCATGAAAGCAGCACACGCGGTAAAGAGGTGCATCGGTATCAGCCAATGACAGACTGTTACGCTGCTTACGCATGCTAGCAGGAATCAGGACAGCTGTAACTGCAGTGTTCAAGGGTGGTCTGGGCTGCAGACCGGAACCCGTGTCAGGCAATCTTGGTTACGGGTCGGCTGCCGCGTCGTTCGTCACGGTCACGCCGGGACTTGGTTTTCAGAATCTCGTCAAGGTCCTGGCCATCCTTATGGGATGCGAGCTCTGCCATGAAGCGAACGGAAGCATGCATTTCCTCCAACGTGGCCCGGAATCTTGTGCCATCCTCCAGGCCCTGATCACGGGCAACTGCGGCACCGTTCAATTTGCGGATCAATTCGATCATATGATCCCCTTCCTCACGCAGGCGCGAATACTGTCTTTCATTGGAAATAGCCTTTCGCGCAATTCCCCATACACCTGCTTCCATCAGCAGGATACCCACTACCACGAGCAGCAGTTGAACCTGAATACTGGCCGTGTCTGAGATTAATACGGAAGCGATGATCGAGGCAATTCCGAGACCGATAAGCACCGTATCCAGGCTTTGATGAATCTTTCTTTGCATGGGATTTCTTCACCGTTCTAGGGGGTTAGCACTGCATTCACAGACAATCCTAGAACTGGGAATCGAACCTGTACAGAAACACCGCAGCGTTATGCTAGCAAGGTCACAGATTGGCAGGTGTGCACGATACGCCTGAGAGGCCAGGACGGCCCGTCAGCAAACTCCTGTGCCAGCCGAAAAAACTTCATAGGCTCAGAGTTTTTTGTGCGGCAATCCCGTCGTTATAAAAAAAAAGCCAGTGTTTGGACAAACACTGGCTTTTTGTTTCAGGGGGACTGACGAACCGGGCCAAGATCAGCCCCAAATGGTTTCACTCCTTTGCCGGAAATCCGGGTTCAGCGCAGATCCCCGGCTATTCCCTGTAACGACTCTGCCAGTCCCTGCAGTCGCTGCGCTGTTATTCCTTCACGGTTCTCCGCCTGGGCACCGAAGGTGGCTGCCAGGCTGATCAATTGCCGGGCAACATCTGCATCTTTCTGGCCTGCCGCCAACCGAGTCTCGGCCTGATCCAACGCCGTGCCCAGTGCCGCAGCCCGGGGCGCATCCACGTTCTGGCCGCGCCGCAGCTGATCGAGGTAGGCCCGGGCCACGACCGGTACGGCAGGCCAGTCGATCCGTTCCTGGGTCTGCGCGTTCACGGTCAGATTGGCAGCACGTAACGAGGCCGCGGCAATCTCGTTCGCGGTAATGAAATCGCTGGGTTCCAGCGTGAAGACATCCAGTCCCCGGGCGATTTCGGTACCGTAGACATAACCACCGTACCAGTAAGCTGACCAGTATCCGGCGGTGATCAGTTCCTCCTCGTCGATAGGTCCGCGATCGAAGAAGGCGATTTCAACCGGATTGGAGGAATCGGTAAAGTCGACAATCGAGATTCCGCCCTGGTACCAGGCCTGCACGAAGATATCGCGCCCGGGTACCGGAATCAGCGAACCGTTATGGGCCACGCAGTTTTCCGTTTCGGTCTGCGGAGCCGGCATTTTGTAGTGACTGCGGAACACCAGCTGACCGTCAACAATATCGTAGAACGCATCGGCGCCCCAGGTGAGGGGATCCTGGGCACGGCAACGTGGCCGCCCACCCCCGCCCCATTCGTCGGTGAAGATCACCTTGCTGCCATCATTGTTGAAAGTGGCCGAGTGCCAGTAAGCGAAGCCGGGATCAATCACCTCGTCAAGGCGCTGCGGGTTGGCAGGATCGCTGATGTCCAGCAGGATTCCATTGCCCGAACAGGCGCCGGCCGCCAGGCCGATGGCCGGATAGGTGGTGATATCGTGACACTGATTGGTTTCGCTGGTTCGCTGAGTGTCGGGGCCGTGATCTCCCCCTCTCCAGAGTCCGGCCAGCACACCGGTTTCCGGATCCGAGAAAATGAACGGACGGTTAACAATACGGGCGTCAGCGGGACTGGCCACCGGAATCTCGATCACTTCGATCCGGAACAGCGCGGATTCAGGATTCTCAAATGGCGAATCGTTGGAACAGCCAGCCAGTTCGTCGTCATTCCGCACTCTGCTGGTTCCCGAGACGTAGACATAGATATTTCCGTCCTCTTCACCCTTGGAAACGACCGTGTGAGTATGCGACCCGCGACAGGTCTGTACCGCACCAACCTGGATCGGCATGCGTCTGTCACTGACATCGAAAATCCGAATCCCCTGGATACGGTCATTACTTACCGGGGCTGCCACCCCCTGCAACCCGCAATCAAGGCGGCCGCGCGTTTCCTGTACCGACATGATCAGCAGATCACCAACCAGCGAAACGTCGCCCTGCCCGCCCGGGCAGACAACCGAGCTCATCAGTTCCGGCGTATCGGGTGTGCTGATATCGTAAATATTAAAGCCGTGATAGTTACCGGCGATCAGCGTGTCACCGCTGAACAGCAGATCCGTGTTGGAAAAACTCAACAGGGACGGACGCGGATCGGCATTCTCATCCTCTTCGTCGGTTTCATCCTGCGGAGTTTCTGCCTGCCCGGTTGCCGCCACATTGGCAACATTTTCAGCCGTATTAGTCTGCCCGCTGACCGGTGGCTCCGTGGCCGGGGTCAGGGTTTCCAGCTCAGCCAGACGGCTAGCCGGCAGTCCGGCGGGGTTGGCCGGATCGAAAAAGCCGGGCGGTTTGGGCAGCGAAGCGAGCAGCCGCATGTTCAGTGATGCCTCTGCAGCATCGCGAAAACCCGCCGCCAGCCCGACTCGCGGGTCGGGAGAAAAGCTGGCCAGCAGAGTGTCCATACGCTCGATCTCAGCACTCTGGTCGGCGGTCACATCCGAGGCAAACGCATACAGTACCGGGTCCTGCGCCGAACCGTATTGATCAAGCAGGTTCTCCACCATCTCCAGGGCACCATTATGGTGCTCGATCATGTACTGCAGGTACAGGCGGTCAAATTGTGGCCCTGATGATTGTTCCAGTTCGGCAAACTGCTCCGGACTCACCATCCCCGGCATCAATTCAAAGTCGGGGGCATGATGTGCCTCGGTGGTTGGTGCCTGCAATCCACGATCCTCCAGCCAGCCCTGCATCATGTCAATCTCATCCTGTTGAGACAAATTGATCCGGTCGGCCAGCAGCTGCACCTCTTCACGACTCGATCGTGACGGCGCCAGGGCCGACATTTCCATGGCCTGGGTATGATGGGAAATCATGCCGCGCAGAAAGCGGATGTCGGCGTCGGTAAATTCGATGTGGGCAAGGTTGGAGGCCGCTTCCGGGGAGATGATCTGCCCGGGTTGTCCCGGCGGCCCAGGCTGAATGATCGGCGCCTGGGCAAAGGATTCTGCCGTCACCGTCAGCAACACGAATATAGGAACTGTCAAGCGCAGGAACTGTGGTGCAGGAAACATAGGCTTGCTCCGAAATACTGGGTAATTCACTAGGGAACCTCCGATTGTACCCGGTACAGACTTAAGGTATAGCCCCAAGGAGAAGTATTTGGCGCCATGTTGACAATTTTTCGCACTGCCATCAGGGTCTGCGAACGACTTCCAGGAACTCGCTTCAGCGGTTCCCCGATGCTTACTCCAACAGCCTGCTAACGAATCCAGTGGGTAATCAATTCCGCCGGTACCCGCTCAAAATACACATTCCTGACCTTCACGCCAGGCTGCCGATAGCCCAGCTCCGCGGCCTGCATTTCCTCCAGGGACAGTTGATTGTCCGAGCTCTGCTTGAAGGACTCCGCGCAGACATAAAAAGGTACCCCATAATAATGGGCGGCAAGCGCCATCAACGTGGTACCAGACTTGTTGATTATCGACCCGTCCGCCAATACCGTATCTGCGCCCACCACTACCTTGTCGGCAGTGGGGACAAACAGAGCGATCTGCGCATCGGTGATAAAGGTGACAGGTATCCCGAGATCCGCTGCAAATGCAGCCAACTGACGACCTTCATAACCGGAGCGGGATTCTGTAACTTCAAGCCGGGCCGGAGGATTTTCGGAGGCCAGTCTGGAGCTGAGTCGCGACTCCTGCAGCTGGGCCAACAGGCTGAAATTTGCCACCGGCCGCAAGTCGTTGTCGTCGGATTCCGGATTACCGGCCAGGGCAGAGATGGCAACAAGCGCGTGTAGTGCCAGTTCGGTTGCCCCATGAGTTCTGTCATCGGCGACAGTGTCGAGCAGCTTTTGAAACCGATCCTGCCGAAGTGGAATTAATGAAAGGCTGCCTGTTGGATAGACCTTTTGTAAGAATTTTTTAAACAGATCCTTTGTATTGACCTGATTAGCAGATCTTATTGTCAGACCTTTTTTTCAGTTCTGGATCAGAGGCCCGGTGTAATGAACTGGGATTAGGCCCGGCGGTAAAGCCGTTTGACTCCCGCCTACCACACTGATAGCGGCCGGGACAGGAAACAAGCCTGAAACCCGATTCTCAATGGCGGCGATCCCGTTGCCGCCGCCCACCCTGCCTGCGCTCGCCAACCCGCCTATCCCCCTTGCGCCGATCCACAAAATCAGGGTCTGCGTCACGCAGCTCCTCGACCGTGGCCTCATTCTGTCGGCGTTGTCCCTTGCGACGCTCGGCAATTCTGCATTCACCAATGCGCCGTTCTCGATTATCCTGGCTCTGTTCGGCCATCCAGCTAGTTCTCCTGATTTCTGGTCTCTTGTCGGGTTGGTTACAGCGCCGTCTCCTCCGGCCCGCGCACTCCCGGTACACAAACTACCCAGGCTTAAAACGTCTCCCGGACCATGACAGTCCCAGCACCATTGACAACCCGATGCCCGATATTATCGGCCATAGTTTGAACAATTGCTGTGAATTGCCTCTGAAAAAATCGATGGCATCCGGAAAATATCCGTAATTCAACCGCTTTGATCGATAAATTAATCCACTTAGAGAACCTTTGACTCCATGGAATTGCTCTTGCCCACAGTCGAGTTCACTGACGAGGCGGCTTGCCGCCGGCATGCATCGGCCTGTCAAGGCAAGTCAACGAAGGTAGTGGAGATGGCAGGCGCTGGCGCCCGCTCCCAATCCCGAACCGGATTTGCTGCGCCGACCTTTACCTTACCCACGGTTCGGAGTTATTCTGGCCAGGCAGGTTTGGTCTTCAGAACAACAATAAACGGGGCACGGCACATGGCACGACTCGCTGGATTGAACCGACCCACTCTCATGGAAAAGGCCTGGATGGCCGTACTGGCAAGCGCAACCGGCAACGCCGAATTTGTGCCTGGCTATGTGCCTGGCAACGTGCTACCGGCGCGAGTGAAACCGGAATGGGCTTTCCAGTCGCTGGCCGAAACCTTTCACCACACGTTAACCCTTTAACCTGGCAACCAATTGCCCCGGTCAGTGGGTCAATTCCCTTTTAATCAGAGACAGGCAGCGGAGTTGCAACCGCATCAGGAGAAAAACCAATGAAAACAACTCGACGAGGATTCGTGAAGACAGTCGGCCTGGGTACCGCCGCCGGACTGCTGACCAGCAATACCTTCCTGGGTGGCGCGGCCCAGGCCCAAACCCGACACGCCCACAAGACCGGCATCTACGATGGCGGTGTCATGCAACTGAACCAGAATGAAAGCGCCCGGGGTCCGGGACCGAAAACGCTGGAAGCGGTGCATGCCCATGTCAGCAAGCGTATGGGGCGGGGCTATTCGCCCGATCATGTCAATGAACTGCAGGAAGGCATTGCCGCCTACTACAATGTCGATACCGCCAATGTCCAACTGGCGACCGGCTCCACCCCCCTGCTGCAGGGTGCGGTGCGTGCTTTCTGCTCGACGGAGAAACGCTTCGTCACTCCGATGCCCACTTACTCCACCAGTGAAGCCACCGCCCGCCAGATCAACGCCCCCATAACTCACCTGGACCTGGACAGTTCAATGGCAATTGACCTGAATACCCTGGCCGAGGCGGGACGCGGTGCCGCGCTGATTTATTTCTGCAACCCCAACAACCCGACCGGTACCGTGCATGGTCCGGAGGCAGTTGAGCAGTTCGTGAGGCGGGTAATGAGGGAATCCCCGCAGACCCGGATCCACATCGACGAGGCGTATATCAACTATGCCCGCCCCGGGGCCATGAAAACTGCGCTGCCGCTGGCGCTGGAATTCGAAAACGTGTTCATTACCCGTTCGTTTTCCAAGGCCCATGGCCTGGCCGGCATGCGGATCGGCTATGCCCTGGGTCAGGAGTCCACGCTGAGGGACATTCGCAGTGCCTGGGGAATGGGCGACGTGAACATGCTGGGTGCCATTGCCGCACTGACCGCCCTGGAAGACCACGAACATATCGAATGGGAAGCGCAGGAAAACGCCAGGGTGCGTGACTTCACTATCGCGGCATTCCGCGACATGGGCTTCCAGGTGCCGGATTCCAACACCAATCACATCTTCGTCAACCTGGGACGGCCGGCCCGCGAGTTCCGCGAAGCCTGTCTGCAGGAGAAAATCCTCGTGGGCCGAGACTTTCCGCCGCTGCAGAACAGCCACTGCCGGATCTCACTGGGCAGCATGGAGGAAATGCAGCAGGCTGTGGAAGTATTCCGTAAAGTCCTCGCCTGACGCTGGCTGAAACCAGGGCCGGAGTCACCAACAGGTGATTCCGGCTTTGTTCATTTCCCCCTCCGGTTATTCCCCCATCCCTCGTCACTGCTGTCAGCGCCGCACGGCAATCGCCTGGATTTCAAAATGCGCATCGAACAGCAGGGAACCGGCGCCAATGAAGGCCCGGGCCGGAAACTCCCCGGTAAAGTAGGTGCGGTAAACCCGGTTGAATGTGTCATAAAGGGACAGATCGGGACAGAATATCTGCACGTAGACCAGATCATCCATGGTCATGCCAGCCTGTTCCAGGGTGCCGCGAATCGCATTCAATACATTGCGTGCTTCCCGGGCCGGGGAGTCCGGAACCTGGCCATTTTCCAGACCAAGCATTCCAGATAAATAGAGAGTCTCGCCCACCTGTACCGCTCCGCTGAAAGGCGGACCCGCATTACTGGAGGGATGCGAAGGATTGATCGTGGTACGCTGGGCAAGTGCCACTCCGGGCAGCAGCAGGGCTAGCAGGCCCAACATTGGTAACAGGGTAGTCCGGTTCATGGTTTCGTTCCTCACATCTTGACGGCTCAACCGGATTATACCCTGCTTAAGGAACCTCTGATTGATTTCGGAATCGCTGGCATCCGGGCGCACGGGCCCGATTACTGTTTGAGAGCTTAACCCGCGCCTGCCGCTGCTTGCGGTGAATTGTCCGGCTGCCGATAATGAAGACAGACTGCCAGGCGGCAATCAAGCGGGCTCGCGCCGGCAACGACCGGTGACCAATCCCGCCCACGGCAAATTCAGGAAATCAGGCATTGTATGAAAAGCTCCAGACCAGCCGCTCCTTCGACCAATCATGCCCCGACTCTGAAACTGGTGCGCCTTGCCATCGATACCTATCACGAAAACGTCGTCTATCTGCACCGGGACTGTGAAGTCTACCGGACCGAGGGCTTCCAGGCGCTGAGCAAGGTAAGGATCTGTGGCAATGGCCAACGGATTCTGGCGGTGTTGAACGTGGTCGACGATGACCGTATCGTGCTGACCGATCAGTTGGCCCTTTCCGAGCAGGCATTTAACAATCTCGAACTTGAGGAAGGGGAGCTGGTGACCGTTGAGCATGCCGAGCCCCCCGCTTCCATGAATGCCGTGCGCCGCAAGATCGATGGTGAGCGACTCGATCAGGAGGATTTCCGCCACATTATCGAAGACATTACCGAGAGCCGCTATTCCAAGATGGAAATAGCCGCTTTTCTGGTCGCCTCGGGCCGCACTGAACTGGACCGCGATGAAGTCCTGTTCCTGACCCGCGCCATGGTGGCGTCCGGCGAACGTCTCGACTGGAGCGAGGACCTGGTGGCGGACAAGCACTGTATCGGTGGCATCCCCGGCAATCGTACCTCCATGCTGGTGGTGCCGATTGTCGCCGCCCACGGTATGCTGATTCCCAAGACCTCAAGCCGGGCGATCACTTCGCCTGCCGGTACTGCCGACACCATGGAAGTGTTGGCGGAAGTCAATCTCAGCATGAGTAAACTGCACGATATCGTGCGCAAGGAGCGTGGCTGCATGGCCTGGGGGGGAACCGCCCGCCTCTCGCCCGCTGACGATATCCTGATTTCGGTGGAACGTCCGCTGGGCATCGATTCCCAGGGTCAGATGGTCGCCTCGATTCTGTCCAAGAAACTGGCGGCCGGGTCCACCCATCTGCTGGTGGACATTCCGGTTGGACCCACCGCCAAAATCCGGCGTATGTCCGATGCCCAGCGTCTGCGCAAGCTGTTCGAGTTTGTTGCCGACCGCCTCGGCCTGCACCTGGAGGTGATCATTACCGATGGCAGGCAGCCGATCGGCCGCGGCATTGGACCGAAACTGGAAGCGCGGGACGTGATGTCGGTGTTGGAAAACGATCCGCAGGCGCCGGCAGACCTGCGCCAGAAGGCCCTGCAACTGGCCGGCCGGATCCTGGAATTCGACCCCGATGTGCGGGGTGGCTCCGGCTTTGCCATCGCCCGCGACATACTCGACTCCGGCCGCGCCCTGGCCAAGATGAACGCACTGATCAAGGCCCAGGGGGCCAGGGAGCCGGACTGGCAACTGGGCAAACTGGTTCTCGAGGTTCCCGCCCCGGACACTGGCACGGTTACCGAAATCGATAACCTGCAGCTGGCGCGCGTGGCGCGTTTCGCCGGCGCCCCCATGGATCAGGGAGCCGGCGTGGAATTGTGCAAAAAAGTGGGTGACCCGGTGAGCAAGGGAGAACCCCTGTACCGGGTCTACGCCCAGTTTCCGGCCGATTTCAAGTTCGCCAGAAAGCTCTGCGAACAGGATATCGGTTATCAGATCGGTGCGGCGGAAGCCGTCTCACAGCCGTTTGTGGAGTTCTGATGCTGCTGGGATTTGCGGATTACCGTCACCAGGCAGCGGCTCTCGCCGAGGCGCTGGCTCTGCCCTGCCGGGAAGTTGCCCTGCACCGGTTTCCCGATGGCGAAAGCAAGGTTACCCTGCCATCGACGCTGCCGGAACGGGTGTTGATCTGCCGCAGTCTCGACCGCCCCAACGACAAGCTGATCGAACTGTTACTCACGGCCAGGACCGCCCGGTTGTGCGGCGCCCGTCAACTCATCCTGATCGCTCCCTACCTGTGTTACATGCGCCAGGACAAGGCATTCCACCCTGGCGAAGCAGTGAGCCAGACCCTGGTCGGCGCATTCCTGGCGGATCTTTTCGACGCAGTCATCACCGTGGATCCGCACCTGCACCGCATCTCTGACCTGCGCGAGGCGGTTCCGCTGGCGCAGGCTGTGGCGCTGTCGGCGGGTCCGGCCATGAGCGACTTCCTGCGCCAGCGCAACAATCCGATTCTGTTGGGACCGGACGCCGAGTCACTGCAGTGGGTCAAGTCCATCGCCACCGCCTGCGACCTTGAATATGGCGTCGGCACCAAGCAGCGACAGGGCGATCGCCGGGTCAGCATCCGTCTTCCGGAACTGTCCCTGGCAGGTCGTAACGTATTACTGGTGGATGACGTGATAAGCAGTGGTGAGACAATCGCCATCGCCGCCGGCCAATGCCTGCAGGCCGGAGCAGCCGGCGTCGATGTACTGACCACTCACGCCCTGTTCGCGCCCGGCGCGGAACAACGATTGCGGGAGGCCGGTGTCGGGGAACTCTGGAGTACCGATTCGATCAGCCACCCCAGTAACTGCATTCCCCTGGCAGGCCTGCTGGCCGACGCAGTCCGATCTCTGCCGGCAGGAACACCCTGATACAGGTCACAAATCCGTGAAAAAACCCGCGGAATTAAAGTTTTTCCAGAAAAGTATGACACAAGCAGTAAAAATCCAGACAAATTTGTTATCAAATTCAGCAGGGTACTGGACAAACTCGATAATTCGGGTAACTTTACCCGTGAATCCGGAACCGGTAATTCGGCCCGGGTTCCTGTTGCTATGCGCTCAATCACCGGCTCGAACAAGAGTGAAACGAGTAAAAGTAGTGAAAGTAAAAAGGAAACGCACCGTGCATAAATTTGCCCTTGGCCTCGTGACCAGTTTACTGCTGGCAACGGGACTGTCCGCCCAGGCCCAGACCCTGCGCGGCTCACAGTCTTCGATTGAACATCAAAACAGCCTTGCTGTCGCTTACGGCTTCACTTTCGTCCAGACAGCCCAACACATGTCACGGCTGGTCCAGGGCGGTCAACTGGTACGGATCTCTCCCACTGGCAGCATGGAACTGCATGACGTTTCGTTTCCGTACGCGCGTCCCGGCGTCAAGCTCTTTATCGATCGACTCAGCAACCAGTATCGCAGCGCCTGTGGCGAAAAGCTCACCGTCACCAGCCTGTCCCGGCCGATTGACCAGCAGCCGCCCAATGCGGCCGCCCGCTCCGTTCACCCGGCCGGCATGGCGGTTGACCTGCGTATTCCCAGGGCCCGCAGTTGCCGGGCCTGGCTGGAGCGAACCCTGTTGTCCCTGGAAGGCCGCGGCGTACTGGACGTGACCCGGGAACGGCGTCCCCCCCACTATCATGTGGCAGTGTTCGTGGAAAGCTACGAAAGTTACGTGGCATCGATGGTCGGCGGCACCAGCCAGTACGTAGTGCGACGCGGTGACACGCTGTCCGAAATCTCCCAGCTTACCGGCGTCAGTATTGCCCAGTTACGGGCCGCCAACGGCCTGCGGGGAGACCTGATCCAGGTCGGTCAGGAACTGCAGGTTCCAGCTTCCGCCCAGCAGGGTACGGCCATCTCGAGCTCCAAGGAACTGGCCCGGGTCAGCTACGTCACTCACAAGGTCCGGAAGGGTGATACCCTGTGGCGAATCGGTACCCGCTATGGCACCAGCGTGGATCGGATCATGCAGGAAAATGAACTGGACGACGACACCCTGCAGATCGGCCAGGAACTGCGTATCAGCGCGACCCGCTGAGCAGTCTGATCCGGGCGCTTACGGGCGGCTTCCAGGCAGGTACACCCGTATTCAGCGACTGCTGTCCTCTCCGTTCGAGCCCCTGTTCCTTCAGGCGGGCTCCCCGCCATAATCAATACGGATCGCGAAATTATCTTCGTGATACGCCTGGCAGACCCTCCACCCGGTACAACGTAATCGATGAGCGAGTCCGGTTGACCTGGCCGCTGCGCATTTCCTGTGCCCATTCCAGGTGGATAAAGTTGCTGACGCCGAGCCGGCAATACGGATTACGGGGAAAATAATCAATCGGGAACCTTTATGCCCGGGAGTTGACTGCCTGCCGCCAGGCCCTATAGTTGCTTCCTGACTGCGGGAATTGCAGCCCGGCAGTTACCGACTTCATAGCGAGGAAACAACATGCTGAGAACAACGCTGCGCTGGCTGGTTATGCTGATTGCTTTTGCCGTCTTTGCTTCCGCAATCGCAATGGGAACAATGCGCCTGCATGATGGCCCGGTCGAATTCTGGCCCTGGTTTACCATCAGTATCGGCGGTCCGTTTCGCAGTGGCGAGGTGGTACCTGCACCGGAAAACTGGGATTTCCTCAGGGACCGACAGGAAATTGAAATCCAGACCCTGCAGCCCGCCACCTCCCGGACTGTCTGGGTGCCGGTGGTGGACGGCCAGCTCTACATCGTCAGTGGCTACATGAATTCAACCCTGGGGCGGTACTGGAAACAGTGGCCGACCTACCTGCAGCAGGACAACCGGATCCGAATCCGGGTCGATGGCAGCATTTACGAACAACGCCTGGTACGCATCAGCGACGGACCAATCACTGCCCGGGTCATGTCGGAAGTGGCACGCAAGTATTTTGGCGCCCCGGATACCGTCAATCCACAGGCCGGGGAAAGTGTCCGCAATGGCTCGGTGTGGCTGTTTGAAGTTGCAGACCGCTGAGTCCAGAGGCGACCCTATGCCCAGCGTTACCAGAGTTTCACCGGGTTGATCCGGTGGCAACACCCGGGCACCGTTTGTACAAGCCGTCGACGGCACAGTATGCTTGTTCCGGGCACCCCGGTTTCGGCCGTCCCGGTAATCCGCACGATGGTGTTGCGTCGAATTATTATCCTGTAAGGATTTTATCCTGTAGAGAGTTTTCACAATGACATTTTCCTCCCCGATTCTGGCCTGCCTGTGTACCTGCCTCATTCTGGCCCTCGCCCCATTCCCTGCCGCCGCCCAGTCGGCAGTCGACTGTCAGGACAACCTCGACTGCGAGTCCTCATGGTTGAACATTACCGCTGCCGAGCGCCAACAGGTGTTTGCATTCGCCGAACAGTACAAGGCGTTTATCCATCGCGCACGTACCGAGCTGACCTTCGTCACCGAGGCCATCGCCTTCGCCGAGACCAATGGCTTCAGGCGCTGGAGTGAGCAGTCGGTACCCACCCCCGGGGCCCGCTTCTATGAAGTCAACAGGGACCGGACCATCACCCTGTTCGTCATCGGTCGCCGCTCGATGCGCGACGGCTTTCATATCATCGGTTCCCATATCGATTCCCCGCGTCTGGAACTGAAGGGACGGCCGCTCTACGAAAACAGCGAGTTCGCGCTGTTTCAAACCAATTATCACGGCGGCATCAAATTCCATCAGTGGACCAACCTGCCCCTGGCATTGCTGGGACGGGTGGATCGGAAAGACGGTAGCGTGATCACCCTGTCAGTGGGACTGGACCCGGACGATCCGGTTTTCATGATCCCGGAACTGTCACCGCACGTGGATCGGGGCCGTGGCAGCCAGCGCCTCGACGATTACCTCGGTCCCGAGGACCTGGACCCGGTGGTCGGGCATATTCCCGGCGCTGGCAATCCAGTCAGACAGCAGATACTGGATTATCTGGCTTCCAGCTACGGGATCACCGCTGCCGACCTGGTGTCCGCCGAATTATCCCTGGTGCCTGCCGGGGCACCGCGGGACATGGGCTTCGACCGGGGCCTGATCGCCGCCTACGGTCAGGATGACCGGCTGGCCGCTTACACCAGCATGCGGGCCCTGGCTGAACTGGACACCCCTGAAATCACCGCAGTCGCTTACCTGGTGGACAACGAGGAGGTGGGCAACCGTAACAATACCGGAGCCGCATCGGCTTATTACGCCGACCTGCTGTCGCGCCTGCTGCTGGCGGAACTGGGCGACGCCTATCGCGAACCATACCTGCGCAGCGCCATGCGCGGCACCCGCTTTGTCTCCATTGACGTCAATCCGGGAGTCAACCCCATGAATCCCGGCGCCTGGGAACTGGGCAACGCTCCAAAGCTCGGTTACGGCGTCAATCTTAAACTCTACGGCCAGGGTAACAATGCCAACTCGGAATTTATCGCCTGGACCCGCGCCCTGCTGGATGCCAATCAGATCCCCTGGCAGACCTCCACTTACAAGGTGGGCAGCGCCGGCGGCGGCACCATTGGCGGCGTGTTTTCCTCGCAGAACAACGAGGTGATCGACTTCGGTGTCCCGTTACTGTCCATTCACACACCATATGCAGTCAGTTCGAAGATTGATGTGTACAGCCTCTATCGGGCCGCCGCCGCTTTCTACAACGCGGTTGACCCATAACAGCTGTCCACTGGACATCCCCGGTGACACCGATTACCTTGTTGACTGCGCATCGAGGCTTCCGGAAAACCAGAGAAGCCCCTGACACCAAGACCGACAAGAATAAGCCTGATAAAAACAAGAGAGGAACAGCAATGCACCCGGTTCGCTTCCCGGCCGCCCTCCTGGCCATCCTGCTGCTGCCGTTGGGCGGCCATGCCCAATCCCCGCTGTCCGACTACCCCCCGGTCACCGATGCCCGACTGCTCAATCCAGAACCCGGCAACTGGCTTTCCTATCGCGGTAACCTGTCCGGCTGGGGCTACAGTCCGCTCGACCAGATCGATGCCGCAAATGTCGCCGACCTGCAGCCGGTATGGACCTTTTCCACCGGCGTCACCGGTGGCCACGAGGCTCCGCCGGTGGTCAACGATGGCGTCATGTTCATTACCACGCCGGAAAATCTCGTCTATGCCCTGGACGCGGCCACCGGCGACCTGCTGTGGCGTTACCAGCACGACCTGCCCGCCAGCCTGATCGCTTTTCACCGGACCAATCGGGGAGTGGCGCTTTATGGCGACAAGGTCTACACCGCTACCCTGGATGCCCGGGTCGTGGCCCTCGACGCCAGGACCGGTGACAAAGTCTGGGATACCACGGTGCAGGACAACAACTTCGGCTACTACATCACCATGGCGCCGCTGGCGATCGATGGCAAAATCCTGGTCGGCACCTCGGGCGGGGAACTGGGGATACGCGGGTTTATAGTTGCCCTGGATGCCGAAACCGGTGAAGAACTCTGGCGCACCTACACGGTGCCCGCACCCGGCCAACCCGGCAACGAAAGCTGGCCCGGCGAATCCTGGCGAACCGGTGGTGCTGCAGTCTGGATACCCGGTCACTACGATGCGGAACTGAGACTGGCGTATTTCGGTACCGGTAACCCGGGTCCCTGGATCGGCGACCAGCGGCCTGGCGATAATCTTTATACCAACTCGGTGATCGCACTAGACATTGACAGCGGCGAGATCCGTAATCACCACCAGTACCACTGGAACGGGTCCTGGGACTGGGACGAAGTCGCCACTCCGATACTGATGCCGGTGGAACGTAACGGCAGGCAGATCAACGCCCTGGTTCATGCCGGCAGAAATGGCTATCTGTGGCTGCTGGAGCGTCATGCCGACCGGATTGGTTTCGTGGACGCGGTGCCCTATGTCTATCAGAACGCCTTCGCCAGCCTTGATCCCGAAACCGGCAGGCCGACCTACGATCCGGAACACAAACCGACCACCGGAGCCTCCACCTCCTTCTGCCCTTCGCTGTGGGGTGGCAAAGACTGGCCACCTGCAGCCTATAACCCGACTACCGGACTGGTCTATTTTCCTGCCAACGACAATCACTGCGGCATTGTGGAAGGTCGGGAGGTGACTTACACACCGGGCAGTTCCTTTACCGGTGCCAGAACCCAGATGACCCTGCGCGAAGGCGCCGATCATATCGGTGAAATCCAGGCCTGGGACATGAACACCGGCCAGCAGGTCTGGACCCGGGAATTCGCTTCTCACAATTGGGGCGGCATTCTCACCACGGCCGGAAACCTGGTGTTCAGCGGCGGGACCGTGGACCGGTTTTTCCGTGCCCATGACGCCACCACCGGTCAGGAGCTGTGGCGCTTCAGGACCAACTCGGGAATCATCGGTGTTCCTTCCACCTTCGCCGTGGACGGCAAACAGTACGTGGCAATACAGTCGGGCTGGGGAGTCGACGCCGCCGCCATGACCGGCCGGGTCGATCAGATCCGCGGCACCCGCACCTTTGTGCCCCAGGGTGGCGTAGTCTGGGTATTTGCGCTGCCCTGACCTGCAGGGTCCGGTTGCGCGGCGGCCCGCAGACCTTTTATTCTTGCGCACAGGAACGACTCAGCAGGTACCTAACCGGTATCCGTCCCGGGAGTCACCGTACCGATGCCGGGAATCCCAAATAAAAACAGGACAAGAACAACATGAAAAGTCTCTTCACCCCTCGTCTCATCCTGGCCCTGCTGCCTCTCGGTTTCAGCCTGATCGCCGCTCACGCCAGCGCCCAGTCGCCCCTGGACAATTACACACCGGTAACCTATGAAGAACTGGAAAACCCACCTGCCAGCGACTGGCTGATGTGGCGCCGCACCCAGAATCACTGGGGCTACTCGCCACTGGACCAGATCAACAGGGACAACGTGGGCAGTCTGCGGCTGGCCTGGGCCTGGACCATGGCGCCCGGTCTCCAGGAAACCACGCCGCTGGTCCACGACGGAGTGATGTTCCTGCCCCAGGCCTGTGATTTCATCGAGGCCGTGGACGCCACCGACGGGACCCTGCTGTGGGAATACCGCCGCCCGGAAGTGGATCACGTGGCTCCGTTGTCCTGCGCAAACCGTAATGGCACGTTGTACAAGGATCGCCTGTACCTGGCGACGCGCGATGCGTTCCTGGTGGCCCTGGATGTGCACACCGGCGCAGTGATCTGGGAAAAAGAGATGGGCGACTGGACCGTCGGTCAGCACTATTCCGGTGGGCCACAGATCCTCGACGGCAAGGTGGTGGCAGGCATGTCCGGCTGCTACTACATCAACACCTTCTGCTGGGTTTCCGCACACGACCCGGAAACCGGTGAGGAACTGTGGCGCACCAACACCGTGCCCCGGGTCGGCGAGCCCCATGGCGAAACCTGGGGCGACGTACCCAACGAACGGCGCCGAGGCGGTTCCGCGTGGATGCCGCCCAGCTACGATCCCGATCTGGACCTGATCTATATCGGCGTCGGCGTGCCGATTCCCTGGGGGGACATTCAGCGCCAGACCGACGGCGGCGACGTCCTGTATACCAATTCCACCCTGGCGCTGCGCGCTGACACCGGTGAGATCGCCTGGTACTTCCAGCATATTCCTGGCGGCAACTGGGACCTCGACCACCCTTTCGAACGGCTGGTCGTGGAGTCTGAAATCGCACCGGACCCGGACTCGGTATCCTGGCTTAACCCGAATATCGAGGGTAGCGGCAAACGCAAGGTGATTACCGGCGTGCCGGGCAAGACCGGTATCATCTGGACGCTGGATGCCGCCACCGGGGAATTTCTCTGGGCCCGGGAAACCAATTACCAGAATGCCATTGTCGGGGTCGATATCGAAGGCCACAAGGGCATCACCAATCCGGAGCTCTACTACACTGAGATCCGCCAGCGGAAAACCGTCTGCCCCACCACCAGCGGCGGTATCAATTGGAACGCCGTGGCTTACAGCCCCCAGACCAATGCCCTGTACACGCCAACCAACAACGCCTGCATGGAGCAATACCTCAATCCGGTGGATCCGGTCGTAGGACTGCATCACCGGTCCGCCACCAGCCGCTTCATACCGGCACCCGGCTACGAAAATCAAATCGGGATTCTGTCGGCAGTGGACGTGGCAACCGGCAAGGCGAAATGGATTCACCGGCAGCACGCCGGTATCGGTGGTTCGGTACTGACAACCGGCGGTGGGCTGGTATTTGTTTCCGATGACGCCCGACGCTTCCGGGCCTTTGATGCCGACAGTGGCGAAATCCTCTGGGAACAGTTGCTCAATTCCACGGCCGGCGGCTTTCCGGTAACCTACAGCGTGGATGGTGTGCAGTACATAGCCATCGCGGCCGGCGGCGGCGTCACCTATCGGAACCTGGCACCCGAATTCAGACAACGCAGCGGCGGTAACACACTGTTCGTATTCCGTCTGCCCTGAGGTTCCCACAGCGTTGAACCAGGCGGCAACAGGCAATTGAAGCGATGATTCACAGTCTTGGCGACCTGCAGGTGGAAACCGCAGTGGCGGCAATACCCTGTTCTTATTCCGTCTGCCCTGCGGTTCCCACAGCGTTGAACCAGGCGGCAACAGGCAATTGAAGCGATGATTTACAGTCTTGGCGACCTGCAGGTGGAAATTACCGGCGACGATTTCTTCGTGGCCGACAATGCCACCGTGATCGGCAACGTGCGGCTGGAAAACAATGTCAGTGTCTGGTTCAATGCGGTGATCCGTGGTGACAGTGAACTGATCAGCATCGGGGAAAACTCCAATATCCAGGATGGGTCGGTGTTGCATACCGATCCGGGCGTCCCATTGACCATCGGTAAAAACGTCACCGTCGGGCATAAGGTGATGCTGCACGGTTGCAGTATTGGCGACAATTCCCTGATCGGAATCAACTCGGTAATACTCAATGGCGCCAGGATAGGTAAGAACTGCCTGATCGGTGCCAACAGCCTGGTCACGGAAAACAAGGAGATTCCTGACGGTTCGCTGGTGATGGGATCACCCGCGAAGGTAGTTAAATCGCTTTCGCCCGAACAACAGGCGGCACTGATGCAAAGCGCCACCCACTATGTAGAGAATTTCAAACGCTTCAAAAAGACGCTTCGAGCCGATCCACGCTGACTTCAATCCCGGGAACTGTCATCCTTCACTGAAAAACAAAAGAGACTTTAGCTGTACCATGAATAATCTGCCTTCCACGCCCGCAATCCGACTCCGCATTTCCGCCTTCCTCTTCGCGCTTATCAGCCTTTCAGCGCAGGCCGCGGAAGGTCCGTTCCGAATCAACGAGGCGCTGGGATTGCAATCCGGTTTCTCATTGGGACTCGTTCACAGCTCCAGGTTCGAGCACATTGTAGATAATGTGAGACCAGGCACCAGCAAGAACGATCACGCCCTCATCGAGCGGACCCTGCTGGACATGAATTATCGTCACGAGGGGTTCACTGCCGAACTGGAACTGGCCGACATGCGCCAGCAATGGATGGATCATGACAATCGTATCTCCAATGCCTGGATCAATCCCCTCGACGTGTTGCAGGCCAACGTGGGCTACAATTTTGGCGACGAGGGGCAGACCTGGGTGCGTGTCGGCCGCTTCACCGAGGACTGGGGAAGCCGCAGGCTGATGGCACGCAACCGCTTCCGCAATGCCATCGGCAGCTGGGATGGACTGGTTGTCCATCATCGTGGGGACAACGGCAATCAATACCGCCTCATGGCCACCCAGGTAGTGCAAAGACTGCCGACTGACGCGCGGAGCCTGCTTGACAACAAGCGGGAACGCGATGAATCCAGTGCAGCACAACGGTTCTACGGAGTCTTCGCTTCACTGCCGGAACTGTTTCCCGCTCTGGCAACCGAGATTTATTACTATGCGCTGCGGGAAAAGGACACTCGCGACATACAGACCCGCAACCGGCGTTTTGACACCACCGGCGTACGCCTGCGCAGTGCCCGCAATCCCGGCGCTTTCGATTTTGAAATGGAATCCATTCTGCAGTTCGGTAAACGCCGAAATTCGACATCGCCGACCGATCAGCTGGATCAGGATCATCTGGCCTATTTCCAGTACCTGAGCGTCGGCTACAGTTTTGATATTCCCAGTGCCGTGCGCCTGGCACTCGAATTTGACTATGCCTCAGGTGACCGGGATCCTTTCGACAACGACAGTGGCCGCTTCGATTCCCTGTTCGGACCCACCACTTTCGAATTCGGTGTGGTGGGGCTGTATGACCCGTTCAGCCGCAGCAATCTGATCACGCCCGGTCTCAGGCTTACCGCCGACCCGACTGCGGACCTGAACCTGATGGTAGCCTACCGGCATTTCTGGCTGGCGGAAAAGCGCGACAGCTGGGGCCGAACCGGCCTGCAGGATGTAACCGGCGCCAGTGGCAGCTACCTGGGCCAGCATGTGGAAGTCCGCGTCCGCTGGGATGTGGTTCCTGGCAATATACGTATCGATACCGGCGCCATTTACCTGGATGCACGCAATCTCAGCAACAAAAACACCGAGTACTTTTACACCGGCGTGGTGTTCACTTTCTGAACAGCGGGGCGATCCGCCGCGCTGACCGGACAGACCTTGTTTGCAGAGTCTGTCAGCTGACAGGTTCGCCAACAGCGAACCCTTCAGCGTCGCTTTTACTGCCATGTACGTGCAGGAATTCGTCATACGCCAGGCAGAAATCCTGCAACTTTTCGAAGTACGGCAAAGCCCCTGATTCGAAGCATCTTAAGTGCCAGTTTGAGCGCGATTCAAAGTGTTTTTCCAATCGGTAATCGGTAAAATCCCCTCGCGTCCCGTGCACCATCCATACCGGTTGTGACAGGGCGGAGTAAACCGCATAAATATCCGCGCTGAACAGGTAGCCGGACAGAAAATAAAAAGGGGCATGCGACGCGCCGGGTTGCTTCGCGGTCCGGCAGGCATATTCAGCCATCTCGGCATCGATGTCTTTCGACCCCCAGGTTTTGCGCAGAAAAAACCTCACACTGGGCGGACTGGCCAGTAACCGGAACAGGACATTCCCCAACACCGGCGCCGTAACGACCCGGTACAGCCATGGAATCCCCCGGGTAGTGCCAGGTGGCGCTTGCTGGGGTTCGCTGCGATTAAATCCAGTGGGACTGACCAGGGCGAGAGTTTGAAAATCGGCTGGCGATTCGCGGGCCGCCCGGGCCAGGAATTCACAGGACAGTGACACCGCCAGGGCGTCTACCGCCACCTCACCACAGTCCTGCTGAATGACTTGAAGCACATCATGCACGGCATCAGTCATCAGGCGTGGCGTGTAACGCCGGGCACTGCGTTCGGAAAATCCGTAACCCGGCAGGTCCAGGGCGTAGACAGGCCTGAAGCGCGCATAATGTTCAAACAATGGCCGCATTTCATGGGCGCTGGCAGCGGCATTGATACTGTGCAGTAATAACAGCGGTCTCGAATCCAGTAACGACTCCGGAGCCCTGTAATAATAGCTCAGCAGGCCCGTGTGGCCGGCAACCTCACGGCGCCGGGCATCGAGAGCGGGCGGCATGGCCTCCTTGGCGACTGTCATGCGGGTAAAGCCCTCTGGTCAGCAGGTAATTAACAGCCTGTCAAACGGAATTGTGCGCTTGCCAGTGCGCCTGTAAAAACTGGCTGTAAATGCGAAGTCGATCCGGGAAATGTAATGTGGCCGGCGGGATCAGGATTCCTGAGTCCTGGAGAGGCCGGCGAACAGACTGTGGTCACCCAATTCCTGTCCGGTAAGACCATCCTCCAGTACCTGGCGGTAAAAATCAAGCAGGGTCTGGTTTCCCCAGGAGGGCGTCGCATCGGCATCGTAGGCGCCGCTGGTCTGATCCATCACCAGCATTGACTCGGTAGCATAGTAACGACCGATGCGGGCGAACTCGGCCCTGTCCCTGAAGCGGGGGAACACCCGGGCCAGCAACTCGAGAACCGGAATCAGGCCGTCGAACAATGCAATCGGGACACGTCTGTAGCGGGGCTTTCGGCCCAGAAGCCGAAACAGCATATCAGCGCGTTCCCGGGCCGTGACGGCCTTGCCGGGGCCACCGACCGGCAGGATACGGTTGTGACGTGAAGAATCTTCCAGACAGTCGGCCATGAAAGCCGCCAGATCGGCCTCACCGATCGGTTTGCAGGCCGCCTCATCATTGTCGAACAGCACGAATGGCCGGCCCTGCTTCAGGGCCTCGACCTGACCTGCCAGGGACTTGAAAAAGGCGGTCGGGCGCACCACCGAGTACGTCATGCCCGAGCTGACGAGTTCCTCTTCCATGCGCAATTTGGCCCGCTGAAACGCCAGGCGCGGCTTCTGTACGCAGATTGCCGACAACAGAATGAAGTGTCCGACTCCACTGTCCCGGCTGACTTCGAGCAGCTTCCGGCTCGCCGCATAGTCGATCCGCCAGCTGTCCTCGACACCGCCGTTACGGGAGGCAAGGCAGCACACGACAGCATCGAATTTTTCACCCCGAAAACCATCCTCAATCAGGGACCGGGCCTGCGTTACATTGCCGAAACGCACTTCACAGCCGGCCAGATTGCGGCGGGCCTGGTCAGGCCCTACAGTTGCCCCGATCCCGGAGTGTTCCCGGACGAAACATACCACCTGGTGGCCGCGGGCCGAGAGTTCAAGGGCCACATGGCGCCCGATATAACCGGTGGCCCCAGCGACAAATACCCGCCGGGGCCTGCCGTGCTCCGGAGCCCGGTCTGAATTCAGCCTGAGCTCAGACACTTCCGGGCTCACCTTACTCCCCCTTTACCTGACAGTCAGTCACCACCGACCAGAGCCGGGTGATATTGCAGCATATTGGCCCCCATCAGCGGCTTGTTCAGACCCTGGTGACAGGTAGCACAGTTAACCTTCGGAGCATCCCCCATCGGACCAAGCCGGGCTGCAGGCAGTGTTGTCGACAGGGGGGCGACGTAACTGGTGTTCAATTCGCGAGCCATACGGATGCCGTGCCAGGCGGTCACCCGGGCCGGAGAACTCTCCTGCCAGTTTGAAAAAGCCCGACTGTTGTGGCAGAAGGTACAATTGACCCCAAGCGAGTCGCTCATATGCATCATTAGCGCATAGGTTTCTTCGGTCTGCTTGATCGCCGGAACCGGCGCTCCTTGCGGCAGCGGCTGCGAAGCAAGCACCCGGATTTCGGTGTCACCCAGCAGGAAAGGACTGAATGGATCATACGGTAACGATGACAGCGCCGCCTCGGGGGCCACCGTATTCTGCCCGGCTGAATCCGCAGTAAATCCCCCGGCCCGGCGCGGCCCGGGATTCTGCACCCAGACATTGAGCGGGGCGTTGTTCCCTTCGTGACAGGTATAACAGGTCACTCCCGTGGTGCCGACATGGTCGGTCCAGTCGGAGTTGATCTGCCGGGTCATTTCAATCATGCGCCTGGCCACCACTTTCGTATACAGATCATCCGACGCGAAACCGGTCGCGGCGTGACAATAGTTGCAGCCTTCGTCTGGCGATACCCATTGGGTGATCGCAGTCATGAAGCGATTGAATTCCGAGACATCTAGCGCTCCTAGCACCTGGACGTTTTCATACACTTCGGATGCCGTGGTACCACTGGGCGGTACCGCTGGGATGGGATCGGGAACCGAAACACCGGCCATCAGCTCCGCCGCCAGGCGCGGATTACTGACGGCCACCATACCGGTACCACGAAAGCCCTGTTGCACCGAATCCATTGGTGGACGCTCACATCCGGCGATGAAGACAACCAGCAGCAGACTCAGCGCCGGAACAAACCTGGATACCTTAAACTTTGAGTTCATTGCGCTGCTCCCGTAGTGAGGGCCGGGTCCTGAAGTGCCGGCAATGTGCTCGGGTAGTCAGGTACCAGACCATGTTTGACTCCCCAGAGAAACCAGTTGTCGACCACTGTTCCGGTCAACAGGATTCCAATCCCGCCAGTCAGCGGACACAACACTGCAAACCACCAGGCCCAGCGGTGGATCGATTCCATGGAGGCATTGAACCCCATGGTCCAGCGCCAGAATAATGCCGCCCGCTCGGAGGCTGTGCCCCGATCGACAATCTGCTCTACCTCGCGATCACCTCCATACCGTGAAACAGCCAGGATGGTGGCTCCGTGCATGGCAAACAACAGCGCCGAACCATAAAGGAAGGCGATCGACAACATATGGAATGGATTGTAAAAAAGGTTCCCGTAGCGGATAGAGAATGCCGCGGTCCAGTCCAGATGGGGAAAAATGCCAAACGGCACCGCTTCACTCCAACTGCCCATCAACACCGGCCGGATGAAACCCAGGACCAGATACAGCCAGATGGCGGCTGCGAATGCCCAGGCTACATGGGAGCCCATGCCCAACGCCCTGGCCCGCCTGAACATTCTTACCCACCACAACAGAATGGATGCGGTGAGAAAAAATCCAGCCATCAACCACCAGCCACCTTCCTGCAGTGGAGGCAGACTCAGTCCGTATTCCGGTGCCGGTGGCTCAAGCGCCAACCAGGGTAACTGGCGCACAAATTCAATCGGGTCCCAGTTGACCGAAGCCCACATATTGAGACCGATGATCTCGATTGCGATAAAGCCGCAGATGAGCGAAGCGAGTCCCGTAGTCCCCAGATAGAAGGGTCCGATCTGGGCGTCACCAAGCTTGCCCAGCCAGTAAGAGAACACCGGCTGTCCGTAACGGGGCCAGGTGCTGCGTTCCAGAGGGACACCAAGTTCCGCAGGACCGCGAACCTGAACCCTCGTAAATATATTCTGATATTCAGCCATTGATTCTTGCCTCCGCCAGGGTTACCAAATGGGCAGGTTGAGCCACCAGTTCCACCACTCAGGCCAGCCACGAGTCCAGAACGGTCCGCTGATTACGATACACACGGCGCTGAAAAAGCCGGCCGCAAGAGCCAGGAACAGTCCCAGCCGGTGAATTCCCAACGCGCCGATGGAATAACCGATGGTGTCCCGGAAAAACCCGTTTTCATGTTCCGCACCTTTCACCGTCTCCCCCTTGCCTGGGTTGGTCGCAGAGAGAATCACCGACCCGTGCAGAGCCAGTGCGAAGGTGGTGGTAAAAAAGAAACTGACTGCCAGCATATGGGCCGGGTTGTAATGAAAGTGCAGGTACTGATATCCAACGTTGGAGACCCAGTCCAGGTGAGAAAGGATCCCGTAGGGAAACCCGTGTCCCCAGGCGCCCATCAGCAATGGTCGTATGACCACCAGGGTGACGTAAGCGAATATTGCCACGCCAAAGGCTGCCGGGACGTGAAAGCCCATGCCGAGCTTGCGGCAGATTTCAACCTCCCGTAATGCCCACGAGACAAACGCCCCAACTGCGCAAATTGTGATTAATTGCCACAGGCCGCCTTCCTGAAGTGGCGCCAGTGCCAATCCATAGCTGAGATCCGGCGGCGCAATATTGATCTGCCAGATATTCCAGGTTGGGCCGAGCGCCGCACCCCAGATAATCAGCGCCGTTCCAAGTATGGCGAAGAAAGCCGTGGTAACGCCGAAGAAACCGACGTAGAACGGTCCGACCCAAAAATCGAATAGATCTCCGCCCAACAGGGTTCCGCCCCGAATCCGGTATTTTCTTTCAAAACTGAGCATCGACATGTTTCTGACCCTCCTCAGGGCACCCCTTTGTTTATTCTTCTGTGACCCCGGTTAAGGGTTGGGACGAGACCGGACTTAACAGCCCGGTACTCATCCCGCAGCCACAGCTCGACCCTGCTAACTCAGCGCGCTTCGTACTGAAGCCGCCGTAGCGGTAGGAACTGCCTGCATCTGCTCAGCCGAGATGCTTGTCATCCCACCTGATCCTTCTTCGAGCCAGTTGAATCGTTCTGTACTGAGCAGAATAAAATGAATAAGCAGCGCCAGTACGAACAAGAAAATGAACAGCGCAATGAGTGTTCTGCGCGGATCAAATAGTTGCCAGACTTTCCACATTTTTAATTACTCCTGTTGGTATCGTTGCGGTGAGAGTTCAGCACTCCCGCCAGTTAAAGTCGTTCAGACCAGCCAGGGCATCCACACCCAGGCAAGAATATGAGCAACGACGGCAACCGCCGTGAAGCCCATAAAACTGGTCATGAAGAGACTGTGAAACTCCTTTGCCTCATTTTCAGACAATCCCGTTAGAGAATTAGAGTCATTCATCATTAATACACCTCTAGTTAGTGAAGGCCTCAAGGCCGGTTTTCGCGCAACAACCGCACGCGGGTTAGTGGCGTGACGATCCTCGTCACGACCTGTTCCGCCCCCTCAAAGGCTGGACGAAGTCTTGTCAACCCCTGAACAATCAGTAGTTGATAAACATGTAAGGTACGAAGGTACCCGCCTGCTCTCTCGCTTCCTGGAGGATCGTTTTACGGCCGGCAGAACTGCTGTGGCCGAAATGCCAGTGCCAGGGCACCAGCCGATTGATCACCGTTGCAATCAGGAACACGAAAAAACAGGGGATATAGAAACGCCGGTATTTCCTGGTTCGTTCGTTGTGTGCAGTGAAGACACTCTTGTCGTTTTTATCGATCATTGGTGACACTCCCGGGGCTTGTGCCCCTGTGGTCGGTCCCGGTCCACCCGCGGGTGACTACCGGCGACTGATAAAAAAACGCTTCTTGTTCGTGTTCGGAACTAAGCTGTCTGTCCTTCCGCAAGAGCAGCCCGGGCCCGGGTGACATGACTTTCCGTCACCCGTTCCTCACCGGCCTCTCTGGCCTTTCGTTCAGCACAGTCCCGCAACCGTTTTGCAGCCGATATCCGTATCAATACCGGGTGCGATTCCACGACCCGGTCGTAAGCAGCCCGGGCTGTCTCTTCCCAGGGTAATTCCTGATGTTGCCGGGCCGGTGTCGCCTCGACACGATCCAGGGCCGAACCCAGTGGCAGAATGTGAAACAGCGCGTCGAACATCGCGTTGCAGTACTCCTGCACCAGGTAGGTGGCGCCGGAATAGCCCATGAACGGCGTCCCGGTATGGCGACGTATCGCCGCTCCTGGAAATGAGGCCGGTATAAAAACCGTGCGGGCACCGTTTTCCGCCAGATACATGCGCTCGTTATAACTGCCGAATAAAACCAGGGGCGGGCTCTCACTGATTGACTGACGAACCGCCTGGTTGTCAGGTTTGACGCCGGCATTTCGGGCATAGGCAAAAGCACAGGGAAAGCCCAGTTCGGTTTCCAGAAAGTGGCGGATGCCGCGGGTGTAAGTCTCATTCGCGACGATGGCAAAACTGGCGGTAGCGAAAAAGTCCTGGGTGACGGATCGCCACAGGTCCCACAGTGGCTTGATGGTGGTGTGCTTCTCCCGTTCGATGAACGGTTCCGGATCCAGCTCCAGCAGTTCACCGAGGCTGCGCAGAAACGCCGTGGTACTGTGCAGTCCGATAGGCGCCTGCAGATAGGGACGCTCCAGCGCCTCACAGAGCTTGCGTCCATATTCCCGGTACAGACAGATGTTCACATCCGCATCGACCAGACGCGGGGTATCGGCCAGGTGACTGCCCAGCGGAAATACCAGGTTTATTTCCGCTCCGATGCCTTCCACCAGACGGCGAATTTCCGCCAGGTCGGACGGCATATTGAAGTAGCCGTAACTGGGTCCGATAATGTTGACCCGCGGGCGATCACCCTCTTTGCGCTTCCTGGGTCGTGGAAGGCGGCCATTGCTCTTGGCACCGAATTCGGTCCACAGCCAGTGCATGGCGCGGTCTGCGCTCTGCCACTGATCCTCGTCAATGGTGCGGGGTAGAAAGCGGCGGATGTTGGTTCCCTCCGGTGTCACGCCACCACCGATCATCTCGGCTATGGAACCGGTGACCACCACCGCCGGAAGGTCCTCATCCAGGGTGCCATGGGCACGCTTCATGGCACCTTCGGTACCGTGCTGACCAAGCTCCTGTTCCGACAATCCGGTCACCACAATCGGTAATTCGTGCGGAGGAAGACCATCGGTGTAGTGCAGAACCGAAGTGACCGGCAGGTTTTCGCAACCCACGGGGCCATCGATAATCACCTGCAATCCCTTGATAGCCGTGAAGACGTAAACCGATCCCCAATAGCCTCCGGCCCGATCCATATCCTGTACCAGCATCAGGCCACCTCCTCGCCGCCAACCGGCGATTTTGCCGCCGCCTTGCGCTGCTGCTGGCGACGCATCTGGGCCCGGAACTCTGGATGTGGTTGTGGCGTCTGCTGCCAGATTCCGGCACTTTCTCCGGAACCGACGCCGGCGAAGAAACTGCGCATGGAATCGAAGCGACTCCTGCCCTGCAGGGCGCTATTGATGACCTGGGCCAGCGACCCGGCCCCGGCCGGGCCCATCAGCGGGCGGGCGGAAATGAGGTTGGTAAAATACAAACCGGGAATCGCCGCTTCCTTGGCTTTCTGGACCACCGGCGTGGTACCGATCACCAGGTCCGGCTGGTATTCCCGCATCGCTTCCAGGTCCTGTTCCAGGGAAGCCCGGAACCTGACCTGCACGCCCTTTGCCTCCAGCCATTCCCGGTCGGCATCCGAATAACGGGTACGCGGGCAGGCGCTTCCCACATAGCGCAGATCGGCACCGCTTTCCACCAGCAGGCGGGCCACCAGCAGTTCGGAGCCCTCATAACCGGAAAGAGTTATGCGGCCCTTTACCGGAGCGCTGGCCAGGGCGCCCTGAATGGCGGGGAGAAACCGGTTCTTGGCCGCATCCACGCGACTTTTTGCAATTCCGGTTGCCTCACCGACCTGGTCCAGCCAGGCTGCGGTGCCGTCGTGTCCGACCGGTGCCGAGCCGATGATGGCACGGCCGGCGGTTTCAAATTCACGGAATACCGCGGTATAGAATGGATGAATTGCCGCCACCAGTGCACAATCAAGGGCGGCATACTGTTCACGCCACTCGCGGGTTGGTACCACCGGCCCGGCGCTCAGTCCCAGCGGTTCCAGCAGGGTTCCGATAATGACCGGATCGGCCGGGAACATCTCGCCCACCAGCGATACGGTCGGCCGTCCGTCAACGCCTTCCCGCGGTGCTGCCACCGGCCCCTGCTCCACCTCGGTCCGCGCATATCTGAGCATGGCGCCGGCCAGTACATCCTTGGCTTCGGCGTGTGTGGGAACGCCGAAACCAGGCACATCGATACCGATAATTCGAACGCCGTTTATCTGCTTTGGCAGCAACTGCAATGGAACGCCGGATGCGGTCGGGACGCACAGGTTGGTGATCACCAGGGCATCATAAAGTTCCGGGTCCGCCGTCTTCTGTACCGCCTCGCGAATATCCTCGAACAGCTTACCCGTGACCAGAGTTTCTGAATCGAACGGTACATATCCCACGGTACGGCGGGCGCCGTAAAAATGCGACGTGAAGGTCAGACCGTAGACGCAACAGGCTGAACCGGACAGGATCGTGGCAGTGCGGCGCATGCGCAATCCTACCCGCAGCGATCCGAATGCCGGACACATACTCTGTGGCTGATCGTGGGGCCCGGTCGGATAATCCTGCGCATATTGTCTGAGAATTTCACTCTTACCCGCCTGGGCTGCCGCCCGCTGCATTTCTTCCGCACCGCCGTGACAACCGCTGCCCTGCGCCAACGCCGTCGATTCGGCAGCGGGTGCATCGCTGGCGATCACCTGGGCTGGCAGGTCGCTGCTGCCGCTGTCGCCGCGGGAATGTTGCGGCGCAGCAGTGTTGTTCCGGGTCTGTATCCCGGGTTGCGCTTGCGGCTGGTGACTGTTTTCACTCATCGGACGGTTCTCTCTTTTTTACTCGGACTTCCTGTTATTCAGACTTCGTCGTAGATGACTTCAAGGGATGCTTTTTCGATGGCATTTTTTCCGCACATGTCCTGAGCGGTGGCTGGTTCAAGCACCACATCGCGCCCCACTGCACTGCTGCTGAACAGGTCCAGCAACTGCTCGTGGCTTAAGGGTGAAGGCAATACCGGTGGCGCCTCGGCCACGTTGCGGGCCAGGTCTTCAAACAGTCCGCCCCATTCACCGCCGGGCAGGCCGATAATTTCGTAATTGGCACTCTTGCGGCGGATATCGTCGTGGGCGGGAATGGCGGCGAGGATTGGAATGCCGACCTGTTCGGCGAAGGCGGCTGCCTCACCGCTGCCGTCATCCTTGTTCACTACCATGCCGGCAACCCCGACATTGCCGCCCAGCTTGCGGAAGTACTGCACCGCCGAACAGACATTGTTGGCGACATAAAGTGACTGCAGATCGTTGGAGGCGACCACGATGACCTTCTGACACATATCCCGCGCAATCGGCAGACCGAATCCCCCGCACACCACGTCGCCGAGAAAATCGAGCAGTACGTAATCGAAATCCCAGTCATGAAAGCCGAGCTTCTCCAGCGTCTCAAAGCCGTGAATAATGCCGCGCCCGCCGCACCCTCGACCCACCTCGGGGCCGCCCAGTTCCATGGCATACACACCGTCGCGCTTGAAACAGACATCGTTGATCTGGATTTCGTCTCCGGCTTCCTTCTTGCGGGACACTGTTTCGATAATCGGTGGTGTGGCACGTCCGCCGAACAATAACGAAGTGGTATCGCTCTTCGGGTCGCAGCCGATCAGCAGCGTTTTCTTGGCCTGCTGAGCCATCATGTAAGACAGGTTCGCGAGGGTAAAACTCTTGCCGATACCGCCCTTGCCATAAATGGCGATGATCTGGGTTTCCTTGGTTGGAGCCGTGGTCGAAACGGGATCGGGTTCCATGGCGGCTTCAGCCCGGAGACGTTGGGTGGCGTCACGGACTTCGATGGGTTGTGCGGGGCTGCCGGCGTTTAAACTCATGAAAAACTCCTCCAATCTAATATCATTTTCAGGCAGTCGGGGTCGGCGAAGGCGGTACGGTAGGCCTGGTCCGCCTGTTCGGCATCCTGCCGATGGGTGATCAGATCAGCCAGCGACAGCCGGCCGCTTTCAACCAGACTGTTGACGGCAGTGAGATCCGGTGGAGCCCACTCGGCGGCCACCCTGATGCGGGCTTCGCGAATAAAGGCCGGTGCGAAAACAAAGGACAGTGGTTTGGCATAAAAGCCCGCCAGGACGATCTCCCCGCCCCGCTCCAGGCGACCGATCAGCGTGTTGAGCATCGAGGCATCGCCGCTGACATCGTAAATCGAGCGATAGTTATGACGGGGATCGTCGTCAGGATTGACCACGCTGTATCCGCAAGCCCCCGCCGCACGTGCCCGGTCACACTCCCAGACAACCGGCGCGGCACCACCGCGAGCCAGCGTCAGGCGGGCCAGCAACCGGCCCAGCACCCCGTGACCGACGATCAGATCCGGGGGTTCACCACCGTTCGCGTCGATGGCATGGAATGCAGTGGCCGCCAGCGCCAGCAGTACCGCCTGCTCGCCCTGCTCTGCAGCTACCGGGACGACCCGTTCCCGCGGCACTACCAGGCGTGCGGCCGACCCACCAAAAATGCCACGGATTTCACCGAAGCACTGGGCACCGGGAACGAACACCCGCTGCCCGCGCTCAAGTCCGCTGGCGGATCCCGCTTCGCGGACGCGTCCCACGGCCTCGTAACCGGGCACCAGCGGATAACCCATGCCGGGGAAAACCGGCATACGCCCGTTCCAGAGCAACCGCTCGGTTCCGGTGCTGATGCCACTCCATTCGATATCCACGACGACATCGTCGTCTTCGGGTGCGGTCAGATCGATACTGCTTAATGCAATGTGTTCGGGTTTTTCCAACAGGACTGCGTGGGTTTTCATGGTGTCATCCCCCACGGACTGACTTGTTATTAATTTGCTTGCTGGTTTTGTTCTCTTGTTCTCTTGTTCTTCTTACCTGGCCGGTCCTGGTTTCGGATTCTGGCCATAACTGTAACTCTAAATTAACAGTTCTATATGTCAAGTTAAATCGACACTCATTTGCTGGCCACTATAATCCGGGTCTGCAGTGGCATGGGATTGGCCAGCAACCGGTGCCCGCTGAATCCGGCCCGGCGCAGCAGGCTGCCAATCTGTACCGGGCTGCGGGCCCGGCCTTTGCCCATGGCCATCAGGTAGAATCCGAAATAGGCATTGGCAACCCGGTCCGACTCCCTGTGGCCGGCCATGGGCTCCGCCAACAACAGGGTGCCACCGTCCGGAAGGCTGCTGCATATGGCCCGCAGCAGACGCAGCGCGTCGTCATCGTTGTGATCATGCAGCACCCGGATCAGGCTGACGATGTCGGCACCGGGCGGCAACGGATCGACAAAAAAGTCACCACCGAAAACCTGCAGTCGCTGGCCGGGCTCACCGGACGGCAGGTGCGGCCCCGCCTGCCCGATCACCGCCGGAAGGTCGAACAGCATCAGCCTGAGATGTGGCCAGCGCCCGGCCACGGCGCTCAGAAAGGCCCCGGTGCCCCCACCCACATCCAGCAGACACCGGTGTCGGGCCAGGGAGTACGCATTCAGAACCTCGGCGGCAATCAGGTTCTGCGACACCGCCATCAATTCGGAGTAGGCACCCACCTGAGCGCTATCCAGATCGTGGGCCGCCATCGAATCGGCATAAGGCCAGTAACGGGTCAGGCCGGTCTGACGTACGTCGCCCCGCAACAGGCTCAGAGGATCGTTGAGATCCCGGTAGAACAGGGCATGATGGCGAACCATGGCCTTAATCCCCTGGTTCTGCACCAGCACGGCTCCGAGCGGTCCCAGTCCGTAACGCGCCTCGCCACGGCGCTCCAGCAACCGCAGCGACACTGCCGCATCCAGTAACCGGGCCATCCTGTCTTCGGGCAACGCCGCGTGTCGGGCCAGCGAGGAAAGTTGTTGCGGGCCGTCGCTCACGAGTTCGCAGAGGCGCAACTGCACCACGGCGAACAGCACCTGCGAGTAAACAAATCCGGCACACAGATCAAACAGGTCGCCGGCCTGGCGGCGGGCGATGGGTCGGGTCAGGGGAAAGCGGCCGGCCCAGAGTTGAAAACGGCGGCTGCCCAGCAGGGCATTGCGTCGGGCTGCCCACCAGTCGAGCAGGACCAGCCGCCAGCCGGGAGGAGTTTGCCATTTTGTCTGTTGCCCCGTACCACTCACGTGGCACCGTCAGGCCGCGCGGCGTGATAATGCCTCGGGCAGAAAGCGCTTCGCTTCCGCCAGCATGTGAGCCCTGAGTGGCGCCGCTCCGGGGCAGTCGGGTATGGCCTGCACCGCCTCGCGGACCAGCAGTTTGAAGCGGGCTATGGCACCCTCCAAACCCAGTTCCCGGGCCGCACTGGGGCGATCCAGCGCGACATCGCGCCCCCCCGGCTTGCCCATCTCTTCGGGATCGGCAGTCACATCGTGAATATCGTCCGCGACCTGGTAGGCCTCGCCGATTTTCTCTCCCATCAGGCGCCAGGCATCCGGATCCCGGCCTGCTGCGGCCGCTCCGGCCATGGTCACACCGGCAAACAGGGCGCCAGTCTTGGCACGCTGATAATCCGCCAGTACCACCTGCGATTCGCATTCCCAGGCCTGCCCTGCGACTATCCCGCCCGGTGCACCGACCGCACTTCCCAATATCAGCAACAGCCTGGACAGCCGGTCCGGATGTGCGGCGCCGCCCCGCGTCAGGGTCTGAAACGCCAGAACGATCAGCGCGTCTCCGGTCAGCACCGCCAGCGGCTCACCGAAGGCCCGATGGACAGTGGGCTTACCGCGGCGTACCGCGGCGTCATCAAAGCAGGGGAGATCGTCGTGAACCAGTGAAGCGCAGTGGAGTAACTCGATGGCGGCGGCCGCCGCATCGGTCAGTTGTGGCTGGTCTTCACTGCAGGCACTGGCCACTGCCAGGCACAGCCGCGGCCTGATCCGCGACCCGCCGGCGAAAACCGCGTGCTGCATGGCCGCAGTGAGCAGCGGGGGTGCGGTCCCGCCCAGCGATCCCTGAGTGGTAGCAAGCGCGGAAGCAAGGCCCTGCTGGATTCTTGAAAGTGTGTCCATGGCATCTCACCTCACGCCTGATTGTAATTTATTATTGACACTTGCTAGTGTTATCAAATATAGACACTAGCAGGGAGCCCGTCAATGACAATTACAAAGACTGATCACCACCATGACTAACCACAGGGTCGCCGTGGTGGGCGCAGGCATCGGCGGTCTGGTGGCCGCACTGGAGCTGGCCGTTCAAGGTTTCGACGTTACCGTGTTCGAACGCGCTCCCCGTGCCGGCGGCAAACTCCGCGAGTTGAGCGTCAATGGCCGTCCGGTGGATGCCGGACCCACGGTATTCACTCTGCGCTCGGTATTTGAAGAAATTTTCCAGCGGGCTGGCAGTCGCCTGGCGGACCACCTGACCCTGACCCCTCTCGAAACTCTGGCCCGGCATGCCTGGGACGCCGGGCAACGGCTCGATCTGTATGCCGATCCGGAGCGATCGGCGGAGGCAATCGGCGCCTTTGCCGGTCCCGAAGAAGCGCGCCGCTATCGGCACTTCTGCGGCCGGGCCAGGCGTGTCTTTGAAACCCTGGAAACGCCTTTCATCCGGGCTGCCCGCCCGGGGCCCCTGACGCTGACCGGGCGGGTGCTTGCCCGGGGCCCCGGGCAGCTCCGCAATATCAGACCCTTTGCCAGCCTGTGGCGGGCGCTCGGCCGGGAATTCCACGATCCGCGACTGCAGCAGCTGTTCGGCCGCTATGCCACTTATATGGGATCGTCGCCATTTTCGGCACCGGCCACACTGATGCTCATCGCTCATGTCGAGCAGGCCGGCGTCTGGACAGTGGAAGGCGGTATGTACCGGATCGTCGAGGCTCTGTGCCGGCTATTGGAGGGTCAGGGGGCCAGCATCCGTTGCGCAACCGAGGTCAGGCAGGTAATTATTCGAGGAGGACGGGTCACCGGCCTGGAAATAGACGATGGTGACACGATTGACGCAGATGCCGTCATAATTAACGCTGATAGCGCAGCGGTTGCGACTGGTAGATTGGGCCTGGCAATTCGTGACAGTGTACCCGCACAGGCTCACTCGGGCCGCTCCCTGTCCGCCGTGACCTGGGCGCTGACCGCGACTGCGGATGGTTTTCCATTGCATCGCCACACGGTGTTTTTCAGCGCCGATTACGCTCGCGAGTTCAATGACCTGTTCCAGGCGCGACGCCTGCCGGAAAATCCAACCGTGTATGTCTGCGCCCAGGATCGAGACGACCATGCAGCCTGCGCCAACAGTGGGCCCGAACGGCTGCTGTGCCTTGTCAACGCGCCTGCTACCGGTGACAGCCACGATTTCAGTCACCAGGAAATCGAAAGCTGCCGGCATCAGGCGTTCGGCCTGCTACAGCGTTGCGGATTGTCGTTGTGCATGGACAGCGACACAGCGCTGGCAACCACCCCGGCAGATTTTGAAAATCTGTTTCCCGCTACCGGCGGAGCACTGTACGGGCCTGTGTCCCACGGCTGGCGGGCGTCTTTTCAGCGCCCTGGTTCACGTACCCGTGTGCCCGGGCTGTACCTGGCCGGTGGCAGCACTCATCCGGGCGCCGGCGTGCCGATGGCGGCACTGTCCGGCCGCCAGGCAGCCTTGGCACTGCTTGACGACCGGAGCGGCCGCCAGTGAATCATCAGCCATTCGAGAAATTTCCCCACTTCGACCAGCCGGTAGCGGCCAATGGTTACGCCTGGTGGTATGTCGACGCCGTGAGCGATGACGGAAGCGAAGCACTGACCCTGATCGCTTTTGTAGGCAGCGTGTTCTCGCCCTACTATGCCCGGGCCCGGCGGCGTGCGCCGGCTGATCCCATGGAGCACTGCGCCATCAACGCCGTTTTCTACAGCCGCCGGGGTAAACGCTGGGCCATGACGGAACGACCCGGCCGGGCCGTGCACCGCTCTGCCCATAGCCTGGAAATCGGGCCCAGTTCGGTGGTCTGGGACGGCTCTTCCCTAATTTTCCAACTCGACGAATTGACGGTTCCATTGCCGACCCGCCTGCGTGGTCAGGTACGGATCTGGCCAACTGCTGTCACCCTCAATGAATTTGCCCTGGACCGGCATGGACAGCACCACTGGCGGCCTATCGCACCCTGTGCCCGGGTCGAAGTAAACCTTTCCCATCCACGCCGGCAGTGGTCCGGCCAGGGTTATTGGGATTCGAACATCGGCACCCGGCCTCTGGAGCAGGATTTCGACTCCTGGAACTGGTCCCGCGCCAGCCAAGCCGAGGGTGCGGTTATCCTGTACGAGGGCAGCTACCGTGACACCGGCTGCTTCAGCCTGGCCCTGAATGCCGACCGCGATGGCAATCTGACACCCTTCACACCCCCTGCCCCGGCTACCCTGGCAGCCACCCGATGGTGGCGGATCGCCCGTCAGACCAGGGCCGATGGAGGGGCTGCAGAAGTGGTGTCAACCCTGGAAGACACACCCTTTTATTCACGCTCACTGCTTACCAAGTCTCTGCTAAACCGGCCGGTGACCATGGTTCATGAAAGCCTGTCCATGACCCGTTTCCGCAGCGCCTGGGTTCCCCGGCTGTTGCCATTTCGCATGCCCCGGGCTGGTTTCTCATCGCGGCCGGGGAAGCTCGTTAAGCCCGAATCGTTCCGTTCCAGGGTTCGATAAAATCGAAGCATTGATTTCAAATAGCGGTGTCGGCATGTAGAATACGCAGCATTTGTTTAACAGGCCGTTTTCCGGCTCCTGCAGCCCCTCCCGAAGAACCGCGAAAAAGCCGCGCTGACACCGCGACTAAAGTTTGACCAGGACCAAAGACCTCGCCACTGCGACGGGTCACAATAAACTCTTGAAGCGGCGGTGAATGGCCGCAACGAGAGACCTGATTGAGATAAAATTCGATGCAGAATGCCAGTAGTGACTTTGACATCGCCCGACCCGATGTTGCCCTGCAGCTTGACAACGACGGTGTAATCCGCAAGGTGACGCTGGCCGGCAACCTTGCCGCCGGCGATATCGACGACTGGATCGGCCGTCCCTGGGTCGAAACGGTCAGTGACTTCGGCGACGAAAAGGTCAGGCGAATGGTCGAAGAGGCTACCAGCGGCGGCGTATCGGCATTTCGCCAGTTCACCCAGTGTTTTCCCAGTGGCCTGGAACTGCCGATGGAATACACCACCGTGCAGCTGGGTGGAAACGGAGGCCTGCTGGCAGTCGGCAAGAGCCTGCAGGCAGTAGCGGAACTGCAGTCACGGCTGGTGACTGCCCAGCAGGCCATGGAACGGGATTACTGGAAACTGCGCTATCTGGAGACCCGCTATCGCCTGCTGCTGGATGCGTCCAACGAACCGGTGCTGCTGGCCAAGGCCTCCAATATGCGGATTGTGGAGGCCAGTCCCAGTGCCAGCCGGGAACTGGGCATCACGATCCGTAACGGCAACAGCCTGGCAAAAATCGATCTTTTCGACCTGGTACGGTCGGCGGAGCGGAAAAACCTGGAATCGATGCTGTTCCGGGTCCGGGATCAGGGCAAGGCCCCGGCCATGCTGCTGCATCTCGGTGAAGACCAGAAGCCCTGGTACATCCAGGCATCGCTGGTCACCTCTGAACAGGGACTGGTTTATTTTCTGCAACTGACACCGGCCTCCGCACCGCGGTTAGAACCGGATCAGCCGGAAGATTTCAACCGACTTATCGAGCATGCCCCGGACGCCTTTGTTATAATCGATCGCGCCGGCGTGATTCACCAGTTCAACCAGGCTTTTCTGAATCTGATTCAGGTCAGCTCGGCGGCACTGGTGGAAGGCAAGCATCTGGCCCGCTGGCTGGGCAGGCCCGGCGCCGACGTGAAGGTATTGCTGGCCAATCTGGGCCTGCACGGATCAATTCGGCTGTTTGCCACCACGATTCAGGGTGAATTGGGCATTGCCAGCGAGGTAGAGATCTCGGCGTCGGGAACCGACGACAACGATCCCCACAGGATTGGCCTGGTAATCCGGGATGTCGGTTCGCGACTTCCCACTCCCGAACGTGTCGACAGGGGGCTGGACACCTGGCTGAGTTCATTGAGCAAACAGGTCGGTAATGCGCCTTTGCGGGAACTGGTCAACGACACCGTTGGTGTTGTTGAAAGTCACTACATAGAGGCCGCACTCAAACTGACCGGCGGCAACCGCACAGCCGCGGCAGAGATACTGGGCCTCAGCCGGCAAAGCCTGTACGCCAAGATGAATCGCTACGGCCTCGGCGGGGGGGATCCCGCTACAGAATAACACCGAGTCTGAATCGGGAGCGCGCATGGTATCGCCTACACAAATCTCACCTGGCTTTGGCGAGGCCGATCTGTCCAACTGTGAACGCGAACCGGTCCATCTGGCCGGCTCCATCCAGCCCCACGGAGCGCTGCTGGTAATACGTGAAAGCGATCAGATGGTCATTCAGGCCAGCAGTAATGCAGCAGGTTTCCTGAATCTTCCCCAGGGCGTACTGCACCGCAGCCTCGAGGAAATCGAAGGCAATCTCGCCACCGCAATCCAGCCACATCTTGACCGTCCGTTACACAAAATCCCGGTGGCGGTTCGTACCCTGGTTGGTGAACCGGCTAAAGAATATGACGTCATCCTGCACCGCACTCCGGAAAACGGCCTGATTATCGAGCTGGAATCCGCAGAACCGGAACAGGATCTGTCCCGTGATATAGAAAGCGCATTGCAGGCCATTCTCAAGGCTCCATCCACGCAAGCCCTGTGCGACGATACCACGGGTATTTTCCGGCGCTTTACCGGTTACGACCGGGTGATGGTTTACCGTTTTGACGAGGAAGGCCACGGCGAAGTCCTTTCTGAAGAGCGCCGCCCCGAACTGGAATCGTTCCTCGGCAATCACTACCCGGCTTCCGACATTCCCCAGGTTGCCCGCCGCCTTTATATCCGCAACCGGGTCCGGGTCCTGGTCGATGTTGAATATACCCCGGCTCCCATCGAGCCGCGCCTCTCCCCGCTGTCGAGACGCGACCTGGATATGTCGCTCTGCTCACTGCGCAGTATGTCGCCGATCCACATTCAGTATCTCAAGAACATGGGCGTGTCGGCCACGCTGGTGGCGTCGCTGGTAGTGAGCGGGCGGTTGTGGGGACTGGTTGCCTGCCATCACTATTCCCCCCGACCGGTCAGTTACCAGCTGCGCGCCGTGTGCGAGCTGCTGGCCGAGGCGGTCGCTACCCGGATTGCCGCCCTGGACAGTTTCGCCCAATCACAGGCTGAACTGTCCGTCAGGCGCCTCGAACAACGTATGCTGGAAACTCTTTCGGAAGATGGAGACTGGCGCAAGGCACTGTTTGACCGGCCGCAGTCGCTGTTGCAACCGGTCGATGCCGCAGGAGCGGCACTGCTGCTGGAAGACGAAATCATGACCAGCGGTGACGTGCCCGAAGACTGGCAGATCAGAAAAATCGCCAAATGGCTGGATGCCAGGCCCCGCGCGTCAGTCCATGCGACCGCCTCCTTTGCTACCGACGAAGCGGAATTCGAGTCGCTCACAGCGCTGGCCAGCGGTCTGCTCGCTGCGCCGTTATCGAATTCCAACGGGGAATACCTGATCTGGTTTCGTCCCGAACAGGTACGAACCCTGACCTGGGGAGGTAATCCTTTCAAGCCGTTTGTGATCGGAGACGATCCCTCGGACCTCTCACCGCGACGCTCGTTCGCACAGTGGTTCCAGCAGGTGAAGGGTACATCCGAGCCCTGGACTCCGGTTGAAATCACCACGGCTCGCATGCTGGGCCATTCAGTGGCCGATGTGATCCGCCAGTTCAGGGCGGTACGCACCCTGCTGACCCATGATCAGCTCGACCAGGCCAGCCGGCTGGTACATTTTTCAGAGCAGCCGACTATTGTTGTCGACCAGGCTGGTAAGATACTTCTGCACAGTGAATCCTTCGCCCAACTCCTGGAAGCGGCAGATTCTGAACTGCAGTGGCTCGATGATCTGCCACCATATTTCTCACATTCAGGCGACGTGCACCAGTCCATCAACAAGCTGCTCCGGCAGGGTCACCCATGGCGTGAAGAATTGCAGTTGAACATTCCCCGGGCCGGCGTCAGCAAGCCCCTCCTGGTGAGAGGCGACCCGGTCTTTTCGGCACCGAATCGACTGCTGGGATTCGTCTTGTTTTTTACCGATATTTCTGAACAGAAGGCCGCGGCTTCGGCGCGCCGGCAGTTGCAGGAAAGCATTCACGAACAACATCAGCTGATGGACCTTATCCTCGCGTCCGATGCCGGCCCGATGTTTCGTAATATTCTGGCTTCAGTGCTGAGCAATGCGGAACTGGCCGGCCTGGAAATAACCGATGGAATGGAAGCCAGCCGGGTACCTGAAGCACTGGAAGGGATTCGGGTTTCCATTACCCGGACCACCGAGTTACTGGACCACCTGCTCTGGCATTTGCCAGGGAACTCCTCGGCTAAGGATCCAGATCCTGATCACTGACCCAGAGCCTGCCACTGACCGGGCGCTGACCGGTTATTTCCGGACGCCCTGGACTGAACTCTGGTTAACAGCCTGTTTTACTGCCTCAGACAACCCGATGTTCAATTGAAACGCCAGAATCGCCTCTTCCACAACGCTACCGATATCGGAGACGCACCGCGCCACGTCGTCAATGTGTTGACGATAGTGATTTTTAAACTGTTCGGTATCTAATTCAGGATAGTCATAGAACGTCAGTGCTGCAGCTTCCAACTGCAAGGTTTTCGACAGCAGCCTGCGCAGAATCTGACCGCCATTCAGATCACCCAGGAAGCGGGTGTAGGCGTGGGCAATCAGTACCGATGCATTGGCGTCGGCAATCAGGGCAATCCGCTCCGCATAGATTTGTGCCGCCGGCAGCAATGGAAGGTCCTGGATGGCGCTCTGTGGGAACAGCGCCTTGAGATCAGTGGCAATCGCCGCGGCCCGGTAGACCGCCGGCACCGCGAGCGGTCCGATCACCGCCAGCTGGCGATGGCGCTCGAGACCGGTTTCCAGTTGTTGGTATGCCGGCAGCAGATTGCGCATCAGCAGTGCATAGGCTGCCCGGTCAGCGCGGCCCTGTAAAATCTCCTGCAGAATACCACCACGTTCCGCCTGCTGGTGGTAAGGGTGCGTATGACGACGCAGGCAATCGGCAAGCCCCTCGCCGACATCGATATACCGGTCTTTCTGACTGGAATTGGAATTTGAATTTGAATTGGCTGGCAAGCTGAATATCCCTTCGGATTGCCAATACTACCACCGGCGGGGATCGAAACGCGATCCTGTTACCGGCACCGGCAGGGCTCGGCGCGGCTACTGCCTCCCGGCAACCTGAAGCGCTCAGTCCGCACCAGAACGCCAGTTTGAACCGGCGTACAGATCCTGCTGGCGACTGTTTCGCTCGCGCCGTTCCAGCCGGTCAAACAGCTCCATCGCCCACGCCCAGCGTTGGTTCAATTGCCACCAGGCGGCTGGCAGAGTCGACTGCCCGAGCGGATCCGGCGGCGCTGACGCAGCCACGGCAGCAACCAGAAACCTGGCACTTTGCGGCGGCTTCGGCTGCGCGTGAAGTTGCCAGGTGTCCCTCTCCCGGATGGCGCGACGGATCAGAGTCAGTTTGCGACCCAGGGGAACCACGGCCCGTCTGGTTACCGAATCCAGGTGACCGCGTTCCACGTCGCGGCCTATCTCCCGATACACCAGGCCGGCACTGCGAATGCCGGTTCGGCAGGAAGGCGGCAGCAATCCGAGGCCCGCTTCCGCGCTGGAATAAAGGCTATCCGCTGCCTGCAGGACCCGCTTCACCACCCCGGCCAGGGCGGCGCTGAAGACCGGCGCCTGCAACCAGGCCTCCGGATCGATGCCTGCTTCCAGCAGCCATTGCCGCGGCAGGTACAGCCGCCCGGCTCTGGCGTCTTCACCGACATCCCGGGCGATATTGGTCAGCTGCATGGCCATACCGAGTTCGCAGGCACGGGCGATGGCTGCCGGAGTCCGGACTCCCATGATAATGGACATCATCGCGCCGACGGTACCGGCCACCCGCGTCGCATAGCCGTACAGGTCCTCGCCTGTCTGGTAGCGGCGATTCTCAATATCCCAGCGGAATCCTTCCAGCAGGGCTTCCGGCAGGGTGCGAGGGATGCCGAGCCGATTGACTACCCAGGCAAAGGCCCGATCCTCCGGATAGGGTGCCGGGCGCCCGGAGTAAATAGCCACCAGCCGATCCTGCAGATCGGCCAGCGCGGCCTGGCGATCCTCCCCCAGATCGATGGCATCATCGGCTACCCGGCAGAAAGCGTACAGCGCGACGGCGGGATCCCGGTACTGGCGCGGAAGTAGAAAGGAGGCGGCATGAAAGGTGCGTGAACCGCTCCGCAGGCGGGCATGGCAGGCCTTGAGATCGGAACGACTGGGACTATTCATGATATTCATGGTCATGGCGCTGCAGGGCCGCGGCATCGGGAACGACCGCATCGAGAACCCTTGCTGAAGACAGAACACCGGGAACGCCGGCACCCGGATGAGTGCCGGCTCCTACCAGGTAAAGACGCTCCAGTTCCTCACTCCGGTTATGGGGCCGGAACCAGGCGCTCTGTCTGAAAATCGGTTCCAGTCCGAAAGCGGCGCCACGATAGGCCAGCAGATTGGACGCGAAATCATCCGGCGTGGTGACCCGCGAGGTCACCAGGTTGTCCTCCAGGCCGGGCAGAACGGTCTCACTCAGCCTCTGCATCAGCGCCCTCCGGTAAGGTTCGGCCTGCTGACTCCAGTCGATACCGCTGGCGGCGTTTGGGACCGGAGAAAGCACATAAAAGGCATCACAACCTTCCGGCGCCAGGGAAGGATCGGTGGCCGTGGGCCGATGCAGGTAGAGGCTGAAATCCCCGGCCAGAACCTGGTGCCTGAATATGTCGTCAAGCAGGCCTCGATAGCGGGGTCCCAGCAGGATCGTGTGATGCATCACTTCCGGATATTTCCTGCGGGTACCGAAGTACCAGACAAACAGCCCCATACTGTAACGGGACCTGGCCAGGCGCCGGTCGGTCCAGCGGCGGCGTCCGATCGTCGGTAACAGGTGTCGATAGGTCCAGGCGGAATCGGCATTGGAAACGACCAGGTCAGCATCCACGGTCTCGCCGGTGGCCAAGCGGACGCCGGTCGCCCTGCGGTCTTTGCAGGTTATAGCCGTCACTTCCCGGGAACAATGCAGTGCATTTCCCTGGGCACGGATAAGCGCTGCCATACCGGTAACCAACTGGCCGGTCCCACCCATTACGAAATGTACGCCCCAGCGCCGTTCCAGAAAGGCGATCAGACTATAGATGGAAGTGGTTGCAAACGGGTTACCACCGACCAGCAGCGGGTGAAAACTGAATACAGTGCGCAGCCGCGGATCGGTTACGTAGCGGGAGACCATGCTATAGACACTCCGGTAACCGCCAAGCCGGAACAGGTCTGGCACGACGCGCAACAGATCGGTCCAGTGACTGAACGGGACATGCCCGAGTTTCTCAAAGCCGATTTTGAAAATCGCCTCGCTGGCCGCCATGAAACGTTCGTAGCCGGCCACATCCCCTGCCGCGAAGCGGCCTACTTCGGCCCGCATCGCAGCCTCGTCACCGCTGTAATCGAACGTTTCACCACTGTCGAATCGGATACGGTAAAACGGTGACACCGGCCTTAAGTCGATATCGTCTTCCAGACGTCTGCCGCACAGTTGCCACAACTCCTCCAGCAGGAAAGGCGCTGTGATAATGGTTGGACCTGCATCGAAAGTAAAACCGTCCTGTCGATAAACGTAGGCCCGTCCTCCCGGTGCATCCAGCTTCTCGAGTACGGTGACGCGGTAACCGCGGGCACCGAGCCGGATCGCCGCCGCCAGCCCGCCAAAACCGCTACCGATAATTACCGCGTGCGGCCGCGAATCACGGCCCGGCGCAGGTGCCGCACCATTGCCCGCAGGGGGGACCCCGACCTGCTGACGAAACTGACCACCAGGATGCCGACGGTCTGGAATGTGACTCATGGCTCCTCCAGATCAACTGCAGCCACACTGCCAGCCGGCCGAAAGAAACCAGGCCGCCTGGTCACCGGCGGCTGCCGGTGAAAAATCGAGACTGACTGTTCCCGGCAGGTGAAAATCATGTCGCCGGCTCCGCTGCAGGGGGATTCTCAAGTGAATAAATCAGCGCGGCAGTTGCCACCGGCTTTTCCTCGTGCAGCAGATGCCCACAGTCGGGCAGGCGCAGAATACGGGCGTCAGGCAACAGGCCCTGAATACGGTCCGCCTGCTGTGGCGGTACCATGTGATCCCTGGCACCCACCACCAGCGACAGGCTGGATTGCAGAGCTGGCAGTCTGCGCACCAGCGGTAACAGATCCCAGTGTGCCATCATGCCCAGCGCTGCTGCAGTATGACTGGTGTTGCGCAGCAGGCGTGCATACAGTTCGATTCCCTCCCGGTCGATAATCGACCCGGTGCGGTCGATCAGCCGTTCGACTACCTTGCGGTCCCTGGCACTGCCTGCCAGCAACCTGGCCCAGACGCGGCCACTGACCAGAAACCGGGCTATGGGTGCGTAGACCAGACCTGGCAAGCCACTCAGTGGTAACAGAGCACCATTGATGCTGACCAGCCAGTTGGGTGCGATACAGCCGTTCAGGCACAATTGTACAGCGATGGCCGCACCCGCGGAATGACCCACCACCAGCCGGGGCTGATAACCCAGGGCCTTCAGCAGCGCGTCTAGCAATGCTGTCATGCCCGGCAGGGAAAGCCGGTCTGCCGCCGGGATCTGAGTGAAGCCGTGTCCGGGCAGGTCCGGCACCAGCACCGTGTAGCGGGATGCCAGTAATGGTGCCAGGTCACGCCAACTGTGACTGGCCGCGCCAGTGCCATGCAGGAGCAACAGCACCGGTCCGGTCCCCATAACCTGCAGATGCCAACGAATGCCTCCGGCCTCGACAAATCGGCTGGCGCGACGGTTAGGCCAGTCATGACCGTCCTGCTCCCATTGCAGACTTTCGCTGTCACCCGGTTTCGATCGGAACGGCTCGACAGCAGCCCGCTCGGAGCGCTTGTGACTGGATAGCGGAGGCGTGAAGGTCATACCGCACACCTCGCCCGCTGTTCGGTTAACACGCTGCGGGCCGCCCCGGTCAGCCGTTCGGCATCGGCATGAGGCAGTGCCAGATACCCGGCACCCAGGCTTGCGGCCAGTTGTTGCGCCGCCGGCCGGGGCCGGGGCGAGGTATCCACCAGCAATGTGGTGATACCCTGGACGAGCAGTTCCCTGGCCGCTTCATGAGCATCGCGGTCAGCCTGTTGCCGGTCACCCTTTCCATCCAGGGCGACATTGGCACGGCCATCGGTCAGAAGAATGACTACCGGGGTTTCCCCCTTACGCAGAATTCCCAGCGCAACGTCGAGGGCCAGGCGGATTCCGGCGGCCAGGGGTGTGCCTCCGCCTCCCGGCAATTCAGCCAGGCTGCGTTTAGCCCGGACCAGGGACCGGGTCGGCGCCAGCAACAGATCGGCACGCAGCCCCCGGAAACTCACCAGCGCCACCTGATCGCGGCGCTGATAGGATTCTGCCAGCAACAGTTCCACTGCGCCCTTGGCTTCCGCGAGCCGGTGCAGGGCGGCAGAACCGGACGCATCGACCGCGAACACGGTGGTAGTGGCAGCCCGCTGCTGGTAACGGTTGACCCGAAAGTCCTCGCGCCTGAGCCTGACTGCCGCGTTACCGGTATTGCCGGTGGCCTCGCTCCGGGCTCGACGAACACGCTGCCAGGGCGCCGCAACCCGCAGCGTCTCGACCAGATTCAGACGGGCGCCGGATGCCGGATCACCGGGGCGGGTGCCGACCCGCCGGCCGCGGCGGGCGGGACGCCGCCGGGCGGCCGACCTGGCGGAGGATCGTACCGCACTGCGGCCGGGATCCGGATAGCGCAGTTGCTGTAGAAGTTGTGGTGGAATTGCTGCCCGGGTCGCTTCGAGAACCCTGTCATCCAGTGCCTGCGGAGCGGGATTTTCCGTACTATCAAAGTCATCGTCACCAGGTTGGGAATGCTGTGATTCCGGGGCACTCTCCCCTCTCTCAGGCTCGGACTCAGGCTCGGGTAGCTGATCTTCCTGCGTCTCAGGCAGTGCGGTAGCCCGGCTGCCGAACACCAGCTGCGCCGCCACCGCAATATCGGCTTCCGAGACTTCACAGCGGCCTGCCAGGGCCGCCGCCGACCTCGCCACGCGGATTGACAGAATGGCCGGCCGCAGCGATTCGATTCCGAAAGCGATTGCCGCACGACACAGGACTTCGATCAGTTCTGCGCCGATTCTGACATCGCCCAGCCGGACCCTGGCGGCGGCAACAGCTTCCCGATCACTGACTGGGGGACCCAGCTCAGAAACCGGGATCTGCTCCAGGTTAAGGTGGATGGCACAACGATCCGCCAGGGCAGTCGGCACAGTTTCGTCATCGATTCCTTCGTCCAGTGCCACGATTCCCAGCCTGGCCGGCAACCGCCGTGACAGCCCGCCCCGCTCCAGCACGACAACGCCGCGGTCCATAACCGCGCCCAGCCGTACCGCAGACTCCACCTCGAGACGCTCGGCCATGGCAACCAGCAGAACCCCGCCATGACATTCTGCCAACAGCCCGCGTTCAGCGACCGGACGCCCACTGCGCAGGGTCGCCGACAGATCCAGGCCACCCAGCAGACGCTCGTCGCCGACCTGCACCGGCATCCGCCGCCAGGGCGAATCCACCGGCAGCAGTTCGTGAAGTTGCGCCAGCCAGCAGTCGCGCACCGGACCGGGACGGGAGCGCAGCACAACGCCATGCAGACCGGCCGGATCCACAGCAAACAGGGCCGCAGCCCGGCTGTAATGGGTCCAGATAGTCAGCTCCGACTGTGGGTAGACCTCGCTCATGAATCGAACAGCTCCGCGATGGCTCGCTCGACCCGGGTCGACGAGCCGGCTTCGTCCAGGGGGTCACGACGCAGCCGGTGTCGCAGGGTAGCAGGTGCAATTCGGCGCAAGTGGGAATCGTTGACCCGGTCGTCTTTCTCCAGTCCTGCCAGGGCCCGGGCGGCCCGAATCAGGGTCAGTTCGCCCCGCAGCCCGTCACAGCCGAGACTGAGGCACAACTCCGTGGCACGTCGCAACGTGGATTCGGGAACCGTGATCGAAGGCAGGCGCTGCCGGGCCTGCTTAATCTGGCTGCGTAATCGGGCGTCGCGGTTTTTCCAGCTGGAGACAAAGCCGACCGGGTCCTGATCGTAGGCATCCCGGCGTTTGACCACTTCCATACGGGTTTCGATATCGGTCGGCGTGGTGACCTCAACCGACAACCCGTAACGATCCAGCAGTTGGGGACGCAGCTCCCCTTCCTCCGGATTGCCGCTACCGATCAGTACAAAACGGGCGGGATGTCGTACACTCAAGCCTTCCCGCTCCACCACATTTTCCCCGGACGCCGCCACATCCAGAAGCAGATCGACAAGATGGTCCTCCAGCAGGTTGACTTCATCGATATACAGAAAGCCGCGATTGGCCCGGGCCAGCAGCCCCGGTTCATAGGCTTTCTCACCGGCAATCAGGGCCCGTTCCAGATCCAGGGCACCGACGATACGGTCCTCGGTGGCACCCAATGGCAGGTCCACAACCGGTACCCGTACCTGCCTGCTGTTTGGCCGGGTGGTCCCGGAATCCTCACGGCAGAATTCGCATTTCGCGGATGGAGCCTCGGGATCGCAATTGTAGGGACATCCGGCCACCACCCGGATCGGTGGCAACAGGGCCGCCAGGGAACGGACTACCGTAGACTTGCCGGTCCCGCGATGACCAAAAATCAGCACCCCCCCGAGACCGGGATCGACTGCGGCACACAACAGCGCCAGTTTCATTTCAGCCTGACCGACGATGGCGGAAAAGGGAAACTCCGGACGGGTGGCGGCCACGGCTTGCCGCCCGGTACTGCTCTTTTTTGCCCCGCTGGCAGGTTCGCGTTTACGCGCTCGTTTGCCGTTTGTTGCGTGGCCGGTCGATTCATTGCGCGCATTGCCTGCGGCCGTGCCGGCTGAGAATCCCTGATGGTCGGTGCTGGAATCGAATTTGTTCAACATGAGCGGCTCCGAGAGTCTGTCTTGTCAATGTTACCGGCCTGCAATAGCCCGGACCCGGGCAGTGGCAATCCTGCCTGCATGGTGTTTCTCATCGATCTGGAACGACGATTCGTGTTCCTGTCACGCAGGTCCAGCCAGCCCTGCCAGAGGGCCGTAACCGGCAGTGGCAATACCAGGAACCAGTGTTCGAGAACGGCAAGGGCCATCAGGCTGGCGAGGAATGTCCAGCTGGCGGCGTCCAGTGTGTCAGGTTCGGAAGCCAGCATCAGTTGTACCAGTCGCACAGTCAGTATGGTGCCCAGGGTGATGGAAAACGGAAACAGCAGGTTCATGGACCGGCGCCTCAGAAAGCTGCGCAGGTGCTGCATATGGGAGGGCAGAAATTCCTGACTGAGGTTTCTCACCCCCAGGAACACGTTCAACTTGGCACTGAGCTGCATGACCCAGAGCATCACATAGGTCCACATTCCGACCTGGTTGGGAGCGTCCCGGGTCAACACCACCACGATCAGCGCCCCGATCAGGGTTGCCACTTCGTGATAGAGATTGACCTGCACGGCATGACCGAAGTGGCGCCAGCCGCGACAACCGGTCCGGCAGGCGATCTTGCGCGGTCCGGTCACCAGACCCATGTAGTAACTGATCTCCTGCCAGGCATAGATCAGCAGACCGCAGGTAAAACTGACGTAGGCCCCGGCAATGGTCGACTGATTACTGCTCCAGGTCAGCCCGAACAGGGCCAGCACCAGTACCAGGCTGGCGCCGATCAGGCTGCGGGGGAAGGTATGCCGGGGCAGGCCGTTAAGGTACAGGACCAGGCCGGTACTCGCCCACCACAGGAAGCACACATAGCCCGCCTCCAGAGCGTAATCCATCAACACTGTAACTCTCCGTTGTCAGGATCGGGATACAGCGGTAGATAACCGCAGCTTTTCCCGTCCCCGTAATTTAGTGAGCCGGAACCACGAATTACCGCAACAGCGACAGCTCGGTGCCGACCGGCAGATTCTGCGGAGCGGCTTCGAGCAGACTGGCGAAAGCCCCGATATTGTCCGGCCCGAACGGGCCCAGATCTATGTTGACTCCGGTCGCGGGATCACTCAGCGATAGCCGCCCGTCGCTCCACTGGGTCAGTCGGAAGGGCTGGTCCGGACCGATGCCCCGCAACTTGCGATCCCGGCCCAGACCACGCAGGACTCCGCGTACGAAGCCGCCACTACCCGGCTCCAGAACCTGGATCGCCGCGCTGGAAGAGGCCAGAGAAATCACCACCGAGCCATCGGGCTGATCAGCGAACACCAGGTCTCGGGTCCGGGCCGCTTCAGCCGCTGGTAAAGACGTAGTGCCGACATCGGTCAACCGTGATCCAAGCGTTGCCAACAGCGCAAAACAGACCAGTGCCGCAGCACCGAGCAAGGCTTTGCGTGGCAGGGGTTGTTCAGCAAGGGAATCACTCAAGTTGCCTCTCCCAGGGTCAGTGGGACCCGCTGTCTGTTATTCGCGTGACGCGCCGGTCGGATTACAGGCTCCGGTGGTGCGGGCACGATCCCGGAGGCGGTATCCGCGACAATCTCGGCCACCGATTTAGCATCAGGAAGCCCCCGCAACATGGGTTCCGGGTGCCGGAAGTGCCAGGGCCGGACATGGGGCCACATCACTACATAAGAAACCCGGTGGCTGTCATCCAGGACCAGCGGAATATCCCCGGAACCGTCCCGGTAGGCACGCACTGCGGCAGACTGTATACGGGTAAACGGCAGGTTGATGGTAAGTTGAATGGCAATTCCAAATCGCATTACCAACCGCTTGCTGGTTACGGTATAGAGGGTGCTGCGGGCAGTAAGCCAGGCATACAGCGTAAAAAGTCCAGCGGCGCAAAGTCCCAGGCCGGTCAGTAACGCCAGTGAAACCAGGGTTGGCGCAAGTGCTTCTCCGGTCAGCAGCGCGGAGCTGATCCGTACCGCCAGCAACAGGATAAAATACCCGCCCAGCAGGCGCAGGCGAAAAACCCGCCTGGCCAGTACCCGCCAGTCGGGCGCTCCCTGCCAGAGAATGACTTCGTCCACAGGCAGGTCCTCGGGCAATCCCGGGACCGGTTCAAACTCGTGCTCGTTCACAGCCACGGCTCCTGACGGTCGGCCAGGGCATACAGATGCCCGCTACCGTAATAGGCGGTTATGCGATCCTCTTCAAGCTGGGTCACCTGGTCGGGATTCCTCAAGACCGGCACATCGGCGAACTGACCTGCCAGTATGGATTTCACCCGGACCTGGCGGCGCTGGCCATCGATGCGGGTGAAATGAATCGGTAACAGGACCCTGCGATTCTTCGGCGGCGGGGGCGACTGCCCCTCCTCAGCGTCGCTGACCGCGGGCGCCGGGGCACTGCCATGCACGCTGACTTCGAGATAACGGATCTGCGGCTCGGAGCGGTCGATCCAGATATCGACAATCTCGCCGGCACTGCGACCATCGGCGCCAACCACGTCCATGCCGCGCGGGTCCGGATCCCGGGCTTCAACATGAAAATCCACGGCCAGTCTCAGCGGTGCCATACGCGGTTTACCGTGCAGGGTTTTTTCCGGTTCATCGGGTCGCTGCGCGTAAGCCGCCGGACCGACTCCATCGCGCATCGGATTGCCGGTCGGTAACAGCGGTGAACCCGGCCAGGATTCCATCGGCTCGGCTTTCAGACCGTCTGGATCGCGATCCTCCCGGGGTGCCACGCGAGTGCTGCCATCGGCCAGCCGGAACACCTTGGGATCGGGCATCGGCGGGAAGCCTTCCATGCGGGTCTTGTGCTGCTCCGACGGAACCGCCGGGTCCGCCACCAGCGGGTACCCTTCGCGTTTGTCTTCCTTGCGCAGGTAGTAGATGAGTCCGAAGAAAAACAGCCAGAACGCGTACAACACCAGCTGCGCGACATCGATGTAGCCTGTAATTTCACCAATTGGCATGATTTAGCCTCCTGTGATTGATAAACGTCTAGCCGGGAAACTCAGCGAGTCCGAACCTGGCGGCAGACCGCCGGGGTTCGTCCCTCCGAGCACTTACCAGTGGCCCGATTGCGACCAGCGTGGCGAACAACAAAGCAATTTCTATGTGATAAACCACACTGTAGCCGATGGCCGGTCCGCTCAGGGCAGCGCCCAGCGCGCCATTGGCAGCCAGGTTGGAAAACAGATCCCGCAGCGCCCCGCCAAGGGCGATGCCGCCACCACTGGCGGTAGCCTGCACCGCGCCCCAGGCTCCCAGCGCCAGACCGAACCGGCCCTGGGATTCCATGGACATGGCGGCAGTCAGGGTGCCGACGGCAAACAGTCCGCTGCCGAAACCGATCAGCGTGGTTCCGATCCGGAAAATCAGCACTGAATCCAGTGGCGCGGCGAATACCACGGCGGCAAAGGCAAACACCCCGAGCAGGGCGCCACGTGCGGCCAGTCGCAAGGGATCGGTACCCCGCCCCAGCTCCCGGGCTGCCAGTGCAAACGCAATCAGGTTGCCACCCGCCAGCAAGCCGGTAAGCACGGTGGTGGCGCCAACCGAAAGCTGGAGAATCTGGCCACCATAAGGTTCCAGCAGAATATCCTGCATGCTGAATGCCGCAGTACCGAGCCCCAGGGCAACCAGGTAGCGCCGAGTCTGATTACCCCGGGCAAAATCACGCCAGGCATCGATAAAGGGAGTCCTGGCACGATTGAAAGCGGTACGACTTGGATCCCTGGCCTCCTGCTTCCACAGGGCAGTCAGGTTCAGCGCCAGTGTCACTACGGCGGCGCCCTGGATCACCTGGATCAGCTGCAATTGACTGAAGCTCTTCAATAGCGCGCCAAAGCCCAGGGCGCTGACCACCATACCCAGCAATAACATCACATAGAGCAGTGCCACCACACGCGGCCGGGAATCTTTCGGCGCCAGATCCGTCGCCAGCGCCAGGCCGGCTGTCTGGGTGGTATGCAGTCCGATTCCGGTGAGCAGAAAAGCCAATGCCGCTCCCAATTGACCGATCCAGATCGGGCCATGGGCATCACCGGAAAGAACCAGCAACGCGAACGGCATAATCGCCAGCCCGCCAAACTGCATCAGGGTACCCATCCAGATGTAAGGCACCCGTTTCCAGCCCAGGTAGGAGCGATGGGTATCGGATCGATAACCGACCAGCACCCTGAACGGCGCAAACAGCAGTGGCAGGGATATCATTGTGGCTACCAGTGCCGCACTGACCCCAAGCTCAACAATCATGACCCGGTTCAGGGTCCCGTTCAGCAGCACGATGGCCATGCCGACGGAGATCTGGAACAGAGACAGACGCAACAGCCGGCCCAGCGGCAGCTCCACCGTGGCCGCATCAGCAAACGGCAGAAATCGGGAACCGATCTGAGTCCAGGTTCTGGCCAGGTTTGCGTTCAACTGCCTCACGACTGCAACACCTCCAGCGCCTGCGAAATATAGAAACCACTGTCGATGCGCCGGGTGCGACCGGTCCGCCAGTGACGCAGACTGTCGTGACCGGCCAGCAGTCGGTGCAGCGCCAGCTCCCCGGCGGGCTCGATGGCCGGCGAGCGCTGACCGGCGGGAAACAGTTTCCCAAGACCATGCATCAGCATCAGAGCTCTGGTCCGCGGCGCGAAGGTAAACAGCATGCCGCACTGGGTACGTTCGGCCAGGCTCCCCAGGGTCGCCACCACATCCCGGATCGGGTAATGAATCAGCGAATCCATGGCCACCACGTAATCGAAGCGGTCCTGCCCGGCCGTCAGCATGTCTCCGACCCGGAACTCCACGGTTCCGGGACCCAGTTCCGCAGGACTGCGTTCACGGGCCAGCCGGATCAGTGTTGGCGACAGATCGATCGCTGTCACCCGGGCGCCACGGCGGGCTGCCGCTACGGCCAGGGCACCGGTACCGCACCCGGCATCGAGCAGGTGCCGGCCACTGAGATCTTCCGGCAGCCAGTCCAGCAACGTCTGACGCATCTGTTCACGTCCGGCCCGTACGGTCCGGCGAATGCGCCCCACCGGCGCATCGGAGGTCAGGCGATCCCAGGCTGCCACCGCGGTCTTGTCGAAATAGGTCAGCAGTTGACCGCGGCGCTTTTCGTAAGTTTGTGTCGGCATCAGTCAAAACCCAGCAGGTCAAAAATTTCCCGGTCTTTCATGGGCGCCGCCACCTGCGGTTCGACGCCTTTCCACAACGCCTCTGCCAGACGCATATACTCCTGTTGCACGGCGTCCAGCTCGGACGACTGCTCCATTTCAAAGAGGGTGGATTTTTTCAGACGGCTGCGCCGTATTACGTCGAGATCCGGAAAGTGGGCGACCCGGTCCAGACCGATTTTGTTATTGAACAGGTCGATCTGATCGCAGTCGGTACTGCGGTTGGCAATCACCCCGCCGAGCCGGACCGGGTAGTTTTTCGATTTGGCCTGAATGGCGGCCACGATGCGGTTCATGGCAAAGATGGAATCGAAGTCATTGGCGGTCACAATCAGGGCCCGCTGGGCATGCTGCAGCGGCGCGGCGAAGCCACCGCACACCACGTCACCCAGTACATCGAATATAACCACGTCGGTGTCTTCCAGCAGGTGGTGTTCCTTGAGCAGCTTGACAGTCTGCCCCACCACGTAGCCACCGCAGCCGGTCCCGGCCGGCGGCCCGCCTGCTTCCACGCACATGACTCCGTTATAACCTTCATAAACGAAATCGGAGGGCATCAGTTCTTCGCCGTGAAAATCAACGGATTCCAGAATGTCGATCACCGTCGGTACCAGTGTCTTGGTCAGCGTGAAGGTGGAGTCGTGTTTGGGATCGCAGCCGATCTGCAGAACCCGCTTGCCGAGCCGGGAAAAGGCCACCGACAGGTTGGAGGAGGTAGTGCTTTTCCCGATACCACCCTTGCCGTAAACGGCGAACACCTTGGCAGTGTCGATTTGCACCTGCGGATCCTGGTGGACCTGGACACTGCCCTCCCCGTCATCATGCCCCTTCCCGATCTGGGTGATGGGGATACGTGTAGTCATGCAGCCTCCTCTGTGCCGACTCCTTCGAGCCGGTCTTCCAGTTCATCGCCTGCTTTGCGCAGGGCCTCGATCATGGTTGCGTCCGGTGTCCAGTAATGGCGTTCGTGGGCCTCGATCAGCCGGTTTGCCATTTTCGCTGAAGCCACCGGGTTGAGACGGGTCAGCCGATCGCGCATCTGCTCGTCCAGAACGAAGGTCTCCGCCAGCTGTTCATAGACCCAGTTGGCTACCTGGCCGGTAGTGGCCGACCAGCCCATGGTGTTGCTGACGTGGTGCTCGATCTGCCTGACGCCTTCATAGCCGTGTTCCAGCATGCCCTCGTACCACTTCGGGTTCAGAGCCCGGGTCCGGGTTTCCAGCGCCACCTGTTCGGAAAGCGTGCGCACCTTCTCCTGGCCGTGCGTCTGGTCACCGATGTAAATCGGGACCTCGCTACCGCGGGCCCGGCGCACCGAACGGGAGATGCCGCCCAGGGTGTCGAAGTAGTGATCGATGGTGGTGATGCCAAGCTCTACCGAATCCAGATTCTGGAACGTCAATTCAACCCCGGACAGGACGGTTTCCAGTAATGCCGTCTGCTGCACGGGCCGACCGGAACGGCCGTAAGCGAAACTCTTGCGTCGCAGGTAGGTATCCGCCAGTTCGTCATCATCCTGCCAGCAACTGCCGTCGATCATCTGATTGACGTTGGCCCCATAGGCACCATCGGCATTACTGAACACCCTCAGTGCGGCGGTTTCCAGGTCGACGCCATGCTCCTGCTGGTAAACCAGGGCATGCTTGCGGATAAAGTTGTCAGCCGGATCTTCATCGGCACCGGCGGCCAGGAATGCCGCCTCGGCCAGCATGCGCATCTGTAACGGCAATAGATCGCGGAATATACCGGACGTGGTGATGATCACATCGATGCGCGGGCGCCCCAGTTCCTCGAGGGGTATCAGGGTGACTCCACACAGGCGACCGAAGGAGTCGGAGCGTGGAGCGACCCCCATCAGAGCCAGAATCTGGCCCAGCGGCGCGCCTTCGGTTTTCAGGTTGTCGGTACCCCACAGCACCATAGCGACAGTTTCCGGCAGAGGCCTGCCCTCCTGCTCATGACGCGCCAACAGCAGGGCGGCCTGACGGCTGCCATCGCGGATCGCGTAGCTGCTGGGCATGCGGTAAGGATCGAAGCCGTGCAGGTTGCGCCCGGTGGGAAGAATATCCGGATTGCGTAACAGGTCGCCTCCCGGTACCGGCCGGGTGAAGCCACCATCCAGGGCATGCAGTAACGCCGGCAGTTCATGGTCCTCGTTCAACAGGCGGGCAATGTCCGCCAGCCGGCGCCCGGCTTCAAGGTTCTCCCGGGTCGGGGCCAGACCGGCGGCAACCAGCGCCTGCTCCGGTGTACCACCTCGGGTCAACAGCTCGGCAGCGGCCCGCTGTAACGGCAGTTCGGCTGCCTCGGCGGCGGCCAGCAACAGGTCTATGCGGTCGCTTTCGGAACCCGCTTCACCGACGATATGCAGGCCATGAGGAATCAGTGTCTGCTCTATTTCATAGACGGCTTCGGTCAGCCGTTGCACCCGATTTTGGTAAGCATCTGCCGGCCAGGGTGCGGTCTGATCGTCGAGCTCCAATTGTTCGGCCTGGGTCCGGATCAGGTCCGCCAGGCGCTCCCGCTCAGCGGTCGACGCCTCCGGCCCGAGACCCCGCCAGTGATCCAGGGAAGACTTCAGATCCACCAGCCCGCGGTACAGGCCTGCGTCGGTGACCGGTGGCGTGAGGTAGGAAATCAGGGTGGCCGCCGAGCGCCGCTTGGCAATGGTCCCTTCGGAGGGATTGTTGGCGGCATACAGGTAGAAATTCGGCAGCGCACCGATCAGGCGCTCCGGCCAGCAACGATCAGACAGACCGACCTGCTTGCCCGGCATGAATTCAAGCGCCCCGTGGGTACCGAAATGCAGGACCGAGTGCGCCCCGAACCCGGAATCCAGGTAGCGGTAGAAAGCGGCGAAAGCATGGGTAGGTGCAAACCCCCGCTCGAACAGCAGGCGCATGGGGTCGCCTTCATAACCGAAGGCCGGCTGGATGCCCACCAGGACATTGCCGAAGCGTTCTCCAAGTATGAAAAGATTGCGGCCATCGGTCTGCTCTTTACCCGGTGCCGGCCCCCACTGGGCTTCGATTTCCTGCAGCCAGGGCTGGCCGCGCACATGATCGTCGACCGTGATGCGGGTGTGGACATTGGCCTGGGTGCCGTTCAGCGGGGCATTGCCGTTCAGAATCCGGTCCCGCAGACTCTCCACCGAGTCTGGTACTTCGACGGTGTACCCCTGATCCCGCAGCGCCCGCAGGGTGTTATGCAGCGACGCAAACACCGACAGATGCGCGGCAGTGCCGGTACTGCCGGAATTAGGTGGAAAGTTGAACAACACGATGGCGACCCGGCGCTCCGATCTGGCCGTGTGCCGCAGAACCACCAGTCGCTCCACCCGTGCCGCCAGGGTGGCAACCCGTTCCGGCTGAGCCTGCATGTCGTTACTCGGCCGACCGTCCACAGCGTGGCTGGAACGCCCACCGAATACACAGGAACCCGTGGCGCCGTCCAGTTCCGGGATCGCCACCATCATGGTCGCCTCTACCGGCATCAGGCCGCGCTCCGATTCCTGCCACTGATCCAGGCTCTGAAACTCGACGGCCTGGGCTGTAATGTAGGGGACATCGAGCCGGGCCAGCATTTCCTCGGCAGCCCGGGAGTCGTTGTAGGCCGGCCCACCGACCAGCGAGAAGCCGGTCAGTGAAACCACCGCGTCGACGGTCGACCGGCCCTTCTGCATGAAGAATTTTTCCACCGCAGGTCGCATATCCAGGCCGCTGGCAAAAACCGGAATCACCTCCAGTCCCCGTTCTTCAAATGCCGCGATAACGCTGTCGTAGTGGGCACTGTTACCGGCCAGGACATAGGAACGCATCACCAGCAGGCCGACCCGGCCACGCGGCTTGCCGGCCACGGCGGGAAGCGCCGCCAGCTCCGCCGCCACGCGAGTCTTCATGCGCGGGTGGTAGACACCGGTTTCCGGATACTCCAGAGGTGCTTCCACAGTCAGGCTGCCGCGTAATCCCGATCGCGGTCCGGACGCGTAGCGGTTGACCAGCAGACGGATCAGGTTACTGAGGTTGGCTTCGGAACTGGCCAGCCAGTATTGCAGGCACAGGAAATAGGCTCGCACATCCTGAGCGGTTCCCGGGATATAGCGCAGGATGCGTGGCAGCCGGCGCAGCATGGCCATCTGCCGTGCCCCTGAACTTTCCCCGTTGCGGCGCGATCCGCGCAGGCGCTTGAGCAGCGCGATGGCGCCACTCTGGGGGCTGCCCATGCGGAATTGACCCATGCGGGTAAGGCGAATCACTTCGCCTGACGACATGGCCGCCACCAGAGCGTCGCAATCCTCCTGGCGCGCCTTGAGATCGTCGAGAATCGGTGCGATGTGGTCCTCCATAACCAGCAGATTGGCGATAATGAAGTCAGCCGTGGCGATGTCGTCCCGACAGCGCTGCAGCTTGTCCTGGTCTTCCCCCCACTCTGCAGCCGCGTGCAGGCGCAGAGACAGGCCCGGTAGTTCCCGGCGCAGCATTCTGGTGGCGCGCTCGACCGCACTGGAGAGATGGTTATCCAGGGTTATGATGACCACCCGCACGGGGATGGAATCAGCGCCCGAAGTGTGCTTTGGCATCGTAAAGAGTCTCCAGGGTGATCGTTTCGAGACCGGCGTCGCAGGCGAAGCGCTCGGTGTTGCGGCGCGCCTTGCCTCGCACGAAAAAGGGAATCTTACGCAGTTCCCGCTCCGCTTCATGATCCCAGGCGGGACCGGCTCCACCGTCTGCCATGGTTTTTACGCCGTTGCCGTCCCGGGCCGCGGCGTTGGCTTCGGGACCGCCACCCAGATGTGACGGTGCCGCACCATCGTGAAATTCAAAGTCATCCCGGAACATGCCCAGCAGATGTTCTTCCAGTCCCATCATCAGCGGGTGCACCCAGGTATCGAAAAGCACGTTGGCACCTTCGAATCCCATCTGTGGTGAGTAGCGGGCCGGTACATCCTGCACATGGAAAGGTGCGGAAATCACGGCACAGGGCAACCCCAGACGCTTGGCGATATGCCGCTCCATCTGCGTGCCCAGCACCAGCTCCGGCTCGGCTTCGGTGATCCGGGCCTCCACTTCCAGGTAGTCGTCGGTAATCAGGGCTTCCAGGCCCAGGTCGCTGGCCGCCTGGCGGACCTGGCGGGCGAATTCACGGCTGTAGGTGCCCAGGCCAACCACTTCAAAGCCCAGTTCCTCGCTGGCCATGCGGGCCGCGGCCAGTGCGTGAGTAGCGTCGGCAAAGATGAAAACCCGCTTACCGGTGAGGTAGTTGGAATCCACCGAACGGGAATACCAGGGTAAGCGTGACTGATCTTCTGCAGACAGGGAGCTGCTGACCTGAATACCACTGAGTGCGCCGATTTCGGCAAGGAATTCACAGGTAGCATTCACTCCGATGGGAACGGTTCTGGTAAACGGTTGTTTGAATGTTCGTTCCAGCCATGCGCAGGTGGTCTGCGCCACCTCGGGATACAGGCAGATATTGAAATCCGCCTCGGGTATGCGCAACAAGTCTGCGGGGCTGGCCCCTTCCGGTGCAACGACGTTTACGTCGATGCCGACCCGATCGAGCAGGCGGCGAACTTCCTCGATATTGTCCCGGACCCGAAAGCCCATGGCCGAAGGGCCCAGCAGGTTGGCGCGGGGTCGGGAACCGGGAACCCGCTCCGGCGGCTCAAGATCCTTGAGCAGAGTGCGAACCAGGTAGTAAAAGGTTTCACTTGCCCCCCAATTCTCTTTTTTGGAATAGGCAGGCAGTTCCAGCGGCACCACCGGCACCGGCAGCCCCATGCCCGCCGCAAGCCCCCCGGGCTGATCCTGAATCAGCTCGGCAGTACAGGACTCACCGACCAGCAGGGCCTGGGGTTTAAATCTCTCGTAGGCTTCGCGTACCGCGCTGATGACCAGGTTGGCAGTGTCACCTCCCAGATCGCGGGCCTGAAAAGTGGTGTAGGTAACCGGCGGACGCCGGTCGCGGCGCTCGATCATGGTGAACAGCAGGTCGGCATAGGTATCGCCCTGGGGGGCATGCAGCACATAGTGCACGCCCTGCATCGAGGTAGCGATGCGCATGGCTCCCACATGGGGTGGACCTTCGTATGTCCATAGTGTCAGCTGCATGTCTGAAACCTCAGGCGCTCTCGACGCACCAGCGGTCGGCAGAACAATTCGGCCAGGTCTGCAGCCTGTTCAAAACCGTGAATCGGGGTGAATACCAGTTCGATGGACCATTTGGTTGCCAGCCCTTCGGCCTCCAGCGGATTGGCAAGACCCAACCCGCAAACGGTCAGATCGGGACGCTCGCTGCGCAGCCGGTCCAGTTGCCGTTCCAGGTGCTGGCCTTCGGAGAGCCTGGTCCCGCTATCCAACAGTGACAGTTCGCTGGTCAGCATCTGCCGGTCCAGGTAGGGAGTTCCCACTTCAACCGGTTGCATGCCGCACTCCCGCTGTAGAAACCGCGCCAGCGGAATTTCCAGTTGCGAATCCGGCAGAAAGGAAATGCGCTTGCCGGCCAGGATGTCCCGGTGATGGGCCAGGGCCCGCCGGGCACGGGCGGCCGGTATGGCGGTTACTGCCTCGAATTGCTCGTTGCCGATGTCAAAGCTCCGGGCTGCCGCCTGCAGCCAGCCCAGCGTCCCCTCGACACCGAACGGATAGGGTGCTTCCAGAAGGGTCGCGCCTCTGGCTATCAGCGCCCGGGCGGTTTCGCCCAGAAACGGTTGCGCCAGCAGCAGCCGCGTGCCCGGGCCGACCGGCGGCAGTTCGGTGGCCCGGCGTGGTGGCAGAAAATGCACCGGCCCGATACCCAACTCGTCAAACAGGCGCACAAACTGATCTTCCACCACATCCGCCAGGGTTCCGACCACCAGCAGTGACTGCTGTGATTCCGGCAGCCCGGGCAATTCCGGCACCAGTGCCTTGAGACAATTGTCCTCACCCTGGGTGAAGGTGGTTTCTATACCGCTCCCCGAGTAATTGACAATCCGGACCCGGCCGTTGTGTGACAGCGTCAGGCGCTGTGCGGCGTTGGCCAGATCCAGCTTGATAACCTCGGAGGGGCAGGAACCGACCAGAAACAGGGTGCTGATTTCAGGTCGCCTGGCCAGCAGTTCGTTTACCACCCTGTCGAGTTCTTCATTGCAGTCGGCCATGCCCGCCAGGTCCCGTTCCTGGAGTATGGCGGTGGCAAAGCGCGGTTCGGCGAAGATCATCACCCCGGCTGCCGACTGAATCAGGTGCGCACAGGTGCGGGAACCCACGACCAGGAAAAACGCATCCTGTAACTTACGATGCAGCCAGACGATCCCGGTAAGGCCACAGAAGACTTCCCGCTGGCCCCGCTCACGAACGATCACCGAGTCGTTGCAGCCTCCGGCTGCCGGTTTCGGGATTGAGGTAGGGGCCGGAGAATTCACGAGACTTCTCCTGGCACGGCGGTCAACAATGGCGGCCGATCGGTTTCCCGCCGCGCCGCCCGGAGCTTGATGACGAATTGGGTTGCGTTCACCGCGTAGGCGGTATAGGCTGCCAAGGCAAGAAGTAGTTGTTCGTGGACGTCTACTGAGTTTGACAACAACGCTGCCAGATAGGCGGTATGTAGCGCAATCACCACCATACTCACCACGTCTTCCCAGAAGAAGGGACCCGCGAAGAGGTAACGACCAAACACCTCCCGCTCCCACAACGACCCGGTAATCATAATCGTATAAAGAACAAGGGTCTTAATAATGATCGACGCGGTTGCCAGCGCCAGGCCAGTGCCTGTGGTCATGTATCGCAGAATCAGGCCAAGACTGACCAGAAACACGCCAAATTGCACCAGCGCAAGCACTCCCTGTACCTGCGTCCAGGGCGTCTCGTCCCGGCGACGACGCTGTTCGGGGGTGTAAAGCGCATGAGGTCGGCTGGTCATAGATCGGGAAACTTGCATCTGGCGCGCTCTCCTCCTGCAATTGTTTTTTTGCCACTCTAGATCGCTTGCACGCGTCTGTCAACATAACTTGACGTTATACTAAACTTGACAATCATCACCCGGAGGGTATGCTCGATCTGAAGGTGACTCTTACTTGAATACCGTTCACTGAGGATTCCTTTTTGCCGCTGGCATCGTGAAACCGGAAGTGACTTCCAATTCGAATAAGCGACTTTCGGACCTGCAATCTGGAAGCGAGACACAACTTCCCGGTGCCCGAATTTAAGGAGGGACACAATGACGGGTTTGCTACAGCGCAATAATGAGAACAATTTTGCTGAGATCCAGCGCCGCAAGGCCCCGTCAGGTCATGTCGACCGGCGCGCCGGCAGCGGGCATCGCGCATTGTGTGACGGGGAGGACAACGGTCACGAATCCACCGGTGTATTACGTACCGTGGAAACGCAGATTATTCCGCGTCTGTTGCTGTCCTACCGCGGACTGGAATCGAGTCGCCAGGCCGAGACTCCTGCCCCCCATCATACTGATCGGGAAGCCATCGACATTGCCGAATTTGCCCGCCTGGTGATCAGTCAGGATGCCGAGCGGATTTCCCGGTACCTGACCACACAGTGCGAACAGGGTGCCTCGCTCGAATGGCTGTATCTGGAACTGTTGAGCCCGACTGCCCAGCACATCGGCCGGCTCTGGGAAGAGGATCTCTGCGGAATCGTCGACGTCACCCTGGCAGTGGGCCTGCTGCAGCATGTATTGAGAGAACTGAGTCCGACCTTTCAGGAACAGCAGGGTTATCTTGATTCCCGCAGACGTGGCCTGTTTCTGCCCATGCCGGGCGAGCAGCATACCTTTGGACTGAGCCTTATCACCGAGTTTTTCCGACGTGCCGGCTGGGACCTCTGGAGTCTGCCGGCAGTGAGTGAAGAACAGTTGCTGGCCCTGGTCAGCGATGAATGGTTCGCCATTCTGGGAATCTCGATCAGCGCCGAAGTCAACCTGGCCGGACTGGCAACACTGATTCAGAAAATCCGCCGCGCGTCCGGTAATCGCTCCCTGGGCGTAATGGTTGGAGGACCTCTGTTCGTTGCCCAGCCCCAGTTAAGCAAGGAAGTGGGCGCCGACGCCACAGCAGTCGACGCCCGGCAAGCCGTGTTGCAGGCAGAATCACTGCTGACTCTGCAATAGACTGCTCGTGCTTGCCCCGGCACTCAACACAAGAACTCAAACAGATTCAAGGGCGTTGGTAAGGGTGTGAAGCACTTTAATAATCCGACAGATTCGTTTGCGCAACTCACTGCGGAAGAGGCGGCGACACTGATTGACGCCGCCACCGACATTGCCCTGGTAATCGATGCGGACGGTATCATAAGAGACCTGTCATACAACACCGATGACCTGCCGCCGGATAACTACGAGGACTGGCTCAACAGACCCTGGCTGGAAACCGTGACCGTGGAGAGCCGGCCCAAGGTGAAAGCACTGCTCACCGCCCCCGCTTCAGAGCCAGCGTCGAAATGGCGCCATATCAATCATCCTTCCCTCAGCCAGTCTGATCTGCCGGTACTCTACACAACGGTACCGCTCGGTAGCAGCGGCCGCCTGCTCGCCATCGGGCGCAGCGCAGTCGGAATGGCCGAATTGCAACAACGTCTGCTGCGTGCGCAGCAGGCTATGGAACAGCATTATCTGAAGATCCGCCACCTGGAAACCCGCTATCGATCATTGTTCCAGGCCTGTTCCGAAGCTGTCATTATCGTCGACTCGAACAACCTGAAAATCCTCGAAGCCAATTCGGCCGCAGAGCAGCTGCTGGGTGAGGATAACAACAAATTGCCTGGCAAGCGTCTCAGCCAGTTTTTTACCGGGCGGGACGCAACCGCCATTGAAAAGCTGCTGGCCGAAATCCGGGCCACCGGGCAGCGTGGCCAGCTGAAATTGCAACCGGCAGACCAGCAGGCCGAATGCCTGCTGCATGCTTCCCTGTGTTATCAGGACGGCAGCTCGCATTTCCTGCTCACCATCAGCGCGGCACCGGACACGTTCTCCCCTTCCGTTGGCAGCAGTCGACGCGAAAGACTCCTTAAAATCGTTGAAAGCGCCCCCGATTGCTTTGTTGTAACGGATACCCACGGACGCATCATCGCCGCCAACCAGGCGTTCCTGACGCTGACTCAGACAGCGGCCGAGGAGCGGATTCGCGGTGAGTCGCTGGACAAATGGTTCGGCCGCTCCGGCGTCGACCTCAATGTTCTGATGGCGAATCTGCGCAAGCATGGTTCCGTGCGCCTGTTCGCCACCACCCTGCGCGGAGAATACGGCTCCCAGATCGATGTCGAGGTCTCCGCGACCCAGGTAGTCACCGGCGATGACGAGACCAGTTTCGGTTTCCTGATCCGCGATATCGGCACCCGGTTTGATGATGCCTCGCACAAACAACATCGTCTGTCGCGGCCCGTGGAGCAATTGACGGAACTGGTCGGGAGGCTGCCCCTGAAGGACCTGGTGCAGGAATCCACCGACATGGTGGAGCGATACTGTATCGAAGCCGCACTGGAAATCACCGGCGAGAATCGAACCTCCGCGGCAGAGATTCTGGGCCTGAGTCGTCAGAGCCTGTACGTGAAACTGCGCCGTTATGGAATTGGAAATTTTGAGTCAGAGAATCGTGAATGAGTTATCTGAATAGTGACCAATCGGCCCACAATCGCACCGATGCGCCGGAATCGACACGGAGTTTTTTATGAGCAGTGAGCCGCAAACTGCCAGTGCAGGTCAGCGACTGGAGCCTGCCGCCATCATCGAGTTGCTCAAGCCGATTACCTGGTTTCCACCCATGTGGGCCTTCATCTGCGGAGTAGTTTCCGGGTGGGGATCGGCAGAGCCGGACTGGCGACTTATTGTTGCCGGAGTCATGCTGGCCGGCCCCCTGGTGTGCGGCACCAGCCAGGCCGTCAACGACTGGTTCGACCGCGATGTTGATGCCATTAATGAGCCGCAACGTCCGATTCCCTCGGGACGCCTGCCCCGTCACTGGGGACTGACGGTAGCCGTCACCTGGACGGCCCTGTCGCTGGTGATTGCCAGCATGCTCGGCCCCTGGGTCTTTATCGCCGCCATTTTCGGACTTTACCTGGCCTGGATCTACAGTGCGCCACCGCTGCGCCTGAAACGGAATGGCTGGTGGGGCAACAGCGCCGTGGCAATCTGTTATGAGGGATTGCCCTGGTTTACCGGTGCCGCTCTGGTCACGGCCGCCCTGCCCGACTGGCGCGTGCTGGTGCTGGCCCTGCTGTACAGCTATGGTGCCCACGGCATCATGACCCTCAATGACTTTAAATCCATGGAAGGTGACAAACTCACCGGGCTTCGCTCAATTCCAGTCCAGCTCGGCGCGGACCGCGCTGCCCGTCTGGCATGCCTGATGATGTTGCAGCCACAGGTGTTGGTTGTGCTGTTGCTGGGTTTATGGGGACACCCGGTACATGCCGCGATCATCGCGGTTTCGGTACTGATGCAGATTCGACTGATGCAACACCTGATAGCAAACCCGCGTGAAATGGCTCCGTGGTACAACGCCACCGGTGTCAGCCTGTATGTGCTGGGTATGCTGGTGAGCGCCTTTGCAATTCAATCGGGGAACCTGATGTGATGAAAAAATCGAATTCGACAGGACTTGGCTGGCTCGGAATCATCCGCCTGGGGCTGGTGCAGACCGCCCTTGGCTCGATCGTGGTACTCACCACCGCCACCATCAACCGGGTGATGGTTGTGGAACTGGCGTTACCGGCGGTGCTGCCCGGGCTGCTGGTAGGGCTTCACTACGGTGTGCAGCTCAGCCGGCCGCGCTTTGGTCATGGCTCCGACCTGGGCGGGCGCCGCACCCCGTGGATCATCGGCGGAATGGCGGTACTGGCGACCGGTGGCATTACTGCCGCCCTCGCCACCGCGTTGCTGGCGAGCCAGCTGTTGGCCGGGATTCTGCTGGCAGTATTTGCCTTCACCCTGGTCGGTTTGGGAGTGGGGGCCTCCGGCACGACTCTGCTGGCGCTGCTGGCGAAACTGGTCGACGACCGCCGGCGTCCGGCCGCTGCCACCCTGGTGTGGCTGATGATGATCGCCGGTTTCATTATTACCGCAGGGACTGCCGGCCATTTCCTTGACCCGTTTTCCTCAGCGCGTCTGATTACGGTGACTGCCACGGTATGTCTGATTGCGTTTGTGTTGACGCTGATTGTTATCCATTCGGTGGAAAATACAGAAGTGTCCTTTCGACCACGACCGGCCGGCCCGGACCGTCCTCCGGTACCATTCCGTAAGGCCCTGAATCTGGTCTGGGCAGAACCGACAGCACGCAGATTCACCGTTTTCGTGTTTGTGTCCATGCTGGCCTATAGCGCCCAGGATCTAATTCTGGAACCTTTTGCCGGGATCGTATTCGGATTGACTCCCGGCCAGTCGACCCAGCTGTCGGGAGTCCATTCATCCGGTCTGCTGGCAGGCATGCTGATGGTTGCGGTGCTGGGTAGCGTATTTGGCGGTCGCTCGGTAGGCTCCCTGCGATTCTGGACCGTCACCGGCTGTCTGGCCTCGTCGGCAACCCTGGTACTGCTGGCAGTCGCCGGCCTCAATGGACCTCCCTGGCCATTGCATCCGTCTGTATTCGCGCTCGGACTTGCCAACGGCACTTTCGCAGTCGGCGCCATCGGCTCGATGATGGGACTGGCAGGACAGGGTCGTAACGACAGCGAGGGAATGCGCATGGGATTGTGGGGCGCAGCCCAAGCGGTCGCATTCGGACTCGGTGGATTCCTGGGTACCGCAGGAGTTGATGTGACCCGTTTTCTGCTGGCGTCGCCGGATCTGGCCTACAGCCTGATTTTCAGCGCCCAGGCCGTGTTGTTTCTGAGCGCTGCGCTGCTGGCCCTGCGCCTCGAACAGGGTGCCTCCACAAACCCGGCCAAGCAGGTTGCCTATAGCTAGGGAATCTCTAATACAAAAACAACAACGAAAGACTACAAAGAACAACTACAAAGAGAGTTGGCTCATGCCTGCAAACAAGGTGGCAAACAACAAACCTGACACGATTGTCGAAGCCTACGACGCAGTGGTTATTGGCGGCGGACCTGCCGGCGCCACTGCTGCAACCGACCTTGCCCGCAACGGGCTGTCGGTATTGCTGCTGGACCGGGCCGGACGCATCAAACCCTGTGGCGGGGCTATTCCGCCGCGCTTGATGGAGGAGTTCGCGATCCCTGAAAGCCTGCTGGTGGCGCGGGTCAACCTGGCCCGGGTCGTCGCGCCCAGTCAGCGTCAGGTTGACATGCCCATCGAAGGCGGTTTTGTCGGCATGGTGGATCGCGAGGTGTTCGACGCCTGGCTACGGCAACGCGCGGTCGAGGCCGGAGCACAGCTTCGCACCGGCAGGTTTGTGCGGATCGAGCGCGACGTGGATGGCACGGCCCTGGTCAGGTTCCGACGCAGTCGCGATACGGATCAGCTTGACTGTGTCCGCGCCCGCACCATTATCGGTGCAGACGGCGCCCGCTCGGAGGTCGCCAGACAGACTATCCCGGCAGCCCGCAAGATACCCTATGTGGCTGCCTACCATGAAATTATCCGCTCCCCGGAAAACCGGACTGACGGCCATGACACAAAGGCACCCCGGTTCGATGACAGACGCTGTGATATTTATTACGAGGGACGCCTGTCACCTGATTTTTATGCCTGGGTCTTTCCTCATGGCGACACGACCAGTGTCGGGGTCGGCAGTGCCCGGAAAGGATTTTCGCTGCGAGGCGCGGTAAGTTCGCTGCGTACCGAAACCGGCCTGCAGGGCAGCGAAACGATCCGACGCGAGGGGGCCCCGATTCCTCTGCGCACCCTGCCCAGGTGGGACAATGGTCGTGATGTGGTGTTGGCCGGCGATGCGGCCGGAGTGGTCGCTCCTGCCTCCGGAGAAGGCATTTATTACGCCATGGCCAGTGGCCGCCTGGCTGCAGAGTCAATTGTCACTTTTTGTACGAGTGGCGATGCGCGGGCCCTGGGCATGGCACGAAAACGCTTCATGAAAGCCCATGGCCGGGTCTTCTGGGTGCTGGGGATCATGCAACGCTTCTGGTACGCCAGTGACCGCCGCCGCGAGAGATTCGTAAGCATCTGCCGCGATCCGGATGTGCAGAATCTCACCTGGCAGGCCTACATGCACAAGCGCCTGGTACGCGCCAGGCCAATGGCACACGCGCGCATCTTCTTCAAGGATCTCGCCCATCTGTTCGGGATTGTCGCGCCATGAGCGCAGTGATACTTCGTCGCGCCAGGCCGGTAACCCTGGCTGCTGTGGCCGCACTGCTGGTGGCGCTGACCGGCGCCACGATGACTGACCTGGGCCCCTGGTACCAGCAGCTGGTCAAGCCCGGCTGGCAACCGCCAGACTGGCTGTTCGGCCCGGCCTGGACACTGATTTTTGCCTTGACCGCGCTATCCGCCGAACAAAGCTGGAGACACAGTCCACGGAGTCAGCGTGCCTGGCTGGTCGGACTGTTCTGCCTGAACGGGTTTCTCAACATCCTCTGGAGCCTGCTGTTTTTCCGCCTGCAACGACCCGACTGGGCGCTGCTGGAAGTGGTGATACTGTGGCTGTCCATTGTCTGGCTGATCGTGGTGGTAAGGCGTCACTGTGACACGGGAGCGTGGTTGCTGGTGCCTTATCTGTTGTGGGTGGCCTTTGCCGGCTACCTGAACCTGGCGGTGGTCAGGCTGAACGCACCATTCTGAGGATCACTCTGTCGTGACTGAACTCTTCGCCAGCGGGCACATTGTCGACCTCATCCTGGTTCTGATGGCAGTGCAATGGCTGGTGGTGCTGGGCCTCTACAAGAGCGGGATGAGAGTTATCGTGCCAGGGGATTACCTGGTCAATCTGCTGCCCGGCGCCTGCCTGTTGCTGGCGCTTCGGGCCGCCCTGACCGGTACTCCATGGCCATGGATTGCCGCCCTGCTGCTGGCTTCGCTGCTGGCCCACTGGCAGGAGATCTGGCGCCGCAGCGTGGCCAGTTAAACCGTTATGCGCAAAACAACCCTGACCAGAACCATGAAGTTCCTGCACGTGATCGGTTCAATCGGCTTCTGCGGTGCCCTGCTGGCCCTGCTCGTACTGCACGCCTCGCTGCCCGACCCCGAGGCTGTGGCAAAGTTTGCGGCGCTCCGAATGGCCATGGGCAACGTTGCTGCCTGGGTGCTGCTGCCGTCAACCGGGCTGGTGGTTGTCTCGGGCCTGCTGGCCATGGCCATGAACGATCGATTTAAAAGTGCCGGCTGGACCTGGGCTAAGCTGGCAAGTGGGGTACTGATACTGGAAGGCACCCTGGTCTATGTGCAGGCACCGATGGAAAGAGCGGCCGGTGATGCACTGGCCACCCTGGAAGGAGAGCTTGATCTGAGCAGCCTGGGTGCCACCCTGGTCTCCGAGTGGGCTTCATTCTGGGTCATTCTGGGGGTTGCCGCAGTGAACATAGTGCTTGGCGTATACCGGCCCCGTTTTTCCAGGCGGGTCGAAAAATAAGCCATCACACCGGACCTCGGAAGCTACCGAATGCCGCCGATTCGACCGGCAGTGTGATGCTGATGGATAGAGGAGAAATAAAAATGAATAAACAAGTCTCTTTCGACAATGAACAGTTAATCCTGGTCGATGGAACCGGTGAACCGATCGGATCAAAACCGAAACTCCAGTGTCATCAGGGTCACGGAATTCTTCACAAGGCGTTTTCCGTTTTCGTATTCAACAGCAGGAACCAGGTGCTGTTACAGAAACGCAGCGCCGAAAAAATGCTCTGGCCTGCTTACTGGTCGAACAGTTGCTGCAGCCACCCCCGCTACCACGAGGCGGAAACCGAGGCAGCCCATCGACGAATCAGCGAGGAACTGGGCATTGAGGTGGACAACCTGGAAAAGCACTTCGATTTTGAATACCGGGCCACCTACAAGGACGTCGGTTCAGAATGGGAGCGTTGCTCCGTATTCACCGCCTTCAGCGATGATGAAGTCGAAGTGAATCCCAGTGAAATCGAGGACACCCGCTGGGTACCCAGCAACGAACTGGCCAACGTGCTGGCCGCCGAAACCGACCGGTTTACACCCTGGATCAAGCTGGAATGGAAGCAGTTGCTGCCACTTATTCAGTTCCGATAGCTTCAGTACCGATTGCACCGGCCCAATCGCCTCCCCCTGGTCTTGGTCGTGGTCGTGGTCGTGGTTGATGACGCCCGGCGCCTGGATGGCCGGGCGCAGCATGCCGGACGTGACTTCAGCAGTGTAAGTCAAAATAGACGTAGCGTTTGACATATGTCTACTTTTGTTTACACTGAGGATGTATATTCATAATTACACCAGATTACAACAATAAGTATCATCCCGGTGCCGACACCCGATCCTGGCAGTCGGTCAGTCTGCCCGGCTCCATCAGCGACAGGAAGCCGCCTTCCCGCCCCCTGATAGCTGGAGAATCGCCATGCTTTTTATCAGCCGCAAGACAGAAACAGCGCCCTGCGAGGTGGAAGTCAGTCACTGCTTCGAAAGTCTGCATGCACATGTCAAATTCCTGAACGGGGCCATTATTCATCCTGGCGACGAGGTACTGATCCACGGCGCGCCGGTCCTGGCTCCCTACGGTGAAGTAGTCCGTGAAACACGCACGGCCACGATCACCCGGGCATCGAAACTCGAACAGGTCTGGACCCGGCTGCGAGGGGACTTCGGTTTCATGGAACTCTGTGAATTTTCCTTTTCCGAGGAGGTATCGGTATGAATAAAGTCGAACAGGCGGCAGTGGCCCATTCCGCCGACGCCGGCAATGTGGAAGATGCCCTGGATGCCGGCAACTATCGCCAGGCTGTGATCGACAGCGAATCCGCCACCGCCGTGGCAATGCAGAACACGCTGCTGACGCCACGCTTCTACACCACCGACTTTGATGCCCTGGACGCCATCGACGTCAGCCCGGTGCGCGAAGAATGGGACAGACTCATTGCACGCATGAAGTCCGATCCGAACAAGGGACATTTCAAGAAGAACGCGGACTGGGAGCAGATTGACTGGGATGGCATGGATCCAAAACTTCGCGCCGAATTTACCGACTTCCTGATTTCCTCCTGTACCGCTGAATTTTCCGGCTGTGTCCTCTACAAGGAAATGAAACGGCGCGGTAAAAATGAAGACATCACTACACTGTTCCAGTTGATGGCGCGTGACGAAGCCCGGCATGCGGGGTTCATCAACGATGCCCTGCGGGAAGCCGGTATTGCGGTTAACCTGACGTTCCTGACGGAGAAGAAGAAATACACTTTTTTCCAGCCTAAGTTCATCTTCTATGCAACCTATCTTTCAGAAAAGATTGGTTACGCACGCTATATCACCATTTTCCGGCACCTGCAGAAGAATCCCCAGCACCGTTTTCATCCGATCTTCAAGTGGTTCGAGGAATGGTGTAATGATGAATTCGGCCACGGCGAGGCGTTTGCCCTGTTGATGAAAACCGATCCCCGGCTTACCCGCGGCATCAACGCCCTGTGGATCAAATTCTTCCTGACTGCGGTTTACTCGACCATGTTCGTTCGCGACCATCAGCGGCCAGCCTTTCATCAGGCCCTGGGTATCGATCCCGACTGGTTTGCTCAATCGGTTTTTACCAAGACCAGTGAAATTTCCAGACAGGTGTTCCCACTCACGCTGGATATCGATCACCCGCGCTGGAAGAAGAACCTCAAGGCCTTGCAGCGCGCGAATGTCGATCTGGCGGAGGCTCGCAAGAACGGCAGATTGATCAAGCGGCTGTTTGCCTCGGCTCGCGCCGGGCTGGCCTTTGTCGCCCTGTTAACGATACCGTCGATCAGGAACAAAGTGCCTGAACGGACGCGTCTGGAGCCGGTCTACTGAGTTTTTGTCTCGCTTTTTTCAGAATGACACGGCTCTGACACTCTCATCGGCACGGATTCGCCACGCCATCCGAACAGGCGCAAGGATTAAGCTATGGAAAAAGCCCCCGACCAGGTGGCGCAGCGACCGGAGAATGGCTCAAACCAGGACTTCGAGACCGGCATGAGTCGTAGTGCCAGAATCCTCGAAGTAGCCGAGAGCGGCATTTACCTGGTGGCTGGTTATATCCTCATGGTCGCGGCGGCCGGTCTGCTGCTGTCCGCACTGCTGGGCATGTTGCCGGATTTACAGAATCGCGATTTTACCAGTGCCGTGATCCACCTGCTGGACCGGTTGCTACTGGTGCTGATGCTGGCGGAACTGACCTTTACGGTTCGACGCATTGCTCATACCCGCCAGCTTGAAGTGACCTCCTTCCTCGTTATCGCCATCATCGCCACGGTCCGGCGTATGCTGTTCATCACGGCGGAGCACGCCTCGGTGATGGATCTTGCCAATTCCCAGTTCCAGGCTTTCCTGGCGGAAATGGTGATCCTGTCTGTCCTCACCCTGTTCCTGGCCGGATCGGTCTTTTTGATCCGCCACAGCGGTGAATCACAAGTGGAATAGCACGCCTGCCGGGAGTTCGGCTCCCGGCTTCAAATAGACAACAGTTGCTTTTCCTTTTATGCTCGAATCCGTTTCCCCTATTTCTCCAGAGGTCGCCGATCGATGAGTGTTCTTCGCGCAGTACTGGTCACCCTGTTTTCGCTTGCCGTTTCGCTGGCCGCCGCCCAGGAAGATTATGATGTAGTCATTCGTGGTGGCCGCCTCATCGACGGTACGGGGAATCCCTGGTTCAGGGCGGATGTCGGCATCCGCGGTGAACGGATTGTCCGCATCGGCGATCTTTCCGACGCTACTGCCGGACGGATTATCGATGCCAGTGGTCTCACTGTGACACCAGGGTTCATCGACCCGCACACCCACGCGCTGCGCGGCATCTTCGATGTGCCCACCGCGGAAAGCGCGCTACTTCAGGGCGTTACAACCCTTACCGAAGGAAATGACGGCAGCTCCCCTTTTCCTATCGATGCCCATTACCGTGAGATCGAGGCCCTGGGCATCAGCCCCAACTGGTCGGTATTCGTAGGCCAGGGGACAGTCAGACAACTGGTGATCGGCAGCGAGGACCGACCTGCCACACCGGCGGAACTGGAACGCATGCAATCCATGATAGCCGAGGCCATGGAACAGGGAGCACTGGGTATTTCCACCGGACTGTTTTATGTACCGGGCAGTTTTACTCCAACCGAAGAGATTGTGGCGCTGTCACGGGTGGCCGCCAGTTATGGCGGAATCTACATATCGCACATGCGTGAGGAAGCCGCGCAACTGCTGGAATCGGTCCGGGAAACCATTCAGATCGGGGAACAGGCCGACATTCCTGTGCAGATCACCCACCATAAAGTCATTGGCGTGGAAAACTGGGGCAAGTCGGTTGAGTCCCTGCAACTGGTGGATCAGGCCCGGGCGCGCGGTATCGATGTCACTATCGATCAATACCCCTACACAGCTTCGCAGACTGGTATCACGGCATTGATACCCCAGTGGGCCCAGGAAGGGGGAACCAGGCAGATGATTGCCCGACTCGACAGTCCCGAGACCCGCCCGACCATTAAGAACGCGGTGGTGGAAAAAATTCTTTTTGACCGTGGCGGCGGCGACCCCCGCAATGTGTTTATTTCCCGCAGTGCCTGGGATCGTTCCATAGAAGGCAAGAATCTCGCCCAGTTGGCCGAGGAACGGGGCCTGGAGCCAACCCCGGAAAACGCTGCCGAGGTGGTGTTCGACATCGTCAGGGGCGGCGGTGCCACTGCGGTCTATCATGCTATCGGTCCCGACGACGTGGATCGCATCATGCGCCATCCGGCTACTGCTATCGGTTCCGATGGCCCGCTCGGCGTGTTCGGTGTCGGCGCACCTCACCCCCGCCAGTACGGAACCTTTGCCAGGGTGTTGGGCTATTACGCCAGAGAGCGCGGTGTGATCAGCCTGGAACAGGCGGTGCGCAAGATGACCAGTCAGTCTGCACAACGTCTCGGATTTCACGACCGGGGACTGCTGGCGGAAGGATTTTATGCCGACATCGCCGTGTTCGACGCGGACGAAGTGGGCGACCGGGCCACTTTTGAAAATCCTCACCAGTATGCGGTCGGCATGAAGTTCGTACTGGTGAACGGAACACCGGTGGTGGAAAACGGTGCGCACACCGGCAAGCGCCCGGGCAAGGTTCTTTACGGACCGGGTTATTCCGGAAACTGAACCGGTATTACCGGGACTTCTGAACTGTTCTGCATTGAATCCCCGTGGTCCTGGCTTCTCGCAAACCAGGGGACTCAATTTTCTTCCAATAGTTGTCAACGAGGAACCGCACCATGAGCAACACCAATAACGACCGTTCACCATTGCTCGATCGCCGCACCTTTCTTGGCGTCAGCACCACGATCGGCGCCATGGCGGCGGCCGGTGTCGGACCTGCCATCGCCCAGTTCCGTGCATCCAGGCCCGTTGTCATCAGCTCCGCCAATGGCTTCGTCGCCACCAACGGCGGCAGCGAAACCTGTGTAGAACGGGCCTATCGGCTGATGACAGAAGGGACCGACGTGCTGGACGCCCTGATCGCCGGCGTCAATATCGTCGAACTGGATCCGGAGGACAGCAGCGTGGGTTATGGCGGTCTGCCCGATGCAGAGGGTCATGTCACCCTGGATTCCTGTTGTATGCACGGCCCGCTGAAGCGCGCCGGCGGCGTGGCCGCCCTGCAGGGCGTTCGCACACCGTCCCTGGTCGCCAGAGCGGTAGCCGATCTCACCGACCACCACCTGCTGGTGGATCGGGGCGCGCAGGACTTCGCCAGACAGATGGGTTTTACCATTGAGGACGATCTCAATACCGATCTCTCACGGCGGCGATACCTGGAATGGCGCCGCCGCATCGATCCGGCTCACTACCCCGATCCCCAGCGGCAGGCCAACCTGACTCCCGCAGACATCAACCGGTTCAGTAACGCCAGTCTGAAAGTTGCCGAGCAGATGGCCGCTGACGGACTGATCGATCCAGAACACCTGTTCGGCACCATCAACTGTAACGGCGTAAACCGTAACGGCGATGTCTGCGGTGTAACGACCACCTCGGGCCTGGCCTGGAAAATTCCCGGTAGAGTTGGCGACAGTCCGATTCTCGGTGCCGGGCTCTATGTACACAACGACTTTGGCGCTGCCGGTTCCACCGGCCGGGGCGAAGCCAATCTGTATAATCTGGCTTCATTCCTGGTCGTGGAAGAACTGCGTCGTGGCGCCGATCCCAAGGACGCCGGCATGGCTGCACTGCGCCGCATCTGGGAGAACACCGAACGACGCCTGTTACTCGATAATGGCGAACCGGCATTCGACGTGAATTTTTACGTGCTGGGCAAGGATGGTCGCCACGCCGGTGTCGCCTTCTACGGCACCAGTGCCAGTGGGAATCAACGTAATTATGCCGTCTGCGACGAAAACGGCGGCCGCCATGAACCGATCGAGGGGCTGATCCGCTGAGGAACCTCCGCCGGTTACCGGTTGATTCTTAAACCGGTGACCGGCTGAAAGCAGTAAAGAAGACAACAGAAAAGTAAAATAAGAACGCTCAGAAAGACAGGAAAGAACCAGAGAAAAAAGAAGAATAAACAATAACAATTAAGGAACTGCCGCTTTCGTGGCATTCCGGGGGAGATACTCATCATGGCGGAGCAGCATCCTGCATTCGCGGTTCCGATAGCGCTGACGCGGCAACTGATCACGGGATTCACACTGATACTGTCCGGACAGCTATGCTGGGCTCAACAGTCGGCAACTCCAGGGAACGATGCAGAAGTATACCGACAGGTTGCCGAATCTCATGGACTCGGCGAGATCCTCGGTTATGGCCGCGGCGCATCTTTCGTGGATATTGACGGCGATGGCGACGACGATCTGTTCGTGGCGGATACCGATGGTCGCCTGTTCGGACGCCCCTATGGTATGTCGATACTTTATACCAATGACGGTAGCGGCAATTTCCGCCCGGGGGAATTCAACTTCAATCCTGACGATTTTCTGGGCACCTGGGCCGGTTCCTTCGCTGATTTTGACAACGACGGCGACGCAGACCTGTTGGTAGTAAACGGCGGGTATACCAACAGTTCCACGTTGGCCTTGCTGGAAAACCGTGTCAACAGTGGACAGGGATTTGTTAATGTCACTACCGGGACCGGTTTCCGATCCCCGGATCAGGCAGCCGAGACTCACGCCTGGTGGGGTGTCTCCTGGGCGGATTACGATAACGATGGCTGGCTGGATGTAATCGTCACCCGCCGCGAACAGCGTCCCCTGCTGTTCCACAATGACGGTGGAACGGCATTTACCGAACAGGGACTGCAGCTGGGTCTCGTAGACCCCGGGCAGCGTGACGCCAAGAACCCGGTCTGGATCGATTATGACGGTGACGGCGATCAGGATCTTTACCTGGCCGGTATGGACTGGCATGGCTTCTATGAAAACAGGGGTAATGGCTTTATTGCCGTCACCGATCAGGTTTTTGATTTACCTTTGGAAGGACACAGTGGGCTGCCAGCTGTGTTTGCGGCGGCCAGCGCGGATTTTGACCAAGACGGGCTGGAAGACCTTTACCTGGGCCGCTGGGATTCCCAGGATTACATCCTGTTCGGCAATGGCAGTGGTGGCTTCGAACGGGTAGGCAGAGACAACGGGCTGGATTCAGTAAATCATATAAAACTGTCGGAAACCGACACCAATCCCATGGTTAATGAGGCACGACAATTACGGCGCCAAGACCGCCTTAACAGCCCTACCGGTGAAGAAGTTAACATGGCTCCTTTTGAAAATACCATGGGCCTGGGCGTCGGCGACCTGTTCGATGACGGATTCCCGGACATAGTGATAGGTACTGGGGATCCCATGTTCAATGCCGCAGATATAATTCTCTGCAATCGAGGGCAGCGGATCTTTCAACGCTGTACCGAACGCTTTGTCGAAGCTGATGACCAGCATCGCCTGACTCGTGGACACGGTGCCGCCTTTGCCGACATCGATCACGACGGCTATACCGAGTTTTTCTTCAATCTGGGCGGCCATCCGGTATTCGATTTCAATCAGAACGTCGAATCCCGTGAGACCAACAAGCTGTTCGTACGCCAGACCGAAGCAGCTGCCAATGCCGCCTGGATCAGGTTGATTGGTACCCGCAGCAATCGCGATGCCGTCGGGGCCCGCGTAAAATGGGGCGAAGGCAGCGCAACCCGCTTCCAGTTTGTCAGGTCCACCTCCGGATTCCAGAGTCAGAACAGCAAAACAATGTTACTACCTCTTGGCAACCGTAGCAGTCAGCCGGTGGTAATTGACTGGCCCAGCGGCGCAGTTTCCGAACTGACGGTATCCACCGGACAGACCTTGGAAATCGTGGAACCGGCGGCACGCGCCGATGCCGATCCAACCCTAACAAGATAACACCTTGAGCTACGTCAGCTTTTTGGTGCGGGACCCTCGACAACTGCACTCCCCTGTAGTTGAATCAGGGCTACCGGCAGGGACAGACCCTTCGGGTCTGTCCCTGTACGACAAACACTGTATGCGCCAACAATCTGAGGTAAAATCAACCAGGCAGTCATACTACAAGTCACCCTGAGCAACTGAATCAGCCAGACGAGGCAAGAGAAATTATGAGCGAGGATTCCAAACTTCTGACCAGACGACGTCGCTTTCTGACCGGCGTCGGTGTAGTGGCCACCGGAGCCACGCTGGCCGCGACGGCCCGTGCCGCAGAAAATCATCAGCACCATCATGAAGGCTCGGGTTTCACTCCCGCCCGCCATGAACTGGATGCATGGATGGATGTCCCGGGAGTTACCCATCGCGCCTTTATCGACTCGTCTTCGGGTCGTGGCGGTGCTGACGCCCTGAACTATGCCAACAACATCCTGTTGGGTAACAGGGACGCCTACGGCGGCAGCGATTCCGATTATGGACTGATCGTCTGTTTTCGCCACATGGCGACTCCGCTGGGTTACAACGATGTAATCTGGGAGAAATACGGCGAGAGCCTGAGCCGCGCGACCGGCCTGACTGCACCAGGTAGCGACGCCCCGCTTTCAGTCAATCCGATGAATATCGAGCAGGCGGCATACGGCAATCGCGGCAATACGCTGAAAGCCGTGGCAGCCCGTGGCGTTCAGTTCGCCCTCTGCAACAAGGCGACCCAGTCCATTGCGGGCATGCTGGCCCGCGCCAGCGGCAGTTCCGCTGAAGAGGTTTACCAGGAGCTGATCGCCAACAACATTCCCGACAGCCGCTTTGTTCCGGCCGGTGTGCTGGCCGCTACACGCGCCCAGGAATACGGCTACAGCTTCCTGTTCGCAGCCGGCTGATCAGTAATACCCCGGCAATCCGGTGACCGCTCTCAGCGGTCGCCGGAGACGGCCAGATCCCGGTAAAATTCCCGAATCGGCTCGAATGGGCCAAGCCGATGCTGCTCGATTGGAAACGTGTCGGCATAGGGTGGATAGGGACTGTCCACGGGTTTGTTGGTCAGGTCCGGGTAATCCTGCTCCAGATTGGCCCGCTGCGGCCGCTCATGAGAATTGACGAAGGCCGCTACATCGTAGGCCTCATCGTCGGTCAGGTCAGGCTGGCCCAGCGGCATCCGTGCCTTGATAAAACGGGCTGCCGTCAGCAACCGGGTCATGCCGGCACCATTGTTGAAACTGTCCGGGCCCCACAGCGGCGGGAACAGATAGCCCTCCGCCATGTCAGTGGACGCCGCCAGGCCTTCCCCGTCCTCGCCATGGCAGACCTGGCAACGCTCCTGATAAACCAGTTCTCCCGCCGCGACATCGGCGGCCCGGTCTGGCTCGGCAAATGTTGCCGGTTCGCCTGACTGACGGCGACTTTCACCCATGACACCGAACTGTTCGTTCAATTGTCTGATGTACATCTCCATGGACAGCATTTCCAGGCTGTCGCGTGACAGTTCCCGACCATTCATACTGCGGGTCATACAGCCGTTGATCCGGTCTCTGAGATCACGCTCGCCGCCATCGCGCCCGGAAAACCGCGGGTATTGGGTCGCCGATTGCAGCAGCGACAGGGTTCCCGGCCGGGTTCCCGTATCCAGGTGACAGGACGCACAATCCATGTAGGTTCCGGTGTACTGCATGGCCGGGTCTTCATGACCGGGACCCAGCAGAGCGGCGGTTTCCCGGAGCAGACGCCGGCCGTATTCGACACTGGGCTCACTGGCCGGGTCCTGAACCGCGGCAGGACGCCATAGCAGGGCTCCGGCGACTACACCGGCACCCACAACCAGACTGATCAGGGCAACGCCCGACAGGCTGCCTGATTGTCGTTTCATACCTCGACTCATTGGACTCATGGTGTTCCCTCATGGTCAGATGCAGAATTCCTTGACCCGCTATCATACCTTTGCAGCTGTTGTTGAAAACAGTGCTTGGGCTCTTCAACCTGCTGTCGCCAGTCCGGGCGCAGCAGGTAAGCCAGGCTGAAACCCGTGGCCATCGCCACACTGAGCAGGACAATTACGGTACTGATCATGGCAGTTCTCCCTATGGAACATCCCGGTACAGTGAGCGCAGATAATGGCTCACCGCCAGCATGTCGTCGGCACTGAGGCGTTCACCCCAGGGTGCCATCGAGGTACCCGCTACCCCTTCTCTCAATATCCTCACACTCGCCTCCAGGCTGAGACGTTCCCGGGTAAAATCGGTGGGAGGCACCGGGATGGGCAGATTGGGAGTGGCGAATCCCTGTCCATCACCCGCATCGCCGTGACATTCTGCACAATGGGTTGCATAGACCTGCTGTCCCCTGGCAATCTGCGCCGCCGGTCCCGGCGCGGCATCCACGCTGCTGAACGATTGCACGACTGCCGCTACGGCGGCCAGTTCCGCAGGTGCCTGATCACGCCATGCGGGCATGGCAGTGCTGTAGACGCCATTCCAGAGTATGTCGGCCAATAAATCGCCGCGGTATTGATGCTCCGTCAGGTTGACCGGAGCCGGCTGCAACCAGTCGGCTGCCACGCCGTCACCACGCCCCTCGTTGCCATGGCAACTGCTGCAGTTGTCCCGCCAGAATTGCGTAGCACCAGCATCGACCGGGGCTGCCGGGACCAGCATTGCAGCCGCATTGCCGGTTCCCCGCGGCCGGGTCCGGGCCGGGTGATTATTGAGAACCGGAGCGGTAAGTGACATTTGCGCCCGCGGGTCATCCGGCAGGGCCTGTTGCCCGGAACGGTCACCTTCCGGCCAGGCCAGTTCCCGGGCGCGTCCCAGGGTATCCAGGTAGGCCACCAGATCAAGTGCCTCCTGCTCCGGTTGCAGCGGCGAGCCGGCAAAAAACTCGGGATAGGCTGGCATGATTGAACCGGCTACCAGGCTGCGGGGATCGTACAGGTGTGCCAGTTGCCATTGACCGGTCCGGGTATCGGCGGCGCGGGACAGGTCCGGGCCGATGCGTCGGGTACCCAGCATATGGGGATAGTCCAGGCGCCCTTCCCAGGCCAGTGTAGGCGCACCGAAGCGCTGCTGGTCAGCCTCGGTATAACGGATCTGCTGGGTATGGCAGTAGCCGCAACCTTCGCGGGCATAGATCGCCCGGCCGCGCAGTTCGGACGGCGTCAAGGGCAGATCCTGCGCGGGTCCCAGCACGGCTGCCTGACGCGAGAGTACCTCCCGCGGCAGGACCCCCAGCAACGATACCGAGAAAACGAAAAATGCCAGACCGGCGACCGAGGCCACCACGTAAGAAGTCCGCAGCGCCCGTCCCGGGTCCTGCAACCCGCCACCGGATCGGGGTGCCGGCGCAGCGGAACTCAACGTCCTGCTGGTGGCATCTGCCGCCGCGGCTCCCGCACCACGGGGCCCACTGACCAGCCCATAGAGCAGCACCACAAAACCGGCGGCGATCGGTACCGCAGTGAGACTGCGGAATATCCAGTAAGGCCGCGAGGCACGCACCGACTCCAGCCATGGAGTCCCGTCCAGCCACAGCTGTCCCTGCACCAGGCCGGCCACGGTCAGGTCAATCACCATCAGGGTGATGCCGGTCACCAGCAGACCATAGGCCCAGTCGATGGCGCGGGCGTTATAGGGCGCGTCGGGAATGCGCTGCCAGGCATGAACAAGTCCCGCAATGCCGGCAAAAGTGGCAAAACCCAGCATCGCCAGGTGCGAATGACCGATGACAAAATCGGTGAAATGGATTGCCTGGCTGACCGCCATGTTGGCCTGCAGCGAACCCTGCAGGCTGACCACCAGGTAGAAAATCACTGACATGGAGGCAAAGCGCAGGGCCGGTTCCCGGGGAATCAGGCCGGCGCCGCGCTGCGACAGTATCAGGTTGGTCACCACGATCACCACCACGGCCCCGAGCAGAAACGAGGCGAGGATTGCGGTGGTCTGGGCCGCCATGGGAATGACCGAATAAATGTAATGGTGTATCCCGTTCAACGGATACAGAAAGAACAGGCCCCAGAATCCCAGCATGGACAGAAAATGAGAAAAGATGGGACGGCCGGTGCTGGCCGGAATGACAAAATAAAGTATCGCCAGTGCCAGCGGCGTAACGAACAGGCCTACCGCATCATGTATCCACAACCCGCTGAAAGCGGCACCGGCCGCTCCCGGCACCAGTTCCGGGACAATATTGCCCATTGGATAGGACAACAGGGTGAACACCAGCGCGCCGATGATATACCAGCTGGACACGTAGAGATTTTCGAATCCACGCTTAAAAAACGGCGGCAGAAACTGCACCGCAGCGAGGACAAAGGCCATAATAACCAGCAGGTCCACCGGCAACGGAAATTCGGCCCATTCCAGAGGCTGGCTGACACCCGCCAGAACCAGAATCCAGCCCGGCACCATCACGGCAAAATTCCAGACCCCGAACAGCCACAGACCCAGCCTGTGGCTGGTGACCGGGCGCCCGCTGAGAATCGGCACCGCATGATAAAGAAAGGCGAGGAAGGCATTGCCCAGCCAGCCCAGCATGATGCCCTGGGTGTGGGAATAGCGCAGCCGCCCCCAACTGGGCAACAGGCTGGAGAAATCCGGCCAGAAAAACTGCAGGGAGACTACGATACCGAACACTACGGCCAGCAGTAAGGCAACGAACGCGGCCAAGCCGTGCGCTCTTACCAGCAGGGTATCCACCGGAATGGACGAATCGATAGTGGTGGGCTGTTCAACATGCCCGCTGTCAGAATTGTGCAAGGTTCTTCTCTCTTTCTTCTGATGGCTGTTATTAATGATCAGCCTTGGCTCAGCATAACCGGCTAACGTCCGGTTACTGTAGTCTATCGCGCTGTCCAGTCCCGGACAGCCGGTATGGCTGTCGATTATAGCCAAGCTGAATCGTCAGAGCAGCAATTTCCAGAATCATGGCGACAGTAGGGACAGACCCGGAGGGTCTGTCCCTGACTCGGCCGCACTCCAGCCTCCCACCGCCCAACCCCCAGGGACAGACCCTCAGGGTCTGTCCCTGACCCTGCCGCGTTCCAACCCCCCACCACCCAACCCCCAGGGACAGACCCTCCGGGTCTGTCCCTGCTACCACCAGTTTGCCCCCACACCAGCCCTGCATTATAGTGCGCCCATGCTCCAGTCCCCGGACCTACAGCGACTCGAATCGTTAATCAGGCAGGCCTATGCCAGGACCTGGCTGCATCGCGATTCGGAGTTGGAAGCCATGGAGAAACTCCACGGCCAGTTGAATCCCGCCAGCAGGGACGCCATCGTACTGGGGTTTGCGCTCGCCAAAATCAGCGATGACCTGGGCGAAACCGGGCGCTGTGTTGGTTACCTGCAACAGGCCAATCGATACCACCGGGTCGGGAAGACCGATACCATCGACGATGCCAGAGTCAGCGTGGCGAAGGTCAGGGAAATTTTTTCCGCCCCGGCAGATATTTCGCTGCCGGAAACAGACGAACTTCAACCACTGTTCGTACTGGGAATGCCCAGGTCGGGCACTACGCTGGTGGAACAGATCCTGGCTACCCACTCACAGGTGTACGGTGGCGGAGAGCTGAAATTCATGGGCCAATGGTGTTTCGGCTACGTTAAACTGTTTTCGCAATACGGGTCGCGGGCACCGCTGGAGAATTACCTGCCACAGCTGCGGGACCATTATCTGCAGAGCGTTCGCCAACTCACCCCAGCCCGTTTCGTAAGCGACAAAATGCCGGTCAACTTCCTCTGGCTGGGTTTCATTCTGTCCGCGTTTCCCAACGCCAGAATCATCCACACGATGCGTGACCCCATGGCGGTCTGCTGGTCCATCTACAAGACCCCCTTCGCCGGGACCTCCAATGGCTATGCCTGTGATCTGGAAGAGATCGGAGAGTTTTATCGTCTCTATTACGAGCTGATGGAATTCTGGAAAGCGCGATACGGTGCCCGCATCCACGACTTAAACTATGAGCGTCTCACTCTCAATCAGGAACAGGAAACCAGAAGCCTGCTGGATTATTGCGGGTTGGGCTGGGAAGACGCCTGCCTCGAATTTTACCGGAATACCCGGGAAGTCAACACGGTAAGCAGGGATCAGGTGAAAAGACCCATGTACCAGGGCAGTTCGGATGCATGGAAACCCTATGAATGGTTTCTGGTGCCACTGCAAGAGAAACTGGCGCCGGTTCTCTCCCAATGCTCTGACGATCAAAGTTAGGGAACCTTTAATCAGTTATGGAATTACCGGGGCTGAAAAAAAAGCCCCGGGCGGTAAAACCCGGGGCTTCCTCTCCTGTTCCGGAGCAGGCTGTTCCACTGATCAGAGGAAAACTGTGCCTGGCTCCGTCACGAAACCGTTATCGGTTGGTCTTAAACAGGTTAGCTGGCATCCATGAACTCGACGTGGATTTCCAGCGTGATCTCGTCACCCACACCGAAACTGGTGAAACGATCCACACCGAAATCGGAGCGCAGGAACGAGGCTTCCGCTGAGAAACCCAGCGTGTAGCTGCGGGTCAGGAAGTTACGACCACCACCGTGGAAAGTGATTTCCAGATTTACCGGCTTGGTTACTCCGTGAAAGGTAAGATCACCGGCAAAAATGAAAGTGTTTTCATCGATGGATTCCACAAACGAGGTGGTGCGGTAAACCGCCTGCGGAAAAGCTTCCACATCCAGCCAGTTATCGCCGCGCAGCTCCTCCTCGAATTCCGGAATATTCACATTGATCGAAGCCATTTCAACTATGACTTCCATGCTGGAATTTTCAATATTCTCCGGATCGAAATCCAGCGTCGCATCGAAATCGGTGAATCGACCGACAAACGTTGAAAATCCCAGGTGGTTTATTTTGAACAACAGGGCCGCATGATCTGTATCCAGTGTATAGGCGCCTGACCGCAGCTCGGCAATATCAGTTGTCTGACCAGGGGTCAGGAGGCGGTCACAGGAAGCCAGGAATGCAACACAGGCAAAGATCAGTGAGAACCGACCAACGTTGTTTGAAAAGAATCTGGAAGTCATCGATTTATCCTATTTACCCGGTTTTATTCACTTCTGCATCGCGTAGACATCGACTTCGATGGCCACTTCGTTGGGAACTTCAGCAGTATTGGCCCAGTAACCCTGGCCTACGCCGTATTCCAGACGCTGGATAGTGACTTCGCTGGTCATATGGAAGCAGACCTGACCATCACAGGTTTCCATGGTCAGGTTGAACGGGAAGCTCAGCGGATGGGTCTGGTCACGAATGGTCAGGGTGCCGTCGGCAACAAACGTGTCGGCGGACTGTACACTGCAGTTTTCGGCGGTGAAGCTGGCAGTTGGCCAGGTATCCACGTCAAACAGTTCGTAGTCCAGCAGGTAGTCCTTCACTTCCGGGGAATCCACGTAGACGTCTTCGATCGGAATCGTTACCTGGAATTCACAGGAACTGGGACGCATCGGATCGATATCGAAAGTAGCCTGCACGTTTCTGAATTCGCCCTGGAACGGTTCACCACCGTATGAATACTTGAAGTAAACCAGGGACTGGCCCGGATCAAGTTCCCACATGGCTGCCTGTGTCGGCGCAGTGACGAACAGCAGAGTCGATGCCAGCATCAAGTAATGAGACAGTTTTCGCATGATGTTTATTACTCCTGATCAATAAAATTACGGTAAGGCATAGGCCACCAGCTCGGCGGGCCGGCCTCCACCTCCGACGAACATGGCAATGTACTGCTTGCCATCGTGCTCGTAAGTCATTGGCAACCCGGTCTGCAGATTGGGTAATTCAATCTCGGCCAGGATGTCACCAGTCTGCTTGTCGACAGCGCGGAAGATCGGGCTGGCGTCGGGGCCACCGGTACCTTCGGCAACAAACAGCAGAGACTTGGTCAACAGAACTCCTGCGCGGGTCGGAATACCGGTGCGCGGCAGATCGACACCCTGCAGCAGGCGATGGTTAGCCATGCGTTCTGGCGTGTCGGCATTGGCAATCATCCACAGATGTTCACCTGAGTTCATATCAATTGCAGTGATCCGTCCATAGGGCGGCTTGACGATTTCCAGGCCTTGAACCCGCGGTACACGAACGCCGAAGGCAGCACTGTATTCGATGTCTGATTCATCGTCCTTGTCCAGGGTCATTACTGCCAGGGCAGTACGTGAGGGCACATAAAGAATGCCAGTCTCGGGATCAATAGCCGAACCTTCCCAGTTGGCACCACCGGTCGCGGACGGCAGGCTCAGGGTGCCGCGCGTACCGTCGGCGTCGTCAGCAAGTGACGGGGCCGAGTAGACACTGGGAGCCAGACGGAAACCTTCTGTTGCTTCCAGCGCCAGGGCACGGAGTTCCGGAGTGAAGTCGATCAGGTCGTCTTCAGTGAAACCCTGCCGATCAAAAGGAGCCGGACGGGTCGGAATTGGCTGCGTCGGCGAGTACCACTCACCGGGAACGTCACCAGCCGGAACCGGACGTTCTTCGATTGGCCAGATTGGCTCGCCGGTGGTGCGGTCAAAGGTGTAGACCCAGGACTGCTTGGTCACAGACATCAGTATCTTGCGGCCATTGGGCAGGTCCGCCAGCACTGGCGCTGAAGGAATATCCCAGTCCCAGATGTCGTGATGGGTCAACTGATAGTGCCAGCGACGCTCACCGGTTTTGATATCCAGTGCCACCACCGAGTCGGAGAACAGGTTGTCGCCCGGACGGTCGCCACCGTAGCGGTCACCGGTTGCGGATTCTACCGGCAGATAGACCAGGCCCAGTTCCGGGTCACCGGACATCGGCGCCCAGACGCCGGAGTTACCGGTGAATTCGATGCCCTGATCGAGCCAGGACTCGTAACCGTACTCACCGCGCTCGGGGATGGTGTGGAAAGTCCACAGCAGTTCTCCGGTGCGCACATCGAAGCCACGGATATCGCCCTTTACATTGGAACGCGAACGCGGTCGCATGCCGACACGGTGGGCAGCGCCGACCACAATCACGTCGTTCATGACGAACGGCGCAGCGGAGATGCCGATGTCGGGATAGGGAAAACGCGGGTCGTCGGCATTACGCAGGCCGACAAATAGATCGACAATGCCGTCTTCTCCAAAGTTCGGATCCGGAATTCCAGTCTCGGCGTCCAGGGATACCAGGTGATAACCCGGGGTGACATCGAGAACACGGGAAGCATTGCCATCGCTCCAGAACGCGACGCCACGGCCGGCACCTTTACGGGGAGCCTCGTCGAAACGCTCATCCTCCTGCGGACGCCACAGCCACAGAACCTGACCGGTGGTCGCATCCAGGGCCACCACGTTGCGGGTGCTAGCGATATCGGCGTACAGCACGCCGTTTACTTCAAGCGGCGTGGAGGGATTATTGTAATCGGTGGTCGGGCCGAAGTTGGCAGTGGAGAAACTCCATGCCTGTTCCAGTGTTCCGACGTTTTCCGCATTGATCTGATCCAGTGGCGAATAGCGCTGTGCAAACATATTGCCGTGGTAATCAGGCCAGTCGCCTTCGTTTACGCTGGTACCGGACTGGCTCCACGCCGCGGGAACCAGGCCCAGCGCGCTGGAGGTGATGATGAATGACGAAATCAATCGTGTTGTGCTTCTCATCTTATACTCTCTCGATATCGTGTCTTTTAAACTGATTTGTGCACCCGACCAGATGGTACGCATCCTTGTAATAGTGCCGAGTCGACGGGGCCATACTGGCTACTGCGCGTGGAAAAAATCGATGCTTCAAAAGTAGCCACATATCGGGAGCGGAAGCATAACTAATCTGCTCCCCACAAGCAAGTCTGAAAGACATCTATCCAAACAACATTCCTTTTCATATCAATTAGTTACTATCACACCAGCCAGAACATTTGTAATTCTTTGTAACTTGCCAAGCCAGCCTTACTCAGTCTGTATTCGCAGTCTGAGCCAATTCGGCTTAATCCCCGCTTAACAGTATGCGGAATGGAGTGGCGTGGTACGGGTCATCCGTCGGGGGAAAAGCTCAACCCGACCCGCTGTCAGTTACGGGATTGAGCGGGGTCAGAAAGTAACTGAGGACAGAGCAAAATTTGGCTCCATGACGGCGCAGACAAATCGGATCCGAGGAAAATGTGCCTGCATGACGTTGCAGGTAAATCGGATCCGAATAAAATTTGCCTGCAGGACGGTGCCGATAAATGAGGTCCGAGTAAATTTGCTTGGGTTGTGTTGACAGATTCTGGAATAGAGAAGCAATTTTTACGCTGACCCCATTCATCCATCCGAAATAGTGGAACTAACTTTACTCTCCCCTTATTTACTCCTCCGTAATAACGGAACAGGTTTTACTCTGGCCCCATTTCTCAAACTCCTCAATGCTGATTAACCCCCCGGAAGCGGAGAAACTGAGCGTCAGCAATTATGCGCCCTAGTTTTCTCGCCGCACCGGCTATAAACTTACTGTCATGCCAGTCAGTTGATCGGCCCCCCTTCTCCAACTTAATGTACAGGGACAGGATACGCTGACCAGGAGCCGACAATACATACTGCCAGGCCGCAATCGGATAACATAACGGAACAGGATAATGCTTAACAGATACATAGTCGTTGATGATTTTTATAACAATCCGGATGAATTGGTAAGTGTGGCCTTGAAGTCGCTGAAAGAAGAAGAATCTCCTACCGGCAATTATGCAGGCGTGATGACCAACGAATATTTTTTGGGTCCGGAAAGCCGGGAAGTTTTTCAGAAACTGACCCTGGAACCGTCTGTCAGTTCTGCCACCAATGCGAATGGAAGACTGCGCTTTACCAGAGAGAACGATCCCTACAATTTCCACATTCATTATGATGTCGATGTAAAAACAAAATGGGCTGGGGTTGTCTATCTTTCCAAAGATCATCCAAAAACAGATGGGACCTGTTTCTGGCGACACAAGAGAACCGGATTGGAAATAGCTCCCAATACGGTCGAGGGATTTGCCCAGTACGGCTGGAAAGGTTTCCCGGACCTCAAAGACTTCCTGGAAACCGAAGGGCTGGATGAGTCACTGTGGGAAAAGACATTTGCTATTCCCTACAAATATAACCGACTGGTTCTGTTCAGACCCTGGTTGCTCCATTCCCCGGGTCCGGCTTTCGGCAAAACGCTGGACACCTGCAGAATTGTTCAAACCATTTTCCTCGCTAGCTGATAATCCCCTGGCCAGGACAGGGACAGACCCTCAGGGTCTGTCCCTAACAATTTCCAGGACAAACCCACCACTGTCACAGGTTCGGGGCAGATGCTGTCTGCTGCGCGCACGGAAAAAATCCCTGGCTGGCAGTGACCCGGCTTGCCTCCAGCCTGCGCTGACGACGACACAGCGGTTCAAAAGGCCGGGCGGACCAATGCGAGAGCAATCACACTGGGATCTGCGTCTACTTTGCCGGGAATGATCCGGCCCCGGCCTCCCCCAAGGTCAAAAACGCACCGCCGGGTGCATGTCAAAGGCAATGACACACCGGTCAGTGTCCTGGCTGAACGGAATGGTCCGATGAAACAGTGAAGAGGGGAACAGCAGGATCTCGCCTGCTTTGGGTCGATGAACTTTTCGCTCATAGCTGTCATCGAGTATCGGCAGTTCAAAACCGTGCAGCCCCAATTCAATCGCACCCTCTTCGCTATCCGAAAGATCCAGGGTTTTCAGATATACAACCCCGCTCAGCCAGCCCGCAGGATGGATGTGGGAGCGCTGATGACCATTCCTTACCAGGCGCACAAACCAGCCTTTCAGGTCATATTCCGCGGGCCATTGCCGGATAAATTCACAGTCCTCTGACTCAAAACTGTTACGATAGAAAGCGATCTCATGCCGTAGAATTTCTTCCAGAGTCGTGCAGTTTTGACCGGCATGAAACATCGTATTGGAAGTCGCGAAACCGGACTTGGTGACTCCATGGATGGGTTCCCACACCTGACTTTCTCTATCACCTTCCTCGATCAGATCTGCGATGAAAGAATCAATATCGGATACGTAATTACCGAGATTACCCACATGAACAAAGTCTAGTGGATTTTTACAGAAGGTATGGGGATTATCGATCTTCAGTTGATCGGCGATGAAGGCGGCCACCGCCGACACTCGACGGTTCTTGTCACCGGACTCAGCCAGTTGTTTAATGCGCTCTTCAAGCTGTTCATACCGGCCCAGGATATAAAGACATTCCAGCAGCTGAGATTTTGCGTTGATCCAGTAGAGTGGCTTGGAGGGACTGACTTCAAAGGCTTTTTTGAATCTTGGTTCATCAATTATTTCAAAAACCTTGAGAGCCTCTTCATAATTTCCCGTCTCCCGCAACGCATTGGCCAGATTGTTATAGGATTCGACTGAGTCGGGATTCTTCTGAATTGCTTCCTTATAGCAGTCGATGGCGGCGTCTGTTTCGCCTTTGTCAAACAAGGCATGGCCCTTGTTATTCAGGGCGCTGGCATACTCCGGTTTGATTTTCAGAGCCTGATCAAAACACTCAATAGCCCTGTCAAGATCACCCTTGGCCTGCCAGGCACTACCCATATTGTTATAGGCCTCGTAATAGTTGGAATCCAGGTTGAGTACCTGGTGGTAACTCTCAATGGCCGCATCAAGTTCCCCCTTCAACTGCAGAACGGCACCGCGGGCATTAAAGGCGTCCGCACTGTCAGGCTTGAATTTGAGGAGCTGGTTATAACTCTCTATGGAGGCGCGTAGGTCTCCGCGCTCCTGCAGGGCCTGCCCCATATGGTAGTAAGCCTCGATAAAATCAGGCTTTATCCTGATTGCTTCCTTATAACTGGCAATCGCACCTTTGAGATCCCCTTTCAGGGCCAGGGTATAGCCCAGATTGTTATGGGCTTCGTGATTGTCGGGTTTGACATTGATTGCCTGGCGATAATTTTCTATGGCGGCATCAAGATCGCCATTATGCTGCCTGGCAAAACCCAGATTGTTGTAAGCCAGCGCAACAACTTCCCGGTCCCTATCCTTATCGGTAAGGCTGAGTGGCGCCGAGATAACGATTTTATACAACCGTTCGGCCTGCTTGAGATTTCCTTGTCTATGTGCGACTACAGCCTGTCGCAGTGTATCAGCGTAATTAGCGTCCATCAGACTACCTCGCTCCCCTGGTACGACTAAAGATTCGGATAGAGCCGGTTCAACCCGGCCATATCAGTTCAGGTCACCCGGGAATCCCGGGCAACTGCGTTTGAATCTGGCGTATTGGTTTGCGCTGACGGTAACGTCGTTTAATTACGACTGCTCGAATTCAGGAATTATTTCCGTATTTATTCTTGTATCTATTAATTCGAACTGAGATTCCGTGATTCATTTGTCACTGTTTTTATTGCTACTACTCCTGGTTACTACTTCTCCTAAGTGACTCCCCCCAATTACGCCACTCGTGGGGCTTCTGCAACGCACTCCTGCGATTCAGACTCCCCGGGCATTGAGAAATGCCCAATGACGGCGTTCCCACCAGTCAGAACTGCCAATGGCTATCCTGGACCACCGGGTAACTCCGTCACTTCGTACCGAATATAACTCCGCACGATTGTCGAAACAAGATTTCCGCACAGAAAGAAGGGAGAAAAAAGGGACTGTCCCTCTGGGACTGTCCCTTTTCTGCCCACTACTCACGGGATGCCTGACAGCCGCGTAGCGGTGCAGACCGCCGCAGGTGACCCCGAGTCTACGAGGGGTGAGGGCTTTGCGCCCACGCAAAGACCGAATCACAATGTCGCGTTGCAAAGCAACGCCGACATTGCGCATCCAAAAAAAAGGGACAGTCCCAGAGGGACAGTCCCTTTTCTGCCCACTACTCACGGGATGCCTGACAGCCGCGCAGCGGCGCAGACCGCCGCAGGCGGCCCCGAGTCTACGAGGGGTGAGGGCTTTGCGCCCACGCAAAGGCCGAATCACAATGGTCCAGCCTCGCATCACAGATGCGGGTCGTTCGTACGCTACCCGAGCAGTGCTCGGGTTGGCCTGCGGCCACCGCTTCGTAACCGTCCGGGCATCACACCTTGCTATTCCGGTTGCCAGTTATGTGGCAACAGTTCATTAATGCGACTGGCCTTCTGAGTCGGTAGCCTGGCCATGACATCTTTTAGGTATGTGTAAGGATCAAGCCTGTTCATTCGGGCTGACTGTATCAGGCTCATCACAGCAGCCGCGCGCTGACCACTGCGCAGCGATCCGGCGAACAGCCAGTTGGAACGCCCCAAGGCCCACGGGCGGATCTGATTCTCGACCCAGTTGTTGTCGATAGGCACCGCGCCATCATCGAGATACCGGGTCAAGGCACGCCAGCGTTTCAGACTGTAATCAATGGCTCTGGCCGTAGCCGATCCGTCCGGTACCTTTTGCCGCTGCGCCAGCAGCCAGGCATGGAAGTTCTCCAGCAGTGGGCCGGCCCGTTGTTGTCGCAGTAGGCAACGTTGCCCGTCATCCAACTCTCTGGCTTGACGCTCGATCTCGTACAACTGACCGATGGTTTCCAGCGCACTGGCCGCCAGGGTGCTCTTGTTGGTTGCGTGCAGCTCAAAGAACTTGCGCCGGGCATGAGCCAGACAGCCGATTTCGGTGACACCCCGGCCGAAGCCAGCCTTGTAACCACTGTAATCGTCACACACCAGCCTGCCCTGCCAGTCGCCCAAGAAGGTGCGGGCATGTTCCCCGGCACGGCTGGGCGCAAAGTCATAGACCACTGCCCGGGTCTGGGCATAGGGCGTTGTGCAGTAAGCCCAGATGTAGGCGCGGTGGGTTTTCTTCTTGCCCGGCGACAGCATTGGCACCGGCGTCTCGTCGGCATGAACCACCGGGTGGCTCAGGATGGTCTCGCGCAAGGCATCCGCCAGAGGCTGCAAAGCCACACCGCAGCGACCCACCCATTCGGCCAGCGTGGAGCGGGGAATACCCAGCCCGGCACGTTCGAAGATCCATTCCTGACGGTACAGCGGCAGGTGGTCGGCGTACTTGGCCACCAGCACCTGTGCCAGCAGGCCAGTGGTCGGCAGACCTTTATCGATTACGTGCGCCGGTACCGGTGCCTGCACCAGCGTTTCGCAGTCTTTACACACCCACTTACCACGAACATGCCGCTCAACGGTGAACTCACCGGGGGTATAGTCCAGCTTTTCGCTGATGTCCTCGCCAATCCGTTGGAGCTGACAGCCACACTGGCAGTGGGTGTTGTCCGGCTCGTGCTCGATCAGCCGGCGTGGCAGCTCCGGTGGCAGGGGTACACGCTTGGGTTGTTGTTTCGGCCTGGACTGTGAGAGGGAGTCAGCCTGCGCCGCCTCCAGCTCCGCTTCGATGCCGCCCACGTCGGCGTCGACGATGTCTTCCAGGAGAGTGCGTTGCAGAACGTTCAGTTGTTCACTGTGTTTACCGAAGCGGTGACGTTTGAGTAACGCCATCTCGTGGGTCAGTTTCTTGTTGAGTGTTTCGAGGTAACTGACGCGGTGCGTAAGGCTGTCGTTGCGTTCAGTCCGCTGCTGAAGTGTCTTCTCCTGCTCGGCGAGGCGCGAGAACAACGAGGCAGTCAGGGCTCGTAGTTGCTCGGCATTAAGCTGGCTCACGTCGGGATGTGACATGGACCAAGTATGCCACCGATGGTCGGTCAGTGCGACTCAAAGAGGCCCGGCATTCACTACAAAGCACGAATGACGCCCGCCTCACCGAGGCGCTGCCACGGCAGCCCCTGAACCAGCGCCTGAAGTTGCTCTTCATCCACAACCAGGTGCTTGCCGCGCCAGGGTTCGGCCCAGTGGAACTTGCCCCGGTTCAGGCGTCTGGCACACAGCCACAGTCCCAATCCATCATGCACCAGAATCTTTATCCGGTTGGCGCGCTTGTTGGTAAAAGCATAGGCACAATGGGGCCTGGCACTGCCGAACACCTGAACCACCCGGGCCAGCGCCTTGTCCGGTCCGGCGCGCATATCCAGCGGCTCGGTGGCCAGCCAGATCTCCTCAATACGGATCACTGCAGCAGGTCACGCAGCAGCGCCAGACAACGATCCGACTGAGAGACTGGCCAGCTCACCTTGATCGATTGTAGACGGAAGGGAATCTCCAGGCGGACACACTCGTCCACTCCGCCACCTAAACTGGGCCGTGGCGCTTGCGTCGAGTTGACCGGTAGTGCTACAAAAGCTGGCGTAGTTACCGGCAACGAATTCGCCTTGGTCTGACGAATCCACTTATGGACCAGGTTGGCATTCAGGTCGTGTTCCCTGGCGATCCTTGCAACCGACGCACCGGGTTCTTTGCAAGCTGCTAAGATCCTGTGTTTGAAATCCGGGGCAAACCTTCGACGCTTAACAGGTGGAGTGAATACGCTTAACTCGTTCATGATGGTGTCCACTTAAAAATAGGTGGACACTATCGATAGATCAGGCAGAACTAGCAAGATGGGTTTACCGGACGGTTACACCGCTTCTCACCCCACTCCACATGGGAACCCATGTGAGAGCCGCAAGTTAACAGGCATCTAAATAAAAAGGGCCCACCCTCACGGGTGAGCCCTTCCTATTTAGATGCCTGACAATGTCCTACTCTCACATGGGGAGACCCCACACTACCATCGGCGCTGAGCGGTTTCACTTCTGAGTTCGGGATGGGATCAGGTGGTTCACACTCGCTATGGTCGTCAGGCAATTCGGTTTGAAAGGGACAGACCCTCTGGGTCTGTCCCTCTCCCTGTCTTAACAATTCAATGAATGAAGCCTAGCGTATGCTGTTTCGTCTACTTTCTACTTGTTGTTACACAAGTCTGACCTGTCGTCAAAGTCTAACGATTGCTTGCCTTCTATACTCGTCGGTTCAGCAGGGACAGACCCACAGGGTCAGTCCCTAAAAACCTGCGATTATATGGTCAAGCCTCACGTGCAATTAGTACTGGTTAGCTCAACGCCTCACAACGCTTACACACCCAGCCTATCAACGTCGTCGTCTTCAACGGCACTTCAGTGGACTTACGTCCAAGGGAGATCTAGTCTCGAAGGGGGCTTCCCGCTTAGATGCTTTCAGCGGTTATCCCGTCCGAACATAGCTACCGGGCAATGCGTCTGGCGACACAACCCGAACACCAGAGGTTCGTTCACTCCGGTCCTCTCGTACTAGGAGCAACTCTTCTCAAATCTCCAACGCCCACGGCAGATAGGGACCGAACTGTCTCACGACGTTCTAAACCCAGCTCGCGTACCACTTTAAATGGCGAACAGCCATACCCTTGGGACCGGCTTCAGCCCCAGGATGTGATGAGCCGACATCGAGGTGCCAAACACCGCCGTCGATGTGAACTCTTGGGCGGTATCAGCCTGTTATCCCCAGAGTACCTTTTATCCGTTGAGCGATGGCCCTTCCATTCAGAACCACCGGATCACTATGACCTGCTTTCGCACCTGCTCGACTTGTCAGTCTCGCAGTCAAGCACCCTTATGCCATTACACTAAGTGGGCGATTTCCGACCGCCCTTAGGGTACCTTCGTGCTCCTCCGTTACTCTTTGGGAGGAGACCGCCCCAGTCAAACTACCCACCACACACTGTCCTCGATCCCGTTTCAGGACCAGAGTTAGAACCTCAACATTACCAGGGTGGTATTTCAAGGACGACTCCACGCTGGCTGGCGCCAACGCTTCAAAGTCTCCCACCTATCCTACACAAATAAGGTCAAAGTCCAGTGTGAAGCTATAGTAAAGGTTCATGGGGTCTTTCCGTCTAGCCGCGGGTACACTGCATCTTAACAGCGATTTCAATTTCACTGAGTCTTGGGTGGAGACAGCGTGGCCATCATTACGCCATTCGTGCAGGTCGGAACTTACCCGACAAGGAATTTCGCTACCTTAGGACCGTTATAGTTACGGCCGCCGTTTACCGGGGCTTCGATCAAGAGCTTCGCCTAAGCTAACCCCATCAATTAACCTTCCGGCACCGGGCAGGCGTCACACCCTATACGTCCACTTACGTGTTTGCAGAGTGCTATGTTTTTAGTAAACAGTTGCAGCCACCTGGTCACTGCGACTCCCCTCAGCTTACCTAGTAAATAGTTCACCAAAGGGAGCGTACCTTCTCCCGAAGTTACGGTACCATTTTGCCTAGTTCCTTCACCCAAGTTCTCTCAAGCGCCTTGGTATTCTCTACCTGATCACCTGTGTCGGTTTACAGTACGGTCAGTACTTACCTGAAGCTTAGAAGTTTTTCCTGGAAGCAGGGCATCAACTACTTCTCCCGAGGGTCGCCCCAGGGGATCGTCATCACGTCTCAGAATTGTGGTCCCGGATTTACCTAAGTCCACTCCCTACGCGCTTGAACACGGACAACCAACGCCGTGCCAGCCTAGCCTTCTCCGTCACTCCATCGCAGTAAGTACCGGTATCGGAATTTTAACCGATTTCCCATCGACTACGGATTTCTCCCTCGCCTTAGGGGCCGACTCACCCTGCCCCGATTAACGTTGGGCAGGAAACCTTGATCTTCCGGCGGGGAGGTTTTTCACCCCCCTTGTCGTTACTCATGTCAGCATTCGCACTTCTGATACCTCCACCAAACCTTACGATTCAGCTTCAACGGCTTACAGAACGCTCCTCTACCATGCAGCACTTCACTTAACTACACTCCTCGGTGAGCAGACTGCCCACGTCACGCCCGACTCAACGTTCGGGGGCGCTTGTACCTCGGCTGGCTGACGCCAGGTCTCGGTATGCGCTCAATGTCTCAATGTAGTTAAGAGAAGTGCTGCATCCGCAGCTTCGGTTATCAGTTTAGCCCCGGTAAATCTTCCGCGCAGGCCGACTCGACTAGTGAGCTATTACGCTTTCTTTAAAGGGTGGCTGCTTCTAAGCCAACCTCCTAGCTGTCTAAGCCTTCCCACATCGTTTCCCACTTAACTGATATTTGGGACCTTAGCTGGCGGTCTGGGTTGTTGCCCTCTCGACGACGGACGTTAGCACCCGCCGTCTGTCTCCCGTGATAAAACTTACTGGTATTCAGAGTTTGCATCGGTTTGGTAAGTCGGGATGACCCCCTAGCCGACACAGTGCTTTACCCCCAGTAGTCAAACACGAGGCACTACCTAAATAGTTTTCGAGGAGAACCAGCTATCTCCGAGCTTGATTAGCCTTTCACTCCGATCCACAACTCATCCGAATCTTTTTCAACAGATCCCGGTTCGGTCCTCCAGTGCCTGTTACGGCACCTTCAACCTGGTCATGGATAGATCGCCCGGTTTCGGGTCTATTACCAGCAACTAAGACGCCCTATTAAGACTCGGTTTCCCTACGGCTCCCCTAAACGGTTAACCTTGCTACTGACAATAACTCGCTGACCCATTATACAAAAGGTACGCAGTCACCCCATCACTAAGGGCCCTACCTCATTTGGCGGTTGACCAGCGCTTCGCGCTGTTAACAGCCAACGGACTCTCAGCCGCATCGACTAAGTGCCTAAGACACTTAGTGATGGGGCTCCTACTGCTTGTACGTACGCGGTTTCAGGTTCTATTTCACTCCCCTCGCCGGGGTTCTTTTCGCCTTTCCCTCACGGTACTGGTTCACTATCGGTCAGCTAGGAGTATTTAGCCTTGGAGGATGGTCCCCCCGTCTTCAGTCAGGATTTCACGTGTCCCGACCTACTCGATTTCATCACAAAAGACCTTTCGCGTACGGGGCTATCACCCTCTCTCGCCGCACTTTCCAGAGCGTTCCGCTAAATCTTCTGTAACTTAAGGGCTGGTCCCCTTTCGCTCGCCGCTACTCAGGGAATCTCGGTTGATTTCTTTTCCTGCGGGTACTTAGATGTTTCAGTTCTCCGCGTTCGCCTCGTTAACCTATGGATTCAGTTAACGATACCTGACAAGTCAGGTGGGTTTCCCCATTCGGAAATCTCCGGATCAAAGCCTGTTTGACGGCTCCCCGAAGCTTATCGCAGTCTACAACGTCCTTCATCGCCTCTAGCTGCCAAGGCATCCACCACGTACGCTTAATTGCTTGACCATATAATCTCAGGTTCTTATGACCAGTCCGCAGCAGGGGCCTTTTGACTCCCCCTGGTTGCTTTCCGGAAAACGGCCGAACCCGCGATCAACTGCTATGACTAAACAATCGTTAACGACTTTTTCGTACAGATCATGCACTTGTATAACTTTTTGAAGTTTAAGATACAGCATACACACGTTTGTTTTTTGGGATGATATCTTCATCTGACTGGTGAAACGTCACAACCGTCATCACAACAGTTGCTGGTCTCGGAGGATTGCTGCCATGTGCCGGCTTTTTAGGGACAGACCCGTTAGGGATAAGCCCGATAGAGACAGACCCGGAGGGTCGGTCCCTGGCCAACGCAGGGGGCAGACAATGCCACCAGTCGAAGACACCTAACAAACATATCTATGTCTTCATTCACCAAATTGTTAAAGAACTGCTTGTTGACTCATTGGTCAATCAAGTTTCCGGCCTGTCTAAAGCCAGAGTAAAAATCACTTTTTCAGACTGATTATTCAATTTCTCAAATCAGCATCAGAAATGGCTTTTACTGTAGCTTCAGACCGCATCTTACTGCCAGCCAAACGGAGACGTCTTTTTGCCCTGCTCTCTTTGCTCTCTTTATTCTTTTTCTTGTTCTTTTTCTTCTCTCTGCTTTCTCTGCCTCTCCGCTCAATCTACTTTACTGAGCAGCCTGCCCTGTTTTCACTGACCGGCCTGCCAGGCGAAGCTCAAAGAGCGAAGTCTGGTGGAGCTATGCGGGATCGAACCGCAGACCTCCTGCGTGCAAGGCAGGCGCTCTCCCAGCTGAGCTATAGCCCCGGTACAGAGATCAGGCAGCGCAATACCAGGAAAGGAACCAAGTCACTTCGTTTCCAATCCTGCCCAATACGCTTTCCGTTTTCTTCAGAACTTATTAATCGATCAAGTAATAGAGGTGAGCACTTTACTGAGACAGTGACTGACTCTCTTTAAGGAGGTGATCCAGCCGCAGGTTCCCCTACGGCTACCTTGTTACGACTTCACCCCAGTCATGAATCACAAAGTGGTGAGCGTCCTCCGAAGTTAGACTACCCACTTCTTTTGCAACCCACTCCCATGGTGTGACGGGCGGTGTGTACAAGGCCCGGGAACGTATTCACCGCGACATTCTGATTCGCGATTACTAGCGATTCCGACTTCACGCAGTCGAGTTGCAGACTGCGATCCGGACTACGAAACGTTTTATGGGATTAGCTCACCCTCGCGGGGTCGCAGCCCTTTGTACGCTCCATTGTAGCACGTGTGTAGCCCTGGTCGTAAGGGCCATGATGACTTGACGTCGTCCCCACCTTCCTCCGGTTTGTCACCGGCAGTCTCCCTAGAGTGCCCAACTGAATGCTGGCAAATAGGGACAGGGGTTGCGCTCGTTACGGGACTTAACCCAACATCTCACGACACGAGCTGACGACAGCCATGCAGCACCTGTCACTCAGTTCCCGAAGGCACCAATCCATCTCTGGAAAGTTCTGAGGATGTCAAGACCAGGTAAGGTTCTTCGCGTTGCGTCGAATTAAACCACATGCTCCACCGCTTGTGCGGGCCCCCGTCAATTCATTTGAGTTTTAATCTTGCGACCGTACTCCCCAGGCGGTCAACTTAGCGCGTTAGCTACGCCACTAAAGATACAAGATCTCCAACGGCTAGTTGACATCGTTTACAGCGTGGACTACCAGGGTATCTAATCCTGTTTGCTCCCCACGCTTTCGCACCTCAGCGTCAGTATCGATCCAGGGGGCCGCCTTCGCCACTGGTATTCCTCCACATCTCTACGCATTTCACCGCTACACGTGGAATTCTACCCCCCTCTACCGTACTCTAGCCTGGCAGTATTGAATGCAATTCCCAGGTTAAGCCCGGGGCTTTCACATCCAACTGACCAAACCGCCTACGCGCGCTTTACGCCCAGTAATTCCGATTAACGCTTGCACCCTCCGTATTACCGCGGCTGCTGGCACGGAGTTAGCCGGTGCTGCTTCTGTAGGTAACGTCAATCCGCTCAGGTATTAACTAAACGGCCTTCCTCCCTACTGAAAGTGCTTTACAACCCGAAGGCCTTCTTCACACACGCGGCATGGCTGGATCAGGGTTGCCCCCATTGTCCAATATTCCCGACTGCTGCCTCCCGTAGGAGTCTGGACCGTGTCTCAGTTCCAGTGTGGCTGATCATCCTCTCAGACCAGCTAGAGATCGTCGCCTTGGTGGGCCTTTACCCCACCAACAAGCTAATCTCACGCAGGCTCATCCAATAGCGCAAGGTCCGAAGATCCCCTGCTTTCCCCCGTAGGGCGTATGCGGTATTAATCCGAGTTTCCCCGGGCTATCCCCCACTACTGGGTAGATTCCTACGCGTTACTCACCCGTCCGCCGCTCGTCAGCGAGAAGCAAGCTCCTCCTGTTACCGCCCGACTTGCATGTCTTAAGCCTGCCGCCAGCGTTCAATCTGAGCCATGATCAAACTCTTCAGTTCAAAGGTTTGAAAACTGGTGCCGTTCTACTACGGTCGACTACTTACTACCAACCAGAACAACACCAGCAAAAGTATGCTCAAAGATCACAACTACTGGCCGTCGTGTGCCCTGCCAACAGGGACAGACCCGAAGGGTCAGTCCCTAAACAAGACAACACAACAGCTTGTTTACTACTAAATGAATAAACGCAAGTTGCTTACTTTGACAGTATTGCTTTGACAGCCAACTGTCCCAGCAAGCACCCACCTCTATTACTTGACCTGATTTTTAAAGAACTCTGCCCTCACCTCCTCGGTGAAGGGAGGGCGTATTATACGCCCCTGTTCGGGTTTGGCAAGGCCCCCGAACAGAGATTTTTACTTTATTTTCACAGTTAAAAATGGGGCCGTTATGGCGCTCTTCAAGAGCGCTCTGAAATCCGATTCTGAGCGTGCCGTGCTGGCCAGCGCCTATACCACCAAACCCCGGAATCAGGCCGCGAGCTTCACCAGGTGAAACAGTTTTTTGCCCCGTTTCAACACGTAGTACTTGCCGTTCAGCGCCGTTTCGGGCGTCAGCATGAAATCCTGGTTGTCGACCGCCTGGCCATTGGCGCTCACGGCATTGTTACCGAGAAACTCCCGTGCCTGACGATTTGACTTGGCCAGTTCGGTGGCCACCAGCGCATCGACGATGGAGCAGCCGGCCCCGTTCAGCACCGTGCAGGGCAGGCCGTCGAGTTCCAGTTGTTCCAGGTCCTGATTGGTCAGGCTGCCGATATCGCCGGAGAACAGCGCCGCGCTGATCCGCATGGCAGCCTCCAGGCCCTCCTCACCATGCACCAGACGGGTCGCTTCCCGGGCCAGGATACCCTGGGCTTCCGGTTTCCCGGTCGCGGCCCGGTCACTGGCTTCAATCGCGGCAATTTCCGCCACCGGCAGAAACGTGAAGTAATGAAGAAACTTGTACACGTCGGCATCCGCCACATTCAGCCAGAACTGAAAGAACGCATAGGGCGAGGTCTTGCTGGGACTGATCCAGACGGTACCGGTCTCGGTCTTGCCGAACTTGGTGCCATCGGCCTTGGTGACCAGCGGCAGGGTCACCCCGTAAACCTGCTGCTGGTGCAGACGGCGGGTGAGATCGATACCCCCGGTGATATTACCCCACTGATCGCTGCCGCCCAGTTGCAGCGTGCAGCCGTAACGGCGATTGAGCTCGGCAAAATCGTAGGACTGCAGAATCATGTAACTGAACTCGGTAAAGGAGATACCGGCCCCTTCCCGCTCGATGCGCTGTTTCACCGATTCTTTCTGAATCATCGCATTGACGGAAAAATGCTTACCCACGTCGCGTAGAAAATCCAGCACCCCGAACGGCTGCATCCAGTCGAGGTTGTTCACCAGTAGCGCCGAGTGGCTGCCGCTATCGAAATCCAGAAACTGGCTCAACTGCGGTTTCAGGCGTTCTACCCACCCGGCGATGACATCGGCGGAATTCAACTGGCGCTCACTGGCCTTGAAACTGGGATCGCCGATCATGCCGGTGGCGCCACCGATCAGAGCAATGGGCCGGTGTCCGGCCATCTGAAAGCGTTTCAGGGCCAGCAACGGCACCAGGCTTCCCACGTGCAGACTCTCGGCAGTCGGATCGAAACCGCAATACACAGTCCGGCTCGCTTCTCCAAGGTGTTGTGCCACCTCTTCGCCACCGGCCAACTGGTTGACCAGCCCCCGTGTCTGAAGCTCCGAAATTATGTCCTGTGACCCTGCTGACATGAAACCACCCTGTCGGTTTGCAATCTGTTGCGTGTTACCCGCCGTCTGTAACGGAATTCAATGTTTTCCTGAGCCACTGATCCAGGTCTGGCAAATAGCGGCTTGCGGAAAAGCCGCCGATTCTACACCACTGGGTCACAAAAAACTCAGGCGGGAACATTTTGCCATGAGAATTGTCAATGTAGCTGGTATACTTTTCAGTTTGGTACCGACTTACAGGGGTCGGACAGCAGTAAGACAGTTTATGAGTCTATTTGAATCTTTCCGATCCCTTCTACTCCGATATTATCCTCGGCAACACCTGATAGCAGCAGGTTTTCTCAGTCTGCTGCTGATCTTCCTGCTGGCAGTTTCCAATAACGACTCCAGCCACCCACTGCAGCAACGCAGTAATACGGTAAGCGCCCTCACCCTGACCGATCTGGCAGCCTCGCCGGCCACCACCGCAACACAGCGTAACCCGGCCACCACCCCGCTTCGAACCGACACCCCCGCTGCCGCCAGGATCGCTGACCTGCAGGACAACCCGGTGCCGGTCTATCCCGCAGAGAACCAGGACAACCACGGCGAGATCATCCGTGAGCAGGGCGCCACTGAACTGCCCGCACCGACCGGTGGCCAATCCGCAGACCAGGGCTGGACTCAGATTGAGGTTCAGCCCGGTGACAACCTGTCGACCATATTCAGTCGCGTGGGCCTGTCCGACCGGGAGCTTTTCCACGTGGTCAACAGTCACGAGGAAGCCAAGGTACTGAACCGGATTTACCCCGGTTACAAGCTCAGCTTCCTGATCCCCAAACCGGGCCAGCTGGAAAAACTGCAGGTACTTAAATCTCCCATGGAAGGCTACCTGTTCACCCAGGTGGACGGCTTCTACGAAGTGGAAACCATCATCCGCGAACCGGAAGTGCGCCAGGTATTCAAGCATGGCACCATCACCGACAGCCTGTTTATGGCCGGTCAGCGGGAGCAGATCCCCACTCTCACCATCATGGAGATGGCGGAAATCTTCGGCGGCGTGGTCGACTTCATCCTCGATCCACGGATTGGAGACAACTTCAGCATCCTGTTCGAGGAACATTATCTGGATGGAGAATTTGTCGGTACCGGCAACATCCTCGCTGCCCAGTTCACCAACCAGGGCGATCAGTACACCGCTGTTCAGTACCAGGACGAAGACGGTGAAATCGGCTATTACAATCCAGCCGGTGAAAGTATGCGCAAAGCGTTCCTGCGCACTCCGCTGGACGTTTTCCGCATCAGCTCCAATTTCAGCCTGGCCAGACGCCACCCGGTACTCAACACCATTCGCGCCCACAAGGGTACCGATTACGCTGCACCCCGGGGCACTCCGGTACGCGCCACCAGCGACGGACGGGTAACCTGGGCTTCCAGGAACGGAACATTCGGCAACCTGGTGGTTATCAAGCACGATGGCGGCTTTGAAACCAAGTATGCGCACCTGAACGGCTTTGCCAACGGCGTCAAGAAAGGGGAGCGGGTGCGCCAGGGAGACGTGATCGGTTATGTCGGCATGACCGGCAGTGCCACCGGCCCGCACCTGCATTACGAATTTCTGGTCAACGGCGTTCATCAGGACCCCCGCACGGTCCTCGACAAACTGCCCAAAGCGGTTTCGGTTCCGATCGAGGAACGGGACCGCTTCCAACAACAGGTGGCACCAATGCTGGACCGCTTCCGGCGCATGGAGCAGACCCGCCTGTTGGCGCAGCAGCAACTGGGTGCCGAGTAAGGCTCCGGCTGCTATGGCCGAGCCTGCTTATTACATTGGCCTGATCTCCGGCACCAGTATCGATGGCATCGACTGTGCGCTGGTAAGTTTCGACGCCGAACGGCCCACCCTTCACAGCTACCTCTCGTATCCGTTTCCGGCGCCGCTGCGACAACAATTGTTCGCACTCTGCCAGCAACCTGATACCTCGCTGCGGGCGCTGGGAGAAGCGCACATCGCGGTCGGGCAGCAATTCGCCGCCGCCGTCAATGCCCTGCTCGAGCGGGAACAAATTGATTCCCGACTGGTCCAGGCCATCGGCAGTCACGGCCAGACGGTTTTCCACAAACCGGCCCGCCCCCTGCCCTTCAGTCTGCAGATCGGCGACCCCAGCACGATTGCCTTCCTGACCGGGATAACCACGGTAGCGGATTTCCGGGCCAAGGACCTGGCCGCAGGTGGTGAAGGCGCACCCCTGGCACCCCTGTTTCACCGGGCCGTGTTCGCCTCCCCGGATCAGGCCCGGGTGATCGTCAACCTGGGCGGCATTGCCAACATCTCGGTGATAGCCGAGGGCCGTGAATTTCTGGGCTACGATACTGGACCCGCCAACGTGCTGATGGACTACTGGATCGACAAAAACCTGCACCAGTCGGTGGATCTGCAGGGTCAGTGGGCCAGTTCGGGACAGGTGAACGACTCGCTGCTGGAACTGCTGCTGGATGATCCCTATTTTGCCGCGCCGGAACCCAAGAGCACTGGCCGGGAAGCCTTTAACGGCCGCTGGCTGGAACAACGGCTGGCCGCCCTCGGCCAGGACCTGGCACCAGCCGACGTGCAGGCTACGCTACTGGAACTGACCGCCACCATAGTCGCCACCGAAATCGAAAATCAACTGGCTGCCGACCAGGTTTATGTGTGCGGCGGAGGTGCTCACAATACCGCCCTGATGCAACGACTGGCGCAGCTGTTACCGGACAGCGAAGTTAACTCCACCGGGCAGTTGGGGATTCCCCCGGACTGGGTGGAGGCCATGACCTTTGCCTGGCTGGCAAGGCAGCGCCTGGCCGGAATCGCCCAGGATACGCCGGCGATTACCGGCGCCTCGCGTCCGGTCATCCTGGGCGGCGTGTACCTCGCATAGGGACAGACCCTCCGGGTCTGTCCCTGCAGTGGATGGCAGCGTGGCGTAGGGGACAGGCCCGGAGGGCCAGTCCCTTTGATTCATCACACAGAGAACGAAGAACCGCACCCGCAGGTGGTAGTGGCCATGGGGTTATCGACCACGAAGCGGGCGCCTTCCAGCCCCTCCACATAGTCGATTCTGGCGCCCACCAGGTACTGGTAACTGAGCGGGTCCACCAGCAGGCTGGCGCCCCGGTTATTGACCACCGTATCATCCTCGTTGACGTCTTCGTCAAACGAGAATCCATACTGAAATCCTGAACAGCCGCCACCGGTAACGAACACCCGCAATTTCAGGTTGTCGTTACCTTCCTCCTCGACCAGCCGGTGTATCTTGGCGGCGGCATTCTCGGTCAGGCTGAGCAGAACCGGCTCTTGTGATTCAACTACGGACATGTTGCTACCAATCAGGGACTCTTTGAATGTAACGGAGTTGCGGAGTTGCAGGCCCGTAACCCCGGAAACCTTGGATCAGTATATCAATAACCAAGGGTATTAGTCAGGTATAAGATGGCTGCTTCAGGCGCCTTTTTCAAGGGCCTGTTTTTCAGGGACCCGGGGGCTTTCCGGAGCCCCGGTTGACGCGTCGGTCAGCTGCTTAGGGGCTGCATCGGCCGCCGAAATATGCATCAGGTTGCCGTTGACCTCGGAGCCCATCACCATTTCTATGAGGTTGTAGTAGACATTCCCCACAACCACCGCCTTGGCTGCCAGCTCCACGTGCTTGGTCGAACGCACATCGCCCTGCACCAGCCCGTTGATCACCACCGACGGCACACAGATTTCGCCTTCCACTGCCCCCTGGTCTACCACCCGGATCAGTGCATCGGAATCCTCCGCGGCGAAAATGTTGCCTTTTATTTTGCCCTCAACGATCAGTTCACCGCTGAAATGGACATCGCCGACAATTTCCGTGGCCCGTGAAATCAGCGTGTGGGCGGGCCCGAGACTCTCGGTCTTTTCTCCGGAACCGAACATGCACTACTCTCCTTCAATGATCCAGTCATAGGATTTACTGACTGATTTTGCCATCGGTGCGGTCGCCACAGCACTGATTTCGATCTGCTCGGGCGTGAATTCCGGCGGCAGCACCAGGTCCCCCTCGATGTTCTGGAAATAGCGGAAGCGGAGCCGGATATCCAGTTGATCTTCGTCATCGGTCAGTTCCCGCAGCGGAATACTCACCGGCTGTCCATCACGGTGCCCCACTACAACCACGTTGACATGGCCATTCAGGTACTGGCCGTCAGCCTCTTCCTGCCGCATGACCAGCTTGTAATGAAAACGACGCGGGTCTGTGGAGGCATTGAGGCCAAGCTCCCCGACCACCAGACCCACATCCTCGAATTCACTGGTCATCGCCTGCCGGTAATACTGAACATCCTGTTCCAGGCTAGCTATGTATTCCCGCAAATCCGCCACCGTGGACTGAATCTCGCCGTTAACCTGCTTGTCCATGGCGCTGGAGCGCTCCAGCATCGCCAACTCCTGACGTAATCCGGCATTCTCCTGTTCCAGCGTTGCCAGTTGTTGCTGCAGGTCACCAAGCCGGGTACCGGCATTGCCGGCATCCCTCACGCCGGCCCAGTGGCCGGCCAGGCCGCCACCCAGCAGCAGCGCCAGCATCGTCAGCACCGCCAGCAGACGGCGCAGCGGCCGGTACGGCACCACCACCATTCGTTCCTGCTTGCTGCCTTTGACGACATTTGGCATGCAGTTATGCCTGGTCCGACTGCATCAGACTTTCACCACTACGCATTCGATTCGTTTTCCTCAGCGGCAGCCCCGGTAACTCAAGGTACCAGGGCAACCTGATCGAGGCCGCTGGTCTCCGGCAGCCCCAACATAATATTCATGATCTGTACCGCCTGGCCTGATGCGCCCTTAACCAGGTTGTCGATCGCCGACAACACCACCACCCGGTTATTCTCGGCCCGGTGTACCACCGAAATCTGACAGGTATTGGCTCCCCTGACGTTGCGGGTGGCCGGATACTCGCCCTGCGGCAACAGATCCACGAACGGCTCGTTGGCATAACTGTCCTGGTACAACGCCTGCAGGCTTTCCGCGGTCACCTCAGTACCGGCTTTCACCGGTGCGTAAAGGGTGGCAAGAATACCCCGGATCATCGGCGTCAGATGGGGCATGAAGATCAGGTTGACCGGCTGCCCGCTGTGCCGGTTCAGCCCCTGCTCGATCTCGGGACCATGGCGATGTCCTGTCACCCCGTAAGCCTTGATGGATTCCGTCGCCTCGCCGGCCAGGTAATCGATGGCGGCCTTGCGTCCCGCCCCGCTGACGCCCGACTTGGCATCTGCTATCAGTTGCGAAACATCCACCAGGCCGGCCCGCAGCAGCGGAATATATCCCAGCTGAATGGCAGTGGGATAACAACCGGGTGCGGCCACCAGGCGAGCCTGACCGATCTGTTCGCGATTCACTTCCGGCAGACCGTAAACCGCTTCCGGTACCAGCTGCGGGCAGCGATGGGTGGTCTTGTACCAGCGTTCCCATAACGCAATGTCCTGCAGTCGGAAATCCGCTGACAGATCGATGACGCGCACACCCCGATCGAGTAACTCAGGAACCGTCTCCATGGCAACGCCGTGTGGCGTGGCAAAAAAGACAATATCGCAGTCACCCAATGCCGGGCTGTCAGGTGCAGCGAACTCCAGATCAATATGACCACGCAGGCTGGGAAAAAGTTCATTCACGAGGGTGCCCTGGCGCTCGCGGGAAGTCACCACTTCGAGACGAACGTCGGACCGGTTCGCCAGCAATCGCAGTAACTCCACACCCGTATAACCGGTAGCACCGACCACACCTATCCTGATCACATTTTTCTCCTTGTCTGGAAGCAGACGGGCAGGAATCGCCTGTCTGTTGGCCGCGGTCCGCGGCCCGGAGCGAGTATCTTACACACCCGGCACGATATTGCAAAAAGCTGGTAATCCCCGGCGCCTTCTCAATTTCCAGGACCCCCCGGCTGCCAGCCTCCTCAACCTCAGAAGCCGGTTTGAAATTGGACTGGCGCGAGGAATTATGACTACATGCCGACGGCCCGCTGTGGTAACGTGTGCGATCACTGGATTCTGAGGATTGTACTCATGCTGTGGGTCAAGGCTTTCCACATAATCGCGGTCATCTGCTGGTTCGCCGGCCTGTTTTACCTGCCGCGCCTGTTCGTCTATCACGCCATGAGCGAGGATCAGGTCAGCAGAGAGCGTTTCAAAATTATGGAACGCAAACTGTTTCGCGGCATCATGACTCCCTCGGCAATCGCCACTGTGGTTCTGGGATTGTGGCTGATCGGCTTCAACCCTTCCTACTACATGTCATCCTGGTGGATGCATGCCAAGCTGGGACTGGTGGCGATCCTGCTGCTCTATCATTTTGCCTGCTGGCGGATCATGCTGGACTTCCGTGCCGACAGGAACACCCGCAGCCACGTGTTTTACCGCTATTTCAACGAGGTTCCGGTATTGCCACTGGTCGCTATCGTCATCCTGGTGGTGGTGAAACCCTGAGCGCAACGACCAAACGGTTACGAACTTGCCATGAACAGCAGCAAACCCAATGTCATGTGTTTTTCCGGCCTCGACCCGACCGGTGGCGCCGGACTGCAGGCAGACATTGAAACCCTTTTCAGTACCGGGTGTCACACATTACCGGTGGCCACGGCAATCACCGTGCAGAACACCGAGAATGCCAGCAATATTACACCGGTCGATCCGGGCCTGATCGTGCAGCAGGCCCGCGCGGTGCTTGAGGACATCCCCATCAACTGCTTCAAGATCGGATTGACCGGCGATGTTGCCATCGTCGAGGTCATCCATACCCTGCTGCGGGACTACCCCGACATTCCAGTGGTGCTGGATCCGGTAATGAAAGCCGGCGGCGGCTTCCAGTTCGGCTCCCAGGAGCTGGTGGCGGCGCTCCGCTCCCTGCTGCTGCCCCTGACCACGGTGCTGACGCCGAATATCGAGGAGATCATGCAGCTCGCACCCAGTGCCGACAGTGTGGAAGCCTGCGCCAACGAGCTGCTGGAGACCGGCTGTCAGCATATACTGCTGACCGGGACTCACGCCGCCACTCCGGAAGTGGTCAACAAGTTTTTCTCTGCTCACGAAGGCCTTTCACTGTTCACCTGGCCGCGGCTGGAACACAGTTATCACGGCTCAGGCTGCACTCTGGCCGCCAGTCTGGCCGGTTACCTGGCCCACAATCTCGACCTGCGCGATGCCATCCAGCAGGCTCAGCGTTTTACCTGGGAATCTCTCAGTCACGGCACCCGCATCGGCTTCGGTCAGCACATTCCCAATCGCAGCGCCTGGAGCAAGCCGGGCTTCTAGGGACTGTCATCAACACTAACAGCCTGCTATTTGAATCGGCACTGTTGTGACTGAAAAGGCGCCAATCAAGGCGCGAGGACCGTCGACTCATGACCCTGGCCGGAATTTACGCCATAACCGACAGCGTGCTGACGCCCGGCGAGTTGCTGCTCGAAGCCGCTGCTCAGGCCCTGGCAGGAGGAGTCAGCGTGCTCCAGTATCGGGACAAGCAATCCCCTCCCCGGCAACGTCTTGCCCAGGCCCGGGCCCTGCAGACTTTGTGTGCCGTCCACCAGGTTCCCCTGCTGATCAACGACGATGTGCAGCTGTGTCTGGAGTCGGGTGCGTCAGGAGTTCACCTGGGCCAGAGTGACCTCAGCATCGATCGGGCCCGCGCTCTGTTAGGCGACCAGGCCATCATCGGGGTCACCTGCCACGCCGACCTGGAACTGGCCAGGCGCGCGGCACAGGCCGGTGCCAGCTATGTGGCTTTCGGAAGATTTTTCCCGTCCCGGACCAAGCCCGCCGCACCGCCGGCACCCCTGCAGATACTGACCGAGGCACGCCGGCAACTGTCGATCCCGATTGCCGCCATCGGCGGCATCGACGCGTACAATGCCGGGCAGGTCCTGCGCGCAGGCGCCGACCTGCTGGCTGTGATAAATTACCTGTTTGCAGGCCCGGGTACAGAATCCCGGGCCCGGCAACTGAACACCATTTACCGTGGCCACGCTGCTCAATAGATTCACAGCGCCCAACAGTTCCAAAGAGGAAGTCATGACCCTGACCCAGAATACCACCCGGCTCTCCACCGAACTTTACGACCAGGCACTTCGCTACATACCGGGCGGAGTTAATTCCCCGGTGCGGGCTTTCAAGGGGGTCGGTGGTCACCCACTGTTTTTCAAAGCGGGCCAGGGGGCCTACCTGATCGATGCGGACGATAACCGCTATGTGGATTACGTGGGAGGCTGGGGACCCTTTATTCTTGGCCACTGCCACCCACCGGTGATCGAGGCGCTGCGCAAGCAACTGGAACTGGGTCTGGGCTATGGTGCCTCCACCGCGGCGGAAGTCCAGATCGCCAAGAAAATCTGCGATATCCTGCCCTCCATAGAAACCGTGCGGCTGGTCAATTCCGGCACCGAAGCCACTATGAGCGCCATCCGCCTGGCCCGCGGCTATACCCAGCGGGACAAGGTGGTGAAATTCGAAGGCTGTTACCACGGCCATGTGGACAGCCTGCTGGTAAAAGCCGGCTCCGGTGCCCTCACTCTTGGCGAGCCGGATTCCCTGGGCATACCCAAGGCGTTTACCGAACTGACTCACATCCTGCCCTACAATGACGCCGACGCGGTGCGCGCCCTGTTCGACCGGGAAGGCGAACAGATTGCCTGTATCATCGTCGAACCGGTGGCCGGCAACATGAACCTGGTTCCGCCGCAGCCCGGCTTTCTGCAGGTACTGCGCGAAGTCTGCGACCAGCATGGCGCGCTGTTGATTTTCGACGAGGTGATGACTGGCTTCCGGGTCGCCCTGGGCGGTGCACAGCAGGTCTATCAGATCACGCCTGACCTGACTACGCTGGGCAAGGTGATCGGCGGCGGCCTGCCGGTCGGCGCTTTCGGTGGTCGCCGAGTGATCATGGACCGCCTGGCACCCAATGGCCCGGTGTATCAGGCCGGCACCCTGTCCGGCAATCCGCTGGCGGTGGCCGCCGGACTGGCAACCCTGGAGGAAATCTCAGCTCCGGGATTTTACGAAGGGCTCACGTCCACAACCGGCAGGCTGCTGGCCGGATTAAAGGAACGTGCTGACGCCGCCGGAATACCCTTCACCACCAATCAGGTCGGTGCCATGTTCGGCTGCTTCTTCACTGAAGAACCTTCCGTCAGCCGCTTTGAACAGGTTACCGCCTGCAATATGGCCCACTTCCAGGCGTTCTTTCACAGCATGTTGAAGAATGGAGTCTACCTGGCTCCTTCTGCCTATGAAGCCGGCTTCGTATCGGCCGCTCACGGCAGCGAGGAAATCCAGCTTACCCTGGATGCTGCCGAGCAGGCTTTTGCCGCTGCCAGCGCCGGCCAATAATCACTCAAAGGACTGAACGTCATGAAAAAGTATCATGTTTACGGCATGGGTAACGCGCTGGTCGACAAGGAATTCGAAGTCGAGGACAGTTTCTTCGCACAGCACGGTATAGAAAAGGGCTTCATGACCCTGGTGACCCATGAGCAACAGCAACAGCTGCTGGATCTGCTTACTTCCACCGTAGGAGTGCGCAATCAGTCCGGCGGGGGGTCCGCCGCCAATACCCTGTATGCCCTGAGCCAGTTCGGTGGCAATGCCTACTTTGCCGGCAAAGTGGCCAGTGACGAAACCGGCGATTTCTATGTCACGCAACTGGGCCACCACAACATTGAAACCAATCTGGGCGGGCACCGCGATCAGGGCACCACCGGACGCTGCCTGGTGATGATCAGCCCCGATGCCGAACGCACCATGCATACCTATCTGGGCGTCTCGGAAAAAGTCTCCACCCAGGAAATCGACGAAGCAGCCATCAAGGCTTCCGAGTTCGTCTACATGGAAGGCTACCTGGTCACTTCCCCGAGCGCCAAGGCTGCCCTGAAGGAATTGAAGCGGCTCGCCGAGGCCCACGGAGTTAAGACTGCCATGACATTTTCCGACCCCTCCATGGTGGAATACTTTACCGAAGCGGTGACCGAGGTGCTCGGCGACGGCGTGGACCTACTGTTCTGCAATGAAAAGGAAGCCATGTTGTGGACCGATGCCAGTGATTTCGACAGCGCCTGTGAACTGCTGAAACGGAACGCCCGCCAGTTCGTGGTGACCCGTGGTGCCCGCGGTGCCAGATTATTTGACGGTAGTCGTTATATCGAAATCGATTCTCACAAGGTGCAGGCGGTGGATACCAACGGTGCCGGCGACATGTTTGCCGGCGCCTTCCTGTATGGCATCACTCAGGGCTACGATTTCGAAACTGCCGGCCGGCTGGCCAGCCTGGCCTCGGCAACCACGGTCTCCAGTTTCGGTCCGCGCCTGCCCACCGGGGAACATACGCGGATTCTCAGACAGCTGGAACTGAACTGATCGCCTCAGGTCGGGCAGGACCAGGCTATGACACCCGACCCCGGAGACGAAACTGCAACAATTTGCGCCAGAGCGAAAGAATTGATTTTAATCGCGAGCCAATGGGAGTAAGGTATTGACCAATAACGGCAGGGAACTCCTGATTGGGTGCCACTGGATTCACCGGCGTTAAGATTCCGGATCTCGGACTCTTAACATAAACCACGGGTTTGTAATCACAAGGGTTTGTAATCAGAAGTTACCTTGAACGAGGGTGCTGAAAGCACTTCATCCGAGTCCAAAAACCAAAAACCCGAAAAGAGGTAACTTCAATGAAACGTACCATCCTTGCGGCCATTTTCTGTGGCCTTTCCTTCACCAGTGCCTATGCGCAGAATGTCCCCGAGTTGCCCTTCGAGTCGGTACCCAATCCGCTGAACCTGCCGGCCGACATCCACTTCGGAGAAGTCGCCGGCGTGGCCGTCAATTCACACGGCCACGTCTTTATCTTCTCCCGCGGCGGCAGCTCCCATGGACCCGCCTACATGGCGACCGCTGCCCAGTTGCTGGAGTTTGACGCCAACGGCAACTTTGTCCGGGAAATCGGCAAGAATCTCAATGCCTGGTCATACGCCCATGCCGTGCGGATCGACCCCGACGACAACATCTGGGTCGTGGACAAGGGCTCCAACATGATCCTGCGGATCCGCCCCGAAGGTCACGTCGACTGGGTGTTCGGCCGTAAAGGCGAAGCGTCCCACCTGCAGGTTCCGCCGGATTACGAAACCCAGATGGCACACATGCTGGAACGCATGGGCGTCGAGATGGAAGTCCCGGAAGGCATCAACCCGCGTAACCCGCTGCCGGTGCACCAGGACAACGTGTTCAATCAGCCCACCGATGTGGCCTGGGACTCGGAAGGAAATTCCTATTTCACCGACGGCTACATAAATTCCCGGGTCGGCAAGGCCAACGCCCGCGGCGAATGGGTGAAAAGCTGGGGTTCACTGGGCACCGGCCCCGGTCAATTCGATACCCCGCACGGCGTGGCCGTTTCACCCGACGATGAAATCTACGTCGCCGACCGCGGTAACCGCCGCATCCAGGTCTTCGACCAGGAAGGCAACTACATCCGCGAATTCACCATCGACGTGCCGGTGGACACCTCCAGAGGCAAGATCGTCTATGGCCGGGAAAACCCCAACGGGACTCGTGGCTCCCAGGCTCCGGGCGCACCGGATGCACTGTGCATGACACCGGGACCGGATCCGGTGCTGTTTGTGGGTGACCTGTACCCCAGCCGCATCTACAAGGTATCTCTGCAGGGTGAGGTACTCGGCGTCTATGGTCAGCCGGGACGTAATCTCGGCGAATTCGGCTGGATCCACGCCATCGCCTGTCCGTCGGAAGACGAAATCTGGGTCGGTGAACTGATCAACTGGCGGGTACAGAAACTGGTCACCAAGAAAGACTAGCCTGAAACGCAGTTCCTGATTCATTCAGCATTAAAAAACGGGGGATTGAATTCAATCCCCCGTTTTTTTTTGATCCCTCTCTACCTGCAATGACGAATGCCTGAAATGACGATTTTCTGAAATGACGATTGCGAGCTCACGAGGTAACTGAAAAGACTATTCACCGCTATCAGGGAACCCAACTGCCTGCCAGGGTAAATGAAAGCAGTTTCCCGAGTTGAATACTTCGCTGTTGTTGAATGGATGTGAGCAGTGACAGTCAAAGAGAAGGTTCGAGCCAGGGACGTCGAGAACGGGGCGGAATAACTGCTCCTGCGTTTTCCGCACTTTTGCCATCCCTGGCGGTGGTGTACGGGGACGCGCGTTTGCGATCCTCAGTGACTGTCACTGCTCGCATCCCCGTCCACTAAAATCAGATTCACCTTGCAACTCAGCCCGGGGAAATCAACTTCCCAGGCCGAGGTTGTCGAAGAACGACTTCACCCCGTCAAACCAGCCGGACTTGCGCGGACTCTGACGGTCGCCCTGCTCCTCGTGGATACCGTGAAACTCTTCCAGCAATTCCTTCTGGCGCTTGGTCAGGTTAACCGGGGTCTCCACCACGACGCGGATTAACAAATCACCGACGTGACCACCGCGTACCGGGGTGACACCCTTGCCACGCAGGCGGAACAGTTTGCCGGTCTGGGTTTCGGCGGGAATCTTCAGTTTGACCCGGCCGTCCAGGGTCGGTACTTCAAGCTCTCCGCCCAGTGCGGCATCGACAAACGAGATGGGAATCTCACAGTGCAGATTGCGCCCGTCGCGAGCGAAAATCTTGTGCGGTCGAACCGAAACTTCCACGTACAGGTCACCCGGAGGTCCGCCATGGATTCCCGCCTGCCCTTCAGCGGTCAGGCGGATGCGGTCGCCGGTATCGACGCCGGCCGGCACCTTCACCGACAGGGTTTTGCGTTCATCGGTGGTGCCGCGGCCGTGACAGACATGACAGGGATCCTTGATCTGCTGACCGGTTCCGCGACAGCGCGGACAGGTCTGCTGCACCGAGAAGAATCCCTGCTGCATACGCACCTGACCAACACCGTTGCAGGTGGTGCAATCCACCGGCGAGGTTCCGGGCTTGGCGCCCGTGCCGCTGCAGGTCTCGCAGGTTACCGTGGTGGGAATACGGATCCGTGAGGTGGTGCCACGCACTGCCTCTTCCAGATCCAGTTCCAGGGTATAACGCAGATCGGCACCCTGCCTGACATGACTGCGACGACCGCCACCGTGACCGCCGCCAAAAATATCGCCGAATATGTCGCCGAAAATATCGCTGAAATCCGCATAGCCACCGGAAGTCTGACCATCCACGCCGGCATGACCGTACTGGTCGTAGCGGGTCCGCTTACCGCTGTCGGAAAGAACCTCGAATGCCTCGTTGGCCTCCTTGAACTTGTCTTCGGCCTCCTTGTTGTCCGGGTTACGATCCGGGTGATACTTCATGGCGACGCGACGGTAGGCCTTCTTGACCTCCCCTTCGGTCGCTTCCCGCGAGATCCCCAGGACTTCGTAATAATCTCTTTTCGACATAGGCAATTATTTCTCTTGATCTGCCGCGCCACTCCCTGTCGGACGGCGCTTTTAAAACCGGAGACTTCCATACACATCGACCCCGGGCCGGAAACGGATTTCTGTCAGTCGGAAATCCGTCGTGGCACGGGGTCTGGTTCTGGAATCAACGTTCCGGCTTTGAACGGCTGGCGTTCAAAGCCGGTTGCTGCTGTTTTACTAGGCTGTTACTTGTCTTCTTCCCTGACTTCCTCGAACTCGGCATCCACCGCATCGTCATCCGGCTTGCCGGTTTCCGCCCCGGGACCCGCTTCCGGTCCCTGACCGGTCTGAGTCTGCTGCTCGGCATACATCTTCTGAGCCAGGTCGGAGGAGGCCTCGGTCAGATCCTTGGTCTTGGCTTCGATGGCTTCCTTGTCGCCATCCTTGACCGCATCTTCCAGTGCGGTAATGGCGGCTTCGATCCTGCTTTTCTCGTCGGCGGTAACCTTGTCACCCGCCTCTTCGAGAGTCTTGCGGGTCGCGTGGACCAGTCCATCCGCCGTATTACGGGCGGTGATCAGTTCCTCGAACTTCTTGTCGTCGGCCGAATGCGCCTCGGCATCCTTGATCATCTTGTCGATTTCCTCATCCGACAGACCACTCGACGCCTTGATGACAATCGACTGTTCCTTGCCGGTTGCCTTGTCCTTGGCCGACACATTGAGAATACCGTTGGCGTCCAGGTCGAAGGCCACCTCGATCTGCGGGGAACCGCGCGGCGCCGGCGGAATGTCCGACAGGTCGAAGCGTCCCAGTGACTTGTTCTGGGCCGCCTGCTTGCGCTCACCCTGCACCACGTGAATGGTCACTGCGGTCTGGTTGTCATCCGCGGTGGAGAAAACCTGGGTTTTCTTGGTCGGGATAGTGGTGTTCTTTTCGATCAGCACACTGGCCACGCCACCCAGGGTTTCGATACCCAGCGACAGTGGTGTCACGTCGAGCAGCAGCACGTCGTTGACATCACCGGACAGTACTGCGGCCTGAATAGCCGCTCCTACCGCGACCGCCTCGTCAGGATTCACGTCACGGCGTGCTTCCTTGCCGAAATAATCGGCCACTTTCTTCTGCACAAGCGGCATACGGGTCTGGCCGCCAACCAGAATCACGTCGTTGATCTTGCCCACGTCCAGACCGGCATCCTGCAGGGCAATCTTCACCGGCTCCAGGGTACGGTCCACCAGGTCTTCCACCAGCGACTCGAACTTGGCGCGGGTCAGTTTCTGTACCAGGTGTTTTGGACCACTGGCATCGGCAGTGATGTAAGGCAGGTTGACTTCGGTCTGCTGCGACGAGGACAGCTCGATCTTGGCCTTCTCGGCCGCTTCCTTGAGACGCTGCAGGGCCAGCGGATCACTCTGCAGGTCCATTCCGCTTTCCTTCTTGAACTGCTCGGCCAGGTAATCGATCAGTCGCTTGTCGAAGTCCTCACCACCCAGAAAGGTATCGCCATTGGTGGACAGTACCTCGAAGGTATGCTCGCCGTCGGTTTCGGCGATCTCGATGATGGAGATATCGAAGGTACCACCACCCAGGTCGTAAACCGCGATGGTGCTGTCACCGCTCTTCTTGTCCATGCCATAGGCCAGAGCGGCGGCAGTCGGCTCGTTGATGATCCGCTTCACGTCCAGACCGGCAATACGGCCGGCGTCCTTGGTGGCCTGACGCTGGGAGTCGTTGAAATAGGCCGGCACCGTGACTACCGCCTCGGTGACTTTCTCACCCAGGTAGTCCTCCGCGGTCTTTTTCATCTTTTTCAGCACCTGCGCGGAAATCTGCGGCGGTGACATCTTCTCACCGTTCACTTCCACCCAGGCGTCGCCATTGTCTGCCTTGACGATCTTGTAGGGCACCATCTTGATGTCTTTCTGCACGACACCGTCTTCGAACTGACGTCCGATCAGACGCTTGATAGCGAACAGGGTATTGTTGGGATTGGTTACCGCCTGGCGCTTGGCCGGCTGACCCACCAGGGTTTCCTTGTCGCTGGTATAGGCGATGATCGACGGCGTGGTGCGATCGCCTTCGGCGTTTTCAATCACCTTGGGTTTGCCACCGTCCATTACCGCAACACAGGAGTTGGTGGTTCCCAAGTCTATGCCAATAATTTTACCCATATTTCACTGTCTCCAATGTTTCCGCCCTGCTGTAGAACTCGCTTGATGCTGACAGCGGCAGTTCTGAATCGTTAATCTCAATCGTTGGATCAATCTTTCAAGCTATCCTTCGATCAAACTTTCAAGCTGTCCTTCGATCAATCAAAGGTATCCGGGAGTGTCGGATCACCGACCTGGCCGGTTGCCAGTCAGCCGGACTGAAGCGCCGTTTCTGGCCTGATACCCTGAATATTGGCCCGGCCTGGTCAATTTCAAGGGCTGCAATGCGCTCACTTGCTGACCATTACCCGGGCCGGCCGGATTACCCTGCCATGCAACAGATAACCCTTCTGCATGACGGCCGTCACGGTGTTCGGTTCCACCTGGTCGTTCTGCACCGCCGCCATGGCCTCGTGCCGCTGCGGATCGAACGGTTCGCCCAGCGGATCGATGGTTTCAATATTGAATTTGCGGAAGCAGTCCACGAAGCTTTTCAGAGTCAGGTCCACGCCTTCCCGGATCGCCTTCAGTTTTTCAGGCTGCTCCGCGGCGGCAGCCGGCTCGTCCCCACTGGCCGCTTCCAGGGTCCGTTCGAGGTTATCGATCACGCTCAGCAACTCGGTCGCAAAACGTTCCTGGCCATACTTGTGCGCCTTCTCCACGTCCTGCTCGGTACGACGGCGCAGGTTCTGCATTTCCGCCTGCAGGCGCAGCATGTCGTCCTGATGTTTACGGACCATCTCCTCGGCCTCTTCGAGACGCCGCAGGGCATCGCCCAGCTCCAACTCGGCAGCCCGCTCGAGGTCCTCCATGGCTGGAGATTCCGGTTCCGGATTATGCCCTTCCACCTTTATCTCGTAGGCCGACCGGCCCTGGGTTTCCGTTTCGTTATACTGCTGATCGTGATTACCCCCCTCTCTCTCCGATGAGGAGGTTTGCCCGGAAGACTTTGTCTCTTCGCTCATGACCCTACCCTTGTTAATCCTTGAACTGCTTCAGTGATTTTCCAGTCTGCTTCTGCCGATCCTTGAACTGCCGGAGCGATTTCCAAGTCTGCTCCTGCTAATCCTTGAACAGCTTCAGCGATTTACCAACCTGCTTTCTGGCGATCAGGGACAGGCCCGGAGGGCCGGTCCCAAAACCAGGGACTGACCCTCCGGGTCTGTCCCTGGCTACCGGAGAACGGAAATCTGGAACCTTCCGAAGGTCCCTATATGGGGTCTGGCGATGGGGTTTCAAGCGCAGTCAGGGTCGCTTTTCAGTGCTCGCGGCCACGCACTCCACAGCCGAAAAATTTTCTCAGCCCGAGACTTTCCATCGCCGGTGACGGGCTCATATACTTGGTCCATGTTGAACCAGCTGACCATCAGGGATTATGCCATCGTCGACGCTCTGGACCTGGAGCTGAAACCGGGCATGACCGTCATCACCGGGGAGACCGGGGCCGGTAAATCCATCATCCTCGGCGCCCTGGGCCTGACCCTGGGCGATCGCGCCGACAAGGGCGTGGTGCGGGCCGGTTCCAGGCAGGCCGATATCAGTGCCCGTTTCGACCTGACCGACAATCCCGCGGCCGTCAGCTGGCTGCAGGAACGCGACCTGGCGGACCCCGATAACGGCGCCGCTACCTGCCTGATACGCCGGGTGGTACCTGCCGATGGCACCTCCCGGGCCTATATCAACGGGGTGCCGGTCACCCTGGGCAACCTGGCTGAACTGGGCGAACAGCTGATGGACATCCACAGCCAGCACGAGCACCACTCACTGTTGCGCAGATCCACCCATCAGCTGTTGCTGGATGAATATGGCGTCGACTCCGGACTGTTGTCCGACCTGCATCGGCAGTACCGGGGCTGGCAACACAACCAGCAGTTGATGAAGAGCCTGAAGAGTCAGGCCGAGGAAATGGAGGCCCAGCGCCAGCTGATCAGTTACCAGGTGGAAGAGCTGGACGAACTGGATGCCGGCGAGGACGAGTTCGACAGCCTGGAAGCCGAATTCCAGCGCCTGGCCAATGCCGACAGCAGCCTGGCCACCCTGCAGCAGGTTCTGACCCTGTGCCAGGACGATGAAAACTACAACATAAGCCAGGCTATCGGTCAGGCCAGAACCCTGTTGCAGTCCCTGTCCCGGTCCGGGCTGAAGCTTGACAGCACCCTGGAACTGCTGGAAACCGCGGCGATCCAGGTGGACGAGGCGGCCGGAGATATTCAGGATCAACTGGATCAGGTCGAAGTCAATCCGGAACGGCAGCAATGGGTCGACGAACGGCTGGCTGCCCTGCACCGGGTGGCCCGCAAGCACAAGATTCAACCGGACCAGCTGTACCGACTGCACCAGGACCTGAGTGCCCAGTTACAGCAGCTGACCCACTCCGACCGCAGTTTGCAGGAACTGCAGAAACAGGACGCCGAATTGCGCAGCGGTTACGAAGACCTGGCCAGCCAGGTCAGCAGACAACGCAAACAGGCCGCCAAAAAACTGGCCACCAGCATCAACACCCAGCTGTCCCAGCTGGGCATGGGCGAAGCCCGCCTGGAAGTGAAATTGCAGGCAATTCCGGGCACCGATCCCAGCCCCCAGGGCCTGGAGTCGGCCGAATTTCTGGTCAAGACCAACCCCGGCCAGCCACCCCGGGCGCTGGGGAAAATCGCCTCCGGCGGAGAACTGTCCCGCATCAGCCTGGCCATCCAGGTGATCACGGCGCAGACCTCACAAACCCCGACCCTGGTGTTCGATGAAGTGGATGTGGGCATCGGCGGCGGCGTTGCCCGCGCCGTGGGAAAACTGCTCAGGCAGCTGGCCGACCACACCCAGATTCTCTGCGTCACCCACCAGGCTCAGGTCGCATCCCAGGGCCAGCACCACCTGGTCGTCAGCAAGGAGACCCGGGACAAGTCCACCCGAACCACCATCACCCGCCTCAACGACCAGGACCGGGTGAAGGAGATAGCCCGCATGCTGGGCGGCGACGAAGTCACCGAAGAATCCCTGGCCCACGCCGAACAGATGGTGGCCAGCCCCTGAGCCGGAATCAGCTCCCATCTCCCCGCAATTTATCGCGTCCGATCCAAACCACCACCGATCTCAGCATCCGGACCACCGGATGGATAGCAAGGCGGTTTCGCGCGCAGGGAGTGAGCTTATCGAATGATAAGTGATCGACTGAGCACGAAACCAACGAAGCTGTGGGGAAAATAGACCACAATTCTTATAGTCTGGGAAAACGGGCGGGTAGCGAGGATACTTTTCTCACAGTGAGGCGGATTCGCGCGCAGGGAGTGAGCTTATCGAATGATAAGTGATCGACTGAGTAAGGAAACAACTATCCTTGTCGGAAAACCGAACCACTGAGCCTATCGTCTGGGAAAACGGGCGGGTAGCGAGGATATTTTTTCCACAGTGAGGCGGTTTCGCGCGCAGGGAGTGAGCTTATCGAATGATAAGTGATCGACTGAGTGAGGAAACAACTATCCTTGTCGGAAAACCGAACCACTGAGCCCATCGTCTGGGAAAACGGGCGGGTAGCGAGGATATTTTTTCCACAGTGAGGCGGTTTCGCGCGCAGGGAGTGAGCTTATCGAATGATAAGTGATCGACTGAGCACGAAACCAACGAAGCTGTGGGGAAAATAGACCGCTACCCGCCCGTTTTCTGGCAGGTGGGGCAGATGCCGTATATATACAGCGAGTGATCAGTAATCCGAAACCCCAACTTCTCCGCAATCTGCTCCTGCTGCTTCTCGATCACCGGATCAAAAAACTCCTCCACCTTGCCACACTTGGTACACACAATGTGGTCGTGATGGTCGTCGCTGTTCAGCTCGAAGACCGAGTGCCCACCCTCGAAATGATGCCGCATCACCAGGCCGGCCGACTCGAATTGCGTGAGGACGCGGTAGACAGTGGCCAGACCCACGTCCTCGTCGGCCTCGATCAGGGCCTTGTAGACATCCTCGGCACTGAAATGCTTGTCCTTGGAGCCTTCCAGTATTTGCAGAATTTTTACACGCGGCAGCGTGACCTTGAGACCGGCGTTCCGCAGATCCTGATTTTCCGTAGACATAGCTCTCTCACTCGGGGCCACCGGGCCAGAGGGAAGTCAGGCCGGGGCGGTGTTACGTTGCAGGCGTTTCGCCAAGCGAAATAGTGGGTTATTATGCCGCCTAAACCACCCCGATGAAAGATAAACCGGGCCCGCACACAAGGTTCAGGAACGGGTACCACAGAGATTCGCAGGATCTGGCGGCGGTTTCCGGCTGAGGACGTTCGAGACAGGGACGTCGAGAACGAGCGCACACGGACGTGCGTTTGCGATCCTCAGCCGGAAACCCCCGCCAGGTCCAGGCCAACTTTCTGGTCGAATACACCGAATTAAGGCTTCGAATTTCTTCGGCTATTTTTCGTTCCCGGGAGATTAACCGTCGAGTCTACGGAACCAATTTCAGTAATCACGGTCAGCTAGTACGAACCCAACAATTTGTAACCGAGAACAACGACCTGCCAATCCGACCAATGCCAGTAACAGCCATCGCCAACACAACCTTTTTCCGAGCCCTGCTGCTGATAGCCGTTCTTTCCAGCCTGAGTGCCTGCGGTCCGTTTCAGTTTCCGGGGGTTTATAAGATATCCATACCCCAGGGCAACATCCTCACCCAGGACATGGTGGATCAGCTGCGCCCGGGGATGACCAAGCGCCAGGTGATCTTCGTGATGGGGACACCACTGGTACGTGATCCCTTTCACCAGGACCGCTGGGACTATGTCTACAACTTCCAGCCCGGCGGCGGCCAGCGGGTCGGTGAACGCGTCACCGTCTACTTCGAGAGCGACCAGCTGGTCCGCATCACCGGCGACTATCAGCCCAACCCGGACGCCGTGAATTAACGGCCGGTAAAGTCTTTCCCGCTCAGAATTCCAGCCGCAGCCCCAGTTCATAACCCCGCCCGGGCGCCGGCGCCACGTCCTTCAGCAGCGAGGTGTGCTGACGGATATTCTCATCCAGCAGGTTGTTACCACGCACGAATAACAGCAGACTGCTGGAGTCATTGAATTCCATGCGGTAGTCCCCGTACAGACTCAACAACTGGTAACCGTCGGTCGCCGTTTCGTTGCTGGCATGCCGGTTCTGATCGGCAACATGAGCCCAGCGCAGCTTGACTGTCCAGTCCACGTGCGAGTGTACCCATTCCAGGCCCAGTCGTAACGGTGGGATACGTGGCACGTTGCCATCCTGATCGAATCGTGCCCGCACGTAATCGCCAAACACGGTGAGATCCGACTGGTGATCGCCGTTGGCATACAACGGCACGCTGGCCTGCGCCTCAAATCCGGTAAAGGTGGCGTCACGCTGCTGATAACGGGCGATTTCCACATCATCCACGAACTCACCGCTATCGAAAAGAAACAGGTAATCATCGATCTGATTCCGGAACACATTCAATTCCGCCGTCACGTCGCCGGCGAACTTGCGCCAGCCGAATTCCAGGTTGGTGGAAACCTCCTTATCAGCATCTGGAAGGCCAATCTCCAGCCTTTGCGTGGCGGCGTGTGCCACCAGGCGCTCCTGGGGAAGTTCATTACAGGAGGCATCGATATTGGAAAATAATTCCTCAACCGTGGCGGAACGTTCCGATCGGTTGATGGAGAACAACAGGTTATTGGTGTCGTTGAGTTGCCAGATTGCCGAACCGCTACCGCTCCAGTTGGTGGAGTCGACATCGCAACCGCTGGACTGTGAAAGCTGCTGACGTTCGGCCCGCAGTCCGAATTCGTAGGTCATGGCCCCCGTGGAGAAACTCTGCAGCCCGAACAGGGCCAGGGACCCAATATCCGTGGGCGGTATAAAGGCCTCCTCCCCGGTGGCAGAAAAGTCACGATTGCCGAACTGCATACCGATCACTCCTTCCTGGTTCATCGGCTGATTGAGATGCAGGGTCAGGCGTCCTTCATAACCGTCGTTTTCAAACAGCGTACCTGTTTCGCCAGTGCTCTCCACCTCCGCGTGCTGGTAGTCCACGACACTGAACTTGCCATGAAACTCCTCGAACCAGTCGTTGTTAAGGGGAATCCGCGCCTCACTGTCCCAGCGTTTCTGCTCCATGACAATCCGCACATCGCCCTCATCTTCCTCATGAGCTTCATCGTGTTCCGCTTCTTCCTCCCCCTCTTCGTGCTCATGATGGGCATGAGCACCTCGCGGCAGCCCGTACTCGTTGTCCATCTGGTTATAGGCGATGCCGATCCAGCCATTGTTGTCCAGAATCCACGAGCCACCAATAGTCTGCGAATCGGATGCTGCATTTGAGTTGGCCAGGCGGCCGCGGCTCTCCAGCAGTTCTTCCACTGCTTCCGGATCATCCAGGTCAACCAGGTCCGGATTAAGAGCAAAGCCGGCAATTTCGGCGTCGTTACTGTCCCGATCCAGGGCGTCCAGGTGCCAGGCAAAACGGCCACTGCCACCATCCAGCCGCAGCGCCGCGGTACGCTCGTCGTTGACCGTGTCATATCGGGTTTCGGCCAGTACGTCCAGCCCGTCAGCGAAGGTACGGGGAATCCGCCCGTCGATCACATTCACCACCCCGCCGATAGCCCCGTTGCCATATAGCAATGTGGCTGGACCACGGACTACCTCGATGCGATCCGCCAGCGCCGGTTCCAGGCTGTTGGCATGGTCGGCACTGACTGCGGAGGCATCCAGATTGCCGACCCCCATCTGCAGTACCTGCACCCGGTTGGCACTCTGACCGCGGATCACCGGCAAACCGACCCCGACACCGAACGAGGCATTGTTGACACCGACCTGGCCTTCCAGCATTTCACCCAGGGTGGCAGCCGCCTTCTCGCGTACCTCATCACCGGCCAGCACATTGACCGGCAGGACAGTTTCGGCCCGACTGCGATGCAGGGCCGACGTCACCACGATTTCATCCACCATCGTGGGGGGGCGCTCCAGTTCCTGGGCTGAAATATGACCGGCAACACTCAAGGCCAACAGGCCCGCGGCGGACACGGAAAATCCGGGGACAACACTACGCATGACTACTCCTCAACTTCAATTGTGCTCCCGACGCCAGGCGCTGCCGAAAGGCGCGAAAAAGGCCATCAGGATAAAATGGGATTGCTGACACTCGGTCAGCGGAAGTTATCTGACTGAAATTCAGGCAGCGTGAGGAGGAGCGCGCGAACGGGGCGCCGGAACAGCGATAAAAGGCAGGTCCGGCACAATGACCTGGAACCTGACAGTGGATACCGGAAGGTCCGGAACACTGAATTTTGCGACGGTGGGATTGTTCTGAGAACCCAGTTTCAGACAGATCTGACAATCCGGGTGCAGACTGAGGTCACCCTCGTGGGAGTGCTGCTGGATGATCGTCTGGGTCAGTACAAATACCAGCGCAGCAGCCAGCAACAGGAGCCGGTTCCGCTGAGAAAGTAAGACGCTGGTCAGTTGCATGGGATCACTGGGACGGCTGTAGCCGTGATGAAATCCTTATCAGTATGCCAAGAAAAAACGAAGCAGGGAACAACTTTTTCAACCGGTCGGCCCAATGACCCAACTACTCGACCTTCGCGATCAGGTCGTAAATTTCCGGCACTTGCTGTTTTTCTTACTGAAGACACAGGCGCTAACCGTCGCTGGTGCCACCACTATCCGGCGGGGCTCTACCTGGGAATCACCAGACCAATCCCCACCCAGACTATTCAAGACGGGTGGCAAAGACTTCCAGCGCCTCGCGTCCCACCACATCATGAGCCACCAGTAACAGGTCCTGGCGCGGAATATCCGGCAACGCCTCGGCGAGCACCTTGAGGTGCTTTTCTTCCTGGGCCTTGCGCTCATCCATGAACTCGCTGACGCCCGCCGGCATGCGCTTGTTGACCACCAGCCCGCCGATAGTCACCCCGGTGCGCTTGAGCTGAGCAGCCAGTTCGATGGTTTCCAGCACCGGCAGACGCTCGGCCGCCAGCACGATCACAAAGGCGGTTTTATCCCGATCGGTCAATGCATTGCGCAGGTTGAGAAAGCGATTGCGACGACGCAGCAGGATCTGCCGGATGCGGCTTTCTTTCTGTGCCTCCGCATCCTCCTCGAAGTACTTCCCGCCCAGATCGCGGTCGGACTCGCGGCCCATCCCGGCTACCACCGCGGCAAACTTGTCGGCCTTCTCGCGACGCTTGATCAGCCCTTCGGTCCAGGCAGACATCATTTCCGGCAGCGCCATCAGGCGAGCCGTATGCCCGGAAGGTGCCGTATCGAACACGATCAGGTCGTAGTCCTTAAGTCCCTCTTCCACCACCTCGGCAATCTTCTCCAGGAGGGCGGCCTCCTGCATACCCGGCGCATCCCGGGACAGCTCCATGTGCTTGTCCACTTCGCCACGCAGTTCCATGGGCATCAGCCGATAGAGCGCGGAGCTGACCTCTTCCAGGTGTTTTTTAACCGTTTCTTCCGGATCCAGCTCCAGGCCATCCAGCCCGGAACTGAGTTTGACCGGCCGCGAGCCGATGGCTCGATCGAACAGGTGACCGAGGTTGTGGGCAGGATCGGTGGAGACCAGCAGCACCTTGCGGCCCTCATTGGCCATGGCCAGGGCAGTGGCGGCCGAGACCGTGGTTTTACCCACCCCGCCTTTGCCACCGAAAAACAGGATTCTGCGCCCGCGGGCTAACTCTAACAGCAATGGACGTGATCCAGCGGTGACTTTTCCATGCCCATGCGCTTGTGCCATTCGTGGAAGCGCTCATACACCACCGGCAGCAGTTCCAGGGTGTAATAGGCGGCCGGATTGGGGACGCCGAGGGTCTCGGCAAATACCAGCAGCATGAACAGATCTTCCTCGTCGCGCTGCGCGCGGGCGAAGGTGCGACGGTAGGGAGCCACGTAGTATTCGTAAAGATTGTCGTTAAGCCGCTTGAGCAGTCCTTTCGACTTGTCCGGCTCGGACGTACCGGCCGGCGTTTTGTGGTTCCGGTTTTCAGGTTTCTTCATGGGTGACTGCCTGTCTGGTCGTGCTCGGTTCTGCGTCAAGTCTAGTGGCTGACGGAGAACGACGCAATCCTGGCTATCGGGAATTGCCCGGGGCTGTGCGCCGATCTGGCAGCGATTCAGGATTGGGGTTGAGAGTCGATCCCGGTTTCAGCAAAAGTGATGACTTCCTGCTCCTGCCTGGCGGCTTCCAGCCAGTTCTGCATCAGCGGTTGCTCGCGCAGCAGGCTCAGATAGTCCGCTGCCGCACCGGTGAGAGTCACGCCATAGGCAGGGAAGCGGAAGGCCATCGGCGCATAGAAGCAGTCCGCAATCGAGAACTTCCCGAACAACCAGGGCCCCAGGCTGCCGTGACGGCTGCGCAGATCCTGCCACAGGCTCTGCAGGCGCTGGATTTCGGCTTGCAGTTCCTGGTCCAGGCCAACATGACGGCCACTGGCCCGGGCGTTCATAGGCAGGCGATTTCGAATGGCATGAAACCCGGCATGCATCTCGGCACTGACCGAGCGCGCCTCCGCGCGCATGGCACGGGAACGGGGCCAGCCGCGGTTATCCAGGTACTGCTCGGACACATATTCACAGATGGCCAGAGAGTCCCACACCAGCAGGTCTTCATCAAGCAGAACCGGTACCTGCCCGGCAGCGGAAAAGCCCAGCAGCTGTTCCCGGGAGCCTGGCTGGTACAGCGGCACACGGATCTCTTCGAACTCCAGTTCATGCCAGGACAGAAACAACCAGGCCCGCAGCGACCAGGACGAATAGTTCTTGTTACCGATGACGAGTTTCAAAAGGGTTTCCTCGGACGCTACAAACCTGTTGTTGTTATTCACTACGCCGTTGTCACGGGTTAGCCGGCTGGTACTGGCAGTATTCTACTCCGTGCAGATGACACTGCGTCTGGCGCAACTACTGGCGAAAGTTCTGGCGAAAGTACTGGCGGAAACACTGGCGAAACAACTCTTGACAGTGTGACAGTCCTGCTTCAGCGGGAAATCAGAATTCCGAGCCAGGGTGATGCTAGTGTCCTGTTCAGAGTACTCAGGCCTTTTTCCGGGCCCTGGCCAGGCGTGCCTGCTTGGGATCGATCACCAGTGGACGGTAGATTTCCACCCGGTCCATTTCCTGCAGCCGGTACTCGCCGGGTAACGGCCAGTCCTTGCCATTGAGCGGGTTGGAGAAAATTCCCATGGGATCGTTTTCGAGATCGATGGCGGGAAATTCCCTGGTAATTCCCGATTGCCTGACCGCATCCAGGGCCGTGGTACCGATCGGGACCTGCATGGGGATGATCAGTTGCCGGTCCGGGGTGGCATAGGCCACTTCCACCTGGATGGTCGCTGCACTGTCCGGGTCGGGCGGATACTGATCGGTCATTCCGGTTACGCCTCGTACACTGAATGGGCTCGCTGTACCACGGCGTCGACCAGGGAGTTGGCGGAACTGCTGAACAGTTTTTCCATGGCGAAATTCATCAGTCCACTGGCGAATTCGAATTCCATCTCCAGGCTAACCTTGCAGGCATCCTCGGTCAGCGCATTAAAGTGCCAGGTGGCACTGAAATGACGAAACGCCCCTTCGACCAGTTCCATGCTCATCCTGCGCCCCGGTTCCAGCACATTCCGGGTGGTGAAGGTGTGGCGGATTCCCGCCTTGGAAAGGGTCAGCTCACCCACCAGTTCATCGTCGCTGGCAGACAGCACCCGTGCCGAGGTGCAGCCATGCATGAACTCGGGATAGCTTTCGATGTCATTCACCAGCCGGAACATCTGCTCGGCCGAGTAGTTGACAAGAGCGCTGCGATCGATTCGGGTCATGGTCCTGGGTACAGTCTGGTAAAGAGCTTAAAATTGGCGCGAATTTCCGGGTATATGCGGCCTCGGCGCGGTGATTTCAATGCGGCTGGCAGACCCGGCCCGGCGTTTGAATCCCCTGCCGGACTCCTGTTTTATGCCATCCGGGCTGACTTTACGCCTGACGGCTGGTGCCGATCACTCGGCATTAACAATACTGTGCCTGCTGCCTGGTTCACCAAGGCTGCCTGTCGCTGCCCCGGAACCAGTCCGATGCAGCCCGATCACTTCAAAAGCCAAACAGGCTGATGGCGAAGTACTTGGTGGCCACGGTATTGATGAATACGAGCAAAAGGATCAGCGGGATTACCGTGCCCAGCGACACGTTCAGGTATTTCTCCAGCCGCGAGCCGGCATATGCGGCATCGCCAACGGACAATTCTTCCGACAGACCCGACATTTTCCAGCGATAGGCACAGAACAGGCACACCAGCAGCCCCACGAACGGCAGAATGGTTTCGTAGAATACATCCGAAATCACATCGAAAAAGGATTTCACCGCGCCGCCATAGCTGGTAAAGCTGGTGAGAAAATCCACCAGCCCCAGGGACAGGGTCGCCGGAACCGCAAACAACGTCAGCAGCGCGGCCTGGGTGAATACCGCGCGGCGACGGCTCATTTCCCATTCGTCGACCATGTAGGCAATGGGAATTTCAATGATCGACACCAGCGAGGTGAGCGCCGCAAAAAACACCAGGGTGAAGAACACCGCGGCCACCACGCAGGCACCTGTGTAGCCCACCGCGCTCTGCATGGACAGGAAGATCTGTGGCAGAAAACTGAAGATCAATCCCACACTGCTGGTGGACAGATCATCGGTATTGGTATTGGGGTCGAAGGCGAAAATCGCCGGCAGTATCAGCATCCCGGCAAAGAAGGCGATGGCCGTGTCGGCGATTGCCACCATGCGGGTCGACTGGGGGATGTTGTCTTCGCGGCTGAAATAAGACCCATAGGTGATGAGAATGCCCATGCCCAGCGACAGAGAGAAAAACGCCTGGCTGAGGGCGCCGTTGATCACCGAGCCGTTGATCTTGGAAAAGTCCGGCACCAGGTAGTAGGCGATCCCGGCGCTGGCGTTGTCCAGGGTCAGCACAAAAACCACCAGCAGGATCAGCATCACGGCCAGGGCCGGCATCAGGATTCGCGCCAGTCGCTCGATGCCGTTACGCACACCGCCCAGCAGAATATAGAAAATCACTGCCAGCAGCAGAGGCAGATAGACAAACAGCGAAGTGGAGGTGGTGACCTCACCGAAGGTACCGGGCTCGCTGAGATAATCCAGGTTACCGGTCAGGGCATAGACCAGGTACATGACAATCCATACCGTAATCACGGTATAAAACACCGCAATCATGAACGGAGTCAGGATTGCCAGTTTGCCGGCCCAGCGCCAGATGCCGCCACCCCCGGGGATCGAGGTGAAAGCGCCTACCGGGTTGCGCTGGGAGCGCCGACCCATGGCGATCTCGGCCAGCATCACCGGATAACAGATCAGGGCAACAAAGGCGATGTAGACAAACAGGAAGGCGGCCCCGCCATTCTTGGAGGCCATGACCGGAAACGCCACCAGGTTGCCCAGCCCCACTGCCGAACCCGCGGCCGCCAGTACAAACCCCAGCCTCGAACTAAACTGCCCGCGATCTTCGACCATGCAAAACCCCTTGTTATTCAGCTTCTTAGTATACGTTTATCGACACTGCGGAGCTGATTCTACAACAAATAGGGACAGATTTATTTATTGGCCATTCATTGGTCACCCGGCCCGCTTTCGGCAGATTTCTCATAGCGGAAGTAATACCACGGCGAGTAAAGCACCGGCAGCAGCAATGGCCCGATACACAAGGCGAGCAGCAGCCAGGGATTCACATAGAATGTATTGAGTACCGCCAGGGCCAGGCCGAACACCACCATCAGTTTGCCGGCCAGGCGGTGGGTGGCCTTCCAGTTGGCGGTGGAGGCCAGGGTCCAGGGCAGGCGGATGCCGACGAAGAAATTACGCTCGGTTTTGCCGAACACATTACCGGTAATCAGCAGAAACGCAGCCATGCCATAGGAGAAGAAGTACAGAAACCGGTCCGCATCCCCGGCCGCCTCGATGATGGCCACGTGAATGAAAAACATCAGTACTCCCACACCGAACAGAATCACATCCACCGCTCGCCGGCTGTTGGGCATGGAGAATTTCGACGGCGAAATACGCAGCAACCCGTTCACCACCACCAGCACCGCCAGAAAGATCGCCGGCGCCAGACTGACCACTACCTCACGAGACTGGGTGCCGGTCACCTCGCCGTTGAGATTGTAGTCACTGGGCACCTGCAACGGCAGGCTGTCGAAGACCACCATACTGAACACAACCATTGCCACGAGTGCAAAAAGACTCGGCAGATTACGCTGGATAAGATTCATAATTTCCCCCTGGGCCTGACCCGAACACTGATGCGCTCCTGTGGAGCCACCTTACTCCTGACACTGCACTCCTGACGCTGCCTCACTCACCGGTCCTGTTCCTCTCCATCATGATCATTCCCAGCGTCTTCGGTCGCCCTGGTGTCCTGGAAAAACTTCACCACAAACTGGGCGGCATCCTCGAACACGCTGGTGTTGATTGAGTAGACGATGCTCTGCCCGCGGCGCGTGGTCTGCACCAGGTCCGCTGCCTTGAGCTTGTTCAGATGATGGGACATGGAAGGACCGGAAATGTCGAAATTAGCGCCCAGTTCCCCGGCGCTCATTTCCTTTTTCTTAAGCAAATCCAACACCTTGCGGCGAGTCGGATCGGATATCGCTTCGAGAACCTTCTGGATGGATGCCATGATTACTCCTTAGATATTTAGAAAACTATCTAATTATCTAAATCATGTCAACTCCGCATGGTTCAATTCATTCAGCAAAAGAAGGCAGGTTGAGAATTGTCAGTAGTTGAATCGGACTTGGAGCCGTTCCGGGCTCCAGGTTTCGATCCTGCGGAAAAAAGCTGTGGGGGAAAACGCCGGTTCCGTCAGAACATCCGCTTTAACACTGGCTGCCGGTCTACAAACTGGTGTTTCAGACCGGCCAGTACATGCACCGCTATGAGCAGTTTAAGCAGTGTGGCGATAATCTCGTGACCTTCGTGAAACGGCTCCATCAGCGTTTCGTTGTGACCGGCTGTGATATTGATCAGCCCGAAGATCCGCACCGGCTGCTCGAAGAACACTCCCTGCATGAACCCGGTAAACACCATCAGCACCACCAGCAGATAAAGTGCCAGGTGCACCCGGACACTCCAGAGTTTCTCCCAGCCCTTCAATTCAGCCACCGGCTGTACCGGATGCTGACGCCGCAGACGATAACGGAAAATCGTCAGGATCAGGATCAGAATGGCGCCACCGGAATGAAAGCCAAGGATCAGCCCCTTCTGGGCACCCTCCGCCTCCTCCACCAGCTCGCCACTGACAAACAGCCAGAACAGGATCAGCAACGCCAGAACCCAATGGAATATTTTCTGCCCCCGAGTATAGGATGGCACAGCAATGTCGTTCATTGATTTTCCCCTGCCGCGGTGTCCGCGGCTGATTTTATTGTTGCCTTATTCTTTTTACCCTCTGCTGTGAGAGGACGTGGTTGTCGACCCGGCCGGGTGACTGCCGGGCCGCGTCAAGCATAGCTCAGCGGCAGCGCTTTGCCCAGAATCCAGTGGGTTACTCTCCCCGCCTGATCCTCTATAATCCGCCCCCATGGCCAAGAAACCGAAACTCCCCGACAACACCATCGTCGTCAACAAGAAGGCGCGCCACGACTTTTTCATCGAGGACACCTTCGAAGCCGGCATTGCCCTGCAAGGCTGGGAGGTTAAAGCACTGCGCCTGAAGAAAGTGCAGCTGGTGGACAGCTATGTGCTGATGAAAGACGGCGAGGCCTGGCTGCTGGGTTGCCGCATCTCCCCGCTGGACACCGCCAGCACCCACACCGTGTGCGAACCGGACCGGACCCGCAAACTGCTGCTGCATAAAAGTGAGCTGGCCCGCCTGTTCACCGCCACCGAGGCCAAGGGCCACACCTGCGTGTGTACCAAGCTGTACTGGAAGGATCACCTGGTGAAGGCCCAGATCGCCCTGGCCAAGGGTAAGCAGTCCCACGACAAGCGCGCCACGGTCAAGGAGCGGGAGTGGAATATCGACAGGCAGCGGATCGTGCGGCAGCATAACCGCTAGCAGCCGGCGAAAAACTGGATGTACTGGTTACGCTGGTAGAAGCTTACGAGCGCAAGCACTTCCCGATGGATCTCCCCGACCCGGTTGCAGCGCTGAAATACGAGATGGAACAGAAAGGGTTGACGGTGAAAGACCTGGAACCACTGATCGGCCATCCTAACCGGGTTTACGAAATTCTCAACGGAAAGCGCTCGCTTACCCTGACAATGATCTGGAGATTGCACTCTGAACTGGGCATTCCGGCAGAGTCCCTGATCAAACCACCAGCCTCTTCGCGAGCAATCGCCTGACCTGAAAAATAAATCTGTCCCTATTTCACTCGGTGGTGGACAGTTCCTGCCCGGTTTCCAGTTCAAACAGCTGACGCAGGATCTCCCGCCACTGGGTATATTGTTCTTCCAGCGACCCGCTGAGTCCATGCACACGACGGTTGAGATCGAGAATCGCCGGCGCAATCTCGTTGTTGAAGCCCTGCGCCAGGCCGGCGAATTCCTGCTCGTAAATGCGCGCCCACTTGTAGCGGTTGTAGCTCTGGGTCAGCGCCTGGATGCCGGAACCATTACCGAGATCCCGTGAGCCCGGCGCCCGCTCCCGGGTCTCCAGAATCTGTTCGCGGGAATAGCTGCGCCACAGGTCATACAGCGGCTGCATCTCGGCATACAGCGACTGGTAGTAATCGTCCACCGTATCGATAAACAGATAATGGCGCAGGCGCATCTCGCCGACCCGCCGCAGCATGGGATCGTCCTCAGCCATCAGGCTGACCACCCGGCGTCGCCCGTCCGCATCGGTCACCAGGGTGCGATTGAACGTCTCCGGCGACAGGTCGGCGGCATAGAGCATCTGCGAAACCCGGGAGATGTTGACCAGTTCGTCGTGACTGAGACTGTCGCGCACCGCCAGCAGGTCGTTGGCGATACGGGCATAAAGATCCCCATAGGGATCGGTCAGCAGGATCTCGGTGTCGATACCGCCGTTGCTCACAGCGGAACCATCGCCAGCAAAACCATCGCCGCTGCTGTCACCACTGACATCACCACCGGCACCACCGCTGCCATAGAATGTCTCGTTGCCCAGGTAATCCCGGTTACTGGTCTCGTCGCTGTAAACCCCGTTCAGCCAGACCCGCCCGGTACTGTCCCAGACACGCACCTGCAGGATCAGGTTGAGACCGTCGGAATGCACCACGGTGCCGGCGATCTGCAGCGCCACCGAGGGATCCTCCGCCGGCAACACCCGCACCGCGCCCCACTGGTTGGAAGCAGCCAACGTATTGCGCAGGACATAAGGCAGGTAATGGGTCTCCTTGGCGCGAATCTCCTCCACCAGCCACGGTGCCACCTGGGCGGTCTGCGGATCCACCGGGCCGGCCGAAAACACCTGGATTCCGATGTCCAGCAGCAGGTCTTCCTCCACAACCTGCCCGGCACGGTCCAGCGACACTTCTCCCACCAGGTTCTGCACCGGTGCCTCGGCCCGTCGCGACGGCGCCGTAGCACCGCAGCACACCAGGCCCAGCGGCAATAACAGGGTGAACGCGAGCATTGCCAATCGGCTGGTTCGCTCCGATCGATCACTACCAAGTCCTCTGACGGGATCGGTATAACGCGCAGGCAGGACATGCTCGTAGAGCACTGCCCCAGAAGCCTGTGCTGATTTTTCTGTTAATTGATTACCGGTTCTGAACAGTCCCGAACCCGAAAACCGCAGACTATTCATACTGCACCGAATCCCGCAGGCTGCAGGTGTTACCGCGACTGATGGTCTGGATGCAGGTGTAGTTTTCGCTGGGGGAGTCGTAGCGATAGAAAAACTGGATCTGAGTAAAGGACGCCGCAGCGGACGAAGTGGTGGTGGCCATGTTCAGCCACTGGCCGTCGTCGGACAGGCTGAAGCGATGCAGGATCTGCACCCCTTCAGGCAGGGTGACACTGAACAGCAGTTGCGGCCCGTCCCAGCCGCAGACCTCTTCGCCGGCGACGTCGTCCCAGGTGTAGCTGACCGCCTGTTCGGTACTGCACACCAGGTCGGCGTCGTCCTTGCGCTCGATGCGGATCTCCACCGCCGACTGCTGAATGCGCAGGGTGGTCTGGCGATTGATGAACCCGGTCAATTGCGCCAGCTCGACGATATTGGCGCCGCTGCGCCCGCGCCGGCCACTGCCCAGCGAGATGGCAGGTCCGCGGCGAGTCTCCAGCTGGTAACCCCGCTCAGCATCCCGGCGCAGCTGATCCAGCTGGCGGTTAAGCTCGTCTTCCCAGCGATCGCTGCGACCAAAATCCTTCTCCCAGGAGCCGCCGAAGAACGGCCGTGAGGGTAAAGGGGGCGCAGGTGGCGCCACCGGACCCGGGACCGCCTCTTCCACCAGCCCGGCCTGATCCGCTTCAGCGACACCCGCCATCGCCCCCACTGCGGCGGCGCCGCCTGTCCCGTCCTGAGCGTTGAGTCCGGAGACAGCCTGCTCTTCGCCGGTTCCGGCCTCGACAGGCGGCTGCGCCGTAAGTTCGGCACCGGAGAGGCAGCCAGCCAACAGCCCAGCCGCCAGCCAGCGTCGGAATAGGATCGGTTTCGAAACGGGGTTCTTCATGGCGTACATTACAACGGATTAACGCACCAAAGGCCAGTCAGCTTACACCCTGCAGCGGATTTCTCCTGCCCCAGATCCGCTACTTTCCGCAAGTTATGACCCGCGAACCGGTCGTGTTCAGTAAGACCTGAGCAATTTGTGCCGTGCAGCGGGAAAGCCGGGCTTCAAGAAAGCCGGACTTCAAGAAATAAGGGTTCGGGAGTCGGTACGTAGAAACAGTAAGAAATGAAAGGTAGCACGCCGGGGCTCCCCGGCAGGCTCCCGCTGTTCGAGACCAAGGGTATTCGAGGACCGACTAGGACCTACAAGACGAGGAGAAGGACAGACCATGTTGAACGCAACGCGACCATTTCAATCAAGATTTCTGACAACTCTGACCACACGCCCAGCCATTGTGTTGACTACCCTCCTGGTCACCCTGGCCCTGCTGATCGGAAGCAGCACCCTGGCCGCCCAGCCAGCCAACCAGGGGCAGGATCAGGGCATGACCGCCGTGGCCACTTTCGCCGGCGGCTGCTTCTGGTGCATGGAACCGCCCTTCGACAAACTGGAAGGGGTCATTTCTACCACTTCAGGCTATACCGGCGGCAGCACCATGAACCCCAGCTACGAGGAAGTCTCGGCCGGCGGCACCGGCCACTTCGAATCGGTGCAGGTGGTTTACGATCCAACCAAGGTCAGCTACGAAAAACTGCTGGACATGTTCTGGCACAATATCGACCCGCTGGACGGCGGTGGCCAGTTCTGCGACCGCGGCAGCCAGTACCGCAGCGCCATCTTTGTCCACAATGAAGACCAGCGACTGCAGGCCGAACAGTCCAAAGCAGACCTGCAGGACAGCGGCCAGCTGCACGGCAGAATCCAGACCGAGATCCTGCCGGCCACCGAGTTCTATGCCGCCGAGGACTACCACCAGAACTATTACGAGAACCACCCGATCCGCTACAAGGTCTACCGGTTCGGTTGCGGCCGGGACGGCCGACTTGAGGAAGTGTGGGGATCGTCCTGAGCCCGCAACTTCTGGCTCAGCGCGCCCATTTACGCCCATAGCCCAATTTAAAGCACGAAAGCGAACGAGCCCAGTGGCTTACCAACCGCGCAATGCCGCGCCAAACGGCGCGGTCCTGGGCCAAGTCCGACCAGGCCCCGGCCAGCCATCTGAACCGGTTACAACCCATTGAAAACCCGGCTTATGCCCTCATATAGTGTATAAGGGCAGGTTAATGGTAGACTGCCCATGCTAGGCGGGAAGCGCCGCCCGGCGGAAAGATTCCAGCCACAGTGCTGGTCTTATGACAAACCATTTGGGGGCGATTCGGATTCGACGCCGGTGCCAAACCCTGAGGTGCATGTCGAGAGGGTAGTAACTCTCGTAAATCAATTGCTACAACTTAATAGTTGCCAACGACGACAACTACGCTCTAGCAGCTTAATATAGCCGCTAGCGATTGCCACCGGGATGCCTGTAAACCAGTGTTTAGCAATCGTCATATAGAACAGGATCGCGGGGAGGTTCGTCCAGGACCAAACCGTTAAACTTCACTGGACTCGCCCAAGTCACCCTGCCCGTCGGGCGGACAAGGGTTAACTCAATAGACGACGCTAAACATGTAGAGCCAAAGGCAGCGGACTGACGGACGGGAGTTCAACTCTCCCCGCCTCCACCACGCTTCGCCTTCGGCTACGCGTGGCACGCCATGCGCAGTTGAGCGCCTTGTCCGGCGTAGTCCGAAGGATGAAGCCGGGCAGCGAAACGAAGCAGGGTGTGCCGCGCGTAGCCGATTAGAAGAAGCAGTGGCTCGCGTAGCCTTGCGGGCTCGAAGAGCGAAGCTAGGCGAAGCGAAGCTAGTCAGAACAACGCTAACTCACCTACACTAAAAACATAATCCAAATTCAAGCAGGGCGTGCCGCGCGTAGCCGATTAGAAGGAGCAGTGGCTCGCGTAGCCTTGCGTAGCTCGAAGAGCGAAGCCAGGCGAAGCGATGCTAGGTCAACTAGACTAAGAACAAACATCAAGGACGATGCCATGTTCCACTACGTCTACATCCTAAAAAGTCAATCCAACCCTAAACAAACCTACGTCGGCTTCACCACCAATCTCCGCCAAAGAATAGCCCAACACAACGCCGGCCAATCCACCCACACGGCCAAACACTGCCCCTGGCAAATCCAAACCGCCATCGCTGTCAACTCCAAAGCCAAAGCTTTGGCCCTGGAAAAATACCTGAAATCCCACTCCGGAAAAGCCTTTACTTCAAAACATTTGTAGCCCCTGCTTCGCCTCGCTTCGCTCTTCGAGCTGCGCGAGGCTACGCAGGGCACGCCCTTCTATTGCACAAATAAAGCCTGCATCTGACGGAGCGATTGACAACAATAACCCCCCCAACCAACCCAATCCCCCCCCGGGAGGCGAGGCGCGCCTCGCGTAGCCCAGCGAAACGCAGTGAAGCCGGGCGAAGCGAGGAAGAAACCAATCTAACCCAGTTTCTGCAGATAGTATTTATCAAACCAGAAAGGCACACTCTTCCCCTCAAAATTGTCCCAATGCTTCCGCCCACCGGTGACTTTGAAATGTGCAAAAGGTTCATGGTTCGGGCGAAATTCGGAGTTATCAAAAAAGTAAGCCTGATACGCCCATTCAGCCGCCTCGTAAAGCAAGTCGAGCGAGCGGTAGTAGCGAGAGACAATCTTTTCTTCCGGGACATCATGTCCCCCTTGTTTGGTTCTTACCTCTTTGATTCGTGAAACATTGATTTTTGGAGTCTTTGTAGACACGAAATACAGGTAATTTTTGTATCCACGTTGTTGAGCCTCTTTCATAAAATCAATTTTAGAGGGGTGAGAGAATACAGTCTCAAAAGACACTTTCCTGTTATCATCGAGCGATCGCTTCCTGAGAAAATCGGCGAGAATTTGAGCGAGATTATCACGGAATTTCTTTACGTTTAGCGAAACGTGCCCGTCAGCGCTGATCGAAAAACTACGGCGAAAATCTTTTTCGCTAAATGCGCGATTCACAAGCCCCGATGCCAAAACAACTTCTATGAAGTCCTCTCTGCGGATAGAACCCAACTCATAGTCGGCAAAGAAAAATCGATCGGCATCGAGCTGGCGCGCAATGTCATCGGCATTGATGTAAATACCAAAGTCTATGGGCCTACCGGCGACTCTTATTTGCCGAATGGCTTCGATTATAGTGCTTTTACCAGACCCATTGGGGCCGGCGAAGATGCGGAGACGTCTTGTTAGCCTAGTCGCTGACAAGCGCTTTCAGGTTGGACATTTTTGCGGCTGGCAGTTTTTCGATTTTCTCGACCCTGCCGTCTTCATAGCGCCTTACCAGCCAACCGTCTTCAACGGTTAGCACCGATCCTGCCACTTCCATGGCCTGCTTGGAGGCTTCTCTGATACCCTTAGACGCAGCCCGTTTGAGCTCACGTTTGCCGAGATAAGCTTTTTTCTGCTGCACTTGAGTCATTGAGAGAGTATAGCACAGCAAACTAAGTTGACTCCTCTCCCCCAAAACGCTATACAACCCTCTAAAATTGCGGGAATGCCCAACTTGTTGTTACTGCGCATAAAAATCAATAAAACGGACTTGTAGAAAAATGACACCCCCTCCCACCGACATGGACGAGGCGCAGACGCGGCAGGTCATCGACGACAAGCTCCGAGCCGCCGGCTGGGTGATCCAAGACAAAGACCGCCTCAATCTTTACGAATCCCTGGGCGTCGCCGTGCGCGAAATGGACACCGACACCGGCCCGGCTGACTACATGCTGTTTGTGGACGGCAAAGCCTGCGGTATCGTCGAAGCCAAGCGCGAAGGCTCCGACCTGGGCGGCGTGGCAGAGCAATCGGCCCGCTATGCCTCTTCCAACGTCAAGTTCGTCGAGAAGTGGTTAGCCGACGATCAGCCCCTGCCCTATCTCTACGAAGCCACCAACCACGAGATCCGCTTTCGCGATGAACGTGACCCCAAGGCCCGCAGCCGTCCTGTGTTTCACTTTCACCAGCCGGAAACCTTCAAAGCCTGGCTGGAAGAACCCGACACCTTACGCGCCCGAATGCAACGCCTGCCCGAATTGGACGTCACGCAGCTAAGAGCCTGCCAGATCGACGCCATCCAGGGCATCGAAGAATCCTTAAAATTCGCCAAGCCCCGCGCCCTGCTGCAAATGGCCACCGGCTCCGGCAAAACCTACACCGCCGTCACCCAGGTCTATCGCCTGGCCAAGTTCGCCAAAATAAAACGCGCCCTGTTCCTGGTGGATCGTGGCAACCTTGCCACCAATGCCAAGGATGAATTTGAACAATTCGTCATCCCCCACGACGGCCGAAAATTCACCCAACACTACAACGTCAACATCCTCGGCCGCGCCGGCATCCCCGATGCCACCAAGGTGACCATCTCCACCATCCAGCGCATGTATTCCCAACTCAGCGGCCAGGAACTGGATGACGAAGCCGACGAACATTCGGGCTTTGAAATAGAAGGCTCTACCATCAACAAAGAGCCCAGACCGGTGACTTACAACCCGGCCATACCCATCGAAGAATTCGATGTCATCATCATCGACGAATGCCACCGCTCTATCTACAACTTGTGGCGCCAGGTGCTGGAATACTTCGATGCCTTTCTGATCGGGCTCACCGCCACACCTACCAAAAAGACCATCGGCTTTTTTGGCCAGAACCTGGTGTCCGAATACACCCACGAAGACGCCGTGGTGGATAAGGTCAACGTGGGCTACGACATCTACCGCATCAAAACCGAGCTCACCGAACAGGGCAACAAAATCGACGCCGGCACCGCCGTGGAAATCCGCGACCGCCTCACCAAAGAAAAACGCCTGGAAGTGCTGGACCAGGAAGAAGAATGGCTGGCCAGACAACTGGACCGCAGCGTACTCGCCCCCAACCAGATTCGCACCGTCATCCAGGCTTTTCGAGACAAATGCCTGCCCGAATGCTTCCCCGAAAGAAACTGGTTAGGTAAGAGCGAGGTTGAATCCGACGAAGCAAACGAGAAAGCGCATATAGAGAGAAGCGAGAAAGCGCACATAAAGAGACACATGGAATGGGTGCCCAAAACCCTCATCTTCGCCAAAGACGACGACCACTGCGACCGCATCGTCGATGCCGTGCGCGAAGTGTTCGACGAATCTAATAAATTTAGTAAAAAGATTACTTACAAGGTCGGCAAGAAAACCGCCGAAGAATCCATCAAAGCCTTCCGCACCGACCCGCAGTTCCGCATCGCCGTCACTGTGGACATGATCGCCACCGGCACCGACATCCGCCCTCTGGAATGCGTCATGTTCATGCGCGATGTGAAAAGCCAGGCCTACTACGAACAAATGAAAGGCCGCGGCACCCGCATCATCAGCCGCGACGAACTACACAAAGTCACCCCCGACGCCCCCGGCAAAAGCCGCTTCGTGCTGGTGGACTGCGTCGGCGTCACCGAAACCGACAAAACCGAAACCAAATCCTTGGAAACCAAACCCAGCGTGTCCACCGCCAAACTCATGGAACAAGTCGCAAGAGGCGACCGCCACTCCGACACCCTGCGCGCCCTGGGCAACCGCATGATCCGCCTGGACCTAAAACTCAACGACCAACAACGCAAACGCGTCAACGACCTTATCCACGAAACCCTGGACACCGACAAACCCCTGGCAATCCTCGCCGGCGAACTGATTCACTCAACCAACGAAGAACCCTTAATCGAAGCCGCAAAGATACACGCCAAAACTGAAGTGCCAACAGAACAACAAATCCAGGAAGCCTTCAAACCCAAGGCCGACATCCTGATCAAACCCTTCCACAACCCAGACCTAAGAGAACTCATCGAAGCCCTACGCAAAGACACCGACCAACTCATCGACGACAGCCCGGACACCATCACCGAAGCCGGCTTCGACTCGGAAAAAGCCGAAGGCCTAATCAACAACTGGCAACAATTCATCCAAGACCACAAAAACGAAATCGACGCCATAGAACTAATCTACAAACAACCCTACCAAAAACGCCACCTAAGCTACGACATGATCAACCAATTGGTAGAAGAAATAGAACAACCCCCCTACCACATCGCCCCGGTAGAAGTATGGAAAGCCTACGAGCAACTGGAAAAAGCCAAAGTAAGCGGCGCACCACCGGAAAGTAAACTTCCCATCCTGATCAGCCTCATTCGACTAGCCACTGGAATCACCGACAAACTCGAACCATTCCCAGAGCTGGTAGAAGAACGCTTTCAAAACTGGCTAGCCCAACAAGAAAGGTTTACCCCGCGTAGTTCGGAGAACGAAGCGGGGCCGAAACAAAAGTTCACTGAAGAGCAACTCGCATGGCTCCACCACATCAAAAACCAAATAGCCCAGAACGTCGAAATGACAGTAGACGACTTTAACTACATCCCCTTCAACCAGGAGGGTGGATTGTTAAAAGCGAGGGAGCTGTTTGGTAATGAACTAAATAACATTATCCAAGAACTGAATGGATACCTAATTGCATGAGTGAATCAGTAAATACAGGGTTGCCGGAAAACTGGGCGCAGGGCCAAATCAAAGACCTTGTGGCAATTAGAAATGGCTACGCATTCAAAAGTAAGGATTTCAATACTGTGGATGGTGTACCTGTAATCCGCCAAACCAACCTGAGTAGTCGAGTTGTCAATTTCAATAATCCTAAGTTTTTGCCTTATGTGTTTCTTGATGAATTTGAGAGCTACAAGATAAATAAAGGTGATGTGCTAATCGGCCTCTCTGGCTCAATTGGCAATTTATCTAGGTACACACAAGATGAACCTGCATTACAAAATCAACGCACAGGACTGCTAGTTGAAAAAGTTCCTGATGGAATTAAATACGTTGAATACTATCTTCAGCTAATTAAAAAGGATTTATTAGATGCGGCTAAGGGTGTGGCGGTACAAAATATAAGTTCAAAAACAATTGAAGATTGGAGGATGCCTATCGCCCCCCTCCCCCAACAAAAACACATAGTCGCCAAAATCGAACAACTCTTCTCACACATCGACGCCGGCATCGAAGCCCTAAAAAAAGCCAAGCAACTCCTCAAACAATACCGCCAATCCGTCCTCAAAGCCGCCGTCACCGGCGAGTTGACCAAAGAATGGCGCGAAGCAAACAAAGACAATCTCGAGCCCGCCTCCCAACTACTCGAACGCATCCTCAAAGAACGCCGCCAAAAATGGGAAGAGCAACAACTCGAACAATTCACAGCCAAAGGAAAAATGCCAAAGGATGATAAGTGGAAGGAAAAGTATAAACCTGCTAGTGAATGCGATATTGATTACCAAAACGCATTCTTATCTGGGATTAATCTACCACATGGATGGGCGTTATGCTCATTGGATCAGCTATCGAAATTAATCACTGACGGCGATCATAACCCGCCTAAACGCGTAGAAAGTGGGATACCCCATTTGACTGCGAGGAATATCGTAAATGGGGAATTAGATTTCACTAGTTGCACATATTTAACAGAGGAAGGCTTTGCGCAAACTAGAAATAGATATGACCCGATGCCCGGTGATGTGCTGATTACATGTGTTGGTACAATAGGGCGTATTGCAATTGTTCCTGAAAATGTGATTTTTAGTGCCGATAGAAATTTAGCGGTTACTAGACTCAAAGTTGAGCTTGTACTTCCTAGATATATCGAATTTTTATTGAACTCACCAGGTATTCAAAATTTATTATTGGCCGGATCGGGTTCAACTGCACAACCACATATTTATTTGCGACAAATCCGAGCACTACCCATTCCACTTCCGACCATCAGTGAACAGACAAGGATAATTGAATCTGTCGAAAATAGAACGATTTCATTTAATAGATTGCTAGCAGAACTGGAGCATCAATTATTTAGGGCGGATATCAATAAACAATCAATATTGGCGTCGGCTTTCTCTGGACAACTTCTTGAGGAAAGTTGCTTGAGTGAAAGTTCTGCAAGTGAAGCGCATGGTTAATAGGAGGTGACTATGTCGATACTCCAAGAAATTCTCGTATGGGCGAAAGATCTAGCCCCCTGGCAAAGTGATGCTGTCGGACGCCTTTTTACGAAGGATTTGCTCACCGCGGATGATTTGGACGATCTATATGCGCTGCTAAAAGTTGAGCACGGAATTCCAGATCCAAAAGGAAGGACAGCCATTCCGTTAGCCGACGACAAAATACCGGCAGGCATTCAACCGAACGAACATGTTGAGCTAATGGCAATGAAAAACTTAGCCAATGTAAATGCGATAGCTCAGAAACAGAGATTAGAGTTTGGAGCTAAGGGTCTTACCGTAATCTACGGTGACAACGGTTCTGGTAAATCTGGGTACACTAGAGTACTGAAGAAAGCTTGCCGGGCGCGAGACCAGAGCGAGCAGATACTTCCAAACGCAAACACACCTCCCGGCAAGGCGGGCCCCGCCGCAGCTTCTTTTGAGATCACAATTAATGGCACCGCTACAGAATTACAGTGGGAAAACGGTAAGCCAGCACCGCAGGAACTGTCATCTCTCGCAATCTTCGATACTCGCTGCGCACGTGCCTACTTGGATGAAGAGGACGACTTTTCGTATGTGCCATACGGTTTCGATATTCTTGAAGGATTGGCAAGTGTTTGCAAGCAATTCGATAGCCGTATCAAGGCGGAGCAAACTCAATGTACGGTTGATAAAACCGTATTCGCCGAATTGGCTGACACACAAACCGCAGCGGGTAAGTTAGTTGCGGGCATGAATGCTAAGACAAACGTGGCAGATGTCAAAAGGCTTGCCGCTCTTAGCCCCGCAGAGATTGCTCGCCGAGATGAATTGGAAAAGAGTCTCAAAGCAGACAATCCGAAGGAAAAGGCGAACCAATCGCGGATGCGAGTTGCCAGAATATCCCAGCTCGCAAAAAATGCTAATGAGAAATTGGCGCTTGTAAGCGACGCAGCGACGACAAAGCTTAAGGATCTGGCGGAGGCCTATCATACCGCCAAAGCGGCGGCAGAGTTGGCAGCGAGTGCCTTTAAGGATGATGCATCTTTTCTACCGGGAACTGGCGGCGATGCTTGGAAAGAACTTTTTGAAGCGGCGCGCAAATATTCAGTTGAAGCCTATCCAGAAAAAATGTTTCCGAAACTTGATAACGGTGATCCTTGTCCGCTGTGTCAACAGCCCCTTAATGAGGGTGCCGCACGCCTAGTTAAGTTTGATGAGTTTGTACAGCAAGAAGCAGAGAAGAATATGCGAGCTTGCAAGAAGGCACTAGCTGAGCATTATAACCCCTTCGAACAGGCAAATCTTCTGCTAGGGTTCGATGATGTCTTATTCAAAGAAATCGAAAGTCTCGATCCGCAGCTAGCGAAAGCAACGCGCGATTTTGAAAAAACTTTGATAGAGCGACACAAAGTAATTATAAAGACCTGCCAAGATCGCGCATGGGACGAGGTAGGCGGTGAACCATTAAGCACCTCAGCACGGCTAAACATCTTGGCTTCCAATTTAACGAAGGAGGCCGATGATTTTGCAAAGGCAGCAGACGAAAAAGCGCGCGCAGCTCTTCAACGAGAGTTAGATGAGCTGGAAGCCAGGAAGAAACTCAATAACCTAAAAACGGCAGTCCTTTCTGCAATTGAAAAGTACAAACTGGCAGAAAAGCTATCGAAGTGCGCAACTGCGATTAAGACGAACGCAATAACGATTAAATCCAACGAGCTTGCGGAAAAAGTCATCTCCAAGGAGCTTGCAGATGCGCTGAATAGTGAATTCAAAGCATTAGGGGCCGGAAATCTTCATGTATCACTGACCACACGTTCAGCAAAAGGAAAGACACTTCATAAGCTAAAGATCAACCTGCCGCATGTACGAAATCCGGGTGAGATCCTAAGCGAGGGTGAACAGCGCGCAATTGCCATAGGATCTTTTTTAGCTGAAGTAAACATTGGAACAGGTAATGGCGGTGTAATATTTGATGACCCTGTATCTTCATTAGACCACAAGCGACGAGAACGGGTAGCCGCACGTCTTGTCCATGAGGCGACTAAACGGCAAGTTATCGTGCTGACCCATGATGTATATTTTCTTTGCGTGTTGATGGAGGAATCGGCAAGAGTAAGAGTTCCAATATCAACAAAAAGCTTTTCAAGACGCCCTGAAGGCTTTGGTATAGCTGATCCGAATCTTCCTTTTGAAGCAATGGGAACGAAGGCGCGTATCGGTGCCTTGCGCGATATGCAACAAAGAATTGCTAAGCTTTTTAGAGACGGAGATGAAGCGGAGTTTAATAAACAAACGATTGACTGCTACAGACAGCTACGGATTGCATGGGAGCGCGCTGTTGAAGAAGTATTAATGCAAAACGTGGTTCTGCGTTTCCGAAAGGGAATAGAAACAAAGATGCTAAAGGGCGTAGAAGTCGAAGACACAGACCACAAGACTATCGAGCAGGCAATGACTAAGTGCTCAAATTATCCACATGATCAAGCTTTACTAGGTGGGCTTGCTATTCCGGAACCTGACGAATTGCTTGCTGACATCAAAATACTTGATGATTGGCGCATGACAGTAATCGAGCGTTCCAGAGTTGTAGAAAAACGAAGAAAAGCGGGTGGATAGAATGTTTTATCCTGGATGGGTTACAGGTGAACTGAATGGCGAGATATTCTGATGAAACATTGAGAGGTCTTCTTTTAGAAGAAGCAATTTTATACATATTGTCTCGTAGCGGGTACGTACCAATACTAAATGCTGGAACTGATGTAACATTACTCGATGGCAGATCAGGGCTAGAAGTAAGAGGAAGGGGGGCTTGGCATCAGATAGACGCCGTTGCCGACTTTTCTCTAGTCCCACCATTTAGTAATCCGCAGCGTTTGCTACTCGAAGCAAAATTTAGGAATAGCAAAACAGGTATTGAGATTATACGAAACGCAACTGGCGTGCATAAAGATGTTTCAGAAAATTGGGTTGTGGATCCGGCGACTGTTGGTAAAAGAACCGCCAGAAAAAGGTATCACTACCTATATGCCGTGTTCTCTAAGGAGCCATTCACAAAGCCTGCACAGGATTACGCGTATGCCCAAGATATTTATCTTTTGCCCTTAAAGCGTAGTGCTTATTTTCAGACAATTATTGAAGCTATCGATAATGTTTCATTTGATGGCGAAAATAAGCCAAGTTTGAAGGACATAAGAAAACATGTGCGTAATCAATTGCTAGATATATACGAGGATATGCCAATAGCGAATAATTCATTCCTTGATGGAATTCGTGAATTCGTCAATATTTGTCATCTTACAGGCTATGGGTTTATGACTATGTTTGATGGAAGATTTCCAGTTTTTCTTTCAGCTGGACAAGGGCTTGATGAATTAGATATTAGACCCGTTAACAGAGTAAGAATTAGGGTGCGGGATGGGAATTGGTTTATTGAAGATCGCAACGGAAGGAGGTTGTTCTCCTTTGATTTACCTGAAGAGATTTTTAGAAAATATGAAGAAAGTGGTTCTTTGACTAGACAGTCTTTAGCAAGAATTAAACAAGAGTTCATGAGTGATTTTTATGCGTACCAAGTACGGGATGGACGCATGCGCTTAATACAATTTGTTATTGATCAGCGATGGTTTGATCAGGTTAAAGAAAATCTAGGAATGCAGTAAAATATGAGCGCCTCAGAAATAGTCAACAAAGTCTGGAACTACGCCCACGTCCTCCGTGACGACGGCGTCGGTTACGGCGACTACGTAGAACAAATTACCTACCTAATCTTCCTAAAAATGGCCGACGAACGAGAAACCGCCGGCCAGCAAGTGCAAGTTCCTAATAAGTACGCCTGGTCTAAACTAGTAAAACTCGACGGTGACGACCTGGAACTCCAATACCGCCACACCCTCGAAAACCTGGGCAAACAAGGCGGCATGCTAGGCACCATCTTCCGCAAAGCCCAAAACAAAATCCAGGATCCCGCCAAGCTCGAACGCCTGATCAAGATGATCGACAAAGAGCAGTGGTCCACCCTGCCCTCCGACGTCAAAGGCGACATCTACGAAGGCTTGTTGGAGCGCAACGCCCAGGACGTAAAAGGCGGTGCCGGCCAATACTTCACCCCACGCCCATTAATCCAGGCGATCGTTGAAGTCATGCAACCTAAACCCACCGACACCGTGGCAGACCCCGCCTGCGGTACCGGCGGCTTCTTATTGGCCGCCCACAATTACATGGCCCAGCACGCCACCTCCAAAAAAGAACAACGCCATCTCAAAGAAAGCGCCCTACGCGGCAACGACATTGTCGACAGCGTGGTGCGCTTATGTGCCATGAACTTATACCTGCACGGTATCGGCGGAGAAGAGTGCCCCATATCAGCCAATGACGCCCTGGCCAAAGAAGTAGGCGACGATAAGGTCGACATGGTGCTGGCCAATCCGCCCTTTGGTAAAAAGAGTAGTATCACCGTAATAAATGAAAAGTCCGGTAAAAAAGAACAGGAAAAGCTGATTTACGAGCGCGAAGATTTTTGGGCCACCACCTCCAACAAACAGCTCAACTTCGTGCAACACATCGCCAACATGCTCAAGATTGACGGCAAAGCCGCCGTGGTTGTGCCCGATAACGTCCTCTTCGAAGGCGGCGCCGGCGAAACCGTGCGCAAAAACCTGCTGGAACGCACCGACCTCCACACCCTGCTGCGCCTGCCCACCGGCATCTTCTACGCCCAGGGCGTCAAGGCCAACGTCATCTTCTTCGACGCCAAACCCGCCTCCAAAACCGCCTGGACCAAGAAACTGTGGATCTACGACTTTCGCACCAATGTGCACATGACTCTCAAGACCAAGAAACTGGTCAAAAGCGATTTCGACGAATTTATCCAATGCTACCAGGCAGACGACCGCAGCAAGCGCCGCGAGACCGACAAGGTCGAACGCTGGAAATCCTTCACCTACGACGAGCTCACTGCCCGGGATAAAACCAACCTCGATATCTTTTGGCTCAAGGATGAATCGTTGGAAGATACCGATAATCTGCCGCCGCCTGACGTACTAGCGACGGAGATTGTGGAACAGCTCGAAAGTGCGTTAGATGAGTTCAGATTGGTCGAAGACATATTGAATAAAGACTAATTGTAGCCAGCCTTGAATTAAAACTAGAGCTATTTATTTCAGTAAAAGTAAGAGTGGAGCACCAAAATGATAAAAGCCTCTGAAGTAAATTTCCACAGATTACTTGGTAATGACAAGCACAGTCAATTAAGGGTGCCCGACTATCAAAGGGGCTACAGCTGGGAACCAACCAATGTACAAGAATTTTTTGATGATGTAGCAAACTTTGCCAAATCAAGCGTTAGCAAACGGCCCACTGGTTTCTATTTTATGGGGCCTATTGTATTAATGCCCGGGCCTGCTACGGACAACTACAACTATGTAGTTGACGGTCAACAGCGATTGGCCACATTTATAATATTCTTGGCAGTGATACGTGATATTGCTTCAGAACTCCTTGGCCTAGAAGGCGTGGCATTTGCGGGCGAGATTCACGCAACGTATATAGATTCTCTTGGCCCTAAAGAAGGCCATCGTTATTCCGTTCTTCTTGGAGACTTAGATCAACCGTTCTTTCAAGCATTTGTGCAAAAAAGAGACCGGGTAGACGGACAAATCCCTAGGAATATGTCAAATGGCCTAATTAAAAAGGCGCGAAAAATCTTAGACGTTCGACTTCGAGAGAGCATTGAGACAATCACAGATAAAATTGAATTCCTTGATGATCTAGTAAAATGCCTAACTGAAAAAGTTGTGATGATTGCTATTGGCGTAGATGGTGAGCGTGAAGCTATGAATGTATTCGAGCGCATCAATGTACGCGGAAAGCCACTTTCTGAATCAGACTTAATCAGACATAGATTGATCAGTAGCAGCCCGCACAGTGAAAGAAGTAATGTACGACGATACTGGGACGAACTAGAAAAATTGCTTGGCACATCCGGCCCCACGATGGATGTATTTCTCAGACACATGTGGATATCAAGATATAGCGAAACAACCACTTCAAAGTTATATGATGAAATATCAGATCATCTAGACCAACACGAAATATCACCCCTCCATTTTGCTAATGACTGTGTTAATGACTGTCGGATATATAGCATCCTACTCAATAAAGAAGATAGCAATCTTCACTTTGATAGCAAGCTGTCTGTATGGGCAATTATTACAACATTTGGTGCCAAATACGCTCTACCAGTGTTATTGTCGGCATACCGCAAATTTGAAAAAACTCCTGAATTCTCAACTATTGCTAGAGCTGTTGAGTCACTAATCATTAGGCACCAATTCTTTGCTGACCTAGACTCAAGTGCCTTACAGCGCACTCTCAACAATGTGGCATTGTTATTGAGCGAACATAAGAACAAGCAAGAAGCATTGAAACTCGCTCTCGATAAGCTCGCATCGGTGAGCCCAGACACTACGCAGATGGTGATAGGAGTTAAGAGGCCAATGAACGCAAAAAAAAGAGAGGCACTCTACATACTTCGACAATTAGAAGATCATTATTCAAACCCAGATGGAGCCTTAATGGCGCATGCGACGCTTGAACATATTTTCCCCAAGAAAGCATCACCTCCCCGCTGGAGTAACCACCAAGTAGAGATCCTGAAACCCTATTTGGAGCACATTGGAAATCTAGCTTTGCTTGCAGGATCGGGTAATTCTTCGGCAAGCAATACTTCATTTTCAAAAAAGAAAGCAGTATATCGAGAATCATCACTCCAATTGACAGCTGAGATTGCAGAAGAATTTCAAAGCTGGGGAAAATCCCCATTACTTCGCCGCGCCGAAAGACTAGCAAGGCTCGCTAACGACAGATGGAAAATTCTAAATTGAATACGAATGATGTTAACCAATCGGATTTGATCCCGATCTACGACTTTCGCACCAACGTGCACATGACCCTCAAGACCAAGAAACTGGTCAAGAGTGATTTCGATGAATTTATCCAATGCTACCAGGCAGACGACCGCAGCAAACGCCGCGAGACTGACAAGATCGAACGCTGGAAGTCCTTTACCTACGACGAACTCATCGCCCGGGATAAAACCAACCTGGATATTTTCTGGCTCAAAGATGAATCGTTGGAAGACACTGAGAATCTGCCGCCGCCTGATGTGCTGGCAGCGGAGATTGTGGAGCAGTTGGAAGCTGCGCTGGAAGAATTCAGAAGCGTCGAACTCGCGCTAGCGGCAAAAGATGACTAAGCCAGCAACCATCAAGCTTTTCCTAGTTACCGGTCAGCCCGACGGCTTGAGAACTGCTGAAATATCCAACTGGTCAGGTATTGCTGTCGCTGGCCCAAGATCTGATCTAACCGCACTTAAAGCCCGGCAAGAGCTCAAGTCGCCCGGCCTCTACTTTCTAATAGGAGAGGACGAGGCTTCGGATAGCACCCGCATCTACATCGGCGAATCCGAGAACGTGGCAAAGCGCCTGGGCGGCAGAGACCACACAGGCAAAGAGTTCTGGGTGTCGGCAATCTGCTTTGTGAGCAAGGACAACAACCTAACCAAGGGCCACATAAACTATCTGGAAGGACAACTAATCAAGCGCGCAAAAGAGCTCAAAATCCCCGCAGAGAACGGGCAAGGCAGCGGCTCGTCCTTACCCGAATCCGATATAGCTGACATGGATGAATTCCTCGCCAAGATTTATCAATTGCTGCCTATTCTCGGCCTCAGAGTCTTTGAAGTGCCCGAGAAGGTAAACCCGGACGCTGACGACTGGCTTTATTGCAGCATCAAAGGATTGCAAGCGAAAGGACGGCGAACCGCAAATGGCTTCCTGGTGGCGGCCGGTTCCCAGGCAGTCAAGGCCCACCGGCCCTCTTCGAAGAGATGGGCAAAGAAGCGAGAAACCATGGTCGACAACGGTGAGCTGATTGATAGGGGTGAGTACCTGGAATTCAGTCGCGATTTGGAACTAACCAGTCCGAGCACAGCCGGCTCGATTGTGCGCGGGGGGAGCACCAATGGGCTGAAGGCATGGAAGAACAAAGCAGGAATCACCCTAAAACAAATTGAGAGCGAGTGACCCATGGCCCTGCTGGCCGAAGAATTAGTCGAAGAATGGTTGAACCGACAGGGATACTTCACCATACGTGGTATCCGCCTAGGCGTCGATGAAATTGACTTGCTTGCTGTCAAGATTCACAGCAACTCGGAGATTGAGTGCCGCCACATCGAAGTGCAAGCGTCAATGCGGCCGATGAGCTATATATCCAATGTCCCCAAGGCTGCACAGAAACAAGGCCGGGCCGCCAATAGCGCTAAGCGATCGGATGAAGAGTTGAACCTAGGCGTGGAGGAATGGGTCGCGAAGAAATTTAGAAAGAATAGCAAGGTACAGTTGATGACCCAGCTTGCACCTGCTCAATGGTCATCAGAGCTCGTAATTAACAATGTGAAATCCGAAATGGAAGTCGATCTTATTAGGAGACATGGCATAAAGGTACTCAGGCTCGCTGATATTGCAACAGAGCTGAACAACAATGAATTTCCCATCAGGAGTGCATCGGGGGCTGATTTAGTGGAGTTGGTGACGATGGGCCGAACTATAGAAAGCCGCGGTTGCTAACTCCACATTGTTCTTTCCCGGCGTCTGAATAGATAATCGCACACCAGAGTTGATAAGCCCCATAATGGGACCTAAAGCACCCATTTTGAGACCATTCTGAAAGAATCTATCTTTCAAATGAGTTTGTTTTCGCGATCTATGATGGGTTTCCTATTTCCAAAGGTCACACATTAATAATTCCAATCCGTCACCTGCAGTCATTCTTCGATTTATCTACTGCATTTGATTTAAGCGGTGGCAGACAGACAAGGCTTGAATTCTTGGAGTTGTTTGAAAAAGTCGCTGCGGCGGTGGCTGGTTAGCAGCAATTTCTCTGTGGATCTTGTCATTGCCACGTAGAGCAGTTTGGCTTCTCCTCGCTGATTCCCAAATTCTAATGGCATTGATCCAATGCCGGATACGGCGACGGTAGGGAACTCCAGGCCTTTGCTGCTGTGCATTGTCATCAGCTTGACGCTGCTGACGCCAAGCCTGAGCTGTTTCTTTGCTTCGGCTGTTGATTTGCATTTAAAACTGACCCGGGTTTTGCATCCAATATTGACCCGCCCAGATGGCCCGATTATGGCCTGAGTTTATCTTCGCTTTCCAGTTCTTCTGTCCTCCTGTTGGTTTGTCGTTGAGTGTTTGAATCGGTAACTGTCATTTCCGGTTTCGATGATGTGGCAGTGATGAGTTAGCCGGTCCAGTAATGCCGTTGTCATCTTGGAATCGATGAACACATTGGACCATTCCGAGAAGCTCAGGTTGGTTGTAATCAGGATGCTGGTCTTCTCATAGAGCTTGCTGATCAGGTGGAACAGCAAGGCCCCTCCAGACTGACTGAATGGCAGGTAGCCCAGTTCATCCAGTATCACCAGGTCGGCATGCACTAACCGGTTGGCAATGCGGCCTGGTTTACCAGCCTGCTTTTCCTGTTCCAGTTGATTCACCAACTCAATAGTGGACAGGAACCGGACTCGAAGTCGGTGGTGTTGGATCGCCTGAACTCCAATCGCGGTAGCCAGGTGAGTCTTCCCGGTTCCCGGGCCGCCAACAAAGACTACATTCTGAGCATCCTCAATGAACTCACAACGGTGGAGCGAGCGAACCAGGGCTTCATCAGCCTGGCTTTCCGCAAAGTCGAAGCCAGCAAGGTCCCGATAGGCGGGGAACCTGGCAACGTTCATCTGGTAGTTGATTGAACGAACTTCCCGTTCAGCAACTTCAGCTTTCAGCAGCGTCTCCAGAGTGGGCAGTGCCGATTGGTACGCAGGAGAACCCTGTTCGGCCAGTGTGGTAATGGTGTCTGCCATACCGAACAGCTTAAGGGATTTGAAGGTGGTGATCATGGCATCGTTGTTCATGGAGTAGTCCTTCGGAGGCGGTCGTAGCGGCTAGTATCGGCGACCGGTTCATTCACCAGCTTCAGGGCCGGTGGCGTTGAAGTGGGTTGAGGCCTGGGGACGTCGCTGAGCTTGCTCAGGCAGTTCAGTACATGCTGCTTGGACACCTGGTCGACAAGGAGGGCCTCACTCACCGCCCGTTCCACAAGCGCCTCATTGTGCAACAGCACCAGGGCAAGAATGTCGGCCATCTCCCGATCACCACCGGGCCGCTTAAGCAGAACCGCCTGTAACTGTCTGAAGCTCTCAGGCAGTTCATTGAACGGCGCACCGTTACGCAGAGCGCCGGGCTTGCGTTGTACCACCGACAGGTAGTGTCGCCAGTCATAAATGGTCTTGCCGCTGACACTGTGGTCCCGGGTAAACACTCTCTCATGGATTGCCACTACGTTGGCTTCCGCGACTACCACAAGACGGTCAGCATAGACCCGTAGGCTCACTGGGCGATTGGCGAAGCTGGCTGGCACACTGTAGCGGTTATGCTCGAAGGTGATCAGGCAGGTAGAACTGACCCGCTTGTTGTATTCCACAAAGCCGTCGAATGCGGCCGGCGTTTCCATCAGGCATTCCCGTTCCGCCTGCCAGTAGTCGCTGAGCGTTCGCCTCCTGTCCTCTGGATGGGGAAGCTCTTCCCACAGTTCCAGGCAGCGCTGTTTCAACCAGGCATTGAGTTCTGCCAGTGACTTAAAGGCGGGGGCTCCTTGCCAGACCCGACGGCGGGAGTCCAGCACCTGTTTCTCGACCTGACCCTTCTCCCAGCCGGAGGCCGGGTTGCAGAACTCGGTTTCAAACAGGTAATGGCTGGCCATGGCCGTGAAGCGCTTGTTGATAGTCCGCTGCTTCCCGCGGCCCACCTTGTCCACGGCGGTCTTCATGTTATCGTAGATCCCTCGCTCCGGGATGCCACCAAAGGCCATGAAGGCATGATGGTGGGCATCGAACAGCATCTCGTGGGTCTGCAGCAGATAGGCACGCAGGAAGAACGCCCGACTGTGGCTGAGTCGGAAGTGAGCGACCTGCAGCTTGGTGTTCACGCCGTTGATTACGGCGTAGTCTTCGCTCCAGTCAAACTGGAAAGCTTCGCCCGGAGCAAAGGACAAAGGCACGAAGGTGTTCCTGGCGGCGGTACGCTTGGCTTCCTGTTGTTCCTGACGCCAAAGCCTGGCAAAGGCAGCCACCCGGTCGTAGGAGCCGGTGAAGCCCATTTGCACCAGGTCGCTGTGGAGTTGCCTGACGGTCTTGCGCTGCTTGCGGTGCCTCCTGGTCTCCCGGAACAGCCAGCTGGTCAGGGTCAGCTCGAAGTCGTCCAGCTTGGAGGGAGTCTTTCTCTGCGGGTAGCGGGGTTCCACCACTCCACTGGCGAGGTACTTGCGGACTGTATTGCGACTCAGTCCTGTTCGTCTTGTGATCTCCCGGATCGGCAATCCTTCACGGAAGTGCCAGCGCCGGATTACGCTCAATAACGCCACGTCTATCACTCCTGAATACTCCTGCGTCAGATCGATGCAGGATGAGTTGTACGTGGGTCAAAATTAGATGCAAATCAGGGGGTGTAGTGGGTCAATTTTGGGTGCAAATCAACACTTCGGCATTGTTCAGCAATTGGTAGGGTATCGACTCGGCCGCAAATGCCGCTTCGAGGCGCTCTCCCATCCAGTTACTGCGGTAGGTGACACACATATCCGACCACGGGATTGATTGATCTTCGTGCAATCGGCGAAAGATGTGCGCGATGTAGCGTGCTTCTTCATCATAGCTAGACAACAATTTGACGACTGGTGCAGGTCCATGCCGTCCTGCCGCCTGCGGTTCGACCAATAGCACAGAGTCGTCACTTCCATCGTTAGAAGCCAGATACCGTGTAACAAACCGGTAGGCAAAGGTCAGAATTTCATCGGTGTTGCGATAATTCAATTTTAGCACTGTAGTCCGACCGCGTGCCTGTATACCTACTGACGACAAACTGAAGTTTAGCTGTGCTTTTTTCGTGTAAATTGATTGCGCATCGTCATATAGCAGCAAGAGGCTTTCAGTGTCCGGATCAACCATGCTGACGACCAGTTTCAGCCACTCTGGCTCAAAATCATGGCCCTCGTCGATCATAACGGCGCCATATTGCCCCCGCGGGATGCGCCCTTTTTCCGCCGCACCGATGACTGCCTCGACTAGCCGATCGAAGTAGCGGTCGCCCGACTGAGGTCGATTGATATGATACAGTCTTAGCTGTTCCCCACACCAATCGTGAAAATGGTACACATGGACCTTGTCGCCCACACCGCGCTCGATCATCAATTCACGTAAGCGTGCTGCCAAGGTGATGTTATAGCAGAGCACCAAAATAGGCTTGTGAAGCAACCGAGCAAGATACAAACAGCGGTAGCCAAGAATCAGTGTTTTGCCTGATCCCGCTACACCGTGAATCACACGGTGTCCCTCACCCAGACTGCGGGCCAGCACTTCCTGTTGCATATCCATGACCTTGACGATATCCGGTACAAGCTTATCCAGACTGCTCTCGTCAGCCTCAGGGGGAAGCAGAACACTTTGCTTTCCGGTGTTAATCCGTATCTCAGGGAACAGGTGCCAACGAATACGGTCAACCTGCGGTAGCGTCAACGGTTTGGAAAAGCGAAATTTGAACATATTCCAGAGGCGCTCCTGAAGCACCTCCGGGTCAACAGACTCAACCATCTCATCTTTGCATAGCGTCTGATGCGTCGGCAGCACCTCACCCAAGTCAGTCGACTCAAACTGCCTGCGGGTGATGTTGCTCAATACAACGCCATACCCGTAAGGAAAAACCAGCTTTCCTTGATAGCGGCCCTCGGCATGAATCAGTTGCGGATCCTTCTGTAGCCGATCGATAAGTAGGTAGGCGCATTGCCGCACTTGAGCTAACGGATTACCAACGGTCTTAAGCCCATTGGATGTCAGGAGCGTCACTGACTGGTGATCAATCGATTGAATAGTGTCAAGCTTCCAATCCTTAACCTCAAGCAGCAGCAACCCTCGATTAGGATGCAGAATGATGAAATCCGAATAACGCTGCCGCTTCCCGATTGGAAGCTCATACCAACAGAGGTAGTCATCTTCAAGATGACTACCCAGTCGCTCCGCAAAGCGCCTCTCCCCAGCCTGCATCCGACCGACACAGCTATTCAATGAAGGAATTAACTCAGCCATCCTCGGGTTTCTACTCTGCTCTAGGTACAATTCACCGAAACGTACCCCCAAACCAACAAATTTGTCCAGAATATCAACGAGTAAAACACCAAACCGTGAGCCAATCCCCACACCCCAGGCCTAGCTCCTATTAACCCGGTGGTAAAGAATATCTGATATAATCCACGAATGGAAACGAAAATTGATACAAGAAAATTACCACGAGAGGTTATTGAAGAGAAGCGCCGGATGGCACATCGGTTGCGTAAACGCGGACTCACCCGAGCAGAGATAGGAGAGGAGCTGGGTGGCGTGCACGCTGATACTGTGGGTCGTTGGCTGAAACTTGATGCAAAGCATCTCAAGGTAAACCGGGGCGGTCGAAAAGTTGGAGATGCCAGACGGTTGTCGGCAGATCAGGAACAGATGATTCGATCGATGATAGTTGACAAGACGCCTGATCAGCTGAAGCTCGATTACGTGTTGTGGACGCGCAAAGCCGTTGGTGAATTGGTCTTGACCAAGCTTGGCATTGATCTTCCGATTCGCACTGTAGGCGATTATCTGAAGCGCTGGGGCATGACACCGCAGAAGCCGGTGAAAAAAGCTTACGAACAAAACCCGAAAGCGGTACAACGGTGGCTGAAAGAAGATTATCCGGATATCAAGGCCATGGCGAAACACGAAAATGCCGAGATTTACTGGGGTGACGAGACCGGCATGCGAAATGATAGCCAGCATGAAAGAGGTTATGCCCCGAAAGGCAAAACGCCCGTGGTTCGGCTGAATGCGAATCGCTCATCGACCAATATGGTTTCTGCAGTCACGAACCAGGGCAAAGTCAGATTTCGTGTGTTTGATGGTTCAATGAACACAGACATTCTCATCGATTTCTGCAAGCGGTTGATCAAAGCTTCGGGTCGGAAAGTGTATTTGATACTGGATAATCTCCGAGTGCATCATGCAAAGGTATTCAAAGCCTGGTTAGCGAAACATGGAGATGAGATTGCCGTGTTCTATCTGCCATCCTACTCGCCCGAGTTAAATCCGGACGAATATTTAAACTGTGATGTGAAAGCCGGCGTCCATAGCGGCAAGCCGGCAAGAACAAAAGATCAGCTCAAGAAAAAAGTAAGGTCACA